>NZ_VRYZ01000004.1 GCF_008064635.1 Parahaliea aestuarii
CACGCGGTTCGATGTGCCATAAAAAAACCTCCGAACCTTTCGGATCGGAGGTTTTGATTGGTGGAGCTAACGGCCGGGGTCGCGTCCGACATCGAACCGCACGCGGTTCGATGTACCATAAAAAAAACCCCGAACCTTTCGGATCGGAGGTTTTGATTGGTGGAGCTAACGGCCGGGGTCGCGTCCGACATCGAGCCGCACGCGGTTCGATGTGCCATAAAAAAACCTCCGAACCTTTCGGATCGGAGGTTTTGATTGGTGGAGCTAACGGCCGGGGTCGCGTCCGACATCGAAACGCACGCGGTTCGATGTGCCATAAAAAAACCTCCGAACCTTTCGGATCGGAGGTTTTGATTGGTGGAGCTAAGCGGGATCGAACCGCTGACCTCAACACTGCCAGTGTTGCGCTCTCCCAGCTGAGCTATAGCCCCAGTAAACTGGTAACTTGTTGAATTTGCTGGCAATTAATTGCGTGCAGCTCAACGAAGTGGTGCGCATTGTAGTGAGGCGTCAGGAGGCTGTCAACACTTTACAGCGCATTTTCCGGGCCGGGCGTTTCAGCACTCGATAATGCTGACCGGCACCTCCAGCACATTCACTGCCAGCCCCCCGCGAGCAGTCTCCTTGTACTTGTCCTGCATGTCGCGGCCGGTGTCGCGCATGGTCTTGATCACCTGGTCGAGGGAGACGTAGTGCTCGCCGGAGCCGCGCAGGGCCATCCGCGCAGCGCTGATGGCCTTGATCGCGGCCATGGCATTGCGCTCGATACAGGGCACCTGCACCAGGCCGCCGATAGGATCGCAGGTCAGGCCCAGGTTGTGTTCCATGGCGATCTCGGCCGCGTTTTCCACCTGCGCAGGGGTGCCACCCAGTGCATCCGCCAGGGCGCCGGCAGCCATTGAACAGGCGGAGCCGACCTCTCCCTGGCAACCCACCTCGGCGCCGGAGATTGACGCGTTGATCTTGTACAGAATGCCGATGGCGGCGGCAGTCAGCAGAAAACGCGCCACGTCGTCTTCGCTGGCCCCCTTGCAGTGGGTCAGGTAGTACTTGAGCACAGCCGGAATAATCCCTGCCGCGCCATTGGTGGGCGCGGTAACAATGCGGCCCCCGGCGGCATTCTCTTCATTGACTGCCAGGGCATAGAGCGTCACCCAGTCCATGGTGGTCAGGCTGTCATCGCCCAGCGAGCCGGATGCGCTTTTCAGTTGCCGGTGTAACTGCGCCGCCCGGCGCTTGACCTTGAGCCCACCGGGCATGATGCCCTCGGTCATGGCGCCGCGCCGGATGCAGTCGTCCATCACCCGCCAGAGTGCCAACAGGCCCTCGCGGATCTCCGCTTCGCTGCGCCAGGATTTCTCGTTGGCCAGCATCAGCGCGCTGATCGACAGGCCGTGCTCGCGACACTGCTGCAGCAGCTCCGCGGCCGAGGTAAAGGGATAGGCGACAAGCGTCGGGTCCTCCACCAGCACATCGCCTTCGGCGGCAGCCTCGTCTATCACAAAGCCGCCACCGACCGAGTAATAGACGCGCGAATACAGCAACTCGCCGTCATCGGCAAAGGCGCTGAAGCGCATGCCATTGGCATGGTAAGGCAGGGATTCGGTGCGATGCATGACCAGGTCATCGCGGTAACTGAACGGGATCTCTCGCTCGCCCATCAGTGACAATCGCCCGCCCTCGCGGACCGCCGCCACGCGCTCGGCGATGCTCTCTACCTCTACCTTCTCCGGTGTCTCGCCGGCGAGGCCGAGAATCACTGCCTTGGGCGAGCCGTGGCCGGCCCCAGTGGCGCCGAGGGAACCGTAGAGTTCTGCCATCACCCGGTTACAGGTGTCCAGCTTGCCGCTGTCCTTAAGGCCCGCGGCAAACTGCCGCGCCGCGTTCATCGGCCCCACTGTGTGCGAGCTGGAGGGGCCGATACCGATTTTGAACAGGTCGAATACTGAAATGGCCACGTTGCCATCCACTGGTTGCTGCAATAGGGGTATTGTAGGCCCGGTCGCGGGTCGAGAGCCACCGCTGCGACGCGTGGCTTGAGCGCGACAGTGGCCGCAACAGGATTGATAGGCTATACCTGAAACTGGTGTTCGCGCCTACCCGCCGCCAGCGGTCGGGAGCATGCCGTCATGCCAACTGGAATCCAAAAAGGAGGCGACGTGGCCAACTTTGCCCATCCCACTCTGTACCTGCAACAGCTGTTGTATCGATTGATCCCGCTGCTTGCGCTGCTCTTCGTCCCTGCCGCGCAGGCCATCGAATGGCCGCAGGAAATCAGCGCCCCGGAGGGCACCATCGTGGTCTACCAGCCGCAACCGGAATCGCTGCAGGGCGACACCCTGAAAGCCAGGGCGGCCATCTCGCTGGAGATGAAAGACGGCGGCGAGCCGATTTTCGGCGCCATGTGGTTCGAGGCCCGGCTGGACACCGACCGCGCCAGCGGCATCGCCACCGTGCGCGACATAAAGGTCAGTAAAGTGGGCTGGCCGGACTCCAAAGACGCCGGTGAACAGCGCTTCACAGCCATTATCGAATCTGCGGTACCGGAAAACGGCTTTGCCATTTCGCTCGAGCGCCTGACGGCGTCGCTGGCAACTGCCGAGGTCGAGGAGAAGAGCCTCGAGGAACTGAAGACGGAACCACCGGCTATCGAGTTTTCGGAGCAGTTGGCAGTGCTGCTGATCTACGATGGCAAACCGCATTTTTCGAAAGTGGAGAACAGCCCCTATGAGCGGGCACTGAACACGCCCTTCCTGGTGGCACACAACACCCAAAGCGGTAATTACTACCTCGGCAGCGGCAAGTGGTGGTACCAGGCGAAGGATGCCCTCGGGCCCTGGGTACCCGCCACTTCACCACCGCAGGACCTGGTCAGCCTTATCGATGCGCCCACAGACGCAGAAGAGTCCACGGCGAAAACACCGCCACAGGTGGTCGTGGCCACCCGTCCCACCGAGTTGATTGCCACCGACGGCAAACCGGACTGGCAGTCACTGCCCGGCGCTGAGCTGCTCTATGTCAAGAACACGGAAACACCGTGGATACGCCAGCTCTCAACCGGGAATATGTACGTCCTGCTATCGGGCCGCTGGTACCGCGCCAAGTCCCAGGACGGCCCGTGGACGTTTGTCCGCGCAGATGAATTACCCGAGGGCTTCAAGGATATCCCGCCCGCCTCCGATCTCGGCGGCACCCGTGTGTCGGTGGCGGGTACCGAGGAGGCCGAAGAGGCCATGCTCGACGCCAGTATCCCGCAAACCGCCGCCATCAAGCGCGAGGGCACCAACCTGCAGATCGAATATGACGGCGAGCCGAAGTTCGAGCACATCAAGGGCACCGATGTCGCCTACGCGGTCAACACCGGTGCCCAGGTGCTGAAAATCGAGAACCGCTATTACGCCGTAGACAACGGCGTGTGGTTCGAATCCGACCAGGCCACCGGCCCCTGGATCGTGGCGGACACGGTACCGGAAGAGCAGATCGCCAAGATACCCCCGAGTTCTCCGGTCTATAACGTCACCCATGTTCACATTTACGAGGCTACGCCGGAGGTTGTCTACGTCGGCTATACCCCGGGCTATATGTGGTCGTTTCCCTACTACGGCGTGCCTGTCTACGGTACCGGCTGGTACTACCCGCCCTACTTTGGCAGCTTCTACTACCCGCGCCCGCCCACCTGGGGCTTTCACGTTGGCTACAACCCCTGGACCGGCTGGAATTTCGGTGTCAGCTGGAGCAACGGCTTTTTCAACTTCGGCATGAGTTGGGGCGGTGGCTGGGGTGGCGCCTACCGTCCCTGGGGTTGCTGCGGCGGCTGGTACGGCGGTGGCTATCGCGGCCCGGTAGTGATCAACACCGGCGATATCAATATCGGCAACAACATCAACATCGGCAACCAGACCAATATCCGCAATCGTATTGACCAGCACAACCACAACCTCAAAGGCCAGACACTGCAGGGGCGCAACCTCTACCAACAGGGAGGCAACAGCCAGCGCCTGGCCAGCAGCGACGCCGTCGGTCGCCTGAAGGAAGCGCGCCCGGTCGACAATCGGGAAAACAATGTATTCGCCGATCGCAACGGCACCATTGCACGGCGCTCTGGAGACACTTGGCAAACCCGGGAGAACGGCACGTGGCGCAACTCGGATAGCTTTGAAACCGCACAGGACAAGGTTGCCGGCATGAGCGAGAGCGAACGCCAGCAGGCCCGGGATAATATCCAGGGCAGCGTTTCACAGGCCCAGGACCGGGTCAGCGGGATGAGCGAGCAACAGCGCCAGCAAGCCATGCAGAATGCGCGCGATCGCGGCCAACAGTACTCCCAGCAGCACCAGGTACAGCAGCGCCCACAGATCGACCGCAGCGGCCTGAACAGGGACTACCGGGCGCGCAACCTGGGCGCCACACGCGAAATGCGGCGGCCGCAGATGGGCGGCTTGCGCCGCCGCTAGCCAGCCGCGGCTGGCGGCAGTTCCTGGTAGGCCTTTTCCAGGCGCTTGGCGGCTTTCTTGGAGACACCGCCAAGCACTTCGATGGCGTGACGCAATCGGGCCCGGCTCATGTCAGGCCCCAGCAGTTCCATGGAGTCCACCACCGAGAAGGAGGCACTGGTGCCGGCGATGGCGATAAATACCGGTGCCAGGAAGTCTTTCACTTTTACGCCCTCGGCGTCCGCCAGGGCCTTCAGTTCATTCCAGATCGCGTCGCGGTTCCAGCTGGCCATGGCTTCCATGCGCCACAGAGCGAACTGCAGGCCGCGCACCACGTCCTCGCGCTCACCCTTGATCGCCGCAAAGCTGTCTTCTGTAATCGGCAGCGTGCCTGACACCAAAAAAGCCGCCAGCGGCGCAAAGTCGCTGAGAGTCTCCATGCGCTTCTGGGCATGGGGCAGTACCTTGCGCAGGTTGTCACTGTTGAAAGCCCAGTCCACCAGGCGCTGGGCCAGCTGGTCAGTGTCGAGGTCTTCACGCATCCACAGGCCGTTCAGCCAGCGCAGCTTTTCCACATCAAAGATGGGGCCACCGAGGGATACGCGCTGGATGTCGAACTGCTCCAGCATTTCCGGCAGGGAGAACTTCTCGCGCTCGTCGGGCATGGACCAGCCCATGCGGCCGAGGTAGTTCAGCAGCGCCTCGGGCAGAAAGCCCATGCGCTGGTAGTACAGAATGCTGGTGGGATTCTTGCGCTTGCTGAGCTTGGATTTGTCAGGGTTGCGCAGCAGGGGCAGGTGACAGAGCTTCGGCATGTCCCAGCCGAAGTACTCGTACAGCAATTTGTGTTTGGGCGCCGAGTTAATCCACTCCTCGCCGCGCAGCACATGGGTAATGCCCATCAGGTGGTCGTCCACCACGTTGGCCAGGTGGTAGGTGGGCATGCCATCGGATTTCAGCAGCACCTGGGCGTCCACCAGGTTCCAGTCCAGTTCGATGGTGCCGCGCAGCATGTCGTCGATTTCACAGCGGCCGTCGTCTTCCGGCACCATCATGCGGATGACGTAGGGCGCGCCGGCCGCTTCACGCTGCGCCACTTCCTCAGCCGGCAGCAGCAGGTCGGAAGGCTTCAGGGCCATGCTGTTACCCGCCGCACGGCGCGCCTCGCGCAGGGCGTCCAGCTCCTCGCTGGTGCGGTAGCAAATGAAGGCCTTGCCCTCTTCCACCAGCTTGCGGGCGTACTCGCCGTAGATCTCCATGCGCTCGCTCTGGCGGTAGGGGCCGTGCTCGCCACCGACATCGGGGCCCTCGTCCCAATCCAGCCCCAGCCAGCGCAGGGAATCGAGAATGGCCTGCTCGGACTCCGGCGTGCTGCGCACCTGGTCCGTATCCTCGATACGCAACAGGAACTGGCCGCCGTGGGCGCGGGCAAAGCACAGGTTGAACAGGGCGATATAGGCGGTGCCGACGTGGGGGTCACCGGTGGGGGAAGGCGCAACGCGGGTGCGAACAGTCATGGCATCTGGGGGCTTGATTCAGGGACGGGCGATTATACGGACTCGCCCGGGCAAATCCTACACGCACCTGGAGTTCAGGCAGGTGATGGGGATAAATCGAAAGGAATGTGCTGCCGGGGAAGTGAACGCCCCGGACGCAGAAACCCCGGCGAAGGCCGGGGTCTCATCGGGGGCTGCTGAACAGGCGGCGATCAGTTGCCCAGTGCGGCGACCACCTGGGCGCGGATATCATCGACACTGCCGACACCGACAATGCGGTGATAGCTAGGGGCACCTTCGCCCTTCATGCCCTGGTAAAAATCGATCAGCGGGGCGGTCTGCTCCTGGTATACCTGCAGGCGGCGACGCACCGTTTCTTCCTGATCATCATCGCGCTGCACCAGTGGCTCGCCACTGATGTCATCGACGCCCTCTTCCTTCGGCGGATTGTATTGCACGTGGTAGACGCGGCCAGAGGCCGGGTGCACGCGGCGACCGCTGAGGCGGGAGATAATTTCCTCGTCATCCACGGCGATCTCCACCACGTGATCAAGATTCACGCCGGCATCCACCATGGCCTCGGCCTGGGGAATGGTGCGGGGAAAGCCATCAAACAGAAAACCGCCAGCGCAATCCGCTTCGGTGATGCGCTCTTTGACCAGGCCGATGATGATGTCGTCGGAAACCAGCCCGCCAGCGTCCATGATCTCCTTGGCCTGCAGACCCAGCTCGGTCTGGGCCTTCACGGCAGCGCGCAGCATGTCACCTGTGGAAATCTGGGGGATGCCGTATTTCTCGCAGATAAACTGGGCCTGGGTGCCTTTACCAGCGCCTGGCGCGCCCAAAAGGATCAATCGCATTGGGGTGTTTCCTCGGTAACAAAACCGGCGCCGGAGCAGCCCCGGTGGGGTGAATCGATATTATGAATAACGCGGAGGGCAGTAACCATACACAGCGGACCCGGGAAGCACAAGCCCCGTCAGTTCAGGCCCTTGGCCTGTTGCCAGAGCGCTTCCAGCTGCTCCGCTGTGCGCGTAGACAGCGGCGTCGCCGCCTTGTCGGCGGCCGCTTCCATGTGGCGAAAACGCCGTTCGAACTTGGCGGAAGAGCGCCGCAGGGCCGTCTCCGCATCCACGCCCAGCTGGCGCGACAGGTTGACGCAGGTGAACAACAGGTCGCCCACTTCCTCTTCCACCCCCGGCGCATCCCCCGCCGCCAGGGCGGCGCGCAACTCTGCGACTTCCTCTGCGAGTTTATCGAACACCGGATCGGCGGCGGGCCAGTCAAAACCGACACGGGCGGCGCGCTTTTGCAGTTTCTGCGCCCGCGGCAGGGCCGGCAGGGCCACCGGCACATCGTCCAGCAGGCCGTGCTGCCGGCGGTCGTTGCGCTCGCCCTGCTTGATCTGTTCCCAGCTGTCCTTGACCGCTTCCACGCCGATGCGGGCGTCAACAACGCCCTCAATTGCGCCGCCGGCGAACACATGGGGATGGCGGCGCAGCAGCTTGTCGACCAGCGTATGCACCACGTCGGGGAAGCTGAACAGCTCGCGCTCGCGCCCCAGCTGGCTGTAGAAAATCACCTGGAACAGGACATCCCCCAGCTCCTCCGCCACATGGGGAAAGTCATCGTGTTCGATGGCCTCGGCCAGTTCGTAGCACTCCTCCAGCGTGGAGGGCACGATACTGCGAAAATCCTGTTTCAGGTCCCAGGGACAACCGTGCTTCGGGTCCCGCAGCCGTTCCATGACCCGCAACAAATCGTCGATGCTGTAGCGCCGCTGTTCCATCTCGCCTCCGGTTCCTATTCAGAAAGTCGCGACGCAGTGATCACGTTGCTGAGGCGGTTGATCCGCTCCAGCAGGCGCGACAGCGCGCCGAGATCCGGCACTTCCACCCGCAGGCGCATGGTGGCTGTGTGGCTCTTCTTGTTGGTCTGGGTATTGATGGACAGCACGTTGATGCGGGCATTGGCGAACAGGCCGGTGATGTCCCGCAACAGGCCCTGGCGGTCATAGCACTCAATGGCGACATCGACCTCGTAGTTCTCCTGCGGCGACTCGCCCCAGTCCACCTCGATGATGCGTTCGGGTGAGGACTCCTCCAGCCTGACCAGGCGCCCGCAGTCACTGCGGTGAATGCTGACGCCGCGCCCCTGGGTGATAAAGCCGGTAATGCTGTCCCCCGGCAGCGGCCTGCAGCAGCCTGCCATGTGGGTGAGCAGGTTGCCCACGCCGCGCACATGCACCCGGCTGCCGGACACCTTGCGACTGCCGCTGCGGGTAATTTCCAGTTTCGGTTCGGTGACTTTTTCCACCAGGCCCTGGGCGGCGTTGAGTACCTGGGCCGAGGACAGGTCCCCCGCGCCCACCGCGGCATACATGTCCTCCACGGTGCTCATCTGCACCTTGGCGGCGATGCGTTTGTAGTCCACGCTGGTCAGGGCCATACGCTTGAAATCGCGCTCCAGCAGATGGCGGCCGGCGTCGATATTCTCCTCGCGGGCCTGGGCCTTGAACCAGTGGTGGACCTTGGCCCTGGCGCGGGAAGTGCGCAAATAACCCAGCCCCGGTTGCAGCCAGTCGCGCTTGGGGCGCCCCTCCCTGCTGGTGAGAATTTCCACCCGCTCACCGGTTTGCAGGCGGTAAGTGAGCGGCACTATGGAGCCGTTCACCTTGGCCCCGCGGCAGCGGTGCCCCACCTCGGTATGCACGTGATAGGCAAAATCCAGCGGCGTGGCGCCCTGCGCCAGATTGACCACGTCTCCCTCGGGCGTGAACACATAGACCCGGTCCTGGGCGACATCGAAACTGAACTGTTCGGCTACCCCGTGGGCGTCGCCGGTCTCTTCGTGCCAGTCCAGCACCTGTCGCAGCCAGGCGATCTTTTCCTCGTAGGTGCTGGCCATGCCGGACTCGCGGTCGGAGCCCTTGTAGCGCCAGTGGGCGCAGACCCCGAGTTCGGCTTCTTCGTGCATCTGGCGGGTGCGAATCTGTACTTCCAGAATCTTGCCTTCGGGGCCGATCACGGCGGTGTGCAGGGAGCGGTAGCCGTTTTCCTTGGGGTTGGCGATGTAGTCGTCAAACTCATTGGGAATATTGCGCCACAGGCCGTGCACCATGCCCAGGGTGGCGTAACAGTCCTTGATTTCAGACACCAGGATGCGCACCGCGCGTATGTCGTAGACCTGGGAAAAGCCAATGCCCTTGCGCTGCATTTTGCGCCAGATGCTGTAGATATGCTTGGCGCGGCCGGTGATTTCAAATTCCAGCCCGGCGCCGGCCAATACCCGGCTCAGTTCCTCGCGCACCCGCTGGATAAAACGGTCCCGCTCCAGCCGCTTGCCGTCCAGCAGGCTGGCAATCTTGCGATAGGCGTCGGTGTGGATGTAGCGAAAGGACAGGTCTTCCAGTTCCCACTTCAGATGGCCGATACCGAGGCGGTGCGCCAGCGGCGCGTAGACATCGAACACTTCCTGGGCGATCGGGCGGCGCCGGGCGCCGTCATTCTTCACCGCGCGGATAGCGCAAGTGCGCTCCGCCAGCTTGATCAGCGCCACCCGCACATCGTCCACCAGCGAGATCAGCATCTTGCGGATGTTGTCCTTCTGGCCGTGAGCCTGGCCCAGTACCGGACTCTCGGTGGGGTTTTTCAGGTCGGAAATCGCCGCCATGCGCAGCACACCGAGCAGCATGTTGGCGACCTCGCTGCCAAACTGCTCCGACACGGCCTCCAGGGACAGTCGATCCTCGCGCACGGCCCGGTACAGCAGGCCGGCCAGCAGGCAGTCCACGCCGACGTGCAACTCCGCCAGGATCTGGCAGATATCGAGCCCCGCAGTGAAGGGGTTGGATTCGCTGGCCCAGTCCGGCACATCGTTACCGGGGCGCGCGGCAGCTGCCTGGGCCGTGGCCAGGCCGGCCTGCAGGCGCGCCTGCTCGGCGGCATCGAAAGCCACCGGCAATTGCGCCAGCCAGCGGTCGAGATCGACTTCGCCGGCCTCGCTAAGGTGTGATTCTTCCCTTACCCGAACCATGCTGGATGTCAGGCTCCGGCGAACACGCCGGTGGACAGGTAGCGATCACCGCGATCGCAGATGATGGCCACGATCACCGCATTCTCCACTGTTCCGGACAGGCGCAGGGCACCGGCCACGGCGCCGCCGGAAGAAACACCGCAGAAGATGCCCTCCTGTGCCGCCAGTGCGCGCATGGTGCGCTCTGACTCGGCCTGTGAAATGTCCATCACCCGATCCACCCGGGAGGCATCGAAAATTTTCGGCAGGTAAGCTTCGGGCCAGCGTCGGATACCGGGAATACTGGAGCCGTCCATCGGCTGCAGGCCAATGATTTCCACCGCGGGGTTCATTTCCTTGAGGTAGGCGGAACAGCCCATGATGGTACCGGTGGTGCCCATGGAACTGACGAAGTGGGTGACACTGCCCGCCGTCTGCTGCCAGATCTCCGGCCCCGTACCCTTGTAATGCGCCAGGGGGTTGTCCGGGTTGGCAAACTGATCCAGTACCCGCCCCTCGCCCCGGGCCTGCATGGCGAGGGCCAGGTCGCGGGCGCCCTCCATGCCCTCCTCCTGACTCACCTCGATCAGGGTGGCGCCATAGGCAGACATGGCCTGTTTGCGCTCATCACTCATATGCGACGGCATGATCAGGGTGAGGGGGTAGCCGCGGATGGCCGCAGCCATAGCCAGCGCAATGCCGGTATTGCCGCTGGTGGCCTCGATCAGGCGGTCACCGGGCTGAATCTCGCCGCGGGATTCGGCCTCGACAATCATGCTCAGGGCCGGGCGATCCTTCACCGAGCCGGCCGGATTGCTGCCTTCCAGTTTGACGAGAATGGTATTGCTGGTAGCACCCGGGAGGCGCTGCAGTCGCACCAGCGGGGTGTTGCCGATGCAGGCTTCAATGGTTGGATACTGGGACATAACTCACTACCGCCACGGTCAGCGCAGAGTATATCGGCTTTGCGCGCGCCTGGCAGTCCCCGTCGGCGCTGACGCTCAACTCAATACGGCGAAAGCAACCACATAGCGCTGCTCATCCGCGATGCTGAGCAGCACCTGACTGCCGCCCCGCGCCGCCGCGGCCAGTTGGGCACCACCGGAAAGCGTGACCAACGGGGCGCCGTTGGCGTCGTGGTGGATCAGCATGTCCTGCCAGCTTACGCCGCGGCCAATGCCGGTGCCGAGGGCCTTGGCAACAGCTTCCTTGGCGGCAAAGCGTTTGGCCAGCAGGCGCAGCGGCAGTTTGCTGTCCCGGTACTGGGCCAGTTCCTCCGGGCGCAGGATACGCCGCGCAAAACGCTCGCCGAGGCGCTCGACAACCCCCTCCAGGCGCTCAATTTCCAGGATATCGGTGCCGACACTAATCATGACTCTCCCTCACCCCCGGCAGTGCCGCCCTGGCGGTACTGCCGGAACAGGTCGCGGGTATGCAGGGGCCGACCACCCAGGTGCCCGGCGATCACCATGCGCAGCAGGCGCTTGGCGGAACCCGCCGCTGCACCGCTGAATTCACCGCGGGCGATGGCCAGCAAATCGGATCCCGGGAAGCGCTGCCCGGGGGCGCCCGCATCGGGGGCGCAGGCAACCAGCCCCAGGCCGTCGCTGTATCGATACCAGCCATCCTCGCGCACCGACTGATGGCTGTGGGCGTCCTCGGCAGGGTCGAAGCCGTAACCCAGCTCATCGAGAAGCTGCAGTTCAAATGCGCGCAACACCGGCTCGCTGTGCGCCGCCGCGGCCAGCTGATCAAGGGCACTGGCATAGCCGGCAAACAGGGTGGGATGGGGGTCGTGGCGGTGCAGCAGACGCAGCAGCAATTCGTTGAGATAGAGGCCGCTGAACAGGCGCTCCCCGGCAAGTTGCACCCCTGCACCGGCACTCTCAACGGCATTCAGGGACTGCAATTCACTGCGGCCGCTGAACGAGACAAGCAAAGGGCGAAAGGGCTGCAGGTTGGCGCGCAAACTGCCGCCCCGGGCGCGCCGGTGCACACCGCGCCCCACCAGGCTGACGCAGCCGTGTTCGGCGGTAAACACTTCCAGCAATTGGCTGCTGTCGCGGTAGGGCCTTGAATGCAGCAGGTAGGCCGGTTGCAAGCTGACACGCATGGCCGCGTTCAGCGGTCGTCGTAACCCAGGCTGCGCAGGGCGCGCTCGTCGTCCGACCAGCCGGATTTCACCTTCACCCACAGGCGCAGCATCACCTTGTTGTCGAACAGCTGCTCCATATCCTTGCGAGCTTCGCTGCCGATGGTACGCAGGCGCGAGCCACCCTCCCCGATCAGGATTTTCTTCTGGCCTTTGCGTTCCACCAGGATCAGGGCCGAAATATGCAGCGTCTCGCCTTCCAGGCCGAACTCCTCGATCTCCACGGTGACTGCGTAGGGCAGTTCATCACCCAGCTGGCGCATGATCTTCTCGCGCACGATCTCCGCCGCCAGAAATCGCTGGCTGCGGTCAGTGATCTGCTCTTCGGGGAAAAAGTGGATGGACTCCGGCAGCAGTTTCAATACTTCCTGCTCCAGCGCATCCAGGTTGGTGCGACGCAGGGCCGACAGCGGAATCACCGCGGCAAAGGCGCCCTTGTCTGACAGCTCCTGCAAACGCGGCAGCAATACACGCTTGTCCTCCAGCAGGTCCACTTTGTTCACCGCCAGGATGGCGGGCCGGCCGGCGCGCTGCACCTGCTGCAACACCATTTCGTCTTCATCGGTCCAGGCGGTGCGGTCGACTACGAACACCACCGCATCCACATCCGCTATCGCGGAACTGGCGGCGCGGTTCATGAAGCGATTGATGGCCTTCGGCGCCTCCCGGTGCAGGCCTGGGGTATCGACAAAAATGATCTGGTTGCCACCCTCGGTCTTGATGCCCAACACCTGGTGCCGCGTGGTCTGCGGCTTGCGCGAGGTGATGCTGATCTTCTGCCCCAGCAGGTAATTGAGCAGGGTGGACTTGCCGACATTGGGTCGACCGACGATGGCCACGTATCCGCAGCGTCCGGTGAGTTCAACCATGGGCCTGTAACCTCTCCAGCGCGGTGGCGGCAGCGGCCTGCTCGGCCTTGCGCCGGCTGCTGCCGGCGCCCTGCACTGCCAGTTTGGGTTGCTCGAGCTGGCAACTCACCTCAAAGTGCTGCTGGTGATCCTCACCCTCAACATTCACCAGTTCGTAAACCGGCAGCGGGTTGCCGCGCCCCTGCAGGAATTCCTGCAGGAGGGTTTTCGCATCCTTGCCGACATCACTTTTCTCGAGATCGTCCAGGCGGGATGCAAAATGCCGCAGCAGAAAGTCGCGGCAGGTATCCACATCACTGTCGAGCAGAATGGCACCGGACACCGCTTCGAAAGCGTCGGCAAGAATGGAGGCGCGACGGTAGCCGCCGCTCTTGCGCTCTCCGGTGCCGAGTTTCAGGCACTCGCCAAACTCCAGTTCCCGCGCCACCCTGGCCAGGGTATCGCCCTTCACCAACGCCGCTCGCATGCGGCTCATCTCTCCCTCCCGCACATCCGGGAAGCGGTGGTAAAGGGCTTCGGCGATCACATGGTTAACTATGGAATCCCCCAGAAACTCCAGTCGCTCGTTGTTCCTGCTGCCAGCGCTGCGGTGTGTCAGAGCCAACTCCAGCAGGCTCCGATCGCGAAAGGTGTAGGCCAGGCGTTTTTGCAGGCGGGCGAGTTTGTCCACAGTACCTCAGGGCGTCGGGGGGAGCGGTTCGGGGCGACCCGCTTCGAACTTGAGATCGTCAAATTTGAACATGGCATCGATACGCCACATGACGGGAATGCGCACCTCGTAGCTGGCGTCGATATAGGTCTTGCCCTCCTTGCGGAAGACCTCGACATCCTGTGGCTTGAGGCCATAGATCTGGTTGGTGTTGAGGAGGTTGGCAATGCGGCGGCGAATGTCGGCGATGCTGGTCTGGTCCGATTTGTACTCGGCGGACACTTTGCTCATGATTTCCTTCACCGACAGGTACTCGAAGTAACTCGGCCCCATCTTCAACAGGCACATCACAAAAAAGCCAATCATGATGGCGACGCAGAGCATCCCCAACAGCGACATTCCACTCTGTTGCTGGCGTAGCTTCATTCCAGTTCCCCCGAATTGGCCAATGGGCCTTATCTTATAGCAGCTATTCTATGGCGCCTACACGGCTGAAGCTGGGAATACTGAGCAGCGAATCCCAGTGCATCCAGATGGCGAAGGCCTTGCCTACTATATCCTTCTCGGGAACCTGACCCCAAACCCGGCTGTCGCTGGAATTGTCGCGATTGTCACCCATCATGAAGTAGTGCCCCGGCTTGACCAGCACCGAAAAGTCCCGTGCCGGGCGCACCGGGTCCACCTGCACCAGGTGGTTGGCCGATCCCAGACGCTCCAGGGCCACCGCGTGGCGGCCACTGCCTTCAGGCAGCTCCGCCAGGGTGTCCCAGGGCAATTCCTCGCCGTTAACGAAGAGTCGCTTGTTGCGGTAGGTGACCGTATCCCCGGGCAGGCCGATCACCCGCTTGATGTAGTAGGTGTCGTTCATGTGGGGGGGGAAGAACACCATGACATCACCGCGCTCGGGTTCATTCAGCTCCAGTACTTTGGTGCGCAATACCGGCAGGCGAATACCATAGGTGAACTTGTTGACCAGGATGTAATCCCCTACCTGCAGGGTCGGCACCATCGACGACGAGGGAATCTGGAAAGGCTCCACCAGGAAGGAGCGCAGCACAAACACCACGAACAGGACGGGAAAGAAAGAGCGGGCGTATTCAACCACCGCCGGTTCGTTGGCGCGGCTCTTCACCTCGGCGGCAAACTGGGCGGACTGGGGGTTGTCGCCGTCGGCGCGCTGGGGATACCGGGCTTCCAGCGCCGCCATTTCACGGCGGCGGCCCGGTGCCCACAACAGGGCGTCGACCAGCCAGATCAGGCCGCTGCCAAATACCAGAATTACGAGAATCAGGGGAAAATCGATCGACATGCTACGTCCCTGTCAGCTGTCTACTTTGAGTACTGCGAGGAAGGCAGACTGGGGAATTTCCACCCGCCCCACTTGCTTCATGCGTTTTTTACCGGCTTTCTGCTTGTCCAGCAGCTTGCGTTTACGGCTCACATCGCCACCGTAGCACTTGGCCGTCACGTTCTTGCGCAGGGCTTTCACGGTCTGCCGCGCCACGACCTTGCCGCCCACTGCGGCCTGGATGGCCACGTCAAACATCTGCCGCGGAATCAGTTCCTTCATTTTCTCTGTGAGGGCGCGGCCGCGGTACTGCACCTGGTCGCGGTGCACAATGATAGCCAGTGCATCCACACGCTCGCCGTTAATCAGTACATCCAGTTTCGACAGGGGTGCCGCCTCGAAGCGCTGGAAGCTGTAATCCAGGGAGGCATAACCGCGACTGACCGACTTCAGCTTGTCGAAGAAATCGAGCACCACCTCTGCCATGGGGATGTCATAGGTCAGGGATACCTGGCTGCCGAGGAACTGCATGTCCACCTGCTCGCCGCGCTTTTCCACACACAGGGTGATGACATTGCCGAGATAGTCCTGGGGTACCAGGATATTGCAGCGGGCGATGGGCTCGCGCATCTCTTCGATATCGCCCACTTCGGGCAGGGCCGAGGGGTTGTCGACCTGGACCACTTCGCCGCCTTTCTTGACCACTTCGTAGATAACGGTGGGCGCGGTGGTGATCAGATCGAGATCGTACTCCCGTTCCAACCGCTCCTGGATAATCTCCATGTGCAGCATGCCGAGAAAGCCGCAGCGGAAGCCGAAGCCGAGGGCATCGGAGGTTTCCGGCTCGTAGAACAGGGAGGCGTCGTTCAGGGTCAACTTGGCGAGGGCGTCGCGGAAGTCCTCGTAGTCGTCTGACGAGATGGTAAAGATACCCGCGTAGACCTGGGGCTTCACCTTCTGGAAACCGGGCAGTGCCGGCACCGTGGTCTGGTTGGCGGGCACCAGAGTATCGCCCACCGGGGCGCCCTGGATGTCCTTGATGCCGGCGACCACAAAGCCCACTTCCCCGGCTCGCAGCTCACCGGTCTCCAGCCGCTTGGGCGTGAAGATACCGATGCTGTCGACCTGGTGGGTCTTGCCGGTGGCTTTGGTAATGAACTTGTCGCGCTTCTTCAGCACGCCCTGCTTGACCCGCACCAGCGATACAACGCCGAGGTAGTTGTCGAACCAGGAATCGATGATCAGGGCTTGCAGGGGGGCATTGCGATCCCCTTCCGGTGGCGGGATCTTTGCCACCAGGTACTCCAGGACATCCTCGATACCCATACCGGTTTTGGCGCTGACCGGACAGGCATCGGTGGCGTCGATACCGATAATTTCCTCGATCTCCACCTTGACCTTGTCCGGGTCCGCCTGGGGCAGGTCCATCTTGTTGAGGATGGGCAGCACTTCCAGACCCTGCTCGATCGCGGTGTAGCAGTTGGCCACCGACTGGGCCTCTACGCCCTGCCCCGCGTCCACCACCAGCAGGGCGCCCTCACAGGCGGCCAGCGAGCGGGACACCTCGTAGGAAAAATCCACGTGCCCGGGGGTGTCGATGAAGTTCAGCTGGTAGACCTGGCCGTCGCGGGCCCGATAGTCGAGGGTGACGCTCTGGGCCTTGATGGTAATGCCACGCTCGCGCTCGATGTCCATGGAATCGAGCACCTGCTCGGCCATTTCGCGCTGCGACAGGCCACCACAGTGCTGGATGAAACGGTCGGCGAGCGTGGACTTTCCATGATCGATGTGGGCGATGATGGAAAAATTGCGGATATGCTGGAGATCACTCACTCGACAAAGCTCGGTTGTGGCAGCGCCCGGCAGAAGGACCGGGCGGCGAAAAAGACGCGGGATTGTACCCTAACGCGGCGACCTCGGCTATCGGCCGCCGCGGTGGAAAAATACCCTCAATCGTCCTTCAGCTTGAGGCCAATAAAGATTGGCGCGCCGCGCCGGATCAGGCGCAGAGGTACCGAGGAGCCGGGCTTGAGCTTGGCGACCGCACGTTCGAAGGCCTCGACATTGGTCACCGGAGTGGAGCCGACCAGGGTGATGACATCGCCGGGCACCACACCGGCATCAGAGGCCGGCGAACCCGGGGCCACTTGGCGCACCACGACACCGCCGGACAGGCCGAGGCGCTCCAGGCTGTCGGGGCTGGCGGCTTCCACCGCCACGCCGAGGCGACCGCCCTGGGCCTCGTCTGTGCGCCCAGGGGTCAATGCATAGCTGTCTTCGGCATCCAGCCCGCCGACCTTGACCTTCAGGCTGCGGCGCTTCTGCTCGCGCACAATTTCCACCGGTACGGTGGTGCCAGGGGCGATCAGGCCCACCACATGGGGCAGATCGGCCGAGGTACCTATGTCCTTGTCGTCGAAGCGCAGGATCACATCGCCCGCCTCCAGGCCGCCCTTGTCCGCGGGGCCATCTTCAGCGACCTGGGAAATCAGTGCGCCCTGGGGGCGGTCGAGGCCAAAGGACTCCGCCAGGGTCCGATCGACGTCCTGGATGGTGACGCCCAGCCAGCCCCGGGTCACCCGGCCATTTTCCTTCAACTGCTCCACCACGTTGTGCACCACACTGACCGGGATGGCGAAGGACAGGCCGATGGAGCCGCCGCTGCGGGTGAAAATCTGGGAGTTCACGCCCACCACTTCGCCGTCGAGGTTAAACAGCGGGCCGCCGGAATTGCCGGGGTTGATGGCGACATCGGTCTGGATGAAGGGCACATAGTTCTCGCCCTGTTCAGTCGGTAGACTGCGCCCCATGGCGCTGACGATACCGGCAGTCACCGAGTAGTCGAGGCCGAAGGGAGAACCGATCGCCAGCACCCATTCGCCGACGTCCAGATTCTCGTCCCTGGCCAGCGGCAGCACCGGCAGGTCCTCGGCGTCGATGCGCAGCAGGGCCAGATCCGAACGCGGGTCGGTGCCCACTACCTCGGCATCGTATTCGCGGCGGTCCAGCAGCCGCACCAGCACACTGTCGGCGCCATCCACCACATGGTTATTGGTCACAATGTAGCCGTCGCCGGAAATAATAAAGCCGGAACCCATGGCCATGGAGGGACGGCCGCCACCGCGGGGCGCACCGTGAAACTCGAAAAAGCGGCGCAGCGGCTCGGGAATTTCCTCCTGCTGCCACTGGGTGCTGCCAGCGGCGCTGTGCTCGACGATGATTTTCACCACCGCAGGGGAGTTGTTGGCCACGATTTCGCGAAACTCGGGCAGCGCCGCGGCGCGCGCCGGCAGCGTTGCCAGCAGGCTGAAGAAAACGAGCAGCAGCGCAGCCGACAGTCGGTAGGTCTGTACTTTCATGCTTACGGACATCCTTGCTGTTGTGGAGATTCGTGCAGAAAAAACTGGGGGCGGCTCAGCCGAGTTCAAGTGCCTCGACGCGGACAGGCGCGGCTGAGCAGCGGGATATCAGAGTCGGCTGCAGAGCCGGATCATCGGCGTGACGCGCCGCGTGCAGGCGCACACCGGCAAGGCCGAGCGCAAAACCCGCCGCCGCGCCGCCGAGGGCGGCGAGATCACTCGCCGGCCACTGCCCGGCGGCCATCGCCGCACCCGCCAGCATGGCCAGCAGGGGTATCAGGTACACCACCAGGGAGCCCTGCAGAATCACCGATTCCGGCAGTGCGATCTCGACGCTGTCGCCCACCCGGCAATCGCCGGGCTGAACACTGCCGGGGAGCACCCGGATGTAGTGTCGCCGGCCGCTGCCGAGGCGGTTGAGCAGGCCGTGACCGCAGCCCTTCTGGGCAGCACAGCTGCCACAGGTGCTCTGGCGCAGGGTTTCCACCCACACTGCATCGGGCTCTACCGCTAAGACTTCGCCGCGCTCGGTCAACATGTCAGCGCGCCCAGCGCACCGAGTCGGCCACCATGCGGGCGGTGTTTACCGGCACTTCGCCGATCACCGTCACCAGCACCGGCTGGCCGCCGAGACTGAGGCCCCGGGTATAAGACAGGGTACTGCCCTCGCGGGCGATCCCCTCGCCGGAGCGAATTTCACGGGACAGGGGTTCAAGGAATACAGAGAATGCAGCCAGGCCATCGGTAAAAGTGCGCCGGCCGCTGGCGGTGGCCGACTCGGCCTCGGTGAGGACAAAGCCCCGCGGCAACCAGTCCACCGACCAGCCGCCCTGCAGATCTTCGGCACTCATGGCGCTGTCCGGCAGGGGGTGGCCCAGCACTTCGTGGGTCACTTCCACATCGGCGCTGGAGGGCATGGGGCTGCCGTAGGACAGATTGGCAAACTGGAAGCGTTCCAGCACCAGGTCACCGCGCCCCAGGGTGCTCGACTTGAGCAGCAGGCCGGTTTCCCTGTCCAGTTCCATCAGGTAGCCGTAGCGGTACATATCGAGGGGCTCCACCCGGATACGCACTGCCTGGCGGCCGGCGATGCGCTCGCCCTCGCTGACATCGAAGCGGTAGTACTCGGCGACCCCGCATTCACCGGCGCCGAGGGCGGCCCCCAGTTGCAACAGGCGATGGCCGGTGTGAACGCAGTCCAGCGGGTGATCCTCGCGCACAATGCGGGCACCCTGGCCGGTCAGTTTGGTGAGTTGTTCGGACGTGGAGCCACCGCTGACAGAGTGGGAAATCTGCATCACCTGCATGTCCTCGCCACGCTGCAGGGTGACCACGCCATGGTAGGCCGCCTGGTGACTGCTGCGGGACATGCGGTCAAGCCACTTGAGCGCTTCTGGGTCGGCGCCGGGGCAGGAAGTCGCGAGAGCGGCCGCGGGCAGGGAGGTGGCGACGGCTAACAGCCAGCGGCTAAGGCGCCGCGCCTGTGCTGTCAGGGGAAATCGGGGAAGCAAGCGCTGCAAAACCGCGGTTACTCCGTGATGCGCTGGACGCGGGCGAAGGGCAGCATACCCTGGGGCGTATTCAGCGCGGCCTGTTCGGCGTGTTCCTGGGCGAAGCGCTGCATGCGCTGCCGCGCCAGCTCGCTGTAGGCCGTCCCGGTAGCGGGTTGCAGCACCGGTACCGACTGGGTGCCGTAGCTGGCGCGCACCGAGGTCGCTCCCAGGCTGTTCACCATCCCCACCGGGGATACGCCCATGGCGACATCGGTTTCGACCGAGGCTGGCGAGCCGTTAAGACTGGCGAGTTGCTGCCCGCCCAGCACCACGGTAGTTGCCACCGATGCGGCGACCGCAAAGCCCGCAACCGGGCGCAACAGCCCCTGCCAGCGCCGGGCGCCGGAAGTTGCCTGAGACTGGATGGCATCGCGCACCCCGGCGGAGATATCGATGGAGAGGTCGGGCACAGCCTGCTTGCTGTATACCGCCTGCACCGCGTGGTAGCGCACCCAGGTCGCCCGCAGTTCGCCGTCGTCGCCGATTTGCTTGAGTACCCGTTCCAGCTCGAGCTCATCGGCCTCTCCGTCCATCAGGGCAGAGAGGGACTCCCGCATTCTCTCAGTCATTACTCATATCCTCCGCGCCGCCGCACGAATGTGTGTCACTGTAGCGGTGTACCGGGCTTCAGCCAAGTCCGTCCACCTGTTGTTTGACCTGTCGGTCGATGGCCTCCCTGGCCCTGAAAATGCGGGAGCGCACGGTGCCTACCGGGCAACTCATCACTTCCGCGATATCCTCGTAACTCAGACCGTCAAATTCACGCAAAGTTACCGCCGTGCGCAAATCATCGGGCAATTCGCTGATGGCTCGCTCTACCACTGCCTGCAATTCGGCGCCGTAGAGCGCGGCCTCGGGCGACTCGATGTCGCGCAAAGCGCCGCCACCTTCGTAATATTCCGCGTCTTCCACTTCCACGTCGCTGCCCGGAGGGCGTCGCGAGCGCGAGACCAGATAATTCTTGGCCGTATTGATGGCAATGCGGTACAGCCAGGTATAGAAGGCACTGTCGCCCCGAAAGTTGGGGAGAGCGCGATACGCTTTGATGAAAGCCTCCTGGGCCACATCCTGCACCTCATCGGCATCGTGGACATAGCGACTCACCAGGCCAAGGATCTTGTGCTGGTATTTCAACACCAGCATATCGAAGGCGCGCGAATCACCCTTCTTTACCTTGGCGACGAGCTGCTTGTCCGTCACTTCGGCAGTCAAGTCCTGTCCCCCTTACTAGCCCTGGACATGCCTGCCCTGGTTCTTTTCAATCTACTGTCCCGATAGACCGCGGAGGGCGCTGATAGTTCGCTGCACCGCCGCACGGGACGACAGTAAGAGACAGACGAACGAAAAAAGTTCCGCAACGGTGAAATTCCCTGTAGTGATCCGGCGACCAGATCGGAAGCTGCGAGGTGGTTGGAGCACTATCGCCTCCTGCTTTATACTCGCCGGCGCAACGCAACGCGCGTCAATGATTGCGGCACATCATATAAGTCACCCACAAACGCGGCAAGCCAACCACCTATGCCCCACTCCCTCAAGTACGATGTACTGATCATCGGCGCCGGAGCAGCCGGACTCAGTCTTGCCCTGCAGCTGCCCCCCCATCTGCGGGTGGCCCTGCTGTCCAAGGCCGACGTCAACCAGGGCTCCACCTACTGGGCCCAGGGGGGCATGGCAGCGGTGCTCGACACCAAGGACAGCGTCGACTCCCACGTCGAGGACACCCTCGCTGCCGGGGCCGGGCTGTGCCAGCGCGAAGCGGTGGAATTCACGGTGAGCAACAGCCGCTCCTGCGTGGAGTGGCTGGTTGCCCAGGGGGTGGACTTCGACCTGCGCCCCGACCACGCCGACGAGTTCCACCTGACCATGGAGGGCGGTCACAGCCATCGCCGCATCATCCACGCCGCCGACCGCACCGGTCGCGCCATTTCCGAGGTGCTGACCGAAAAAGCCCAGGCGGCCGACAACATCGACATCCTCACCCACCGGGTAGCGGTGGATCTGGTGGTACAGGACGGGCGCTGCCAGGGAGCCTATATCCTCAATCGCAAGAGCGACCATGTGGAGCTGTTCCTGGCCAGCGCGGTGGTGCTGGGCACCGGCGGCGCCAGCAAGGCCTACCTTTATACCAGCAACCCCGATGGTGCCAGCGGTGACGGCATCGCCATGGCCTGGCGCGCCGGCTGCCGGGTGGCCAACCTGGAATTCAACCAGTTTCACCCCACCTGCCTCTACCACCCCAAGGCCAAGTCCTTCCTGGTGACCGAGGCCATCCGCGGCGAGGGCGGCCGCCTGCTGCTGCCGGACGGCAAACCCTTCATGCAGCGCTTCGACAAGCGCGCTGAACTGGCGCCGCGCGACATCGTGGCCCGCGCCATCGACCACGAAATGAAGCGCCTCGGGGTGGACTGCGTGTTCCTCGATATCTCCCACAAGAGCGCGGACTTCCTGCACGAACACTTTCCCACAGTAACCCAGCGCTGCGCCGAGCTCGGCATCGACATCACCAGAGAGCCCATACCGGTGGTACCCGCCGCCCACTACACCTGTGGCGGCATTGTGGTCGACACCCGCGGGCGCACCGATCTCGCCGGGCTCTACGCCGTCGGCGAGGCCTCCTGCACCGGCCTGCACGGGGCCAACCGCATGGCCAGCAACTCCCTGCTGGAGTGTATCGTCTACGCCCGTTCGGCCGCCGGCCATATCGCCGCGACCATCGACGCCGCCCCCGCCCCCAGACCGGTTCCGGCCTGGGATGAGAGCCAGGTGACCGACTCCGACGAGGACGTGGTGATCTCCCACAACTGGGACGAGTTGCGGCGCTTCATGTGGGACTACGTTGGTATTGTGCGCACCAACAAGCGCCTGCAGCGCGCCGAACACCGCATCGAACTGCTGCAAAAGGAAATTGCCGAGTACTACAGCAACTACAAGGTCAGCAACGACCTGCTGGAGCTGCGCAACCTGGCCATGGTGGCCCAGTTGATGATTCGCTGCGCCCTGGCGCGCAAGGAGAGCCGCGGCCTGCACTACACACTGGACTACCCGGAGCCACTAGCGGACGCCCGTGACACCATCCTGGTGCCGCCTAACGCCGCCCTGCAAAACTAGGGCCCGGCGCAGAACCCGCCACTGCCCGGCAGCCAGGCTGTCGGGCCAGAGATACAGCCAGCGCGGGCTGCCCTCTTCCCCCCCGACCCGGCGCCAGCGCAATACCAGTATCCACGGCGGGCTGATTGCCGGGCCGACGATTTGCACTTCGCACCAGCGCCCTGCCAGGTGGAACAGCCACTGGCCGTCCTCGCCACGAATCCCGCCGGGACGTTGCCCAGCCGGCCAGCACAGCCAGAGCGCGACCAGCAGGCCGATGGCCGCCAGCACAGAGTAGCCGTCCGCCAGTAGCAGCAGCGTGGCGCTCAACAGGGCGATACGGTAGGCGGCGGCGCAGAGCCGCCCGGGCAACGAGGGTTTAATCGCGGTCGCGACGGTGGGCGTATTCGAGTATCTGCGCCACGATGGCGGCGTGGTCTTCATTCCGGGGACGCTCCCGGCGCAGGAACCAGGCGAACAGCTCCTGATCCTCGCACTCCATCAGCTGCTGATAGCGCCGGCGGTCGCCTTCGTCCAACTGGCTGTAACGATGATTGACGAAAGGTTCAAGCACCAGATCCAGTTCCAGCATGCCGCGGCGACTGGCCCAGCGCATGCGTTTAAGTTCTTCGTCCTGAATCATAAGGTCCTGCACGTTTCGGGGAACATCAAAACGCGGCATTATACACAGATGCCGGCAAGCCGCGGACCGTCCGGTCAATACCGGAACAGGTCTGCCCTCAACGCCCACGACTACAGGAGTTTCCACGCGTGCCTCCCTTCTACAGCCCACTGCATCACGAGAGCCTGCTGCGGGTCAGCGGCCCCGACGCCGCTACCTTCCTGCAGGGGCAGACCACCTGCGATGTGCGTCAGGTGGACAGCCACAACGCCCGCCCCGGCGCCTGGTGCAATGTCCAGGGCCGCATACTGGCGGACTTCCTGCTGACCCTGGACGCCGCCGGGCACTATCTGCTGCGCCTGCGGGCAGACATCATCGAAGGTACCGCCGAGCGCCTGAAAAAATATGTGGTGTTCTCCAAGGCCAGCATCGATGCCGCGCCGGACTGGCAGGTGATCGGGTGCTGGGGCGAGGGTGTGAAAGCCGCGTTGCAGGCCCTGCTACCCGAGGTACCCGGCGCCCGCCATGGCAGTTGTGCCGGCGAAGGTTATCAACTGCTGCAGGTGGACGATGCCGGCCAGCGTTACGAACTGTTTCTTTCCAGTGAGCGCAAGGATTTGCTGGAGGCCCTGCCGGCGCACCTGCAGGCGGCGGAGCCGGGGCAGTGGCGGGCGCTGGAAATCGCAGCGGGCATCGGCCGCGTCGAAGCGGCAACGGTGGAAGCGTTCCTGCCGCAGATGCTCAATTACGACCTCACCGGCTTCGTCAATTTCCAGAAGGGCTGCTACACCGGGCAGGAAGTGATTGCCCGCCTGCACTACCGGGGCACGGCCAAGCGCCGGCTGTTCCTGGCCAGGGTGGACGCCGCCGAAATACCGACGGCTGGCACCGGACTCTACACAGAGGGCGCCAATCAGGCGGCGGGCAACGTCGTCAACGCTGTCGCCACGGGGGAGCAAAGCTGTGCACTGCTGGTCTGCGCATCCCTCAGCGCTGCGCAGGCCCCTCTGTGCCTCGGCAACGCGGACGGACCGCGCCTGCAGTTGCAGGCGCCGGACTATCTTGAGGAAGCTCTTTCTGAGGCTGGACAGGACGGTCAGCAAGGCAATACCGCGAAGCCCTGACCAGTTGCCGAGTCACCCCGGCGAAGGCAGGGGTCCATCTCAGTCGGGAATGCACCAGTCGATCGGCGTCTCGCCGCGGGATTCCAGGTACTGATTGGCCTGCACAAAGTGGCCGCAGCCGAAGAAGCCGCGATGGGCGCTGAGTGGCGAGGGGTGTGGCGCCTTGAGAACACAGTGGCGCTGCGTGTCGATGACCGCCCCCTTGCGCTGGGCGTAGCTGCCCCAGAGCAGAAACACTACGCCGCTGCGCTCGCGGTTGATCACCTCCACCACCCGGTCAGTGAACTGCTCCCAGCCCTGGCGCTGATGGGAGGCCGCCTTGGCACATTCGACCGACAGCACACTGTTGAGCAACAGTACGCCCTGGTCGGCCCAGTGGGTGAGGTGGCCGTGTGAGGGAATCGGGTGGCCCAGCTCGGCGTGAATTTCCTTGTAGATGTTCTGCAGCGAGGGCGGCACCGCTACCCCGGGTCGTACCGAGAAACACAGGCCGTGAGCCTGCCCTTCGCCGTGGTAGGGATCCTGGCCGATGATCACCACCTTGGTCGCGGGCAGCGGCGTGTGGGTGAAGGCGTTGAAAATCTCGTCGCCGGCGGGAAAGATGCGCTTGCCGGCGCGCTTCTCTGCGCGCAGGAAACGCGATAGCTGCTGCATGTAGGGCTGCTCGAACTCGCCCTGCAAATGGGCCAGCCAGCTCGACTCCAGGGCAATGCTGCGACCTTCCACTCGCGCCACCCCCTAGTTGCAGGCCGCCAGCATCACCACCTGCTCAGGCTCCGGCAGGCATTTGCTGCGCTGTAGCTTGCCGGCCGCCTGGTTCTCCACGGCCAGCAGATCCCCGGCGCGAGCGGCGGCGCGGCGGCGCTCCTCCGGCACATCGCCGTAGAGTGTGGTGCGCTGGCGCGGGCTGCGGCCAGCGGCGCGGATATGCTCTTCCATCACCGCCGGCGCCCACTCCTGGCCGTGGCTGGAGCCGGCGGCGCGGGTAATGCTTTCGTTCATCAGGGTGCCACCGAGATCGTTGACCCCGGCCGCCAGGCAGGCGGCCACACCGGCGGCCCCCATCTTCACCCACGAAGTCTGGATATTGTCGATCAGGCCGTGGAATACCAGCCGCGCCACCGCGTGCATCAGCACCGCCTCGCGGAAGCTGGGGCCGCGCCGCGAGCGGCCGCGCAGGAACATCGGCGCCTCCATGTGCACGAAGGGCAGCGGCACAAACTCGGTGAAGCCACCGTGGCGCTGCTGCAACTCGCGGATCGCCAGCAGGTGCCTGGCCCAGTGGCGCGGGCGGTCGATGTGCCCGTACATGATGGTGGCGGTGGTTTTGAAGCCCGCCTGATGGGCAGCGCCCATCACCTCCAGCCACTCGCTGCTGCTGAGCTTGTCCGGGCACAGGACGTCCCGCACCTCGTCGTGAAGCACCTCCGCGGCGGTGCCCGGCAGGGTGTTGAGGCCCGCGGCCTTCAACTGTTGCAGGAACAGTGCCGGACTCAGCCCCAGTGTCGCCGCACCCTGGGATACCTCCAGCGGGGAAAATGCGTGAATATGCATCCCGGGCGTGGCGCTGCGCACCGTGCGCAGAATATCGAGGTAGGTCTGCCCCGTGTAATCCGGGTGAATACCGCCCTGCATACAGACCTCGGTCGCACCCCGCTCCCAGGCTTCGCGACAGCGACGGGCGATCTCCTCACCGGAAATATCGTAGGGTCTCCCGCGCAGTTCTTCGTGTTGTTTGCCCTTGGAAAAAGCGCAGAATGAACACTTGAAGTAGCACACATTGGTGTAGTTGATATTGCGATTGACGACGTACGACACGCTGTCGCCGCAGGTTTGCCGGCGCAGCGCATCGGCAGCGCGCACCACATGGGCAAACTCGTCCCCGCGCACTTCGAAAAGGCGGGCTACCTGGGCTTCACTGGGCGACTCCCCCGCCCGGCACTGCTCCAGCAGCGCCGCCAGTTCAGCACTGGCGGCCGTGGGCCGATAGCCGGCGGACAGCAGTGTGGCATCTTCCGACGGCACCGCTGCATCCTCGCCGGGCGCCCAGCGATCGCGCCGCGCAAATCCACTGCTGTCGGACTGGCGCAACACCGCCCCCTGCACTCCCTCGTCCAGCCAGCGCCCGGCATCGTTGGCATAGGCGGGATATATAGTCAGACGTTGATCGAGGTACTTGCCGGCGGCGCGCGTCTCCTGCGCCAGGCGATCGAGATGGGGCCAGGGGGCCTCGGGGTTGACGTAGTCAGGGGTCAGCGGTGACACGCCGCCCCAGTCGTTAATGCCGGCGGCCACCAGTTGAGGCAGTACACCCGGACTGAGATTCGGTGGAGCCTGGATATTCATGGCGGGGCCAAACACCAGGCGCGTCACCGCGATGGTCCACAGCAGCTCGTTGAGATCGGGCTCCGGCGCCTGGGCCATCAGGGTGCCCGGCTTGGCGCGGAAGTTCTGCACAATCACTTCCTGCAGGTGGTCGTGCTGCTGGTGCAGGTCACGCAGAGCCAGCAGTGACTCGATGCGCTCGCGGCGGGTCTCGCCGATGCCGATGAGAATACCGGAGGTAAAGGGCACCTGCGCCGCGCCGGCCAGCGCAATGGTTTCCAGGCGCCGGGCCGGTTCCTTGTCCGGCGACCCGTAGTGGGGCATGCCTTTTTCACCCAGGCGCTCGGCGGCGGACTCCAGCATGATGCCCATCGAGGCGCTGACCTTGCGCAAACGGGCAATCTCCTGCGCGGTCATGCAGCCGGCGTTGATATGGGGCAGCAGAGTGGTTTCCCGCAGAATGGCCGCCGCCACCGCCTCGACATACTCCAGCGTAGTGGCATAACCCATCTCTGCCAGCGCCTTGCGCGCGGCACTGTAGCGCAGCTCCGGCTTTTCCCCCAGGGTCAGCAGGGCCTCCTGGCAGCCGAGCTGTTCCGCTGCACGGCACTGCTCTAGCACCTGCTCGATGCTCATGTAGGCTTGTTCGACCCGCTTCGGCGTCTGCGCAAAAGTGCAGTAGTGGCACACGTCGCGGCACAGGTGAGTGAGAGGCAAAAAGAGTTTGCGCGAATAGGTAATGACGTTGCGGTGGCCGCGATCGCGCAACTCGCCGGCCAGCGTGGCCAGTGCCGCAGTGTCCTCGACCTGCGCCAGGGCCAGGCACTGCTCCCGGTCCGGCGCCCGGTCGCGCTGCCAGAGCAGCCCGATAGCATCGAGCAGCGCAGTCGCTTCTGCGCCCGTCGCACCGATATTCGCAGTCAACCCGTCATCCACACTGCTGCTCATGCGTCACCTTCCCCCGAGCGCGTACTGTCCCGCGTATTTGCTGTAATTGCCAGCCCCAGGGCATTCACTGCCACAGTCAGGCGCTGGCGCAGGCCGGGCTGGTCCAGCCAGGCACTGGTGGCGGCGCCGATAGCGGATGCCGCCAGTAGATCCGCGATGTCCCGCGGCTCGTCGATATCCGCCGCAATGCCGCCGCGCTGCAACAGGCTGAAGCTGCCGGTGCCTTCCCGGTGCCGGCGACAGCTGTCGCGACCAAAGCGAAACTGCGGGGTAGCGGCGGCCTCGAACAGTAACAGGTTGGTGCCCTGCGCGCTGCGATCAGGGGCTATCAGCAGCCCCCCCTGCCGGGTTTGCTGGGCCAGCGCCCTGTCGATGTCTGTCGCCTGCAACCAGGGCAGGTCCGCATGCAGCACCATGATCCGCTCTGCCCCGGCCGCGGCCACCCTGGCACAGGCCGCCTGCAGGACGGTGTTGAGCCCGCTGCAGGCCAGCGTCGACTCCGGCAGGTGACAAACACCGAAGTGGCCCGCCAGCAGGCCTGCCCCCGGGTCATCAGACACCAGCCACACCTGTGCCAGCGCAGGGTGGGAGCTCAACACCGACAATACATCCTCGGCCATGGCCTGCATCAGGGCGCGGCGTTCAGAGGGACCAAGCAGGCCCGAAAGGCGCGTCTTGGCGGCCACCAGGTCTTTCAACGGCAATACAGCGTGCAGCATTACCAGCGCGCCTCCTGCAATACGCTCTGCGCCAGGCGGCGCTTGTCATCCAGGGACTGCATCAGGGTGTCGTGCACGACGATGTGGTCGTCGGCACCGCTGCGCAGGGTCTCCGCCAGATCCGCATCTTCCCGATCCAGCACAAAGTGGGTAACCAGACCGGGATACCGCTGGCGATAGTGGCGCACCACCGCGGCCGCATCCACCGGCAACCCCAGTTCCGCCATCATCTTGGCGGCGGGCCCCTTCACCGCGCGGCCGCCGACAATGGGGGACACCGCCAGCACCGGCACCTGCAGGGCGGCGATTTGCTGCCACAGGCCGGGCACACCGAGTATCGGGTCGATACTGACAAAGGGATTGGACGGGCAGATCACCACCGTCGCCACCGCGCCACTGGCGAGCAGTTGCTGCAGCGGCGCTGGCGGGCGAGCCCGCTCCAAACCGCGAAAACTGAAACCACTCACCGCCGGCTCACAGCGCCGGCGCACGAAATAGTGCTGGAAAGGCAGATCCCCTTCGTCGGTATGCACCACGGTGCTGACGGCCTCCTCGGCCATCGGCAATATAGTGGTGGCTATGCCCATGGCGCTGGCCAGACGGTGGGTCACGGCACTCAGGAGCTGCCCTTCATCCAAAAGCCCGGTGCGCAACAGATGGGTGGCCATGTCGCGGTCGCCGAGCTGGAACCAGGTGTCGACCCCCAGTGCCGACAGTGCTTCGCGCACCTGCCAGCTCTCCCCCTCCAGACCCCAGCCCTGCTCGCGATTGCTGCGCCCGGAAAGGGTATAAAGGAGAGTATCGATATCGGGGCTGATGTGCAGCCCGTGATGGCGAAAGTCATCGCCGGTATTGACCAGCACCGCCAGCGCCTGTGGCGCCAGCTCCTGGGCCAGCCCCAGCGCCAGCTTGGCGCCGCCCACCCCGCCGGACAGGGCCAGGACCTTGCGTTCGCTCCTGCCCGCCACTAGCGAAACAAGTCCATTTCGCGCTTGCGCAGCAGGGCCTGTGAGCCACCGGAACCCGGGCGCAGGCGCGCGCCGCGCACCACCACCACCGGACAGGCTTCGTCGGACTGCCCCTGTACCAGCGAGGCGGCCGCGGCCAGTTCATCGGCCACCGCCGACTCGGTCACTTCCAGCACATTGCCGAACAGATCGCGTTCACCCACCTGGTTGTAGAGCGGGTCCAGTCCGGCACAGCCAATGGCCATGCCCACTGTGCCCATGCGCCAGGCGCGACCGACACTGTCGTTAATCACCACCATTGGCTCCCGACCGGGGCCGGCACCGAGCGCCTTGCGCAGCAACCGGGCGGAGCGATCCGGATCCTCGGGCAGCAGCAGTACCCGCGGGTCACCCTCGGGCTGCTCCATATTGGAGCGATCGATACCGGCGTTGGCCATCACATAGCCGAGCCGGTGTTCGACGATAATCACCCCCGGACGCACCCTCAGCACTTCGCGGGATTCGCGCAGGATGCACTCTACCTGGCGCGGATCCTTGTCGGCCTGCTCGGCAATCTCCCGCGCCCGCTGGCCAGGTTCAACGTCAGCCAGACGCAGGTATCGGCCTTCGGCCTTGGATACCACTTTCTGGGCCACCACCAGCACGTCGTCAGCCTCCAGTACCAGCTGGTTGTGGTGCAGGGCAGCGGCAACCAGCGCGGCCAGATCATCGCCCGGAGCGACCAGCGGAAAATCCAGCAGGGGAATGATCTGCAGGGCAGGATTCATTCAGCATGGTCCAGACCGGTAATACGGATACCCGCATGGCAGCTGTACTGCTTGTTGATGGTAATCAGTACCGAGGTGAGAGCCTCGGCGGCGGCGGCGTTATTGATCATGCCGGCGTGGAAGCCGCGCATACCGGCGGCCTCCACCAGCTTGATCACCTCGGCGCGCGCCTCTTTCTTGTTGCCGCAGACCAGCACATCGCAGTCCAGGCCAGCCCCTTCCTGCAGGTGGTGGGCCGCCACATTCTGGAAGGCGGACACCACGGCGACCTCCTCCCCCAGGATTTCCTGGGCAATCTGGCCAGCACTGCCCTGCTCCGGCAATTGCACCCGCGCGACGCGCGGCGGCACCAGTGGCACGGTGACATCGATCAGGATTTTTCCCTGCAGGGCCGGCTTCAGCTGTTCCAGCGTGCTCGCCTGGTGACTGAATGGAACAGTGAGGGTAATGATGTCGGCGGCCTCGGCGGCAGCCTGGTTTTCCATCGCCTCCACGGCAACGGCAGCGACGCCACGCTCGGCCATGACTTCGCGCAGGTCGGCCACCGCCGCCTCCGCCTTGTCTGCAGTGCGTGAACCGATAATGACCCGGTATCCGGCCTGGGCCCAGCGCCGGGCCAGGCCGGTACCGAGATCACCGGTACCACCGAGAATGGCCAGAACCGGAAGAGTGTCTGTTGTCATGATTGTTGCGTCCTGTGGGCAGGTTCCATCGGGAAGGAGTTCAGATTATGCGACCAGAGGGGCTTCGCTGGCGACGCCCGGGCAGCCCTGTGGCGCCGCGCTTGCCAGCACCCCGAATTCGTTTAGCATGCGCATGGCCAAGGCATCTTAGGGAAATCAAAAGGTGACCACAAGACAGCCCGGACCTGTGTAATAAGGAGTTAAACCACGATGGACAGCCCTCTCGATTTCAGCGGCAAAGTGGTCCTGGTCACCGGCGGTGGCAAGGGCGTGGGCCGCGGTATCAGCGAACGTTTCCTGGCAGCTGGCGCCGAAGTCATGATCTGCGGGCGCAGCGAGCCGGACAGCCTGCCCGAAGCCGGAGGCCGCCAGGCGGCATTCACCCCCTGCGATGTACGCGACTTCGAGCAGGTTGAGGCCTGTGTGAACGCCACAGTTGAGCGTTTTGGCCGCCTGGACGTGCTGGTCAACAATGCCGGCGGCGCGCCCTACGCCGACGCCGCCACCGCCTCGCCGCGCTTTTCCGAGGCGATCATCCGCCTCAACCTCATCGCCCCGCTCAATTTCGCCCAGGTGGCCAACCGCCAGATGCAGCAGCAGGACAGCGGCGGCAGCATTATCAATATCGCCAGCGTCAGCACCATCCGCCCATCACCCGGCACGGCGGCCTACGGCGCGGCGAAAGCCGGGCTGGTCAATCTCGGCACCTCTCTCGCGGTAGAGTGGGCGCCCAAGGTGCGGGTCAATGCGATTATCGCCGGCCTGGTGCGCACCGAGCAGAGCCACCTTCACTACGGCGACGAAGCGGGTATCGCCGCGGTCGGCGCCACCATTCCCCTGGGGCGCATGGCGCTACCCGGGGACATCGGCGACGCCTGCCTGTTCCTCGGCTCCCCCCTGTCCTCCTATATCAGCGGCGCCAGCCTGACCGTGCACGGTGGTGGCGAGGCGCCGGCCTTCCTCGGCGCCGCCAACACCAACTGCGACAAGTAAACCGCGCCGGGGAGCCGCTTCCGCCAGGGCGCAGACGGCGAACCGGCCGGTTGTCCACCGACCCTATCGCGGTATACTGCTGGCACTGACGCGTCCCGCACACGCGCCCTGCCAGCGACCAAGTACTAAGAGACTGCATGCCCCAGACTGCCACCCCACCCGATTCCCACGTCGCCGTGCTGGAACTGCCTGATGCGGTGAGGCTGTCGGGCAGGATCTATGCAGTCGATGACACGGGCATCGAATTGCGTGATGTGCGCCTGGTCGGCGGCCGCGGGCCCCAGCGCCTGAGCCTGAAACAGGGTTCCCGGGCCACCCTTCTGCCCGAGGCACTGGAGGACGATCAGGGGCCGCTCGACCGTATCCCGGTGACAGTCAGTGATATCAAGGGCGGGGTTGTGCTGCTGCGCCCCGACAGTGCCCATGGCACCCGCTGCCATCGGGCGCTGAGCAAACAGCCACCAGACCCGGTAGCGGTAGCAGTAGCGGCACCGCCGGTATCGGCACAGGGCAGTGCCTCTCTACAGGCATTTGAACAGGCAGCCTGCGATCAGCTCAGGCCTCTGTGGGCCGCCTTTATCGACAAGCTCCCCCAGCACCTGAAAGAGCGCGCCAGCGCCGTCCAGGGCGGCGATCCCGCATTGACCGAAGCGGCGCGTACCCTGTCAGAACAGGGCCACGATTTCACTGAAGGGCTGATCGAAGCAGTCCGCGGCAATTTCCGCGACCTCGTTCCGGCAGAGCCCGTCAATCACCAGCAGTGGCAGCAATCCTCGCCGGACGGTCATACACTGGATCTGGTGGACATCGAGGATTTCGAGGACTTTCTCGCGGTTGATCGCATGATCAATATGGGGCGGGAGTGGTACGGGGATGTGCTGGAGTGCCTGACAGTGCGACTGGCCACTGCCATCCCGGCGCCGCCGCTGGATGTGCGACTGCCGGTGCATATCGCCGAACTCTGTACCGCACTGCAGGCCCTGCTGTCCCGTGCCGACATCAATCACCGGGCCACCTCGGTCGTTTTCGACGCCTTCCTGCGCCTCTTCATGCCCCGGCTTGAAGCCTACTACCGCAGCCTCAACCAGGGACTGATCAAGGCCGGTATTTACCCCGACCTGGAAGAGGAAATCAGTGCCAAGGGCTCGGTCCTGGACCGGGCACGCGCCGAGCAGCAGGGCGCCAGCAAGCCCGAACGGCAGGCACCGGAATCCTCGCCAATCGATAGCGAGGAAGCACCCGTCGAGGAAGCCTCCGGCAACCGGGAACCTGCGACACCGGCAATATCTGCTGAAATGTACCAGTCGGTGCTGGATGCCCTGAACTTCCAGCGCGAGGCCCTACCCGGCGCGGCGCCACAGCGCGATGCGCCGGCCGCCAGCGCCGACTCAGTCCTGCAGGCGCTGGACAACCTGCAGCGCGACAGCGCGCTGCGCCAGGAGCTGCGCGACCTCGGTTCGTTGCGCCAGTTCCTGTCCGCCAACAGTGAGCGCTTCGATACCCTGCGCGGCACAGCCGGCTCCGGACCCGACAGCATCAACCAGCTGGACCTGGTAGACACCCTGTTCAGCACCATCCACAGCCAGATGGATGTCTCGGAGCAGCTGCAACCGACCCTGTCCGACCTGCAGGTGCCACTGGCCAAGCTGGCGCTGCAGGAACCGCGGTTTTTCATCGACAATCAGCACGCCGCCCGCGGTGTGATCGACAAACTCGCCCAGCTCGCCGCTGCCGGCAACTTCCCGAATCGCATGCTGGAAGGCAAGGTCACCGGCATTATCGAGGGCATCGTCGCGGGCTACGACCGCGATACCGGCGTCTTCGACACCGCCCTGGAAGAAGTCGACCGCCTGGTACAGCAGCAGGTGTCGGCCCAGACCCGCAATGTCGAGCGCGTTATTCGCACCCAGGAAGGCCAGTACCGTCTGCGCCAGGCTCGCGCGGAGGTCGACACCACCATCCGCGCACGCCTCGGCGACGCGGAAGTACCACAACTGTTGCTGGAGTTTATCCAGCGCGGCTGGCGCGACCTGCTGGTCCTGACCTGGATCAAGCAGGGCACGGGCAGCGCCAGCTGGCAGGACCACCTGCGCACTATCGACCTGCTGGGCGAGTGGCTGGAAGAGCAGCGGGAACAGCCCGGCGCCAGCAAATCCATGCAACACGGCCTCGAAGCCGACCCCTTCATCGACATGCTGGAGCAGCAGGTCGCCTCTGAGCTGCCGGCCAATATCGAACTGGCGCCGGTGCTCGACGAGCTGCGCCTGGCGCTCTCCGGCGAGCGCCCGGTAACCAGCTGCCTGCTCGGTGATGACGACTTCAACCCCGGCCCCAGCGCCGCCGAGCTGCAGCAGCGCCTGAACCGGACGCGGCGTCTGCGCCGCTGGGTAAAGCGGGTGCAGCAACTCGAAACCGGCAGCTGGCTGAGTTATCGCGACCCCAAGGGCGTGCGCAAACGCATGCAGCTGGCCTGGATCAGCCCCGATCTCGACCACTTCATTTTCGTCAACGAGCGCGGGCAGAAAGTCGCCGAAATGAATGCGGTACAACTGGCCCGACACCTGAGCCGGGGCGCCAAGCCCCCCTCTGCGGCAGATCAGATGTCGCTGGTGGACCAGAGCCTGTACGGCACGCTGGAGTCAGTACAGGAAACCCTGAATTTCAGCCGCAACCACGACCAGCTGACCCGCCTTATCAACCGCCGGACCTTTGAGGACCAGGTGGCGCGAGCCCTGCGTCACGCCGACCGCAAGGCGTCGCGACACGCCGTCCTGCACCTGAATATCGACCAGTTCAAACTGGTCAATGAGGTCTACGACGAGGTAACCGGCGACCAGGTTCTGATGGAGTTTGCCAAGCTGTTGTCACAACTGCACGGCAGCAAGATGTCCACCGCCCGACTGCAGGAGGACAGTTTCGGCATCCTGCTGGTGGACCACGATATCCCCCGGGCCACCGCGGCAGCGGAGAAAATCCGCGCAGATATTGAGAGCGGCTGCCTGGAGATCGAGGGTGACCTGATTCGCTTCACCGTCTCTGTCGGCATTGCCCCGATCGGCGAGGACAGCGCCGACGTGGAAACCATACTGGCGGCTGCCGAATCGGCCATGTACCAGGCCAAGGACGAGGGGCGCAACCGGGTCGCTGTCGCCCAGGGCACGGAGGACGGACAGCAACAGCCCCGCCGCCAGCGCCAGGCCGCCGCCCGCCACGACCTCGAGCAGGCGCTGGCCACAGATCGTTTTGTCCTGCGCGCCCAGCCCATAGTGAAAACAGCCCTGCGCGGTGGTGGTGAAACCAGCCACCACTACGAATTGCTGCTGGGCATTCGCAATGCCGAAGGCGAAATCGAGTCGCCGGAGAATTTCATTCTCGCCGCAGAGCGACACGGTTTCATGACTGAGGTCGACCGCTGGGTGGTGCGCGAAGCCTTTCAGTGGATCAGCCGCGTGATGGATGCCCAGAAAGTGGTGCCCAATCTCGCCATCAACCTGTCGGGGATCAGTATCACCAATGACGATTTCATGGAGTATCTATTCGAGCAGATATCCGAGTTTGGCGTAGGCACCAATCGCCTGTGTTTCGAAATCACCGAGACCGGGACGATCACCAACCTGATCAAAGCTGCCGATTTTGTCCGCGCCTTCCGCAACATCGGCTGCAAGTTCTCCCTCGACGATTTTGGCACTGGCCTCGCGAGCCACAGCTATCTGCGTGAACTGCCGGTGGACTACGTCAAGATCGACGGCATGTTCATCACCGGCATCCACGAGAATCGCAACGACTTCACCATGACCCGGTCGATCAATGATCTCGCCCACTTCCTCGGCCAGGAAACCATTGCCGAGTCAGTAGAGAGCGAACCGATCATCGTCAAGCTGGAAGAACTCGGGGTGGACTACCTGCAGGGTTGGGGTATCGGTCGCCCGCGCCTGCTGGAAGATATAGCCGCAGAGCTCTCGAGCATAGAGAAGTAACCATGCCGCGCGGCACGGACAGTGGCAGCCCCGACTTCGACCAGTTACTGGGGCTGGTCTACGACGGGCCGCTGGAGGATCGGCCCTGGCAGAGCGCCCTGCCCCAGCTGCGGGAGCTGTTCGACGCCCAGGTCGCCTCACTGGTATTGCGGCCACCGGCCCAGGACGATCACGGGCTGATTCTCAACAGTGTACGCGACAGCGTCGACGAAAGCCTGGCGGACCCCAACGACTGGGAAGTCATCGCCTACCGCGAGCAGTTCTTCGCCCTTGACCCCTTCATCAACCTGCCCCTGAACCGGGTGGTGGCGCTCGAGGACATGCTCGACGAACGTGAGCTGGAGCACTCGGACTACTACCGCCACTACCTGCAACCGGTGAACCTGTTTCATATTCTCGGTATCGATACCGCCGAACCGGGTGGCATGGTCGCGCGCCTGCGTTTTTCCCGGCGCCGCCAGGATGGCGCTTTTCGCCGCGATGACCGCGCGCTACTGGAGCGCATTGCTCCCCACCTGCAGCGCGCCCTGCACATTCACGCCCGCCTCAGCCGCACCACCAGCGAGCGCGACCTGTACGCCGGTGCCGTCAACCAGCTGGCGGTGGCCACCATCATTCTCGACGAAACCGGTCGGGTCCTGAACACCAATGCCCTGGCCAAAGCCCTGCTGGAAGAGCGCGACGGACTATTGGAGAAAGACCAGCACTTACAGGTGGGCAGTCGCGAACTGAACCGGCGTCTGCAGGAGGCGCTGACCACCGTAATCCGCGCCCAGCAGCGCGGCGAGGCCTCGGTGGTGCGCGCCCTGCGGGTACCCCGGAGCCGGGGTCATGCCGATCTCGGCCTGGTGATACGCCCGATTGCCAGCTCCGAATGGGGCGAGGGTCAGGCCAGCCCCTGTGCCGCCGTTTTCATCAGCGACCCCGATTTGCGCGAGTCCGCCTCCCAGAACACCCTCGGTGAGCTGTTCGGCCTGACCCCGGCGGAAGCCAACCTGGCCATTCTCCTGTCCCGCGGCCTGAGCCTGGCCGAGGTCTCCGAATCGCAGAACGTGTCCCAGCACACGGCCCGCGCCCAGCTCAAGTCGATCTTTGCCAAGACCGGGGTGTCGCGCCAGGCAGAACTGGTGCGCCTGGTCCTGAAGAGCGTCGCCTCCCTGGGTTGAACCGGCGCCCCCCCCCCCCGGACAATTTGTCCACCCAATATTTAGACCGGCGAGTTGTATGCGCTTTGCTTTGGTCTACAATTCCACAAGGCATGTAGGGCTTTATTGGGGAAGCCACAGCCCTGTTCGCGGCGGCGTGGTGAAAGCGAAAGGCGTAACAGGCCGCTGGTACTGTCAAATGCCCGGGGTGCCAGTGCAACCGGCGTGATGCATGCCTGACCTTTAGACCGTTGGGGAGAGAGCAATAAAATGATCCAACACACCTTTGGTTTGCTGGTAAAGCCCAGCGAGCAATGGCGCACCGTGGCAAACCTGCCCGGCCCCTCATTCAATACCCTGGTGCTCTACCCCTGCATCATGGCCATACTGCCGGCGGTAGCCTGGTACTATGGCACCAGCCAGGTAGGCTGGACGGTAGGCAGCAGCGGGCAACCCGTCAAACTGACCCCGGAGAGCGCGCGCCAGCTCAGCATCCTGTTTTACCTCGGCATGCTCGCCTGTGTGGCGGGCATCGGCTACTTCATACACTGGATGGCCCACACCTACGGCGCCGAGTCCAGTACCGCAAAAGGCATTGTGGTGGCCGGCCTTACCGCCACCCCCATGTTCATTGCCGGCCTGGTGGGATTTTATCCCCTCCTGTGGCTGGACCTGCTGGTCGGCGTCGCCGCCGTCAGCTGGTCCGTCTACCTGCTCTACCTCGGTATTCCCATCATCATGAATATCCCCGAGGAGCGCGGTTTCCTGTTTTCCAGCGCGGTTATCGCCATTTCACTGGTGATCCTGATCTGCCTCATGGTCGGGTCGGTATTCCTGTGGGATCTGGGCGCCGCGCCGGCCTTCACTGACTGACGGGTTCCGGTCCCAACCTCCGCATGACGATGGAAGCGAATCATGACTGAACTGAATTCTGCACTGGAGCACCCTACCTACAACTACAAGGTAGTGCGCCAGTTCGCGGTGATGACCGTGGTCTGGGGCATTGTCGGCATGCTGGTCGGGGTGTGGATTGCCGCCCAGCTGGCCTGGCCGGCGTTGAACTTCGACCTTCCCTGGACCAGTTTCGGTCGCCTGCGCCCCCTGCACACCAACGCAGTCATCTTCGCCTTTGGCGGCAGCGCCCTGTTCGCCACATCCTACTACGTGGTTCAACGCACCTGCCAGGTGCGGCTGATTTCCGACAAGCTGGCGGCCTTTACCTTCTGGGGCTGGCAGGCTGTGATCGTACTGGCCGCCATCACATTGCCGCTGGGCTATACCTCCTCCAAGGAGTACGCGGAACTGGAATGGCCCATCGACATCCTGATCGCGGTGGTCTGGGTCAGCTACGCCATCGTGTTTTTCGGCACCATTGCCAGGCGCAATACCAGCCACATCTACGTCGCCAACTGGTTCTATGGCGGCTTTATCCTCACGGTCGCCGTGCTGCACATTCTCAACAGTCTCGCGGTACCGGTGGATATGACCAAGTCCTACTCCATCTATGCCGGCACGGTGGACGCCATGATGCAGTGGTGGTACGGCCACAATGCGGTAGGCTTTTTCCTTACCGCCGGTTTCCTCGGCATGATGTACTACTTCGTGCCCAAGCAGGCAGAACGGCCGGTCTATTCCTACCGTCTGTCCATCGTGCACTTCTGGGCGCTGATCGCCGTGTATATCTGGGCCGGCCCCCACCACCTGCACTACACCGCCCTGCCGGACTGGGCCCAGAGCCTGGGCATGGTAATGTCCATCATCCTGCTGGCACCGTCCTGGGGCGGGATGATCAACGGCATGATGACCCTCTCCGGCGCGTGGCACAAATTGCGCACCGACCCCATCCTGCGCTTCCTGGTGGTCAGCCTGTCCTTCTACGGCATGTCTACCTTCGAGGGGCCGATGATGTCGATCAAGACGGTCAACGCCCTCTCCCACTACACCGACTGGACCATTGGCCACGTGCACTCCGGCGCCCTGGGCTGGGTGGCGATGATCTCCATCGGCAGTACCTACCACCTGATCCCCATCCTGTTCGGCAAGGAGAAAATGTACAGCATCGACCTGATCAATGTGCATTTCTGGATGTCGACCATTGGCACGGTGCTCTACATCGCCTCCATGTGGGTCAACGGCATCATGCAGGGCCTGATGTGGCGCGCCTACAACCAGGACGGCACCCTCACCTACACCTTCGTGGAATCGGTGGTGGCCAGCCACCCTGGTTATATCGTGCGGGTAGCCGGCGGCGCTATTTTCTTTGCCGGCATGCTGGTGATGGCCTACAACCTGTACATGACCGCCCGCCGTGACGCGAGCGAAGACCAGCCTGCCTCCGCGGCAGCCACTGCGGCCTAGGGAGCGGACATCATGGCACTGAGCAAACACGACAAGATCGAAAAAAACGTCAGCCTGATGATCGTGCTGACGATTGTGGCCATCAGCTTCGGCACCCTGGTGGAACTGGCCCCGCTGGTGTTCGGCGATCAGGTCAAAGAACCGGTTGAAGGTTTGAAACCGCTGCCGGCACTGGCCCTGGAAGGGCGCGATATCTATATCCGCGAAGGCTGTAACACCTGCCACTCACAGATGATCCGCCCGCTGCGCGCCGAGACCGAGCGCTACGGCCACTATTCGGTGGCGGGCGAATTCGTCTACAACCACCCCTTTCTGTGGGGCTCCAAGCGCACCGGACCGGACCTGGCGCGGGTCGGCGGTCGCTACAGTGACGACTGGCACCGGGCCCACCTCTACAACCCCAGAGACGTGGTTCCCGAATCGATTATGCCCTCCTATCCCTGGCTGTTTGACAACACCCTCGACGGCGACATAACCGGGCGCAAAATGGCCGCCCTGCGCAGCGTCGGCGTGCCCTATACCGACGAGGACATTGCCGGCGCGGCCGAGGCTGTGGCCGGCAAGAGCGAGGTGGACGCGGTGGTCGCCTACCTCCAGCAGCTGGGCACCCTGCTGCAGATGCGGAGGTAGTCATGGACATCAACGACCTCAGGGGGCTGAGCACACTGTTCCTGATGATTTCCTTTATCGGGCTGTGCATCTGGGCCTACAGCGGCAAGCGCCGCAAGACCTTTGACGAAGCGGCGCAACTCCCCTTCGCCGACGAAGAAATGAATCAACGTACGATGCGGGAGGACGTCAGGAATGACTAGTTTCTGGAGCGCGTGGATCATCATCCTCACCAGCATCACCCTGATCGCCATGACCTGGCTGCTGCTGGGCAACCGCAAGACCGGCGCGAAAAAGGAAGATACCCCCACCGGCCATGCCTACGACGGTATTGAGGAGTATGACAACCCGCTGCCCGCCTGGTGGTTCTTCATGTTCCTGATCACCATTATCTGGGGGGTCGGCTACCTGGTGGTCTATCCCGGCATGGGTAATTTCCCGGGGGTCATCGGCTGGACCTCCACCGGCCAGCACGCCGAGCGGGTAGCCGCGGCGGAAGAACGCCACCGCGCCATGTACGACCGCTACCTGGCCCTGCCCATCGAGGAAATTGCCAGTGACCCGGTAGTGCGCCGCATGGGAATGCGCATGTTTGGCAACAACTGCTCCCAGTGCCACGGCGCCGATGCCCGCGGCGGCTACGGCTTCCCCAATCTCACCGACGACGACTGGCTCTACGGTGGCGATGCCGCGACTATCGAGGCCAGCATCACCAACGGCCGCCAGGCCGCCATGCCCGCCTGGGAAAACGTCATCGGTGACCGCGGGGTGGAGGAGGTCGCGGCCTATGTGCTGAGCCTGAACAATCACGAGCCCGACGCCGGTATGGTGGCCGCCGGCGAAGCCCACTTCAAAACCTACTGTGTCGCCTGTCACGGCCCCGAAGGCAAGGGCAACCCGGCCCTGGGAGCGCCCAACCTGACCGACGGTATCTGGCTGTATGGCGGCACTCCCTCGGAAATCGCCCACTCGGTACGCGCTGGCCGCAGTGGCGTCATGCCGGCCTTCAACCACCAGCTGGGGCCGGAGAAAATCCACATCCTCGCAGCCTACGTCTACGGCCTGCGCGAGGCCAACTAGTCTCCGCGCGCCCCCGCCGGGGTGCGCGCCCCCTCACTCTTTCGATGGTACCGCGCGATGTCTGACCCGGATCTGATCGATGTGCAGGACGTCGCTCCCGCTGAAGTGGGAGAGATGGATCTGTACCAGCACCGCGAAAAAATCTACACCCGCAGGATCGAGGGCTTTTTCCAGCGTATCCGGCTCTACACCGGCTGGCCATTGCTGCTGGGTTACTTCCTGCTGCCCTGGCTCGACTGGGAGGGGCGCCAGGCAGTCCTGTTCGACCTGCCGGCCCGCAAGTTCCATATTTTCGGCCTGACCTTCTGGCCCCAGGACTTCTTCCTGCTGGCCTTTCTGCTGATCATTGCCGCCTTCGCCCTGTTCGCGGTGACCACCTTTGCCGGACGTATCTGGTGCGGTTACACCTGCCCGCAAACGGTGTGGACCAGCATCTTCATGTGGATCGAACAGAAAACCGAGGGCAGTCGCAACCAGCGCATCAAGCTGGACAAGGCCCCGTGGAATAGCGGGAAATTGCTGCGCAAATGCGCCAAACACGGCGGCTGGCTGCTGGTGTCGTTCTTTACCGGTTTCACCTTTGTCGCCTATTTCTATCCCGCCCGGCAACTGCTACCGGAACTGCTCACCTTTTCCAGCACCCTGATGGTGGTGGCCTGGGTGGTGTTTTTTACCTGCGCCACCTATATCAACGCCGGCTGGATGCGGGAGCAGGTGTGCACCCACATCTGCCCCTACGCGCGCTTCCAGTCGGTGATGTTCGACCAGGACACGCTGATCGTGTCCTATGACCCGGCCCGGGGTGAGCCGCGCGGCTCGCGCAAGCGGGGCAGCGACTACCGGGCCCAGGGTCTGGGGGATTGCATCGACTGCTCGCTCTGCGTGCAGGTCTGCCCCACCGGCATCGATATCCGCGACGGCCTGCAGTACCAGTGCATCGGCTGCGCCCTGTGCATCGACGCCTGCAATTCGGTGATGGACAAAATGAGCTACCCCCGCGGCCTGATCCGCTACACCAGCGAGCACCAGCTGGAGGGCGGCGTTACTCACTGGGTGCGCCCGCGCATCGTTGGTTACGCGGCGGTACTCAGCCTGATGGTCGGCGTATTTGCCTACACGGTGCTCAACCGGGTACCGATGGAAGTCAGCGTGTTTCGCGACCGAAACCAGCTCTACACCGCCACCGCCGAAGGCGATATCGATAATATCTATACCCTGCACCTCGCCAACATGGACAGCGAGATGCACGAATACCGGGTGGAAGTCGGCGGTCTCGACAATGTCCTGCTGATCGGTGAGACACACCACACCCTGAGCGCGGGCGAAGTGCGTGAGCTGTCCCTGCGCCTGCGTATGCCCGCCGGCGTCCTCGACAAACCGAGTACCGAGATTGAATTCACCGTCACGGCTACCGATAATCCGGACATCGCCGTCACTGCCGAGTCACGATTTATGGTGCCCTTCCAATGAGCAGCCTGCGCGAAGCCCCCACCCTGCCCTGGTACCGGCAATTCTGGCCCTGGTTCCTGATCGCCCTGCCCGCCTGCGCGGTGGTGGCCAGCCTGTGGACTATGGTCATCGCCCATACCGGGGCAGATGATCTGGTGGTGGACGAATACTACAAAGACGGGCTCGCCATCAATCGCGAACTGGCCAAACGCCAGCGTGCCGAGGCCGCCGGTATTGAAGCGGCCCTGCAATTACAGGGCGACGCGCTGCTGGTGACCACCCGCGGTCCGGTTCAGGAGCGCCAGTTGCGGCTGTCGATTTCCCACCCCATGGAAGCAGACCGGGATTTCGCTCTGCCCCTTATGCAGGCCAGTCCCGGACACTATCGCGCCCGCCTGCCCCGCCTGCCAGAGCCCGGCTGGCACTGGGTACTGGAGAGTGAGGGTGAGCCGGTCTGGCGCCTGGACGGACAGTTCAAAGCTGCTGATTTCGGCGATGCCGGGCGCGGCTGAAGCGGTCGTCGGCGACGCCACGGCACTGCCTGCGCACTGCTTTCACTGCGGTGAAGACGTCCCGGCGGGGAGCCGATACGCCGTGGTCATCGATGGCAGCGAGCGACCCATGTGCTGCCCCGGCTGCGCGGCCATCGCCACCCTGGTGCGGGAAGGCGGGCTGGAAGCCTATTACCGGCGCCGCAGCAGCTATGGCGAACGCCCCGGCACCGCCACTGCAGCGCCGGCAGAGCAGTTCGCCATCTACGACGACCCCGAGGTCGCCGCCGGTTTTAGCCAGCCAGATGGCGACGGAACCCGCCAGGCACGCCTGCTCCTGGGGGGCATTCACTGTGCCGCCTGCACCTGGCTGATAGAACAGGGCCTGGACCAGATGCCCGGGGTCCTGTCGGCCAATGTCAACCTGCAGCACCAGCGTCTGGACATTCGCTTTGACAGTTCCGCCCTGCAGCTGTCACAGATCTTCGCCCGGGTGGAACAACTCGGCTACCGCGCCCAACCCTTCCTGGCCCGAACCCGGCGCGAACAGATGGACGCCGAACACCGTAGCAACCTGCGCCGCCTGGCGGTGGCCGGTCTCGGCATGATGCAGGCGGGGATGTTCGCCATTGCCCTGCACGCTGGCGATTTGCAGGGCATCGACGACGCTCACCGGGATCTGATGCGCTGGGTGAGCCTGATCATCACCACTTTCGTGGTGGCCTATTCATCGCGCAGCTTTTTCGAAAACGCCTGGCGCCACCTGCGCGCCGGCGCGCTGGTGATGGACCTGCCGGTCGCCCTCGCCATCGGGCTGGCCTGGCTGGCCAGCGCCTGGGCCACCGTGAGCGGTGGCGGCCAGGTCTATTTTGACTCGGTCCTTATGTTCACCTTTTTCCTGCTGCTCGGCCGCTTTCTCGAGCAGCGTGTACGGCGTCGTTTCCAGCTCAACTGGTACGAGGTAGAGAGCGCCCTGCCCAGCCTGGTGCAGCGCTGGCAGGCGGGCACTTGGCAACCCGAGGCACGTATCAAAGTCACCCGGGGTGACCGCCTGCTGGCAACGGCCGGCAGTGTCATTGCCGTGGACGGGCGGGTGTGTGCCGGGCACAGCTCAGTGCGCGAGGACAGCTTTAACGGTGAATACCAGCCGCGCCCTGTGGCTCCCGGCGACACCGTATTTGCCGGTACGCTGAACCTTGAGGGCGCGCTGGAAATCGAGGCCAGCGGCCCCTACAGCGAAACCCGCCTGGCAGCCCTGCAGCAATCGGTGGGACGTGCCGGCGGCGCCCGGCCGCGCCTGGCGAAACTGGCTGACCGTATCGCCGGCTGGTTTGTACTGGCTGTACTGCTGGTGACCTCGGCCACCGCCTTCGTCTGGTACCAGATCGATCCGGGGCGCGCACTCTGGGTCAGTCTGTCGGTGCTGGTCATCAGCTGCCCCTGTGCCCTGGCACTGGCCACACCCGCCGCGCTCACCAGCGCCGCCGCCGCCCTGCGCCGCCGCGGCATTCTGGTGCACGGAGAGAATGCCCTGGATGCCCTGTCGCGCAGTGACACCCTGCTGGTGGACAAAACCGGCACACTCACCCACGGCGCGCTGAACCTGCGGCAGGTACTGCCGCTGTCCACCCTGGACAGCGCGCAGTTGACGGCAATGGCAGCGGCCCTGCAAAGCGCATCGCGCCACCCGGTGGCGAAAGCCTTCGAAGGTGCTGTGAAAGCGCCAGGCTTCGAGCATCTGCAGTACTGCATCGGCGCCGGCGTCAGCGGCTTTCGCGATAACTGCGAGTGGCGCATCGGCAGCCGGGATTTTTGCCGGGAAATTGCCCCTGCCCTGGCAGAACCTCCGGATACACAGCACTACTGGGTGGCACTGGTGCGACGCAACAAAGCCCTGGCCTGGCTCGGCTTCGACGATCAGTTGCGCCCGGATGCAGAGCCCCTGCTGGCGCAACTGGGCGCAGCGGGAATCCACATCGAACTGCTATCCGGCGACCGTCCGGAACGGGTCGCCGTGGTGGCACAGGCACTGCCGTTGAACAGTGCCCGCGGCGGTCTCGACCCCGACCAGAAACTGCTGCGACTGGAAGAATTGCAGGCCAGCGGGCACGTGGTAGCCGCCATTGGCGACGGTCTGAACGATGGCCCCCTGCTGGCCCGGGCGGATGTATCCTTCGCCGTTGCCCAGGCCACCGATCTGGCCCGCGCCCAGGCGGATTTCGTCATGGAGAGTCGCGACCTCGACGGCATTGCCCTCAGCTGGCGCACCGCCCTGCGCTGTCGCAGGGTGATACTGCAGAATATGGCCTGGGCCCTGGGCTACAATCTCTGTGCCATTCCCCTCGCCGCCGCCGGCCTGGTGCCTCCCTGGGCCGCTGCGCTGGGTATGTCCGCCAGCTCCCTGCTGGTGGTGCTAAACTCGCTGCGACTGACCCGCAAAGGCACCTGAAACACCATGGCAAGCCTCTATCTGCTGATTCCCGTCGCTCTCATCTTCTGCATTGTTGCCCTGCGCCTGCTGCTGTGGGCCATTAACAACGGCCAGTATGACGACCTCGACAAGGAGGCCTGGCGCGTTGTGATGGATGATGACGTGCCCGGGCGCAAGGATGAAAAACCGGCGCCCGGAGATACACCTGGTAGCGGGGCCGGCAGCGAAACCGGCGGGCGGGACTGACGCTTTTGCCGGACAGCCTGCTCAGCGATGCAAGCCTGCTGGCGGCCTTTGCTGTCGGCCTGGCTGGCGCCGGCCACTGCCTGGGGATGTGCGGAGGTATCAGCGCTGCACTCGGTCTCGGCGGAGCGGCAACGCCTGCCACCACCGCCGCCTACCACTGCGGGCGACTGCTGAGCTATACCCTGCTCGGCGCCGCCGCTGGCACTCTCGCCGCAACCCCCGATGTTGCCGGATGGACCCTGGCCCTGCGCTACCTGGCCGCACTGCTGCTGATTGCCATGGGACTTTATATCGGAAACTGGTGGTTCGGCCTGCAGTGGCTGGAGCGGGGGGGTGCCTTCCTCTGGCGCCCGCTGCAGAGACTCGCGGCCCCGCTGCTTCCCCTGCGCAGGCCGCGAGAGGCACTGGCCCTCGGCCTGTGCTGGGGTGTCATGCCCTGCGGCCTGATCTACAGCGCCCTGGCGCTGGCGGCAACGCGCCAAAGCACTCTGGATGGCGCGGCCACAATGCTCAGCTTTGGCGCTGGCACACTGCCCGCCATGTTGCTGGTGAGTGTCGGAGCGACCCGCCTGCAAGCGCTGCTGCGCTCCCGCGGCATGCGCCGCGCCATTGCCCTGCTACTGATTGCCGGCGGCCTGTGGAGCCTGGCCACTACCGCCTCCCACAGCGAACACCTGCTGCACGCAAAAGCGAGCCAGCATCACCACTGACAGGGTGTTGAAACAACCTCGCCGTAGCGTAGCCCTCACCGGCCCACTGCGCTACTGCAGCGGGCCGGTGAGGGGAGCGGATCAGGAGGCGAGGCAGATGGCGCGGCCGTGGTCGTGGGGTTCCACCAGGCCTGCGTGCAGGCTGCGAATGGCCTGCTCGTAATCTTCCTCGTTGACCACGAACTGCATATCCACCTGGCGCATGGACTGGTGTATCGCCAGTACGCTGATATCGTGCTCGGACAGGGCGTTGACCGTCTTCGCCAGAATGCCCGGTACCTGCATGTCGCTGCCAATGGCGGAGACAATAGCCACCTTCTGCTGGCGGATTTCCGCTTCCGGAAAACGCTCCTCCAGTGCCGTCTTGATCCGCTTTACCGTCTTCAGGTTGGTGGCGAGGTAGTTGGTCACCGTGTTGGCGTTGATGTCCTTGGCCACGTTGTGGGCGCGGAAACGCTGGATCGTCTTCAGGATTTCCATGTCGTAGTCCGCGACTTTGCCGGCCATGTCCTGGTCGAACAGTTCCAGCGCGTATACCCCGCGGCAGCCGGCAATAATCTCCACGCAGGCGGTATCGGAAACATAATCGCCGGTAATCAGCGTGCCGCCGTGCTCCGGTTCGAAGGTGTTCTTCACCCGCAGGGCGATACCGTTCTGGCGCAGGCCCTTGGCCGCCTTGGGGTGGATGGCCTCCATACCGAGGTTGGCCAGCTGATCCGCCACGTCGTAGTTGGTGCGGCCGATCGGCACCGCGTTGTCCTCGCCCACCAGGCCAGGATCCGCCGTACTGAGGTGAAATTCCTTGTGGATGATGGCTTCGCGCGCATGGGTGAGCACCGCCAGGCGGCTGAAGGTCATCTCGCTATAGCCGCGATCGAAGGAACTGATGAGGCCGTCCTCACTGTGTGCGTAGCCGGTCACAATCGGCATTTGCTTGCTCAGGTCGAGATTGGCAAAGGCCTGCAGGATGCGCTCGTCGAGGGAAATATGCTCGGCGGACTGCCAGCCGGTCAGGTCGACAAACACTGCATTGATACCGTCTCCCTGCAACAGGCGCGCGGTGTTCCAGGCGCTGTGGGCCTCCCCCACACTGGCCAGCATCTCGCGCACCGTGGCCAGGTGGTCTTCCACCGAGAAGTGACCGTGGCGGCACAGGCTCTGCAGGTCCTCCAGGCACTGGCGTGCACTGTCCAGGCGTTCGCCAATGAATTCATTGGCGGCGCGCAGCTGCAGCGGGTCTTCAAACAGGCTGGCGTTTTTCTCGTACATGGCGGCGCGCACGCCCTCCAGCGCCGCGACCCAATTGTCGTCGCGAAAGCCCTCGGCAAACAGGCCATACACGCCCGGGGTGCCATCCTTCTTGTCTTCCAGCAACTTGTTGGTCATACCGCCATAGGCCGATACCACGAACACCCGCTGGTACTGGGTGCCCTCGGCGGCCTGGGCAAATACGATGTGGTCGCGTACAGCGATGTAGTCGCTCATGGACGTACCGCCGATTTTCTCCACACTGTGTAAATTCATGTTGTCTCCCGTTCCGTTTGAAGTGAGTGATCCAGGTGGCGACCGCTGTCAGTCACGACAGGCCGGACGCCACCGGCGACGTCCACTTCAGTCAGTGACGGTATCCGCCTCCAGTTCGTAGGCACCTTCCTTGTTGTGCACTTCAGTACCGTGCAGGGGCGGATTGAACACACAGGCCATCTTCATTTCCCGGGTGGCGCGCAGGATGTGCTTGTCGTTTTTATCGAGGATGTAAAGGGTGCCGGCCTTGATGGGGTATTTTTTGCCATCGGCCACGGTTTCCACCTCGCCCTCACCGGACATGCAGTACACCGACTCCAGGTGGTTCTGGTAGTGCATGCCAAAATCCGCACCTTCATAGATGGTGGTGATATGAAAAGAGAAGCCCATGTTGTCGTCTTTCAGTAACATGCGCACGCTGTCCCAGTTGCCATCCGGTGAAACAATTTTGCGGCCGGTGGCGGACGCGGTTTCAAGATCTCTCACTATCATCGTTTACTTCACTCCGTATTGGTGGGGCCCCAGGCCCCGTTCAACCCATATTTGTTCGCTGCGGTATGCGCCTCAGCTGGCGCGCTGCATCACTTCGCGCTCACTCTCGTCGCCGGCTTCGATCTGGTAGTCCTCGTCGAAGTAGTCCACCGTCTCCGGAATGCTGTCTTCGCCGGCGCACACTTCGGCAATGGCCTGCTCCACGATATCGATACCGCGCTTGAGGCTCGCTTCGCTGATCACCAGCGGACACAGGAATTTCACTACCTGGTCGTCTGCGCCACTGGTCTCGATGATCAGCCCCTTCTTGAAGGCGGCGCTGGTGATCTTGCCGGCGATATCGCCGTTGACGCAGTTGATGCCGCGGAACATGCCGCGACCGCAGGAGGTGAAATTGCCCTCGCCGTACTTCTCCACGATCTGGTTCAGGCGCTTGGCCACATAGTCACCCTTGGCGCGCACACTGCGGGCGAAGTTGTCATCGCTCCAGTATTCATCGATGGCGGCAGTTGCAGTGACAAAGGCAAAGTTATTGCCACGGAAGGTGCCGTTGTGCTCGCCCGGTTTCCACTGGTCCAGCTCGGGGCGGATCAGCACCACCGCAAAGGGCAGGCCGTAGCCGCCGAGGGACTTGGACAGGGTAATGATGTCCGGGGTAATGCCGGCCTCTTCAAAGCTGAAGAAGGTGCCGGTACGGCCGCAGCCCGCCTGGATGTCATCGACAATCAGCAGCAGGTTGTGCTTGCGACACACGCTTTCCAGGTTGCGCAGCCACTCCACGCTGGCGGCGTTGATACCACCCTCGCCCTGTACGGTTTCGACGATAACCGCCGCCGGCAGGTCGACACCGCTGCTGGAGTCGGACAGCACCTTGTCCAGGTAGGCGGTGGTATCGATATCCTCGCCGAGATAGCCGTCATAGGGCATGCGGCTGCTGCCACTCAGGGTGACGCCGGCGGCGCCGCGGTGATGGGAGTTACCGGTGGTGGCCAGGGAACCCAGGCTCACGCCGTGAAAGCCGTTGGTAAAGGAAATCACATTCTCGCGCCCGGTCACGCTGCGGGCCAGTTTCAGGGCCGCCTCCACCGCGTTGGTGCCGGTGGGTCCGGTGAACTGCATCACGTACTCCATGCTCCGGGGCTTGAGAATCTTCTCGTTAAACGCCTCGAGGAAAGTGCCCTTGGCGCGCGTGTGCAGGTCCAGGCCGTGGGTGATGCCGTCGGCATGAATATACTCCAGCAGCTTTTCCTTGAACGCCGGGTTGTTGTGGCCGTAGTTCAGGGTGCCGGCGCCGGCCAGGAAGTCGATGTACTCGGTGCCGTCCTCGTCGTACAGGAATTCCCCCTGGGCGCGATTGAAGACGCGGGGAAAGGAGCGGGCATAGCTCTGAACTTCGGATTCGATTTCTTCAAAAATTTTCATGGCAGTTCCTCTTGCTTGAGTATCTGGGCGTGAATGTTGTGTCTTGCGGACAGTGACTGGTAATGACGCTGCGGCTTCAACCGGCAGCGCGGACAGCGGCCTGGCCGCCGAAGGGGCCGATGCGCACCAGCAACTCGGAGGCGTGCTCGCCACCGAAATGGCGCTCCCTGTCGAACATGACGCTGCGCGACATTTCGGCTTCGCGGCGCTCGGCAAAGCGACTGAACAGGGCCCAAGAGGCCGCGTTGTCTTCGGTAATGGTGGTTTCCATAAAGCGCACGTCAGCGCAGTGCTGGCGCTCGACGATATGGGCCAGCATTTTCCCGGCCAGCCCCTGGCCGCGGGCTTTTTCGCCCACCGCCACCTGCCAGATGAACAGGGTGTCGTCGCGGCCGGGGATGATATAGCCGGAGATGAAGCCCACCAGCTCGCCGTCCATCAGGGCGGCCACCGAGGTGTCGGCGAAGTGGGCGCACTGCAGGAGATTGCAGTACATGGAATTGGTGTCCAGCGGCGGGCAACACCCTATCAGCTGGTGTACCGCATTGCCGTCTTCCCGGACAGGAACGCGCAATGTGATTTCGGCAGTCATCTATCTACTCCTAAATATTTCTGCTCAAATATTTCGTGTTCGATATTATAGTGGCGTGATTTTGATTTTATAACCCCCAATTTCGAGTTATTTGTTCACATTTTGGCCACTATCAGAGAGAATCGCCTTCAAATTGAACGAATTATTTGTTTAGCTCTCTATACATTTCAATACAATGACCGAAAAACGAGAAGCGAATGACCGCACAGACAGCCAGAAAGAAGCCGCCGGAATCCAGTGAGGCGAAAGATTTTGAGGATGGAACTTTCCGGGAATGGGAAGTGGGTGGTTATAATCCGGCCCTTCTCTTCTCTGGACAGGAAACACTCTTGGGCCGCATCGATGAAGTCCTGGTCGCCCTGCGACGGGTTATCCGCGCCACCGACCTGCACTCCAAGCACCTCGCCAAAACCACCGGGCTGACCGCGCCGCAAATCCTGCTGCTGCAGTCGATCCGCGACAAGGGCGAGGTGACCATCGGCGAACTGGCCACCGATGTCAGTCTCAGCCAGGCAACGGTGACCTCCATTCTCGACCGCCTGGAAAAGCGCGAACTGATCTTCCGCGAGCGTTCCAAGACCGACAAGCGCAAGGTGCACGCCTACCTCACCGACCAGGGCATGGAGATGCTCAAGAGCGCTCCCCTGCCCCTGCAGGCCCAGTTCACCCGCCAGTTCGGCGACCTGCAGGAGTGGGAGCAGACCATGATCATCTCCTCACTCCAGCGCATAGCACAGATGATGGACGCCCAGCACATCGACGCCTCTCCGGTGCTCGATATCGGCATGCTGGACCGGCAGAACGCCATCCACGAACGGCACGACATGCTGCACGACGAGCGTGGAACAGAGGGGCTGCAGCCCGATAATTGACCTCCCGCATATACTGTACAAAAATACAGTATATGCAAACACCTTCCTCTCTCAATCAGCTGCTCCGTCGCGGGGATGTCTGGCGCGGGCGCCGCGCTCTGCGCTTGGGCGATGTGCGTCCCAGCGGCTTTGCCGAACTGGATCGCCACCTGGTGGGCGGCGGCTGGCCGCTGGGAGCACTGGTAGAAATCGGCGCGCCCCGGCTGGGGAGCGGGGAGTGGCTGCTGCTATCGCGCAGCCTGCGCGATAGCGCCGCCGAGGGCGGCTACCTGCTGCTGGTCAATCCCCCCGCCCTGCCCTGCGGCGCCGCCCTCGCCCAGCTCGGCATTCCGCTGGAGCGCCTGCTGGTGGTGCGCGCCAGCCAGCGCAACGAGTTGCTGGCGGCGGTGCTGGAGGGGCTTAACGCCGGCTGCATCCGGCTGTTGCTGTTCTGGGAGAGCCGCCGCGCCCTGTCCTACGCCGAGCTGCGCAAGGTGCAACTGGCGGCCTCTCACGGCCACAGTCTCTGTATTGCATTGAGCACCGGCAGCATGCGCAGCCACAGCCCGGCGGCGCTGCGCCTGGCGCTGCAGCCCCGGCGCGCGGGAGCACAGGTATATATCCGTCGCCAGCGCGGCGGTGATGCAGGCCTGCAGGTCACCCTGCCCTGGCCAGCCAACTGGGCCCTGCGCACCTTCGATGAGTCCGCCGGCCTGCCACTGTCCTCAGCACAGCAACAGGCGCGCCCCCCTGTCGCGGCCGCCGTACTGCCGCTGGAGGCGCCGGGCTGATGCTGTGGCTGGCACTGCGCTTTACCCGATTGCCGCCGGAACCGGAGCGCGCCGCGGCGCTGGACGAACTGACGGCCTGGGCCTACGACTACACACCCCATATCAGCACCTGCCACGGCGACAGCCTGCTGCTGGAAATCTCCCGCTGCCTGCGCCTGTTCGGCGGCGTGGAGCTTCTCTGCCAGCGCATCTGCGCGGACCTCGACAGCCTCGCCCCCCACTACCACCTGGGCCTGGCCCACACGGCTCCCGGGGCCTGGATACTGTCCTTCCAGCAGCACCCGCCGGCGGCGGACGACAGCAGGGCAGAGTTCATGCAGCGCCTGCAGGCGGCCCCCCTGCACCTGCTGGCGGAGCACCCCCGGGCGGTGAGCGGCCTGCAGCAGATGGGGCTGGGCCGGCTGGGTGAGGTCCTGGACCTGCCGCGGGCGGAACTGGGGCGGCGTTTCGGCAATGACTTTGTGGCCTGGCTGGCCGGCATTGAGGGCAGCGCCGCCGCACCGGCGCCGCTCTTCCAGGCCGGGGAAAGCTTCCACCGCCAGCTCGAGTTCAACTTCCCCCTGCGCGACAGCGGGCAACTGGAAGCGCCGGCCCGCGAGCTGCTGCAGCAGCTGGTGACCTGGCTGGTCAGCCGGCAGCTGCAGTGCCAGCAGATCTGCTGGCAGCTGTGCTCGCCGCAGCACCGGCGGCTGGCGGTGCCGGTCAGCTGCAGTCGGGTACACGGGCGCTGGGACATGCTGCTGGGGTTGACCCGCCTTCACTTCGAGAGAGTCCAGCTGGACTTTGACGTGGAGCGCCTGGAACTGACCTGCCAGCAGACCGTGGCGGTAGACCTGCGCAGCCAGCCCCTGTTCGAGCTGAGCGGCTGCGAGCGGACAGACGAACAGGCCCGGGCCCTGGTGGCGCGGCTGCAGGCCCGCCTGGGGGGCGGTGCCCTCTACCAGATACAGCTTTGCCCGGAACACCTGCCCGAATACAGCCAGCAGGCGGCGCCGCCCTTTGCGCCGCGACCGACAGTGCAGGCTCCCCCCGGCCCCCGCCCCTGCTGGCTGCTGGGCGCGCCGCAACCCCTGCACTACCGCGGCGGGCATCTGTACTGGCACGGGGCCCTGCAGCTGCTGCGCGGGCCGGAGCGCATTCGCGGCTACTGGTGGCAGCCGGCAGGCGCCACCGCGCGGGACTATTTCGTCGCCCGCTGCGACGACGCCCGGCACTACTGGGTCTACCGCGACGGCGACAGCGGTGAGTGGTACCTGCATGGCCTCTTTGCCTGAGCCTCCTCCGCCTGAAGCGCCTCCCTACGCAGAACTGGCCGCACTCAGCAACTTTACCTTCCTGCGCGGCGCCTCCCATCCCCACGAGCTGGTAGAGCAGGCCCACAGGCTGGGCTACCGCGCCCTGGCGCTGGCGGACGAGTGCTCCCTGGCCGGCGTGGTGCGCGCCCATGTGCGGGCCCGGGAGCTGGGACTGCACCTGATCATCGGCAGCCAGTTCCAGGTCGATGACAACTGTCGCCTGCTGGCCCTGGTCACCGACCGCGCCGCCTATGCCGAACTGTCGGGGCTGATTACCCTGGCCCGGCGACGCAGCCCCAAAGGGCTGTACCGTCTGCACATGGAAGACCTGCGCTTTCGCCTGAAGCGCTGCCTGATCCTGTGGCTGCCGGAGCCGGCAGCCGCCAGTGCCGCCGTCGGCGCTGAACTCAGGCGCAGTTTTGGCGAGCGATTGTGGCTCGGCGCCAGCCGCCATTTCAGCGGCGCCGAGCCGGAGCACTGGCAAGGCCTGCTGCAACTGGGGCGGGAGCTGCGGATACCGCTGGTCGCCTGTGGCCGGGCCGAGATGCACTGCCGCTCGCGCCAGCCCCTGCACGATGTGCTGGCCGCCATCCGCCTGGGCCAGCCCGTGCAGGCGCTGGGCACGCGCCTGGCTGCCAATGCCGAAGCCTGCCTGCGCCCGCGCCAGGTGCTGGCCCGGCTCTACCCGCCGGCGCTGCTGGCGCAAACCCTCAGCATCGCCCGCCGCTGCACCTTCAACCTGGACGAACTGCGCTACCAGTACCCCGCCGAGCTGGTGCCTGAAGGACTGCGCCCGATCGGGCATCTGCGCGCACTGGTGGCGGAGGGCGCCCGCCGGCGCTGGCCGGAAGGCCCACCAGCCGCCGCGGTAAAAGCGCTGGAGAAGGAGTTCGCGCTGATCGAGGAACTGGGCTACGAGTACTTTTTCCTCACCGTCCACGACCTGGTGCGCTTCGCCCGCGAGCGCGGCATCCTGTGCCAGGGGCGCGGCTCCGCTGCCAACTCGGTGGTCTGTTACTGCCTGCACATTACCGAGGTTTCCCCCGAGGTGGTCGACGTACTGTTCGAGCGCTTTATCTCCAAAGAGCGCAACGAACCACCGGATATCGACGTGGACTTCGAAAGCCAGCGCCGCGAGGAGGTCATCCAGTACATCTACCGCAAGTACGGCCGCAAGCACGCCGCCCTGGCCGCCACTGTCATCACCTACCGCACCCGCAGCGCGGTGCGCGATGTGGGCAAGGCCCTGGGCTTTGCGCCTGAGCAGGTAGACCAGCTCGCCAAATCCCTGGCCTGGTGGGACCGCGGCGGCGACCTGGCCCAGCGCGCGAGGGAGTTGCTGGGCGCCGATGCCGGGAGCGAAGGCGGCGACCTGGTACCGCACTACCTGGCGCTGGTGCAGGCCATCTGCGGCTTCCCCCGCCATTTGTCGCAGCATGTGGGGGGTTTTGTGATCGCCCAGGACCAGGTCAGCGACCTGGTGCCGCTGGAAAACGCCGCCATGCCCGAGCGCACCATCATCCAGTGGGACAAGGACGACCTCGAATCCCTCGGCCTGCTCAAGGTGGATGTGCTGTCGCTGGGCATGCTGTCGGCCCTGCGCCGGGGGCTGCAACTGGTGAGTCGCTACCAGCCGGGTATCGCCAGCCTGGCGGACATCCCCCGGGAAGACCCGGCCACCTACGACATGCTGTGCCGGGCCGATGCCATCGGTGTATTCCAGGTGGAATCCCGGGCCCAGCTGTCGATGCTGCCGCGGCTCAAGCCGCGCTGCTTTTACGACCTGGTGATCGAAATCGCCATCGTGCGCCCGGGGCCGATCCAGGGTGACATGGTGACGCCCTACCTCAAGCGCCGCGCCGAACTGCGCGACGGCCTGACGCCCGAGAGCATTCCCGACTCGCCCCTGAGCCAGGTGCTGCGGCGTACCCTGGGCGTGCCCATTTTCCAGGAACAGGCCATTCGCATCGCCATGGTGGCGGCGGGCTTTTCCGGCGGCGAGGCCGACAACCTGCGCCGGGCCATGGCCAGCTGGGGCAAGAACGGCAACCTGCTGCAATTCCAGCAGCGCTTTATCGACGGCATGCTGGCCAACGGCTACGAGCGCGAATTCGCCGAGCGCATCTTCGAGCAGATCAAGGGCTTTGGCGGCTACGGCTTTCCCGAGTCCCACTCCGCCAGCTTCGCCCTGCTGTGCTACTTCTCCTCCTGGCTGAAATGCCACCACCCGGCGGCCTTCTACTGCGCCCTGCTGAACAGCCAGCCCATGGGTTTCTACTCCCCCTCACAGCTGGTGCAGGACGCCCGCCGCCGGGGGCTGGAAGTGCGGCCGGCCGATGTGCGCTACAGCGAGTGGGAAAACACGCTGGAGGGAGAGGCGCCGGACCTCGCCCTGCGCCTGGGCCTGTGCAGCGTGTCGGGGATGGAGGAAAGCGCGGGCCAGCGTATCGTGGCAGCGAGGCAGGCGCAGGGTTTCAGGGATAGCAGGGATCTGGCGCGCCGCGCCGGGCTGGCCAGGCGGCCGCTGCAGCTACTGGCGGCGGCAGATGCCCTGCGCGGTATCAGCGGCCACCGCTTCCAGTCCCACTGGGAGGTGGCGGGCATCGAGGAGAGTCGCCCGCTGCTCGGCGAGCGCGGGGAATCACCCCAGCAGGCCGTGCAACTGCCGCCCCCCAGCCTGGCCCAGAATATTGCCGCCGACTACCACAGCAGCGGCCTCAGCCTGCGCCCCCACCCCATGGCCCTGCTGCGCTCGCAGCTGCCCTTCCGGCGCTGCAAAACACAGGCCGAGCTGGCCGCGATCGGCCACGGGCGTTTCGTCCGGGTGGCCGGGCTGGTCACCAACCGGCAGCGACCGGGCACCGCCAAGGGCACCCTCTTCCTCACCCTGGAAGACGAGACCGGCAACATCAATGTGATTGTGTGGAAGGCCACCCAGGCCCATTTTCGCGAGCCGTTATTGCGGGCCCAGCTGCTGCTGGTGAAAGGCACCGTGGAAAGCAACGGCGAGGTAGTGCACGTGATTGCCGGCGCGCTGGAGGACTGTTCGCAGCATCTGTTCGGCTTCCGGGTGGATTCGCGGGATTTTCGTTAGTACCGCAGGAACGAAAAAAGGGGTGGCGGCGGCCACCCCAGGCGACAGGGCTTGGTAAGGGAGTCCCTGCTCAGATGTCCTCGTCGTCCGATTCCTCGCCGGGGCGGCCCTCCCCGCGTTTGCCGAAGCGGTGGCCGGCGTGCTGCTTGCGGCGCTCCATCATCTGGTCCAGTTTGGCGCGCTGCTCGTCGCTGAGCACTTCCCGCACCTGGTGCTGGGATTCAGCCATCTGGTAGGTCATGCGGCTGGTGATCTGGCCGATCTCGTCGGCGGCACTCTGCACGGCACCGGCGTCAAAGTTGTCACCGCTGTCGCTGTTGCTGCGCAGTGTCTCGCGCAGTTCGCCCAGCCGCTCGCGATCGGCTTCGCCCTGGCTGCGCTGGCTCTCCATAATCTGGCGGATCCGCGTCTCCTGGTCATCGCTCAGCGACAACCTCTCGCTCATTCGTTCAATCACGACATCGGTGCCCGGCCCGCGTTCAGGTCCGGGGCCTGCCAGGCTGGTGCCAGCACCGAGCAGGGCGATACTGAGGCCGGTGGCAGTGAGGGTCTGCTTTAACAGTTGTTTCATGGCAATCTCCTGTGGGGTGTGTCTCGCTCTACAGCAGCAGAACTTGGAGCCAGTGTAGGCAGCGCCCCGGTTAAACTCCGCAGCATCCGTGTAAAGAAGCGTTAAGAACAGCCTCGCCAGGTTAAGTGGCGTGACAGGGCCAGTGCAAACGCTGACAATCCAGCCTGACACTCAGGGGACGGAGCCCATGGACGCCGACATTCTGATCATCGACGACGATACCGAACTGTGCGAACTGCTGGCCGAATTCCTCAGCCTGGAGGGCTTTCGCGTGCATGCGCAACACAATGGTGAGCAGGCCCTCGCCCATTGTCGCGAACAGTCCTACGACGCCATCGTGCTGGACATCATGTTGCCCGGCCTGCAGGGGCTGGATGTGCTGCGCCGGCTGCGCACCTTCAGCCACACCCCGGTGCTGATGCTCACCGCACGCGGCGAAGACACCGACCGCATTGTCGGCCTGGAACTGGGCGCCGACGACTACCTGCCCAAGCCCTGTAACCCGCGGGAATTGGCGGCCCGCCTGCGGGCCATACTGCGCCGCACCCAGGCGCCGGATGAGACCAGCCCCAGTCGTGAACTGCAGGTCGGACGCCTGCACCTGAACAGCGCCCAGCGCCAGGCCAGCTACAACGGGGAATCCCTGAGCCTGACCAGCGCCGAATTCAACGTATTGCACAGCCTGCTGGCCCGCGCAGGGGACGTGGTGGACAAAGACACCCTGTGCCAGGAGGCCCTGGGCCGGCCGCTGTCCGCCTACGACCGCAGCGTGGATGTGCACGTCAGCAAGATCCGGCGCAAGCTGGCGGACTGCGGCGGCGACAACCTCATTCTCAGCGTGCGCGGCGCCGGCTACCAGTACGCGCCGGACAATGGCGGATCACTAGCGTGAGGCTACGCAACAATCTCTACATCAAGCTGTTCGTCGGTTTCTGGCTGATCAGCACCGGCATCCTCGCTAGCTGGATGCTGGCGGCGAGTTATTTCGAGTCCCTGCCCGGTGAAATTGTCGATGTGGAACGCCCCGGCCCACCACCGCGCTTCGTGCTGCGCCTGATCTACCAGTTGCAGAATGCCGGCGACGATGAGCTGGTGGAGATACTGCGCAGCAGCGACCAGCGCCATCACACCCGCATTTACCTCCTCAACGGCAGCGGCCAGGACCTGCTGGGCCGCAAGGTTCCAGAGAGCGCGCGGCTGGCCGCCGACCAGCTCGGCCCCGGCCAGCGCCGCATCCTGCTGCGACGAGAAAACGCCCCGCCCATCGCCGCCCACCTGATCTATCGCGAGCAGCAGGGCCTGCTGCGGGCGGTGATGATGGGGCGTGACGACAAACATCGCAGTCTGCTGCGCACTCTCAGTGACAAACTCTGGCTGCGCACTCTGCTGGCGGTGTTGATCAGCGGCCTGCTCTGCTATTTTCTGTCGCGCATGATGACAGGCCGACTGGAACGTCTGCGCCAGGCGGCGCGTTCGCTGGCCGCGGGAAAGCTCGACACCCGCATTGACGTGCGCGCCCAGGGCGGCGACGAAGCCGACGAACTGGCGCGCAGCTTCAACAGCATGGCCGAACAGCTGCAGCGCCGGGTGGAAGCCCAGAAGCGCCTGCTCAGCGATGTTTCCCACGAACTGCGCTCACCGCTGGCGCGGATGAAAATCGCCCTCGCCCTGGCCGAGCAGTCATCCGGCCCGCCCACCACCCAGCTGAATCGACTGGAGCGGGAAGTGGAACGCCTCGACGAACTGGTGGGCCAGCTGCTCAGCACCCAGAGCAGCAACAGCGCCCTGGACGAACATATCGACCTCGGCATCCTGCTGCGCGAGCTGTGCGCCGATGCCGACTTCGAAGCCCGCGCCGGTAATCGCCAGGTCAACCTGCACTGCGAACTGGAGCAGGCCCTGGTGGCCACGCGGGGCGACCTGCTGCGCAAAACCTTCGAGAATATCCTGCGCAACGCCGTCCACCACAGCCCCGCCGACAGCCGGGTGGAGATGAGCCTGGAACAGTACGGCGGCCACTATCGGGTCAGCGTACGCGATACCGGCCCGGGCATTCCGGAAGCGGAGCTGGAGCGCGTGTTCGACGCCTTTTACCGGGTGGACACGGCCCGCAGCCGCGACACCGGCGGTCACGGACTGGGGCTCTCCATCGCCAAGAGGGCAGTGGAACAGCACGGCGGCAACATCCGTGCCCGCAATACCCGGCCCGGCCTGGAGGTGACTGTTGAACTACCGGCCAGTGCCGAACTGCCCTGAACAGAGGGCCGCGCCTGGCAGCGTGGCAAGGCCCGCCAGCAGTGCTAGAATCGGCGCTCTTTTTTGCCTGTTAGCTCAAACACCATGCTCGAGATAAAACCCCTGGCCGGCGCGCTGGGCGCTGAAATCCACGGTATCGACCTGTCCCGCGACCTGAGCGGCAGCGACGTCGATACGCTGCGCCAGCTGCTCAACGAACACGAAGTCATTTTCTTTCGCGACCAGGACATCAGTCCGGCGCGGCAGCACGCCCTGGCCAGTGCCTTTGGCCCCCTGCAGACCCACCCGGCCTACGCCACGGTGGCGGGCTTTCCTGAGATCACCATTCTCGAGAGCACTGCGGAAAAGCCGACCAAGATCGAGGCCTGGCACACCGACATGACCTTCCGCGCCCACCCGCCTATGGCGACCTTTCTGAAGTCAGTCATTGTGCCGGCGCGTGGCGGGGACACCCTGTGGTCGAGCATGACCGCCGCCTACGAGGGGCTTTCCACACCGATGAAGGCCTTCCTGGACGGCCTCACCGCCGAGCACGACTTCAGTTACGGCTTCAAGGAAAGCCTGGCGGAACCGGGCGGCCGCGAGCGCCTGGCCGGTGCCGTGGCGGCCAACCCGCCGGTGGTACACCCGGTGATCCGCACCCACCCCGAAACCGGCCGCAAGGTGCTGTTCGTCAACAGTTTGTTCACCACCCGCATCCTGGAACTACCGGTGGCCGAGAGTCGCGCCGTACTGGACTTCCTGTTCCGGCACGCCCGCACCGACGAGTACACCTGTCGCTTCCAGTGGCGCCCCCACAGCATCGCCATCTGGGACAACCGCAGCACCCAGCACAAGCCTGTCAACGACTATTTTCCCCAGCACCGGCGCATGGAGCGCATCGTGGTGGACGGCGACCGGCCCTACTGAAAGGCCCTCAGTTTCTCGACGGAATGGCGTAGGTGCCCACCGCGTGGGCCACGGGCGCCTCGTTGCCCTCGGAATAGAGCGTGACTTCGCCGGTGGCCAGCCGCTTGCCGAGCTTGAGCAGGCGGCAGTCGGCAATCACTGCGCAATCGGCGGCGGGCTTGCGCAGGAAGTTCACATTGAGGTTGGTGGTTACCGCCAGCGCCACCTGGCCGATTTCACCGAGAATCGCGGCGTAGAGTGCCGCATCCGCCAGCGCCATCAGGGTCGGACCCGATACCGTGCCCCCCGGCCGCAGGTGCCCGACATCTACCGGCTGGCGCAGGCGCGCGCTGTGCCCGCCAGCAGACTCCACTGTCATTGTGGAGTGTGGAAACTCCTTGCAGAAAAAGGCTTCCAGCGCTGCCGCGCTCATGCCCTGCGGGGATTCACTCACGTTTGTGCTTCCTTCTCTGTGCCGATCCGGTCTGACTGATACTAAACCAATCAGCCCAGATAGGCCTGGCCGCCGTCGAGGCCAATGCTCTGGCCGTTGACGTAAGCGGAGTAGTCGCTGCACAGGGATGCCACATAGCGACCGATATCCGCCTCGCAGTCACCGATGCGGCGCTGGGGAATACTGGCGATAAAGGCCTCGGCCTCTTCGGGGTTGTTCTCCGTCCACCAGGCCAGCCCGGGGGACATGGCGTGGGGCAGAATGACATTGGTGCGAATGCCGTCTTTGCCCCATTCACTGGCCGCGGCCCGGGTCAGGGAGCGGATGGCCTCCTTGGTGGCGGCGTAGGCGCCATAGCCGGTCATATCCCAGCGCTTGCCGGCGGAACTGGCCAGGTTGACGATCACCCCGTCGCCCTTGAGGTGGGGGTAGCACAGCTTCATCAGGCGGAAGGTGGCCAGGGGGCCGGATTCCCAGCCGCGACTGAAAGCGTCTTCGTCCACCTGGTGCAACGTGCCCAGCGGCACTTCCTGGGCATTGTTGACCAGGATATTGAGGCCGCCAAAGTACGACACCACGGTATCCACAGTGTTTTGCAGCGATTCGGCGGACTTTACGTCGCAGACCAGCGGCAGGGCTTCGCCGCCGCGCTGGCGAATCTGTTCGCAGGTGTTTTCCAGTTTTTCCAGGGTGCGCCCGGTGACGGCGACCTTCGCACCCTCGGCGGCCAGCGCCAGCGCAATGCCTTGCCCCACACCCTGGCCAGCCCCAGTAACCAGTGCAATCTTGTTTTCCAGCAGCATGCTGCTCTCCCTCCTCGGTGGATGCGTCAACAGTGGCGGCAAGACTAAGCCCGCCGCGTACATCGCCGCAAAAAACGGCCACCGCTTTCAGGAGATTGGTTCAGCCAGCGCTACCATCCCAGACTTCACCGAGGCTGCGCACGCCGTCGCGGTAGCTGCGCGGGGTTTGTCCGGTCCAGGCCTTGAAGGAACGCACGAAGGAACTCGGCTCGGTAAAACCGAGATACTCGGCTACCTCGGCTACCTTCGCGTCTTCATTGATCAGCTTGTCGATTGCCACCTGGCAGCGCACTTCGTCCTTCAGCGCCTGGTAACTGGTCCCCTCGCGCTGCAGGCGCCGGCGCACACTGGACTCCGACATCAGCAACTGACTGGCCACGGTTTCCAGCGAAGGCAGCGGCCCGGGCAGGTCGATGGTAATCAGGGATTTTATCGCGGCGCTGGTGCTGGCCTGCTGGCGGTCGATGGCGATCAGCTGGTACACCGCGTTGGCGAGAAACTCCTTGAGGGATTCTGCCGTCTGCACCACCCGCCGGCCGAGATCCTCGCGCTGGAATTCAATGGCGCTGTCGCCGGCACCGAACTGCACCGGACAGTGGAACACATCCTCCAGTCGCCGGGTGTAGGTCTCACTGCGCATCGGTGCGGCAATACCAACAGACACCAGCTCCAGCGGGTGGCCGGTGAGCCAGCCACACAGGGCGTGCCACACCAGCAGCCCGGAGGCGCGACTTACCGGTTGCAAGAAGCCCTCTCGGTCCCATTGCTCCAGCATCAGTGCCTCGGCGTCGGTGTCGTTGTCAAAGTCGTAGCACAGGCGCGCACAGGCACTGCCGTCGTCCTGCAGGCGAATGCGATAGCCAAGCAGGGGATAGAGCAATTCATCGAAGCGTTCGGCCATCCGCAGCGCCTCCCCCAGAGTGCGCGCGCCGATCAGGCAATGGCACTTGAGTTCAAAGCTTTCGCTGCCGATGCCCGCGCCCCAGGGCAAGGTGCGCTTGACGGTTTGCATCTGTTCCGCCGCCGCCTTGTACAAGCGCGAATACTGCAGGGCCGACAGCGGATAGTCCGGCGGCAGCGATGCCAGGCGACCGGCGACCAGGCCCGCGCGCGCCAGCGGCGTTTCGGTATCCAGGCCCAGGCGTTCAAGATATGCAACCAGGCGGCTGAATTGGTAGGCATTGACGGTAATGTCTTTCATGGCGTCGGGCACTGGCGGTTTTTGTCTAGTAATCTGGTGTTTGTCGCGCTTGGTCGCATCGGGCGAGAGCGTAGCATAGTGCGCCTTCTCACGCTTTCACCCCAACAGGAGACAGACATGGGCCTACTGCAGGGCAAAACAGGTATTGTGACCGGCGCTGGCCAGGGTATCGGGCGGGCCATTGCCCAGTCCTATGCACGGGAAGGTGCCCGGGTGGTAGTGGCAGACTTCAACGCCGAAGCCGGCGAGGAAACCGTCAGGCTGATCACCAACGCCGGCGGCAGCGCCGTGTTTGTGCACGGCGACGTTAGTGTCGAGGACTCGGTGCGCACTATGGTGGAAACCGCCGTCAACACCTATGGCCGCCTGGACATTGCCTGCAACAGCGCCGCCCTCAGCCGCGGCCACGGCCCCATCCACGAATTCGAGCGGGAGGAATTCGACCGCACGGTGGAGATGTGTTTCACCAACACCTGGCTGTGCATGAAGTACGAAATTCCGGCGATGCTGAAAAACGGCGGCGGCGCCATCGTCAACATTTCCTCCAACTCCTCCCTCAAGGGCCAGGCCTATAACACGGCCTACGCCGCCGCCAAGGGAGGCGTGAATATTCTCACCAAGAGCGCCGCCGCCGAGTACGGCGCCCTCGGTGTGCGCATCAACGCGGTATCGCCCGGGGTGATCCGCACCCCCGGGGTGGAAAAGTACTTTCAGGAGCAACCCAAAATCGCCGAGGGCCTGAAAAAGGCCGCGGTAATGAATCGACTGGGGGAACCGGAAGAAATCGCCGAGGCGGTCACCTTCTTGAGCTCCGATCGCGCGTCCTTTATCACCGGCCAGATTCTGTCAGTGGACGGCGGCGGTGCGGTCAAGTAAGGCGCGCCTGCTGGCGCTGCTGCTGGGGGCCGCCCCGGCAGTGGTCCCGGCAGGTGACTTTGAGCGCTGGCAGCACTACGGCGGCGACCCGGGCAACACCCACTATTCCAGCCTGAGCCAGATCAACCGCGACAACGTGGCGCAATTGCAGCCGGCGTGGACCTACCACAGCGCCGGCGGCAAAGCCCTGCCCGCCAGTTCCGAGTTGCAGGTCAATCCGATCGTGGTGGACGGCGTGCTGTTTGGCCGCAATCCCCTGTACAACGTGTTTGCCGTGGACGCTGCCAGTGGCGCGGTGCGCTGGACCTACGACCCGCCGCTGGAACATGTGGGCCTGTCCAACATGCGCGGGCTGACCTACTGGCCCGGCACCGACGACCAGCCCCCGCGTATCCTTTTCACTACCGGCCATTTTCTTATGGCCCTGGATGCCACCACCGGAAAAATGATCGACAGCTTTGGTAACCGGGGCCGGGTCGACCTGCGCGAAGGGCTGGGACGCGACCCGGCCCTGGTCAGTATCAACGCCCCCTCCCCCGGAGTGCTGTTCGAGGACCTGATTATCATGGGCTCGGCGGTAACTGAAACCGCCGGCGCCGCCCCCGGCGACATCCGCGCCTACGATGTCCGCAGCGGCGCACTGGCGTGGACGTTTCACACCATTCCCCACCCCGGCGAAACCGGCCACGACACCTGGCCCGAAGATGCCTGGAAAACCTTCGGCGGAGCCAATGCCTGGGCCGGTATGAGCGTGGATGAACAGCGCGGCGTAGTGTATGTGCCCACCGGTTCGCCGGCACCGGATTTCGACGGTTCGGGCCGCAGCGGCGCCAACCTGTTCGGCAACAGCATCATCGCCCTCGACGCGCGCAGCGGCGAGCGCCTGTGGCACTATCAGGCGGTGCACCACGACCTGTGGGACCGCGACCTCAGTTCCGCCCCGACCCTGGTGGAAGTCACCCGCAACGGCGAAAAACACCAGTGGCTGGCCCAGGCCAGTAAACAGGGTGTGCTCTACCTGCTGGATCGCGACAGCGGCAAGCCGGTGTTCCCCATCAGGGAGGTTGCCGTACCCGCCTCAACGGTGCCCGGAGAGCAGGCCTATACCACCCAGCCGCAAGTCACCCTGCCCGAGCCCTTCAGCCGCCAGCGTATGGGCGTGGAAGACCTCAGTGACATCAACCCCGAAGTCCACTCCCATGTGAAAGCCCTGTGGGAGAAGGCCGAGTCATTCGCCTACCTGCGCCCACCCGGTCTCAAACCTAGCGTACTGTTTCCCGGCTTCTACGGCGGCGCCAACTGGGGTGGGGGTGCCTTCGATCCGGCCACCAATACCTATTACATCAACGCCATGGAAGCGCCCCACCTGGTACAGATGGAAGCGGTGGAAGTGAACAAGGGCAGCGAGCTGGGCATGGGGCAGTTCCTGTTTCGCCAGCACTGCAGCGGCTGTCACGGTGTCAACCTGGAAGGCTTTTACCCCTACGCGCCGGCACTGAAAGACGTGGCTGATCGCCTCGACAAGCGCAGCGCCCATCGCACGGTGGTCGAAGGCAAGGGCCGCATGATGCCCTTTAGCCACCTCAACCGCCACGAGCGCGATGCCATCGTCGACTACCTGTTTGCCTTCAGCCGTGGCGAAACAGTGCCGGAGAGCGACGCAGGAACAGAGACCCGCTATGTATTCGCCGGCTACCGCGACTTTGTCGACCAGCGCTTCTACCCTGCAGTCAAGCCGCCCTGGGGCACACTCACGGCGATCGACCTGGCCAGCGGCCAGCGCCGCTGGCAAATTACGCTGGGTGAGTACGAGCAGCTGACGAAAGAAGGCATCCCGCCCACCGGTACCCGCAACTACGGCGGACCGGTGGTCACCGCCGGGGGACTATTGATTATCGCCGCCAGTTCGGATGCGAAACTGCGCATCTTCGACAAGCTCAGCGGTGAACTGCTGTGGAGTTACCCGCTGCCGGCGGCGGGCTACGCCACCCCGGCCACCTATGAAATCGATGGCCGCCAGTACATCGTCATCACCTGCAGTGGCGGCAAGCTCGGCACACCCACCGGTGACGCCTATATGGCGTTCGCCCTGCCCGGGCATAATCCCTGAAAAAGCGCTTCGCGGCTGGCAGGCTCACCTGTGTACCGCCATAATGTCTGCCAAACACTTGCGGAGCGCCCATCATGCAACCTACAGATGCCAGTCGTACCCCCACCCACCTGATCGACGCGGCTGTACGACTGGGCTTGCTGTTCATGCTGGCCTGGTTCTCGGCCAAAGTCTTCTCTCCGTTTCTGGGCCTGATGGTCTGGGCCATGGTCCTCGCCATCGCCCTCTATCCCCTCAACGAGAGGATTGCCCGCTCGCTGGGCTGCTCCGGCGGTCGCGCCGCCACCCTGATGGTGTTGTTCATGGTGTTGCTGCTGGGCACCCCAACCGTGCTGCTGGGTATTTCCTTCGTCGAACACCTGATGAACATCCACCAGGGCATGACCGCAGGTACGCTGGCCGTGCCGCCGCCTCGGGAGGGCGTGGAGGGCTGGCCGGTGATCGGGCCAAAGGTCTACGCCGCCTGGAGCGCTGCCTCTGACAACCTGCAGGCCTTCGTCGCCCAGAACCAGGAGCATCTGCGCGAGCTGACCCGCAACGCCGTCGGCGCCGTGGGCGGGGCCATGACCACAGTACTTTCCTTCATCGCGGCCTTTATTGTCGCCGGCATCATGATGGCCTACGCCCAGCCGGGCGCCAGCAGCACCAACCGCATCTTCACCCGCATCTGCGGCCCCAAGGTGGGAGCGGAACTGCACGAGCTGTCTGTGCTCACCGTGCGCTCGGTCGCCATTGGCGTCGTCGGGGTGGCCTTTATCCAGGCCATACTGCTGGGCATCGGTTTCCTGGTGGCCGGTATTCCCGCCGCCGGCATACTGGCGGTGGCGGTGCTGTTTCTCGGTATCGCCCAGGTGCCGGCGGCACTGGTGGTGGTCCCGGTAGTGGCCTGGATCTGGGTTGCCGGCGACGGCTCCACGGTACTGAACATTGTTGTCAGCATCTACCTGATCATCGCCGGCCTCGCCGACAATGTCCTCAAACCCCTGTTGCTGGGCCGCGGCCTGACGGTTCCCATGCCAATCATCCTGATCGGCGCGCTCGGCGGCATGGTCGGTGCGGGGCTTGTCGGCCTGTTTGTGGGCGCGGTTATTCTCGCCGTGTCCTACCAGCTGTTTATGGCCTGGGTGAACGAGGGCCAACCCGATAGCGGGGGCGGGGAATCCGCCGCGCCGTGATGCCCCGGTATCTGCGTCTGGCCGGCCTCGGCGGTATATTGCTGGCGGCCTGCACGCCGCTGGGGCCCGAGTTTCGCGAACCGGCGCCCGACTGGCTGGCGCGCTGGCAACCGGCCCTTTACGGCCAGGCACTGCAAACTGATACCCCCGCCGCGCTCAGCCAGTGGTGGCTGCGCTTTGACGATCCCACCCTGAATACCCTGGTGGAAACCACCCTGCGGGAAAATCCAGGGCTGCGCATTGCCGGCCTGCGCATTCTCGAGAGTCGCGCCCTGCAGGGTATCGCCAGCGGCGCACAGTACCCCCAGGTACAGCAGATCAATGCATCCGCCGCCTGGGCCCGGCAGGATCACCGCGATGGTCTGTTCGATCGCAGTGGCGAAGTGCGCAGCGCCGAGGCCTCGTTCGACATCGGCTGGGAAATGGACTTCTGGGGCCGCTATCGACGCGCGGTGGAATCCGCCGATGCCGCCTACTTCGCCTCGATCACCGCCCAGCGCGATGTCCAGGTGTTGCTGGCGGCCCAGGTCGCCAGCCTCTACTACGGCTACAAAACCACCCTGCAACGCATCGAGATCGCCCGCCACAATGAGGCCCTGCAAAAGCGCAGTTTCGAGATTACCGAACGGCTGTACAACAGCGGCCAGGATTCCGAGCTGGATCTGCAACAGGCCCGCGCCCAGTACCTGGCCACCCGCGCCACTATTCCAGCCCTGCGACAGAGCCTGACGCAACAGCGCAATGCTCTCTGCGCCCTGCTCGGGCGGCCGCCGGGCGCGTTGCCGGAGCTGGCCGAAGTGAGCAGCGAACTACCCCAAATGGCAGCGCTGGACCTCGACGCCCTTCCCGCGCAGCTTCTCACCCAGCGCCCCGACGTGCGCACCGCGGCCTGGCAGGCGGCGGCACAGTCGGCCCAGATCGGTATCGCCGAAGCCGATCTCTATCCCTCGCTGAGCCTGGTTGGCACTCTGGGCTGGTCCGGCAACAGCCTGGACAGCATCGGGGATGTCAGCACCGTGGCCGGGGGGCCTGCCCTGCGCTGGAATATCTTCAACTACGGGCGCCTGCGCAATAATGTGCGGGTGCAGGACGCCCGCCTGGAACAGGCGCTGGAAAACTACCGCAATACCGTCCTCGGCGCGGCGCGGGAAATCGACGACGCCGCCAGCCAGATCGCCAACACCGCCGAAAGCCAGGTCATACTCGACGAATCGGTGAGCGCCGCCGAGCGCTCCCTGGCCATTGCCACCCGCCGCTACAGCGAGGGTTACTCCGAGTTTCAGCGGGTACTGGACGCCCAGGCCGCCACCTTCGCCCAGACCGACCGCGCCACAGTCAATCGCGGCAGCCATGTGGCGGCAGTGATCGGCCTTTACAAGGCCCTCGGCGGTGGCTGGCGCGAGGCCGATATCGAAACCCTGCTGCCACAGGACACCCGCGAGCGAATGCAGGAGCGCAGCGACTGGGGCGAGCTGCTCGACGCGGAACTGACACCACCCCCCGAACCGGAAAACACACCATGAATGACGCGACCGACCCTCAAAGCGCGGACGAGTCCAGCTCAGCTGAAGCAGCGGCAAGCGCCAGCCGCGCGGTCAATCGCGGTGGCCTGATTCTGCTCGGTCTGATTGTTGCCAGCCTGACCTGGTACCTGATGGCGGACCGCTTCACCCCCTACACCTCCCAGGCCCGGGTACAGGGTTATGTGGTTGGTGTGGCACCCAAAGTCGCCGGGGTGGTTACCGCGGTGGCAGTGAAAAACAACGAGCGGGTGCAGGCCGGCCAGACCCTGTTCACCATCGATCGATCGCAGTACGAAATTGCCCTGCAGAAAGCCCAGTCCGACCTCGATAACGCGCGCCAGCAGGTCGCCGCCGGTGACGCCGGGGTCAGCCAGGCTGAGGCCAGCCTGACCGCCGCCCTGGCCGGCGAGCGCAAGGCACAGCAGGATTACAGCCGCCTGAAGCGGCTGCGCAGCGACGACCCGGGCACCATCTCCGAACGGCGGCTGGAAGTATCCTCCGCCAACCTGGACCAGGCCCGTGCCCAGGTGGCGGCCGCTCGCGCCCAGGTACAGGCCGCTATCGAGAAAAAAGGCGGTGCCTCCGAGGCCGGCAACACCCTGTTACAGACCGCGCGAACCGGTGTGGAGAAGGCTCAGCTCGATCTCGACAACACCAGCGTGGTGGCCCAGTCCGACGGCGTAATTACCGACCTGCGAGCCGAGGTGGGCCAATTCGCCGGCACCGGCAGTCCGGTACTGACCCTGGTGGCAATCGAGGACGTGTGGATCAATGTGGAATACACCGAGAACAACCTCGGCCACCTGGCGGCAGGCACCCCTGTGGAAATACTGCTCGACGCCCTGCCCGGCCAGGTACTGCAAGGCAGGGTGCGGAATATCGGCGTCGGTATCAGTGCCAGCAGCCCAGCGCCCCCCGGCTCACTGCCCAAGATCCAGAACGATCGCGACTGGCTGCGCCAGGCGCAGCGTTTTCCAGTACAGGTGGAATTTGTAAAGCCGGTACCGTCCGAGGTCATCCGCCAGTTGCGAATCGGCGGCCAGGCGTCAGTGATCGCCTATAGCGAAGGGCACCCCGTCCTCGAGCTGCTGGGGCGCTTTTACATCCGCCTGCTGAGCTACCTCTCCTACGCCTACTGATGGCTACCGGGTCGCGCCTTCCTCTCGCCGCCCGCCGCAGCTTCCGGCTGGCCACGGCGGCGGCACTCGCAGTGGCAGCGGCCTACGGCCTGGCGATGCCTATACCGTTTATCGCGCCGCTGCTGGCGGTAATTCTGGGCGCCAGTGCCAAGCCGCCTCCCGGTCCGAAGCAATTGCTGGTGCTGCTGATCGTACTGATGGTAACGCTGGGTATTGGCGTGGTACTCGGGCCCCTGCTGCAAATGGCGCCGGTGTCGGCCCTGCTGCTAATCACCGCTGGCCTCTACCTCAGTCAGCGCCTGGCCGTGGTCGGCGGCAAGGATGGGCCAGCCACTCTGCTGGCCTTCGGCTTTACCATCATCCCCGCGGCCAGTACCGCCAGCCAGGCACTGGCCGCGGCACTGATTGGCGCGCTGTTGATCGGCACTGTGTTTGCCGTCATCAGCCTGTGGCTGGCCTACGCCCTGTTTCCGGAGGATGACAGCCAACTCGCGCCGGCATCCACCGCCCGGGTAGTCGACGACGGCCACTGGCTGGCCCTGCGCGCCACCCTGGTGGTAATGCCTGCCTTCCTGCTGACCCTGACCAACCCCGCGACCTACCTGCCGCTCACCGTAAAGAGCATCCTGCTCGGGCGGGAGGCCAGCGATAGCAGCCTGCGCAATGCGGCGCGGGAGATGATCGGCGCTACAGCGCTCGGCGGACTCTGTGCCATCGCCCTGTGGGCCTGCCTCAGCCTGGCGGTGGAACTGTGGTTCTTCAGCGCCTGGGTGCTGTTGTTTGCACTGTGGTTGCTGGCGCCCGCCTACGGCGCCCGCAGCAGCCGCTTTGCCCCGGGATTCTGGATCAACAGCCTGACCACAATGATGATTCTGCTGGGCGCGGCGGTGCAGGACAGCGCCAACGGCAAGGACGTCTACCAGGCCTTCGCGGTGCGCATGGCACTGTTCCTGGCGGTGGCGGCCTACGCCGTGCTTGCCCACAACCTGCTGCAACGGTGGCGCGAGCGACGGCTCTCTTCCCCAACCCCATCAAAGGAGCTGCAAACGTGCTGATGAACTTCGCGCTCGGCATGGCCACCATGGCCATTTGCCTTATTCTCCAGTGCCTGCTGCTGGTTGCTGCCCTGCGCTATTACAGCGGCCACTGGCAGGAAATCCCCTCGCTTTTCCTCGGCGGCCTGCGCCTGGTCACCGGCGTTATGCTGGTGTTGATTGTCGGGAATATCGTACAGGTGAGTATCTGGGCAGTGCTGTTCTACCTGCTCGGGGAATTCGACACCCTGCAGCTGGCCCTGTACCACTCGGGTGTCAACTTTGCGACGCTGGGCTACGGCGATATCGTGATGTCGGAACAACACCGCATCCTGGGCCCGCTGGAGGCGATTCACGGTGCGCTGATGATCGGCGTGTCCACCGCGGCCCTGTCGCGGGCCTTCGGCGAAACACTGCGGGTGAAGACCAGTCCCGATGCGGCGCATCGGGACTGAGCCCGCTCAGCTGGCGCTGGGGTAGGAGGTATAGCCCTCCGGGCCGGGACTGTACAGGCTCGACAGATCAAACTCGGCAAGCTCAATACCGCGCCGCCAGCGCTCCACCAGATCCGGGTTGGCAATAAAGGGGCGCCCGTAGGACACCGCCGCGGCCGCGCCGGAGGAGACCACCGCCTGCCCTTCCTCGAAGCTATAGCTCTCGTTCACCAGCAGGCGATCGCCGAAGAAACGCTGGCCCAGGGCGATATTGTCCACTTTGCCCCGGGGCATGCGAATCACGTGCAGGTAGGCGATACCGCGCTTGCTGGCCTCGCCCAGCAGGTATTCGAAGGTCTCCTGGGGATTGGCGTCGGACAGGTCGTTGAAGGGATTGCCCGGGCAGATCCGCATGCCGACCTTGCCAGGCCCCTGCACGCTGCACAGGGCGTCCAGCACCTCCAGCACAAAGCGGGCGCGGTTCTCCACGCTGCCGCCATAGGCGTCCTCGCGCTGGTTGCTGCCGGTGCTGAGGAATTGGGCCGGCAGATAGCCGCTGGTGCAGTGCAGTTCCACTGCGTCGAAGCCCGCTTCAAAGGCATTGACGGCCGCCTGGCGGTACTCCTCCACCACCCCGGGGATTTCTTCCAGCGCCAGAGCGCGGGGTTCATCCATCGGCTGCATGCCCTTCTGGTCGGTATACATCTCAGCCCTGGCTGCAATGGCGGACGGCGCCACGGTTTCGCTGCCCTCAGGCTTATTGAGGGCGCTGGCGACCCGGCCCACGTGCATCAGCTGGGCGCAGATCAGGCCGCCCTCGCCGTGCACCGCACTGGTAACCTGCTGCCAGGCCTTGACCTGGGCTTCATTATAAATGCCAGGTGTACGGCAATAACCGAGGCCGTCGGCGCTGGGGGCGATCCCCTCGCTGACGATCAGGCCGGCGCCGGCGCGCTGGGCGTAGTAGTCGACCATCTCGGCGGTGGGCACCGCAGCGGTATTGGCGCGGCTGCGGGTCATCGGCGCCATCACCACACGGTTGCGCAGTTCGAGGTCGCCGAGTTTCAGTGGGGAAAACAGATCCATGCCTATCTCACACGTATTTTGGGTTCGGGTGCGCCGCGGCGCATGGTGTTGAGGAATTGCTCCAGGGGCGCCGGGGCGGCCACCTGCGGCTCGTCATCGCTCGGCGGGTTGGCCCAGAACTCGGCCCAGCTCGGCCACAGTTCGTGGTAAGCGCCTTCGTAGCTGTCGCGGTCGGGCCAGCGCATCTTGTTGTCGCCTACCGGCGGCTTGTTGAGATCGGTGGCGTACCAGTAGCAGGGCAGGCGGCGACGGAAGTACCAGCGCCCGTCGATGCGCTCGTAGTTGTCCCAGTACAGCATCTGCATGATGACCCATTCGGTGTCGCCGTTGTCGCAGGGGGTCTCGTGCTCGTTCTTGGAGTAGACCACGCCGTGGGCGTGATCGGCGTCGTCAAACTCGATGATGTGGTTGCCGATGTGGTGGGAGGTGCCGGTGAACTGCTGACGCAGGGTGTCGTCCAGCCAGCGCTTCAGGTTGGCGCGGCCGCTGAGCTCGCGGCTCACGCGGATGTCGTGGGCGAACAGGTTGACGTGGGCGTCCAGGTCGCGCATGTCCAGCGACAGGGAGTACTTGGCCGCCAGTTGGCGGATTTCGTCCAGGGATTCCAGGCGGTCGATGCGCGCGCTGAGGTTCTGGTCAGTCATGGCCTCAATCCCAGGTCGCCGTGCCGGTGTTCAGTTCGGCAGTGCGTCCTCCGTCCACCACCAGCTCGGCGCCGGTAATGTAGGAGGCCTCGTCACTGGCCAGGAACAGAATGGCGTTGGCACACTCGACCGGATCGCCAATACGCTTGACCGGAATGGACTTGGCGGTCGCCTCCCGGGATTGTTCATCCGGCATCAGGGACTGCGTAGGCGGGGTCAGGAAAGCGCCGGGGATCACGGTATTAACCCGAACCTTGCCACCCCATTCAATGGCGGCGTTACGCGACAGGCCCAGCATGGCCGCCTTGGAGGCGGAGTAGCCAGCGGTACCCACAGACCCCGCCAGGCCACAGACGGAGGAGACATTCACCACCGCGCCATTGCTTTTGGACAACTCGGCAAAGGCCTCGCGCATCAGGAACATGGCGCCGTCCAGCGACACGCTGAAGTTCTGCCGCCAGGCCTTGGTACTGTGGCTGGCGAGCATGCCGGGCACCATCAGTACCGCGTTGTTGACCACGATATCCAGCTTGCCGTAGGCGGCCACGGCGGCCTCCACCAGGCCCTTCACCGCATCCTCGTCGGAGATATCGGTGGCATGGGCCAGGGCGCTGCCGCCGGCGGCTTTGATGTCATCGACGATGCCCTGCAGCTGTTCCTGGCGGCGCGCGGCCAGCACGACTTTGGCGCCCTCGGCGGCAAAACGGCGGGCGGTGGCCTCACCGATCCCCTGGCTGGCCCCGGTAATGATGGCTACCTTGTCCTTGAGTCTCATGGCGTTTTCCGGTTCTGAAGGTGTGGATTGAAGTGCCGGAAGCTTAGGCGCCCGTTACAGCCAGGGTCAATGAACGCGGGCCTTGCAGAAGCCGCGTTTTGCCGCTACAGGGCCCGATTGCAGGCCTGAGTATAGCTATTTGCGCGAGTAACGAAGCAGACAGTTTTTGCAAGTCGTTCAATCGGCAACACCCCTCGCCTACCCTGTTGCCACTGACAGAACACAACCCAGGAGGTGAACACAATGAGCAAACGCATCCCGCTACCGATGCCCTTCGGCTGGTTCCAGGTGGCCTATTCCCACGAACTCGGCGTGGCCGAATCCAGGCCGCTGCGCTGCTTCGACACCGACCTCGTCATGTTCCGCACCGAGAGTGGCGAAGTGAAAGTACTGGACGCCTACTGCCCCCACATGGGTGCCCACCTCGGCTACGGCATTCGCGGCCAGGCCGGTGGCGGCTCCGAGGTCAGGGGTGACTCCATCGTCTGCCCCTTCCACGGCTGGGCCTACAACGGCGAAGGCCAGTGTACCGACGTGCCCTATGCCAACAACCTGCCGCCGAAAGTGGCGCGCTGTGAAACCGTGATCAAGCCCTGGCACGTGCGCGAGATGAACCAGTGCATCTTTGTCTGGTATCACCCGCAGGACATCGAGCCCACGTTCGAACCCGAGGCAATTCCCGAAGCAGCGGCGGACAATACTGAGTGGGGTTCGCTCAAAATCCACGAGTGGGATATCGCCACCCACACCCAGGAAGTCGGGGAAAACGCCGTGGATGCAGCTCACTTCCTCTACGTGCACGGCACCCAGAACATTCCCACCCCCGAGATCACCGAATTCGAGGGCATTCGCCGTCGCAGCCGGCTGGTGAGCAAAATGCAAACCCCGCGCGGCGAAATCAAGGGCATCATCGATAATGCCAATATTGGCCCCGGCCTGGCGGTGGTGCGTTTCAGCGGCATCTGCGACACCGTGCTGATGGCCAACCTGACACCAGTGGATACGGAAAACTGCAAGGCGTTCTACGCCTTCATCCAGAAAAAAGTCAACGGCGAGGAGCCGGTGGGCGGCGTGGCCGATGCCATCGTGGCCGACATCCGCAAGCAGATGGAGGAGGATCGCATTATCTGGGCGCACAAGAAGTACTTCGAAAAGCCCATGCTGTGCGACAACGACGGCCCCTTTGCCAAGTTCCGCAAGTGGTACGGGCAGTTTCTGGTGGATACCCCGGCCTGATCAGCCGAGCGCGGCCCGGCCCTTCCATGGGCATTCGTCGCTCCGGGCCTCCTGCCCTCCCGCGACATACGGCCCTTCCATGGGCGTAAAAAAACCCGCCATGAGGCGGGTTTGAAAGTAACTCGTTGGACCTGGATGGGAGTTCCATCAGCGCCACAGGGGTTTGGCGCCTGTGGCCAGCTTTTGCAAGCGGCCACCACATTTCGGAGTTGTGGTTACTATAGTTCCGGCATTGATATATTTCTAATGTATTGTTTTCATGCAATATATGAATTCAGTTTATATCACTGCCAGCGGCCCTTTATGGACACCCGACCTTTACAGAAAATCGACCTCAACCTGCTGATCGCCCTGGAGGCCCTGCTGGAGGAGCGCTCGGTATCGCGCGCGGCCCAGCGTCTGCACATCACCCAGCCGGCGATGAGCAAAACCCTGTCGCGATTGCGCAGCGTCTTTGGCGATGCCCTGTTCACCCGCAACAGCCGCGGTATCCAGCCCACTCCGCGGGCGCTGGAACTGGAGCAGGCCCTGCCCGCCCTGCTGGCGGATATTTCGAGGCTGGTCAGCGGCAATGCATTCGATCCCTGGGCCACCACCGGCGAAGTCGTACTGGCGCTGTCCGAGTATGTAGGTGTGGCCCTGCTGCCGCCGCTGATCCGGCGCCTGCACGAACAGGCGCCGCGACTGTCCATCCGCACCATCACCCGGGTAGAGAACCAGCTGGAACAACTGGCGGGAGGCAACCTCGATTTCGCCATCCACATCTCCCAGTCCCACTACCCGCCGGAGTTTCGCGTTTACGAGGTGGGCAGTTCGCCACCCGCCATACTGGTGCGCGAAGATCACCCGCTTACCCACGGCGACATTACCTGGGAGCGGCTGGCCACCTACCCGCTGATCCGGCTCTACATCTCCGATCTCGGCCAGGCCGAGCTGGTACGCAACTCGGAAACCTTCAACCGCATGCGCAACCCCCAGCAGGGCTCGCTGGAAACATCCCACCTGATGACCGCCCTCGAGGTGCTGCGCAATACCGATTATTTCCTGCCCGGCCCCGCCTACATGCTGCAGAACGAAGCGGCGGCCCGCGGTATCGTGGCCCTGCCGACACCGGAGGGCGCCGACCACAGTATGAAATACATGCTGGTGATGCACGAGCGCGGCGCCAACTCGCCGCTGCACCAGTGGATGTGGCGGCAGATGGTGGAAACCCTGCAGTCGCTGGAGGCGCCCGAATAGGGGCGCCCCTTCCCCCCCGGCCCGCGCTGCCCTATGCTAGTCCGGCCCTAACCCGTGAACAGGAACATGAGCAAAAGCAAGCGCCGCGACATCCCCAGGTTCCAGACCCCCCTGATCGAGACCCACTGCCATCTGGATTATCTCGACCAGGAGCAGCTCGAACATACCCTGGAACGGGCGCGGGAAGTCGGGGTGGAGCGCATCATCACCATCGCCGTGGCGCCCGGTAACCTGGACCGCGTCTACCAGCTCGCCCACAGTGCGCCGGACATCTGGGGCACCCAGGGCATCCACCCCCACGAGGCCGAGGGTTATGACGACGGCGTGGCGCAGACTATCCGCGAGCGCGCCGCCGACCCGCGCATCCTGGCCATCGGGGAAATCGGCCTGGATTATTTCTACGATCACGCCGACCGCGCGGTGCAACGCCAGGTATTTGAAGCCCAGCTGGCACTGGCGGTGGAGCTGGATATGCCGGTGGTCATCCACACCCGGGAAGCCGACGAAGACACCCGCGCCATTCTCGCCAACTTCAGCCGCAGCCTGGGGCGACGCGGGGTGATCCACAGTTTCACCTCCGGCCTGGAACTGGCGGAATACTGCCTGGGCGAGGGGTTCATGCTCGGCTTCAATGGCATCACCACCTTCAATCGCGCCGACAATGTACGCGAGGTGGTCTGCGCCACGCCGGTAGAACAGCTGTTACTGGAAACCGACTCCCCCTACCTGACCCCGGTGCCATTCCGCGGCAAGCCCAATGCCCCCTACTACCTGCCCTTTGTCGCGGAGAAAGTGGCTGCCGTGAAGGACCTTCCGGTGGAAAGCCTGCTGCAACAGGCCCACCGCAACAGCCTGGACCTGTTCTTCGGCGGCAAATAAACAGCCGTCACACAATCCGTCGCTTTTCGGTGCTAAACTACGCGCCTTTTTCTTCCCGGCCCCTGCCTTGGCCGTGCATCACAGGAAGTCTATGGAATACCAAATCGGACAGCGCTGGGTCAGCCATGCCGATGCCCAGCTTGGACTGGGTGTTGTTGTCGAAATCGAGCCGCGCCGGGTCACCGTGAATTTTCCCGCCGTCGGCGAGGAACGCACCTACGCCATCGATGGCGCCCCGCTCACCCGGCTGCGCTTTCAGGAAGGCGACCATATCTCCACCGTTAACGGGGTGGAACTGGTGGTCGGCCGGGTGGAGGAACACCAGGGCCTGCTGCTATACACCGGCCTCGACCACCACGACAACGAGCTAACGGTCTCGGAGCTGGAGCTGGATGCCTACGTCCAGCTCACCACGCCGCAACAGCGCCTGCTGAACGGCCACTTCGACAAGAACGAAGACTTCGCCCTGCGGGTGGCCACCTTCGAGCATATCGATCGCCAGCAGCGTTCGCCGGTTGCCGGGCTGATGGGCTCGCGCACCTCCCTGCTGCCGCACCAGGTCTACATCGCCAACGAAGTCGGCCAGCGCTTCGCGCCGCGGGTGCTGCTGGCGGACGAAGTGGGCCTGGGCAAAACCATCGAAGCCGGCATGATCATGCACCAGCAGTTGCTCAGCGGCCGCGCCTCCCGCGTGCTGGTGCTGGTGCCGGACACCCTGCTGCACCAGTGGCTGGTGGAAATGCTGCGCCGCTTCAACCTGCATTTTGCACTCTTCGATGCCGAGCGGCTGGCAGAACTGCCGGTGGACAACCCCTTCGAAGCCGAGCAACTGGTACTGTGCAGCACATCCCTGTTCCACGCCCAGCCCGACTTTCGGGAGCAGGTGCTGGCGGCGCCCTGGGACCTCGTGGTCGTGGATGAAGCCCATCACCTGGCGTGGTCGGAAGACGCCCCGAGCGACGACTACCAGCTGGTGGAAGCGCTGGCCGAACGCAGCGCCGGCCTGCTGCTGCTCACCGCCACGCCGGAACAGGTGGGCCAGGCCAGCCACTTCGCCCGCCTGCGCCTGCTGGACCCCTCCCGCTTCCACGATCTGGAAACCTTCGCCAGCGAAGAACAGCAGTACCGCCGCTGGAGCGATATGGCGAGCCAGATTGAAGCCGGTGACATACCGGATGACCTGCCCGCCGGGCTGGACCGGGACGCCGCGCCGGAACAGCTGATCGCCCAGATCCTCGATCGCCACGGCACCGGCCGGGTACTGTTTCGCAATACCCGCGCCGCCGTCAGCGGTTTTCCCCGTCGCATACTGCACCGCCACCCGCTGCCCTTCCCCGAGGAATACCGCTATTCCAGCACCGACCTGGAATCGCGACTGCACCCGGAGCGGCCCTATCACGACGACAGCTGGCTGGGCTTCGACCCGCGGGTCAACTGGCTGGAGCAGACCCTGAAACAGTTGCGCCCGGCGAAGGTGCTGGTGATCTGCGCCAGCGCCACCACCGCCGTCGCCCTGGAACACCACCTGCACCTGCGCGCCGGTATCCGCTCGGCCGCTTTCTACGAGGGGCTGTCCATCATCGAGCGCGACCGCGCCGCCGCGTACTTCGCCGACGAGGTCAACGGCGCACAGACACTGGTGTGCTCCGAAATCGGCAGCGAGGGCCGCAACTTCCAGTTCGCCCATCACCTGATCCTGTTCGATCTGCCCCTGAATCCGGATCTGCTGGAACAGCGCATCGGCCGCCTCGATCGCATCGGCCAGCAGCAGGACGTGGAGATCCACGTACCCTACCTGGAAGGTGGCGCCCAGCAGACCCTGCTGGACTGGTATGCCCGCGGCCTCGACGCCTTCAACGAAAGCTGCTCCGCCGGGCACATGATCTACCAGCGTTTCCGCGAGCGTCTCGAACAACAGCTCAATGCGCCCGATGAACACCTGGAGGAACTGCTGAACGACACCGCGGAATTCACCCTGGATACGCGACGAGAACTGCGTGAGGGCCGCGACCGCCTGCTGGAGCGCAACTCCTGCAAGCCGGAACAGGCGGAGGCGCTGATCGCCAGTATTCGGGAGCACGAGAATACCGATGTGCTGCAGAACTACCTTGAGGCGCTGTGTGAGGCCTTCGGCGTGGACACCGAGTTCCACTCAGAGCAGGCCCTGATACTGCGACCCTCCGAACACATGCTCACCGGCCACTTTCCCTATTTGCGCGAAGAGGGCACCACCGTCACCTTCGACCGCGACAAGGGCCTGGCGCGGGAGGACATGGCCTTCCTCACCTGGGAACACCCGATGCTGGTGGAGGCCATGGACATGGTGCATTCCACCGAGCTTGGCAACGCCGCCATCGGCACCATCAAGCTCAAGGGTGTCGCCCCGGGCACCATGATGCTGGAGTGCCTGTACACCGTGAACTGCGTGGCGCCGAAGGAGCTGCAGGTGGAGCGCTTCCTGCCCCTTTCCCCTACCCGCCTGCTGGTGGATGCCCGCGGCAAGGACCTGGCCCACCTGGTGCCCCACGAACGCCTGAACTCGCTGGTGGAACGAGTGAAAAAGCCGGTGGCCCTCGCGATCATCAAGCAGGTGCAGAAAGAAGTGGACGCGAAGATGCTGCTGGCCACCCGCCAGGCGGAAGCGCGGCTCGAAGAAGTGCTGAAGGAAGCGGAAGCCACCATGCGCACCCAGCTCGGCGCCGAGCGCGAGCGCCTGGCGGCACTCAAGGCTGTCAATCCGTCCATCCGCCAGGAGGAGCTGGATCACCTGGATTACCGGATCGAGGAGTGCGCGGTGCATATCCGCCACGCGAGCCTGCAGTTGCAGGCCCTGAGGCTGATCCTTACAACCTGACGGAATGTCCGCCGTGCTTCCAGCGGCGGACCCGCTAAGTATTCCTTAAGGTATCACGGGTATTGTCGCAGCCTGTTGCCACCATGCCGGTGGCTGTACAGGCTCGTCATGCACTACAGCAATTACCTCTCCAGGCTCTATGCGCCGCTCGCGCTGTTCACAGTGAGCCTCTTCACTGTTCTCAGCCTGTCCCGTCTTATGCTGGCAGTGATCTACCGGGATCGGGTGAGCGCGGTAGAGGGATTTCTCTATGTCATGGTGCAGGGACTACGCTTTGATCTGATTGTTGCCTGCATTTTCCTGCTACCTGTTGCTGTCGTACACCCCTTTCTCAACAGGTTTCCGGTCTGGTCCCGGTGCTTGCGAATTTACCTGCTGGCAGCATTCATGCTGGCAGTCTTTATGGAGGCAGCAACCCCCACCTTTATCGGCGAGTACGACTTACGACCCAATATCCTGTTTGTCGAATACCTGCAATATCCCGGAGAAGTGGCAGCCATGCTCTGGGGAGGTTACAAACTGAATATCGCCCTTGGCCTGGGGGTGGTGGCCATCCTCGGCGGGTACTTCTGGCGACTGTTGAGGCGCAGTGTTGCGCCACACGAAAACCCCGGGGTAGTGATGTGCGTGATGCTCGTCGTCATGACAATACTGATTTGCGCTGCAGGGATTCGCTCCAGCCTGGGGCACCGGCCTGTCAATCCGGCCAAAGTCGCCTTCTCCACCGATCTCCTTGTCAACGATCTCGTTCTCAGTTCGGTTTACTCTACGGCCTACGCCATCTACAGCGCGCGGCGCCATGAAAGGAGTGTAAGAGCCTACGGTCGCATGGACTTTGCAACTGTGATCAAACGGGTGCGCGAAGAGATGGCCATACCGCTGCCATCCTTTAACAATGCCAACCTTCCTACACTGCATGTGCAGACGCCTTCGAGTGTGCCCGAAAAACCGCTCAATCTGGTCATTATTCTCCAGGAGAGCCTGGGGGCGGAGTTTGTCGGTGCCCTGGGCGGGGTGGATGTAACACCCGAGCTGGATGCGCTGGCAGGTGAAGGTATCTGGTTTAACAACCTCTACGCGACCGGAACCCGCTCAGTGAGAGGGATTGAGGCAGTGGTCTCCGGGTTTACGCCCACCCCGGCGCGCAGCGTGGTAAAGCTACCCAAATCGCAAAGCGGCTTTTTCACGATTGCCGAACTTCTCGGGCAACGAGGCTACGACACCAGTTTTATCTATGGGGGAGAGGCGCATTTCGACAACATGCGCCAGTTCTTCGTGGGCAATGGCTTCCAGCGCATCATTGAGGAAAAGGATTTCGATCAACCGGCATTTAAAGGCTCCTGGGGTGTGAGCGACGAAGATCTTTTCCAGCGCGCTCACGAAGAGTTCAGCAGGCTGGCAAACAAACCCTTTTTCAGCCTGGTGTTCACCTCTTCCAACCATTCACCCTTTGAGTTTCCGGAAGGCAGAATTGAGCTCTATGAGCAACCCAGGGCAACGGTCAATAATGCGGTGAAGTATGCCGACCACGCCATGGGGGAGTTCTTCCGCAAGGCTCGCGCGTCGGAGTACTGGGACAATACCCTGTTCCTGGTCGTCGCAGATCACAATTCCCGGGTGCGCGGTGCTGACTTGGTACCCATCGAGTATTTTCACGTACCTGCATTAATTCTCGGAGGCACTATCGAGCACCGGACATACGACAGAATCGCGAGCCAGATAGACCTTCTGCCTACACTGTTAGGCATGATGGGCATCACCTCTGCCCACCCAGCCACCGGGCACGACCTGCTGCGAGATGACATCGGGGACATTCCGGGCCGTGCCATCATGCAATACAACCAGACCCAAGCCTACATGCAGGGAGATCAAGTCGTGATTATGGAACTGGACAAGCAGCCGGTGATGTATCGGCGCACTGCTGCGGGCCTGGTCAAATCCGCTAAGCAAACGCCGGAACTAATTGAACGAGCGCTCGCCAACTCCATCTGGAGTTCGCAAGCCTATCAGGAAAGGTTGTACCGGCTACCAGAAAAACAGACGGCGAGCAGCATCACAATTCATCAGGAGAGAAAGGAATAATCGAAGCCGCAAGCAGCGATTTCCGTGGAGACTAATTCCACTCCTCGCCGTAGTCGTGGGTCAATTCCTCGCCCGCCTTGATATCCCTAAGCGCTACGACAGACAGATCGTCGTAATAAATCACATTGGGGGATTTGTGATGGTTGATGAAGCGGAGACGACAGGTGACATTCACCATCTTCCCACCGTCCAGCCACAGGGTATAGGGGGTGGGCTCACGGGCCGGTTTACTCTTGCACACCCCCAGCAGCGTGTCCGCCTTGATATCCACGGTGGCGAACAGGCCCTTGCCATGAATGCCACTTTCACCTACGCGCAAACGCCTTTTCATCTGCGGGCCAGGCCTCACTCTATCGATTGATTGGCGAACATTCTTGCACAGGTCATTCGCCAGATGAACGGATTGTCACCCGGGATGACATTTTCTTGCGATGTACATCCCGTAGCCAAGGTGTGTCCGGTACCGACGATAGAGCGCAATCTCACGCCGTTCTGCAGCGACTATAGCCTGGGCGGCTTCACTGTTGCCGTTGCGTTCCAGGAATGCGCCAAAGCCGGCTTCCATAGGACTATAGTAGTTGTCCAGCCAGCAGCTGTCCGGCAGCGCGAAATAACCCTGCGGGGCGTAACCGTTGCGCTCCAGTAGTCCCAGCTTCGCGGAGGGGCTATCAATTTCCGGATAGACTTTCTCCCAATGCCCGCGAAGTTCATCGGGCGGCGCTGCGGTCAGCCAGCTAATCTCCGACACCACCAGCAGGCCGCCCGGCTTGAGAAAGCGCGCCCATTCGCGCACACCGCGCTCAAAGCCGATATTGTAGATGGCCCCCTCGGACCAGATGACGTCGAGTGATGCTTCCTCGAAGGGGAGATCATCCATGGTTCGACACTGGGACTGTATGCGGTCGTCCAGGCCTTGCGCCCGCGCCCTGGCTTGCAGTACATCGAGAAAGTCCTGCAGGAAATCCACCGCCGTGATATGGGCGTTGAGTAGACGGGCCAACACCAGGCTCGAGGCGCCGGTGCCACAGCCAATGTCGGCAATATGGAGGGGTTGATCGCGGTCCACACCCGCCAGTTGCAGTGCCTGTTCGGTCTGGGCATCACCACCGGGGCCCTGGCGCAGGGCACCTTTGTGCAGGTCGACCAACAGCGCCATGTCATTCATGACGAGTAACTAGCAATCCGCCGCGCGATTGGTTTTGTGGCGTTTCCGGCAGCGCGGCTGGGCCTCGCCGGACGAGTGCTCGCCCCCGTCTTCAGCCGCGCCCAGATCGCTTTCTTCCGCCACCGCGGACACCGGCGTCTCAGTACGAATCGCCTGCGCCACACTCTCGATCATGGCATTGGGGACCGGCATGCTCAGGTTGTACTGGGCAATTTTCCAGCCGCTTCCAGTTTTCAGCAGCAGGCCGGAACCCCGACACAGGCCGAGTTTATCGTTGTCGAGCAATTCGTCGAACCAGGCCACATCGCCCGAGGCGGCGATGTCGATACGGCGCTCTTTTGGCCGGTAGATCCAGCCCTTGCCCCGGTCAAAATAGGGACGCGCGAATTCGATGAATTCTTCGCCCTGCCAGCGCTCAGTGGCATCGGTGCCGAGGAACACCATATCGGCGGTCATCAGCTGGCGGTAGGCCGGCAGATCAGCGCGGGCCGCGGCGGTGTGAAAGCTATCCAGCACTGAAGCAATGTCATCCCGCGGCGCCGCATGGGCGTTCAGGGCAACCAGAAGCAGCAGTGCAAGCCATTTCTGCATGGAGCTATCCTCAACAGTTCCAAAGATGCCCAGAGTAGCCCCTCGCCAGAACACGGTGCAATAGCGCGTGGCAGCTATCCGCACAACATCCCTGTTGTGCGCGGTGCTCATACCCTTTACATGCCCAGGACGGTGAACTGGGCGCCGACAGCCGGGGCCAGCGTCAGGGTAAACGCCGTGGCTGAATTGTTGCGCAATGTCACCACATCGCCCGCCGACAGAACAAGGATCACCCGCCCGGAAACCTGACCCGTTGCCGTCAGCAAGGGAACAATGGTTGAGGGGTCTACTGTACCGTTAACGGCAACGGCCAGGGCAGCACCAACGCCCGCCGTATGTGACACCTTGTAATCCACGATATAGCTTCCGGCGCTCGTAACAGTGACAGTAGTCGTACCTGCCGTGTGCGAGACAGAGCTCAGCGGGCCATTGTTGCTGAACGGAACGTCTGCGCCGCCCACTACCGTGGCATCGGCGATAGTGGCGAGTTCGTATACGTAGCCAGAACTATTGATGCCCGCACCAGCTGGCCCCTGGGGTCCTTGTGCGCCCTGTGGTCCTTGTGCGCCCTGGGCTCCAGCGGGCCCCTGAGGGCCGGCAGGACCGGCTGCGCCGGCTATACCGGGAAGGCCCATTGGGCCCTGAATACCCTGAGGGCCCTGCGCGCCGGTATCGCCCTTGGGCCCCTGAAGGCCGGCCGGCAGGTTGTCAATCGCCGTGGCCAGTGCATCGAAGTTCTCGTTTACCTGGTCGGCATCGGCAACACCACCATTTTGAAAGATATGGGGAACAGTGGTACCCGTTCCCCAGCTCGAAGTGGAACCCAGTAAAACCATTGCCAGAACAGTACCGGCTACCCGGACGGTAGGAAGAAACTTCATGTATTGCGATCCTTAGCGATAGCTTGTTGTGTCGGTATGAGTTATCGACGTTGCTTTTTCAGATACCAGATGGCCGTACTGGCGAGCGTGACGCTCAACCCCAGCAAGAACAGCGGCGAGTCAATGGGCACCGATTGCGCCTGGGTGACCAGGCTGCTCCAGGGCGCTGAGCCCCAGGCAAACCCGCCCCAGGTCGCTGCATTGGCAGCCGGCGCAGTGCCGGCAACCAGCAATGCGGGAAAAAGAAGTTTCATGTTGAATCCTTTCCAGTGTATCGGTCAGTTACTACGCGATGATTGCCTGTGCCCAGGTTCTAATTACTACGGAAAATTTGCCGGGATTATAGAGACCACCTGGACTGTAAAGCTATGTATTTCTTCGTCCACAGGCCTTGCAACCTCCCACCATGTCAATCATCGGCATACGGGAGGAAAACTTGAGTGGGTCAATGCACTGGAAATGCTCAGCCCCTGGCGACCATCCCTCCATCCAGGGCGAGTACCTGCCCGGTCATCCACTCGGAGGCACGGGACGACAGGAAGATCGCTGTCCCGGCGGCATCTTCCAGTCCGCCCATGCGCGGAATCGGGAAGTTGGCCGAGAGCTGCTCCTCGGTGGCCACCTCCATCATGTAGGCGGTCATCTGGCTGGGAAAAAGACCGGGGGCAATGGCGTTGACGTTAATGCCCGCCCCGGCCAGTTCAACCGCCAGGTGGCGGGTCAGGTGGTGGATCGCCGCCTTGCTGGCTGTGTAGGCAAAGTTCTGCATGGCGGTGTCGATACTGAGGCCGTTGACGGAGCCGATATTGATCACCCGGGCGCGCTCGCCCTGCCCGGCCGCAGCGCGCAGCAGGGGCAACAGTTGCTGCACCAGGAAAAAGGGCGCCTTCACGTTGAGATCCATGGTCTTGTCCCAGCCCTTTTCGGGGAAGCTCTCGACCGGGGCACCCCAGGTAGCACCGGCATTGTTGACCAGGATGTCCAGATGCTCCTCGCGCTCGGCGATGGCGCCGGCAAAGGCTTCAATTCCCGCCACGCTCGACAGGTCGGAGGGAATTGCCACGCAGTCGCCAAAGACCGCAAGCTCCCGCTGCGCCGCATTCAGTTCGTCAACCTTCCGCGCGGTGATATAGACCTTCGCCCCGCCCTCCAGGAAACCGCGGGCAATCATCGCGCCAATGCCGCGGGAACCTCCGGTCACAACCGCGACTTTGCCTGCAATATCGAAGAGGTTTTGCATGTTTGCTCCTTTGCGTTGTATCAGTTTGCGGGCCGGTACCAGATGGGCGAGCTGTAGGCCCGCTCCTGCAAGGTGTCAGGGTAGCCCCCGGCCTCTTCCTGTCCCAGCGCCAGGGCGTCCAGGTAGGAGTGGCGAGCGGTGGGTACCTGCAGCACGCGCACGTAATAAAAGGCCGACTGGCCCGGATTAAAGTCCGGGTCCTGCCAGTAGGCGAGCAACTGCGCAGCGCCTTCGTCTTCGGCAACTTTGCCGGTACGGCGATCGATACGCGCTTCCGGCGCTGGCAAACGCCCATCGGAGCCCACGCTGCGCTCGCCGGACCAGACCACATCAAACACCTGCTCCCGCGGTTCACCGGCCGCATTCAACCAGCCTTTGACAATCTGCACCCGTTCCAGACCGACACCGGCCGGGTCCTTCAATGCCTGCACCAGGAAGGTTGGGGCGCCCCCGGCTGTCGCCGCAGGCAAAACGCCGCCCATCGGCACACCCGTGGCTGTCGCCTCCTGGTAGAGCACCGGACTCTGCAGCTGGTCCTCGACAAACTGCCAGCCGCCAAAGAACTGCAGGGCAATACGCGGGCCGGTAGTAGCGTAGACCTCGCGACGCTTCATCGCCGCCATGATGGCATCGCGGCTGTTGTCCTCGGCCCACACCGCCGCCATGCCCGAGGCGGACATGGCCCAGCCATTGGTGCCGCCCTCCTCGTCACTCCAGCCCAGCATCTTGTTGGCCGGAATGGAGTCAGTGGCGAACTTGCCGTGGAAGTTATCTTCCTCTGCGGTCGACAAACCGGTGTGGGCATCGGTGGAGCCGATAAAACCCAGCTCATAGGGATTGCTGCCCAGCTCTGCCGCCAGCTGCATGCCCCGCAACAGCGTCGGCCGCAAGTAGTCTCCCACTTCCGCCTTGTAAGGCGTGTGCCAACGCTGAATGTAGTGCGGGTACTCCTCAAAGGCGGCGAAGGGATCGTCGGGGGACAGGTCCGGGTGGGTTTCCGAGTCGCCTTTCAGCTGGGTGATCTCGGCGATCGGCTCCCACCTGCGGCGCGTCGCCACGTAATCCGCATCGAAGGGATCACCGCGCAGACTGCGGGTGTCGAACATGTAGCCCTTGGAAATGTTGGAGTTGTGCGGAATGGCCAGAAAATCGACACCGGTTTCCTCGCTGGTGCTGTCAAGCCAGGCCCACAGGTCCTCCGGATAGGGGCTGTCGTCCAGTCCAAAGGGCTCGAATGCATCGGCCTGGTTTGCATCGGCATTGGAGATCACCACCCGGTGCAGGTTGGCGCCGCCGGGAATGGAACTCCACTCCCAGCCAATGAACGCCGTAAATTCGCCGGGGTCGTTGAAGCGATCGGCGGTTTCGATAATGCTGCGCCAGGTGCTGCTTTCAACCTGATCCATCGGTGGCAGCCAGCCCACCTGTCCGCCGAGCTGGGCGGCTTTGGCGGCCTCGCGGGCATCTCCCGGCTCGGGCAATACATCGACAAACAGTTGTCGCCCCTCCCCCTCACCGATCCTGCGCTGCAAGACCCAGGCCGCGAACCGCGCCTTCAGCGCGTCCAGCAGGCCGAGGTCGGCGGTGTCCACGCCGGTGAAATAAGTGTGATTGATCACCCCGAGAAATTCCGCGTGGTCTGAAACCACCAGAAAATCCAGAGGCGCCCCGATCTGTACCCGGGCCTTGTGGTAGGGATGCTCAACCGGCTCGCCCCTGGCATAGCGATAGGCGGTGTCCGGGTCAGCCACCAGGTTGTTGTTGGCGAAGGCATCGGATGAATAGGACGTGTGCAGGTGAGTATCACCCCACAGTAGCTGCGGCTGCGCATGCACGGCGGCGGAGATGCTCAACGCCGTGCACAGGCCAATCACTTGGCGCATGGTGTTTCCCTCTTGCTGTTATTGTTATTCCGGCAGGGGCAATTATGCCCCGGCACTGCGCAGTGCCGCCAGCACCACCTCCCGTGTGGCGGCGGGGTCGATCACCGCGTCGATCTCCAGGAATGATGCCGCCTCGGTGGCCTTGCCCATTTCGTAGAGCTGGGCGACCAGTTTGTTGAACAGGGCCTCGCGCTCGGCGGGATCCTCCACCGCTTCCAGCTCTTTGCGGTAGCCGAGTCGCACCGCCCCTTCCAGGCCCATGCCACCGAACTCGCCGGTAGGCCAGGCGGCGGCGTATACCGGCGCGGCAAAACTGCCGGCCGTCATGGCCATGGCGCCCAGGCCATAGCCCTTGCGCAGGAAAATCGCCACCAGTGGTACGGTCAGCGATGCGCCGGTGACAAACAGCGACGACATGCGCCGCACCGCCGCCGCCTTCTCGCTGGCGGGGCCGACCATGAAACCCGGGGTATCGGTGAGGGACAGCACCGGCAATCCAAAGTTGTTGCAGATCTGCAGAAAACGGGCGGCCTTCTCCGATGCCTCAGAATCCACGGCACCGCCGAGTTGCTGGCAGTCGTTGGCAATCAGCGCCAGGGGCCTGCCTTCCAGGCGAATAAAGCCGGTGATGATGCTGCGGCCGTAGACCCGCCGCAGTTCCAGGAAGCTGCCCTCGTCGGCCAGGGTCTCAATCACCCGGCGCACCGGGTAGGCCCAGCGCCGGTCCTCGGGGATCATATCGCGCAGCGCGCCCTGATCGGCGCAGTGCCAGTCCGCCACCGGCCCCTGGAAATAGGACAGCAGTTGCCGGGCCAGGCGGGTGGCGTCGGCCTCGTCTTCAGCGAGGATGTCGATCACACCGTTGCGAACCTGCTCCTCGGCCGGGCCAATGGCTTTGGCATCCACCACGCCCATGCCGCCACCCTCGATCATCGCCGGGCCTGCCATGCCGATCCAGGAGTTGCGGGTGGCGATGGTGAAGTCGGCACAGCCAAACAGGGCCGCATTGCCGGCAAAACAGTAGCCGTTGTTGACGGCGATACGCAGCACCTTGCCGGACAATCCCGCCCAGGCGCGGAAGGAGCGCAGGTTGAGGCCGGCGATCTGGATGGCGACGTCAGTATCACCGGGTCGACCGCCGCCGCCTTCGGTGTACATCACGACCGGCAGGCCGTGTTCCTCAGCCAGCTCACAGATGCGATCGAGTTTGTGGTGGTGAAAGTAGCCCTGGGTACCTGCCAGCACGGCGTAGTCATTGACCACCACGGCGGCGCGGGCGCGCTCTGCGGGAATCACCGTGCCATTGATGGTCGCAGTACCGGTGATGATGCCGTCGGCGGCGGTTGCGCTTTGCAGTTCCCGATAATCGCGGCGGCTGCGCTGGGCGGCGACGGCCAGTTGGCCGTATTCGAGGAAGGTTCCCTCATCGACCAGGTCCGCGAGGTTCTCCCGGGCACTGCGGTTACCCTTCTCGTGGCGCTTGTGCAGGGCTTCGGCCCGCTCCCCGTCAAGGGTGCGGGCCAGGCGCTCGCGCAGAGCGGCGAGTTCGGGCCTTATTTCCCCTGCCATACCGGGGCGCGCTTCTCGACGAAGGCGGTCACACCCTCAGTGGCGTCAGCGCTGTTGATGCACAGGTGTTGCAAATCCGCCTCGGCGGAAATGATCTCCGCCACATCCGCTTCCATGGCCTGGTTGAGGGCCTGCTTGGCGTAGCGCAGGGCCAGCGGCGCCTTGCCCGCCAGTTCCTGGGCCCAGGCCAGGGTCGCCGGCACCAGTTCTGCGGCCGGCACCACACGGTTGCACAATCCCAGGGCCTGGCATTTTTCGGCGCGCAGTTTTTCGCCGGTGGCGATCAGTTCAAAGGCGCGCTTGCGGCCGATGGTGCGGGCCAGGTGCCAGGTCGCACCGCCGTCGGGTACCAGACCAATGGCGGCAAAGGCCTGGTAGATAAAGGCGTCATCGGCCATCACCGTGAGGTCGCAGACCATGGCAAAGGCACTGCCGATCCCCGCCGCGGCGCCGTTGACCGCGCTGATCCAGGGCTTGCTGGACTCACTGATGGCCATCAGTACCGGCTTGTACTCGTTGTTGAGCTGGCTGCGCACATCGAAGTCATCGCCCTGCACTTCCATCAGGTCGGCACCGGCGCTGAAGGCACGGCCGATGCCGGTGAGCACCACCACGCGGATGCCTTCATCGGCGTTGACTTCGCTAACGGCGGCAGCGAGGTCGCGGCGCAGTTCGGCGCTGAAAGCGTTGAGGCTGTCGGGGCGGTTGAGGCTGACCAGGGCTACCTGGTCGTGGCGTTCAATGGTGACGGTTTCCAGTGTGGACATACTGTTTTCCCTTGTTCTGGTGGCGCGTGTTGGTGGCGGCTGTTCAGTGGATACTGCCACTGCCGCGCAATTGTGCCAGTTCCTGCTCGCCAAAGCCCATCGCTTTCAGCACGCCATCGGTGTCTTCACCGAGGCTGCGGGCGCCGTGCTTTACCTCGGAGGGAGTGCGACTGAAGCGCGGGGCCGGAGACGGCTGGGTAACACCGTCCAGCTCCATATACGTGTTTCGGGCGACATTGGCCGGGTGTTTGGGAGCGTCGATGAAGGACAGCACCGGCGCGAAGCAGACATCGGTACCCTCCATGATCTGGCACCACTCGGCCTGGGTTTTCTGTTTGAAAATATCGGCCAGTTGCTCGGTCAGGGCCGGCCACTGGGCCTGGTCGTGCTGGGCCTTGAAGGCCTCCGGCAGTTTCGCCAGTTCCATCAGCAGGGCATAGAACTGAGGTTCGATGGAGCCCACGGAAATATACTCGCCGTCGGCACATTCGTAGGTATCGTAGAAATGGGCCGCGCCGTCGAGCATGTTGGCACCGCGCTTGCTGCCGTCCCACACACCGAGGGCCTGGAAACTGTGGAACATCCACATCAGCTGGGCAGCGCCATCGACCATGGCGGCATCAATCACCTGGCCTTTGCCGGAACTGGCGGTCTCCAGCAGGGCCGCCAGAATGCCGTTCACCAGCAGCATGCCGCCACCGCCCATGTCGCCCACCAGGTTCAGGGGCGGCACCGGCTTTTCACCGGCGCGGCCGGTGGCGTAGAGGGCGCCGGTGATGGAAATGTAATTGATATCGTGACCGGCGGCATTGGCCAACGGCCCTTCCTGCCCCCAGCCGGTCATGCGCGCAAAGACCAGTCGCGGATTGCGCTCAAGGCACACCTCGGGGCCAACACCCAGTTTTTCGCAGACGCCTGGGCGATAGGGGTCTATCAGCACATCGGCGTTTTCCACCATGCGCAACAGCACCTCGACGCCCGCCGGGTCTTTCAGGTTGAGGACCACCGACTTCTTGCCGCGGAAGCTGACATCCTTCATGGCCTTCGGGTCGGGGGCGCCCGCACGCTCGATGCGAATCACCTCCGCGCCCATGTCCGCCAGCATCATGCCGCCCATGGGGGCAGGGCCGATGCCCGCCAGCTCGATAACGGTAAAGCCGTTCAGTGGTCCCATGTTTACTTCCTCAGCGCGGCTGCATACGGATAGCGCCATCCAGACGGATGCACTCGCCGTTGACGTAGTCATTTTCGGCGATGAACACCGACAGGTGGGCGATCTCGGCCGGCTTGCCAAGACGCTGCGGGTAACAGACGCTGGCTTCCAGCGACTTGTAGACCGGCTCCGGCATCATCTCGAACAGCGGGGTGTGAATCAGGCCGGGGACGATGGTGTTTACGCGCACACCGTAGCTGGCCAGGTCGCGGGCCATGGGCAGGGTCATGCCGAGAATACCGCCCTTGGACGCGGAGTAGGCCAACTGGCCAACCTGCCCTTCCATGCCGGCGATGGAAGCGGTGTTGATGATCACGCCGCGGCCGCCGTCATCGTTGATGGGTTCGTTGTTGGCCATCTGTTCAGCGGCGTAGCGGGACACGTTGAAAGTACCCACCAGGTTGACGTTGATCACCGGCATGAACTGGTCCAGCGGGAATACACCCTTTTTGCTCAGCGTCTTGCAGGCGCTGCCGATACCGGCGTAGTTGTTGCAGATGTGGATGGCGCCGAATTTCTCGACCACGCCGGCAACGGCGCTTTTGACCGAGTCTTCATCGGCCACGTTCACGTTCCAGAAGGCCACGTTGTCGGCGCCCAGTTGGCCAATCACTTCATTGGCATTCGCTTCGTTCATGTCGAAGATGGCCACTTTTACGCCCTTGGCCACATAGGCTTCAACGGTGGCGCGGCCGAGACCGGAGGCTCCGCCGGTGACGATGGCAACTTTTCCTGCGAGATCCATGGTGATATTCCTCTATAGCGGTATGGCAATCAGAAATTGCGGGTGTTGAACGGAGTGTAGCCTTCGCCGAGACAGTCGCGACTGATGATAATCTTCATCACCTCGGAGGAACCGGCGTAAATGGTTGAAATCTTGGCATCGGTATACTGCCGGCTGATGGGGTACTCGTCCATGTAACCTGCCCCGCCGTGCATCTGCACGCCGACATCCGCCACCTTCACCTGCAGTTCGCTGGTCACCAGCTTGGCCTTGGCCGCGTCCACCGCGGTCAGGGCGCCGGCGTTGAAGGCGCGGACACACTGGTCAACATAGCACTGGGCCAGGTCCAGTTCAGTGCGCAATTCGGCCAGTTTGAACTGGGTATTCTGGAACGCCGCCACCGGCTTGCCGAAGGCCCTGCGCTCCTTGACGTAGTCCGCAGTCAGGTCCCAGGAAAGCTGTGCAGCGCTGAGATAACCCACCGCGCCAATCAGCCGCTCCTCCGCCAGGCCCTGCATCAGGTAGACAAAGCCCTTGCCTGGCTCGCCCAGCACGTTGGCCCTGGGCACCTTAACGTTGTTGAAAAACAGCTCGGCGGTGTCCTGGGCCTTGAGGCCCATTTTCTTCAGGTTGCGACCGCGCTCGAAGCCCTCCATGCCGCGCTCCACCAGGAACAGGGTCATATGGTGGGGATTGTTGTCGGGGTCGGTCTTGGCGGCCACGATAACCAGGTCGGCATTGATGCCGTTGGAGATATAGGTCTTGGAGCCATTCAACACCCAGTGGTCGCCCTCTTCCACGGCGGTGCTGCGCATGCCGGCGAGATCGGAGCCGGCGTCGGGCTCGGTCATGGCGATGGCGAGCACGGTCTCGCCGCTGGCGCATTTCGGCAGAAAGCGGCGGCACTGCTCCTCGGAGCCGAAGCGGGTGAGGTAGGGGCCCACCAGGCGGCTGTGCAGCGAGTTGTACCAGTCCCCGGCACGGGCATAGGCGGTCTCTTCAATGATGATCTGCTCGAAACGGAAGTCGGGATCGCCCATGCCGCCGTACTGCTCCTCCGGCCAGACCATCAGGAAGCCCTGCTCGCCGGCCTTGCGAAAGGCCTCGCGATCGACGATGCCGTTCTCACGCCACTGTTCCATCTGTGGCACAATCTCTGCGGCCAGGAATTTGCGGTAGGCGTCGCGGAACATCTGCTGTTCCTCGGTGAACTCTCGGGTCAGCACAGTCGGTCTCCAAGGCTGAAATTCAATAGCCGGCTAGTATGGTGAGCGCCCTGAAAGCCAACAATGACCTGTGCCTACAGATAAATTGACTTAAACTGACAACAAAAAACAAGGGGCTTAGGGGCAGATTCAATGGAGCTGATGCTGACCGAAAACCAGACGCTACCACTCTACATCCTGGTCTTCACGCTCACCTGCGCCCAGGTGCTGGTGCTGTATTTTCTCAGCGCATCCTACACGGCGCCGCAGGGGCTCGGGCTGTTCACCGTTTACTTCATGGCATCACTGACCGGCTGGATACTGTTCGCTCTGCAGCAGGGCCAGGCCGGAGGCGCGCTGGGAGTGGACCTGGCCGCGATCGTCGCCCTGCTCAATGCCTACCTGCTGTTTCTGGCCTGCGGTCAGCGCGCCGGCATCCTGCGCGGCCGCTGGTTGCTGGCCGCCCTGTGCCTGGGCGCCGGGTTCAGCGCGTTCTACCTGCCCCCGCAACGCATGTTCGCAGTGCAGCTTGCCGGCACGGCCCTGCTGTGGGCGGCGGCCGGAGCGATCAGCGCCACGCGCTGCTGGCGCAGCGCCAATGTCGGAGACGGCCTGATCGCCGGCGCAGGGCTGGGACTCGCGGGGGGGATGGTGTGGCTGTCGCTGGCCGGCGACGACAGCGCTGGCGGCCAGCAACTCGCCCTGGGACTCTACGCCTGCGCCCACGTATTGGTGGCAGTGGGCTTTCTCGGGTCGGTACTGCTTGAGTACCAGCAACAGCTGTCCCAACTGGCCACCCGCGACCCGCTCACCCGCCTGTTCAACCGGCGCGGCCTGGAGGAGTCCCTGCACCTGAGCCTGGCCGCAGCGGCGCGCCACAATACCCGTACATCGGCAATTCTGGTCGATATCGACCAGTTCAGCCGCATCAACGACAATTTTGGTTCAGAGCTGGGTGATGAGGTGCTGCGGCAGATTGCCGAGGTGCTGCAGGACCAGTGCCGCGGCAGCGACGTGGTCGCGCGCATCGGCGGCGAGGAATTCCTGCTCGTGCTGCCCAATTCCGATGGCGAGGGGGCACGGACCGTGGCCGAACGCCTGCGCCAGGCCATCAGCGACAGTGTATTTCGCGCCGAGCGCCAGCGCATAGCGGTCTCGGTGAGCGCCGGTGTCGCTACCCTCGAGGGTACCACCACCGTGGAGGAGCTGGCGCTGTCCGCCGCTCGCGCCCTGCAGGTCGCGCGCCGCGAAGGCCACAATCGCGTGGCAGTAGTGGACCAGCAAACCCGCCTGTTCCGCACTGGCACCGCTACGGAGGGCGCCTAGCCCGATGCGCAATCGCTCCATCTCGGTCTACTTCGCCCGCGCCATTCTGGAGAACGCGGTGAGCCGCGGTCTCGACCCGGCGGAACTGTTGCGCCGCAACCGCATCTCGCCACGCCTGCTGCACGAGCCCAATGCGCGTATTTCCATTGAGCGCTTCGCCGACCTGCAGGTCAGCACCATGCTGGCGATGGACGACGAGTCTCTCGGCTACGCCAACCGTCGCCACCCGGTCGGCTGCTGGTCGATGATGTGCCACGCTGTCATCGGCAGCGAAACCCTGGGGCAGGCCCTGGCCCGCCACTGCCGCTTCTACCAGTTGATCGACTTCGACATGCACCCCGAGTTCATCGTCGACGAAGACACCGCCACTGTCCGCGTCTTCAGCCAGCAGATCACTCCGCTGGCCCCCTACATGGCGGAACTGACCCTGTTCAACGTGCACCGTTTTGCGAGCTGGCTGGTGCAGGAGCACCTGCCGGTACAGCAGGTCAAATTGAGTTACCCGATGGCCGCCGACGCCAACGACTACCGGCACATGTTCCTGGCCAACCCGGTGAGCTTCGAGGAGGAGGAGTGCGCCATGGTGTTCTCCCGCGCCCTGCTGGAAAAGCGCATCACCCAGAATGAACAGAACCTGCGCCATTTCCTGCGCCACCCGGTGCTGATCATGATGACCGAAAACTACGCCAGGAACAGCTGGACCACCCGGGTGCGGGAACTGATTTCGCGCAACATGCTGGCGATGCCGGAGCTGCCAGAGGTGGCGGCGCAACTGGAGATGCATCCCCAGACCCTGCGCCGGCGCCTGTCGGCGGAGGGCACCACCTTCAAGGACATCAAGAACCAGTTGCGCCGCGACACTGCACTGCACTTCCTCGGCAAGCGCGGTCTGTCCATCGAGGAGATTGCCCACCGCTCCGGTTTCTCGGAGTCCAGTGCCTTTATCCGCGCCTTCAAGGGCTGGACCGGCGTCACGCCCTACAGCTATCGCAAGGGTATTTGAACCGCGCCTGCGACAGGGCCGGCGGCGATTGGCTATAGTGTCAGTGACGCCATCGATCCGAGAGAGTCTGTAGTGAGAAAACTGCTGCGCGCGCTGGCCCTGATCTACCTGGGCTATCTCGCTCTGAGCGTGCTGGTCATCCTGCCGCTGTTGAATTTTGTTCCCCCCTGGTTTGTGCACAAGCAATACCAGCGCGACCTCGATATGGAGCTGGCGCTGTTCAACCCCTTTGCCCTGTCGCTGGAAGTGCGGCAGGCCCGGCTGTCGGAAGCGCCGACCACGCCGGTGGCAAACATTCCAGACGGCGACACTTTCGCCCGCCTGGACAGCGCCGAGGTGAACCTCTCCCTCGCCAGTCTCTGGCACAGCGGCTGGGTATTCGATGCCTTCGCGGTTGAAGGCATCGATGTCCACCTGCGGCGCCTGGCCGACGAATCGCTCAATATCAGTGATTTCCTGGCGCCGGGTGACGCACCGCCGGACAGCGAACCCGCCGGCGAACTGCCCGGGGTCACGGTGGACGACATCCGGCTTTCGGCCTACCGCATCCGGGTCAGCGATGAGGCCCGACCCACGCCCTACACTACCCACTGGGACGAATTGCAGATACGCATGTCCGATCTCTCCACCGTGCTGGAGGCCGGTCATCCCTATCATTTGCGGGTACTGGGGGAAGGCGGCGGCAGTCTCGAATGGCAGGGTGAACTGTCGATTCCCCAGGGCTACAGCACGGGCAATGTGGCACTTGGCAATATCGACCTGCGCCCCTTCTGGCGCTTCGTGAAAGACCAGGTGGACTTTGAAGTGGCCGACGGACGCCTGCACTTCACCACCGACTACCGGGTGGACTGGTCCGGCGAGCTCAGCTACGCACTGGACAGGGCCTCACTGGACATCACCCAGCTGACGCTGACCCCCATGAACAGTGAAGCGCTGCCCGACACCGGCGTCGCGCTAGCCGCCCTGGGCGTAAAGGGCATCGCGGTCAACGGGGACAGCCAGCAGGTCACTGTCGACAGCGCCGAAGTAGACGGGCTCAGGGTCAGCGGCTGGCTGGAGGAAGAACGGATTTCACTGGCGGAGCTGTTTCGCACCCGCTTTGGCAATTCTGCAGTTGAGGACCAGGAGCCTCCCGCAACTGGAGCGGAACCCGCCCGCCCCTGGCAGGTGAGCCTCAGCCGCGCAGCGATCAACGGCGCCGAGGTGCTCTGGCGCAGCCCCTTCACCGAGCCGGCGCAGCTGGCCATCGCACCCCTGGACATCCGGGTAGACAATATACGCTGGCCGGTGCAGGCCCCCAGCGCCATTGACGTATCGCTGGTGGTGAACGACACCGTGACAGGCCAGATAGATGGCGAACTGCAACTGGAAGCTGGCGACGGCACGCTGAACTTCGCCGTGAAGAAAATTCCGCTGGCCTGGTTTGGCCCCAATATCCCCGAGATTCTCAACGCCCGCATTGACTCCGGCCTGGCCAGTAGCGAGGGCAGCGTCAGTCTGTCCGGCTTTGCGCCACAGGCTATCGCTCTGGCCGGGGCCGTAGAAGACTTTGGTATCCAGCTCTACCAGACGGAGGATGCTTTCACCCGCTGGAACACTCTCGACTGGGAGGGGCTGGAAGTCGACCTCCCCGGTCGCAGAGTTTCGCTGGCGCAATTGCACCTGGATGGCTACGCCGGGCGTATCCACATTCGCGAAGATGGCAGCCTGAATATCCAGCGCCTGCTGCGGGAGGAGGCCGAATCCCAGGCCGAAGCCGCACGGGCCGCGGGCGAGGAAGCTGCACCCGATGAAGAAGCGGAGCCCTGGCAGTTCAGCGCCCCGGCCATCTTCATCAGCGACAGCGAAGTGGACTTCATGGACGAGTCCCTGCCACTGCATTTCCGTACCGTAATTGGCGATGTCAACGGCGAGATCAGCGGCCTGTCCAGCGACCCCGGCAGCGAACTGGATGTCGATATCAAAGGCTCAGTAGACGGCTACGCCCCGGTAGTCCTGGCCGGCAGCGCCAGCCCCTTCCGCGCGCCGCCGGCGCTGGACCTCAACCTCACCTTCCAGGGCGTCGACCTGGCCCGCCTGACCCCCTACTCCGGCACCTATGCCGGCTACGCCATCGACCGCGGCACCCTCAATCTCGACCTCAAATACAGCCTGGCGGAAGATCGCCTGCAGGGCGACAACAAGGTGGTCATCCACCAGCTCAAACTGGGGGAGAAGGTCGACAGCGACAAGGCACTGGATATTCCCCTGCAGCTCGGCATCGCCCTGCTCACCGATGCCAACGGAGTCATCGACCTCGCGGTACCGGTCAGCGGCGACGTCAACAACCCGAGTTTCGAACTGGGCTCGGTGATCATGGGCGCCTTCGTCAACCTCATCACCAAGGCCATCACCGCGCCCTTTAGCCTGCTGGCCAGCCTGGTCGGCAGCGAGGACGACCTGCAGCGCTTCAACTTCGCCGCCGGCAGCACGGAACTGGACGAGCACGGCCGGCAGAAACTGCTGGAGCTTGCCGCGGCCATGGCCCAGCGCCCCCAGCTCAAGCTGGTGATTGGCGGCCGCCTCAACCCCGACAGCGACCGCCAGAAGCTGCAGCAGCAGCTACTGCAGGAGGCGCTATTGGCGGACGGGCTGACCGAGGCCGATATCAGCGGCAAGAGCGACGCCTGGGCCGAGGTAATCGCACGCCGTTACGCCGCCCTGGCAATTCCTCCGGAGGCCGCTACGGACGATGCAGAGCCCCCCTCCCCCCTGGCCCAGTCGCGGCGGGTGCAGGAGCAGTTCCCGGTTCCCGATGCTGCGCTGAAAACACTGGCCGAGGAGCGCGCCGCCAGCAGCAAGCGCTTCCTGGTGAACGAGGGCGGGATTGCCGCCGACCGGGCCGTGATCGAGCAGACCGACCCCGCGGCGGACTACAACAGCTTCAGCGGGGTGGAGATGTCAGTCGACACCTGAGCCGGGACGCAGGGCCTCGCCGCAGGCGCGACACAGATAGCGCCCGCTGCCGCGTCGCACCCGATTGTGACGGGTCGTTGACAGGGCGTGCTCGCGGCAGGCGCAGTGATAGGAGTGGGTGCGCTGGCGACGCTGGGGAATGTCCGACAGGTCGCGGTCGAAGGTCACTTCCGGCGGCGCCCCCAGCAGGTCCATCACTGCCCGCCACTCGCGGCCGTGGGGCGCTACCCGGCGACGGCCATAGAGGAGGTGAACAATGTAGTGGGCGACCTCGTGAGGTACCGTGCCCTCCAGGTTGTCGCGGTAGTACTTGGCGAAAATCCAGGGGTTATAGCGAATCCAGTGACGCTGGCCATCGCTGCGAAACATGCCGGCGCTGCGGCCGCGCAGGTCGAAACGCACCGGGGGTACGGGAAAGTCCCGCTCCAGCGCCCGGGAAATTCGCGCCACGCAGTCGGCGGTGGCCGCCTCCACTTCGCGCCGCTGTGAGGCGCCAATCGGTTCGATGGTATTACTCAACGCTACTGTTTTCCCTGTTCCGTGGAGCCGGCCACTCTGCTGTCGGTACCCGGTAATCTATCAGCCCAGCTCTGCTCACACAGCCCCAGCCACTCGGTCAGTGCCGCACTGTGGAACTTGTCCCGGTGCAGGATCAGGTTCAGGCGGCGGCGGAAATCCCGCCCCGGCACCGCCAGCGGTACCAGGGAGCCGCGGGCGAAGGCTTCCACCAGGCTGATCTGCGACAGGCAGCCCACCCCGAGGCCCGCCTCCACGGCGCGTTTGATGGCCTCGGTGTGGGGGAGTTCCAGGGAGATGTTCAAATCCGGCAGGATGCCGTGCATGGCGCGATCGAAGGTCTGGCGGGTGCCGGAACCGCGCTCGCGCACGATCCACTCCAGCCCCAGCAAGTCCCGGTCGGTCAGCCGCCGGCGCCCCGCCAGCGGGTGATCCGGCGCGGCAAATACCTGAAGTTCATCCTCGCGCCAGTGGCGGGTTTCCAGGTCCGGGTGATTGAGTTCCCCCTCGACCAGGCCCATGTCCAGCTCAAAGGCGGCGACCTTGTCGGCGATATGCTCGGTGTTGTCCACGGTGAGGGCCACATCGGCAGCGGGAAAGCGGCGGCGGAAATCCGCGATCATCGGCACCGCCAGGTAGTTGCCAATGGTCAGCGTGGCCCCCACCTGCAGGCGCCCCGCCACCTCGGCACCGGTCAGGGCCTGCTCCAGTTCCCGCGCCTGGGCCAGCAGGTTCTCCGCCCGCGGCCGCAACTGGACACCAAGCTCCGACAATTGCAGGCGCTTGCCGCGGCGGTCGAACAGCTGCACGTCGAACTGGCTTTCCAGGTCCTTGAGGGCGCCGCTGGCGGCGGATTGTGACATGGCCAGGTCCGCCGCGGCCCGACTCACGTTTTCGTGGCGGGCGGTAGCGATGAAGACTTCCAGCTGGCGCAGGCTGAAGCGCATGGCATATATCTGCAAAAGTGATAATTGATATCCATTATTCCCGTTTTGCCAATATATGAAAAGCCCCTAGACTGCCGCCATCACCCACTGGATTGACAGGATATTGCCAGATGGCCACATTGCTCAGGGAACAGGTAACGGAAGTCCACCACTGGACCGACACGCTGTTCAGCTTCAAGACCACCCGCGACCAGGGTTTTCGTTTCAAGAACGGCTATTTCACCATGATTGGCCTGGAGCACGAGGGCAAGCCGCTGCTGCGCGCCTACAGCCTGGCCAGCGCCAATTACGAGGACGAGCTTGAGTTCTTCAGCATCAAGGTGCCCGATGGCCCGCTGACCTCGAAACTGCAGAACATCCAGGTCGGTGACGAGTTACTGATCAACAGCAAGGCCACCGGCACCCTGGTACTGGACAACCTGCTGCCCGGCCGCAATCTCTACCTGATCGCCACCGGCACCGGCCTGGCACCCTTCCTGTCCATCATCAAGGACCCGGAAATCTACGAGGCCTTCGACCGGGTAATCCTGACCCACGGCTGTCGCTTCGTGGAAGAACTGGCCTACCAGGAAGTGATCACCGAGCACCTGCCCAACCACGAATATCTCGGCGAGGACGTGCGCAGCAAACTGGTCTACTACCCCACGGTGACCCGCGAGGAGTTCCGCAACACCGGGCGTCTCACCGACCTGCTGGACAGCGGCAAGCTGCCGGCGGATATCGGCCTGGACCCGATCAACCCGGAGCACGACCGCTTCATGATCTGCGGCAGCCCGAGCATGCTCAAGGACATCTGCGGCCTGCTGGATTCCCGCGGTTTCCGGGAATCACGCCACGGCAAGCAGGCCCACTATGTGATTGAGCGGGCCTTCGTCGAGAGCTGAAGCCCCCCAAGCACGAGAGGAACACAAGCCCCTGCCCGGGCAGGGGCGGCGGATGCCCCTTAACTCGCATCCGCCGGATCGAGGCTTTCCCGCAACTCCCGCTTGAGGAACTTGCCATTGGCATTGCGCGGCAGGGGCTCGTCGAGGAACCAGATGTGGCGCGGCACCTTGTAGGGCGCCAGCAGGCCGGCGCAGTGGGCGCGCAGGCTGTCGGCGCCGGACTCTGCACCCTCGCGCAAATGGACTGCCGCGCCGACCTCCTCCCCGAGGCGCTCGTCCGCCACCGCAAACACCACGCACTCCGCCACATCCTGATGAGAAAACAGGGCATTCTCCACTTCGGCACAGTACACATTTTCGCCACCGCGCAGCACCATGTCCTTGGCCCGGTCCACCAGGAAGATAAAGCCGTCCTCGTCGATATAGGCGATGTCGCCGGTGTGCAACCAGCCATCGGTAATGGACTCGGCGGTGGCCTCCGGGCGATTCAGGTAACCGGCAATCACCGGCGCACCGCGCACCCAGAGTTCCCCGACTTCGCCAGGCGCGAGGGTTTCCCCGGCGGGACCCACACAGCGCGCTTCGAAAGTGGGCATGGCGGGGCCGACACTGGCGGGTTTGTTGCTGAAGAATACCGAAGACACCGCCGCGATAATGCCGCAGGTCTCGGTCATGCCGTAGCCGGTATTGGGACGGGCCCCGGCCGTGCGCTGGCCGATTTTTTCCACCAGATCCGGCTGCAGGGCGGCGCCACCGCCGCCGAGGGTCTTCAGGGATGAGGTGTCGCGCCGGTCAAAATCGGGGTGCATGAGAATTTCCCGGGCCATCATCGGCACCGCGTTGAACACGCTCACCCGCTCGCGCTCGATCAGGGCGAGGGCCTCGGCCGGATCCCACTTGTACATATGCACGATACGCCCGCCGGCTACGGTGGTGGCGTGGGCCACACAGTTGTTGCCGGTGACATGAAACAGGGGCGTGGCCAGCAGCGACACCGGCGGTGGGGGCGGCGCGGCGGGGGCGTCCCCGCCCTCACTCAGCCCTGCCTTGGCCAGGGCCAGCGGCTGCACGGCATTGGCAAAAGCGACATTGAGAATATTATTGACGCAGCCGCGGTGGGTGAGGCGCGCGCCCTTGGGCCGTCCCGTGGTGCCGGAGGTATAGAAAATACAGGCGTCGTCCTCGGGATCAACGACCACCTCTGGCAGCGCCCCGGCTGTATTCACCACATCCATCCACTCCACCGCCCAAGCGGGCGCCGGCTCTTCCAGGCGGACGGCGGCCACCACCATGTGCGGGAAGTGCTCGCGTATTTCAGCGAAACGCTGCAGGCGCTCGCGGTCGCAGATGAGGGCCTTCGGTGCGGCATCCTCCAGTGCATACTGCATTTCGCCAGCCACCCACCAGGCATTCATGCCCACTACCACGGCCCCCATCGACACCACCGCCCAGTAGGCCAGCATCCACTCGGGGTAATTGCGCATGGCAATGGCCACCCGGTCGCCCGGTTCGATACCCTGCTGCGCCAGCCAGGCGGCCACCGCAGCGCTGATCTGGTGGGCACCGCTGTAGCTGAGGCGCTCGTCGTTGAACACCAGGTAGTCGGCCTCACCGTGGGCGGCGCTGCCCAGCCATATCTCCCGCAGCGAGGGCGGCGCGTGCCGGTAGCTGCGCAGGGGCACCCCGGACACTTCCACTGTCTCCACTTCAAACATCTGTCCCGGCGCAATGAGTTCCTGCCAGGCGGCCTTGAGTTCCTGATACACCGTGTCTGCCCCTCTCTTGTAATGGCTTATAGCGAAGCGTGAAGCAGCATACCTTCTCGACCAAAATGCCTCAATGCACAGGTGGCAAGCTGTACGCCAGGGTCAACTTCTTTGTGGTTTTGTGTCATTGTTAGCCCCCTCCACTCACCACAGACTGTGGCGCCATACCGGGCCCTCGAAGTCAGCCTATAGCCATAACAGCGGAAAGCACCATGAACGCACAACAACTCGACACCAACCGCCTCGCCAACTACCTGCGCCAGCACATTCCCGGCCTGGAAGGTGACCTCAGCGCCGAGAAATTTCCCGGCGGCCAGTCCAACCCCACCTTCAAGCTGAGCAGCGGCGACCGCGCCTTCGTGCTGCGGCGCAAGCCCCCGGGCGAACTGCTGCCCTCCGCCCACGCGGTGGATCGCGAGTTCCGGGTGATCAGCGCCCTCCAGGACACCGACGTCCCCGTACCGCGCACCTACGTGCTGTGCGAGGACGACAGCGTGATCGGCTCCATGTTCTATGTCATGGAGTACATGGAGGGGCGCATCCTGTGGGATCCCCTGCTGCCTGAAGCGAAAGACAACAGCGAGCGCAGCGCCTATTACGACGCCATGAACAGAACCATGGCGGCCCTGCACTCGGTGGATGTGGAGAAGGTGGGCCTGGCCGACTACGGCAAGCCCGGCAACTACTTCGAGCGCCAGGTGGGCCGCTGGACCAAGCAGTACCGCGCTTCAGAGATGGAGCGTATCGAGTCGATGGAGAAACTGATCAGCTGGCTGCCGGCCAACATGCCCGCCGATGACGGCACGGTGAGCCTGGTGCACGGCGATTACCGCCTGGACAACATGATGTTTCACCCCTCCAGGCCCGAGGTGATCGCCCTGCTGGACTGGGAACTGTCCACCCTGGGCCACCCCCTGGCGGACCTCGCCAACCAGTGCATGGCCTGGATGCTGCCGCGGGACAGCAGCATGAAGGGGCTGGCCGGGGTCGATCGCGCCGCTCTGGGGATTCCCTCGGACGAGGAATACATCGCCCGCTACTGCGAGCGCACCGGCCGCGGCGGTATCGAAAACTGGAACTTCTACCTGGCCTTTTCCCTGTTCCGCCTGGCGGCCATCGTGCAGGGCATTCGCAAGCGCGCGGAAATCGGCACCGCCTCCAGCGCCGAGGCCGACGCCCGCGGCAACCTGGTCTATCCGCTGGCGGAAATGGGGCTCAGCCTGACCGAGTAATCAGGCCGCCCGGCTCTTGTCGGGCTTGGCTTTGGCCCGGGCCGGCGCTTTCGCCCCTGCCGGGGATTTACTCCGGCTCTTGGCCCGCGACTTGCGCTGGGGCACTGTGGCAGTGTGCTCCCGCAGGGCCTCGCGATCGGCGCGGGTGGCCTGGGGCCGGCGGCGCGATGAGCGCGGGCGGCGATAGTCGGCCTCGGTGGGTCGCAGGTCGCCGTACTCGAAGCGCTGCAGGATTTCCTCCATGGTGCGACTGATCTTGGTGCACACACGGATGGTTTCAATATGCGGGTAGGCGCTGTGCTCGCCACCTTCCACCAGTGCCAGCAGCTCCTTCTCGGATATATGTGACAGCAGCTTGGCGGGGTTGTACCAGCGAAAGCTGGGAATGATGTTGATGTCGCCGCTGTATTCCTGATCCATCAGGCTGTGAATACCATTCAACAGCAGGTTGAAACGCGGCCAGTTATCACCCTGCCTCTGGGCGATGCCACGATAGAAATTGAGCAGTTCCCTCCCCATACCGATACCCAGGCTACCCAGCGATGAGGACAGCTTGCTGCGCTTGCCACCGCGATTGAGGAAGGGCGTGGCGATGGGGTTTACCATGCTGACGATGAAGTGATTGGTACTGAACAGGCGGCTCAGGCGCTTGGCCGGCAGGTCGTCGGCGATAGAGCCGTCCACCCACTTGCGGGTGGGCAGGTAGGGCTGGGATTCGCCGTGGACATTCTTGGCCATTAGCATCACCGGCGGAAACACCCCCGGCACAGCGCAGGAGGCCATCACCGCCGAGCGCACGTAAACGTTGGGTGAGGTAATGGCATTGAGCAGGCGCGAGCGCTGGTGCTTCTCGGCCGGGGCCACGGTAATGCTGATCTGGCGCCCGGTTTTTTCGTAGGCCTCCTGGAAGGTCAGATCCGGCACCAGGCGGTCGACGATGGATGCCAGGTCGCGCACGTCAATCTGGGCGTTGCTGCCAAAGAACATGCGCGAGAACACGCTGGCTTCCTTCTCGGCCTCGAAGTGCATGCTGGATGCATCAAAGACCTGCTGCAGTTCCTCGTCGCTGTGGGTGCCCACCACCCCGGCCACCAGGGAGCCGGCGCTGGAGCCGGAGATCACCCGCGGCAGCAGGCCCTGGGCGTGCAGTACCCGCACCACACCCATATGGTAGAAGCCCAGTACCCCGCCGCCACTCAGCATCAGGGCCGAGCGACCGAAACAGATGTTGGAGCGGTAGAAGAAGTCGATCTTCTCCTGGGTGCTGATTTCCTCGGTCTTCAGCTCGGCGAGAAAGCGCAGGGAATCTTCTATTTCGTCGATGTACTGCTCAATCAGCTGCTTGGTGCCAAACTTGGCCCGCAGGTAGAGGCTGCTGCGCCCCATGCCGCCCATATTGCCGTGAATGCCCTCGTTCAGGGCAAACAGGAGTCCCTGGTAGTCATGGCGCGAGCGCAGGGATCGCAGCCGGTCCAGCCGCAGGCGAATCTGGGCGTAGTCGTACTGGCTGGTCTGGTCCACTTCCCGCCAGCGCTTCTGCCCGGAGAGCTCGTCGTGCGCGATGGCCGCCTCGCGCCACTCCTCGTAGCTGGTGCTGTTGTCCATCTGCTTCTCCAGCTGGCGGAGTTTGCGCGCGTTTCTCACTACGGTACCTCGGGGTGGTATGGGTTTGGGCAGTTTACCTCACTGGCGATCGCTATCTTTCTGCTCCGCCTCGTTTCGATACTGCTCCACCAGATGCTTTTTGTACAGTTTGCCGTTATCCATGCGCGGCAGCCGCTCGTGGAAGTCCAGGCTGCGGGGGACCTTGATATGGGACAGGCGTTCGCGCAGCCACTCCAGCAGCTCAAAGGCCACTTCGTCGGTGGCATCGGCCCAGTTCTGGGGCTCCACCACCGCTTTCACTTCCTCGCCGAATTCCTCGTTCGGAATGCCGAACACCGCCACGTCGGCGACCTTGTCATGGGTGATCAGCAGGTTTTCCACCTCCTGCGGATAGATATTGACCCCGCCCGAGATGATCATGAAATTCTTGCGGTCGGTGAGGTAAAGGAAGCCGTCCTGGTCCAGGTAGCCGACATCCCCGGTGGTGGCCCAGCCGCGCTCGTTATAGGCCTCGGCGGTCTTGTCGGGCTCGCCGTGGTACTCGAAGGTAGCCTGGGGGCCGGAAAAGTAGACGGTGCCGATCTCACCGGCGGGCAGCTCTGTGCCTTCGTCGTCCAGGATATGCACCTGGCCCAGCAGGGCCGGGCCCACCGAACCCTTGTGGGTCAGCCAGTTGGCGGAATCGATGATGGTAACGCCAATCCCCTCGCTGGCGGCGTAGTACTCGTAGATCACCTCGCCCCACCAGTTGATCATCTGCTCCTTCACCTCCACCGGGCAGGGCGCCGCGGCGTGGATGGCGACGCGCATGCTGGAGACATCGTACTTCTGTCGCACGTCCTGCGGCAGCTTGAGCATGCGGATAAACATGATCGGCACCCACTGGCTGTGGCTCACCCGGTGCTCCTCGATCAGGTGCAGGGCCTGCTCCGGGTCGAACTTCTCCATCACCACCGAGGTGCCACCGAGATAGAGGTTCATAAAGTTGTAATGCAGGGGAGCCGCGTGATACAGCGGTGCCGGCGACAGGTACACTGTCTCTTCGCTGAAACCAAAAGCGGCACCGAGGGATTGCGCCAGCGGAAACTCCGCCAGCACATCGTCACTGTGGGGCGGCACGAACACGCCCTTGGGCTTGCCGGTGGTACCGGAGGAATAGAGCATGGCGACGCCATTGCCCTGGTCGGCGATGGGCTCGGCGGGCTGGGCATCCACCGCCTCTTCCCATGACTCGAAGCCCTCGCAGACGCCGCCGACCATCAACCAGCCGGCAAGATCGACGCCATGCTCCTTCAGGCCGCAAGCTACTTCTTTCAATTGGTAGGAACCGATGAAGACTCGCGCCGCACAGTTTTCCAGGATGTAGGCAGTCTCCTCCTTCTGCAGGTGGGTGCTGATCGGGGTAAAGATGATGCCCGCGCGCTGGGCTGCCCAGCAAATTTCCAGAAAATAGCGGTTATTTTCCATCATCATGGCGATGTGCTCGCCCTTCTGCACCCCCAGCTTGCGCAACAGCTGGGCGCCCTGGTTGCTGCGTTCATCGAGCTGGGCATAGGTCACGATCTCGCCGGACTCCCCCATGATGATGGCGGGTTTGTGGGGATAGGTCTGGGCAGTAATACTCGGATGTGGCATCGCAGGGTTACCTCTCGGATGACAGCGCTGTGCTGTGTATGCTGGTTATGTTTATGCGCAGCAAGGACTATAGTGTGTCGACAAAGTCGCAGGCAATCCCGCGCTGTCAGTTCCGATAGCGTCTGCCGGCGCTACTGGAATGCCCGCCACCGCGGTTCTGGACCAATACAGAACCTTGACTTTGGCATATTATCCCGGTGAAGCACACCGGCCCCGCCGTGCATCGCGAGGTCAACCACGAGGTCAATCATGTCGTCCGACACCCCACAAAACCTGTCTCCAGCGGCGCTGCGCCAGCGCATTCGCGAGGGGCATCACCGCGGCAACACCTCGGGCTACGCCCAGGGTTTTGTCCAGTGCAATCTCGCCATACTGCCCGCCGACTGGGCGGCGGATTTCCTGCGTTTCTGCCAGCTCAATCCCCGTCCCTGCCCGCTGGTGGGCATGTCCACCAGCCCTGGCGATACCGCGCTACCACCTTTGGGGGATATCGACATACGTACCGACGTGCCAAGCTACCGCGTGTTTCGCCACGGGGAATTTGTCGAGGAAGTACACGACATCCGCGAGCTGTGGCGCGACGATCTGGTGGTCTTCGCCCTGGGCTGTTCTTTCTCCTTCGAAGAGGCTCTACTGGCCGATGGCCTGGACGTGCGCAATGTGAGCATGGGTGTCAATGTGCCGATGTACCGCACCAACATCCCGTGCCAGCCGGCCGGGGCCTTCGCCGGTGACATGGTGGTCAGCATGCGTCCCTTCAAGGCGGCGGATGCCATACGCGCAGTACAGATCTGCACCCGTTTTCCCTCGGTACACGGCGCACCGGTTCATCTCGGCGACCCGGCGCTCATCGGCATCGGGGATCTGTCACAACCAGACTACGGTGACGCTGTCACCGTGGCGGAAGACGAACTGCCGGTGTTCTGGGCCTGCGGTGTGACACCCCAGGTGGCGCTGGAGAAAGCCAGGCCGCCCTTCGCCATCACCCACAGCCCGGGCTGCATGCTGGTCACCGACCTGCGCAACAGCCGCCTGGCAGTGCTGTAACTGGATTAACTGGGAACGTTGAAACAATGCGCCTGAACTGCGATCTGGGCGAGAGCTACGGCAGCTGGACCATGGGTCTCGATGCCGAGGTCATGCCCCACATTCACCAGGCCAACGTGGCCTGTGGCTTCCACGGTGGTGACCCGGTCACCATCCGTAAAACCCTGCGCCTGGCCGCCGCGCACGGCGTCAGCGTCGGCGCCCACCCGGCCTATCCCGATCTGGTGGGTTTCGGCCGCCGCAGTATGGCATTGAGCCGCGACGAGCTTGTAGCCACCCTGCTCTACCAGGTAGCGGCGCTGGACGGCATGGCCGCCAGCGAGAAAGTCCAGCTGGACTACGTCAAACCCCACGGCGCCCTGTACAACGACATGATGGCCGATAGCGAGGTACGCGCCGGCGTGCTGGAAGCCATTGCCTGCTACCACCGCCCCCTGCAACTGATGCTGCTGGCCACGCCAAATGCCGACGCGCATCGCGCGGAAGCCGCCGCCGCCGGCGTTGCCGGGCTGCTGTTTGAAGCCTTTGCCGACCGCTGTTATGACGACAGCGGCGCCCTGCTCTCGCGGCGCAAACCCGGAGCGGTGCACAGCAGGGAGCGCACCCTGGAACAGGTGCGCCAGTTGATCAGCGAGGGCACAGTCACCTCGGTCAGCGGCGAACGCCTGCCCCTGGCGGCTGATACCCTCTGCGTCCACGGCGACAATATCGAGGGCGTGCGCGCCATCGAAGCCATTCGCGCCATCGTCGACGAGGCCTGATCCGTGCGTCTTTCCCAGGCGGGCGAAGCCGCCCTGATGCTCTATCTCGGCACTGAAACCAGCCCGGCGCTGTCGGCGCGGGTGCAAGCCGCCGCGCGGGCGGTGGAAGCCGCACTGGGCAGTGACCTGGTTGACCTGGTGCCTTCGTATGCCTCGCTACTGATCATCTACAACCCGCTGACCACCGATCATTTCAGTGTTGGCGAGCGGGTGCGCAACGCCGTTGCCGGGCTCGGTGACAGCGAAGCCGGCGAGGGCCGCGAGGTACGGCTGCCGGTCTACTATCACCCGGAAGCGGGGGCGGACCTGGAATCGCTGGCGGAGCGCGCCGGATTGAGCGTCGACGACGTCATCGCCCTCCACAGTGGCACCGAATACCGCGTCTATGCCATCGGCTTCGCTCCCGGCTTTGCCTACCTCGGGCAGGTGGACGAACGCATCGCGGCACCGCGCCTGGCCACACCGCGCCAGCGCGTACCGCGCGGCGCTGTCGCCATTGCCGACCGCCAAACCGCCATCTATCCCGCGGTTTCCCCCGGCGGCTGGAACCTGATCGGCCGCTGCCCTGTCCGCATGTTCGACCCCGCGGCCACCCCCACCATGCCGGTGAGTGTGGGCGATCGGGTGCGCTTCGAAGCCATCGACCGTGCGCGCTACCTGGCGCTGGGGGGTGAGCTGTGAGCCTGTCGGTCGTGCAACCGGGCCTGATGAGCCTGCTGCAGGACGGCGGCCGCTTCGGCCAGCAGCGCATCGGGCTGACCACCGGCGGCCCGCTGGACCCGGAGGCTTTTGCCCTGTGCAACCGCCTGCTCGGCAATGCCCCCGGCGCCACTGCGATAGAAGTCAGCTTTGGCGGGCTCGTGCTCAAGGCCACGGTGGATACGCGCCTGTGTGTCACCGGCGCCGAACTGCCCCTGCGTATCAACGGTGTGGAACAGGATCGCTGGCGCGTCCATGCCGTCAAGTCCGGCGATGAGATCGCCCTCGACTTCGCCACCGCGGGCTGCCGCGCCTACCTCGGTGTCGCCGGGGGTTTCAACGTTGCACCGCAGTTTGGCAGCAGCAGTACAGTGGTGCGGGAGCATATCGGCGGCCTCGCGGGCGACAAGTTACAACCCGGTGACGAACTGCCATGCGCTGCGGGCAGCGACGGCCCCTTGCTTTTCCTGCCGGAAAACCTGCGCCCCGGCTACAGCGACCACGCCCTGCTGCGGGTTATTCCCGGTTACCAGCAGGAGCACTTCCCGGCCCTGCAAAAGCGGCGTTTTTTCAACAGCGAATACAATGTCAGCGAGCGCTGTGACCGCATGGGCTATCGCCTGGAGGGCGCCGCCATCGAGTGCGACATCGGTGGCATTCTGTCGGAGGGCATCTGTTTCGGAGCCATCCAGATACCGGCCGATGGCCAGCCCATCGTGCTGTTGAACGATCGCCAGACCATCGGCGGCTACCCCAAGATCGGCGCCGCCCTGTCACTGGACGTGGCCCGCCTGGCCCAGCTCACCCCCGGCGCAACCGTGCGCTTCGAGGCGATCAGCCCCGAGGACGCCCACAATGCCCTGCACCTGGCCAGGCAGCGGCTGTACAGTCTGCCACTGGCGGAGTCTTCAATATGAACGAACACGACCTGTCGGTCGCTATCGAGAACGTGCTGGTGGCGCGCAACCTGCGCCAGATGCGGGTAGCACAGGCCGCCCTGCAGCCCGGCTACTACCTGCGCGCCGCGCGCCTGCTGCAGGCCGCCGCTACCCGTGAGAGTGCCCTGATACTGATCGGCACCGGCTTCCCGGTAGTGGACACCTTTGAAACCGACGGCCCGGTGGGCGCCATTGCCCTGTATGAAGCACTGGCGGCGCTGGGCTACCGGCCCATGCTGGTCTGCGCTGCGCCGCTGGCGGCGGCCCTGGCGCCGGATTTCACGGTACTGGAACTGACCGCCGGCGACCTCGATAGCGCCTGTGCCGAGGCCCGCGAGGCACTGGCAGAGCTGCAGCCGGCGGCGATCGTGTCCATCGAGCGCCCCGGCCTCGGCGCCGATGGCCGCTACTACAACATGCGCGGCGAAGACATCAGCGCCCGCTGCGGCATCTTCGACCCCTTCCTTGAACTCGCAAGCTGCCCCACCATCGCCATCGGCGACGGCGGCAACGAGATCGGCATGGGCAATATCGCCAGCGCCATCAGCGCACTGGATATTCGCGTGTCAGTCACCACCTGCGATGAGCTGCTGGTGGCGGATGTCTCCAACTGGGGCGCCTACGGCCTGATCGCCTTTCTCGGCCTGTGGCGACGGCGCGACCTGCTGGGCGCGATCTCCCCCACCGCCATCCTCGACTATCTTTCCCTGCGGGGCAGCGTGGACGGCGTCACCCGCGAAAACACGCCCACCGAAGACGGCCTGGATGCCGGCGAGGGGTTGGCGGTACTGGCGGAGCTGCGCGCTCTGACCGGCTTCGCGCAACACTGAATACAACTTGGAGCAAAGGGACATTCCCATGAGCATCGTATACCTGAACGGCGAGTACCTGCCGATGGCCGAGGCCCGCATCTCCCCCATGGACCGCGGTTTCCTGTTTGGCGACGGCATCTACGAGGTGATCCCCTCCTACGGCGGCAAACTGGTGGGCTTCGGGCCCCACATGGACCGCATGCAGGACGGCCTCGACGCGCTGGAAATTCGCCTGCAACTGAACCAGGACGAATGGCGCCAGATCGCCAACACCCTGATCGAGCGCAACGGCGGCGGCAATCTCGGTATTTATTTCCACGTCAGCCGCGGCGCCGATGTGATTCGCAACCACGCCTACCCCAGTGCCATCGAAGCCACCCGCTACGCTTTTGCCTTCGAAATTCCGCCGGCGCCGATGGCGGACAAGGCCGCCGCCACCTGCTACAAAGTGGCGACCAGCGAGGACCTGCGCTGGAAGCGCTGCAACATCAAGTCCACCGCCCTGCTCGGCAATGTCATGCACTACCAGCAGGGCTACGCCCAGGGCAACAGCGAGACCATTCTCTACAATGCGAAAGCAGAGCTGACCGAGGCCGCCGCCTGCAACGTCTATGTAGTGAAGAACGGCGTGGTGGCCACCCCCGACCTGGACCACCAGAAGCTGCCGGGTATCACCCGCCTGATACTGCTCGATATCCTGCGCAAGGACGGCAGCATCCCCGTTGAGGAGCGCGTGGTGACTCTGCAGGAACTGCGTGACGCCGATGAAGTCTGGCTGTCCTCGTCCAGCAAGGAGCTGGCGCCGGTGGTGGAAGTGGATGGCGTGACTGTGGGCAATGGCCGGCCCGGCGATGTATGGCTGGCCGCCCAGACCCTGTTCAGCCAGCACCGCTACGACTACTGATGAGCCGCCCCAGCCAGGCCCGCCTCGACCTCGCCGCCCTGCGCCACAACGTGGCGCTGGCTGCTGAGCTGGCGCCCAATGCCAAGGTCATGGCCGTGGTGAAGGCCAATGCCTACGGCCACGGCGCCGTGACCATGGCGCGGGAACTTGAGCCGCGCGTCGATGCCATGGCCGTGGCCTGCCTGGAAGAAGCGCTGGAACTGCGCGAATCCGGTATCCACGCCCCCATTCTGCTGCTGGAGGGCGTCTTCGAGCCGGCGGAACTGGAGGTCGCCGCCCGCGAAAACCTGTGGGTCACCGTGGACAACGCCGTCCAGCTGGACTGGCTGGAACGGGCCCGGCTGGCGAAGCCGCTGCAGTGCTGGCTCAAAATCGATACCGGCATGCACCGCCTCGGCGTCGAGCCGGCCCGGGCCCAGGCCTATTTCGAACGCATTGCCGGCTGCTCCAACAGTGTGGGAAAGCCGGTGGTATCCACCCACTTCTCCAGCGCCGACGAGACAGAGCGTGATACCACGCAGCGCCAGCTGGCCCTGTTCGAGCAGGTTACTGCCCCCCTGGCCGCACTGCGCAGCGCCGCCAATTCCCCTGGCCTGCTGGCCTGGCCCGCCTCCCATTACGACTGGGTGCGCCCGGGCTACATGCTGTGGGGTAATTCGCCCTTCGGCAGCGCCCTGCAGGCCAACGCCGCCCGTCTGCGGCCGGTGATGACCCTGTGCTCAGCGGTGATTTCCGTACGCGAGGTAGCCACCGGCGATTCAGTGGGCTACGGCGAAAGCTGGACCGCCAGCCGCCCCTCACGCATCGCCACTGTCACCGTGGGCTATGGCGACGGCTATCCGCGCACCGCCGGCAACGGCACCCCGGTGCTGGTGAACGGCCGGCGCGCACCGCTGGCAGGGCGCGTGTCGATGGACATGATTACCGTCGATGTCACCGACCTGGAAGCGGTCAAGGTCGGCGACCCGGTGGTGCTGTGGGGGGAAGGCCTTCCGGTGGCAGATGTTGCAGAGCCTGCCGGCACCATCGGTTACGAGCTGCTGACCCGCATGCCGCAGCGCTGCCCGCGCGTTGTCGTCAGCGCCTGAGCACGGCATCTGCTACCATGAACGCACCTTTAATTCAGGATCGCGCTGCCCTTGGTTTCCGACAGCGATAGTCACGTCCCGTCCGCCGATAACACAGGCCCCCTGCACGATGGCAGCCTGCTGGCTGCGATCGATCTCGGCAGCAACTCCTTCCACCTGATCGTCGCCCGCGTCGAGCACGGCGAAATCCGCCCGGTGGAGGCGCTGGCAGAGAAGGTCCAGCTCGGCGCCGGCCTGCAGGATCACCTGCTCAGCCAGGATGCCATCGACCGCGGCCTGGAGTGCCTGGCGCGCTTCGGCCAGCTGCTGGGCAGCGTGGCGCCTGAACGGATCCGCATCGTCGCCACCCACACCCTGCGGGTGGCTCGCAACCGGCGCGACTTCACCCGTCCGGCCCGGGAGTTGCTGGGCACCCCGGTGGATGTCATCTACGGCCGCGAGGAAGCCCGCCTGGTTTACCTCGGTGTGGCCCACACGCTGGCCGACGACGTCAAATCGCGTCTGGTCATCGATATCGGTGGCGGCAGCACGGAACTGATCGTCGGCGAGCGCTTCGAGCCCCGCGAGCTGGAAAGCCTGCAGATGGGCTGCGTGTCCTACAGCCAGGAATTCTTCGACGGCGAGAACATCAGCCCCGAACGCTACCGGGCCGCCTGCAACCGCGCCCGCCTGGAGCTCTCCCATATCCGCCAGCGCTATCACAGTGGGCACTGGGTGGAATGCGTCGGCTCCTCCGGCACCCTGCAGGCCATCGAGGGCATTCTGCAGGCCTACGGCTGGAGCAGCGGCGGCATCGACAATGAGGGGCTCGCCAAGCTGGAGCAAAAGCTGCTGCGCTTCAAACGCTTCAGTTCCATCAAGCTGAGCGGGCTGTCGCCACAGCGGCGCAATGTCATCCTGGCCGGGGTCGCCATCACCCGCGCCCTGTTTGATGTGCTCGGCATCCGGCAAATGCGCACATCCAAGGGCGCCCTGCGAGAAGGTGTGATCTACGACCTGCTGGGGCGCCTGTCACACGAGGATGTTCGCGAGCGCAGTATCAACGCCCTGATGCAGCGCTACAACGTGGATACCGCTGCGGCCGCCATTGTGGAAAAACGGGCGCGCATGCTGTTTGACGCCACACGTAAAACCTGGGAACTGAAAAAGGCCGACTGGGATCTGTTGCACCGGGCCAGCTGCACCCTGGACGTGGGCATGGCCATTTCCCACAAGCACTACAACCGCCATTCCGCCTACCTGCTGCAGAACACCGACCTGGCGGGCTTTTCCCAGGAAGAGCAGGAGCAGCTTGCGCTACTGGTGCGCAGCCACCGCGGCAAACTGGACCCCTCCCTGTGGGCGGAATTGAGCGAATCGGAAGTCCCGCGTCTGCTGCGCCTGATTGCACTGCTGCGACTTGCCTACCTGTTCAAGCATGTCGAACAACTGGAACAGCTACCGGAATTCAACCTCCGGGCCGGTAAACGCTCCCTCAAACTGAGCTGCCCGGAGGGCTGGCTGGAACAACACCCGCTCACCGCCTGGGAGCTGGAACAGGAGTGCGCAACGCTGGGCAAGCTGGAACTCAAACTCAGCGTGCAGTAGCCGCGCTGATCTCCGCCAGGTATTCGAGCAACAGCCGGTTTACCTCATCGGATGCTTCCAGTTGCACCATGTGGCCCGCCCCGGAGATCATATCGACCCGGCGCAGATCGGGGAAAATCGCCCGCATCTGGCCAATAGGGTCCTCGCCGTGAAAACCTTCCAGGTCGACATCGTGCTCTGAGCCGATGAAGTAGGCCGGCACCGCACTCTGCACACCTTCAAAGGGGCGCCGCTGCTGCCACTTGATGTCGAAGGAACGGTACCAGTTGAGGCCGCCGGTGAAGCCGGTACGGCTGTACTCCGATACAAAGAACTCCAGTTCGAGTTCACTCAGCCAGGCCCAGGGCAGCGGCGGCGGCTCTTCCATGGCGTCGATGTAGGACGTGCCCGGCGGGTGCCTGAACATGTCAAAAAAGTGACAGGCGCCGCTGAGGGTGTGGTAAACCTTGTGCAGAAAGCGCCGCGGCTGGGCCGCCAGTTCCCGGTCGGCGCGGGGCGGTTCGCGGAAATACTCGATATGCAGGAAGTGCTGCTCGGCGATGCGGCGGTACTCGGTGAGCGGCGGCTCATCCGGGTTGTGGGGCGCCGCGGGATTTTCCAGGCCGATCACCGCCAGCACCCGCCCGGGATGGCGCAGCGCCAGGTCGTAAATGGCGAAGGCGCCAAAGTCGAGACCGGCAAACACCGCATTTTCCAGCTCCAGATGATCCAGCAGGCCCAACAGGTCACCCGTAATGTGCTCGATATCGTAGGCTTCCACCGCGGTGGGGGCCTCGGTCTGTCCCATGCCCCGCATATCCGGCGCGATCACCCGGTAACCGGCGGCGGCCAGCGCCGTGATCTGGCGATGCCAGCTGAACCACAGGTGCGGAAAGCCATGGCAGAGAACAAGCGGCAAGCCCTCTCCCTGCTCCACATAGTGCATGTGGATGCCATTGATGGTGGCGTGGTGGTGGACCCATTGCATGGCGGCGGCTCCGTTATCCTTGTTATTCCCGCCCGCCATGCTGCCACAGGCCCCCGGAACTGTCAGTCCAGCCTTTCAGTCCATTGCGGCTTGGCGCCCCCGTTAGTGCATGTTTCAATACCTCCTTTTTTTCACGGAGCCCACAATGCGCCGCCTTGCCACCGCCGTCACTCTCGCCCTCGCCAGTACCACCACTACCGCTGCCAATGTCATTCTCATCGTCGGTGACGGCATGGACGACCAGCAGGTCACCATTGCCCGCGACTACCTGAAAGGCGCCAATGGGCAGCTGCTGCTGGATCAGATGCCGGTGCGTAGCGCGGTGCAGATCCTCACCGTGGAAGACAATACGGAAGGCAAGCCTGTGTACGTGGCCGACTCGGCCAATACCGCCACCAGCCTGGCCACCGGCGCAGTGACCAGTCGCGGCCGTATCGCCACCAGCGCCGGCGACGATCGCGACCTGCCAACAATTGTGGAACTGGCCCGGGCCGCGGGCCTGCGTACCGGCATTGTCAGCAGCGCCAGCGTTACCGACGCCACGCCGGCCTCCTTTGCCGCCCATATCAGCTACCGCATGTGTGAAAACCCTGAACTGATGGCTGACATTACCTACAGCGGTATTCACCTCGGCCACTGTCAGCAGGATATGAAAGCGAACGGCGGGGCGGGCTCCATCAGCGAACAGCTGGCGGTGTCCGGCCTTGATGTATTGCTGGGCGGCGGCGCCAAGCACTTCCAGCCCACCGTGGAAGGCGGCACGGAGAGCGTGTTGCGCAGCGCCCAGCTGGCGGGCTTTTCTGTGGTACGCAGCCGCGACGAACTGCTTGCGGCAGAGCCCGGTGAGCGCCTGCTGGGCCTGTTTGCGCCGGGCACCCTGCCGGTGCGGATGCGCGGCGAAGACGGCCGCGAAGCAGAGGCGCCCCGCCCCAGCTTGCTCAACCGGCTGCACCAGTATCTGGGCAGTGTAGAGCTGCCGGAACCCATGCGTTGCGAACCCAACCCGGAGGCCGCTGGCATCCCGAGCCTCAAGGAAATGACGGATACCGCCCTGCAGCAACTGTCACACAACAACGAACGCGGTTTCTTCCTGATGGTGGAGTCCGCCTCAATCGACAAGCAATCCCACGAGCGCAAGCCCTGCGGCTCCATTGGAGAACTGGAACAACTGGACGAGGTCCTGGCCAGCGCCCTCGACTTCGCCGCCCAACACCCGGATACACTGGTACTGGTCACCGCCGACCACAGCCAGGCTGCCCAGCTGATCCCCCAGCGCAGCATGTTCGAGGCCTACACCGTGCCCATCTACACCCCCGGCAAGATGGCGCGCATCATCACCCCGGAAGGCAGCATCATGGGCGTGAACTACGCCACCAACGACTTCGGCTACGAGGAACACACCGGCGCCAACGTGCCCCTGTATGGCAACGCCGCCGCAGAGGGGCGGGTGAAAACCTTCCAGCGCCAGTCGGAACTGTTCGGGATTATGCGGGAGTTTCTGGGGCTGTAATGTTCAGAGATTGACCCAACTATTCAAGGCCTTCAACCTGAACTCCTGCCCGTCATAACTCAGCACCACCGAGTCGGGCAGCACCTCCACCACCGTTACCCCCTTGCCCAGGGACTGGCCGCTCGCCGCTGTCTTGCTGTTGATGGTGACGGTGGAAGCGCCGTCTCCGCGGTAGTCGTGCTGGCTGTAGAACAGGGTGGGGATGGCGTCCTTGCGCTGCTGGGACAGGTTGTGGAGGAAAGGCGCCGGGTGCTCCGCCAGTTCCGCGCTGCGCAACTCCGCCTCGGCCTGGGCGACCAGGGCCCCCACATCGAGGGGCTGCTCTTCGGGCTCCGCTGCCTGCACCTCTTTGGGTGCAGGTGCGGCCTCGACCGACGCGGGCGCTGCAACAGACTCCTCCGCTTGCGGCTGCTGGTACAGTGCGCTCACCTCTGCCGACACTGGCGCCTGCTCCTGCGCGGCTGACAGCGGCTTCGCCGCCGGCGTCTGCTCTCGCTCCAGTGCCGCTGCAGGCTCTGGCTCTCGCGCCGCGACAGCCTCCTGCTTCGCCGGTACCTGGGCTGGGGCAACCGGCGCCGGGGCAACGGTTTCCACTGGCGCCAGTGGCGGCTGCTCTGCCGGGCGAAACAGCAGCCAGGCGATCACCGCCAGCGCCGTCACCAGCGCCAGCCCGAGGGCCCCCACCTTCCACGCCGATGGCGCAACGGTGGCCTCGGCGTAGTGTACTGTGGCCACTCCCGGCACTTCCCCGGGATTGGCCCGTTCGCGCTGGGAACGGTTGATGGCATCCAGAATCAGCGACACCGGCAGATCCTCTTCATAACAATTCCTCCGACTGCGCCCGACTGGGGTCGATGCCCAGCTGCTCATTGAGCTTCAACAGGGTTCTCACCCCGACAACGCCGTCAGCCTCCAGTTGATGGGCCCGCTGGAACAATTCCACCCGGCTCTGCAGGGCGCGATTGAACTGGCTTTCTGCCAGCGCCCTGGGCTGGTTGTCGAGCGCGGCAAACAGCCTTGCCACCGCCGCCACCGCCGGTCCCCGGTCGCCCAGCGCCAGCGGTGCACGGTAGCCGTCCGGCACCTGCCACAGCAGGTAGAAATCCCCCTGCCACAGGCCCGCCAGTTCCCGCAGGGAAACTTCCACCACGCCGCCATCAGCGGTCGCCAGGCGCGCCTGCTGGCCGCTCAGGCCCAGTAATACCGCGGCCGCCCGAAAGCGCTCTGGCGTGATGAGTTCCAGTACCAGTGGCCGGTCATAGGCCAGCAGCGCGTCCCAGGTCTGCACTTGCTCCCGGTAACAGCCGAGACCGTGCATGGGCTGCGCAGGGCACGGCTCAGGCGGGGCGACGGCAGCGGGCGCCTGCAGGCGCCACAGTAACTGTCCGGCGGCGGCCGATGTCATGTTCCATGCCTGCTGGCCGGCTTCGGGCTCGGATTCGGGTTCGGGTTCGGGCTCCGGTTGCTGTGCGGGAGGCGTCGTCACCACTGCCGGCGCCTCGACGGCCACTTGAGCCGGCAACTGGCGCTGCCAACCCCGGGGCTGACCCAGCCACCACCACGCCGTGCCCGCCAGGCCAAGCAGCACTACCACAGCCAGCGCCCAGCCCAGTCGCGAGGGCGGCCGCTGCACACCTTCCTCACCCATCACCTCGCGCGCCGCGGTGGCGACCATGGAGCGTTCCACCCGCCCCTTGTTCTGGCCGTAGGCGCCGAGCAAAGCGCGGTCACAGAGCACATTGATCAGGCGGGGAATGCCGCGGGTAAGGCGGTGAATGTCCCGCACGGCGGCGGGCGGGAACAATTCCCGGTCAGCGGTCAGCCCCGCCACCTGCAGGCGGTGGCGGATATAGGCGCGGGTCTCTTCCAGGTTCAGGGGTTCGAGGTTGTAGCGCGCGGTAATGCGCTGGTTGAGCTGGCGCAACTCGGGGCGCTGCAGCAGGCTGGCCAGTTCCGGCTGGCCGATCAGCACAATCTGCAGCAGCTTTTCATGGTTGGTTTCGAGGTTGGTGAGCAGCCGGATCTGTTCCAGCACGTCAAAGTTCAGATGCTGGGCCTCATCGATCAGCAGCACTGTTTTGCGCCCGCGGGCGTGATTGGCCAGCAGGAAGGCATGCAGTTTGTCGGTGAGGGTTTTGAGGCTGGATGCCTCGCCGGCATAGTCGATACCCAGTTCATCGCAGACACTGGCCAGCAACTCCAGCGAATCCAGCGCCGGGTTGAGGATGATGGCAATGTCGGTGTCGTCGGGCAGCTGTTCCAGCAGACAGCGGTTGATGGTCGTTTTGCCGGTACCCACCTCTCCGGTGAGCAGGATAAAGCCACCGCCGGCGCCCACACCGTAAAGCAGGTGGGCCAGCGCATCCCGGTGGCGCGGGCTCATAAACAGGTAGCGCGGATTGACCGCGATGGAAAATGGCGCTTCCTTCAGCCCGTAGTACTGGTGATACATAGAGGTCCGTGCAAGCCCGGTGAAAGCCCAGCATTATGCCGAAGGGCCGCGGCCCCGGCTATGGCGCGACGCTGCTTTCCACGCCCGCCAGCAATTCCAGCGCCTCGTCGCACCAGGCCAGGAACTGCTCGCCCTGGCGGATACCGGCAATCAGGGCGAGGTAGACCCCCTTGCGGCGCAGCGGCAGCGCTTCGGGCTTGTCGTAGTGACGGCGGCGGATTTTTTCGTAGAGATAGAGGCGGCCCATCATCTCTTTCCGTCGCATGGCGATCTCGGCGGACAGGCGACTGACGTTGTCGGCGCTGAGGTTGTAGAGCTTGACCCAGAGGTCGTCCTTGGCCTCCTGCACTTTGCTCTCGCCCCACACCCATTCAGCCAGGGCCTCGCGCCCGGCCCCGGTCAGGCGGTGCACGCTCTTGTCGGGCTTGCCCTGCTGGGCTACCGCTTCTTTTTCCAGCCAGCCCCTGGCCACCAGCTTGCGCAGCTCCTGGTAAATTTGCTGGTGGCTGGCGTGCCAGAACAGGCCGAGGGAGACATCAAAGGCCTTGGCCAGCTCATAGCCGGACATTTCGTCTTCAATCAGGGCGGTCATGATGGCGTGGGACAGGGCCATGGAGCGCTTCCTCGGCGGCGCAGTGGATCGCTGCGAGCATAACCCGACAGCTACTCATATACAAAAAGTTGCATATAAAAAAGTTATGCAATAAATTGCATACCCACCACACAACCACTCCATCCTGTCAGAGGAAGTGCTCACATGGCCCTGCCCGAATCCCTTGCCAGCCGCCTGCGCCTGCCCGCGGTTGCCTCCCCCATGTTCATCGTCTCCAACCCCGACCTGGTCATCGCCCAGTGCAAGGCCGGTATCGTCGGCTCCTTCCCGGCGCTGAATGCGCGGCCCGCCAGCGAGCTGGAAGTGTGGCTAAAGCGCATTACCGAGGAGCTGGACGCCTACAACCAGGCCAATCCGGATGCCCCCGCCGCCCCCTTCGCGGTCAACCAGATCGTGCACGGATCCAACGACCGCCTGCAGCACGACATGGACATGTGCGTGAAGTACAAGGTGCCGATTGTCATCACCTCCCTTGGCGCCCAGGTGTTCGTCAACGAGGCGGTGCACTCCTACGGTGGTATCACCCTGCACGATGTCATCAACAACCGCTTTGCGAAGAAGGCCATCGAGAAGGGGGCCGACGGCCTGATCGCAGTGGCGGCGGGCGCCGGCGGTCACGCCGGCGGTATTTCGCCCTTCGCCCTGGTGCAGGAGATACGCGAGTGGTTTGACGGCCCCCTGCTGCTGTCCGGCTCCATCGCCACCGGCGATGCCATACTCGCCGCCCAGGCCATGGGCGCCGACCTCGGCTATATCGGTTCCGCCTTTATCGCCACCGAGGAAGCCAACGCGGAACAGGCCTACAAGCAGGCCATCGTCGACAACGGCGCCTCCGACATCGTCTACACCAACCTGTTCACCGGCGTGCACGGCAACTACCTGCGCCCCTCCATCGAAGCCGCCGGCCTCGACCCGGACAACCTGCCCGCCTCGGACCCCAGCGCCATGAGCTTCGGCTCCGGCGGTGACTCCGCCTCCAAGGCCTGGAAGGACATCTGGGGCTGCGGCCAGGGGATCGGCGCGGTGAAAGACGTGGTGCCGGCAGCGGAGCTGGTGGCGCGGCTGCAACGGGAGTACGAGGCAGCCAGGGCGCGCTTGCTGGCCGCCTGAATCCCGCGGTGGCGCCGACATTCGCCGGTGCCACCGCTTTCCCGCCGCCGACCTCACGCCCCGGCACAAGCTCCCTCGCCAGCTCCGTGCGCTGAGGATTCCCCCGGCAGCATTTCCCGGAAGCCGGACTGACTATCAATACCCCCCGCCGGCACAGCCCCGTTGACGAACCTCCGCCGGAAGCCTAGTTTTAACTTCAGGTGCCATAACATTCGTATAACAGAGGTGCTCACCATGAACGGGATTCATACCTGTCCGGTGCGGATCATTGCAAGCTCCCTCGCGCTTGCCGCCGCCGCGCTGCCTGCAACCCTGGCCCAGGCTCAAAGCAACCGCGCCACGGCGCTGGAAGAAGTGGTGGTCACCGCCCAGCGACGGGAACAGGATCTACAGCGCACCTCGGTGTCTGTCACTGCCCTCGGCGGCGAGTTGCTGGCGGACGCGGACCTGCCTGAACTGTCCAGCCTGGAAAACCTGGTACCCAACCTGAACTTCCGTATCGGCAGCGACGGCGGCAACAGTACCCTGCAGGCCTTTATCCGCGGGGTTGGCCAGTTCGATTTCGCCATCACCACCGATCCCGGCGTCGGTATGTACATCGACAACGTCTACCAGTCGCGCACCATCGGCGCCAACCTGGAGTTTGCCGATATTGAGCAGGTGCAGGTGCTGCGCGGCCCCCAGGGCACGTTGTACGGCAAGAACACCATCGGTGGCGCCATCAATGTGGTCACCAAAAAGCCCGGCGACGAGCTGGAGTTCCAGCTGGAAGGCGCCACCGGCTCCTACCAGCACCGTGAGCTGAACGGTTATCTATCGGTGCCATTGATTGACGGCACGCTGGCCGCCAGCGCGGCTTTCCTGATGCGCGAATCCGATGGCTGGCAGGAGCGCCGCGGGCAGGATGCCGGCAACGATGACATGGCCGGCGGCCGCTTCCACCTGTTGTGGACGCCGGGCGAGTCTTTCGAAAGCCACCTGGTGCTGGACGCCGCCCACCAGCGACAGAACGTGTATCCCCGTGTGCTGGCCACCTTCAACGGGGCGGAGTTCTTCCCCTTCCTGTACAACACCTTTGTCAGCCCCGGCGATCCCTGCTGCACGCCCAATGCCGACATCGACAAGAGCAATGCGCTGAACGAGCTCGAGCGGGACGATCTCGATTCCCGCGGCGCCAGCTGGACCAACACCTGGAGCTGGGACAAATTCCAGCTCCAGTCAATTACCGGCTATCGCCAGCTGGAATCGGAAATCTACCGCGACAGTGACAACGACCCGCAGGATTTTCTCTCGGTGGGCACGCTGATCGACGGCGACCAGATCAGCCAGGAATTCATCTTCTCCGGCCTGGCACTGAACGACAATCTGGACTGGGTGGCCGGGCTCTACTACCTGGACGAGGACGCGGAACACGACAGCGACATCACCGTGGCCTCCGGCCTGTTCGAGGCACTGTCCAGCCAGCCGCTGGATGTAACCCTGCCAGACGGCACGCCGGTGGCCTTCCTGGCGGTGCCACTGGACCTTACACTGCACTACGAGCGCCAGCAGCAGACCACCAGCTACGCCGCCTACATCCACGGTATCTACAGCCTCAGCGACAGCCTGCGCCTGACCCTCGCCGCCCGCTACACCGACGAGGAAAAGGAACTGGATACCTTCTCGGTGCGTCGCGCCAGCCAGACCGCCTTCGTGACGCCAGGCCCCACCGACGCCAGCGCCTGCAGCGACGTGGTGGCCAGTGGCAACGGCAGCCGCTACCAGTGCAAGGAGAGCTGGAGCGAGGTATCGCCGAAAGTCGGCATCGAGTGGGACATCAACGACGACATCATGACCTACCTCAGTGCATCCAGGGGCTTTCGCAGCGGCGCCTTCAACGGCCGCCCCACGGCACTGGCGGAAATATCAGTGGCCGACCCGGAAACCCTGACGGCCTACGAGTGGGGCCTTAAATCCGAGTGGTGGGATCGGCGCCTCATCGTCAACGGCGCCCTGTTCTACAACGACTACGAGGACCAGCAGTTCCTGGTCAATCGCTCCTCCGCCTCTCTCGGGGGCGGCCTGGCGCTGATCGTCGACAATGCCGGCGACTCCAGTATCACCGGCGCCGAACTGGAAATCTCCGCCCTGCCAGTGGAAGGCCTGACCCTGACCGGCACCCTGGGCTGGATCGACGCCGAGTTCGACACCTTCGAGAGCATCAACCCGGCGACGGGACAGGTGGAGGATCTCAGCGACCGCCCCTTCCAGGACACCCCGGAATGGACGGGCAGCCTGATGGCCCAGTACGAGTGGATTTTCAACCGCGGCGGCAGCCTGAAGCTGCTCGCCGACGTGTACTACAAGGACAATGTCTACTACACCAACGACCGCGCCGCCCGCGACTTCGAGGTGCTGCACCCGGACGGTTTCACTACCTGGAACGCCGGGCTGATTTACACCACGCCACAGGAACACTGGCAAGTGGCGCTGCACGGCCGCAACCTGGGTGATGAGCGGGAGATCAACGGCGGCTTCACGGTCGATGCCTTCGGGGTGACGGATGTCAGTTACACCGCGCCGCGACGCTACTTCTTGTCGTTGAGGTACAGGCTCTAGAGCCAGGCGCGGTAGAGCATGCGCAGGGAGACCAGCAGCAGGAAGGAACCGAAAAACAGCGACAACTGACGCTGGCTGAGTCGGTGCGCCAATTTTGCGCCCAGCGGTGCCGTGAGCACCGTCATGGGCGCAATCATTACCAGGCCGAGAAGGCTGACAAAACCGAGGTTGCCGGATGGCAGACGCGGATCACCCCAGCCGGTAACGATATAAGTCAATGTACCTGGCACCGCAATCAGCAGGCCAAACAGGGCCGAGGTGCCCACGGCCCGGTGCACCGGTACGCTCATCATGGTCAGGGCCGGTACACTGAGACTGCCACCGCCAATGCCCATCATGCAGGAAAGGCCGCCAATCAACAGTGGCGGGATTTTACCTGGCAGGCCACCGGGAACATGATCCGACAGGCGCAGGTTATCTGTAGGGAGTACCAGCTTCAGCGCCACCAGGATGGCGATGACTGCAAACACCATGGATAAAACGCTGCTGTCCACGCGGCTTGCCAACAGAGTACCTGCCACGGCCCCCAGCAGGATGACCCCCCCCCACTGGCGCGCAAGCGCAAAATCCACCGCACCCCTCTTGTGGTGAGCGCGGGTCGATGAGATCGAAGTCAGGATGATGGTAGCGAGAGAGGTAGCCACTGCGATATGCATGCGAATCGCGGCATCCACCCCCATGACACCCAGTGCGGCTTCCAGCACCGGCACAATCACGATTCCCCCACCCACGCCGAGCAGTCCGGCGAGGACACCGGCGAACAGGCCGGTGGCGAGCATGGCCAATGCCAGCGGCAGAATTTCCAACTCCATCAGCGCTCCGTCCAGCTTCAGCGAAAGCGCGGAAGCTTAACACGCCATGCGCAGAATCACCTGCCCGCCATTAAATCGGACAAGCTACAACTCACTGAACTTCACCACCCGCGCATTCACCGGCGGGTGCTCTTTCGCCCCGATCCAGCGCCAGCACAGGGTGCCGCGGTTGTGGCCGGTGGTCTCCACCCAGTTGGGGTGGTCGGGCTTCTGGTGGGCGACGATGATTTTCACCGAACCGTCGGGCTCGTAGTGGGCGGTGTGCTTGTTGAAGTGGATGTTGTGGTAACGGAAATCCAGCGACTCCATCCACCAGTTTTGCAGCACGAAGTTCCAGGTCTGGCACTGCGGGATGACCGGTGCTTCTACCACCAGCGCCTCGTCGTCGGCCAGCTCCCAGGCGCTGTGAAAGTAATAGATGTTCGGGTCGCCACCGATGGCCTGGCAGTAGGCCTGGTCCGCAGGCGCCACCTGATTGGTGGTGGGCAGGAAGCTTTCGGCCCAGCCTTCGAAAAGGCCCGTTGTCATTTTCACAAACTGCACCGTGCCCTGCAGTCCGCGATCGAGTTTTTCCGGTGTCAGGGGTGCCGGACGATCATTTTCCCAGCCGATACGCTCCAGGGTGAGTTCCGCCCTCACCTCGCGTTTGCGATCCTGGAAGGTCTGGCGCACATTGAGGGAGTTGGTCTCAGGCCCCATGCGCAGCCAGTTGCCCGGCTGTTCGCGCTGGCTGATGATGATCTCGAAATTGCCCTCGCCGTCAATCTCGATCTCGCGCGAATCCAGGAAGCCGTCGGTTTTCATGCCGCCGCCACTGCTGTAGCGATTGATCACGGTGCCAAAGCCCAGGTAGTCAACGGTGCCGCGGCTGCCCTTCAGGCGGTAGTCGTACTGGGGGTTGAGGGGTGCGCTCTGGTAGTGGTTGTCGGGGTTGTCGGCACCGAGCTTGATGGTCTCGTGGGCCGGGCAGCGCAGTACCGGGAAGGCCGGGTCGCCGCCTTCAACAAAGCTCTCCAGCCCGGCCCGCAGCATGCGGGACAGGTAGCGATAGCCCTCGGCGCGGTCAAAGGGCGTGGCCGGGGCCTTTTCGGCGAAGACCAGTTGCCCGGCCTCTTTCAGGCCGTCGCAGAAATCGGCCCAGGCCTGGCCGCTCATCACGCGTTCATTGCTGTCCTGTTCACTCACGTTTGTCCTCCGGGGCCGGCTCAGTCCAGGCCCAGTCCGTAGCGTTGCATGTAGGGGGCGAACAGGTCGGCGACCTCCTCGCGGCTGATACCGTAATCTTCCAGCCGGTACTCGTGGCGGCCGTGCTTGCCCTTGGGATGGGCGTCTATCCATTCACTCATTGCAGACCGACCGGCCTGCGAAAGTGGCGTGCCGCGCGCGGCATAGATGGCGTTCACCGCGGACCAGGGATCGTCGACAAAGTCGTCGTGGTAAACATCGATAAACTGCCCGGGGAAATCCGCCTCCATCGCTGCGCGATCCGCCTCGAAGGTATGGGTGTAGATGCGCAGCATGTCCATCCAGTCGCGGCCAATTTCGCCGCGCTCGATCTGGTCCGAGCCGCTGCGGCGCAGCAGTTCGCTGAAACTGCAGCCGGAGGCCACAAACTGCATCGGCGCGCGGTGGGTCTGCACGATAATGGCATCCGGGTAGACGCGCAGGATTTCCCGCAGGCCCAACTGGTGAAACGGCGCCTTGAGTACCCAGTGTCCGGGATGCCGATACTGCAGCAGCTGTAGCTGGCGCCTGTGGCTCTCATAGGCACCGCGCTGGCAGAGATTGCTGTAGAGCCAGTTGGCGTAGGCGGGAATATGGAACATGGCCGAATACTCGACCGAGAGGAAGTCCCGGTTCAGCAGCATGTAGCACTCGTCCGGCTCTTCTGCGTCTATCAGGTGGGTCTTGAGAAAGCCCGGCAGAAACTGTTCGGTCAGGGCGACGCCGGCGGCTCGCGCCTCGATGCGCGGGTCCGAATGATAGGTGGCCGTCTCCGGTGGCGGTACCGGGTCCTGGGCCTCCCACAGGCGCAACGTGCGGTTCGCCGGATCCTGGTTCAGCAGGTGGTGCAGCGCGGTAGTGCCGGTGCGCGGCAGCCCGACAATGAACACCGGGCGCGGCACGTCCTGATCCAGCACTTCGGGAAATTCCCGCAGGTAGGCGATGATTTTCAGCCGGTTGACCAGCCCGGAGTGAATGGTCATCTGCGCGCGCAACTGCCCGAAGTCATTGAGACGGGCCTCGCGGTTCAGGGCATCGATCAGCAGGTCCAGGGGCTGGTGGAAGGACGGGTCGCCGAAATCGGACAGCCCTGTCTCCGCCTGCGCGGCCGTGAGTAAGGTATTTTTATCCAACACGTGTGCTTCGCTCTGCAAGACAGAGTCGGCAGACTACTGCCTGGCACGAGTCGCCTTCAACATTGCGGGGCATCTGGTGCGGGCATTCCGCCGTTGGTACAACATCTGATACCCGGGCCGCGAGCGCGGCGATACGCTAGTATGAACGGACTCAGTGCGGGCGCGAGGAGAGCGGCATGATCTACAAACATTTACTGCGGTGGCTGGCCTGCCTGTGCCTGCTGTGCGCCGGGCCCATTCTCGCTTCCGACGTGCACCAGAAAACCGACGTGATAACGCTCTACAACGGCGACCGGATTACCGGTGAAATCAAATCCCTCTCAGCCGGCCTGCTGGAACTCAGCACCGACGCCATGGACAGCGTGAGTATTCAGTGGCAGGAAGTCGCCCGTATCGAAAGCAAGTACAACTACCAGGTTCGCACCAGCAATGGACACCGCTACTACGGCGAATTGCAACCCGGGGAACGGCCCGGAGACCTGGCGATCAGGGATTTGTACGGCAGCCACAACATGGAATACCTGGACATTGTCGAGCTGGAACCTATCGAGGACCGCTGGCTGGATCGCTTCGACGCCTACCTCTCCGCCGGCTATTCCTACACCAAGGCGAGTTCTGTCGCCCAGACTACCCTGAATACCACGCTCAGCTATGAGGACCAGCACTCGCGCAACAGCCTGAACGCCCGCACCACACTCACCGACACCGAGGACGACAGCAGCCAGAGTACCAAGATCGACCTGACGCGGCAGGTCTGGTCAACCAACAGGGCCCGTTACTTCCGCGCCTACTACGGCAATTATGAAAAGAACGACGAACTGGGGGTCGACTACCGCCTCTCGGTGGGTGCCGGGCTGGGCCGCTACTTTATCGACACCTATCGCACCCGCCTCACCGGCGGGGCCGGCCTGCAGGTGCTGACCGAAGAAGGTACCGAAGAAGGCACAAGACAGAGCGTGGAGGCCTTCTTTGCGGGTGAGTACGGTTTCTGGCGCTTCGACGATCCGGAGATGGATATCAGTTTCACGCTGAGCCTCTACCCCAGCCTCACCGAGAGCGGACGCCTGCGCAGCAGTAGCGATTTGCGCCTGCGCTGGGAAATCATCGACGACCTGTACTGGGACATCACCGCCTTCGGCAGCTACGACAACCAGGCCGACTCGGATCGCAATGTCGACTACGGCGTTACCACCGGGGTCGGCTGGACCTACTGATCCTGGCTGTTGTCCGCCGCGTAAAAGTGCACATCGCGCTGCGGGAAGGGAATGGAAATACCCTCGATGTCGAAGCGCATTTTCACCGCCCGGGTGAGATCCCAGTACACATCCCAGTAATCCTCGGTGCGCACCCAGGGGCGCACAATGAAGTTGACCGAGGAATCGCCCAGGGTGTGTACCTTGATCACCGGCTCCGGTGAACGCAGGATCTTGTCGTGGCTGGCCACCACGTCCTGCAGTACCTGTTCGGTTTTCTCGATGTCATCGCTATAGCTGACCCCGAACACCAGGTCCACCCGGCGCACCCGCTGGGCGGTGACATTCTTGATCACGTCGCCCCAGATCTTGTTGTTGGGTACCACCAGTATCTGGTTGTCGAAGGTGGCGATGGTGGTCGATACCAGCGTCATTTTCTTCACCACCCCCGAGGCGCCGGACACTTCAATGAAATCATCCACGTCGTAGGGGCGGTAGAGCAGGATCATCGCCCCGGAGGCGAAATTGGACAGGGTATCCTGCAGGGCAAAACCGACAATGAAGCCGGCGACACCCAGACCCGCCAGCATCGGGCCGAGGGAAATGCCCAGCTGCGACAGCGCCATCATCAGGCCCATCACCAGCATCACCCCCCCGGATACGGAAATCAGTATCTCTTTCAGCAAGCTGGAAATGTTCAGGCTGGAGCGCTCAAGACCCTTGCGCATCAGGCGCTTGAGGCCCTGCGCGAACCAGAAAAACAGCAGCAGCGTGGCGACAAACAGCAGGAAACGGAAAATGCCGTCGGCGGCATTCTCCACAATAGTGGATTTGAAGTTCTTCCAGCCGTCCAGCGCCATGCCGGCCAGCACATGGGAATCGAACATGCTGATGGAAACCACATCGCCCTTCTGCAGGATGACGGTGCGGTAGGGCGCGCTGTCGAGCTCCAGCCTGTCCATTAACTCCACTGCAATCCGCAGATCGTCTATGTGGCGGGACTGCTCGAGTTGCAGTTCATCCAGCGCGGTGGCGAGGTCCTGCTGGTCGGGACGCACCTTGAGGCGCTGGCGCAGGGCGGCGATTGCCGCGGTGGAAAACTCCACCTTTCCCACCTGTATCTCGGCGTACTGAAACAGTTCCTGCGGCAGGTTGCGCAGCACTTCCAGCGGGGGCAATCCGTGCTCTTCGCGATGACGGGACAGGCCGATCAGCGCTTCGTAATAGCGGAAGCGCAGTTGCTCCAGGCTCTCCAGGTTGGCCTCGCGCTCCACACGGTCGACACCGCTGGCCTCCTCGACCTTGAGCACAAGCTGATCGATACGCTCTTCCAGCTCTTTCAGGCGCTCGTAGACGGTGCGACCGACATCGGCCAGGTCCCCGCGGATGCGTTGTTCGAGATTGACCCGCGCCGGATCTTCCGCCGGCAGGCTGAGAACCAGGGGCGTGATCCGGTCCAGCAGGCGCACGACCTCAAGGCTGCGCAAATCGCGGCGATACAGAAGCGCATCGCGACTCTCGCCAGTGGCCCGCTGCAAGCGTTCGCTGAGCAGGCGGATCTGGCCGACCTCTGCCTCCAGCTTCGCCACCAGGGCATCGAGATCGACAGAGGCAGGCGGCGCCGGCGTGGGCTGCTGCGCAGCCGCGACGCCTGCCCACAACAGCAGAAGCGTCGCCGCCAGGGCAAAGGCACTGCGCACAGGCGAAGAAAAAGCCGTCAAACCTGAACCTCCACGGGCGGGGCAAACCCTGCCCCGTTCAAGCGCTTACATTAGCACAGGCCCGGCGACGGAGGGATCAGAGCTCCGGAATGATGCGGGCGAATTCCTCGATCATCGGCATGACAATCTCTGGGCGGTCCCAGTTCTCCACACCGACGCCAATGTTGCAACGCTGCACGCCCATATCGCGGTAGGACTTGAGCAGGTCGGCGGTCACCGGTGACATCACCACCAGGGTAATTTCCACCTTGTCCGGGTCGCGGCCCGCGGCGCTGACCGCGGCGCGAAAATCGGCGATGCCCTGCTTCACATCGGGCATGGCCACATCCACCGGCATCCAGCCGTCGGCCCACTCGGCGGCGTGGCGCACGCCCAGCGGCCCCATGGCGCCAAACACCACCGGCGGGCCACCGGCCTGCACGGGTTTTGGCTCAAACCAGACCGGATCGAAGTCAATCAGCTCGCCGTGGTACTCGGGTTCTGCGTCGGTAAACAGATTGCGCTGGGCGGCCACCAGTTCTTTCAGTGCCAGGTAGCGGCGCTTCCAGGGCAGGCTGGTGGCATTTTCGAACTCCTCCTCGTTCCAGCCCACGCCACAGCCGATCAGAACCCGGCCATTGGTCAGGCGGTCGAGGGTGGCGATGGTCTTGGCCTGGGAGAACAGCTCGCGCTCCAGCAGCAGGGCGATACCGGTACCGACCTTGAGATTCTCGGTCACCGCCGCCGCCGCCATCAGCGAAACGTAGGGATCCATCATTTTTTTGTAGGGTTCCGGCAGGTCGCCGCCGGGGGGATAAGGCGTTTTGCGGGCGACCGGGATATGGCTGTGTTCGCCGTACCAGAGGGATTCAAAGCCGGCTTCTTCCAGGGTGCGAGCCAGCAGCTCGGGAGCCGGATCGTCGGCGGTGTTCATGGAACTGAAACCCAGGTGCATGGGCGCTTCCTCACATCAGTAAGTTATCCCCTGAATGTACTGTGTGAGGGGCGCTGGTGCCAGCCGGTGCCGACGCCCGGGCCGGCTGGTTCAGCATAGTGTGCCTGTCGCTCTTAGCCTCGACGCTCGCGGGCAGCGGCGGCCAGTTCCCGCAGCAGCAGGTCGGTATCGTCCCAGCTGATACAGGGGTCGGTGATGCTCTGGCCGTAGGTCAGGGGGCGCCCGGCCACCACATCCTGGCGGCCCGCCACCAGGTTGGACTCGATCATCAGCCCGAAGATGCTGCGACTGCCGCGGGCCACCTGGGTGGCGATGTCGCGCACCACATCGACCTGGCGGGCGGGAATCTTGCGGCTGTTGGCGTGGCTGGCATCGATCATGATACGCGCCGGCAGACCGGCCTTGCCCAGCATGTCGCTGGCGTCATCCACCGAGAACATGTCGTAGTTGGGGTGTTTGCCGCCGCGCAGGATAATGTGGCAGTCCTCGTTGCCGGCGGTCTGAAAGATGGCGGAGCGACCCTGCTTGGTCACCGACAGGAAGTGGTGGGGCTGGGAGGCCGACTTGATGGCGTCGATGGCCACCTGGATGTCACCGTCAGTGGCGTTCTTGAAGCCCACCGGGCAGGACAGGCCGGAGGCCAGTTCGCGGTGGGTCTGGCTCTCGGTAGTGCGGGCGCCAATGGCGCCCCAGCTCACCAGATCGGCGTAGTACTGGGGGCTGATCAGATCCAGGTATTCGGTGCCGGTGGGCAGGCCCATGTCCGCCAGATCCAGCAGCAACTGACGTGCCAGGTGCAAGCCCTTGTTGATCTGGAAGGTGTTGTTGAGGTCCGGGTCGTTGATCAGTCCCTTCCAGCCCACGGTGGTGCGGGGCTTTTCAAAGTAGACCCGCATCACCACAAACACATCGTCGGCGATATCGGCGGCCAGCGCCCGCAACTGCCTGGCATAGGCCCGGGCGGCGTCCGGGTCGTGGATGGAACAGGGGCCGACGACTACCAGCAGGCGGTCGTCTTCACCGCTCAGAATTTCGTGAATACTGCGACGCGCCTGCTGCACACAGTCGGCGGCGGCATCGGAGGGGGGAATATCGGCGATCAGTTGCTCGGGCGAAGCCAGCTCTTTGGTCTTGCGAATACGCAGGTCGTCGGTGTTGGTGGTCATACCATGGCAGCCTTGAGTCGGGGGGAACACATACTATAGGGTTGGCAGCGAAAGCCAGCCCGCTACTATAGCATCGCCTCCGCGGGCCTGCAGGCGCCCCCTTCAGAACAGGAGAAACACCCGTGAAACGCCTTTTTGCCATCGCCCTGCTGGGGTTCGGTGCCAGCCTCACCCAGGCCGCCGAGCAGCCCACCCTGGAGCTGATCATGTCCGACCCGGACTGGATCGGCAATGCCCCCACCGAACCCTACTGGGCCGATGACGGCCGCAGCGTGTACTTCCGCCAGAAGCGCAGCGGCGAGGACTTCAGCGACCTCTACCAGCTGGGCCTGGGGGGAGAAGCCCCTGCCGCGGTGGATGAAGCCCAACCGCCGGCCGACAGCGGCCACAACAAGGTCTACAACGCCGGGCGCAGCCGCGTGGCCTGGATCGAGCGCGGCGATGTCTATCTGAAAGACCCTGTCGTCGGCACGGTTCGCCGCGTCACCGCCACCAGCGCCGACGAAAGCCAGCTGCAATTCACCCCCGACGGCAAGTCCCTGCAATACGAACGCGACGGCCAGTTCTACCACTATACCGAGAGCGACGGCAGCACCGCCCTGCTCACCGATATCCGCGAAGGCAAGAACCCGGACGCGAAACCCGACTTCGACCCCCTGCGCGCCCACCATGCCCGCAACTACCGCACCGTGGTCGAGGCCGAGCGGCGCAGGCAGGCCGGGCAGCAGGCCGACCGCCAGCGCGACCAGCGCCCGGACCCGGTGTTCCTGGGCGATGAGTACCGCGTGCTCGAGCGCCGGCTGTCGCCCGCCGGGGATGTACTGGCGCTGGTGGTCACCGACAAAGACGCCGAAACCGGCCGCAAGGGCAGTATGCCCAACTATGTCACCGCCGACGGCTATGTTGCGGTGCGCGAAGTGCGAACCCGGGTCGGCCGCAACAACCAGGTGCCACAACAGGTGCTGCTGGTGGACCTGGCCAGCGGCAACATAGAAAGCGTGGATACCGGCGCCCTGCCGGGCATCGACAGCGACCCGCTGGCGGCCCTGCGCAAGTCCGCTCTCGGCTGGCATGTGCAGCGCGGCGCCGACGAGGCCGAGGTGAAAGAGGCGCTGGAAGCCCCGGAGCAGCGCGATGTATCGGTCAACGGCCTCGCCTTCAGCCCCGACGGCAAGACCCTCGCACTGCAGTTCATCGCCAACGACTTCAAGGACCGCTGGCTGGCCACTCTGGCGACCGGCGGCGAGAGAGCCGGCAAACTGCAACTGCAGCACCGCCTGAGCGACGAGGCCTGGATCAACTGGGAGTACAACCAGTTCGGCTGGCTGCCCGACAGCCAGACCCTGTGGTTCCTGTCCGAGGAGAGCGGCTATTCGCACCTCTACACCAAGGGTATTGCGGAGCGCCGTGCCAGAGCCTTGACCAGCGGTAAATTCGTGGTGCGTGAGCCTGTTATCGGTCCGGCGTCGCAGTACGCCTGGGTGGTCTCCAATCGCGCCCATCCCGGTAACTACGAAATTTACCGGGTACCACTGGCCGGCGGCGAACTGGAGCAGGTTACCGATCTCGACGGCGTCAGCCAGTTCGCACTGTCCCCGGATGGCGAAAAATTGCTGGTCTCGCGCTCCTGGTTCGACCGCCACGCCGATCTTTATCTGGGCAACAGTGACGGTAGCGGTGAACTCAGCCAGCTCACCAACACGGTGTCGGAACGCTACGACGCCATCGACTGGACGGTGCCGGAGATTGTGCAAGTCCCCTCCTCCCACGTGGACCGGCCGATCTATTCGAAACTCTACCTGCCGAAGGATCACGATCCGGAAAAAAGCTACCCGGCGGTCTTGTTTGTACACGGCGCCGGCTACACCCAGAACGCCCACATGGGCTGGCCCTACTACTTCCGTGAATTCATGTTTCACACCCTGCTCAATGAGGCGGGCTATGTCGTGCTGGACATGGACTACCGCGCCTCGGAGGGCTACGGCCGCGACTGGCGCACCAGCATCTACCGGCAAATGGGCCACCCGGAGCTTGAGGACTATCTGGACGGCATCGACTTCCTGGTGGACAGGCACGGCGTGGATCGCCAGCGCATCGGCATCTACGGCGGCTCCTACGGCGGTTTCATGACCTTCATGGCCCTGTTCCGCGCGCCGGACGCCTTCGCCGCCGGCGCCGCCCTGCGCCCGGTGGCGGACTGGATGCACTACGAAAACGACTACACGCGGCGCATCCTCAACACCCCGCTGATCGACCCGGAAGCCTTCCAGCGCAGCTCCCCCATCAACCATGTGGCAGGGCTCAAGAACCCGCTGCTGATCGCCTCCGGCATGCAGGACGACAATGTCTTCTTCCAGGACTCTGTACTGATGGTGCAACGCCTGCTGGAACTGAAAAAGCCGGACTTCGAGATGGCCATCTACCCGCTGGATCCCCACGGCTTCGTCAATCCCGAATCCTGGCTGGATGAATACCGGCGCATCTTCCGCCTGATGGAAAACAACCTGAAATAAGAGAGCACACTATGGATACCGACATCCCCCGCCTGCTGGCGGCCCGCTACGCGAAGTTCGTCGACGATCGCGAGTTCAGTCGCATGGCGGAGATCATGACGCCGGACTTCACCCAGAAAGGCCCGGGCTTCGGCGCCGGCAGCCTGCAGGAATTCATCACCAACCTGGAATTCCTGCGCCAGTACTCCGCCACCCTGCACATGGTGGGCAACCAGGTCGGTGAATGGCACAACGCCATCTACACGGGCGAGACCTGGTGTGTGGCCTCCCACATCTACGAAAAAGACGGTGTGGCCCGCAAGCTCGACATGGGCATTCGCTATCGGGATGTGATCGAGGAGGCCGGGGGTAACTTCCGCTACACCTCCCGCGACCTCAACGTGGTGTGGACCCAGGATCTGCCCTGCCAGGGCTAGCTCCCGGGCCAGTCGAGATCGTGGGGGTGATCCACATCGCGCAACACCCCCGGATCATCCAGCGGCAGTAACTGTAGCGCCTCCGGGTGCCCGGCGATGATGTGGCGAGCGCCCTCGTCGCCTTCCAGCTGTTCCAGTTGCGGATAGAAACGCCGGCCAAAAGCCACGGGATGGCCGCGCTGGCCGCCGTGGATGGGCGCCACAATCCGCTCGCTGCCGGCGGCATCCGCCAGCTGGCGATAGCTGTCGCTGTCAATCCAGGGCATGTCTGCCAGGGCGACAAGAGTGGCGTCCCAGTCGGGCAGCCGCTGGATACCCTGCGCCAGCGTGTGGCCCATGCCGTGCTGCGCTTCGGAGCAGTAGCAGTACTCTACTTCCAGCGCCGTCAGCAGCTGCTCGCAAAGGCTGTCATCGGGCTTCAGGCAGACCCGCAAGGGCAGGCCGGCGGCGCGGATGCTTGCCACCACCACCTCCAGCAGCGGTTTTCCCCGGTACAGTGCCAGGCGCTTGTCGGCGCCAAAGCGCTGGCCCCGGCCCGCGGCCAGCAGCAGCACGCCGACTTTCAAGCGGCCTCACGCCTGCGTTGCAGGGCGGTGAGCTGGGCCATGATCGACACTGCGATTTCCAGCGGCGTCTTGCTGCCGATGTCGAGGCCGACCGGCGCGTGCAGGGCCTTGATCTGCTCTTCCTTCAGCCCCAGCTGATGCAGCCGCTCTATGCGCTTTTCCGTGGTGCGCCGGGAGCCCAGCGCGCCCACATACCAGGCGGGACTTTCCAGTGCTTCCATCAACGCCATATCGTCAATACGCGGATCGTGAGTCAGGGTGATGACAATACTGTGGGGGTCGGTGATGTATTCGCGCACCGCGTCGTCTGGCATACCGGCAATCAATGGCAGGGGCGGCCCCTTCCACTGCTGCCGCGCGCTCTCCCGCGGCTCGCTGATGAACACTTCGTAGTCCATCGCCAGTGCCAGCTCCGCCAGCGACTGGCTGAGCTGCCCGGCGCCCACCAGCAACATGCGCTGGCGCGGGCCGAGAGTCTGGATCAGGCGCTCCACCGTGAGCACCAGGGGCGCAAACCCGGTTACCGTCCGCAGCAGTGTACGGCCACTGTGTAAATTCACCTCGCGGCGCAGACAGCGGCGCTGTGACAGCGCCAGCAGCAGTTCGTCGAGCCACTCGATATCGCTCGCCTCCAGACGCTGTACCAGCACTTGCAGGCGTCCGCCACAGGGCAGGCCGAGGCGTTCGTTCTGCTCGGCGGTAACGCCGTAGGGAATCAGGTGTGCCGGGCCATCTGGCATGTTTCCAGTGGAGATGCGTTCGAGCAGGTCGTCCTCGATGCAACCGCCGGAGAGCGAACCGCACTGTTCGCCGCGCTCATTGCAGGCCAGCAGGGTACCCAGCGGGCGGGGGGAGGAGCCGACAGCCGAGACAATGGTGCACAGCCAACTGCCGGCACCGGCGTGCAACCAGTCCCGGGCTGATTCCAGTACTTCCCAGTCCAGTGCCCTCATGGGGAGAGATTAAAGCAGTTCCTCCAGCGCAATGCGATGGGCGGCGCACAGTTCGGCCAGTTCCGCAGCGGCCGTTGCAGGCACCCGCAGGTCCAGGCTGACAGCTTCCCCGTAGCTCACCTCGCTCACCTCCCCGCCCCGGCCCGCCAGCCAGTGGCGCAGCACCTGTTCACAGGCAAAGTCGCCCCGGGCGCGCCAGCGGCTCATAGCCTGCACTTCTGCGCAGGGCGCCGCATCCAGCGCATCCCGGGCGGCGGCGCTGTAGGCCCGCACCAGACCGCCGGCACCGAGTTTGATACCGCCAAAATAGCGGATAACGATGACCAGCACATCGCCGAGATGGCCGTGCTGCAGCACATTGAGAATCGGCTTACCCGCCGTGCCGGCGGGTTCGCCGTCGTCGTTCATGCCAGCACTGCGGGCATCGCCGGGCTCGCCCAGCAAATAGGCCCAGCAGTGGTGGCGCGCATCGGGATAGTCTGAGCGCGCCTGCGCCACCGCCGCGTTGACCTCTTCCCGGCTGCTCACCGGCAGGATGCGGGCAATGAAGCGGCTCTTTTTCTCAATCCGTTCGCACTCGGTCGCGCGGGTGACAACGGCATAGGCCACAACCTAGTTTTTGACGATGATCAGCGGGTCCAGCGGAGCCTGTGGGCAGTCCTTCGCCACAATCGTGTACTTGTACTCGACACCGTTGGCGCTGGCGGGCGCCTTCGGCGCAATCGGACCGCTTCTCACCACCTTGCCGCGCGCCTGGAACTGTGCCGGCGTCGCTTGCTGAAAGGGGTCGAAAAACACGGAAATATCGGAAGAACCGGGGCCAACGGCTTCCCACTGAACCCCTTCCAGTCGGGTCCGGGAAAGTACCAGCGGTTTGTCCGGCGTTACCTTGACCGGGCAACCGCTCTTGTCAAACAGCACTTTGACATCCTTGTACTTCTCCGCCGCCTGAAATTCCGGTGGATGGGCGCAGGCCACAAGCAAACCGGAGCTCAACAGCAGCGCCAGGGTCACTGACTTTCCCTGTGTCGTTCTCATTACGGTATCTCCCTCTTGCTGGTTTCAATCTTCCCCTCGGGAAGCAGACTGATAAACCGCGGCTCCTGCCGCAGGTTTGAAAAATTGGCATCCATGGCCAGCAAATGCGGCGGATAACCGAGCTCAACGGCCCGCTCCAGGGCGTCCAGGGCACTGGCGTGCAGGCCGAGCAAATCCCTGGCCATCGCCATGTAGTAAAGCACACCAATCTGCGGGTCGTTGGCCTCGTCCAGCGGTTTCAGGAAAGCCAGGGCGGCGCGCTCATTGCCGAGTTGCGCCTGGTAACTGGCCAGTATCGCCCTTGGCAGCGGCTCATTCGGATTGACGTTTACGACTTTCCCGGCCAGTTCGATCGCCCGCTGGAAAGCGCGATTGCGCTCCTGCGCCTGACCCGGCACGAAGCGCAGGGCTTCACCCAGGTAGCCCCAGTAACGGTAGTTGTCCGGCGCCAGTCCGATCGCCTCCCGGTAGCGCCGCGCGGCGCCGGCAAAGTCTTCACTGTAAAACAGGGCCGAGCCCAGGTTGGACAGGGTCTCCGCCGAGGGCGCCAGTTCAACCGAGCGGGCCCAGGCACGGCTCGCCTCCTCGACCCGCCCCAGCATGTAGTACATGGCCCCCAGGTTGTGGAAGGTGGTATCGCTGTCGGGGTTGTATTCAGCGACCTTTTCCAGCTGCGGCAGAGCGCTGGTGTAATCGCCCTCGGTAAAGTAGAAGGTGCCCAGCTCGTTGTAGGCGCGCCAGTAATTCGGCTGCAGTTCGATGGCTTTCTCATAATCCGCCACGGCCGCCTCGCCATCGCCCATGGCGGCGTGGGTTTTACCCCTGCCCAGATAGGCTTCAACCGTTGCCGGGGCAAGGGCCAGGCCGCGGGAAAACGACGCCAGGGATTCGTCGTAGCGGCCGGACACCCGGTACAGATTGCCCTGGGCGACGTATACCGGAATGGCGTTGGCATCCAGGCTCAGGGCGCGCTGGCAGGCGGCGTCGGCCCGCTGCACATCGCTGCCGCTCAGGGTCTGCACATAGCGCCCCAGCAAGCCGTCACAGACGCCCGCCCAGGCGGCGGCAAACTCCGGTGAAATATCCAGCGCGCGCTGAAACAGCGCCACCGCCGTATCCAGATTGGACTCATCCGCCTGCCGGCGCAGGAAATCGCGCCCGCGCAGGTAGAAATCGTAGGCGGCGGCGTCTATGTCCGCCGGCTGGTCCAGGCGCCGCCGGGAACTGTCGGACAGCACTACCTGCAGGGAGTCAACCACTTCGCGGGCGATATCCTCCTGCAGGGCCAGCAGGCCGCCCACCGGGCGATCATAGCTGGCAGACCAGACCTGGAATCCGGTAGCGGTGTCGATCAGCTGGGCGCTGACCCGGACCTGTTCCCCCTCGCGCCGCACGCTACCCTCGAGTATGTGCCCCACCCCCAGCGACTCGGCCACCTGTTTCAGGTCGGGCTTGGTATCGCGAAAGAAAAACGAGGAGGTGCGGGCGGCAACATTCAATTCATTCAGGCGCGCCAGCAGGTTGAGCACTTCCTCTGCCACGCCGTCGCCGAGGTAGGCCATGTCGCCGCTGTCGCTCATGTTGATGAAGGGCATGACCGCAATGGACGGCCGCTCAGCAGAAATTGCCGGCGACGGTGCAGTGCTGCGGTTCTCCTGCAGCCGCTCAATGTAGAGATACCCCACCGACACCACCAGCGCCACAATCAGGCCCAATTCGAGGACGTGAGGAATGGCGACAGGCTGCCGCGCCGTTCCCGCCTGCGGCACACCGCTGACCACGCCCTGCGGCGTCAGGTCAAACCACCAGGCCAGCAGCATGGCGGGTAGAAAGCCGATGGCGGCCGCGACCAGTACCAGGGTGACGGACTCATCCGGCAGCCCGATGATGGGGAAAACCAGATCGGCCACCTGCAACAGGGCCCAGGCGCCGGCGCAGTACAGCGCAGCGGTCCGGGAAACACCCCGTGTCTTGAGTTCGGCGATAAACTGGCGCGCATCCATGGCGGGAGCCTTCACCTCCTGTCCGGGATGCGACCCGCTGGACCTGCTGCGATGGCTTCTGCCACATTCCCCCCGGTGCCGCCAGTAGCGTGCGCCCTTGCTGACGCCTGAGCCACTAAGTGTATGTCAAATCGGAGGGCCGGCAAGCCGGCGCCGCGGTGTCAGTCCCGCTGGCTGGCGAAGTACTCGTCGACCAGCGCGCCGATGGTATTGGCCGCTACCAGATGGGCGGCGTACCAGGTGTGCAGGCAGCGGATCCGGGTGAAGTCTTCAATGCCGCCAATACCGCGCTGGGCGAACACGGCGCTGAAACCGAGGCGTTCGATCTCAGCCCGGACCTGCGACGTCATGTGCTGTTCGCGCAGGGCGATGTGGGCGCGGTGGTCGGCGGCCATCGCCGCCTGCAGCCCAGGGTCGCTATCCACCTGTTGCTGCAATCTTGCGATCAGGCCCCCGGCTTCCACCTGGTCAAGGCGGTAGCTGATGTCGGGGTCAACCAGCCAGAACAGGGTCGGGAAGGGCTTGCCATCCACCAGCGAGGCCACCCGGATGACCCGCGGCCGGCCGGCGGCATCCGCCACCGCCACGGCTTCCAGTCCGCGCGGCTCGCGGCCGAGCAGGCGGGTGATGGTGGCGATCTGCTGGGCGTCCGGCTTCACCTGTCGGGGGCTCTCTTGTATGGTGGGCGCCCGATTCTACGCGACCCTATTCGGCATGACCATGAGCAGCGGCCCCACCTCACTCTGGCAACGCGAGTGGCAGGCCTGCCACTGTGCGGTCACCTTCCTCACCCGTATTCCCCTGCCTGCCTGCCAGTGGCAGGACGCCGCCCTGGCCCGCTCCTCCATGTACTTCCCCCTGGTGGGGTTGCTGGTGGGTGGACTGGGCGCATTGGTATTCAACCTTGCCGTGCCGCTGTGGGACAGCCGCATTGCGGTGTTGCTGGCCATGGCGGCCATGTTGCTATTGACCGGCGGCTTCCACGAGGACGGCCTGGCCGACACCGCCGATGGCCTCGGCGGCGGCTGGTCGGTAGAGGACAAACTGCGCATCATGAAAGACAGCCGCCTCGGCACTTACGGCGCCCTGGCCCTGGTGATGGCCCTGCTGCTCAAGTTTTCACTGCTCAGCGCCCTCCCCGCTGACGCCGTTGCCGCAGCACTGATTCTGGGCCAGGTGCTGGGCCGGTGGGCGGCGCTGCCGCTGATTGCTTTTACGCCCTATGTGCGCGGCGACGGCACCGGCAAACCGCTGGTGGGAGGCGTCACCGGCAAACGCCTGGCGCTGGCCACAGGATTCAGCCTGCTGGTGCTGCTGGTTCTGGCAGACGCCTTCTTTACCGTACTGCTGTCACTGGCGTTGTTAATTATCCTCTGGCGCTGGCACTGCCGGCGCCAGATTGGCGGCATCACCGGGGACACGCTGGGGGCCGGCAACCAACTGGCTGAGCTGGCTGTGTATCTCGTGCTGACCGCCCTGGCCCGCTAAACCGCTTTCCGCTGACATGATGCCGCGCCCCGCCCTGCTGCTACTGCGACACGCCACCTGCACCGCCCCTGCCGGCGCCTGCCTGGGCCAGCGCGATGTGCCGCTCGATAGCGCGGGAACATTGGCAGCGCAGGCTCTGGCGGATCACTGGCCCGCGCCGCTGCCCCGGCGGGTGTACTGCAGCGACCTGCGGCGCGCCCGCCAGACCCTGGCGCCCCTGTTGGCAAAAGACCCGGTGGACGTGTGCTACGACGCACGCCTGCGCGAGCTGTCCTTCGGCGCCTGGGAGGGCTGCCACTGGGACGCCCTGCACCGCGAACAGGAAGCGGCCTTCAGGCACTGGGGGGAACACTGGCTGGACAGCGCCCCGCCCGGCGGCGAGAGCGGCAACGACCTGTTCCACCGCGTGGGCGACTGGCACAGCGAGTGGCTCGCTTCCGGCGCGCCACCGGCACTGGTGGTGGCCCACGCCGGCCCTCTGCGCGCCCTGGCCTGCCTGCTGAACCAACTCGACCCAAAGCACCTGTTTGATATCGACCTTCCCCACTGCGCCCCCTGGCAGTCACCTGCACAGTCGTTTGACAAGGCCAGGGCCTGGAACTAGAGTGGCCGCCCGTACCAGGTGCCTGCCGCCCCGACAGTATCAACGTCGGAGGCTGGGCAGGTTAAATGGGAAGTGTGGTCGGTGCGCTCCAGTCAGCCCCGTTCCACCGCTGCCCCCGCAACGGTAATCAGCCCTGCTGTAAGCCCGATACCTGCCTGGTGCGCACAACGATGGAGCGGAGGGCTTCATGCGAGGTTGTCCGGCACGCAGTTCGATGCCGTGTGCCCTGTTCCCCTCCCTCAGTCGCCACCACCGCCCTGGCAATTGAGGATTCACAGTGAAAAAGTTTCTGCCGCTGGCCATTCTGGCCTCCACACCCACCCTGTACGCTGCAGTCAATGCTCCCGTCGGTGACCACCGCTCCGACTACAGCATGGAAATGGAGGAAGTCATCGTCACCTCTTCCCGCGTGCCCATGCCCCTGCGTCAGGTGGGCACCTCGGTATCTGTCGTCACCGCCGAAGACATCCAGCACCAGGGCTTTGATTCCCTGTTCGATGTGCTGCGCACCCAGCCCGGTGTCGCCGTGACCAATACCGGCGGCGCTGGCCAGACGACGTCCCTGCGCATCCGCGGCGAAGAGGGCTTTCGCACCAGGGCCTACATCGATGGCATCGATGTTTCGGATACGTCCTCCACCCAGCACAGCCCGCGCCTGGAAAACATCCTCAGCAGCGGCGTACAGCGGGTGGAAATCCTGCGCGGCCCCCAGGGATTGATGTACGGCGCCGATGCCGGCGGCGTGGTGAGCATTTCCACTCGCCGCGGCGAACCCGGCCTGCAGGGCGTGGTGAGCGCCGAGGGCGGCCGCTACGGTACCCGCCAACTGGCGGCGGATGTCGGCGGTGGCAACGAGCAGGTCGACTTCGCCCTGTCGGCAGCGGACTACACCAGCGACGGCTTCAACGCCCGCAGCGCCGACACCGACCTGCGCGATGACGACGGCTACGACAACACCACCCTGCACGGCCGCCTCGGCTGGAACGCCACCCAGGACCTGCGCCTGGAAGTCGTGGCGCGCAATACCGAGGGCGAAAGCGGGTACGACGACTGCTTCACCGTGGACACCTTCGCCCCCTCCAACGATTGCGGCAGCGACTACGAACAGGACGCCTGGCGCGCCTCGGCCACACTCCAGGCGGGACCCTTCGGCCACGAACTGGCCTACAGCGGCAACGACACCGAGCGCCAGAACTACGCCGCCGACCTGCCCAGCTTTGGCGCCAAAGGCGGCCTCGACAAAATCAGTTACCTCGGCAATTTCAACGGCAGTGACGCACTGCGCCTGGTCTACGGCGCCGAGCGCCTGAGCGAGTCCATCGACGATGGCACTTTTGATCGCGAGCGCGACCAGGACGGCTACTTCCTCGAGTACCAGGGCGGCTTTGGCGATGCCCTGTTCATCACCGCTGGCGCCCGCCACGACGACAACGAGGACTTCGGCAGCTACACCACCTGGCGCGCCAGTGGCGCCTATGTCATGGCCATGGGCAGTGGCGAACTCAAGTTCAAGGGCGCCTACGGCACCGGCTTTCGCGCTCCCAGCCTGTACGAGATCGCCTACAACGCGGGCAGCTTCGCCTACCCGCCCGCCTCCGCGGTCAGCCTGGACGCCGAGGAAAGCGCCGGCTACGACCTGGGCGTCGTATGGGCCAACGACGCCGGCCTCTACCTGGAAGCCATCTGGTTTGACCAGACCGTCTCCGACGCCATCTACTTCGACCTGGATACCTTCTCCGGCTACCTGCAGGACGACGGCGAGAGCGACTCCCGGGGTGTGGAACTTGCCGCCCAGGTACCGCTGGGGCAGACCTTCTCGGTGGTCGGTAACTACACCTACAATGAAACCGATGCCGCCGACGGCTCCACCCGCGTGCGCCGCCCGGAACACCTCGCCAACCTGAGCCTGAACTGGCAGCCCCTCGGCGGCGACCTGATGCTGGCCCTGCACCTGCGCACCGCGCGCGACGCCGTGGATACCGACGGCGCAGCACTGGACGACTACGAAGTCCTCGACCTGAATGCCAGCTACGCCCTGTGGCGCGGCCTGGAAGTCTACGGCCGGGTGGAAAACCTGCTGGACGAGGACTACGAGGAAGTGCGCGGCTACAACACCACCGGCGCGGCCGCCTACGCCGGCGTGCGCTATTCATTCTGACTGACGCAGTAAAAAAGGAATCATTGCCATGAGCGACAGCGACGAACAGCAACAGCGCCGCGAAAGCAAACACAAGGCCGCCATGCAGAAGCAGAAGGCCAAGGTAGACGCCCGCATCGAAGAAGCCAGCACCGAGCGCGGCGTGGCGGTGCTGGTGACCGGCAACGGCAAGGGAAAATCCAGCTCCGCCTTCGGCATGGTGCTGCGCGCCCTCGGTTACGGCCAGAAAGTCGGCGTGGTGCAGTTCATCAAGGGTGAGCAGTTGTCCGGCGAGGAACTGTTTGTACGCGACCATCTGCCGCAGGTGGATTTCTACCAGATGGGTACCGGCTTTACCTGGAACACCCAGGATCGCAGCGGTGACATCGCCGCCGCCCGGACGACCTGGGAGAAGGCGCTGGCGATGCTGCAGGACCCGGCGTACGACCTGGTGGTGCTGGACGAGCTGACTTACATGATCGGCTACGACTACCTGCCCGAGCAGGAAATCATCGACGCCATCGCCAACCGCCCGTGCGAACAGAGCGTGGTGATCACCGGTCGCGGTGGTGGCTCCGCCCTGCAGGAGGTGGTCGATACCGTCTCCGAGGTCAAGGACGTGAAACACGCTTTCCGCGCCGGCATCAAGGCCCGTCGCGGCGTTGATTACTAGTGTCCCGTCCCGTATATAACTTGCCATTCTGCGTGGCCCACAGGGCCTGTGGCGCGGAGCACTAGGTGAACCCGCCATTTGCACTGATGGTGCAGGGCACCACGTCCGACGCCGGCAAGAGCATTCTGGTAACCGGCCTGTGCCGGGTGCTGCACCGCCGCGGCGTCAGGGTAGCGCCCTTCAAACCGCAGAACATGTCGCTGAACAGCGCCGTCACCGAGGACGGCGGCGAAATCGGTCGCGCCCAGGCCCTGCAGGCCCAGGCGGCGGGTATCGCCCCCCACAGCGACATGAACCCGGTACTGCTCAAACCCACCAGCGACACCGGCGCCCAGGTAATCCTGCGCGGCCGCGCCCAGCGCAACCAGGACGCCCGCCAGTACCACGACTACAAAAAGGTGGCGATGGACACCGTGCTGGCAGCCTGGGACGCCCTGGGCAGCCAGTACGAGGCCCTGATGGTAGAGGGCGCAGGCAGCCCTGCGGAAATCAACCTGCGCGCCAACGACATCGCCAACATGGGCTTTGCCGAGCGAGTGGACTGCCCGGTGATCATTGTCGCCGACATCGACCGCGGCGGCGTCTTCGCCCACCTGGTCGGCACCCTGGAACTGCTCTCTCCCAGTGAACAGGCGCGGGTACAGGGCTTTGTCATCAACCGCTTTCGCGGCGACATCAGCCTGCTGCAGCCGGGTCTGGACTGGCTGGAGGAGCGCACCGGCAAACCGGTGCTGGGCGTTCTACCCTATCTACAGCAACTGCAGCTGGACGCCGAGGACGCCATCGACACCAGCCAGGGCGACAAGGACGATCACTGCCTGCAGGTGGTCGTGCCGGTGTTTCCGCGCATCTCCAACCACACCGACTTCGACGCCCTGCGCCAGCATCCCCAGGTGGAGCTGCATTACGTTCCGCCCGGGCGGCAACCGCCGCCGGCGGACCTGGTCATCCTGCCCGGCAGCAAGAACGTGCGGGGCGACCTTCGCTGGCTTAAACAGGCCGGCTGGCAGGATTACCTGGTCCGCCACCTGCGCTACGGCGGGCGAGTGCTGGGCATCTGCGGCGGCTACCAGATGCTGGGAGCCAGCATTGAAGACCCGGGCGGTATCGAGGAGGCTGCGGGGCGCAGTACCGGTCTCGACCTGCTGCCCCTGCACACCGTGCTGGAAAGTGAAAAGGCCCTGCACCGGGTACGCGGCACACTACCCGGTGGCGAGACCATCAGCGGCTACGAAATCCACTGCGGGAAGACACCGCTGCCCAGCGGACTGGCGCCCTTTGCCCGGCTCGATGACGGCCGCCTGGATGGCTGCCGCAGCGCCGATGGCCAGATTGCCGGCACCTACCTGCACGGCTTGTTCGACAGCCCCGATGCCTGCCGCGCCCTGCTCACCTGGGCCGGGCTGGCCCAGGCCAGGGCCGAGGACAGGGAAGCACTGCGCGAGGCGGAGATCGATCGCCTGGCGGACTGCCTGGAACAACACCTGGACCTGGCCCGCCTGTTCCCGCAGTGGTGTGCCCAATGAGCGGCCACAGCGCGCTTTTTTCCCGCGGCGTGCTGGCCGGCCTGCTCATCCTGCTGCCCCTGTGCATGCTGGTGGCGCTGGGCAGCGGCGCAGTGACCCTGTCTCCGCTGCAGGCTGTGGTCGGCATCGGCGACTGGTGGCGCGGCGAATACAGCCAGGCCGGGGTCATCGTCGGCCAGATTCGCCTGCCGCGAGTATTGCTGGCGGCACTGGTGGGCGCGGTGCTGGCCACCTCCGGCGCGGCCATGCAGGGCCTGTTCCGCAACCCGCTGGCGGACCCCTCACTGATCGGCGTCACCGCCGGCGCCTCACTCGGCGCCAGCGTGGTGATTGTGCTGGCGGGATCGAACCTGCAGGGACTTAGCGCCGTCACCGCGGTATCCACCGGCGCCTTCACCGGCGGCCTGCTGGCGGTGTTGGTGGTGTATCGCCTAGCTGCGTCGGACACCGGCACCTCCGTGGCCACCATGCTGCTGGCGGGCATCGCTATCTCGGCCCTGGCGGGGGCGCTGGGTAACCTGCTGGAATTCCACGCCGACAGCGAGGCCCTGCGCCGCATCAGCCTGTGGCAGATGGGTGGCCTGGACGGTGCCAACAATGAGCGGCTGGCCTTTGCCGCCGTTGTCAGTTTCTTTGTGCTGGGTTGCCTGCCGCTATTTGCCCGCCGCCTCAATGCCCTGCTACTGGGCGAGTCCGAGGCCCGCTACCTCGGCATTAATGTGGAATTCACCAAGCGCGCCCTGGTGGTACTGGTGGCCATCGGTGTCGGCGCCTCGGTAGCCCTGGCCGGCACTATCGCCTTCGTCGGGCTGGTGGTGCCGCATATCATGCGCATGCTGGTGGGGCCGGATCACCGCCTGCTGCTACCGGCGTCGGCCCTCGCCGGCGCCGCATTGCTGGTGGTGGCGGACAACCTGGCGCGGGTGGTGATGGCCCCCACAGAACTGCCGGTGGGCATTGTCACCGCGATTGTCGGTGTGCCGTTTTTCATCTCCCTGCTGCGACAGCGCTCGCACTACGGTATGCAGTAATGGCCGTGCTCTGTGTAGAAAAGGCCGGCGCCGCGCCCTGGGGCAGCCCTCTGCTGGCGGACATCGAGGTGACCCTGGCGGCCGGGGAAGTGCTCGCCATCCTCGGCCCCAATGGCGCCGGCAAGTCCACCCTGCTGCACACCCTGGCGGGCGGTATTGCCCACTCCGGTCGCATCCTGCTGGGCGGCAGAGAACTGTCCGCCTGGGCACGGGACGAACGGGCCCGGGCGCTGGCCCTGCTGCCCCAGCAGTCGCCTCTCAATTTTCCCTTTAGCGTCGAGGAAGTGATCCAGCTGGGTCGCACCCCCCACGCCAGCGGCGCGGCGGTAGACAGCGCCATCCTGGCGGAGGTCATGGACGCCACCGACACCACCCGCCTGCGCCAGCGTCTCTATACCCGCCTGTCCGGCGGCGAGCGCCAGCGGGTACAACTGGCCCGGGTGCTGGCCCAGCTGTGGCGTGCCGAAGACAGCGAGGTACGACTGCTGTTGCTGGATGAACCCACCGGCGGCCTCGACCTGGAACACCAGCGCCTGATCATGGACACCCTCGCCCGCCTCGCGGCCCAGGGCTGCGCTGTGGTGATGGTGTTGCACGATTTCAATCTGGCCGCCAGCCGGGCGCAACAGCTGCTGGTTCTCCAGGAGGGACGACAGGCCCGCCTCGGCTCGCCGCAGGCGGTGCTGACCAGGGCTACGTTCCGGGAAATATTTCAGGTGGACGTACACATCGGCGCCCACCCGCGCAGCGGCGCACCGCTGGTATTACCGACATGAAACAACTGATTCTGGGCGGTGCCCGCAGCGGCAAGAGCGGTCACGCCGAAGCCAGCGCCCACGCCACCGGCAAGCAGGTTCACTACATCGCCACCGCCACGGCCGGCGATACTGAAATGAGCCAGCGTATCGCCCATCACCGGGCGCGCCGCGATCCGCAGTGGACCCTGCACGAGGAGCCACTGGATCTCCATCGGGTCCTGCGGGACAACAACCGTTCCGAAAACTGCCTGCTGGTGGACTGTCTGACCCTGTGGCTCAGCAACTGCCTGGCCGCGGACTGCTGGGAGGGGAAACGGGATCGCTTTGTGGACACGCTGGACACCCTGGAGGCCGACCTGATTCTGGTCAGCAACGAAGTGGGCAGCGGCATCGTTCCCCTCGGGGAGCTCAGCCGACGCTTTGTCGACGAGGCTGGCTGGCTGCACCAGACCCTGGCCCGGCACTGCCAGCGAGTAACCCTGGTCTGCGCCGGCCTGCCATTGAAGCTGAAGGACGAGAGCGCCACATGAACTGGATTGAAGCCCCCTGCGCCGCGCCCAGCGCCCGGCACCGCGACGCGGCCCTGGCCCACCAGGGCCAGTTGACCAAGCCCCCCGGATCCCTCGGGCGGCTGGAGCAGGTCGCCGTGGACTTTGCCGGCTGGCAGTCCACCGCGCAGCCGGTACTGGAGCGCATTGCGGTGCGTGTCTTCGCCGCCGACCACGGTATCAGCCGCCAGGGCGTATCGGCCTTCCCTGCGGAAGTCACCGCGCAGATGATCGCCAACTTCTGCCGCGGCGGCGCCGCCATCAGCGTGCTGAGCCGGGACATGGGGGCGGATTTTGCCGTGGTGAATCTCGGCACCTTCGAACCGGTGTCCGACGCCCCCGGGCTGCACAATCTGCAGCTGGCACCGGGCAGTGGGGACTTCAGCAGCGGGCCGGCGCTCAACGAAGCCCTGCTGGAAGCCTGCCTCGAGGCCGGCAGGTCACAGGTAGACGCCCTGGACTGCGAACTGTTTATCGCCGGCGACATGGGCATTGGCAACACCACCAGTGCCGCCGCCCTCTGCGCAGCTCAGCTGGCATGGGACGCCCAGGCGGTGACCGGCCGGGGAACCGGCATCGATACGGCCACCCTGCAACACAAACGCCAGCTGATTGACACCGCCCTCGCCCGCCATCGCGCGCGACCCGACAATCCGCTGCGCAACCTGCGCTGCCTGGGCGGGCTGGAAATCGCCGCGATCTGCGGCGCCTACCTGCGCTGTGCCCAGCGTGGAATTCCGATCCTGGTGGACGGATTCATCGCCACCGCGGCCGCCCTGGTGGCCGCGGCCATCAACCCGGGCCTGCGCCCCTGGCTGCTGGCCGCCCACTGCTCTGACGAAAACGCTCACGCCCGGGTGCTCGCCGCCATGCACCTGCGGCCCCTGCTCGACCTCGGCATGCGCCTCGGGGAAGGCAGCGGCGCCGCAGTGGCCGTTCCATTGCTGCGCTCGGCCCTGGCCCTGCACCGCGACATGGCCACCTTTGTCCAGGCCGAGGTCAACGCGGGAGCGACACCGGAATGAAAGCAGGACTCTTCGCACTGCTGCTGGCGCTGGCAGGTTCCGCCGCGTGGGCGGTGGAAGTCATCGACGCCACCGGACGTACCGTTCACCTGGAGCAGCCGGCACAACGTATCGTTGCGCTGGCGCCGCACGTGGTAGAAAACGCCTTCAGCGCAGGGGCCGGAGAACGCCTGGTGGGGGCGGTAAGCTACAGCAACTACCCGGCAGCGGCCCGCGACATCCCCCGCGTGGGCAGCTACCAGGCCTGGAGCCTGGAAAGCATCGTGGCGAAGAATCCGGACCTGGTGTTGATGTGGGGCTCCGGCAACAGCCTGGAAGGCCTGCCGGCGCTGGAGCAGCTCGGTATCGCGGTGTACATCAGTGAACCCAAACGGCTGGAGGATATCCCCGCCACCCTGCGCGCCATCGGCCAACTCGCCGGCACCGGCGACGTCGCCGAACGCAACGCCCTCGCCTTCGAGGAAAAACTGGCCAGGCTGCGTGAAAACGTCGCCACCGGCCCGGCGCGGCGGGTGTTCTACGAGGTCTGGAACCAGCCCCTGCAAACCATCAACGGCGACCAGTACCTGAGCGACGTGATTACCCTTTGCGGCGGCCGCAATATCTTCGCAGACTCACCCCACATTGCCCCGCGTATCAGCGTGGAGGCGGTACTGGCCCGGGACCCGGAAATCATTATCGCCAGCGGTATGGGCGACGCCCGCCCGGAATGGCTGGATGACTGGCAGGCTTACCCCCACCTCACCGCGGTGCGCAACAAGGCCCTGTTTTTTATCCACCCGGATCTGCTGCAGCGGCCCACCACACGCCTGCTGGACGGCGCCCAGACCTTGTGCGAGCAGATTGCCAGCCAGCGCTAGGCGCTTAGCGGCGACTGCACTGCCCCGGAACAGCGTCGGAGCGCAACTGCCACTGCCAGGCCGGTACAATTTCGCCCCGCGGCAGATAGCTGATGTCGAACACCGACTCGCCCCGCTGCACATGCAGGGTCAAGCGCGCGTCCTGGGTGCCCTGGATGGCATCCTGCGGTACCGGCTTGAGGATAATATCGCCCTCGCGCAAACCGGCTTGCGCCGCAGCGGAAGCCGCGATCAGGCCGCGCACGCGGCGTACAGGTTCGGTCAGTACTTCTGGCTCAAAGCCCAGTTGGTAACGCCTCAAGGCCACCTGGGTACGCTTGAAACAGGGGCCGAAAGCGTCGGCAGACGGCAGTGGGGGTGCGCCGGCCAGCATGGCCCTGAAGGCCTCCACGGCGTCGGCACCCAGCTCTTTCTGTAACATCGCCTCCCAGTGTTGCGGCGTCAGCCGCTCCCCGCTGTCCATCGTGTTGCGCAGCGCTTTCACCAGGTCGTCCAGCGAACGGGTATTGCCGGATGCTTTGCGCACGGCCTCATCGACGGTAGCGAAGTAGAGAAAGCCGCGATCGTAGGGCAGGGTACGAATGCGGGTATCGCGCCAGAACCCATCGGGCACCGCGCTGTTCGGCGCCTCCTGCATGATACTGGTGTAGTAGCGGGCGGCGTGGAAGTTGAGATCGTCGACGTACTCCTGCTCGCTCATCATGCCGGCACGGAAGGGAAACTCGCGCTGGTAAAACACCGCCAGCCCTTCGTTGAACCAGCTCAACGCCAGCTCATCGCGCTGGTCGCCGGACGCGGAAACGAGTCGCGGCTGGTAGGTATGAAACATTTCGTGGGAGAGAGTCGAGCGCAGCTCCGGGAGTTTGTCGGCGGTCGCTTCACCATAGGTAATAACAAAGGAATCGTGCATACCGATCCCGCCGCCCGCATTCACCGGGTTATAGCGCAGCATGACCCCGTAAACGCTGCGCGGCGCGGCAAAGAACGCGGTAAATTGCTCGCGCAATGTGCGGGCCCACTGCATCAGAGCCCTTGCGTCAAACTCCGGGTCGCCCTGCCAGGCGGAATAAAACCCGTCTTCATCCAGCGTTTGCGGATAGGTACCCAGTGCCCCGCCCATCACAAACACATCGTCGAACGCCGTGACCGGGAACAATTCCCCTGATCCGGCCTGCAGACTGCTGACACCGACCGCGCCGGTTGCCAGCTCGCTGAAATCCCAGTCCAGTGACAGTCGGTAATGGCCGCTTTCAGGGCGCAGGATAAAGGTGGTCGCCCCACCCGACACGGCCCCGCCCTCGCTGCGCAACTCCACCGGTGGTGCAACACCCGCAACAGCACCGGCGGCGTCGGCTGGCACCCGGTAGTCGATGCGGATTTGCTCACAGGAATCACGCCCCGCAAACCACTGCCGGACCAGTTCCGAGCCGCGCTCAATATCGCGGTGCTGCACCGCCATGTCACCGCAGGCATCGGCCACCGCCAATTGCTCCAGTGTCTTTGCCACGGTGGGCAGGTTGTAGCTGTGGTGGCGAATTTCTACCAGGGTCTCACCGGCGACCAGCTCCCCGCCATCCAGTACCTGATGGACAAGCAGTTGAGAAATTTCCTGCCCATCCGTCGCCGGAACGGGTGTGAGGGTTGTCGACAGCGACGACTCCTTATCTGCCGCCAGCGCGATACCGGACTGCAGCGACAATGCATACAGGGCCGAGGATAAACAGCTGATCAGTTTCTGGCGCCGGGACAGCAGGTACATTGGGGAATCTCCAGACAGGTGGGCCGCCAGTCTAAACAAAAAGGCAGACAGACATCTACTTTATGTGTATGTTCTAAACAGTTTTTTCAACCCAGGTAATGTTCAGCGGAGGCAGCGGCAATGAGCCAGACGGAGAAACCCGGCAACCAGAGGCAGTCGGCGCCGCCGCCCCTGTCGCGAAGGACATTTACCTCCGGGCTGCTGGCACTTCCACTGGCCGGCAGCTTCAGCCTGCAAACAGCGCAGGCCAGTGGGCCCGGCCCCGGTGGGCTGGCGGACAGCAAGGGCGATTTCGATCTGTCGGGCATCTGCCTCAACGGCGCCTCGATGCACCCGGTCAGCCGCGGCGCGGCACAGGCCATGATCCGCTATGTCGAACAGCGTGCCGGCAGGGCACCTGAACCGCCGGTCACACTCGGCGCCAACCGCGACAAGGCCCTGCGGGAATTCGCCGGCCTGTGCAATGCGGACCTGGATGAACTGGCCTGGGTTCCCACCACCACCGCCGGCGAGAATCTGGTGGTTGCGGGTCTGGGCTTGCCCAATTCACGACAGCGCGTGGTCAGCGACGAGTATCACTTTGAAGGTTCGCTGTACCTCTACAGTGAACTGGCCAAACGGGGTCTGGATTTTCACCTGGTCCGCGCCCGCAACCAACGCATCGACCTGAACGATATCGAGCGGGCCATCACCCCAGGCACCCGCCTGGTCGCCTTGACCCTGGTCTCCAATGTCTACGGTTTTCAGCACGACCTGAAAGCGGTGTGCGACATTGCCCACGCGCGGGGTGCCCTGGTCTACGCCGACATCATCCAGGCCGCCGGCGCCGGCCCGCTGGACCTGCACGCCAGCGGTGTCGACTTTGCCGCCTGTGCCACTTACAAGTGGCTGATGGGCGACTTCGGCGCCGCCTTCCTCTACGCGCGGCGCGACAGTCAGCAGTATCTGCAACCCAGCCAGTGGGGTTACCGCTCGGGCAGCCTGATCACTCATTTCGCGCAACAATCCGGAGAGAAGCTGCCGCTACTGGAGTCACGACCCAATGAGGGGCTGGCCGGCATTGTCGGTGTTGGCACGATCAGCCATTCCGCACGAACAGCTCTGGCCCACTCCCTGCCCTACCTGCGAGCACTGGGCATGGAAGCGATAGATAACTGGCGCCAACCGCTGCTAGCCATGCTACAGGAGCGTATGCCAGCAATGGGTTTCACGCCGCTGACGCCACCTGAAAGCCGTGCAGCCATTGTGGCCTTTGCGATGAAAGGCGCCGCCAGGCAACTGCAGGCACCGCTGGAACAGGCCGGCATTGACGTATCGGTGTACGAGAACCACCTGCGCATCTCCCCATCCTTCTTTAACGACAGGGACGATATCGAGCAACTGCTCGAAGTGATCAGCCGGGCGCTGGCCGGCAAGGTATAGCCGGATTCACCTCAGTGCGCGCCGCCTCGCCGTACCATTTCGGGGGCGGCGGCAAAGGGAGTCACGCCAAGCTCTGCGTATATTTCCTCTGGCAGATAGACGCTGTCACCTTTCACCACCAGACGCGGTCGCTTGATGGCTTTGATATCCCGGGTGGGATCCTCAGCCAGCAATACCAGATCGGCCAACTTGCCAACTTCGATACTGCCGGTCTGCGCATCGGTGCCGAGATGCCGGGCGGCGTCAAGCGTTGCCATGGACAGCACCTTCGCCGCCGGAATACCTGCCAGCGTGTAGAGCTCAAGTTCACGCTGCAGGGTGAAACCAGTGGTATCGTCGGTTCCTGGCAGCAGGGTGATGCCCGACTGGTAAAGCAGGTTCAGGCAGTCGAGGATGCGCTGGAAGGCTTGCGCATAGCGCGCCTCCTGCTCAGGAGATTCCAGCGTTACGTAAGTCCGCTGGCGATAGCGCTGATAGCCAATCGGCATGTGTGACAGAAAGTCTCTGTCGGCCTCGATGACGGTACCGGCGCGACTCATCATCAGGCGTTCCAGAATGACCGCGGTGGCGTCCATCGCCACACCGTTTTCCTGCATCAGCTTGATCGTCTCCCGCACTGGCTCGGCGTTGAGATCCAGATTCGCGGCGCGCTGCATGGCTGTCAGCCGCAGCGGCGTGCGGGTGTCTTCGCCCTCATCCAGCAGCCAGCCGAGCATCAACTGGTTGATGTGGGCAATTTCGTTATAGCCGTCGCGAATGCTTCGGTCCGGCGAGCCAAAGGCGGGAATGTGACCAGTGACGCGCAGGCCACGGGCGTGGGCCCGGGTCGCCACCGCCTTCACCCAGTCGGGGTCGATGGAGTTGTAGAGTTTGACCTGAAAGAAACCGCGATCGGCATACCAGTCAACCGCTGCCAGCGCCTCGTCCTCCGACTTGGCGAGAATACCGTTCTGGGCCGCGTAGGGGCTGTCACCCTCAATGAATCCGGCCCGGGTAATACGCGGACCGGCAATCTCTCCGGCGTCAATCTGCGCCAACAGGGCTGCCAGCTGTGCATTATCGTTGCCCATATCGCGGGTTGCCGTCACCCCGGCAGCCAGATAGTAAAGACCGGAGCGACCGGTGCTGTGTGAGTGCATGTCGTGCAGTCCGGGCATCAATACGCCGCCCTCGCCATCGACCACCAACCGTTCACCTACTCCCGGAGCTGACGCAGTGCCGAAGGGGCGAATGGCGGCAATACGCTGCCCCTCAATACGCACCGTGCTCGGCGCGCCGAGACGGCCGGAGGCCGGGTCGAAGGGTCGCACATTCTCGATCTCCACAGGGATACCGTAGCGGTGCGCAAGTTGCTGCTGTAACGAGGCCAGCTGGGCAGCGGCCACCCTATCGGCAGCCTCCTTCAGGCTGTGGTGAATATCGCGGTGGCTGTCCAGCAGCGCGATAGTGCCGTCGTCAACGACTGCCACCGCCCGCCGCTCGGCATCCAGGAATACGTAGCCGGGATCGAGTTGCGCCCCGACCACCTGATAGGGCGTCAGTGTCAGGGGCTTGCCGAGGTGCTCGACCTGCACGGGATCAAGCTGCCTGAGCTGGATACTGCCCTCCGGCAACACGTCACTGCGATGCCCCTCCACCGACAGCAGGTAATCGACATAGAAAACGCTGCCCCAGGGACTGCCATCGTTAACAATGTAGGGCAGCGGCGCGGGCACCGGACGCTCGCCGCTGTCAGCCTGCGACTGCCAGCGCGCCAGACCGGGGGAATATTCGAAGGACTCGCTGACTGGCCCACCCATCAGTGAGGTACCTTCAATACGCCATGACACTGGCAGGCCCTGTGCGCCCAGCACAATCTGCTCCCGGTGCTTTGGGCCGCGCCCGTTCTGGTCGACATGGTATTCGACCTCGATATGCGAGCCCTGACGCTCTGCGGCCACGTGCCCGACCACTTCACCGTTCTGGAGCAGGTCCCAGCGTGTGGATTGCGCCATGGATACGGCGCTGAACAGCGCCAGGCCCATAGCCAGCAGTTGCATCGTTAAACGTGATTGCATGGGTAGTCGAACCTCTCTGGCAATAATCAGCGGGCGGCGAACCGCCTGCAGCAAGGCTGCACGCTACTACAATTTTTGTTGATCATAAATACTTTTAGTTGATCTCCTGCCTGCGGAGCTTGCCGCTAGCCAACAGGGCAACAGTTTCTGTTAGCATTCAACGTCAGGTTGAGGCCGCCACGTATAGCGCGCACGCCTCCGCACTCTGCCCAAGGGGAATATTTTGGCTGCCAAACCTTCCAACAGTCGCAAATCAACGACCCGCGCCAAGGCCGCCTCTGCCGGCAAAGGCCGCTCAAACGGGGCCGCCGCCCTCCCCGGCGCACAGCTCAATCAACTACTGACCGGGGTCGCCGAGGCCCTGAGCCACATTGTCGATGCGCAAACGGAAGTGGTGGTGCACGACCTGCGGCAACCGGAGCAGTCCATCGTCGCCATCGTCAACGGCCATGTGAGCAATCGCCACAAGGGCCAGTCGGTGTTGTCAGTGCCAGAGGAAGATGCCGCCTTTGCCAGAATGCTGGATCGCGACGTGCGCAAAACCGCCAACGCCGTTGAAGTCACCGGCAACTACACCACGCACACGCGCAGTGGAAAGAGCCTGAAATCCTCCTCTGTCGTACTCTATGACGATCAGGGAGCCCCGCTTGCGGCGCTGTGCCTGAACCGCGACCTTGGCTCCGCCGAAAAACTGCTTGAAACCCTCAAGGCCCACGTCTTTCCGCACACCGATGCAACGCCTGCAGACGCTGTCGAAAGCGGCGAAAAAAACGACCGCAATGGTGAAATGACCATGGAAGAACTGGTCAGTGACATTATCGAAAGGGCGCTAGCCAGCACCGGCGGCGTCAGCGTTGAACGCATGACCAAACAGGAAAAAATGCAGGTGGTCAGCCAGATGCACCGCCGCGGCCTGTTCCTGATCCGCGGTTCAGTGGAGCGCGCCGCCGCCAGCCTGGGGATCACCAAGTTCACGATCTACAACTACCTCGACGAACTCGGCATCTCCCGCAACTGAATGCCGCCGGCCGGCTGCAGCTAGCTGCGCAGCAATACCTCGGCCTCGATTTCCACCGCGACTCCCGCCCCGAAGGGCAGCTCCGCCATGCCGACCGCGGAGCGTGCATGGGCGCCGCATTCGTCGCCGAACAAAGCCAGCACCAGATCGGAGAAGCCGTTGATAACCCGGGGCTGCTGCACAAAGCCCGGGGCGGAATTCACCATGCCAAACACCCGCCCCCAGCCGGCGATACGATCCAGCGATCCCAGCTCGCGCTGCAGGCTACCCAGCATGGAAAGGGCCACCTTGCGCGCCAGCTGGTAGCCCTCTTCTGCGGTGACATCGCAACCCACCTTGCCAAATGGGCCGGCCAGCGTACCGTCGACATTCTGGGGACCGTGACCGGACACAAAGGCGCGATCGCCGCGCACATTGACCATCCTGAATGGCAGCCGCACCCCTTCCGGCAATACCAGCGGCGCGGGCAGTTGCAGGCCCATGTCAGACAGTCTCTGATCGATTGAATTCAAGCCGGTCCCTCTCAACTTCAGCAGACGGGCACCATTCGCCACCGCAATCGGCGCCCTCCAAAACGCGCATTCTTGCGCCGACCTGACCCGATTTCAACTTTTATTGTATATATTGCATATTTTGTATGCTTTTTTGCTTTTTATTTATTGACTTCTACAAAGTGTTTATCAACTATTGGCCCCTCGTGCGGGTCCGCTGCCGGCCCCCTGGCGACAGAACCGACGTTCTCGCCAGCACAGCGCGGCCCGCTCGGGGCACCGACTAATTCACACATGCGCACTGCAGCGCATCACCAGGGGAAAAAACATGCGGATGAAGTTTCTGGCACCAGCGGTCACCACAGCTTTCGCGCTCAATCCGGTCACAGCGGCGGTAGCGCAGGAGACGCGCAACGTGCTGATTGAAGAAGTGGTCGTAACCGCGCAGAAGCGGGAAGAGCGACTCATTGATGTGCCGGTCGCCATCACCGCCGTCAACTCCCAGAACCTGATCGACCAGAACCTGGTATCCATCACCGAGTTCTACAACCGCGTACCCGGCCTGCAATTCGGCGGCGCACCGGGCGGCAACGAAATCAGCAACCTGTCTCTCCGCGGCATCACCACCGGTGGCGGCACCAACCCCACCCTGGCGGTACTGGTCAACGACGTCCAGTTCGGCTCGTCGACCGAAAATGGCCAGGCCCCCATCCCCGACTTCGACCCGGCCACCCTGGAGCGTGTGGAAGTTCTGCGCGGCCCCCAGGGCACGCTGTATGGTGCCTCCAGCCTCGGCGGCCTGATCAAGTATGTGCTGCGCAAGCCTGATACTGAAAGCTTCTCCGGTCGCGTAGAGGCCGGTGCCAACAGCGTCAAGGGCGGCACCGACGGCTACAACGTGCGCGGCTCGGTCAATATCCCGATCGTCGAAAACAAACTCGGCCTGAACCTGAGCGGCGTCTATCGCGAAGATCCCCGCTACATCGACAACATCGGTACCGACCCCGAGTCGCACAATGTCAACAAGGCGGAAACCACCGGAGCGCTGGCTTCACTGGTCTACTACCCCACGGACCGACTCACGCTCAACCTGTCCGCCCTGACCCAGGAGCAGGACACCGAGAACAAGGCGTCCATCGATATCGCTTCCGAAGGCAATTTCCACCAGGCCAACGGCGAATCCATCGACACCATCAACGCCGTACCCGGCAGCATGGTGCGCGAGTTCGACCAGTATATCGGCCGCGTCGACTGGGACCTGGACTGGGCGACCTTCACCTCGATCACCGCCTACGGCGAGAGCCTGCGCGAGGAATCCCAGGACGTTACCTATGTATTTGGCCCGCCCCTGTTCGGCATTGCCTATCCGGGTTCCTCCGACGATTCCCGCATCGACATCCTGAACAATGTCTACACCGACAAGTTCTCCCAGGAACTGCGCGTGTCAGGCGCCAACGAGGGCTTCAACTGGATGGTGGGTGCCTTCTACACCAAGGAAGACACCCTGCTTGAGCAGACACTGATGCTGAACGACCCGGCAGCGGCCGGCGCCTACCAGGTGTACACCAGCCAGGGCCCCTCGGATTACGAAGAGACCGCAGTTTTCGCCGATGCCACCTTCAATCTCACCGACCGCATCGACCTGCAAGTCGGCGGGCGCTACGCGCGCAATGAACAGGAAAACATCTCGCGCACGGTTGTCGATCAGGCGGCGGCGCCCATCTTCGGTCTGTCCGAAACCAGTGTGATCGACTCGGACGAAGCGGCAGCAACCTGGGTGCTCTCCCCCAGCTACCGCTTTAACGACGACATGATGGCCTACATGCGCGTGGCCACCGGTTACCGTCCCGGCGGCCCCAACTCAAACCTCGGCAACCTGCCCAGCGAATTCGATTCCGACTCGGTGATCAACTACGAACTCGGTTTCAAGGGGCAACTCGGCGCCGACCTGACCTTTGATGTCGCCGCTTTCTACATCGACTGGGAAGACATCCAGCTGCAGAACGCCGACGCGGTGTCCTCCCTGACCTTCTTCACCAACGGCGGCCAGGCGCGCAGCCAGGGTCTGGAATTTGCCACCGAATGGTCGCCCCTGGACGGCCTGCTGATCAGCGCCAACGCCACCTACACCAACGCGGAGCTGAGCGAGGACATTCCGTCCATTGAGGGTGCCAGCAACCTGGTGGGTGAATCCGGCGACAGCCTGCCCTTCACACCGGAATTTGCCGCCAACTTCTCGGTTCGCCAGAACTTCAGCATCAACTCCCGGATACAGGGCCATGCCGGCATCATCTACACCTACGTGGATGACCGGCCCAGCGAGTTGCTGAACAGCGACGCAGCGCGTCCGCGCTTCGAACTGCCCAGCTACGAGCAGGTGGACCTGAACCTGGGCCTGACCATCGACAGCGTCTGGAAGGGTACCTTCTACGTGCGCAACCTGAGCGATGAGCGCGGTGTCGTTACCGCCATGAACCGCAATGGCACGGCAGCGCCGAAGGCGTCGTTCACCCTGCCGCGCACCATTGGCTTCAATATCGCGAGGGAATTCTAGGCCTCCCGGCGCAGGGAAAAGGGTGGCCGGGAATTGGCAAAGCGATTGAATCAGGGTAGCGTAACGCCACCCGGACTCAGGAGATGACATCCGTGAAATACCGCACGATTACCCGGCTCGCCCTCGCCCCCCTGCTATGCGCCGCCGCCAGCCTCCCCGCCGCCGCTTTCGACTGGCCCTGGAGTGACCAGGGCAGTACGCGCTACAGCTACTGCAAGGGCTTTGTGGTAGCGGGCCTTGGCAGCCTGCCAGTAGAACAGTTGTCGCGCACCCAGCTGTGGCTTGCCTGGAACACCATCAATCGCGAGGGTATCCCGCCCGCCTCAGCGCCCGACGCGGACTACCAGAGCGGCCACCAGCAATTCAACCAGTTGGCGGCAGCGGGCAACCTGGATCAGCTGCGCCAACTGGCCAATGGAGACTGCGCCCTGGGACGCAACTGAGCCGACAGACGCTTGGCGGCTCAGTTCTCACTGTCGCCGCTGGTCTGCTGCGCTCCGTCCTCGAAGCCCTTGAGGAATTCGCCCATCTTGCGGCCCGCTTCCTCGGGGGTCATATCCTCGGTGCCGTCAAACTGGCTGCTGAAGTTTGCCATCTTGTCCTGCAGCTGACGCGACGCGTATTCACTGCTGACGTTGGAAATCATCAACAGGGCGCCGAGCACGCCAAACACGATCATGGAGATACGGCGCTCGCGCTCGTGTACGCCCACGCTGGCCTCAATCATCAGGTAGGTGCCCCAGGCCACGGTCACGATGATGCCGAGATAGGGCAGAATCGACAGTAGCGCCGCCACCGGGTACAGGGCGGTGGCCGCGGACCAGCAGCGAAAGGCGGTCTCGTAGTCCTGGCTCGAGCCCATCAGTTTCCAGATCACGAACAGTATGGCGGCCCCGATGAAGCCGCCGATAACGGCGAAGATGGGGAAAATGACGATGCCGGCAAAGCCCGCTGCCAGCATACCGACATTGGACGCAAACAGTGACAGGACTGCGGCGACAACCCCGCCGAAAGCGGCCATCACCGCGGCAAAAATCACCGGTTCCAGAAAGCCGCCGCTGCGGGGCATGCCGCGATAGAATCCGCCGGGATCGGTGAGCACCTGCCTGGCCTGCGCGATCACCTGGTGAATGTCGAAGGTACTGCCCTGGGCCGCAGCGGACTCCTGCTGACCGCTTTCGTTCGGTGATTCGGGTTGTTGTTGTTGTTCGTTATCGTTCATACGCTGCTCCTGTGCGTGCTGTGCGGCGACCAATGCCACCCGGACTCTCTAACCATAGCAGTAACCGGGCGGCCTTCAAGGCAGATCGGCTAGGCGGACACCGTTTCTCCCTGCTACGCTTGGCGCTCCCCATCAGGGGCCCCGATACCATCACAGAGGATGCCCGATGTTTCAATCGTTTCGCTGGAGGCTGCCATCACTGGCCCTGCTACTGGCCCTGCTACTGGCCGCAGGCACTGCCGCTGCCGACACTTACCAGGTCAACTACGCGGTGCGCGTTGACCCGGCGCAGGGCGAGGCCGAGGTGGCTATCAGCCTCGAGGGCAAGCGCCTGCCCAGCCGCCTGACGCTGCATATCGATCCCGAGCGCCACAGCGATTTTCGCAGCGAGCAGAAGCTGGAGGTGGACGACGACACCGTCACCTGGCACCCCGCCGGTAAACAGTCACGTCTCAGTTACCGCTTCGCCATTGAAAACCGCAAGGGCAAGGATAGCTACGATGCCATGATCACCGACGACTGGGCGGTGTTTCGCAGCGATGCGCTGATTCCGCCAGTGGCGGTGAAAGCGGCAAAAGGGCTGGAATCGGAAGCCGTCCTCGATTTTGACCTTCCGGATGGCTGGTCATCGGCTGCGCCCTACGACAATTTCGACAAAGCCGGCAACCGCTTCCGGATCACCGACCCGGGCCGCAGTTTCGTGCGTCCCAAAGGCTGGTTGATTCTCGGGCATATCGCCAGCCGCCAGGACATCATCAGCGACATCGACGTGCGGATCGCAGCACCGCGCGGGCAGGGCCTGCGTCTGCAGGATACCCTGGCCTTTATCGGCTGGACCCTGCCACACCTGCGCAAGATCTTCCCGGATTTCCCGCCGCGGATGCTCATCGTCACCGCCGACGACCCCATGTGGCGCGGCGGGCTGTCGGCGCCCAATTCCCAGTTCATGCACCTGGACAGGCCGCACATCAGCGGCAACCGCACCAGCAGCCTGGTCCATGAAATGGTGCATATCGGCACCTCGATTCACGGTACCGATCGCAGCGACTGGATTGTCGAGGGCATCGCCGAATTCTACGCGGTGGAAATCCTGCATCGCTCCGGTGCCATCAGTGAGCAGCGCTTCCTGGAAACACTGGACGAACTGGCCGCATGGGGCGAGGAGTCTCCCGGCCTGTTTACCGGCGATTCCTCCGGTGCCACTACCGCCAAAGCGGTCGGCGTCATGTACGCGGTCGATCAGGAGATCAGAGAGAAAACCAGCGGCGAGGCCAGCCTCGATGATGTGGCCACCGCCCTGGCGAAGGACGGCGGCACGGTGTCGGTGAAGGACTTTATCGATACCGCCGAGCAGGTCGCGGGCGGCTCTCTGGAGGCCCTGCAGACCATCCGGCAGCAACTGGACGAGGACTAGCCGTCTGCCCCGCCGCGCTGATCCACCGCGTAGGTATAGATGACATCGGTGCTGGAGTTGAGGGCGGTTTCCGCCGAGTCCTGAATCACGCTGATGATAAAGCCGACCGCCACCACCTGCATCGCCACATCCACCGAGATGCCGAACAGGGAACAGGCCAGGGGCACCAGCAACAGGCTGCCGGAGGGCACGCCACTGGCGCCGCAGGCGGACAGGGCCGCGATCACGCACAGCAACAGGGCGGTGGCAAAGGAGACCTCGATACCCAGGGTATTGGCCGCCGCGAGGGTAAGTACAGTGATGGTGATGGCGGCGCCGGCCATATTCACCGTTGCCCCCACCGGGATGGTCACCGAGTACAGCTCCTCGCTGATACCGAGCTTTTTCGCCAGCGCCAGGTTCACCGGGATGTTGGCGGCGGAACTGCGGGTAAAGAACGCGGTAATGCCCGATTCCTCCAGGCACTGCAGCACCACCGGGTAAGGGTTGCGACGGGTCAGCAGGTAGACGATCAGGGGGTTCACCACCAGCGCCACAATCAGCATACAGGCCACCAGCAGCAGGGCGAGGCTGGCATAGCCGGCCAGCGCCTCGACCCCGGTGGTGGCCACGGTCACGCAGACCAGGCCAAAGATCCCCAGGGGCGCCAGGCGGATGACGTAGCGCACAATGTCGCTCACCCCGTCCGCCAGTGTCTGCAGGTGTTCCTTGAAGGCCGCCGACGCGCGGCGAAAACTGATGCCCAACAGTATGGCCCAGGTCAGGCAACCGAGGAAATTACCGGTCAGCAGGGCATTGACCGGGTTGTCGATCAGCTTGAACAGCACGTCGGCCAGCACCGCGGCCACCGCCACGGGGGGGCTGCCCTCGGCAACATCGGTCAGGGTAATGGTCTGGGGGAACCACTGGCTCATCAGCAGCGCCACCACCGCGGCACTGATAGTGCCCGCCAGATACAGCAGGAGAGTCAATAGCCCCTTGCGGCCATCGGCGCCGCTCTCGTGGCGGTTGGCGATGGCCGACATGACCAGCAACATCACCAGCAGGGGCGCCACCGCCTTGAGCATGCCGACAAAGAGCTGGCCCAGCAGCCCCAGGGGTTCCGCCACCGCCGGAGCCGCCATGCCCAGCAGGGCCCCCGCCACCACACCGATCAGTATCTGTGGCACCAGGCCCAGTTTAAACAGCTTCATCTACGTCCCCGCTTCAGGTTTTATGCGGGGGCGATTGTAGCAAGGGTCCCGCCGAAATGCGGCGGTTTCAGACGCTAAAGTGTTGCGACAAGGGCAGTTCCCGGATCCGCTTGCCGGTGGCAGCAAACACGGCATTGGCGATACTCGGTGCAACCGGCGGCACCCCCGGCTCGCCCACCCCCGCCGGCAGAGCCTCGCTGGGTACGATGTGGCTGCGAATGGTCTTCGGTGTGTGCTGGATACGCGCCACGGGGTAGTCGTGGTAATTGGACTGCTTGACCGCTCCACCCTCGAAATCAATCTGGCCCAGCAGGGCAACGCTGAGACCAAAAATCATGCCGCCCTCCATCTGGGCTTGCACCCGGTCCGGATTCACCACCGTGCCGGCATCGATCACACCGTGCATTTCCAGCACCTGTAACTTGCCGTCCGCAACCGATACCTTGCTGGCCACCGCCACGTAACTCAGGAAACTGCGGGTGACCGCCAGTCCCCAGCCCTGGCCGGCCGGCAGTTTTTCACCCCAGGGGATGTTCGCCACCAGGGTGCGCAGTACGTTTTTCAGGCGCGCGGTGTCGTAGGGATACTCAGCAATGGGTCGGCCGTAGTTGCTGAACTCGAAGCCCTCCGGGGCAAAGTCCAGGTGGCGATCCTCGCCGATCATCGCCTCCCAGTATTCCGCCGGGTCGCGCCCGGCGGCGTGGGCCAGCTCGTCGACAAAGCTGCAGACACCGAAGGCAAAGGGAATGTTGTAGACCGAGCGCAGCCAGCCGATGCGGGTATGGGCCGGCGCCTCGTGGCTCTCCACCCGCAGGTTGGGAACCGCGAAGGGAACACTGCCGAAGGTCTGGCTGAGGTCGCCGTCCTCCATCAGGTTGACCGAGGTGTCAAAGGTGGAGCCAATCGGTGGCGTGGCCTGGCGCGCCAGCCAGGCAGTGGTATTGCCCTCCTCGTCCAGCGCCGCCCGCAGGAACATCGCGCTGCAGGAGTGGTAGTAATCGTGGCGAATATCGTCTCCGCGGGTCCAGGCCACCTGTACCGGTTTGCCGACGTGGGCGGCAAGCCGCGCCGCCTCCACCGAGAAGTCGGGCTTGGACTTGCGACCGAAGCCCCCGCCAAGCAGGGTGACATGCACCTTGACCATGGCCTTGTCGAGGCCCAGGGCGGCGGCAACGGCCGCCTGGGTCGCCTGCGGGTTCTGGGTCGGCGCCCACAACTCGCAGCCCTCACCGCGCACAACGGCGATAGTTACCGGCGGCTCCATGGGTGCGTGAGCCAGGTAGGGCGTGCGATAACCCGCTTCAATCACCTTGCCGGCAGTGGCCAGGGCGGCGTCCACATCGCCCCGTTCACGGGCCACCTGGCCGGGTCCGGAGCGGACTTTCTCCTGCAGGGCGTCCAGGTAGGCTTCCGAGTTGTGCTCGCTGTGCTCGCTGGGGGTCCACTTGACCTGCAGGGCCTTGCGCCCCTTCAGGGCGCTCCAGGTATTGCGGGCGATAACCGCCAGGCCTTCAACATTATTGAAGCCTGGCGCGCCCTCCGGGGCCTTGAGCTCCACCACATCCAGCACACCGCGTACCTTGCGGGCGGCAGTGCCATCGTAGGAAGCAATGCGGCCTCCAAGGTGGGGGGTGCGTTCGATGCTGGCGTAAACCATATCGGGCAGCGTCACATCGGCACCGTAGACCGCCTTGCCGGTGGTAATGTCGTGCAGGTCGACCATGGGCACGTCGCGGCCGATGTAGCGGAACTGCTCGCGGGACTTGAGTGTGAGCGCAGCGGGGTCGGGTACCTCCTGCTGCGCGGCGGCGGCGGCCAGCTCGCCGAAACCCAGTGCGCGGCCATCGCTGTGCAGGACCCGGTGCTGCTCCGCCCGGCACTGCTCCAGCGGCACTCCCCAGCGCTCGGCGGCCGCCGCTTCCAGCATCTGTTTTGCCGCCGCGCCCATCTGGCGCATGGTGGTGTAGAAATTCCGGATGGATCGGGAACCGTCGGTATTCTGGCTGCCGTAGGCTGCGTCGCCGAGCGCCTGCACCACTTTCACCCGGGCCCAGTCGGCCTCCATTTCGTCTGCCACCACCTGGGGCAGGCTGGTGCGGATACCGGTACCCATTTCCGAGCGGTGGGCGATGATCTCTACCGTACCGTCTTCCAGCAGGCTGACAAACAGGTTCAGGCGCTGCCCGCTGGCCTCGCTACCGTGTGTCGCCGCGTAGCTTTCTCCGCTGACCAGGCCGCCGAGCAGCAAGCCAGAAGCGGAAACACCGGTGAGGGCCAGAAAACGCCGGCGACTGAGGCGAACAACCGGATTCATGATGCGTCCTCCCCTTGCTTCGCAACATCGTGGATGGCGGCGCGAATGCGCGGATAGGTACCGCAGCGGCAGATATTGCCGCTCATGGCGCTGTCGATGTCATCGTCCGATGGACTGGCATTGCGCGCCAGCAGGGCGCTGGCGGACATGATCTGGCCCGCCTGGCAGAAGCCGCACTGGGGCACATTGTGGCGGCGCCAGGCTTCCTGCACCGGGTGGGAACCGTCCTCAGACAGGCCTTCTATCGTAGTGATGTCACCCTCACTGGCGGCCGACAGCGGCAGGCGGCAGGCGCGGGTGGGCACGCCGTTGAAGTGCACCGTGCAGGCGCCGCAGATGGCATCACCGCAGCCGTAGCGGGTTCCGGTGAGTTTCAGTTCGTCGCGCAGTATCCACAGCAGGGGTGTATCGGCGTCGGCGTCCGTCTCGTACGCACGGCCGTTGACCTTCAGTTTCATGGCAGCAATCCCGTCAATTCCATCAATCACCCACCAGCATAGCAGGCCGGGGCACGGGTCATACTACCCCTTATGTGTAGGGCACCCAATCCAGCGGGCCCGGCCCGGTGGCCGAACCCGCTGCACGCTCAGAAAAACTTGCGCAGGGTGAAGCCGACAGTGCGCGGCTGGTTAGTGCGATAGGCCAGTCGGGCGCGGCCGCCGCGTTCACGATCGAAGGACAGGTCGGCGTTCTCGTCGGTAACATTGTTGGCATAGAGCACCGCCTCCCAGGTATCCCACAGCAAACCGGCCGACAGGTTCACCTGCTCGTAGGCATCCAGCTCCAGATCGACGCTGGTGACCTCCTCGCCGCTGGCGCCGCCAAAGGGCAGGCCGCTGACGAAATTACCGGCGCCGGCCACCTGGTCACTGGGCTGGGTGTAGCGATCTCCCACGTACTGCACCAGGCCCGACAGATAGAACTCATTGGCGCCAAAGGGGGCGGACTGGAAGGTATAGGTGGCGCCAGCGGAGAACTGCAACTCCGGCACCGAGGCCAGGCGGTTGCCCTCCTCCACGCCGCCCACGATGCTGCCATCGCTGTTCCTGACGGTGGAATCGAACTCCGCTTCCACATAGCTGCCGTTCAGGCTCAGCAGCAGATTGTCGACCGGGTAGGCGGACAGCTCCCACTCCGCACCGAGGGTGTGGGCCTCAGGCACGTTAAAGGAGATGCGCGATGAGCAGGAGCCTGCGTCCAGCGTGACTTGCAGGTCCTCGATATCGGTATAGAAAATCGCCGCGTTGAAACGCACCGAGGAATACTGGCTCTTGAAGCCCACTTCATAGTTCCACAGGCTCTCGTCTTCATAGGCCTGGAAACCGCCAAAAGTCTGCTCGTCGGCGTCGTTGCACAGGGTGCGGTTGAGCGGATCGTTCACCCCGCCAAGGCGAAAGCCCTGGGATGCCTGAGCGTTCACGGTGACCGCGTCGTTCACGTCGTAGCTGGCCATCACCCGCGGGTTGAAGCCGTCCGACGAAGTCGCGTCGGTCTGGTCGTCACCGTTGGAAAACAGGCCGCCGGTGGTGAAACGCCGCTCTTCCTCGAAGTCGTACCAGCGGCCGCCCAGGGTCAGCACCAGGCGCTCGGTAAGGCTGTAGTTGGCCTCGCCGAATATGGCCGTCTGCTCGATGTCGTAGGGCAGATCGGAATTGTAGGGCGAGTCCGCCGGATAACCATTGGCCACCGCCGCCGCGGTACCGGCGCCCAGTGTGGCGTCGGTGAAGGCGTCGTAGCCGGGTGTCGGCAGGCGCTGGGCGTACTTGCGCTCCACATCGGAATAGAAGGCGCCGACCACCCACTGCAGGTCGCCCTCACCCGCGGAAGCCAGGCGGATTTCATGGGTGATCTGTTCCAGGTCAGTGGTATCGCGCAGGTTCGAGGGCAGGGTCACGGCGGCATCGGGAAAGCCGAGATCCACCGAAACCGAACCAGACAGGGCGCTGGCATCCCGACTCACCAGGATGTCGCGCTCGGTGTAGCTGCCGGCATAAGTGAGGTCGACACTGCCCAGCCCCCACTCCACCACCAGGTCGCTGATCAGGGTTTCATCCTCGAAGGCCTCGTCCAGCAGCAGGTACTGCTCCCGCTCATCCAACTGGATGGCGGGGCGGGTGGTGGTATAGGGATTGGCGAACAGGTTGAACACTTCCTGCCGGTTGAAGCCGTCAGCTTCGATTTCCTGGTAGATCACCCGCGGTGTGATGGTGAGGTTGTCGGTGGGCGCAATGGCCAGCGCAATCCGGCCGCCGTAGCGACCGCCGCTGTTGACATCGTCCTTGCGCGTGCCGCCCTCGCCGAGGGCGTCGATAAACCCGCCGTATTCTGTGCCATAGCCCACGACCCGCAGGGCCATCATGTCACCCAGGGGGATATTCAGGTGCCCCTTGAGGTGGCCGCCCTCCTCGCCATCGGTAATGGTGTTGACATTGGCCTCCACCGATCCGCTGAAATCTTCAAAATCCGGCTGGTTGGTAATAAAGCGGATGGTGCCCCCCACTGAACCGGAGCCAAACAGGGTGCCCTGGGGCCCGCGCAGGGTCTCCACCCGGTTGAGGTCGTAGAGATCGATGTCCGGGGTGAACAGGGACAGCGAAATCACCGTCTCGTCCACGTACACACCCACCTGCTCCTTCACCCCCGGCTGGTCGCGCACCACCTGTCCGGCGGACACGCCGCGAATGGCCACCTGGCTCTGGCCGGGGCCGAGGTTCTGTATGGAGAGACCGGCGACATTGCGCGACAGGTCTTCCAGGTTGACTGCCCCGCTGCGGCGGATGTCCTCTTCGGACATGGCGTTGATGGAGAAGGGCAGGTCCTGGGCCGAGGCTTCGCGCTTGGTGGCGGTGACCACCACTTCCTCGAGCTGGGCGTAAGCAATACCGGGTGCCAGGGTCGGCGCCAGGGCGGCGACAACGGCGGTTGCCAGCAGGTTCTTCCTGCTGTGATTATTGTGCTGGGACATTGCGGGCTTCCTCATGTTATTGGTTTCTTATGCAACTGAGTCTAGACCGCGCACCGCGCTGGTGCAGCGCCGTGAAATGTTACTTTTGCACAGGATTTTTGTTGAGGGAGACCGCCTCTGCTACAGGGGCCGCCACTGCGGCGGCCTTCCCTCCGCAAAAGCCTGCATGCTCTCTTCCATGCAACCGGAAAAGTAGCCCAGTACCTGGGTGCGGTTTTCCAGTTCCATGGCGTGACGCAGGCTGGGAGCGTCGAGTGCGGCATGCAGGCCCTTCTTGGTCATCCACACCCCGTATTCGCTGTTCTCGCGCATGGCGCGGGCGCTGTCCAGCGCCGCTGCCTGCAGATCACCGGGCTCCAGCGTGCGCGAAGTCAGCCCCAGCGACCGCGCCTCAGCCGCATCGAATACCCGCCCGGTCAGCATCAGTTCCGAGGCGGCCGACACACCCACCAGTCGCGGCAACAGATAGCTGCAACCCACGTCACAGGCCGACAGGCCGGTCTTGATAAAGGCGGCGCCGAATTTGGCGCCCGATGCGGCAAAGCGGACATCGCAGGCCATGGCGATAGCCAGGCCACCCCCGACGGCAGCGCCATTGACGGCGGCGATCACCGGCTTGTCGCAGTCGTAGATGGCCAGCATCAGGTCGGCCAGGTACTCCTGGTACTTGTAGACAAAGCCCAGCCGGGACATGCCATCCGTACCGGGAACAGCTCCCGGACCCTCGCCCTGTGACTTGAGATCGGCCCCGGCGCAAAAGCCCCTGCCGGCACCGGTGAGAATCACCGCGCGCACCTGCCGGTCTCGATTGAGAGAATGGAAGCACTCCGTCAATGCACCGGTCAATTCGGCATCCAGCGCGTTGAGGCGTTCGGGGCGGTTCATGGTCAACTGCAGGATGCCCTGCTCCAGGGTTTCGCTCAGTACAACGGTCACTGTGTGTCTCCTCTTTTTATGGTTGCGGACTGTAGAGCTAAACCCTTCGCCGGCAGCGCGCAAGTGGATGGTTTATATTTCCCGCTTGCGGCATAAGCTGTCGAACAATAACAGGCTGAACACAGCCACCTGCGGGAGCGCGAGCAATGCATCAGATCGACCTCAGCGGCAAGGTAGCCCTGGTGACCGGCGGCAGTCGGGGCCTGGGCAGGGCCATGATCAATGGGCTGGCACAGGCGGGAGCCGACGTGGTAATTGCCAGCCGCAAGCTGGAAAACTGCCAGGCCGTAGCCGACGAGGTTCAGCAGACGACCGGGCGCCGCGCCCTGCCGGTGGCAGCACACACCGGCAACACGGACAACCTCGACCGGCTGATTGACGCGGCCTACGCCGAATTCGGCCGGGTGGACGTACTGGTCAACAATGCCGGCATCAATCCGACGATCGGCGAACTGTCGGCGTTACCGCCGGAACTGTTCCAGAAGATGTTTGACGTGAATACCAAGGGGCCCTGGTATCTGGCTTCGCGACTGGCGCCGCGCATGGCGCAACACGGCGGCGGTTCCATCATCAATGTACTCTCGGTGGGCGGCCTGAAGCCATCGGCGTTGCAGGGCTTCTACGCCAGCACCAAGGCGGCCCTGCAGGCACTGACCAAAGTGATGGCAGCGGAGTGGGCGGACAAGGGTATTCGCGTCAACGCCCTGGCCCCCGGCAGTTACCATTCAGACCTTTTCGACGGCTCCGCAGCGGCCATTCCGGGCTTTGAGGACGGCGCCAAAGCCGCCTCACTACAGAAGCGCATCGCAAAAACAGAGGAAATTATCGGGCCAGTGCTCTACCTGGCCAGCGACATGTCCGCCTATACCACCGGCCACACCCTGGTCAGCGACGGCGGGTACATGGTGTTGTAGCCAGCGTGGCCCGCTAGTACCACTTCAGCTTTTCGATGGGATAGCCCAGGTAGAACTTGGGCCGGTCCACCACAACCCGCGTCACTACGCGGCTGATACCCAGCGATTCATCGCCGCTCAGCTCATCGCAAAGCCGGTTCAGTTCTTTCACATTGCTGCAGCAAGTGAAGGAGATGTAGTCGGTATCCCCGGCGAGCCGCAGGCAATCCATGAACTCCGGAATTTCCTCGATGGCCGCCTCGAAGCGCTGACGGCAGGCCGGGCTGTTGTCGCGCAGGGTGAATTCCACATAGGCGATGACGTGTTCGCAGATGCGGTCGAGATCCACCTCGCTGTGACAGTTGAAGTAGTAGCCGGCATCGCGCAGGGCCTTGGTGCGCTGGGAGCAGGCCGCCGGCGAGAGGTTGACGATTTCCGCCAGCCTGGCATTGGTGATGTCGGACTGCAGGTGGATGGTGGCGAGGATTTTGCGGTTGATCGCATCCAGCTTTACCGACTTCTTTTTGACCATAACAATAGGTTCTTCTGATTCCGGCCGCGAAACCCGAAGAGTCTAAACTATCGCCGCGGCAGTTCAATAACCTATTTGCCAGCGCCCTCGGCATAATCAGTCCTCACTTTCCCACCTGGAAACAGCGATGGAGCCAGAGGCCAACGAATACGCCACGGAACCGGTGCCGGACAGCAGTACGGTCGGCTGGTTGCGCGTCGCCATGATCTCGGCGATGGTGGCCTTTTCCCTGCCCACCTTCCTCACCGGGCTGGAAGTGGCCGCCGTGTACTCTGCCGCGGACACCGCGATCATCCTGCTGACCGGCACCGCCATCCTCACCCTGCTCGGCTGCATTACCGGCGGTATCGGCGCCGCCACCCGCCTCAGCTCCTACATGCTCAATCGCATCGCCTTCGGCGAATACGGTGCCGCCCTGGTCAACATCGCCTTCGCCATTTCCCTGCTGGGCTGGTTCGGGGTCAATATCGACCTGTTTTCCGACGCGGTGCTGCGCCTGTCGCGGGAAATGTTCAGCGCGGAAATTCCCGCCTGGGTGGTGGAACTGTTCGCCGGGGCGCTGATGACGGTGACGACTTTCTTCGGCTTTCGCGCCATCAACCTCCTGTCAACGCTGCTGGTGCCCGTGTTGATGGTGGTCACCGTGCAACTGATTGCCGGCTCTCTGGACGCCCTGCCCTTCACCGAGCTGATGCAGCGCGCCGCCGCCGGCAACGGCAGCTTCGGCAACGGTGTCTCCGCCGTGGTCGGCGGCATCATTGTCGGCACTGTCATCCTGCCGGACATCACCCGCTTCCTGCGCCACTGGCGGCACGCCGCCTACGGCGTAATCCTGTCCTACTTTCTTGTTTCCACCATTGTCATGGCCGCCGGCGCCATCGCCTCCACCGCCCTGGCGGACCACGACCTGCTGAACATCCTGCTCACGCTGGGCATTGGCTGGGCCGCCTTTGCCGTGGTGATCTTCGGCAGCTGGGTGCTCAACTCCCTGAATCTCTACAGCACCATGCTCAGCGTGGAATCCACCCTGCCCCGCCTGAACAACCGGGCGCTGATCCTGGTCTGCGGCGCGCTGGGCACGGTGGCGGCATTCTTCAACATCCTGGATTACTTCCTGGAATTCCTCTTCTACCTCTCCATTGCCTTCGTGCCGGTTTCCGGCGTGATCGCGGTGGACTACTGCCTGTGCCGGCGCAATGCCTTTCACGGCGCTCGCATCGGGCAACTGCAACAGGCGCGCTGGAGCGCGATTGTCGCCTGGCTGGCGGGGGCCACGGTGGCGCTGATGGGTTCCTGGGGCTGGTTCGCCCTGTCCAGCATCGCCGCCCTCGACGCTGTGCTGGTGGCCAGCGCTCTCTACTACCTGCTACAGCGAGGAAAGACTGCATGAGAATTGGTATTGACGTCGGCGGCACCCACACCGACGCCGTATTGCTGAATGGGGATGACGTTGTCTCCTCCATCAAGACCCTGACCACCGCGGACGTCAGCAGCGGTGTATTCAATGCGCTGGAGCATGTGCTGAGCGACAGCCAGGTGGAAGCTGCTGACATCGAGGCAGTGATGCTGGGCACCACCCAGTTCACCAATGCCGTGGTGGAGCGCCGCCAGTTGTCCGAGGTGGCTGCCATCCGCATCGGCCTGCCCTCGGGGCGCGGCCTGCCGCCGATGAGCGGCTGGCCGGCGGATATCGCCGGCGAACTCGGCGGCCACGGCTACATGCTGCACGGCGGCACCCTCTACGACGGTCGCCCACTGGCGGACCTGAGGGACAGTGAAATCGACAGTGTGGTTGAAGACATCCGCCACAAGGGGCTGGACACTGTTGCCATCAGTGCGGCCTTTTCACCGATGGCGGCGGGGCCGGAGCTCGCGGTGGCGGAGAAGCTGCGCGCGGCCATTCCCGGAGTGAATATCACCTGTTCGCACCAGATCGGTCGCCTGGGCCTGCTGGAGCGGGAAAACGCCGCCCTGCTGAATGCCGCCCTGCTGAAATTCTCCGAGCGGGTGGTACGCTCCTTCGGCGAGGCCCTGGTCAAGCGCGGCCTGAGCTGCCCCTTCTACATCAGCCAGAACGACGGCACCCTGATGGACGCGGAGTTCGTGCGCCAGTTCCCGGCACTGACCTTCGCCTCCGGCCCCACCAACTCCCTGCGCGGCGCCTGCAAACTGACCGGACTGGACGACGCCATTGTGGTCGACATCGGCGGCACCACCTCCGATATCGGCGTACTGCAGGGGGGCTTCCCGCGCGAATCCAATGTCGTCATTGAAGTTGGCGGAGTGCGCACCAACTTCCGCATGCCAGACATCCTCGCCATCGGCCTCGGCGGCGGCAGCCTGGTCAGCGCCGACGGCGCACAAATTGGCCCCCGCTCTGTTGGCCACAAGCTGGTCAGCGAGGGCCTGGCCTTTGGCGGCGGCACCCTGACGGCCACCGACCTGCTGGTGGCCGCCGGCCAGCTCGAATTGGGCGGCGATACCCGGCCGGTATCACTGGACCCCGAAGTCACCAGGGCTGGCCTTGCCACGATTACCCGCATGCTCAACACCGGTATCGAACGCATGCTACCGAGCAAGGATCGCCTGCCGGTCATCCTGGTGGGCGGCGGCGCAGTGCTGGTGAGTGGTGAACTGGAAGCCGCTGCCCGCATCCTGCGCCCGCAACACGCCGGCGTGGCCAACGCCATCGGCGCCGCCATCGCCCAGATCGGCGGCGAGGTGGAGCGGCTGGTGTCCTATCGCGAGGAACCCCGGGAAGCCGCCATCAAGCGGCTGTCGCAGGAAGCCTGTGCCCAGGCCGTGGCTGCCGGCGCCGACCCCGCCAGCGTGCGCATCGCCGACATCGAGGAAACCACCATTTCCTACATGGAAGAAGGCTCCACCCGCCTGCGGCTGAAGGCCGTGGGCGATATCGCCCGTATCAACACAGGAGTTGCCGCGTGAAAAAGCTGGGCAGCGAATCCCTCGCCGACCTCTCCGCCGGAGCCGTCTTCCTGGCCACCGGCGGCGGTGGCGACCCCTATGTGGCGCAACTGGTCGCAGAGCAGGCCCTCAACACCTATGGCCCGGTGGACCTGATGGCGCCGGAAGAACTGGACGACGAGGCCTACGTGGTCGCCATCGGCGGCGTAGGCGCCCCCACTGTCAGCCTTGAATTACTGCCTTCAATCGACGAGGCCATCGCCACCCTGGACGCCTTCGAAGCGCGGGTGGGCCGGCGCATCGACGCCCTGGTGTCCTTCGAGATCGGCGGTGGCAATTCGCTGATCCCGATCGTTGCCGCCGCGGCACGCGGCATTCCGGTGATCGACGGCGACGGCATGGGCCGGGCCCTGCCGGAAGCGCAGATGATGACCTATCCCATCTCCGGTGTGCTACCCACGCCGGCGGTGGCAACCGACTACGAGGGCAATGTCACTACCTTCGACACCACCGACATCCTCGCCTTCGAAAAGGAAATCCGCCGGTGCGCCCTCAGCTCCGGCGGCATGATCACCTCTGCTGAACACCCCATGAGCGGGCGCCAGCTAAAGGCCTCCATCGTGCCCAATACGGTCAGCTTTTCCATTGAACTGGGCCGTGTACTGAGAGCCAATCGCGGCAATGCACGGGAAATTTTCGCGCCCCTGGCGGCACTGTTCCGCGACTCCATCTACGGCGGCCTGCACCATCTGTTCACCGGCAAGGTGGTGGACAGCAGTACCCGGATTGTCGGCGGCTATGACATTGGCCAGGCTCACATCCAGTGTTTCGAGGATGAGTCCCGGGTGCTGAATATCAGTATCAAGAACGAATACCTGACCGCCGAGCTGAACGGCCGGTTGCTGGCTTCGGTACCGGACCTGATCACCATCGTCGACTACGAAACCTCCACCCCCATCAATGCCGAGCGCCTGCGCTTTGGCCAGCGAGTCACCGTGTTCGGCGTTGGCTGCCCGGCCTTTTACCGAAGCCCCCGGGCCCTGCAGTTCGTGGCCCCCGGCTGCTTCGGCTTTGATTTTCCCTATCGCCCTATCGAAGAACTCGTCACAGAACAGACAGCGAGGCAAACAACATGACCATCCCCTACACCAGAACCCTGATTTCCAGCGCCATTATCGGTACCACTCTCGGCACCCTGTCTCCGGCGGCCAGCGCCCAGGGCGCGGCACTGGAAGAAGTGGTGGTGACCGCCACCCGCCGCGCAGCCTCGGTGCAGGATGTGCCCTACAACATCAGCGCCCTGTCCGGCGATGACCTGAACGAAGCGGGTATCAACTCCGCCGCCGACCTGTTCCGCGTCACCACCGGCGTCAACTTTATCGAGCAGGGTCCGCGCAGCGGCGTCAACAATGCCAACCTGATTATCCGCGGCATCAATGCGGAAGTGCTGTCGCGCAACCAGGGCCCGATGCAAACCGCCCCGGTGGTGTCCACCTACATCAATGAAACCCCCCTGTTCGCCAACCTGCGCCTGAAAGACATCGAGCGGGTGGAAGTGCTGCGCGGTCCCCAGGGTACTCTCTATGGTTCCGGCTCCCTCGGCGGTTCCGTGCGCTACATCTACAACAAGCCCGACCCCAGCGCCCTCTACGGTGAAGTCAGCGGCGGCCTCGGCCAGACCAAAAACGGCGATGGCATGAACTACGAAGGCGACCTGATGTTGAACCTGCCGCTGGGCGAACGCTTCGCCCTGCGCGCCAACGTGGGCTACGAGAAAGACGCCGGTTTCATCGACCAGGTGGCACGCTATGCTCGCCACCCGGACGGATCACCTGTGCTGGACAACGGCGCCACCGATCCCTTCGGCGACTCCGCCAACTTCTTTGCGGGGCAGCCGGTCTTTGAAAGCAAGGACGGCGTCAACGATGCCGAAACGGAAAGCTATCGCCTGGCCGCCGCCTGGGACGTGACCGACCGCCTGACCCTGGACGCCAGCTATCATCACCAGAGTGACGATGTCGGCGGCACCCAGATGAACTCCTATGAACTGTTCGGTGATGACTCCCTCAAGAACGCCTCACTCATCGCCGAACCCTTCGAGCGCGATGTCGACGTACTGGCCCTGGACGCTGAATTCGACATGGGCTTCGCCACCTTCACCGCCTCCGCATCGAAATACCAGTCCGAGGGCGAAGGCTCCCGCGACCTCACCGGCTTCTATGAATTGTTCAGCTTCTGGGAGGCCTACTACGGCAACAGCCCGCGCCCCCTGATCGAGGACGTCTCGCGTTTCAACGACGAGGGCGAGGTATTCGAGGCGCGCCTGGTGTCCAACGGCGACGGGCCCATCGACTGGGTGGTGGGCGCCTTCTACATGGAACAGGATACCGAACTGTCTGCGCGCCAGTACTACTACGGCTACGACGACTACGCCAACGCCTGCTTTATTGAAACCGGCACTTTCGGCGGTTCTCCCTGCGGCCTCGGCACCCTGTGGGGGCTGCAGGATTTCAACGGTCCGGTACCCATCGTCAAGGACGAAGCCTACCTGGTCGACCAGCAGAACACCTTCACCGACCAGGCCCTGTTCGGCGAGCTGACCTGGCACATCACCGAACAGTGGCAGGTCACCGGCGGCGTGCGCTACTACGACCAGGAATTCGAGACCACCCAGACCGGTGGCCTGGAATTCGTGCCGGGCGGTATCGAATCGCGCAACCTCGACAGCAGTGACAGTGATTCCCTGTTCAAGGTGAACACCTCCTACTACCTCAACGACAGCACCAACCTCTACGCAGTGTGGTCCGAGGGCTTCCGCCGCGGCGGTGCCAACGGCCTGCCCAACGAGGCTTTCGGTGCGGCAATCAACGACAAGGCCTTCCTCTATGCGCCCGACACCACCGAGAACATCGAGGTGGGCGTCAAGGGTTCCCTGGCGGATCGCTACACCTACTCTGTTGCCTACTACGACATCAGCTGGGACAACATGCAGTCCAACCTGTCCTGCACCGGCCTCGGCCTGCTCTGCGTGGTCAATGTGGGTGAGGCCAGCTCCCGCGGCCTGGAAGCGGAACTGAAGGGCCGCGTGACTGACAATCTGGAAATGCAAGTGGCCTACACCTACAACGACACCGAACTGGAGTCGCTGTCTGACACCCTGCAGGAATTTATCGCCGACGGCACGTCCTTCGTGGCTGTGGAGCCGGGCGTGTCCCTGCCGGGCGCGGCGGACAACAGTCTCTACCTCGCGGCGACCTACTACCAGAACCTGGCGAACGGCATGGAGTTGGTCTACAACCTGAACGGTTCCTACCGCGACGAGACGGAATCCAGCCTGGAGGTGACCAGTATCACGCTGGACAGTTTCTGGCTGTGGAATGCGGGTATCGGCCTCAATCGCGATATGTGGAGTGTGCGCGCCTTCGTCAACAATCTGGCTGACGAGCGCGGCCTGACCGCGGCGGACTCTGCAGAGCTGTGGGGTCCGCGAGCAAACGCGATTGTCAGCACACCGCGTACTTTCGGCATCAGCGCGCGCTACCAGTTCTGATAAATCCTGCACGAATCGAGGCCGGGCTGAGTTGTCAGTCCGGCCTTGATTATGTTGACCGGTAGAGCACTGAAGCCGCCCGCACGGTGCCCGAAGCCCTTCCGGGACACGCCGTGAACCCATCCATGGGGGCTCGGCAGCGGCCGTCCAGGCCGCTGACGGTCCCGGAAGGGCTTCGGGCACCGCACGCGCTCCACCGAGCGCGAATTCAGGCTTCTCACTTCGTACTACGGTAGACGGAACCACTCGCCAATGCAGGGTGTGAGCGGGGGAAGTGCCTTCCCAGACCGTCAGCGGCCAGGGACGGCCGCTGCCGAGCGCGACATGGATGTCACGCTGTTAGCGTGTCTGGGAAGGCACTTCCCCTGATCGCGCCCGGGCTACGAAGTACCAACTTCTGCTGACAGAACCAGGAAGCACCCACCTCTGGTAGCCAAACCAGCGAATCAACCAGCATCCCGCCGCAACGGCTGACACATACAGTGCACCCCGCCGCCACCGGCAGTGAACAGACTCACATCCGGATCAATCACCGCCAGCCCGTGGGCCCGGCACTTCTCCTTCAGCTCCGTATTGTCCTTCGGCAGCAACACCCTGTCGTTGCCCAGCGCCACGACATTGCAGCCGAGCTCCAGCATCGCCCGGTAGGAAATATCGATCAGCTCGATGCCCTGCCCCCGCAGCCAGTCCAGGAACTCCGGCTCCAGCGCCTGACCGCACACCGCCGCCAGCCCCTCGCTGAGCATCGCGAGTTTCACATCCAGATGCAGGAAATACGGGTCGAAATGGTAACTGTGAAACGTCCAGCCCTCGGCCTCCACCCAGTCGCGCACCTGCGCCAGACCCTCGGGGCTGGTGCGCTCGCCGCTACTGCCGCAGAGAATGACGCCGGGTTTCAGCACCATGAAATCCCCGCCCTCGAGACTGCCGGCAGTGACGATGTCGTAAACCGGGATATCCTGGCCCAGGTAGAACTCCAGTACCGCCTTCCATTCACCTCGCCGCCAGGGGCTGTACATCTGCGTGATGATCGGCCCCCAGGGGGTCATGACGGAGGAGTCGCGGGCATAGAGCTGGTAGGGCAGCGCAGGATCCGGCGGCAGGATGTGGGTTGTCACACCGGCGCCGCGATAGGCGTCGAGCATCTCCGCGTACTGGGCACGCGCCTGCAGCGGGTCATAGCGCCGCCCCAGCCGCTGGGAGCGACGCGACATGGCGTTACCGCTCTGCCAGCTGTAGTGATCCATGGGGCCGACCAGTACGTCGCGCAGTACGCCGTACTCGGAGTCCATACCCCACCGTTGCAGTAGCGGCGAACCGCCGCCGGCCACGCGATGACTGAAATTCATGCGCTGACTCCCGCGCTGTTGATGATGGCGTGCAGCAGCACATCGGCGCCCTGTCCGGCCTGCTCCTGGGTGATCGATTCGGCTTCGTTGTGGCTGAGCCCGTCCTTGCAGGGAATGAAGATCATGCTGGTAGGTGCCACCGATGCCACATTGCAGGCGTCGTGGCCGGCGCCAGATACGATGCTGCGCTGGGAATAGCCCAGCATGTCCACCGCGGCCTGCACCGCCGCAATACAGTCCGGATGGAAGGTAACCCCCGGCGCCTCCCAGAAGCAGCTGAGTTCATAGTCCAGCCCAAGCGATTTATTGACCTCACTGGCTATGGTGCCCAGTGCCGCCACCATGGCGGCATAACGCGATTGATCCGGGTGGCGCAGGTCAACGGTAAATTCCACGCGGCCGGGCACGGTATTGCTGGAACCGGGCCGGGTGTCGATATAGCCCACCGTCACCCGCCCTTCCGGCGCATGCTCATCGGCCAGGGCGTAGAGACGGGGCAACATGCCGGCCAGGGCCTGCACCGGATCCTTGCGCCCCACCATGGGGGTAGGACCGGCGTGGGCCTCAACGCCATGCACGATAAGCCGGTGCCGGCTCATATGCTGTACGCCCTGTACCACGCCGATGGCCTTGTCTTCCTGCTCCAGTACCGGCCCCTGTTCGATATGCAGTTCGAAGGCAGCGTGAACCGGCTGAGGCTGCGCCGGTTCACTGCCCTCGAAGCCCGTGGCGGCCAGCGCCTCGGCCACGCTGGTCCCCTTGCGATCCTGCAGGGCCAGGGCATCAGACAACGACATACGGCCGGACCACACGGCAGAGCCCATCATTGCGGTATCGAATCGGCAGCCTTCCTCGTTGGTCCACACCACCACTTCCAGCGGGTGGCGGGTCTGCAAATGGGCATCGTTCAGGGTCTCGATCACCTCGAGGCCGGCGAGTACGCCGTAAATGCCATCGTAGTTACCGCCGCTGGGCTGGGTGTCCAGGTGACTGCCGGTCAGCACCGCCGGCGCAGACGGGTCGCTGCCTTCCCGGCGCACAAACAGATTGCCGATTTCGTCCACGCGTACTGTACATCCGGCGGCGCGGGCCCAGTCGAGAAAACACTCGCGTCCCCGCCGGTCTTCATCGGTGAGGGCCTGGCGGTTGACGCCGCCGGCACCGGTCGCGCCAAAGCGGGACATCGCCTCCAGCCTTTGCCACAAGCGGTCGCGGTTGATTCTGAGATGACTGACATCAGGCATGCTGCGAAACTCCTTCCGCCACAAAGCGGGCAATACGGTCAAAGGCCGGGCGCAGGATATTAATCGGCTGGGCCAGCGATACGCGCACGTGACGGCGGCAGTTGTCACCGAAGCCGATACCCGGCAGCACCGACACGCCCACCGCTTCCAGCAGTTGTTCGGCAAACGCGCTGCCGTCGGCGGCGATAGCACTGACGTCGATCATCACGAACATGCCCGCAGGAGGAACTTCGCAACTCAATCCGGGAATCGCCCTCACCCGTTCACAGACATAGTCCCGGCGCACCCGGTACTCCTCGCGCACGCCCTGGATGTATTCCTCGTCATTGGTCAGGGCAAAGGCGGCGGCATCCTGCACAAACTGGCAGCAACCGAAGATGGTGGAGGAGGTAAAGTCCAGCAGACGATCGGCCATTTCCCGGCTGCTGACGGTCCAGCCCAGGCGCCAGCCGGTCATGGCGTGGGACTTGGACAGACCGTCGATCACCACTACATTGTCCAGGCGCCGGGCCGCCCGCCGCAGGGAGACATGGGGCGTCTCGAAGGTGATCATGGAATAGACCTCGTCACAGAGCAGCCAGATGCCGCGCTCCAGACAGTAGGCGGCCAGATCCCGCAGGTCATCCTCGCCAATCATGTTACCTGCCGGATTGCCCGGGGTGTTGACCAACACCACGCGGGTGGCCGGCGTGATCGCCGCTTTTACAGCATCCAGCCGGAATGCGAAGCCCGCGGCAGCATCCAGCGCAAAACCCGCTTTGGTGATATTGAGGGCGCGAAAAATACCTTCGTAGCCGATGTACATGGGCTCGGCGACCACCACCTCGTCGCCCGGATCAACCAGGCAGGACAGCGCCGAGTAGATGGCATTGGTGGCACCGGGAAAGATCACCACTTCGTCCGGGTCGCAGAGCTTGCCGGAGGCGCGGGACTCAATACCGGCGATGGTTTCCCGCAGGCTGCGCTCACCGCGCCCGGGTGCATAGTGGGTGCGGCCCTTGTGCAGGGCGTCGATGCCGGCCTGCACCACCCGCGGCGGGGTAGCGAGATCGGGGTCGCCCACCGACAGAAGATAGACTTCCTCGCCGGCATCGAAGCGCTGGCAGGCGCGATCGTGCACCGCCCACACATCACCGCCTTCGCCGCCAAGCCTGGCTGTCAGGGCGCTGAAGCGACCCGCGAATACTGCACTTTTTGCGTTCATTGTCGTGTCCATGTTCGTTACCGGTGCCGGCTTCAAACAGCCGGGTTGTGCGTCAGGAAATCGCTTTCCTGCACTTCGATGATCGTGGGTACAACACGCCCCGCACTGGCGCGCAATAACTGGTCCAACTCATCGTGATTGTGTGCCCGCGCCGCCTCGCAGCCATAGCCACGGGCGATGGCGAGCAGGTCCGGCGTATAGATATCGCAGGCGATGGGCGCCATGCCGGCGTCTTCAAAATTGCGCGCGATCATGTCGTAACGGGCGTTGTTCCACACCAGCACCACAATCCCCAGGCCGGCCTCCACGGCGCTGGCCAGTTCACTGATGCTGAACTGCAGGCCGCCATCCCCCACCAGCGCCACCACCGGCCGCTCCGGGCAGGCGAGGCTGGCGCCGAGCGCCGCCGGCAGCGCGTAACCCAGGGTGCCGTAGCCGGTGGCGGCGCTGGCAAAGCTGCGCGGCCGGGCGGGGTGCCACTGGGCAGCGGCGTAATAGGCCGGCTGGGTGGAGTCCCCCAGCAGAATCACGTCCGGCAGCGCCTGCTGCAGGGTGTCCAGGAAGCGCTGGTAGTCAGGGCAGTGGGCAGCACTGCCCTTCAGCGCCGCCATTACCGCCGCCACACGCTCTGCGCCATTGCGGGACTGAGCTTCAAGCCGGGGTAACAATGCGGACAGGGCCAGCCGGCTGTCGGCGCAGACGGGCAGCGCGGGCCGCGCATTGCGACTGAGCTGGGCCGGGTCGATATCGATACGAATCAGCTCGCCGCCGAGGGAAAAGCCGCCATCGAAGAAAAAGTCGTAGTCGGTTTCACTGAGTTCCGTGCCCACCGCCAGCACCACATCCGCATCGCGGTAGAGCTGCCGCACTGCGGCAAAGGAGGGGCTGCTGGCCACCAGCAGGGGGTGGTCCGCAGGCAACAGTCCGCGGGCGTTGTGGGTCAGCGTCACCGGAGCATCGAGGGTTTCCGCCAGTACCCGGCACCACTCGGCAGCTTCCACCGCACCGCCACCCAGGGCAATCACCGGCCGGCGGGCACCGTTGAGCAGGCGCGCGGCCTCAGCAATGGCAGCGGGTGCCGCGGCCGGTCGCGAGGGCACCGGCCAGACCTCGGGGCTGACATGGCTGGCATCGGACAGAATCACATCCAGCGGCAGGCTCAGGTGCACCGGACCGGGCCGCTCGCTGGCAAAAATGGCAAAGGCCCGGGCCAGTACTTGTGGCAGTTCGTCGGCGCGCATCAGGGTGTGGCTCCACAGGCTGCACTCGGCCATTGCGGCCTGCAGGTTGCGGGTCTCGTGCAGGCGCCCCTCACCGAGTCCGCGCTGGTGACGCTGATTGTCGGCGGAAATCACCAGCATCGGCACAGAGTCCTGCAGGGCCTGCCCCATGGCGGTGGCGATGTTCAGGGCGCCGGGGCCGGACACCGTCAGGCAGACAGCGGGACGCCCGGTCACCCGGGCATAGCCATCGGCCATGAAACCTGCCCCCTGTTCGTGGCGGGGCGTTACATGGCGGATGGCCGTTTGCGGCAGGCCGCGGTAGAGCTCGATGGTATGGGTGCCGGGTATGCCAAAGGCCACCTCGATACCGTGGGCCTCCAGCATCTGCAGCAACAGCTCACCGCAGTTCACAGCGCGCTTTGAGCCGCTTTCCCTCCCACAATTCACACCACTTTCCACACTGCTATCCACGTCACCGCCTCCCGCTCAGTTCTCCATTGATGGTAGCCAACGCAAGGGTGTCGCAATAGCGAGTAATTCGGCATACTTCATGCACAAAACTCATGAACCCGAGCACCATGCCCGCCGCAACCAACCGACACCTCCCCTCCACCCAGGCCCTGCTCTGCTTTGAGGCCGTTGCCCAGAGTGGCAGCGTCACCCGCGCCAGCGAACAGCTGAGCATGACCCAGAGCGCGGTGAGCCGGCAGATCAATAACCTGGAGGAATTACTCGGGGTGGCGCTGTTCGAGCGCTCACGCCAGCGCCTGTGGCTGAACGAGGCTGGAAAATCCTATCTGGAAAGTGTCGCGGGCATCCTCGAAGAGTTGCGGACCGCGACCCAGCGCACCCGCCGCGCCGCCAGCGGCCAGCTCAGCGTCGGTATTGAACCGGCGCTGGCCAGCGCCTGGCTGGTGCCCCAACTCAAGCACTTCCACCGCAATCACCCCCACGTGAATGTCGAACTGATGACCGACATGGACAAGCTGCGCTCGGGCAAGGCGCGCTGGGACCTGGCGGTGGTCTACGGGGAAGCCGCTGCCGACGACGGACAGTGCATCCCCCTGCTGCAGGAGCTACTGGTCGCAGTGGGCAGCGCTGAATTGCTGCAAACAGGGCCCGCCATCGAGGACTTTGTGGATGTGCTCAACTACCCCATCGTCCACCATACGGGCCCCTTCTCCACCAGCGACAGCTGGCTCGGCCACGCGGGCCTCGGGAGCAAGGCCATCCGCGAAGCGCCCGGGCCGCGCATGGAGACCTTCAGCCTGGTGCAGCAGTGCGCCGAGCAGGGCCTGGGTATCGCCTTTCTACCGACCTACTTTGTCGCCGAGGCGCTACGCAGTGGCAGATTGCAGGAAGCCGCCCCCCTGCGACTTGGCACCGAGCAGCGCTACAACCTGATTGTGCCGCGCACCCGCCACAACCCCACCGTGTCGCTGTTCAGCGAGTGGCTACAGTCCCTGGCGAGACCTCACGCCATGCAGGACGAAAGGGCCTGACCGGCCGCGTCTGCGCTACTCCCTGTCGAGGTCGATATCCACGCCCTTGACCGTATTCGACACCACTTCCAGGTCGAAATCGGCACTGCCGCGCTTCTTCTTGATCAGCACGTCCTCGCCGTCGTCGCGCTCCACATGAAAGCCGTCTTCCGGCAGCTGCTCCTGCAGGGCTTTCACGACAGCCTTGGCGACCGAGTTTTCGCCGGTGCCATCGGTAATGGCGATGGTGGCGTCCAAGGGCATACCGCCCTGGGGCGTTATGCGCAGGACGATGGTGCCATCGGAGTCGGCACCACCGTCAAATTCAACGCGCCACTTGTTGGACGGTTTCGCCTCCGCCAGGGCGGTGAAAGCGATGGCCGCACTGGTGACCAGCGCGGCGGCGCAGGTCCTGAGTGTTCGAGCCATGATCCTGTTCCTTATTATTGAGGGTTCGAAGCACTAAGCATAGCCGCAAATCGCCGCCTTGCAGCGGGGAAAGCCGCTCAGTCACGGCGGGCAGAGCGGCCCCTGCCCGCCCCGCCGGTCAGTCCGCGAGGTCCGGCTGCTCCGCCATGATCACATCGAAGATGGGCTGGAACTGGAACCAGCCGGCCAGTTTGCTGCCCACGGTTTCCCGTGTGGTCAGGGCGTGTTCGCGCGGAATCAGCTTCGGGGTGCCGGCGGCTTCCGCCAGCAACTGGGCCTGGCAACTGCGCTCCATGGTGATAAACCACCAGGCGGCCTCGTCGACGCTTTCACCCACTGTCAGCAGGCCGTGATTCTGCAGGATGGCGGCCTTGCGCTCGCCGAGCGCCGCGGCGATGCGCTCGCCCTCGCTGTTGTCCAGCACCACTCCGCGAAAGTCGTCAAACAGCACATGATCCTCGAAGAAAGCGCAGGCGTCCTGGGTCAGCGGATCCAGCAGGCGTCCCAGGCTGGACCAGGCCTTGCCGTACAGGGAGTGGGAGTGGGCGGCAGACACCACCTGCGGCAGTGCCATGTGAATCTGTGAGTGGATGGTAAACGCGGCGCCGTTGAGCAGACCCTTGCCCTCCACCACATTGCCGGCGTGATCTACCCGCAGCAGGTCGGAGACGCGCATCTGCTTGAAGGATCGACCCATCGGATTCACCCAGAAGTGATCGAGATGCTCCGGGTCGCGCACGGTGATGTGCCCGGCCACGCCCTCGTCAAAACCGAACTTGCCGAACACGCGCAGGGCCGCGGCCAGTTTCAGTTTGCGCTCGGCGCGAACCTCTTCGATGGAACCTTCCTTCATCGGTTGGGGAGCGTCGTTTTCCCCGGCGTTCATTATGATAGTGTTACCAGCAGCAGCTTGATTCATGGCTTTCTCCTCAACTTCGTTACCGTGTTTTATATGACAACGCTTTGTGCCCGACGTGCGCATTTGCGCGACTGGCTGGTGAAACAGGGACTGGCCGATACCACACCGCTGTCGGGGTGGCTGGAACAGGCCCGCGAGCGCTCGCTGGCGCGCGACGAGTACCTGCTGCGAGCCGGCGAGCAGCACCACTTCCTGTGCTTTATCGACAGCGGCCTGCTGCGCCTCTTCTACGTCTCGCCCGAGGGCAAGGAACGCAACAAGGCCTTCTATACCGGCGACCACCTGGTCGGCCCGGTCAGTGCCGCTATCAGCGATGGTCCGGCGCCGTTCAGTATTCAGGCACTGGAGGCCAGCGATGTCCTGCTGCTGCCCTACCAGCCCTTTGTCGATGCCAGCGCCACCCATCCCGCCGTGGCCCAGCTCAACATCCGCCTGCTGTCCGGCGCCTTTGTGCGCAATGAACAGCGCGAGGCCATGCTGCTGACCTGCAACGCCGAACAGCGCTACCGCTGGCTGCTGGCACAGGAGCCCGAGCTGCTGCAGCGCCTGCCACAGCATCACATCGCGTCTTACCTGGGAGTGGATGCCGTGTCCCTGTCCCGCCTGAAACGCAAGTTGCGGGCACAGGGAGAGTATGGAGAGTGAAGGGCAGCTGGCGCCTTAACAAATGTTAAGACGCCGCCGGGGTGCCATCAGTTCAGGTCTTCGACCGACCGGCGAATGATTTCGGGGATGGAGGGCAGGCTGGACTCTTCGTTCTCGATCTGCACCGCCAGGGCCCAAAGGCCCGGGCCGATCTCGGTGGTGACCGATTCCGGCCGCAGCGGCTCGCCGCACTCGCTGCAGGCCAGCACCGGCTGGGTCTTCTTGCCGCAGCCCCGGTGAGTGTATTCCAGCGGCGGGCCGGCATCGCCGGCCATCCATTCGTCGCCCCAGCGCGCCAGGCTCATCAACACCGGGTACAGGGCGAGCCCCTTGCGGCTGAGACGGTATTCGTGGCGCACGGGGCGGTCCTGGTAGGGCACCTTCACCAGCACCCCCTGCTCCACCAGCTTGCCGAGCCGCTCCGACAGGCGGTGGCGGGTGATACCCAGATTGTGCTGGAACTGGTCGAAGCGGCGGGTACCGAGAAAAGCGTCCCGCAGGATCAGCAGTGTCCAGCGCTCCCCCACCACCGACAGGGCCCTCGCCACCGAGCAGGCCTGCCTATCAATATCTGTCCAGCGCATTTTGCCTCCCTGGCCCCAAATGACAGGGGCCAATTATTGCGCCTGATGCGCTAAAATCCACCCCGTTTTCCAAAATCTTCCGATTCAGGGTAATCACATGAACAATGGCATTGGCGGCAGCAGCCAGGAACAGGCACTGGCCCGCCTCAGCGATATGACCGCCGGCATCCAGCCGATAGCCGATGGGGAGTTCGAAGCCCGCCTGGCCCGCGCCCGAGAACTGATGCGCGTCGAGGGCCTGGATGCCGTCTATCTCAACGCCGGCACCAACCTCTACTACTTCACAGGAACCCCCTTCGGCGCCAGCGAACGCATGGTCGGCGCACTCATTACCCCCGGGGGCGCCCCCCACTACATCGCCCCGGCCTTTGAGCTGGGTACCCTGCAGGGCTTTATCCGCATTCCCGGCGACGTGCACTGCTGGGAAGAGCACGAGAATCCCTATCAGCTCACCGCCAAGCTGCTGGCGGATCTCGGCATCAGCAACGGCCGCATCGGCGTCGACGAGTCGGCGCCCTTCTTCATCTTCGACGGACTGCGCCAGGCCGCGCCCCACTACGACTACGTGAGCGCCACAGGCGTCACCGCCGGCTGCCGCATGCAGAAATCCGCCGCCGAACTGGCTCTCATGCAGCGCGCCAAGGACATGACGCTGGCAGTGCACAAGGCCGCCGCCAGCATCCTGCGCGAAGGCATCAGCACGGCGGAAGTGACAGACTTTATCGACCGGGCACACCGCGCCGTGGGCGCCGCCAAGGGCAACTACTTCTGCATTGTGCTGTTCGGAGAGGACACCGCCTTCCCCCACGGCGTCGCCAACCCGAAGCTGCTGGAGTCCGGCGACATGGTCCTGATCGACACCGGCTGCCAGTTGCAGGGCTACCTGTCGGACATCACCCGCAGCTACGTCTTCGGCGAACCCACCGAGCGCCAGCGGGAGATCTGGAATATCGAGAAAGCGGCCCAGGCCGCGGCCTTCGAGGCCGCCCGCATCGGCGCGCCCTGCGGCACTGTCGACGACGCCGCCCGCGAGGTACTGGTCGCCAATGGCCTCGGCCCGGACTACCAGTTGCCCGGCACCCCCCACCGCACCGGGCACGGCATCGGACTGGACATTCACGAGTGGCCCTATCTGGTGCGGGGCACCGACACGCCCCTGGCCAACGGCATGTGTTTTTCCAACGAGCCGATGATCTGTGTGCCGGGGGAATTCGGGGTGCGGCTGGAAGATCATTTCTACATGACGGAGAACGGGCCGCGCTGGTTTACCGAGCCCTCCCCGTCCATCGACCGCCCCTTCGGCTAGGCCCTCCCACCTGCCGCGGCGGCGTCCAGGTTGGCCGCCACCGCGTCGAGGAAACCGGCCATATCGACAATTTTCTCGCCCGATGGATTGGTGGTCTTGCCCTTCAAATCGCCGGTGATAATGCCCTGGTCGACAGTGTCGATCAGGGCCGCCTTCAGGCGCGCGGCATAGTCACCCAGCGCCGCGTTATCCTCGCGGTTTGCCATCACCTCAAGGGCATTGGCCACGGCGTAAATCAGCGCCGATGAATTGAAATGGGCCTCCCTGCCGTTGGTCTCGGCAAAGCGCAGGTAAAGGTCGTGGGCGGTACCGTGGGGCGCCTCGAACAGCATGGTGCCGTCGGTGCTCTCGATGATGGAACTGGCGGTGGCCAGGCTGCCGCCGAGGGCCGCGGAGATATCCGAGAAAATATCACCGTCCAGGTTCTGGGCCGGGTACAGCGCGTTGCGCGGCGGGTCGCAAATCATCTTCTTCAGCTGGCTCGAAGGCCGCATGATCATGAAGGACGGCGGCCGGGTACCGGCCTCGGCCAGTTCGTGGCGCACTTCCAGCAGAACGTGGCTGAATACCTCGTCGTATTCCATGTACTCCCGCTTCAGGCCGAAGTAGACCTCCTTGTCGTTGTGCGAGGCATCCCGGAAAACCTGGGTGACCCAGTCCTTGATGGCCTGGCGGTCGTTGGTCATGAACAGCAGCGGGTCGCCCTGCTGCACATCCCGCGCATGCAGTTCCTCGCCGTCGATCACCACCTTGAGGATGCCGTCCTCCGGCAGGGCCATATTGAAGCTGCCGTACTGGTCGCCACCGCCGGCGCTCATGCGCGACAGTGACACATGGAACTTGCGCTCGGGAATACCGTAGCGCTTGAGCTCTTCCACCAGCTTGTACAACTTGCGGCCAGTGGTATTGTCCGGCACCCCCCACAGGGCCCGCTCGGGCGGGTTGGACACAATGCGGGCGGCCTGGGCATCGATCAATTCATAGTGGTAGGCCAGCCCGGCCTCAGCCAGCGCATCGCGGTAGTCGCTGCGGTAGATATCCTCGATGGCCGTGCGCATGACACCGTCGTAGCCGGCAATCACCGTATCCTTGAGGCCGAGGTAGACATCGCGCTTCTCGTCCAGCGCCTTCTGAAAGAAGGCGTGAGCCCAGGATTTGACGTCTTCCAGCGCTACCGTGGCCAGCAGCCAGGGATCGCCCTTGTGCAGGACCCTGCGGTGCAGTTCCACCGGATCGCCACTGGCGCCCACAAAGAGAATCTTCGCAACGCCAGTGGAGCGGGTCAGGGCATTGGCGCTGTGCTTGATGCCCCCACGATCCATGGTGAACACCTCGATATCCCGGCCGATCCACTGGGGCTGGCGCACCTGCAGATTGCGGAAGGGAATATCTTCGCGGGTGATATTGCCGCCGATGCCCTTGCGGATGGCACCGTTGGGCGACTTGGTGGCGAGCTTGTCCAGCTCGTCCTCCTTGAGGCGGGAGTAGGTTGTCAGCAACTCGTCCAGCTGGGCACGGTTCACTGTCATGCCGGCGTTCTTGACGCCCACGCCGTGGGTCTTCAGCGCCTCGATGGCATCGCGCACCGCCTGGCCGTTGGTAGCCAGGCGATTTTCCGCCGACAGGTCGACCTCCACCAGGTCGATGTCCAGGCGGCTGGTAACAAACTGTTCAAGAATCCGCACGAAAGCCACCTGGGCCATTTCGTCGCCGTGCAACACCACCAGCGGGCGTTCGACCCTGACCTTTCCACTCATCCGGGTTCTCCCTTTGCAAAAAACATCAGAATAGCGGCTGCCGGCGTTCAGGACTACTCGACTTCAGTCGAAAAAAAACCGGGGAGGTCGCAAAGCGGCCTCCCCGGCAACGGGATTGGGATTGGCGGCGGCTCAGGGGCCGCCGCCCGGCGATCAGCCGAACTGGTTCATCGTGTTGTCTTTACCACCGGCCTTCAGCGCCCCTTCACCGGCAAAGTACTCTTTGTGGTCGTCGCCGATGTTGGAGCCGGCCATGTCCTGGTGCTTGACGCAGGCGATACCCTGGCGGATTTCCTTGCGCTGGACACCGGCCACGTAGGCCAGCATGCCCTCTTCGCCGAAGTAACCCTTGGCCAGGTTGTCGGTGGACAGGGCCGCGGTGTGGTAGGTCGGCAGGGTGATCAGGTGGTGGAAGATGCCCGCCTCGCGCGAGGCATCCGCCTGGAAGGACTGGATGCGGGCATCCGCTTCCGTCGCCAGTTCGGTGTCGTCGTACTCCGCACTCATCAGTCCATCGCGGTTGTAGGCCGATACATCTTTGCCCGCTTCGCTCCAGGCGTCGAACACCTGCTGGCGGAAGTTCAGGGTCCAGTTGAAGGACGGCGAGTTGTTGTACACCAGCTTGGCATCGGGTACGGACTTGCGAATCTCGTCCACCATGGCGCCGATCTGGCCGACGTGGGGCTTCTCGGTTTCGATCCACAGCAGGTCGGCGCCGTTCTGCAGGCTGGTCACGCAGTCCAGGATGCAGCGCTCTTCACCGGTGCCGGCCTTGAAGCGGTACAGTCCGTTGGGCAGGCGCACCGGGCGCACCAGTTTGCCGTCCTGCTTGATCACCACGTCGCCTTCACGCACGTCGGAGGCATCGTGCACTTCCTCGGTTTCCAGGAAGGCATTGTACTTGTGAGCCAGATCGCCGGCGTCGCGGGATACCGGGATCTTCTGGGTCAGGCCGGCACCCAGGGAGTCGGTGCGGGCGACGATCACACCGTCTTCCACACCCAGTTCCAGAAAGGCGTAGCGCACGGCGTTGATCTTGGCCAGGAAGTCCTCGTGGGGCACGGTCACCTTGCCGTCCTGGTGGCCGCACTGCTTGGCGTCGGACACCTGGTTCTCGATCTGGATGGCGCAGGCGCCCGCTTCGATCATCTGCTTGGCCAGCAGGTAGGTGGCTTCCTCGTTACCGAAGCCGGCGTCGATGTCGGCAATGATCGGCACTACGTGAGTCTCGAAGTTGTCGATGGCGTTCAGGGCGGCCTTTTCCTTCACCTGGTCGCCGGCTTCGCGGGCGGCGTCCAGGTCGTGGTAGAGGTGGTTCAGCTCGCGGGCATCGGCCTGGCGCAGGAAGGTGTACAGCTCGGCAATCAGCTCGGGCACGGAGGTTTTCTCGTGCATGCTCTGGTCGGGCAGCGGGCCAAACTTGCTGCGCAGGGCGGCGATCATCCAGCCGGACAGGTAGAGGTAGCGCTTGCTGGTGGTGCCGTGGTGCTTCTTGATGGCAATCAGCTTCTGCTGGCCGATGAAACCGTGCCAGCAACCCAGGGACTGGGTGTAGGACCCTGTGTCGGCGTCGTATTCCGCCATGTCCTTGCGCATGATGGCAGCGGTGTAACGGGCGATATCCAGGCCGGTGCGGAAGCGGTTCTGCAGGGCCATGCGCGCGGCGAATTCGGGGTTAATGTTATCCCAGGTACCGCCTTGCGCGTCGCGCAGTTGGGCGAAGGATTCTGTGGTCTGCTGGTATGTAGCCATGAGGGATACCTCTTGCTCTTTGCGGGGGCGGAAACGAACGCTGATGCATCCGTTGTTCAGGTGCCGGGTATCTTAGTCAGCACCCGCACATAACTGAAATAAATAGAAAAGATTTTTGCTATTCACGAAACGAATTCAAAGAAAACAGGACCATCGGCGTTACGCCATCAGTAACAAAGCAAGAGCGCCAGAAGATCATGGGTGCCGCCACAGTCAAACGGCGCTCGCTAGCAGTATAGTCGGGCGCCAGGAACCGGCGCCCGGAGAGGCGAATCCTTAAATTTCCCAGCGGTGCCGCCGCAGCCAAACAGCCCCGGCCACCAGCAGGGCGGTGCAGGCGAGTCCAGCCAACAGGCTGGCAAGGTCAGCGGGCAGTGGCAAACTGGCCGTCGAAGTCGGGTCCGGCAGGTGGCCTGCGATGGCGCCGCGTACAAAATCGCTGCCGAACACCAGCTCTTCGGCAAACACTACGGCCACTACCGGCAGCGCCGCCGTCATGAAGGGGGAGCGCCGGGCGGCGGCGCTGGCCAGCAGCAGCCAGGCGTAAACGGGGGCAATCCACAGGGCGCTGATCAACCAGCCGCCAACCTGTTGCACCAGCAGTCGGCCAAAATGCACATTGCCGAGAATCTGCTCCGCGGGATTCATATCCATGCGCCACATCAGCAGCATGGAAAGGGCGGTGCATACCAGCTGCGCCACCAGCGCGGCGCCGATAAAAATGGCCGGCGCCACAATCAGCGCTACCGCCAGCTTGGCCAGCACCACTTCCCACTCCGACACTGGCATGGACTTCCAGAACAGGATGGAGCGGTCCCGGCGGTCGTCGAACAGGCAGCCGAGCAGGTAGTTCACCACCACGATCACCAGCAGCACCATCATCAGGACATTGATGACACCGAGCACGGCGTTGAAAGGATAGTCCATGCCCCCGGACACCACTTCGCTGTCGCTCTGGGGTGTGTCGGCGTTGCGCGGCTGGAAGGTCCACTTGCGGGAGAAGTTCCACTCATCCTCGCTGCTCGCGCCCTCGGTCCGTTCGATGCGATAGGCGACCTCGTCGTCCTTGTCGTCATCGATCTGGATGGTGATGTTCATCCCGGAGATTTTCTCCTCCTGGGTGACCACCTCGATAAAGGCCTGTCCGACCGCGGCGACACGATTGGCCAGCAGCACACTGGCCAGTACCAGTACGCAGATGGCCAGCGCGGCCAACAGCGGTGTCCACAGCAGGGAAACCCGGTATTCCTGAAGTTCACGCTGCACCAGGGTAAACCAGCGCGAGGATGTATTACTGGCCATGATGCGCCTCTCCCCCGATTTTGGCGACAAACAGGTCGGACACCGAGGGCGTTCGCACCTGCCCCAGCGGTTCCAGCAGGGCGCGATCGACGCCCTCGTAGATAATGGCGCGACCGCCCAGGATGGGGCGCGAGCCGATATGCGGAATGGCCTCGGCGCGCGCCGTGGCACCGCCCACCACGTGTACTTCGCTGAACGTCGTCTCGAAGCTCGCCATGTCCTTGTTCAGAATGACGCGACCGCGGCTCATGAAAACCACCTCGGTGAGAATGTTCTGCACTTCCTCCACCTGGTGGGTGGAGATAATGATGGTGCGCTCGTCGTCGAAATAGTCGTTCAGCAACTGCTCGTAAAAGCGCTTGCGGAACAGGATGTCCAGGCCCAGGGTCGGCTCGTCGAGAATCAGCACCCGGGCATCGATGGCCATGACCAGGGCCAGGTGCAACTGTACCGTCATGCCCTTGGACAGCTCCGCCACCTTGCGCTTCACACCCACTTCGGTGTTGGCCAGGAAACGCTCGGCCTGGCCGCGGTCGAAGCGCGGGTGGATGCCGGATACGTAGTCCAGCAACTGCAGTACCGTCATCCAGCGCGGCAACACCGCGGTGTCGGCGATAAAGCAGACCTGCTGCATCAGACGTGCGTGTTCCCGCCGCGGATCCAGCCCCAGCACCTGCACCTCGCCGTCACAGTCGGTCAGCCCCAGCAGGGCGCGCAACAGCGTGGTTTTGCCGGCGCCGTTGGGGCCGATCAGCCCCAGCACGGTGCCGGCCTTGAGACTCAGGTCGACCCCGTCCACCGCCTGCACCTGCGCAAACTGGCGGCTCAGGCCCCGCGCCTCGATCACCCGGTTCATGCCCCACCCCCAGCCGCCTTCAGGCGGCGCAGTACTTCATCCATGTCCAATCCCAGTCGTTGTACCCGCCCGGCAAAAGCCGGCAATTCCTCGTTCAAAAAACGCGCCTGTTCGTCGCTGGTGAGCACGCCGCGGGCGCCGCTGGTGACAAACATGCCCAGGCCCCGCCGCTTTTCCAGCAGGCCCATATCCACCAGTTCCTGGTAGGCCTTGCCCACCGTCAGGTGGTTGATCTGGTAGTCCGCCGATACCTGGCGCACCGAGGGAATGGCCTCTCCCTCGGCGAAACTGCCGTCCATGATGCGCTCCACGACCTGGTCCCGCAGTTGCCGGTAGATCGGCTGGCTGTCGTTCCATTCCATCTGCGGTAATCTCCGTGCTGCTCTGCCCGGGCGTCCGATCAGCGCTCGCGGCGCAAATCGCCGGAGCCGATCAGCAGGTCCTGTTCGATCACGGGGCTGCCGCGATACACCACATCGCCACTGCCGAGGATATTCACCTCCAGCACCTCGATCTCGCCGATACGCGCATCGCCGGAACCGACGATATTTACTTCGGCGCGGCCGCTGTCCATGTTGCGAAAGTCCACGTCGCCGGAGCCGACGATACTGAGTTCGAGATTGTCCGCGCGACGAGCAGATTCAAGGCTGATGTCGCCGGAGCCGCGCACACTCACCTCCACGCCCCTGGCATCCACCTCACCCAGCTGGATATCGCCAGAGCCGGACAATGCCACTTTCAGCTCCCGGCTCGTCAGCCTGGCCAGCTGGATGCGCCCGGAGCCGCTGAGCTGCAGGGTCGTACTGCCGGACTCCACCTCGAACAGCCGGACATTGCCGGTACCCGCGGCGGAGACAAACAGTGAATCGCTGGTGAAGGGCTGCACGTAGACATCGCCCGAACCCTTTACTTCAAGGTGTTCCAGGGTCGGTGTAGTGAGACGGAACTTGACGCCGTCAAAGTCCGCGCGGCGACTTTCCCGGCTGCCACCCAGCAGCAGCGTGGTACCGTCGACCAGGAAGGGCTGCAGGTCGAGTTCCTCCCGGTCGCCGCGCAGCAGCAGTTCCACGGTATCCCCCTGGCTGATCTCCACCTCGACGTCGCCGTAGACCATGACGGCATCGAAATCGAGCCCCTCTACCCGGCGGGTTTCCTCGGCACTGGCCGCCGAACTCAGGAGTGTGCTGGCCAGGGCCAGGGCCAGAAAGGCCAGGCTACCCTTGAGCATGGGGCCGCCTTTCCAGCGCGGCGCGTTGTGGTCACAATAACGGGGCATGGTCGCCACCTCGTCCTGTTGGTGTTATAGGCTACTATATCACCCGCAAAACAGGGCACAACGCCCCGCCCTGCAGTTCATCCCGGCGCCGGCTCGGTTTGTCGAGAGCGCGGGTAAATCACGGGTTGCGGCTTCGCCCTGCTGGTGGACTACACGCGGCACTTCGCCGAAGAAGTGCCGCCCTGCACGAATCACTGACAGCCGATTCATAATCCGGCAACACTGGCGGCGCACACTACCGGGTTTGCCACTTACGGAGAGAACCCATGACCAAAACCCCCGAGTTCCGCCGCCGCACCCTGCTCAAGGGGCTCGGCGCCAGCGCCCTGCTGCCCCTGCTCTCGGCTAACCTGATCGGCTGTTCGGATTCCAGCGATGCGCGCCCCGAACCCGCGCCACCGGAGAGCGTGCCCGCGACATTTGAGCACGGCGTAGCCTCCGGCGACCCGCTGGAAGACCGCGTGATTCTCTGGACCCGCGCCACCCCCGAACGCGAAGGAGACGTGATCGTGGAATGGGAACTGGCCACCGACGAGGCCTTCAGCGACATCGTCGCCAGCGGCAGCGGCGCCACCACCGCGGCAGTAGACTATACGGTGAAAGTGGACGCCAGCGGCCTCGCCGCTGGCACCAGCTACTTCTACCGCTTCCGCACCGGCGAAAACCTCTCGCCGGTGGGGCGCACCCGCAGTGCGCCAAACGGCGCGCTGACCGCGGCCAGCTTTGCCGTGGTGTCCTGTTCCAACTACCCGGCCGGCCTGTTCCATGTCTACCGCGAAATCGCCGGGCGCGATGTGGATGCGGTGCTGCACCTCGGAGACTACATCTACGAATACGCCGCCGATGGCTACGCCAGCGAGAATGCCGAGGCGCTGGGGCGGCTGTCCGAGCCCGCTGGCGAGATCCTGTCGTTGCAGGACTACCGCACCCGCTACGCCCAGTACCGCGGCGATGCTGACCTCCAGGCCTGCCACGCCCGCCACCCCTTCGTGGTGGTGTGGGACGACCACGAAGTCGCCAACGACAGCTGGCGAGAGGGCGCCGAAAACCACGACCCGGCTACTGAAGGCGATTTCGGCGAACGTCGCGCCGCCGCGATCCAGGCCTGGTTCGAGTGGTTGCCGGTACGCCCGCCCTCGGACGTCAGCGACATAATCTATCGCCAGTTCCGCTACGGCGACCTGCTCGACCTGATCATGCTCGACACCCGCAATGTCGGCCGCGACCTGCAGGTGGACTACACCGACTTCGTCAATGGCGGGCAGATCGACAGCGCCGCCGTACTGGCCGCCACCGGCGACAGCAACCGCAGCCTGCTTGGCGGCGAACAACTGGCCTGGGTCAAGGACGCGCTGACCAGCAGCACCACGCGCTGGCAAGTGCTGGGCCAGCAGGTATTGATGGCGCGCCAGCCCCTGCCGGAACCGGTTGTGCGGGCGCTTAACCCCGCCACTGCCGGCGAGGATGCCCTGCAGCAGGCCACCGCCGCGGTACTGGCCGCGGTGCAGGCCAGGAACAAGGCGCCGGAGGATCGCACAGCCGAGGAACAGGCCCTGCTCGATTCCGCCATTCCCTTCAACCCCGACGCCTGGGACGGCTACGCCTTCGAGCGCGAAGACCTCCTCAATCACGCCAGCCAGGTGCAATCGCGGCTGGTGGTGTTGGCCGGGGATACCCACAACGCCTGGGCCTCGCAACTGACCACCGCCGACGGTTCGGTGGTGGGTGCCGAACTGGCCTGCCCCAGCGTCACCTCCCCCGGTGCCGAGGCGGCCATTGGCGCCGATGCCGCGTCCCTGTTCGGCCCGCTGGCAGTGCAACTGATGGACGACCTGAAATACGCCAACCTGGTGCAGCGCGGCTTTCTGCAACTGGCCTTCTCCGCCGATGCGGTACAGGCCGACTGGGTCTTCCTCGATGCCATCGACAGCCCGGACTACGTCATTGACGAACAGAACGCACAGCGCTTAAGCGTTGATCGCAACAGCCTGCTGCTGGGGTAACGAAAAAAAAGGGGCGCATCGCTGCGCCCCAAAAAAACAACCGGAGAAGTAGTGCAGTTTAGCGCGCCGCTTTGCGCAGCTCGCCCGCGAAGTTCGGGTCGTCGTTGCTGCAGGTGCGAATGTAGCGACCACCGCGACCGAAACTGTGGCGATTGTAATTGCCGCCTTTTTCACAGCTGGGCGGTGCGACATCGCTGACGTCGAACAGCCACAGGGCATCCCCCTGGCCGCCGTCCACCGCTGAGATATCGGTGCTGTCCGGGTGCTGTACGGAAACGACAAACTGGGTCGGCACAGCCGGGTTGAAGATCATGCCGGTGGCCTCTGCACCGTCCACCTGGATGCTCAGGAAGTGGTCAACCGATTCAGCTTCGCCGTCGTTGTCAGCGTCGCGCACGAACCAGATGTCACCGCCGACATCACCGCCGTTGGGCGCATCTTCGATGATGTAGATGTTGCCAAGCGCATCCTGGGCCAGGTTGTCCGGAGAGTTGATTTTACCGGTGGTCGGCAGGAAGCCGACGTTCTTGGGGGTATGGTCCTCGCTGGCGAACACCCGTACTACCGCCATATCGCGGCCGCGCATTTCCACGGAATACACGGTATTTTCAGAGGTGGCGGCAAAGTAGAGCACCTCGCGACGGTTGCCCAGCACACCGACCTCTACATCTTCCGGGCGACCGAAGGGTGTGCCACCGGCCTGGTCGGCGGCGATGCGACCGGCGCGGAAGTTAGCGGCGTTCTCAAATGCATCCTGCTCAATGCCGTCTTCCATGACGCCATTGCTGGCGATTTTCTTCCAGTAGGCACTGCCGGTGCGCGATTCGCCGAGGTTGATATCGGCATCCCAGTTCTGGCTGGCGTCGCCCCCGAAGTCGTGAACCACCAGTACATAGGTATCGCCGGCATCAAACGTGTCGTCACTGGCTACAAACTTGTAGATGGACCCGGAGTGATCCTCATCCACGAAGTACACTGTGTTGGTTTGTACCGTGCCGAAACGGATACCTTCATGAGAGAGGTTGGCAAAGGATTCCTTCTCCACTACCTGGATATCTTGCGGATCGGCGTAGGGGTTCAGAACCTCCATTACGCGGCCTTCGCCGGACCACTCCTCACCCAGGAGAACAGTGCCATAAGGGGTAAAGGTTGCCGGATCAAAGGCGCCCCAGTCCTGTTCCCAGTTACCTTCTTCTCCCATCACCGCAGTGGCGTCACCGGAAAACAGGACTTCGGTGCGATCCTCCTCGATGGAGTAGCGGGACAGGCCCGCGCCCATTGCGGTTTCGTGGGGAATGAAAAGGAACTTGCCGCTCGGGTCAAAGGCGACCATGTCCCACATTGAAGCGTTGGTACCCAGTTCTTCAACACGCACCACCGACTGGTCGATGCTGCTTTCGATCTCGGCCATGCTGGTCAGGTTCTCCTGGGAGATACCTGCAGGCGCCTGCCAGGGCGTATTCAACTCATTGACATGATTGGGCGTAGCGACCGCGGAGGACTGGGTCAGGGGCGTAAAGTAGGGTTCGGTACCAGCCAGCGCCGCACTGGATGCAATGGCCAGCAGACCAGCGGCCATGACAGTTTTGCGATGAGTCATCAAGAATCTCCATAAAGTGTTCGGGGCCAGCTACGACCCTCTTCGGATGGTTTGCAGCAGCTTTCCAATGCCGCCTGTCGGCAGACGCGACAAGTATCAGGGTCATCTGTGACGCTTCAATGAGCGTTTGGTGACACTGATGTAACAGTTTTGCTACCCGGCACTATGCGCGCAGCTTCCGGGCGCCAGTCCAGGCGGATATCCCAGTCGAACACCCTGCCCTCTTCCAGGGTCGGGGAATCGGTGTTGCTGACTTCGTCGTACACATTGCGCGGGGGATGCCAGGTGGCATCTCTTCCGAGCAGGTAGCTCTGTTCATCCACGATCACGCGGTAGGCCTTGTTGAGTTGCAGGGCGCGCTCCCGCGAGGGCACCACGATCTGGTACACGTCGAGGCCCGCCAATCGCTCGGGTTCAACCTCGCCGCTGTCGTTGAAGAAGCGCTGCAGCATTTCGGTATTGCTGCGGAATTCGTCGCCGCCCCCGGTGCGCCGGAAATAGGTCAGGTACTCGCCCTCTGACTCACCCAGGGTCGGGGAGTCCGCCATCCCCTGCAGATCGATATAGCCCCAGCCAGCCGCACCGTCGATCTTGCGCGCAAAGCTGAAGGTCTTGTCGATGGTTGAGCCAATGGAACTGTGGCAACCCATGCAGAAGGTGTTTTCCTCCAGTGTGGCGACGCGCAGCTGGCCACTGCGGTTTTCGATGAACCCCTGGATGGACCAGCCGGAACCGTTGTCCAGGCCCCAGTCACCCAGCCGGGTATAGCCGGGCAGAAATCCTGCTTCCTTCTCGAAACCCTCTTCCTCGTAGTAGCGGGCCAGCGTGCCCTTGTTATAGGCCTGCCACTTCTTCATATACCGCACTTCCTTGATGCGCCTGGATACGCCGATTTTTCCGCTGTCATCAAAGCCCAGGTAGCGCACGGTGTGCAGGAATTCGGTACCGCGGGGATAGAGATGGGTATCGATGAAATGCCCCGCCGCGGCGCCGACATAACTGTCGACACGGGCTATTTCATCTATCGTGCCGAGGCGCCCGTCACCGTCCAGATCCACACCCACTTCAGACTCATCAAGCGGTACGGTGCCGATGGCATCGAAGCCTTTGATGCGCGCCTCGAGGATGGCCAGGTTCGCCTGGTAGACAGCGCGAGACGGTTTGCCGGCAGCGTCTGTGCGGTAGTCCAGCGGCAGGCGAATCATGACGTCGTCGGTGGAGCCGTTGGTCGGCCAGAATGTACTGGGAAAGGGCTTGTAGTTGAACGATACCCACTGGCTGCCATCGCGGGCGAAGCCCTGTTCGTCAAATGCCGCGGCGCCAGCCTGCAGGTCGGCCAGGTCCGGTATCCAGCCCTTGAACCCCGCATTTTTCAGACGCGGCGCCAGATCGCTGTAGTTGTCGTCGTCAACCCAGTCGAGGATTTCACGGTCGCTGATCGCCTCGACCTCTTTCGAGCGGTCGCGGAACAGGTTTACCCAGTGGTTGGTCTGGCCGAGATCACTGAAGCTGTAGGCCTCCTGCAGGTCGCGGTCATTCATGACATTCTCGCGACCCGGCAGACTGTCCTGGTGGCAGACATAACAGGGATTGTTCTGGCCTTCAGTGCGGGTATAGCACTGCGGAGGAATGATGGCTTCGCGGTTGTACATCGCGGCAACCGGATGCCCCTCCGGCGATGGCGGGCGCACGCTATCCGCATCACGCAGACGCGTCATGACGGGCTGCTGGGCCTCCAGGATTACCTGTTGACGTTCCTGGCCAGGCTCGGCAAATACCAGCGCGGGGATTGCACAGATCACACAGAGTGCCATCTTTGACCGCTTTTCCATCCACATCACCCTCTCTCCAATGGCAGAAAAGTGACGATGTTACGGCGGAATTATGTCGCTTCTGTGACGATGCTCAGTTAGCCACCTGGCGGTGCTGATGGAGATACAGAATTTTTGCCGTATCCGCTTGCATCGTCGGCGGCGAATACACAATGTCGACGGCCATCAGCCAGTCGGTCGAGGCAACAACGTCCCGCAGGCGCTGGCGCAGTTGCGTCAATTGATCGACGTTGTGCGGGGGCCAACCACCACAGTGAAGTTCAACCCGTATGCCCTCATCGGCGTAGTGGAGGCCGCTGCGCTGCGTATCGATATCGAGCGCCAGCCCTTCGCACAGCTCTTGCAGCCGTTGCATCACCGCTGTTCTGTCCGGTAGCGGCAGCGGTTCGCCATGTCCGCCGCGCAAGCCGGCCGGATCGACATGCACCAGCAGGTCGCTAATCCCGGTGCACTGATGCAATACCGCTGCGCTGGCCCGGGCGCCAATCTGGTGCCCCTCCGAAACGCTGCATGCGGCGTCCACCTCCAGGTGGCATTCCAGCACGTAGCCGCGCCCCACACGTCGACCGCGCAATCCGTGGCAGCCGCGCACCCCAGCTACGCCAGCAATGCAGCGCAGCACCTGCTCTCTCTCCTCGTCGGGCAGGTTGGCTTCCATCAACTCGGCCAGTGCGTTGCGCAGAAAGCCAACGGCAACTTTGCCGACAACCAGTGCTATGCCCAGGGCCATGAGGGGGTCCAGCCAGTGCCACCCGTACTCCACCGCCACCAGCCCCGCCAGCACCAGCAGGGAGGTGTAGACATCGGTGCGGCTGTGGTGGGCGTTGGCGATCAACAACTGCGAATCGAGGCGCCGCCCCACCGCAAGACTGATGTGGTAATAGCACTCTTTCAGCAGCAGGCAGGCGAGCGCGAGGCAGAGCGTAAGCGGGCCTGGCGATGCGGCAATCCCGCCACCGATCAGGGCGAACCCGCTCTGGTATGCCAGTCCGACCGCGAAAACGAGCAACAGCAGGCCGATGAACAGCACCCCCAGCGTTTCCGCCCGCTGGTAGCCATAGGCAAAGTTGGCGGTCGGCTCCCGTAAGGAAAGATTGTGCGCCGCAACCACCACCAGGTCGGAGGCGGCATCCGACAGCGAGTGAATACCGTCGGCGACCAGGGCGGAGGAGTGCGCGACCGCGCCGGCACATAACTTTACAAGGCCGATCACGGTATCCAGAACAGCGCCCAGCAGGGTAATGCGGGCGCCTTCATCACCGCAGGCGAACAGTTTCAGGTCATGCAGTCGGGGCACGGCAGACTCCGGTCAGAATCCCGACAGCCTACCCGTCCCCCGTGACATTCCCGTGGAGGGGATATGACAAAAAAATGACGGAATCAGGAGATAGTGGTGCTTCCGGGCCCACTAACCCAGGCTGCGCTCCATATTGCCGGCAATCGATGTGGCAACCCGCTTGGCCCGCTCGGTGCGCTCACCGGCAAAGTGCCAGTCGGCGGTGGTGATAAACAGGTTCAGCCAGCGTGCGAAGTCCTCGCCCGACAGCTCGCGGCGATCGTGCAGGCGACGGTGGATATTCATGGTATGGCGCTGGTAGCGCTGTTCTCCGAGCAGCAACTTGCACCAGTAATCGACAATGTGCGGCAAGTGAACATCGAGGTCGATGGCGGCGACATCCAGGAAGATGGGCGCCAGCACTTCATCCCTGAGCACACGCGCGTAGAAACAGCGGACAAACTCTTCGATGTGCGCCCGGCTGTCCAGGTCGGGTTTGCCACTGCTCTCATCGACCTGGCCCGGATTCCACGCAAGCGGCGAGGAGGTCATCGCTTCTTCTTGGTGTTCTTTTTCACGTGGGCCATCATGCGCCGTTTGCGCTGAACCTGGCGCTGGGTCAGCTTGTTGCGCTTGTCGGCATAGGGGTTTTCACCCGTGCGGAACTCGATGCGCACCGGGGTGCCGGTGAGTTCCAGCTTGCGGCGGAAAATCTTCTCCAGATAGCGCTGGTAGCTGGCAGGCACTTTGCCGGTCTGGTTGCCGTGTATCACGATCAGCGGCGGGTTCTGGCCGCCGGCATGGGCGTAGCGCAGCTTGATGCGGCGGCCGTTGACCAGCGGCGGCGGGTGATCGAATACTGCGCCTTCCAGAATACGGGTCAGGGCGTTGGTGTTCAGTTTGCGGGTGGCACTGTCGTGGGCGGCGTTGATGGATTTGTACAGGTGGCCGACGCCGGTGCCGTGCAGGGCAGAGATAAAGTGCGTCTCGGCATAGTCGGCGAACTGCAAGCGGCGCTGCAATTCGGTCTTCATCCACTCGCGCTGGTGGGACTCGATGCCATCCCATTTATTCACCACCAGCACCAGGCCGCGACCGGCCTCGATACAGTGACCGAGCAGGTGCATGTCCTGTTCCACCAGGCCCTCGTGGGCGTCCATCATCAACAGCACAACATGGGCGTCGTCAATGGCCTTGAGGGTTTTGACGATGGAGAACTTCTCCACCGTGAGCCGGACGTTCTTGCGCTTGCGCACCCCGGCGGTATCGATCAGGGTGTATTTCTGCTCGTCGCGCTCGTAGTCGATGTAAATACTGTCGCGGGTCGTACCCGGCAGGTCGAAAACGACCACCCGCTCCTCTCCCAGCAACCGGTTGACCAGGGTGGACTTGCCCACGTTGGGCCGCCCCACCACCGCCACGCGGATACTGTCGTAGAGCTTTTCCTCGCAGAAGGGCTCCGGTTCCGGAAACCCTTCCAGCACGGTCTCGATCATGCTGCTCACGCCGCGACCGTGACTGGCGGCGATAGCGAACAGGCTCTCCACCCCGAGGGTATAGAAATCGCTGGTGGCGACGTCGGCATCGATACCGTCGATTTTGTTCACCACCAGATGGAAGGCCTTGTTGCGCTGGCGCAGGTGCCGGGCCAGGGCCTCGTCAGTGGCGTTCAGCCCTTCGCGGCCATCCACCATGAACAGCACCGCGTCCGCTTCCTCGATCGCCGCCAGCGACTGTCCCGCCATCTGCGAGTCGATACCCTCTTCGTCGCCGCTGATGCCGCCGGTGTCGATGACCACATAGGGGCGCGAGCCGAGGCGAGCCTCACCGTACTTGCGATCCCGGGTCAGCCCGGCAAAGTCTGCCACCAGCGCATCCCGCGAGCGGGTCAGCTGGTTAAACAGGGTGGACTTGCCCACGTTGGGGCGGCCCACAAGGGCAATTACCGGGATCAAATCAGTCTCCTGCGCTCGCGCTGCTAGTCGTCGAGCGGAGTAATTTCAAAGGCGGACAGGGTGCCACCGTTATCGTACACGTAGAGCACATTGCCATCGGCAACCATGTCGGCGCGGGCGCCGTCGCTGTCCACTTCGGTGCGACCCGCGAAGCTGCCATCCACCTGGGAAATCAGGTGTACCACACCCTCGAAGTCGACCACGGCCACATAACTGTTGACCGGAGTCGGCCGCGACAGTTCACGGTAACCGAGGTCGCCCTGGGTCCAGCGCACGCCCTGGCCACCGCGCAGGTAGGCCGTCAGGGTGCCGTCGGCGTCGGCCACGTAGACATTCCCGAAGCCGGTCGATACACCGGAGAAGGACGAAACGTTCTGCTGCCACAGTTTGCGGCCGCTCCCCACTTCGATGGCGGCAATACGGCCCTGGTAGCTGGCCGCGTAGAGTTCATTGCCCGCCAGCTCCATGGTGCCGTCGATATCCACGATGCGCTCAATCTCGGAGCGGCCCTGGGAGATGGCCACCCGCACTTCCCAGGCGATGTCGCCACTGTCGGTCTCGAATGCCAGCACCCGACCGTTGGCGAAAGCCGCGTAGACCTTGCTGCCATCGAGAATGGGCGTGCTGGTGCCGCGCAGGGTCAGTACCGGAACATTGCTGTCGTAGGTCCACTGCTTCTCGCCACTCTCGTAGTCGAGACCGAACAGTTTGCCGTCATAGGTCTGGGCGACCACGTGGCGGCCGTTGCCCTGGGGCGGTGCCAACACTTCACCGGTGACGCCGGTTTTCCACAACTGGCTGCCGTCTGCGGCAGACAGGCGCAACACCGAACCGTCACTGCCGCCGACAAAAAGGCTGTCCTCGTATACACTGACGCCACCGGACAGACGGGTATCCAGTTCCACGTCCCACAGGGTCTTGCCGGTTTTGCGGTTCAGGGCGACCACTTCCCCGTCGGCGGAAGCGACGTAAATGCGATCGCCGGCCAGGGCCGGACGCAGGTGGTACAGCCCCTTGCCCTGGCCATCCCCCACACCCTTGGACCACAGGCGCTTGATCTTCACCGTGGGGGTGATGTCCTGCAGCTCTACTGGCTGGTTGGGATCTTCTTCATCGTCAATTTCAAACCAGCCCTTGACGGTAGAGCAGGCCGCGAGGCTCATGGCCAGGGACAGCACGGCGAGGGTGCGCAGGGCGGAGTGGATCATGGCGTTTCCTCCTCTGCGTCGGCCGGCGCCTCTGCTTCCTGGGCAACGGCCGGCAGCGGGTCGCTCACCGCCACCGAAATCTCCCGCGGCTCGGCGGGCTTCAGGCTGGCAATTTTCTGTTCCAGTGCTGTCAGCGGCGGCACCTGGGTGCCCTCGCTGGCGACCTGCCGGGCCAGCTCGTAGGCGGCTAGCGCCTCGCTGTCGCGACCGGCGGACAGCAAAATATCGCCCTCCGCCATGGCGTAACTCGCTGCATAGGGGTTTTCACCCGTGACCTCGAGCAGGGCCAGGGCCCCCTCGGTATCACCCTGGGAGGCCACGACCCGGGCCAGGCGCTGCTGGGCGACCAGCGCGCTGTCGCTGCCGCTGTCGGCCTCGGCGAGCACCCAGCGCAGTTCGCTCTCTGCAGTCTCCAGGTCACCTTCCTGCACCGCCAGGCGAGCCGCCTGCAGCGCCGCGAAAATGGCGTAGGCGGAACCGCTGTAGTCGGTCTTGATCTGCGCCGCCAGGCGCTCCGCCACACCCAACTGTGCCGGGTTCTGGCCGGCTCCGGCTGCCGCTTCCAGCAATTCCTGGTAGAGGTCCGAGGCGGCCTCGTTCTGACCCTGGCTGTATTCCTGCCAGCCCTGCCAGCCAAAGGCGCCCACCAGCGCCAGGGCAATGCCCGCCAGGGTGGAGCGACCGTTGTCGTCCCACCAGCGCTTGAGGGCCTCTACCTGTTCTTCTTCGCTACGATAATCTTCCACGTCGTTTCCTTATTGCTTTGCTCTTTACACCAGCGCAGCGCGCAGGTACTCGGGCAGGTCTTGCACCGCCACGGATTGTTGACCACCTTCCCCGCGCAGGCTCTTCACCGCACAGGTGCCCTGGCTGACCTCGTCCTCGCCCCAGATCAGGGCCAGGCGGGCGCCGCTCTTGTCGGCCTTTTTCATCTGGCTCTTGAAACTGCCACCGCCGGCATTGAGCACGATGCGGCGTTCCGGCAGGATGTCGCGCAAGGCCTCGGTGCGTGCCACTGCCTCCAGTTCCGCGGCCGCACCCACCGACACCACATAGAGGTCGGCGTCCTGCGCCAGGGGCACTGCCGCCCCCGTTTCAGACAGCAGCAACACCAGACGTTCCAAGCCCATGGCAAATCCGATACCCGGCGTCGCCTTGCCGCCCAGCTGCTCTACCAGGCCGTCGTAACGACCGCCGGCGCAGACTGTACCCTGCGCTCCGAGGCGGTCGGTGACCCACTCGAACACAGTCTTGTTGTAGTAGTCCAGCCCCCGCACCAGTCGCGGGTTGACCCGGTAGGATTGCCCCGCCGCGTCCAGCAGTGCGCAGAGCCGGGCGAAATCCGCCTGCGATTCCTCATCCAGGTAGTTCGCCAGCGACGGCGCGTCGTCCAGCAGGGCCTGGGTATCGGCATTCTTGGAATCGAGGATGCGCAGCGGGTTGCTGTCCAGGCGACGCTGGCTGTCCTCGTCCAGTTGCTCGCGGCGGGCCTCCAGGTACTCAACCAGTGCTGCGCGGTAAGCGGCGCGGGCCGCCGGGCTGCCAATCGAGTTCAGTTCCAGCGTGACCGCGTCACTGATGCCGAGCAGGCGCCACAGCCTGGCCGACAGCAGAATCAGTTCGGCGTCAATATCGGGGCTGGCAATGCCAAAGGCCTCCACCCCCACCTGGTGAAACTGGCGCTGGCGCCCCTTCTGCGGCCGCTCGTAGCGAAACATGGGGCCCGAGTACCAGAGGCGCTGGGGTGTGCTCAGCAGGCCCTGCTGAATCACCGCGCGCACGCACCCGGCGGTACCTTCGGGGCGCAGGGTCAGGCTCTCGTCATTGCGATCGGCAAAGGTGTACATCTCCTTCTCGACGATGTCGGTAACCTCGCCGATGGAGCGCTTGAACAGTTCTGTGTACTCAACGATGGGCAGGCGAATCTCGCCGTAGCCGTAGCTGTGCAGCAGGTCGCGCACGGTCCCTTCCAGGGACTGCCAATAGGGGGTTTCCTCCGGAAGTATGTCATTCATACCCCGGATGGCGCGTAGTTTGGTCACCGTATCTCCAGATCGATGGCAGCGCCTCAGGCGCTGGACTTGAGAATGAGTTGTTCCTCCTGCCGCGCGCGCTCGGTCTCGAGGTCGGCGGCGCGCTGGCGGATCACCTGTTCCAGGTGATCGATGAAGGACTGGTTGCTGACCTTGTGATCCGGCTCGCCGTTCACGTAGATCAGGTTGCTCGGGGTGGCGCCGGTCAGGCCCACATCGGCCTCGCGCGCTTCGCCGGGACCATTGACGATGCAGCCGATCACGGCCACATCCATCGGCGTGCGGATGTCCTCGAGGCGCTGTTCCAGCGCATTCATGGTGCCGATGACGTCGAAGTTCTGTCGCGAGCAGGAGGGGCAGGCAATAAAGTTGATGCCGTTGGTACGCAGCTTGAGGCTCTTGAGGATTTCGAAGCCAACCTTCACCTCCTCCACCGGGTCGGCCGCCAGGGAGATGCGGATGGTGTCGCCGATACCGTCCATCAGCAGCATGCCCAGGCCCACGGCGGACTTCACCGTGCCGCCGCGCAGGCCGCCGGCCTCGGTGATCCCCAGGTGCAGGGGCTGGTCAATCTGCTTGGCCAGCAGGCGATAGGCCTCCACCGCCATGAACACTTCCGAGGCCTTCACACTGACCTTGAAGTCGTAGTAATTGTGCCGGTCGAGAATGTCGACATGGCGCATGGCGGACTCCACCAGCGCCTCGGCGGTAGGCTCGCCGTATTTGCGCTGCAGGTCCTTGCCGAGGGAGCCGGCATTGACGCCGATACGGATCGGGATGCCCTTGTCCCGGGCCGAGTGAATGACCTCGCGCACCTTGTCGTCACGGCCGATATTGCCGGGGTTGATGCGCAGGCAGTCGACCCCGTACTCCGCCACCTTGAGGGCGATGCGGTGATCAAAGTGGATATCCGCCACCAGGGGAACCTCCACCCGGGCGCGGATGGCGCGAAAGGCCTCGGCGGCCTCCATGCTGGGTACCGACACTCGCACGATGTCGGCGCCGGCATCGGCAATGGCCTGCACCTGGGCCACCGTGGCGGCCACGTCGCAGGTCTCGGTGTTGGTCATGCTCTGCACACTGATCGGCGCATCGCCACCGACGGCGACACTGCCCACCTGAATTTGTCGGCTCACCCGGCGTTTGATTGGGGATGCTGCTTTCATACCGTCACCGTATTTACCATCTCCAGAACCGCTACCGTATCGGCTGCACTGCCCCGCCACCACCACAATCCCGCCACCAGCAGCGCCAGTAGCACCACACCCAGACCAATTTGCAAAAGCTGGGTTTGCCGCGCACTGCCCGCTGGCACCACCCGGCGCACCGGCCCGGGGCCTGCCATGTCGCCGGCCACCTGGTCAAAGGCCGCCATCAATGGAGCCTCTGCCATACCCAGAAATTTACCGTAGGCGCGCACATAGCCGCGGGCGAAGGTCGGCCTGCGCAGCGCGGCGTAATCATCGCGCTCGATAATGGCCACGTAGCACGGCAGCCAGTTCATGCGCCGCGTGATGTCTTCCGGGCTCAGTTTGCGCGCCTCGCGAGCGCGACGCAGCATGGCGCCCGGGGATTCCACTGTGTTGCTTTCCTCAACCACCGCCCTGAGTCCGTTGGTAGGCCTGATACTCGGGGGAATCCGGGTACAGGTTGCGCAGGGCCATTGCATAACTGCCCTCGGCATTGCGGTCACCGCTGGCCTGGGACAGACGGACGCCGAGCCACAGGCCGCGCGCGGACTGCTGTTTCAGCCCGGTGCGATAGACACCATAGTGAGTTTCCGCGGCGGCGATATCACCATCGCGAAAGCGCAGTTCGGCCAGCTCCAGGCGGGCCACGCGGTTGGTGGCATCCATGGTCAGCGCGCGCTCAAAGGCCTCGCCGGCGCCGGCGCTGTTATCCAGTTGCAGCCGGCACAGCCCCAGGTTGACGAAGGCCTTTGGCCGGGCGTTGTAGAGGCTGTCCTTGACCACCATTTCCAGCTGCTTCTCTGCTTCCTGATAGCGCTGCTGGCTGTAGAGGAAGGCGGCGTAATTGTTGCGGGCGCGGGAAAAACTGCGATCGATGCGGAGCGCCTTTTCAAAGTTTTCCTCTGCCAGGTCGGTCTCTCCGGTGCTCTGGTAGACCAGGGCAAAAGCTTCGTAGACCTCGGCGTTGTCGGGGTCGATTTCGGCCGCCTGCTTGAGGTTGCGCTTGGCGTTTTCCCAGTCGCCCTCACCGATGTACTTGCGCGCCAGTTCCACACGCTGCTTGAGGGCCTTTTCCGGCGCTGGCGGATCGGTGAACACGGTTTCGGACTGGGTCACGCAACCGGTCAGGGCCAGCAGCAAGACCACACCGGCCCATACCGTGCCGGACCTGAAAATATTGCACAACGCCAAATTGATCACCCCGCTTCTATCACCTGGTTCTGCCCAGCGGCGTTGCGATAGCGCTCACTGCGACGGGTACGGTCCACCACCTGTCCTACCAACTGGCCGCAGGCGGCGTCGATATCGTCGCCGCGGGTGGTGCGAACGGTGACAATATATCCCGCATCCACCAGCACTTGCCAGAAGCGCGACACCGCATTGCCGCTGGGGCGACGATATTGCGACTGGGGAAAGGGGTTGAAGGGGATCAGATTGATCTTGCAGGGAAAATCCTGCAGCAGGACGGCCAGCTCGCGAGCGTGCTCGGGCTGGTCGTTGACCCCGGCCATCAGGGTGTATTCCACCGTCACCACGCGCTTGTTGTCGCTCTGGGCGTCGATGTAGTTGCGACTGCTTTCCAGCAGGCGGGCAATGGGGTACTTGCGGTTGATCGGCACCAGCTCGTTGCGCAGGGCGTCGTTGGGAGCGTGCAGGGAAATGGCCAGCGAGGCTTCACTCACTTCGGCCAGCTTGTCCAGCGCCGGCACCACGCCGGAGGTGCTGAGGGTCACCCGGCGTTTGGAAATACCGTAGGCGAGGTCCTCCATCATCAGGTTCATGGCAGAGACCACGTTGTCGAAATTGAGCAGGGGTTCGCCCATGCCCATCATCACCACGTTGGTTACCACCCGCCCCTTGCCGGACTGGAAGGCGTCGAAGGATTTGATCGCCAGCCACACCTGGCCGATGATCTCCGCCGCGCTCAGGTCCTGCATGAAGCCCTGCTTGCCGGTGGAGCAGAAAGAGCAGTCGAGGCTGCAACCCACCTGGGAAGACACACAGAGGGTGGCGCGCTCGCGATCGGGAATCAGCACCGCTTCCACCAGGCCACCGCCGTCCACGCGGATGGCCCACTTGCGGGTGCCATCGGCAGAGTCGTGCTGGCTGACGATTTCCGGCGGGCGCACTTCCGCGACCTGCGCCAGCTTCTCGCGCAGGGCCTTGCCGAGATTGGACATCTCGGCAATGTCGATCACACCGGCGTGATGAATCCACTTCAGCACCTGCTGGGCGCGGAACGTCTTCTCCCCGATATCCAGGAAGAACTGCTCCATCTGCGCCCTGGTCAGCCCGAGCAGGTTGACCTTGTCGGGCGTTGCGCTGGTGGCGATGGTTGTCGGACTATTCATGCCGGTGGCCTGTACTTGTAATCTGGCGCGGTATCAGCCGCGCTCGCAGATTTCGCTGGCGGCGAAGAAGTAGGCGATTTCGCGCTCAGCGGAAGCGGGAGAGTCGGAACCGTGTACCGCGTTGGCGTCGATGGACTGGGCGAAGTCGGCGCGGATGGTGCCGGCCTCGGCTTCCTGCGGGTTGGTGGCGCCCATCAGCTCGCGATTCTTGGCGATGGCGTTCTCGCCTTCCAGCACCTGTACCACAACCGGGCCGGAGGTCATGAAGCCCACCAGGTCGGCGAAGAAGGGGCGCTCGCGGTGCTCGGCGTAGAAACCGCCGGCTACATCGTCGGACAGACGCAGCATCTTGGCCGCCACGATCTGCAGGCCGGCCTCTTCGAAGCGGGAATAGATTTTGCCAACAACATTCTTGGCCACTGCATCGGGTTTGACGATGGAAAGGGTGCGTTCTACTGCCATGAAACTGTCTCCAGTATGGATTTGCGGGAATAGGTTGAAAAAGCGCGCGTGATTATACGGATTTTGGCCCCGCATTTCATCCGCAGCGCTGCCGTGAAGGAAGTTTATTTTGCCGGTAAATCAGCGGCTTAGCGCCGCAACCAGGAAAAGCGGAAATTTCACGTCCCGCGCAGGCGCGAAACCGCCTGCACCACGCCCTGCGCGGCGCGCTCGGCATCCTCCTCGCTGGTGAAGCGGCCGAAACTGAAACGCAGGGAGGCGTGGGCCAGATCGTCCGGCACACCCAGGGCCCGCAGCACATAGGAGGGCTCCACACTGGCGGATGTACAGGCGCTGCCACTGGAGACCGCGAGGCCGTTCAGGGCCATCAACAGGGACTCCCCCTCAACCCCGGCAAAGGCGAGATTGATGGCGCCCGGCAGGCCGCGAGCGGGATTGCCGTTGACGGTGACACCGGGCAGAGTCGAAACGGTCGCGAGAAAGGCATCGCGCAGGCCGCCGACCCGCGCCGCCTCCGCCGCCATTTCCTGCCGTGCAATGCGGGCGGCCTCCCCCATGCCCACAATCTGGTGGGTGGCGAGCGTACCGGAGCGCATGCCGCGCTCGTGGCCACCGCCGTGCATCTGGGCCTCAAGGCGCAGCGGCGGCTGGCGCCGGACATAGAGCGCGCCCATGCCCTTGGGGCCGTAGAATTTGTGCGCCGACAGGGACATCAGATCCACCGCCATGGCCTTCACATCGATCGGCAGCTTGCCTGCGCTCTGGGCGGCGTCGACGTGGAAGAACACCCCGGCTTCCCGGCACAGGGCGCCGATGGCGGCGATATCGTTCACCGCCCCCACTTCGTTGTTGGCGTGCATGATGCTCACCAGCACAGTGCCCTCCCGCAGGGCGGCCGCCACCGCGGCGGGCTCAATCACGCCGTCGACGCCGGGCTCGAGGTAGGTCACCTCGAAGCCCTCGGTCTCGAGGTGGGCGCAGGTATCCAGCACCGCCTTGTGCTCGATCTTCGAGGTGACAATATGCCTGCCGCGCTCACGGTGATAGTGGGCAACCCCCTTGATGGCGAGGTTGTCCGCCTCGGTGGCGCCGGAGGTCCACACGATCTCTCGCGGGTCGGCGCCCAGCAGGTCCGCCACCTCCCGGCGGGCCTCCTCTACAGCGGCCTCGGCGCGCCAGCCGATCATGTGCGAGCGCGATGCCGGGTTGCCGTAGTTGCCCTCCACGGTCAGGCACTGGCACATCTTTTCGGCGACCCGCGGGTCGACCGGGGTGGTGGCGAGATAGTCGAGGTAGATCGGGGAAGCCATGGCGCCTTACTCGCTGCCGCCCGGGCTCGAGACAGTCGCGCTGTCGCGGGGCAGGAACTTCTGGGTTTCGGTGAGAATGCCGCGCAGGATGTTCAGCTCCATCTCGTCCAGTCGCACCCGGCTGTAGAGACGGCGCAGGCGGGTCATCAGCTGGCGTGGCGCCGCCGGGTCGAGAAAGCCCAGCTGGACCAGGGTTTCCTCAAGGTGGACGTAGAAGCGCTCCATGTTCTCGCGCGTGGCGAAGGGGGTATCCCACTCCGCGTCCTCACTGGCGGGCAGGCGCCCGGCGTCCAGCAGCATACGCAGCTCATAGCACACCACCTGCACCGCCATGGCGAGATTGAGGGAGCTGTAGTCTTCAGAAGTGGGGATATTCAGGTGCAGGTTGCAGCGCCGCAGTTCTTCGTTGGTGAGTCCGCGGTCCTCGCGCCCGAACAGCACCGCCACCTGCTCATGCACCGAGGCCTCGGCCATGCGCCCGGCGCAGGCCCGCGGGTCCTGCAGCGGCCAGGGAATATTGCGACTGCGGGCGCTGGTGCCCACCACAAACTGGCAGTCGGCAATCGCCTCATCGAGGGTCCGGGTCACCACCGCGCCGTCCAGCACATCAGCGGCGGTGGCCGCCCGCCAGGTGGCCTGCTCGTCGGGGTACTGGCGCGGCTCCACCAGGTAGAGGCGCGACAGGCCCATGTTCTTCATTGCACGGGCCACCCCGCCGATGTTGCCCGGGTGGGAGGTATTGACCAGCACGATGCGGATATTGTCGAGATTCATGGGGTTTCGGGGGCTGAAAGTAGCGCGCCAGTGTAGCAGATTTACCCTGTAATCAGGCAGCGATTCGCTGCTATAATCCGCCGCCCACAATTCTCACCCGGACACACAGACTATGGAACCGATGGTCAACATCGCGCTGCGCGCCGCCCGCAAAGCCGGCGAGCAGATCGTGCGCGCCTCCGATGATCTCGATCGTATTGAGGTCACGACCAAGGGTCGCAACGATTTCGTGTCCGAGGTGGATCGCGCCGCCGAGCGCGAGATTGTCTACCAACTGAAAAAAGCCTACCCGGACCACGCCTTCCTCGGCGAGGAAGGCGGCCTGCAGGGCGATGCCAACGCCGAATATCGCTGGGTAATCGACCCGCTCGATGGCACCACCAATTTCCTGCGTGGCATTCCCCACTACGCGGTTTCCATCGCCTGCCTGTACCGGGGCAAGGTGGAGCACGCGGTGATCGTGGACCCGGTACGCCGGGAAGAATTCACCGCCTCCCGCGGCCGCGGTGCCGCCCTCAACGGCCGCCGCATCCGCGTCAGCGAGCGCCACTCGCTGGACGGCGCCCTGCTCGGCACGGGCATCCCCTTCCGCGATCACTGCGACGATATTCTCGAGCCCTACGCGAAGTCGATTGAAGTGCTGGCGGGCCAGTGCGCGGGCATCCGCCGCGCCGGTGCTGCCTCGCTGGATCTTGCCTATGTGGCCGCGGGGCGCCTGGATGCGTTCTGGGAAAAGGGCCTGTCGATCTGGGACATCGCCGCCGGCGCGCTGCTGATACGCGAGGCGGGCGGCCTGATCTCCGACTTCAGCGGTGCCGACAAGCATCTGGAGAACGGCGATGTGGTGTGCGGCAACCCGAAGTGCTTCAAGGCGGTGCTGCAGGTTACCAGGCCGCTGCTGGGCTGATCGGCACTCCTTTACTACTTAAAAAGCGCCCCGATGGCGCTTTTTTTGTTTCGGGAAAACCAGGTATTCGATGAAGGAGGTGCTACGTAGGCCGGGAGCGATCTGGCTGTGTGCCTCCCCGGACACGCTACAAGCACATCCATGTGCGCTCGGCACCGGCCATCCATGGCCGCTGACGGTCCGGGGAGGCACACAGCCACCTCGCCCCCTGCATCAGTGCAAGTTTTCAATGCAAAAGATTCGAAAGTGGCAGTTTGAGATCACTGCCGGTTGAGCGCGCGAGGTGCCCGAAACCCTTCCGGGACCGTCAGCGGCATGGATGCCGCTGAAGAGACTACATGGATGTATTCACGGCGTGTCCCGGAAGGGTTTCGGGCTCCGCGTGTGCGGGATCAACGCGCTTTAAGTCCACGATCCGCGTCTTCCCGCATCTGCGAAAACAAAAAATGCGCCACCCAGGCGCATTTTTTGTCAGGTTATTCCCTATTACCGAAGGAACTTCATGGCACCAAATCTTCCTGCTCTTCCCCTTCCTTCACCGGAATCATCAGATCCTCCTTGCTCACTCCCAGCGTCACTAACAGATTCGACGCAACAAAAATCGACGAGTAGGTACCGATACCAACCCCCACAATCAGGGCGATAGCGAAAGAGTTGATCATCTCGCCGCCGAACAGCGCCAGCGCCACCAGCACCAGCAGCGTCGTCAGTGAGGTTACCAGCGTTCGCCCGAGAGTATCCGTCAGCGAGATATTGATAATCTCGACAGTGTCCGAGCGCCGCAGAGTGCGGAAATTCTCACGGATACGGTCGAACACCACAATGGTGTCGTTCAGCGAGTAACCGATCACCGCCAGCAGGGCCGCCAGTACCGTGAGGTCAAACTCCATGCCGGTGATGGAAAAGAAGCCCAGGGTAATGATCACGTCGTGCATCAGGGCCAGCACCGCACCGGCGGCAAACTTGAACTGGAAGCGGAAGGCGATGTAGATCATCACCAGCCCCAGCGCCAGCAGCATGGCCAGGCCGCCCTGCTCGCGCAACTCGTCGCCCACCTGGGGGCCGACAAACTCGGTGCGGCGCAATTCCACTGCCCCGTCGTAGTTGTCCTGCAACAGCTTGACGACGGCGTTGCCCTCATCGTCGCCGTGGCCCTGGGGCAGGCGGATCAGCACATCGCGATCGGTGCCGAAACTGACCACCACCGCGCCGGCGTAACCCTCGCTCTCGAGAGTGGCGCGCACGGCGTTGAGATCGGCGGTATCGGAGTAGACCACCTCCACCAGGGTGCCGCCGGTAAAGTCCAGCCCCCAGTTGAGCTGGCGCGTGAACAGGGAGGCAACTGCCGCGATCAGCAGCAGTGCGGAAAGTGCCAGGGCCAGCTTGCGCAGGCCCATGAAATTCACTGTTTTCATGCTTGTTTCCCTCCCCCGATAGACAGGGTTTTCACCTTGCGGCCGCCGTAGAACAGGTTCACCAGGGTGCGGGTACCCAGGATGGCGGTGAACATGGAGGTGAGGATGCCCACGCTGAGGGTGACCGCGAAGCCCTTGACCGGCCCGGTGCCCACGGCGTAGAGAATCACCGCCACAATCAGGGTGGTGATATTGGCGTCGAGAATGGTGGACAGGGCGGCGTCATAACCCGAGTGGATCGCCATCTGCGGTGATCGCCCGTTGCGCAACTCCTCGCGTATGCGCGAGAAAATCAGCACGTTGGCATCCACCGCCATCCCCACCGTCAATACGATACCGGCGATGCCGGGCAGGGTCAGGGTGGCACCCAGGATGGACATGAAGGCCACCAGCAGGATCAGGTTCACCGACAGTGCGACCACCGCGAAGATGCCGAACACCCGGTAGTACAGCAGCATAAACAGCACCACCAGGCCGAGGCCATACTGTACCGACTTCACCCCCAGGCGAATATTCTCCGCCCCCAGAGAGGGGCCGACGGTGCGCTCTTCGACGAAGTTGATGGGGGCCGCCAGTGCGCCGGCGCGCAGCATCAGGGCCAGTTCAGAGGATTCCAGCGGGCTGTCGAGACCGGTGATCTGGAACTGGGCGCCGAGGGCGGACTGGATGACCGGCGCGGTCAGCAGTTTCTTCTCGTCGTAGGGAACCTGGATCGCGACTTCCTCGCCGGCCTCGTTCATCTCGTAGCGGGTGCGGTACTTGCGCTCGATAAACAGTACGCCCATGCGCCGCTTGATGTTGTGACGAGTGGCCCGGGACATCAGGCTGCCGCCCTCGCTGTCGAGGCTGATCTGCACATTCGGGCGACCGTTCTGGTCGAAGCTGGCGGCGGCGTTGGAGACGTGTTCGCCGGTGATGATCACATCCCGCTCCAGCCATTCGCTCATGCCGGCGCGGTCGGCGCTGCGGTACTCGAAGCGCTGCTTGTCGCTCTCCGGCGCATCCATGTTGGCCACCAGGCGAAACTCCAGGTTGGCCACCTTGCCGAGAATCCGCTTGGCCTCGGCGGTGTCCTGGATGCCGGGCAGTTCCACCACGATGCGGTTCTTGCCCTGGCGCTGCACCAGCGGCTCGGAGACACCGAGTTCGTTGACCCGGTTGCGGATGGTAGTGAGGTTCTGACTCACCGCGTAGTCGGCGATTTCCTTGCGGGTCTGCTCGGTCATGCTGGCCACGATGCGGAAACTGTCGCCCTCTTCAACCCGGTCCAGGGACAGTTCGGGATGATTTTCCGCGATCAGGCTGCGCGCCTGCTCGCGCAGTTCCTCGCTGCGGAACTGGGCCTCGACATTGCCCTGCCTGTCCAGGCTGACAAAGCCGCGCACACGCTCTTCACGCAGTACCTTCTTGATGGCATTGAGGTAGTACTCCTGGCGCCGCTCGGTGGCGGCCTCGACATCCACCTCCAGCTTGAAGTGCACCCCCCCGGACAGGTCCAGGCCCAGTTTCATCGGCTGGGCGCCAACGGCGGTGAGCCAGTCCGGCGTGGTGGGCGCCAGGTTGAGGGCGATGATGAAGCCATCGCCCAGGGCGCGCTGCACCCGCGCCTGGGCGGTGAGTTGCTGCTCTGCATCCCGCAAGCGCACCAGGGCATTGCGACCGCCTTCGTCGATGGTCTCGCCGAAGTGCTCGATACCGGCATCCTGCAGGGCGCCGGTGACCCGCTTTAGCGTATCCTCGTCGATCACCTGGGCGCTGTTCTCGCCGGTAATTTGCAGGGCCGGATCCGGCGCGTATAGATTGGGCGCTGCGTAGAGAAACCCGATGGCAGCCACAAAGGCGACCAGCAGGTATTTCCACAGCGGGTACTTGTTCAGCATAGTATTGCTCTGTTGGTTAACAGGACACGGGGGCTCGGCGAGCCCCCGGCGACAGTAAACGGGCCATTATAGGGATACAGGTAGGGGCGACAAGGCGCGCTTTCAACCCAGCCAGTTGCGCGCGTTGCGAAACAGGCGCATCCAGCCGGCATCTTCGGACCATTCATCCGGCGCCCAGGAGCACTGGACGGCGCGGAATACCCGCTCCGGATGGGGCATCATGATGGTGGCGCGACCGTCCTCGCTGGTGAGGCCGGTAATACCCAGGGGCGACCCGTTGGGATTGGCCGGATAGCGTTCGGCCACCGTCAGGTCGTTCTCCAGATACCGCAGGGCCACCGTGCCGGAGCTGTCACAAGCATCGCGGGCAGCATCGCTGCCAAACTCCGCCTGCCCCTCGCCGTGGGCGACCGCAATCGGCAGGTGGGAACCGGCCATACCGGACAGCAGCACCGAGGGGCTGTCCTCCACCCGCACCAGTGCGTAGCGGGCTTCGAACTGCTCGGAGCGGTTGCGCACAAAACGCGGCCAGTGACCGGCGCCGGGAATCAGCTCCTTCAGGGTGGAGACCATCTGGCAGCCGTTGCACACGCCGAGGGTGAAGGTGTCCTGGCGCTGGAAGAAGCGGCTGAATTCCTCGCGCACGGCGGGATTGAACAGCACGCTCTTGGCCCAGCCTTCACCGGCCCCCAGCACATCGCCGTAAGAGAAACCGCCACAGGCTACCAGACCCTTGACGTCCTGCAGGTGGCGGCGCCCAGAAAGAATGTCGCTCATGTGCACATCCACCGGGGCGAAACCCGCGCGATGGAAGGCGGCGGCCATCTCGACATGGCCGTTGACCCCCTGCTCGCGCAGAATGGCCACTTCCGGTCGGGCGCCCGTATTGATATACGGCGCAGCGATATCCTCCGCCGGATCAAAGGCCAGCCGGACAGACAGTCCCGGGTCATCCGCGGTAATCCGCTCGAATTCCTCGCGCGCGCAGTCGGGGTTGTCGCGCAGGGACTGAATCTCGAAACTGGTGCGGCTCCACAGGCTCTGCAGGCGGGCGCGGCTGTCGTCCAGCAGCACCGCTTCGCCCTCGCGCAGGATAATGCCCTCACCCTCGACGGCTCGCCCGAGTCCATACAGGCAGTCGCCGAGGCCCAGCTGCCCGGCGCGCTCGCGCAGAGTAGCAAGGTCTGCATCCGCCACCTGCAACACGGCGCCAATCTCTTCGGCAAAGAGTTTGCCCAGCGCCTCGCCGGGCACTTCGGCCAGGTCGAGGTCCAGGCCGCAGTGGCCGGCAAAGGCCATTTCCAGCAAAGTCGCCAGCAGGCCGCCGTCGGAGCGATCGTGGTAGGCCAGCAGGGTGCCGGCTGCCAGTTGCTCCTGCACCAGGCTGAACAGGGCTTTCAGGTCGGCGGCGTTGTCCAGGTCCGCCACGGTGTCGCCCATCTGGCCGTATACCTGGGCCAGCGCCGAGCCACCCAGGCGGTTGGCGCCGCGGCCGAGGTCCAACAGCACCAGGGTGGCGTCGCCGCGCACCTGAAGCTGCGGGGTCACGACCCTGCGCACATCGGTGACCGGGGCGAAGGCGGAAATAACCAGCGACATGGGCGCGGTCACCGACTTGTCCTCGCCCCGTTCCTGCCAGGTGGTGCGCATGGACATGGAATCCTTGCCCACCGGGATGGTAATGCCCAGCTCCGGGCACAGCTCCATGCCCACGGCGCGCACCGTGTCGTATAGCACCTCGTCTTCGCGGCCGTGGCCGGCGGCGCACATCCAGTTGGCGGAGAGTTTGATGTCATTCAATGCGGCAATCGGCGCGGCGCAGATATTGGTGATGGCTTCGGCCACGGCCATGCGCCCGGAGGCGGGGCCGCTGACCAGGGCCAGGGGGGTGCGCTCGCCCATGGCCATGGCTTCGCCGGCCACGCTGTCGTAGGACACCGTGGTCACCGCGCAGTCGGCCACCGGCACCTGCCAGGGACCAACCATCTGGTCGCGGGACACCATGCCGGTCACGGTGCGATCGCCAATGGTGATCAGGAAGTGCTTGGACGCCACCGTGGGCAGCTGCAGTACCCGCTCGGTGGCCTCGCCGATGCTGGCGGTGATGGACAGGGCCGGCTGCTGCACCGCCCGGCGGGTCACCTCCCGGTGCATCCGCGGCGGCTTGCCGAACAGGATGGACATGGGCAGGTCCACCGGCTTGTTGCCGAAGTGGGCATCCGCGAGTTCGAGCAGCTGCTCTTCGGTGGCCTCGCCGACCACGGCAAAGGGGCAGCGCTCGCGCTCGCAAATAGCCTCGAAACGGGCCAGGTTGGCGGGTTCCACCGCCATCACATAGCGCTCCTGGGATTCGTTGCACCAGATCTCCAGCGGCGACATGCCGGGCTCGTCGTTGGGCACCTTGCGCAGATCGAAACGGGCGCCGCGACCGCCGTCCTTGGCCAGTTCCGGCAGGGCGTTGGAGAGGCCGCCGGCGCCCACGTCGTGAATAAAGGCGATGGGGTTTTCCTCCCCCAGCTGCCAGCAGCGATCGATGACCTCCTGGCAGCGGCGCTCCATTTCCGGGTTCTGGCGCTGCACCGAGGCGAAATCCAGGTCCTCGGCGCTGGTGCCACTGGCCATGGAGGATGCGGCGCCGCCACCGAGGCCAATCAGCATGGCCGGGCCGCCCAGCACGATCAGCCTGGCGCCGGCCTTGAACTCGCCCTTCTCCACATGCTCTTCGCGGATATTGCCGTAGCCACCGGCGATCATGATGGGCTTGTGATAACCGCGCACTTCCAGGCCGTCGACGCCATTGACCCGGCACTCGTAGGAACGGAAGTAACCGCACAGATTGGGGCGGCCGAACTCATTGTTGAAGGCGGCGCCGCCGATAGGACCCTCGATCATGATATCCAGGGCGGACACGATGCGGTCTGGCTTGCCGTAGGGCTTTTCCCAGGGCTGGCCGAAGTTGGGAATGTTGAGGTTGGACACCGAGAAACCGGTCAGGCCCACCTTGGGCTTGGAGCCCCGGCCCACCGCGCCCTCGTCGCGGATCTCGCCGCCGGAGCCGGTGCCCGCACCGGGGAAGGGTGCAATCGCCGTGGGGTGATTGTGGGTTTCCACCTTCATTAACAGGTGGATGTTTTCCTCGCTGAAGCGGTAGTGGCAGCTGTCAGGGTCGGGGAAGAAGCGACCGGCCTTGTGCCCCACCACAACAGCGGCGTTGTCCGAGTAGGCCGACAGCACGTTCTCGCCGCCGCAGCGATAGGTATTGCGGATCATGGCGAACAGGGAGTGCTCCTGTGCCTGCCCGTCGATGCTCCAGCTGGCGTTGAAAATCTTGTGCCGGCAGTGCTCGGAGTTGGCCTGGGCGAACATCATCAGCTCGACGTCCGACGGGTTGCGCCCGAGGGCGCCAAAGCTGTCCACCAGGTAGTCGATTTCATCGTCCGCGAGGGCCAGCCCCAGGCTGCGATCCGCCGCTACCAGGGCTTCGCGGCCGCCAGCCAGCACATCGACGCTGGCGAAGGGTGCCGGCTCTGCCTCGCGAAACAGCAGTTGCGCCGCCTCCAGTGAATCCAGCACCGCCTCGGTCATGCGATCGTGCAGCAAGCCGTTCACCGCGCGGATGGCGTCCTCATCCAGTCCGGCAGGCTGCGACAGGTAGTAGGCAACTCCCCGCTCCAGTCGGCGCACCTCCGACAGGCCGCAGTTGCGGGCGATGTCGGTGGCCTTGCTGGACCAGGGGGAAATCGTGCCCAGGCGGGGCACCGCCAGCACCAGGCGCGCTGCGGCCGGCGGTTCAGCGGCCTCGCTTACCGGCCCGTATTCCAGCAGGCTGGCGAGTACCGCCTCGCGCTCTGCATCCAGCGGAGCGGCCAGATGGGCGAAGTGCAGGTATTCGCTGTGCAGGAGTTGCAGGTCGGGGTGGATGGCAGAAAGTCTGGCCGCCAGCTTGTCGCGCCGGAAAGCGGACAGGGCCGGGGCACCACGCAGGATCAGCATGCTGGGGACGGCTCCAATGGAGGGATTCGGAAAAGGGCGCCATTGTACTGTATTGGCACCGCCCCGTTAACTGCCAATCACCGGGCATTGCGCCAACCTGCTGACTGCGCAACAACACTTGAATCCAAAAATGTAATCGTTTACATTCAACTCTCGGTATGTTCATTTAATTTTAAGAATCATCACTATGAAAAAATCCCCGCTCAAGTATTTCCCCGCCGCACTCCTGGCAGGCGCTGCCGTCGGTGCACATTCACAGGCGCTTGAAGAGGTAGTGGTCACCGCCCAGAAGCGTGAACAGAGCATGCAGGACGTGCCCATTTCTGTCGCCGCGGTGAGTGGCGCAGAGCTGGAATCCCGCAACATCAACGAAATCTCCGACCTGTCCAGAGTTGTGGCTGGCTTCTCCTTCGGCGAGGGCACCAGCGACGCGGGCCGGAATATCCTCGTGCGCGGCGTCGGCACCCAGACCTTCAGCCGCGGTGTCGAGCAGTCGGTGGGCACCGTGGTGGACGGTGTCGTTGCCAGCAGCGTGGCCTCCTCCCTGCTGGACATGAGCGATGTGGCCCGGGTGGAAGTGCTGCGCGGCCCCCAGGGAATGCTGTTCGGCAAGAATGCCTCCGCCGGCATGCTGAATATTGTGACTCGCAATCCGACCGCCGAATTCGAGGCCGGCATTGGCGCCAGCTATGCCGATGCGAATGAAATCAAGTTGAACGGTTTTGTCTCGGGACCGCTGCTCGGGGATTCCGTGCAGGGTCGGCTGTCCCTGTACTCCAATCAACGCGACGGAATAATCGAGAACGAATACCCCGGCGGCGAAGACTTCAACGACCGCGACGAATGGGGCGGACGCGGCAAGCTGCTGATCCAGGCCTCGGACGATCTGGACGTACTGCTGGCGATGGTGCATTCGGAGCGGGAGCACAACTGCTGCGTTGCGCCCTCACGCTTTGTGAACCCCGGCAGTATCGCCGATATCGAGAATATTCCCACCGGCCCGGAGAATGACAAGATCACCGAAGTAGAAACGTCACCCGGCAGTACCGAACTGGACCAGTACAGCGCGGAACTCAACTACCAACTGGGCAGTTCGACGCTGACTTCCATCACGGCCTATACCGAGTCGGAAATCTACTCCAACTCCCGTGCGGCGGGCCTGCCCCGCACCCTGCTCCCTATCAACGAAGGGGATTCGGATATCGAACAGTTCACCCAGGAACTGAGGCTGACCTCCCCGGGCGGCGCAACCATCGACTACGTCGCAGGTCTCTACTACTTCAAGAAGGATATGTCGCGGGAATTCGATCGCACCATTGATTTCTACGGGCTGGGCGTCGTCCCCGTTCCCGGCGTGCTGGGAAGCACATTGATCAACGATTTTACCTTCTCCAACGAGAGCTATGCCGCCTTTGGCCAGGCAACCTGGAACGCCACCGATACCTTCCGCCTGTCGCTGGGCGCTCGCTACAACCACGAAGAAGTCGAAGTGGACCAGGTCATCGACAATCTCCCGGGCACCATACCCGAGGCGCCGGCGGGCCGGTCCCAGGCGTCGGAAACCGACGACGATGTGTCCTACCGTGTGATCGCCGAGTTTGATATCGCTGAAGACGCCATGCTCTACGCCAGCGCAGCGCGCGGTTACAAAGGCCCCGGCGCCAACACCCTGGCCTCCGGCGCCAGCACGCCCAAACCCATTGTCGACCCGGAAATTCCCTACGCCTACGAGTTGGGCATCAAGTCACAGTGGCTGGACAACCGCCTGCGGCTTAATGCGGCCCTGTTCCACACCACGTTTGAAGACTTTCAAACCTCGGTATCGGATGGCCAGGTGCCACCCACCTTTTTCCTCGATAACGCGGGAGAACTGGAAACCCGGGGTATCGAGATTGAAGTCAGTGCACAGCCCAGCGCAAACCTGATGCTCATGGGCAGCCTCGCCTATATAGACGCCGAGTTTACCGATTACACTGGCGCCGCCTGTTACCCCGGCCAGAGCGAGGCCCAGGGCTGCATCGGCGATGTGCAGGATCTGAGCGGCAAAGACATGCCCAATTCACCGGATCTCACCGCTTCACTTACCGCGCGTTACTTCATCCCCTTTGCCAGCCTTCCCTTCGACGGCTTTGTCCAGGGCACATACTTCTACCAGGATGAAGTCCAGTACGACACCCGCAACGGTCCAGACTCCATCGGCGACGCCTACAACACGGTCGACGCCGCAGTGGGGCTCGAAGCCCGGGATGGCCGCTACAGCGTACAACTGTTTGTGAAAAACCTGACCGATGAGTTCTACGTCACCGGCCAGACAGCGGCCAACGCCACCGGCAGCGGCACTCACTTCCTGGCCTACGAATACCAGCGCCGCGTGGGCATCTCTGCCCAGTTGAACTTCTAACGCAGCGCCTTTCGAATGCCAGCCCGGGGACACTACCCCGGGCTGGGATTCGGAAGGCCGCGTTAAATAGTCACTGTCAGAGAATATGGCTTCGCGGCTAGAATGACGCGATGCGCGCTGTAATCATCCGACTCTGCTGTACTCTCATCCCGCTATTCATGTTTGCGGGATGCAGCAATGGCGATCGACTGGCGGCGATCGAAGAGCGCGGCGAGTTGTGGGTAGTCAGTCGCAACAGCCCCACCACCTACTACCTCGACAAGAACGGCGCCGCGGGCTTTGAGTACGACCTGGCCGAGCGATTTGCCGAACACCTTGGCGTAGAGCTGAAAATGCAGCCGGCCTTCAGTCTGGACGCACTGTTTAACCGCCTGCGGCGTGGCGAGGCCGATATCGCCGCAGCCGGCCTCAGCCTCACCGCCCTGCGCGGGGACGAGTTCAGCCATTCCCTGCCCTATGCCACCCTCACTCCGATCGTCATCTACAAAACCGGCAGCTACCGCCCTGCCGATCTCGCCGAGCTCGCCGAAGCGCCCCTGCTGGTGCTGCGCGACAGCAGCCACGCGGAGGCCCTGCGCGCCCTCAAGGTCAGTGGTTTCCCCGACCTGCAGTGGCAGGAAGTTGAGGAGGCCGACTCGATGGAACTACTGGAAAAAGTGGACAGCGGAGAGGCCCCCTTTGCCCTGGTCGACTCCAATGAATTCCGGGTGCAGCAGAGCCTGTACCCGCGCCTGGCCACCGCCTTCGACCTCGGCAACGAGCAGCAGATGGTGTGGTACCTGCCGGCTGGCAGTAGCAGCGAACGCCTGCGTGAAGCAGTGGACGAGTTTTTCAGCGCCCTGCAAGAGAGCGGTGAGCTGGCACGCATACGCGAGCGCCATTTTGGCCACGCCGCGGTGTTGTCGCGCATTGGCTCCCACACTTTCGCCCGCAATATGCAAAGTACGCTGCCCCGCTATGAAGCGATGATTCGCGACGTGGCGGAGGAATACCAACTGGACTGGCACCTGCTGGCGGCCATCGCCTACCAGGAATCCCACTGGGATCCCAAGGCCACTTCGCCCACCGGAGTGCGCGGCATGATGATGCTGACCAGGCCCACAGCCCGGGAGATGGGCGTCAAGGATCGCACTGACCCGATCCAGAGTCTGCGCGGCGGCGCCCGCTACCTGAAGGACATCCGTCGCCGCTTGCCGGAGGATATCGCCGAACCCGACCGCACCTGGCTGGCACTGGCTGCCTACAACATCGGCATGGCCCACCTCGAGGATGCCCGGGTACTCACCGAACGCCAGGGCGGTGACCCGGACCTGTGGAGCGATGTGATGGAACGCCTGCCCTTGCTGCAGAAGCGCCAGTACTATCGCACCACCCGCTACGGCTACGCCCGCGGGCGGGAAGCCGTGAGCTACGTGCAGAACATCCGACACTACTACAGCATCCTGCAGTGGCAGGCGAGCCCGGTGGACCAGCTCTCGCCGCCCCAGCAGGCCGCCATTTACCTGCCGCCAGCGCTGCGGGGGGCCATCCTGAAATCCCTCTAGATAACCGCGCAGCCTGGTATCGGCAGCGAATCAATGGCCGGGCAGGCCAAAGGGAATCTTTTGCGGGGAGCGCAGTCGAACCTGTTCCGGCGCGCATTCTCATGTGACCTGGTCGTGCAGAATCGGCGCCTTCACGTGTTTCACTAACAGGAAGACATTTTGCCAGCCTGCCACAGCAACGTGACAACGCAGCGCGCCGCGCACCTCCCGCCCCTTCTACCGCGCTATACACCCAGCCATCCCGCAAGCCCGACCGCCCGCCACAGTATCGTCGCGTACTGCCTTGTCGCCTGGCTGCTGTTGGCGGCCTGGCCGGCTGTGTCCGCGGGGGAAAACGCTCCGGACCAGCGCTTTTCCCGCCAGACCGTGATAGACCTTGCGCGGCAATTGTCTCAGTCTCCCTTCCGGCCACTGCCGCGGGCACCGGAGGCGCTGACCAGCCTCGACTACTCCGCCTACCGGCAAATCAACTACCAGCAGGACGAAGCCGTCTGGGGGCAGTCACCAACACGCTTTTCCGTGCAGTTGTTCGCACCGGGATTCCTGTACGACAAACTGGTGAACATCGACCTCGTGGAAAACGGCCGCGCCCGCCCCCTCACGGTCAGCCGCGACTCCTTCCGGGTGCCCGACCCGGCGCTGGCGGAACTGCTGGCGGAAGTGGGCAAGTATGCGGGAATGCGGCTGCACTATCCGCTGAACAAGGCCGACTACGACGACGAATTCCTGGTATTCCAGGGCGCCAGTTTTTTCCGCGGAGTGTCGCGCGGACAACTCTACGGCCTCTCCGCGCGGGGCCTGGCTATCGATGTCGCCGAACCCCACGGCGAGGAACACCCGGTGTTCCGGCGCTTCTGGATCGAACGGCCCGCCGCCGATCAGGACGCCATGGTGGTTCACGCCCTGCTCGACAGCGAGCGGGTCACCGGCGCCTACCGCTTCGGCATTTACCCCGGGCAACCGCTGCGCATGGATGTGGAGGTAACCCTGTTCCCCCGGGTATACCTGCCCCATGTGGGGCTGGCGCCACTGACGTCCATGTTCATGCACGGCCCCGCCGCACCCGGCGACAGACCGGACTACCGCCCCGCGGTGCACGATTCAGAAGGCCTGGCCATCAAGCGCGCCAATGGCGAGCGGCTATGGCGCCCGCTGAGCAACCCGCACACCCTCCAGGCCAGTGCCTTCCTCGACCACAATCCGGCGGGCTTCGGCCTGATCCAGCGCAACCGCGATTTCAACGCCTACCAGGACCTGGAAGCCAGTTACCACCGCCGCCCCTCCGCCTGGGTGGAACCGCTGGGCGACTGGGGGCCGGGGCAGGTGCAGTTGGTGGAAATCCCCTCGGACTCCGAGGCCAATGACAACATGGTCGCCTACTGGCGCCCCGCGGACGGGCTGCCGGCGGGGGAGCCCTATCGCTACGCCTACCGCCTGACCTGGCCCGATGACGCTCCGCTGGAACACGGCCTGGCACCTGTGGTGCGCTCGGCCGGCGGTGACAAACTGTTTTCGGAGCAGCGGGAGGTAATGATCGACTGGGCGAACAGTGTCGATTGCGCCAACCTCAGCGTGGACGCCGGCATCAGTGAAGGGCGCATTATCGATACCACCCTGCAGACACACCCCGGTATAGCAGGCTGTCGGGCCTTTATCGCCTTTGATCCCGGCGCGGCCCAGGCGGCGGAACTGAGGGTAATGCTGCTGCGCGAGGATGGCAGGCCCGCCGGTGAAACCTGGCTTTACCGGTGGCTGAATGACGGCTGAGCCCAGGCTGGAGGGTCCCGCCCTGCCCCCCGAAGCTCCCCTGGAGATGCCCCGCCATTGCGTCCACGAGCGGGCGTCGCCGCAGCGCACCAGGCCGGGGCCCTGGCAGGCACTGAAAACAGCCCTGTCCCGGCTGCTGGTGGCGGCGGTGACCCTGCTGCTCGCCCACTACGGTATCAGCGAGATGTACGCGGTACTGAGCACCACCAGCATCACAGTGCTGCAGTGGGGTTTCCTGCTGATCTTCGGGATCAACTTCAGCTGGATTGCCTTTGCCTTTGCCCAGGCCCTGCTGGGGTTTCTCTCGAGCCTGCTACCGCGCCTGCAGCGCCCGCCAGAGCACACGGGCGAGCTGCCCTTTCGCACCGCCATCCTGCTACCCGTGTACAACGAAGCGCCGCGGCGGATCGCTGCCGCCATCCAGGTCATGCGCGACGGCCTGGCCGCACAGGCTCCCGGTCACTATGCCTTCTTCATCCTCAGCGACAGCAACCGCGCCGATGCCTGGCTCGATGAGGAGCAGGTATTCAGCGCAATGTGCAGGGGATCGCAGCCGGATTGCCCCGTTTACTATCGTCATCGCGCCGACAATGCAGAGCGCAAGGCGGGCAATATCGCCGACTGGGTAAAGCGTTGGGGCGCCGCCTACGAAGCCATGATCGTGCTCGACGCCGACAGCGTGATGAGCCCGGCATCGCTGATCACCCTGACCCGGCGCCTCGCCGCCGACCCCGGCCTCGGCCTGATCCAGACCCTGCCCTGTATCGTGCGGGCACGAAGCCTGTACGGCCGCCTGCAGCAATTCGCCAACCAGTGCTATGGCCCCGTCTACGCGCGGGGGCTGGCTGCCTGGCACGGCCGGGCGTCCAATTTCTGGGGGCACAATGCCATCATTCGCACACGGGCTTTCGCCGGAGCTGCCGGCCTGCCGCTGCTGTCGGGAAAGCCGCCCTTCGGCGGCCATGTCCTGAGCCACGATTTCATCGAGGCTGCCCTGCTGCGCCGGGCCGGCTGGGGGGTGCGCTTTGACTGCGATATCGGCGCATCCTTCGAGGAGGCGCCGCCCTCCCTGGTCGACGTGCTGGTGCGTGACCGGCGCTGGTGCCAGGGCAACCTGCAGCACAGCCGCTTCCTGTTGGCCCGGGGCCTCAGCGGCGCATCGCGCCTGCACCTGCTGACCGGCATCCTGTCCTACCTGAGCGCGGTGTTCTGGCTGGGGCTGGTGCTGCTGGGGCTGGCCATCGCCCTGCAGGCCAGCCTGGTGCGCCCGGAATACTTCGCCCAGCCGGCCCTGTTCCCTACCTGGCCGGTATTCGACGCCGAGCGGGCGCGCTGGCTGTTCGGCATTTCGATGGCGGTCATCCTGGCCCCCAAATGGTTTGGCGGCGTACTCGCACTGCTGCAACCGCGGCGCCTGATGGGTTTTGGCGGCCCCCTGCTGCTGCCCCTGAGCCTGTTGACGGAGACCCTGCTGTCGGCCCTTTACGCCCCCATACTGATGCTCGGCCAGAGTCGTGTGGTGTGGTCGGTGCTGCGCGGCAAGGATGCCGGCTGGCAACCGCAGAGCCGCGATGACGGAGCACTGAGTGTGGGCACCGCGCTGCGCACCCACTGGGGGCACACCCTGTTCGGCGCCACACTGGCCGCCACCGCCTGGTTCATACACCCGGAGCTGTTCCTGTGGTTGCTGCCGATCACCGCGGGACTTCTCCTGTCGGTCCCCCTGTCGTGGCTCAGTGGCGGCGCCGCGCGCGGGCGACTGTTCGACGCGCTGGGCCTGCTACGCGCGCCTGGCGAGCGCCGCAAGCCCACCATTCTCACCCGGCTGCAATCGGCGGAACAGGAGCCTGCTTTCGCCGCGCAGGAAAGCTATGCGGGCGCCCTGGTCCGGTTGCAGGACGACGCCGACCTGTACCGGTGGCACCTGGCGCAGCTGCCTGTCCAGGCGCCAGAGGCGACCCGGCAGGCCTTCCATGCACCATCGGTCACCGCGGCCTGGAAAGTCGAACGCGACGCCGACGTGACAGCGCTGGAGAATTGCCTGGATAACAGAGAGCTGCTGGCCCTGTTGGCTGACCGGGCCCTGATGGAACGGACCTTCGGGGAGATACCTGAGGTACCGGGCGAACGCCGGGCCTGACAAACTAATCCGCAACCGCGCTGATTTGCACCGGGATACCCGACAGGTGGGACATGCCGGAGAGTCGCTCGACGTTGTCCATACCGTCCCCCGCCAGCAGATTGGAATTCACCCCGGCGTGCCGTATGGCATGGGAAAGCCCGTCGGCCCGGGCGTGACCCCAGCACTGGGGAATGGCCACCGTACGCGGCATCATGTCGTCGGTAATGCGCACCGGAATGCGAATACAGCCATGGCGCGAGCGCACTTCCACCTTCCCGCCTTCAGCGAGGCCCAGGTCGCGGGCATCGGCGGGATGGAGGTAGCAGTAGTTAGTTTCCTCCTTCACCAGCCTCGGCACATTGGCGCTGGAGGTATTGATGCGGCGAATCTCGCGCTTGCCAATCAGCTTGAAGCTGTGGCGCTGGGCCAGTTCCTCTTCGTAGTGGGCCGGCACCAGTTCGGCAAAGGCCTGCACATAGGCCTGCGGGGCCAGGTCCACCCTGCCATCGTCGGTGAGTACCCGCTCTGTACCCAGAAAAGTGCCGGTACGGTTTTCCCCCAGCAGCAACCCGTGCGGGTGATCGCGCATAAAGGTTCGCCGCCCGGGCAGGCCGGCCTTTTTCAGCATTCCGTTGAGCATCCGCTCCGGTGTCAGGGCCAGGCGCCGCAACCAGCGCCAGGGGTGGTACACCAGCCGGTCATTGAGGCCCAGCAGCCAGGTGACGGCGCGACTGTCGAACAGGCGCAGGTCGCAGGCCCGCGCCAGGCGGCTGAACATCCACCACTCGTGGCGCACCTCTGGCGGCGCCTCTACCACCGCATCGCTGTAAATCATGTAGGGGGTCGGATTGTTGCCGGCAAAGCTCTGCAGAGCGTAGGGAATCTCCGCCCTCTCCAGCCAGGTAGGCGCCGGCAGGATGTAGTGCGCCAGGTTGCCCACCTCGTTGCGGAACAGATCGATACACACCAGCAGGTCGAGCTTTTCGAAGGCGCGCTCCAGGCGGCCGCCCGGATTGCTGCAGGCCAGGAAGGGATTACTGGCCTCCACAATCAGGGCCCGCACATCGCCGCCGAGAATATCATCTGCCAGCAGGCCCGAGGGGTGGTTACCGACCACCGTCGGGAAGCCGTCGCCACGTTCATGGGCGAGCAGCAGGTCGCCCGCTTCGTTCACCTCCCGCGCCATATCGAACAGTCCCTCTCCCATCAGGGTTCCACCGCGGGCATCGAGGTTACCGGATACCGCGTTAATGGCTTCCAGCAACCAGAAACACAGGGTCCCGTGGCGCCCCTGGTTGACGCCGGTCGCCATATAAAGGGCCGCGCCACTGGCCGCGCCATGGGCAGCCACCAGTTCTCGCAAAGTGTCCGCCGGGATACCGGTCACCGCCGCCTGCCGCTCGGCATCCCAGCCTGCAACGGTCTCCCGCAGGCTCTGGAAACCCTTGTAGTAGGCGTCGATGCGATCGAGATCAGCCTGGCCGGCGGCAATGAGTTCGTTGAGGAAGGCGGCCAGGAAATAGACATCGGTATCCGGGCGAATGAAATAGTGCTCTCCAGCCGCTGCGGTTTCGATCCGCCGGGGATTGATAAACACCACTCGCCCCCCGCGCTTGACGATCTCGCGCATGCGCGCCTTGGCCCGCGGCAGGTGGTAGAGCGTGTTGCCGGACACCGCCGGATTGGCGCCGATCACCATCAGGAAATGGCAGTGATTCACGTCGGGAAAGGCCAGCCGGAACGGAGAACCGTACATGTCCTCGTTGACGCGAAACTTGTTTGTGGTGTCGGTGGTCGGCGTGCCATAGAAGCGGCGCGAGCCAAGCGCTTTGAAAAAGGCATTGCGGAACAGCGGCGATAGCACGTTGGCGCCGGCCGGCGAACCGACGAAGTGGCCGATGCTGTCGGCGCCATGCTGCTGGCGCAGGGTCTTGATCCGCTCGCCGATCTCCGTCATTGCCTGGTCCCAGGAGATGGTCTGCCAGCCGGACGACGTGCGCTTCATCGGCGCAGTGATACGATCGGGGCTGTTCTGCACCTGGTCAAAGTGAGTGCCCTTGACGCAGACAAAGCCCTGGCTGACCACATGTTCGCGATCGGGCTCGATCTTCTGCACCCGGTTATTGTCGACCGTAACCGCGAGGCCGCAGGTGGCCTCGCAGATACGACAGAAGGTATAGCGGGTTGCCGTCATCCCCACTCCCCGGGCCGACATGCGCGGGCCCTGTTGCGCCGATAGTTCGACTACTGTAGCAGCGCGAGAGGGAGTTCGGGAACTGCCGCAAAAGCAGCCCCCGTTTCAGGCAGGGTGAGGTTGTTGCTCAGCCGCCGACGCGGGCGGCGTCGAAGCGGGCGCGGAAGCCGTCCAGGGTGATGACAAAATCATCTCCGTCGCGGTATTCCTGCACCGACTCCTTAGGCTTTTCCTTCTCCCGGTACCAGTCGGCGTATTCGGGGAGGTCGCTGCTCTGCACGTCGTAGTGGGTGGAGTAGGTGCGCACGTGGACGCTGGGCTCGTCGCCGCTCATGTCAAACTCCATAAAGCGCATCCAGCCATCGCCGATCCCCACCGGGAACTGGCCAAACTCGTAGTCGACATCCACCAGGGTCTGGTGCCTGTCCTGGTAGTCCGATAGCAACTGCCACACCGGGTTGCCGGCTACATTGTCGTCCACCCGCTTGGACTGGGCGTGCTGGTGGCCGCACAGCACCAGGAATATCTGGTCGTGCTGGCTAATGAACTTCTGCCACACCATCTCCGGGTTGTTGTGGATCGGGTCCACCCGCTGGCCGTCGATCAGCGCGTTGGCCTTGCGCTCGCCTTCGGTGTTCATGTAGTCGTGGGTGGACACAATGGTCGGCAGCCCCGGGTAGCGCTTCACAATCTCCGCTGCCCAGGCCAGGCTCTCGTCGGGTGCATCGAACTGCAGGCCGATGTGCAGGAAGCGGTAGCCGCCGGCGGTAAAGATCTGCGCACTGTCAGCGCCGCCGTCGTGGGAGGCCACATACCAGGGCTGGTCCTTGAAAAAGGCGGTTTCAGCGCCGAAGACGGCGCGGAAGTTATCCAGGCCACCCGGGTGCAGTACGCCCAGGCTGGACCAGTCGGTGGGATCGAACTCGGCGGCCGGCGGGTGCTTGGAATCGGTCCACATGGCATCGTAATCGTGGTTGCCCGGCACCACCGAGAAGGGCACCTTGCCGGCGATCAGCGAAAAGCCTTCGTGGGCCTTGGGCATCTCCACGGTGCGGGTCTTCTCGGTGGGCTGGAAGTGGCCGTCGAACAGCGGGTTGGGGGCCGCCTTGAAACCGCGGGCCTTGTGCTCCTCGTCCATCTTCAGGGTCTGGTGCTGCCACACATCGCCCAGGGAGGTGACAAAGGCGATCTCGCCGCCGGCGCTTTCCAGATTGTCGGCAATGTACTGCATCTGTTCGATGAACATGACATTGGCGTCGAAGGGAAAACCCTCGGCAGTCTGGTGGGTATAATCCAGGTAGTTCTGTGTATCGGGAATCACCGCGATGGTGAAGGTGTCGTCACCGGCGCCCGCCAGTGGCGCCAGGCCGGTCAGCAGGCAGGCCGCCGCCACCGCACGGCACAGGGGTTTGATGGGGGTCATGCTATTCACTCCTTGCAGGCTTTATTAGAAATCGAAACTGAATTCGGCGCGCACGTTGCGACGGCTGCCACCGATAAAGGTCGGGATGCCAAAGTAATCGCCGGTATTGCCGGCATCAACCAGGTATTTTTCATCGGTCAGGTTGCCGCCCACCAGGGCCACCGACCAGTTGCCGCTGCCGCCATAGTAGGACAGGCGCGCGCTCAGCAGGCCGAAGCTGTCCTGGAACTCGTCCACCCTGGTGTCGGAGTAGGCAGCCGGTACGCGCTGCTGCAGTTCGGGCTTGTCGTTGTCGTCGAAGAAGAACATTTCAGACTGCCAGCTATACACCGGTGACAACTCCAGAGAGCCGCCGAACAACGGCAGGGCCAGGTTGGCGCCCAGTGAGAATTTATGGTCAGGGCTGTTGCGGAACTGGTTACCGTCATAGGCCCCGGAGCGCAGACGCGCCTTATTGTAGCCATAGCTGGCGAAGAGATTGACCGCCTCCGAGGCAAGATAATTGAACTGGGCCTCGAAACCGGTGGCGTCTGCCTCGCCGGCATTCACGGTAGAAAGGCGGCCATCCACCAGTCCCTGGGTCTGGAAGTTCTCATACTCGTAGTAGTACACAGAGGTATCGCCCACCAGGCGGTTATCCAGCAGCTGGAATTTCAGCCCGGTTTCCACCGAGGCCAGCTCTTCCGTGGGAATCACTTCGGAACTGCCGTCGACGTTGACGTTCAGTACTTCCGGGCGCTTGCCGATGCCGTACACGGCGTACCAGTTCAGGCTGTCGCTGAAGCTGTAGCGCACGCCGGCACGGCCAGTGGTGGTGGTAGAACTGTTGTCATCGCTGACGGCTTCGCCGTTGGCAGTGGGATTGAACAGGATGCCGCCGCCGGTCAGGTTGCTGGGGCCGAGGGGCGTGGTGCCACGCATGGACACCGTTTTGTCATCCCAGGTGACCCGCGCGCCGGCAAACACTTCCAGCTGCTCGCTGAGATGCAATGTGGCATCGGCGAACAGGTCATAGGTACGCACATCGGCACTGGTTTCGTTGCGATCCAGGTGGAAGGGCTTGAGGAAATCGGCCGTGGGGCCCAACAGGGCGTTGATCTCTTCGTTGGTCAGGCCGCGGGGCGCCAGCGGCTGCAGTACGCCGCCCAGCAGCAGGGCCATGGCGCGCTCGTCGTAACCGAGGTCCATGCTCATGTAGTTGCTGGCGTCGAAAACGCTGGCGCCAACAAAACCATCGAAGTTGCCGAGGCCGCTGAAGTTCAGGCGGATTTCCTCGGAGAGCTGTTCGCCGCCGTTGCACTGGTGGCCGGCGATCATGTTGGTGGAGGTGCCGTCGCTGTCGAAGGACTCGCAGGCGTCAAACCAGCGATAGCCGGTGATCGAGGTCAGGCTCAGGCGATCGTCGATGTAGTACTCGGCAGTGCCGCTGGCACCGCGGATTTCACGCTGAAAATACGGGGACGGAATAGTGCCAAAGGTGTCCAGGTGCAAGGGCGACCAGAAGTCGAGGTCGCCCACTATCTCACCGCTTTCCTGGTCCAGCGGCAGGAAAGTGCCGGACTTGAACGGCACCGTGCTGTTGGTATCGTCCTCATCCAGTGTCGCCACCAGGTTGAAGCTGAATTTGTCACTGGGCTCCCAGCGGGCGCTGAAGCGGTAGGCCCGGGCGTCGATGTCGTTGTAGGTCTTGTCGCTGCCAATGTCCTCCACGTAGCCATCGCGCTCGCGCATCAGGGCGCCGATGCGCACCGCCAGGGTGTCGGTGACCGGCACGTTGGCCACACCCTGCAGGTGGCGGTAGTCGTAGTCACCCACCCCGCCCTGCACTTCAAAACCGGGCTCGTCCCCGGGCGTTTTGTGAAAGATGGAAACACCGCCGTTGAGGGCCGAGCGGCCGTGCAGGGTGGACTGGGGGCCCTTCTCCACCTCGATGCGGTCGATGTCGAACAGCTCGCCGTAGGAGGACGCCGCCTGGGTGACCGCCACGCCATCCTGGAACACCGCCACCCGCAGTTCGCTCTGCGGGCTGAAGTCATTGGAGGTAATGCCGCGAATGGAAAAGCCCGGAGCGAACTTGTCCTGCAACTGGATGACAAAACCGGGGGTAATGGCGGCGATACGGTCCAGCTCGGTGCCGCCGATCTGCTCCAGGAACTCACCGTCGTAGGCGCTCATGGACATCGGCACATCAGTGATACGCTGTTCGCGCTTCTGCGCCGTGACCGTGATCACTTCCAGCGCAGTGCCCGCCGGCTTCACCGGCTCGGCGGCGGCCAGAACCGGGGCGCTCGCCAGCAAAGCAACGCTACAGTACAAATACAGGGGTTGTTGAGCCATTCCTTTTACCTCGCAGGGGGGCTTGCAATCAATTAAGGAACGGCACAGTATCGTAATTAAATGACAGAAAAATGACGGGCATCAGGTAAATTCGTGAATGACAAATCCACCCGCGGCCGCCCCCGCAACCGGAAAATAGATGGCGCCCTGCTGAACGCGGGCTGGGAGTCCCTGGCGGCCATGGGCTTTGACGGCATGACCATCGACGACGTGTTGGCACGGGCGGGCTGTGGTCGCAACTCTTTTTACCGCCGCTTCGATGGCAAGCTGGCCCTGATCCGGGACATGCTGGCGCAGGCCTACCAGCAACTTGGTGAATTACCCGACCCGGCGCTGCCGCCACGGGAACAGTTGACCGACTGGATCGACAGCATGGGCGCCGCGCTGGCCGGCCAGCGCGGCCGCGCCATGCTGAGTATTCTTGAAGCCCTGCCGCGATACCCGGAACTGCGATCAACCCGCTCCAGCATGCGCGACTCCCCGGGCAGCCCCCTGCGCTCGCTGATTCGCGACTGCTGCAGCGCAACGCCGAGCGACGACGCCCTGGCCTTCGCCGAGGACACCCTGGCCGGCGCCCAGCACTACCACATCACTACCCGGCAACGGGCCTGGACCCGGCGCGACTCGGTGCGCATGGTCGATGCGCTTGTCGGTATGCTGGAGCAGGAACTGGCTGACAGTCGCTAGCGCCGGGCGCGGAAAAAGGCCTTTAGTCGCTGGCTGCTGTCTTCGGCCAGCACCCCCTCCTGCCAGCTCACCCGGTGGTTGTAGCGCGCCTCATCCAGCAGGCTGCAGGTACTGCAGGCCACGCCGGCGCGGGGTTCCCGGGCGCCAAACACCAGGCGTTCGATACGGGCGTGAATCATTGCCCCGGCACACATGGTGCAGGGTTCCAGCGAAACGTAGAGCGTCGCCCCGGGCAGGCGGTAGTTGCCCGCTGTACGCGCAGCATCGCGCAGGGCAACAATCTCGGCATGGGCGGTGGGGTCGGCGTAGCTGATAACGGAGTTCCAGCCCTCCCCCAGCAGTTTGCCGTCGCGCACCACCACGGCGCCAATCGGCACTTCGCCCTCGTTCTCAGCGCGGTCCGCCAGGGCCAGGGCGCGGCGCATCCAGTGTTCGTCTTCCGCCAGATCAATGGCCATAGTCAGAATCCACAGAAAAACGCCAGTGTACTGAATCGCGCGGCCATGAGGTACGGCTGGGCCACCCTCCACGCGTGGCGTATGATTCTGCCGACCCGATTCACCGACTTTTGCTGGAATAGCGGAGCGACTTATGAGCACGGCGCCCATACGCCTCACCGAGTACAGCCACGGCGCTGGCTGCGGCTGCAAGATTGCCCCCGCGGTACTGGACCGGATTCTCGCCTCCAGCCTGCAGTTGCCCGATTCACCGCAATTGCTGGTGGGCAACCACAGCCGCGACGACGCCGCCGCCTACGACCTGGGCAACGGGCAGGTGGTATTGAGCACCACCGATTTTTTCATGCCCATTGCCGACGATCCCTTCGATTTCGGACGCATCGCCGCCACCAATGCCATCAGTGACATTTACGCCATGGGCGGTCGCCCGCTGATGGCCATCGCCATCCTCGGCTGGCCGGTAAGCGTACTGCCGGCCGAGGTGGCGGGCCGTGTGGTGGATGGGGGGCGCCAGGCCTGCGCCGATGCCGGCATCAGTCTGGCGGGCGGCCACAGTATCGACTCGCCGGAGCCGATCTTCGGCCTGGCGGTGACCGGCCTGGTGGACAAGACACAACTGAAGCAGAACAACCTGGCCAGCGCCGGCTGCCGGCTCTATCTCAGCAAGCCCCTGGGAGTCGGTATCCTTACCACCGCCCAGAAGCAGAAAAAGCTGCGGCCGGAGCACCAGTTCCTGGCCCGCGACGTAATGTGCACCCTCAACAGCGTGGGCGCCGAGTTGGCACAGGTCGCCGGCGTGGAAGCCATGACCGACGTCACCGGTTTCGGACTGTTGGGTCATCTGCTGGAGGTCTGTGAAGGCAGCGGCGTGAATGCGGTCATCCGCGAATCCGCCGTGCCGCTACTGCCGCCGGTGCGCGACTACATCGCCGCCGGCTGCCTGCCCGGCGGTACGTTGCGCAATTTCGACTCCTACGGCGAGCGCCTCGGCGCGCTCAGTGACCAGCAGCGCGCCCTGTTCTGTGACCCCCAGACCAGCGGCGGACTGTTGCTGGCGGTGCGACCGGAGTCCTGCATCGAAGTGGAAGCCATTCTGCGCAGGGCGGGCGCCTGCAGCGACTGCATCGGCGAGTTGCGCCCCGGGGCCAGCGGCCCGCGCATCGAGGTTCAGCCTTGAGACTGGCCGATACACAGGATTACGCCGCGCTGTTCCTGCGCGACACACCGATGTTCGACACTCGGGCGCCGCAGGAGTACCGCAAGGGCTCCTTTCCCTTCGTCGCCAGCCTGCCGCTGATGACCGACGCCGAACGCGCCCGGGTCGGCACCTGCTACAAGCGCGAAGGCCAGCAGGCCGCCATCGAACTGGGCCACAGACTGGTGAGCGGGAACACGAAGAAAGATCGGTTGCAGCAGTGGCTGGACTTCGCCCGCGCCCACCCCGACGGCTACCTGTTCTGCTGGCGCGGTGGCCTGCGCAGCCAGACGGTACAGCAGTGGCTGCGCGAAGCAGGCGTGGACTACCCGCGGGTTATCGGCGGCTACAAGGCCATGCGCCGTTTCCTCATCGACACCACCGAGCAGGTGGTGACAAGCCACCCCCTGTGCGTCATCGCCGGCCGCACTGGCTGCGCCAAAACCGACCTGCTCAACGCCCGGCCCAACAGCATCGACCTGGAGGCGCTGGCCCACCACCGCGGCAGCACCTTCGGCCGGCGCCCGGCGGGGCAACCGTCGCAGATCGATTTCGAAAACCGCCTCGGGATCGCCCTGCTGCGCGCCAATCACGCCTTTGCCGGCCGCCCCCTGCTGCTGGAGGACGAAAGCCTGCTGATCGGCCGCTGCGCCCTGCCTACGGCACTGCGGCAAACCATGGCCACGGCGCCGCGGGTGATGGTGGAACGGCCACTGGAAGAGCGTGTGGAGCACAGCTTCCGCAACTACATCCTGCACAAGCTGGACGAATGGCAGGCGGCGCAGGGCGAGGAACAGGGCTTCCTGTCCTTCGCCGGGGACCTGCGACAGTCACTGGCGAGAATACACCGGCGCCTCGGCGGGCAGCGCTACCAGGCGCTGAGCGCCCAGCTGGAGGCAGCGCTGGTGGCCCACCAGCGGGGCGACAACAGCGGCCACCGGGCGTGGATTCGGGTGCTGCTGCGGGATTACTACGACCCGATGTACGACTACCAGCTCAGGCAACAGCGGCATGAGGTGCTGATGCGTGGTGCACCGGCGGCCGTGGCCGAGTACCTGGCCTCACTGTAGGCGCGGGGGCCATGGCCTACTTCGGCACATCGTCAAACATCACGCTGATGCGGTTGCTGCTGGAAGGCCAGTTGGGCACGTTCAACTCTGTCGTTTCACCCCCGCGATCCACCAGGGACACCGTGACAGTGCCGGTGGCGGTAGCCGTCGCCGGGATATAAAGGTCCAGCCCGGTGAGGAAGGTCAGGGCGCTGAACGGGAAAACTTCACCCTTCTCCAGGTCAGACACCTTGTCGCCCTCGTGATCGAAGACGAACACCGCCAGGTTGACTCCCGTTCCGTTGCCGACGGCACGAGGGCTGATCGAAGGCAGCAGGACATTAACCCCGTCAACGAACAACTCGTCACTGCCGGCGCCCTGGTCGCCCCAGAACTCCCGCTGGCGCGCTACCACCATACCGGTGGTATCGTCGGCCGTGGGCAGGAAGGACTCTATGCTCTGTCCGGCCTGGCTGGACTGCAGGCGGAAGAGATAATCGTCGCTAACAAACGGCTCGGGATAGAAATGGTGCACGCTGGGCTGATCGAAAGACTCAGAGGGCGGCCGCAGCAGGGCAAACTCATAGTGCTGGCCCGCCTCCAGCGTCAGGGGGCCGAATTCACCACTGGCACCGATGTCAGCTCTGGCCACAGGTTCATCGACGGCGCGCTGGCCGGTGGCCTGCTCCACCGGCCAGACTTCCAGCCGGGCGCCCTGGAACCCGATATTCTCTGGGAAGAGAACCGCCCGGCCCGCCACTTCACGCGTGTCCCCATCGCCGGGCAGAACGTCGGTAGTTTCCGCGGCCACTTCGGTAAAGAATTCGTACATCAGGCCGAAGGCCTCCGGCGACGTCGCGACTTCGGTGTGGGACTTTTCCGGGAAATAGAAATTGTCCTCCGGGTTGGGGCCGATCTGCGAGTTCATGTTGTCGTTTAGATTGAAGCCGCTGTCGGCGGTGTTCCACTCCCCCCAGATACCTATGGTTGGCACGCCCCCCGGCAGCTCGTCAGGAGCGCGACCATCGATATTGACGTACTTCGACACCTTGTCCGGGCCGCCAAAATCCGGGGCGTCCAGGTAGGATGTCCACACGGAAGTACCGCGGGAGTGGCCCACCGCATAAACCGTATCGGCACCCGTCTCCGACAGTACCGAATCTATGAAAGTGTCCAGATCAGCCAGGGGATTGTCCTCCTGGCTGGTATCGTACTCAAAGGCAAAGATCAGGTCCTGAGGATAGCCATTGCTGGTAAAGCGCTGGGCCTGGCTTTCGAACTGCTGCGCCGAGCCGGACTGGCCGTGCACGAAGACAATCGGTTGGTAGTCGATCTGTGGCTCCGGTTCTGGCGGTATTTCTCTGCGATCAGAGCTATCGGAACAGGCCGTCAGGGCCAGAAACAACAGGCAGAGGAAAGACAGGAAAGACAAACGCATGACGAGATCTCCTGACCGCGAAAGGTCACCCGAGCGGCGTAACAAGCGTCAGCCGAGTGCCATTACGGGTCTTGTAATTATCACATAAGGAACATACCCGGATTTCGATCATAGACAATCATCCGACGCGCCGCAAACCCGTGGAGCGCCGCTGTCCGCTTCAGTCCAGTGGCGGGTGCGCGTATTTTTGTAGTTCCTCCTCCTTGCAGTGGTCGATGGTGCCCGTCGCGCGATCCATCATCCCCTTCCAGAGGATGGACATGCCGCCAGTGGCCATGGCTGCCCCCGCGGTGAGCAGGGTACCCTTTTCATCCAGCCCCATGCGCGGTGCGGCCAGGGTGCCCTCCAGCGACACGAAAGGGGTCACGAACATGTCGGCACTCACCCCGACGCCCTTGCGCGGCTTGGTATTGAACACCATGTTGATCGCCTCGTCGGACAGGTCCACTTCGCCGCTGGCCACAACCTGCAGTTTTTCAGTCTGGATGGTCACCGGATCGATGTTCGCCAGCCCCTTCTCAAGCAGCAGCGCAATCACGCCGCACTGGAACTGCATGTGCGTCTCGGTCTTCGAAAAGGGGTTCAATGCCGCCACCAGCTGGGCCACCAGGTCGCTGGAAAAGGTTTGCATGAGGCTGTTGGTCAGCAGGCCGGGGCCCATCGTCAGCAGTGCCTCGCCAGCGCTACTGGCCGCCAGCTCCCGCGGGCTGGCGCCGCTGGCGTTCAGGTCCAGGCTCAGGCTGAGGGGAGGAATATCCTCTGCCTTTTGCACTTCGCCTGAAGCCAGGTTGACGCGGAAATCCCTCAGCTGACTGCGCAGAGTGAGGCGGGGCTGATCCTTCCCGGCCTCCAGCACCAGCCGGTTGTGTCCTTCGCCGCCATCGGCGCCGACAACACGGCCGGTAATTTCAAGCCGCTCGTCCTGCAACACGGCCTGCAGATCGACATCTTCCAGCACCAGGAACTGAGTCACCAGTTCCTCCACCATCCAGCGGATTTGCACGCGGTTGCCCCGCAATGCGGCCAGCGGCAACCTCTTCTCGCCAAACACATAGGGCGCGGCGGCAGCCGGTTCAGCAGCAGGCTCTGCCTTCCCCTCACGGGTCTCAGCAGGGCCGGCGGGGACGGCCAGCAACTGCAGTAGATCGATCTGCTTCGATACCAGTTCCGCCGTGAGGGCGCCACGTTGGCCGTCACTCGCCGCTCCAAGGGAGGCCTCCCCCACCAGGTCGCTATCGCCCAGGCGCACTGACAACGGCGCCAGCTGCAGGCCTCCGGCGTCCAGCTCCAGTGTGGTGGAGAGCTGGAATGGCAGCTCCGGTAGTAGTGGCGATAACTCCGATGCCATTTCGCCGCGTGCATCGAGCTCAAAATTCCCCGCTACGCCCTCGGCTGCGAAGCTGCCCCGACCTTCCAGTTTCGTGCCGCCGATATCCAGGCTGAACGCGGGAACGGCGAGCGCGTGATCCCTGCGCTCGAGTGTAGCCGCAAACACCAGCGGCAACTCCGGCAGACCTTGCACCGAGGCGATGGAAGCCAGTCGCTGCAGGTTATCGATGTCGCCATTTACCTCCAGCCGATTGTCAGCGCCGCGCAACTGCGTGGTGAGCGTGAGCTCGCCGAACCCGGCCTCTAAAGCCCCCTCGAAACTGTCGGCAGCTACGCGCAGATCGGCGGTCAGGTGGCCGGCCGACGGTACCTGCCCGTCCAGCTGTAGCGGTACTGCCAGCGCCTGCAGGAGCGCCGGCACCCCCTCGACCTGAAGCCTCAATTGCAGTGTGCCGTCGACGTCGGGACGGGGAACCTCGCGTCGACCTTTCAGTATCATATCGGCATCACCGAGTTGCAGAGCCAACTGGTACTGTATGGACCCGCCACTCGCAAGTTGCCGGCGGGTGCCAATCCTGCCGGACAATCGCAGGGGCTGTTCACGCACCCGCCCCTCGCCTTCAATCTGCAGTTGATCGTTCCCGTCTGCCCGCAACTGCAGGTGCGACAAGGTATAGACCGCCTCTTCCTGCGCCGATCGCCGGCGCACACGCAAGTTGGCGAACGTTGCCTTCTCGAGCACCACACCGATACCGCCGCCCGCCTCCTGCACATCTGCGTCGCTCTCACTGGACACGATGGGCAGATTGCTCTGCCCGTCGGGTCCGCTTTCCAGCAGCACATCGACATTGCTGGCGCTTGCCAGCCGGACCTCTATCGGCCCCCGCTGCCACAGGGATGCAGTGCGCAGGGCCAATTCCGTCTGCCCGACGCTGGCCATCCACGGCTCGCTCCCCCAGTCCGCGTTGGCCAGAGATACCTGAGTGACTGCCAGGCGCAGCTCCGGCCACACATCCACATCGATATCCCCCTGCAGTCTGAGTTCACGACCGATGGTGTTGCCGATCATAGCGCCAAGCCAGGAGCGGTGGGCCGTCAGGTCAGCGAAATGCAGCCAGGCCAGCAGCCCACCCAGTAGCAGGGCTAGCGCCAGCACCATGGACAGGAGTATTTTCAGCGCGGTCATTGGGCAACGCAGGTGCGACGGGTCACTTGGGCCAGCTGCAGCGGCAATCTCCAGCGGTAAAGTCTGTGGTGCATCAGTGTAGCCGCGACAAGCCACTTTTGCCCTGCATTTCCAGCAGGTAGCACAGGGGTTACACTCACCTCACAAATTTACAGCCTCCAACGGCGTCGGGCGGCTACTGGTGGATCTCACGGGTATGGATCGTTCGGCAGAAAGCAACAACCAATCCAATACAACTGGAGATCAATGTATGACAGCGACCCGTCCGCGGAATATTACGGCACTCGGAGTGCTGGTCCTCAGCCTGGGGCTCGGCGCCTGCAGTAAACAGGAGGAAGCCACCGCACCGGCAGAGGCGCCAGAGTCCAGCGCCGGACAAAATGTAGAAGCACCAGATACAGCCCCCGCAGCCGCGCCGGTCAGCAGCGATGTCGAAGTCATCGTCACCAGTTCACTGGAGGATATGATCGGCATACTGGAAAAGGAAAACTGGTGGGGCGAGCCGAAGGCGGATGAACCCTTACAGGTGCCACACCTGCTGGTTGCGGCCATTCATCCGACCTGGCAGGAGGCCTCCAGGAACATGCCCGTACAGCAGAAGAAAGCCCTGTTCTATCGCCTGATGCTGCCGCTGGTCATGCACGCCAACAAGATGGTGATGAACTTCCGCGATGGCCTCGAGCAGGCCCGCGAGGAACTGGCCGCCGACGGCAGGGTCAGCCCGGAAAGCCTTGCACTGCTGAAACGGCTGGCCATGCTGCTGCCCGGAGAAACCCAGGAATACGTAGATGCCCTACAGGACAACACACCGGAGCTCGGCAGCATGATCGATGCCCTGCTGTACCGGGTCGACGTGGTCCCCCCCGGCCTCGCCCTCGGTCAGGCCGCTTACGAAAGTGGCTACGGTACCTCCCGTTTTGCAGTCGAGGGCAACTCCCTGTTTGGCCAGTGGACCTACAAGGACGACGGCCTCAAACCGCGGGAACAGCGCGCGAGCAAGGGCAATCACCAGATAAAAACCTTTGAATGGCCCTTCGACAGTGTCCGCGGCTACTTTATCAACCTGATGTCTCACCGGGCCTACGAGGACTTCCGCCGCCTGCGCGCCGAAGTGCGGGCTGCCGGCAAGCCAATGGATTCCCTGGTGCTGGCCGACGGTCTGCTGAGCTACTCCGAGCGCGGCAAGGAATACGTGGATTCACTCAAGGGCATGATCCGTCACAATCACCTGAACATGGCCGACGACGCGGTGCTGCGCGACGAGCCGGTGCGCTTCCTGCTGAATGAAGACGGCGCCGACAAGGCGGCCGCGCTGCGCAGCGACATCGAGAAGATGCGTGCCAGCGGCGAATTGCAGGATATCGTCAAGCGCATGCGGCTGGATTGAGGCAAGCCTGCAGCCATGTGCAGCCCTGCAGGCGCAAGGCCTGCAGGGCCCGGGCCTCACAGTTGGTAGCGAACTGACGCGTAGTAGCGTCGCGGAGCGGTGTAGGCCACATTGGTGATACCGAAGGCATCGACGCCGAAGCCGCCGACGATCTCCCGTTCGTCGCCGAGGTTGCGCCCGTGGAGGGCGAACTGCCAGCGATTGTCGGAGGTACTGTAGATCAACCCCGCATTCCAGGTGGCAAAACCATCGGCGTGCAGGGTGTCAAAGCTTTCCGATGCCTCGTCGTTGCTGTAGTAGACGTCGTCCTTGTAGTACACATCGGCCAGCAGCTTCAGTGAACTGCCGCCACTGAAGAACCAGTCGTACTGCGCCATCAGGTTCCAGGTAAGTTCTGGCGTATCTGCGAAAGGCCGGCCACTGAGGTCCTGGGGCAGGCCTGTAGCGGGGTCGATACTGTCAAAAGTATCGAACTCCGCATCGATCCAGCCCAGGCTGGCGGTCAGGGTGAGACCCTCCGTCGGCAGGGCCGAGAGCTCGATTTCGGCACCGGTGATACTCGAACTGCCGGCGTTGTCGACAATCAGTGCCAGGCCGCCGTCAAGCGACGCCGACGAACGGTTGACCAGGAACTGCTGGTCCTCGTAGTCGTTGAAGAAAACAGAACCATTCAGAATCAGGCGCCGGGCCAGCCACTGGGACTTCAGGCCGAGCTCGTAGCTGGTGATGATCTCCGGATCGGCAACGGATATCTGGTTGGTCGCTGTCGGTCGGCCGTTGAAGGCGCCACTGCGAAAGCCCTGGGACACACTGACATAGGCCATGAGGTCGTCGTTGATGTCGTACTCAAGTCCGATCTTGGGGGAGACCTCGGTCCAGCTCTGCTCGCACTGGTAGCGACTGCCGGGCCCTTCCGCGACCACATCGCTGCAGGCACCGTCATCGGTGGGACCGGGCGCCAGGATGGGCGTCTGGCTGGCGCGCTTCACCGAATAGACATCCAGTTCCTTCTTCTCATCGGTATAGCGAGCTGCGAGCGTGAGCCGCAGCTGTTCGGTAAGGCTGTAGATGGCGTGGAAATAGGCGGCGTAGCTGGTGGTGTCCTGTACCCGGTTGTAGTCGTAACTCAGATCCAGCGCCGTCGCCAGGAAACGATAGGGAATACCCGTCGGCGTGGTGACGTCCAGCGGCAGGCTGGACAGGGCCTCGAACAGGCCTCCAGCGACGGTCAGGTTGGTGGTCTGGCTGGCATCTTCAGACAGGTAGTAGAGACCGGCGACCCAGTCCAGCCGGTCATTCATCGCCAGCCCGGAGAGCAGGAACTCCTGGCTGAACTGTTCGGTATCGATCACATTCAGGTTGTAATTGTAGTCCGCGGGATCGTTGTCGGTTTCGCGGCCGATATCGGATTCAATCTTGCGGTAGCCGGTAATTGACTGCAGCTGCAGGCTCTCCAGGTGCCAGGTATTGGTCCAGCTGGCCCCGCGGGAGTCGAGGTCGTCAACGTCCCTGTCGTTGAGGACGTTGCTTTTATCGATATCGGTATTGGGCGTACAGCAGGGATCGCCCGGTGTGACAAAGGTATTGAAGAAAAACGGGAAGGTCTGGGCCGGATTGAAGGCAGCCAGTACCTGGGGGTAGGCCTCCTGGCGCTGGTGCACCGCGTCGACCACCAGATGCGAATCAAAGCTGTCACCAGCCCGCCACAGCAGATGGGCGCGGCCACCAGACATATCGTCTCCCCCGGCATCCGGCCCCCGCCGCTCCTGCCAGCCGTCAGATTCGCGGTCGATAAAAGCGACACTGGCCGACAGCGTGTTTTCGATCAGCGGCAGCGACAGATACCCGCTCACCTCACGGTGCTGGTAGGAACCGGCACTGAGCTTCAGGTCCAGGTCGAACTCGTCCCCGGGCCTGCGCGTCACGATGTTGATAGCACCGCCAATCGTGTTCTTGCCGTACAAGGTGCCCTGGGGTCCGCGCAGTACCTGCACCTGCTCGATGTCGGCAAACTCGAGATTGGCGCCGATCGTGCGGGACTGGAACACGCCGTCGATATACATACCCACACCGGGATCGGTGGTAACGGCAAAATCGAACTGGCCAACACCGCGAATAAAGGCCTGCATGGTGCTGTTGCCGCCGTCACTGCCGATGCGGAAATTAAGGTTTGGTACCAGGTTTTCCAGGCTGGTCAGTTCCGGCAGGTCGGCGTCTTCCAACAGCTGCCGCCCCAGGGCTGTCACCGACACCGAGGTACGCTGCAGGTTCTGCTCGCGGCGCTGGGCCGTAACCAGTACCTCTTCCAGTACAGTGGCCTGGCCCTTCTGCTGTGCCAGTGCGGGTGTCGCGGTGGCAAGCAAACCGGATAGAGCGGCGGCAACCGCGAGTGAAAGCCGCTGAGAAGAAGAATGGACCAACGGTGTTGCGGGCATGATGACTGCTCCTCATTATTATCATTGCAGACCGGTCTCGAGGGACTACCGGGACTGTTCGGGCAGCTTAACTCTAGCGCCTGCACAGCCTGTGGATAAGGGCACCTGCGCGAATTAAGTGTCCATGAGGAGTCGCTTATCACATACGGCAGCGAAGGCTACATTGGCTGAAACCACAATAATCAGGTGCAGAGCATGGAACAGTTCGAAGGCAAAGTGGCCGTTATCACCGGGGCAGCCAGCGGTATTGGCCGCGCCCTGGCCCAGCGGTGTGCTTCCGAGGGTATGCAGGTAGCGCTGGCTGATGTTCACCCCGGGAAACTGCAGGCCGTCGCCACAGAGCTGGAAGAAAGCGGCTGCAAAGTCCTCACTGGTGTGGTGAATGTCGCCGATGCAGAGCAGATGAACGCCTTTGCCGCGCAGTGCCGCGCCACGTTCGGCGATATCCACCTGCTGTTCAACAATGCCGGGATTCTGCGCGTGGGAATGACCTGGCAACACACCGCCGCGGACTGGGAAAAAATACTGTCCGTGAACGTCCTCGGGGTGGTGAACGGAATCAATGCTTTCCTGCCCGCCATGATCGAGGCGCAGACCGACGCCCACATAGTGAATACCGGCTCCGTCGGTTCCCTGGTGGCGGCACCCGGCATGGCGCAGTACACCGCCTGCAAAATGGCCGTACGTGGCATCACCGAGACACTGGCCTACGACCTCGCCGCGTTGCAATCACCGGTCGCGGTGTCACTGCTCTGCCCGGGACCGGTGCTTACTTCAATCAGCGATGAACTCCTGGGTATCACCGACAGCGCGGCAGCCACCGATGCGGCGGACCACCTGATGGCCGGAGAACCGGGCTTCATAACACCCCAACTCTGCGCCGACCGGGTATTCGCCGGCATTCGCGCAAACAGCTTCTGGATCTTCACCCATCCCTTCAAGGGTTACCTGCGCGCGAAAAACGAAGCCATGCTGGAGGGAAGCAACCCGCGCTACGATGAAGTCACCTTCGACGCCAACCCCTGACCAGGCGGCGGCCTACAGCGCGAACTTGTGGCCCCACAGGCTGGGTGTTGCCGATACAGTCGGCGTGTAATCGCTCCAGTCCATCTGCAGGCCCTGGCAGCCGAACTCCAGCGGAAAGCCACCCGGCGTCATCATGTAGAACGACAGCATGCGATCGTTGGTGTGGCGCCCCAGGGTGGAGGTGACGGGAATGTCCCGCGCCAATACGCGGTCCAGGCAGTAACCCACCTCATCGACAGTGCTCACCTCCAGCATCAGGTGAATACAGCCCGCGGCGTTTTCACACTCGAACAGCGCCAGCGAGTGATGCCGCGGGTTGTCGGCGTGGAGAAAATACAGGCCCAGCCCCGGGTCGGCGGGATCCTCGCTGAAACGAAAGTTCATATAGTCCGTATCGCCCATGCCCAGCAGCTCTGTGTAGAAGGCATGGGTCTCTTCCAGCTTTGACGCAGGCAGTACAGCGTGACCGAAACCTGCACTGCCGTTGCAGCCGGTTTCAAAGCCGGCGATACCCTGGGGCGAAACGAACTTCAGGTAGTCCAGGGTAGCCCCGCAATAGATTTCAAGGCGATTGCCGGAAGGGTCGGAGCAGCGGATAAAGCGACGTACGCAGCGTTCGCCGGCCTCGGCTGCGCTGCCCCATGCAAACGCTACCCCCGCCTCTTCCAGTCGCTTGCAGAGTTGATCCAGCGCGGCACCGTCGCGCACCTCCAGACCGCAGCACAACAGGTGGTCCTCCTCCCCGGGCACCACCGCAAAGCGGAAGGGACGCTCATCGATTTTCAGATAGACGCTGTCGCCAGCGGGCATCCCCGGCGCCTGCATCATGCCCAGTACTTCAGTGCCATAGCTCAGCCACTGCTGCGGATCCCGGGCGGCGATGAAGACATAACCCATGCTGGATATCATTTGCTTGCTCTCATTTAAGGTAAGGGGTGTGCCTGCAGCTGTGGGTCAAATACCCATATCCGTGGTTTCCGCACCCAGCAGCATGCCGCCGAAATTGATTTCGAAGGGCTCGGATACGTTGGCAATGTGCGCCTGGCTGGAGAGAATATCCCGGTGCTGCTGTAGCAGCGGGCTTTCATTGCGAATGCCGGAGGAGCCGGCCGCCTTCAGCATCTTCGACGAGAGTTCACGACAGCGATCCGCCACCACGGCGGTATCGTAGCGATAGCGCGCCCGGTCGAGCAGGTCGGCTTCGACGCCGTCCCGCGCGCAGCTCATCAGCTCGTCAAAATTGCAGAACAGGGTGCGCTTCATGCACTCGACTTCCGCCTTCACCCGAGCAGCTATACGCCGGGCCGTTGGATCATCGCGCATCGGGATAGGCCCGCTCCAGCGGCTGCGCCCTATCTCCAGGTACTTCTCCAGCGCGCCTTCCGTTGCGCCGAGGGTGGCGGTACATACGGCACGGGCAAAGACCTGCATAAAGGGCAATCGATAGAGCGGTGGCTTGTGCGCAAACTTGGCGCCGCCCCTGTCCTCTCGCATGCGGTGCGTACGGTGTTCCGGCACGAAAGCATCATCGACCACAATATCGTGGCTACCGGTCCCCTTGAGGCCGACCACATCCCAGTTTTCCACGATGCGATAGTCCGAACGCGGCAGCAGAAACGTGCGGTAGTTCTGCATGTCAAAGGGCGCCTCCTCGGTGGGCACTACGGCGCCGAGGAATACCCAGTCACAGTGTTCGCAGCCGCTGGAAAAGCTCCAGCGGCCACTCAATTTAAAACCACCTTCAACCGGCACCACCCTGCCCACCGGCGCGTAGGAGGAAGATATCAGCACACTGTTGTCGTCGCGCCAGACTTCCCCGGCGGCCTCGTCGTCAAACAGGTTGATCTGCCAGTTGTGCACACCGATGACTCCCAGCACCCAGGCCGAGGACATGCAGGTCTTCGCTATTTCCAGCCCCAGAGCAAAAAACACCTGCGGATCCATCTCATATCCGCCGTACTCGCGCGCTTGCAGGACCCTGAAAAATCCCGCTTCCTGGAAGTCGTCAATGGTCGCATCCGGAATACAGCGCTCACTCTCTGCGGCGGCGCGGCGCGCTGCCAGGACAGGGTGCATGCGTCGGGCGGCCTCGAGCAGTTCGTTTGCCCGCGGTGAACCCAGGCTGTACAAGGCCGGTGACGACTGCGGCGCCTGTATCGGGGTGGTGGTTGCTGTCATGTGCTATCTCCTGCCTGTCTGGCGATTTCCCGGGTCGTTGCCTGGCAATGGCGATGCCGGAAACTACCTGCCCCTGACTCTAGAGGCTGTCCCTGGCTGCCGGAAGGCGCTGCCGGTAATTACTGCGTTCACCATTCGGCGCCAATCCACGAGCGCCGGCGGTGTCCGCTGCTTCAGGCCTGCAGACGACGTACCGGGCGAGCCTCAAAGTTGTCCAGCGGCAGGTGATGGACATACTCGATGAGGAAATCGATAAAGTAGCGAACCTTGGCCGACAGGTACCGGGTGTTGGGATAGACCGCCCAGCATTGGCGGTCGTAGCCGTTCCATTGCTGGCGCGGTACTTTCACCAGCTCGCCCCGGGCCACCGCCTCGCGCACGAAAAAGTCCGGGAGCTGCGCCAGGCCGATACCCGCCCTGGCCGCCGCCAGCAGATTCGCACCGTCCTCGCTAATCCAGTTGCCCGACACCTTTACCCGGGTGGTGCCCCGAACCTTGTCGGTATTGAACAGCCAGCAGCGTTCCGGTGTGGTCAGGCAGTTGTGTTGCTGCAGATCTTCCGGGCTGGCCGGCATGGTTCGCGACTGCCAGTAGTCCGGAGAGGCACAGAGACTGAGGGAGTAGGCACCAAGGCCACGCGCCTTGAGACTGGAGTCCTCCAAATCGTCATAGCGCAGTGTGAGGTCGTAGCCGTCGGTCAGCAGGTCGACATCGCGAAAACTGGAGTGCACTTCCACCGACATATCCGGGTACTCCCTCGAGAACGCCGCCACGGCGCCCGCCATGAAGTGGGTACCGTAGCGGCTGTTGATGGCCAGCTTCAGGGTACCGCGCGGGGTAAGTTGCATATCCGAGAGGGTCGACTCAGCCCGATCGAAGTGCTCCGACATCTCTTTGCAGTGGGCAAAGAAGACCTCGCCCGACTCGGTGAGCGTGAGGCGCCTGGTGGTACGCTGCAGCAGGCGAACGCCCAGCCGGTCCTCCAGCAGACCGACCTGCTTGCTGATATAGGACTTGGAAGCACCAAGCCGCTCCGCCGCCGCGGTGAAACTGCCGACCTCGACGACGCAGATGTACTCCTCGATCCCTTCCCAACGTCCCATCATGCCACCTCCTGCTGCAGGTTTTGCTTCGGGAATCTATTCCGCCTGATACCAGATAGCCGAACTCACTGCCCGCTCCTGGATACTGGTGGGTTGCGGCGCCTCGATACCGAGCCTGCGCGCATCGTAGGTTGACCAGCGCGGTGTCGGTATTTCAATCGCACGGGCGTAGTAGAACGCGTCGCTGTCGCCGTCAAAGTCCGGGTCGCGCCAGAATGCATTCAGCTGCGTCGCGCCGAGGCTGTTGCTGTAACTCGCCGCGGTCACATCCACCGTATTGCCCACCGGCGCCGCATCACCGCCCTCTTCCAGGCGCCCCGCGTCGGACAGTGCCACATTGTAGATGCGTTCGTGACTGCGCCCGTCATCGTCAACCCAGGCTTTGATGATCTGTACCCGGTCCAGGTTGGCCCCGGCAGGGTCTTTCGCCGCCCAGATGAAAAAGCCGGGAGCGCTGTGGCGCCCGTCAGCAGGAACGTCGCTTTTCGACAGGACCCCGCCCATGGGCACGCCCCGGGCATAGGCCAATTGCAGCGCATCTGCGCGCTGCCGCAGTTCATCGCTGTAATTGAAACTGCCAAAGAAGCGCAGCAGAATGCGCGGCCCGGAGGTGGCAAAGGTTTCCCGGCGCACCAGGGCGTCAAAAATCGACTCGCGGGTATTTTCCTCGGCCCAGACACCGGCGAGACCCGCCGCTCCCCACTTGCGGGAACGGCGCAGGGAATCGGGCAGCGGAATGGCCTCGCCCATCCGGATCGCGGCAGTCCCGTCCATCAGCGGCAGTTTTCCGTGGTGATTGCTCTCCTCCACCGAAGAGCTCGCATTGTGGCTGTCGGTGCTGCCAATCACCCCGAAACGGTAGGGATTGAAGCCCTCTGTGTGGGCGAACTCGATGCCGGTTCGCAGCGCATCCCGCGCGTAACTGCCCTTGGGCTCACTGTCGTCGCCGGTCGGGCTCAGCTGGCTGTTCATAATTTCGAAATCCGCGAACTCATCCTCCGGTGACAGCATGGGATGGGTTTCGGAAGTACCTTTGATCTGGAAAATTTCGCTGACCGGCTCGTTGCGGGTACGCTGCTCGGCATAGTCTGCGGTAATCGGGCTGCCGTCGTAACGGGTTTGCCGGTACATCAGTCCGTTGGAAACGTTGCCGTTGTGGGGAATGGCGATCACCCGCTTGCCCGCCGCGCGCTGTTCGTCCAGCAGATCCCACAGGTCCTCGGGATTCTCCGACTCGAATGAGCTGAAGGGGGTCTGCGGTACATTGCTGTCGCGGTAGATCACATTGCGGTGCAGGTTCTGGCCGTCGGGCATGGACGTCCATTCATAACCGACAAAGGTGGTAAACACGCCCGGATCATAGTGGGCGTTGGCGCTCTCCACCGTCGCCCGCCAGGCGTCGCGCACTACGGCCGCCACGGACGGATCGTCGGCAAAGCGCTTCTCACCGGTAATATCCCGCGCCACGGAAAGAACCACCGGAATCAGCGACAGCGGACTGTCGTACAACAGGCGATCACGCAGGCTGCGCTCTTCCAGCGCCTCGACGCGGCTGTCGTCAGCCCGCGCGGCGCCAAGGTATTCCGCGTGGTCGGTCACCGCGGCAAAGTCCAGCGGTCGGTCGATGCGAATCGGATAACCGGCGCCGTGCTCGATGGTGCCCCCACGGGTAAATACATAGGCGTCATCGGGCGTCGAGCGGACCCCCATAGCATAGGCATCGGTCGAGTAACTGGTGTGGATGTGCAAGTCGCCCCACAGGAGGTTGCGCAGGGGATTGCGATCTACACCGGGCTTTGCCGGAGGTGATTCAACGGCCGCAGCATCAAAGACGGGAAACAGGGTGGGATCCTCCACCGGGCTGCAGCCAAAGCACAGCAGCGTCAGAACGACGAGGTAGGTACGATTCAATCCTGTTGGCATGAGCTCACCCATTTGCCGGTTGACGAGACGCCGGGCTGGCAATCAATCACGGCGGCGGCGCCTGCGGCGCAGCCAGACAAACACCAGCAGCACCGCAGCCAGCACCAGGAGAAGCACCGGCAAGTAGCGTGGTAGCCAGACAAACACCAGTGCGTTGAGTGCTGCCTGCTTTTCAAAGACATAGTTCTCCGGTACCGGCAGCACTCCCACTCGCTGCACATAGGCGGCATAGTCCGCCTGTAGCTGGGCAAATACTTGCGGCAGTTCTGTGGCGAGATTGCGGGTTTCGCCGGGGTCATCGCCAATGTGGAACAGGCGCCACTCGCCGTCGCCCAGCGGCGGACGGTTGCGCACCAGCTTGTAGGGCGCGCGGTAAAGGGCGGAGTGCCCGGCAAATTCATAGCCGGTTGGTGCCGCACCGGTTGGTGCCGCGCCGGTTGGTGCCGCGCCGGTTGGCGTCGCTGCACTTTCGACGGAGTCAGGGCCGCCGAGACGCGGCACCAGGCTGGCGCCGTCCAGGGGCTGGTTCGACAGCGAAGAGACACCGGCAAGTGCCAGCAGAGTGGGAGCAAGATCGGTGATGTAGGCAAATTCCCGGTCTATCCCCCCCCGCGGGACAACGCCCGTACCGGCGATAATCAGCGGCACACGCACCCCACCCTCACTGGCCGAAAATTTGGCGCCGGCAAGCGGCGTGTTGGATACCGCACCCCAGCCGCGCCCCGCAGCCACCCAGCTACCGCGTATACCCAGTGTTTCCACTGCCCGTGAGTAATGGCGATCCAGCCATGCGCGCACAAAGCGGCTTTCATAGGGCTCGGCCACCGTGGCGCCGTTGTCAGAAAGAACAACGAATACCGTGTTGCCGTAGTCGCCACTGTCGCGCAGATAGTCCAGCAGGCGGCCAATTTCATGGTCCATGGCGGTCGCCATGCCGGCGTAAACCTGCATGCGCCGGGCTTCAAATACCTGTTGCTCAGGGCTCAGTCTATCCCAGTCCTGCTGGCCTGGGCCCGCTGCCGCCGTGGCGCCGGCGGGCAACAGGCCGAGTTCAGCCAGGCGGTCGATGCGCCTATCGCGAGCCCTCGCCCAGCCCTCGGTGTAACGCCCCCTGTAGCGCTCAATGAACTCTGCTGGTGCCTGCAACGGCGCGTGATTTGCCTGGAATGCCAGGTAGGCAAAGAACGGGCTTTCCTGGTCTCGCCCCGCCTCAAGAAAGGCGATGGTGCGGTCGACGAAAGCGGTGGACGAATAGAAATCCGGCGGCAGGGCTGCGAGTCGCTGGCCGTTGTCATACCAGTAGGCCTCGGACTTCAACGGCAGATAGGGGCGCATCTCGTAGTTGTCGGCGCCGTTGTCCGCCTGTATCAGTGAATCATCGAAGCCCCGGGCCGGCGGCAGGTTGCGGGGCTCGTGCCCGAGGTGCCACTTTCCCGCAATTGCCGTGCGATAGCCGGCATCCTGCAACTGCGTTGCCACGGTTGTCACCCGGTCATTGAGGACGCCGCCGTAACCCGGTTTTCCGCGATGGGAGAAGGGAACCGACTCGCGCATGTTGCCGATGCCGGCGCTGTGATGATCGACACCCGTCAGCAGCATGGCGCGGGTCGGTGCACAGCTGGAGGCCGTGTGAAAGTTACTGAAGCGCACTCCCGCCCCGGCGAGGGCGTCGATATTGGGTGTGTCGATTTCACCACCGAAGGCGCCAAAATCGGAGTAGCCGATGTCGTCGACCACAATCAACACAATGTTCGGCGGGGGGAGACCCGGGGGCGTCTGTGCCTGTGCCGGTATTGCCAGCAGCAGGAGCAGCACCCACCAGCCGGGCGCATTCACCCCGCACCCGACTGGCCCCCGCGAGGTGGAGGTGGCGAACACGGCGGCCCTACTCCACATCGAAGGCAATAGGCATAGCCTTGATGGCATTGATGAAGTTGGATCGCATCCAGCGGATTTCGCCGTCGAAACGGGGCCGGTAGATACGCGCGAGAATTTCCCGGAATATCACCTCGAGTTCCAGCCGTGCCAGGTGGGAACCGATGCAGAAGTGCTCGCCGACGCCGAAAGCGCGGTGATTGTTCTTCACATCTTCCCGCTGCGACCGCGTAATATCAAAGGTATCGCCATCGCTGAAAACAGATTCATCGGCACTGGCTGAACCATAGTAGAGCTGCACCCGTTCACCCTTGCGTATCAACTGCCCACCCACTTCCACATCATCCATCGCCGTGCGTTTGAAGGTGATGACCGCCGGGTTGTAGCGCAGGAATTCTTCGATAGCGCCCTCCAGCAAATCGGGCCGGGACTGCAGCAGGTCGTACTGCTGGTGCGCGATCAACAGGCGCATGCCGTGGGTAGTGACGGTGCGGGTGGTTTCATTGCCCGCCACAATCAACAGCAGGAAAAAGTTGCTGAATTCATCGTCCGACAGCGGCTCGTCCTCTACCGTGCCATTGAGCAGTACATTGACGATGCTGTCGCCGGGGTTCGCCCGGTGGGCGGCGGCAATCTCCTGGGCCAGCATGAACATCTCGATCATCGCGCTCACCCCGTCTTCTTCCGAGGTTTGCAGCTCCGGATCATCCATGCCAATCATGATATTGGTGAGTTCGAACAGCCGCTGGCGGCGCTCCAGGGGCACGCCCATCAGTTCGCAGATGGCGATTAGCGGCAATTCCGAAGCGATGGCAGTGACAAAGTCACAGCGGCCACTCACCATTGCCCGATCGAGAATATCGCTGGCCACTTCCTCGAACCGCGCGCGATAACTGTCCACCACCTTCGGCGTGAAAGCGTTGCGAATCAGCCGACGGTACTTCAGGTGCCGGGGTGGATCCATATTGATCAGCTGCATGCGCAGGAAAACCAGGCGCTCTTCGTCGGGTTCACCCGGCATGCAGGACCTGGCTTCGGAAGAGAACAGTTGTGGGTTCTTGGAGACAAAATCCAGATCCTTCTGCCGGCTCACAGCCCAGAAGCCCTCACTCTCGCCCGCGTTTTCCTGCCAGCAGACCGGTGCCTGTTGCCGCATCCAGGCGTAAGCTTCGCGGGGGTGACCCTGCTGATACAACTCGGGATTACTCAGGTCAAAGGGGCAAGCGGACATCGCGGACTCTCCTGATTATTGTGGACACCACTATATCCGCGATGCCCACACAAAGAGAGACGCGATTGACCGCGCTCAGGGGAAACACTGTTCTCCAGCAGCTCCGGACGCCAGGCTGATCAACGCCCCGGACCTGAACCTTGCGGCCAGAACCTCAGGGGTCCCGACTTGCACCGGAGCTGCGAGTGTCGGGCCGAAACCAGATTGGCGAGCTGTAGGCACGCTCCTGCTGAACCAGTTCGGTGTCCGGCGGCAGCTCGACTCCGAGGCGGGCGCGGTCGAACAGGACCCAGCGCGGGGTGGGAATTTCCAGGACCCGCACGTAGTAAACCGCCGCCTGGGCGGGATCAAAATCCGGGTCCTGCCACACAGTCGACAGTTCCGCGCTGCCAATACTGTTTGCATAGCGCCCGTTGTCGAGGTCGACCGTATTGCCCACTGGCGGCAATTCACCCTGCTGGTCGACGTCGCGATTTCCCGACCAGGCCACGTTGTACACCCGCTCCTGCGCAGCGCCCGACTCATCCAGCCAGCCCTTGATAACCTGCATCCGGTCGAGGTTGGCACCCTCGGGATCCTTCAGGGCGTGCAACATAAATCGCGGGGCGCCATCCCCCGCCGGTGGCAGGTAGGCGCCCATCGGCACGCCTTTCTCGTAGCCGGTCAGCGCGGGGTTGGGCCCCGCCAGGTCGTTCTCGGTGAAATGCCAGCCGCCGAAGAAGCGCAGCCGGATGCGCGGCCCGGTGGTGGCATAGACCTCGCGGCGTTGCATGGCGTCGAACAGGGCCTCGCGGGTATTCTCCGTGGCCCACACCGCGGCATAGCCAGAGGCCAGTTGCAGGGTGTTGGGCATGTTTGCCTCGGGGATACCCCAGAAGGTCTGGCTGCGACGGGGGCCGGGTTCGTCGCCGGCCTTCTTGCCCCAGAAATTGTCCTCCTCCACAGCCGCCAGGGCAGTGTGGGAATCAGTACTCCCGATCATGCCGAAATTGTAGGGGTTTACGCCGGTGCTCTGCTCCAGTTGCAGGCCCACCTGCAACGCGGGCCGGGCGTACTGGTAACGCTGCATGGCCGGTGTTTGCGGCGAATTCATGGCGATGTTGTACTGGTCCCAGGTGCCGTAGTCGGCGAAGGCGTCGTCGGGAGACAGCAGTGGATGAGCCTCGCTGTCGCCCTTGATCTGGGTGACTTCCATCAGCGGCTCCCAGCGCTGGCGTTCCCGCGCATAGGCGCTGTCCAGAGGCCGGCCATCCTGTGCGGTTTCAGCGAACATGCGCCCGCCGCTCAGGTTGCTGTTGTGGGGAATGGCCAGCACTTTACCGCCGGTTTTTTCTTCGTAGTCGGCCAGCCAGCGCCACAGGTCCTCCGGGTCATCGCTGTCGAAGGCAGAGAAGGGCGTTACCTGGTTGGCGTGATCGGCGCCGTCGCCAAACACCACAATGCGGTGCAGGTTGTCGCCGCCGGGCATGGCGGACCACTCGAAGCCGACAAAGGCGGTGAACACCCCGGGCTGGTTGGCGGCATCCGCCGCCCGGTTATTGGCTTCCCAGGGGGACGGGATGCCCTGGGGCAGGGTCAGCAGGGGCTCGCCATCCTCGTAGGAATTACCGATATCCAGCATCAGGCGGCCGTAGGCCGAGGGGTCGCCCTCCGCGACGATACGCTGCCAGGCCCGGGCGGTGCTGTTCTGCATCAGGATCGGGTCACCACTGCGGATCAGCGGCATTACACCGAGGTATTCCGCGTGGTCCGCCACCACCAGAAAATCCAGTGGCCGGCTGAGCCTGGCCGGCATACCGTTGGCGGCGGTCACGGTTTCACCCCGGGCGAAGCGGTAGGCATCCTCCGGACCGAGGCCAGTCACCCCGAACAGGTTGGCATCCATGGATACCGAGGTATGCAGATGGGTGTCGCCCCAGTACACCTCCCGCGGGTAGTCTTTCCCGGCCCAGGGAGAATAGTCCTGGCGCGGGTCGCGCTCTGACTCGGCCTGTACCGCAAACGTCAGCAGCGGCAGCAGTGCGGCGGCGAGAGTGAACACAATCCGGCGTCGTTGCGACGGCATACAGTACCCCTTCTGATTATTATGCGCGGTGTACTGCCAGTATAGGCAGGCCCGCGAAGGGCCCGCCATCCCCGCCGCCAGCTGCGGCGCGGATTTAGTTCAGCATGGCGAACTGATCGCCAGCCGGTTCAGCTACCGGCGCTGTTCAGGTAGATGGTCTTGCCGCGAGCGATGGTTTCCAGCACCGGAATATCCTTGATGCTTGAGGGCTCAGCTTCCAGCGGGTCCTCGCCCAGCACCACCAGGTCGGCCTGCTTGCCAACGGTGAGGGAACCTTTCAAATCCTCTTCGAAGTACTGGTAGGCGCCGGCCTGGGTCATGGCGTACAGCGCGTCGAAGGGCGACAGGCGTTCATCGGCCCCCAGCGTCACGCCGTGGCGGGTTTCGCGATTCACGGCAATCCACATCAGCCGCATCATGTCCGGGGGCACAACCGGTGTGTCATTGTGGATGGTGAAGTGTACCCCTTTCTCCAGCGCCGATTTGGCGGGGCTGATATGGAAGGCGCGCTCGTCGCCGAAGCTCTCCCGGTGCCAGTCACCCCAGAAGAAGGAGTGTGCAGAGTAAAAAGAGGGCACCATGTCCAACTCTTTGGCGCGATCCACCTGGTCCGGGCGCATCACCTGGGCGTGGATAATTACCGAGCGATGGTCCGGCAGGGTCTCTCCCTCGAAGGCCTCCTCGACCGCATTCATCGCAAGGTCGATGGCGGCGTCACCGTTGCCGTGCATGTAGATGGGGATGCCCAGATGCAGCAGTTCGTCCGCCTGGGTTTTGAAATCCACTGGCTTCACTGTGGGATAGGCGGTGTAGGGACCTTCGACGCCTTCCGGGTTTTCGTCGTAGGGCTCCGTGGTCCAGGCAGTGCGCCCCTGGGGCGAGCCATCCAGCACGAACTTCACGCCGCCAATCCGCACGCCGCCCTGGTAGCCCTCGGCCTTGAGTCTGGCCACTTCTGCAACGTCCAGATCGCGGGCCACCGGTACCATGACAATATCGGCTTCGATGTCGCCGTTTGCCGCCATTTCCCGCAGTACTGCCACATCACCCATATTGGAGGCGCCGTCCTGGATGGTGGTGATACCGAAACTGGCGAAGTAGTCGATGGCTTTCAGCATCTGCCCTTTGAACTTCTCCGTATCGCCACTGCTGGCCAGGAACTGGGGCATCATCAGGGTATGGGTGGCGGCCTCTTCCACCACGCCGTTGGGAATATTGGTGCCTGCAATGCGCCGGAAAACGCCGCCCTGGGGGTCCGGTGTGTTCTCGTCGATACCGGCAGCTTCAAGCGCCGCGGAATTGGCGGTGCCAAGATGTCCTGAGACGTGCATCATGTAGATCGGTACGTCGGTGGAGACCTTGTCCAGGTCCGCCCGTGTGGGATGGCGCTTTTCCGCCAGCAGGGAGTCGTCATAGCCGTAGGCCATCAGCCACTGCCCTTCCGCCGGCGGATTACTGGCCAGGCGGTCGCGCAGCAATTGCTGGATATCCTGGATATTCTCCACCGGCCCCACTGGTGGCGAAGAGGCGTTCACGTAGTCGATGAGGCGCGCCTGCATGGTGACGTGGCCGTGGCTGTCGATCAGGCCGGGAATCAGCGCCCTGTCGCCAAGTTCCACTATCTTCGTCTGCTCGCCGAGCAGTTCAGCCGCCGCACTGCGATCACCAACGTAGACGATCTTGTCGCCGCGAATCGCCACCGCCTCGGCTGCGGGCTGGTCGGGGTCCATGGTGATGATGTGATCGCCGTAGAAAATCCGGTCGGCCGGCAAAGCCGCCAGCGCCGGGATCGAGGACAATGCGGTGAGTGTTGCCAAACCCAATGGCGCTAGTGTTCGCTTCATGCAGACTCCCTGGACATTTGTTTTCCGAATCGTCGCACCGGCACGAGACCGGACGCTATGAAAGATCGCGTTGCCAGCCCCATGAGAAAGATTTTCAGCGAGGAGGTACAGGACCAGAAGCCGACAGGTCATGGGGCCAGCAAAATCCGGCACTGATTAGTTGGCGAAATCGCACTGCAATGGTGCGTTAGCGCTTCAACGCCGGAAGTGTGCGAGCAATTCTACATGGGGCGTCTGCGGGAACAGGTCCAGTGGCTGCACCGTCAATGCCTGGAAGCCTGCGGTGAGGATTATCCGGCTGTCGCGGCAGAAAGTGGCCAGGTCGCAGGATATGTAAAGCACGTCGCTCAGGCGGTTGCGGGTGTCGAACAGCTCCTGCGCAGCCTGCAGTCCGTCGCGCGGCGGATCCAGCACCAGTACGCGGGCCTCGCGATGCGCCCGTAACAGCCGGGGATAGGCGCCGCCCTGGTAAAGGTTATGGGTTTGCACGCGCACCCCCGGCAGGGCCAGGGCCGCCAGGGCACGGGTGGCCTCCTCCACCGCCTCCACCGCGACGATGTCGGCAAAGCCCGCCCGGGACAGCACGCGGGTAAAGTTGCCGGAGCCGGCAAACAGTTCCAGCACCTGGGCGTCGCGCGGCAGGGGGTCGAGCCGCTGGGCCAGCCACTGCTGCATGTACAGGTTCTGATCGTCGTTGCCCTGGCGGAAGGGCAGGCGCTGGCTCACACTACTGCCGAGTTCGGCGTCGATATCGATGGTCGTCCAGTGACCGCGCTTGCGCGGGCGCCATTGCCGGTTCGGCAACTGATCGCGCAACCCTGCCAGGTGGGTTGCCGCAGCGGGGTTCAACACAGGGCAGTGGGGCACATCCACCAGTTCACGCCCCCCGGCGGACAGAAAGCCCAGGCGCTGGCCATCGCTGCGCAGTTGGGCGCGATTGCGATAGCCCAGTTCCTTCGGGCTGGGCACAAGCGGAAGCATCTGCTCCGGCGGGATGCCCAGGCGCCCCAGCTCGCCCTCGACCCGGCGCTGCTTGGCCTCACACTGGGCAGCATAAGTGCTGAACTGCCAGGGACAGCCGCCGCAATCGTCCCGGCCCTGGCCGTGGAGTTTGCAGGGCGCTGTACGACGTTGCGGTGAAGGGCTGTCAATCTTTACCAGTTCGCTCCGGGCAAAGCGGCTTTTCACTTCCGTCACGCGCACGGTAACCGCCTCGCCCGGCCAGGCGCCGGGCACAAAGACCACCCGGCCGCTGTCGTGTTCGAGCACGCCGTGGCCGCTGGAGCTTAGATCGCGGACTGTCGCGGAAAAGATAGTGCCTTTGTTCAAGGCCATAGGTCTGGGCGCCTCAGCGGTGGTCGCCGTCCCGGTAGTACCAGCGACCGGCAATTTTTTCGAAGCGGCTCAGTTCCTGCAGCCGGTGGCCGCGCCCCGCTTCCTTGAACCGGGCGACAAACTCGACGCTTCCGAAGTCATCGTTCTCGCCGCCGGCCTCGGTGCCCACGATACGCAGGCCGATCCAGCGCTGCGCGGCATCCAGCTTCACCCGGGAGGGGCGGGTCGCCGGGTGCCAGGTCGACAGCAGATAATCGGCTACGCCGCGGGCAAAAGCGGTGTAGCGTGAGCGCATCAATTGTTCGGCGGTGGCGGCGGTCTCACCGCCCGCCAGGTAGCGGCCGCAGCACGCAAGGTAGTCACTGCCGCTGCCACAGGGGCAGGCCGTATCCTCGTCAGTAGAGTCGGGCGCCATCAGCGGGGATCACTAACCGACGTTGTGGTAGACCTTCTGCACATCCTCGACGTCGTTGAGCATATCCAGAAACTTCTCGAACATGGCCTCGTCATCGGCGGGAATCGGCGCGGTCTCTTTCGGTACGAACTGAATTTCCTCCACTTCGAACTCGATCTCGCCAAAGGCCTCATTCAGTGCGGTGCGCGCCTTTGCGAATTCGGTGGGTGGTGTAAATACGGTGATCTTGCCGTCTTCACATTCGATATCCTCGACCTCCACGTCGGCCAGCATCAATGCTTCCAGCACGGCTTCCTCGTCGTCTCCGGCAAACAGGAAAATCGCGCTGTGGTCAAAGGAGTGACTGACACTGCCGGGCGTGCCCAGCTTGCTCTTGGTCTTGGTGAAGCACACCCGCACATCACCGATGGTGCGATTTGGGTTATCGGTCAGACAGTCCACAATCACCATGCAACCGCCGGGGCCAAAGCCCTCGTAGCGAGCGACGGCAAAATCCTCCCCGGCGCCGCCCTTGGCCTTGTCGATCGCCTTGTCGATCACATGGGCCGGCACCTGGTCGCGCTTGGCACGGTCAATGGCGCTGCGCAGGGCCAGGTTGCCAGCGGGGTCAATCCCCCCCTGCTTCGCGGTCACGTAGATCACGCGCGCGTGCTTACTGTAGACCCGGGCCTTCTGGTCCGAGGTCTTGGCCATTGATTCTTTGCGGTTCTGGTAGGCTCTACCCATGGGTTTCGATCCGTAAAAGCGCGGATTTTACCTCAAAACGACCGCTCCGCCAGCACCCCTGGCCTCCTGCAGCCGCGTCCCGCTGCGGGCATACCCGGAACTGGCCCGCAGCGAGCCAAACAATCCACCAGTGGGTATACTCTTGCGCTCTGGACAGGGAAGTACCGTCACACCATGCCAATGAAGCGAAAGCTATCCATCACCCTGCTCGCCACAGTGCTGCTGAGCGGCTGCGACGCCCTCGGCGCCTTCAATTTTCTGCAGGCCGGCCGCATCGCGCCGGCCTTTGACGATGTGGCCTACGGCGATCACCCCCGCCAGCGCCTGGATATCTATCTGCCCGCAAACGCAGGCCCGGCCCCGCTGCTGGTGTTCTTCTACGGCGGCGCCTGGGATTCCGGCGAGAAGTCGAAATACGCCTTTGTCGCCCGCCGTTTTACCGCCATGGGCTATGCCGTGGCAATCCCCGACTACCGCCTGGTGCCGGAAGTCCACTTTCCCGCCTTTCTTGAAGACTCCGCGGCCGCCCTGGGCAAGTTGCGATCACTGGCGCAATCTCACAGTGACCAGCTCAGCACCGCCCCGCTGATCCTCGCCGGGCACTCAGCCGGCGCCTACAACGCCATTCAGGTGGTGGCGGGCAGTGACTTCCTCGAAGATGCGGGGCTGGCGCCGCGCGACATTGCCGCCATCATCGGGCTGTCCGGTCCCTACGATTTCTACCCCTACAAGGTCGCCTCGTCCCGGGCCGCCTTCGGCGCCACCCCGGCCGCGCTCAGCCAGCCGGTCAAGCAGGATCTCTCGCGCCTGCCCCCATTGTTGCTGATCACCGGCGACAGCGACGACACCGTAAAGCCGCGCAACTCGATCCGGCTGGCCGAATTGGCCCCGGATGCGCGCTTGCAGGTAGTGAAAGGACTCGGGCACGTCGGCACTCTGACCGCACTGGGGCACTACCTTACCTCCAACCCGGACGTCATCGCTCCGATTGAGGCCTTTTTGCAGGGCCGGGAGCTGCAGCCCCCTGGGCCCGGCACTGGCATCGGCCGCACAGGGGAACCCGGCAGTGCTATTGGTACGCAGCCGTAAGGCTGGCGGTACCTGCGGCTAGCCGGCGTTACCCTTGATCAGAATCAACTTGCCGGTCTGGGGATCGCGGTAGACCCGCCCCAGTGACTCCATCCCCTCGGCACCACTCTCGATCTGCTCCCTGAGCGACCCCGGCGGCTCTGCCAACTCCTGCCCCTGGCGAATATCCACCGCCTCCTGCAACCGGAAGTGCTGGCGCAATTCCTGGCTCTGGGCGATCAGGGCAACCAGCAGCCCGAGGGCGAACACCAGCATCACGTCCATGATGTTGGCGAAACCCGCCAGCGGATCAGTGTCCGCTTCGCTGAATTGGCCCTGCTGCCAGGGCGGACGTTTAAACGCCATCGGCAATGACCGTCATCGCGCGCCAGGTTTCCTCGTACCAGCGACGCCGCACACGCCCGATAAGATAGGCGAGCAGGCCAACCAGCAGGCCGATCACCGTGGTATCAAAGGCCACAGTAAGGGCGGTGGCGAGAATGTCGAGATTGCCGGAGCCGAGGGCCGACAGGCCCGGGCCCAGCGGAATCAATGTGCCCATCAGGCCCAGGATGGGACCGCTGCGTGCCAGCAGGTCCGCCCGCTCCAGGCGGCGCTGGGCGTAGCCCTCAAAGTGCGCAACCTCTCCCCGCCGCAACCTCGCCAGTGTCAGGCTGCGCTCGGCGAGGGCCGTACCCAGCTCCCACAGCGTGAGCAACAGCGCCAGGCCGAGCGCGGCAATCACCGGGTAAAGCAGCCAGCCGACCACCTGGTGCAGTATACCCAGGGTAAAACCGTGAATGATCATGCCGATCCTCCTTGCGAATGACCCGGCGCCGGGCGGGCGTGGCGCAGGCCGCGGTAGAAGCCCGCGGCGATCACCAGCAACAGCGCCGCCAGCAGCAGCCAGCGCCAGGGGGGCGTCTCGCCTGCCTCAGCGGATTCACTCTGCGTTGCAACGGCTGGTGCCTGTTCGCCGGGCTGCTCCACCTCCTGCAGCTCAACCTCTGTCAATCGATGAATTTCCTGCGCCGCTTCCGGCTCGGCCTTCGCTCGCTCGATGACCTGTTCCAGCGCCTGCCAATCGTCCGTGTTCAAGTGCTGCTGCAACCAGGGCAGCATGGGGTGGTCCGGCGTGGTGTGGCCGCTGCCCGGCAGGCCGTTGGCACTGACCAGTTTGGCGAACTCCGCGGCCAGCTGTTCGGTTGTAGCCTCATCCGCGTGCCAGAAGTCCTTGTGAATCGCCACCAGCATGATCGCCAGCATGTTGCTCTTCACATGCACGTTGTGACCCGCCTCCAGGAAGGTATCGAGCTGCAGGTCGTAGCGATCGTCGACATACACGTCCTTCACCTCCTGCCAGGCCCAGTCGCCCACCAGGGTCGGGTTGGTCACTTGCCAGCCCCACAGGTACTCCAGGAACTCGCTGCCCATGGTGCGCGCACCGGCGTAACCGTGCTCCATCAGCCCCTGCAGCCACTCGGGGTTGAGGAAACGGCCGCGCAGTTCCTGGCGCAGTGCTACCGCCAGCGGCTCGGTGTACACCCGCTCCGGGTTGGCGTGGTTGAGTACAAAATTGTTCGGCGCGGTCCCGCTCAGGGTTTCCACCGCCAGGCTGAGGCCGCCGAGGTAATCGAAGGCGTCGTTGTTGTCGATCAGTCCGTAGAGATTGCTGGAGCGGCCGAACCAGGTATTTTCGACATCCACCAGGACACTGCGGAACGCGTCCGCCACCGGCGCGCCGAAGGCGCCACTGCCCTCCCCGCCGCGGCCATAGCTGTGACCCAGGCGACGCAAATAGACCTCCGCCAGCTGCGCCCGCTGCTGCCAGGCGCCGGAGCGCTCCACCAGACGATTGACTCCGGCGCCGTAACTGCCGGGCGCATCGCCGAACACGCGCAGGCTGGCCAGCGCGCCGGCCTCCGCTTCCGAGTGGCCGGCCGCAAGCAGGGCGCGGGCCTGCTTCACCCAGTGGGCAGCCACCTGGTTCTGTTTCAGGCTCTCGCTGCCGCCCATCGCGGCGCCGCTGCCCTGCTCGCTTTGCAATGGCTGTAGCGCCTGGGCCAGGGCCAGCGTCAGGGCAGGATAATCCTTGCGGATCGTGTCGGCGCTGGCATCCAGGGCCATCAGCACCGCTTCATCCAGCAGCGCCATCTGCAGGCTGTAGAGGTCACGGAACAGGCCGGAAGTGGTGAACACCATGTCGCGACGCACTTCGCCCGCGGCGAGCTCGCGACGCTTCAGCCCCTTCACCAGTCCGCGACTGTTCCACACCGGCTCGAGGCCCAGCATGTCGAGACCAAAAGCAATCATCACGCCCTCGTCGCGCACCACGTCGGAGGCCCACAGTACCAGCGCCTCGCGCTTGCCCGGGTTCATCGCCGTACTGGAGCGCGCATTGGCTGCCATCTCACGTCCCAGTTCCCAGGCCACCGGGCTCGGAATCAGGCTGTTATCCAGGGCGTAGAAGTTGCGCCCGGTGGGCAGGCTGTCGGGGCTGCGGATGGGATCATTGCCCGGCCCGGGGGCGATGAAGCCGCCGTCGAGACCGCGCAGCAAGGCATCCATCTCCGCATCCGGCGAGGCCAGCAGCAATTGTTGCCAGGCCCTGCGCTCCTTGTCGCTTGCCGGTGCCATGGAATCCAGCATCATGTTCACGGCTTCGCCACTCCAGTCGCGGCCGAGTACATGCAAGCCAAGTGGCATGAAGCGCTCCTGCAGATCGGTGAGGTAGTGACCCACCTCGTGCACCAGCATGTCGTCGTCCACTTCATCGAAGCTGATGCCCATCACCGCCAGTTCGGCCGACATGGCCTCCGCCAGTTCGTCCCGCAGCTCCAGGGCATCCACCTTGTCGCGGATCTGCGTTACCAGGCGCTTTTCCAGCGCGACGTTGTCGGTGCCGTGGCTGGCCTCGAAGCTCTCGATCAACTGGCGCAATTGCAGCAAATCGTCGTACAGGGGGGTGTGTTCCAGCGGCGGCGTGAGATGGTCCACCATCACCGCCAGGCCGCGACGCTTGGCCTGGATGCCCTCGCCGACGCCGTCGACGATATAGGGGTAAATGCCCGGCACATCGCTGGCGATGATGCGCGAGTAATCGTCTTCCGCCAGCCCCACCGAGCGCCGCGGCAGGAATTCGTAGGTAGAGTGGCGGCCGAGGTGGACGAAAGCGCCTGCCCGGAAAACATCCCGCAGGTAGTGGTAAAAGGCGAGGTACTGATGGGGAGGCGGAAATGCCAGGTTGGCGTGCAGCAGTTCCTCGTTGATCTCCCAGCCTCGGGGCGGCTGCGGGCCGATGAAAATATTGCCGAAGCGGATACCGGGCAGCAACAACTCCCCCTCGTAGGTCATTACCCTGCCCGGCGCTTCGCCCCAGCCGCCGAGGCCCTCGATACCGGTTTGCTGCAATGCATTGATCAGGGTCAGCGCCTCGTCCCAGCAGGGTTCGGCGCGCTTTTCTATGGTCCGGTCATAGCAGTGCTCGAGCTGGCCCAGCAGGGCCAGCGCCCGGTCGCGGGCCGGATGCTCGACCCCCTCCAGCAGGTGGTGCATTTCCTCCACGGTGTGGTGGAGAGCTTCCTCCGCCAGTGCCGGCTCGCCGGCCGCCACCGCGGCACGCAGCTGTTCATGCAGCAGGCCGAAGGGGCCGCTGACCATTTCCCGCTGGATACTGGCGGGCAGCCCGCTGAACCACTGGCGGTAAACGTCGGCGGACATGTGTGTGACTAGCGGGCTCATGCGCTGCAGCGCGGCAGGGTCGTTGGGCAGGTTGACGCCGCGCTCCTGCATCAGATCCAGCAGTGCCTCCTGCGATGGCGGCAGTTCTCCAGTGTTGTAACCCTCCGCCTTCAGGCGATTGAGCATCTGCCACAGGGAAGCCGGCACATCGAGGTTGTCGGCGCCGATATTGTGGCGCCCGGGTGGATGGTTGTAATAGACAATGGCAACGCGCTTGTCATTATTCGCTACCGCTTGCAAGCGCTGCCAGCGAGACACTCGTGACAGCAGAGTTGTCATACCCTCGGCAACCCCGGTTATTGGCTGGATGCGTATGCCGGTCATCGGATCGTCGGTTACTTCCCCCGCCGCGGCAATCACCAGTGGCTGGCTGGCACCCTGCAGTTCCGGCATGGCCACCTGGTAATACACCTTGTCGTGGGCGAGGCCGTCTGCGGAGAGCTGGCGCTCCAGCGGTGTGCGGTCGCGCAGCTTGATCGCCTTGATGACCGGCACATTCAGGGATTCAAAGGCGTCGGCCACTTGCTCCCTACCCTCGCCGCCGCCGATCACAAAGTCCTGCAGCATCACTATCGCGCTGAGCTGCCGGGCCACAGGCTTGAGCGTCTCGACGGCGGCAACGCCCGCTTCACCCCAGTAGGCGAGGCCGATCAGGCATTGCTGCTGGAAGGCCTCTTCTGCCTGCCTGCAAAGTTCACGCAACAAAGCGTTGTCCGCAGGGCGGTCGCCGCCGGCATGATCCAGTACCACCAGCAGCGGCTTGTCTTCGACAAGCGCGGGCAATGCAGTGCTGAATGCATCGCGATACTGCCAGCGCAGGCGCGGCACCGGTGTCGCTGGCGGCGCGGCAATATCTGCACCGAGAAAATTGAAGCCCCAGGCAAACAGGCTCGCGATATTGGCGCTGCCGCCGGCCTGCCAGTAACGGCGGGCGCCGAGCCATTCCGCCTGGGCGGGATAGCGCTGTTGTAACTGCACCAGTTTGGCATTGAAATCGCCGCTGTGGGCCATGCCGGCGAGTTCGCGCAGCAGTTCATCGCTGTCGAAAACCGGCGCCAGTGTCACCTGGCTAAGGCGAATCAGCCGGTGATCACTGTTGAAAATCAGGCGCGGCGTTGTGCTGGCCGCAAAGCGGGGCGTGAGCTCCGCCACGCTGGCGCCAAACAGCCCCGCCCCTAACACCAGGTCACTGGCGTCGATCAGCGCCTGCTGCTGGCGCGGTGTCATCTCCCACAACTGCACATCGCTACGCGCCACGATGCGATAGCCAGCGTGCTGTGCATTGAACTGCCGCGCCGCTTCCGCGATGGTTTCGGCATTGCGCTGGGACGTAAGCATCAACAGTTGCAGGGCATCGTCACCTCGCTCCCCCGCGCCCGATGACACTAGCGGCAGCAACAGCAACAGACAGAAGCCCGCCAGTGACAGCAGGAAGTTGGGAGTGCGTCGTGTCAGGGCCATAAATGCCTCTCCTGCAGAGCGTGTATCACGATGTGGGTTGCGCGACGGCCGTGCTGTCAGGCCGCAGCTTGCGGGCTGGTCGCCCTGGGGAGCGCCTTGATTTCGGTCGCAGCCGCCGCCAGGCAATCACCACCGAAGTGAGCGACAGCACAAAGCCGGCGACACTGAGCGCGATAACCACCAGGTCCCACAGGGGCCGGCGGTTGATCAGAAACTGGAAATCAAGACTGTGCAGGCCGTTGTAAAGCCAGCGTTCAAGCCGCCCGGTGGCGGTCAGGCAGTTGAGCAATTCACCGGTGGCGAGGTCGATGTGAAACCAGCTCTGCGCCGGGTCGTCGTAACGGACCCGCAGCACCGGCAAGGGGCGCCAGTCGTCGTGGTGGACGTAGTAGTAATTGTCGTAGGCCGTGAGCGTATCGACAGCGCTGACTGCATGACCGGTCATCATTGCGTTCAGTTGCGCCAGGGCTGCTTGCGTCCAATCCACAGGGACTGCCGCACCAACGCTTGCCGGGCGCATTGTGAGAGGCTCCCGGGAGTTGCCACCGCCAACCGTGTACAGGTGCGGCCACCCCGCCAGCCAGTGCCAGACGACCTCGCGGCTGTGCGGCCGGGCGACAAGCACCTGGCGCAGCTCCTCCGCTCCGGCGCTGCCCTGCAGGGCGGACTGTGCCGGAGGCACCTGCCGGTACGAGGCGCGCTGGGTGGCGTAGGGTACGTCCTCATCGAAAATACCCCAGGGCCCCATCGACATCAGGCCGCTGAACAGGTAGGTGGTCAGGGGAATGAGAAACCACAGCCCCAGCAGATGGTGCAGTTTCATGGCCCCACGGTAGGGCGTTACGTCCCGGCCACGGTAGCGTTTGCGCCATCGCAGCCGCATGCAACCGATAACGGCACCGGAGAGGATGGACACCAGCCCTGTGAGGGAGAGGACAACGACCACCCAGTACCAGACCTCGCCATGGCGGCGCAGTTGCAGGGGATAAATCCAGTGCAGGTTGGCGCCCAGCCAGTTCCAGGCGCGTTCACTGGTGGAGGTGTCGCGAACCACTTCCCCGGTGCGGGAGGACACATAGAGCTGGGTTCCCCGGGCGTCATTGAGTGAAACCCGATGCAGGGGCCGGTGACGATGCAGCTCGCTGGACACCGACCACTGATCCATCCCGATCCGGCCCAGGTAAGTGGGCCCGTAACCCGCTGCAATGCCGAGTGACTCTGCATAAACAGCGGCAGCGCGCAGTGCATCCCCGGTACCGAACTCCGTAAAGCGCTCGCCGGTGTCGGCGAACATACCGAGCTGCTCTCGCCCCGCAGTGCGCAACAGGTAGGCTGGTCGCCCTGTCACGGTGCTCAACCGCAGGCTGTCGATCTGGAGGTCGCCGTCAAGCTGGGCCAGTAATGCCCGGGGACCAAACTGTAGCGACTCCGCCTGCAAGGCCGGCAGCGCGGCCAGTCTTTCGTCGACACTGAGCCGGGGAAAGCCGATATACATCATCACCACGCCGGAGAAAAACCACGCGGCAAACAGCAGGCAGAGCCCTATCCCTAACCAGCGGTGAGCCAGGTACAAGCAGCGACGCCAGTTCACCACACCGCTCCATCTGCGACGCGGGGATTACCGTCACCCGGCCAGTGGGGCCGGCGATACAAACACATGGTCGCTCCTCAATCACACCTGTTGAAAGCGGGCGGAGGAGAGAATGACAGGCGGCACGGTCCGGCAAAGGGAAGACAGCCTGCACAAGGAAGCCCTCCGCTTCATCACTGCAGAATCAAGAATGCGAACGTACGTGGGAGAGAAAGAAGGGAAACCCGCCGCGACTCAGCCCGGCAGGTCAACCAGCGTGAAGCCCTCCGCTTCATCGTCGCAGTCACTGCATGTATGGCGAGAACGCCAGCAGGCCGGTTTCGGGCTTGCGGATACAGCGATGTATCCGCATACCGTTGCGGGGGCAGCGGAGGCTTTGTCAGCGGCGGCCATTAGGTTTGCACACCCTTGCCGTGACGCACCACACTTCCCGTTTACCCTGCTCCAGTTGTTCCCGGCGAAAGGAAAAACGAGCAGGCACCTGATGCAGGCGGAGGATTGTACTGGCGCGTACAAAGACACGTCAATGCGCAAACCGCCGCCCAGGCGCGCTGTACAAAGACCAGGTGTACGGCTAACCTCCTGCGCTGCTGGTGGCGCAACGGGGCTTGTCCCGTTGCCTGAAAAGGGAACCCGGTGCAATTCCGGGACTGACGCGCAGCGGTAATGGGGAACGAGATCGGCACACAGGCACTGTTCACTGGAACGGGAAGCCGCCGGTTGAGGCTGGTAACTTGAGGTTGCCGAGCTCCTGAGTCCGAAGACCTGCCAGCAGAAACGGCTTACGTCCTCGCGACCCAGGGCACCAGCAACGGTATTGCATCTCCCGCTCTGCACCGGCAGAGGAACGGGCTGCGTGCACTCCGGGTCTGGATAGTCGCGAGGATTGCCCTTACGCGTATATCCTGCAGGAGAGTGCCATGACACCCCGTAACCTGTCCCTCGCTGTCGCCGCCGCAAGCGGCCTGGCGGCGATCCCCGCATCCGCATCCACCGATACACGCCTGGAAGAACTGCTCGTCGTTGACCAGAAACTGGAAGAATCGATTCCACTGACCCTCGAACGCTATGGCAACCAGGTGGAAGTGATCACCGCCGAGACCATCCGCCAGCACAGCTTCGTCGATGTCTCCGATGCGCTGAAAACCCTGGTTCCGGGCCTGCACATGTCGCCCAAGAACGGGCCCTTCGACTATTTTTCCGCCTCCCTGCAGGGCGCTCGCAACAAGGACATTCTCTGGCTGGTGGATGGCGTACGCATCAACAACCGCCTGTACAACAACACCAGTCCACTGGATACCCTTCCCCCGCACATGATTGAGCGGGTAGAAGTACTGAAAGGCGGCCAGGGCATTTTCTACGGTACCCAGTCGGTAAGCGGCGTGGTCAACATCGTGAGCAAAGACTTCAGCGAAGAAATCGGCGGTGCTGTCGGCGGCGGGATCAACAGCAATGACGGCTCCAACCTCAACGGTTACGCACGCGGCGCCCTCGGTGCTCATCAGTTCGTCGTCTACGCCTCACAGGACCACGCCGATGGCTATACCCCCTTCGACGATGACGCCATTCAATCCAGCGTCACCGATACCGACCGCAGTTACAACGTAAAGTCCGCCGGCCTGAAGTACGCCTACAATTTGAGCGACGACACCCGCGTTTCCGCCATGTACCAGTACACCGATGCCGATCTGGATTTCGCGCGCCCAGCCCTGAACAAGAAGACCACCAACCACCGCGAGGAAGGCCTCACCACCCTCAAACTGGATTCACGCCTGTCGGACTACGCCCAACTCTACTTCAAGGGCTATCTGCACGAGTGGGACACCTACTACACCCGTATCTACAATGAGTTGGACGACAACGGCAACCTGACCGGCGGCGAAGTGGTGCTCAACGACGACGCCTACTGGGGTTACGAGGACTACGGCTTCAATGCCATGGTGGAGCTGGACTTCGACGGCAACTTTGAATATGTACTGGGTTTCGACCAGCAGAATTACTCCGGCGTGGACGAAGTGTGGCGCATCGCCGACCAGGAAGAGACAGTGAATGCGGTCTTTGCGCAATTGCGCACCTCCGAGAAGCTGTTCGAGAACAGCCTGTTTGCGCTGGGTGTGCGCAACAACCGGCCCTCCGATGCCGACCAATCCACCGTCTGGAACCTGACCGGCAAGCACGACTTCAGTGGGGGCTGGTATGTGCAGGGCAATGTCGGCACCTCTTTCCGTCTACCCGACGCGGAGGAACTGTTCCTGAACGAGTACTACGACCTGGACGGCGACGGCGTGCCCGACAATGGCTGGTTCGCCATCGGCAACCCGGAACTGGAAGCGGAGGAAAGCGAGAACCTCAATCTGTCCGTAGGTGCCAGCTTTGAGCGCTTCCAGTTCGAGCTGACCGGCTTCAGGCGCGATGTCAGCAACTACATCAGTGCCTACGTCCCGGTCACCATCGGCGGCGTTACCGGCGAGACTTTCGAGAACAGCCGAGACGAGGTGAACATCGAGGGGGCGGAACTGCAAACCAACTGGCAGATGACTGACAGCCTGCGCGGCCAGTTCAGCTACACCTGGACCGGGGCCCGCCTTAACGACGATGGGGAGCAACTCAACGACATCCCGGAACGCGAATCCAAACTGAGCCTGAACTACCGGCAACCCGGCAGCCCCTGGGGCCTGAATTTCACCACGGTTCATGTTGGCGAGATCAACGACCGGGAAACCCGCGACAGTTACACCGTCGCCGATATATCGGGGTTCCTCACCCTCGGCAGTGACCAGCAGCACCAGCTTACCCTGCGCCTGGAAAACATTGCCGATGCTGAATACGCGACCGATATCGGTACCGCTAACGAGGATGCTACCGGCAACAGCTATCTGTACCGCAGCCTGGGTATGGAGCGCACCCTTCACCTTGGTTACTCCTACCGATTCTGAAGGCGGGTATACGGTGGCCGGCCCGCTAATTCATCCTCTGAGCGGCTTTTTTACAATGGCGGGCCACCAGACACGAGGTACAGCCGATGAAAATCGCACTGATGATGGAATTCTCACAGGCGGCCAAGAACCCGATGGTTCTCAAAGAGCTGCAGGATGTGGCAGCACAACAGAACCATACCGTATTCAATGTCGGCATGGACGGGGACAACGACCACCGGCTGACCTACATTCACCTGGGCATCTGCGCCAGCCTGCTGCTCAACAGCAAGGCTGTCGATTTTGTCGTATCCGGCTGCGGCACGGGCTCGTCAATCCCATCAATTGAATGGCGCGATGCCATCTGAAAGAACAATGAGAATCCATCTGATTCATATTCATAACTTATTGATTTATAAAGATTTATTGACTTTTTGACGAAAACTCATACACTTCTCCCCCATATGCGGCGCCGGATTCCAGAACGCCGCTGAATACGGGTACACAGGAGAATCACATGAAAGGCGACGCCCGGGTCATACAGCTTCTCAACGCTCTGCTGACCACGGAACTGACCTCCATCAACCAGTATTTCCTGCATGCACGGATGTACCGCAACTGGGGCCTGGAGGGGCTGAACGAGAAGAGTTACAAAAAGTCCATCAAGGATATGAAGCAGGCCGACGAGCTGATCGAGCGCATTCTGTTCCTTGAGGGCCTGCCCAACCTGCAGCAGCTGGACCGCATTCGTATCGGCGAACACACCGAGGAGATGCTGCGCTGCGATATGGATCTGCAAGTTGAGCAACTGGCAAAACTGCGCGAGGCCATCGCCTATTGCGAGCAAGTGCAGGACTACGTCAGCCGCGATGTCCTCGAAGATATCCTCGAGTACGAGGAAGAACACGTCGACTGGATCGAAACCCAGCAGTACCTGATCAGCAACGCCGGTCTGGAAAACTACCTGCAATCGCAAATGTCGTCCTGAGACTGGGAGGAAGCCAATGAAAGGCAATGACAAGATTATCGCTGCACTGAACGGCCTGCTGAGCTTTGAGCTCGCGGCGATGGATCAGTACTTCATCCACTCGCGCATGTACGACGACTGGGGTCTGCAGAAGCTGTTCGAGCGTATCGATCACGAGTTTGACGATGAAAAGGCCCACGCCGCGGCCCTCATCGAGCGCATTCTGTTCCTTGAGGGCGTGCCCGATATGGTCACCCGCGAGCCCATCAACGTGGGCAGCACGGTACCGGAGATGCTGCAGAGCGACCTCAATGTAGAGATTGCGGTTACCGCGGCGCTGAAGGATGCCATCAAGCTCTGCGAGGACGAGAAGGACTACCAGACCCGCGAAATCCTCGGCAAACTGCTGGAAGACACCGAGGTTGACCACACCTGGTGGCTGGAGAAGCAACTGGGCCTGATCGACAGGATTGGCCTGCCGAACTATACCCAGTCCCAGATGGGCTAAGCGCTGTCCACTGGCCGGGGAATCCCCGGCCCCCCCTTACCAACACTCACACACCCGGCACTCATAGAGCCTCGTATTACTGGCGGCAAGTGCCCTGCGCCACCTCTGCACCCACGGCACCGCAAATACGAATTTTTCTTATTTGCATTTACAGTTTTTGTGTCACCCCATAGAATGGCCCCCACTTTTAGAACACAACTCTTGGGGACCCTGATGAAAAAGCCGTTGCCGGTGGCGATATCCAGCGCCATTCTCGCCTCTTCCGTTTTGACCACACCTGCCGCCCTGGCGCAGAGCGCATCGGCCAATTCACTGGAAGAAATGATCATTACCGCCATTCGCGAGGATCGCAAAAGTCGCGGGGCGACGGGGCTGGACCTCAGTATTTACGAAACGCCGCAGTCACTGACCATCATCAATGCAGAGACCATTGAAGAGTTTGGCCTGACCAATATCAATACGATGCTGAAGATGGCCACCGGGGTGAACGTTGACTCCACCGAAACCGACCGCACGTCATACAGTGCCCGCGGTTTCGACATCACCAGCATGCACATCGACGGCGTGGGCATGCCCTTCGGTAACCTGATCGTGGGCGATATCGACACCGTCGTTTACGAAAATGTCGAAATTATCCGCGGCTCCAACGGCCTGATCACCGGCCTCGGCAACCCCTCTGGCACCATCAACTATGTGCGCAAGCGCCCTACCAATGAACTGGAAAGCAGCGTCAAGCTGACCGGCGGCAGCTGGGACAACCAGCGGGCGGAAGTGGATGTCTCCGTGCCGCTGACCGAGAGCGGCTCCTGGGCGGCCCGCGCCGTCCTCGCCTACCAGGATTCCGACAGCTGGCTGGATCACTACAGCAACAACCGCCAGGTAGCCTACGTAGTAGTGGATGGCCAGTTGACCGACAACCTGACCCTGGCCGCCGGCTACACACACCAGGACAACAACAGTGACGGCGTGCTGTGGGGCGCCGTGCCGGCGCTGTACAACGACGGTACAGCGATTGACTACGACGAATCCACCAGCACCAGCATGGACTGGACTTACTGGGATACCCAAAGCGACGAACTGTTTGCCGAACTGGGCTGGCAGATCAGCGACAACTGGCGCCTGACCACCTCCGCAAGGCAGACAGACTACGAAGACAATTCCGAGATTTTCTACGTCTACACCAACACCGGCGTCGGTCTGGACCCGGAGACCGGCCTCGGCCTGTTCGGCTATCCCGGCAAGTACGCAGACGAACGCGACAGCCTGGTCCTCGACGCCAGCCTCAACGGCACGTTTGAAGCCTGGGGGCAGCAGCACCAGCTGCAGTTCGGCTACAGCAGCGCCAGCAGTGAATCCGAAGGCCTGTCCTACGCGGCACTGAGCGGCTTCGACATGATGCCCGCCTTCCCCGGCTGGAGCGGCCGCGAAGTGTCGCGTCCGAACTTCGCCGCCCCCATTATCGCCGCCGAACAGGATATCGACCTGGACCGACTCTACGGCTCCCTGATGCTGGCGCTGACGAGCAACTTCAACCTGATCCTCGGCGCCAGTGCCGTCGACTACACCAATGACGGGGTAAGTTACGGGGTGTCTACCAGCTCCACCGAAGACGGCACCAATCCCTACATCGGTTTCACCTGGGAAATCCTGGACGGCCTGAACGCCTACGGTAGCTACAGCGACATTTACCAGCCCCAGTACGTGCAGGGTGAAAACCTGAGCCCGCTGGGCTCCGCGGAAGGTAAAAGCTACGAGGTGGGCCTGAAGAAAGCCTTCAGCAACAACACCCTGCTGACCCTCGCCGTATTCAGTACCGAGCAGAGCAATCTGGAGGAGTTCAAGGAGTACGGCGATGGCGATGGTATTGACGATACCGACTACAGCGACGACTTTGACTACTCCATCTACCGCGGCATCGATGTGGAATCGGAGGGCGTGGAAATTGAACTGGCGGGACAGCTGACCGACGAACTGTCGGTGCAGGCCGGCTACACCCACCTCTCACTGGAAGATGAAAACGGTGACGAGGCGCGCACCTTCATTCCGCGCAACACCTTCAAACTGCTGATGAGCTGGAATCCGCAGGCCCTGCCGGACCTGAAGATGGGGCTGTCCACCCGCTGGCAGGACGATATCTACTTCGATTCCGCCTACGGCCGTATCAAGCAGGACAGCTACGTTGTTGTCGGTGGTTACGCCAGCTACGCCATCACCGACGGCCTGTCACTGAGCCTGAATGTGGACAACATCACCGACGAGGATTACTTCAGCTCGGTCAAGTACGAACAGGTTTTCTACGCCGCACCGCGCAGCGTAAACGTGTCAGCCAGCTGGCAATTCTGAGTTTCAGCAGCAGTACGGAATCGACCTGACGATTATACCGGTATCCCGATTCGACTCGGGATATCGTCGATCTGTGCCCTACCGCACCGACAGGCCGCGCGTCCCTGCCCAGACTATACCAAGAAGACAAGGCAAACTGATGCTCAAAGGAGTAACAGTACCTGGCTGATTGGGATAAGGGGCGATGACCTACTGTGTCGGGATAATACTGGATAGCGGCCTGATATTCGCGTCAGATTCCCGGACCCACGCCGGCGTCGACAACTTTGCCAGCTTCTGCAAACTGAGCCTTTTCGAGCAAACCGGCGATCGGGTTATCGTACTGCTGAGTTCTGGCAATCTCGGCGGCACCCAGGCAGTCATCAGTCACCTCAGGCAGCAGGGCGCGCGGCCTGATTGCCCGAGCCTGTGGAACGCCGGATCCATGTTTGACGTTGCCTTGCTGGTTTCGGACGCCATGCGCCTGGTGGACAAACGCGACGGGCCGCACCTGGCAAAAAATGAGTCCGGGTTTCACGCTTCTTTCATCCTCGGCGGGCAGATCAAGGGCGAGCCGCCGCGCCTCTTCCGCCTGTATGCGGAAGGGAATTTTATCGAGGCAGGAGACCAGACTCCCTATTTCCAGACAGGTGAAACCAAATATGGAAAGCCCATTATTGACTGGGCTATTACCCGCTCAACCACCCTCGGTGACGCCACAAAATGTGTCCTTGTCTCCTTCGAATCGACCATGCGCAGTAATTTATCGGTCGGTATGCCGATCGACCTGATCTGCTATCCACTCGACAGCCTGGCAGTGACCATGCGTCGGCGCTTCGATCCGGGCGACCACTATTTTACGGCACTCAGCAAAGAGTGGAATGCCGGCATACGTGAGGTCTTCAGCCACCTGACCGACCTGGAATGGTAGTCCTGGCCGGAAATGGTGAGAAAGAGCACAGAAGCATGAAAAATGAAACAGAAGGATAGGCTGAGAAAGGCGGAAACGCCGTTGATCATTACCTGCGAGCATGGCGGCAACCAGGTGCCGGCGCGCTATCGCCACTTGTTCAGCCACTGTCGCAGTTTATTGAAAAGCCACCGCGGATTCGACCCCGGAGCCCTGGTCATGGCCAGGGCCCTGGCCAGGCATTTCTCTGCTCCGCTGCTGACCTCCACGGTCAGCCGTCTGGTAGTGGACCTGAATCGCTCGATCGGACACCGAGACCTGCATATGGAAGCGATTCGCGCGCTGCCCACCGACCTGCGGCAAGAGATCGTAGAGCACTATTATCGCCCCTACCGCAAGGAGGTCGAGCGCCTGGTTGCAGAGAGCATTGCCCTGCGGGGCCGGGCCATTCATTTTTCCTGTCACAGCTTCACCGAAAGACTGGACGGTAGTGTGCGCCACGCCGATGTCAGCCTTCTCTATGATCCCGCCCGAAAAAACGAAAAAGTCCTGTGCGCGAAGTGGAAGTCTGCACTTACTGCCTCTGCACCCGACATTGAGGTGCGCCGTAACTATCCCTACCAGGGGCGCAATGATGGCCTCACCTCGGCACTGCGGAAAAAGTTCTCCGCGGACACCTATCTGGGCATCGAACTGGAGCTCAACCAAAGGCACCTGCTGTGCCCTTCCAGGCAATGGTTTGCGCTGCGGCAGTTAGTCATCGCGACGCTGAATACTGCACTCGTGGACTGTCATGCATGATAGATCACCCCACCCAATACCTGCACAGAGTGGAGCCCACACCATGAAAATTCGCATTGGCTACGACCTGATATTCGAATGCCCCAAACCGACACCAATGATCCTCACCTTGAAAGTGCACTCCAGCAGGGCTCCGGATCTGCTAACTCCCGACACAATACATACCGACCCGCCGGGTTCCATTGCCACCTACGGCGATAGTTATGGCAACCAGTGTGCAAGAATCGTCGCCCCGAAGGGCGTGCTGCATTTATCCGCGGACGCCACGATCAATGACAGCGGCCTGCCCGATACAGTGAAACCGCAGGCAAGTCAGACCCCGGTAGAGCACCTCCCCGATGAAGCGCTGCTGTTTCTGCTCGGCAGCCGATACTGCGAAACCGACTCTCTGGTGGATACCGCCTGGCAACTGTTCAGCAACAATGTCACTGGCTGGTCCCGCGTCCAGGCTATCTGCGATTTTGTTCACAGCCATATTGAATTCGGCTACCAGCACGCGCGCAATACCAGAACCGCGAGGGAAGTCCTGCAGGTGAGGCAGGGGGTATGCCGCGACTTCGCGCACCTCGCCATCGCCCTGTGTCGCTGCATGAACATCCCCGCCCGCTACTGCACAGGATACCTGGGGGATATCGGCATTCCACCGCCCTACGGGGAAATGGATTTCGCCGCCTGGTTTGAAGCCTATCTCGATGGCCAGTGGTATGTGTTTGATCCTCGCAACAACACACCGCGCATAGGGCGTATTCTCATCGCCCGCGGTCGCGATGCCGCCGATGTAGCCATCAGCACAGCCTTCGGACCCAACATACTCAGGTCATTCAAGGTGCACACCGACGAGATGGGTACAGCCTTGGCCGCCAATCCCGTCGTGACAATACCGTTGGCAAAGAGTCCCTTACCTCGCCTTTAACACCCTCACTCTTGCCGGGTCGGCAACGGTGAGGCGGGATACCCCCGCAGAAGACATGTCACTCCTGCTCCAGCAACAGTGTTTCACCAATCTGTGCCGCCTGGATGGCCTCTTCGCAGAAGGGGAAACGCACCCAGCCCTTCTCCGCGTACAGGCGGGTCTGGTCACTGTAGTGCTCCGAGGTCGGCTGCACACTCTGTGAATGGGTCAGGATGGTGTCCGCGATCGGGCAGTCGCTGCCGTCCCAGGTCACGACCTGGATATAGGAGTTGCCGGCGCGCGGATTGCGGTAGCCTCCCTCGTCGAGATCGACGCTGATCGCGCCGAATACCCCCATCTGGCCGGAGCCACCGTGGATGGGTACCGGTTCGCCATTGCGCTCCAGAAACTGCACCTCGCCCCAGGGAGCATCCAGTGCCACATTGGCGTCGCCAAGGCGCTGGCGGGCCGCCAGCAGTTTTTCGATCACCAGCTCGCGATTGGCCGCCACGCCGGTGTCGATGCCACGGGGCGTATTGAGCGGGTCGGTGGCGGTGAAGTCCACGGCCCAGAACTCGTCGCTGACCACTACGTTCTGGAAGGCGCTGCCGTAAGTGTCGCGAATGCCGCCCCAGAATTCGGTGAACACCTGGGCGCCCCGGCTGTCCACGTCAACCTTGCGATCCCAACTGGCCAGTACACTACAGGTTTCTGACAAAGCCTCACGGGTAGCCGGGTCGAGCGGATTTGAGAGATCGGCGAGCCGGTCTTCACAGATCGCCAGCACATCGTCGAGCACGATTTCAGCCGCATATACCCGGTTCAGGTACATCACGGTTTTCATGTCATCCAGGCTGAACAGCGGTGCGTCGCCGATGCCGTCGCTGCCCGCCAGCCGGTCGGCGATCATATTGTGGGTGATGCGGGTGCGCAGGAATTGCTGGTTCCCTTCATGGCCCATCCAGCCGAACACCACAGGGAAGCCTTCCAGCGGCATGGTGGCGTCGCTCAGCCAGTAGCTGTTGTTGCTGTTGCCGACAGCACCGCGCCCGAGAATTTGCGGGTGGGCGTCGAGGCCGTAGACATTGGTGCCTGCGGGCGCATCGGGGTCCTCACCCCACTCGCAGGCAGAACGGCTGCCGTCCAGGCCGATGAAGGCATTGGTGGACACACTGGCCACGATGGCCATGATGCCGGTCTGGCAGTCGTCCAGTTGCGCCTGGGTGACCCGCGGCACCGCACTGATCTGGCCATAGAACATGCCCCCGTGACGGTCGGCGGCAAACTCGTGAAACACCGGGTTGCCGATATGGCGCAGGGCCTCGCGGTACTCCTCTACATTGCTGGCCTGGGATTTCTCCACCCACTGGCGCAACGAGCGCAGCCCGGTATCCAGGTTGGCGTCGCGCAGGGTCACCAGGGTGCCGGCGAAGGTGGGCCAGCCGCCAATGGCCGGATTGATGCCCGCCAGGTCCAGCACCAGGCCATAGTGGGTGCTGTAGAAGGTGCGCTCCACCGTCACCAGTGATCCGTCGTCCTGCAGTTCCTCGGCAGCCACGGTGCGGGTTTCGATATCCCGCCACTCGCCATCGTAATCGTACTGCATGGGGTTGTCGGGATTGAGTGTCACCTCGTACAGGGTAAAGCGGGTGGCGTAGTCCACCGTGTGGGTCCAGGCCACGTCGCGGGTAAAACCGATGCCGATCCAGGGCAGGCCCTGCAGCGACGCGCCAGCGGCATCGTACTCCCCGGGAATGGTCAGGTGGGCCTCGTACCAGCGGCCGGAGCCGTTCCAGGGTTGATGGGGATTACCCAGCAACATGCCGGCGCCGGACTGGGTGGCATCTGCACCGAGGGCGATGGCATTACTGCCCACTTCACTCGGGCGAATAGTCTGGCCAACGGCACTGAGGTCACCGGCGAGGCCGGCGCGCACACCCAACTGGTCGACGCTGACGACCTGCATTTCGGGCGGGCCCTGCACCGCAAGGATGGCGTCGCGCACGATGCCCTGGTCGGTACTCGCCTGCAGCGCGATCTTGCGCAGGTACATCATCAGGTCCAGTTCGTCGAAGGCGTACACCCAGGGCTCTCCCCGACAGCCGTTTTCGCCCTCGGGCAGGCCGTCGACACCGGTCTCGTCCAGGTAGCGGTTCATGCCCGCGGCGAAACCGGTAACCAGGTCGCGGTCCCGCTGCGGCAGCGAGTCAAAATAATCGGCCTTGAACTCGTCGCGGCTGCCATTGATAAAGCGCCACAGCAAGTCGCGGTCGATATCCTCACCGGTCAGTTCCGCCCAGCGCCCGCCAGCCAGGGCAATCTCGTGCATGGTGACGCAGAAATTGTCCTGGGAGTAGGCATAGCCGTAGCCATAGCCGAGGCTGCCCCAGTCTTCGGCCTTGATATGGGGAATGCCGTACTCTGTGCGGCGAATCTCGGCGCTGAACCCGGCGGGTTCAAGCGGTGGCTCGACGGGTGGCCCGGGGTTACCGCCATTGTCCGTCATGCTGTTGTCGCTACTGTCGCTACAGGCCGTCAGCACGAGCGACAGGGCGAGAACGGGCAGCAGGGTTGCGTGGCGCATGGTTTTTCTCCTTATTGTCTGGTGTACGGCGCCAATACTAACGCATCGCTGCTGGCGATGGACCCTGAATACCTGCGACGAGACACTGGAAGTGATAGATTCGAGTACCGGCGCCATTTGACCGACCGTCCCTGCAATCGGGAGGCCTGGTATACGCCACCGCGAGCGAGCGCTGTGGCGAACAATGGCTACACACCAATGTGCACGAGGTTTATGCGGATGAATGCCAAGCTTAAAGGCCCCTGGTCAGAACAGCAGATTGCGGACTTTTTCGCCGAGTCGGTCTTTCCCTTGCGCCTTGCGGCGGTGGCCCCCGACGGTTTCCCCGTGGTGGCCTCCCTCTGGTACCTGTTGCAGGGCGACACCCTGCACTGTGTATCGCACCAGGATTCACGCCTGATCGGCTTGTTGCGCGACAACGACCGGGTCGGCTTCGAGCTGGCACCCAACGAACCGCCCTACCACGGCGTGCGCGGGCAGGGAATTGCCACCTTGTCGCCGTTGGGCGAGCGCGACACACTGGAGAAATTGCTGGTGCGCTACCTGGGCGATACCAACTCGACGCTGGCCCAGTGGCTGCTGTCGCGCCAGGCCGAGGAAATCCTGATTGCAATTAAACCATCGCGGCTTTTCAGCTGGGATTACCGGCAACGCATGGAGGATGTCGCGACGTAGCCTTACAGTGCGACTACGCTGGCAGAATTGCAAAAGCCTAATCACCAACCAATAAGGATAAGAAATGAACAAGCGCGTTGTTGTCTGGGGCACAGGGAATGTCGGTCGCCCCGCCATCAGGGCGGTGCTGGCCCATCGCGATCTGGACCTTGTGGGAGTCATCGTCTCCAATCCTGCCAAGGTCGGACGCGACGCGGGCGAACTGGCCGGCATCGATCCAGTCGGCCTAACCGCGACCGACGACTGGCGAGCGGTGGTAGAACAGGATGTCGACTGCATCGTGTATGCCGCGAACGCGGATACCCGCGGCGAAGCGGCCTTCATCGAACTGATCTCGGTACTGGCGGCCGGGATCAACGTGGTTTCCACGGCGTTTTATCCGCTGCTCTACCCCCGGGGACAGGGCGCACTGAGGGAAGCGATCGATCCGGTGGAAGCAGTCTGCCAGCAAAACAACAGCTCGGTCTTTGTCTCGGGCATTGATCCCGGCTGGGCCATGGACATCCTGCCGGTACTGTTGAGCGGCGTCGTTTCCGATATTGAGGAAATCCGTATGCAGGAGATCTTCAACTACGGCCTGTATGACCAGCCGGAAGTGGTAAGAGAAGTCATCGGCTTCGGCAAATCGATGGATGAGCTGCCGCGAATGCTGGAGGATTCGGCGATGAAAACGGTGTGGGGGCCCATGGTGCAACTGGTTGCCGCGGCTCTCGACTACCCCCTGGACAGCATCGAGACCGCCGTCGAGCGGCTACCCCTTGAAAAGGACATCGATGTCCCGGGAATGGGCCTGTTCGAGAAAGGCACCCAGGGCGCCTTCCGCTTCGAGGTACGGGGCATGCGCAACGGCAGCGCCCGGATCGTGGTGGAACACATTACCCGGATAGACGACGACTGCGGCCGCGACTGGCCCTATCCCCATGAAGGCCGGGGTTGCCACCAGGTCATCATCAGCGGCAACCCGAAGCTGGTGGTTAGCTGCCACGGCGAGGACCCGGTTGAACCCGGCCCGGCTGGCGGTGGCAACTGCTCGGCAGCCAATCGCCTGGTCAACGCAATACCCGCTGTGTGCGCCGCGAACCCGGGCATTCTATCGCCACTGGACCTGCCCACTGTGCACGGCGGAGCCCAGTTGAGGGTGTGAGCCCCCGCTCACGCCCCGGGATCTCTGGCCAGGCGTACCGGGATTCCACTCATGCGCGGCATGGCATTGATACTGGCCCGTTCACTGGCCGTAGTCAGCAGCAGGTTGGTATTGGAGCCCTGCGCACCGTAGTCGGATTGCCCCGGCAGGCCACCGAAGCCGTGTGGAATGGCAATGACGCCCGGGCGCAGCGCCTCGTCAGTTTTTACCCGCACCGGAATGCTGCCGTGGGCGGAGGCAATGGTCACCGCTTCTCCATCGCTAAGCGCTTCCGCCGCCATGTCGTCAGGATGCATATAGGCGTAGTTGCAGGGTACCCGCGCGCGAATCGAGGGCAGGTCTCGCCCGGCGGAATTGAGTGTATCGCGCAGGCGACGTACCGCCATGCGATAGGGGAACGCCGCCCCGCCATCGTCGCTCGCCAGCACCTGCGCCAGTTCATCGGCAACGTCGTCCGGCAGCAGACTGAAGCGCGCCGTATTGCCGGGCTCCGCCGGCAGGACATACTGGGGCTCGTCGTCGTAGATACCCCGCTCTGCCGCCTGCAATGTCGCAAATGGCACAGGCGCGTGGCGCGCGGCTATCGCCAGCACCTCGTCGGTGGTCGGCGGCACATCCATGGGCAGCGGCGCGTCCATGTAGTGCAGTTCAACGCCCAACCGCCTGGCGAGGCCCCAGAAGTACAGGTGGTCATCCACCACCTCCGCGCCCGCTGGCGGACTCGCCACCGCCGGCGTATAGCGGGTGTAGGGCGCGTGCGTCACCAGGGATTCATAAATGAAAATCGGTAAGTCGGGACGCTCATAGTGCAGGCTCGGCGGCAACACATAGTCAGACAGCTGTGCCGTGGTGGTCATGAAAGGCTCGATAGTCACCAGCAATTCGAGCGAGTTGAGCGCCTCTACGATCTTTTCCTGGTCGGGAACCGCGGAAGCCGGGTTACCGCCGTGTACGATCAGTGCCCGCAGCCGGTCAGCGCCAGGCTCGAGGATTTCATCAGCCAGGATGCCCGTGGGCAACTCACCGTCGATCAGGCCATAGCCACCGATACGACTGCGGAAGCCGCCCTCCCACCAGCGTCCGGCGGGCATAACCTGGGCATGGCGCGGCCAGCGCGGTAGCAGTACACCTGGATTGGGAATGGCCTCCCCCTCCCGCAGGAAACGCCCGCAGACCACGTTGAGCGCTTCGATCAGGTGTTCCGACAAATTGCAGAAGGCCGACATATCCGGGCCGGTGGCGCTGCTGGCCGCCCCCCGCGAACAGTCGTGGGCGAACAGGCGCGCCGCGGCGACCAGGTCATCGGCAGCGATGCCCGCCCGCTGTGCCACGTATGCGGGCGTGAAGGGGGCTACCGCCCCGCGCAGTTCCTCCAGTTGGCCAGCGTGAGCGGCGACAAAGGCGCGGTCTTCCCAGCCCCGGTCAAGAATCACATGCAGCAGGCCCGCCAGGATACTGGGATCCTCACCGGGGAGGGACTGCAGGTGGATGTCGGCAAATCTGGCGGTTTCGGTTTCGCGTGGGTCAATCACAATGACCTTCATGCCCCGTTCGCGCGCCTCCTTCATGCGCTTGACCGGATTGCGGGTGTCAAAGCCGTTGTGGCTCACTGTGAGCAGGGGATTGGCGCCCACCAGCAAAATTACTTCGCTGCGCGCGAAGGGGTCCTTGCCCGCCGGCCACACGCCGATCCGGCCCGCAGCCACCGTTTTCGCGGATTGATCGATGGTGACCGACGAAAAGTACTTGGGGCTGCCGAGGCGAGCCAGCAGGTCCTGTAACAGGGGCTGCGAGGACGCGGTAAAGAAGCCGCCGCCGCCCTTGTAGCCGCCTATGGCATGGGCACCGTGGGCGTCGCGAACAAGCGCCAGTTTCGCGGCAATCTCATCCAGCGCCTGCTCCGCCGAAATCGCCTGGAAGCTGCCATCGGGCTGGCGCTTGAGCGGGCGCAGAATACGACTTTCGGCGCGCGCCGCCTCCACCGCCTTGAGCCCCTTGAAGCAGGCAAAGCCGCGGGTCTGGGGGTCGTCGTGATCGCCGCGGATCGCGAGCAACTGGCCCTCGTCATCCGTGGTCACCACAACGCCGCAGTGGCCCATGCACATACGGCAGAAGGAGAGAGATTCCCGCATTACTGTTAGCCTTTTTTGCATGCCGGTAGGCTGCAGATTAGCAAGAACAGGAAGGGGTACAACGACCCTTCCCCACTACAGGCGGGGAAGCGGCAAAATGTTCACCGGGGGTTTTAGTAGGTGTACCGGCGAGGGCCTGACAGCTCGAACCAGCCGCTTCACAGAATTACCTTCAGCCGTGACATGAAATTAGTTACCCGCCGCGTGGGCATATTGTCTGCCATTTGCCGCTAATAGAGATACCAACTACTCGCGGCACGGAATGTCCCGAGCATTGCTGGTGAAATCCTTCTCTATTTCATCTGGTACAAGGAATGGACACTATGAAAAAAATGATACTGGCAGTAGTCATCGGCACGCTTGCAGGTGGTGCGTACGCCTTGCCAAATGGCAAGCCGTTTCAGGAGCTGGCTGCACAGGTAAATGACCTGCAGCAGGAAGTAGCCGCGCTTGAAGAAGCTATGGAGGCAGGCGACGCTGAACTCCGAAATGAGATTGCAGCTATTGCTGAAAAGCTGTACCTACTGGGCCAGTTGCAGAATCAGATTGACAGCTTGCGTACAGATGTCGACCTGAATGCGGGGGAAATTGGCCAGCTAAGCGATGACATATACTCCCTGCAAACGGATGTAGATGCGGACATAAACACACTGGCGCTGGCACTGGAAACTACTGATGCTGCGGTAAAGACGGTGGCAGAGAATCTTAGCCAGGAAGTGGCTAATCGCATCGAGGCAGACGAAGACGCAGAAGAACGCCTGGCCGTACTGGCGCAAATGGTCGCGACCGGTGAGTGTGGCGATGGCGCCTATGTCACCAGCGTGAGCGAGGACGGCACTATAAACTGCGCATCGCCCGTGATTGCCGGCACCGGATATGATTACCAGAATCTGACCCAGCATACACCGGTATTCACACTGCAGCCGAGCTCAGGTCGAAACCTCAGTATCACCTGCCCTGCCGGGACAGCTTATATCGACGGTGGCTATAACATGAATGGCAACAACGGCGGTGCGATCGCGCTGGTGACGACTAACGCCCCGGCATTCACACCAATAGCACAGGAGAACGGCAACCAGGAAATGGTACTGGATAGCTCTGTGTATCAACGCAGAGTGTACTGGTTTGCCAATGGCTTTGATGTCACCGCCACCCAGGCGGTGAACCTGTTTGCTATCTGCAAGGTCCTTCCCGCAGCGGATATCCAGGCGCCTGATGAGGGTGAGGACAATGGCGACGGGAGTGGCGGCTCAGGAAGTGGCGGAGGCGGCCTCACCGGCGAACGCTGAGAAGCCACTGACAGACTGGCAAGCACTCAGCTATCCAGTCATCTGAACCGACGGGGCGGGGTGTTCAAACACTGCCGCCCCGCACAACGAGAGAGCCGATCAGCGGAGCCTGCAAGCTTCACTCCGGCCACATCCATCGGCCAGCGAGTTGCTAGTGGTGCTGATCCACCTTGTTGCGCACTTCGCTCCACCGGGGATGCCCGGTCCGCAGGCGCTGCACAATCCAGAACGGGTGCCCCTCCGGATCACGGGCGCCGTAGGCGCGGTCCGTCCAGTACTCCGGCCCGTAATCCGTTTCCATGGGCTCGGTTTCAATGACGGCGCCGAATTGCCGGGCCCGCTGGCAGTGGGCGTCCACATCGTCGACATGGATCATGATGGACTGGGTATTGCCGCCGGCGACACCCGGGCTGAGTGTTCGCGGCCCCTTGCCGGCATCACCCACCATGATCACGCCGTCGCCATACACCAGTTCACTGTGCATGATGCCGCCCTCGGGGGACTCCACCAGCAGGCGCACCTCGAAACCGAAAGCATCACAGAGCCACTGGATGGCCGCTCGTGGATCCTCATAGTAGAGCGCTGGCGCGATCCGCGGCCAGCCATCCGGCGTGGGTTGCAGCGTACTTGTCATACCAACCTCTCAACATGCCCTGGAGACAGGAAAATGCCCATCCAGAAGCATGATTGAAAATTCACCCGCCAAGTTTGGCTCATTCCACAGAATCTGCATTATCCGCGTCGTGCCATTTTCAGTGCGCAATACCGCTTGCCATCAATGAAATGGCCAGACCACTGGAATCAGCGCAGTTGTCACCACCGTGGCCAACACCGCCATCGGCACGCCGATCTTCAGGTAGTCGGTAAAGCGGTAGCCGCCCGGCCCCATGACCATCAAGTTGGTTTGGTAGCCCAGGGGGGTCAGGAAACTGGCGCTGGCGCCAAACATCACCGCGATAACAAAGGGCGTGGGACTGACCCCCAACTGCCCGGCAACGCCGGTTGCTATGGGAAACAGCAAGACCGCCGCCGCGTTATTGGTGATCACCTCGGTAAACAGGCTGGTGACGAGATAAACCAGTAACAGTGCCAGCCAGGGACTCTCAATGCCGCCGCTTAACAGGATACCTACAATCCAGGCGGCTGCCCCGCTCTCCTCCAGCGCAGTCCCCAGGGCAAAGGCCGCAGCGATGACCACCAGGACCGGCAAATTGACGCTGACGTTCATGCGCGCGCGATTGACTGTCACACAACCGGTCACCAGCAACAGACCCGCGGCCAGCAGGGCCACCTCCAGCACCGACATGAAGCCCAGGACATTGACCACCACCATGGCAAGCAGAATGCCGGTTGCCAGTGGCGCCTTGGAAAAGTTCGGCGGTGTGGAATCCCGCAGCGGGCTGACCAGCATAAAGTCCCTGCGGTACTGATACTGCTCAACGAAGGTCTCACTGGTCTCCAGTAACAGGGTATCGCCTACCTTCAGAGTGACATCACCCACCTTGCCCGACAGGCGACGCCCGCCGCGGCTGATGCTCAGAATAGCGGCGTGATAGCGGGTGCGAAATTCGGCCTCTTTTACCGTCTTGTTCAGGCCGGGAAACTCCACGCCCAACACCACTTCGACCAGGCAGCGTTGATGATGATTAAGCTGCAGTTTGTGGGCGCCACCGTGGGCAGGCACCAGACCGTTGATGCGCTGCAGTTCACGGGCACAGGCAGGCGCGCCGATAAAGGCGAGCTGATCCCCTTCCTGCAACTGCATGTCGGGGCCGACCGCCGTGTACAGCTTTTCGCCCCGCGTGATGTCGGTGAGATAGCCGTGCTGCAAATTGCGCAGGCCGGCTTCCCGAATCGTTTTGTTGTGCAGGGGGCTGGACCTGGGAATCAGCATGTCGACATGATATTCCCGGGCGTGCTCCAGCTGCTCTACCAGGCCTTCGCGCTCGGGCAATAACCTGCGACCAAACAGCATCAGAAACACTGAACCTGCGAGTAACAGTGGCACGCCGACCCAGGCCAGATCGAAGATGTGAAGACCGGGAAAACCGCGATCCTGCATCAGGCCGTCGACGACCAGGTTGGTACTGGTACCAATCAGCGTACAGGTACCGCCCAGAATGGCGGCGTAACTCAAGGGCAGCAGTAGCTTTGAGGGTGACATCTTCAGGCGCTGCGCCCACTCCTGTACCGCCGGGATCATGATGGCGACAACAGTGGTGTTGTTGAGGAAGGCACTCAGAAAGGACGTCGGTAGAATCAAGCGCATCTGGCTGGCCAGCGGTGTTCTGGGCTGCCCCAGCAATTTATGTGCAATCCAGAAAATAGCCCCGGTATCCCGCAGGGCCGCCGCCACCACATAGAGCACCGCCACGGTTATCATGCCCGCATTGGAGAACCCCGCCAGCGCCTGACCGGTGTCAATAACGCCAGCCACCAGTACAGCGACCATCGCTGCCATCATGGCTATTTCTGCAGGCACCCGGTTGCTGGCCAGGGCCACCAGCACCGCGATGACTACTGCCAGGGTATAAGCCATTTCCGCCGTCATATTTCGAACTTCTCACTACCAGGTATGCTGCCTTCTACAACAAATAATGTGCCAACTCTGCAGAGTCCGCCATCCTGTTGATTTACAATGATTTTCCCATTTTTATAAACTTCCTATTCCAGGTTTACAGCCATATTTAACGGATTTACGTATCTTATTTGACATCTATCTCGCTTTATTTGACGTATATTGCTTTCGATCTGCGAAGAACGGGTAACAGGCCGCAGGCGACGAGACCAGAGAGGGGCAATTTCTACCATGCAGCCAACCAGGGACAGCGGACACCGCGATACCTCCCAGCCAGCCGTTGCAGAGTGCATCATCGGTGCTGACCAGGGGTTGCAGGCTGTCATGCAGCGGGTCAATCAAGTGGCGCCGTCTGAAGCCAGTGTACTCATACTTGGAGAGACCGGTTCCGGCAAGGAAGTCATTGCCCGCGCCATCCATGAGCGCTCCAGAAGACGCAACAACGCCTTTGTCCGGGTCAACTGCGGAGCCCTGCCATCGGACCTGATTGATTCCGAACTGTTTGGTCACGAAAAAGGCAGTTTCACTGGCGCGGTTTCACAACGGCGCGGGTGGTTCGAGCGCGCCGATGGGGGCACCTTATTGCTGGATGAAGTGGGCGAGTTGCCGATGGCAGCTCAAATCCGGCTACTGCGGGTGTTGCAGGACGGCATCATCCAGCGGGTGGGGAGCGAGCACGATATTGCAGTCAACGTCCGGGTCATTGCCGCCACCCACCGCGATTTGCCGCACATGGTGCAGGAAGGGCAATTCCGTGAAGACTTATGGTATCGCCTCGCTGTGTTCCCGATCATTCTACCTGCCTTGCATGAGCGCCCGCGCGACATCAAACCGCTGGCGCTGCATTTCATCCACCGCGCCGCTCAACGCCTGGGGCTGCCCACCCCGCGGCTAAAAGCGACAGATTTACAGCTGCTAATGAGTTACCGCTGGCCGGGCAATGTCCGTGAACTGGGTTCTGTGCTGGAGCGCGCCGTTATCCTGGGCCAGAACAGGGAAATGGACCTGAAGACCTCGCTGGGCGCAGAAGGGCTGAGAAAGTTTGCCTCCGCAACGACAAAACCACGCGCAAAGGATTCAGAAAAAGATCCGATTGAACCCCTGGACGTAATCATCACACAGCACATTCAACGGGCACTGGCCAGGGCCGGCGGTCGGGTGGATGGCCCCGCAGGCGCAGCCGTATTGCTTGGACTCAACACCAGTACCCTCAGGGGGAAGCTGCGCAAGTACGGTATTGAGCCTGCCGACTTCAAGGACTGAGATTGCCGGCAACACCCGGCGGCCCGCACACCCGGGCTATGCGGCAACACCCGTCATCAAATCACCGTTCATCGCCCGGGCGGTCTGGTAGCCGAGCTACTTCAGATTGACGATCTCTGCATCGCGCAACTGGTAGGCGGTAAATGCCGTCACAGATACCGGCACATCCTGCATCGCCTCCTGCCGCTTGCGCGCCTCCTCCATGCGCTATGCCGGGTTGCGAATGTCAAATCCAGTATGGTTTGTGGTGAACAGACGATCGGCTCCCACCTGCAGATTTCCAAGTCATGATGAGGCAAATAGCGATTCCATCTAACGAGAATTTGCTTGAAAAATCACCGGATCCGGCTTTCCCGCAGTAGAACAGCCTTCTGTCCAACAGACTCCTGGAGGACAATATTGGTAGTTGCTGCGACCGGCATTCTTGGCACTGTACATAGCCGTATCTGCGTTCAGCATAAGCGTATCAGTATCGATTCCATCCTCGGGGTAAACACTGATACCGATACTCAGGGTTACCTGCAGCTGGTGGCCAGCTATCATCCGCGGCGCCGCGAGTTTGGCCAACAATTTTTCGGCAATCTGCGCGATGTCCCTCCTCTCTTCGACCTCGCTCAATAAAATAACGAACTCATCGCCGCCGTGGCGGCTTACGGTATCCGTGGCACGCACACAGCCCGCCATGTCCGCTGCGACAGTACGCAATAACTGATCTCCCACCGCATGGCCGAAAGCGTCGTTGATTTCCTTGAAATGATCCAGATCCAGGAACAGCAGCGCAACCTGCTTGCGATGCCGTTTGGCCATGCCGATGGCCTGAGAAAGCCGCTCCACGAGCAGAACCCGATTGGGCAGGCCAGTGAGGAAGTCGTGTTGGGCAAGATGGCTCATTTTCTGCGTTTCAAAGTGAGACTGGCGGGCATCGTGAAACACAATCACCGCGCCGGCGATCTTTCCGAAACAATTATGGATGGGTGCGGCAGAATCCTCGATCGCCATATCGGTGCCATCACGCCGGATCAGCACACTACCCAAGGCCAGCGCCACAATCCGGCCCTCGCTGATAGCACGCTGAGAGGGGTTCGTCGTCCGCTGTCGGGTGATACCGTCGACAATGAACAGGACTTCCTCGACTGGACGCCCAAGAGCCATTTTACCCGGCCAAGCGGTCAGTGTTTCCGCCACCTTGTTGAGATAGATCACCGTGCCTTTCGGATCGACGACCAGAACGGCATCACCAATGGCATCCAGGGTGATTTGTGCCATATCCTCAAACGAGACATCAACGAAGGCCGTGATGGGCGGTTCATCAATCCGCGGGCCGTTCCTTGCCGCGTTGTGGCAAACAACATGGTTCCACAGTTCGCGTATTTGTCGATGAACTCGAATTGTTACTCCCTGCACACTGCAAAAAAGCCGATGGAATGCATGTCCTTCAGCGACAGATTGTCTACCCAAAGTCCCTTCCCAGGTACAGGCAGGATCCTCTTCCGTGGCGCTGCAATGGTACCGCCTGACCGGCGAGAACAGGCCCAGTATCCAATCAACTGGGCGACGCGGCACCGGGAGCAGAAAGCTGTTGCAATGCGGGCAAACGGCGGAGGTGGCGCCAATAGTGTGGCGGGATGCCGCAGGCAGCGGTATGTTGGTGGTAGTGGCCATAACGGCCATATTAGAAAAGCAGTTTCACCTGGTCTGTACGCAACCCCACACAAGATACTAACCCGGCAAGCTTTCGGCAGAGTGGTCAACGGCGCCGAACATGCCTTGGCCGTTGAACTCGCCAGCGATGTACGCAGTGTAAACAGAGTGGACTCCAGCGGGCTGAGCCATTCATAGCCGGCCGGCTCAAGAGGTTAACGGGGAGACAACAAACGATCCGTCTCCCTTTTAACCACGGCATAGCACTCGCAACTCATTTGCTCGAGCCTGGGGCGATCTATCACTTCGATGTGGCCGCGGCGATATTTGATAACACCGAGCTTTTGCAGGCGACCAGCCGCTTCTGTCACGCCTTCGCGGCGCACACCGAGCATGTCGGCAATGAGCTCCTGGGTCATGATGAGGTGGTTCGTGGGCAGGCGGTCCAGAGACAACAACAACCAACGGCACAACTGCTGGCCAATGGAGTGATGGCGATTGCATACGGCGGTCTGGGCCATTTGAGTGATCAGCGCCTGGGTGTAACGCAATACCAGTGACATCAGCGGACCGTGGCGACTGAATTCGTCTATCAACCGCTGACCTAACAAACGGTAACTACTGCCACCGCTCTGAACAATGGCGCGACTGGAGGTGCTTTCGCCGCCCATGAACAGCGAAATACCCACCAGGCCCTCGTTGCCTACGACGGATATTTCCGCCGATGAGCCACTTTCCATGACATACAACAGGGACACAATACAGTCAGTAGGGAAATACACATGACGCATTTTGTCCCCAGGCTCATAGAGCACTTTGCCAAGGGGCATGGAAGCTTCTTCAAGGTAAGGAAACAGCCGTTGCTGAACCTCGGTTGGCAATGCAGCTAGGACGTGGTTCTGCGTTGGTTGTAAGGTCGAGCAAATCAACTGACGCTTCCTTTTCGTAACCAGGCTATAGACTCACTAAAAAGCTTGATTGTAGTTGCCCTGTCGCCGGCAAGGGGAATGAATAGCGCAAACTTCGCGGCGCTGTGCGGCAAAAAACCTTCTTCGGTTCTGAATCCGTTACTCCAGCAGCGCCTCAGCTTTCTCGAGCCGACATCGACTCCCCGATGCATGGGCCACCATCGTGCCATAGTGTTCAAGCGGGTTGGCTACCCCCCAGGTTGCGTGTGATGACGCACAGACATCGCATCCAGGGAAGAACACTATGTTTGGGTAACGTTCCGTAATTTCGCGGATTGTGAGTATTAGCCCACAACAGTATTGGACTGACGATCGGAGGGCAAGCGTTCAGTCCAATGCAAGAAGGAATGTCCAAAAGTATCCGGCCTTTTTCACTGGAAAACAACAAGAGTTGTCGCCATCGAGACTGAAGAAGAATTTACGCATGGAATTTCACTAGCTGGCAATAAAGCCAGATAGGACGAGAGGAGAACCGTATGAACTGGGACATCATTGAAGGTAACTGGAAGACATTCAAGGGCAAAGCCCAAGCACAGTGGGGCAAGTTGACAGATGATCGCCTTGATGTGATTGCCGGCAGGCGAGACGAGCTGAAGGGAGAAATCCAGAAGGCTTACGGTATTACCAAAGACGAAGCCGAGGAGCAGATCAAGGACTTTGAAGAAATGAACAAAAGCTGACTTCTGGCGACTCCCGCGGCCTTTTTCGTACTGCCTGCGACACTCTGTCGAAGGCAGTATCTCAGGCCCCGAAGAGAAAGGTCCGGTGCCAATCGACAACTGGCTATCGCCCGGGTATTCGAGTACATGTATCGGCAGATTAATTCGCATTCAACCAGGAATATTCCAATGAACTACCAAATTTTATCCATCGTAGCCATTGCTGGACTAAGCTTGGCGATCACAGGTTGTAATCAAGGTACGTCGAACACCGCCAAAGATGTGTCGGAGGCGCGTGCGGAAGCCAATGAAGAAGTCAATGAAGCCCGACGAGATGCGACTGATAAATTCAGTAATTCGAGGGAAGATGTAGTCACCGCCCGGGAAGACTATGTCAGTCGTACCCAGGACGCCCGTGAAAACCTGGCAGAAGTCGAATCTGAGGCAACGACCGCCAATGCAAGAGCGGCGTTCGATATTGCCCAGACGGAAGCTGAAGGCCGGCACAACATCGCCACCGAGAAATGCGGCGCATACACGAATGTTGACAAAGCAGCTTGCCTGAGTCGTGCTGATGCGGCCTTTGCCACCGAAAAAGCGCAGGCAATCGCAGATCGGGATGCAGCTTTGGCGCAGGCGAGACATCACGAGTAAGCACCCAGAGCCAGAGACTGCCCCGCGGCAACCCGATGGCCTACACCAGAACGCCGGAGAAGCGGATGGGCCAGTCTCTTGTCGGCCGTTCTCTAGTACTCGAAATAAAAATCAGCAGCGATGACACGTTTAGTGTCAGGCCGACCATTTTCAGAGCGAGATCTTGTGACAAAAATTCCTCGGCTATAGCTTGCCCAACAACAGCAACACCACTACCACCACCACGATCGCGACGATGGCGCCGCTAGGCCCATAACCCCACTGGCGGCTATGCGGCCATCTGGGAATAGCCCCCACCAGCATCAGTATCAGAATGATTAACAGAATTGTTCCCAAGCTCATAGTGCGCTCCCGGGGTATTGATGTAGTGATGTCGAACCTTGTTCAACATCTAGCCATTCAACATACAAACTGAATGTGAGGCTGTCTGTACGTTGGCGCACCTTGCCTGCTGACGACACGACCGCGACAGCCTGATCGGGAGAGATATGCGGCGAATGCCGAACATTATGACTGACAAATACCACCGATATGCGCTCTACCGATGCAATCATCGCCGTCTCAGGAAAGTCCGGGTCAATGGCAATACCAATGAATGTGATTTCTCCAGTTCCCTTCAATGATTGAAACAGGCGCCTGGTACACCCTGCACGAGTGCCGCGGATAACCGCCGTCCCCCGGAACAGGTACAGACGCCGGAACCGGCAATCAAGACCGGCGACTCTACAAAGGACAATGGATATCGCACACCAATCCCCACCTGGATAGGCTACTATGCGTGAAATATCCCGCGATCAAGCCCGGAGGCTGTATGTCCACCATTGTTAATGAATCCAACGTACATGCCAGATTGCGGGACAAGGCTGAAGCCCAGCTTGAGGCGGGAACCGCACCCGCCACAGGTCAATGGTCAATGGGCATTGACACCTTGCGTCTCCTCCACAGTCTATCGAGTGACCCCAACAGTGCCGATGACGCCCTCAAGCTGCTTCATGAGTTGCAGGTTCACCAGGTGGAAATTGATTTGCAGAACGAAGAAATTGCCACAAATGGGGAGGCGGTTGTAGAGGATCTCCGCCTTTACAGGACACTTTACGATAGCGCACCCTTCGCCTACTTTGTCGTAGATGTCGATGGCGTCATCGTTCAAGGAAACCTTATCGCCGCCAGACTCTTTGGTGTTGGGCAGGACGATCTGGAAGGACAGCGTATTGACACCTTCTTGAATCCGCAAAGCCGATCACTTCTGCTTGGCCTGATAAAGCGTGTCGCGCAGAGCGGCGCCAGGGATTCCTGCGTAGTCGAAACGAGAGTGGGGCTACAGGAATTCCAGAACCTACAGTTTTCGGCGTCCATCCCCCCGGGGCGTAGGCATATTTCTTTGGTCTGCTGCGAGTGCGGAATGCGGAGAAGCGCCGATTAATCGCTCTGCGACATGGAAGCTTTGACGTCTGCCGATCCGCCGCCCCCCCTGTGACCACACGTATCGTTGGTATTGGCGCATCCGCCGGCGGCCTGGCGCCGCTGGAAGACTTCCTTGCCCGAATACCGCCACACAGTCACATGGCTTATGTGGTGGTGCAACATCTCGACCCCACCCATAAGGCCTTGCTTCCGGAACTACTCCAACGCGTCACCCCGATGTCGGTACAGGAAGCCACCCAGGGCATGTCCATCGAGCCTGACTGCGTGTATGTGATACCGCCCAATACAGAACTCAGCGTTGTAGGCGGTCTGTTGAATATTGCAAAGCCCATGGAGCCAAGGGGTATGCGTCTGCCCATCAACGTGCTGTTTTCTTCCCTGGCCAGCGCCCGGGGCGAAGAAGCCATTGGCGTGATACTGTCCGGCATGGGTTCCGACGGCACCCTGGGCCTGCAAGCAATCAAGGCCGTGGGCGGACTTACGGCGGTGCAGCAACCAGACACAGCGCAGTTCAATGCCATGCCCCAAAGCGCTATAACATCGAACTGTGCCGATATCGTTGCCTCGCCTGGCGATTTGCCCGCGCGCATCCTGGCCCGCTTGACCAACGCACCCGCCCCGTCCAACGTCGGCGGAAAATCGGAGCGTTCTGAGTCGGGATCGGAGCACCTGCAGCACATTCTGCGCCTTCTCCAACAGCGGACCCGCCACGACTTCTCACTCTACAAAACCAGCACCCTGCACCGCCGCATGGAACGGCGCATGGCGATCCACGAAATCGCTACCCTGTCGCATTACGCGGATTTTCTCCAGCGCAACCCCGATGAGATCGACCTGCTATTCAAGGAAGTGCTGATCGGGGTGACCAGCTTCTTCCGTGATGCCCCGGTCTGGGAATATATGGCGGATATCACCCTGCCGGAACTGCTGGAGCGACAGCCCGGCGAGTCGCACCTGCGTGCCTGGGTGGTCGGCTGCTCAACCGGCGAGGAGGCCTACTCCCTGGCCATGATCTTTACCGAGGCACTGGAGAAGCTGCCGCCATCTCATGGCTTTACCCTGCAGATCTTCGCCTCCGATCTTAGCCCCGACGCCATTGCCACCGCACGCCGAGGCCACTATCCCGCAGGGATTAGCAGCAGCGTCTCGGCCGAGCGCCTTGCGCGTTTTTTCAGCGCCGATGACAACGGCTACCAGATCAACAGCGATATCCGCGACCTGGTTCTGTTCGCCCAGCAGGATGTGGTGCTTGATCCCCCCTTCACACGTCTCGACCTGATTTCCTGTCGCAACCTGCTGATTTATTTTGACCAGAGCCTGCAACGCAAGCTCATTCCCCTGTTTCACTACAGCCTGCGCGCCGGGGGTGTACTTTTACTAGGCAGCTCTGAAACGGTAGGACGCTACACTCAGTTGTTTGAACCCCTTCAATCCAAACTACGACTTTATGTGAGCCAGGATAATGCCCGTAGCGGCAATGCCAGGTTGCCGGTAAAGTCGTTTCCACCCTTGTCCCGGATAGCCAAGGAGCTTCCTGTGCCCCCCAGCGCCCCCCCTCCCCAGACAGATGACAATCTGCAAACGGCAGCGAACAGGGTGTTACTGCAGGTCTACTCCCCCGCCGCTGTAGTAGTCAACGACGAGGGTGATATCGTCTTTATCAGTGGGCGCACGGGAAAATACCTGGAACCTGCCGCCGGCAAAGCCAACTGGAATTTTCACGCCATGGTGCGGGAAGCCCTGCGGACACCCATCGCCACTGCCCTGCGCAAGTGCGCGAACCAGAATGAACCGCTGCAATTACAAGGTATTCAGGTGCAACTGCCTGGTGGAGCCATACAGAGTGTCGATATTACCGTTCAGGCACTGCGAGACCCCTCCACCCTGCGCGGCATGAAGATGATCGTGTTCCGTGATGTCGCCCCGTCTCATGCCAGCCCTGCCAACAAAGGAAATTCAGAAGCAACCACGCAGCAGGCCCATGCTGCTGAGCTGCAACAGCGCCAGGATGAAATTCAGACACTGCGAGAGGAAAACCGTACCTCCCAGGAAAAGTTGCAGTCGGCGAATGAGGAATTGCAATCCACCAATGAAGAATTACAGTCAACCAATGAAGAACTGACCACGTCCAAGGAAGAAATGCAGTCCATGAACGAGGAGTTGCAAACCATCAATGCAGAAATGCAGACCAAGCTTGATAGTCTTTTCCTTGCTCAAAGTGATATGAAAAATCTGCTCAACAGCATCGAGATAGCTATTCTGTTTCTCGACCAGAACCTGAATGTACGCCGGTATACCGACCGGGCATCAAAAATCATCAATATCCGTGAAAGCGATGTCGGCCGGCCTCTCAGTGATCTCACCAACAGTCTTCAGTATCCAGACCTTAGTAACGACGCCCTTACAACTTTGAGCACCCTGGTTTTTTCGGAGAAGCAAATCCTTGCCACCGACGGCCGCTGGTTTACTGTGCGAATCATGCCCTATCGCCGACTGGACAATGTGATTGACGGAGTTGTCATCACTTTTCTGGACATTACCGCAACCAAAAAGCTGGAACACAACTTACGCAAGGATTTATAGTCGTGACGAACCAGATACTTGTCTGGAAAAGTTGATCTTACATAAGTTAGATAGCGCACCGACCTGATCTCGAAATTCAAATATTCTAGGTTCATCACCCTGCATCTTTATACGGTCACGGTGAGTGGAAAATCCTAACTGAACAATCATCTGGAGATCAGATCATGAGAAAGAATCAGGTCAAAGATAGTGGCGGCGAAGAGAAAGGGAAGATCAATGAGGTTGCCGATAAGGCCTCGAGCAACAAAAGTACGGAGCACAAAGGTGATGCAGGCAAGCGTGGCAGCACCAGGAAGCAAGCGAAATGAACAGTTCAACGGCACAGTCGAAAGGTAAATACGGCGCCGCAGATGAGATGCAGGCCGGAGCCATGTTACTGAGCGCCGACACCATTACCGGCGATGAAGTCTGCAACATGCAAGGTGAAAAGCTGGGAAAAATCCAGGACTTGATGCTTGATATTAGCGAAGGAAAGATACGTTACGCAGTCCTGGCATCAGGTGGCTTTCTGGGTATGGGAGATCGTCTGTTCGCTATTCCATGGAAGGCCCTGAAAGCGGACAAGGAGAACCATCGTTTTATACTCGATGTGGCTATCGAGCGCTTGAAAAACGCACCGGGTTTCGACAAGGATAAATGGCCGAATATGGCTGACACTACCTGGAATTCAACCGTCGAATCCTACTATATTCAATAAGCGGATTATTAACTGGGCAGGATGCGGCACCCGCGAAGGCAGGCGCTGCATTGCTGCTGTGTCGACGAGGAGTAGCAAGGATCATCAACATCCGCGAAAGCGATAGCAGCGGCCCGCTCAGCGAGCTCACCACCATGCAGTACTCGGAGCAGAAGAATTTCGGTTCCATTTTCACCCTTTCCTTTCCCTGCTCAGTGCGACACCGAACCGACTAATCAAAACCATCGGCGTAACCTGGAAACTCATCCTGGATTCCATACTTACTGGCGATTCAGTCATCTTCCCGGTAATGATATCGGTGAAGAAATGCGTGATGAAGCGGTCGGCAGGACATTTTGTCCGACCAAAGTAACTGACTCCAAGGAGATTCACTTGAACAAGCTACAATCATTTACCTTTTACGCGTTGGTCGCACCCGTTATAAGCTTAGGTGCAGGTTCTTTACTGGCTGAAGAATCCACCGGCCAGAATATGGATCGCCAACAGCAGAGCACACAGCGCGAAGAAGGTGTCAAGCAAGGTGCTCAGAGCACCCCCCGTGCAGAGCAGCATAACTCGAAGGCAGCGGCAGATCGCCGGAACGCCAGCAGCCAGAATCGAGGCTTTATGGACTCGACTCCAGCTAATGGCATGCGGGCAAGCAACCTGATTGGTACCGAGGTCAAAACCTCTAAAGATGAGGACGTGGGCTCAGTGAGTGACCTGATTATTAATGATAACGGCCAGCTTATGGCTATTGTAGTCAGTGTCGGCGGTTTCCTGGGCATGGGAGAGCGGGATGTCGCAATTGGCTGGGATGACGTCACGCAGTCAGGCGTTGCAGATGAACCGCACCTGCGGATAAAAGCGACCCTTGATAGCCTGCGCGCTGCTCCAGAGTTTGAAGCGCGCAATTGAGTGCCCCACCCAACAATTAGAGTGCTATAAAAAAGGCCGCGACGAAAGTCGCAGCCTTTTTCAAATATATCCAGTCTACTCGTTTTCGGCGGCGCTGAGCATGGAGTATATATTCGGCACGGTCCGCTTCTGAACCCGTTGGACATAGACACCATTGTCCGGTTCACCGTCATCGGCGCGATGCCCGTAGAGCAGTTGCACACCACGCAAATCGCCAGGCTGCAGGCCGACGAAGGCCTCGGTATAGCGAAATCCCATCACCTGCCCGGACGGTCCGGGATGGTCCAGGCCGATGGTGTGACCAATCTCGTGAATCAGCGTGTAACGAATGTCATAGACAGACTCGTCACCGTCGAATCCGACTTTCCACGCGTGATCAGGGTTAAGGCACACCAGCGCCTGCTCTATGCTGCGCACACCTGCCTCTGGAGCGGGGCGGTAAGACACATTGGCAAATGCCCGTCCTTGCGGCTGACCCTGGGCACCCAGCACGATATCGGCATCACGGGCATCAGCGACCTGATGGAATGACAGATCGGCGACGCGCGCCCACACCCGAAACGCGGCAGCAGTTTCCCGCGCCAGGGTTGCCATGGAGAGATTCTCCCCCAAAAGCCCCTCGATCGGTGCCAGCTCACCGCAGTTGTGCGACCCATCGAAGCGCAGTGTCTCACCGGCAAAGGCATAGCTGACACTGGCCCCCGCCCCCAACCGGCGCTCTCCCCACTTCACTTTATGCCCGTCCAGCTCAAGCAGCCGGTACCCGCCTTCACCGGCATGGGCAGGCAGCAGGCAGGCCATTACTAACGCGAGTAAAGATAGGCCCGCACACGTTACTGATCGCACCGCAGTCTCCTGAGAAAAGTAGCTGACAGCATCGAAATCGACCCTGCAAGAGCGCTTCGAAAGAGAGCACCCGGCCTCCGGAAAGGAACATTGAAGACAACGAGAATGAAAACAACGAGCTAAGTGCGCTAACGCACCGACAAGGCGTTCGCTTGTGCTCAAACTGACCGTACAGTGGGGCTTTTGCGCCTGACGAACTGCGCTCAAGCACTGCCTGGAAGGTAGCGGCAATCACCGGAGATGTCAATTAACGAAGCGGCTGGCCAAGCTGGCTCTGACGGGGAACTGTTGTGCACTGACCAACCCTTTCGGCGTGATTTGGAGCCACATTTCTGATGCCAGGCATCATCTACTTTCTGCCAACAATCCTGGTGCATAGAGTGATGTGGTTCTCGCTGATCTATTCAGGTGTTTTCTTGTATTAAAAGGTTCTCTCGTATCAAGAGATTCACAGCGACAAACCACGGCACTATCGGATCTGGCCCGGTGCTAGTTTCCACCATCGATCACTTCCCTTTCTGCGATGTTTCGAGCAGTCGAATGGCTTCCCCAGCACTGTTTCGTTCGCTAACGCACAGCGCCCCCGGAATGGTTAGTGCAAGCTGTATCCTCCGACGTCCGGTGGCGTCATCACTAACTCGAGGAAAAAAATCATGGGCATCATCATTTGGCTTGTTATGGGTGGACTGGTTGGCTGGATCGCAAGCTTGATAATGGGCACCGACGCCAGGCAGGGCATTATCCTCAACATTGTGGTCGGCATCGTCGGCGCTTTGGTTGGCGGATGGCTGGTTGGACCGCTGCTCGGCGCCGGCTCCATCAACGACGGCATCACTTTTATGAGCTTTGTCGTGTCGCTGATCGGCGCAATAATACTGCTCGCTATCCTGAGTCTCTTTCAGCGCAGTTCCGGCTCCGCAGGCTGAGAGCAGTGCGACCCCGTCATGAAGAGGATGCGGGGAACGCCGTCGAGGCTTTCACTGACGGTCGCTGAGCCGCTGACGCAGGCGCGGAGTGCATCGCTTGGCGATGATCCACACGACGCGAACGATGCCGGGAACATTGCCGAGTATCGAGATCAGGCAGAATGCTGACCCAGAAATGCTTGCCGCGGTCTACCTGCGGCAAGATCGTCCAGCGGCGCCAGCACGATTGCGATGGTGCTGCGCAATGGGGTGTGCTCCAGGGCGTCTATGAGGTGCCGTTCGGGCACCACCATGCGGTATCCATCCCTGTTTCAACATCAGTGCTTCGATGATAGCATATCGTCGCGCAGATTCTCCGCCCGCGCGGCACCGATCGCGCTTGCAACTTTCTTCACTTCCTCGGGGGGCGGCAGCACAGCCGGCAACCCCAGCGATTCGATCCACAGTTCACGGACGAACCCCCTGGTGTGGTAAAGGTGATGGTCCTCTTCCTGCTCTACTGCTTTGAACGCAGTCTTAAGGAACTCGGTTCCCTCTCCCTGTGCATGCTCTGCCAGATGCCCGATCAATTCCCAGTTCTGATGGTCCTTGGTTTCCGCCAGCACTACACACTCGCCGGCCACCAATTGCGCATTCTCGGAACTCCCATGGGCCTTCGCCATTTCCATCGCGGTGATCAGCGATTCGCCGATGTATGTGACTACGTCCCGACCGGGGGTTACAGTGTCCGGATTCAGTCCCAGTTCCTCGAACACCCTCAGCAGCTCACGCTCGTGAGCGCGGGTCTGTTCAAGGTACTCCTCCCATTCAACTTTGAGGTCTTTGTTCTGCGCACATGACAGCGCGGTCTGGTAGATCTTTATACCACCGCGTTCCGCTTCGAGGGCCTGACACAACAACTCGTGGAGTTGCCTTTTTATATACGGTTTCTTTTTCATGGATTCCTCCTGAACAGTGGTAGTTCATTTGATGGGGTTCACCCATCCGGCAGATGCCGAACTGAGTGCAGAACAGTAAACAGCGAGCTGCTTCTGCGGTCGGTGCAGTTACGCACTTAGCCATCTGCAACGCCAGTTTTCACGTTTGTTGCCCCACCCTCATGCACAACCGGTGTTTTTCCCGGCAGGAACTTATGAGTAAGTTTTAAGGAACCTCTGCGAGAGTGTGTTGATTAGCGCAATTCTGTAGAAACCCCGGTGATTCGAAGTTCATGTCCGGCATTACCCACCTGAACGTTTTCGGTGGAGCAGAAAGCGCCCCATCAGTGGTTTGACACTGATGCCGTGGACGACAATGGACAGCGTTACCACGATCAGCGTCTGGCTGACCAGTTCCAGAGCAACTTCTTCAGACAGACCCTGCTGGATGGCAAACATCAGATAGTACAGCGAACCAATGCCGCGAATACCGAACCATCCCACCATGCCACGTAGCGGCCATGACGTTTGCGTTCCCAGCAGGCCAATAATGACGCTGACCGGACGGGCGATCAGGAACAGGAATAGCGCCAGTCCCACCGTACGCAAGCTCCAGGAATCGAGAAAAAGCGTACCGCCGATGAGCAGTACCAGCATCATTTCCGACAGACGCTCCAGGTTTTCCTTGAAGATTAACGAGCCGCCACTGATCGAGGGAGGGAAATCGTCATCCGGATTTACACTTTTCACCTCCGCTTCGAGTACCTCCAACTCAAGCATTTGCGCTTTCAGCTTCTCCGCGTTACGGACACTGTGAGCCGACAGCGGGCTTTGCGGAGGGCCGGCAAGTTTGAGTTCCGTCTGGCGCAAGCTGACAGCGGCAAAAAAAACCGCCAGAAAACCCCAGGCACCAACTAACAGGCTCAACCCGTAGGCCACACCGATCAGGCCTAGACCGAGAAAATTGTCCATGAGGTGGTGACGGGGCGGAGCATCCCGAAGTCTTTGCGCCACGTGGGCCAGTATGTGTCCCGACACCAGCCCGATGGCGACCCCGGCAGCCGTTGCCCACACCACATCGACCAGAACCCAACGTAAATTGAATTCCCCAAGATCGTGCAAACCCAGCATCCCCAGACCCAACATCACGAAAGGAAACGCACTGCCATCATTCATTCCTGCTTCGCTGGTCAGCGTAAATCGCAGTGGTTCACGGTCACCGGGATGACGCGTCTGAACATCGGTGGCCAGCACCGGATCGGTGGGGGCAAGGATAGCGCCCAGTAGAACGCCAACTCCCATCGGCAGATCAAGCACAAAGTAGGCAAAGGCTGCGACCAAGCCAACACTGACGGCCATGGATACCGAAGCCAGCAGAAACGGCCCACGCCAGCGGGAAAAGTTGAAGGGGGCTGGAAGCTTGACGCCGGCGGCGAACAGCGAAATCAGCACCACCACCTCGGTGAGTACCTCGAGCAACGCGGATTGCTCGAGCGGATTGAAGTGAAACAGATTGAGTACCGTTGGACCGAGCAATAGCCCGAGCGCGAGGTAGAACATCGCCGGTGTGATGGGCGATCGCTGCAGCAGGGTTGCTGTCAATCCCCGCGCCAGCAGCAAGCCACCTACGAGCAGAAACCAGAGTGAGTCAGACATGATTTAGCTGCATGGGAGTTTCAGTCCCGGATGCCGCTTTGGCGGCAGGATGCAAAAGCACAGGATTACACAGCCCTGTCAGTACCAGCGTCACAGCCGGCAAATTCCCTACCGCTTTTCATAGAGTAAAAACGCTGTAGTCAACTGAGTTTTCGGTTTGTTCTTTCTGCGCCACCTGTGAGTTTGAACCATCAAATGGATGCAAGTTGCCCACACCGATAATGGCGGGTAGCGGCAGCTGTCTCTGTTCGCTGGGCCTCTTACTCCGAACAACAGCCGCAAGGTCGGTAAAAATAGTCCACGCGGGAAATTTTCCGAAAAGATTCTGCTGCCCAGCAAATCACAGCTTTGATGCCGCGTAGCGGCGATTCACGGACATGCATTTTTAGCAGTAAGGCTTCAGGTTACGAAGCTTGGTATCGGTCAGCATGTGCTCGAGGGTGCTAGGGAGTGCCTGACATTGCCAGGAAAAATAAAGAAAAACCCATTGATATCAATGGGTTAATAGGGGTTTACTGCTTGTGAATGCCAGCCAGTGCCAGATGTGGAATCACTCCCACTCAATCGTCGCCGGCGGCTTGCTGCTCACGTCGTAGGTCACCCGGCTCACCCCCGATATCTCGTTGATAATCCGGTTGGACACCTTCTCCAGCAGCTCGTAGGGCAGGTGCGCCCAGCGGGCGGTCATGAAGTCGACGGTTTCCACGGCGCGGATGGCAATGACGTATTCGTAGCGTCGGCCGTCGCCTACCACACCGACGGACTTTACCGGCAGGAAGACGGCGAAGGCCTGGCTGGTCTTGTGGTACCAGTCCGCGGCATGCAGTTCCTCGATAAAGATGGCGTCCGCCCGGCGCAAGAGGTCTGCGTACTCCTTTTTCACTTCGCCGAGGATGCGTACGCCCAGGCCGGGGCCCGGGAAGGGGTGGCGGTAGACCATGTCGTAGGGCAGGCCGAGTTCCAGGCCGATCTGGCGCACCTCGTCCTTGAACAGTTCCCGCAGGGGTTCCACCAGTTCCAGCGCCATGTCGTCGGGCAGGCCGCCCACGTTGTGGTGGGACTTGATGACGTGGGCCTTGCCGGTCTTGGCACCGGCGGATTCGATCACGTCGGGGTAGATGGTGCCCTGGGCCAGCCACTTCACGTCGGTAATTTTGGCGGCCTCCTCGTCGAAGACCTCTATAAAGGTGTTGCCGATGATCTTGCGCTTGGCTTCCGGGTCGTTTTCGCCGGCCAGCTTGCCGAGGAAGAGGGCTTCCCGGTCGGCGCGAATGACCTTCACACCCATATTGTCGGCAAACATCTTCATCACCTGGTCGCCCTCGTTCAGGCGCAGCAGGCCGTTGTCCACGAATACGCAGGTGAGCTGGTCGCCGATGGCCTTGTGCAGCAGGGCCGCCACCACGGAGGAGTCAACACCGCCGGACAGGCCCAGCAGGACCTTGTCAGAACCGACCTGCTCGCGCACCCGGGCGATGGCATCTTCCACGATATTGGCGGGGGTCCACAGGGCCTCGCAGCCGCACTGCTCCAGCACGAAGTGCTCGACAATGCGCTTGCCCTGCAGGGTGTGGGTCACTTCCGGGTGGAACTGGATGCCGAAGAAGGGCTTGTTCCGGTGGGCCATGGCAGCGATGGGGCAGGAGTCTGTCTCGGCGGTCAACTCGAAGTCCGGCGGCAGGGTGGTCACCTTGTCACCGTGGCTCATCCACACATCCAGCAAGGGGGTACCATCTTCGGCGATATGGTCGCGAATATCATGCAACAGGCCGCCGTTACCGACCTGGCGAATCTGCGCGTAGCCGAACTCGCTGGTGTCTGATGGGGTCACCGCGCCACCGAACTGCTCGGCCATGGTCTGCATGCCGTAGCAGATACCGAGCACCGGAATATCCAGCTCGAAGACCAGCTGCGGCGCGCGCGGAGAATTTTCCGCCGCCACGGATTCGGGGCCGCCGGAAAGGATGATACCGCTGGGGGCAAATTCGCGAATCTCGTCGTCGCTCATGTCCCAGGCGCGGATTTCGCTGTAGACCCCCACTTCCCTGACCCGGCGGGCAATCAGCTGGGTGTACTGGGAACCGAAGTCCAGGATGAGGATTCTGCTGGCGTGGATGTTGGCGGTCATTGCGGGGCCTGGCTGGAGAAATGGATCCCCGCCTGCGCGGGGATGACTCAAAAGTTGTGACCACCGCCGGGCAGGCGCGTGGTCATGAAAACGGTAAAGCCTGATCTGAACCGGCGCCTAGCGCACCGGGTAGTTCGGCGCTTCCTTGGTGATTGACACGTCGTGTACATGGCTCTCGGACATGCCGGCGTTGGTCACCCGCACAAACTCGGGCCGGGTGCGCATCTCATCGATGGTGAGGCTGCCGGTATAGCCCATGGCGGAGCGCACGCCGCCCATCAACTGGTGCACGATGGCCGAAACCGGCCCCTTGTAGGGCACGCGCCCTTCAATCCCTTCCGGCACCAGTTTCTCGGCGCCCTTGCTGGCGTCCTGGAAATAGCGGTCGGAGGACCCCTGGGTCTTGGACATGGCGCCGAGAGAGCCCATGCCACGGTAGGCCTTGTAGGTCCGGCCCTGGTAGAGCTCGACTTCACCGGGAGCTTCCTCGGTACCGGCGAACATGCTGCCCATCATCACGGCGTGGGCGCCGGCGACGATGGCCTTGGCGATGTCGCCGGAGAAGCGAATGCCGCCGTCGGCGACTACCGGAATGTCGTGCCCCTGCAGGGCTTCAATGACATTGGCGATGGCGGTGATTTGCGGCACGCCGGTGCCGGTGACGATACGGGTGGTGCAGATGGAGCCGGGGCCGATGCCGACCTTGACGCCGTCGGCGCCGGCCTCCGCCAGGGCCAGCGCCGCGGCGCCGGTGGCGATGTTGCCGCCGATGACCTGGATCGAGGGATATTCCGCCTTGATCTTGCGCACCCGCTCGATCACGTTGCGGGAGTGGCCGTGGGCGGTGTCCACCACCAGCACGTCGACACCGGCGCGCACCAGGGCGGCCACGCGGTCATCCGTGTCGGGGCTGGTGCCCACTGAGGCACCCACCCGCAACTGGCCATAGGAATCCTTGCAGGCGTGAGGGAAGCTCTCGGCCTTGTCGAAGTCCTTGACGGTGATCATGCCACAGAGGTCGAAATTGTCGTTCACCACCAGGATCTTTTCGATGCGGTGCTGGTGCAGCAGGCGCTGCACTTCCTCGGCGCTGGCGCCCTCCCTGACGGTAACCAGTTTGTCCTTGGGCGTCATGATGGCCGACACCAGCTTGGTGGGGTCGGACTCGAAGCGCACGTCGCGGCGGGTCACGATGCCCACCAGGTCCTCACCCTTCAGCACCGGCACGCCGGAAAAACCGTGGGCAGTGGTGAGTTCGTGCAGCTCGGCGATGGTGGCGTCCTGCTGGATGGTGATCGGGTCCTTCACCACGCCGCTCTCGAACTTTTTCACCCGGCGCACCTGGTCGGCCTGTTCGGCGATGGTCATGCTCTTGTGGATGATGCCGATGCCGCCTTCCTGGGCCATGGCAATGGCGAGGCGGGCCTCGGTAACGGTATCCATGGCGGCGGACACCAGGGGGATGTTAAGCTCGATGTCCCGGGTGAGGCGGGTCTTCAGCGACACGTCGGTCGCCACCACCTCGGAGTAGCCCGGAACGAGCAGAACATCGTCGAAAGTCAGGGCTTCCTGGGCAATACGCAGCATAGGGTTGCTCTCCGGCTGGCGGGTGAAAGTTAAACGTGCAATTATAAATCCTCAGCCTCCTTCAGGTAAACAACAGTAACCTCTCGCGGCCGTGTCCAGTAGCAGTCTCCCACCCTATTCCCCTGATTCAGGCTCTCCTTCCAGTTTGACGACCCAGTCCGCCCCGCCGACCCTCACCGTCAGCCAGCTGAACAGCCAGGTGCGACGCCTGCTGGAGTCGAGTTTCGACTTCCTGTGGGTAGAGGGGGAAATCAGCAACTTTGCCGCGCCCTCTTCCGGGCACTGGTATTTCTCCCTCAAGGACGCCGGCGCCCAGGTGCGCTGCGCCATGTTCCGCAACCGCAACCAGCGCCTGCGCCTGCAACCCAAAAACGGCGACCACATCCGCCTGCGCTGCCGGGTCTCCCTTTACGAGGGCCGCGGCGAATTCCAGCTGATTGCCGAATTCATGGAGCCGGCCGGCGCCGGCGCCCTGCAGGCCGCCTTTGAACAACTCAAGGCGAAACTGCTGGCGGAGGGCCTGTTCGCCCCGGAGCGCAAGCGCCCGCTGCCGGACCACATCCACCATCTTGGCATCATTACCTCCCCGACCGGGGCCGCCATCCACGACATCCTCACGGTGCTGGAGCGGCGCTGGCCGGCAATGCAGATTCACCTGCTGCCGGTGGCCGTACAGGGGGATGCCGCGGCGGGCGAAATTGCCGCCGCCATCGGTCGCGCCAACCGGCTGGCCGCCAGCGGCGAAGTACCGCTGGACGCCCTGATTGTCGGCCGCGGCGGCGGCTCGCTGGAGGACCTGTGGGCCTTCAATGAAGAAGTGGTGGCCCGGGCCATCGTCGCCAGCGCACTCCCCGTGGTGAGCGCGGTGGGGCACGAAGTGGATTTCACCATTGCCGACATGGCAGCCGATGTGCGCGCCGCCACGCCTTCGGCGGCGGCGGAACTGGTCAGCCCCAACCGTGAAGAATGGCTGGCGCGCCTGCAGCAGCTGGAGGGGCGCCTCGAGCGCGCCATGGCGCGCAGGCTTGCCGAAATGCGCAGCCAGCTGGAACACCTGCGCAAGCGCCTGCGGCACCCCGGCCAGCAATTGCGGGAGCAGGCCCAGCGACTGGATGAACTGGAACAGCGACTGATCCGCGCCCAGCACCACGCCCTGCAGCGCCGCGGCGCGGAACTGGCCCTGATGGAAAGCCGCCTGCTGGCGCGCTCGCCCCTGCCGCGGGTACGGCAGCTACAGCAGCAGCTCGGCACCACCGAAAAGCGCATGGAAAACGCCGTACGGAACCGGCTGCAACGGGCCCGGGAGCAACTCGGGCAACTGGCGCAACTACTGGATTCAGTGAGTCCCCTGGCCACACTGGGCCGCGGCTACAGCGTACTGACCAGCGAAGCGGGCAAGGTGATCCGGGATGCCGCCGACGTCGATATCGGCCAGACCCTCAGCGGCCGCCTGGCCCGTGGCCGGCTGGCACTGCGGGTGGAGGGCAAAGTGGAGGACGAAACTGAAAGCCGCTCAAATACCGATAAAGGCAACGATAATAAACACCGCAGCCAGTGAGGCCGTGCCCAGCAGGACGGCTTCCGCCGCATCGTATTTCTGTGCCATGGTGACGCCTCCGGCTGTCTGTCACTGACAAGACTAGCAAGGGGCGGCCAAGCTGCCGGGATCTTTCCGTGGAGAATTGCCGCAGGCCCTGACTTGACAGGAAGGCCCGCAGAAAACGTCAGTACTTCGCCGGTAAGCGAGTATTAATTATGATGTGACGGCCCTCGAAGCGGATGTACTCACCGATAGTGAGATCCTTGAGGATGCGCGCCACCATCTCGCGAGAAGCACCGACCCTGTCGGCGATATCCTGCTGGGTGAGCTTCTCGGGAATGAAGAGGGTGCCATCGCCGCGCTCTTCCGACAGATCCATCAACACATTGGCCACCCGGCCGTAGACATCCTGCAGGGCCAGGCTCTTCACATCGGCGGTGAGTTTGCGCACGCGCTGGGCCAGGTTGCGAATCAGCTGGCGGGAGATGTTGGGGTACTGGTCCAGCACCCGGTTGAAGTCTTCTTTATAGATGATGCAAAAGCTGGACTTCTCCACCGTGCGCACAGAGGCGGATCGCACCGAGTCATCGAGCAGGGCCAGCTCGCCAAAATAGTCGCCGGCGCCCTGGGTGTTCATGATGAACTCCTTGCCGTTCTTGTCGCTGCAGTACACCTTGACCTTGCCGCTCTCGATAATGAAAAGCGAGTCCGCCGGATCGTTCTCGTGGATGACCACGGTATTTTTCGGGAACGATCGGCTGGTACTGCTGGATGACAGTGCATCCAGTTCTTCCCGAGACAACCCCTGGAAGATTTCTACTTGTTGCAACATGCGTTCTGTACCTGCCCCGTGATTAGCCTTGTCCCTTAAGCTACGCCGCCAATAGTAACCCAAACTTCGCGGGATGCGCACCCGTGAAGCCCAAAACACGACGCTTCTGTTACTGTAACGAACGAATTCGCCGTTTCCACACTCCCCCGGCCCTCGCTATACTCGGCCCACACCCTGGAGCAGACCTTCAATTCCCCGTGACCAGCACCCCGCAACAGGCCGCCATTCTCTGGAGCGACGCCCTCCTGCGCACAATGATCGAGCTGCGAGCCCTGTACGAGCGCGACGGCGCCGGCCTCGACGAGATGGCGCGAGAGGACTTCGGCAAGCTGTTTTTGGCGGCCGACCGTCTCGAAAACTGCCTGGGCAGCGAGCAGGATCGCGACGGGCGCCACGAGTTGATGAACGTGCTGGCGGCCATTCGCGGCTATGCGGAAATGCTGCAGGAGGATCTGGAGGGCCGGCACCCGGAACTGGCCGACTCCCTGAGTCGGCTGCTGAAAGCGATCCAGACCGCCGATGCCGGCGGGGAGAGCTCCTCCCGTGGCCGCAGTCCCAGCGTCACCTCCGAGCCCGGCTTCATTCTCGCGGTGGACGATCGCCGCGAAAATCGCGAACTGGTGGCCCGCTACCTGTCGCGCTCCGGCCACCTTGTGGTGACCGCCGCCAGCGGGGAGGAAGCCCTGCACACCCTGGAACAGGCCGACGTGGACGTGGTGCTGCTGGACCTGGTGATGCCGGGCATGGATGGCCGCGAGGTACTCAGGCGCATCAAGGAACACGAGGACTGGCGCGCCACGCCGGTCATCGTGATCTCCGGCCACCAGGACATGGAAGACATTATCGAGTGCATCGAGGCGGGCGCCGACGACTACCTGTTCAAACCCTTCAACCCGGTACTGCTGCAGGCCCGCATCAAGGCGGGCATCGAGCGCAAGCGCTGGCACGACCGCGAAGAGCTCTACCGCCAGCAGCTGGAACGCAATGAAAAGTTCATTCGCGCCACCTTCGGGCGCTACCTGTCGGACGAAATTGTCACCGACATCCTGGAGCGTCCCGAGGGCCTGGAACTGGGCGGTGACCTGCGCGAAGTGACCATTATGATGTCCGATATCCGCGGCTTCACCACCCTCAGCGAACGCCTGGCGCCCGACCAGGTGGTGAAAATGCTGAACCGCTACCTGGGCAGCATGACCGACATCATCATGGCCCACCAGGGCACCATCGACGAGTTCCTCGGCGACGCCATTCTCGCCGTGTTCGGCGCCCCGCTGGCACGGGACGACGACGCCGACCGGGCCGTGCGCTGCGCCCTGGCCATGCAGGCGGCGATGGCCGACATCAACGCCCAGAACCTGGCCGAGGGGCTGCCCGAGGTCGAGACCGGCATCGCCCTCAACACCGGCGTGGTAATCGCCGGCAATATCGGCTCGGAACGGCGCAGCAAATACGGCTTCGTCGGCCACCCGATGAACGTCACGTCGCGTATCGAGGACCACTGCGCCGGCGGCGAGACCCTGATCTCCCGCAGCACCCTGGACAAACTGAACGGCCACTACCGGGTGGCCGAACCGCGGACCCTCAAGGCAAAAGGTATCGACCAGGAGGTGGAAGTCTATCGCCTGCAGGGAGAGCTGGCATGAGCAGCCCTCGCCCCGTCCTGCTGGTGGAAGACAACGAACTCAACCGCGACATGCTGGTCCGCCGCCTCAAGCGCGCCGGCATTGCCGTGATCAGCGCCGGAGACGGCGCGGAGGCCCTGCGCCTGATGGCTGAGCAGCGCCCCTCGGTGGTGCTGATGGACATGAACCTGCCCGTGATGGACGGCTGGACCGCGGTGCGTAATGCCCGCGCCGACGCCGCTCTGCGTGACATTCCCATCATCGCTCTCACCGCGCATGCCATGGATGCCGATCGCCAGAGTGCCATCGCCGCCGGCTGCGACGACTACGCCACCAAACCCATCGACTTCCCCGGCCTGCTGGCCAAAATCGGAAAACTGGCCAGCGCATGAGTCTCCGCCGCCGACTGACCCTGTCGCTGATCGCGATCCTGATCCTGTTTGCCGCCAACGTGGGCACCCACTTCTGGGGCAGCTACGCGCGGAACGAAAGCATGATTGCCTACCGCAACTCGGTGAACGCGGCGCGGCTGTCCACCGACCTGGAGCAGCAACTGGACAACCAGCGCCAGCAGATCCTGGTGCTGGCCACCCTGCGCGAGACGACCGGAGAGCCGCTGGACTCCCAGGAACTGGCCCGGGCAGAGGCCGATATCACCGATATTCGCGGCAAGGTCAGTCAACTGGGCGAGCTCAGCCACGAAGTGACGCAATTGCACTTCCAGAAGCTCAAGGACAGCAGCAACGACCTGCTGGACAGCTGGCTCGCCTACTACCGCAACTACAACGACTCCGACTACCAGGCGGACATGGACGACCCCATCCCCTACCTGGAAGCGGTACAGCGCCTGAAGGAGCTGGAGCAGCGGCAGGCCTTTATCTCGGTACAGCGGGCCAACGTCATCGACCGCACCATCGCACTCACCGACCGCATCACTGTGATCGGTTTTCTCGGCTCCATCCTGCTGACGGCGATCCTCGGCTTTTTCCTGGTGCGCTACACCAACCGCTCCCTCAAACGCCTGAAAACCGGCACCCAGCGCATCGGCAGCGGCGAACTCAACTACCGCATCAACAACATCGACGACAGCGGTGAACTGGGCGACCTGGCGGAAGCCTTCAACGACATGGCCGACAAGCTGCGCAAGGCCATCTACGAGGTGCGCCAGGCCAAGGAGGACGCCGACGAGGCCAACGCCGCCAAGAGCATCTTCCTGGCCAACGTCAGCCACGAGTTGCGCACCCCGCTCAACGCCATCATCGGCTACAGCGAGATGCTGCACGACGAACTGGACGATGACACCGAGGTGGACCGGGAACAGTTCCAGCGCGACCTCGACAAGATCGTCCTGTCCGGGCGTCAGTTGCTGTCGCTGATCAACGACATCCTCGACCTGTCCAAGATAGAGACCGGCAAGATGGACCTGCACAGCGAGGAGTTCAGCCCGGCGGAAGTGCTACAGCAGGTCTGCGACTCCATCCAGCCACTGTTGAGGGAACGCAACAACAGCCTCACCCTCACCGGACTCGGCAAGCTGCCAATGCTGAACAACGACCCCACCAAGTTCCGCCAGATATTTATCAACCTGCTGAGTAACGCCTGCAAGTTCACCGAAAACGGCGACATCAGCGTCAGCGTCGCCCCGGTCGACGGCCGCCAGGGCTGGTTCCAGTTCGGGGTCAGCGACACCGGCATCGGTATGGACGAAGAGCAGCAGGCGCGGGTGTTCGAGGCCTTTGTCCAGGCGGACTCCTCGACCAGCGCCAACTACGGCGGGACCGGCCTGGGCCTGGCCCTGTGCCGGGAGTACAGCGAATTGATGGGGGGGGAAATCAGCGTGCGCAGCCAGCCCGGTCAGGGAGCGACGTTTACTGTCGTGCTCCCCGCTGACCCAGGGTCAGTTCGCGCAGCCGCTTGAGGGCTTCCTCACGCTTCTGCAGGTCTTCCTGGAGCATGCTGTTGTTGCTTTCCAGCTCCGAGATATGGCGGTCCATCATGGCGAAGGATTCCAGCGCATCGCGCATGATCAGGCTGGTGGGATGCACCTTCATCTCGGGAGTGAGCTCCTTGTTCAGGCGGCGCCAGCTCTTGCGCGACGCCTCCGGGTCGAGGAAAGGACTGCTCGACACCATGCTGACAAAGGCGATGCCGATGCCCGCTTCCCACTCTGCCTCCGGGGATGACTCCAGCCGCTGGTAGCGCTGGAAGTACTTCACCGCCTCGATGTGATCCCCCTGGGACAGGGCGTCATAGCCGCGTTCGAGGAAGGTCTGGTCGCGCGCTGCCACGTCCTCCTGCACCTCACAGTTGCAGGGGGCCGGCGCGGACTGCTGCGGCAGATTGAGGGTCAACTCCGGCGCCGCCTGCTCGGTGGCAGGGGGCACCGTATCGGCAGGCTGTTCCGGCAACGGTGCGCAGGCCTGCAGGCCTGCGCTCACCAGAACCATCGGAAGGTATCGCGGGATCAGTTGTAACATTGCCTTGCGTCGGGGTTGAAAGTGGCCACAGTGTAGCACTTTTCCCGCGACCGACTGCCTACTCGGGACGCATGTGCGGAAACAGCAGCACATCGCGAATCGAGGGCGAGTCAGTCAGCAGCATCACCAGCCGGTCGATGCCGATGCCCTCTCCCGCCGTTGGCGGCAGGCCGTACTCCAGTGCGCGCACGTAGTCGGCATCGTAGTGCATGGCCTCTTCATCACCGGCGTCCTTCTCCGCCACCTGGGCGCGGAAGCGCTCCGCCTGGTCCTCGGCATCATTGAGCTCGGAGAAGCCGTTGGCGATCTCCCGCCCGCCGACAAAGAACTCGAAGCGGTCGGTGACAAAGGGGTCGGCGTCGCTGCGCCGCGCCAGGGGCGACACTTCGGTCGGGTAGTGGGTGATAAAGGTCGGCTGGTCGAGGCGGTGCTCAACCGTTTCCTCGAAGATTTCGATCTGTACCTTGCCCAGCCCCCAGCTGTCCTTGAGTTCGATACCGAGCCCTTTGGCGATGGCCCGGGCGCCCTGCTCGTCAGCGAGTTGTCCGGCATCGATATCGCTGTTGTAGTGCAAAATGGAATCGAACACGCTCATGCGGGCAAAGGGTTTGGAGAAGTCGTACTCGCTGCCCTGATAGTGCACGGTGGTGCTGCCGAGCACCGTCGATGCCAGCTCGCGCAGCATGTCCTCGGTTAGATTCATGGCGTCGTTGTGATCGGCATAGGCCCAGTAGAACTCCAGCATGGTGAACTCGGGGTTATGCCGGGTGGACAGCCCCTCGTTGCGGAAGTTGCGGTTGATCTCGTAGACCCGCTCGAAGCCGCCCACCACCAGGCGCTTGAGATAGAGTTCCGGCGAGATGCGCAGGTACATGTCCAGATCCAGCGCATTGTGGTGGGTCACAAAAGGCTTGGCCGCCGCGCCACCAGGGATTACCTGCATCATCGGCGTCTCAACCTCCATGAAAGCGCGGCGGTTCAGGTAGTCGCGGATGAAGGTGATGACGGCGGAGCGGGTGCGGAAAACCTCGCGCGACTGGGGGTTCACGATCAGGTCCACATAGCGCTGGCGATAGCGCATTTCCTGGTCGGCCAGGCCGTGGAATTTATCGGGCAGCGGGCGCAGGGCCTTGGTCAGCAGGCGCGCCTCGCGCATGTTGATGTAGAGGTCGCCCTTGCCGGACTTGTGGATCGGGCCGCGGGCGCAGACGATATCACCCAGGTCCCAGCTCTTGATATCGGCCAGGGTCGCATCGTCCAGGCCCTTGCGGTCGACATAGAGCTGAATGCTGTCGGACCCGTCCTGAATCAGCAGGAAGGCACCGCGATTGCGGACCAGGCGGCCCGCCACAGCGTACTCGGCATCCAGAGCCTCCAGTTCCGCCTTGTCGCGCTCCCCGTACTCGCGCTGCAGCTGGGCGGCTTCCGCCGTGCGACGGAAGTCGTTGGGGAAGGCATTGCCCTGCTCGCGCGCGGCTGTCAGCTTGGCGCGGCGCTCGGCGATGAGTTTGTTCTCGTCTTCGATGATCGGCGTGTCGTTACTCATGCTTCTCGTTCCTTACAGCCCGCTTTTCAGCGAGGCTTCGATAAAGTCGTCCAGATCGCCGTCCAGCACGGCCTGGCAGTTGCTGGTCTGCACTCCGGTGCGCAGATCCTTAATGCGGGAATCATCCAGCACGTAGGAGCGAATCTGGCTGCCCCAGCCAATGTCGGACTTGCTCTCTTCCATGGCCTGCTTCTCGGCGCTGCGCTTGAGCATTTCCTGCTCGTAGAGACGTGCCCGCAGCATCTTCCAGGCCTTGTCGCGGTTCTGGTGCTGGGAGCGCTCGCTCTGGCAGGCCACCACGATGCCGCTCTCGATGTGGGTCAGGCGCACTGCGGAGTCGGTCTTGTTGACGTGCTGACCGCCCGCGCCGGACGCCCGGTAGGTGTCTTCCCGCACCTGGGATTTATCCACCTCGATCTCGATGTTGTCGTCGATCTCCGGCGACACGAACACCGAGCTGAAGGAGGTGTGACGACGGTTGCCCGAGTCGAAAGGCGACTTGCGCACCAGACGGTGCACACCGGTCTCGGTGCGCAGCCAGCCGAAGGCGTACTCGCCGGCAAAGTGAATGGTGGCGCTTTTCACCCCGGCCACTTCCCCGGCGGACACTTCCTCCAGGGTGGTCTTGAAGCCGTGGGCCTCGCCCCAGCGCAGGTACATGCGCAGCAGCATCTCCGCCCAGTCCTGGGCCTCGGTGCCACCGGAGCCCGCCTGGATGTCGAGGAAGGCGTTATTGGGGTCGTTCTCGCCGCTGAACATACGGCGGAACTCCAGCTGTTCCAGCGACTTCAGCAGGTTGTCGATATCGCTGGCAACTTCCCCGATGGTACCTTCATCGTCCTCCGCAGCCGCCATTTCCAGCAGGTCGGCAGCGTCAGAGGTGCCGGTTTCGAGCTGCTCGATGGTGTGCACTACAGCCTCCAGGGCGGCGCGCTCGCGGCCCAGTTCCTGGGCGCGATCCGGGTTGTCCCAGACGCTGGGCTCGGCCAGCTCGAGTTCTACCTCTGCCAATCGATCCTTGCGATTGGCGAAGTCAAAGATACCCCCTAAGCACGTCAGTACGTGCCTCGATGTCCTTGAGGGCGTTCAACAGCGGATTAATCTCGGCCATGGTCAGGGTTCCTGTTAAAAAGGGCGCGCATTTTACCTGATAACCGCCCTCGCCTGCACTCGCGCATGCAGCCCTCACCCGCCGAACTGGTTGAGGATAAAGCCGATCACCATCACCTGGGGCACTGTCACCAGCGGCAGGAACAGGGCCAGTTTCCAGGAGCGGGTGGTGTCTTTGATGGACATCAACTCGGTGTAGTCGGTAGCCACGCCGGCCATCAGGAAGGTAAAGGCGTTACCCGGGGCGGCGGCGCGGTTCATGAGGTCCGCCGCAATCGGTGTGGCCCCTTCGGAGCAGACTTCGATCACCGTCGCCGCCAGCAGGGTCAGCCAGAGGCCGGCAAAGGACGCGCCAAACCAGGTGGCGAAGGCATCCGCGGGTACCAGGGCGCGAATCAGCGCCGCCAGCACCAGGCCAAACAGGGCCCAGCGCAGCACCACCCGGGAACCGGCGAAGCCATCCTTCAATACCCCGACTGTGCCCGCCAGCGACAGTGCAATGGTGCCGCGAAAATCGCGCCACTGTTGCGCCAGGGGCGCCCCCTGCCCCAGTTCCTCGCGCCAGGGATTGGCCGGCAGGGTGCCGCGGGCCACCAGGGTGTCGAAGATCAGGCCGGTGACCACACCGATAACCAGCGAGATAAGGATAAACAGCAGGGTCCAGCCCACCCCGATCAGGCCGAAAAGAATCAGGGTGAGGGAAAACGAGTTCCAGGGGCTGGCGAGCAAAAAGGCCATCACCTGGCCGACGGTGGCGCCGCGCTCGTAGAGCTTCATCCCCACCGCCAGGATGCCGTGACTGCAGAGGTCGAGAAACACACCGGCGAAGGTGGCTCGGAACAGACCGCTGACGCCCCCGTTGCGGCCCAGCAGGGCCAGCACCAGGTCGCGCGGGATGCGACCCAGCAGGCCGACGAAAATGACCCCCAGTGCCAGGCCCCACCACATCTGGTTGAACAACTCGAAAATGCCGCCGGTGAACAGGCCGATCGCGCTGTCGTGGTCGTGGGCGCCAGTGACAAGCGCCCAGCCGTAGGCCAGCGCCACTACCGACAGGCTGCCCCACAGCAGGTAGTCGGGCCTGGAACGAGTCGGGCAACAGCCATCACTGGCTGTACCAGGCGCGGTATCACTGTGGCAGGGCGCTGCGCCGGCGGGCGCTTCACCGTGACTGTGGCAGGCCTTGCCGGCTGCCGGTCTGGCGGAATGACAGTCAGACATGGCGGTGCTCTCCCCCGCTGAGGTCATCGAGAATGGCGCAATCCGGGCCGTCATCGCCGCGGCAGCGCCGCGCCATATCGTCCAGCTGGCGCTGCATGACCTTCAGTTGACGGATGCGCTCGCGCACCTGGCGGCTCTTCTCCAACACCAACTCCCGGGCCTGGGCACTGTGCCGGCTGTGGTCGCGCAGCAGCGACAGCAACTGGCGACACTCGTCCAGGTCGAAACCCATCTGGCGGGCGCGGCTCAGAAACTGCAGTTCATCCAGATCAGCTTCGCCGTACTGGCGGTAGCCGTTGTCGGCACGCTGGGCGGGGACGACGAGGCCGATGTCCTCGTAGTAGCGAATGGTTTTGGCGCTGAGCCCGCTGGCGCGGGCTGCCTGGGAGATATTCATAGGTCCCTCCAATACTGTTGAAGGGAAGCATAGACCTTCCAGCTACTGGAAGGTCAAGGGAGGCTTCGCAGAAATTCGATCACCAATTGCACGCTGTGCTGGCCGCGAAATTCATTGACGTCCAGGCGATAAGCCGCCTCGATCTCGGTAACCGACGCATCGGGCCACAGCTCGGTATCCACGTTGAAGGCGATAGCGTCGACTACGGTGTTGGTGCCCGGCAGGCCCAGTACAAGCTTCAGGTGGCGTTCACCCACAATGCGCTGGGAGACCACCTGGAAGCGCCCGTCGAACAGGGGCTCCGGGAAGTGCTGTCCCCAGGGCCCGGCATAGCGCAGGGCGGTAGCCGCCTCGAGGTCGAAGTCCGCCGCGTCCAGCTCGCCGTCCGATTCCACGATGGCCTGCAAATCCACGGCGTCGGCGTGGCGCGCTACTTCCTCGACAAATGCACGGCTGAAATCCTCGTACCGCGAGCGCGGCAGGCTGAGGCCGGCGGCCATGGCATGACCGCCGAATTTGGTAATCAGGCCGGGATGGCGGGTCGCCACAGCATCCAGCACATCGCGAATATGGATACCCTGGATGGAGCGGGCCGAACCCTTGATTTCCATACCCGATTCATCGGCGTTGGCGAAGGCAATCGTGGGCCGGTGCAGGCGATCCTTCACCCGCGAGGCGAGAATGCCGATCACGCCCTGGTGCCAGTCGGGATCAAACAGGGTCATCGCCAGCGGCGGTTCCCCGCCCGCTTCCAGGTCCAGCCCCGCCAGCATCTGCAGCGCCTGGCGTTCCATGCCGCGCTCGATAGTGCGGCGATCCTGATTGAGCTGGTGCAGCTCGGCGGCGATGCGCCGGGCCTTGCCAGCGTCCTCACTGAGCAGGCACTCAATACCTACGCTCATATCGTCCAGCCGCCCGGCGGCGTTGAGTCGGGGACCGGCGGCGAAGCCGAGGTCCGAGGCCACCACATTGTGAAAGCGGCGACTCGCCACCTCGAGCAGGGCCAGGATGCCCGGCCGCGCCTGTCCGGCGCGGATGCGCTTGAGGCCGGCATCTACCAGGATGCGGTTGTTGTGGTCCAGCGGCACCACATCGGCCACGGTGCCCAGCGCCACCAGATCCAGCACTTCCGCCATGTTCGGCTCGCCGGTGCCCTGGCGGGTAAACCAGTCGCGCCGGCGCAGTTCCGCCCGCAATGCCAGCATGACATAGAAAATCACACCGACACCGGCGAGTGCCTTGCTGGGGAAACTGCAGCCAGGCTGGTTGGGGTTCACGATGACCGCGGCGGCGGGCAATTCCCGGCCCGCCAGGTGGTGGTCTGTGACCAGCGTGTCGATGCCCAGCGCGCGCGCCGCCGCAACCCCTTCGATACTGGAGATGCCGTTGTCCACGGTAATGATGAGATCGGGGTTTCGCTGTGCCGCCAGCTCGACGATTTCCGGGGTCAGGCCGTAGCCGTAATCGAAACGGTTGGGCACCAGGTAGTCGACGGAGACGGCGCCGAAGCGGCGCAGGGTCGAAACCGCCAGTGCGGTGCTGGTGGCGCCGTCGGCGTCAAAATCGCCGACAATCAGCAGGCGCTTCTGGCCGGCGATAGCGTCAGCCAGCAGCTCGGCTGCGGCCTCTGCCCCCAGCATGGATGGCGGGGGCAGCAAGCGATTCAGACCGAGTTCCAGTTCTCCTGCAGAGGCCACGCCGCGATGGCCGTAGACCCGGGCCAGCAGCGGATGCAGCCCGGGCGCATCCAGGCTACCCCCCGGCGCGCGGCGGCGAATATGGCGCTGAACGCGGCTCGCGGCGCTGGACACGGACTCAAGCGCTGAGGTTGCGCGCCATAAAGGCCTGCACGTCAGCCAGAGTGTTGGGCAGGACCTCGCAGCGCTCGCGGCGCTCGAACAGGTCCTTGAGGTGCAAGGGCAGGTTCGGCGACTCCACAACGCCGGCCTTCGCCACGGCGTCGGGGAATTTGGCGGGGTGGGCTGTGGCAAGCGTAATGACCGGCACCTCCGGCGCCAGGCCGGCGTTCAAGGCAGCATTAACGCCGATGGCACTGTGCGGATCCAGCAGGTATTCGCACTGCTGCCAGGTAGCGGCAATCTGTGCACAGGTTTCTTCGTCGGACACCCGATGACTGCTGAACAGGCTGGCGGCGCGTGTCATGGCAGCTTCCGAGAAGCTGATATCACCTGCGTCAAAGCGCTGCATCAGGTCGGCAATGGCGGCACCATCGCGGTCGTAGAGATCGAACAGCAGGCGCTCGAAGTTGCTGGACACGGTGATGTCCATGCTCGGCGACAGGGTGTGCTCCAGCGGCTGGCGGCCGTAGGTACTGGTGGTCATCACCCGGTGCAGTACATCGTTGCTGTTGGTGGCGATGATCAGGCGCTCCACCGGCAGGCCCATATTGCGTGCCAGGTAGCCTGCAAAGATGTCACCGAAGTTGCCGGTCGGCACCGAGAAAGCCACCGGCCGGGCCGGCGCGCCCAGGGCAAGCCCCGCGTAAAAGTAGTAGACGATCTGGGCCATGATGCGCGCCCAGTTGATGGAGTTCACCGCCACCAGACTGCGATCCGCCGGCAGGAAGGACTTGTCGGCAAAGCTGGCCTTGACCATGGCCTGGCAGTCATCAAAATTGCCCTGCACGGCCAGGTTGTGGATGTTGTCCCCCACCACGGTGGTCATCTGCCGGCGCTGCACTTCGGAAACCCGCTGGTGCGGGTGCAAAATGAAGATGTCGATGTTGTTGCAGCGTTTGCAACCTTCGATGGCGGCGGAGCCGGTGTCGCCAGAGGTGGCGCCCATGATCACCACTTTCTGGTGGCGGCGCTCCAGTACGTAGTCCAGCAGGCGCCCCAGCAACTGCAGGGCAAAATCCTTGAAGGCCAGGGTGGGGCCGTGGAACAGTTCCAGCACCCACTGGTTGGCGCCGATCTGGACCATCGGTGCCACCGCAGTGTGGCGGAACTCGGCGTAGGTATCGTCAATCAGGGTCTTCAGGTCGTCGGCAGGGATACTGTCAGCCACGAAGGGCTCAATAATGCGCCGCGCCAGCGCCGGGTAATCCAGCGCTGCCATTTCGCGCATCTCATCGGCGCTGAAGGTGGGCAGGGATTCCGGGACATAGAGCCCGCCGTCACTGGCCATGCCAGTCAGCAGGACCTCTTCGAAACTGAGTGCTGGGGCCTGGCCCCGGGTGCTGATGTACTTCACGTCTGCTACCTGTGTTGTCCGCTGTGCCCGTCGCTGAACGGGTCAGCCGTCCAGTTCTTCCACCCGGATACGGGAGATGCTGCTACTGATACTGTCGAGCGCTTCCATGCGCGCCACCGCCTCGTCGACCTTGCCCTGGGCGGCGTGGCTGGTGAGCACGATGACCGGCACCCGGGTAGCGCCGGGGGGCGGGGCTTTCTGGATGATGGCCTCGATGCTGATGCCCAGGTCACTGAGAATGGTCGCCACTTTTGACAGTACGCCCGGCTTGTCTTCCGCCTCAATGCGCAGGTACCAGGGGGTGACTACATCGGCCATCGGCACAATCGGCAGGTCGCGCAGGGCGTCATCGGTCACCGACAGGGAAGGCACGCGATTTTCCTGCTCGGCGCTGATATCGCGGGCCAGATCCACCAGGTCCGCCACTACCGCGGAAGCGGTGGGCGCGGCGCCGGCGCCGGCGCCGTAGTACAGGGTCGGGCCCACGGCGCTGCCCTCCACCAGCACGGCATTCTTGACGCCGTTGACGTTGGCCAGCAGGCGCTCCTTGGGAATCAGCGTGGGATGCACCCGCAATTCGACCCCGGCGTCGCTCTGCTTGGCCACTCCCAGGTGCTTGACCCGGTAACCCAGCTCTTCGGCGTAATCCATGTCCTGTGGGGTGAGACGGGTAATGCCCTCGGTATACACCGACTCGAACTGCAGCGGAATGCCGAAGGCCAGGGAGGCGAGAATCACCAGTTTGTGGGCGGCGTCGATGCCTTCAACGTCAAAGGTCGGGTCCGCCTCGGCGTAGCCCAGTGCCTGCGCTTCCGCCAGTACATCGGAGAACTCCCGGCCGTGTTCGCGCATCTCGCTGAGAATGAAGTTGCCGGTACCGTTGATAATACCCGCCAGCCACTCGATGCGGTTGCCGGCCAGGCCTTCGCGCAGGGCCTTGATGATAGGAATACCGCCGGCCACCGCGGCCTCGTAACGCACTGCCACACCGTGCTCGGCGGCCAGGGCGAAAATTTCGTTGCCGTGTTCGGCAATCAATGCCTTGTTCGCAGTGACAATGTGCTTGCCGTTGCGAATCGCCGTTTCCACCAGTTCGCGCGCCACGGTGGTGCCGCCAATCAGCTCCACCACAATGTCCACGTCTTCGTCGCGGGCGACGTCGAAAATATCGCGAGTGACCCGGGTAGTGCTGAGATCGCACAGGGGGTTGTCGCGGCGGGCGCCGACCAGGCTTATCTCGAGCGGCGCCTGGGCGCGGGCGGCGATTTCCACCGCGTTTTCGCGCAGTACATTAAAGGTACCGCCACCGACGGTGCCGAGGCCGCAAAGGCCGATCTTTACAGGTTTCAAGCTACACCTACTTGCTAGTGATCACAGTGGCCGGCCCAGTCAGGCCGGAATGGCGCCGTCCTGTTTGAACATGCGCCGGATATTACGGATGGCCTGGCGGGTGCGGTGTTCGTTCTCTATCAGTCCGAAGCGCACATAGCCCTCACCGTACTCGCCGAAACCGACACCGGGAGACACTGCCACTTTGGCCTCTTCCAGCAACTTTTTGCTGAATTCGAGGGAACCCATCTCGCGGTAGAACTCCGGCAGCCGGGCCCACACAAACATGGTGGCCTTCGGTGGAGTGACCGGCCAGCCGGCGGAGTTGAGTCCGCCGCAGAGCACATCCCGGCGCGACTTGTACATGGCGTTGATCTCGGCAACGCAGCTCTGGTCGCCTTCCAGCGCGGCGATGGCCGCCACCTGGATGGGAGTGAACATACCGTAATCGAGGTAGGACTTCATCCGCGCCAGGGCGCCCACCAGTTCCCGGTTGCCACAGCAGAAGCCGACCCGCCAGCCGGGCATATTGTAGCTCTTGGACATGCTGAAGAATTCCACCGCGATATCACGGGCACCTTCAACTTGCAGGATGGAGGGCGCCACATAGCCATCGAAGCAGAGGTCGGCGTAGGCCAGGTCGTGCACCACCCAGATTTCGTGCTCGCGGGCGATGGCGACGACTTTCTCGAAGAAGTCCAGTTCCACGCAGTGACCGGTGGGGTTGGAAGGGAAGCTCAGCACCAGCATCTTGGGTCGCGGCCAGCTGTTGCGAATGGCGCTTTCCAGTTCCTCGAAGAAGGTCTGTTCGCTGTCGGCCATCGGCACGTGGCGGATGTCGGCACCGGATATCACAAAACCGTAGGGATGGATCGGGTAGGCCGGGTTGGGGACCAGGATGGCGTCGCCGGGGCCGGTGGTGGCCAGGGCGAGGTGGGCCAGCCCCTCCTTGGAACCCAGCGTGACGATGGCCTCGCTGGCCGGGTCCAGGGTCACGTCGTAGCGCCGCTGGTACCAGTCGCAGATGGCCTTGCGCAGGCGCGGAATACCCTTGGACTGGGAGTAGCGGTGAGTATCACCGCGGCGCGCGGTTTCCACCAGTTTGTCGACGATATGGGCGGGCGTGGGCTGGTCGGGGTTGCCCATGCCGAAATCGATCACGTCCTCCCCCGCCGCACGCGCCTTCTGCTTCAACTCGCCAATAATATTGAACACATAGGGGGGCAGGCGCTGAATGCGCTGAAACTGGCTTTCCACGTCGATTGGGTCCGATCGAATGCCGCCCGCAGGCGGCGGGGTTGTCAAAAAGGTGGGAAACAGTACTGAGTCCACTGGGGACTGTCAACGCGCCCGGCAGCAATAGCGTAAAAGGCCGGTTATTTGAGCCGCGAAACGCCGCGGCTCGCGCTTACTTGAGACCCAGGGTCACCATCAATTCGTCGGCGCTCTGGTAGCCGGGAATCATCTGCCCGCTCTCGGTGATGATGGCGGGCGTGCCGCGCACACCGAGCTCCTGCCCCAGGGCATACTCGGCAGCGATCGGATTGCCGGAGCAGACGTTGTCGGGCACCGCCTCGCGGTTTTTCAGCTTGGTCAGGGTATCCTGCGGGTCGTCGGCGCACCAGGCGCTGGCCAATTGCCGGAAACCCGGGGAACCGAGCCCCGCCCGCGGATAGGCCAGGTACCGCACTTCCACCCCGCGCTTGTTCAGCTCGGGAACTTCCTTGTGCAGCTTCTGGCAGTAGAAACAGGTAACGTCGGTGAATACCGTGATATGGGTGCGGGCTTCGCCCTCCGGCGCAAAGATAATCATGTCGTCGGTGCTGACCTTGGCCAGGCGCTCAAGGCGCATACCGTCGCGGCGTTTTTCCGCCAGGTTCACATAACCCTGCGGACTCACGGTGAACAGGTCACCCACCACGAAATAGTCGCCCTTTGCAGTGGCATAGACCAGCGGGCCGTTGGCAAACTGCACTTCGTACATACCCGGCAGTTCGCTGGTGGAAACCGACTCGATCTTGAGTCCCGTGGACTGCACTTCCATTGCGGCGCGCAGTTTGTCTGCCACCGACTTGTCCACCGGCTCGCCAGCCTGTGCGCCACCGGCAATCAGTGCGCTGGCGGCGGCCACGATGGCGGCGAATTTTCGTAAGGTCATAGTCGTTCCCCTGTCTGCCCTCGCGGGCGGTTGTCACATTGCGCAGGCTTTGAGCCCGCTATCGCTTATTAGTTCCTCGCAACCGCGCAGTACACGGCGGGCGTAGAGTTTAATACGATACCCGGGGAAAAGCGCAATAGCGGGACTTGTGGGCGGGCCTGGCACGCTGCACTCTAGCGACATACAGCCGAGCGCGGCCCGGCCGAGCGCGGCCCGGCCGATCGCGGCCCGGCCGATCGCGGCCCGGCCCATCCATGAGGCATAAACGAAAAAGCGGCCACACGGGCCGCTTGGGGTACTGCCTGGAAAGTGGCTTAGTTGGCCAGCTTCTCCTTGATACGGGCCGCCTTGCCGCTCAGCTCGCGCAGGTAGTAGAGCTTGGCCTGGCGCACGTCGCCGCGACGCTTGACGGAAATGCTGTCCACCAGCGGGCTGTAAGTCTGGAAAGTACGCTCGACGCCCACACCATGGGAAATCTTGCGCACAGTGAAGGCTGAGTTCAGGCCGCGGTTACGCTTGCCGATCACCACGCCTTCGAAGGCCTGCAGACGCTCGCGGGCGCCTTCCTTGACTTTTACCTGCACAACCACGGTGTCACCCGGGCTGAACTCAGGCAGTTCTTTTTGCATCTGTTCAGCGTCGAGCTGAGAGATAATCTTGTTGGTGCTCATGGTGTGCTCCTGTCGTGTCAAACTCGTAGCTTCACAGCTAGCGATCAATTAAGTCAGTGTCAGCGGCCGCCCGCTCCCGGCGGTATGCAGCCAGCAATTCCTCTTCCTCGGGCGTCATCGCCCTGCCTTCCAGCAGGTCCGGGCGACGCTCCAGCGTACGCCCCAAAGCCTGTTTCAGGCGCCAGCGGCGGATCTTTTCGTGATCCCCGCTGAGCAATACTTCCGGTACCGCCCTGCCCTCAAAATGCTCGGGCCGGGTGTAGTGCGGGCAGTCCAGCAGGCCGTTGGCGTAGGAGTCTTCCTCCGCCGAGGCCTCGTGACCCAGCACACCGGGCAACTGGCGCGTTACCGCGTCGATGACCACCATGGCGGCGAGTTCGCCACCCGTTAGTACGTAATCACCGATGGACAGTTCCTCGTCCACCTCGGTTTCTATCAGGCGCTCGTCGACACCCTCATAGCGACCGGCAACCAGGATCAGCGCTGCCTTGTCGGCCAGCTCCACCGCCCGGCGGTGGTCAAAACGCCTGCCCTGGGGCGAGAGGTAGACCACATGGGCCTTTGCCCCGCCGTCACGCTCCGCCTGCTCCCGCGCAGCGGCAATGGCCTGCTGCAGCGGATCAATCTTCATCAACATGCCCGGGCCGCCGCCGTAGGGCCTGTCGTCCACCGTGCGGTGGCGATCCACGGTGTAATCGCGCGGGTTGCTGTGGCTTACCGACACCAGCCCCTGCTTCACCGCCCGACCGGTCACCCCGTGCTCGGTCACAGCATCGAACATTTCCGGGAACAGGCTTACCAGTGCAATATGCATTGAGCCCCGCCCCCTGCGCGTTCGTTCTCCAGTGGCTGGCGATTCACCCGGACACTAGTCGTCCAGGAACCAGTCCACCTCAATTCTGCCCGCTTCTACATCCACCCGGGTCACCACGTCGCCGGGGAGATAGGGAATCAGGCGCTCCCTGTCGTCGATGCTGCCATCGCCGGCTTTCACCACCAGCACATCGTTGGCGCCGGTCTCGATCAGGTAGTCGACCCTGCCCAGCAGGACCTCGCCCTCATCGGTCGCGCACCAGACAGACAGCCCTTCCAGTTCATGCCAGTAGAAGTCGCCCTCTTCCAGCACCGGCAGACTGTCCGCCGCAACCGCCACTTCCAGGCCGCGAAAAGTTTCCGCGGCAGTGCGATCATCAACGCCGCGGATATGGGCTACCAGCCCCCTACCCTGACGTTTGCCGGCGTCGAACTCGATCGGCTCACTGCCATCGCGACGCCGCAGCACCCACCCCTGGTACTTCAGGAAATTTTCCTGGGGGTCGGTATAGGAGTGAATTTTGACCCAGCCCTTGATGCCAAAACAGCCGGTAATCTTACCGACTGTCAGCAGCTCGCTGGCCAGATGATCACTCATGCGCCGAGCCGAATCAGGCTGCGGTGTTTTCCTTCAGCAGACGGGCAACGCGCTCGGAGACCTGAGCGCCCTGGCCCTGCCAGTACTCGATGCGGTCGGTGTCGATACGCAGACGCTCTTCCTGACCACGCGCTACCGGGTTGAAGAAACCCACGCGCTCGATGAAACGACCGTTGCGAGAGGTGCGGCTGTCGGTCACAGTCAGGTGGTAGAACGGGCGCTTTTTAGCACCGCCACGGGACAAACGAATAGTTACCATATTCCGTAAATTCCTGAAAAATAAGGGGGAATTCGGGCTATCCGGCCAAAATTCCACGGCAAATTACCGGCACCGGGGCCGGAAAGGTGGCGTATCATACGGAAAACGGGGCATTAGTAAAACCCCCCGAGGTGGAAATTTTGCAGTAGTTCCGGGGGCTTAGCCAACGATTACCGGCAACGACTCATCGGAACGGGAAGCCGCCACCGCCACCACCGGGCGGCATCATGCCACCACCACCGCCGCCCATCATGCCGCCCAGGCCGCGCATCATTTTCTCCATGCCGCCGCCTTTCATCTTCTTCATCATCTTCTGCATCTGCTTGTGCTGCTTCAGCAGACGATTGAGATCCTGTACCTGGGTACCGGAACCCTGGGTGATGCGGCGCTTGCGCGAGCCGGCAATCAGTTCCGGCTTGCGGCGCTCCAGCGGGGTCATGGAATTGATCATGGCCTCCATGCGGGCAAACATTTTCATGTCCAGGTTCTGCTGGGCCATCTGCGCCATGTTGCCCATGCCCGGCAGCTTGTCCAGCATGCCGGTAATGCCGCCCATGTTGTTCATCTGCTGCAACTGGTCGCGGAAGTCCTCGAGATCAAACTTCTGCCCCTTCTTGACCTTGCGCGCCAGCTTCTCGGCCTTGGCGCGGTCGACCTTCTGCTCCGCCTCTTCGATCAGCGACATCACGTCGCCCATACCGAGGATTCGCGAGGCCAGGCGATCCGGGTGGAAAGGGTCGAGGGCGGCGGTCTTCTCACCCACACCCAGGAACTTGATCGGCTTGCCGGTCACGGTGCGCACCGAGAGCGCGGCGCCGCCGCGGCTGTCGGCGTCCACCTTGGTGAGGATAACGCCGGTCAACGGCAGGGCCTCGCCAAAGGCCTTGGCCGTGTTGGCGGCGTCCTGGCCGGTCATGGCATCCACCACGAACAGGGTTTCCGCCGGGTTCAGAACCTTATTCAGTTCCGTGATCTCTGCCATCATGGCTTCGTCCACCGTCAGGCGACCGGCGGTGTCGACAATCAACACGTCGGAGAATTTCACCTTGGCGTGGGCAACGGCAGCGCGGGCGATATCCACCGGCTTCTGGTCGGGCTGGCTGGGGAAGAAATCCACGCCCACCTCGGCGGCCAGTGTTTCCAGCTGCTTGATCGCTGCCGGGCGGTAGACGTCGGCGCTCACCACGGTCACCGATTTCTTGTCCCGCTCTTTCAGCAGTTTGGCCAGTTTGCCCACCGAGGTGGTTTTACCCGCCCCCTGCAGGCCCGCCATCAGGATCACGGCCGGCGGCTGCACCGCCAGGTTCAGGCCCTCGTTGGCGCTGCCCATGACAGCTTCCAGCTCCGCCTGAACGATTTTCAGGAAGGCCTGGCCCGGGCTCAGGCTCTTCAGCACCTCCTGGCCCAGGGCGCGCTGCTTCACCGACTCCACAAACTGCTTCACTACCGGCAGGGCGACGTCGGCCTCCAGCAGCGCCATGCGCACCTCGCGCAGGGTGTCCTGGATATTGTCCTCGGTGAGCTTCGCTTTGCCGGTGACATTGCGCAGACTGGCGGACAGGCGATCAGACAAACTCTGGAACATGGGGAAAACTCTTCGCTGGGGGCTGCCGCGGAGGTATGGCGCTATTGATTCCGCGGAGACAAGTCGGTACAAAGGTGCGCAGTATACGCCACCCGGGCCCATCCTAAAAACCCATGCCACTTCCCCTGATTGCCACCCTGGCCGCACTGCTTTACCTCGTGGCGACCGGGATGCAACTGGTTTTCCTCGCCCAGCGCGGAACGCCGGCCAGCCGCATGCCAGTGACCATTGCTGTCCTGGCCATGGCGTGTCACACGGTGGTGGCCTGGGACAGCATCAGCGCAGCCGACGGTGTGCACCTGGGTTTCTACCGGGTCGCGGCGCTGATGTTCCTGGCGGTGAACGCCGTCTGCGTACTGGCTATTCTTATGAAACGGCCACTGCACAACCTGCTGCTGGTGACCTTCCCCCTCTCCGCGGTGGCGGTGATGGTGTCCAGCCTCGGCCCCCAGACCGAAAGCGGCAGCCAGCTCGGGCACGGGCTGCTGGTGCACGTTGGCAGCTCGATTCTCGCCTACGCCGTACTTACGCTGGCATCGGTGCAGGCCGCGGTGCTGGCGGTACAGGATCGCCAGCTGCACGAACGCCACCCGGGTGGCATCGTAAAATGGCTGCCGCCCCTGCAGCGCATGGAGAGCATGCTGTTCGAACTGTTGTGGGTCGGCGTGGTGCTGCTGAGCGTGGCGATTGTCTCCGGCTTTCTCTTTGTCGACGATCTGTTCGCCCAGCACCTGGTGCACAAGACTGTGCTGAGCATCGTCGCCTGGCTGACTTTCTCCGCCCTGCTGTGGGGGCACTACCAGCTCGGCTGGCGCAGTCAGACCGCGGTGCGCCTGACCCTGGCGGGCTTTCTCTCCCTGATGCTGGCTTTCTTCGGCTCCAAACTGGTGCTGGAACTGATTCTTCAGCGCTGAACCCGGCCCCGGAACGGAGCAACAGGGGCCATATCAGCGCTTGCCCCGCCCGGGGTTTTTCTTCAAGATAGCTGTTTGCTCATTACCAAGGGTTTTTTCCTGACTTGAACGAAGCACCGCTGGGTCTTTTATGCTCAGTTCTGGTAGTCCTCATATTGCTCTCCGGTTTCTTTTCCAGTTCCGAGACCGGCATGATGTCCCTCAACCGCTACCGGCTGAAACACCTCAGGAAAAACAAGCATCGCGGAGCGCGCCGGGCCAGCAAACTGCTGCAGCGGCCGGATCGGCTGATCGGCCTGATCCTGATCGGCAACAATCTGGTCAACATCCTCGCCTCCGCTATCGCCACGGTAATAGCCATCCGCCTGTGGGGCGATGCCGGTATCGCCATCGCCACCGGCGGCCTGACCCTGGTGATCCTGATTTTCGCCGAGATCACCCCCAAGACCATCGCCGCCCTGTACCCGGAAAAAATCGCCTTCCCGGCCAGTATCGTGCTGCTGCCATTGATGAAACTGATGTACCCGCTGGTATGGCTGATCAACTCCATCACCAACGGCCTGATGCGGCTGATGGGCGTCGACCCCTCCAAGGGCGGTGACGAGCACGTCTCCACCGAGGAACTGCGCACCATCGTTACCGAAGCGGGCCAGCTGATCCCCACCCGCCACCGCGGCATGTTGCTGAACATCCTCGACCTGGAAGAGGTCTCGGTGGACGACATTATGGTGCCGCGCAACGATGTCTATGGCATCGACCTCGACGACTCCGACGAGGAGATTCTCGGCGCCATCCAGGCCAGCTCCCACACCCGCCTGCCGGTATGGCGCGACGACATCAACAACATCGTCGGCGTATTGCACATGCGCAATATCAGCCGTGTGATCGACAAGCAGGGACTGGACCGCGGCGCCCTGGAGCGGGAAATGGAAACGCCCTACTTTATTCCAGAGAACACGCCCCTGCACACCCAGCTGTTCAACTTCCAGAAGAACAAGCTGCGCCTTGGCGTGGTGGTGGATGAGTACGGCGATGTTATGGGCCTGGTGGCGCTGGAGGACATCCTGGAGGAGATTGTCGGCGAGTTCACCTCCAACCTGGTGGATACCGCCGACACCATCTTCCCCCAGCGCGACGGCAGCTACATCATCACCGGCAACGCCAACATTCGCGAGATCAACAAATCCCTGGACTGGGAGCTGCCCACCGATGGCCCGAAAACCCTCAGCGGCCTGATTCTGGAGTACCTGGAATCCTTCCCCGACGGCAATGCCGGGCTGGCTATCGACGATTACCGCCTGGAAATCCTGGAACTGCAGGGCAATGTGGTGCAGGCGGTGCGGGCTTCGGCGCGCTGAAGCCGCACACCGTGCCTGCCGGGGCAGGCGCCCGCGCCCCTTAGACCTCCCCTGCGACAACGTGTCGCATCCCGTTTGGCCCGGGCAATCCCTATACTTCCGGCACTTCGAAAGCCGCCCGGAATCGCAACATGCCCCCCCTCCATCCGCGCACCCAGCCGCTTCACGCGGCGGTCTACGCCGCTCTTTTCAGCCTCCCGGTGACGGGCGCCCATGCGGATGAAAGCCGCCTGGAAACCGTGGAAGTGCGGGCCCGGCAATTGCAGTCGGACCTGCTGCGGCAGCAGGCACTGACCCCTGGCGGTATCTCGCTGGTCGACGGTGAAGAGCTGTACCAGCGCAATGTCGGCAACCTGGCGGACATGCTGCGCTACACTCCCGGTATCTGGAGTGACAGCAATAACGGCGGAGACAGCGTATTCATCTCCAGCCGCGGCTCCAACCTGGACGCCACGGATTACGACTCCAACGGCATCAAGCTGCTGCAGGACGGACTGCCGGTAACCACCGCCGACGGCAATAACCACAATCGATTTATCGACCCCCTGGCAGCCCGCTATGCCAGCATCGCGCGCGGCGCCAACGCCCTCACCTACGGCGCCTCCACACTCGGCGGCGCCATCAACTTCCAGAGCCCCACCGCTCGCGATACGGCCCCGGTACAGGCTTTCCTGAGTGGCGGCAGTGACGGCCTGCTAAACGCCCGCGCCAGCATTGGCGGCGTCAGCGACAACGGTCTGGACGGGTTGCTGACCGTGGAACACAAGGCCTTCGACGGCTACCGCGAGCACAGCAGCCAGCGCCGCGACGGCCTGTATGCCAACACCGGCTGGCAGTTCAGCGAGCGCGGCGAGACCCGCATCTACTTCACCTGGCTGGACAATGAGAACGAACTGCCCGGGAACCTGAGTGCCGAACAGCTCGAGGAAGACCCGGACCAGGCCACTGAGGACGCCCGGCGCGGCGACTATGCCTGGAATGTAGAGAGCTGGCGCCTGGCCAACATTACGCGGTGGCAGCTGAGCGACAACAGCGATCTCTCCTTCGGCCTGTCCTGGGAAGAGCAGGCCCTGTACCACCCCATCGTCGACGTGGAAGTCGACTTCGACGGGCCCGGCCCAATGCCGCCGACCCAGGTTTTCAGCCTGCTGATCGACACCGACCACCGCAATGCCGGCGCCAATGCCCGCTACAACCTGCGCGCCGGCAATCACGATCTGCTGTTTGGCATCGACTTCGGCGACAACAAGGTGACAGGCGGCAACTACAGCCATAGGGGCGGCGAGCGCACCCGCCTGGATACCCGGGTGGACAACTCGGCTCGCAGCGTGGAAGCCTTCGCCGTGGATCGCTGGCAGTTCGCCAGCGACTGGACCCTGGTCTACGGCCTCCAGGCCCTGTGGACGGAACGGGAAATCTGGAACCAGAGCGTGGCCAGCGACGCGGTGCGCAACCCCGAGGGGGACTACGACAACGTCAACCCGCGCCTCGGCCTGATCTACGATGTCAGCGACAGTATCGCCCTGTTCGCCAATCTCAGCCGCACCTACGAGGCGCCCACCAACTACGAGCTGGAGGACGACGCCAGCGCCAGCAACGCACTGCTCGACGCCATGCGCGGCACCGTGCTGGAAGTGGGCAGCCGCGGCCAGCAAGCCATCGGCACGCACAGCAACTGGCACTGGGACGTAGCTCTCTACTACGGCGCTATCAACGACGAGATTCTCTCGGTTGACGATCCGGCCGCTCCCGGCACCAGCCTGTCGGCCAACGTGGACAGCACCGTTCACGCCGGCATCGAAGCCCTGGTCGGCGGCAACTTCGCCCTCGATAACGGCGGCGTGCACAGCCTGCAACCCACCCTGAGCTTCACGCTGAACGAGTTCAGCTTCGACGACGATGCCGTCTACGGCGACAACCAGTTGCCGGCGGCGCCGGGCTACGCCCTGCGCGGCGAACTGCTGTACCGCCACGCCAGCGGTTTCTACGTCGGCCCCACCTTCGATGTCATCGACGAGCGCTATGCCGACTTCGCCAATACCTACAAGGTCGACAGTTACGAATTGCTGGGGCTGCGGGCCGGCTTCAGCCGCGACCGCTGGGAACTCTTTGCCGAACTGAAGAACCTGCTGGACGAGGACTACATCGCCACCGTGAAGGTGCGTGACGTGGCGGCGGCGGATGCACCGGTACTGGCGCCAGGGGCGCCCCTGTCGGCCTTCGCCGGGGTGCGGTTTGCCCTGTGAGTGATTCCGACAACTGCGCGCGCCAGCAGCGGGCGCGCTACCACCTGGCCTGGCGCTGGCACTTTTACGCCGGGCTGGTGGTTCTGCCCTTTCTACTGATCCTGGCCGCGACCGGCCTGGTAATGGTGTACAACAGTTCGCTGGCATCCCCCAGCGGCCCAGTTCTCAGCGTAGCGCCCGCTGACACAGTGCATGACGCATCCGCCCTGCTGTACAGTGCGCAACGGGCGGTGCCCGACGGACGGGCGACGCAGTACGCACCGCCGGCCAACTCCCAGGCAACGGCTCAGGTGGTGTTCGATACCGCACAGGGCGCCGTTGTGGCAGACCTCGACCCCTACCGCAACACGGTATTGCGCCTCGCCAACCGCGACCGGAGCGTTTACGCTTGGGCCCACCGCATCCACGGCACCCTGCTGCTGGGCGAGGTCGGGGATTTTATTATTGAGACCGTTGCCGGACTGACCCTGTTATTGGTGGTGACCGGGCTCTACATGTGGTGGCTGCGCCGCGACAGCAGCTCTGGCGGCCGGCGCGCATCCTGGCTGCGCTGGCATCGCAGCTCCGGACTCTACGCCGCGCTGGGCTTGCTGTTCTTCCTCCTCTCCGGACTCGCCTGGACCAATGTCTGGGGCGGCAAAATGGTGCAGGCATGGGGATCGTTCCCGGCCGAAAAATGGGGTCCTGTCGGACTCTCGACCGACACCCACAGCGCCATGAACCACGGCAGCCAGCGCGAGGTGCCCTGGGGACTGGAACAAACGCCCATGCCGGCCTCCCACGTTGGTCATGCCCGGACTCCCCTCCCCCTCGCCGAGGTTCAGGCCCGTGCCGAAGCACTGGGCTTCGGCCCCCGTTACCGCATCAACCTGCCGGCCGACAGCGAGGGCGTGTACACCCTGAGCGCCAATACCATGAGCGGTGACATCCGCGACCCGCGGCATGAGCGCACCGTCCACCTGGATCAGTACAGCGGCGAGGTTCTGGGGGAAGTGGGCTTTGCCGACTACTCCCTGCTGGCCAAGAGCATGGCGGCCGGTGTCGGGCTGCACCAGGGCAGCCTGGGGCCGCTCAACAGCGCTTTCAACGCCCTGGCCTGCCTGGTGGTGATCTTCCTCTGCTTCAGCGGCGCATGGATGTGGTGGTTGCGCCGGCCCTCTCGCGTCAGCGGGCTGCGTGCGCCGCCGCGCCCCCTGCCGCCCCCCGGACGCAACGGCATGGCGCTGATACTGCTGCTGTGCGGACTGGCCTTCCCGCTGCTCGGCCTGGCCCTGCTGACAGGAATTGCGCTGGACCGCCTTTACCTGCGCAGAAAGGAACTGCTGCCACAGTCGCGCTGAAGTGCCCCGGGAGTAGCCCTGCCCCCCATTCGCCGGTGGCGTCAGCCTGACTATACTTGAGCGCAGGCAACAGGGAGGTTCCCATGAAGACTGGCAATACCGTTTTCACTATCTTCGCCGTGATAGGCCTGCTGGCAGTGGCGGGGGCAGTGTGGATGTTCCTGAACACGCGGGAGTTCATCGCCAACGCCGCAAGCGCCGAGGGCACCGTCATCGAACTGGTGCGCTCCCGCTCATCGGACTCGACCACTTACCGCCCGGTAGTGACCTTCACCAGCGCAGATGGCAGGGAGATCGAGTTCACTTCAACTTCCGGCAGCAACCCGCCGGCCTTTCACCGCGGCGAGCGGGTCACAGTGCTGTACCGGCCCGAGGCACCCGAGACGGCACGTATCGGAAGTTTCTTTTCCCTGTGGGGGCTGGAGTTGATCTTTGGCGGCATCGGCAGCCTCTTCGTACTGATCGGCGGCGGCGCGCTCGCATTCCAGGTGTACCGCAAGCGCCTGCACCAACATCTGCGCCGGCATGGCACGCCCGTCAAGGCCGAACTGCAATCAGTAACGCTGGACTCGTCCTACGAAGTAAACGGCCGCAACCCCTACCGGATTCACGCCCAGTGGCAGGATCCGCACTCGCGCCAGGTCTACGTATTCAGCAGCGAGCCCATCTGGTACGACCCGAGCGAGTTCGTGACCTCAGAAGTGATCGCGGTTTATATCGAGCGGGGCGACCCTTCCCGCTATTACATGGATACGTCCTTCCTGCCGCCAGCGGGCGACACCTGAAAACAGGTGCGATACACCTCAGGACAGGCGGATGGGGTTGTCCGCCAGCATCCGTTCCCGGGCGCGCCGGACAATGGCACGCTTTTCTTCCGGGCTGGCCATGAACCAGTCGGTAATTTCCGCGGCGCTGCGGTAGCAGCCGAGGCAGACATCCTCACTGTTTAGCACGCACACGGAAATACAGGGAGATTTGGGCTCGCCCTCGCTCACGCCTGCTCCCTTAATAGAGCCTTAAAGTTGGCGGCATTGCTCACATAGTGTTTGGCATTCAGCTGCAGCATGGCGATGGCGTCCTCGCCCAGCGCCTTCTTGATTTTGGCCGGGGCCCCCAGGACCAGACTGCCATCGGGGATCTCCATGCCCTCGGTGACCAGGGCGTTGGCGCCGATCAGGCAGTTTTTGCCGACTTTCGCGCCGTTCAGCACCACCGCACCAATCCCCACCAGCGAACCGTCGCCAATCTGGCAGCCGTGCAGCATGGCGTTGTGGCCCACCGTGACATTGTCGCCCACCACGCAGGGAAAGCCGGGATCGGCGTGTACCACGGTACCGTCCTGAATGTTGCTGCCGGCGCCAATCTCGATGCGCTCGACATCGCCCCGCAGCACACAGCTGAACCAGACACTGGCGCTATCCTTGAGGATCACATCGCCAATAACCGCGGCGGTCGGCGCGATAAAGTGGCCGTCGCCCTCCAGCGTGACCTGCTTGTCACCCAGTGCATATTTCACGGCAAATCCTCCCAGTTGCGTTTCAGATCGAGCCCGGCATCGTAGACCAGGTTGGCAATGCGGGCCAGCACAGCAGCGGTGACGCCCCAGACATTGTCATCGCCAACCTGGTAGTGGGGCACGTAAACCTCGGTGCTGCCGTAGGGCATCCGCTCCAGGCGATAGCCCTCGCGGCCATCGAATTGGCGCAGCGGCGGCATAAAGGCGCTGTCGAATTCCGATGGGTCCACCTCCGGTATGATCGTCGCCGGGATCAAGCCGATGCAGGGCAGCACCTCAAAGTGCGAACGCGTCAGCAGGGACGGCATCTGGGCGACCGGACGCACCGCCCCCGGCGCCAGCGCCACCTCTTCCTGCGCCTCGCGCAACGCCGTATCCCAGGGGCTGCGATCAATTGCCTCGCGCTTGCCGCCGGGGAAGGCGACTTCGCCCGGGTGCAGGGGCAGATGGTTGGCGCGTCGCCCGAGAATGACCCGCGGCTCCGCTTCGTCGGTCAGGGCGACCAGGACCCCGGCCTGCCGGCCACTGCCCTGCCAGGGGGCATCGCTGACCGGAAAGGCCTGCGCCAGCGGTCGCAGAAGTGCGGCGGCAACGCTCATTCAGCTTTCGAACTCCGTCACCAACTGCAGCACATCAAAGGCCGGCTCCTCGTATGGGTGGGCCAGGCGCAGGGCGGCGATAACACCGCGGATACAGGTATCGTCGACCACCAGTTCCACCCTGTACTCGCTGACCTGTTCCAGCTTGTCGCTCTCACCGATAAAGGGATTGGCGCCCGCCAGGGGACGAAACTGCCCCTGCCCCGCTACCTGCCAGCAGCACCGGTCGTAATCGCCGATGCGCCCGCCTCCGGCCTCGAAGACCGCCTGCTTGACCGGTTCGAGGTGGGACGCCGGAACATAAAAGCACAGTTTGTACACCGCTATACCCCCTCCGCCTGACCGGCATAGAACTCGGCTGCGTAGTCATCCAGTTGCTGCGCCTCAATGGCCGCGCGAATCCCGGCCATGTGCTGCTGGTAGAAGTGCAGGTTGTGAATGGTGTTGAGCTGGGAACCGAGGATTTCGTTGCACTTGTCCAGGTGGTGCAGATAGGCCCGGCTGAAGTTCTGGCAGGTATGGCAGCTGCAGTTTTCATCCAGCGGCAGGGTGCTGGTTTTGTGGCGGGCGTTGCGCAGCTTGAGCTGGCCTTTGGAGGTAAACAGGTTGCCGTTGCGGGCATTGCGCGTGGGCATCACACAGTCGAACATGTCGACACCGCGACGCACGCCTTCCAGCAGGTCCGCCGGGGTGCCCACGCCCATCAGGTAGCGCGGCTTGTCGGCGGGCAATAGCGGCTGCATCACATCCAGCACCGCCATCATCTCCTCTTTCGGTTCGCCCACCGACAGGCCGCCGATGGCGTAGCCGTCAAAGCCGATGTCGGTCAGGCCGGCCAGGGATTCGCCGCGCAGCTGCGCGTACATGCCGCCCTGCACAATACCAAACAGGGCTGCCGGGCTCTCACCGTGCGCGGCCTTGCTGCGAGCGGCCCAGCGCAGGGACAGTTCCATCGAGTCGCGCGCTTCCTTTTCCGTTGCCGGATAGGGCGTGCACTCGTCAAAGATCATCACGATATCGGAGCCCAGGCTGCGCTGGATGGCCATCGACTTTTCCGGGTCCAGGAAGACCGGCGAACCGTCCACCGGGGACTGGAACTTCACGCCGTCCTCGGTGATTTTGCGCATGTCCCCCAGGCTGAATACCTGGAAGCCACCGGAGTCGGTGAGGATGGGGCCGGACCAGCCCATGAAATCGTGCAGGTCGCCGTGCTGCTCAATAATGTCGGTGCCCGGACGCAGCCACAGGTGGAAGGTATTGCCGAGAATGATCTGGGCACCGATCTCGTGAATATCCCGGGGCAACATGCCCTTCACCGTGCCGTAGGTGCCCACCGGCATAAAGGCCGGAGTTTCCACTGCACCGCGGGGGAAGGCCAGGCGGCCGCGGCGCGCCGCGCCGTCGTCACCCAGGCGTTCAAACTGCATGTGGCACTGGCGGCTCATGACAGCCTCCCTGATTCCGGCCCGGCGGTGATAAACATGGCGTCTCCGTAACTGAAAAAGCGGTAGCGCTCGGCGATAGCCTCGCGGTAGGCGGCAAGAATGCACTCGCGCCCGACAAAGGCGCTGACCAGCATCAACAGGGTGGACTCGGACAAGTGAAAGTTGGTGACCATGGCGTCCACCGCGCGGAAGCGGTATCCGGGGTAGATGAAAATGTCCGTGTCGCCGCAATAGGGCTGGGGCTCCCCGCTTGCCTGGCTGGCGGTCTCCAGCGAGCGCACCGCCGTGGTGCCCACAGCAACCACCCGGCCACCCCTGCGGCGTGTTTCCGCGACCGCTTCGCACGTCTCCGCGCTGACCTCGAGGTACTCGGCGTGCATCGGGTGGTCCTCGATGTTTTCTTCGCGCACCGGCTGGAAGGTACCCGCCGCCACGTGCAGGGTGACAAAGGCCCTGCGAACGCCCCGCGCCTCGATCGCCGCCAGCAGTTCATCGCTGAAGTGCAGGCCCGCAGTGGGCGCGGCCACAGCGCCCTCGCGCTCGGCGAACACCGTCTGGTAGCGGCCCTGGTCCTCGGCGTCGTCGGGGCGCTCGATATAGGGCGGCAGGGGCATGTGGCCGATCACCTGCAGAATTTCGCTGAGAGGCTCCCCCTCCGGTGCCTTGAGGGCGAAGAGTGCTCCCACCCGTTCGGTGACTTCCAGACTGAAGGGGCCGGGTTCGCCGCCGGGCTCCGTCGACAGCAGAATGCGGCTGCCGGGTTTGGGCGATTTGCTGCTGCGGATATGGGCCAGTGCGGTGTCGATACCGGTGAGGCGCTCGATCAGGATTTCCAGTCGCCCGCCGGTCTCCTTCTGGCCCCACAGGCGCGCGGGAATCACCCGGGTATTGTTGAACACCAGCAGGTCGTCCGGGCGCAATTGCGCCAGCAGGTCGGGGAACTGACGGTGTGCGAGTTCGCCGCTGGCGCCATCAAGGCACAGGAGCCGGCTGGCGCTGCGCTCTGCCAGCGGATGCTGGGCGATCAGTTCCGGCGGCAGGTGGTAGGTGAAGTCACTGCGTTTCATACAAAACCGGTGTTCAAAGACGAAAAAGCCGGCACGGGGCCGGCTCTCATGATAGCGCGAAAGCCCTTACTCAGCGGCTTCTTCAGCACCTTCTTCTGCGGCAGTTTCTTCGGCCGGCGCTTCTTCCTCAGCGGGCTTCTCGGCCGGAGCGGTCAGCTTGATCAGGCCTTCAGCCAGCAGGATGCGGGCTTTCTCTTCGCCGTTGACGGGCTTCTTCGCCGCGTCTTTCACCGCGTAGCGCTCGTCGCCACGCTGGAAAATGCTGTATTCGTCAGTCTTCTTAACCAGTTTCATAGCCATGTTGTTTCTCCTTGGGTACTCATAACGGGCCGCCTGGCAGCAGCCCGCCCTTTTCCGCCATGGGCGGGACGGCGCGGAGTTTACAGGGAATTCCGAGCCAGGTTAAGGGCTGGTGATTGCAGTTTGGACGGCGGTTGCTATAATCGCGCGCTTCCCCGGGGCGCCCCACCGCCCCAACTCCTGTGCCGGAGTGGTGAAATTGGTAGACACAGGGGATTCAAAATCCCCCGCCCTTAAAAGCGTGCCGGTTCGAGTCCGGCCTCCGGTACCACACTATTTCGCGCGGCACGCTTGCGCGTACCGGCCGAAATGTCGGACCATCGAGTCCGGCCTCCGGTACCACACTATTTCGCGCGGCACGCTTGCGCGTACCGGCCGAAATGTCGGACCATCGAGTCCGGCCTCCGGTACCACACTATTTCGCGCGGCACGCTTGCGCGTACCGGCCGAAATGTCGGACCATCGAGTCCGGCCTCCGGTACCAACCTCTTGAGCATGGAGCGCTTCAGGCTCCGGGCTTCACGGCCCCGGGCCCCGCAATCTCCATCGCCTTCTGATACGCCGGCCGTGCCGTGACACGTTCCACATAGGCTTTAGTAGCCGGCAGGCTGTCGTTAATCTCCCGCGCCCCAAGCATGCCCAGTGAGGTCAGGTTGAAGATCGACATGATGTCGGCGCAGCTGAATTCCGGCCCGCCCAGGTAATCGGACGCTGCCAGGCGCTCTTCCAGCGCGCGGTAGAGGCCGTCTTCGCGGCGTTGGGTGGTAGTGAGGATCAGGCTGGCGGGGTCCGCTTCCTGACCTGCCGCCATCTTCACGAACAGCGCGGTCTGCAGGTTGTTGTTGAACTGCATCCAGAACAGGTAGTGGGGATAGTCGGGGCTGTCGGGCGATACCGACAGGCGGCCGCCGCCGTGACGCCGGGAGATGTACTCCACAATCGCCGTGGACTCCGCCAGCACCAGGTCGCCATCGGTGATGATGGGCGCGGTGCCCGCGGGGTGCAGGCTGCGGTACTCCGGCGGCGCCAGGAAATCCTCGCCGCGGTCGTACCACTTCAGTTCGTAGGGCAGGCCGAGCTCTTCCATCAGCCACACAATCCGGTCGGACTGCGATACACCGAGATGGTGAATAGTGATCATCGAAACCTCCTGGTTCTGGAAAACACTGTTTACGGTCACCGCGACCATCCAGATCACCCGCCATGACGATTATCTACAGGGAAAGCTGGCCGGCCGCAGTTTGGCCGCTCACGCCTACGCCTTACGCCGCACCAGTTTCGCGGTGGACGTGGAGCGGGCGGACACCTCGCCCGCGCCGTTGATCAGGGTACCTTCGAGGAAGGCGGTACTGCCACCCAGCTTGACGACTTTGCCGAAAGCTTTTACTGGCCCCGCCAAAGTTGGTGCGAGAAAGCTGACCTTGATCTCCAGCGAGGGCAGCGCGGCAATGTCGCTGGCCATCATGAAGGCGGCGTTGGCCATGGCAGCGTCCAGCATCACTGTCACGTTGCCCCCCTGCACCACGTTCACTGAGTGGCAGAACTGCTCGGATACCTCGAAGTGCATCTCGCACTCCCCTGCCTCCGGGTTTATGTCGGCAACCTGGCCGTTGAGTACTTTGATACAGGGGGGAAGCAATTCATTGATCTGTGCGATGCGGGCCGCCTTGTCCATCCGGATTCCTTAACATTATTCGGGCGAAAGCCGGGGATCATAGCACTGGCCCCGAAAGCACCTCCAGCCGCAGCGGTTTCACCAAAACCGGCCATTGCGCAGCAGGCTGCGTATCGGCGCACTACAGTGACAGTGAGCCAACGGAATGGAGAATGCGAACTGTGAAAAAACCGACATGGATGCTGGTATCACTGTGGGTGCTACAGGGCCCGGCGGCACTGGCGGAAGACCCGGAGCTGAAAGCCTGTCAGCGCCTGAAGAACAGCATGGACAGCTACGAGACGAAGCGGCGCAGTGGCGGCTCCGCCGCCCAGATGGACCGCTGGAAGCGGGCGCGCCAGGAGAAAAAGGACGAGTACGACCAGCGGCGCTGCCGGCAGTACCGGGGGCAATTGAAGTAGGCCCGGCTAAAGGATGGAAGGGAAGGATGCGTAGACGCAGCACTTGGAGCGACGCTCCCGGGGCATAGCCACCGCTTGTGGTTCCCGGGGGACTGTGGTGAGCTGGCCGACAATCCCTAACACTTCGGAACTGCCATGCTCAAGGTCCTCAAGATCGGCACACTGATCCTGCTGGCGGCGCTGCTGTTACTGATCGTTGGCCTGAACCTCTGGGGCGCCGCCACCCTCGGCCACTACACACCCGGCGCCGACACGCCCCGCAATGCCGAAGCCAACCGCGTCGTGATGGTGTTTGGCGCCACCGGCTCGGTGGGCGACGGCCTGCTGAAGGCGGCAATGCAGGACCCGCAGGTGGACACCCTCTACGCGGTGACCCGCCGCCTGTCACCGCGGCTGGAAGCCGGACAGGCCACCGGGCGGGTACAGGTGATCCTGCACGAGGACTTTACCGACTATCAGGCCATGGGGGACATTCTGGCCACGGTGAACACCGTGATGTGGGGGCTGGGCACCACCTCCATCGGGATGGACCCGGAAACTTACCGCCACATTCACGAAGACTTCCCCGTTGCCTTCGTCGAGGCCTGGCTGGCAGCACGCACAGCCGCGCCGATGGCCTTCCACTACGTGACCGGCATGGGCACCGGAGAAAATGAAAGCGCCCGGTGGGCGCAAGACAAGGGTCGCGCGGAACGCCGGGTGGCGGAAATGGCCGAAGGCACCGGGCTGCGCACCTATGGCCATCGCTCGGCCTGGATTCGCCCCACCGAGGAAAATGCCCACCCGGGCATCTACCTGCTGGAGCCGCTACTGAAACCCGGCCACCTGGTGATCCGTGCTGTCGACCTCGGGCGCGCCATGCTGGAGATCAGCGCCCGCGGCGACGAGATACCCAATGGCGCCCTGATCGACAACCGCGATGCACTGGAATATGCCGCCGCCTACCGCCGTCACGCGGGGCTGGACTGACACGCCCGGAGCTGTATCAACCGGCCGCCAGGCGTCGCAGTACATAGTGCAGAATACCGCCGTTCTCGTAGTAGGCGTACTCGTTGGGCGTGTCGATGCGCACCCGGGTGGCAAAGGTCAGTTCTTCGCCGTTGCTGCGGGTCACCGTGACGGTTACCTCCTCCTGCCCCTTGGCAACGGCCGGAATGGCAAAGGTTTCGCTGCCATCCAGTTCGAGGCTGTCGGCGCTGTCATCCCCCAGGTACTGCAGCGGAAGAATACCCATACCCACCAGGTTGGAGCGGTGAATACGCTCGTAGCTGCGGGCGATCACCGCGCGAATACCCAGCAGGGACGGCCCCTTGGCCGCCCAGTCCCGGGATGAGCCAGTGCCGTACTCGGCGCCCGCCAGCACCACCAGCGGAATGCCCTGCTGCTGGTAGGCCATGGAGGCGTCGAAGATGGATTCCTGCTTGCCGTTGAGGAAGTTGGTGGTCCAGCTGCCCTCGGTGCCGGGGGCCAGCTGGTTCTTCAGGCGCACGTTGGCGAAGGTGCCGCGCATCATCACTTCATGGTTGCCGCGGCGCGAACCGTAGGAATTGAAATCCTTCACATCCACGCCCTCGGCCTGCAGGTACTGGCCGGCGGGGCTGTCGGCGGCGATGGCGCCGGCGGGGCTGATATGGTCGGTGGTCACGCTGTCGCCCACCTTCACCAGGCAGCGGGCGCCGTTGATGGCAGTCACCCCCGGTTCGGTAGTGGCGATGCCCTCGAAGAAGGTCGGTTTGCGTACATAGGTGGAATCCGGCCAGGGGTAGCGCTCGCTGCCATCCACCGGCAGTGCATTCCAGTCCTCATTGCCGCTGTAAACATCGGAGTACTTGTCGCGGAACATCGCGGTATCGAGGGCTCCGGCAAGAATGCCGTTGATCTCTTCGCTGCTCGGCCAGATGTCGGCCAGGTAGACCGCCTTGCCGTCCGGGCCAGCCCCCAGCGGCTCCTTGTAGAGGTCGATATCCATACGCCCGGCGATGGCGTAGGCCACCACCAGCGGCGGCGACGCCAGGTAGTTGGCGCGTACATCCTGGTGGATGCGGCCCTCGAAGTTGCGGTTGCCAGACAGCACCGAAGTCGCCAGCAGGTTGCCGGCGCGAATGGCGTCGGTGATGTCGTCAGGCAGCGGGCCGGAGTTGCCGATACAGGTGGTGCAACCATAGCCCACAACGTAGAACCCCAGTGCCTCCAGGTCGTCCATCAGACCGGTTTTCTCCAGGTAGCCGGTAACCACCTTGGAACCCGGAGCGAGGCTGGTTTTCACCCAGGGCCTGGCCTGCAGGCCCAGCGCCCGGGCCTTGCGCGCCACCAGGCCGGCGGCGATCAGTACGGCGGGGTTGGAGGTGTTGGTGCAACTGGTGATGGCGGCGATCACCACCGCGCCATGGCGCAGTTCAAAACTGTCCTCGCCGCGCTCGACGTGTACCCCCTTGAGGGCTTCCTTGTGCTCGTCGAGCTGACCGCCCTCGTCCTCCCAGCCCTCTTCAGGTTCCGGCACCAGAGCCAGTTCATCAAACTCACGCAGCACGTTTGTGAAGCTGGATTTGCTCTCGGTGAGGGGAATACGGTCCTGGGGGCGTTTGGGACCGGCCAGCGAAGGTACCACCTCGCCGAGCTCGAGTTCCAGGGTGGCGCTGTAGCGGGCCACCGGCGAACTGTCATCGTGCCACAGGCCCACCGCCTTCATGTAGTCTTCCACCAGCGCGCGCTGCTGCTCGTCGCGGCCGGTGAGCTCCAGGTAATCCAGGGTGCGCTGGTCCACCGGGAAGATGCCGCAGGTGGCGCCGTACTCCGGGGCCATGTTGGCGATGGTGGCGCGGTCCGCCAGGGTCAGGTGCTTGAGACCGGGGCCGAAAAACTCGACAAACTTGCCCACCACGCCGTGCTCGCGCAGCATCTGGGTCACCGTCAGCACCAGGTCGGTCGCAGTGGCGCCCTCCGCCATTTGGCCATCCAGGCGGAATCCCACTACCTGGGGGATCAGCATGGTCACCGGTTGGCCGAGCATCGCAGCCTCGGCCTCGATACCGCCCACACCCCAGCCCAGCACACCCAGGCCGTTGATCATGGTGGTGTGGGAGTCGGTGCCCACCAGCGTGTCGGGATAGGCCACGGGCTGGCCGCCCTGCTCCCCGGCGAACACACCGCGCGCCAGGAACTCGAGGTTCACCTGGTGCACGATGCCAGTGCCGGGGGGCACCACGCGGAAGTTGCTGAAAGCCTCCTGCCCCCAGCGCAGGAAGCGGTAGCGCTCCAGGTTGCGCTGCAATTCGATGTCGGTGTTCTGGCTCAGGGACTGCTCGCTGCCGTAGTGATCCACCATCACCGAGTGGTCAATCACCAGCTCCACCGGCGACAGCGGGTTGATCTGCCCCGCGTTACCGCCCAGTTCCACCATGGCGTCGCGCATCACCGCAAGGTCGACAATGGCCGGCACCCCGGTAAAGTCCTGCAGCAATACCCGGGCCGGGACGAAGGCGATCTCCTGATCCGGCTCCGCTGTCGGATCCCAGTTCACCAGCGCTGCCACATCCTCATCGGTGACGTAGTCCTCGGCGCCGTGGCGCAGCAGGTTTTCCAGCAGGATTTTCAGGGAGAATGGCAGGCTATCCACATCGCCAAGCGATGAGAGATGTTGCATAGGGTAGATGGTGAACTCGCGACCGGCGCTGGTGAGGGTAGCGGCTTTGCTGTGGCGGGTACTCATGACAGTCTCCGTAGCGACAGGTTAAACACCGGGTGTCGTGGCACCCGTTTCCCCCTCACTATAGCAGTTGCGCGGCGCCGTGGGTGCGAACAGCGGCCGCGGGCGACACGGCTCAGTAGCGCCAGAAGGCGGGAACCAACAGCGCCAGTACAGTGAAATATTCCAGCCGGCCGATAATCATTGCCGCCGACAGCAGCCAGATGCCGGTATCGCTCACTACCGCGAAATTGCTGCCCACCTGCCCCAGCCCTGGCCCCAACACGTTGAGACAGGCGGCCACCGCGGAGAATGCAGACAACAGGTCGAGGCCGGTGCCCATCAGCGCCAGCGTGAACAGCAGGCTGCTGGCGGCGACAAAGGAAAAGAAGGCCATCACGGCGTGGCGGATATCCGGCGCCACAATCTGGCGCTGAAAGCGGATTTCCTTGACCGCGGCGGGGTGCAGCAGCCGCATGGTATCGCTGCGCACTGTCTTGAAGGCGATGATGTTGCGGATGAATTTACTGCCGCCGGCGGTGGAGCCGGCACAGCCACCCAGATAGCCCGCCAGGATCAGCGCCACCGGGGCAGCCACCGGCCAGCTGGTCAGATCCTGATCACCGAAGCCTGTGCTGGTGATAAACGACACCAGGTGGAAGGTGGCGAAGCTCAGGGCCTCCCAGAAGCCCTGGTAGCGCTGGTGCCACAGCAGGTACAGCGCCAGCAGCAGGGAGATCGCCGCCACACTCAGCAGGAATACCCGGGTCTCCTCGTCGCGCCAGTAGCGGCTCAACTGGCGGGTCTGCAGAATGCGATAGTGCAGGCCGAAGCTGATCGCCCCCAGCAACATGAAGACATTGGCGATATTGAGGATCAGGTGGCTGTCGAAGTGACCGAGGCTGGCATCGTGGGTGGAAAAGCCCCCGGTGGATACCGTGCTCAGGCTGTGGGCAATGGCATCAAAAACGCTCATACCACCGAGGAAGAAAGCCAGCGCGCAGCCCAGCGTGATCAGGATGTATACCAGCCACAGGCTGTGGGCGGCGTGAGTTATCCGCGGCGACAGCTTGTCGTCCTTTACCGGGCCGGAGGTCTCCGCCTTGAGCAGGCGCATGCCGCCCACGTTCAACATCGGCAGCACCGCCACCACGAAGATCACCACGCCGAGCCCGCCCATCCACTGCAAGAACTGGCGATACATCAGAAAGGTGGCGGGCAAGTCGTCGAGACCGCTGAGGATAGTGGCGCCAGTGGTGGTCAGGGCGCTGACCGATTCGAACACGGCATCGGTAAAACTCACGCCGGTGACGGCCCTGATCGGCAGCGCCCCCAACACCCCGGTGAGTACCCAGGTCAGGGTGGCGAACACCAGCGCATCGCGATAGGAAATCTGGTGGATGCGGGTGCGCAGTACCAGGTGCAGGACGCCGGCCGCCAGCAGGGTGAGGCCGCCGGGGATAAGGAAGGACTCGGCGATGCTGTCATCGTGCAGCACCAGCGCCACCGCGCCGAACAGGAATTGCACTGCGCCCATCCACAGGGCGGGCATGGCGAGGAGCCTGAGCGTATTGGGGGTATTCACCATCCCGTCGGGGGCTTCCGGTCAGTCCGGCCGCCAGGCGCGCCGGGTGAAGGGTTTGGGGCAGTATACTTGCTTGCGTACTGTGCCAGAATAGGCGGCAGTCAAAAGCCAAGCGGAATGGAGGGCGCCGATGAACGCGCTGCAGCAATTTACCCTGGGCGTGGTCGAGGTCCTCGCGGTGATTATCGCCCTGGCGGTGACCTTCGGCATCCTGACACTGCTCTGGATGTACGTGGTCGATGTCACCCAGACCCGCCACGCCATCCGCCGCAACTACCCGGTTATCGGCCGCTTTCGCTACTTTTTCGAGCACCTCGGGGAGTTCTTCCGCCAGTACTTTTTTGCCCTGGACCGGGAGGAACTGCCCTTCAACCGGGCCCAGCGCAGCTGGGTCTACCGCGCGGCGAAAAATATCGATTCCACCGTGGCCTTTGGCTCCACCATGCCCCTGAACCAGCCCGGGGACATCCTCTTTCTGAACAGCCTGATTCCGCCGCTGGAAGAAGACATCAAACCCCGCAGCCATCTCAGCTTCGGCGCCGGCTATGCCCGCACGCCCTACACCACCGATGCTTTTTTCAATGTTTCCGCCATGAGCTTCGGCGCCCTCTCGCAGCCGGCGATAAGGGCCCTGTCGCGCGGCGCCGCCAAAGCAGGTATCTGGCTCAACACCGGCGAGGGCGGGCTGGCGCCCTATCACCTGGAGGGCAACTGCGACGTGGTGTTCCAGATTGGCACGGCCAAGTACGGGGTGCGCGACGAACACGGCCGCCTCAGTGACGAACGCCTGCGCCACATCGCCGGGCACGAACAGGTGCGCATGTTCGAGATCAAGCTGTCCCAGGGCGCCAAGCCGGGCAAGGGCGGCATTCTGCCGGGCGTCAAGGTTACCGAAGTCATCGCCTCCACCCGCGGCATTCCCGTGGGGGAGGATTCCATCAGCCCCAACCGGCACCGGGAAATCCATACGATCGACGACCTGCTGCACCTGATCCACCACGTGCGCGATGTCACCGGCAAGCCGGTGGGCATCAAGGCCGCGATTGGCCAGACCGCCTGGCTGGACGAGTTCTGCCAGCGCATCCACGACCTGGGGCTGGAATACGCCCCTGACTTTTTCACCGTGGACAGCGCCGACGGCGGCACCGGGGCCGCGCCCCAGAGCCTGATGGACCTGATGGGCCTGCCGGTGCGACGCAGCCTGCCCATCGTGGTAAACAAACTGGTGGAGTACGGCCTGCGCCAGCGCGTGCGAGTGATCGCCTCGGGCAAGATGGTCAACCCGGCCGGGGTCGCCGCGGCCCTCTGCCTGGGCGCCGACTGCGTCAATTCGGCCCGCGGTTTCATGTTTGCCCTGGGCTGCATCCAGGCGCTGCAGTGCAATCGCAACACCTGCCCCACCGGCGTCACCACCCACAATCCGGAGTTGCAGAAAGGGCTGGACCCCACCAACAAGGCCGAGCGCGTGGCCCACTACGCCCGCAACCTGATGCACGAGGTGGAGATCATCGCCCACTCCTGCGGCGCCACGGAGCCGCGCCTGCTCAATCGCAGTCACGCCCAGATCATCAGCGAGCGCGGTTTGCCGGAGCCGCTGATGGACTATTATCCCCTGCCCGAAATACGCGCCGAATACCGCGCCAGCGCCAGCCAGAGCTAGGACGCTGCCAGAAACTCGCTGCCCAGCGCCTCGCAGGCATCCAGCAGTGCCTGCAAATCGCGCCAGCGCGTGCGGTGGTTGGTGATAGCCACGCGAATGGCCGCCGAACCGTTGATTACGGTAAAGGACGGCGCGGCAATGCCCCGGCACTGCAGCTCCACCACAATGCGGCGGTTCAGCTGATCCAGCACCGGCGCGGTAAGGCCAGCCGCGCGGTAGCGAAAACAGACAATATTCAGCGACACCGGCGCCAGCAACTCCAGGTGTTCGCTGACGGCCACTGCCTCCCCCAGTTTCCCGGCCTGCAGGCAATTGCGGTGGATTGCCCGGCCCAGCTTTTCGATGCCCATTTCCCGCAGCTGGAACCACACGCCGAGGGCGGCGAAGCCCCGCGACAGTTCCAGCCCGAAGTCGTTGGGCCAGGGAGTGCCGCCGGCAATGCCCTGGCGTTCTCCCTGCAGGTAGGCGTGGGAAGTCTGGAAGGTCTGGCGGTGCAGTTCGCCGTCGGCCACCAGCAGGCAACCGACCGAATAGCCCACATGCATCCACTTGTGGAAGTCGAAGGCGATGGAATCCGCCGCCTCGATACCGGCCAGTCGCGGCCGCAGAACCTCGGAAAGCATGCACAGCGCGCCGAAGGCGCCGTCGACGTGATGCCACAGGCCGTAGTCCGCGCACAGGGCATTGATAGCCGGCAGATCGTCAATGGCGCCGGTATTGACACTGCCCACCGACGACACCACGGCAAAGGGCTGTAGACCGGCCGCGACATCCTCCGCCACGCAGCGCGCCAGGGCGTCGACATCCATGCTGAAATCCGCGGCCACCGGCACGCTGCACAGGGCCTGGCTGCCAAGGCCCATCATCTCCAGGGCCTTATCCACCGAAACGTGGGCCTGGGCGCTGGTGTAAACCCGCAATCCCGGCATCACCGCGTTGCCGCCGCGACGCACCTCTCCGGCGGTAGCGCGCTGGCGGGCGATGGCGAGCCCGAGCAGGGTCGCGGTGGACGTGCCACTGCAGATCATGCCGCTGGAACCGGCCGGCAGGCCGAACAGCGACTGCATCCAGCCCAGTACCTGGCGCTCGAGATAGATGGGGGCGTGATCGCGGCCGCCCATGTTGGCGTTGATGGACGCTGTCAGCATCTGCGCCACAATGCCGCTGGCGGTGCCAGTGCCATTCACCCAGCCCCAGAAGCGGGGATGGATATTGCCCAGGGTATAGGGCAGAACCCGCTCTTGCAGTTCCGCTACCAGTTCCGGCAGTGGCGCGCCCGCCACGGGCAGGGGGGCATCCGTGCGCTTCGCCAACTCCGGTAACTCCTGCCACACGCCCTGGGTCGGGCGCTCGCGCACATGATCCAGCGCCACATCGAGGGCGGCGTGGGCCTGCTCGCGAAAGCTCGCCCAATCGGCGGGGTCCAACAGGGAGGGGGCGTCAATATCGGGGGTATCGGGTGTATGGGGAGTATCTGGCGTCATCACAACATCACGGTCGACCCGCGAGCGAACACGGACGGCACCACAGGCCCTATGAGCCTGTGCGCTGTCTGCAGGTTACTGCTGTTGCTGCTGAACTTCCTCGCGCTTGGCGTCCTGGATGTTCTGCAGGTTCTGGCGATAGGCCTCGACAACCTTGTCGATACCGCTGCCGTTCAGGCCGCCACTATTGCCGGCAAAGGCGTAGGTGGTGTACACGCCGGAAGCGGTCATCAGGGCGGCGGAGATCAGCCGGGTGGGCACCCCTTCGTTCTTCATGGTATTGGCGAGATCGATAAATCGCTGCATGCTTTTCTGGTGCTGTTCGGCTTCTTCTGGGGTTGCCATGGCTCGGCCCTCGTTGTCTGGAGTGAATGGCTGCCAATTCTAGCACTCACCGCCCCCTGCTGTGGAGGCGGCGTCGACCAGGGCGCGAAACAGGTTGAGATGCGCCGTGCGGGTGGGCAGGTACTCCGGGTGCCACTGCACCCCTTTGAGAAAACGCCGCCCGGGCGATTCCACGGCCTGTACGAAACCGTCGAGGTCGCGGCCGCTAACCACCAGCCCCTCCCCCAGGCGGTCAATCGCCTGGTGGTGCAGGCTGTTGATACGCAGGCGGCGGGCACCGAGAATGCCCTCCAGCGCCGAGTCCGGCTCCACCAGCAGGGTTTTGCGCGCCAGCGGCGTGCGGCGGTTGGAAGTGCGCCTGCGCAAAGGCCGCAGATCCGGCAGCAGGCTTCCACCCAGTACCACATTCAACAACTGCGCCCCGCGGCAGATACCCAGTACCGGCAGATCCGCCGGCAGTGCGGTCTCCAGCACGGCAATCTCGAAGCGGTCGCGTTCCGGGTTCATCGGAGCCCGCTCCGGATCGTGAGGCAGGTAGAGACCGGGGTCGATATCGTCACCGCCGCTGATAATGACACCGTCGAGGGCCTCAACCCCGTCGCGCCGCGGTGTCATCCGCACGGCCCGGGCCCCACAGCGCCAGAGGGCCCAGCGGATGAACCACCAGGCCACCGGCAGGTGACCGTCGGCGCCGGTGACGCCGATCAGTGGCCGCTGCACAGGCGATGCGCCCTGCCCGCTCGCAATTACAGCAACTCCGGCAACAGCCAGCGGCTCATCGCTTGCGGCCAGTCGTGAAACAGGCCGCCGGCGGGGGCATCGAAGTGCCGGCGATAGGCGCGGCAGACCAGCGCCAGGCGACGCTCATCGCAGGCCAGTGTTTCCACCTGCAGCCAGTTGCGCCAGGGTGAAGCGAGGCTCCAGCTGCCCTCGTCGATCTGGCAGTTGGGCAGGCGGTAATGCAGGGTGGGCCGGCTGCCGACGCGCCCGTCTGTCACCGCCCTCTTCACCCGTTCGGCGTCCAGGTAGGTGAACAGCGGCAGCAGGTCCAGCGCCCGGTTGCGGGTGGCATTGTGAGCCAGGTAGTCGTCGATCAGGGTCGGCAGGTCCGGCGCGTAGTCGGCGTCCAGCACCCGCACTACGTATTTGCGCGGGAAGGGAGCAATATAAGGCGTGATACGACGGCTGAGATCCACCTCCTCCCGTTCAAGCAGCCACTCATAGAGGCAGAGGAAGCTCCGCAGATAGGCGAGAATGGTGGTGGCACTCAAGTCCGGCAATTCCGGGTTGAGGTGCAGGCCAAAGGCGTAGACAGCGGCGTGCCGGGTACCTTTGGCGCCGGCCTCACGCAGGCGCTGCAGCAGCGCACCCAATCGCCACAATTCCTGCATGGGGATCGGCGGGCTGACCACCTCATGGGGTACCAGCTGTTCGGCGACCAGCTTGAGCAGGGACTCTCCCAGTTGCTCCAGCTCGCTCTCCTCAGCCAGATTCCGTTCCCTCCCCAACTGTTTCAGGTAGGCGTAATCCAGCTCCAGGCCAAAGCTGCCGAGACTGGTGTTGTGGAGCTTCTGTTCATAGGCGGAGACCACCTCCGCCTCGCCACCCAGTTCCGCCAGCATCAGGCCGGCAATGCGCTCGATATCCAGCCCGGAAAACTCCAGCTCAACGCCCACACGCCGCGGCTTACCCTCCTGCGTAAGGGTCTTTGGCGGCATCGGCCACAGACCGGCCCGATAACTGTTGTCGTCGCTGCTTTTCACGTAGCATCCTCGCCCAAGCCGTTCCCGGCACTACCACTGCAAAGTCACTTTTACTATACACGCCGGAGTTCCCATGCTGCGATACCTACTGCTGACCCTCACCCTGATTGCACTGCACAGCCACGCGGGGGAGTCACTCCTGCTGACCAATGTGCAGGTCGTGGACGTGGAACAGGGCCGCCTGTTGCAGCGCGACGTGCTGCTGGAAGGCGGCCGAATCGCCGGGTTGCGGCAACCCGCTGCGCCTGCGGTAGCGGAGCGTACACTCGACCTCGGCGGGCGCTACCTGATCCCCGGCCTGTGGGACATGCACGTACATTTCGAGGGCACTGACCTGGTAGAGGACAACGCCCTGCTGCTGCCACTCTACCTCGCCTACGGCATCACCGCGGTGCGCGACGCTTCCGGCAGCCTGGCCGGTACCGTGCTGGACTGGCGCCGGGAAATTGCCGCCGGTGAGCGGCTGGGGCCGCGCATTTTCACCTCCGGGCAGAAGTTCGAGGGTGTGGATTCCCTGTGGGAAGGCGATCGCGAAATCGCCGACCGGGCGCAAATGCTGGCGGGGATGGATGAACAGCAGGCGCTTGGTGTCGACTTCATCAAAATCACCGAAAACACCCTGCCGCCGGCGCTGTTTCTGGAAACGGTGGCCGAAGCCCACCGCCGCAGTCTGCTGGTATCCACCCATGTGCCGCTGGGCCTGGGCATTTTCGAGCTGGCCGCCGCCGGTGTCTCCAGCATCGAGCACGCCAGCTACCTGCTGCGCCTGGGCAGCGCTGACGAGGAAGATATCGCCCGCGCCGTGCGCGCGGGAGAGTTGGGCGCCGACGACGCCAACGCCCGCTACGACCGCGACTTCAACCAGGCCACTGCCAATGCCGCCTACGCTCGCCTCGCCGCCCTCGACGTCGCCGTCACCCCCACCCTGATCGGAGGCCGGCAGTTGGCCTGGCTGGATGAGACCGACCACAGCGACGATGCCTTCCTGCGCTATCTGACCCAGCAGTTCACCGCCAAATACCAGTGGCGCATTGGGCGCATGGCCGGGGAGACCGCGGCCCAGCGCGCTGCCCGCAAGGAGCGCTATCGTCTCATCGCCGCCCAGCTACCGCCCCTGCAAGAGGCCGGCGTAACACTGCTGGCGGGCAGCGATTCCGCGGCGCTCAACACCTATGTCTACCCGGCCCAGGCCCTGCACGACGAGTTGGCGCTGTTCGTGGAGGCCGGACTAACGCCGCTGCAGGCCCTGCAGGCGGCCACCATCAACGGCGCGCGCTTTATGCGCCTCGGCGACGACTATGGCAGCATCAGCCCCGGCAAGCGGGCCGACCTGGTGGTGCTGGAGGAGAATCCACTGGAAGACATCGCCGCTACACGCGCAATACACAGCCTGATCCGGGGCGGCGAAGTCTTTGACCGCGCGGCTCTCGATGGAATGCTGGATGCGGCCGCGGCGCGCAAGCAGGCGCTGGAAACGGGGCGGCAGTAAGTCAATGACTACTCGGGGATTTGAGCAGTCACTCAGGTTTTGCTGCGGCCCCTGCTCTGGGCAGGGGCCCATTGTGCGACGGCGCGACCGCTAGGCTGCTACCGGACTTACCATCACCCCCGGGCGCGCATCGGTCGCGGCTGTACCGTCAAAGGTTGTCACCCCGTTCACCACCGTCAGGCGCATCGGCGCCGGCTGCCGGGTCCAGCGCCAGGTGTGCCCGCCCTTGCCGTTCGGCACGTCGTACACACGCTCCATATCCCGCGATTCGATCTCGTCCAGCTTGAACACAGTGATGTCAGCGCGCTTGCCCACCACCAGTTCGCCCCGGTCCGGCAGCGAGAAGTGCCGCGCCAGCTTGCCGGTCATGGAGTGGATGGCCTCCTCGATCGTGATTTTGCCGGTTTCACGCACCCAGTAGGTCAGCAGCTTGATGTTTTCGCCACCGCCGCAGAACATCTGGCCGTGGGCGCCGCAGTCGTTGATATTGCCGGTGGCCATGGGGTCCTTGATCAGGGCCTCCACCACATCGTCGGTCATCGCAAAGGGCGGCATGGTGACGGTGGACTCCAGGCCATTGGCGAGAATCCACTCGGCCATCGCATCCGACGGGTGGGGCGCTCCGATTTGCTGCTGGTACTCGCCCAACGTGGTGTGAATGGGGCCGGCGCCATTCTCGGAGTTGAGCAACTGCAGGTTCTCGGCCCGGCCTTTGGGGAAGGGAGAAAACTCAAAAGTCTCCTCATCCCAACTCTTGCGCGCGCGTGCGCGCCACTCGGGGTCGCGCAGGATGCGGATTTTATCCTCGTCAGTCTCTGCGGTGACCACCTCGTGCCACACATAGTCATTGCTCTGGGCGAACATCAGGGAGTTCTGCACACTGAGGGTCGAAGTCACCGGAATGTGGGCAAAGCCGGTCCAGAAATCCTTTCCGGAGGCCTTGATCTGCTCGTGCAGTTGCACCAGTGGTGCCTGGATGCCCATCAGGTCGCGCTGGAACTCCAGGGTCGGCACGCCGCCCCACTGCACGCGGACATTGAGGCCATCGGACAATCGCACCAGTCGCTGCAGGGATTCCCCCGCGGTCATATTGCGGAAGGTGTCGAGGATGATCTGCAGGCTGCTGCCGGGATAGCGGTCCAGCACCTCCATCAGGGCGCGAAACTCGGCGTCGTCGGCCATCAGGCTCGGCACCGGACGATCCTCGCCATCGTGATCCATCAGGTTGGAGGACATGCCCATGGCACCGGCCGCCATGGCCTCCTCCAGCATCTGCGCCATGTGCTCGATTTCAGCCGGGGTCGCGGCGCGCTCCCAGGCCTCCATCCCCATGGCCGCCAGGCGCAGGGCGATATGGCCGCAATACACCGCGTAGTTCAGGGGCACCTTGCACTTTTCCACCATGGAGTCCCGGTACTCCGGCCAGGTCTTCCAGTCCCAGGGCAGCTTGTCGATAAAGGGGCCTTCGGGAATGTCTTCAAAGAAGGAGAAGATTTTCACCACCTCGCGACGGGCTGCGGCATCGTCGGACAGGGGGGCGGTGGCAAAGCCGCAGTTGCCCATCACCTGGGTGGTAGCACCGTAGCCGGGCAGCGGGTCGAGGCTATTGTCCCACCACATGGCGCCATCGTAGTGGGTGTGAGATTCGATGAAGCCGGGGGCGACGATGCAGTCCGCGGCGTCATAGCGCGCTTCACCTTCAGCGGGGCTCAGGCCCTCGCCGATTTCAACAATCAGTCCCTGGCGAATGCGCACATCGGCGCGATAGGCCGGTGCACCGGTGCCGTCGACGACAGTACCGTTCTGGATCAACAGGTTTTGCGGCTCACTCATGGTTTTATCCTCATTATCGTGGGAACACAGGCCGGGCGTGGCGACGCGCTGCAACCAGCACCAATGTACTCTCGCCAGCGATGGGCTAGTATGATCATTGCGTTGAATACTTGGACGATTTTACTGACATGAAGCACGAGCGCGATGCCGCCAACGCCCTCTTCCGTCTGCTGGACGGGCGCCCGGTAGCCGCGGCACAACTGGACAGCGCCGGGCACTGGTTCGAAACCCTGGATACACCGCTGGATCGCCGTTCCATCAAGTACTATGTGGAAGCGCTGCAGCGCCCGCTGCCGGCGGCCAGTCCGCTGGCCGTAGTGGCGCCGCGCTGGCGTCAGGCCTGGTGTGAGGAGGCCGGTTTCAGCGCTGAAGACGCGGCGGGATTCTTGCAGGATTACCTCAGCAACCTCGACCCCAACCTGCTGTTTCGCGCCCCCATCACTGCTGGCTACGCCCGCTGGCGCAGCGCCGAACTGAAGCGCGGTTTTGCCTACGGCAGCGAGAGCGAACAGGGCTGGAGCATGCTGTGCTGCGAGGGCGGCGGCGCCAGTCTGCGGGCGGCGGGTCGCAGCCTTGCCCTCAAGCCAGACATGGTGGTACTGGTCGCGCCGGGCGCTCTCTACAACCTCCAGCCGCTTGCCGGGGAAAATGAATGGCGTTACGACTGGGTAGTATTCCAGCCCGATTCACGCTGGCGGGACTGGCTGCGCTGGCCCGAGTTCAGCAGTCAGGTCAGTGTCCTGCACATAAACGGCGCCGCCACTGCCAGAATACGCACCCTGTTCCGCGACCTCGAGCACTGCCTGCACAGCGAGGATGCACTGCGCGAGGAGTTGTCACACAACCTGCTGGAGCAATTGATACTGCGCTGCCGCGCCTGCCTGCCGCCGGGCTACCAGAGCCAGCGCGACGCGCGCATTGAGCGCGCCCGGGAGTTTATCCGCACCCACTATATTGAGGCCTTCAGCCTGGAAGACGTGGCGCAGGCCGCCAGCCTCTCTCCCTCGCGCCTGTCGGGCCTGTTCCGCGAGCAGTGTGGCCTGAGTGTGCTGGGTTACCGGGACGAGTTGCGCATGGCCCACGCCGCCCGACTGCTGCACGACAGCGCCCTCGGTATCGCCGACATCGGCGCCGAGGTGGGCTACCCGGACCCCGCCTATTTCTCCCGCACCTTCAGTCGCCATGTTGGGGTTTCACCCCGGGCCTACCAGCAGGGCACTAACAGTAATTGAACGACGGGTCGCTGCTGTCGCGGGACGAGACAGCGCTGACATAGCCTTTCACGCTGGCCTGGCCAGCCTCAGCGCCCAGTGGATGGATGGTCTGCATGTCGAGCACATGCTCCCGGTGCTCAATGGCCCAGCGCCCTTTGCGGCAGGCCCAGCGATCGAGATAGCGGCCGCGGCCGACGATTTCCTGCTGCCGCCCATCGGCATCGGGCAGGGTCCACAGGCACACGGTGACGTAGCTTTCGCTGCGGGCGCTGTCGCCATCCACGGCAATCCAGCTCTGGGCGATCTGGTGGGAGTGGCGTTCCATGGCCGCGTGGGCCTGCCACACCCAGTCGACAAAGCCGTGCCCGCTGCCCTCGAAGATATCGTGATAGAGGGCGCTGCCATCGCTGTGCCAGACGCCATAGGCCGCGTTCTTGTCCATGCGATCGAGGGCCCGGCAATACTGCGCCAGAACCCGGCGAATTTCCGCTTCGGCGGCCAGTTGCTGTAGTTCCTGTGGAGCCATTTCCAACCCTCGCTTACCCGATTGGCACCGAGTATAGCCACGCGCCCCGTTTTGCGCCGGCAACGGGGTGTAGCTATTCAGCCCACCCTGGCCTTTGCCCGGCGGCAGCCGGTGCACCGGCTCAGGGCTGGGGCTCGCCGGCCGGGCGCTGGCCGGACAGGCGCTCACTCCACTCCAGTACCACCACCGTCAGCGCAGGCAGCATGGTCAGGGTGACCAGTGCCGCGCCGAGAATGCCGAACATGACAATGGCGCCAACACCGCGATACAGCTCGGTGCCGGCCCCCGGGATCATCACCAGCGGCGCCAGGCCGCAAATGGTGGTAATGGTCGACATGGCGATCGGTCGCAGGCGCGCTTCCACCGCCTCCCTCACCGCTGCAACGGGTTCCAGACCATGCACTTTCACATTCCGCACGGCACGGTCAACGATCAGGATGGGGTTGTTGACGACGGTCCCCATGAGAATGAGGAAGCCGAGCATGGAAATCATGTCGAAGGGCTGCACGATGGCCGCCATACCCAGCGCCGGCAACAGGGCGCCGACACCGTTCAACAGCGCCAGGCCAACAATACCGCCAGCGATCCCCAGTGGGATAGAGGTCATGATCAGCAGGGGATAACCCCAGTGCGTGAAGATGGCCACCATCAGCAGGTAGATGATGAAGAGCGCGACCGCGTAATTGCTGACCAGCGCCTCCCGGGTGGCGTCCAGCTGATCGGCAGCGCCGGAAATATCAATGGTCACGCCCGCCGGGATTTCACCGCTCTCACGCATTCCCGCCACCAGCTCATCGCGCACCATGGCCACACCGGTTTCCAGCGGGATGCTGCGCGGCGGAATGATATTGAGCGTGACTGTGCGGCGGCCGTTCACCCGGCGCAGCGAGTTGGTATCGACAGACTCCTCGATGCTCGCCAGTGCGCCCAGCGGCAGCACCGCGCCGCTGGGTGTGTACACCGGTAACTGGGCCAGGTTGTCCAGCTCGGCATTCTGGCCCACATCGGAGTAGAGGTAGATGTCGATCTTGTCGTCTTCCATAAAGAACTCATCGACATAGCTGCCGTCGGTGAGTGCCGATACGGTGAACCCGAGGTCCTCGGCGGTCAGCCCCAGCTCCGCTGCCCGCTCCCAGTGGGGGTGAATTTCCACCATCGGCTGCGCCAGGGTCAGGGAGGATGGCTGACTCTGGATGCGCGGGTTGTCGAACACTTCCCCGGCGTGGCGGTAAGCCGACAGCGCCACCCGGTAGATATCCTCCAGGCGCGCCCCGCCGATATCGAGATTGATGCTGCGCGTACCGCCGTCGTTGCTAGTGATGATCGAACCGCGAGCGGCGAAGGCGCGCATGCCCGGGTAGCCTTCATAGACCTCGGTGAGGACGTCCATCAGGGCTTCGATATCGGCGCCGTCCACCGGCTCGGTAATGATGCGCATGTTGCCCGTGCCGATACGAATGTTGAGGTATTTCAGGGCGGGTACCGGCGCCCCGCCGCGCTGGAAGTCCACGGGATCGGCATCGACGAAGGGCAGCAGAAACTGTTCGATCTCGCGCCCGATCTGCAGCATGGCCGGCAGGTTGTAGCCTGGGGGAGCATTCATGGAAGCAAAGACCTTCGGCTCTTCGCCCTCGGGTAGATACTCCGCCGGCGGCGTCAGCCAGGCGATGATTACCACGCTCAACAGGCAGGTTACGCCAATACAGGTATAGCGCCGGCGCGGCGTGGCCAGCAGGGCCTCCACCGCGGCCAGGGTCGATCGACGCAGGCGCTCGCCGCTGGCGCTGCCCTCGCCTTTGCCCCGGGAGCGGATGGTCAGTCGCGCCGCGGCCGTGGGCAACACGGTGATCGCCACCAGCATCGAGGCCAGGATGGCGGCGGATATGGCCATTGCAATGTCGGAGTACAGTTGCCCGGCCTCCTCGCGCACAAACAGCACCGGGATAAACACCAGCACCGTGGTCATGGTAGAGGCGAAGACCGCCGGCCACACCTGGCGCACGCCCTCCACCGCGGCGCGGATGCGGTCGGCGCCCCGCCGCCGCTCCAGCTCGATGCTTTCCAGCACCACGATACTGTTGTCCAGGGTCATGCCGATGGCAAAGGCAATACCGGCGAGGGAGATCACATTCACCGTGCGCCCCGCCAGCAACAGGCCGAGGAAGGCCACGATGATGCAGATGGGAATGCCCATCACCCCCACCAGGGTGGTGCGCCAGGAGCGCAGGAAGAGGTACATCACCGCCGTGGCCAGCAGCGCGCCGAGAATGAGGTTCTGCCACACATTGGCCACCGAGTCCTCGACGTAGCGCACGTCGTCGGACATCAGTTCCATCACCAGGCCGTTGGGCTGCAGCAACTCGGCATTCATCGGTTCCAGGTCGGCGAGAATGGCGCGCTTGATGTCGATCACATTGGAGCCGGACTCCCGCCGCAGGGCGACCATGATGCCGTCCTGGCCATTGAAGGTGGTGACATCCCGCTTCTCGAAATGGTCGAGCTGGATGGTGGCGACATCGGCCAGGCGGATCACCGAGTCGCCGCGGCGCGCCAGCACCAGGTCATTGAGCGAGGCCACCGAATCGAAGCGCCCGACCGTGCGCAACAGGTACTGGCGCTTGCCCGATTCAATTTCACCGCCCGACCGGTCGCGGTTGCGGCTGCGAATGGCGTTGCGCACGTCGGCGAGGCTCAGGCCGCGCTGGGCCAGCCGGGCCGGATCGATCAGGATCTGCACCTGCCGTTCGGCGCCGCCCCAGACACTGACTTCCGATACCCCGGGGACCCGCGCCAGGCGCGGCTTGACGTTGTCCTCCAGGAAGTCGCGGCTCAGGTCCATATCGAGCTGGCGCGGATTGCCCGGCAGCGGCGTGACGATGAAGAACATGAAGTTATTGGCGGAGAATGAGTTGGCGTAGATGCGCGGCTCGTCCACCGCCTCGGGATAGGAGGGCACCTGGCTGAGGGCGTTATTGACCCGGATCAGCATTTCGGTGATGTCGGTGCCGAAGGGAAACTCCAGTTCGATCTCCGCCGAGCCGCTCCCGGCGGTGGCGATGATGCGCGACAGATTGGGCAGGTTGCGCAGGTACTCCTCCTGCTCGATGAGAATCTCCTTTTCCACATCCTGCGGTGTCGCGCCGGGCCAGTTGGTGCGCACGCTGATCACCCGCACGTCGAGATCGGGGATCATCTGCACCGGAATACGAAGGGCGGCGACAATGCCCAGCACACAGACAATCAATACAGTGACCGTCATCAGGGTGCCGCGGGCGACGATCTTCTCGAACATGGTCTAGGCCCCTCCGGCGGACGCCGACGCCTTGCGCACCGTCACCGCCTGACCGATCTGCAGGGCCTCATTGCCCTCCAGCACTACCAGCTCATCACCGGACAGGCCGCTGCGGATTTCCACCAGCCCGTCGAACTGCAGGCCGGTCTGCACCAGGTTCTCGGTCACGGTGGGACCATCGCCGTCGCGCTGAATGGTCCACACCACGGTGCGGCCATCGGGATAACGCAGGGTGGCATCCCGCGGCACCACCAGTCCGTTGCGCCCGGTGGGCATCTGCAGCACCGCGCTCACCGACATGCCGGGCATCAGCCGGGGGCCTTCATCCCCGGGCAGCACCCGCAGCATGAAAGTGCGGGCGCCGGGGTCGGTGACCGGCACCGCGGTTTCCACCTGGCCCACATAACGCAGTTGCGGCGCGGTGCTCAGGCTGTAGTGAACCTCGCCGCCTTGGCGAATGGCTTCCAGGTAGTCTTCCGCGACAGGAAAGTCCATGCGGACTGCATCGACGGCCACCAGATCCAGCACCGCCTGCCCCGGCGTCACCCACTCGCCGAGGTCGGTCAGTTTGGCACTCACCACCCCGGCGAAAGGTGCCCGCAGAGTGTGTCGCGCCAGCACCGCGCGCTGGTAGGCCGCGTCTGCCAGCGCCTGCTCGCGGGCGGCCTGGTCCTGCTGCACTTCCGATTCGATGTCCCGCACCACGCTTTCGGCAATGCTGCGCTGGGGAATCAGTACCTGCGCTTCCTTGAGCCGTCGCCTGGCGTCTTCCAGCGCATTGCCGGCCTGCCGCGCCCGGGCCTCGGCGCTGTCCAGCTGCAGGGCCGCCAGTTCGGGATCCAGCTCCAGCAGTACATCGCCCTCCTCCACCCGCGAACCGGCATCGACCCGCAGCGACTGCACCAGCCCGCTGGTGGCCGCCGACAGGCGCGAACTGCGCTGGGCCATCACGGTACCGGTGAGGGGTACCTGTTGCAGTATGGCCATGCGCCGTACTTCGGCAACGGTAACCGGTACCCCGGCATTCTGGGCGCTGACAGGGACCATGACAGAGACCGCCAGTACAGCGACCAGCAGGGACAAAGTGGATCGGTGGCGGGAAATCACGGGAATGCTCTGCACCTTGTTGGCAATAAACAGGAATGACTATCAATCAGGCAGCAAGAATATAGGACAGCCCGCCCACTTACTATGTTCCCGCCACCGGCCAACTGGCATTTCCAGCGCCCTCCCCCTACCATCGGACACTCAGGGGAAAGCGAGCGGCACCGATGAATCCGTCACTGTCACCGCTGGACTGGCTGGTGATCGGCGCGTATCTGGTGTTCCTGGTGCTGTTCGCCCTGTGGCTGGCCCGGCAACAGCGCGACCGCAACGACTACTACGTGGGAGGCCGGGCCCTCGGCGCCTGGCCGGTCGCCATCTCGGTGATGGCTACCCAGTGCTCCACCAACAGTATCCTCGGCGCACCGGCCTTTGTCGCCTTCGCCGCCGGTGGCGGCCTGGTGTGGCTGCAGTATGAACTGGCCCTGCCGCTGGCCATGGTGCTACTGATTCTGCTGGTCATGCCCCTGTTTCGCCAGTTGCAGCTGGTGTCGGTCTACGCCTACCTTGAACAGCGTTTCGATCTGCGCACCCGCCTGCTGCTGTCGGCGCTGTTCCAGTTTGTGCGGGCTTTCGCCACGGCGGTCACCGTATTCAGCATCGCCATTGTCATCGACCTCATCCTCGGTATCGGCTTTTTCTGGTCGGTGGTGATACTCGGCGTGTTTACCGTGGTCTACGACGTACTCGGTGGCATCCGTGGGGTGATCTACAGCGACGTGCTGCAGATGGCTATCCTGGTCGTGGTGCTGGCGCTCCTGCTGGTGCTGCTGGCCGCCGACCACGGCGGTATCGGTGGACTGCTGGAGCGCATCGAACCGGCCCGGCGCCAGGCCCTGGACTTCAGTCGTCACGGCCTCGGCGACGGCGAGACCTTTGCCTTCTGGCCGATGCTGATCGGCGGCCTGTTTCTCTACCTGGCTTACTACGGCTGCGACCAGAGCCAGGTGCAGCGCCTGCTCAGCACGCGCGACATCGACACCACCAACCGCGCCCTGATGATCAATGGCCTGCTGCGCTTCCCGCTGGTGGCCCTGTACTGCCTGGTGGGGGTCGGCATCGCCGCCTACGCCAGCGAAAACAGCGGCTTCATCCCCAGTCTGCCTCTGCACGATGGCGCTCCCCAGTACAACCTGGCGGTGCCGCGCTACATGATCGACAGCCTGCCACCGGGGCTGGTGGGCCTGGGGCTGGTGGCACTGTTTGCCGCCGCCATGTCGTCCCTGGATTCGGTGCTCAACTCCCTCAGCGCCACCACCATGGAAGATTTTGTACTGCGCTTCTCGCGCCGGCCGCCAGGCCCGACCCGGGAGCTGTGGCTGTCGCGCGGGATTACCGTGGCCTGGGGCGTGGTGACCCTGACCCTGTCCTTTTATGTCGGCGATATCGCCCCGACCGTGCTGGAAGCCATCAACAAGATCGGCTCCCTCGCCAATGGGCCCATCCTGGCGGTGTTCGCCCTCGGCCTGCTGACCCGCCGCGCCGATGGCCGCGGTGCCTGTGTCGGCCTGCTGCTGGGCATCGCCGGCAACGCCCTGATGTGGCGCTACGCGCCGGGAGTGTCCTGGCTGTGGTGGAATGTCATCGGCTTTGTCGTCACCTTCGGCGGCGGGTGGCTGCTCAGCGCGTCCAGCCACCGTTTCGACCGCGAAGCCCTGCCCCATCCGCTGGCGTTGCTGCGACGCGAATCCCGCCTGCACTGGCCGCGGCGCTGCATCCTGCTGCTGTGCTGGTTTGCAGCCCTGCTGGCGTTGCTGGCGAACATCGGCTAGAGCTGCGGCCCCTTGCCCCGGGCGATGCGCTCTGCCACAGCCTTCTCCTGCAGGCCTGCCACCCAGTCACTGGCAGCAAGTTGCGCGCGGATAGCCTGTTCTACATCCACCATGCGTGCCCCCACGGCCTTCACCGGATTTCCGATCATGCGAAATGACAGATAGGAGGCGCACTGCTCGGGGCTGGCGTACTTCAGCTCGCGATCGCGCCCCTGAACCAGGCTACTCAGGCTACCGGCAACCGGCCCGCTGGCCGCGGTCGAACAGAGCTTGCGACCGGCGGGGAAGTGCCACTGCAGGCCGTAAATTTGCGAGGCCGGCTGGCCATACTTGCCGATCAGGGCCTGTTGGAACTCAGCCAGCGTAACCGGGTTGGCGATGTTGTTGTCGCTGCGCGTGATCTGCACGACCCGGCCGCCGAGGGGCGGCGGCGAGAATTCCACCGTCACCGACAGGATCTCCTGGTTACTGAGGTCGTGGCGGACAGGGCCGGAAATGCTGCCCAGAAACTCCTCGGTTTGCAGATTCTGCAAACCGTCGGAATAGTGGAAGTAGGCATTGCGCACGTCGAGTTTGACGTCGGGGTTCAACTGGCGAAAGAGCGCTTCTACCTGCTCTCTGTCCATCCCCAGGCGAAATCCCAGTATGTCAAAGGCTTCCCCCTCCTGCCCGCCCCGGGCGGATCCGGCGGACAGCGACAATACCACCAGCACGACGGCGGCCACTCGCCGATACAACGGCTGAGGAACCCACATCGGCTGCACTCCCTCACACATCACGCTCATGACTGCTCACCCCGGACTGAGGAGAACACTTGCCGGAACGCCGCCCGGCACTCTTCTTTTACGTTGTGTATGGTGATGCTGCGCTGGCCACGGAAGCTGTTGAAGCCCACATACAGACACGCGACCTGGGCCAGGGCCACCAGCAGGAACAGCAGGGTGCCGCGGGTCAGCAAGAGCAGCAGGGCCGCCGCTGTGCTCACCAGCAGAACCAGGCTCAGATGAGATACATCCAGGATATTCAGTCGCGCCCGGTAGCCTGTGAGGCCCAGCACCGCCAGCAGCACCGACACCAGGCTCAGCACCGCCAGGGGCGACACCAACAGCCCCAGCCCCGCACCGGCCAGGGCCAGCAGATAGCAGTAGCGCGTGTACCTGGCCGGTGGAATAAAGCCCGCAGGCTCGCTGTGCCGCTGAGCGGCACAGGATTCGCCACTCACCGCAGTGTGCTGACCGCTGGCGAACCACGCTGCACTACCCGCCAGCAAGGCGATCACTCCGAGCCAGAACACAACGGGGCTGTAGGCCGGCCCTTCGGCAAAGGCCACCGCGCCCTCGCAAATCGCTGTCGAGGAGTACAGGCAGGCCAGCAGACGCGCGCTATAGTCCTCGCCCATGAAACTGCCCGCCATTTCCATGGCCTCGGCATAAGTGATAAAGAACCAGACCGCCGCAATCAGGACCAACCCGAGCCCTCCGGCGATTAACAGCAGGCTGAACTTTCTGGTATCCATGCTATATCTCCTGTCTGCATCATTACCTTCAGGCTGGCGCAGGGCCGCGCAGATGTCCTATCTTTGCCATAACCAATTCCTAACCCGGCAAAAAAGGGCGGGGATTCAACATCTTGCATGGATCCTGCGAGGAGCCGGACAGCGATGGTGAAGACTTCGAAGACGGCCCTGTTCCGCTATCGCTTCGGCACGGCGGAGTTCGACGAGGCCCGGTTCGAGTTGCGGGTTGCCGGCTTGCCGGTGGATATCCAGCGCAAACCGCTGGAAGTACTGGCCAAACTACTGGCCCATGCCGGCGAAGTAGTCACCCGGGAGGAGTTGCTGGACACGGTGTGGCAGGGTCGCCCCACCGTGGACAACGTGGTGGCCAACGCCATCGCCAAGTTGCGCGCTGCCCTCAATCCCGAGGGCGCGAGCTTTATCATCACCCAGCCCCGGGTCGGCTATCGCTTCCACGGCCCGCTGGAGCGTACCGCTGTCGGCCGTCACCTCGGCAGCCGGCTGGACCTGGCGCCGGGTGCGGCGGTTCCGGGCCGCCCCAACTTCCTGCTGGAAAACCGCCTGGGCGGCTCGCGGGACAACGAAGTCTGGAGCGCCAGACACGCAAAAACCGGAGAGCTGCGGGTCTACAAGTTCAGCCCCGGCGGCGAAAGCCTGACTGAGCTGAAACGCGAGGCCACCCTGTACCGTGTGTTGCGGGAGAACCTCGGTGAACGACCGGACTTCGCGCGCATCATCGACTGGAACTTCGAGACAGCGCCCTTCTTCCTTGAATGTGACTACGCCGGCGAGTCCCTGATCGCCTGGGTCGCGAGCGGACAGGGTCTTGCCGCCATGGCACTGGAACAGCGACTTGAACTGTTCCTGCAGATAGCCGATGCAGTGGCCGCCGCGCACAGCGTCGGGGTGCTGCACAAGGACCTCAAGCCGGCCAACGTCCTGATGGACCCGACACCAGAGGGCGGCTGGCAGGCCCGCCTGAGTGACTTTGGCAGCGGCCGCCTGCTGGAAGCGGCCCGCCTGGGCGATATCACCGGCTCCGGGCTGAGCACCAGCGGCAGCATCCTGAGCGATTCCGGCAGCGGCACTGCGCACTACCTCGCCCCGGAACTGCTGGCAGGTCAGCCGCCCACCGTCCAGAGCGACCTCTACGCACTGGGCGTGATGCTCTACCAGTTTGTCGTTGGCGACCTGCGCAAACCCATGGCACCCGGCTGGGAGCGGGATGTGAGTGACCCCCTGCTTCGCCTCGATCTGTCCGGCGCCACCGACGGTGATCCGGAGCAACGCCTGGGGGCTGTCAGCGACCTGGCCCAGCGCCTGCGCAGACTGGACGCCAGGCGCGAGGAGCGGCGCGCGCAGCAACAGGTGGAGCAGCGTGCGCGGGAAGCACAGCGCGCCCTGCAGAAAAGCCGGGCGCGACGCCCCTGGCTGATGGCGACACTGCTGACCCTGCTGGCCGGGCTTGGCGCCAGCCTGTTCCTGTACCGCCAGGCGAGTATCAGCAGTGAGCGGCTGCAGGCAGTGAACGATTTCCTCTACCGGGATGTACTGGCCAACACCGGCGCCCTCAAGACCGACAGCGACCCGGACCCCGGCATGCGGCGCGTACTGCGCCACGCCGCGGACACCGTGGGCGAACGTTTCGCCAACGACCCGGGCAGTGAGGGCTGGATTCGCAACGGCATTGCCCAGGGCCTGACCGGCCTCGGTGACTACAGCGCGGCGGAACAGCAGCAGCGTCTCGCCGTGGATCTGCTGGGTCGCGCCTACGGCCCGGCTCACCCGCGCAGCCTGCTGGCGCGGCGCGGCTACGCCATGTTGCTGCTGGAACAGTCGCGGTTTGACGAGGCCGAGGCCGTGCTGTCCGCGGTGGACAATCTGCAGCGCAGCGCCAGCAGTAGCAGCCCGGAGGACGCCTTTGTGCTGCAGGCCCTGCGCGGCATGTTGAGAGCGGCGCGCAAGGATTGCAGCGGCGCACTCAAAGACCTGCGCAGCGCCGAGGCCATCGCCCTGCCGCCCTCGCCAGAATCCTCCTACAACCTGTTCAACGTGCGCTCATGGATTGGCGAGACACTGAACTGCCTCGGCCAGCACGACAAAGCACTGGCGCACTACCGCGAACTGTTCCATTCACCCTACGATGCTGCGGCCCTCGGCCCCGCCCTGATCGCCTACGCCCGCCTTGGACAGGCCAACGCCATGCTCCACAACGGGCAACAGGAAGGCGCCGGGGCAACCCTGCAGGCAGCGCTGCGGCAGCTGGAAAGCGGTATCGGCGACAGCGACCCCTTTACCCTGGGGCAGGCCCTGGTGGTTGCCGGCCGTTTCTATATGGAAACGGGTGATCTGGAACGCGCGGCGGGCTATCTGCAGCGCGGGCGTCAGCTCCTGCTGAGCGTGGACGAGCGTCAGGAGAAAGCCCTGAACGCACAGCGCATGCTGGCCAGCATCGACTATTGCCGGGGCGACCTCCGGCCCGCCGCAGCCCGACTGGGCGAAGCCCGGGCGGCCTTCGTTACGACTTGGGGAACCCGGGCCCCGGATACCCAGGCTGCCAGTTTCTGGCTGGCGGCCACCCTGCTGGAAAGTGGCGAGGTGGAAGGGGCCGCCCGGCTGGCGAAGGACCTGGACCCCGCCGCCCTCACCATCGCCATGGGCGATGCAAAATGGAAGACGAAGCTGGCTGCCCTGCAGGCCCACACCCGGGCAGGCACACCACTGCGGCGGGGGATGCTGCCTACTGAGCTCTGCGCCGTGCAGGCGCCGGGGCAATACAGTACTGCCAGCGAATCAGGCCAGATCACCCGCCAGGGCCTGTAGCCGCTGCCTCAGCCACTGGTTGGCGGGGTCGCCATCGGCATTGCCGTGCCAGAACAGGTGCCACTCCAGCGGCGGCACCGGGAACGGCAGCGGCCGCGACACCAGGTCAACCAGCGGCAGCAATACCCTGGGCACTGTCCACAACAGGTCGGTTTGCTGGGCGATGCGGGCCGCCACCAGGTAGTTCTGAACCCGCATCGACACCCGCCGCCGCAGGTTGCGGCTGTGCAGGGCAATTTCCACCTGTCCGCGCCCCCGGCGCCGGCTGGACACATGCAGGTGTTCCGCCGCCAGGTAGGCCTTCTCCGTCATTTTCCGGCGCGCCAGCGGATGCCCGCGGCGCATGGCCACCACATAGGGCAGGCTGGCCAGCGGCGCGTGGCGCAGTTCCCGGGCATTGAACACCGGTGCATCGAGCAGCAGGTCCGAGCGCCCGGCGCGCAGTTCATCGACGGCCGAGGCCCGGTCCACGTAATAGCTGGCCACCGCCACGCCCGGCGCCGCGTGCGCCAGCGACGACTGCAGGGCCGGCAGCAACAGGGATTCGGCCAGGTCGTTCATACCCAGGCGGAATGTCTTGTCCGAGGTCGCCGGGACAAAGCGGGCACCGGCGCCCACACTGCGACGCAGTAACACCAGCGCCTCGCGCACATCGGCCACCATACGTTCCGCCACCGGCGTCGGCTGCATCCCGTCCGGGGTGCGCAAGAAAAGGGGGTCGTCGAAGGACTGCCGCAGGCGCCCGAGGGCGTTGCTCACCGCCGGCTGGGTCAGGTTGAGCTGCATCGCCACCCGGGTCACATTGCGCTCCCGGTAGAGGGCATCAAACAGGACAAACAGGTTCAGGTCGATATGATCGAGGCGCACGCCAGGGGCCCCCTCATCCAAATAACAGTTATGAATACTAACCCATAATAAAAATCAATTTCCTCAATGTGACAGGAAATCGCTAAGCTTCGACTGACAACCAGAGGAGACCACCATGTTCGAATTCAGCGACACCTCGCGCCACTACCAGGCCCAACTCGCCACCTTTATGGACGAGCATATCTATCCCAACGAAACGGCCTACCACCAGCAGCTGGCGCAGGCCGCCAATCGCTTTGCCGCACTGCCATTGATGGATGAGCTCAAGGCAAAAGCCAAAGCCGCAGGCCTCTGGAACCTGTTCATCCCGCCTTCACTGGCGGAGTTTGCCGACCACGACGGCCTGTCCAACTTCGACTACGCGCCGCTGGCAGAACTGATGGGCCGGGTGCTGTGGAGCCCGGAGGTGTTCAACTGCAACGCCCCGGACACCGGCAACATGGAAGTGTTCATGAAATACGGCAACGCCGAGCAGCAGGCGCAGTGGCTGAAACCCCTGCTGGCGGGCGAGATTCGCTCCTCCTACGCCATGACCGAACCCCAGGTGGCCTCCTCCGACGCCACCAATATCGAACTGCGTATCGAGCGCGACGGCGACGACTACGTACTGAATGGGCGCAAGTGGTTCATCACCGGCGCCCTGTACGAGCGCTGCACGATTTTCATCGTGATGGGCAAGTCCGATCCCGACAATCCCAATCGCCACCTGCAACAAACCCAGATCCTGGTGCCCAAGGGCACGCCGGGGCTGGAAGTGATTCGCCCGCTGACCACCCTCGGCTACGACGACGCCCCCATTGGCCACGCCGAACTGCGCTTTGACAATGTGCGGGTGCCGGCGGCCAACCTGCTGCTGGGCGAGGGCCGCGGCTTCGAGATCGCCCAGGGCCGCCTCGGCCCGGGCCGTATCCACCACTGCATGCGCCTGATCGGCGCCGCCCAGCGCTCACTGGAACTGGCCTGCACCCGCGCCACCCAGCGCACCACCTTCGGCCGCGAACTGTCACAGCACCAGTCGGTGCGCGAGGACATTGCGAAAAGCTTTGCGGAAATCGAGATGGCGCGCCTGCTGGTACTGAAGACCTGCAAGCGCATGGACGAGGTGGGGGCCAAGGGCGCCATGGACCTGATCGCCGCCAGCAAGATCAGCGTGCCGATCATGGTGCAGACCATCATCGACCGCTGTATGCAGATCCACGGCGCCGGCGGCCTGACCGAGGATTACTGCATGGCCGAGGCCTTCAACTACGCCCGCTGGTGCCGCCAGGCCGACGGGCCGGACCAAGTACACCAGATGGCGCTGGGGAAACAGGTGATTCGGGCTTACACCGAATAATGACCAGCGGCGGCTTCAAGGCCGCCGCTTCCCGCTTCTCAACTCCGCTGGTAACTCCCCACCAGCCGGTTTATCCCCAGCACATGGGGCTCGACCTTGGCCAGGAAGTCCCACAACTCCAGCCCCTCCGGCAGGTTCAGCTCGGCATCCAGGGCCACAATCCAGAAATAGTACAGATGGGTGCCATGCCCGGGTGGCGGCATGGGGCCGCCGTAGCCGGTGTTGCCGAAATCGTTTTTCCCCGAGGTGTAGTCACTGCAGCCCTCCGGCAGTTCGGTGACCGAGGCCGGCAGGTTGTAGAGGACCCAGTGAACGAAGCCGTAAGTACCGCGCGGCTTGATCAGGGGGGCGTCGGGGTCGTGGCAGAATACGGCAAAGGATTTCGTGCCGTCCGGAATGTGATTCCAGCTCAGCGCCGGGGACACGTCCTCCCCTTCACCGGTGTGTTTCGTGGGAATGACGCCAGCGGCGCTGAAGGCAGAGCTGGTAATCTGGATGTCGGAGAGAGCGAAGCCCATGGGAGTACCTCTGTTGGCTGATGGACAAGAGCTCTACAGACTAGCAAAGGAGGGCGCCCCGCGGCCATGCCGGGGGCGCAACAAGGGCAATCAGGAGTTGGCGGCCACCGGCGGCAACAGGGCCGGCTCCTTCACCTCACTCCAGTCCGGGCGGCTGAGCCCCTCGGCGTAGCGGTACAGCAGCCACACCAGGCCGCAGAGCAGGAACATGGCGCCAAACAGTATGGAGCCGCTCCACAGCTCGATCACAATGCCCCCCGCCAGCGGCGCCAGGGACCAACCCAGCGAATAGAACGAGGAGGCGCCGAAGTAGCTACCACGCAGGTGGTCCGGTGCCATCTGGTCGATCTGCACGCTCATGGTGGGGAACAGGATCGCCTCCGCCACGCTCACCACGAAGGTAGCGCCCAGCCAGCCCAGCACGAAGTGCACCGGATTCAGGGCCACCCACAGCTGGCCCGCCGCCAGTATCACCAGGCCGATGATGATGCGCTGGTTGGCCGGCATGCCGGACATCAGCGACAGCAGCGGAAACTGCAGCAGAATCACCGTGACCGCATTCACCAGGATCAGGCTGGAGATCAGCGCCACCAGGTTCGGCACCTCAACTCGCGTCAGGTACTGCACCAGGCTGGAGTCCATCTGCGCGTAGATGAACAGCGCCAGTACATTGGCCAGGATCACCACCAGGAACTTGTGATCCTGGCGCAGCACCCGCAGTGTGCCCCTGAAAGAGGCGCTGCGGTCGCGCCGCTGCCGCGCCACCCGCCCGCTGGCGGTGTGGGCGAAGGCCCAGATGACCGCCAGGTTCAATGCCAGGTAGCTGAGCGCCGTCAGGCCGAAGGTCGACTGCTGGGCGCTGAGCCCCGCCCACACGCCAACAATCGGACCCATGGCCGCACCGGCGTTGACCAGGAAGTAGCGCAATTGCAGAGCCAGTTCCCGCGACCGCCGCTCCTTGAGCAGGTCACCGATCAGCGCGCTGGACGGCGGCTCCCAGATGGCCCGGCCCACCGAGCACAGGCTCATCGCCGCCACGAATGCCGGCAGGCTCTCGGCGAAAGCCAACACCGCGAAGGCCACCGCATTGATGGCCGTTCCCGCCAGCATGATGCTGCGGCGCCCGTGCCGGTCCGAGAGCGCGCCCACATAAAAGCCGAGCACTGCCGCCCCGACCGCCGAAGCACTCAGAATCAGGCCGATCTGGGCCGCGCCCAGGCCGAATTTTTCGTACAGCAGAATCGCCAGAAAGGGCCACACCATGAAATAGGTGCCGCGCCCGAAGAAACTGCCAAACAGGATGATCCACACCAATGGCGGAAACTCCCGTAATTGCCGCCACGCTTGCCATTTCATTGTTGTTTCCCTCCCATTTGAATGGCTTGTTGTCGTTGTCCGGGCGCCATAAAGCAGAAAACCCGGAAGGTCTGCCTTCCGGGTTTTCTGGAGAGAAAAGGAGGAAGGCGATACACCTTCCTCTGCTTTGAGCTCGGGTCAGGTGTTCATGAGCGCTTTAATGCCCACGGTGCGCATCTTCTGCACCGGCACGCTAAACGCACTTCGACACAGATAGGCGGCCGCGGACAGCGAATGCTGCCAGCGACAAGTGCTCTGTGTGTGTCGGGTGCGGTTCATGGAACGGCCTGATAAATCGGTATTGAGACCAGCAAGCTTAGCCGGATTAAAAACTGGCGCAACGACAGGCTGAGCCAACTATTCCCGTTTTGCTACGGGAATAAACTGTCAGCAGCGACTGCCCGGTCACAACAGCTTTGACGAAAGGCCATCCAAGTCGACTTGCCACAAAACCGGTAAGTGCGAATGTTGCCCACAAAATGAAAAAGCCCGGACTGAATCTCATCAGGCCGGGCTTTCTTCACCTCGCATCAATGATGCAAGCGATACTCGCCGGGGTGAATCAACCCAGGTTCGCGTTCACGAAGTCCCAGTTGACCAGTGCCCAGAAGGCGTCCATGTACTTGGGACGGGCGTTGCGGTAGTCGATGTAATAGGCGTGCTCCCACACGTCGACAGTCAGCAGTGGCTTGTCGTCGCCGGTCAGCGGGGTTTCCGCGTTGCTGGTGTTGACGATGGCCACGGAGCCGTCGGCCTTGGCGACCAGCCAGGTCCAGCCGGAGCCGAAGTTGCCCACGGCGCTGGCGGTGAACTCTTCCTTGAACTTGTCGAAGGAGCCGAAGGCCGCGTTGATTTTTTCGGCCACCGCGCCGGTCGCAGCGCCGCCGCCGTTGGGGCTCAGGCAGTTCCAGTAAAAGGTGTGGTTCCACACCTGGGCCGCGTTGTTGAACACGCCGCCGCTGGATTTTTTAACGATGGTTTCCAGATCGGCGTCCTGCAGGTCGGTACCTTCGATCAGCGGACCCAGTTTGTCGACGTAGGTGGCGTGGTGTTTACCGTAGTGGAACTCCAGAGTCTCCTGGGAAATATGGGGCTCCAGTGCGTTCATTGCGTAGGGCAGCTCGGGAAGTGTAATAGCCATGGAAAGTGACTCCTGTAGTTGTCGTTGGCAGAACCCGGATGGGGTGCAGTCAGCGGGTGCGTACTATACGGAAAGTTAATGACAATTGGCACTTGCCGGGACGCCCGGCCCGGAACGCACTGGTGTCCTGTCCCGGCCGGCGAGGCAATCTGCACGCACCAACGCACTACGGTGGTGCAGTTTTCCTCCCGGCGACGCCGCAAGGGGCGTCTTTACCGTGTACCAAGCACGCAGGATGCCAATCCTGCGCTGCGGATTCAAATGCCCGGGCAAATCCCGGGCTGGCGGCGGCTTGAAGGTGCCGGGGGCACCACTCAGAAACCCAGCAGGGCCGGGTCCAGCGTCCGCGCGAGCTCGCCGCTGGCAATCAGCGCCGAAGCGGCGGCGATATCCGGGGCGAAGTAGCGATCCTTGTCGTAGAAGGTCACTGCGCCGCGCAGCAGGTCGTGGGCGCCCTCCACGGGCGCACTGGCCTTCAGCGGGCGGCGGAAGTCCAGCCCCTGGGCCGCCGCCAGCCACTCCACCGCGAGTATGCCGGCCACATTCTCGAAAATGTCCGCGAGGCGCCGGCCGGCAAAGGTCGCCATGGAAACATGGTCTTCCTGGTTGGCCGAGGTCGGCAGGGAATCGATGGACGCCGGATGGGCCAGGGTTTTGTTTTCGCTGGCCAGCGCCGCCGCAGTCACCTGGGCGATCATGAAGCCCGAGTTCACCCCACCGTTTTCCACCAGGAAGGGCGGCAGACCACTCAGGGATGAATCGATCAACAGGGCCATGCGGCGCTCGGACAGGGCACCGATTTCCGCCAGGGCGATGGCCAGCATGTCGGCGGCCATGGCCACCGGCTCGGCGTGAAAGTTGCCGCCGGAGAGGATATCGCCGCTGTCGCTGAACACCAGTGGGTTGTCGGACACGCCGTTGGCCTCGTTCAGAAGTGTTTCCGCGGCAAAGCGGACCTGCTGCAGACAGGCGCCCATGACCTGGGGCTGGCAGCGCAGGGAGTAAGGATCCTGCACCTTTTCGCAATCCTCGTGGGAGCGCCCGATCTCACTCTCCTCCCGCAGCAGGGCGCGGTAGCAGGCGGCCATGTCTTGCTGTGTGCGGTGCCCGCGAATGGCGTGAATGCGCTCGTCAAAGGGCGTGCGCGAACCCTGTGCGGCCTCGACGGCCATGGCACCGATAACGGTTGCACTCTTGAGGGCGGTTTCGGCGGCAAACAGCCCCTGCAGGGCGAAAGCGGTGCTGGCCTGGGTGCCATTTAGCAGGGCCAGCCCCTCTTTCGGTGCCAATTGCACCGGCTGCAGCCCGGCAATATCCAGCGCGCGGGCAGCACTTATACGCTCGCCGCGATACAAAGCCTCGCCCTCTCCCAGCAGGACCGCGCTCATGTGCGCCAGCGGCGCCAGGTCACCGGACGCCCCCACCGAACCCTTGCGCGGCACCGCGGGGTAGACCTCTGCGTTCACCAGGGTGATCAGGTTGCCGATCACTTCCCGGCGGATGCCGGAGTAGCCCCGGGCCAGGGAGTTGATCTTTAACACCATCATCAGGCGCACGGTGCTCTCGTCCATAAAACTGCCAATACCGGCGGCGTGGGACAGTACAATGCTGCGCTGCAGCTCCTCCAGCTCGTCGGGCTGGATGCGGGTGTTGGCGAGCAGGCCGAAGCCGGTGTTGATGCCGTAGACCACCCGCCCCTCCTCCAGCACCCGCGCCACCGTCGCCGCGGCGGCGTCGATACCCGCATGACAGCTTTCGTCGAGGGCAACCTGCAGCGGCCCGCAGTTGACCCGGCGCAGCGCCTCCAGGTCCAGGGCCCCGGGCGTAATCATCAGACAGTCCGTACTCATGCTTTGGCTCCGGTGATCATCGGCAGGTCCAGGTGATTGCGGTGGGCACAGTCCAGCGCAATGTCGTAACCGGCATCGGCGTGGCGCATTACGCCGGTGGCCGGATCGTTGTGCAGCACGCGGGCGATGCGCCGGTCCGCCGCTTCGGTGCCGTCGCAGACGATCACCACGCCGGCATGCTGGCTGAATCCCATGCCCACCCCGCCGCCGTGGTGCAGGCTGACCCAGGTGGCGCCGCCGGCGGTGTTGAGCAGGGCGTTGAGCAGGGGCCAGTCGGAGACGGCATCGGAGCCGTCCTTCATCGCCTCGGTTTCGCGGTTGGGAGAGGCCACCGAGCCGGAATCCAGGTGGTCGCGGCCGATCACGACCGGCGCCTTCAGCTCGCCGCTGCGCACCATCTCGTTGAAGGCCAGCCCGAGACGGGCGCGATCCGCCAGCCCGACCCAGCAAATACGCGCCGGCAGGCCCTGGAAGTGAATGCGCTCGCGGGCCATATCCAGCCAGTTGTGCAACGACGGGTTGTCCGGGATCAGTTCCTTCACTTTGGCGTCGGTGCGGTAGATATCCTCCGGATCCCCGCTCAGGGCCACCCAGCGGAAGGGGCCGATGCCCTCGCAGAACAGCGGGCGGATATAGGCCGGCACAAAGCCGGGAAAGTCGAAGGCATTGCTCACCCCCTCTTCCAGCGCCATCTGGCGGATATTGTTGCCGTAGTCGAGGGTGGCGGCGCCGGCGGATTGCAGGTCGAGCATGGCCTGCACCTGAATCGCCATGGATTGCCTGGCGGCCCTGACCACAGCGGCAGCATCGGTGTTGCGCTGCTCCGCGGCCTGCGCCAGGGTCCAGCCCGCCGGCAGGTAGCCGTTCAGGGGGTCGTGGGCGCTGGTCTGGTCGGTGACCACATCCGGCGTGATACCGCGGGCCACCAGTTCGGGAAAAATCTCGGCGGCGTTGCCGAGCAGGCCCACCGAGATCGCCTGCCCGCTATCGCGAGCCTGGTCGATCATGGCCAGTGCCTCGTCGAGGCCAGTGGCCTTTTTGTCGACATAGCCGGTGCGCAGGCGGAAGTCGATACGGCTCTCGTCGACCTCCACCGCCAGCATGGAGAAGCCCGCCATGGTGGCCGCCAGCGGCTGGGCACCGCCCATGCCACCGAGGCCGGCGGTGAGAATCCAGCGCCCCTTCTCCCGCCCGTCAAAGTGCTGGCGTGCCACCGCGGCGAAGGTCTCGTAGGTGCCCTGCACAATGCCCTGGGAGCCGATGTAGATCCACGAGCCCGCCGTCATCTGGCCGTACATCATCAGGCCGCGGCGGTCGAGTTCATTGAAGTGCTCCCAGTTGGCCCAGTGGGGCACCAGGTTGGAGTTGGCCAGCAGTACCCGGGGCGCGTCGGCGTGGGTGGGGAAGACACCCACCGGCTTGCCGCTTTGGATCAGCAGGGTCTCGTCATCCCCCAGGCGCTTGAGTACCTCGACAATGGCGTCGAAGCTCTCCCAGTCCCGCGCCGCGCGGCCGATGCCACCGTAGACCACCAGGCTTGCGGGGTGCTCCGCCACGTCCGGATCCAGGTTGTTCATCAACATCCGCAGGGGGGCCTCGGTGAGCCAGCTGCGGGCAGACAGCCCGGTACCGGTGGGGGCCTTGATATGGCGTGCAGGGTCGTTGCGGGTCATGGTGTACCTCAATCTCAGGCGTCGATATGGGATCCCAGGCGATAGCGATTCCCGGGGTGCAGCAGTTGCGCCAGGGAAACCACACCGCGGTGGGAAAAGGTGCGCCGGGTAATTTTCAGGCAGGGCTCACCGGGCGCCATGGCGAGGGCCTCGGCGACCGGCGCCTCGGGCAGCACGGCCTCCACCGTCTGGTCGGCTTCCGCCAGGGGCGCCACTGCCGACAGATAGGCGCTGGGAGTGGTCTGGCTGAAATCCTGCTGCAGGTAACCCGGCGCCAGGCTGGCGGTGACGTGACGGCTCTCCCACTGCAGCGGTAGCGCATCTTCCAGGTGCACCAGCACACTGTGATAGAGTAGCTCGCCCTCCACCAGGCCCATGTGCGCCGCCAGTTCAGGCGGCGCCGGCAGTTCGTCCAGGGCGATGACCCGGCAGCTGTGGTGATGGCCCCGCTGGCGGATTTCCTCGGCGATATTGCGAATCTGGCTGATGGAGCTCATCGGCCGCAGATCGGCGACAAAACTGCCCAGGCCCTGGGTGCGCTGCAGCAGCCCTTCGTCCGCCAGTTCCAGCAGGGCCCGCCGCGCCGTCATGCGACTGACGCCGAATTCCGCCACCAGCTGGTTTTCCGATGGCACCCGGTCGCCGGGGCGCAGCTCGGCGTGCTCTATGCGCCGCCGCAACGCTTCCTTGATGCGGGCATACTGGGGAATGGACATGTCCGCTCCATTTCGTGGCAGAACAGGGGAGAGTGTAGCTTGTCTATCCTTGTATATACAAACTAGAATGCGGAGACATCAGGAGTCTGGAGGTAGGCATGACCCAGCGCTGTGACTGGCTGATCAACAATCTGCGCCTGGCCACCCTCGCCGAGGGCGGCCAGGCCTATGGCGCGATTCAAAACGCCGCTCTGGCCCTGCACGGTGACCGCATTCTCTACGCCGGGCCGGAAAAGGACCTGCCAGACCTGGCTGCGGCACGGCAACTGGACGGCGGCGGGCGCTGGGCCACCCCCGGCCTGGTGGACTGCCATACCCACCTGGTGTTTGGCGGCAGTCGCGCCTGCGAATTCGAGCAACGCCTGCTCGGCGCGAGTTACGAGGAGATCGCCCGCTCCGGCGGCGGTATTCTGAGCACCGTACAGGCCACCCGCGCCGCAACCGAAGACGAACTGTTCGATAGCGCCCGCGCGCGCCTGCTGCGACTGATTGCAGAGGGAGTGACCACCGTTGAGATCAAGTCCGGCTACGGGCTGACCCTGGCCGACGAGACAAAGATGCTGCAGGTGGCCCGCCGCCTCGGCGAGGAACTCCCGGTGGACGTGCGCACCACCTTCCTCGGCGCCCACGCCCTGCCCCCGGAGTTTGGTACAGCAAACGACTACATCGACGCCCTGTGCGGCGACTGGCTGCCAGCCGTCGCCGGGGCGGGGCTGGCCGATGCGGTGGACGTATTCTGCGAAGGCGTGGGCTTCACGCCCGGCCAGTGCGAACGTGTGTTCCAGCGCGCCGGTGAGCTCGGGCTGCCCATCAAGGCACACGCCGAACAACTCAGCGACCTCAAGGGCGCCCGCCTGGCCGCCCGCTACGGGGCGCTCTCCGCCGATCACCTGGAGTACCTGGCCGCCGACGATGTGCCGGCCCTCGCTGCCAGCGGCACAGTGGCAGTTCTCCTCCCCGGCGCTTTCTACTATCTGCGCGAACAGCAATTGCCCCCCATCGGGACCCTGCGGCAATCCGCAGTCCCCATGGCGGTAGCGACCGACCTCAACCCGGGCACCTCGCCCATGGCGTCCCTACTGAGCGCCATGAATCAGGCCTGTGTACTGTTCCGGCTGAGCCCGGAAGAGAGCCTCCGCGGCGCCACCCACAACGGCGCCCGGGCCCTGGGCCTGCAGGATCGCGGCCAGTTGCTGGCTGGCCAGCGGGCCGACATCCTGCTGTGGGACATCGACACCCCCGCCGCCCTGAGCTACGCGCTCAACTACTACCGCCCCGGGGGGCGCTTTGTCGCCGGAGAATACTATGACGCCAGCTGATGCCACTCCCTGGCAGGGGCGTATCGACAGCGAGGACGGCGAACTGGGACTGCGCTGGCACCAGGTAGTGAGTACGGAGGTATCCGAAATACCCGGTGCCGCCCTGCTGGGCTTCGCTTCGGATCTCGGTGTCACTTTGAACAAGGGACGCCCCGGCGCCGCCGAGGGACCGCCGGCATTGCGTCGTGCGCTGGCCAACATGGCCTGGCACCATCACGTGCAGCTAATGGATGCGGGGGATGTGCCAGTCACTGGGGATCTCGCCGCCGGCCAGGCGACTTTTGCAGCGCAGCTCAGCAGCCTGCTGGAGAAGGGCCACTTTGTACTCGGCCTCGGTGGCGGCCACGAGATCGGCTGGGCCAGCTACCAGGGCTGCCGCGATTATCTGCAGCGCAGCGGCGCCGGGCAGCGACTGGGCATCATCAATTTCGACGCCCATTTCGACCTGCGGCTTCCCGCGCCCCACCCCAGTTCCGGCACACCCTTTTACCAGGTGGCAGAAGACTGCGAAACCCGCAACCAGCCCTTCGATTACTGCTGCATCGGGGTGGCGCCCACCGCCAACACCCGCGCCCTGTTCCAGCGTGCCGCGACCCTCGGTGTCCGCCACCTGCTGGACATCGACTGTCACGGCCGGGATGCCAAAACGCTGCTGCAGGAGTTTATCGCACCGCTCGATGCCCTTTACGTGACCGTCTGCCTGGATGTACTGCCCCCGGCCAGTGCCCCCGGGGTCAGCGCGCCTGCCGCGCCCGGCGTCGAACCAGCGTGGATACTGCGCCAGCTGGCACTGATCGGCGATCTGTGCCGCCACTTCCAGGTGAACTGGCTGATGGCGGACGTGGCCGAACTGTGCCCGCCGCTGGATTTCGACGCCCGTACCGCCCGCCTGGGCGCGCGGGTGCTGGATACCGCGCTAGGGGCGCGCCGGCCGGGCCAGCACTTTCAGTAACAGGCCCTCCAGCGCCGCGATCATGCGGCGCAGGTCTGCCGCTTCAGACAGGCGGTGATCGCCGCTCTTGATCAGCTGCAACTCGACATCCGGGCCGCGGATGCGATCCACCAGCTCCAGTGTCTGCCGCCAGGGCACCGAATCATCCCGCTGCCCCTGCAGCATGATCACCGGGATCTCCAGCACAATGTCCCTGCCCGCCAGAAAATGGCTGCGCGCCTCCTCAATCAGCTGGCGGCTGATCGGCCAGGGCGCCTCGTCATATTCCGAGGGCAGCAGGCAGAGGCCCTCATCGTCGAGTTGCTGACGCTGTACTGGCGTCAGGCGGTCGCGATACAGGCGGTCTGTAAAATCCGGCGCCGGGGCGATCAACATCAGGCCGCAAACCCGTTCGGGGCGAGCCAGTGCCATCAGCAGCGACAGCCAGCCACCCATGGAAGAGCCCACCAGTATCTGGGGCCCGCTGGCGACTGTATCCAGAACCGCGAGCGCATCCGCCAGCCAGGCGCCGATGGTGCCGTCGGCAAAATCGCCACTGGAGGCGCCGTGGCCGCTGTAGTCAAAGCGGGTGAACTGCCGGCCACTTCCGTCGCACCACTGAGTCAGCGCCTCGGCTTTGCAACCCTGCATATCGGAGTGAAAGCCCGGGCAAAACAATACCCCCGGAGCGCTGCCCGAACGGTGGCGGCAGGCGAGTCTGCGACCATCCGGGCCGGCAATATCAAACTGTGTTTCCTCGATCATTCAATGTTCCTTGGCCAGCGACACTTGCATCCGGGGCAGACAATGCTTGAGGCAACCTGCAACCTTGGTTAGTCTTTCGCCCCTGCCCCGGTTCGATCAAGGATCTCCCCCGAATGCGATGGCCCTCCGGCACGGGCGTCCTCATGGCGCTCGTTTGCTGCCATTTCGCCCATGCGGACGAAAAAACAACCAGCCGCCCCGCCGAATACTCGGCGGAAGTCGGTGTGGGCGTCGAGTATGACAGCAATGTCGCGGTGGACGAACTGGATGCCAGCAGCAGCGAGAGCGACTACGCCGCAACGTTCGATGCGGAAGTGTCGATGAAAAAGGCGCTCTCGGACAAGACCGACCTGGGACTGTCCTATGACTTCAACCAGAACATCTATCGCCACTTCAAGGAAGTCAATCGCCAGACCCACATCCTCGGCGCCAACCTGTCCAGGGATATCGGCGGCGCCGACATCGGCCTCACCGGCTTTTATATCAACTCTCGCCTGGACGGCAGCAGCTTCCTCCAGTTGAGCCGGCTCTCACCCACCGTATCCGGTTTTCTCGGCAAGAAATGGTTCGGTCGCGCGGCCTACGTCTACGCCGACAAGAGCCTCGCCCAGAGCCCGGAGCGGGATGCCAGCACCCAGGCCGCCGAGGCCGATCTGTATTTTTTCCGCCGCGGACTGCGCAGTTACTTCAACCTGGGCTATCGCTTTCGCGACGAGAACGCCGAGGGCGAACCCTTCGATTACCAGTCCAACGCCGTTAAACTGCGCTATATCCACCGCTTCGATCTACAGCAGCGCTCGGTAAAAATGGAGCTGGCCTGGCGCTATGAAATGCGCGACTACCAGTCGGAGACGCCGAGTATCGGCATGGAGAGGGAGGACCGGCGCCAGCGCCTGCAAGTGGATATTGAAGTGCCCGTTATGACCCGGGCAGCGCTGCAGTTCTACGCCGGCTATGGCGATTTCGAATCCAACTTTGACCCCGCCGACTACAACCAGAACATCGTCGGCAGTCGCTTTATCTACCGCTGGTGACCAGCGTCAGCGGCTGCAGCAGGCCGTAACCGTAGATCTCGTCACGCCCCGGGGCACCGAGATCCTGCACACTGCGATACAGATTCTCCAGCACATTGGTCCCGGGCTGCAGGAAGCGCAGGCGCGCCGCCGCGGTGGTGGCGAAAGGCACCGCAAAAGACGTGCCTGACGAGGTGGCATAACCGCCGCCGGCGCGGGCGTGCAACATGCCGACTCCCGGCGCAGCGATATCCAGGTAATCACCCCGGTTGGCCAGTCGGAAGGCGCGGCCCGCAGTATCCACGGCGGTCACCGCGACCACCGTTGGGTAGGCAGCCGGATACTTGGGTTTGGCCACCGGACCGCCGTTGCCGGCAGCCGCCAGAATCAGTACGCCGCGCTGTGAAGCCCGGTTCAGGGCGGTTTCCAGCAGTCGATTGGGCGGCCCCGCCAGGCTCACATTGACCACGTCGACACCCGAAGTGACCAACCAGTCCAGGGCCCGCACCAGGCTGACAGTGGAAGCGACTTCTCCGCGCTCGGCGTCCTGTTCGAAGACCCCGGCCGCATAGAGCCTCGCGTGGGGCGCCAGCCCCTGGTAATCGTCGCCGTTGGCCGCGATGATCGAGGCAATGGCGGTGCCGTGGAAGGCGGGGGTGTTGGCGTCTTCGCGCACGAAGGACTGGGACTCGATACTGGAGCGGGACAGCGCTGGATGGCTGGTGTCGACCTGGCTGTCGATCATGCCGATGCGCAGCCCCAGGTCGTCGACGTCCGCGGGGAACGGCACGGCTTTGCGCGGGGCAATACCCTCAACGGTGTGCTCAATGGGTGAGCCGGCGGTGTAAAAGTGGTTCAAATCCACGTCGGCGCGCTCGGAGCCCACTACATCCACCACCCCCTGGCGCACCTCGGAAATCTCGAAGGTGGAAGGCGCGGCGACTTCCGCCAGGCGCAGCCCCATGCCGGGCAATTCGGTCACGTTGTCGAACAGGTAGCCCTTTTTCGCCAGTTCATCGAAGGCTTCCGGCTCTGCCATCACCAGCCACTGGGCGGTCTGGATGCGATCCTCGTTCACCTCGAACTTGTTCTCGATCTCGTCCAGGATCTCGTCGATCTCGTTCTCCAGGCGATCCTCGATGGTGGTGGCAACCGCCTCCTCGACACTGCCTTCCACGCTGCTTTCGACCGACTCTTCAACCTGGTCCTCAACCTGCCGTTCCACCGCTACTTCCACGGTGCTCTCAACACCCTGCTCGACGGTGTCTTCAATGCTGTCTTCGACGCCCTCCTCTACAGTGGATTCAACACTGTCCTCGACGGCGACCTCAACGGTGTCTTCTACGCTCTCTTCAACAGCGGTTTCGACCACCTGCTCGACACTGTCCTCAACGGTATTCTCTACACCGGATTCGATGGATTCCTCGACGCCCGACTCGATCGACTCTTCCACACTGGCCTGTACGTCATCTTCGATATTGGCTTCAATTTCCTGCTCGATATTGCCCTCGACAGTTTCCTCTACGGCACCTTCGACCTGGTTGGCAACCTCTTCCTCGACTTCCTCCTCGACCTGGTCCTCAACATCTTCTTCGGTCTCGGATTCGACGTTGTCCTCAATTCCCTCCTCAATGCCCTCTTCAATTTCATCCTCGGGCACCATACAACAGGGCACCTGCGCCCAGGAAAGCTGGGCACAGCCGAAGAGAAATGCCAGGATCAGGGCATTGATTGCAGTGGTAAATTTGCGGGAGCCGGTCACGGCACTCCCCGGGGAAAATCTCAGGCCTGTTCTGCCCAGCGATACCTGTGGCATGTTGGTGTCCACTGAATTCCAAGGGAATGTATGAAGTTGACGTGTATTCGGCAGATAAATTCCCCGTTTTGGAATAAAATCCCCGCCCAACACGTCAAGGTCATAACAGGGACATTATGCCATTACTCAACAGCTCTCAGCGAGAGGCTTTGCTCGCGGAGCTGAGTGGCCTGAAGAGATTCTGCTTTTCTCTCACCGGGAGTCAAGCGGATGCGGACGACCTTCTTCAGGCCACCGTGGAAAAGGTTCTCGAGAAAGGGATGCCAGAGGACGCCCACCCAGCAAAGTGGGCGTACCGGGTGTGCAAGAACGCCTGGATCGACGAACTGCGCTCACGAGAGGTAAGGCAGCGATATCCCGAGCAGGCGGAGGAGCCGGAGAGCTCCCCCTCTGCCGAGCAGGTTGCCGGCCGCGAGCGGCAGGTGAGTGCGGTAGGTGCCGCCCTCGAACAACTGCCAGAGGAACAGCGCCTGGCGCTGACCCTGGTAGCGATAGAGGGCAAAACCTACGCCGAGGCTGCCGAGATTCTGGAGGTTCCCGTGGGAACTATCATGAGCAGAATCGCACGGGCGCGGCGGCAACTGGCAAATACCATTAGTTTGGCTGAAGACGACTGACCGGACACGTTATGACCACCCAGGATCTGGAACTGCTATCACAATACCTCGACGGCGAACTGGCCGCCGGGGAAGTCGCTCACCTGGAACAGCGGCTCGCGAAAGAGGCGCCACTGGCCGCCGAATTGCGCCGCCTCAGGCAGGCCGATGACGCCGTGAAGGCCTTTGTCGAACAAGGCGCCGCGGGGCCCGTTCCCTCACATATCGCCGAATTGCTGGCGCCGGTATCACAGTCCGCCCGTGTGATTCCCTTCCCCTCCCGCCGCGGTCGCGCGGCAGTGGGCTTTGCTATCGCCGCCTCGCTGGTTGCCGCCGTCGGGCTGGTACTGGCACCGCAGTGGCAACAGGCGGGCAACGGCCCGCAACTGCTGGCCGAGGCGCTCGAAACCACCCCCTCCAGCGCCGAGCAGTGGTCACCGCTGGCCGACGGGCGCGCCCTGCGTCCGGTGCTGAGTTTCGCCGGTGACGACGGCCGCTGGTGCCGGGAGTACCAGCTCAGTGATGCCGGGAAGCAGTGGCGGGGAGTCGCCTGTCGCGGCGAGAACGGCTGGCAAACTGAAGTCCAGGTGGGCGAACCGGCCGACCTCGACAACGGCAGCGAATACCTGCCCGCCGGCGCCGGTGATGTCGACGCCATTTCCAGCTTCATCAATCGCAACGCCACCGGCATTCCCCTCAGCGCCGCCGAAGAGGCCAGCCTGATCGACCAGGGCTGGCGCTGACACCTGCCGCCAGGGGCCGCTATCCGGCGGCTCCTCCTTCATCCTTTCCCTGCCAATGACCTGTGCTCTGCGGGACGTCGCAGTTCGGCCGCAGTCACGGCTGTCACTGCCGATACTGCGCATTCAATCTGCGCGCAATTCGATAACTTCTATTGGGAACTTCCCGCCACCAGGGATGGCAGCGTAGTGCTCAAGACTTGAGGAATGGGGCAGTCAAAAGAGGGGGAGAGTGGCAGAGCCTGCCGCCCCATGTAGACGGCAGGCTCTGGAGTCCAGGCCCGGAGGGCTAGCGGTCCCCGGTCCTGTGTCCCGTTGCCAGTTTCGCCCTTACAGCTCACTGACGGGTGCCGCAACCACTTGCGCAGTCACGGCGGGCGTTCTTGAAAGTCGAGGCAGGAGATGCCGGTCAACGCCCCCTTTCTGTTCCGGAGGTCGATACCCAATCCAACGCGGCAACCCTGCACTCAAAGCGGTTTCACTCCACTTTCATGTACTTGACGGGCTGGCGGCGGAAGTTATTCCCCATAATTTCGATTTTTTTTGTCCGGCATAACCGACTCAATTGCCTATCGGCGGAATTCACGCGAACTTGAGTGCTGCCTACAGGAGCGCCCGGCGAATGTTGTCACCCAGCGCCAGCAGGGCCTCCCGGCGCGGCATGGCCAGCAGCCCGTCGAACATCGCGCGGTTCTGCTCACCGGCCACATACACCGGGCCTTTCGCCAGGTTGTCGAGAGCTTCGCGGGCCACCTCCCGGGGGCTCATCATGCCCTCCAGAGTACTGCGGTCGATGCCCTGCTTTTCGTGGGCCTCGGTGTCGGTACTGCCCGGGCACAGGGCCAGCACGTCAATGCCGGCCGGTGACAGCTCCCCCCAGAGCCCCTCTGCCAGGCTGTTGGTAAAGGCCTTGGAGGCCGCGTATACCGAGGAGTACGGCACACCCATCAAGCCCTCCACCGAACTGGTGATGATGATACCGCCACGACCGCGAGCGCGCAGGGCGGGAATCAACCGGTGGCAGAGTTGCAGGGGGGCCTGGCAATTCAGCTGCAGCATCTCGGCCATCACCGCCGGGTCGTTGTCCTCGTGGGCACCCTTGAGGCCAAAGCCGGCGTTGCTGACCAGCAGCCCGCAATCGCGGCCCTGCAGTACCCGGGCCAGCGACTCGATACCGACAGGGTGCGCGAGATCGGCGACCAGCACCTCCACGGCTACGTCACACTCGTTGCGCAGGCGCACGGCGAGTTGCTGCAGGTGCTCACCGCGGCGCGCCACCAGCAGCAGGTCGAGGCCGCGCGCTGCCAGTTCCTCCGCAAACCCCGCGCCGATACCGGAGGAAGCCCCGGTGACCACGGCCAGCGGGCCATAGCGATCAGGAAATGCCATCGGGCACCACCTGGCCGTTGTGCCGGTCCTCAAACAGTTCGATGATCAGCGGGTCACCCTCGCGCTCCATGTAGGCCACCGCCAACCCTTCGGCAAAGCGGGTGTGCCAGATCGCGCGATAGCCCACCGCCTCGGCGGCGGCCACCTTCGGCTCCAGTTGTGCCACCTTGAAGCGCAGGTGATGCATGCCCTCGCGCCCGGCGTCCAGGAACTCCTTGTGCGGCGAACCGCCGGACACCCACTCGATAAATTCAATCTCGATGTCGCCGCTGCGGGCGAAGGCCAGTTTCAAACGGCAGGGTTCGCGCTGTCCGCGATAGTCGTATTCGTAGGCATCGTATTCGTGGTAACTGAAGGGGCCGAAAACGCTCTGGTAGCGCGCGATCGCCGCCTTGATGTCGCGGAATACAAAACCCACCTGGTCCATGGGACCGAGGTCCAGCTGAGCGCACAGTTCGTCTGTCATGATTATTCTCCTGTCGAACGGATTCGCTGAAAGTGTGGGGGCAGCTCAGTCGATACCGGCCACCAGTTCCGCCGCCGATTCCATGGCGCCCTCGATGTAACCGACCCCGCGGCAATCGCCGATACTGTGTACTTCCACGCCCTGCTCCTGCAGCTGTTCGGCCAGGCTCAGGTCGCCGGTGGCGCCCTGGGCAACGATCACCTCGTCGGCATCAATCCGGCGCTGCTGGCCGCGGTAGTTGGTGTAACTCACGCTGTGGTCGCCGATGGCGATATCCCGGGCGCGGTTCAACATGACCACGCCCTCCTCCCGCAGTTCGTGCAGCAAGCGCAGGCGACGCACCAGGTAGAGACCGGCGCCGGCGCGGCTGGCGCTGTCGATAACGGTGACCTGGCGGCCGCGATGGGCCAGGTACTCCGCCAGTTCCAGCCCCACCAGCTCCGCGCCGATGACCACAATGTTTTTGCCCAGAGGCAGCCAGGCGCGGGATACCTGACGCAGCAGCCAGGGGTGCTTGTTGGCCCCGGTGAGCGCCCCGGCGCGAGTCATCAGGCGGGTGAAGCCACTGGTCTTGCGCCGCAGGGCCGTATTCTCTTCCCCAAGCACCAATGCACGCATCTCGTCGCCACTGTAGACGAAGTCCTGCTCCTTGCCCGGGAGATCCGGCAGATCGCGTTTCGCGCCTGTCGCCACAATCACGGCGTCCACGCCCAACTGCGTCAACAGTGAGGGCGTGGCGCGGGTGTTCAGGCGCACGTCCACGGCCGACTGCTCGGTCTGGCGCCGCAGCCAGCGCAGCAAACGTTCATTGGGTTCATAGGCGATGCTGGCGAACTGCAGGGTACCGCCCAGGCGGTCGGACGCTTCCAACAGGGTCACCCGGTGCCCTTTCTCCACCAGCCGGCGCGCCGCTTCCATGCCAGCTGGACCGCCACCTACCACAGCGAAGTGGCGCGCATGGGTGGTGGCGATAAGGCTGCGGGTGAGTTCGTGGGCGGTTTCAGGATTGACGGCACACTTGACCGGCTTGAGTACGTAAATCTGGCTAACGCAGCAGTAGCAGTAGACACAGGGGCGAATATCGTCCAGTTGGCCTGCCATCACCTTGTTCGGCAAATCTGGATCCGCCAGCAGTTTGCGTCCCATGCCGAGCAGGTCAAAGTGGCCGGCGGCAATGTGCCTGTCGGCGGCGGCGGGCTCGATGCGGCCGGAAGTAATCACCGGGATGGACAGGGCCCGCTTGATGCTGCTGGCCCCGGCCACCAGCCGCTCCGGGGTATGGGGAATATTCGACTCGGAGTGGTTCACCCCCATCGAGGTGTCGTGATAGGCGCTGACCGTAACGGCATCGACGCCGGCCTGTTCCAGCATTCTGGCGGTGTCCCTGGCGTCCGCCAGGCTGATGCCTTCCGCATTGCCAAATTCGCCAGAGTCGATCTTTACCCAGACCGGGTAGTCCCTGCCCACTGCCGCGCGCACTGCGGCGACAATCTCCAGCAGGAAGCGGGCACGGTTTTCCAGGCTGCCGCCGTATTCGTCATCCCGCTGGTTGGTCAGGGGCGAGAGAAACTCGGAAATGATGTAGCCGTGACCACCGTGAATTTCCACACCATCAATACCAGCGCTCTTTGCCCTTACGGCGGCCGCGGCGAAATCCGCCACCAGCTTGTCGATATCCTCTTTGGTCATTACATGCAGGCTCGGCTCCGGCGCATCCGGGTCGAACATGGCGGCCAGCTCCGACTCCAGAAAGCCCTCGAGCATATCGCCCTGCTTGACCACCGGGTAGGAAGGCACCCACATGGGGCGTCCCTCGGCCCGGTCCTGGGCCGCCACCAGCCCGCCGTGATGCAACTGGGCCGCCAGCCTGGCACCGTGGGCATGCACGGCATCCGCCAGCTTGCGCCAGGCGGGAATATGTTCGTCGCGGGAAATCGCCGCCTGCCGGGGCTGGTTGCCGCCACTGGGCCAGCTCACCCCCACCGAACCGAGGACAATCAGGCCGGCACCGCCCTTCGCCTGGCGTTCGTGGAAGGCGTGCAGGCGCTCGCTGGGGCCGCCGTCCTCGGCGCCCAGGTTGGTGCCCATGGCGGTGACCACCATGCGGTTTTTCAGGTGCAGGCTGCCAATCCGGCAGGGGGACGAGAGGTTGGCGAGGGGCTTGCTCATACGGCGGGCTTCCGGCAGCAGAATCACTATAATTTGCCGCCCATGGTAGCCAACAAGGGGCGCCGCCGAACCCCCGCAAGGGCGCCGGTGCCGCGATTGCCATGCCCAGTTCAACTATACAATCAGCGCCTGCACAGTTGACCGGATTGACCACCCCGCCGCGCTTTGCCATCCTCAACCGCTTTCTCACCCCGATTGACTGACAAAGATCCCCGCCCATGGCCCGAAAAACCATCGACCTGCCCGCGCAGTTCCTCTACCAGACCGACTACGACGTGCTTTACACCGACGTCAACAATGCCAACCACCTGGGGGCAGACAGGGTGCTGCCCATCGCCATGGAAGCCCAACTGCGCTTCATCAAACAGATTGGTTACGAGGATGCCATCGCCTTCGAGGACGCCGGCCTCATCATGGCCCATTCGGAAGTCGCCTATCTGTCCGAGGCGGGCTACGGCGACCGCCTCAGGGTGGAACTGGGCGCCGGTGAGTTTGCCGGCAAGAGCTTCCAGTTTATCTATCGCATCAGCAACCTCACCCGCGAACAGGAAATGGCCCGGGTGGCCACCACCCTGCTGTGCTTTGACTACAAGCGCCGCTGCGTGGTCGCCGTGCCCGACGCCTTCCGCCAGCGCTGCGGCGCCTGACCCCCATTCATACCGTCAACCGGAGCATTCCATGCGCAACCTCCGCAACACCATCGCAATAACCCTGCTGGGCGCCTGCCTCTCCAACAGCCTGCCGGCACTGGCGGCCGGGCAACCTCTGGAGGCGGCCATCGCCGCCAGCGAAGACCAGGTAATCGCCTGGCGCCGCCATTTTCACCAGCACCCGGAGCTGTCCAACCGCGAGTTCGAGACAGCAAAAACCATTGCGGCGGCACTGCGCAAACTCAAGCTCGACAGTGTGGAAACCGGCGTCGCCCACACCGGCGTTGTCGGCACCCTGGTCGGCGGCAAACCCGGCCCGGTGATCGCCCTGCGCGCGGATATGGACGCCCTGCCCGTCGCGGAGCAGACCGGGCTCCCCTTCGCCTCGACCGCCAGGGGCGAATACAACGGCGCCGAGGTACCGGTCATGCACGCCTGCGGCCACGACGCCCATGTGGCCATGCTGCTGGGAGCGGCGAAGGTGCTGGCGGAGCAGCGCGAGCAACTGGCCGGTACGGTAAAATTCGTGTTCCAGCCGGCGGAGGAAGGGCCGCCCGGCGACGAGGCCGGCGGCGCCGCCCTGATGATCGCCGAGGGCCTGCTGAGCGGCAAGGACGCGCCGGAAGCCATCATCGGCCTCCACGTATGGCCTAATGACGCCGGCGAGATCACCTACCGCGCCGGCGGCTTCATGGCCGCGGCGGATAACCTGGCCATTACCGTCACCGGTCGCCAGACCCACGGCTCCTCGCCCTGGCTCGGCGTCGATCCCGTCTACACCGCCGCCCAGATCACCACCGCCCTGCAGGGCCTTCCGGGGCGCCACCTGGATGTGACCCGCGGCCCGGTGGTAGTGACGGTGGGCAGCATCCACGGCGGTGTGCGCGGCAACATCATCCCCGACACCGTCACCCTGTCCGGCACCCTGCGCACTTTCGATATGGACGTGCGCGACGACCTGCACGAAAAGCTGCGCAACACCGTGACCGCCATCGCTGCGGCCAACGGCGCCAGCGCGGAGGTCACCATCACCGAAGCGGCGCCGGTCACGGTGAACGATCCGGCCCTGCTGAAGCGCATGATGCCGACCCTGGAGCGCGCCGCCGGCGCGGCGCGGGTGCAGGAAGGGCCGGCCATTACCGGGGCCGAGGACTTCGGCTATTTCGAGCAGCACATCCCGGGACTGTTCCTCCACCTCGGGGTGGGTGACCCGGACACTCCGCGCACAGAGCGCCCGGCCAACCACTCGCCCTACTTCGATATCGAGGAAGACGCGCTGATTACCGGCGTGCGCACCCTGGTAGGCTTCGCCATGGACTACGCCGCCACCGCGGAACAATAGGCTCAGATTGGCAGGGGGATAAACACCGTCGATGCGGTGTGCACGGCGCTGGTGATCAGGCGGTCATCGGCGTCGGCCGCCACCCGCGCCAGCAGGTCCTGCAGGGCAATCAGCTTGCCAAACAGGCGTTCAAAGCTGAGATTGTCCACCACGCCCGCGTGTTCGTGGCTGATCAGGTAGGGTCGGCCATCGGGATAGCGGGTGCTTTTCAGCTTCCACACCAGCACCTCCACATTGCGGGCGCTGGTGGACAGGGCCTCGGCATTGAGCTGGTCCACCATGAAAAACTCGGGCCGAAAGTCGTAGGCCTGGCGCAGCATGCCGCCGAGCCCCGCCACCAAAGCGAAAACCCGGTCACCGCGATAGTCCGCGGCGAAGGCGAGATTCATGGCGTCGATGCCCTGCCGCCCCTGCAGCTCGGGGAAACTCAGCTTGCGTTCGTTGACTTTCAACTGGGCCAGGCGGCCCTCGATGGTCATACCGGGGATCTTTTCCAGCTCAGCGGGATTGCGCCGATACAGCTTGACGGTCAACTCCCGCACCAGGCGGCGGGTCTCGCTGATGGCCTCATCGGCCACCAGGTCGATGTCGGACTTGGCGAGATTCTTGACGTTGTAGCTACCGCAGGCGCCGAGGCCGGACAGCGCGGCCAGCAACAAGAGCCGCGCGAGAAGAGCGAGCGGTTCAGTAAACCGGTACATCCCGCTGATAGCTGTCGCTGTCCAGCGACTGCACACCAAACATCAGATCGGCGCTGGCCCGATTGCAGGCCACTGGTACGTTCCACACGCTGCACAACCGCAACAGGGCCTTCACATCCGGGTCGTGGGGTGCGGGATAGAGCGGATCCCAGAAGAACACCAGGGCATCCAGCCCGCCCTCGGAAATCAGCGCCCCGATCTGCTGATCGCCACCCAGCGGGCCGCTGTTATAGCGGTGCACTGGTTGGCCAAGCGCCTCTTCCAGCAGGCGTCCGGTAGTACCGGTGGCCACCAGACGGTGAGTCTGCAAGCGCTGGCGCTGGGAAACGGCCCAGCTGATCAGATCGTCCTTCTTGTGGTCGTGGGCCACCAGGCCAATAGTTCTGCGGGGCAATCCGGTTACCTGTCTGTGGAGGTCGATAAGGTGCCCTCATACTAAGGGCATTGTTGTGACAATAACAGGCTCCTAGACCGTGGCGCCGATTTTCCAGGGGTTGAACTCGTTGTCGCCATAGCCGAGCAGCTCACTGGCCGTGCGCTCACCGGAAGCCACCGCCAGTACCCGCTCGAAAATCTCCTCCCCCTTGCGCTGCACGTCGCTGTCGCCGCTGACGATATCGCCGCAGTTGATATCCATATCCTCGCCCATGCGATCAAACAGGCGCTGGTTGCTGGCGAGCTTCAGGCAGGGTACTGGCTTGAAACCGAAGGCGGAGCCGCGACCGGTGGTAAAGCAGATGACATTGGCGCCGGAGGCCACCTGACCGGTCACCGACACCGGGTCGTAGCCGGGGCTGTCCATAAAAGCCAGACCTTTGCGGGTCACCGGCTCGGCGTAGCGATACACACCGGTCATCGGCGTGCTGCCGCTCTTGGCCTGGGCCCCGAGTGATTTCTCCAGGATGGTAGTGAGTCCGCCCGCTTTGTTGCCGGGCGAGGGGTTGCTGTCCAGTTCCACCCCGTTGATACGAGTGTAGTCTTCCCACCAGCGAATGCGCTCCAGCAGGGCCTCGGCAATCTGCGGCGTTTGCGCACGCTGGGTCAGCAAGTGCTCGGCGCCGTAAATTTCCGGGGTCTCCGAGTAAATCACCGAGCCTCCGTGGCGGATGAGCCAGTCCCCCGCTTCACCCAGCGCCGGATTGGCAGTCAGACCGGACAGGGCATCGGAGCCGCCGCACTGTACCGCCAGCACCAGTTCGCTGGCGGGTATGGGCTCGCGCCGGCAGGCATTGGCTGCCGGCAGCATTTCCTTCAGCACCGACACACCGCGCTCGATGGCGGCGCGGGTGCCGCCCGCGTCCTGGATGGTGAAGGCGCGAAAGCGGCCGGAGTCCGCCAGCCCGCTCTCTTCCATCACCCGCTGGATTTGCAGGGTTTCACAACCCAACCCCACCAGCATGACGCCGGCAAAGTTGGGGTGGCGGGCGTAGCCCTCCAGTGTGCGGCGCAGGGTCAGGTAGCCTTCGTCGTCCCCCTGCATACCGCAACCTGAACTGTGAGCCAGGGCCACCACGCCGTCGATCCCGGGATAGTCAGCCAGCAGGGCTTCGCCCCGGGCGGCAATGCCGCGGGCCACGGTGGCGGAGCAGTTCACCGACGTCAGCACACCGAGGAAATTGCGGGTTCCGGCGCGCCCATCGGCGCGCAGATAACCCATGAAGCGGGCCTGCGCCGCCGCGGGTACCAGTGCCGGCGACACCGCGTGGCGGCAGAATCCGTAGTCCTTTTCCAGTTCCCCCATGCGACAGTTGTGCACGTGTACGTGGTCACCGGGCGCGATGTCAGCGGCGGCAAAGCCGATCACCTGGCCGTACTTGAGAATGGGCTGGCCGCCGGCAATGGCGGTAATCGCCACCTTGTGCATGGCGGGAATCGCAGCGCGACTTTCCATACTGGCACCGGCCACACCGAGCAGGGCGCCGGCGGGGATATCGTTCACCGCAATGGCAACATTGTCGGCGGCATTGATACGGATCAGGTTCATATAGATAAAGCCCCCGGAAAGGTAATATCGGCATCGGCGCAGCACGGTGTGGGGGGTATTGCGGCGCTTGCCATGGCGGAAACGATACCTTAGTATGCCACCGGTAGCAATCATACTGGCAATACACTCCTGCAGGCAGGTTACTCTCTATGTCACAGACGCTTTCCATGCACCCAGACCGACTGTTTCCCGCCGACGCGGGCACCCGTGCTGTGGCTCGCGCCCTCTACCAGAGCGTGAAGGATCTACCGATTATCAGTCCTCACGGCCACACCGACCCGTCGTGGTTCGCCGGCAACGAGCCCTTTGCCAACGCCGCCGAGTTATTCATTACCCCCGACCACTATGTATTTCGCATGCTCTACAGCCAGGGCGTCAGCATGGAATCCCTGGGGGTACCCAGCGTCGACGGCGCCGCGGTGGAAACCGATGGCCGCAAGATCTGGCAGCGCTTCGCCAATCACTATCACCTGCTGCGCGGCACTCCGTCGCGTATGTGGTTGGACAGTGTGTTCTCCGAGGTGTTCGGTTTCGAGCAGCGCCTGGACAGCAGCACCGCCGACACCTATTACGACAGCATTAACGAGCAACTGGCCACCCCCGCTTTCCGCCCACGGGCGCTGTTCGAACGCTTCAATATCGAACTGCTGGCCACCACTGAAGGCCCGCTGGATGACCTCGCCCACCACCGGGCCATCCGCGACAGCGGGTGGAGTGGCCGGGTGATTACCACTTATCGCCCCGACGCAGTCACCGACCCGGACTACGAGGGCTTTGTCGCCAACCTCGGCCAGTTCGCCGAGCTGACCGGCGAGGACACCGGCACCTGGGCGGGCTACCTCAACGCCCACCGCGTGCGTCGCGCCTTTTTCAAAACCATGGGCGCCACCGCGAGCGATCACGGCCACCCCAGCGCCACCACCGCCAATCTCTCCCCGTCGCAGGCAGAGGCCCTGTACAACACCGTGCGCAGTGGCAAACACAGTGCCGAAGAAGCGGAACTGTTCCGCGGCCAGATGCTCACCGAGATGGCCGGTATGAGCCTGGAAGACGGCCTGGTGATGCAGATTCACCCGGGCAGCTTCCGCAATCACAACGACGCCGTGTTCCAGCGCTTCGGACGCGACAAGGGTGCGGACATCCCCTCTCCCACCGGCTACGTGAAAGCCCTGAAACCCCTGCTGGACAAGTACGGCAACGAGCCGGAACTGGAAATCATCCTGTTCACCCTGGACGAAACCAGCTACAGCCGCGAACTGGCGCCCCTGGCCGGCCACTATCCCTGCCTGCGCCTGGGACCGCCCTGGTGGTTCCACGACAGCCCTGAAGGTATGCGCCGGTTTCGCCAGCAGGCCACCGAAACCGCCGGCTTCTACAACACCGCCGGCTTCAATGACGACACCCGCGCCTTCCTCTCCATCCCCGCCCGCCACGATGTTGCGCGGCGCATGGACTGCGCCTTCCTCGCGGAACTGGTGGCGGACCATCGCCTGCAGGAAGAGGAAGCGGCGGAACTGGCAGTGGATCTTGCCTACAACCTGGCCAAACAGGCCTACCGCCTGTAGAGGGTTGTCAGCATGAAGATTGAGCACATCGCCTACAACGTCAGCGACCCCGACGCCATCAGTGCCTGGTACTGCGAACACCTGGGCATGCGCGTAGCCCGGCGCATCGACGACGCCCAGAAAACCACTTTCCTCGCGGACAGTGAAGGCATGATGGTGGAAATCTACTGCAACCCGCCGGATGCAGTGCCTGACTATTCCGCCATGAGCCCCCTGCAGTTGCACCTGGCTTTTGTATCGCAGAATCCGCAGGCCGACCTGGTGCGGCTCAGCGCCGCGGGCGCCACCCTGGTGGATGACCTGCACCTGCCGGACGGCTCCAACCTGGTGATGATGAAGGACCCCTGGGGCTTTGCCCTGCAACTGTGTCGTCGCGGGCCGGCGGCCTGAGGCGAGACAAGCGGGCGCCGGGACGAGCAGTCAGCTCGCGCCCTTTTCCCTTTCCCCTACACTGGCACGCGCACTGAGAAAGCCCAACAGCTTCGCCATGTTGGCGATGTAGCGGTCAAGGGCGATGACTTCCCGCGGCTGCTGCAAATACCAGGGCGAGGTATCACTGGCATCTCCCACCCAGGTATCGGCATAGCGGGTGGTATCCCGGCCTGTTTGCAGCATTCCACTTTGGCCTGCCGGATGGGTGGTAAAGCGTTGCAACGACGGCCAGTAGCCGCGCTCATTCAGGCTCGCCAGCAAACTGATGACCTCGGCCTCCGTCAGTGGCCGATCGTCAAGCTCCCTGTCCGAACCGGGAATCCCCTCCAGCGTGCGCGCGTTGATATAGCGCTCCGGCAGCGTCAGTGCCGGCGCCTGCTGCACGCGTTGCCACAGGGTTCCCGTGGGCGCCCCGGCAGCCAGTATTGAGCGGTATTCCTCGCGCAAGGCGGCAACATCCAGGCGACCGGCGGAAGGGTAGTGCCGCACTGTTTTGCCAGGCTGATATGCGAAATAGTAGGCGCCGTTGTCGACATTGCTGCCGCGCCGGTAGATATAGAGCGGCCGGTCGCTACCGAGCTCCACTACCCGGGGGTGCGTGCGGCCGTCGCGCACGGCTGCGGCGGGCAGCGCCAGGGAATCGAGCCAGTCGAGCGCCGCGGGAATGGGTGTCAGGAAGCGCTGCTCCCCCGTGACCCTGTAAAAGGCCATCAGGGCGCGGAGGTTGTGCGCCGTCATCGCCGGGGACAGGGCCGCCGCCTCATAACTGCGCCCCGCAGCGGGCGCGCCATCCCGGTGGTACTGCAGTGCCCAGCCTGGCTGAGGATGGGGTAACTGCAGGGCCAGGTAGCTGTCCATCCCTTTCAGCGCGGCATCCCGATAGCGCTGCTGCCCGGTCAATCGCCAGGCCATCAGCAACAGGCGAATATTGCCATCGGCCACCCCGTCATTGAAGGTAATGGCATCGGCGTAGGGAATGGGCGAGTCCGCCACTGGCGGGTAGCGCTGGGGCCAGCCGCCCCCGGGAAACTGGCTGTCGAGAATAAAGGCCAGGGCCCGCTCCAGGCCTGGGCCAAACACCTCTCCTTGCTGTGGCGCCTGCGCCAGGCGCATCAATAACAGAGTGGCTTCGTGGGTACCGCCGTCGTCAAAGGTTGCGTTGCCGAGGTAGTGCTGGAACTCCTCCAGCCGCCAGGCGTGGCGCCCGACGCGCCCATACCAGTTACGCAGGGCCTGTTCCCCTGCAAAGTCGTGGACATAGTTCCAGCCACCGCTGCTGTGCTGGGCAGCCAGAATCGCCCGCCCCACTTTCTGTGCCGCGTGCAGATAATCCCCATCGTCAGTGACGTGGTAGGCATCCAGCAGCAGGTGGCCGACGCTGGCCGTACCCGGCGGCTGCACCCAGAGCATGGTCGAAGTGGCTTCCAGTTCCCCCCAGCGACGACTGAAATCCGGCAGGTAGTACCAGACAAAGCCGCCGCGATGGCTCACTTCATCGAGCATAAACCGGGTGGCCCGTTGCATGGCGGAAAGCACCTTTACCTGCAGCGCGGCCGATGCGTCAGCATCGCCCCCGCCCGCCATGCCGGGACTGCACCAGATCCATCCCGCACACAGCAACGAAATGAGGCGGCGCCGGCAGAGCATCCGTTCAGCCCGCCTCAGTCATCGAGACAGGTCGCCAGGGTCGACTCCAGTCCGTCCCGCTCGAGCTGAACAATGATCGCCGCCAGCGCCTCCGCCAGGCCCGGAACCGCCTGCAGACAGCCGTCCCAGATCAGCTCACTGTCGATGATCGCGGCAACCGCGCCGGACACTTCTCCGCTGGACTGCCAAAGCCGCTGACACTCCGCCACAGCCGCCAGATCATCGCGCACCGGTAGCACCCTGCCCTGCCACTGACCGCGGTAGAAACACAGCAGGGCCGCCAGCGACAGCAGCAGCAACGGCGGCGGGCTGCCGCGCGCGGCCAGCGCGGCCAGCAGGGAAGGCAGCAATCGGGCCCGCCACTTGGACAGGGCATTCAGGGCAATATTCTCCCAGCGGTGTTCCACATGGGGATTGTCGAATCGCTCCAGGATGGCCGCGGCGTAGCCGGCAATATCATCCCCTGACAGGTTCGGGCAGATCTCGTCATAGACCAGTCGCTCCAGGTAACGCCGCAGCAGCGGGTGCTGCATGCTGTCAAACACCGTCGGCACTTCCAGCATCAGACTGAGAGCGAACCCGGCGGTGTGGGCGCCGTTCAGGATGCGTACCTTGCGCTCGCGCCAGGGAGCCAGATTGGCGACGAACTGCAGGCCGTCGAGGCCGGCAGCGCGCGCCGGCAACAGCCGCTGCACCGATGTCGGGGCCTCAATGACCCAACTGTAGAACGCCTCCGCCTCAAGCAGTGGAGCGTCTGCCGGCAGGGTACGGCGGGCGGGGACATCGGCCGGCTCGCCGGTAACGATGCGATCCACCAGGGTATTGCAGAAATGGCAGGCCGATGCCAGCCATTCAGTAAAAGAAACGGGCAGATGCCAGTCCGCAGCATGGCGCAGCAATATTTGTTGCAGCGTCGTCGCGTTGTCCTCTATCAGTTCACAACACAGCACATTGACGCCGCGCTCAGTGGCGCCATCGAAGTGCGAAAACCGGTGATAGAGCATGGCCGTGAGCAGGGCCGGAAAGGTCTCCGGGGTGGCCTCTTCCGGCGCCAGCTGCGCGACGTAACGAATGCCTGCCTCAGTCGTATTGGAGATCACCCAGCGCCAGTCCCGGCTCGCCGCCAGATCCAGGGCCGCCGCGTAGTCCGCAAATGGGTTGATCGCCCCCTGCAGGCAGTTGACCGCCTGTACCTCGTCGACCAGTTCACCATCCCGATAGCCCCGCAGCCAGATTTCAAACTGGCCACCATGGCGGTTGAGCGGCGCCAGCGCGGCGCTGCTACCGGGGCGAGCCTTGAGGGCCACGATCCGGCCGTCAAAATCACCGCGCTCGTTCAACTGCTGCACAATCCAGTCGACAAAACCGAGCAGGAAAACACCGGTGCCAAACTGGAGGATAGTGGGCGACGAGGCCGCCATTCAGTCTTCCCCCACCGGGCGGCCGATGGTGGCGAGAATACCGCCATCCACGTAAACGATCTGGCCATTGACGAAGTCGCTGCCGCGAGAGGCAAGGAATACCGCCGTACCCTGCAAATCGTCGGGGTCGCCCCAGCGATTGGCCGGGGTGCGGTGCAGGATAAACTCGTTGAAGGGGTTGCCGGGTACACGGATCGGCGCAGTCTGGCTGGTGGCGAAGTAGCCGGGGCCAATGCCATTGACCTGGATGTTGTACCTGGCCCATTCGGTGGCCATGTTGCGGGTGAGCATTTTCAGGCCGCCCTTGGCCGCGGCGTAGGCACCGACACTGTTGCGCCCGAGTTCGCTCATCATCGAGCAGATGTTGATCACCTTGCCGCCACCGTTGTCAATCATGCGCCGCACCACCGGACGGCTCATCACGAACACGCCGGTGAGATCAGTGCGGATCACTTGTTCCCACTCGGCGAGGTCCATCTCCAGCATGGGTACGCGCTTGATGATGCCGGCATTGTTGACGAGGATATCCACAGGGCCGACTTCAGTGCTCATCTGCGCCACCGCCGCCTCCGCTTCGGTCTCGTCGGTCACGTCAAAGCGATAGCCGTGGGCATCGATGCCCGCGGCCTGCAATTCAGCCACGGCAGCGTCAATTTTCTCCTGCGAGGAATGGCCGTTTATCAGCAGTGTTGCACCGGCATCGCCGAGGCCCCGCGCCATGGCGAAGCCGAGTCCGTGGGTGCCACCGGTGACCAGCGCACGCTTGCCGGTGAGATCGAAAAGTTGGCTCATACTCCCTCCTAGCGCAGCTCGTGCGGCTGGCAGTGATCCATATCGCCGTAGTCCAGGTTCTCGCCGGCCATGCCCCAGATGAACACATAGCTGCTGGTACCGACACCGGTGTGCATCGACCAGGGCGGCGAAACCACCGCTTCCTCGTTGCCCATCCAGATATGGCGGGTTTCCTCTTTCGGACCCATGAAGTGACAGACGGCCTGATCCTCCGGCAACTCAAAATAGAAGTAGGCCTCCATCCGACGGTCGTGAATGTGGGCCGGCATGGTGTTCCAGACACTGCCCGGGTGGAACTCGGTCAGGCCCATCTGCAGTTGGCAGGTCTCCACCACGGTGTTGACCAGCAGTTTGTTGATCGTGCGCTCATTGCAGGTTTCTCCCGAGCCCAGTGTCATGGCATCCGCATCGGCCATGCCCACCTTCCGGTCGGGGTAGCTGTGATGGGCAGGCGCTGAATTAATGTAGAACTTGGCCGGTTTGCCTGAGTCGACACTGGCGAATTCCACCTGCTTGTTCCCGGCGCCCAGGTACATGGCCTCCCGGTAGCCGATCTCGTGCACCGTACCGTCCACGGTAATGGTGCCGGGGCCTCCGATATTGATCGCACCCAGTTCGCGGCGGTGCAGGAAATACTCAGCCTTCAACGGGTCGATGGTTTCCAGCGGCAAGGCACGGGTTACGGGGAACACGCCACCCACAATCAGACGCTCGTAGTGGGTGTAGGTCAGCGAGACCCTGTCCTGCTGGAACAGATTGCTGACATGGTAGTGCTTGCGCAGGGTCTCGGTATCGTAGCGCTTGTAATCATCCGGATGGGTTGCAAAACGCACGCTGTATTCAGTGGTCATAGTCTTTCTCCTGGGCGCTTGCCTGCTATTGCAGCAGTTGCGCTATTTCAAGGCTGGCGAAAACAAAGGGGCCGAGGCCCTTGGGATCATCCCTGATCACCTTTTCGCTCATGTAGTACTGGTAGCTGCCATCGCGCCCGAAGCCGAGGCCCGCCACCTGGCAATTATGGGTCAGGCTGGTGCTGCCATCGGGGTGAGGTTCAACGAACTCGCGCACCAGACCTTCGTAGGCTGTCACCGCGGCCTCGCGATAGGAAGCCGGCAGAATGCCATTGTTCACCCCCTTGGCCAGCATGTAGGTAAACATGCTGCTGGCCGACGCTTCCCGGTAGTTACCCACCGCATCGGGGCGGTCGAGTATCTGATACCAGGTGCCGCTGTCGTCCTGTACTTTCAACAGGGCATCCGCAAGTTGCCGGGTCATATCAACAAGCACCTGGCGCTGTTCCTCATGGCCGGCGGGGATGTAATCCAGCGTATCCACCAGGGCCATGGCCAGCCAGCCCAGACCACGCCCCCAGAACAAGGCCGAGCGGCCGGTGTCGGGATCGGCCCAGACCTGCTGCTTCTTTTCGTCCCAGGCATGCCAGTACAGGCCGGTTTCCGGGTCGCGCAACTGGTCGCGGCTGACCTCGAACTCCTTGATCACTTCCTCCAGGCTGGCGCCATTCTCGAATAGCTGGCTGTAGTGAGCGAGGAAGGGCATGCCCATATAGACGCCATCCAGCCACAGCTGCCAGGGATAGCGCTGCTTGTGCCAGAAGGCGCCGGCGCTGACCCGCGGATGCTCCTGCAACTGTTCGCGGAGTTGGTCGGCGGCCTTGCGGTAGCGCTCCTCGCCGGTGCGCTGGTACAAGCGCAACAGCATCTTGCCGCTGTTGATACTGTCGATGTTGTACCTGGACTTGTCGTAGCTATGCAGGCTACCGTCCTCTGCGACAAAGGAGGAGATCACCTCCTCGGCCACTGAGTTGTAGGCACTGTCGTTCAGGGCCAGGCCGACATCGTCGTAGGCTTGCATCAGCAGGCCCGTGGTGTACTCCCAGTTGGAAGGGCGCTGGCGCAGATCATCCCAGCCGCCGTAGGCCAGTTGCTTGCCGTGGCGGGCGATTTCGGAGTCGACCATTGCCTGCGCCCAGCCGCGGGCCGCGGCGGCAGTGACGGGAAACTGCTTTTGGCTGGCGCCGTAGGCGCTGGTCACCTGGACACGCGGTGCGATGGTCAGGCGCTCGGCCTCTTGCTCGAGGTAGTCGGAAAAAGCCTGCCGGTTTTTTATCCCATTTGGCTCTCCGTCCCAGGCAGAGAGAAAATAATACTCAACCCGCGTTCCTCGGGGCCTGAGAACAGCTACATGATTGGCCTCGTCCTCGGCCAGCTGTTGCAGGTCCTTGCGGTGGAACAGCACAGCCATCCCCAGCTTACCGCCATCGAGGCTCTGCTGGCCCCAGGTAGCCAGGTAGGAAAAAGCTTCACCGGTAATATCCAGATCCCCCTTGAGCACCTCGGTACCCGGATGCCTGACCAGCCCGGTCACCAGATTGTCGAGCGCTTCCGAGGATTCCAGAACCACCTTCACCAGCCGGCTACCGGCCTGCATGGTGAGCGTGCTGTGCAATTGCACAGTTTTGCCCGCCACCTGCCAGTCGCGGTAGTCGATACTGAAGGAGGACTGCAGGGCACCGTTCTCGAGAATCCTTGCCGTCCAGCCCGAGACGTCGGACACGCGTTGCACTGCGCCATCCTGCCAGTAGCCATATCCACCCATTCCCAGGGACGCTCCCACCTTGAGTACATCCAGCCCCCAGTCTGCCGGTTCGTGGTAGGACGAAAATCCGTCGAGACCAACTTTCTGCAGCACCGGCTCCGGCACCCGCTTGCCGAAGATATCGAAGCCATTGCGCTCGTCGAGGTAGACCCGGTAGCCGACCCTGTCGGACTCGATACCGGGCCCTTCATAGCGGATGAATTCAGAGTGATCGGTGTGCTCGGGAGGCGGCGTCAATTCGCTAACATTGACGAAATCACCGCCAATGTATTTGCGCCCCTGCCACTGCCCACCCTCCTTGCGGGAAATTTCCGCCTGGGTACGCTTTACGTACTTCTGCTGTGCCGCCAGAGCCGCATCGCTCACCACCCGGAATTGCTCGCGCCCGGCACCCTCGAGGTCCACCGAGACCAGCAGGCTGTCCGGCGCCTCGTCACCGTCGGTATCCAGCAACTGGCTGGGCAGTACCTGCTCACCTTGCAACGCCACCAGGGAGGACGCGGAAACACCGCTTTCTACGCCCAGTTCGGCGAAGCTCAGCACAAGGGGCTCATCTGCGCGCGCAAATTCGGAGGGGGTGGCGACATCCACTGTCGCCAGCGGGGCCGTCCCGGCGCTCGCAACCAGCGGTAGCAATGTCAGCATCAGCCATGCGGGAGTGTGTTGTTTTATGGTCACGATTGCGCTCCGGTTGCTTGATGGGTACTGGGTATACGGTGACAGTCACACTTTGTGCCACCGGTAGCAAAGCAGTGCAAAGAGTACAGGGCTGGCGGGGCGAGTTCAAGGTCTTGAGCAGACCTGCACAAGTGTTTGGCTATCATGCCCATTCTGAATAAAGTCCAATTCCATGCATCGCCACGGACTAAAAAAAACCCACAACCGTCGCCGGCTGTGGGTTCAAAGGGTTGCGGTCCGAATATCTGGGGTCCCCGCCCAACGCTTACCCCCGGACCACGCCCCTGGTACCTGTTACAGCTTCCAGCGGAAACCCAGGAAGTAGTTGCGGCCAGTGTGGTGATACACATAGCTGAGCGAGTTGCCGCCCGCCAGGTGACGCTGGTCGAAGAACTCATCGGTGATATTGATCACCTCGAAAGTCAGCTGCAGATTCTCGTTCCAGTTGTAGGAGGAGGAGAAATCAACCTGGGTTGCCTCTTCCACCACTTCGTCCGGGAAGTCGATCAGGAAGTCGTCGCGGTAGTTGACTGACATCCGCGCAGCGAACTTGTCGTCCTCATAGTAGAGGGTTGCGTTGTAGTTGTTCTCGCTGGTCTGCACCAGCGGGCCCAGATCCTTCGGCTCACCCGGCGCTGCGTAGTCCACTTCCGAGTCCACGTAGGTGTAGTTACCCGCAAAGCCGGTGTTGGCCAGGATGCCCGGCAGGAAGGTAAAGGGCATCTGGAAAATCAGCTCGACACCGGAAAGCTCGCCGCCGTTACCATTTTCATTGCGGGTGACCCTGAAGGGCGTATCGCACTCCCCCTGAATGGGAGAGGCATCCAGCAGGCTGCAGGGCAGGCCCAGGCTGCTGAAGGGAATGCCGTCTTCCGATACCCGCGCCACGAAGGAATCGATGTCCTTGTAGAAATACCCGACCGAGAACAGGCCCTCGTCCATGAAATACCACTCCGCGGACAGGTCGTAGGCATCGGCCTGGAAGGGTTCCAGCTCCGGGTTGCCGAAGCTCAGGGTCGGCTCGCCGAACACGCCAATGGACCCGCCGGGGGTCAGGTTGCTCAACCCGGGCCGCGCCATGACCTGGGCCCAGGAGGCGCGCACCACAAAGGTATCGCTGATCTCCAGCGCAGTGTTGATGGCCGGCAGGATGTCGTCGTATTCGGTATCCACGGTCACGGTTGAGCCGGAGAGAATACCGGTAGAGGCCAACTCGGTGTCGTAATAGCGCAGTCCGGCATTGGCACGCAGGTTCATGTTGCCAACCGGCACTTCGAAGTCCGCCTGCACGTAGTAGGCCGTGGTTTCCTCTTCGACGCTGCGAATGTCGCCGTCACGGGGAGTGGCCTCGATGTTGTACAGGTCCACCAGGGCTGCACCGGCATCGATGTTCGGTACAACCCAGGCCTTGTCGTTGCCGCCGGGCATATCCAGGCCGGAGCCAAAGCCCTTGAGCATGTCGGCCAGCTCCGGGGTGACCGGCACGTTGGCGCCCAGCACATCGGCGACCCTGCCGTCGCGGCGGCCTTCGGCCACATCAAAGGTGTATTTCTTGAAGGAGCCACCGGCCTTCATGGTCAGCCAGTTGTTCACCGTCCAGTCGAAATCCAGCTTGAAGTTGTCGAAGCTGTTGTCAACGAAGTTGGGGCGATCGCGGAACTCGGTGTATTCGAACTGCGAGGCGTCGGTCACGTCAAAGCCGTAATCCAGGCGCGGCAGATCCGGATCGGAATAGTCATAGCTGTAACCATCGGTGAAATTGTCGAAAATGATGGTGGTTTGCTGCGGGTTCTCGAACTCGGAGTCCGCGGTGCCGAACATGGCGTCCATACGCAGGTCGTCACTGAAGTAATGTGAGCCACTCAATACATACTGCGTGAACTTGGTTTCCAGTTCGTCGAGGCGGTTCTCAATGCGCACAAAGGTATTGTTGAAGGTGCCGGCCGTCATCACATTCCCGTTCAGGGTGTAATCGGCCACATCCATCACATCTTCTTCGTTGCGTATCAGCGCCTCCAGGAACTGCTCCTGGCGCGTACCCTCCAGGGTGCCGTACATGCCCTCGAAAACAATTTCGGTGCGGTCGGAGGGGCGCCACTGAATCGCGCCATTGATGCCGATCCGCTCCTGGTCGTGGGTCAGGCGGCCGTAACGTGGAATCCGCGGGTGAAAGGAGTCATTGACCGCGGCCACTTCGCCTGGCGAGCTACAGCCGGAGCAACTGCCCCAGTCGGCGTTTTGCCAGCGCACGGTAGATGCGCCCTCCTCATAGATTTCGCGCTCGGTATAGGCGCCGGCTATCAATACACCCAGCTTGCCGTCGGCGAAGATATTGCTGTACAAGCCGGCCACGCGGGGATCGACCTCTTCCACCAGGTCGTTGTACAACCCCTGCATGTTCAGTGCCGCCGCCTGACCGTCGTAGTCGAAGGGACGCGCGGTGCGCAGGTCGACCGTTGCGCCGAGGGAGCCTTCATCCACCCAGGCTTCCTGGGTTTTACGCACCACAATGCTGTTGAACAGCTCGGAGGCAAAAATATTAAAGTCAAACTGGCGGTCGCGGTTTACGCCGCCGGAACTGTCGGTGCCACCACCGGTGGACAGCCCTTCCATGCCGTTGACCCGCACCCTGGTGAACTGGGGGCCGAGACCGCGCACGGTGATATTGCGACCCTCACCCGCCTCGCGACGGATGGACACGCCGGGAATCCGCTGCAGGGATTCGGCCAGGTTGAGGTCGGGGAATTTGGCGATGTCTTCGGCGACGATGGCGTCGACGGCGCCGACCGCGTCGCGCTTCATGTCCAGGGACTGCTTCAGGCTCTGGCGATAGCCGGTAACGACGATCTCTTCCAGTACCTGGCCCGACTCGGACTCACTGCTCTGGGCGAAAGCCGGCAGGGCAACTGCGGCCCCCAGCACATTCGCGGCAGCGACGCTCAACGCCAGGACATTACGCTTGAATACTCTTTGCTTGCTCATTGTAGGCACCTTTTACTTCTTTAAATTAGCGTTATATATGCCAAAGGCATTGTGCCGATGCGGTTGCGTGACCACACCTACACCGGCTCCGAATTCCGTAAGAAGAACGGACCTGATGCTCCACGACACCAGATGTGCTACCGGTGGCAGCTATATAAGCATTTTGTGCCACCGATGGCAACCCTTGCGCAAGAAAAAGTTACGGGCAAATGGTTTCAGAAGAAACTCGTTATTTTTCAGTGGCATAGCGTAGCCGCGGGGCAGGCAGAATGCCCCGTCAGCAGGCCGGAAAAGTTGCCGTCGCGAGCGTCGTTGCGCGCGACGGAATACGGAGAATCAGCCCCTGTCGGGGGCCGGGCCGCTGCTCTGGCGCAGTACCAGTTGCGGCGACAGTGCGGAGGGCAGTTCAGCGGCTTCGGCGCTACGCCCGGCAATACACGACAGCAGTTTTTGCACAGCCAACGCCGCCATGGTCTCGTTCTGGCGATGAAAGGTGGTCAGCGGCGGCACGATCTTCGAAGCCAGCGGACTGTCATCGTAACCTGCTACCGACAGTTGCTGCGGCACCTTGATGTCCAGGGTCCAGGCGGCGTGTATCACCCCCGCAGCCATCTCGTCATTGCTGGCGAAAATGGCGGTTGGCCGCTGCCTGCGGGTCAACAGGCGATGGCCGAGCTCGATGCCGGACTCGTAACTGAAATCCCCTTCCACGATATTGGCCGCGGGCAGGCTGCCGCCGAGCGCTTCCAGACCATTGCGGAAGCCTTCCAGCCGCACCTCGGTGGCAAGGCGGTACTTGGGGCCGGTGATAATGGCGATCTCCCGGTGGCCCAGCTCCACAAAGTGGCGGGCCAGGTCGGCCATCACGGCGCCATCATCAGACACCACCATACGTTCGGGCCGGTCCACGGGCACCGCCGCCAGGCGCACATAGTGAAAGCCCTCGGCGTCCAGCGCCGCCGCCAGCTTGTCGTTGGCGGACAGGGGCGGCAGAATCACCACCCCGTCGAGCTTGGAGCGGGTAATGAATTTCTTCACTCCAGCCACCAGGGTGCGGGCGCGGTGATCGCAGGGGTGGACCACCAGTTCATAGCCCTGGTCGACACACACACTGAGAATGCCGCGCTGCACCGCGTGGATGAACAGGGCATTGGGATCGTCGTAAAGCAGGCCAAGCATGTAGGAACGGCTGGACGCCAGCCCCCGGGCCTGGGGGCTGGGCACGTACTTGAGCTGCTTGATGACTTTCTGAATCAGCTCCCGGGTCTGCTGGTTTACCTTGGGCGACTCATTCAACACCCGCGACACCGTGCGCTTGGAAACGCCGGCGATACGGGCCACGTCATTGATGGTGGGACTGGTTGATTCTTTACTCAAATTCCGTACTCCCGAACCTTTCTCAGGCCGGCTGGCCTGTGGTGTTATGCCAGCTCTTTCCGTTGATTGATACATTGCGGGCCTGCAGCCCCTGCACGTGCTCCACAATGCCAGCACTCGCCGCGCGCCGCACCACTACATTCTCCAGACGCAGATTGCGTACCGGGTTGCGGGCGAAGCCGCGCACCTGGAATACCCGATCGGCCTCATCCACCCGCAGGTTACTCACCTGTACGTCGCGCACAAGGGGATCGAAATTGCCGGCATCGCCCTCCTCGTAGTGAAAGTTGATCACCAGTACATCTTTGACCCGACCGACCTGTATGTTGCGGTAGTGCAGGTGCTCCAGCACGCCGCCGCGCACGGAGTTGGTTTTGATGCGCAATGCACGCTCCAGTTCCGGGCTGTTCATTTCGCAGTCCTCCGCGTAGACATGGCGCACACCTCCGGAGATCTCGCTGCCGATGACGACCCCCCCGTGCCCCGCCGCCATATGGCAGCCGCGAATCAGGATGTCCTCCGAGGGGACGGCAATGCGCCGGCCGTCGGCATTGCGCCCCGATTTTATGGCAATACAGTCATCACCGGTATCGAAGCGGCAATTTTCTATCAATACCCTGCGGCAGGACTCTGGATTGCAACCGTCGGAGTTGGGCCCGTGGCTGGAGCAGGTCACTCCGCGCACTACCACATCCTCACTCAGCACCGGGTGAATCAGCCAGAAGGGTGCATTGCGAATCGTCACCCCTTCGACCAGTACTCGCTTGCAGCGGTAGAACTGCACCATCGGCGGACGCAGCCAGCTGCCCTCGCCATGGATGCGCTCTGCTACGGGCACCCCGGCCTCCGTCTGCCGTTCCAGCAGCGCCCGGGCCGGGGCCTGATCCTGTCCTGCCACCAGTTCCCAGTGCTGCTCACTGTGCGGCCCCTTCCAGGGCCACCAGGTGCGATCATCGGCGTTGCCCTGCAGGGTACCCAGGCCGGTGACCGCCACGTTTTCCTGGTCGCAGGCGTATATCAGGGGGGAGTAGTTCATCAACTCCATCCCTTCCCAGCGGGTAAATACCAGCGGCAGGTAACGCTCGGGGGCGGTGCTGAAGGACAGTTCGGCGCCCTCCAGCAGATGCAGATTGACATTGGACTTGAGGTGAACAGGGCCACAGGCAAAGGTCCCCGCCGGCACCACCACACGACCGCCGCCGGCGCTGTGACAGGCAGCGATGGCCCTGTCGATGGCGGCGCTGGCATCTGCACTGCCGCCGGCCTCGGCGCCGAAATCACGGATATCAAAATCGCGCTCCGGGAAGCTGGCAACGGCTATCTGTTCTGCGATGCGCCGGGCGCGCGCCCAGCCGTCGTCTTCACCCGCTGCGCGGCCGGCCGGGAGAAGCCCCGCCGCAGTGCCCACCACCAGCCCGGTGGCGCCCAGCGAGAGAAACTGTCGTCGCGATGTGGTCAATTCAATCTCCTCGGTACTGTACCCGCTCAGGGCGCATCGATATCCAGCATGAGCGGCATGCGTGACACCGGAATAATGGCGCCGCGCACCTGAATCACCCCGGCTGCCAGCCGGTGGCCCCAGACCGCCGCCTCCTGTAACGACATACCTCGCAGCCGTGCCGCCAGATAGCCAGCATTGAATGAATCACCAGCAGCCGTGGTATCCAGCGGCCGCGCCACTGGCTGCGCCGGCACCTGAAGGGTGTCACCCTCGCACCATACGCGGCAGCCCGCGCGCCCCTGCTTGAGCACGATTTCTCTGGCTCCCGCGCTGGCAATACGTTCAATCGTCGCTTCGGGAGAGGTATCGCCAAACAGGTCGCACTCATCCTCGAAGGTGGGAAGCACAATGTCGGCGTGTTCGCAGGCGCGGGTAAAGGCCGCCCGGGCGGCCGGGCGATCAGGCCAGCCCGCCGGTCGGAAATTGCCGTCGAAGCCCACTTTCACTCCCGCTGCGCGCACCTGCGCCAGCAGGGCATAAAGGCGCTCCCGCGCTGCGGCGTTGTAGAGAGACAGGCTGATACCGGAAAAATACACCAGGTCATAGTGCTTCAGGGCCTGCGCCAGGCTGTCTACGCGGCCGACATCATCAAACAGCTCGCGTGCCGGCGCGGCACTGCGCCAGTAACTGAAGTGGCGCTCGCCGTCCGGGTCGGTATCTATCATGTACAGGCCCGGCACCCGGCCGGGCAGGCGGTAGACCAGCTCGGTGCCCACGCCTTCAGCCTGCCAGCGCTTTATCATCCACTGGCTGTGACTGTCGTCGCCAAGGGCGGTGACGTAGTCCGCCGCGATGTCCAGGCGCGCCAGGTACACTGCCGTGTTCAGGGTGTCGCCGCCATACCCCAGGTTCATACTGCGAGCGGGGCCCGGCGCCGGCGCGCCGGACAGCTCCAGCATGCATTCGCCGATGGACGCAACGCGCGGTTTCTGCAGGTTTTCGTCAGTCATTCATAGAGTCCGAAAAAGCGCGGCAGCGCCTCGCTGAAGAAGGGCACGTAGGTTACCAGTAACAGGGCAACGAACATCGCTGCATACATCGGCATCAGCGGGCGGATGATTTTCGCGATGGAGGTGCGCGCGATGGCGCAGCTGACAAAGAGCACACTGCCCACCGGCGGCGTGCACAGGCCGATGGACAGATTGAGCACCATCATAATGCCGAAGTGCAGTGGCGACATGTCGAGCTGCACCGCCACCGGCAGGAAGATCGGGGTAAAAATCAGCACCGCCGGCGTCATGTCCATAAAGGAGCCGACCAATAGCAGCACCAGGTTGATCATCAGCAGAATCATCAGCGGGTTGTCGCTGAAGGCGAGCAGGGTCTCTGCCACCAGCACCGGCACATTCTGGAAGGCCAGCAACCACGACATGGCCATGGACGTGCCCACCAGCAACATGACGATGGCAGTGGTTTCGGTGGCCTTGAGCAGGATGCCCGGCAATTCCCGCACCGCCACTTCCCTATAAATAAGCACCGACAGGCCCAGGGCGTAGAGCACGGCAATGGCCCCCGCCTCAGTGGCGGTAAAGATGCCGCCGATGATGCCGCCAATCACCAGCACGATCAGGAACAGGCTGGGGGCCGCCGCCAGTGTATGGCCCAGGAACTCCCGGCCGCTGACCACGCCACCCGCCGGCATATTGCGGCGTTTTGCGTAGATGGCACACACCCCCATCAGGCACAGGGCAACCAGTACACCTGGCAGGTAACCGCCGACGAACAGGGCGGCAATGGACACCCCACCGCTGGCCACGGCGTACACGATCAGTATGTTGCTGGGCGGAATCAGCAGGCCGGTGGTCGCCGAGGTTGCGGTCAACGCCGCACTGAACTCGCGTTCGTACTTTTCCTCGTTCATCGCCGGCACCATAAAGCCGCCCACCGCCGAGGTGGCCGCCACGGCGGAGCCGGAAATAGCGCCGAACAGGGTGCAGGAGATCACGTTCACAAAGGCCAGCCCGCCGGGCACCATGCCTACCAGGCACTTGGCAAAATCAATCAGGCGACGGGCAATCCCCCCCTGCCCCATCAACAGGCCGGAAAGAATGAACAGGGGAATCGCCAGCAGGGCGAAACTGTTGATGCCCCCCGCCATGCGCTGGGCGATGGTGGTGAGGGCCGGGCCGGGGTCGATGGAAACCAGCATCGCCAGCATGGTCGCCAGGCCGATACAGAAGGCCACCGGCACACCGAGGGTGAGCAGGACAACAAAGGTCAGAACCAGTGCCAGTTCAACCATGATCAAGCCCTCCCGGTTCCGCTACTGCCGGCGCCGACGCAGTGCTCGCGCCAGGCCTGCACGCTGTGTTCCGCGGCATACAGGCAAACCAGGGCGCCGCTGAGCGGCACCACAGTGTAGACAAAGGCCATGGGGATGCCGAGGGCGGGAGAGATCTGGTTCAGCTCCCAGGTCATCGCCACCAGCTTGCTGCCGCCGACCACCATGACCGCCACCGCGAACACCACCACCACACTGTTCACCAGCAACTCCAGCAGAAAGGCCTTGCGACCCCTCAGGCTCTGAGCCAGCAGGTCTATCCCCAGGTGCATCTTCACCTTGTAGGCGTAGGCAGCACCCAGAATGCCGATCCACACCAGCAGGAAGCGCGCCAGCTCCTCGGTCCAGGAGCTCGGCACCGCCAGCAGATAGCGGGACAAAATCTGCCAGGTTACCGACACCACCAGCAGCGCCATCAGCGCCGCCAGCAGCACGCGAAACAATTTATCCAGCGTTACCAGCACGCCTACCTCCCCACCTGCGCAATCTGCGCTATCAGTTCACCCACCGCCGTCCCGGCGTAGCCCGCCTGCATGGCGGCCACCTGCTGCTGGAACTTGCGCTTGTCGGGGCGGATGATTTCCACCCCCGCAGCCTCCACCGCCGCCAGTGCGGCGTCACTGTCCGCCGCCCACAACTGGCGCTGGTAGGCCACCGAATCGTCCACTGCCCGCTGCAGCCACTGCTGTTGCTGCGCATTCAGCGCATTCCAGGCCACCGTGCCGATCAGCAGCAGGTCGGGCACCGCGGTATGCTCGTCCAGGGTGTAGTACTTGCAGATTTCATAGTGCCCGGACAGATAGAAGCTGGGAGGGTTGTTTTCCGCGCCGTCGACCACACCCTGCTGCAGGGCGGTGTACAGCTCGCCCCAGGCGATAGGCGTGGCGGCACCACCGAGGGCACCCACCATGCGCAGGGCGGTCTGGCTCTCCTGCACACGGATTTTCAGGCCATTGAGATCAGCCGGCTCGCGCACCGGCCGGTTGACCGTATAGAAGCTGCGGCTGCCGGCGTCGTAGTAGCCGAGCCCCTTGAGGCGTACCGGCAGCGGGGCATCCAGCAACTGCTGGCCAAGTTGCGAGTCCAGCACCTGCTGGTAGTGATCCTTGTCGCGAAACACATAGGGGATGTTGAACACCTGCATCTCGGGCACAAAACCCTCCAGCGGGCTGGCGGAGACCTTGGTCATTGCCAGGCTGCCGATTTGCAGCAACTCGATCAGTTCGCGCTCGTTGCCCAGCTGGCCGCCGGGGTAGAGTGCCACCCGCATGCTGCCACCGCTGTAGTGCTCGAGACGCTCGCCCAGGCGCAGCATTGCCTTGTGCACCGTGTGCCCGGTGTCGAGAGTGTGTGCCATGTGCAACACGACTACATCGTCCCGCACTCCGCAGGCGCTGAGGAAATTCAGGAGGGCGGCACTGAGCAGCGCCCGGATAAACTGCCACATTCGTTATTATTCCTGTCACCAGAGCGCAGCCGACTACAGGCATAGGCGCTCCATGTACGGGTTACGGCGGGCGATTGATTGCCGCACCGGTGTTGGCTCAGAATTTATGCCACCGGTAGCAGTCTATAGCAGGTATTTGGCCCTGACAAGCATCGGCCGTGATCAGGCAGTGCTGTACAACTGGTCTTTGCCGCTGGATTTGGCGCGGTACATGGCGCTGTCGGCTTTGGCATAGAGGCTGTCCGCATCGGCGCACCGGGCGCCGAAACTGGCCACGCCAATGCTGACCGTAATGCTCACTTCACCCCGGCCGGATATTTCGAAACGGTGCTCGCGCACCCGCTCCAGCAGACGCCGTGCCACCATGCGGGCGTTGCGCTCGCCGGTGCGCGGTAGCAGGCAGAGGAACTCCTCTCCCCCCACCCGGGCCAACTCGTCGCCCGGGCGCAACAGGCTGCTGCCAATGGCCGCTATTTCTTTCAGGATGCTGTCGCCGGCCGGGTGGCCATAGCGGTCGTTGACCTGCTTGAAGTCATCCACGTCCACCAACACGATGGAAAGCTCGCCGCGATCCATCGGCAATTCTGCACACAGCGCCTCCAGCCGCTGGAAGATAAAGCGGCGATTGTAAAGCCCGGTGAGGGAGTCGCGACTGGATATCTCGCGCAGGCGACGGGCACTGCGCACCTGCCAGGCGAGGAAGAACAGCACCACCGCGGTCACCCCGATCCAGAAAATCACCGTCCTGCGCTGCAGCTCATTGCTGCGACGCTGCTGCTCGAGTTCCAGCGCATCGATCCGCGCCGCCTCCTGCAGCCTGCCGATTTCATGGTCTTTGCGCACATTTTCCATTTCCACCCGCAGCGTCATCAGGCGCTCGGAGGCGCTCTCGCGCAGCAGGGCCACAATCCGCTCGTGGTAGTCGCGCAACAGTGTATAGGCGCTATCCATGTCGCCGAGCTCGGCGGCCACCTCGGCCTCGGCGAGGCCCACTTCCAGCTCCCAGTGGGTGCCCTTGAAGACCGGCAGGCGGTCGAAGACATCGCGGGCGGCGGCAATCGCCGCGGCGGCTTCCGTCGCCCTGCCGCCCCGGGCCAGGCACACCGCCTGCCGCTTGTAGAGTTCGGCCTTGAAGTCTTCCGGCGCACCCGCTTGCAGCGCCTCGGCGATGACGGGCAGGGCTTTGTCGCAATCCCCCATCTCCGCGTAGGTCATGCCCAGCCCGTAAAGCGCGGAAAAGCGTCCGTGCTCACTGTGATGCACCTCGGTGAGCTGGCGGTAGCGGCGAAACATCTCCAGCGCCTCCTGCCACTGTTTGGCATAGCGGTAGGAGATGGCAATCCCGTAGGTGGCCTCTGCCTCGTAGACCGAATAGCCAAGATCGGCGTAACTGGCCAGCGCCTTGCGATAGTGGGCGATGGATTGCTCGTACTCGCCCACATAGCCATAGACGGCGCCGTAGGACTCGTTGACGAGAGCGATCAGGAACACGTCCTGCACCATGACCGCCGCGTCGAAAGCGTCCTGCAAATGCGGAAAAGCCTGCTCGCTGTTACTGCTCATCCCCTGGGTGAAGCCCAGTTCCGCCAGGGCGAACACGTGGAGAAAGTGATCCCCGGCGCTCTCAGCCCAGTTTGCGACCTCCAGCATCAGTGCGGAGGACGCCTCGTAGTCGCCCTCACGGCGCACCCGCACCGCCTCCAGCACCTGTAGAAAGCGGTGCGTATGGGGCGCCGTTTCGTCGTCTACGGCCGCCAGGCCAGCGGCCACTGCCTGGTCGTACTCTTTGTTCAGATAGAGGTACTGCAGGGAGTGGGCCAGGCTCAGGTAGTAACGCGCCTGCACTGCATTGCTGGCCGCGTCTATGCGCGGCGCGAGCGCCTGCAGGCGGGTCCTGGCTGCCCAGGGATCGTGCCAGACCAGCTTGTCCATGGCCTGCAGCTGGGCGGCGATTTCCTCATCTGCCGAAGCGGATACCGCAGGTGCGCCCCATCCCGCCGCAGGCCACAGCGAGAGCGCAACAATACAGAGGATGTAGCGGAACTGGTGAATCGTGAACTCCGGACAACGGGACTACGGGACGGCGGGAGTGTACCACCGGCTTTGCGACAGGGTGCCGGCGCAGCTGTGACCGGCCTCCCACTTCTGCGCTTTGCACCCCGGGGCACGCCTGCCCCATTGTCCCGGACCGCCGTCGCGTCTAATGTAGGCACTGATTCAGCCACCGGATGCCACCCTTGGCCCCAGTACATCGCCCGGCCACCGCCCGCCGCGAACGCGCGGTTCTCATCGCCCTGCTGATCGCCATGGCCGGTGTTATCGCGCTGATAACCCTGCTCGGCTGGTATTTGTGGCGCGAATCGGTGGTGGCGGAAGAGCGGCGCCTGGGGACTCTCGCGGAACGGCTCGGACGCCAGGCCGAAGCGGCCCTGGTGGACGCCCGCAGCCTGCTGGAAATCCTCAACACCTCCACCCTGCCGCGCTGTTCACCGGAGCATATCGCCGCCCTGCAGAGCGCCGCCATCGCCAGGCCCTATATTCGCGCCATCGGCTACTGGCGGGCCGCCGAGCGACGCTGCGGTGCCGGGTTTGTCCAGGGCGCCGCCCTTACCCCGCCCTCCGCCAGTCGCATCTACGACAATGGTGTCGTGGCCTGGTGGCCGGGCCCGGATACCGCCGTGGGCGATGTCGAACTGTTCCTGATGCGCCTGGGTGACCACGATATAGCCATCGACCCGCGCCTGCTGCTGGACGCCGGCGCTGTCGCCGACCAGCAGGCGGGGCTGTGGGTCGAGGGGCTGCTGATGGTCAGCGTACCCGCCGCTGCCGACTTGCCGGCGCCGGAGACGCTGGCGCCGGGGCTCACTATCGAAGGGGGCAGTGACCGCATTCTGGCGCGCTTTTCCCTCGATACGGTATTCCCGATGGACGTGGTAGCCGTTCAGCCATCGCGCCAGTTCGTGCAGCGCTACCTGCCCTCGCTGGCCACCGCTTCCCTGCTCGGCCTGGCGCTGGTGGTGCTGTGGATACTGGTGGTGCTGCGGGTCTCCCGCCGTCGCCTGAGCCTCAGTGCAGAGTTGCGCAGCGCCATCGACAGCGGTGCCATCGACGTGGTGTACCAGCCGATCGTCGACCTGCAGAGCGGCCGCTGCGTGGGCGCCGAAGCCCTGGCTCGCTGGCAGCGCGCGGGTGGCGAAACCATCAGCCCCGAGGTGTTCATTCCCCTGGCCGAATCCGGGCGCATGATTACCGACCTCACCCTGATCCTGCTGGAGCGTGTGGCGAGCGACCTGGGTGCACTGCTGAGAGAGCGCCCGAACTTCACCGTCAATATCAACCTGTCTCCCCAGGACCTGGAAGACGCGCGCCTGCCCCAGAGCCTGGACCGGGTGCTCACCGGCGCCGGGCTGCCGGCCTCCGCCCTCAAACTGGAGATCACCGAGCGCGCCCTGGTCGACAGCGACACGTCGCGCCAGCTACTGGCGGAACTGCGCCGCCGCGGCCATCAACTGGCGGTGGACGACTTCGGCACCGGGTATTCCAGTCTCTCCTACCTGGAGAGCTTCGAGCTGGACACCCTGAAGCTGGACAAGGCCTTTGTCGACGCCATCGAGACCCACGCCGTCACCAGTTCGGTCATCGTTCACATCATCGAGATGGCCCACTCGCTGCAACTGAACATGGTCGCCGAAGGCATCGAGTCGGAGCACCAGGCCCGCTGGCTGGCGGCCAATGGCGTACAACTGGGCCAGGGCTACCTCTACAGTCGCCCGCTGCCGGCCCGGGCCTTCCGGCGCTATTTGAAAGGCCACTGAATCGGTGCTGTCAGTGGATCATGCGCGCTTGCACTCGCCGCGGACTTTTGGCGTAGAATGGCGCCGATTACCACCCACAGGACGCTCTGCTTGCCCGCCCCTATCGCCCGCTCAACCCCCTTTATTGCCGCCGCTTTGTTACTGGCCGTCGCCGGCTGTAGCCAAATCCCGTCCTCCGGCAACCCTGCACCGCCCCCCCCCGCACCGCCGCAGACCGCGGCCCCGGCACTCAATCAGGCCAACAGCGATGCCGAGGTCGAGAACCAGTTGGCCCTTGCCACCTCGCGCCACGGCAACGCCCTGCCGGCAGACTCGGTGGGTTACTACCTGGACGTGCAGGCGGCCAGACTACAGTCGATCTATCCCGGCGGCGTCCAGATCCAGCGCCAGCCCGATCACATCCGCCTCACTCTGCCCGACGGCGGCAGCTTTGACACCGGCAGTAGCCGCCTCGATCCCGGCATTCACGGGACGCTGGACGCGCTGGCGGCGCTGTTGCGGGAGTACGACCAGAGCCTGGTGCTGATCGCCGGTCACAGCGACAACCAGGGCGACGCCGGCTTCAACCTGCAATTGTCGCGGGAGCGGGCCATGGCCGTGGGCCGTTACCTCAACCAGCGGGGCATTGAATCCGGCCGCATCGTCGTGCGCGGCTTTGGTGACAGCCGGCCCGTGGCAGACAATGCGACCCCCGAGGGACGCAGCGCCAACCGTCGTATCGAGCTGGAACTGTGGCCGCTGACCGCTCCCGCTGTCGCGGCGAGTACGTCATAACGACCCCCTCACGGTTTTTTTCCGCCGCGGCCCTTGCCAGCACAGGAGGCCCTTGCCAGTCTGGGCGGATAGCCATCCGTGGAGCCGCCGGCATGAACCTGGATACCCTGCTCGCTGAACGCGCCATCTATCGCGCCCTGGTGCAATTCGCCCGCGCCATGGACGAGCGCGACTGGAACGCCCTGATCGCCCTCACCACCGAAGACATCGGCGCCGACCTCGGCGCCGGAACACTCAACGGCCGCGCTGCACTGGTGGCCAACATGCGCTCCTTCCTCGACGATTGCGGCCCCACCCAGCACCTGCTGGGCAACGTACTGATCGAGGTCGACGGCGAGCGCGCCAGCAGCCGCGCCTATGTCAGCGATATGCACCTGGGCCGGGGCGAGCGCGCCCATCTCACCTTCTCCACCCTCGGCGACTACCACGACCAGTGGCAGTTGCAGGACGGGCAGTGGCGCATGTGCCACCGCCGCAAGCTCAACCGCGCCCATATCGGCGATATCAGCGTGTTGGGCAGCGGCCCGGCGGACTGGAACCGCTAGCCCAGCCGCAATCCATTTATTCTGGCAAGAAGAGGCAAACCATGTCCGAAGCACTGATGCAACGCTACTACCAGACCTATAACAGCGAGGATGCCGAGGCACTGTCGGCTTTTTATCACCCCGAGGTAGAGCTGCACTCCGCGGAAGGCGTGATGCGCGGGCGCGAGCAAGTTCTGGCCACCTACCGCTATCTGGTCGGCCTGTTTGAAGACAGGATGCATCCCACCCGGGTTGTCATGGAGGGAAATACCGCGGTGGTCGACATCACTGACGAACTGACCGCGCGCGACAGTATCGAGGATTTCATTGGCGCCAGCCTGGCGGCCGGCGAAACCCTGACCCTGTTACTCAGAGGGCGCTACCGGATCGAGAACGGCCAGTTCCGCCATATCATGATCGAGGCGCTGGCCTGAGCGTATAACAGAAAACGGGCGCAAAGCGCCCGTTTTCCAGCCATACGGCAACTCGCTCAGCTGCCGAAGTCGTAGCGCACATCCACGCCCCACACCCGGGTATTTCCCCAACTGTTGGCGAACAGGCCGTCCGGGGGGTTAATGCCAAAGGTCTTCACGTCGAAACCGCCGGTGCGGTATTCCTCATCCTCCAGGTTCTTGCCCCACAGGGACAGGGAGAAACCACTGCCGAACAGTTCGCTCAACTCAACCCGCGCATCCAGCAGGCTGTAGCTCTCCCCTTCAATTAACGGTGAGGGCTGCACCTGGAAGTACTGGTCGTCGACGTAGGCGTAGTCGATCCGGATCAGCAGATTGGCGAAATCGCCTAGCTGCCTGTTGTAGCGGGCCGTCACGCTGGAGGTCCACTCCGGCGCCAGCTGGAAATGGTACTGATCGGAGACGTCGATCGGCTGCAGCGTCGCCAGGTCCTGGCTTTCGTAGGTGTCGTACTCCGGGTCCAGCCAGCCGAGAGTGGCAGACAACTGCAGACCATCGGTGATAACCGCGGTCGCCTCCATCTCTACCCCCATCATGGTGGCGGAAGCGGCATTCTCGATACGGCTGAGGAAGGTGAAGTTGACCGGATCGAGACTGTTCACCTGCACCTGCCAGTCATCCAGCTCCTGGTAGAAGGCGGCGATGTTGGTGCGCAGGCGGTTGTCGAAGAAGTCCGCCTTGAAGCCGAGTTCCACCGCCTGGATTTCGGCGTCGTCATACTGGGAGAAGTCCGCCACCGTCGTCGCGCGACCATTCAGGCCGCCGCTCTTGAACCCCACCGAGTAGCTGCCGTAGACCAGCAGTTCATCCATCGGCGCGTAGCTCACCGTCACCCGCGGTGAGAAGTTGTCGGTGTCGAAGGTATTGGTGGGCGCCAGCTCGCTGACCGGCAGGGTGGCGCCGGTGGGCGGGAAGAACAGACTGGAGTCCACGGTCTTTTCCTCCTCGGTGTAACGCCCGCCCAGCGAGGCCTTCCAGCGCTCGTTGAAGTGGTAGGTGGCCTCCGCGTACACCGCCCAGGTGTCGGTCTCGGTATCCAGCGAAATCACCGTGTTGGGCACCGGCGAGGCGAACTGCTGCTGCAGTACATAGCTGCCCTCGTCGGCGCTCAGGAAGATCCCCGACACAATCTGCAGGTCGCCGTTCAGGGCCGAACCGAGGAACTGGAACTCCTGGGTCAGCAGTTCGTAGTCCTGGTCCAGCGGACCGGAGATGAAGTAGTAGGGCATGGAGGTGCGGAAGCTGCTGAGCTGGGTGCGGCGCTGCCCGGTCAACGACTTGATCACCAGATCGTCGATGGGGCCGATATCGCCCAGGGTGAAGTTCAGGGTCAGGCCGTTGAATTTCTGGTCGAACTGGTCGTAGACCTCTTCCACAGTGGTCACTTCGCGATCCAGGCCCGGGTCACTGGTGGCAGAAATCCCGGGGAATACCACCTCAAGTCCGGCTTCTACCAGCGTCGGCTGCCAGCCGTTGGGCGTCTGGTCGGCGTCGAACCAGTCGAACACATAGTCGGCACTGAACCAGTCGGTGACATCGGCCGCCAGCGCCAGGCGGGCGGTTTTATAGTCCTTGTCGTTGAGATCGGAGAAGCTGGTGTTCTCGATCAGGCCGTCACGCTGCTGCTGGCCGTAGCTAAGGCGGGCGGCGAAGCCATCCATCATCGGCACGTTGACGCTGAACTTGCCGCCGCGCAGGTTATCGCTACCCAGATTGCCCACCACGTAGCCTTCCAGCTCGTCGTGCGGACGCACGGTGGTGATATTGATCGCACCGCCGGCGGTGTTCTTGCCGAACAGGGTGCCCTGGGGGCCGCGCAGGATTTCAATCTGCTGGATATCGATCAGGTCGAAGAAAGCACCCTGCATGCGCGAGATGTAAAAGCCGTCGACGTAGGTACCCACCATGGGTTCTTCGGTAATTATGTCGTCGGTGCGGCACATGCCGCGCAGGCAGGCGGCGAGGCTGCTGTCACCGCCGGCGCCGCGCTGCAGTTGCAGGTTCGGCGTAGTGGTGGAAATTGTCGTGAGCGTTTCCAGGCCCAGCTCGCGCAAAGTGTTCTGGGAGTAGGCGGTGACAGCGATCGGGGTCTGTTGCAGGCTCTCCTCGACCTTGCGCGCAGTAACCACCACTTCCTCCAGCGCGCCCTGTGCGAAAGCGATGGGCGAGGTCGCCGATGCCAGCACCAGTGTCGCTACGGCGCTCCGGCGGCTGCGATCCGCGGTGCGAAACCGGAATGTGTCCTTTGCAATGAACGTGCTTTGCATGTCCCACCTCTCTGTAATCTTTATGTTATATCGCGGGGATGTCAGGCGGCGGGCGCTTTGGGTCGCCCATCCAGCTCCACCACAAAACATATCACTTTCAATGTTTATAATGGAAGTTGTTTATAAATCCCCGCCATCAAATCGGTACAGTTTATTGATACGCAGACATCTGCCGCCCCGCCTGCCAGTAGGCCAGCGCCGCCAGCAGCGGGGCCGCACTGATCACCAGCAGGGAATAGCGCACCGCCTCATCGCCGTGAACCGGTGCCAGCCGGGCGTTGAGATCGCCAATCAACAACGGGCCGAGACCGGTGCCGACCAGGCTGGCGATCATCGACCACGTCGCGGCAGCCACGGAGCGGCTGTGCCCCGGCACCAGTTGCACGGCCAGCGACATGGCTGCCGGCGACCAGCAGGCGCCCACCAGCGAGGCGGCAATCGACAGCACAAAAGCCTGGGGCATGATCCCGAATAGCATCGGTGCTACGGGATAGAGGTAAAAGCCGACTGTTAGCGGCACCAGCAGAAGGCAGGACAGTGCCGGCAACCACACATACCAGCGCTGGTCGCGCTGGGCCAGCCGGTCCAGCAGGTAGCCGAACAGCAGCGCGCCCACCACCGTGGGCAGGGCGCTGGTCACGAAATACCAGCCACCCGCCTCGGCCGCGCCCATGCCGTACACGCGGCGCAGGAAGGTCGGTTCCCACAGGGCGCGCCCCATGCTGGGAATGCTGATCAGGCAGGTAGCGAGGGTGAGATAGACAAAGGGCCGGATCGCCGCCAGCTGTCGCAACTGGCGCCACAGGCTATCGCCGCCTGGCTCGGTATCGCGCTGGCGGTAATCGCGCACGGTCAGCACAAACAACAGCGCCAGCAGTACACCCGGCAGTCCCACGCTGATCAGGGCAAATCGCCAGCCCCACTGGGCACTGGCCCAACCGCCGTAAACCGTGCCCACCGCCAGGCCCGCAATAGCGCCGACGGTGAGCAGTGACATGGCGCGGGCGCGGCGCTCCGGCGCCACATACTCGGCAATCATGGCCTGGTTGGGTGGACTGGCGCCGGCCTCCCCCAGCCCCACCCCGAGCCGGGTGAGTGCCAACTGGGTGAAATTCTGCGCCAGTCCGCCGAGGGCCGTCATCAGGCTCCAGCTGAACAGCGCCAGGGATACCACCTTCGGCCGCGACCAGGCATCTGCCAGCCGCGCCAGGGGAATACCCGCCAGGAAATAGGTGACAGCGAAAGCCAGGCCCATGACAAAGCCCATCTGTCGGTCGCTGAGGGCCAGGTCGAGGCGGATGTCATCCACCATCACCGACAGGATGGTGCGATCACAGGTATTGAATACGGTGACCAGGAAGATCAGTAGCAGGACATAGCGGGTGTAGGCTCGCGTCGGCGGCGCCGGATTGTCGGGATCGGCATCGGCCACTGCATCCGGCAATAGCGGTTGATCGGCCGCAATCGCGGCGGCACCGGTGTCAGAGGCCACAGACAGCCCGTGCGGCCTGCTCGGTGGCCTGGCGTATCAAGCCCAGGCCAGTACAGTCACCGATGGCAATGACCCGGTCGCAAACGCCTTCCAGTTCCTCTGCGAGAGTGGTATCCGCCACCGGCTCGCCGGCGATCACGGCGGTGTCGGCGGCGATACTGCCCGGCTTTCCATCCCGGGAAAAATGTACCGCGGCCCGCTCGATACGCTCTACCCTGATGCCGGTAATAAGCACCACACCGGGCCGGTCGAGCCGCACCATCTGCTCCTGGCGGCGCTTGGGGCCGACTTCCGTGGCCAATTCGATACGCTCGCTGAGCAGGCTCACCTGCCGGCCCCGCCTGACGATGAACTCCGCCAACTCCACCGCCGCCAGGTCGGAGCCGACAATGCAGACCCGTTTGCCAAAGGGCAGGTAATAACGCGTCAGGCGACGCAGCAGGGCCGGTGTCAGGCGCGACTGTATCCGAGACGGTGCGGCCGCCGCCAGGCGCAGCGGCCAGCGGGAACCCGGTGCCGGCTCACCCGCACCGGACAGTGCGTGGCGCAACTCACTGCCGCTGAAAATACGCGCACCGGCCACGCGAGGAATATCGGGCACCTCGACCCTGGCACCGGTCGCCACCAGCACCGCATCGGGCCGCAATGCCGCCACCTTGTCCCGCGTCGCGGTATTGCCCAGTTGCACATCCACCCGAAGTCGCTCGAGCTCGTTGCGCAGGAAGTGCAGCAAGGGTTCGTTATCGCTGTGCACCGTGGCGGCAAAGAACAGTGAGCCGCCCAGTCGCGGCGAGCGCTCCAGCAGGGTCACCCGGAAGCCTCGCTCCGCACTCAGGCGCGCCGCTTCCATGCCAGCGGTACCGCCGCCGATTACCACCACGTGCTTGCGCTGTATGGCTGGCACGACAGCAAGCTCCGTCTCGCGCCCGCTGAAGGCATTGACGGCGCAATTCATATTCGCATCGAACGGGGCGATCAGCATGGAATCGATACAGTTCTGGCAGCTCAGGCAGCGGCGCAGTTCGCGCTCCCGCCCCTGGCGCAGTTTGTTGGGCAACTCGGGGTCCGCCAGCAGTGGCCGGGCCATCATCACCACATCGGCGCTGCCCTGTTCCACCACCTGCAGGGCCACTTCCGGTCGGTGGATGCGGCCCACCACCATCACCGGCACATCCACCACCGCGCGAATGGCCGCCGCCACCGGTGCGTTGTAGGCCTCGGGATAGGCAGGACCGCAGACGATCTGGCCCACCAGTTTGTCGTGTGACACGCCGCCACTGACCTGTATGCAGTCGGCCCCGGCCGCCACCAGTTGCGGCGCCAGTAACTGGGTTTCCCACAGGGCGCGGCCGTCGAAGCTGTCCTCGAAGCCGGAGATACGCACCGTCACCGGAAAATCACGGCCCGCTACACGCTTGATCCGTCGCAGGGTTTCCAGCAGCATCCTGGCGCGCCCCTCCAGGTCGCCGCCATAGTCATCTTCACGCCGGTTGCGCTGAGTGGAGAGGAATGAGCCCAGCAGCATGTAAGCGTGGGCGGCGTGCAGTTCCATGCCGTCGTAGCCCGCTTCCCGGGCCCGCACCGCCGCGGCGGCGTAAAGATCCATAATGGCGTCGATTTCCTCCACCGCCAGCACTCGCGATGGCCAGCCAGTACCGGCAGCCACGCAGACCGATGGCCCCACCGGATCAGTCATGGATTCCGGACCGGGATGGGAAATCTGTGGCTGGATCTTCGCGCCCTCGGCGTGCACGCGCTCCACCAGGCGCCGGTGACCCTCGATAAAGCGCTCGTCGCCGAGTGACAGGGACTGGGGCTGGTAGCGCTGGGCGGTATCCACCGAGCACATTTCGACAGTGAGCAGACCCACACCGCCGCGGGCGCGGGTGGCGTGGTATTCGATCAGGCGCTCACTGACTTCAAAGTCTGCGGTGCCAAAGTTGGTGGTCATCGCCGACATGGCGATGCGATTGGGTATCTCCATCGAGCCGATCGCAACCGGCTCGAACAAGCGGGCGTAGGGGCCGGTGGGCATGGCCTAGAAGTTGTACTTCGCAGTGACTCCAACGGTGCGCGGCGCAAGCTGGTTCTGCACTTCTATGTAACCGGTTTCCACTGTGCCGCTGTTGACTGGATCCAGCACTGGCGGGATCGGCTTGACCTGGAGCAACGTCGCGCGATCAAAGAGATTCTTGCCCCACAGGAAGACATCCCAACTGCCGTCCTGTGACCGGAGACCGGTGTAGAGGTCGACAAAAGCGTAACCCGGCAGATCGTCATCGATACTGGCAGCAAACCGGCTGCTCTCGGCCTTCAGCAGGCCGCGCACATACCATTCGCTGCCGATACGGGACAGCGGCAGCGAGTACTCGCTGGTCACTACCCCCGACCACTGCGGCATACGGCCCGCCGGTTCGCCGGTCAGGTCGCAGGTATTGTAGGCATACTCAACGTCCGCTATCGGGTCGCCATTGGTACAGGGCACGCCCTTGGCGTCGGTGAACTCCGTCTCGTTATAGCTGGCGGAAATACTCATCAGCCAGTTGGTATCGATGAGGTAGGAGAACTCCGCCTCGACTCCCATGGTTTCCGCTTCGCCCACGTTCACCACGGTATCGGTCTGGCCGATGCCGCCGCCGTCAATCTCGGGCTGGCGGAAGGACACCGCGTTGGTCTGGTACTGGTAGTCGGTATAGGTCTGGTAATAGGCCGCCACGTTCAGCAGACCCCGGCTTTCCATCAGACTCCACTTCATGCCCAGTTCCAGGTTGTCACTGGTTTCCGAGTCGAAGGCGCCGAACTCTGTCGGCTGGGCGCGGCCGGATATATTGGCGGCACCGGCGCGCCAGCCGCGGTCATAGGACCCGTAGACCATCATGTCCATGCTGACGTTGTACTGGTATTTGACGGTGCCGGTCCAGGCGCCCTCATCCATTTTCTGGTCTTCCAGCGCCACGCCATCACGGGTGATGACCTGCACCGGACCCACTTCGGTACCGTCGGGCTGGAGAAGAAAGGCCTGGGTTTCGAAGGGCTGCTCCGAAAAGCGGTCTTCATAGGTATAACGCAGGCCCACCGTCAGTATACCGGCATCGTTGAAGTCGAAACTGTTGTGCAGGAATGCCCCCCAGCCATCGCTGTCATTGGTGGCCGGGCCGGTGGTGTAGGTTTTGACATTGATGCCAGGGATGGGCGCTATGAAATTCTGCACATCCACTCCGGTCAGGCTGCTGCTCTCGGCGTAGAACAGGCCTGCGGTCCAGTCCCAGAAATCGTTGCCGATGGAAGCCAGCCGCAACTCGGTATTGATGACTGGCGACACGTCCGAGGGCACATCCTGGGTTCCCCCGCGCACGGCGACAAAGTCGAAGTCGAGGAACTGCTCCACCTGGTCTTCCTGGTAGCTGCTGACCGAGGTCAGCGTCCAGTCATTGGGCAGGGTGTAATTCATCTCCAGCACGGTGTACTTGGAGCGGCTCTCCAGCCAGGAGTTGTCACCGCCCAGTGCCACCCGGTCCTCGTAGTCGATGCCGCTGCCGTAGAGCACCTGGTCAACATCGAGGTCGCTCTCGTTCTGGGTGTAGGACAAGCGCAGGTCGAACACATCGCTGGGCACCCAGCTCACCACCACGCGACCACCAGTGTAGTAGTCGGTGTCTTCTTTGCCGGTGGTGAGGTTCTTGACGTCGTCGTCACTGTCCTGGCTGTACAGGCCGGACACCCGCACGCTCAGCTCATTCTTGATCAGGGGGATGGATACGCCAAACTGGGTATTGGAGCCGCCGCGCTGGGAGAAGGACTGCTGCACATAGCCGTCCATCACCTCCATATTGGGGCTGCGGGACTGCATGGTGATGGCGCCGGCGGGCGAGGCCTTGCCATAGAGCGTACCCTGGGGGCCGCGCAGCAGTTCCAGCCGCTCCAGGTCGAACAGGCCGGCAAACAGGCCGCGCTCCTGGCTGACATAGGCCCCGTCCCAGTAGATGGTCACACGGGGGCTGACGGCGGCATCGAGGTCGGTTCCCATGCCGCGCACGGCAATCTCGGTGTCATAGCCCTGGCCGTTGATTGAAAAGCCCGACACCAGTTTTTCCAGGTCGGTCAGTTCAAAGGTGGCGAACTGGTTCAGCTGGTCGCCACTGATGGCGTTCACAGTCATCGGGATATCGGCCAGTGATTCGGATTTCTTCTGGGCGGTAACGATCACCTCTTCCAGCACCATGGCGTTATCCTGGCCCAGGGCGGGAAGGGCGCAGAGTGCAACCACTGCGGCGGCCAGCGGCTTCATGGCGGGGCGACAGATTCCCCGGGTGGCGTACAACATAAATCAATCCCCGCTTCTTATAGTTTAAGGGTGACGCCGCCGGGCTTGCGGCGAACAGGCAGGTGCCCGACGACCAGGCCAGTATATTATATTTCGTTTCTAGTGCAATGTTTTTGATCAGGCCGTGTAGAACTGCCCTGCCCAGCGACGGAACTTGGCGATCGGCCCGTCGCCGTCACACAGGCGCGGGTCTGCGAGGTAGCGTTTATTCTCCCAGATGGGAATGTCCTCCCCCAGTTGCCGGTTTACCTCTTCCACAAAGGCCATGGCGATGCGATCAACCTTCGGGTCATCGCCCGGGTTGTGGTACCAGACATGGTTGTGCTGCTCGCTGGTCTCGCTGTCGATCGGTACGTTGGTGGTAACCATGCAGATATCCACCAGTGTCGAGTAACGCACCACAGACCAGCCGAATCCGAGACTGTCGGTATTGAGCGTGCCCTCCACCGGCCCGCGCGAACTGGGGAACAACTGCCTGCTGCGCATGATCATGGCCGGGCCTTCAAGCGTAAACTCGTCGTAACTGGCCTCACCGGGGTGCTTGTGAATGGTCAGGAAATGGGCACTGTCGGCGGTGTTTTCCGCCATTTCCTGCAGGCAGGTGGCGATGCGATGGGGGCGGCTGATCGGTCCTTTCCAGGCGGAATCGACGCATTCGGGTATCTCCGGCAACTGCCATAGCGGCGCTTCGCCATCCGGGTGATACCAGGCCATCAGCACCCCGTAGTACGCCTGCAGGGGGTAGGTTTTCAGACAGGCCTTGTCGTTGAGGCGTTTGGCGTAATCAATCTCCCGCACTGCGCCACTGCCATCGAACCGCCAGTGGTGAAACGGGCATTCGAGCAGCTCGCCCTTCACCTTGCCGCCCACGGCGAGGTTGGCGCCCAGGTGGGGGCAGTACAAGTCCTGCAGGTGAGCACCGCCCTGCTCGTCCCGCCACAGCACCAGGTCGCGACCGAAATAGTAGACCTGGCGCACATCGCCGGGTGCCAGATCGGCGGCATATCCAACGTGGAACCAGCCGTGGGGGACAGGAAAGGGGAATCGACTCATGACAGCACTCTCGTTGTTATGCGATTGTCTGGCACTTTAGAGTGGAATCCGAACAGGATGAGGTCAAGGGCAATAACATTTCCACTGCAACTTAATATTGCCGGTACAAAGACTTGAGCCGCCCGGCGCCAATCCCCTGCAAGGTGCACCGCCACTGCCTTTCCGCGCCCCCGGTCGGTTATGCTCCAGCGTGGATAAAAACATAAACGGAGGGTCTCCAGCGTGGAGCGATTCGAACATCTCAACCGCGATATTATGGCCGCCATTGCCCCGCGACCGGGGCGCTATCCGCTGCTCGGCCAGGTATCGCTCAAGGGCCAGGTCGCCCTGCTCTGTCGCATGGCCAGCCGCGAGGGCTGGAACGAGCACCTGGCCGGCCATATCACCTTGCGCCTGGCGGACGGCAACCTGCTGTGCAATCCCTGGGAGCTGACCTGGGATGAAGTCACCGAGGCCGACATCATCACCGTCAACACCAGGGGCGAGGTGCTGGACAGCGACTGGAACGTGACCCCGGCCATCGGCCTGCACCTGCAATTGCACGCCGCCCGCCAGGACGTGCACGTGGTGATGCACAACCACCCCGAGTGGAGCGGCCTGTGGGCCTGTCTCGGCGAATCACCGCCGCCACTGGACCAGGCCGGCGCCTATGTCGACGGACCGCTGCCGGTGTTCAGTGAGTACGACGGCACCTTTGACGACCAGAACATCACGGCCTCACTGGTGGAGGCGCTGGGCGACGCCAAGTGGGCGCTGCTCGCCAATCACGGTTCCCTGGTACTGGGCGCCAACCTGCGCCAGGCCCATTTGCGCATGGCCACCCTAGAATGGCGCAGCAAGCGCGCCTGGCAGGCGCGGCTGGCGGGCGGCGGCAAGGCCCTGCCCGAGGCCATGGTCAAGCAGATCGCCCTGCCCGACGCCAACGGCTTTCCCTTTCTGTTCGAAGCCATGGCCCGCCGCGAGCTGCGGCAGGACCCGGGTATCCTCAATGCAGCGGAGACAACAACATGAGTTTGCAGGTAAAGCCACTGGACAACGTTGGTGTGGAAGTCAGTGGCTTCGATATCAACGCCCCTATTTCCGACGCCCTGGCAGCCGAGCTGAAGGCCATCTGGCTGGAGCACGGCATTGTGCTGTTCCGCAACCAGGACATCGACCCCGGCAAGCAGATTGAATTCAGCCGCATCTTCGGGCCGCTGGAAATGCATCCGCTGAAAGCCACTACCAATGACGAATACCCGGAACTGTTCGAGCTGGTCAATGAGCCGGGCAAGGACGAATACGCCACCGCCTTCTACAATGGCGAGACCCTGGTCAACAAACTCGACTGGCACATGGACCTGCACTACACCGGAAAGCCCAACCACGGAGCGGTGCTACGGGCGGTGGTCTGCGCCAGCGAGAAGGGATTGACCGGCTTTGGCGACCTGGCCAAAGCCTGGGACGCTCTCGACGCGGAAAAACAGGCGCTACTGGAAAAGCTCGAGATCGTGTACTGCTTTGCCATGCAGCGACGCAATATGCGTTTTGTCGACATGACTGGCTATCAGCCCGGTCCGAAAAGCCCCAAAAACCCGGCCCAGATGCGCTTTCCCAACTTCGCCGACGTCGCCTATCCCGCGGTGGTCACCCACCCGATCACCGGGCGCAAGGTGCTGGAAATTGTCGAGCTCAACCTGGACCGGGTGTACGCGCCGGCTCGCGCCGGTCTGTGCCACGACGAGGCCATGGACCTGCTGCGGGAACTGGTCGAGCACATTCGCCAGCCCGAGTTTCACTACTTCCACGAATGGCGCGAGGGCGACATGGTGCTGTGGGACAACTGGCGCGCCATGCACTGCACCACCGGCACCCGCCCCGGCGTCAACCGGCTGATTCACCGCACCACCATCGCCGGCGACGCCACCCTGGGCCGGGTGCTGGATGAAGGCTGAAGCGGACTGGGGCAGCGGCACCGCCCTGCCCGATATCCGCGGCCAGGTCGCCATCGCCGGTATTGGCGAGACTGCCTACAGCGGCCCCTCGGACCGCACCAGCAAGGGCATGGCCGCCGAGGCCATCGCGCGCTGTGTTGCCGATGCCGGTCTCACACCCGACGATATCGACGGCATCATGTACAGCGGCGCACTGGGCGACCAGTTCAGCGCTGACGACTTCCGCGCGCACTTCGGCACCCGCCACGCCATGTGGGAATCCGGCGACGGCGGCGGCATGGTGTGGGCCGCTACCGCCCCGGCACAGGCCGCGGAGGCCCTGCGCAGTGGCAAGGCCAGGTACATCGTCAACAGTTTTGCCGTGGACTGGGCCAGCAAACGCGGGGCCATGGCCGGCGGCCCCGGCGCCTGGCACGCCTCGGAGCTGATCAAGGCGCAGCTGGAACTGCCCTTTGGCTGGTTTCCCCAGCCCCTCTATTTTGCCACCTTCGCCAGCCGTCACATGCACGAATACGGCACCACTGAGGCTCAACTGGGCGAGCTGGTAACCGCCTTTCGCCGCCACGCCAACAGCCAGCCCGATGCCGTCATGAAGGACCGGGCGCTATCGCTGGAAGACTACCTGAACCGCCCCCACCTGGCATCGCCCCTGCGGGTGGAGGACTGTTGCCTGATATCCGACGGCGGCGCGGCCTACCTGATGACCACACCGGAGCGAGCCAGGGACCTGCCGCAGCGGCCGGTCAGCGTGGAAGGTGTGGGGCACGGCATCATTGCCAACGCGCCCTATATCTCCCAGCAGGGCGACATTACCAGCACGCCGCAGCACTTCGCTGCACCCGGCGCCTATGCCATGGCCGGCCTGGGCCCCGCGGATATCGACGTGCTCGGCATCTACGACTGCTTCAGCATCACAGCGCTGATGCAGATCGAGGACATGGGCTTTTGCGCCAAGGGCGAAGGCGGTGCCTTTGTGGAGGGAGGCCGACTGGACTATCAACGCAGCCGCCGCCTGGGCGGCCTGCCCACCAATACCCACGGCGGCCTGCTGTCCCACGCCTACGTGCTGGGTATCGCCCATGTGGTGGAACTGGTGAAACAGCTGCGCGGCCAGGCCGCCAACCAGGTCGACAGCCCGCAGCGGGCCGCCTACGCCGGCTTTACCGCCGACGAGGCGGGCACTTTGATTCTGGGAGTGTAAGGATGCTCGAACTGCAACCCGACCTCGAACACCCGCTGACCGGCCCCTTCTGGCGGGCCAGTGCGCAACAGCAACTGGCCATACCCGGCTGCGAACAGTGCGACCGGCTGGTCTGGTATCCGCGGGAGGCCTGCTCCCATTGCGGGGCAGGACTGTACTGGCGGACGCTGTCGGGCCGCGGCACGCTGGCCGCCTTCAGCGTGGTAAAGCGCCCACTGTTTCCGGCTTTCGCAGCCTTCAGCCCCTATGTCTGCGCACTGGTGGCACTGGAGGAGGATCCGGCGGTGCGCCTGGTCAGCCAGGTAGTCGACTGCGATACCAGCCAGCTGGCCTGCGACATGCCGCTATCAGTGGTATTCCGGGAACTGGCGCCGGACGGCTGCAAGCCCTACCTGGCGCCGCTTTTCAAACCCTGCTGAACACCTTTCAGGAAGCGCTACAGTCCAGTACCACTTTACCGGCGATACTGCCGGTATCAATCTGCCGGTGCACGTCCGGTGCTTCGCGCAGCGGCCGCACGGCAGCCACCGCCGGCTGTAGTCGTCCCTCGGCCAGCCACTGCATGAGTGTCGACAGATCCTCGCGAAACTCCTCCGGCAGTTTCTGCCGGCGCCGCTGGATGTTGTAGAACACACTGCGGCGGGAGTCGGGCAGCAGGGGCCACAGGGCCAGCAACTTGGCAAAGCCCCACAACAGGCCAGGCAGTTTTTCCTCGCCGGTCGTCAGTTGCAGCGCCCCAAAAGCGACCAGCGTCCCCCCCCTGGCCAGACAGCGGTAAGAGCGCGACCAGGAGGCGCCACCCAGAGTGTCAAATGCCGCCTTCACGCCCTGCCCACCGGTCTCCCGTGCGATCACCGCTTCGAATTTCTCATTGCGGTAATCGATAGGCGTAGCGTCAAAGGAGCGCACCAGTTCATGCTTGCCCGCAGAGGCGGTACCAAAGACCTGCAGGCCCAGTTCACGCCCCAGTTCCAGTAATGCGGTGCCCACTGCGCCCCCCGCGGCGTGTACCAGAATGGCATCCCCGGCACTGAGGCTGCACTCCCGGGTCAGCATCTGGTAGGCCGTGGTATAGGACAGGATCATGCACACTGCCGCCGCGGGGTCGAGCCCCGCCGGGCAGCGCACCAGTCGCTCTGCATCGGTACAGAGATATTGGGCGTAGCCACCAATCACCGGCATTTCCGCAACAAAGTCCCCTGGCGCCAGGTCAGTGACACCGGCGCCCAGCGCATCCACAACGCCAAAATAGTCGTAACCGGGCGTAAAGGGTGGCTTGTCTTTGACATCCACATACTGGCCCTGGCGGATAATGGTGTCGGTAAAGCCCGTGCCGGCGGTCAACACCCGCACCCGCACCTGCCCCGGCCCGGGTTGCGGCAGGCCCTGCTCGTCGATCACCTGCAGCACCTCCGGCCCGCCGAAACGGGAGACTTCCACCCGCTGCCAATGTACCGGTGAGTTTGCATCCACCGTACCTGTTGCTTCCGCCACTGACTTTCCCCTTCTGCCATACCGGCTGGAATGCCGGCTTTTATGCTCTGATCGCGATTGCCGATGTTAGCTGCCCGAACGCTGGCTGCAACCGTATTCTGCCCTGACCTACAGTTTAATCAAGTTACCTTGACTATTAGTCAATCATTATTTACTTTAGCCACCTACATTCCCCAGCTAACAGAGGATTTGCAGGATGCCCCTCGAATACAACTGGCAGGCCGCCCTGCTCACCTTTCTTATCCTCGGTGCCTGTATCGCCCTGGCCCAGCGCCTGGCATTCATGGTTCCGGCCATCGCCCGCACCCGCCAGGTGAACCGCGACGAGAACCAGCGCAAGTGGCGCGAGCTCGCCAGGAAATACCACCACCGGGTGAAACCCGCCCAGAAAATTGGCCTGAGTGTGAACCTGGGCTTTTACATCGTGATCCTGCCCTTCTTTGTCACCCTGAGTGCGCAGCCGCTGTGGCGGATCGCTCTCGACGTGGTGCTGATCCTGATGGTCTACGACCTGTTCTACTACGGTGTACACCGCTTCCTGTTCCACGGAAAGGGTTACTTCCGCCGTGTTCACGCCGTTCATCACCAGGCCCGCAGCCGGGTGACGTCCATCGACTCCTACCTGCTGCACCCCTGGGAGATCGTGATCGGTACCGGCCTCTACTTTGCCACCATTGTGTTGCTGGGCGTGCTCGGCCTGTCCCCCTTCCATGTGGCGACCATCGTGATCTCGAACTTTATCTACACCCAGTTGAACCAGGTCAATCACTGCCGTATCGACCTGGACGGCTTCCCCTTCCGCACCGTTAACTGGATTGCGATGAAGCACGACGCCCACCACCTGGACATGCACCGGGGCAATTACGCCACCATTACCCTGCTCTACGACAAGCTGTTCGGAACCATCGAAATGCACCCTCTGGAACTGCAGGATGCAGAGGCCAGGGGACAGGCAAGCACCTGATCGTGGAGGCGCAGTCAGTGACCCGGCACGGTCAGCGTTTGTGCTGCGAGCGTAAGGTTTTCACTCGTACAAAGGGCGCACTGGGCGCCCTTTGTGATGGACAATCGCTTGCTGGAACCCGAGGCCCTCAGGGGCGCATGAACTGCCCGCCGTCCACGTTCAATACGTGACCGGTAATCCAGCTCGCCTCGTCGGACAGCAGAAAGAGGGCTGCGTCTGCCATATCCGACGGCTGGCCCAGGCGCTTGATAGGCATGCTCTTGACCATTTCCTTGGCGTAGTCCCCCGCGGTTTTTTGCAGCGCTCCGGTTTCGGTCGGTCCGGGCGCAATCGCATTGATGCGGATGTTGCGGCCACCGAGTTCGTGGGCAAGGGACTGGGTGATACCGTTCAGGGCGAGTTTGGCGACGCCGTAGAAACCCATCCCCATCCACGCCGCGGTGGAGGACTGATTCACAATGGCGCCACCGCCGGCGGCGGTCATGGCGTCCACCACCGCGCGCGTCATGATCAGGGCGCCGTGGGCGTTGATGCGCATAAATTTTTCCAGGTAGTCCATATCCACCGTCAGGTAGCCTTCTATCTTCATGTCGCCGAAGATCGCCGCATTGTTGATCAGGTAGTCAATGGCTCCAAAGGCTTCCACGGCGGCTGCTGCGCAGTCCCTGCCTGACTGTTCGCTGCCAACATCGGTTTTGACGAACAGGGCACGGGCGCCACTGGCCTCGATCTCGGCTGCGACGCGCTTGCCCCCTTCTTCACTCAGTTCGGCAATCACCACATTCATGCCCTTTGCCGCACAGGCTTTGGCGTAAGCTTCGCCAATACCGCCACCTGCACCGGTGACGATGACCGTTTTTCCGTTGAAATCCATGATCTATTCCTCGTTGTTATCGCTGCAGTTACAGTTCGGGTTTGGGTATCGGTTGATTGGGACGCACTTCCAGCAGATCCACCGCCACCCCCCGGGGATAGCTGAAGACGTGAGCGACCGCCTGGGCGACATGTTCCGGCAGCATGCCGCTGTCCATGTCCGGCCCGGTTTTCATCCAGGCCTCAAAACCGCGGTGAATTCTCTCCGCGTCCCAGCCGTCGGCAAAATTGGTCCAGGCGGCGCCGGGGCGCACACAGGTGACGCCGATACCGTCGCGCTGCACTTCCTGGCGCAGGTCGCGGGTAAAGCGTTCCACCGCCGCCTTGGTGGAGGCGTAAATCGACAGGTGGGACATCTCGTCGTAGTGCCAGGCGCTGGCGGAGGAGATGTTCACGATCCGCGCATTGGGTCGCCCCCGCAGCAGGGGGATGGCCGCCTTGCAACAGAATACGGTGCCGAGGAAGTTGGTGTTCACCTGCTGAATGACTTCGCTTTCATCCAGGTCGTCTACCGCTCCGGGGCGGGCCATGCCGGCGTTATTCACCAGGCCGTCAATGGGCCCGGACAGGTCGGCGAAGCCGCGGCGGATGGCGTCAGGGTCGGCCACATCGCAGACCACTCCCGCCGCACAATCGGTACCGAGGGCGGCGACTGCGTCGTCCAGTGCCGCCTGGCGCCGCCCCAGCAGGGTCACCCGTGCGCCATTCCCCACCAGTTCCCGGGCGATGGCCAGGCCAAAGCCACTACCGCCGCCAGTGACAACGATATGCTGTCCTTGCAGGTTGTCCGTCATACTCCCACCGCGATGGTCTTGGTTTCCAGGTACTCCTCAAAACCTTCAGGGCCCATTTCCCGCCCTACGCCGCTCTGCTTGTAGCCACCAAAGGGCGCATCGGCCGCATAGAAATTGCCGCCATTGACGCACACCGTACCGCTGCGCAGGCGCCGCGCCACGCTCAGGGCGCGGGCCTCGTCGGCGGACCACACGCCGGCGGACAGGCCGTAGTCGGAGTCGTTGGCAATGCGGATTGCGTCTTCTTCGTCGTCGTAGGCAATCACCGCCAGCACCGGCCCGAAGATCTCCTCGCGGGCGATGGTCATGTCGTTAGTGACATCCATAAACACCGTGGGCTCGACGTAGAAGCCTTTCTCGAGTTGTGCCGGCTTGCCGCCCCCCAGTAACAGGCGCGCGCCCTCGGCCTTTCCCTTCTCGATGTAAGCCAGCACGCGCTCGCGCTGCTTGGCGTTGACCAGCGCTCCCATAATCTGGCTGTCCGAGGAAGGATCCCCGTATTCGATAAAAGTGAAATAGGTTTTCAACAGCTCCTCCACCTCCGCCTGGCGGCTGCGCGGGATCAGCAGGCGGGTCTGGATGGCGCAGCCCTGGCCGGCGTGAAAGCACACCCCCAGGGCGCTGAGCAGGCTCTGGCTGAGATCGGCATCATCCAGCATGATGTTGGCCGACTTGCCGCCGAGTTCCAGGAAGACCTTTTTCACCGTCTGTGCGGCCGTCGCCATAATGTGCTTGCCGACAGCGGTGGAACCAGTGAAGGACACCATGTCCACCCGCGGGTCGCTCACCAGTTGCTCGCCCACTTCCCGCGGGTCCGATGCAGTGACCACGTTAAAGACACCGGGGGGAATGTCGGTACACTCTTTCACCACGCGCCCCAGCAGGGTCGCCGCCCACGGCGTATCCGGCGCCGGCTTGAGCACTACGGTGCAACCGGCAGCGAGGGCCGGCACGCACTTGGCCAGGTTGATCTGCAGGGGCACGTTCCAGGGCGTAACGCAGGCGACGACGCCCACAGCCTCTTTCTCCACCAGGCGCCGGCTCTTCATGCCCATCATCTCGGACTCGCCGATATCGCGGCTCCACTGGAAGTTCGGCAGTTCCCCGATGGTGAAATCCATAAAGGAAATCGGCACTTCGCACTGGGGGCCGCCGCTGCCACAGATACCCAGCGGCGAACCGGTTTCAGCGGCGATCTGCGCCTTGAAATCCTCCAGCCCGTCCAGCAGGCCCGCTTTCAGCTGCTTCAGACATTCCAGACGGAATGCATGATTGGTGGGCCAATCGGTGGTATCGAAGGCGCGACGGGCAGCGGCGATGGCGCGCTCCATATCTTCCGGTGTTGCATCGGCCACCTGCCCCATCACTTCTTCAGTGGCCGGGTTCAGGTTCGGGTACACGCGGCCAGCGCTGGCCTCGCACAGTTCGCCGTCGATAAACAGTCGTGATTCGGGATTCATTGCAACTCCTAGGCCTTGTTCATAAACAGGTCGTAGACCACTTCCCGCAGTCGCGCGGTAGAGGGCAGGCTCACCCCCAGCTCCTCAGCCGAGGACAGCGCACAGTCGAGATCTTTTTCTCCGAGGCGGCCGAAGGGGCCGAAGATGGCGGCCATTTCCTCTTCCGTGCAGCCAGCCGCGAGGGCATTGCGGTTGCTGACAAACCTGTGCATGGACTCGTTCACCACACCGTTGGACAGACCCACCTCGCGTAGCACATCCACCGACAGACCACCGGCCTCCGCCAGTCGGCAGGCTTCCGACATGGCCATGAACTCGGCATAGGTCATCAGGTTATTGCACAGTTTGAGCAGCATGCCGGCGCCGAGCTCGCCGGCGTGGACGATACGCTCGCCGGAAGTTTCAAACACCGGTGTCGCGCGGGCAACTTCGTCGGCAGTACCACCCACCATGTAGCACAGGGTCCCCGCCTCGGCGCCGGTGGGTCCGCCGGTGATACCGGCATCGATCAAACTGATCCTGGCGGTCCGGCAGTCTGCGCCCCAGCGCTGCAGCGCCGCCCGGCTGACGGTACTGTGAATGGCAATCAGGGTACCGGGAGCGGCGTTGGCGATCAGTCCACCCTCGCCGTAAAGCAATTCTTCGACCTGGTGGTCATCACGCACGCAGATGCCAATGTGCTGGCAACGGGAGGCCAGCTCGCCCGGACTGGCGCAGGCAGTTGCCCCCTTATCCACCAGCTCCTGCACTGCGGCGTCAACCACGTCGTAGACGAAAGTCTGCCATGGCCCCTGCAGCAGGCGCACCGCGCTGGGTTTTCCGATGCTGCCGAGACCGATGTAACCGGCGCTGGAAAGTGCGGACATGATTATTATCTCCTCCAGTCAGGGCCGGCGGCATCGACACCGCCAGCATTCGGGCATGTTACGAGCGGGCTTCGAGTTTTGTCAATTATATTTGACCATTAGTCAATTGGTATTTACTATATACCCGATAATGAACCCAGACACACTCAGGATCCCCCATGACTGAACGCCTCTCCATGCCCATTCCCTGCGGCTGGTTCGTGGTCGCCTACGCCGACGAGATCGCTGTCGGCCAGTCCCGCCCCCTCACCTACTTCGGCCGCGAACTGGTGCTGTTTCGCACCGAGAGCGGTAAAGCCGCCCTACTCGATGCCTACTGCCCACACCTGGGCGCCCACCTGGGCTACGGCATCCACGGCAGCAGCGGCGGCGGCCGCATCGAAGGCGAAACCATCGTCTGCCCCTTCCACGCCTGGAAGTTCAACCCCGAAGGCGAAGTGAAGGAAATTCCCTACGCGAAAAACATTCCGCCCAGGGTGAGGGACAAGCCCTGCCTGCAGGCCTATCACATCGTGGAGACCAACCAGGTCATCTACGCCTGGTTCCACCCCGAGGATATTGCCCCGCTGTGGCAGCCGGAGACCTTTCCCGAAGCCGACAGCGACGACTGGGCGCCCCTCAAACGTTTCGAGTGGACCATCCATACCACCTGCCAGGAGATGGCCGAGAACGGCTTCGACTCCGCCCACTTCCGCTATGTGCACCAGACCGGGACCTTTCCCGAATCGGACATCAACTTCAGCGATCACGTCAGCCAGACCGTACAGCGCGCAGACCTGGAAACACCGCGGGGCACGGTAAAGGGCAGCATCACGTCCCGCGGTGTCGGCCCCGGCCAGGGCTTTACCCGCTTTGAGGGAATCGCCAACACCATGCTGTTTGGTCAGGTCACCCCTGTGGACGCCGGAACGGTGCATGTGCGCTTCGCCTTCACCCAGCCCAAGGTCAACGGCGAAGTGGTCGAGGGCGGCGTCAATGCGGCCATCGTGGCGGATATCTGCAAACAGGTGTCGGAGGACATCCCCATCTGGGAGCACAAGATCTACCGCGACCAACCCATACTTTGCGACGGCGACGGTCCCATCAGCCGCTTCCGCCGCTGGTATTCACAGTTCTACGCCTGACACCCGGGATCACGCCGGCAGAAATTCGCCGGCACCCACATCCAGGCAGTGCTGCAGGTGGCGCTGGATCATCAACTGGAACATGGCGTCGCCGCGCTCGTCGGCGGAACTGAAACTGGCGCCGAGAATGGTGATCAGCAAACCGTGCATGGCGTATTCCCGGTACTGGGCCCAGCACTCCACAAAGGGCAGGTCGACCCCGTCCTGCGCCAGCCAGTCGCAGTAGCTGGCCACCAGTTCACCCTCCCAGGCGCGGCGGTCAGCGGTATCCACGCTGCCGCCGAGAAAGTAAGCCGCGTCAGTCAGTACGCTGGATTCACTCACCGTCTGCCAGTCCACCACCGTGGCCCGCTGCGAACCAAACAGCAGGTTCTCGGCGCGGAAGTCACCGTGGACCAGGGTCTTGGGGCCCTGCAGGCGTACCGTGAAGTGGGCGGCGTGCTGCACAAAGCGCTCACCGAAGGCCAGACAGGCCGGCGACAGGCCGGCGCCGAAGCGGTCGACAAACCCGGGCCAGCTCTGCTCCAGCAGGGCCTGCCCGAAGGCGCCGCCATCATCTCTCGCAGCAGTCAGCACGTGGTCCAGGGCGGCGATGCTTTCGTCACCGTAGTAGGCCGCCGCCAGCCGGGCCACCTCGCGCAGCGCCATTTCCGCCTGACGCCGAGAGGCGCCTTCGAGGTTGCTGCCGGGACGCGCGTCCACAAGGTCCTCCATCAACAGCAGAAACCCGGTGCGGCAATCGCTGATTTCAGACGCGTAGATGCGCGGGGTGCGCATCGATGTACCGCCGGCGAGGTGGCGGTAGAACATCACTTCGTTGTAGTAGGCACCGCCAGCGCCGGCCATTTCCCTGGCTTTCGGGTCTTCGGCCGGCAGCTTTGCAATCAGGGTCGTGGGCGCACCGCCCTGCTCACCGGCGTAGCGCAGGGAAAGCCGGGCATTACTGCCCATCTTGCCGTGCCCGATGAGGGTGGCATCCACCGCCGTCACTTCGCCTTCGGCAAGCACGCCATCAGCGAGCAGATAGTCAGTCAATCGCTGCGGCGTCAGCGCCTCCGGTGTTTGCGGAAAGTCACCTGTGGACATCTTCTACCCCTTGTTATTGTTTATTGAACTGTAATGCCAACGAAAAAATGACACACTTACATTTCTTTTGAAAGGTTTTTGGCTAGAATGGGCGCACTCATTTGCAAAGCCATGCGAGGAAACAAATGGACAATGCGGCATTCCCGGAACTGAGCTGCTACCTGCTGCCGGGCCACACAACATCCCCCGCCGACGCCATCGCAGAGGCACAACAGGCCGAAGCACTCGGCCTGGGCCGGGTGTGGCTGTCGGAGCGCTTCGACGTCAAAGATGCCGGCGTCATCTGCGCCGCCGCCCTGGCGACAACACAGCGAATCCGGGTTGCCACCGCCGCCACCAACTTGCACACCCGCCATCCCATGGTGCTCGCCACCATGGGGGCCAGTCTGCACTACCTGTCCCATGGTCGCTTCGAGATGGGACTCAGCCGCGGGGTGGCCATTCGCAACCAGCTGATGGGGCTCGACAATGTCAGCAACCAGCAGATTGTCGAAGGGGTGGAGCTTCTGCGCACACTGTGGCGCGGTGAGAAGGTGATGGGCTACCAGGGCGCCATGGGCAACCTGCCCTACCTCAACATGGGTGACTGGATGCAGGCGGAGATACCACTGCATTTCGTCGGCTTCGGCCCCACCAGCCTGCGTTTCGCCGGCGCCCACTTCGACGGCATCCACCTGCACACCTTCATCACCCCCCGCGGATTGCAGCGGGCCAGGGCACTGGTCTCCGAGGGCGCCGAAGCCGCGGGCCGCGACCCGGGCAAGATCAACATCCACGCCGTACTCGCCACCGCCTGCAGGCCCACACGGGAAGACTACCTGCGCAAACTGGTGGCGCGCATGGCCACCTACATGCAGGCACCGGGCTATGCAGAACTGCTGATCGAGCTGAACGGCTGGGATACAGCGGTACTGGAAGCCTTCCGCGCCAGCGAGGTGGTAAAAAGCATTCCCGGTGGCATCGACAGTGTCGCCACACTGGAACAACTGGAAGAGATCAGTGAACTCATCCCCGCCGAATGGCTGCACGCAGCCACAGGCGAACCCGAAGATTGCGCCCGCGCCTGGCAACAGGAACTCGACAACGGCGCTGACGGGGTAGTGATTCACGGCTCAACCTCGGAGGAATTTACCCCGGTACTGGACGCCTATCGCCGCTTGAGCGCCAATGCCGCAATGTAAAAATCGCCCAATCACTCGACACCCGGGTACATAAGCATAAGGAGCCCGCAATGCCGGCAAATACTGAACAGTCCAAAGTCTGTCAGTGGGACAGTCTGGACAAAGCAACCCTCGCCCACTTCGGGCGCGAAGTCATGCTCTGCAACCAGATTCACGATCGCGCACTCATGCCACTGATCGCCGTGCGCTGGAACGAAGCCCGTGTCACCCGCCAGGCACTCGACGAATGGATGGGCGCCAGCCCGGTCTACAACGCCCGCAACCGCGCCCTGCACAGCATGCAGGGCAACGGTGTGGACACCATCATGAAAGGTTTCCAGCTCGACATCGGCGCCCCCCACATGTGGCTCAAGTTTCACTACGATGTCAGGGATGCCGACTACGGGCAGTTCTGGCTGACCAGCTGCGGCGCCTACAACCATGTACGCGCCCTTACCCAGGCAAACCCGGCGGCCGAGACACAGATCTGCGTACACATGGAGGACCCGACCTTTGACGCCACGGTGATGGCGGTCAATGCCGGCGCCCGCTGTCGGCCGGTATTTCGCCCGCCCCACGGCGGGGACATTCCCGCCGAGGGGCCCTGCCGTTGGGAAGTGGCCATCGAACCCGGCGACCAGATTGAAGCGGTACAGTTTGGCACCTTTACAGACGCCGTCCGCAGTTCCCGCGCCGGCCAGTTCCAGTTCAGCGAAGGCCCGGCCTCAGATGATGGCATGGCCGACTACGCCGGGCCGTTCAAGCGCGATTTCACCCTGGAAGACCTGTGCTACAGCAAGCTGCTCACCCAGGTGAAGGAGTTCGCCCTGGATGTTCACCTGCTACAACGCGCCTCCTATCTCAGCCTGATGACGGACTACGGCCCCGAGGTGGTAAGCGAACTCATTGCCGAACACTGCGCAGCGATGGCACCGGTCTACCAGGCTCGCCTGCGCCGCCTGTTCGGCATAGAGGGCGAAGACATGGACGCCATTTTGCGCCTGCTTCAGGTGGACCCTCACTTTGTTCCCGAATATACGGCGAGTAGAGTCGAACTGATCGACGCCCGTAACGGCCGCCTCTGGATTGGCGACTGCGCCGCTATCGATGACGGCCAGGTCCAGGGCGTACTCACCGACATACTGGCTGGCAAACCCAATGGCTTGCTGCAGATTGTCCAGGCGGCCAACCCGAGAGCCAGCGTTAGCGCGATCACCAGCGACCTGCCCCCGGGTGCAGTGTACGGCTTCCACATCAGCATCGATCCGACTGCGACTCCGGCACCGACCTCGCCCTGGGCGGAACTGGCCGGCATGAACGGCCTGCTGGAAGCCGACCTGTCCCGTCACATCTATCACTACGAGGATTAAGCCGATGAAGCACTGGCAATGCATCGCCATGCTCGACATGAAGCAACTGCCGCGTCTGGCGCAGCACGCGGAGGAACTTGGCTTCGAGGGCATCAGCCTGGGCGAGCACCTGATCACCTTCTCGGAACAGTACGAGACCTACGATTACAGCAAGAACAGCATGATCCGCTGGTACCCAGAGACTCACTGGCCGGACCCCTGGGTACAGATCGCCGCCCTGTCGCAGATCACCACACGCCTGCGCTTCCTGACCAGTGTTTACGTACTGCCGATGCACACCCCCTTCGATGTCGCCAAGTCGGTGTCTACCGCGGCCAATATCAGTGAGGGGCGCATTATTCTCGGCGCCGGCATCGGCTGGCAGAAAAGCGAATTTGAACTGGTTGGCCAGGACTTCCACACCCGCGGCCGACGCTGCGATGAAATGCTGGAAGTGATGCAGAAACTGTGGAGCGGCGAACCCGTCAGTCACGAGGGGGAGTTTTTCCGCTTCCCCAGTTTGCAGATGTCACCCGGACTGGACCACCCGCTGCCTGTCTACATCGGCGGCTTCGCTGTCCCCGCCCTGCAGCGGGCCGCACGCCACGATGGCTGGATTGGCGGCCAGCACGAAATGAGCGAGGTGGAAGCACTGGTGCCCGCCCTGCTGGACTGTCGCCGGGCCACCGGTGCCAGCACCGACGATTTTGAAATCTGCCTTGGCCTGTACGACCCGAGCGAGTCCAACATGGCCCGCTGCGCGGAGCTTGGCGTCACCCAGTTGTACCGTCACGCCTTTTGCGACGAGAACGGCATGGCCAGCCGCATGAGCCTTGACGAGAAACTGCGGGACATGGAGCAGTTCGCCGAGCGCTATCTGGTTAACTGATTCCGCACGCCCAACATCGACTGCGAGTATTTTTATGACCTCCAAGTGGTTCTCTCCCAACGCCGACAAAGCCTGGATGGAAAAATGGCTGCTCGGCTTCATCCCGGTGTTTTTCGCCTACAACGCGCTGATGCAGGGGATGGGCTGGCTCGATACCAGCACCTTCTGGCACATAACCCAGAATGCCCTGATGTGGCTGCCCTGGTGCGTTTTCCTGCCCTGGTGGCTGCGCCGCAACAGCGATATTCCCTGGCGTGAAAGCTACTGGCTCAAGGCCAATCTGTTCATGTTCTGGTGGGTGTTTATCGCCACCTACGTACATACCGAGTATTTCTTCGAGGTGCTGGGCCTGCGCTACAACTTCCCCGGTGTCGACGCCTATTTCGACTCCGCCATTATCGGCCCGGAGGAAGCCGGCGCCCTCGCCGCCTACCAGAAGGTACCGCTTGGCATGTACCTGAACTCGGTCGCGTTTTTCCTGGTCTACCACAACTCGGCGGTGATCTTTATGCGCCGCATCCGCCACCTCACAGCCACCTGGGGCGTTACCGCGCGCCGTGTCGGATGGTGCCTGATCGTGGCCTTTACCTCGGTGTTCTGGGCCTGGGCGGAAACCCGCCTCTACATTACCGACAACGCCGCCGGTACCGTCTGGTACGAGAACCTCGACCAGATGCTGCTCTACGGCTCGCTCTATTATTCCCTGTATTTCCTGGTCGCCTTCCCCATCTACTACCGGCTGGATGAGGGCGATGAGCGCTGGTCCTGGAGCCGTGTTCTGATCGAGGCCAGCGCCGTCGGCATGCTGTCGATGCTGCTGATCGACTTTGCTTCCCACGTCATGGAGCCGCTGGCATGAAGGTGTTGATCACCGGCGCCACCGGACTGGTCGGCCTGTTTGCCGCGGTGCAGTGCCTGCGCGATAGACATACCGTCCGGGTACTGGTGCGCGACAGTGATAAGTTCAATCGCTGCCTTGCACCCTTTGACCTGACCGTGGAGCACTTCGAGATCGCGCAGGGTGACATTACCGACGCCGCCTCGCTGACACCCGCCATGGCGGGCTGCGATGCGCTGATTCACTGTGCCGGCATATTCTCGGACCGGCTGCAGGATGCGGAGAAGCTGCAGAACATCAATGTGGACGCCTGCCGCGACGTTCTGAACAAAGCGGTGGCACTGGGCATGGACCCGGTTGTGCACGTATCCAGCTACCTGGCCCTGTTCCCGCCGGCCGGCAAGGTGCAAACCGCCGATGACAGGGTGGCGCGGCCAAAAGCCATGTACACCCGCACCAAGGCTGCGGCCGAGCAGATTGCACGGGACCTGCAGGATGCCGGCAAGCCGGTGGTCACGATCTACCCGGGTTCCGTCCAGGGGCCGCATGACCCCACCTTCAGCATCGGCAGCCAACTGCTGGCACAGGCAATTCGCAGCGGTCGCTATCTGGTCACCGAAGGCGGTCGCAGTTTCACCGATGTGCGCGACCTCGCCCACCTGCTCAGCAAGCTGCTGCAAGCGGGCCGCGGGCCGCGTCGCATCATGTGTGGTGGTTACTACCTGAGTTACGAAGAACAGCGGGCGCTGCTGGAAAAGGTGTCCGGTCGCAGCATCAAGGCGCAGAGTATCCCCGGCCCCCTGCTGCGTTTTATGGGCTCATCCGCCGACCTGATCAGCCGCTTGAGTGGGCGGCAGTTCGCGCTCACCCGGGAAGCGGCGGAAGTGCTGACACGCTCGGTGCCCTGTGATGACCAGCCCGGGCTGATTGACCCGGGCTATCCGCTGGTAGGTGCGGAGCAGTCCTTTCGGGACCTGGTCGACTGGATGGCTGAAGCCGGCAAGCTGCGCCGCCGCACTGAATAGTGGACAGATCGGCGCTATCAGCCCATCAGGCCGGGCGGCAACTGATCGGCCAGCGCGTCCACATCCCAATAGACCTTGAGGGTCTGTAATTGCCCCGCCTCGTTCACCTCGTAGGTGGCAATCATCTCGATGTAGGTTTTCAGGCCATCGATGTTGTTGGCGGCGGTCATCGCCACCGCCACCACGTCCTCGCCACAGGGATAGCGCTTGTGAGGAATGATGGTGAGATTGCCGGGGCCAATCATCATGTCCCAGAACTCGGAAATGCGCGCCTTGCCCTGGAAGCCGGTGCCTTCGGGATCGTGGGGGGATTTGCCAACCGGGTCGTGCACTACGGCATCCTCGGCGAACAGGGACAGCCACTGTTCCTTGTTGCCGGCCATGGCATTGGCGATTGAGGCCTTGTGGGCGCGAATGGCGCGGGTGTCTTTATCCATCGTTATCACTCCAGCTGCGGTTGCCGAGCGGCGGGCGCCGCACGTTCAGGCTCTGTATAGCAGTTGCCGGTGACGCTGGCATCAGGAAGCCGTGAAATCTGCTCCGCCGTTTACGATGGTATACCCCGCCTCAGGCGTAGAGCATGTCGGTGACGGTGACTTTCAGGCGCTTGATATAGGGGCGCGGATCGAAACTCTCCGGCTCCAGCGCAATCTCAATCAGGATGCCGGTGAGCATGCAGTGTACGGTGTAGATGACTTCCTGGAAGAGCTTGTCGCTACCCTTGCTGTCGTGAAAGATGCGACGGGCCAGGTCCAGGTGGGCCCGGCGGCTGCGACTGATGGACAGGTCATTGCCGGCCTTGCCGTGCCCGCGGGTGGCCAGCAGGATCTCCATGGTCGCCATATACTCGTCACCCTGGTAGTGATACCAGGCGGCGTCCACGTACTTGGCTACGCGCCGCTCAGCGGTACCGGTGGTGAAGCGGTTGGCACTCAGGGTGTCGTGGAATTTCAGGTGGGAGCGCTGCAGGACTTCCTCGAGAATCTCGTCCTTGCCACCGAAGTGATGCTGTACGGCACCCCAGGTGACGCCGGCGCGCTTGGCAATCTGGCTGGAACTGGCGGCGGCAAACCCCTTTTCCTTGATCAGGCCGATCACTGCATTGATGATTTTGTCCTGAGTCGCCTTGCTTTTGGCCGCCTGACGGCCCATGGCGTCGATATCCGCCTGATCGAGTTCTATTGCCACGTACTTCCCCATCGTGAAACATTGCCAGTGAATGGGTGTTACTCTACCAGAGTCGCACTGGCCCATCCTAACTATTGATACTGCCCGGGCTCACACCAACAGGTGCCTTGTCCGACCGCAAGCCATCCCCTATAATCAATCAAACAATTTCTTCTGCAATGTTTTATTGCCAATTGCGAGGCTGCCATGAGTGCGAACCCGAAACCTATCCCCGTTGTCAGCGGCGCTAAAGCGACGGCGGAAGGCGGACACTTCGAAGAATTCTGTGCCCACCCGGCCTACTTCCTGATGCGGGCCTACAAGGAGTGCGGCGAGCTCGCCGAGTTCGACATGGGCGGCATGCCCACCGTATTGATGGTCGGCCCGGAAGCTCACGAGGCGGTGTTCCGGGTAGATGACGTGAAGGTCAGCGCGCCGGAGGCCTACCAGTTCATGGTGCCCATCTTCGGCAAGGGCGTGCAATATGGCGCACCGATCGACATCGAGCGCCAGCAACTGCGCATGCACTCGCGCGGCCTGGCCAGCGAGAAGATGAACCACTATGCCCCCATCATCGCCAAAGAGGCCGAAGACTGGATCGCCACCTGGGGTGACAGCGGCGAGTTCGACTTTTACGAAGGTTTTGCCGACCTGACCATCAAAACCTCCACCCACTGCCTGCTGGGCGGCGAGTTCCGCTACTCACTGACTGATGAATTCGCCAGCCTTTACCACACCCTGGGCGCGGCCGCCGATGCCGGCGGCCTGCAGGACCCGAACTCCCGCAAGGCCGCCTACGAGGCCCGCGACACCGCCCGTGCGCGACTGGAAGAGCTGATCACCGAACGGGTGGAGAAACGCCGCGCCTCAGGCGAGGTACAGATGGACCTGCTGCAAGTCTACATGGACGCCACCTACGCCGACGGCAGCCATCTCAGCACCTCGGAGATTGCCGGCATGATCGTGTGGTTCATGTTCGCCGGCCACCACACGAGCGCCAATACCGCGGCCTGGACTCTGGTGGAGCTGGCACGCAACCCGGAACTGGCGCAGGATGTGGTGAGGGAAGTGGACGCGCTGATGGACTCCGGCCAGCAGTTCGACATGCGCACCCTGCGGCGGATGTCCAGGCTGGAGGGTTTCATCCGCGAGACTCTGCGCGTGCACCCGCCCCTGAATGCCCTCACCCGTCGCGTAGTGGAGGACTTCGAGTACAAGGATCACCTTATCGAGAAGGGCAAGAACGTCATGCTCTGTCCCTACGTCGCCCACCGCCTGGAGAGCAGCTTCGAAAATGCCGAGGCCTTTATCCCCGACCGCCCCAACCCGGAGAATCCCTTCGCCCTCATTCCCTTCGGCGGCGGCCAGCGCAAGTGTGTGGGCAACGCCTTCGCCATCCTGCAGGTAAAAGTCATCTTCTCAGTGCTGCTGCACAACTACGAGTTCGAACTGGCCGGCCCTTCCGGCGAGTACGCGGAGATCATGCCCTCGCTGATCCTGCGCCCCTCTGACCCCTGCATTCTGCGCTACCGTCGTCGCGCCGACCGCGCGGCGGCCTAACAGCGGAGAACGGACATGGGACGCTACAAGGTAGAAGTCGATCTGCTGCTGTGCCAGGGCCACGGTGTGTGCACCGAGGAATGCCCCAAGGTGTTTGAAGTGGTGGACGTGGAGACGGGCTATCCAAAAGTGCGGGTGAAGGAAGAATTTCCCGACGAAGCCCTGCGCAGCAAAGTGCAGGATGCGGTGGATTACTGCCCTAACCGGACCATTAAAATCGTCGAGCTGGATTAACAGCGGCCTCAGTTGACCAATAAAAAGGCGCTGCAGATCACCTGCAGCGCCTTCTGGTTATACCTGCGCAAAGGTGCGCCGCCCGGCCAGGGCAGCTCGCCGCTCACTAGAACGAGAACTGGCTGGTCGCGTAGGAGGCCATCACCTCACCGCATACCGGGAAGATGACTTCGGCGTGAGCGGCGTGGGTGGAATAGGTGAGAAAGTCCTCCCGGCTGGCGAACTCCGCCACTACCGCCAGACCCGCATTGCCCTCCAGCAGTTCAAGATCCAGGCCCACCCGGAATGCCTTTACCTCGGGAATCAGGCCCGGCAGTTGCTGGAAGGCTTCCAGCACTGCCTGCTTGCGCTCGCTGTCGGTACCGTCTTTGAAATAGATCAGGGTTATATGCTGAATCATCTCAACCTGCCTTCTGCTTTTTTGCCTCGATTTCATCTTCGTGCTGCTTGAACGCTTTCTCGATCCCGCCCATATATTCCGCCATAAAGCGATCCGCGTTGGATGACGCCCACTCCAGAGACGGGGTGCGGTTGTCGTTGCAGTGCTGGAAGTGCGGCATGACGTAGCGGGCAATCAGCTCGTAGGACTTTTTCGTCGCTTCGTAGTTGGCGGCGTTGTGAGCCAGCGACAGGAAGGAACCGAAACCACCGGACTGGTGTTGCAGCTTCTGAATATGCTCAACCAGGTCGTCCGGGGTACCTACCAGGCCGACACCGAAGGCACCGAGGCCACCGGTTGTCCACACTTCAATCGCTTCATCCAGGTCCTTCACCTGCGGGAACAGGGAGCCACCGAACTTGTGGAAGTAGTTGAACATGTCCATCAGGCCGTATTCCAGATCCTGCCTGGCCTGCTCGCGAGTTTCCGCGATATGGATAGGAGCCACCACCCGCCAGGTGCGGCGATCCACCGTTTGCTGGTATTCCTCGGCCTTGCTTTCACAGATGGCCCAGCTGTCCGCCAGCGCCTCAAAGCCCTTGGGACTGGAAGCAGCCACCGACAGCATGCCGGCACCGTACTGCCCCGCCAGGCGCGCGCCTGACGGCGAGATAGCAGAAGCCACCACGACTTCCAGATCCTCCTGGTAAGGCAGGATGTGCATGCGCGCCTCGTTCAGGGTGAACCAGTCGGTTTTGGCGGTGACGGTCTCGCCGCGCAGCAGCTTGACCAGTACGTCCAGCGACTCCCCCATACGCTCGCGCAAGGACTGCGGGTCGACTCCCATCATATAGGCATCCGCCACCAGCTGGCCGGGACCAACACCGAACATGATGCGCCCGCGAGTCTGGTGGTCAAGCTGTGCAATGCGGTCCGCCAGTATCAAGGGCTGGTGGTAGGACAGCGAACTGACCCCGGTGCCCATGCGGATATGCCTGGTGCGTTCGGCGGCGGTAGCAATGAACAATTCCGGCGAGGCAATGCACTCATAGGCACCTGAATGATGCTCGCCAATCCAGGCCTCGTCGAAATCCATGGTATCCAGCCATTGAACCAGATCGAGATCGCGCTCGATGGCAAAGGTGGGGCTGGTGCGGTCATTGTGAAAGGGGGCAAAGAAAGCCCCAAAGCGCAAACGTCGTGGCTGATAGGTCACTGGATTCTCCCTGTACATAAAACATTTTTTACTTAATGTTTTTGCCAACTATAGACCCAATACATTGCGTTAGCAAGGGAATTTGGCCTTACAATTACGGCGTACTGGCGCCGTCCGCGATGTGATTTGCCGCGATAAAACCGAAGGTCATCGCCGGCCCCAGGGTTGCGCCTGCGCCAGGGTAATAGCGCCCCATGACAGACGCGGCGCTATTGCCAATGGCGTACAGGCCGCCCAAAGCTTCTCCATCGGCATTCAGCACCTGCGCACTGGCATCTGTCAGCAGGCCGCCCTTGGTACCGATATCCCCCGGGTACACCTCGATGCCGTAGAACGGCGCCTCCCCCAGTGCCGCCAGACAGGGGTTGGGGCCCAGCCTCACATCCCCGTAGAGCAGGTCGTAACTGTCTTCGCCGCGATGAAACTCCTCGTCCACCCCGCTGCCGGCGTAGCCGTTAAAGCGCTGCACGGTCGCCTCCAGGCAGGCTCCATCAATGCCCAGTTGCTGCGCCAGTGCGGCGATGCTGTCGGCTTTGGCCAGCAAGTCGCGACGCACACCCGCGCTCTGCAGGAAATCCAGGTGCATCGCGCCCGGCAGCAGCGGGCCGAAGGGGTACTCGCGCCGGTAGCGGCTGTCGAAGATGGCGTAGCAGGGCAGGTTATCCGGCTTGTACATCGCCTGTACGGCCGTGGTGTAAGCCACCGATTCATTGACAAAGCGCCGGCCGGCACGGTTGACCAGAATGCAGCCGGGCATGGAGCGCTCGGTGAACAGCATGCGCGCCCGGTCTTCTCCTTCGACGCGAATGGTCGGGCCCCACCACGCCTCATCCATGAGATGGGTAGCCGCCCCGATGGCAGTGGCTGCCTCTAGCAAATCACCGGTATTGGTCGGCGAGGCCGCTGACCACTCGGCCCGCGTTGGCCCGGGCAAATAGCGCTCGCGCATGGCCTGGGAGTGCTCGAAGCCGCCGGCACCGATGATGACGCCATGTCGGGCGTGAATACGGCGTTGCCCTTGGGGCCCGTCCACAACCACGCCGCACACTCTGTCCTGCTCCACCAGCAATTCACGCACAGGCGCATTTAGCTCCAACCCTATGCCACGCTCATCCAGCGAGTGCCGCAGGCGTCCGACCAGGGCATTGCCCATCACCAGCCGGCGAGAGCGTCGCCCCTGTAGCCGGCCCGGAATGTCCAGTGCGTACTCCACTGCCAGCTTCAGCACCACCTTCCACCAGCCCGGCGCCTTGCTGAGCAGCACCGCGCCCTCCTGGTTGGTATAGCCCATCAGCCCCATGACCCGGGTCTGGATGTGGGGCAGGCCCATGGCGTGGAAAGCCTCACCGAGTTCGCGGGCGTGATAGGGCAAGGGATCGATAGAACGGCCGCCCGGGCGCGATCCCGCCAGGTTCTGGTAGTAGTCGGCGTAGTGCACCATGGATTCGAAGGCCACATGGGTCTGCTCTTCCAGATAGCGCAGCATCTGCGGCGCTTCTTTCACATAGGCTTCTACCAGGGTGGGATCGACATCGCCCCCGGTCAGGGCCTGCAAATAGGTTAGGGCATCCTCATCGCTGTCGTCGATACCCGCCGCCAGCATCAAGTGATTATTCGGAATCCACAGGCCGCCACCGGAACTGGCCGAAGTACCGCCGTAGCGGGGCGCCTTCTCCAGCACCACCACCGACTGGCCGCGATCCCGCGCCCGGCAGGCGGCCGTCAGCGCTCCGGCGCCACTGCCAATCACCAAAACGTCGTATTTCGCGTCCCACATCTGCCCTGCTCTCCTTATCTTTTTACGGCGGACATGCTAGCATACAAAACATTTCTTAAAGTATGTTATTTCAATAAGAAGCCAGCCATGAAAAAAAGCGATTTTCCTGCAGTGATAGCGTGCTGCGGAGCACTCACCCTCGCCGCCTGCGACTCAGCCTCCACTGATCACAGCGGGCCTGTCGCCTCCTGGCCAGCGATCGGCGGCAGCGCCGCCGGCCAGCGCTTCAGCCCTCTCCAGCAGATTACCGCGGACAATGTCGATCAACTGGAAGTCGCCTGGGTCTACCATACCGGCGACGTCTCGGCGGGAACGGACACCCACGGCGCGACCGCATTCCAGGCCACGCCACTGGTGGTGCAGGACAGCATGTATTTCTGCACACCCTATAACCGGATTGTGTCGCTGGACCCGGAAACCGGCACGGAGCGCTGGACCTACGACCCGGAGGTGGACCTCACCGGGGTGTATACGCCGTCCTGCCGCGGGGTCGCCTACTGGCAGGACTCGCAGAAAGCATCGAGCTGCAGCCAGCGAATCCTGTCCGGCACCCTGGACGCGCGGCTACTGGCCGTAGATGCCACCACCGGTAAACCCTGCGCCGATTTTGGCAACGGTGGCAGTGTCGATCTGACCGCCAACCTGGGCGACCTGCGACTCGCGGAGTACTACGTCACGTCTGCACCGCTGGTGGTTGGCGACCTGGTCATTACCGGCGCCTTCGTCAAGGACGGTCAGCGCGTGGATGCCCCGCCCGGCGTTATTCGCGCCTTTGATGTGCGCAGCGGCGAGTTGGTGTGGGCCTTCGACCCGGTGCCTCCCGGCATGAAGCCAGTCAGCGCGGAGCAAGCCAATGCCGGTATGGATTTCACCCGCTCCACCCCCAATAGTTGGGGCAACCTGTCCGCCGATACCGAGCGCGGCATCATCTATGTACCGACGGGCGGCTCCCAGCCGGACCACTACGGCGGCCCCGAGCGCGGCGATATGGATTACTACGGCACCTCAGTCGTGGCGCTGGACGCCGGCAACGGCCAGCCTCTGTGGCATTTCCAGGCGGTACATCACGATATCTGGGACTGGGATGTGGCCGCGCAGCCGGTGCTGTTCGAACAGCACGGCACAACCCCCGGGGTGATTGCCGCAACCAAGATGGGCAATATCTTCCTGCTCAACCGCGAAACCGGCGCCCCACTGTTCCCGGTGGAGGAGCGCCCGGTACCCCGGTCCACGGTCCCCGGCGAGCGCACCTCACCGACCCAGCCCCACCCCACCCTGCCGCGGCCGGTGCATCCTCAGGCGCTCACCGAAGATGATATCTGGGGCCTCTACCCCGGCGACCGCGACGCCTGCCTGGCCCAGTTCCGTGAATTCGACTATCGCGGTCTTTTCACCCCGCCCGGGCTGGAAAAGCCGGCCCTGCTGTGGCCCGGTCTCGGCGGCGGTGTGAACTGGGGCTCCGTGTCGGTGAACCCCCGCGAGAACATCATGGTCGTAAACTCCATGCGTGTCCCCTATACCGCACGATTGATTCCAAGAGAGCAGGCCGACAGCCTGGACGGCAACGACCTGGTGGGCGCCAACGCCCAGGAGGGCACGCCCTATGTCGTGGTACGCGGCGGCTTTCTGTCTCCCAACAATACGCCCTGCACTGCGCCGCCGTGGGGCGTTCTGACCGCCATCGATCTCGACAGCGGCGAAACCCTGTGGGAAAAGCCGCTCGGTAACCTGGAGGAACTGTCGCCGCTGGGCCTGGGGCGCTTCCTGGAATGGGGTACACCCAATACCGGCGGCAGCTTGCAGACCGCCAGTGGCTTGATTTTTATTGGTGCAACTCTGGACAGCTACCTGCGCGCCTACGACCTGCAAAGTGGCGATGTACTGTGGAAGAGCAAACTGCCGGCGCCGGCCCAGGCAACGCCAATGACCTATCGCCTGCGCAAGAACGGCAAGCAGTACCTGGCCGTTGCCGCCGGGGGGCACGGCCCCCTGGCCTATGGGGCGAAGGGGCCGGAGAAACTCGGCGAGCTACTGGGCGACGCCCTGGTGGTATATAGCCTGCCAAACTGAATACAGTCGCAGCGCAAGCAAACCGGCGGCACGGGCCGCCGGCGAAACTCAGGAACCGATATGATCGAGCTTGCCGCCGTAAAGTAGCGGCGTCGACACCTGCTCAAGAACCAGAGTCACGATCACCCGCTCTGCATCGGGTTCGTCCAGGTCAAAGTCCCGCCCCATGTTCTTGCGGAAAATTTTCTGGTTCAGGGCGCCTTCCGGGTCATCCTCCAGCACGGCACGCCCGCGCAATTCGATATAGCGAGTGGGCGCGACCGGGTCCATCACACAGACGGTCAGCCGGGCATCCGCCTGCATATTGCGATACTTCACACGGCTTTTCAGGGTGCTGAAACGGAAGGTTTCCCCATCCCAGTCAAAGCCGACCGGGTTGGTGGATATCAGCTGGTCTTTGGCGCGAATCGTGCTGACATAGGCGAATACCGCAGTTTCAAGAATGTGCCGATGGCTCTCTGGTACGGTGGGGGCACTGGACATCAATAGCTTCTCCTGTTGTTTTATCATTCTGGCCATCCAGCTCGCGCTTGCGGCTGGCATTCAGGTTGCTACAGCATAGCCTCACAAGGCGCGCCGGGGCAGCCCCAAATCGCAGGCACCGGTATTTAGTCAATTTTACTTGACCTTTCGTCAATTTATATTTACTTTTTTGCCCCATGACTTCAATGAATCCACTGGTCGACAGCGCCGACCCAACCTGGCACCGCTACCGCGACAACTTCCCGCGGCAGGCGATGGGCATTACGCGCTACCTGGAAGGCCAGATAATGGAGCGCCTGACCGGCGAGTACGGCTTTAACCGCCTGCGCCTCTACTACGAACCTTACATTTCCCTGGTGCCGCCAGAGGGAACGCGCCTGACTGACCTTGCCGAGGCGCTGGGCATCTCGCGACAGGCGGCCAACCAGACAGCCAACCAGATTGAAGCCGCTGGCTATATCAAACGCGCGCCGGACCCGGACGATGGCCGCGCCAAGCGCATCGTGCTCACCGAACAGGGTATCGACCTGCGCCGCCACGGCGTGACTGTCGCTGAGCGACTGGAACGCGAAGTGGGCAAGTTGATAGGGCCGCGTCTGCTCAAGCAGAGCGTCATTGCCCTGGTCGACTTCTGCGGCCAACACAATCTGCTGCCGCCGGACTTCAACCAGCTGCAGCAGAGCCGCGCTGCAATGGTAGGCCTGCTGCCACGCTTCAGTGACTATCTCACCCAGCGCCTGATGGAGCTGACCCAGCGCCGCGGCCACGGCGGCCTCAAGCTGTCCTTCGGCCAGGTGCTGTCACTGATCGGCCCGGAAGGGGGACGCATCCTGCAGATCGCCGCCCTGCAAAACGTCAGCAAACAGGCCATCAGCGCCATCGCCGGTGAGTTGGAGGAGCAGGGTTACATCTACCGGGAACAGGATCCCGCCGATGCGCGCCAGGTTCTGCTGCGCTTCACCGGCCTCGGCCGCAAACTGATCGAAGACTCGGTTATCGGCATCGACGAGCTGGAAGCCGAGATTCGCGCCAGCATCGGCCCCGACGCCCTGGACAGCCTGCGCACATCATTGAAAAAGCTGTATCACGCGCTGCAGCTTGAAGTTTCAGTGTTCAGCCGGGAAGCCCCGGATATCAGCCAGCTGGCCCGTGACCTGCGGGAAAAACTCGGCCCCCACGCGCGCCGGGAACTGGCGGAATTACTGCTGAAATAGCCCGCGGAGATCGAAGCTATGAGCGACTGGTTTTCAACACTGGCGAGCCACTATCACTGGCAGGCGGCGCTGGCCGTGCTGGCCGGCGTTGTGCTGATTACCAAGGTCGGGCAATGGCTCGCTTTCAGGGTACCGGCGCTACAGCGCATGCGCGAGGTCAACCGGGACGAGGACAGCAAGAAGAAGGCCCTGCCCAAGTACCCGCCGGTGATGAAGGCCAGTCGCAACATCGGCGCCTTCACCAACCTGGCTTTCTTCGTGCTGATTCTGCCGTTCTGTGTCACCTTTACCGCAGAGAGCATCGGCTGGATAGTGCTGGACGCGGTGATCATCCTGATGGTCTACGATTTCTTCTACTACCTCTGCCACCGCTTCTGGTTCCACGGCAAGGGCTGGATGCGCCGGATTCACGCCGTGCATCACCAGGCGCGCAAGCCCACGCACATCGATGCCTACTACGTGCATCCTGTTGAGACCTTTGTCGGCATCGCCCTCTTTCTCGGCTCCCTCGCCCTGCTGGCCGCGGTACTGGGGCCATTTCATGTCGCCACGGTCATCGCCACCTACGTGATCTTCACCCAGCTCAACATCATCAATCACACCTTTGTAGATCTGCCCTACTTCCCCTTCCGCGGCCTGTCGTGGATCACCGCCAAGCACCATGTGCACCACGAGAACATGCACCGGGGCAACTACGCCACTATCACGCTGCTGTACGACAAGCTGTTCGGCACCCTGGACTAACAACCATAAACTGCCTGGAGAACGCCACACAATGAGCGAAAAAAGCCGCCGCGAAATCGGCCTGGAAACGATCACTGACGTATACGCCGGAGATGTCATCACCCCGCCCGAGGGCTATGCCTTCAGCGATGTCATGCTGGAGCAACTGTTCGCCGAAATCTGGACCCGCGACACCCTGGCCATGCGCGACAAGCGTATTCTCCTGCTGGGTATCATCGCGGAAAAGGGCGAACCCACCACCTTCAAGATCCAGTTGAAAGCCTCCCTCAAGCGCGGCGAAATGAATGCGGACGAAGCCCGTGAACTACTGCTTTTCATCGCCCAGTACGCCGGCTACCCCAGGGCAGCGGCGCTGATTGGCCCGGTGGAGGAAGCCATCGCCGAAGCGAACCAGGCGGCAGAGTAGCCGCTCTCCCGGGCCTCATCCTGAAACAGCGCTGGCGAACACCCTGTCGCATATCGCCTGCCCGGCTAGCTGCCGCTACGCGCCGGCAGCACCCGCTGCCGAAACAGCCACCACCAGGTCACACCCGCCAGTGCGACGCCGGCCAGATTGGCGGCGATATCGCCCAGGCTGAACTGGCGCGCCGTGACCAGCGCCCCCTGCAGGCATTCCAGCGCAATCGCGGCAACAATCGTCCAGATCCAGTAACGCTTTTCGCAGGCGCCGGGAAACACCGCAAAACAACCACTGAAAGCCAACCCGAACAGCGCCAGCAGATGGCCGACCTTGTCCGAACCGTGCTCCATGTCCACCGGGAGCTGGGGCATGAACATGGCTACCAGGACCGCCGACCAGCACAACAGGTAAACCAGCCAGGCAAGGGACCGCAGGGGTGCCGGCAACATCAGCGGGACAATACCGCGGCAGAACCGGAGCCCGCCGCGTCGCTGGCGTCGAGTACAGCCCGTGCGGCAAGATATCGCCGGGGCGGCGCCAGCCCCCAGTCCGAGCGCAGAGACTCCAGCGAGCTCCCCAGGCAGTCTTCCAGCGGCAGTGACGGCAGCCACTGGCAACCGCGGGCCAGTTCAGCGCCCTCGGCCACGCAGGCGTCCACATCCACCTGCGGCGCCTGGCGACGAAACTGGCGACGCCCCATGAAAACGATGAAATCGATGCCGCGATTGCGCGTCTGTCCGGTCATGAATGACAGCAGGCACAGCTCGCCCAGTTCATCCCTGCCGTAGCCGGTGAGTACGTGCTGCAGGTCGTGGATATCCCGGAGACGCGACCCCAGCCACTGTTCCTCAGCCGGCAGGTTGCGCCGCCGGGGGGCCTCATCACTGGCTGCGACCAGGCCATCCGCACTGAGTTGCTGGCTCTCCACAAACTGCAGGTAAGCCTGGCCCAGGCTGCCGGGGGGCAGCGAGCGCAGGTAGTCCCGGTCAGAGAGCTGGGTAATGATATCGGTACGCCGGGCCAGCAGCGCACGGCCGGAATCGCTCTGGCGCATGCGCGCCACCGCGCGCTGCAGACTGTCGCCCTTGAGGGCTTCAATAATCCGGAACACCTCCCCGGTTGCGTCCGGGTTGGCGATCAGGCGACGCACGGCGGCCAGCGCCACCAGCGGCTGTACGCGATTGTTCCACCAGTTTGCAATCATGACGATGAGTTCAGCATTGTGCAGACCGGCACAAGCCTAGCATGCGCTGTTTCTCCCGTGCAGGGGAAATATCGCCCGCAAACTGATCCGGGTGGCAGCTAACGGACGTAAGCTGAAACCAGTATGCTTGCTGTTTCTGTTTGCCAGCCACCCTTCTCACACACAACCTCTTGCGGAGCCCTGACGATATGACACGCACCCTCACCGTCCTGCTACTGTGCACAATGCTTGGCGCCTGCGCCCAGTACGAAAACCGCCGCGGCGTGGAAGTCACCTGGGACCCGGCCAATCTCGGCTCACTGACCCCCGGCACCACCACCCGCAGCGACATACTTAAACGCCTGGGCCCGCCCTCCCAGCTCATTGCCCTGGAAGATGAAACGGTTCTCTACTACCTGTTTGAGCAGGCGAAGGGCGAGGGCCTGATCCTCATCGCCTACAACCGCTTTGAGGTGAATACCCGCTACGACCGCGCCGTGTTTATCTTCGACCAGCAGGACAAACTGGTCGACTATTCAACCTTTGTAAACGGCGATGAATAACCTGCCGCGCTTTGTCCTGTTGCTGTGGCTGCTTACAGCCGCGGGTTGCAGCCAGTGGCACTACCAAATGGGTGAACCGCTAGACGAGACAGCAGCACCCCGCCAGGGCCACACCATGAGCCAGGTGCTGGCCGCCCTCGGCCCGCCACTGCGCCTGTCCGCCACGCCCAGTGGCTACGTCATGGGCTGGGAGTACTGGCGCATCCGCGAGAACAGCCTGGGCTTCAGCCTCGGCGCCCTGGGGGCCGATTTTCTCTCGGTAGACTGGGGTGATGCCCGCATAGCCGGCCAGTTCATGCTGGTGAGCTTCAACCGCGAGCACCGCGTGTCCGGAGCCGCCTATATGACCTGGGACGGAGACGGCAGCAGCGGCTCGGCCATCCAGCCCCTGTTCGGATTTGCCGAGGTGGTGGAGGTGGGTGATTTGCTGACGCCCCTGCCCCAGCACGACTGGGGCGCCAACCTGCTGGATCGCCTGCCAGCTGTACTGAACAGCGAATCGCGCCCGGACATGGGCAACTCCGGCATCCAGCAGCGCGGCACACCGGCCGGCATTGGCCAGCAGTCACTGGAATTGCAGTAGGGAGCGGCACTCCGGGGCTGGTGCAGGGTGCCGGCCCTCCCTATACTTCGGCGGATGAAAACAATACTGCCCATGGCGGCCCTGGCCGCTCTTCTCTGTACCGCCTGCGACGGCGGCCAATCCCCCCCCGACAACCCGGCAGCCAGCGCCCGCTGTGGCGGCGACAACCTGCTGGGCAACCCGGACTTCGCCGCCAATGCCAGCGGTGCAGCGCCCCCCTGGAGGTCGTCGCAACACGCGGGGGAGCAATCCTTCGAGCTGACCTACAAGGACGGCACTGCCTCCATCGTCAAGGTCGCCAGCCAGCCCTGGTTTCGCCTGGTCCAGGCGCTGCCGGCACGGGAACTGAGGGGCAACCTGCTGCGCTACAGTGCCGAGCTGAAGCTAGACCTGACCGAAGAGGGGGTGACCCACGGCTTCAAAATCGGCGGTGGACTGGTTGTCACCCTGCGCGGCGATCCGGACCCGGTGATGGGCGGCGACCGCCTGCTGCTCAGCGAGCAGTTCGAGCATGAGCCACATCTGGGCACCACCGATTGGGTGTCGGTGTCCACCACCTTCGAAGTCCCCGCCAACGCCACCCGGCTACAAGTGGGGTTCGCCCAGTACGCCAACGGAGCGATGCAAATTCGCCAGCCCGCCGTCCATCGCTGCCAGGCAGACTGAGGCACCCCGCCCGATAAACGGCGCCGCCATCTGGGCGGCCCTCTCCCGGTGTCAAAAAATCTCAAGTTTACGTTTACGTCAACGTAATTCGAGGCTATAGTTTCCAGAATCATTGCCAGCAGGCCGCCCCATGCCGGACAGAACCTACAGTATTTCCGACCTCGCCAGCGAATTCGGTGTCACCACCCGCACCATTCGCTTTTACGAGGAAAAGGGCCTGGTTCACCCCCGCCGCGAGGGCCAGAAGCGCCTCTACTCCGCCGCCGACCGGGTGCGCATCAAGCTGATTCTGCGCGGCAAACGCATCGGTATGAGCCTGCAGGAAAGCGTGGAGGTCATCGACCTCTACGACCCGGAGCACAACAACGAGGAACAGCTACACTCCCTTATCAGTACGGTGAGGGAGAAGCGCGAGCGCCTGTTACAGCAGAAGAAAGATATCGACGACATGCTGGCCGGGCTCGACGAAGTGCAGAGCCTCTGCGAGCAGGCGCTGCAGGACAAACCCGCATCACCCACCACCAGAAACAGGCAGCGGCGTTGAGCGCCCCGCCCACCGATCACTGCATCAGGACACGCCCATGAATACCGGATACCCCACCCTGAACTTTGGCCTCGGCGAAGAACTGGACATGCTGCGCGACGCGGTCTACCAGATGTGCCAGAAGGAAATCGCCCCGCGCGCCGCGCAGATCGACCGCGACAACGAATTCCCCAACGACCTGTGGCGCAAATTCGGCGACATGGGCCTGCTGGGCATTACCGTGGAAGAGGAGTACGGCGGTTCCAACCTGGGTTACCTGGCCCACGCCATCGTGATGGAAGAGATCAGTCGCGCCTCGGCCTCGGTGGGCCTGTCCTACGGCGCCATGTCCAATCTCTGCCTGAACCAGATTCGCAAGAACGGCAACGCGGCACAGAAAGCCAAATACCTGCCAAAACTGTGCAGCGGCGAGCACGTCGGTGCGCTTGCCATGAGCGAACCCAACGCCGGCTCCGATGTGGTGAGCATGAAGCTGAGCGCCCGCAAAGAGGGCGACACCTACTACCTGAACGGCGCCAAAATGTGGATTACCAACGGGCCCGACGCCGATGTCTACGTCATCTACGCCAAGACCAATCCGGAGGCCGGCTCCAAAGGTATCACCGCCTTCCTGGTGGAGCGCGACTTCCCCGGTTTCTCCCGCTCCCCCAAGCTCGACAAACTCGGCATGCGCGGCTCCAACACCTGTGAGCTGGTATTCGAAGACACCCCGGTACCGGCGGAAAACATCCTGCGCGGCGAGGGCGAGGGCGTGAAAGTCCTGATGTCCGGCCTGGACTACGAGCGCACCGTGCTGTCCGGCGGACCGGTGGGCATCATGCAGGCCTGCCTGGATGAGGTGGTGCCCTACCTGCACGACCGCAAGCAGTTTGGCCAGAGCATCGGCGAATTCCAGCTGATGCAGGGCAAACTGGCGGATATGTACGCCGACCTCAGCGCCAGCCGCGCCTATCTCTACGCGGTCGCGGGCGCCTGTGACCGGGGCGAAGAGAGCCGCAAGGACTGCGCCGCGGTCATTCTCTACACCGCGGAAAAAGCCACCCAGATGGCTCTGCAGGCCATCCAGACCCTGGGCGGTTTTGGCTATACCAACGAGGCCAATACCGGCCGCCTGCTGCGCGACGCCAAGCTCTATGAGATCGGCGCCGGCACCTCGGAGATCCGCCGTATGCTGATCGGCCGAGAACTGTTCAACGAAACCCGCTAAGCGCACCCGCGCCCGCTTGTCGACATAGCCAGGGACCCGACCATGACCGTGCTGAAAACCCGCATCAACCCCCGCGACGAGGCCTTCCTCAACAACCGCGAGCACATGCAGGCCCAGGTGGATGACCTCAGGGCGAAAGTCGCCGAGGTTCACCAGGGCGGCGGCGCCAAGGCCCGCGAGCGCCATACCAGCCGCGGCAAACTACTGCCACGGGAGCGCCTCAACGCCCTCCTCGACCCCGGCGCGCCCTTCCTGGAGCTGAGCCAACTGGCCGCATGGGAGGTCTACGACAGCCCCGTGCCCGGCGCCGGTATCATCACCGGTATCGGCCGGGTGGCCGGGCAGGAGTGCATGATCTTCGTCAACGACGCCACGGTGAAGGGCGGCACCTACTACCCGCTCACCGTGAAGAAGCAGGGCCGCGCCCAGACCATCGCCCAGGAGAATCACCTGCCCTGCCTCTACCTGGTGGACTCCGGCGGGGCCTTCCTGCCCCTGCAGGACGAAGTCTTCCCCGACCGCGAACACTTCGGACACGCCTTCTACAACCAGGCGCGCATGTCCGCCATGGGCATTCCGCAGATCGCCGCCGTGCTCGGCTCCTGCACTGCCGGCGGTGCCTACGTGCCGGCGATGGCGGACGAGAGCATCATCGTCAAAAACCAGGGCACCATCTTCCTCGGCGGGCCGCCGCTGGTGAAAGCCGCCACCGGGGAAGTGGTGTCAGCCGAAGAGCTGGGTGGCGCCGACGTCCACTGCCGCACCTCCGGCGTCACCGACCACTACGCCAACAACGACCACCACGCCCTGCAGTTGATGCGCAATGCGGTCGGCCGCCTCAACCGGGTCAAGCCGGTGAGCATGGATATTCGCGAGCCGGTCGAGCCGGCCTACCCGGTCGAAGATATCTACGGTGTCATCCCCGCCGACAGCAAACAGCCCTTCGATGTGCGCGAAGTCATCGCCCGCGTGGTGGATGGATCCGAGTTTGACGAGTTCAAGGCCCTCTACGGCGAGACGCTGGTCTGCGGCTTCGCCCGCATTCACGGCTACCCGGTGGGCATCGTCGCGAACAACGGCATTTTGTTCGGTGAATCCGCGGTCAAGGGCGCGCACTTCGTCGAACTGTGCGCCCAGCGCAAAACCCCGCTGGTGTTCCTGCAGAACATCACCGGCTTCATGGTCGGCAAGCAGTACGAGGCCGGCGGTATCGCCCGCCACGGCGCCAAGATGGTCCACGCCGTGGCCTGCGCCGACGTACCCAAGTTTACGGTAATCATTGGCGGTTCCTTCGGCGCGGGCAACTACGCCATGTGCGGCCGCGCCTACGACCCGCGCTTCCTGTTTATGTGGCCCAACGCGCGTATTTCCGTGATGGGCGGAGAACAGGCGGCCGGTGTGCTGGCCACGGTGAAGCAGGACCAACTGGCGCGGGAGGGTGTGGAGATGAGCGCGGAAGAGATCGCGGCCCTGAAGAAGCCGGTGCTGGAGCAGTACGAGCGCCAGGGGCACCCCTACTACGCGTCGGCGCGGTTGTGGGACGACGGGGTGATCGACCCGGCGGATACGCGCATGGTACTGGGGCTGGCGATCTCCGCATCGCTGAATGCGCCGGTGCCGGAATCGAAGTTTGGCGTGTTCAGGATGTGATGGTTGTGGACTTCAGTTGGGCATGGACTGTGCCGGTCAGGCACCGCGAAGCTGGAGGGCCTTTGTCGGACACGCTACAAGCACGTCCATGTGAGCTCGGCAATGGCCATCCATGGCCATTGACGGTCCGCCAAAGGCCCTCCAGCTCCCCGGCGCCGCTCAGTGCCAACGCGATATTTGGCAGTTCCTTTCAATCAGTCATTGGCAACTGTGATGCCATAGAGTTGTCGCGCAGGCAGTGCAGGGTCCAGAAAGCTGCGAGCGAAGTGCCGAAGCATGATGGCATCCGCTGGCCGGGAGGGTCCGCAGCGACCGTCAGCGGCCATGGACGGCCGCTGTCGAGCGCACATGGATGTGCTCGTAGCGTGTCGCGGAGGACCCTCGCGGACTGCGGATGCCAACTCCGCAGGTCATTCAGAGCTTACCCGGTAGGTTGAAAATGGATAAACAGACAGTCTCTACAACAGCCAACAACGAGGGCGTCGCCACCGTCACCCTCAATCGCCCCGACAAGCACAACGCCTTCGACGACACCATCATCGCCGAACTGCGCGAGGCTTTCGACAACCTCGCCGAACGCGACGACGTGCGCGTTGTGGTGCTCGCCTCCGAGGGCAAGAACTTTTCCGCCGGCGCCGACCTGGCCTGGATGAAGCGCATGGCCGGCTACGACTACGGCCACAACATGAAAGACGCCGAGGCCCTGGCCGGCATGCTCAAGGCCCTGTTCGACCTGCCCCAGCCCACCATTGCCCGGGTACAGGGCGCCGCTTTCGGCGGTGCCGTGGGACTGGTCAGTTGCTGCGATATGGCGGTGGGCAGCGAGCGGGCCAGTTTCTCCCTGTCCGAAGTAAAGATCGGCCTGGTGCCCGCCACCATCAGCCCCTACGTCATCCGCGCCATCGGCGAGCGGGCAGCGCGGCGCTACTTCGTGACCGGCGAGCGCTTCGGCGCCGCAGCGGCGCTGCAGGCAGGGCTGCTCAATGAGGTGGTGCCCGAAGCGGAACTCGACGGCGCCGTTGCGTCACTGGTCGAGAGCATACTCGGCAACGGGCCGCAGGCGGTGCGCGCGGCCAAGGATCTAATCAACAGCGTTGCCGGCAAGGAGATCGACGGCGACCTGATCGAGGATACCTGCGCGCGTATCGCCCATATCCGGGTATCAAAGGAAGGCCAGGAAGGGCTCGGTGCCTTTCTCGACAAACGGCGCCCCGACTGGCTCACAGGTGAGGAAGCATAGAACCATGTTCACAAAGCTACTGATTGCCAACCGCGGCGAAATCGCCTGCCGCGTGATCAAGACCGCCCGCCGCCTGGGTATCGCGACCGTCGCTGTGTACTCCGACGCGGATCGCAATGCCCTCCACGTGGAACTGGCTGACGAGGCGATGCACATCGGCCCGGCGCCGGCGCGGGAGTCCTACCTGCGCGCGGAACAGGTGATTCAGGCGGCCATCGAAACCGGCGCGGACGCCATCCACCCGGGCTACGGCTTCCTGTCGGAGAACGCCGACTTTGCCCGCGCCTGCCAGGCCGCGGGGATTGTTTTTGTCGGCCCGCCAGCAAGCGCCATTGACGCCATGGGCTCCAAGTCTGCCGCCAAGCAGATCATGGAGCAGGCCGGCGTACCGCTGGTGCCCGGCTACCACGGCGATGACCAAAGTCCGGACGTCCTGAAAAAGGCCGCCGACGACATGGAGTACCCCGTCCTGCTGAAAGCCACCGCCGGCGGCGGCGGCAAGGGCATGCGCCAGGTGTGGAGCGCGAAAGAGTTTGACGAGGCGCTGGCCGCGGCACAGCGGGAATCCGCTGCCGCCTTCGGCGATGATCGCATGCTGGTGGAAAAATACCTGACCAGGCCGCGCCACGTGGAGGTGCAGGTGTTCTGCGACAACCACGGCAATGGCGTTTATCTCGCAGAGCGCGACTGCTCGGTGCAGCGCCGCCACCAGAAAGTCATCGAGGAGGCTCCCGCCCCCGGCATGACAACCGGCCTGCGCCAGCAGATGGGTGATACCGCGGTGCAGGCAGCCAGGGCCATCAATTATTCCGGTGCGGGCACAGTGGAATTTTTGCTGGACGAGGACGGCAGCTTCTACTTCATGGAAATGAATACCCGCCTGCAGGTGGAACATCCGGTTACCGAAATGATCACCGGCCAGGATCTGGTGGAGTGGCAGTTGCGAGTCGCCAGCGGTGAACAGCTGCCCCTGGCCCAACAGGACATTCCGCTCAAAGGTCACGCCTTCGAAGCCCGCATCTACGCCGAAGACGCCGCCAACGACTTCCTCCCGGCCACCGGTACCCTGGCCTTCCTGCAACCACCGGAAGAGTCGGCCTTTGTGCGGGTGGACACCGGTGTGCGCCAGGGCGATGAGATCAGCGTCTACTACGACCCCATGATCGCCAAACTCATTGTCTGGGACGAATCCCGGGAGCGAGCCCTGCAACGGCTGGCGGGCGCACTTGCGGAATACCGCATAGGCGGCACCGTGACCAACGTGGATTTCCTCTACAACCTCGCCACCAGCCAGCCCTTCCGCGCGGCGGAACTCGATACCGGCTTCATCGAGCGCCACCGGGAGCTGATCTTCCACGAGCGGGAGCAGGATGTAGAGAGCGAACTGCCGCTGGCGGCCCTGGCCCTGCTGCTGTATCGCCAGCAGCAGGGGCGCCCCCGCTCCTGCCTTGACCCGTGGACGCCCTGGGCTTCCCACAACGCCTGGCGGCTGAATGAGGCCCATACCCAGCACCTCAGCATCGCCTGCCACGGCCGCGAATTCAGCGTCAGTAGCGATTGGCTGGGCGGGGCCTGGCGCATCAGTGCCAACGGCCGGGATACGTTGATAAAAGGCCATTTGGAAGGTGATGCACTCAGCTTCGAGGTGGAAGGCCACCGCCAACGCGCCACCCTCGCGGCCACCGACGACGGGTTTGTGCTGTACCTCGCCAGCGGCGCCATCAGTTTCAACGAAATCCTTCCCGATACCGGAGAAACCGACAGCAGCAGCGCCGGCGGCGGCCTCACCGCGCCGATGAACGGTACCGTAGTCAACCTTCTGGTCAAGGCCGGCAGCCGCGTCGAAGCCGGCCAGGCCCTGCTGGTGATGGAAGCGATGAAGATGGAGCACACTATCCGTGCGCCCGCCGCTGGTACTGTAGAGGGTTTCTACTTCCAGCCCGGGGAGCTGGTGGACGGCGGTGCCGAACTGGTGAATTTTGAGCCGGAGGACAGCCCGTGAATCTGCCAGACAAAGTGACCCTGGTGGAGGTCGGCCCCCGCGACGGCCTGCAGAACGAAGCCGCCACCATCGCCCTGCCGGACAAGCTGCGACTGATTCACGACCTGGCCGGCGCCGGCCACCGGGTGATCGAGGCGGGCAGCTTCGTCAATCCCAAGTGGATTCCGCAGATGGCGGACAGCGAAGCGGTTTTCGCCGGCCTGAGCCGCGCACCCGGCGTGCGCTACACCGCCCTGACCCCGAACCTGCAGGGCTTTGAACGCGCCCTGGCAGCAGGGGCCGATGAAGTCGCCGTCTTCGGTGCCGCCTCGGAAAGCTTCTCGCAGAAGAACATCAACTGCTCAGTGGCGGAGAGCCTCGAGCGCTTCACCCCTGTGATGCAGGCAGCGGCCCGGGAGAACATCCCGGTGCGAGGCTACGTCTCCTGCGTACTGGGCTGCCCCTACGAAGGAGAGATCGCCCCCGACAAGGTGCGCGAGGTCAGCACCGCCCTGCTGGATATGGGCTGCTACGAAGTCTCTCTCGGCGACACCATCGGCAGCGGCAGCGCCGGCAGCACCGCGCGCCTGCTGGAGCACCTGCTCTCCACCCTGCCGGTAAACCGGCTCGCTGTACACTTCCACGACACCTACGGCCAGGCCCTGGCGAATATCCTGGTAGCGCTGCAGCACGGCATCGCCACCATCGACGCCTCCGTCGCCGGCCTCGGCGGCTGCCCCTACGCCAAAGGAGCCAGCGGCAATGTGGCGACAGAGGATGTGGTTTACCTGCTGGATGGGTTGGGGATCGAAAGCGGCATCGACCTTGCCGCACTGGTTGCCGCTGGCGAGCGCATCTCCCGCGTGCTCGGGCGGGAGCCGGTTTCCCGTTGTGCGCGGGCGTTGCTCAGCAAAGGGTCCTAGGCGGTCAGAGATCTATACTTACACCAAAGCTGATACCATCCCGGCCGTCGAACTGACCGAATAGGCCCAGGTCATCACTATAAAATGCGTCCAGTCCGGCGCTGAAAATAATATGGCTGCGCCAGCGGTAATCGACGGACAGACGCAGCAGGCCATCGCTGTCGTTGAGGGACTGGAACCACTGGCCGCCGAGCGTCACCGTCTGGTTGAGATATACACGTTCGACCAGCAGCGACGTTGTAGACTGTGTTGCGCTGACGGTCATGCCCGGGTCGTGATCAAGAATGCGCGAGACGAATACCTGGGCGCTGATGAAGGTGTCACTGAAACCGTTATAGTCCAGCCCCAGCACACTCTCTACGGCGGCTGATGACAGAATGCCCTGATTGTCAGTGGTGGCATTCCGGGTGATGAAGTAGCGTTCGCTGTGGGCGGCCAGCTCCCCGCGCAGGGTCAGGTCACCGTAGACGGTGGATAACGTGCCGCCGAGCAGGTGCGAGCGCTCGTAGGCCGGCGCTATCACAAATACCTCACCGCTGGGAGTCTGGTAAGGGGCCGGCCGGTCCAGGTAGTGGTAGAAGTAGTTCAGGCTCAGGTCCCAGCCCCCGATAAAGCCGTTGATACGCGCGCCGGCATCACTGTCGCCGAAAAACTGGCGGGGCTTGTCCGCCGGGGATACGCGGACCGGACCAGGTGCGGCGGGATAGGGAACGAACAGCGGCGACGTCGGCGCAAAGCGGGCCTTGTCCTGCAGAGATGGCACCTGGTCGTAGGTAGTGTCGGGAATCCACAGGAACTGCGCCATCCACTGGCCGACCGGGACTTCCAGGTTGAGCATCCATGTGGGGATGCGGCGGTCTTCACTGTCCTCCAGAATAAATTCGCGCAGGTTCATCGGATTGACGACGTCCAGCACGCGGAAGCCGTCGGCCTGCCCCCAGACCACCTGTTGCTTGCCGGCCCTGACGAACACATCGTTGAGATAGCCGTCGACAAAGAGCTCACGCAGTTCGAACTCCGAGTAGTCATTAAAGAACAGGCGGCGCGACAGTTTGCTGCGAACGGCACTGTCATCGGGCTCGCCGGGTTCAATCAGGTCACGGGTTTCCGACGACACCGCTGCCCGGGCAAACCATTTCCACCCGGCTCCCGCCTCGGCGGCGAACTCACCATCCAGGCGGTTGGAAAACTTCACCAGATGGCTACCGCCATCGGCGGCACTTTCCTGCGCCAGATTTGCTTCGCCGGTGTAGGTAAAACGCGCTTCCATACCCTGGGGCGCGCTGCAAAGCAGTGCCGTGCCCAGCCCCAGCAGACGGATGACGAGCCGCGCACCGGGACGGTTCCACTTCACCGCAAACCCCTGCGCAGATAGGGCTGGGTGAAGACCTGGTCGTCAATTTCCACGCTGTAGTCGATATTGTCCTGCTGCAGACGGGTCCGATGCTGTGTTTTGTGATTGACCACCTGCAAATCGACACTGGTCCAGACGCCGTCAATCTCCTGTACCTCGTCAATGCTGATGGTTTTCAGGTGATTGCCTGCGATATCCCAGAATTCGACATGCCGCGCCATCCAGATGGCGGGGTCGATACAGTAGTGCACTTTGCTATAGCCCAGTTCCTCGGCAATCCGGTCGCTGACCGGTATCGCCTCCACCAGCAATCCGGGCCGCTCAAGGCAGGTCGTTTCTTCCAGCAAGGTGAAGCGGTAATCGGAAATCTCCACCTTGTTTTCCTTCTTGATTTCCTCGTAGCTCAGGTCGGTGCCGAGGAAACTGTCACCGCGGTTCGAAGACGAGATGCGCCTGATTTTTCGCAGTGCTGGCAGGTATAGCCATTGGTCATCATCTGCCGTGGGTGCGCTGTAGTCGAAGGTGAGAAAGCCGGTTCCACGGACATTGGTCGGCTCGGTGTAGAACATCACCGTGCGCTTGTCGGCGCCGAAGTACTTGCGGTAGGCGATGGTTTTCTCAACCCGCGTTACCCCGCGCCGGTCAGTGGTGGATATCGTGAAATCGCGGCGGACCTGCTCGCCGTCGGGGCGGGCGTTGACCTTTTGCATGATGTCATGGCCCGCGTCGTCCGCCGCGCTGGCGGCTATCGGAAGTAGAGCCAGGAACAGTAAGTACACAGGTTTCATTCGACACCTCCTGAGAGAAAGCGGGGTTTGATAAGCAATGCGAGGGCCGGCAACAGCAGTAGTGCGGAGAAAAACGCGCTGGCCACCGCCACGGCTACCAGGCTGCCGAACTTGATCAGCGGCGGCACATCCGAGGTGATGAGTACGCTAAAGCCCAGGGAAATAGCGAGGAAGTTGAACAACTGGGCGCGGCCGGTTGTGGGAAACAGTGGCCGCAGCCGCTCCTCCCAGCTGCCGCTGCGTTCCGCCAGCAGGGTACGAATGCTGTGAGTAGTGTGCACAGCGAAGTCGACCCCGAGGCCGATGGCGATCGAGGCAAACATGGAGGTGCCCACTCCCAGCCATACCCCGGCAAAGCCCATCACGGCATAAACCAGCAGGATGGAGAGCGCCACCGGCACCACCACGATGGCACCGGCAATACCCGAGCGGAACAGCAGGGCACTCATCACGATTACCGCGGCAATGCAGACCAGCACGCTCATCAGGTTGGTATTCACGATGGGGTTGATCCAGTGGTAGCTGACGTTGATATCGCCAGTCACCGTTGCCTTCAGGTCAGTGCCGGCATAGCTTTCGTCGAGCCATTGCTGAACCAGCGGAACAAGCACCTTGTTGTTACTGTACTTGTTCTCGTCGACACTGGCGCGTATCAGCGCAAAGCGGCGTTCACTGTCGATTTCATCCTCGAACTCGGTCGGGTCACCAGATGCCGAGTACAGCAGGAAGAGTTGGGCAACCAGTTGCGGGTCATCGGGAATGGTGTAGTAGGCCGCCTGATCCTCATTGACCGCTTTGTGCATCTGCTTGATGTAATCGACGATCGACACCGTGCCGCCGACATGGGGCAGGCCCTCCAGATAGCGCTGGGTCTGCTCAATCTTCCGTAGCGCCTGCGGCTGGTACAGGCCTTCCGGGTCGGGGGACTCAACCATAATGTCCAGGTGATAGGTGCCGTCGGTCAGGGCATTGATGGTCTTGTCAGCGTGATAGATGGGCTCTGAGGATTTGAAGTTGGCAATGCGCTCCTCGTTGGCCTCGACCAGAAAGGCGCCCCACCCCGCAACGCCGGCCAGCACAAGCCCGAGTGCGGCTACCGTGTAGGGCCGACGCAATACCCAGTCGCCCAACCTTGCCAGCAAACGACTACTGACGCTCAACGATGCTGCTTTACCGCTCTGGTGACTGAAGGCGCGGCTGGCTTTGGGTTTCAGCAGGCTCAGTAATGCCGGCAAGGTCGTCATCGAGTAGAGCCAGGCCAGGAACACGGCCAGTGCGCCAAACAGACCGAAGTAAAAGACCGGCGGCATGGTCGTGGTAGCTGACAGCGCGCTGAAGCCGGCGATGGTGGTAAAGGTCGTCAGCGTGACCGGCTGCCACATTTTGACCATCGCGCGGAGGGTAACCACCTGGGCCGGGGCCCCCGGATCTAGGGCGATTTCCTCGTAGTACTGACTGAAAATATGCACGGAATCAGCGACCGCAATGCCAATCATGCAAACGATCAGGCCGTTGGTGATGGTGTAGAAATTCACGCCGAAGGCCGCCATTGCGCCAATCGTGCTCCCCGCGGTGAGGATGACAATCAGGTTGGGAATCAACATGCCGCGCAGGGTGCGCAAGGCCACAAACAGCACCACGGTGATGATCACCGCCGCCAGTGGATTCAGGCGTTTGGCATCGTTATCGATGTAGGACTGTAAATAGCCAGCCACCGCGCCTTCACCGGCAACATGCAGTGAATCGCCGGCACCGAGGGGGGCGTCCTGCAGTGCGTCAACCACGGCTTCGTAGGTATCGGCCGCCCTGTCCTCGTCCAGCAGTTCCGCTACAACCAGCGTTGTTTTGCCTTCACGGCCGACGAGGTTGCCCTGGTACAGCGGGAAGTTATCAATGGCGTTTCGCATCCACTCGCTGCGTGCCGCTGTGGAGGGCGCTGTTGCAAAGAAGTCCTCCACCTCCATGCCGTACTCGGTACCGACAATGTTCGCTTCCGTGGCAAGAGAGGTGACCTGATCCGGGTCGATGTTGTCCACCTGCTGCAGGCGGCGGGTAATCCAGTCCACCAGCGCCAGCGATTGCGGATTGAAGATGCCGCCGGGCGCTTCGTTAACCACCGCCACGACGATCGGGTCATTGATATTGAACAGGGCCTCCACCCGGTCGCGATCCAGCAACGCGGGATCCTGCGGGTCAATGAAGGCGTCTGAGCGGGTATTTTTGCTCAGCTTGGGCGCCTGGCTGGCGATGGCCAGAAAACAGAGCAGGGACAGGATCAGAATGGGCCACCGCCACCGGATGACGGCGCCGAAGAATTGGCTCGCTGACATAGTATTCTCCCGACAAGTGTATATACACATTAATGATCAAAAAAAAAGCGGCTAGCCAAAAGCCGCTTCCAGAAACCAGTCTTTGAACTGCTGCCAGCGCGTGGCATCAACGCGGGCCTCAAAGCGCTGCTGCGCAGCTTTCCAGATGGGCAGCGCGCGCTCCAGCAGGGCCACGCCCTCCGCCGTAAGCTGCATGCTGCGCTCCCGGCGAAAACCCTCTGGCCCAACCGTGATCCAGCCGTTGCGCGCCATCAGGTCCAGCGTCCTCACCAGCGAAGTGCGCTCCATGGCAAGCCGCTCTGCCATCTGGCTGATCGAGTGTGGCTGAAAGCCCTGGATTACCGCCAGAACAGTGAACTGGGTGATTTTCAGGCCGAGCGGCTTGAGTGCCTCGTCGTAGTCCCGGGTCAACCTGCGCGCCAGCGCACGCGCCCGATAGCAGGCGCAGTTGTCGTAAACATCCTGGAGTTTGGTGTTGTCCATGGGTGGCACTCTAGCAATGTGTATATACACATGTAAAGCTCTATTCTCAACATCCTGAACTGGCACCAGAAAACGGAGGCCAACCCCAGCGGCACGAGCGCCACAGGGAACCGGCAAGTATCAAACCGGACCGTACGAAGACTCTCCAGCAATAAAGCCAATATTCGTTAAGTTTATGTCTTTCTCATCTCCAGGGATGAACAACAAAGTATCAAAGTGATCAGACTGGCCGACTACGGACTGGTTGGGATATCACTGTGAAGATAAGTCTGGACAACAAGGCGGCCCTGGTCACCGGGTCAACACGAGGTATAGGCTTTGCGGTAGCAAAGAATCTGGCATCTGCGGGAGCCAGTGTTTATATCAATGGAAGAAGCGGCGAAAGCGTCAGAAAAGCCATTGCGCAACTGGCGGCATCCACCCGGAAAAGCAGCTTCATTCCCTTGCCGGCGGACATTACTACCGATGCGGGATTAGCGAGCATCAAACAAACAGTACCGCACCTGGACATTATTGTTAGCAACGCAGCGGTTTTTGACTGGACAGATTTTTATGACACTACCAATGAACACTGGCTGGAGCATTACAAGGCCAATGTTCTTCCCGCAGTCAATCTCGCCAGGCACTACATGCCGGGGATGTTTGACAAAAACTGGGGGAGAGTTGTTCTTGTCGCATCTGAAGCCGGCTTCAATATACCAGCCGACATGATCCACTACGGCGTGGCCAAAGCAGCCGAAATCGCTTTGGCGAGAGGCCTGGCTGAACTTACCCGGGGAACGGGTGTTACTGTCAACAGCGTACTACCGGGGCCTACCGCTTCCAGCGGTTCAGATGAATTTCTCGCGCAATACGCTATAGACAATGACATCCCCGCTGCTGAAGCAGAAGTTCATCTGCTTCAACGCATCCGGCCAACATCGCTGCTAAACCGGCTAGCCAGCAATGAAGAAGTTGCCAATATGATCACCTATGCCTGTTCCGAGCAGGCCTCAGCGACCAATGGCGCAGCCCTCAGGGTTGAAGGGGGTATTCTCAGACACCCCGGGTGATCCGGCCCGTTCTGAGGCCGGATTATTCATCCGTTTGTATGAACGCCCCCCCTCTCCTCCGCCCTAACATCAGCAGACACGACTAAAGCATAAAAGATAAAGGGTCTGACTACCGTGCTTGAAACTGCAGATTACATCGCTATTCAGAACCTCGTTCATCTCTATCCAAAGCGGCTGGATTCCGGAGACCTTGTTGGTCTGGGACACCTTTTTGCCAATGCAACCGTGTACTTCGAGGGCGGCATGTCACCGGTGATATCTGATCCCGCAGAGATGACGAAGCGCTTCGGAGATTTCCTGCGTCTCTATGATGGCATTCCCAGAACCCGGCACGCTATCGTGAATCTGATCCTGGAGGAGGTTACCCCGGCCAAGGTCGAAGCCAGTAGCACCGTGATTGTATTCCAGCAAACAGATGCCCTCCCGCTACAGCCGATCATCACCGGAGACTACCGGGATATTCTCGAGAAAGTATCTGGTCAATGGCGCTTTGCAGAGCGGCATATCACCAATGACCTTTTTGGCAATCTCGGAGCGCACGGCCGCTACACAATAGGCCAGGGCGATAGCTGAAGCCACCTGCCAGGCCGCCTCTGGATAACAACGTATTCAATCAAGGGAATTCTCAACGTGAGAGAAAGCAAACTCAGACTTGGCATGTTTCTGGCGCCGTTTCACCCACTGGATGAGAGCCCGACACTGGCGATGGAGCGCGACCTGGAACTGGCTGAAGTCGCAGACAGCCTGGGATTTGAGGAATTCTGGTACGGGGAACATCATTCCGGCGGGTACGAAATTTCTCCGTCTCCGGAATTAATGATCGCAGCTGCGGCACAACGTACAAAACGTATTCGTCTCGGCACGGGGGTCGTATCCCTGCCCTACCACAACCCGCTGATGACAGCGAACCGCCTGGCCCAACTCGATCATCTAACCTTCGGACGGCTTATTGTAGGTGCTGGCCCGGGCCTCCTGGCCAGCGACGCCCATATGCAGCGTCAGGATGTCCGCGAAGCCAGGGACAAACTGGACGCCGGCCTTGCGGTAATCAATCGCCTGCTAAATGGGGAATGGGTGACTGAGCAGTACACCGGCTGGTACGACCTCGTAGATGCTCATTGCCAGGTGATGCCACTACAACGAAGCTTAGAGCTTTGTGTTGCCAGTACCTTTTCACCGAACGGTGGAACGCTGGCCGCCAAGTACAACGCGGGGATGTTATGCCTGGCTTCGACCGTTTACGGCGGGTTCGATGCCTTGTCTACCAACTGGAAGATAGCGTGTGAGGCCGCGGCCAGGGAGGGTCGTACTATGAACCCCTCTTCAATCCGCTGTGCGACTGATATCCACATCGCGGAAACGCGCGAAAAGGCCATTGAACAGGTTAGAGAAGGTTACGAGCGATATCGTCTTTACATCAAGAACCAGTCTGATCATCTAAAGGACTCGCCTGCGCACCGGACGATTGAAGACCTGATTGAGTCCAATGAAGTTGTCGTCGGCACCCCGGACGATGCCGTGGCGCAAATCCGCCGCCTGGAGGAAAAGGTTCCGGGCTTTGGCTGTCTTCTTGTCCTCGACAAGAACTGGGCCGAAACTTCCGACAAGACGCGCTCTATGGAAATGCTCGCACGCTACGTGCTTCCTGAGATTAACGGGGACAATGCAAATCGCCTGAAATCCTTTGACTGGGCAGGAAAGCATCGCGAAGGCTTTGTAGAGGTCGTGACTTCCGCTACCGAGCGGGCATTCAAGAAGCACACGGATTCACAGCGGCAAGAGAATCAATGATTCACCCGAGAGGAAAATGAGGGGCAAAAGTATGGCTACCGGTGACGCGAATAGCGATGAGGTTAGAGAAAGGAACAGCGGTAATTTCAGAACGATGCTGAAGTATCTTGGCAACCGCGACTACGACAGCTGCGCGAAGTATCTCGCAGACGATATCTATGCCGACTGGCCTTACCGCCCCATGCCAACCATCCCGGACCAGGTCTCTGGCAGAGAGAACCTGATCGCCTACTTCCGGGGAGAAAGCGATGGTTCACAAACCGAGGGGCTCGACGAATTTACCCCGCTGTCCTACGAAATTGAGAACATTCATCATCTCGTAGATCCGGATGTATTGATCGCAGAGTATTCATCCCACGCCCAGCATATTCCTTCAGGCAAGCCCTACAACAATAAATACGTGGGTATCATGAAGTTCAAGGGCGACAAGATCTTCTACTGGCGAGAGTACGTGAATCCCGCTGTCATCTACGAAATATACGATATGCTTAAAATTCCCGAATAATCATGCCTCAACCCACTTCTGTATAGCGGTTAGAACGCATCACTACTGCGAGGTCTCCTGTGCGCTCAGCAAATTTTATCAAGCCCGGACATATCGAAATGCGGCCCGATGCATCAGCACCTGCGCCAGCTGCAGGTGAAGTTATCGTCGCTGTAGAAAGTTGCGGTATCTGCGGGTCAGATTTGCACCTGTATCGCAACAACGCTCACAAGGACGCGCTTGTACGCGCTACCCCTGAAGGCTATGAGATTCCCGGTCATGAATTTTCCGGCCGGATCTACGCTATTGGTGATGGGGTCAACAACTGGCGTATTGGCGATCGCGTTGTCGGTGTAACTGGTCAAGGCGGAGGAATGGCCGACTATGTCGCGGTGCCGGACAATCCGTTCCAGTTGGTAGCCATGCCAGACGCGGTCAGCTTTCAGGAAGCGGCAACCACTGAGCCGCTCGCAGACGGTCTGCAAATGGTCCGCAAAGCCGGGGCTGCCAATGGGGAAAATGTCCTTGTATTTGGGGTTGGCATTATTGGCCTTGGCGTCATTCAGGCCTACCGCGCAACCGGAGCGGACATTGGTAAGCTCATAGCCGTCGATGTACATGAAGCCCGACTCGCCAAGGCACTTGAAGTGGGTGCAACTGATACCGTAAATGCACGCGATGGCGATATCGTTGAACAAATACAGGCTATTACCGGCGAAGAGGTCACTTGGCGTGGGACCTCGGCCAATATACATGTAGTAATCGACTGCGCCGGCTATATCAAGCACATGCCCGGGCCTCCACCACTGGAGACGGCGCTGAGATTGGTTGCCTGCGAAAACGGCAGAATAGTGTGCTTTGGCGCCTATGAAGACCGCATGCTGATCGACATGATGCCGCTGATCAATAAACAACCGGTCATCATGGGCTCGAACGGCTATGCAGCTGAGGATCTGGTAACCGCGCTCGAGTTGATGCGCAACGGGAAGGTCGATCGCAAGGGTCTGATTTCACACAGCTTCGCGCTAGATGACATCGCTGAAGCCTTTTCCACCCAGGATACTCCGGAAGCGATCAAGGTGATGATTGATGTACGGAAGCAGGTAGCCTGAACGCGACAATGGAATCTCCCAGATCGGTACCCAGATAGGCGTGACCGCCCGCTGAAATGACAACATACTGGCGGCCATCCTCCGCGCCTCGATAGGTCATCGGCGTTGCCTGCCCGCCAGCCGGCAGGCGATGCTTCCAGACCTCATCACCTGTCTCAGTATCAAATGCCCGAATAAAATTGTCGGTCGTCGCACCGATGAAGGTGAGGCCCCCTCCGGTGACCAGTGCACCTCCCTGATTCGGAACGCCCAGTTCCAGCCATAGCGGAAATGGCGCGACATCGCGCGTTGTGCCCAGGGGCCTGTCCCAGACGGTGTCCCCACTGGCGAGGTCGATAGCGCGCAAACCTCCCCATGGCGGCGCCGTACAGGGCGCACCGAGAGGAGACAGAAACAGACGCAGGTCAAAGGCATAGGATGAATCGGGAATCGGGTAAACCGGCCCCTTGCCGCTGGCGATCATTTGATCAGCCCGCCTCCGTGGTATCAGCGTAACAATACTCGCGACTCGCGTGTAATTGGCGAGCAGCAATCCTCGACCGGGGTCGATGGCAACGCTGCCCCAGTTGGACGCTCCGGTATGGGCAGGATAGAGGATCGTTCCCTGTTCACTCGGTGGTGTAAAAAGTCCTTCCGACCGATGACGGCGATACTCATCCAGGCACTTCCCCCGATCCCAGGGTGTAAACCCCCAGATATCATCCTCCGACAAGCTCGCGTTCAGCAGCGGATCAGGCTTGCTGGGCACCGGCTGGGTGTCGGAAAGCACCATTCCTGCAATACTGCTCGACGGGAAGGCTTTCTCCTCGACCGGAAACAGCGGCTCTCCCGTAATACGATTCAGGATGAAGATAAACCCCTGCTTGGTGGCCTGAGCAACCGCAGGAATTGGGCCGTCTTTGCCCGGATAATCAAAAAGGACGGGCTGGGCAGGAACGTCGTAATCCCAGATGTCGTGGTGAACGGTTTGGAAATGCCACCTTACTTCACCCGTTCGCGCATCCAGAGCAACCAGAGAGCTGGCGTGGTAATCAAGCCCATTACGTGCGCCGCTGTAGAAATCCGGTGCAGCATTGCCAGTGGGCACAAATACCAGGTTGTTCTCTGTATCGATTGAAAATACGCTCCAGGCATTGGGCGTACCTCGCTGCCATCGGGATGACCCCGGCTGCTTTTTCCATCCCGGAGGCACCGGATCCCAAGCCCAGCGTAGTTCTCCGGTCGCCACATCAAAGGCCCTGATAACACCCGGCGGAGAGTCAAGCGTCTGGTTGTCTTCAACCAGGGCGCCCACCACTGCGACATTATTGATGATTGCGGGCGGTGACATCACCTTGTAGTGGCCCGGTGTTACCGATCCCAGGCCTTCGCGCAGATCGACCTTGCCGTTTTGGCCGAACTTCTCACAGCGTTCTCCGGTCTTCGCATCCAGTGCAACCAGGTAGGCATCCACGGTCCCCATCAGTATCCGGGACTTGCAAGCCATCCCCTCAGGATCGGTTTGAGACCGGTGATAGCTAACTCCGCGGCAGGTCATCACATAATGTCCAGTCTCTACCGGCTGGTGCCGATAGACCCAACGTTCACGCCCGGTCTCTGCCTCCAGCGCAACGACATGATTACGTGGCGTACAGGCGTAAAGCAGGCCTTCGATCTCAAGGGGGGTAGCTTCAAAGGCCGGCAATTTCATCGATGCCAGTCCCGCACCGTCAACCAGATCACCGGTGTGGTACTCCCAGGCAATTTCCAATTCCGCGACATTTCCAGTAGAAATGTCCGACAATGGCGAGTAGCGTTGCCCGCCTTCATCGCCGCCGTAGTGTGGCCAGCTGCCTTCATCCACACCTGCGCCCAGGGCGTCAAAGGACAGGGACATCGCTGCGATTAACAGCGGCGCCACCGTTACGGCTAAAGTCTGCATCATTCGCTCCATTCTGTGCCCGGCGATGCCGCAAGCCCCGGCAGCCAGATATCGGCCGACAATTCTGAAGCACTTTACTATCTGCCCTTCATTCATGTGGATGAATCAGCTTTCAGTACACCCTGTAGTCTTGTTGGGAATAACAATGAGGATCACCCATGCTGAATCGCTGGCACATTCTTGGTATTGCCACCGTCTCCCAGAACCTGGCCATCGGTTTCACCTTTGGTAGTTACGGCCTGCTGATAGCAGAAATCGCTGAGACCTTCAGTAGTAGTCGTTCGCAGGTGGCGCTGGGTATTGCATTGATCAGTGTTGTCATGGGACTCATGGCCCCGGCATTGGGCTACCTGCTGGATCGCTGGTCCATTCGCAACACCATGATACTCGGCGCACTGGTGACCTCGTGTGGCTTTTGGCTGGCGGCACAGGCCACATCCCTCACCACCCTTCTGATCTGCTTTGGTATCGTCGTTGGCATAGGTATTACCGCGATGGGAGTATTGCCTGCCAGCAAACTGGCGGCAAACTGGTTTCCTGATAGCACCGGCAAGGCACTCGGCATTGTCAGCCTGCCCATCATGGTTGCTCTGGGACCGCCATTCTTTGTAGGCATCATCAACTCCGAAGGCTGGCGAGTGCTGTTCACCGACTTCAGTCTGGTGTATCTGCTGCTTATCCCATTCCTGGCGGTGATTAAAAATCAGCCCAGTCCTGGCCAGGGTGAGGCAGGGTCAATGCCTGGCAGTGCAGTGCCTTCCGCATGGAGTGAGTCAATGCGCGATGCCCGGCTTTGGATACTGGTTGTTGTCGCAGGCATCATTTTCTCCGGCGGCATCATGTTGGTGACGCACATTGTGCAACATGCTATCGATATAGGGATCGATGCTACCAGGGCGTCCTTACTGCTGTCCGTAAATGGCATTGCCGCCATGGCCGGAGCGCTGTTCTTTGGCTGGCTCGCCGATCGCATCGGAGCACACGGTGCTATTCTGGTCAATCTCACACTTCAGGCAATAGCCTGGAGTGCCCTGCTAATGCAGGCCCATTTCCCGGGCCTGGTCATTACCGTAGCGGTGCTTGGTCTTTGTGGCGGTGGTGGTCACCCGGCAATGGCGACTCTGGTAGGTAAGGTGTTTGGTGCGCAACGCTTTGGAACCCTGATGGGCCAGGTCACATTACTGGTAATACCCTTCAACTTCGGGTCAGCTCCACTGGCTGGTCTCTTGTATGACCGCAGCGGAAGTTACAGCCTGGCATTCCTTTGCTATGCAGGTCTGTGTACTTCAGCCATCGTATTGATTCTGGTGACCCGCTCCAAATTCCGAGTGTGACAGGAAAGCACAGCAGCGAAGTAACAGGAGTGATGCTGCTGCAGGTAATCAGTCATTCATGACTTCCCAGGCCCAGTCCCACTCTCCTGCCTTCGGAGCCTCGGTGAGGCCAAGTTGCTGCCGAATTTCAGTGATACTGGCGTCCCAGTAGTCTTCCCAGCGCTCATAGAAAAGCGGACGACGCAAAGCCCGAGCCATACGACGAGAAAGATCAATGCGTACTCCCCCAATGGGGAAACGTCAAACCCGGTGACCATATGTTGAATATCGTGGCTTTGGATGAAGCGCCTTAACCAGTACTGGTGATCATTCGAAAGCAGCTAGTCCAGCAACCAGTCAGGATCGACAAGATACTCAGACAGGGTGTTCAGAAAGCGGATAACATGACCGCCGTCGAGCGCCCGGTGGTCGAACGTCAGGGAAGGCCGGAGGACAGTGCGCACTTCGACCCGATAATTTCCATCATCGCCAATCTCTGCAACAGGCACCTGGCGGGTCGCGGGAAGCCCCAGCAACGCAACTTGCGGAGGATTCAGAATGGCCTCCGCCCGGAGCACCAGACCCAGGGCACCCGGATTGGATAGCGTAAATGTTCCACCTTCCAAATCCGCCTGTGCGAGTTTTCCATCCAGCGCTTTATTTGTAAGGGCTTTTATCTCGGCGTTCAGCTCAACAACGTCTAACTTTTCGGCACCGCGCACCACAGGTACTACCAGACCATCAGGAGTATCAATCGCAACACCCAGATTTACGGCCTGCCACAGAATGCGCTTTTTCTCACCATATGTGGCGTTCAACTCCGGGTGAGCCAACAGCGCTTTGCATACAGCTGCTGCGATACAGCTGAAGACAGAGATGCCTGACTCGCCTTTTTCTACCCTTTCGCGGCTCAGCTCGTTTCGAACAGCAATAACGTGCTCCATGCCGATTTCCATGTCTGCGGTCAGTTGCGGAACCTCGCTGACAACCGCGCTCAGGCGGCGGGCGATAGTCTGCCGCCGGAGGGAATTGGAAATGGCAGTATAGGGAACCGATTCATATCCCGGCGGAACTATTGCTGCAATCTCGCCGCCTTCGACTGCTGGCTTTGAGTCGATATGTGCCAGTATGTCTTCTTTGGTCACACGGCCATTCGGACCACTACCCCGAATGTCCTGCAGGTCAATGCCGTGCTCGGCCGCCAGCTTGCGCACCAACGGGGAGTGCCGGACTCCCGTCTGGACGGGACTCGCATCATCTGCAGCCTCCAAAGTCATATTCTCTGGTGAACCTGACCGCCCAGCTGTGTCGATTGTCTCGACGGATGGGGGTTCGGCCCGCAATTCCACCAGGGCATTTTCCAGCAGTTCCTGGCTGACCGCTTCGTCTGCAAACAGCCCAACAACATCACCAACCTTGAAGTCCTCATCCTCTTCTGCAAGTCGCTTGAGAAGGAAGCCATCAGAGTCGGCCTCGACTTCAGTGAGTGTCTTGTCAGTCTCAACCTCATAGAGGGTGTCACCGGATTTGAAGTACTCGTTCTCCGCGATTCGCCAGGTCACTACCCTCGCGTTCTCCACGGAGCCCATGTGGGGAATTCGAAGTTGCTTTACTTCGTTCATCTGCATATCTCGTTCATTCAGCCAAGGCACAACTGTCGCGCGGCGGCAACAATTTCAGCGGTTGAGGGAATACAAAGGGATTCAAGGTAGCCATGCTGAGGCAAGGGGACATCTTTGCCAGCCACTCTCAGCACCGGGGATTCCAGATCGAAAAAGGCTTGCTCCTGAATATGGGCAGCAATTTCTGCCCCCGGCCCAGCTGTCTTCATCGCTTCGTGAACCACCATCGCGCGATTGGTTCGCCGGACTGACTCCAGTACAAGGGGCCAGTCAATCGGCACCAGGCTACGCAGGTCAATCACTTCAAGATCGATACCCTCCAAGGCCAGTTGTTCTGCCGCCTGCAGCGATGGACTTACCATGGACCCATAGGTCAGTACGGTCGCACTAGTGCCTGCTCTGCGTACGCAGCCTTTCCCAATCGGCACAAAGTAGTCGTCATCTGCGGGAACATCGCCGCGCTGAAAGCTCAACGTGTTGACACTGTGGAAAAGCACCGGATTGGGCTCGCGCAGGGCCGCGCACATCAAGCCCTTGGCATCCGCAGCGGTAGAGGGCACAACCACCTTGAGACCGGGAAAGTGCATGCCGAGCACTTCTGTGCAACTGGAGTGCTCGGGCCCAGCACCGTTCATCGTACCAATAGGAAAGATCACCACCGCCGACATGGGTACGTTCAGCCCATGCATATAGCGCCACTTGGCCAGTTTGTGGAAGATTTCATCCCCGGCAATCAGGGCAAAATCACCAAAGCCCATGTTGATGACGGGCTTCATTCCGGCAATCGCCGCTCCAGCCGCCAGCCCGGCCTCGAATGCCTCGGAAATGTTGCTGTCAATTACTCGGTCTGTGCCGAACTCATCGGCCAGGCCCTTTTCTGCACCGAACCAGCCGCCGGTGGCCACTCCCTGACCAAGGACAAAGATACTGTCGTCCTTGCGCATGGCTGAAACCAGGGCCTGTCCCATCGCCGCGTTATAGGTCACTGAGTTTGTATCAGCCATAGTAAAGATCCTTGAAGATGGTATCGGGCTCTGGATCAGCTTCCGCCAATGCCGCCTCATAGGCAGACTGAACATCGGCAGTCGCCTGCTCGCGAAGATCAGCAGCCTGATCGTCGCCGAGGTGGGTCCCCAGCAAATCGAGCGGATCGCGGTAGGTATCGAGATAGTTACTGGCACGATAGTGCTGGGGGTCACCCGCATAGTGGCCGTGTTTGCGGAAGACCTTTGCCTCAATCAGCGTAGGCCCCTCACCGGCCCTGGCACGGGCGATGGCCTCAGTCGTCACCTGATACACAGCAAGCGCATCCTGGCCGTCGACGATCACGCCGGGGATATGGTATCCCGCGGCATAATCGGCAATGTTCTCTGTCGGGCTAACCTGCTTCAGTGGCGTACCTACCAGCCACTCGTTGTTCTCGCAAAAGTAAATTAGCGGCAACTTCCAGGCGGCGGCATGGACCATGGTTTCGTGAAAGGTACCTCTGGCAGCCGTACCATCGCCAAAGTTCGCCAGCGCCACCTGACCCGTTCCGCGCAACCTGGCGGCCAGTGCCGCCCCCGCTGCCAGCGGATACACGCTCCCCAGGGTGGCCCCCTCCCCCATTACTCCAATGGAGTAGTCCGACCAATGCGGGACACCGCCCCCTTTTCCACCGGTAGCGCCAGAAGGCTTGCCCAGTAAATCCCCCAGTATCGGTGCCGGCGCCATACCCTTGCCAATTGCCCAGGAACAGCCCCGGCCCTGATAGAAGAGATAGTCGTCCTGTTGCATGGCGGCCGTTGCGCCGATCCCGGCGGCCTCCTGACCCTCACCGGGATGCCACCAACCACTGAAGCGGTTATTGCGAACATGCTTTGCCATGCAAATCTCGATGGCGCGGGTAATCGCCATCCGCCGGTACATCAGGGCAACGGCTTCAGCCCCCGGTGTCGACCGGGATACGTCTTTATCGTTCATCTTTATCCATCCCGTGGAGAGTTCGAAGACAGGCTATGCCCGCCCACAGCATGGTGCCTCATTCGATAAAATGAATTCTGCTATCGGCTTAACGGGTCAAAGGTCCGTAACCAAGGCGAACCGGAAATTGGCCCAGAGTTCATCCAATCGAATGATCTGCATTTTCTTGCCCTGATTAAGATGCCCTTGCTAGTCAGACTATTGACCAACATAACGATTAATCAGGAGTCAATTTATGCCGCGTATCCCCTACCCAGCCACCGGCCTTGCTCTCGCCCTTTCTCCCCTTCTCGCCGGGGTGTCAGTCTCGGCTGCCAGTCAGGACAGTCGGGCATCCGCACTTGAAGAGGTGGTGGTGACTGCACGCCGAGTCGAAGAAAGCCTGCAGGACGTACCTGTGGCGGTAACTGCACTGACCAGGAACACACTCGAAGCTCTCCGCATCGACAGCTTCCTGACCGTCGGGCAAACGGTTCCAAACGTCTATATCCAGAAACAAGGGGGCAGTCCGACAGCACCGCAAATGAACATTCGAGGTGTTTCCAATGGTTCTCTCAATATGCAGGTCGATTCGGGCATCGGCCTGTATGTAGATGGCGTCTATATCGGACGATCGGGTGCCGCGGCATTCGACATGGCCGATCTGGAGCGTGTTGAAGTTATGCGCGGCCCTCAGGGCACGCTGTTTGGGCGTAACTCGACCGGCGGGGCCATCAACCTGATCACTTCAAAGCCGACAGGCGATGCTGATTTCGGGCTGGACTTCACCGTCGGGAATTTCAATCACCGTGAGTACCGGGCGCGCATTGATACAGCGGAATGGAACGGCTTCTCTGCGCGGCTGGTTGCAGGTCATGTCGAGTACGATGGTGATGTGGAGAACTTATCTGCAGAGCGCACTTTCCACTTCGATGAACCTTTCGGTAGCTACACCACCAATAGCCGCGGTGGCGATAGCGATACCGACAATGTCTACGTCGCAATTAACTACGCAGGTATAGAGCGCCTTACGGTTGACTATAAGTTCGACTACAGCAACTGGAAAGGCACGATGAACTATCGCCAGATGGGTAGCTTCGGTCCCTGTGTAGACTTCGATGCGACGCCGGGGCAATGTATTATCGGCAATGGTCTGGTAGATCCTGTACAGCCATTCAATCTTAGTTTCGACTATCAGGATGAGTTGGCGGTCCCCCTTGAATCCGGTGCAGAGCAGATCACTCGAGGCCACTCGCTCACCGCAGAGTTCGAGATCAGCGACAGCCTCGCCATCCGCTATATCGGCGGCTATCGCGAATACCAGCTGGACGCAGGTATGAACCAGGTTTGGGGCGCCAGTGAGTACGTCGATACAGCAGGTATTATCGGCGGTGTCCCGGGCGGGCTCTATGCCCCGCTCTTGGCCCTGCGCAAAGAAAATCAGGACCAGTTTTCCAACGAGATACAACTGATTGGCAGTGGCGATAGTCTGGAGTGGATAATCGGGGCTTTCCAGTTTGAAGAGGAAGGTGCGGTAAATACTCCGATTTTTCTCTCACAGACCTTTTCCGATGGTCAGTTTATTCCCATTGATGTTGCGGCATTCCACTATTTTGTTGGCCAGAATATCGAAACAAGCAATGAGTCGATCGCTGCCTACGCGCACCTGACATTGCACCTGGGTGACTTTGACCTCAGCGGTGGCGTCCGCTACACCGAAGACGACCGCGAAGAGTACATTATCGCCGCAGGCCTGTATGGCGCCGTCCTCCCTGGCAACCAGACCTTTGACTATAGCGACGATCATCTCGATTACGATGCATCGCTGACTTATAACTTTGGTGAAAGCTCTAACGTTTACGCCAAGTATGCGACAGGCTACGTCTCCGGCGGGTCGCTGGCCGGTAATGCTTTCGACCAGGATGAAATGGAACTGTACGAACTGGGTATTAAGTCTGATTTCCTTGATCATACCCTGCGCTTCAACGCCGCGGTCTTCCGCCAGGAACGGACCGACGTCCAGATCGAAGGCTTCACCAGCATTGGCTACTTCATGGGTATCGGTGAAGACATCACTGCCGACGGTATCGAACTGGAAGCTACCTGGATTCCTACCACGGGACTTTCACTGAATGCGTCCTGGGGCTATACCGATGTCGACAGTTCTGGCGATTTGCGTACCTTTCAACCCGAAAACACTGCTTACCTGGGCGCACAGTACGATTTCCCCGGCATGGCCAACGGTATAGAGACCTCCTTCAGGGTCGACTGGAGCTGGCGAGATGAAGTCCATCGCCTGGCCTGTATCGCCGGTCAGGATCAGGTGCCAGCTACCGATATCTGTGCGGGAACACCGGACTACGAGCTCGATGATGCGGCCACCATCGGTGCCGTTGACATGGTGAGCGCCAACCTTGTGTTTGCCAACATTCCGCTAGGGGATACAACCCGCCTGAGAGCAACGCTGTGGGGGCGCAATCTGCTGGATGAGAACGAGATCGAGTTCAACTTCACCCTGGGTGGCCCCACCATTACCAATACCTTTATTCGCCCGCGTACCTACGGCGTCGATCTATCCATAGATTTTTGACACCGCACTCGCGGAGGTCCCTCTAAAGGGCGGGCAACCGCCCTCTTTTTCACCCTGTCAGTCAACCGGATGCATAGCTGAACCGCTGGCTTTCACCCTACCTGCAAAAGAGTATACTGATCGGCATACCGGCTCCGGCTGGCGATGAACACTAGCCTCCACCGCACGAGGTGACATAATAATGAGACTGGGAAATTCCCTGAAAAAATACGATGAGTTACTGCAACTCGCGTATGAAGGTTCCAGCGAGCCCGAGCCCTGGAAGGCCTTCGTAGAGAGCTTCCGGGATGTGCTCGAAGCCCGGGATGCTTCAATTGTGATCCAGCAAGTGCCCAACGGGAACGCATTGCCCCGAGAAAACCGCTACCTGCTGGTGACATCAGACACCTCACCCTACCTGACACGTGACTACCTCGATTCCGTTATGGAAGCGAACATAGTCATGGCATTACCTCAGCCCCGGCCAACCGCTGTTCGGGAGATTCTGCCGGAAAAGCAGTTTTTAGATTCCAGGCTGTACCAGGATTTTCTCGAACCGGTAAACATCAAACACCTCATGGGTATGGACATCTATCGTTCAGATTCCCTCTGTATCAAGCTGGCTGTTGAGCGAAGCGGCAACCAGGAAGCGTTTTCCGAGGACGACAAGACCATCTTCAGCATGGTTGCCCCACACTTGCAACGCGCCCTGCGCTTCCGTTCGGAAGTCGATGGCGGCCTGCAATTGCAGACCTTTTACGAGCATATCCTGGATAAGATGGAGGTGGGCGTCATCCTGCTGGACGAGCACGGCAAGGTACTTTCCAGCAATCGCTCTGCTCGCGATGTGTTAAAGCAGGGTGACTGCCTGAAGGTCACCAATGGCCGGCTGGTGACCGTGGAACCCGCCGACTGCGGACGTTTGCGCGATGCATTCAATCTCGCGGTGTCTGCCAGCAAGTCCCAATGCCGTTCACAACCGGGGGTCTGCATCGGCTTGCGTAACAGCCAGGGCAGCTGCGTGACAGAAGCCGTGGTGAAGCCCTACCTGGGTGACGAGTTTGCAACCCGGGGTAACAACCCGGCTGTCGCTGTGTTCATTCATGTCAACCAGCAGAGGGTGTCCCCGGTCAACAGCGAAGTATTGACCGATGTTTACGGATTTACGCGTAAGGAGGCAGCAGTTGCCTCCCTGATCGGAGCCGGTCTCAGCCTCAACCAGGTAGCTGATGATCTTACCGTCAGCGTCAATACGGTCAAAACACACCTGCGCGGCATCTATGAAAAGACCGGGTTTCACCGCCAGTCCCAGATTGTCGCCCTCCTGAGTAACAGCTCGGTCAAGCTGCTTTAGCCAAGCGAATCTATTATCGTGCCTATCTCGTCGATCATGGGAAACAGGTGATCTGCCTGCCCCCATTTGTCGATCTCCACACCAACGACAACCCGATCAATTCCCAGATCCTGGTAGCGCAGCAAATCGTCACGTGAAGGCCGCACCATGCACTGCAGCGTGATCGGCGCATCGTCAAGGGTGCGTCCATACTCACCGAGAAGCTGACGGTAACCGGCAATACTTTCTGCAATATCGGGTAAGGCAATATCCACCGGCAGCCAGCCATCCGCCCATTGGGCGCTGTGGCGTACCCCCATCGCACCCATGGCACCAAAAAGTATCGGTGGCCCGCTCTTCTGGGCCGGCTTCGGGTAGCTCCAGACGGCGTCAAAGTGAATATGCTCGCCCTCAAATTCGGGCTCATCACTGGTCCACAATGTACGCAAGGCAGCAACGGTTTCCCGCATCACCCCGTAGCGCTTATCCCAGGGACAGCGATTGACGTTCTCGAATTCTTCCCGGTTCCAACCGACACCCGTGCCAATGAGTACCCTCCCCTCAGAGAGGGTATCCAATGTCGCAATAGACTTCGCCAAGGAAAATACATCCCGCTCCATCAGGAGTGCGATGCCGGTGGCCAAACGCAGTCTGGACGTCACCGCAGCTGCAGACATCAGTGACACATAGGGGTCACGCATATGTTTGTAGGGCTCGGGCATCTCGCCACCCGCGGGATACGGCGACCGCCGGTTCACCGGAATGTGGCTGTGTTCACCCATCCAGAGCGACTCAAAGCCGCGCTCCTCCAGTGCCGAAGCCAATTCAGCTGGCAGCGGGTCAAACTGGGTGTTCATCGAGCTGAAACCAATTTTCATAAATGCTGTTCCTTTTACTTTCCCGCAGGCGTCGCTTCAACCTGGACTTTGCTGATGACTTCATCAGCAAATCGCTTGATGCTGTCGATAGCAACCTGCAATGGCGGCGTCATTGAGTGTCCGTGTAGCACCCATGGCATGGTTGTTGCCACCGTCACGCCCATATCAGCCATCGCCTTGAAGCCTGCAGGCTCATAGGCATCGGTGCATCCAAACGCCATGATGCGATAGTCCGCCCGATCAGCCGTCCCCGCCTTCGCTCGATGTTCATCGAGGTTCTCGATCAGTCCCTGTAACTCGGACAATGAGTGAAGATCCGCAATCCAGCCATCATTGTGTGCGGCACGACGCAGGGCTGGCGCTGAGAATCCGCCGACATAAATCGGGATCTGGCGCCGTGGCGGTGGTACCTGACGCATGGCGTCGAGGGTGTAGTGCTCGCCCTCATAGCTGACCTGTTCCCCACTCCACAGCAAACGAAGAATGTCGATCATTTCATCAGCACGCTTTCCCCGCGCCGCAAAGGGTTGCCCCGCGGCGGCGAACTCTTCCGGCATCCAGCCCATACCAATGCCGAGCCCCACCCTCTCGTTGGAAAACAGGTCAGCTGTCGCCAGTATCTTGGCTACCTGAACGGGATTGCGTGTGGGTAAAACAAAGACATTGGTGTAGAACTGGATGACCCTGGTTTGCGCGGCCATCGCCGTGATCGCAACCCAGGGATCCGGGAAGGAATCGAACTCGCCAAATCGTGGTACGCCGTCCGGTGTATACGGATAAGGCACCGAGAATGAACCCGGATAGATCAGGTGATCAGCGAGCGAAACCGCAGAAAAGCCGTTTTCCTCAGCAGCTTGAGCCAGGGGCACATAGTTTTCCAGCGGGTGGAAGGCAATCGACAGGCCAAACTCCATGGTATTGATTCTCCGGAACAGTTCAGTAGGCCGACAGTCTCCCACTGCTCTGCCCCTGGTGCCTCATTTGCTCGAATGAAGATTGCCCTCAGTCGCCTCATCCATCGGAATGAAGCTGGACCCGACTGTCACGCCTTACAATTCTCTCAATCCACAATATCAGCAGGAGTCTGCAATGAATCCCCCAACCGGGCTTGAATACCTTTTGGAACTCGAATCGATAAAATCCCTCAAGCACCGCTATATCCGCTGCATGACTTTAAGCCTTTGGGACGAGCTGGAATCACTACTGACCGAGGATGCCTACAGCGCATACTCGGATGGAAAGTATGTTTTTGAAGGTCGAGCGGCATTGATGGACTTCCTGCGCAATCAGCATGGCGGGGAGGTCCCCACCTCGCTCGGCTACTGGCAGGTCGGGATGCCGGAAATCACTCTGGACTCACACTCTTCGGCGCGCGGACTATGGGGCATGTATCACTACTATCTGGACAAACAAAACGATCAACAACTGGAAATGTTCTGCTACTACGAGGATGAGTACCGCAAAGAAGATGGAACCTGGCGTATCAGCCGCACCGGCTATCAACGCGTTATGGAGCAGAGCCTGGAGCGCAATGGATCTTTCACACTGAACGTCGGTTAAACATTATACGGCCCGCGCTTGTGCGCGGGCCGAAAAAACGGGCAGGAAGGTGGCTCAACGCCAACCGGGCTAAGCGCGACCACCAGGAGGATGAAAGTTAAGCGGACCGACATGGGCGCGCAGCGACTGAATTTTTCCAAACGCATCAAACACCATAGTATCCATGGTTTCCACTCGGGTTTGGCCCTCATCAGTGTCGAAGGTAACAATCATCGCGCAGGCCGCTTCATTCCCAACCACTCGCACCGAGCCTTCGGGCTGCATGCGCATTGTGCCACCCGTTGCATCAATGCCCGCCTCATAAAACTGGCGGATAGATGCGTATCCAACCAAAGGCTGCGACCCTACCGGATCTTCAAGGCTGGCCCCATCGGCAAACAGGGCGACAATGCCGTCGACATCCCGGCTGGATAACAACTCTGCATAACGCAGCATGGTATCGCGCATCTGCTCGTGCGCTGGGCTTGCAAGGTCTGGCGAAGCTGGCCGCCTATACAGCTCTTCGGCTCTCTCCTTCAGTGCGATGGCCACATCGTCAAAAGCCCGCTTGACCCATACCCCGGTGAGATTCATAACATGCACAGCCGAATCCCCGAAGAAGGTATCTGTGCTGAAATAACGGCAGCGATTCTCCCCGGCGGCCTCCAGTACCTGGTCACGGCGAGCCTGATAGGGCCACCCTTGGGCTGCCTGCATTTCCCAGGACAGTAGTTTCTCCGGCTCAAAAGCACAGAGATATTCAACCACATGCTCCAGCCGACCGGGGGTGGTATAGCTAACGAGCGTCATCGCCACTGGATCGCCCATTTTCAATGTGGAGTCGATACGGACGCAATGAGGATTCCAGGCGTTATAGTTGTCTGTATCGGTGAGAACATGCCAGACCAGTGACGCCGGGGCATCGATCTCGACAGCTACTGAACGAACCTGATATCCGTTGTCCGCACACGGTGTCGATGAGCTCATAACTTTCCTTTTCTGAACTGACTGGTCTGCATCGCGACCACTACTTCTGTCACAGGTTCAACTGGCCCCCGTCGACTTCAAAGGCCACGCCGGTGATAAAGCGCGCCTCATCTGACGCCAGAAACAGAATCATCGCGGTAATATCGCTGACCTCGGCCTCACCGAAACCCGGCAATGAGCGCATACGGTCGATCAGGTCCATCTCCGCGTTGTCTGGGAAGGTGTAGTTGTCATAGATGGGGGTCTTTACCCCGCCCGGACAAATCGCATTGGAACGCACTCCCCTGCTGGCAAACTCGGCGGCAACGGCCTTTGAAAAGCCAATAACACCCGCTTTCGAAGCACAGTAGCAGGTGCCGTAAGGCTGCCCCTGCTTGCCTGATGCCGACGACATATTCACGACGTTGCCACGACTCTCCACAAGCGCAGGAATAGCAGCCTGAGTGATGTGAAACAGACTGTTCAAGTTGATGTCGATCATCCTGTGCCAGTCTTCTGGCGGCATATCCTCAAGGCGCCATCCGCCGGCGATGCCGGCAATGTTGCACAACACATCTAGTTTGCCAAAATGCTCAACGGCGCTTCTTACCATCCCGATGCAGGAGTCTCGGTCTATCGCATCGAACTCGAGACAGTGTGTGCGATCGCCGCCCAGCTCCTGCGCGACTGACTGAACACCTTCAAGGTTCCGGTCAGCCAACACGACACTGGCGCCCTCGCTATGAAAGCGTTCCGCGGTTGCCCGCCCGATACCTGACGCTGCACCGGTAACAAGTACTACCTGCCCGCCGAAATCGTACATTGAATACTCCTGTAAATCAGATGAGTGCCTTCAGGCATCTGTAATTGAATAGCCGCCGTCCACTACCAGCGTGTGGCCGTTGACAAAACTTGCCTCTGCACTGGCCAGGAACAACACTGCCGACCCAATCTCGGCAGGTTCGCCCCAGCGTCGCTGCGGAGTCCGCTGACATACGGCTTCGTGGATATCCGGATCTTCCGCAAACTGGTGCGTCATTTTGGTTGGGATGGACCCGGGCAGGACAGCGTTGCAGCGCAAGCCGGATGCGCCGTGCTGCGCCGCAAGCGTTTTTGTCAGTTGAACGACACCGGCCTTGGCTGCCCCGTAGCCCGGAAACCAGGGGCTGGCAAAGAGCGACATCTCCGAGGCGATATTCACAATACTTGCACCAGGTGGCAACTGCGAAGCCTGTAGCTGGGGCAACAAGCCCTGACACAACTGCCAAACCGCATTGAGGTTGACCTGAACCGATTCTTCGAAAGAGTAAGGCGTCTCGGTACCGCCGGTGCCACCTGCGTTGTTCACCAGCACATCCAGATCATCAATGGATGAGCAAAATGCTGTTATCTGTTCGCGGTCAGTCAAGACCAGCTGGCGATACTCAAATGGACTCAAATCCTGTTCGGGATAGCGTTCGGCATCCTCTCGTGTCCCGGTAATGGTGACCCTTGCGCCAGATTTGGCGAATAGCGTCGCAGTGGCCAGGCCGATACCGGCTGTGCCGCCCGTTACGAGCACATGTACGCCATTGAAATCGTAGGCGGCTTTTCCTGCCTGGGGAGGAGAGCTACTCATGCGTTGCATCCTGACTAGGTTTTTATCTGTGTAGAGAAGAATATCGCCGTGCACCGGACATAAGGTCATTCGATCGGATGAATCACAACACTCGCGGAGTTTTTCATTCATTCAGGTGATCAGGTATGCCCAGCCGACCCTATATGCTGGCCCACGTGAATGCCCACCCACCGACTCCAATAACGATTTCAGGGATTCTCCTATGAGCTCCGCACTACCCCATCTGATGGCGCCAGGCCGCATCGGTGCCCTCACACTGAGGAACCGCATCATCATGTCGCCCATGGGGTCCAATATGGCGGAACCCGATGGCTTCTGCGGGGAGCGTATTCAGCAGTACTACGAGCGGCGCGCCGCCGGCGGCGCCGCCATGGTGATTATGGGATCGGTCGGGATTTCCTGGCCGCTGGGTTCTCCCAACTGGCGACAAGTCGCTATTTCAGATGACAAATACAACGATGGATTGAAAGCGCTGGTAGCGGGGGTGCATCGTCACGGCGCACTGGCCGCCGTACAGCTTCACCACGGCGGACTGGAGTCCATCAACGACAGTCAGGCAGGCAGGCCATTGCTGTGCCCGAGTGAGCCGGAGCACGCTGAGGAATCCCTGACCCCCTATCTCTCGCCAGATGAGATTGCCACGCTCTCAGAACCGTACACAGCAGAGACCTGTAAGGTTCACTACAAGATCGCCGATACAGATGATATCGCCTGGGTCATTGAACAGTTTGTCGGTGCCGCTGAACGGGCTAAGCGTTGCGGCTTTGACGCTGTCGAAATCCATGCGGGTCACGGCTACCTGATATCCAGCTTTCTCAGCCCCTCAGTCAACAAACGCCACGACAACTATGGCGGCAGTATTGAAAATCGCTCCCGCCTCCTGGTCGAAGTTATCACTGCGATCAAATCCAGGGTGGGCAAGGAATTCCCGGTGTGGTTCCGTATGGATTCACATCAGTTTGCCACTGGCGGCATCACCAATGAAGATGCCTGCGTGACCGCGCGCCTGGCGGTCGCTGCCGGCGCGGACGCAGTACATTGCAGCGCCGATGGCGACCACAGTACCGGAACCTGCTATACCGAGGGCCATTCCACCCACGTACCGGCAGGGTTCTCCCGCTTCGCCGCTGCAGTGAAGTCCTGCGTCGACGTACCCGTCATCATGCCTGGCCGCGTAGAGCCAGAAGTTGGCGACCGTCTGATCAAAGAGCAGAAAATCGACTTTGTGACCATGGCCCGGAAGTTGCTGGCCGACCCGGATCTTCCCAACAAGATTCAACAGAACCGGCTCAAAGACATCCGCCCCTGCATCTACTGCTACACCTGTATCAGCCAGATATTCCTCCGCCGGCACGTTATCTGTGCGGTCAATGCAGAAACAGGCTTCGAGACCGAACGCAGCATTTCGCCCTCCGAAGTATCCCGCAATGTTGCCGTCATTGGCGGTGGCCCAGCGGGTATGGAAGCAGCACGTGTGGCCGCCCTGCGTGGCCACCGCGTCACCCTGCTTGAAAAATCCTCACGTTTGGGTGGCACCGTCTTTTTCTCGGGAGCTTCCTATCCCCCCAACAGCAAGTTGGTAGCCTATCTACGGGAACAGATGAAAACGCTTTCCGTCGACATCAGGCTGAATACAGAAGCGACGCCTGCCTTACTCGATCATCTGGCGCCAGACAAGGTTGTTGTTGCCAACGGTTGTAGCCGCAAGCTGCCGGATGTTCCCGGCATTGATCTTCCTCACGTCCTCGACGGTGACCAGATTCGCTCGCTCGTCACCGGTGAGGGCCTGGACGCCCTGGAATCGAAGGTTGACCGATTCACCCGTGTTCTGCTCTCGGGAGCGGCGCTGAGCCGGGTCACGTCCAATATGGCGCTGGTGCGTCAACTCAGCAAGATATGGATGCCTCTTGGGAAGCGGATCGTATTCATCGGCGGAGGACTGGTTGCTGTCGAACTCGCCGAATTCCTGGCAGCGCGTGGGCGCGAAGTTACTCTGCTCGAGGAAGGCAGTACCTTTGGCAGAGAGCTGATGCTGGTTCGGCGCTGGCGCAACATGGCCGATATCGAAAAGCTCGGCGTGCAGTGTATACCGCGTGCGACCGTCCGGCGTGTAAGCGCCGGTACCGTGACATACGTCAACGATGGCGGCCAGGAACGCACCATTGGCGCGGATCACGTGATCTTGACGACCGGAACCATCGAAAATCCCACGCTGGCCGATGCACTGGAGAATCACGGATTCGACGTGTTGACCGCTGGTGATTGCAATGGGGTGACCTACATAGAAGGCGCGATGCGCGAAGGCTACCTCGCGGGACAATCCGTTTAATAGAATGGAGACAGGCAATATGTTACTGAAAGATAAAGTTGTAATCGTGTCAGGCATCGGACCTGGCCTGGGTCAACACCTGGCGATTCACTGTGCCAATGAAGGCGCCGCCGTAGTGCTCGCGGCGAGAACACCCGACAAGCTGGACGCAGCCGAAGCGGCGATAAACGCATTGGGCCTGAATACTGAAGTATTGAAAGTGCCAACGGATATTTCCGATCCAGATGCCTGCACTGCATTGGTCAATGCCGCAACCGAGCGCTTCGGCGGTGTCGACGTGCTCCTGAATAGCGCCTATACCGGCGGCAAGATGGAGCCGGTAGAAGACGCCGATCTTACCGATTGGCGCAAAACAATGGATACCAATTTCTTCGGTTCGATGCAGCTCTCCCTGGCAGCCGTGCCCAGCATGAAGAAGCGTGGTGGTGGCGCTATTGTCATGGTCAATACCATGGTGGTACGAAAGGCGATGGCCTACAACGCCGGTTATGGGGCCTCAAAGGGCGCATTGAAGACGGCCACAGCCCACCTCGCGCTGGAGCTGGGCCAATACGGCATCCGCGTCAATTCCGCCTTTATGGGCTGGATGTGGGGGCCAAACGTGGAAGGCTATGTACGACAGGCTGCGGCTGAACAAGGGATCAGCGAGCAGCAGATCATTGACGGTATTGCCGAGCACATCGCGCTCAAGCGAATTCCGACCGATGCCAACTGCGGCAAGGCTGTGATTATGCTGGCTTCCGACTACGCCTCGGAAGTCACCGGCGCCTGCCTGGATGTCAACGGCGGTGACTTTATTCCCTGATTGTGCTGTAGCCCTGTAGAGCGCACAAGCGTGACACTTTATTCACCACCGACGGCGCGGGCCCTGTCGATACTGGATTTGCTGATGGCAAACCCCTATCGCCCCTTTGGACTGACGGAAATTACTCGCCGTCTCAACCTCAATAAGGCTACATGCCACGCCATTCTGATTACCATGACACAGTATGGCTTCCTGGTGCAGCACCCCAGGAACAAGTCTTATCGACTCGGCCCATCGATCGTCGCTGCGGCAAATTCGGCGTTGGCCCGCTTCCCCTTACTCGAGTACGCGCGACTGGAGTTCGAAAAGCTCTCGAATGAGCTCGAGTGTGGAATGGCAGTCACAGCCATTTCCAACCGGCAGCAAGTTCTGCTTGCACTCTATGGCAACACCTCCAGTATTTCGGAAGCGTTTCAACTCGGGCTACGTCTGCCCAATACCGCCCCGATCGCCGCCTGCTTTGCGGCATTTGCTCCCGCCCGCGAAATGGAAGCCTGGATCGAGCGGGCACATTCCGGGATTGGCGAATTCAGCGACAAACTGGATAAGGCGCTGCGCGTCTCCTTGATCCACATACGTTCAAGAGGGTTTGAAGTCACCTTGCGAACAGATGCAGAACAGAATCTGATCGAGCGCCTGTCAGTATCCCAGGAGCACTGGGGGCTGAATGAGTTGGACGAACACTGCCAACTGTACCAACAACAGCTCTGCCAGGAGCACTACATCCTCGACGAGTACCGACGGGACAAGCGCTATCTGGTCAATACCCTCTCCGTACCCATTTTCCTCTATGATGAATCGCCAGCGATGTGTCTTGTTGCTGGCTCACTGCGACAATCGCTTTCCGGTGCTGATATAACGCATATGAGTGACCGAATGCGAGTGACTGCCGAGAAGGTGCGGTCAATGGCTCTTGCAAAAGCCGAACGCCACCGCGCTCCTTGAGGGAGCATCCGATTTCGCACAGAGTGCATTAGTGCGAAAATCCGACTGCAGATGTAGTTCGATTAGACACCCTGCCTAACCGACATTTTCCGAATCGAATTCACGCCCCACACACTTCTCGCGCCCCAAACTTTTCCCGTCCATGAGGCGAACCCCAGTCCAGCCGCGGGCCAACGGAAATGATCCCGTGAGGATTCACCGTTGGGTGGCTGCGGAAGTAGTGATGCCGAATATGTGCCATATCCACGGTTTGCGCCACGCCCGGCAGCTGGTACAGGTCCTTGAGGAAGCCCAGCAGGTTCGGGTAGTCAGCAATACGTTTGCGGTCACATTTGAAATGCGTGACATACACCGGGTCAAAGCGAACCAGGGTCGTCCACAGACGGATGTCCGCCTCGGTCAGGGTATTACCCACCAGATAGCGCTGCCGACCCAGTCGTTCTTCCAGTTCGTCCAGTGCCGCAAACAGGCCGCTTACCGCTTCATCGTAGGCCTCCTGGCTGCTGGCAAAGCCGGCCTTGTACACGCCGTTGTTAACGCTGTCGTAGACACGCTCATTCACCGCATCTATCTCTGCGCGCAGGGACTCCGGGTAGTAGTCGCCCGGCGTGGCATCCAGCCCGTCAAATCCGGTATTGAGCATGCGGATGATGTCCGCCGACTCGTTGCTGACAATGGTTTCTCGCTGGGTGTCCCACAGCACCGGAACAGTAACCCTGCCGCTGTAGTGGGAGTCCGCCCTCAGGTAAAGCTCGTAGAGCTTGTCGAAACCGTACAGCGAGTCGCCCGTCGCGGCCTCAAAGTCATCGCGCAGCTCCCAACCGTTTTCCAGCATCAACGGGTGCACCACGGAAACGCCGATATGCGCCTGCAGCCCCTTCAGGGCGCGCATGACAAGCGCCCGGTGGGCCCACGGGCAGGCGTAGGATACGTACAGATGATAGCGCCCGCTGGCAGCGGCAAAGCCACCCTCCCCGCTCGGGCCGGCACTGCCGTCCGCGGTGACCCAGTTGCGGAACTGGCTCTCCGAACGCTTGAAGCGGCCACCGGTGCTACTGGTGTCATACCACTTGTCCTGCCAATTGCCATCTACCAACAGTCCCATCATTGACCTCCTTGCTGTAGTTCCGTTTAGCTCGCCCGCAGTAATGCTTCGGCTTCGCGCATCGCTTTTTCTTTCACTTCACTCATATTCAGGCCCTCGGCGTAGACAAAGTCCAGGCTGGTAATACCGATGAAGGCGAAGAACATCCTGATGTACGGAGTCACGGTGTCGTTCCCGGTGCCGGCATAGAGCCCGCCGCGGGCCGCCAGTACGGTGACGGGCTTGTCTTCGACCAGGCCCTCGGGGCCATTTTCCGTGTAGCGGAAGGTAATACCCGCCCGCGCGACGTGATCGATCCAGCTCTTGAGCTGGCTGGGAATGCCGAAGTTGTACATCGGTAGGCCCAGCACGATCCGATCGGCTGTTTTCAGCTCGTCAATCAGGGCCATGGAGAAGTCGTCAATCTGCTGTTGCCCGGCACTGCGCTCTTCGGCCGCGGTAAAGAAGGCGCCAACCCGTTCGCTGTCCAGGTGGGGGATGGGCTCCGCCGCGAGATCGCGAACCACCACAGTGGCCTCCGGGTACTGAGACTTGAGCTGCTCCAACCGGGTGTTCACCAGGGATGAAGAGTTGCCGTTGTCGCCGAAAACGCTGCTTTTTATAACCAGGATGTTCATATGTCCAACTCCATTGGGTGTGCTTTGGACGGTGTTTCCGTCCGTGTTGACGATGGAGCTATTGTGCTTTCAGTAAATGCGATATAAAACGGGCATAAATTGCGCATTTAAATCAGGTTTTTAGATATGTTGGCCAAAGTCAGTCTGGATCAGTGGCAGGCCCTGATAGCCGTAGTCGACGCCGGCGGCTACGCCAATGCCGCGGAGACATTGAAAAAAAGCCAGTCCGCCATCAGCTACGCGGTGCAGAAAATCGAGACCGAACTCGGGGTGCGGGCCTTCACTATGGCCGGGCGCAAGGCGCAGCTAACTGAAACGGGCCAGATGCTCTATCGCCAGGCAAAAGTGCTGGTGGAGGAAGCGGCGCGCATCGAGAGCACAGCCATCCAGCTCAGCCAGGGCTGGGAACCGCTGGTACGCGTGGCCGCCGATGCCCTGTTCCCCCAGCACCACATGCTGACGGCCCTCGACGCCTTTGCCCGGCACAGCCCCCTGACCCGGGTCGAGTACGCAGAAACCGTGCTTTCCGGTACCGACGAAGCCCTGTTGCGCAAGGAAGCGGATGTGGTGATCAACGGGCGGGTGCCCCCGGGATTTATCGGCGAGCCCTTGATGCGGGTGCGCTTTCTGGCAGTGGTGGCGGCCGCGCATCCGCTGGCCAGCGCGGCCAGCCTGAATCACGAGGACCTGCGCCAACACCGCCAGATTGTGATCAGGGACTCCGGCAGCCGGCGCCTCGATGCCGGCTGGCTCGGCGCAGAACAGCGCTGGACGGTATCCCATAGCTCCACGCGCATCGCCGCCATCCGCCGTGGGCTGGGCTTTGCCTGGCTGCCGGAAGCGGAAATTGGCGACGGGCTGGAAACCGGTGAACTGAAGGTGCTGCCCCTCACGGAAGGTGTGGAGCGCTTTGTAGACCTGAACCTGATTTACACGGACGGGCAGTACGCCGGCCAGGCGGCGCGCTTTCTGGGGGAGCGGATTCGCGATGCGGTGGCCACCTAGCCGCCTTCGGTTCCACCCGCCCCTTTTTTTCCCTGGACTATACTGCGCACATGAAAGCTGGTCTGCGGAATCTTCTCTGCTCGGTGCTGTGTGGGCTCTGTCTGCTACCTGTACAGGCCGGCGCGGAAATCTGGCAGGTTGACGTGGAGGGGGCCATCGGCCCGGCGACCGCCGACCATATGATCCGCGCCCTGGCGTCGGCCGAAGACGCCGGAGCATCACTGGTCGTACTGCGCATTGATACCCCCGGGGGCCTGGACAGCGCAATGCGCGATATGGTCAAGGCCGTACTCGCCTCACCCCTGCCGGTGGCCGGCTACGTGGGGCCGGCAGGCGCGCGCGCCGCCAGTGCCGGAACCTACCTACTGTACGCCACTCATGTTGCCGCCATGACCCCGGGGACCAACCTGGGCGCGGCGACCCCGGTGCAAATGGGGCGCCCTTCTGTCCCCAGTATGCCGGACGGAGATAGTGACGAACCCGGCGGCAACCGGGACAACGAGCCCGCCACCGCTATGGAACGCAAGATGGTGAATGACGCGGTAGCCTATATTCGGGGCCTGGCAGAGCTGCGTGGTCGCAACGCCGACTGGGCCGAAACCGCGGTGCGCGAGGGTGCCAGTCTCAGCGCCAATGCCGCCCTGGAGGCAGGCGTTATTGACTTGCTCGCCCCCTCCCTTGATGCACTGCTTGCATCACTCGACGGCCGCGAGGTGACGGTCGGGGAACGCCAGCTGACCCTGCAAACAAAAGACCAGAGTATCCATCACCAACCGCTGGACTGGCGCAGTGAGTTTCTGGCGGTGATTACCAATCCCAACATTGCCTACCTGCTCATGCTGGCGGGAATCTATGGCCTGCTGATCGAATTCTACAATCCCGGGATAGGGCTCCCAGGCGTGGTCGGCGCAGTCAGTTTGTTGCTGGCGATGTACGCGTTTCAGGTTTTGCCCGTCAGTTACGCCGGGCTGGGCCTGATCCTGCTGGGAATCGCGTTGATGACAGCCGAGGCCTTTGCCCCGAGCTTCGGGGTTCTGGGACTCGGTGGCATCGTCGCTTTCACCGTGGGCTCTATTATGCTGATGGACACTGAGCTACCGGCCTACCAGATTGCCCTGCCGACCATTCTCGCGGTCACTGCTTTCTCCGCTGGACTGCTGATATTCACGCTGGGGATGCTCTTGCGAGGGCGCCGTACAGCGCCGGTATCGGGGGTGGATCACCTGTTGGGACAGTCCGCGGAAGTTGAACGCAGCGAGGCCGATGGAATTTATGTACGCCTGGACGGCGAACTCTGGCGGGCGCGCTGCGACGCTCCGCTCGCCGTGAGCGACCGTACCGTAGTTACCGCTGTTGACGGCCTGACGGTCGATGTCCGCCGGGAAAAAGGAGACTGATACTATGATTTCAATGGAGTATTTCGGTGCAGTGCTGCTGTTTCTGGTGTTCGCACTCCTGCTGTCGACCTTCCGTGTATTGCGGGAGTACGAGCGCGGGGTGATCTTCACGCTCGGCCGGTTTTACAAGGTCAAGGGGCCGGGCCTGATTATCGTGATCCCCATCCTGCAGCAAATGGTGCGTGTTGACCTGCGCACCCTGGTAATGGACGTTCCGACCCAGGATGTGATTTCCCGCGACAACGTCTCGGTGCAAGTGAACGCGGTGCTTTACTTTCGCGTGATCGATCCCGAGCGAGCCATTATCCAGGTAGAGAATTATCTGGAAGCCACCAGCCAGCTATCCCAAACTACCCTGCGCTCGGTGCTCGGCCAGCACGACCTGGACGATATGCTCGCGGAACGGGATCAGCTCAATAACGATATTCAGCACATCCTCGACAAACAGACCGAGGCCTGGGGTATCAAGGTCGCCAATGTCGAGATCAAACATGTGGACCTCAACGAGTCCATGGTACGTGCCATCGCCAAGCAGGCGGAGGCAGAGCGCGAACGGAGGGCCAAGGTGATTCACGCGATGGGAGAGGCGGAAGCCGCGGAGAAGCTCGCCGAAGCGGCCAAGGTGCTCGCCACCGAGGACTCTGCCATCCAGCTGCGCTACCTGCAGACACTGGTGGAGATCGCCGGCGACAAGAGTTCGACCATCGTCTTCCCCCTGCCCATCGACCTGATGGACAAGCTGCGCTCCTGAGGCGGCAGCCACCCGGGCAGCGATCCCGAGAGTGTACGGGCACAGAGTGTCGTGGAGCCGTACCGCGTTTACAGTGGTTGTTGACTCAGTCGTCACCACGAAAGACGGGCGACGACACGAGCCTCATCAGCCTGCAGCGAAAACGACCAGCCATTGCGCTCACACAACCGTTGAACGATACCCAGACCCAGACCATACCCGATGGGCGACGACGCCTCGGCCGGCGTGTACCGCTCATCAGTGCCATTGCACGCCTGATTGGTAACGAATAGCTCGCGCTCATTGATACGAATGGTGATTGGGCCCTGCCCGTCGAGCGTGTGCTCGAATGCGTTTCGCACCAGGTTATTGACCGCGATAGAAAATGCCTGGGGGTGTCCGCAGACTTTGGGGTTAGGTAGATCATCAATTTCAACATCGATTAAATCGATGACAACATCGACGCACTTGCCGTTCAACAGGTAGCGCTGCTGATCTATCGCCCTGCTTACCAGCGGCATCACTAAAAACTGCTCGTCATACAACCCGTCGTCGGTTTCGCGAGCGAGGCACAGGAACATTTCAATCGTGGTTTTCATGTCGAGCGTTGCACGCCGAACTCGATCTACCGCTTTCACATCGGCCGCTGAAAGGTCACTTTGTTCCAGCAGCTCAATCGCTCCCGTTATCACCGTAATCGGCGTGCGCAACTCATGACTGGCTGAACTGGTGAAGTATCGCTCCCTCTCAACAAATGCGCTGATACGTTCAAGCGTCTTTTCAATGGTCCAGGCGAGCGCGCCAACCTCATCATCGCCGTACCGGCTGGACTGTATGGATTTATGATCCTCTGCGGATAGATGTTCTACGTCGATGTCCGCAACCACTTTGGCGAGTTGCGCGACAGGGGCGACAGCTCTACGCATCACAATAACGCCCAGACCGAAACCAAGAACACCGAGCGTACCCACGACACCAGTGATCACGAGGAGCCACCACCAATCCTCTGCCGACGCAGCTTCAATCCCGGCAACGTCGAAAACCACATATGCGTGTCGCTGCTCATCTCCGGCTGGTACTACCGCGACATGTAACTCTTCGGCCTTGAACTCATATATTCCCTCATCGGGGTTTGTCTGCGCCCATTCCCTGAGTGACTCCGGCAAGCTATCAATCTCTTCGTATCCACGAAGGTTCATCATCAGAGAGGGATAGTTTTCCGCGGCGCGCTGCAGCTGGTGCACCAGCACACGATCTTCGCTCAACCTGATCGCAGCGAAGAAAGCGAACCCCCATGCCACGCTGAGCACAGCGACACAGATCGCAAATGCGATGGCGACACGCGTGCGCAAACTGCGCCGGTACACTACGGAGGATCCTCCGTAATCCGATACCCGATGCGATGCACCGTATGAATCAGAGGGCTATCAAATGGCCTGTCGATAGCCTGCCGCAGCTTGTACAAGTGCGAGCGAAGCGCGTCTCCATCGGGAGGCTCGTCAGCCCACAATAACGTTTCGAGGTCCTCGCGAGCCACAACAGACGGCGCCTCCTCCATCAATCGTTGAAGTAGCTTCATACCAGCGGGGCTGAGATCGACGCGTCGCCCGGCACGATGTACTTGCAGCGTTGACCTGTTCAGAGTCAGATCACCAACGATCAGCAGGTTGGCGGCTTTTCGGTGACTACGTTTGTACAGTGCCTGCAGTCGCGCATGCAGCTCTTGCAACGCGAATGGCTTGACCAGGTAGTCATCCGCTCCCGCCTTGAACCCCTCAAGCTTATCATCAAGCGTGTCTCTCGCCGTTAGCATAAGCACAGGTGTTTGTACGTCACTATCAGCTCGCAGCTTGTGGCAGAAGCTCAGGCCATCCATCCCCGGCAGCATCAGGTCCAGAACGATTACGTCGTAGGTATTCGATAACGCCAGCTGCATCGCGTTGATACCGTCATAGGCAAAATCGAGAATATAGCTTTGCTTTTCCAGATAGGCAGCAATGTTCCCGCAGATGTCGCGGTTGTCTTCGACAATCAACGCTCGAATCGGCGCCACATCCAGCGCGTTTGCCATCTTCCGCTCCACCCTACCAGGCGTAATCCAGTCGCAGGCCAATGAGCGGCTCGGCTTCACTTTCGTCCTCCACGTCAACGCCCCGGCGGTAGTCGAACTCGGTGTCATCGCTCGACGACGCTGCCGTTACGTTGATGACATCGAGAAAGGCGGTTACGTCTACAGGTCCAAAGGCACGCCGATAGTCAACGCGAAGGTTCAGAAAACCGTAACCGTCTCTGCGGCCAACATTGCGCTCCGTGATCTCCTTCGAGTAGCGCAGGGGTTGCCCGGCTCCCAGGACGTCGGCGTGAATAATAAAGTCGTCTTCTGGCCTGCCGGAAAGATACTTGTAGCGCCCGGCAACTTTCCAGCGATCGCTGATTTCCCAGGTCAAACCGAGGGTAGCGACATGCTCGCGATTGAAATCGGCAGCCACTTCACCGCGACCATCCTTGCGGTCGATCACCACGTCGTTATAAGAGTAAGTTGCCGTCGTGTAGATACCTTCCCGAATCGTACCGTTGACCACGAAATCAACACCGTAGGATGTACCGTCACCAATGTTTGCAGACGTTCCGCTGACGCGATCAAGGTCAACCACCAGGTTATCGAGGTCTTGATAGTAGGCCTCAGTCAACAACGACCAGTTGTTGTTCAGGAAATATTCAAAACCGACACTGGTATGGGTAATTTCTTCGGTCTCCAGGTTGTTCGATGCATTGGCCGCAAGGTCCAGATACCGTGGCGACTGGTGAAAAAGCCCCGCCGTCGCAAAGTACCTGACCGTATTACCAGGCCGCCAATTGATGCTGAACCTTGGCGACGCGAAACTCTGGTCTGCAAAGCCGTCCCGGTCAAACCGCACGCCGGTGCGAACATCCCAATCGCCGAGCTCAAAAACCTGGTCTATGTAACCTGCGTAGCTCGTTTCTTTCTGATTGAGTGAAGAGTCGGTGCTGTCGGGTGTCAGCACAATATAAAGTTGATCGGGATCTGGTCTGAAGTCATCTTCGTCGTAAACAAACCGGTTCCAATCGCCGTCCAGGATCGTGTTGTAGTCCAGCTCAATTTGCGTTGCCTGGATGCCTGCACTGAATAATCCCAGCTGATTCACCATCTCGAAGTCGCTTCGCCAGCCGAACTCTGTCTCATCTTCACCAACGGTAATAATGTCTTCCCGCACTGGATAACTGGAGGGAGGCGAACCTTCAGGTACGAGATCGGGAAAAGATTCACCTTCTGAGCTGGTCTTGTCGCTGGCGCGGTAGTAAACCCTGTTGATCCAGACTGCTTTTTCTCCTATCAGTGATCGCAGAGTCAGGCCGTACAGGTCGCTGTCCTGTTCGGAATCCAGAAGTGCCACATCTTCGAAATCGGGCGACTCAGCAACGTTCTTTACGCCACGAGTATAGTCTTCGTGGGAGTCAATCAGTAGAACTTCAAAGGTATGTTTCCTGTTTATGGGTATGACCGACTTTACGATGATGTCCCTCAGTACTGGCTCGCCAATGTCCAGTTCATCGATGGTTTCGAAGAACGAGCCGAAATCCAGCCGCCTGGCAGACACCAGTAAAGTAGCGTCTTCAGTTATGCCAATAGGGCCGTCGTAGCCAACTTCATAGCCAGCAAGATCGAAGCGCAGGCTTGCCGAAGGGCTTGGGTTGCCGTCGGCGACTTCCAGTTTCAGAAGTGATGCAGCCCGGCCGCCATAGGCCGGCCCCCACCCGCCGGGCGAGAACTCTGCGCCACTGACAACGTTCGGTGCAAAAATCGAGAAGCGGCCGCCGCCACCGACATCTTCGTCCTCACCCAGTGTCGCATCAAAGTGCACCGCTTTATCAAAGGGGAAGTCATCAACGAACAGCAAATTGTCTCTCGGGCCGCGGCCGCGTACGCTAAAGTTCGCGAATTCATTGGTGGACGCCAGTCCAGGTAGACCATCCAGCGAAAGGAGCGGATCTGCGCCACCGCCTACCGCGCTCCGTAACGCCTCCCTATCGCGATAACTACTGTTGACGGAAGTCAATACATCGGCTTGTTGCCCATAAACCAGCACTTCCTCCACCGCTTGCTCTCTCAGCTGGAATTCAGTCTTGATATCTTTGCGCGTCACCACACGCAGGCTTGGCTCATACAGGGGAGCAAACCCGCTTTTTCCAACTTGTACTGAGTAGAGACCGGGATCGAGCTGTTCAATAACAATGCGGCCCTGTGAGTCGGTTTCAACAGATCGCTGTGACCCGGTTTCCCGCTCCTTGAGCACAATTTGCGCGGCGGGGATTGGTCGATCGGTAATCTGATCCTTGACGACAAAAGTCAATGCACCGGGTTCCTCCGCTGCGTGGGTAGCAAGTGGGAAGCCGATCAGGAGCGCCGACAGCGTCGAACCACACACCTGCATGAATTGCCTGGTCATATTTTTACCCTCCGGAGCACAGCCAAAATTATTCGACAACACGCAAGGAGGCTAACAAAGCCAATGTGACTAAAAAGTCGCCGTAATGAAAAGACTGCATTAGCGCAGGAATACCCGCAGCCGGTTCAAGGCGAAGGCAGTACCGGCACCGGCGTGGAAACGCAGGGACTGTCGGGGCTGGGCTCTTCATCATAAACGGGGGACACCGGCATTCATTAAACTGATTTTGCGAAGATCGTTTAATGGAGAGAACACCGATGTCCCACGCAGGAACCATTATAGGCATACCTGGGCTGGAGGTAGTACG
>NZ_VRYZ01000005.1 GCF_008064635.1 Parahaliea aestuarii
AACCGCGTGCGGCTCGATGTCGGACGCGACCCCGGCCGTTAGCTCCACCAATCAAAACCTCCGATCCGAAAGGTTCGGGGGTTTTTTTATGGTACATCGAACCGCGTGCGGTTCGATGTCGGACGCGACCCCGGCCGTTAGCTCCACCAATCAAAACCTCCGATCCGAAAGGTTCGGAGGTTTTTTTATGGCACATCGAACCGCGTGCGGTTCGATCTCGGACGCGACCCCGGCCGTTAGCTCCACCAAACAAACCCTCGAACCGAAAGGTTCGGGGGTTTTTTTATAGGCCGTCAGACGAACCGCTGACCGCGGACGCTCCGGAGGCTGCCTGTTTGGTTTCCGACATCTGAAATCGGAGCGCCTGATCAGGCCGCCGATCTCGCTGTATCCATCTACTGTAAACGCTGCACAACATACCGAGTGGCATCTACGGAGTGCTGAAGCGCATTGCAAAGCGCGAATTCGCTTTCGCCCGGCTGGCATGTACTTGCCTGTCGAGTCACCAGCAGTCGCGACATTCAATTTCAAATCTGTGTATTGCACGGCAAGTCGGGTGCGCTGCTCTTCGGCAATGCGACCTCTTGTGCATCTCTGCCGATGTGATTGATCAACGCACAGGATCGTTCATGCGCGCTCAGCTCGTCTGAAAACTGCAATAATGCATAAAAATATTTTCATCACGATTGGTGCGAATCAGGCTGTGGTTTCGTGAATCTATACAGCGGCCGCGATGTGCATTCCTTCCGGGTTGTGAATTTCGAATCTTATAAAACTACTTGTTTTGCAGTGTTTTCCTGCGTCGAAAAAAAATTTCTGAGTGCAGGCGTTCGCGAAATTCTCCCGTTAGTAGGAGTTCCTTAGCGCGGGAAACCCGTTTATTTACAGGCTATAACGACGATTCAATTTGTTGTGCGCCAATGTGATTGTTGTTATTTTGTGCAGGCGTCACCCGTATCACAACCGTGGAGATTTGCGACATGGCAACCGCTAAGAAGAAGGCAGCTTCCCGTAAGGCACCGGCGAAGAAAGCCGTGGCCAGGAAAGCCCCCCGCAGGAAGGCAGCAGCCAAGCCTGCTGAAACACCGGCTTTGAAACGTGCTAACGATGCGCTGGATAAGTTGCAAAAGGGTCTGGAAACGGAGCAGAAAAAACTGGCGGAAGCTCGCAAGCGTGTAGCGGCTGCCAAGGCAAAGGCTGACAAGCGGGCATCGAAGAGTGCTGCGCTGGCATCCTCCAAAGCTTCCGCCAGAGTAAAGGCAGTTCGCGAGCGCATTGCAACGGCGCGCAAGCGGGCCAGTGAAGCGGCAGATGACGCCAAGCTGAAGGCGGCCCGCCTGGCACTGAAGGAAAAGTTGCTGGCGAAAAAGGCCGAGCTGGCTGCGAAGACAGAAATCGAGAAAGCGAAGGCGCTGGCCAAGTACGCGGCCACCTGGAGCAAAACGCGCGCTCGTGCGGATGGGAAGAAGATCACAGCGCTGGAGAAAAAGCTCGAACGTGAGCTTAAGGCGCTTGAGAAGAAAGCTTCCGCCAAACTGAAAGCCGCGCAGAAAAAAGCTGCCGCCAAACCCAAGCGCAAGAAAGCCGCCGCGAAGAAGGCAGCGCCCAAGCGCAAGGCAGCGGCGCGCAAGGCTCCGGCGAAGAAAAAGGCCGCAGTTCGCAAGGCGGCCCCCAAGCGCAAGGCAGCTCCCAAAAAAGCAGCAGCTAAAAAGGCTGCCCCCAAAAAGGCCGCGAAGAAATCCTGAAGGGGTTCAATCGTTGAGCTACGACCGCCGGCCAATGTGCCGGCGGTTTTCGTTTAGCGGCGCTGTGATTCAGGCCTGTTCGAGATGATTGATATTGCGAAAGGCCTGTGCGCAGTCCGAAAAATCCACGCGCTCCCGACGCAGCGTGGCATACCAGCCGCGTACGGAGCGCTCGCCGCGCTGCAGATAGGATTGCAGGGAGGTCAAACTCTCGCTGCGCAACAGCGCCGCCAGGTACTGTTCCCGTTCTCCGTCAAATGCCACCGCGAGTTGCATCCGGGCATCGCCCATCGGCCCAAGCAGGCGGCGGGCCAGGTCGGTGGGTAGGGCGGGGGTATCGCAGGCGCTGAGCAGCAGGAATTCACTGCTGACAGCGCTGCCTGCCGCGGCGACACCTGCCAGAGGGCCTTCAAAGCCCGGGAGGTGGTCCTTGAACAGGCGATCGCCGAGTGTGGCGTAAAGGTGGGCGTTGCGGTTATAGCTGATCCACAGTTCGCCGACCTGTGGCCGCAAACGGCTGGCGACATGCTCCACAAGGGGGCGGCCCTGCCAGCTCAGGGCGCCCTTGTCGCGGCCGCCCACACGGCGCCCTGCGCCTCCGGCGAGGATCAGGCCGGTGATGCGCCGGGCTTCTGGGTTCAATGTATTCAGTGTTCAGCCTCTTCTTGTCTTCCGTCAGTTCCGGAGCCTGTGGGATAATTCCAGAATTCACTGTGTCGGGCAACGGGCCGGCACCCGCCCCGGGACCATCTGACCACGACCACGTATGGCGAATCTGCTCGCAATCGACACATCCACTGACGCTTGCTCCGTCGCCCTGTTGCATCAGGGTGAAATCAGCGAATGTCACGAAATCATCCCCCGCCAGCACAGTCAGCGCCTGTTTGGCATGTTGGCTGAGTTGCTGCCCAGTGGTCGTTTGCGCGAGCAGGGTATCGATGCCATCTGTTACGGGGAAGGCCCGGGTTCATTCACCGGATTGCGCGTCTGTGCCAGCGCTGTGCAGGGTCTGTGTTTTGCCAACCGTTTACCAGCAGTACCGGTTTCGACCCTGGAGGCCCAGGCCCATGCGGCCCTGCGGGAGGGGCTGGTCAGCAGCGGTGACACGATCCTCAGTACTCTCGATGCCCAGATCGGTGAACTCTACTGGTGCCGTTTCCGGGTCGACGGGGCAGAACTTGTCGCCCTGGACGTTGCAGCGGTGTGCAAACCCGGGGCAATGGCAGCGGCGGGGCAGGGCGCGATGGTCGCAGTGGGTAGCGGCCTCAATCACCTCGCGGCCCTGCCGAGTGAATTGCGCTCGCGCCTGAGTCATTGCTACGCCGATCTGCTGCCCCGGGCCCGCGATCAGTTCCCGGTGGCGCTGGCGAAGCTGGCCCGGGGGCAGGTGCAATCCGCCGAAGCGGTGTGCCCGGTTTATGTCCGCGATGAGATCTCCTGGAAAAAGCTGTCTGAACAGGGCAAACCCGCATGATTGATTACACCCAGGCTGCAATCCTGGCATTGCTGCAGGGGCTCACCGAGTTTCTGCCCATCTCCAGCTCCGCCCATCTGGTAATTCCCTCACTGGTTTTCGGCTGGCCGGACCAGGGGCTGGCCTTCGATGTGGCTGTGCATGTCGGTACCCTCGCGGCGGTGGTACTGTTCTATCGGCGCGACCTCTTCGAGATGGCGGCGGCCTGCCTCGGTAACGGCCGTGCCGACGCCCCGGAACAGCGACGCCTGGTCGCCCAGCTGGCGGTGGCGACGCTGCCGGCGGTGGCTTTCGGCTTTGCCGGGGACGACTTCATCGAGTCCAGTTTGCGCAGTCTGCCGGTTATCGCCACTACGACCCTGGTGTTCGGGCTGCTGCTCGGGCTTGCCGACCGCCGCGGTGGTGGCGGGGCGACCTTGAGCTGGGGTATCGCCATTGCCGTGGGCCTGGCCCAGGCCCTGGCTTTGATACCGGGGGTGTCGCGTTCCGGGGTAACCATCACTGCGGCCCTGATGCTGGGCCTGTCCCGGCATGACGCGGCACGGTTCTCATTCCTTCTTTCTATACCGGTGATCGGCGGTGCCGGCCTGCTCAAGGTGCTTGATCTGATCGAGCGCGGCGGCCCCGTCGACTGGAACGCGCTGGTTTTTGCCGCCCTGGTGGCAGGTATTACCGCCTACGCCTGTATCGGCCTGTTCCTGCGCCTGCTCGATCGCATCGGATTGATGCCTTTCGTCTACTACCGCGTCGCCCTCGCTGCGCTTCTATATGCCATCTGGGTGGCCTAGAAAAAATCTTCCGGGCAACATTTTTAGCCTTTGCTACACTCAATCAGACCAGCGAGGGTGACCCATTGGAGGACCCAGGCGATGCCCAAGATTGTGGATCACGAAGAACAGCGTTCACTGTTATCGGCGACGGTCGCACAGGTGGTGGCTGAGTCCGGACTTGAACACACAACACTGCGAACCGTGGCGGCCCGTCACGGGTGTACCAAGGGGATGGTGCAGCACTATTTCGCGGACAAGCAGGAACTGCTGCTGGCGGCTCTCAACTATATTGAAAACCGCTGTGATGCGCGCCTGCCGGCGGAAGATGACGGTCCCGGTGGACTGACATCGCTGCAGGCCCGCTTGATGGCGCAGTTGCCGGTGACCGACGAACTGGTTGACGAGTGGCGGGTACGGCTGGCCTTTGTCACCCTGGCCGGGCAGTCGGATGCCGTTGCCGAGGTACTGGCGGAGCGCCAGGCCGGGCGTCAGGCGGTGGCAATGCGCATGCTGCGCCAGGCCCAGAAAAAGGAACTGAAGAAAGGCGTGTCGCCACTCAATGCCTGGCGTACCCTGCACTGCCTGGTCTCCGGCCTCGGCGTGGCTGCGGCGGCAGGCGATGGCCAGTGGAGCGCCGCGGTGCAGAAGGGTCTACTCAAGGCCGCGATCAACGACTTGCGCCGCTAGGGGCTGCCGACTACCCTAGCGGGCTTTTCCGGGGCTGCCGGCCCCGTCAACCCCAGGTCAGGTAGTCATGTCCCAGGCAAGTTGCGACACCTTCAATCAGACGCTGTGCGAGTTCCTCGCCGCTGCCGTCACTCCCTTTCACGCCGTTCAGGCAATGGCCTCCATGCTGCAGGAAGCGGGCTTCCAGCGCCTGCAGGAAGCCCGCAACTGGCAGCTGGCCGCCGGCGGCAAATACTACCTGACCCGCAACGACAGCTCCCTGGTCGCTTTTGTCGTCGGCAGTGAGGCCGGGCCCGGGCAGGGCATGCGCATGGTCGGCGCGCACACCGACAGCCCCTGCCTGATGGTGAAACCCCAGCCCGAGAAGGTGCGCCAGGGTTACTACCAGCTCGGGGTGGAGGTCTACGGCGGGGTGCTGCTGAACCCCTGGTTCGATCGCGACCTGTCTCTCGCCGGCCGGGTGAGTTATGCCGATTCCAGCGGCGTCATGCAGACGGCGCTGGTCAATTTCCAGCGCCCGATTGCCTTCATTCCCAGCCTGGCGATTCACCTCGACCGGGAGGTCAACCAGCACCGCAGCGTCAACCCCCAGACCGATATCCTGCCCATCCTCACCCAGCTGCAAAGCGACGACAAACCGGACTTTCGCAGCCTGCTGGCCGGACAGTTGCGGAGCGAACACACGGGGATCGATGTGGACCGGGTGCTGGACTACGAGCTGTCCTTCTACGACACCCAGGTGGCGGCACCGGTGGGCCTGAACGGCGAGTTCATCGCCTCCGCCCGCCTCGACAACCTGCTCAGCTGTTTTACCGGCCTGCAGGCTTTACTGGCCGCCGACGGCAGCCAGAGCAGCCTGCTGATCTGCAACGACCACGAAGAAGTGGGCAGCCTGTCCACCGCCGGTGCCCAGGGGCCACTGCTGCGTTCGGTGCTGCGTCGTATCGCCGGTGGCGACGAGGCCAGCTACGCCGCGCTGACTGACTCCTCGATGATGATCTCGGCCGATAACGCCCACGGGATCCACCCCAATTTCGCCGACAGGCACGACGACAATCACGGCCCCAAACTGAACGCCGGGCCGGTGATCAAGATCAATGCCAACCAGCGCTACGCCACCAACAGCGAGACCGCCGGCCTCTACCGGCTGCTGGCCGCCGTCGAAGACGTGCCGGTGCAGGCCTTTGTGGTGCGCACCGACATGGCCTGTGGCAGCACCATCGGCCCGATCACCGCCGGTGGCACCGGTATCCGCACCCTCGATATCGGTGTGCCGACCTTCGGTATGCACTCCATTCGCGAACTGGCCGGCAGTCGCGACGCCTGGGACCTGAGCCGGGTTCTGCGCCGCTTCTACAATCACTCCGGCCCCCTGTTCGCCGTCGCCGACTGAGTCCCCCTTGCGGGTACTGTTGCTCTCCGCCTACGACGCCGGCAGCCACCGCTACTGGCGGCGCGGGCTCGAGGCCATGTGTCCGGACTGGCAGTGGACCTGCCTGAGCCTGCCGCCGCGCCACTTCAGCTGGCGTGTGCGCGGCAATCCCCTGCACTGGGCCCTGCGCGAACGTCACACGCTGGAGGCCGGCGCTGATCTGCTGATTGCCACTTCCATGGTGGACCTGGCGACCCTGCGGGGCCTGGTCCCTGCATTGGCGGGTATTCCCACGCTGCTGTATTTCCACGAAAACCAGTTTGCCTATCCCCCCGGTCGCGGCCGGCACGGGCTGCTGGAGGCGCAGATGGTCAGTCTCTACAGCGCCCTGGCGGCGGATGGCCTTGCCTTTAACAGCCAATGGAACCGGGACAGCTTTATCGCCGGTGTCGCCGCGTTACTGAAAAAACTGCCGGACTATGCCCCCAGGGAAGCGGCGGATTTGCTGGCGCAGAAAAGTGCGGTGCTGCCGGTGCCGCTGCTGCCCGGAGCAGAGGACCGTTCCGACTTCAACCCCTGGCGCGGGCAGGGCGACCTGGCGCAGCGCCCGGTGCGCCTGCTGTGGCCCGGCCGCCAGGAGTACGACAAGGGCGGTGAGCGACTGGAAGCCCTGCTGCATGTGCTGGTGGAGCGGGAGCTGGATTTCGAACTGGCCATTGTCGGCCAGGCGTTTCGCCAAACCCCCGAGGTGTTCAAACGCCTCTCTCGCGACCTGGGCCCCCGTCTTGTTCATATGGGCTGGCTGGCAGCGGTGGAGGACTACCAGCACCTGCTGGCGCAGGCGGATATTGTCCTCGCCACAGCCCTGCATGAATTTCAGGGGGTGGCCGTGATGGAGGCGGTGGAGCGGGGCTGTGTGCCGGTGCTGCCGCAGCGTCTCGCCTATCCGGAACTCTATCCGGCGCAGAACCTCTACGCGTCCAGCACCGATCACCCCGACAGAGAGGCTGTTGCCGCCGCGGACCGGGTTGTCGCCGTTACCGCCGCGCTGAAACTGGGGGAGGCGCAGGTACCGTCAGTGCAGCGCTTCACCCTCGACGCGCTGGCTCCCCGCTGGCGCCGCGCCCTGTGTGCGCTGGTCGGGGACGGCGAATCCCGCTAGAATTGCCGCCTTTTACAGCCGAGCCAGCCGCATGAGCCAAGCCGCCAAACAGCGCGTCCTCACGGGTATCACCACTACCGGCACGCCCCACCTGGGCAACTACGTCGGCGCCATTCGCCCGGCGATCGCCGCGTCCCGTGATACCAGCACCGAATCCTTCTTCTTTCTGGCGGACTACCATGCCCTGATCAAATGCCAGGACCCGGATCACGTGGCCCAGTCCAGCCGCGAGATCGCCGCCACCTGGCTGGCCCTGGGGCTGGATATCGACCAGGCGGTGTTCTATCGCCAGTCCGATATCCGCGAAATACCGGAGCTGACCTGGATTCTCACCTGCAACACGGCCAAGGGCCTGATGAACCGCGCCCACGCCTACAAGGCGGCGGTGCAGGACAATGAGAGCGCCGGTGAAGACCCGGATTTCGGCATCACCATGGGGTTGTTCAACTACCCGATCCTGATGGCGGCGGACATCCTGATGTTCAATGCGCACAAGGTGCCGGTGGGCCGGGATCAAACGCAGCACCTTGAGATGGCGCGAGATATTGCACAGCGCTTCAATCATAACTACAAGGAGATGTTCACCCTGCCCGAAGCAGTGGTTGATGACAGCGTGGCAGTGCTGCAGGGCCTGGACGGCCGCAAGATGAGCAAGAGCTACGGCAACACCATCCCCCTGTTTTTACCGGAAAAACAGCTCAAGAAGCACATCAACAAGATCAAGACCAACCTGCTGGAACCCGGCGAGCCGAAGGACCCGGATGATTCCACTGTGTTCCAGGTGTGGAGTGCCTTCGCCAGCGAGGAAGAAACCGCGCGCATGCGCAGCGAGTTCGAGAATGGCATCGCCTGGGGCGAGGCCAAGAAGCAGTTGTTCGAACTGGTGAACGGCGAGCTGGCCGCGGCCCGGGAGGAATACAACCGCCTGCTGGATGATCCGGACTATATCGAGTCAGTACTTCAGCGCGGCGCCGAGAAGGCCCGTGCCCACAGCGCGCCCCTGCTGGCGCAGGTCAGGGAGGCGGTGGGCATCCGTTCGATGTCCTGAGCCTTTCGCGGGTCAGCCGCCGAGGCGGTAATCCAGTTGCAGGTAGACGCTGCGCGGCTGGCCCACGAAATAGCGATACTCCCCAAAGCCGACATCGGCGCGCTCGGCGTAGTCCTCGTCCAGCAGGTTGGTGACCCGCAGCGTGGCGGACAGACCCTGCCCCAGGGCGAGGGAGCCGCGCAGGTTCAACAGCTGGTGGCCGTCGTACTCAAAGCTGTTGGTGGGCTCCAGGTAGTACTTGTCCAGGTAGACCCACTCCAGCTCCGCCTGCGCGCGCTGCCCCTGCCAGCCGAGGCGGGCGCTGCCGAAGCGGCGCGGGGCGGTGTCGATGTCGTTGCCGGCAATACTCTCTTCCACGCCCAGCAGTTGTGGATTGTTGTCGTAGCTGTGTTTGGCCACGCTGAAGTCCAGTCCGGCGTACCACTGTTCCAGGAAGCGGTAGTCCAGCGACAGTTCCGCTCCGCGGTGGCGGGTGCGGGCGCCGCTGACATTGAAGCGGTCGGCGTCCTGGAAAATCACATCCTCCTTGCGCATGTGGTAGAGCGACAGGCTGTAGCTCAGCGCGCCCGCCACATCACCACGCAGGCCCACTTCGATATTGTCGATCTGCTCTGAATCCAGGTCCGCCACCTGTTGCCCGGCCTGCAGGCGATAGAGCTCGCTGGTCTCCGGTGCCCGGAAACCATTGGCGGCGCGCAGGAACAGCACCTGCCGCGGGCGGTATTCGAAGGCGAGTCCAACGTTAACTGTCACGTCCTCGAAGCTGTCGCTGCGGTCCGCCGGGCGAAAGAAGCGGCACGCGGAGGCGGTGGGGGCGCAGGCGTCGCCATCGCCGGTCCGGTTGTCGTAGTCGTAGCGGGTGTCCTCGTAGCGCAGGCCGCCATCGAGTGTCCAGCGCTCGGCGAGCTGCCAGCTCAACTGGGTGAAGAGGGCGGCGGTGAGGGCATCGACCTGGTAGTCGTAGTGCACCCCGGCGGGCTGGTTGGGGCTGAAATCCCCGTCCTGGATTTCCGTCAGCCAGCCGTCGGTGAACTCCGCTTCCGCGCCGGCCATCCAGGTCAGGTTGCCGCTGTCACCCTGCAGCAGGCCGCGCAGGCCGAGGCTCTCGTGGCCGTTGTCCTCCACCGGTTGCCAGGGCACGAAGTGCTGCAGGAAGGTCATGCGGTTGTTGCGGTAGTAGGGGGTGATCTGCAGGGTCATGCCTTCGCCCAAATCGCGTGAGGCCTGGCTGTAGGCGCGCACGGACCAGGCATCGCGGTAGGCCTCGGGGTTGGGGTTTTCGCGGCGCAGGTCATCGTCCTCGTAGACCTTGTAGCCGCTGATGAAGCCGGCGGTCTCCTGGTTCAGGTTGCTGCCCTCCAGCACACTCTGGAACTGCCATACCGCGCCGCTGTAGTCGTGGCGCAGGCTGAGTTTCTGCTGGTCGTAACCGGCGTCGTCGAGGTAGCCACCGTCGGTGCTGCCGTTGATGCGCAGATCCACGCCGTGGCCGCCCTGTGTGCCGCTGTAGTGATAGCTGCCGCGATAGTAGTCATTGGGGCCGGCCTCCAGCGACAGATTCTGTTCCGGCATTTGTGCCGGGGTGGGGGACAGCACATTGATCACCCCGTGCATGGCGCTGGTGCCATAGAGAGCGGTGCCGGGACCCTTGATGACCTCCACCCGGCCGGCCTGTTCGGTATTGGCGTCGAACAGCTGGTTGACGTTGCAGAAGCCAGGGGCGCGCAGGCTGATGCTGTCCGCGGCCATCAGGAAGGAGCCGCAGCCCCCGGCCCCGGTGAGTACCGGCGAGCGCAGGGCGGTGAGGCTCTCCTGGCCGTTGCCGCGGCTGATCCAGCTGCCGGGGACCCGCTGCATGAGTTCATTGATATGGATAGCGCCGGTAAGGTCGATGGCGTCGGCATCCACACTGCTGTGACTGAGGGGCAGGCGCAGGGCGTCCCGGGGGCTGCGGGTGGCGGTGACCAGCACCTGCTCGGTCCGTAGCGCTTCGCCATCCGTGTTGGCCATGGTCTGGCCACTGACGGCCACCAGGCCGGGCAGCAAGGTCAGGGAGAGCATCCGGGAACGTATCCGGAGGTGGCGGTGAGGGTTTACAGCTTTCATGGTTGGACGCTTGCACCTTCTGGCTTTACAGGATGAATGGCGACCCCGCGTTGGTGGGTGCGCGGGGCTGAGCTATTCTAGCCCTTTGCGCGTCTGGAATCAGGTCGCATGCAGGCGTATCAGGGAGGGACCATGACAGATATGACGGGCCACAGCCAGTCGCTTTACGCGGGGCTGAGGCGCCAGGCTTCGCTGTTGCTGCTGATACTGGCGAACCTGTTACCCCTGTACGGCGTCTTGCTGCTGGATTGGGATGTGGGCGCGCTGCTGGTGCTGTACTGGTCGGAGAATCTGGTGCTCGGGTTTTACACCGTGCTGAAGATGTTGATCACCGCTCCCCTGGGTGGCCTGTTCTCTGCCTGTTTTTTTAGCGTGCACTACGGCGGGTTCTGCGCGGTACACGGCCTGTTCATTCTGAAGATACTGATCGACCCCGAGGCGGATTTTTTCAGGGGCGAGCAATGGCCCTTCTTCCTGGTCTTCATTCAATTGCTGGTGGATGTGGTGCGACAGGTACTTGAACACGCCCCCGCTGCCTGGCTGCTGGCTTTCGCCGGGCTGATGCTGAGCCACGGTGTGTCGTTTGTAATGAATTTCCTGCTGGCCCGGGAGCGCGACCAGCTGGGCATCAAGGTCTTGATGTTTGCGCCCTATGGCCGGATTGTGATTCTGCACCTGACGGTGCTTTTCGGCGGGTTTGGTGTCATGGCCCTGGGGGAGCCGCTGTCCATGCTGGTCATTCTGATTCTGCTCAAACTGGGCGTCGACATTGCCCTGCACCTGCGCGAGCACCGCCATACCGCCCTGCGCGAGCCGGTGACCTACCGCCCTTTTCGCGAGCTACAGAAGATCCGTCAGTGAAAAACCGATGCCGATGCGATTGGTCAGGTGGTCCTGGTCGATCAGGCTCTCGCCGTAGCCGTAGAAATACTGCACGTAACCCTTGAAGCGCGGACTGATGGGGAAGCTCCATTCCAGCTGTGCGGCGCCCTTGTTGTCGTCGCCGCCGCGCAGATTGTTGCGCAACATCAGTGAAAACTCGTTCTGCTTGTACTTCCATACGCCGGTGAGGTCGCCGTAGCCGTAGTATTCAAGGATGTCGGCGTTGTCGTCGTCCCCGTCGTCCTCTGGCAGGCGGTACCAGGCGCGGGCGCTCAGGGTCATGCGTTCCCGCTCGAACACGGCGCCGCCCAGGATACGGTTCCAACTGCGCGAAAGGTCGCCGCCCTGGCCGTTGGATTGGTGATTGATGCCGAGGCTGAGCACGGTGTTGGTGAAACCGAGGACTTCCCAGTCATTGGCGAAGGTCAGGAACAGCTCCGGCTGGTAGTTGGTCTCGCGGAAGGGGGAGGACTCATTGTAAACCTGCCACCAGTTCTCCTGGGTGTAGCCGACCCACAGGTTGCCGCGCTCACCAAAGATGTCTTCCCACAGTAGCGCTTTGACACTTAACTGGAATTTGGCCTCGACGTCCTGCATGTTGTCTTCGGGGTACTGGCTGTTCCAGGCTTCCTCATTGAGTTTTGCGTTGTAGGTGACTGGCAGCAGGTAGTTGCGGCGGTGGGGCGTCAGTACGAAAGCATTGTTGGCAATGGCCTCCTCCTGGCGCAGGCGCTCGCCCGCCAGCAGTTCCTTGCGCCCGGGGCCTTCATCGACGATCAGTTCCTGCTCCGGGGCGTCGTTCTCCGTGGGCTTGGACTGCATGGCCTGGTCCTGGGCCAGGGCGTCGTAGCACCCCAGGCGCAGGGTGTCATCGCGAATCAGGGCGCAATCGGCCAGTGAGGCGGCGCCGGCATGCACGGTGGTCAGCAGGAGCAGGCAGGCGGTTGCAGTGCGGAAAAGGCGGGGCATCGACGGGACTCGCGAGGGCGGAGGGCTGCCAATGATAGAGGAAGGGTGCGCAGGCGCCAAACCCGGGCGCTGGCGGGGATGCCTTCGAGGCAAGGATTTTGCTATGATCCGCGCTTTTCCGGCGTCCGGCGTCCGGCGTCCGGCGTCCCGGCGCCGCGATTATCTCCAACAGCAATCGACAGATCAGGACAGGCAAATGAGTCTTGCAGACAAGGTATTGGCGGTAAACAACGATCTTCCCATCCGCACTGCGGAACCCATCCACAGCGGCAAGGTGCGCTCGGTCTACTGGCTGACGCCAGAGGACAGCGCGCGACTGGTCCGCGAGCGCGGCTACGACGTCGCCGCCGATGCGCCGCTGGCCATCATGGTGATCTCCGATCGCATATCCGCCTTCGACTGCATCTGGCACGGCGAGGGCGGCATGGCCGGTGTCCCGGGCAAGGGCGCGGCCCTGAACGCCATTTCCAATCACTGGTTCCGCCTGTTCCGCGAGCAGGGCCTGGCCGACAGTCACATCCTGGAGATTCCCCACCCCCTGGTGTGGATTGTGCAAAAGGCGCGCCCGGTGATGATCGAGGCCATCGCCCGGCAGTACATCACCGGTTCCATGTGGCGTTCCTACGCCAAGGGCGAGCGCGAGTTCTGCGGTATCGCCATCCCCGACGGCCTCGAGCGCGACCAGAAGCTGCCGGAGCTGCTGATCACGCCCTCTACCAAAGGCATTCTGGAGGGCATCCCGGGTGTGCCGGCGGTGGATGATGTGAACATCACCCGTGCTGACATAGAGGCCAACTACGCGGCTTTCAATTTCTCCACGCCGGATGACATCGATCGCTACGAAACCCTGCTGAAGGAGGGCTTTGATGTGATCAGCGACGAACTGGCCAAGCTGGACCAGATCTTCGTCGATACCAAGTTCGAGTTTGGCTACGTCACCGACGCTGCCGGCGAGGAAAAACTGATCTATATGGACGAGGTCGGAACGCCCGACTCCTCCCGTATCTGGGACGGTCCGGCCTGGCGCGAGGGCAAGATCGTCGAAAATTCCAAAGAGGGTTTCCGCCAGCTGCTGCTCAACCACTTCCCGGACAGCGACATCCTGCTGAACAAGGATCGCATGGAAGAGCGCAAGGCGCTGGCCCGCGACAATGCCCTGCCCACCGAGGTGCTGATGGCCGTGTCCGACACCTATGTCGGTATTGCCGAGCGCATCACCGGTGAAAAGCTGGTGATTTCCGACAATCCCAAGGCGGAAATCATCGCGGTACTGCGCGACGAGTTCGGCCTCGTCGATTGATGCGCCCTTGCTGAACGAGCCGCTTTTCTACCTCGTCAGCATTCCCGCGGTATTGCTCTACGGTGTTGCCAAGGGCGGTTTTGGCGGCGCCATCGCCATGGTGTCGGTGCCGCTGATGGCACTGGTGATGTCGCCGACCCAGGCCGCCGCCATCCTGCTGCCGATACTGGTGGTGATGGATGCGGTGGTAGTGAAAAGCTACTGGGGCCAGTACGACGGCCGCGCCCTGCAGCTGTTGTTGCCGGCGGCCCTGGTCGGTGTAGTGATCGGTTATTTCACCGCCGACAGCATGAGCGATGACTGGATGCGGGTGCTGATAGGGGTGGTGGCGCTGGTGTTCGGTGCCCACTTCCTGCTGTCCGGATCTGCCGGCAAGGCGCGCCCCCACAATGCCGTCAGTGCCGCGGGCTTTGGCAGCCTGGCCGGCTTTACCAGCTTCAGTATTCACGCTGGTGGCCCGCCGCTGACCATGTATCTCTTGCCCCGTGGGTTGCCGCCGCTGCTGTTTGCCGGCACTGCCGGGCTGTTTTTTGCAGCGGTCAACGCCGTCAAGCTGGTGCCCTATTACCTGCTGGGCCAGTTCAGCAGCGAGAACCTCCTCTATTCCCTGGTGCTGGTGCCGCTGGCGCCGATCGGCGTACTGCTGGGGCGCTACCTGGTGGAGCGTACCGAGCCCCGCTTGTACTACGGTATTATCAGCGCTTTTCTGGCACTGGTGGGGGCGCGGCTGCTCTGGCAGGGCCTGAGCGGCATCGGTGCGCTCTGAGGTAATTGTCGCCTGCTTTACAGAGCGGCTTCTGGCGCAGCGGTAAGCTCACCCGCTGCGCTTGCGCTATAGTCACAGACAGCGTGTCTACAACCACGACGAGAAGGATAACAAGCATGTTTCCGACAACCCGCATCGGCCGCGTGGCCACGGCCCTGCTGCTTGCGATTTGCTGCCAGTTGGCACTGGCTGCCGACAAACCGAATATTCTGGTGATCTTCGGCGACGATATCGGCATCTGGAATATCAGCCGCTACAGCATGGGGCAGATGGGCTACCAGACCCCCAATATCGACCGTATCGCCAACGAGGGCACGATCTTCACCGACTACTACGGCGAGCAGAGCTGTACCGCAGGGCGCTCCGCCTTCATCACCGGGCAGCACCCGCTGCGTACCGGCCTCACCAAGGTAGGCATACCCGGCGCAGAGCTGGGTATTCAGCCGGAAGACCCGACCCTGGCGGAACTGCTGCGCCCCCTGGGTTACACCAGCGGTCAGTTCGGCAAGAACCACCTCGGTGACCGCGATGAGTTTCTGCCGACCAACCACGGCTTCGATGAATTTTTCGGTAACCTCTACCACCTTAACGCCGAGGAAAATCCCGAAGACCCCGACTATCCCCAGGATGAGGCCTTCCGCAAGCGCTTTGGCCCCCGGGGGGTGATTCACAGCTACGCCGACGGCCGGATCGAGGACAGCGGCCCGCTGACCAAGCAGCGGATGGAAACGGTGGACGAGGAGTTCCTGTCTGCGTCACTGGATTTTATCGACCGCGCCAACGAGGCCGAAAAGCCCTTCTTCGTGTGGTTCAACTCCACCCGGATGCACTACTACACCCACGTCAAGGACGAGTCACTTGGCGTCAGCGGCCAGGGTTTCTATAACGACGCCATGGTGGAGCACGATGGCCACGTCGGGCAGTTGCTGGACAAGCTCGACAAACTCGGCATTGCCGACAACACCATTGTGCTTTACACCACAGACAACGGCCCCCACTACAACATGTGGCCGGATGCCGCCATCACGCCCTTCCGCGGTGAGAAGAATACCAACTGGGAAGGCGGTTTCCGGGTGCCGGCGGCGGTGCGCTGGCCCCAGCGTATTCCGGCCGGTCGCATCAGCAACCAGGTGATGTCACATCTGGACTGGGTGCCCACACTGATGGCCGCGGCGGGTCAGGATCAGGTCGTCGCCGACCTGAAAAAGGGCAAGCGCTTCGGTGACAAGTCCTTTAAAGTCCACCTGGATGGCTATAATTTCCTGCCCTATCTGACTGGAAACAGCGAAGACACGCCGCGGGAAGAGTTTTTCTACTTCAGTGACGACGGCCAGTTGACTGCGGCGCGAATCGGCGACTGGAAACTGGTATTTGCCGAGCAGCGCGCCAGTCGCTTCGATGTGTGGCGCGATCCTTTCGTTCCACTGCGTATTCCCAAGGTGTTTCACCTGCGGCGCGACCCCTTCGAGCGCGCGGACACCGATTCCAATGGCTACAACAACTGGTGGGATCACAAAATTGGCCCTCAGGCGATGAAAGCCAAGGTTGCTGTAGGCGCATTTGTGCAATCCCTGAAGGCCTTTCCGCCGCGACAGCGCCCGGCTTCCTTCACGGTGGATCAGATACTCGAAGCCCTGTATAAGCAGTAACCCCTGACTTTTGTGCTGGAGTTCCCATGAAAATTATTCGTCTCAGTGACAGCGTCGCCGCCTCGGAACAGATCTCTCCGCTGGATATGCCGACCATTGCCGAAGCCGGCTTCCGGGTGGTGTTCAACAACCGTCCGGACGGCGAAGTGCCCGGCCAGCCCAGCAGCGCGGAGATGGCCGCCGCGGCGGCAGCGGCGGGACTGGAGTACCGCTTCCTGCCCGTGACAGCGATGAACTTCCCCGGCGCCGCGCTGGAGGATGTCGCCGCGGCCTTTGACGAAGGCGGTCCGGTACTGGCCTTCTGTCGCAGCGGCACCCGCTCCACCAATCTGTGGGTGGCATCGCGCCCTGCGGCTGAACGGGCTGAGGCCCGCGAACGGGCGCATCAGCTGGGCTATGACCTGTCGATGGCAGACCGCCTCGGCTGAGGCGACAGCCGGATTCTGATTCAGGTTTGGAGTTGCGCTCCGGGCAAGGGGTGCACCTCGTCACCCAGTTCAGACAGGGCGGCAAACCAGGCGTCGATCAGTGCCGGGTCCGAGGGCGCGGCGCTGACCCCGGTCGCCAGCTCCCCGGCCAGCACGCTGTCCACCGCCAGGCTGACGGTGTGGGATACCAGGCGCCCCATGGCGGAACCTTTCTCATTGCCGCGGGCGTCCATGCACAGGCCGCCGTGCCACACCGGCTGCCCACCTTCCAGTGCCTCCAGCTCCACACAGAGCACAACCCGGTCGGCCTCGCCTTCGGCGTAGGCGTAGTTGTGCCAGAGCTCGGCGCCGATCTCCTGCAGCCGCGTTTCGCCGGCTTCGCCTTCCAGGCTTTGCAATTCCTCGAACAGGGGCTGCCAGGCAGCCGACCAGCCATCCAGCCGCAGCGTGCCGCGCACGAACTGCTCCACTTGCCAGGACGGGTCGAAACCGTACTGGGCGATAAAGGGCAGGGAGTCGCGATTGGCGTAGGCCTCGAAGCTCTCGCGCCCCGCGGGCAACTCCGCGTCATAGCGGCTGAGCCCCAGCCAGGGCCGTTGCACCACGGTTTCGCGGCCATTCTGGAGGCAGCGGGAGGGTGCGCGCAGGGCGCGCAATACGCCCACCGGTGACCAGCTGAACTTGTAGCGGAAATCGTTGGGCAGGGCGGGGAAGCCGCCACACCAGGAGCGAAAGCGCAGCCGGTGCTCCGGGCGATGTCGGGGCCGGTACTGGTGCAGCAGGCGGTGCGCCAGCAGGTGGTCAATGCCCGGGTCGAGACCCACTTCATTGACCAGGCACAATCCCCGCTGCTGTCCCTCGTCGTGCAGCGCCAGCATCTCGGGGGCGATGTAGGAGGACGATACAAAGTGTGCCCCGTTATCCAGCGCCAGCCGCGCGATCTGCAGGTGCATGTCGGCGGGCAGCATGGATACCAGTACATCGCCTCTGCGGATGACCGCAGCCAGCGCGTCCAGGTCCAGGGTGCGGATTTCCGGTGGTGAAGACAGGCCGGCCACCACAGCCGCGGCATGCGAGGCGGTGCGGTTCCAGAGAATCAGCGGGGTGTTGCCGGCGGCCAGGCGGCGGATACCGGGGGCACTGGATAGGCCGGCACCGAGCCAGTGAATGGTGGGCATGTCAGGCGTCCTTCAGGTCGCGTGTGTGATGATGAAAACGTTCGAGGTTGGCCTGCCAGGGTGAGGCCGGAAATTCCGCCAATTGTAGCAGGGCCGGCAGCAGCTGGTTGCTGAAGTCGGCACTGGACTCCATCGGCAGCAGGGAGGGCAGGTTGTCGATGGCGATCAGGTCCAGCACCGGCGTGCCCGGGCGCAGCCGCTGGCTGGGCTGGCTGAAATCGGTGCATGCGGTGTAGACAGGCAGCGGATTGTAGGGGCTGCCCGGATCGCAGCTGACATCGCTGATGACTGACAGGCGACGCGCGGGCTGTGCCAGCAAATCGGCAGTCAGGAAGGGGGGCAGCGCTTCCTGCACCAGCACGCAGTTGATCAGCAGGTCGTAGTCCAGAATGGCGCTGAACGGCCCGCCGTCGCGTGTCTCCGGGATATCCCAGCCATCGAAGGGCAGGGCCAGGGCCTCCAGCAGCGCGCGGGCGCCGCTGCCACAGCGCCCGGCGGCGCCGATAACAAGGCTGTGCGGTAGCGCCCGGCCGCGCAGTGGTTGCAGCATGGCCAACAGTTCTTCCAGCAGATCGCGACTGCTGTGCCAGGGGGCAACGGCTCTCATCCCGCAATTGTCCGGTACCTGCTGTGCCAACCAGTTCATCACCGCGAGGGCGGCCCCCAGGTAGCCGGCCCAGTAGCCGAAAGCCGCGAGGCGGCGACCGCTGTCGTCGCAGAGCGTCTCCAGATCCAGCAACTGGCCGCCGCCGCGCAGGAAGCGTTGCAGCAGGGCTGTCGCCCCCGGTTGCCGCTTATAGGCATGAGCGAAATAAATATGGCGGTGACGCAGGGGGCTGTGGTCGTCGGGCAATTCCTTGAGGCCGAGAATACAGGCGTCGGTGGGTGCAACCGGCCAGGAGCCCGGCGCCGTCAGTCGACAGCCCGCGGCCTGGTAGTCGATATCCCGAAAACAGCGCTGGCCTGACTGCTCCACCGTCACGTGCATCCCCGCTGCCACGAGTTTTGCCGCGTGCTCGGGGGTAAGCGGACTGCGCTGCTCGCTGGCCCGGTGCTCGGCGCGCAACCAGAGATGGGGGGCGGTGACCATGTGAAATCCTGAAAAAGGCGCTACTTTAACGCACTGGCACGGGGCCTGTCTGCGCGCGCCCCCGCCGGCGCTTGCGCTTTGCGCCGGCTCTGTTAGCCTCCTCGGCTGACGTCAAAAACCTCAAGGAAAGCGCCCATGTCCCGAGCCTTCAAACTGCTTGCCTCCGCCACACTCGGCATCGCCCTGTCCACACCCCTGACGTATGCCGAAGACCTCGGCAAGGCGGTGCAGGCGGATTACCAGGCCCACCTCGGGGACCTGTTCGACTATTTCCACCGCAACCCGGAACTGTCCGGCATGGAGACAAAAACTGCTGCGCGACTGGCGAAAGAGCTGCGCGCGGCCGGCTTCAAAGTGACCGAGGGAGTCGGTGGCACCGGCATTGTGGCGATGATGGAGAACGGCCCCGGCCCGCTGGTGATGATGCGCGCCGACATGGATGGCCTGCCGGTGGAGGAGAAGTCCGGCCTGCCGAATGCCTCCCGTGCCAAACAGGTGGACTGGGACGGCAACGAAGTGTTTGTCATGCACGCCTGCGGCCACGATGTGCACATCACCTCGCTGGTGGGCACCGCCCGCGCCATGGCGGCGCGCAAGGACCAGTGGTCCGGCACACTAATGCTGATCGGCCAGCCCGCCGAGGAGCGGGTCGGCGGTGCCAAACTGATGATGGAGGACAATCTCTGGCAGCGCTTTGGCCAGCCCGATTACGCCCTGGCCTTTCACGTGACCTCGGAACTGCCCACCGGAAAGATCGGTGTCACCGAGGATTCTCCCTACTCCGGCGCGGATACTGTGGACATCATCATCCACGGTGTCGGTGCCCACGGCGCGAGCCCCCACCGCGGTGTCGACCCGGTGGTGCTCGGCAGCCAGATCGTGCTGGCCCTGCAAACCGTGATCAGCCGCGAGAAGCCGCCACGCTTTGGCGGGGTGATTACCGTAGGGTCCTTCCACGCCGGTACCAAGCACAACATCATCTCCGACGAGGCCCGCTTGCAGCTGACGGTGCGCAACGACGACCTCGAAACCCGCCAGTTGTTGCTCGATGGCATCAAGCGGGTGGCGGAGAACATGGGGCGTGTTGCCGGGCTGCCGGAAGACAAGCTGCCAGAGGTGATCGTTTCTGACGAGTGGGTGCCCCCCACCATCAACGACGCCAAACTGACCCAGCGCCTGCGCGCCGTGTGGGTGGAAAAGCTGGGCGCGGACAGCATCGCAGAGCCGGAGAAGCGCAAGGGCATGGGGGCAGAGGATTTCCCCTTCTTCACCACCGATCCCTTTATTCCCAGCACCTATTTCGCCATCGGTGGTACCCCGCAGGCGGACTTCGATCGCGAGGAGGCCGGCGGCGCACCGGTGCCGTCGCATCACTCACCGCTGTTCAAGATTACACCCGAGCCGGCGGTGACGCTGGGTGTCGAGGCGACGGTAACGGCCCTGATGGATCTGCTGCAGGCGCCGCAGTAGGTCAGTTCATGGTGCGTGTAGCTGTTACTATCATCCAGGATTGCGGTTATGCCTGATCAGAGCTCCTACCCACTGTGGGACTGGGCCACCCGGCTCTTTCACTGGCTGCTGGTGGCGGCCATACCGGCTGCCTGGTGGACGGCGGAGGAAGGTCACATGGAATGGCACGGGTGGATTGGCTACAGCGTGTTGCTGCTCCTCCTGTTCCGCCTGTGCTGGGGCTGGCTGGGCAGCCGCGCCTCGCGCTTTGCCAGCTTTGTCCGCGGCCCGGCAACGGTCGCTGCCTACCTGCGCGGTAACGCTGCGGCTGGCGAGGGTCACAATCCCCTCGGGGGCTGGTCGGTGCTGCTGATGCTGGTACTTCTGTTGTCGCAGGTAGTCAGTGGCCTGTTCAACGGTGACGACATCCTGTTCGACGGCCCGCTGCGGCACCTGGTCAGCAGTGAATGGCAGGACGCCTTCGGTGTGGTGCACGAGGTCTGTTTCAACCTGCTGCTGGGGATGATCGCCCTGCACCTGGCATCGGTACTGTTTTACCAGTTCGCGCGCGGTGACAGACTGATCCAGGCCATGATTCGCGGCCGTGCCGTCGGTCGTGCGGGCAGTGCGCCACCGGTGCCCTGGTGGCGGGCGCCGGTGGTGGTAGTGCTGCTCGGCGGTCTGCTGTGGGCCGCTTTCGCCCTGGTGCCGGCGCCGGTCAGCTACTGGTAGTTACCGCTCAGTAGAGGTAGTTCTTCGCCTTGTAGTCATCGTGGCATGCCTTGCAGGTCTGACCCACCTCGCCAAAGGCCTGGGCTACCGCCTTGCGATCGCCGGCACTGTCATCCACCACTTCTTCCAGCTGCTCCGCGGCCTGTTGCAGGGCCGCATATTTGTCGGAGAAATCCTGCATGTTGCTCCAGATTTCGGGCTTCGCACGGGTTGTGCCCTTTTCGGAACCGGCGGCGAAGAAGCGCAGGGCATTCAGTTCGGTAAGGTTCTCAAGATCTCCGGCATAGCTCTTCAGCGCGGCCTCGTCCCAGGGCATGTCGCCCTTGACCATGGCGCCGATCGGGCCAAAGCTGGCCGCCACCAGCGCGAAGTAGGACTGCCGCGAAGACTGCATCGGCTCCTTGTCGTCGAAGTGAGAGATGGCGAGGGGGGCGGCAATGGTGGCGCTGAGGCCGATGGCGGCGATCAGGGAATGACGGAGCAGCTTGCGCATATTGCGTATCCTTGTTGTGATTGGTTGTTGTGCTGGGTTCAGGATCGTAGTTCAGGGGCAGTACAGTTCTGATGTGGCGGTACCGGAATTGCCACTGCACAGCATCTTAGTCAGGTGCGGTGAAGGCTGGCAAGTCCATCCGCCGTGGAAAGCCGGTCCGTCTTTTCATTCCAGCATTGATGCTCCGACCAATTTATTGAACTTCGGCACGCTACGCCGGAGGCGGGGCACCGATTTCCCCGGTGGCTGGGCTACCATTGCGCCTTGCTTTTTATGAGGTGGTGCATGTCCGCAGATCAACAGTGGGATTACAGCTTTGACGTGGTGGTGGTCGGCTCCGGTAACGGTGGCCAGACAGCAGCCCTGTGCAGCTATGAGATGGGTAGCCGGGATGTCCTGGTGGTGGAAAAGTCCCACCTTTACGGCGGCACCAGCTCCATTTCCGGTGGTGGCGTCTGGATTCCCTGCAACCGCTATGCACAGGAGGCGGGGGCGCAGGATTCCACCAGCGACGCCCGCACCTATCTGCGCCAGCTGATCACCGAGGAGGAGGTGCCCGACTACCAGCTCGATGCCTTCCTCGAGAACGGCCCCAAAATGGTGGACTTCCTTCACCAGCGCAGCCAGGTGCGCTATGTGTCACTGGCGCACTACCCGGATTACTACACCAATCTCGAAGGCGCGCGGGAAGGCCACCGCTCCATGGAGCCGGAGCCCTTCAATGCCGATGAACTGGGGGAGGAGTGGCGGCGCCTGCGTCGCACCCACCCCATGATGCACCTCGGTGGCCTGATCGGCATCACCCAGGTCGAGGCGGCCCTGCTGGTCGGGCAGCAACCGGGCTGGTGGAAAACCGCCGCCAAGCTGGTGCTGGATTACCTCATCGACATTCCCTGGCGTCTGAAGGACAAATTCCACCGCCGTCTGGCTACGGGCTGTGCCGGGGTGGCGCGCCTGCGCGCGTCGCTGCAGGACCGCGATATTCCGCTGTGGCTGAACACCGCCATGACCCGCGTCATCGACGAGAACGGCAAGGTGCTCGGTATCGAGGTGAATCGCGGCGGACAGGTGCTGCGTATTCAGGCCCGCAAGGCGGTGATCCTGGCCGCGGGCGGTTTCGAGCACAATCAGGAGATGCGCGAGCAGTACCTGCCCCAGCCCACCGATCACCGCTGGAGTGCCGGCACCCGGGACAATACCGGCGACGCCATCCGCGAGGGCATCCGACTGGGGGCGAAGATGCACCGCCTCAACGAGGCCTGGTGGTGCAACACCATCTCGGTACCTGGCGAAGAAATTCCGCGCCTGTCGATTATGGAAAAATCCTACCCGGGCTCCATCGTGGTCAACCCGGCGGGTGAGCGCTTCGGCAACGAGTCCCAGAACTACATGGCCTTCCAGCAGGAAACCTTCAGGAAGCACAGCGCCGAGAACCCCTGCAATCCGGCCTGGCAGGTCTTCGATGCCAACTTCCGCGCGCGCTATTTTGTAGGCCCCCTGTACAACAGCAAATTCCGGCCGGACTGGGCCCTGCCCAAGCGCTACGAGGAAGAGGGCTTCTTTGCCAAGGCGGACACCATCCCGGAACTGGCGCGCAAGATTGGCGTCGACCCGGATGGCCTGCAAAAAACCGTGGACAACATGAACGAGTACGCCCGCACCGGCGTCGACCTCGAGTGCCAGCGCGGCGACGCCGCCTACGACCGCTACTACGGCGACCCGCGTTTCTCGCCGAACCCCTGTCTGGGGCCTGTGGATACGGCACCGTACTACGCGATGAAGGTCGATCCCGGCGATTTCGGTACCCAGGGTGGCATGGTGATCAATGCCGACGCCCAGGTCGTGCGTGAAGACGGTTCGGTGATTGAGGGGCTGTACGCCATCGGTAACTGCAGTGCGCCGACGCTGCCCTGTTACCCCGGACCGGGCTCAACCCTCGGCCCGGCGATGACCTTTGCCTACCAGGCCGCCAAGGCCATTACCGGCTATCGCGACTGATCCGCTTCCCGCCCCGGCCCTCTAGCGCAGGGCCAGTGCCAGCACCAGCAGGGTGCTGGCACACACCCAGGATGCCACAATCCGAATCGCCACCTTTTGCCAGGGGCGTCGCGCGAGCTCCACGACCCCGGCAATCACAATCAGGCCAATGGTCGCGCCCAGCCAGCAGCCCAGCAGGGCGGCGAAGGTCTCCTGACGGCTGAGGCCCGCCTCAACCCCGGAATCCAGTCCCACCACGGCACCCAATATGGCGCCGAGCACGGTAAATGCCAGTAGTGGTAACTTCCATTGCAGCACCACCAGCAAACCGCACAGCAGCGCGCTGGACAGCAGCAGGCGTTCACTCGGCAGGCCGAATGTCATGTCAAAGCCCGCCAGTGTCAGGCCCACCGCCAGCGCCAGCAAAAAGGGCGGATAGGCCCGCCGCATGGCACTGACGCCACACTGACCGACCAGCAGGGCAAAGGTGAGCAGGGCGAGGGCGTGTGGCAGTACCAGCACCGGATGTAGCAGGCCGCCGTAGAAGCGCCCGATACCTTCGATGGGACTGTGGGCCAGGGCCAGTTGCGGCAGCAGTGCCAGCAGCGCCGGCAGGCACCAGCGAGCAGCGATCAAACGCGTATTCACTCAGAGCGCCTGGTACAGGAACCAGGCGCCGGCCACTGCGATGACAGCACCGCCAGCGCGTACCAGGGTGTTGCCAAAGCGCAGGTGGGTGAGCAGGCCAAAGGCGATACCGGTCAGGTGCAGCAAGCCGGTGGAGAGCACGAAGCCCACGCTGTAGGCCAGCGGACTGGCTGCGTGGGGCAGTTCTGTACCGTGGGCGTGGCCGTGGAAAATGGCGAAGACGCCGACCAGTACCGCGGCCACCGGCAGTGGCGGGCGCGCCGCCAGCAGGACCATCAGCCCCAGTACCAGTGCAGAGGCAGCGATGCCGATCTCCACGCCCGGCAGGGCGATGCCGGCCACGCCGAGAGCGCCGCCGACGGCCATGACCAGTGGGAACACCACCGGCAGCAGCCAGATGGCGGGCCGGCCGAGGAAGGCGCCCCACAGACCCACAGCCACCATGGCAGCTACATGGTCCCAGCCGAACAGCGGGTGCAGGAAGCCGCTGTTGAAACCTCCGGCAATGTCGGTGGGGGCGTGGGCCTGGGCAGTGCTGGCGAGCAGCAGCAAGGTGCCGGCAAGGGCGGCGTTGAGAACGGGTTTGGTCATGATGTGGCCTGTAATTAGCGGGTGTTATGGCTTGCGGTAAAAGGCGGCATCATACCCAATTCAGCGACTCGGTGTCAGGCTGGCCGTGGGCCTCTAGCAGGCAGTCGAGCAGGGTTTTGACAATCCGGTTGGGTGCGGGTGTCGCGCGCAGGATGGCGCTGAACTCACACACATACTGGAAGGTTCCCGGCAGCAGGGCGCGCATCAGGCCGCTGGTCTCGAAGGGCGCGGCGTAGTGGGCGGGGAGGTAGCCGAGGTAGGCGCCGGACAGCACCAGGTGGGCCACGGCTTCCTGGTCATAGGCGGTGGCGTGGCGCTGCTGGCCGAGCTGGCGGGTCACCTCCATGTTGGGGCTGTGGTAGCCGATGCCGACGTACTTGCTGCGGCGCACCGCCTCGCTGCTGGCGCGCCGGGCAAACAGCGGGTGGGCGCTGCCGCAGTAGAGGTACATCTGTTCCCGGAACAGGGGAAAGTAGCGCAGGCTGGAGGAGGGGCGGTGCTCGGGAATGACGCCGATATGGTAGCGCCCCTCGATCACACCGCGCTCGATGGCGTTGATGGGTTCCACGTGTACCCGCGGATGTACCTCCGGTGCCAGGGTATCGAAACGGCCCAGGGCGGCGGCGATATGGCACTCCGGGTTGGAGGCGGTCTTGTCAAACAGGGCGAGGGTAACGTTGCCGGTCAGCTCGCGGTGCAGGTCGTTGACCTCGTGCTGGAAGTCCTCCATCGCCGACATCATTTTCAGTGCGCTGGCATGTACCTGCTGGCCCTCCTCGGTGAGGGAAAAGCCGCCGCGACCGCGCCGGCACAGGGTGACCCCGAGGCGGGTTTCCAGATCCTTGATGTGCCGGGAAATGGTGGAGCGATTGATGTTCAGCTCCAGTTCGGCCGCCGCGAAGCCGCCGCAGGCGACCACGGCGCGAAATACCCGCAGCAGACGCAGGTCGTTGTCGGTCACCGTACCCAGGAGGGCGCGTTTTTTCATGGGGCAGGCCTCGCATATAAAGTTTCATGTTATCGAACCTATGTGTTCTTAACTATTAATCCATGAAACATAAGTGCGGCCCTAGAATGGCCGCATCATTCGAGCCACATTCTCCGGACAGCAGGTCATGACCCAAATGCCAGATTCCCAACGCCTCAGCCGTGCGCAGCTGGAAGCGCACTGGATGCCCTATACCGGCAATCGCCAGTTCAAGGACGACCCGCGCATGATCGTGGGCGCCGAAGGTTGCTACTACATCGACGATCGCGGCCGCCGCATCCTCGACGGACTCTCCGGCCTGTGGTGCTGCGGTGCCGGTCACAACCGGCCGGAGATTACCGAAGCGGTAACCCGGCAATTGCAGACACTGGATTACTCGCCGGCCTTCCAGTTCGGCCAGCCGCGTTCCTTTGAGCTGGCCAATCGCATCAAGACCCTGACCCCGGATGGTCTGGACTACGTGTTCTTCACCAACTCCGGTTCCGAGTGCGCCGATACCGCGCTGAAAATGGCGCGGGCCTACTGGCGCCTGAAGGGGCAGCCCACCAAAACCAAGCTCATCGGCCGCGCCAAGGGCTACCACGGGGTGAATTTTGGCGGCATTGCGGTGGGCGGCATCGGTGCCAACCGCAAGCTGTTCGGCCAGGGCCTGGACGCCGACCACCTGTCGCACACCCTTTTGGCCGAGAACGTGTTCACCCGCGGCATGCCCGCCAACGGCTGGCAGCTGGCGGACGAACTGCTGGAACTGATCGCCCTGCACGACGCCTCCAACATCGCCGCGGTGATCGTGGAGCCCATGGCCGGCTCCGCCGGGGTGATCCCGCCGCCGGCGGGCTACCTCAAGCGCCTGCGGGACATCTGCGACGCCAACGACATCCTGCTGATCTTCGACGAGGTGATTACCGGCTTCGGTCGCTGCGGCGCCATGACCGGGGCCGAGGCTTTCGGCGTGGTGCCGGACATCATGAACGTGGCCAAGCAGCTCACCAACGGCGCCATCCCCATGGGAGCGGTGATTGCGAAGGACGATATCTACCAGACCTTTATGGCCCAGGGCGGCCCCGACTATATGCTGGAGTTCCCCCACGGCTACACTTACTCGGCCCACCCCGTGGCCTGCGCCGCCGGTATTGCGGCGCTGGACATTCTCGAACAGGAGCAACTGCCGGCGCGGGTGGCGCAACTGGCGCCCCATTTCGAAGCCGGGCTGCACCAGCTGCAGGCCGCGCCCCACGTCACCGACATCCGCAACTTCGGCTTTGCCGGCGCCCTGCAACTGCAGGCATACCCGGGGGAACCGGCGCGCCGCCCCTTCGAGATTGCCATGCGGATGTGGGAGAAAGGCTTTTACGTGCGCTACGGCGGCGACACCATCCAGATGGGCCTGCCCTTTGTGATCGAGACGGCCGAGATCGACAGTCTGCTCGGCGCCCTCGGCGAGACCCTGGGAGAACTGGCATAATCGCGGTTTTCCCCGGCGGGCAGCCCTCAGCTTTTGGCGGATAGCGACACACTCAAACTCATTGTTACGGCACTGTCCGTCAGCGGCCCCACCTTCGGCTGGGTGCTGCTGGGGGTGGTGCTGCGCCGCGTCGGCGTCATTCAGCAGCGCCATGTGGACGCCATTTCCCGTGTTGCGTTTATGGCGGCGTTGCCGGTGCTGTTGTTTGCCAGCGCGGCGCTGGTGGACTACCGCCACCTCGGCGATGCCCGCTACCTGGCGGCCGGCGTTGTCGCGACCTTCGTCACCCTGTTTGCCAGTCTGTGCTACTGCCGCTGGCGCGGTTTCTCCCTCGGAGACACCGGCGTTTTTGTGCAGGCCTCCTACCGCTCCAACCTCGCCATTGTTGGCATTGCCCTGTGTCACGCGGCCTACGGCGAAGCCGGCCTGGCCCTGGCGACTCTGCCGCTGGCGGTGATGACGGCGCTTTACAACATGCTCGCTGTCGCCCTGCTGAATGCCACTCACGGCGGTCAGCGCTCGCCCCGGGCCATGTTGCTGGGCATGCTGCGCAATCCGCTGCTGATCGGCATTGGCCTCGGTGTGGCAGTGTCCCTGCTGGCGCTGCCCCTGCCAGCTCTGGTGCCGCAGGTGTCCTCCGCCATTTCGCGCTACTTCATTCCACTGACACTGGTCGCCATCGGCGGCGCCATCCAGCTCAATACCCTGCACCGGCTCGGGCGCACGACCTGGGAGGCAGCGGGCTGGCGGCTGTGCGTGGGGCCGGCCATTGGTGTCGCGGTGGCCTTGCTGATGGGGGTTCGCGGGCAGGCTCTGGGCGTGATCTTCCTGTTACTGGCGGCACCGGTGGCGGCGGCCAGTTTCGTGATGGTTGTCGCGGCCCGGGGCAACAGCGTCCTGGCGGCCAATATCATCATTTTGACCACGCTGCTGTGCGGCCTGACGGTGACGCTGGGTTTCAGTGTGCTGGTGGCGCTGGGGCTGGTGGGGGAGTTGGTCAAGCCGCTTTGAATGTCGGCTGCTGGCAGGGAAAGCCGCCCGGCTCCGGGGAGCCGGGCGATTCAGGCGTTTAGCGGCCGAGAATGGAGCGCGCCACCAGCTCGCGCATGATCTCGGAGGTGCCGCCGTAGATGCGCTGGATGCGGGCATCGGTGTAGTAGCGGGAGATCGGGTACTCGGTGGTGTAGCCGTAGCCGCCGAACAGCTGCAGGCAGTCGTCGATGGTCTTGCACTGCATTTCACAGGCGGCCAGCTTCAGCATGGCGGCCTTGTCGGCGGTCAGTTCGCCGCGGCTGTACTCGTCGGCGCACTGCTCGTAGAGCGCGCGGTTCAAGGCGATTTCGGTGCGCACGTCGGCCAGCTTGAAGCGGGTGTTCTGAAAGCTGCTGACGCTCTGGCCGAAAGCCTTGCGCTCCTTCACATACTCGATGGTGTGCGCCAGCGCGCCCTCGGCGGCGGAAATGGCCTGGGCGGCGATGCCGAGGCGCTCCCGCGGCAGCTCTTCCATCATGATGACGAAGCCCTTGTTCTCGTCGCCCAGCAGGGCATCCGCCGGCACGCGCAGGTCCTGGAAAAACAGCTGCGCAGTATCCGAGGTGTGCTGGCCGATCTTCTCGATCTTCTTGCTCTTTTCGAAACCCGGCAGGCTGGCATCCACCAGGAACAGGCTGGTGCCCTTGGCGCCCTTGCCGGGATCGGTGAGGGCGGCCACGATCACCAGGTCGGCGTGAATACCGTTGGTGATGAAAATCTTGGAACCGTTGATGACCCACTCGTCGCCGTCGCGCACGGCAGTGGTGCGGATGCCCTGTACGTCGGAACCGGCGCCGGGCTCTGTCATGGCCAGCGCGCCCACCGCTTCGCCGCTGACCATCTTCGGCAGCCACTGCTGCTTCTGGGCTTCGGTGCCGTGGCGGCTGATGTAGGGCGCCACAATGTTGGAGTGAATGCCGGTGCCGGTGGCGATGCCGCCGAAGCCCATGGCGGACAGCTCTTCGATCAGGGCGAGAGTGACGTGGGGCGAAGTGCCCGCGCCGCCGTAGGCCTCGTCCACGTCGGGGCACAGCAGGCCGGCCGCACCGAGAGTATTCCACAGCTCCCGGGGCACCATGTGCTGCTCTTCCCACTCCTCGAAATGGGGGGCGACTTCCTGCTCGAAGGCGCGGCGGGCCATGTCCCGAAACAGGGTCAAATCTTCGTTGTTCATGCTGTGCTCCATCGCTGGCGTGGGGGAGGCGAAAGTGTGAGTAAAAGCGGGGGGCAAGACAATGACGCAACCCGCCAATTTTTGATTGTAGACGACAGCAAGTGGTCATTCCCTGTGCAATTGCGGTATAAAGCGCCGGCAGCCGCAGGGGAATTACCATTAAATGACAACGTTGGCCGACCTTCACCGTCCCGGTATCGCCACCCATTTCGCGCGCGTTCTGGTGTCCCGCGCCACCCGGCTGGGGGTGCCCGAAGCGCAGCTGCTGCAGGCGGTGCGCCTGAACCGCGAGTTGCTGGAGGAGGGCAGGGTGCGCATCAGCCCGGTGCAGCTGGGCGCGCTGATGCGCATGGTGTGGCGGGAACTGGACGATGAACTGATGGGCTTCGGCGCCGGCGCCCATCGCTTTGGCACCTTTGCCCTGATGGCCCGGCAGATGGTCGACAGCGCCACTCTGGGGGAGGCGCTGCGCTACTCCGTGCGCTTCTACAATCTGACCTCGCCGGCCCTGCGCTGGCAACTGCGCGAGTCGGGGCCCTGTGAACTGGCCCTCAGCCTGACGGAACCCGCTGCGGACCCGGATCACCTGCTGGAGGAGTTCATGCTGCTGATCTGGCACCGCTTCTGCAACTGGCTGATCGGCGAGCGCATACCCCTGCAGCGCACTGCGTTTCGATTTGCCGCCCCGGCCCACCGAGCCGAGTATCGCCTGATGTTTCCCGGACCGGTGCAGTACGGACAGGCCGTGAGCAGCATCCAGGTGGACGGCGCCTGGCTACGGGCACCGGTGATCCGCTCGCGGCGGGACCTGCGCCGCTATCTGCAGCGCCTGCCCGATGAATGGTTCGTCAAGCAGATCTTTGCCGATAGTGTCAGTGCCCGGGTGCTGCGCGCGCTGGCGGACGCCTCCGCCGACCTCAGTCTGGAGGAGCTGTCCGGCCAGTGGCACCTGAGCAGCCGCACCCTGCACCGCCAGTTAAAGCGCGAGGGCAGCAGTTTTCGCCGCCTGCGGGAGCAGTATCGCCGCGATCGCGCCGAGGCCCTGTTGCTGGAGGGCAACGGCCCCATCGGCGAGGTGGCACAATCCCTGGCAATGACGGAACCGGCCTTCTCCCGCGCGTTCAAACTGTGGACGGGCATGTCGCCACTGGCCTACCGCCGGGCGCGGCGGCGATAACCCCCTGGGGTGGTAGCCAGGCCCCGGGGCGGTGCTACACTAGAGCCTTTCTTGTATCCGTAAACCCGCAAACCCGCAAATTCCTAAACGGAGAAAAACATGCACCAGTACACGCAGTTCTATATCAATGGCCAGTGGGTCGACCCGGTGACTCCGCGCACCCTGGAAGTGATCAACCCCGCCACTGAGGAAGCCTGCGGCGTCATCAGCATCGGCTCCGAGGCCGATGTGGATCTGGCCGTTGCCGCCGCCCGCAAAGCATTTGAAACCTACGGTTACAGCACTCGCCAGGATCGTATCGATGTGCTGGCGTCCTGCGTATCAGTCTATGAAAAGCGCCTGAACGACGTGGCGGCGGCCATCAGCGAAGAGATGGGCGCGCCCAAGAAGCTGGCGGTGGAAGCCCAGGCCATGGCGGGTTTCGGGCACCTGCAGGAAGCCCTGCGCGTGCTCAGGGAATTCGATTTTGAGGAGGACCTCGGTCCGCACCGCGTGTTCAAGGAGCCCATCGGCGTCTGCGGTTTGATCACTCCCTGGAACTGGCCTGTCAACCAGATCGGTTGCAAGGTTGCCCCCGCCCTGGCTGTGGGTTGCACCATGATTCTCAAGCCCAGCGAGGTGGCGCCCCTGTCCGCCTATGTGTGGACCCAGATCATGGACGAGGCGGGTGTGCCCGCCGGCGTATTCAACCTGGTGAACGGCGACGGCCCCGGCGTTGGCACGGCACTCAGTCAGCACCCCGATGTCGACATGATGTCCTTCACCGGCTCCACCCGCGCCGGCACCCTGGTGGCCCAGAATGCCGCGCCCACCGTCAAGCGCGTGGCCCAGGAACTCGGCGGCAAGTCGCCCAACATCATTCTCGACGACGCCGACCTCGAAGCGGCGGTCACTCGCGGTGTGCTGCACATGTACAACAACACCGGGCAGTCCTGTAACGCACCCTCGCGCATGCTGGTGCCCCGTGCCAAGCTGGAGCAGGCCGAGGAAATTGCCAAAGCGGTGACCGCCTCGGTCGTGGTGGGTGACCCCCAGGCCGATGGCACCACCATGGGCCCTGTCGTGTCCGAACTGCAGTTCAACAAGATCCAGGCTCTGATCGAGAAAGGTATCGAGGAGGGCGCCAAGTTGGTCGCCGGCGGGCCGGGCCGTCCGGAGGGCATCGACAAGGGCTATTTCATCCGCCCCACCGTGTTCTCCAACGTCAACAATGAGATGACCATCGCCCGGGAGGAAATCTTCGGTCCGGTGCTGGTGATGATTCCCTACGACAGCGAGGAAGAGGCCATCCGCATCGGCAACGATACGCCCTACGGCCTGGCCGGTTACGTGCAGAGCGGTGATATCGAACACGCCCGCAAGGTGGCCGCGCGCATCCGTGCCGGCAACGTGCATATCAATGGCGCATCCGGCGGCTTCGACGTGCCCTTTGGCGGCTTCAAGCAGTCCGGCAACGGCCGTGAGTGGGGCGCCCACGGCTTTGCAGACTTCCTTGAAATCAAGGCCGTTGAAGGCTACGCCGCCTGATGACTGACTTCGTCCTCGCCATCGATCAGGGAACCACCGGCTCAACCGTCGCCCTGATGGATGGCCGGGGGCGGATTCGCGCCAGCGTCAATTACGAATTTCCCCAGCACTTCCCCCAGCCGGGCTGGGTGGAACATGCGCCCGCTGATATCTGGCAGTCTGTGCAGAAGGGCATCAGTGCGGTACTGCGCAAGCGGGTCTGCAAGGCGTCCGACATTGTCGCCATCGGCATCACCAACCAGCGCGAAACGGCGCTGCTGTGGGATCGCGACAGCGGCGAGGCCCTCAATAATGCCATTGTCTGGCAGTGCCGGCGCACCACCGATTTCTGCGAGAATTTAAAGTCCGCGGGGCACGAAAAAATGGTGCGGCGCAAGGCCGGGCTGGTGCTCGACCCCTACTTTTCCGCCAGCAAGTTCCGTTGGCTACTCAACAATACCCGCGGTATTGCGAAGAATCTGCGGGCCGGCAAGGTCGCGGCAGGCACCGTCGATAGTTACCTGATCTGGCAGCTCTCCGGTGGCAAGGCTCACGTGACCGACGTGTCCAATGCCTCGCGCACTTCGCTAATGGACCTGAAGCGCTGCGACTGGGACAGCGAGCTGCTGGACCTGTTTGAGGTGCCCAAGGATATTCTGCCGCAAGTGGTGCCCTCCAGTGCCGTTCTCGCCCATACCCGCGGTGTGAAGGGTTTGCCCGACGGTATCCCTATTGCCGGTGTGGCGGGTGACCAGCAGGCGGCACTGTTCGGACAGGCCTGTTTTACCGCCGGTGATGCCAAATGTACCTTCGGCACCGGCTCTTTCATCCTGATGAACACCGGTAGCGAAAGGCTGCTGTCTCGCTCCGGCCTGCTCACCACCCTGGCCTGGCAGCTGGGTGAGGGTGGCAAGCCGGTGTACGCCCTGGAAGGCGGCGCTTTTGTTTGCGGTGCGGCGGTGCAGTGGCTGCGTGACCAGATGCAGATCATCCGCAAAGCCTCGGAGATTGAAGCCCTGGCCCGGGAGGTGGAGGATCACGGCGGCGTGGAATTCGTGCCCGCCCTGACCGGCCTCGGCGCGCCGCACTGGGCGCCGGATGCCCGCGGCATGCTGAGCGGCCTTACCCGCGGCACCACGCGCGGCCATATCGCCCGCGCCACGCTGGACGCCATGGCTCTGCAAAATGCCGACATCCTGCTGGCGATGGAGCGCGACCTCGGCAAGCGTATGAAGCCCCTGCGGGTGGACGGCGGCGCTGCCGCCAATAACCTGCTGATGCAGATCCAGGCCAATGTGCTGGGTCGCAAGCTGATTCGCCCCCAGGTGATTGAAACCACCGTCGCCGGCGCCTGCTATCTGGCCGGGCTCGGCGTGGGATTGTGGAGCGGCACCGGCGAAATTCGCAAAATCTGGCAGGCCGAACAGGAGTTTCGTGTCGGCATGACGCCCCACCGGCGGCGCCAGCGATTCGCCAGCTGGCAGAAAGCGCTCGAGCGCACCTTGTTGTAGCTGCCCCGCATACCCAGTGATCCCATGGCCGATATCCTTCCCTTCAAGAAACCTTCGCTGCAGGAAAAGCACAAAGGCAAGACCCTGTGCAAGCACGGCCACCACAAGTGGGTGGTGGACAAGGCCAGGCAGTTTGACGTGAAACAGGGCAAACTGGTGACACGCTATCGCTGCAGCCGCTGCGGCGTGGAAAAAATCAAAGCCCACTGACGACGAGTTTCACCCACCATGACACCCGCCATCGACGCCGCCCGCAAGGCGGGCATTGCCTTCCACATCCATGAATACCAGCACGACCCGAGCGCAGCTTCCTACGGACTGGAGGCCGCGGAGAAAATGGGCGTGCCACCGGAACAGGTGTTCAAGACCCTGGTGGCGGAAGCGGGAATCGAGTTGGTGGTTGCCATCATTCCGGTGGAGCAGACCCTTAACCTGAAGAAGATCGCGCGCGCGGCCGGCGCCAAGAAGGCGGCGATGGCCGAGGGTAAAAAGGTCGAGCGCAGTAGCGGCTATGTGCTGGGTGGCGTCAGTCCGCTGGGGCAGAAGCGGGCGCTGCGCACTTTCGTCGACGAGAGCGCCGCGGCATTCCGCGAGATCTACGTCAGTGCCGGCAAGCGCGGCCTGGAAATCCAGCTGGCGCCGCAGGATTTGCTGAAATTGACCGGCGGCGAGCTGGCTTCTCTGTGTAACTGAAGATTCTGTAACTGAAGATTCTGTAACTGAAGATTCTGTAACTGAAGATTCTGTAACTGAAGGTGGCGCCCGCCACCGCGTGTCACAGTTGTGTTACGACCTCCACCATGGCAGCGGTTAGCGTCGCCAGGTCCTCATCGCTCATGACAAAGGGCGGCATCACGTAAACCAGTTTGCCAAAGGGCCGTACCCATACACCGCGCTCGACGAACATCGGTTGGACCACCTGCATGTCAACCGGCTGTTTCATTTCGATCACGCCGATGGCGCCCAGGGTGCGCACATCGGCGACGCCGGCCAGTTCCCGCGCCGGAGCAAGGCCTCTTTCCAGGGCGGCATTGATACGCTGGACGCTGCGCTGCCAGGGCTGGGACAGCAGCAACTCGGTACTGGCGATGGCGGCGCTGCAGGCCAGTGGATTGCCCATGAAGGTGGGGCCGTGCATAAAGGCTCCCGCCTCGCCCTCGCTGATACCCTCCGCGATGCGCTGGTTGCAGAGGGTGGCCGCCAGCGTCATGTAGCCGCCGGTGAGGGCCTTACCCAGGCAGAGTATGTCGGGGTCGATGCCGGTGTGTTCGAGGGCGAACAGCTTGCCGGTGCGGCCGAAGCCGGTGGCGATTTCGTCGAAGATGAGCAGCACGTCGAAGGCGTCGCAGAGCGCGCGCAGCTTGACCAGGTAGTCCGGCGAATAGAAGCGCATGCCGCCGGCGCCCTGTACCACCGGCTCGACAATCACGGCGGCAATCTCCCGGTGGTGCGCCGCCAGCAGGTCGGCCATGGCCTTGATGTCACTGTCACTGCAGGGACCATCGACAGGGCAGTCGGGTGCGGGTGCAAAGAAATGCTGTGGCAGCACGTCGCCAAACAGATGGTGCATGCCGGTGACCGGGTCGCAGACCGCCATCGCGCCGAAGGTGTCGCCGTGATAGCCGTTGCGCAATGCCACCAGTTTCTGTTTTTCCGGTCGGCCTACCGAGTACCAGTACTGGATGGCCATTTTCAGGGCCACCTCCACCGCCACCGAGCCGGAATCGCTGAAAAATACGCGCGTGAGGCTGTCGGGGGTGTGATCGAGCAGGATGCCAGCCAGCTTCACCGCCGGCGGGTGAGTGAGGCCGCCGAACATGACGTGGGACATCTGCTCCAGCTGTTCGTTGAGCGCGCGGTTCATCACCGGGTGGTTGTAACCGTGGATGGCGCACCACCAGGAGGCCATGCCGTCGATCAGCTCGCGCCCGTCGGCCAGCTGCAGGCGCACGCCGCGGGCGCCCACCACGGGGTAGACATCAGCGGCGCGGGTGGCAGAGGCATAGGGGTGCCAGAGGGTCGCGCGGTCCGCCGCCCGCAGATCGTCCCAGCTTGTTGTCTTGTGGTTCACAGCAGCTCCAGAATCGTGTCGCGCAGGTTGTCCAGCAGTTGCGGCTGGGCTTCGATGGTGGGGTGAATACCGTCGTCCTGCATCAGCGCCGGGTCGGTCGCTACGCCATCCAGCAGGAAGGGGCCGAGCGTGCTGCCGCTTTCACGTGCCGCCGCTGCGAAGCTCTCGCGGAACAACTGTGTGTAGCGCGCACCGTAGTTGGGCGGTATCTCCATCGGCAGGATCAGCACCCTGGCGCCGGCCTCGCGCGCCAGCCGCGCCATCTGTTCCAGATTGCTCTGCAATTTGCCGACCGGGTAACCGCGCAGGCCGTCGTTGCCCCCCAGTTCGATGATCACCAGCTGCGGCTGGTGCGCTTCCAGCAGCGCCGGCAGGCGGCGCAGGCCGCCGGCAGTGGTATCGCCGCTGATACTGGCGTTCACCACCTGCCAGGGCGGGTCGCGCTGCTGCAGTTCGTCGCCCAGCAGGCTCACCCAGCCCTGTTGCAGAGACATGCCATAGGCGGCGCTGATACTATCCCCCAGCACCATCAACACAGGGGGCTCGGTTTGAGGTTCAGCCTTTGCCAGCGGCGCCAGCAGCAGGCACAGCCATCCGATCAGCAGGCTGTTCCGTAACAGGATGAGTGGTAATGACGCCAGGGGAGTTCGCATGATACGAGCCGAGAATCTTCAGAAAACGGTGCCCATGGGTGGGCGCGAGCTGGAGATACTGAAAGGGATCAACCTCGAAATCAAGTCGGGGGAGACCGTGGCGGTTGTCGGTGCCTCCGGCTCCGGCAAGTCCACGCTGCTGGGACTGCTGGCGGGACTGGACGAACCCTCCACGGGCCGGGTGGTGATTGGTGGCACTGATCTCTCCGCCCTCGACGAAGACGGCCGTGCCGCCTTTCGCGCCGAGAACGTCGGCTTCGTGTTCCAGTCCTTCCAGTTGCTGCCGGCGCTGACCGCGCTGGAGAACGTGATGCTGCCGCTGGAATTGAAGGGCCAGCAGGATGCCCTCAGCCAGGCAGAGCACTTCCTGCAGCGGGTGGAACTGGCACAGCGTCTCGACCATTATCCCCGTCAGCTTTCTGGCGGCGAGCAGCAGCGGGTGGCCATCGCCCGGGCTTTTGCCGCGCGCCCGGAAATCCTGTTCGCCGATGAGCCGACTGGCAACCTCGACAGCCGCACCGGCGAACACATCATCGAACTGTTGTTCCAGCTTAACCAGGAGCACGGCACCACCCTGGTGCTGGTCACCCACGACCTCAAGCTGGCCGAGCGCTGCCAGCGTCGCCTGCAGCTCGAGGCCGGCGAACTGGTGGTGACCTGATATGGCAATGACAGCCAGACGCATGCTGGCGCGGGACTGGCGCGGCGGCGAGTTGGGCATCCTGGTGGCCGCGCTGGTACTGGCGGTGGCTGTGGTGACCGGTATCAGCGCCTTTACCACACGCCTGCAATCGGCCCTGGAGCAGGAAAGCCACCGCTTTCTGGCGGCCGATGCCGTTCTGAGCAGTACCCGGCAGGCGCCCGGGGAATTTGTTGAAGAGGCGGGACGGCGCGACCTGCGCACTGCCACCACACTGTCCTTCCCGTCGATGATCTTCGCCGGTGAGGAAGCGATGATTCTCGCGTCGGTAAAAGCGGCCAGTGACCACTATCCGCTGCGCGGTGAATTGACCTACAGCAGCGAGCCTTTCGGGGAGGTGAAGACGGCGACCCGGGGGCCACAGCCGGGCACCGTATGGCTGGATTCGCGCCTGTTTGCGCTGCTCAACGTGACGGTGGGTGACAAGGTCGGCATCGGTGAGGCCGAATTTGTGGTGGAGGCAGCCACCCGCACCGAGCCGGACCAGGCGGCGGGGCTGTCCAGCTTTGGTCCGCGTGTGCTGATGCACTACAGCGATATTCCCGCCACTGGTGTCGTGCAACCGGGCAGCAGGGTCGAGTATCGACAGCTCTATGCCGGTGCGCCGGCGAGCGTTGAGGCATTTACCAGCTGGCTTGAACCGCAACTGGAAAACGGCCAGCGCCTGCTGGACGTGGATCAGGGGCAGCCGGGCGTGGGGCGGGCACTGGCGCGGGCCGAGCGCTTCCTGTTGCTGGCGGGCAGCCTGGCGGTGGTGCTGGCGGGAGTGGCCATTGCACTTGCCGCCCGCCGCTTCAGCGAGCGGCACACCGATTACGTGGCCATCATGAAGAGCCTGGGCGCCCAGTCCCGGGTGATCAATCGCCTGTACGGCAGCAGCCTGATCATGCTGGGGCTGGTCGCCACCGCCATTGGCTGCACCGCGGGGTGGGCCCTGCAGGCCGTCTTTTTCGGGCTGTTTGCCGATCAATTGCCGGTGACGCCGGGGCCGGCCGGCCCGCGACCCTACGCCATCGGGTTCGCCACCGCTTTCACCTGCCTGCTGTGTTTTGCCTGGCCCCCCCTGCGCCGCCTCGGGCAGGCCAGCCCCCTGCGGGTACTGCGCCGGGACATGCCCAGTGAAAACCGCCGCACCCTGGGCGATTACCTGCTGGGTTTTGTCGCCATTGCCGGCCTGATGTGGTGGTACAGCGGGGATATCCGCCTGACCGGGGCGCTGTTGCTGGGCCTGGGCGTTACCGGCGTGCTGGGCCTGGGGCTTGCCCTTACCCTGCTGCGTGGCGGTCGCCTGGTGGGCATGAGCGCCGGCAGCATCTGGCGCCTGGCGCTGGCGGGCCTGCAGCGGCGCGGCACTGCCAACGCCCTGCAGGTGGTGATCTTTGCCATGGCCATCATGTTGCTGCTGGTACTGGTGCTGGTGCGCACCTCGTTGATCCGCGAATGGCAGGCGCAACTGCCCGCCGATGCCCCCAATCACTTTATGCTCAATATCGCCCCGGATGAGGTGCAGGACATCGAGCAGATGCTGCGCAGCAGCGATGTACCCAGCGAGGCCATCTACCCGATGATCCGCGGCCGGGTGATGTCGGTGAACGCTGAGCCTCTGCCCACGCGCGATGACGCCACCGGCGAGCGCCACCAGCGCGGCGCCAACTTTACCTGGTCCGACACCGTGCCCGCCGGCAACGAACTGGTGGCGGGGCAGTGGTGGCCCGCGGGCACCGAAGAAGCCCTGGTATCGCTGGAGGAGGAGTTCGCACTGCGCCTGAACGTCAAGGTTGGCGATCGCATTGGTCTGCTGATTGGCTCCGAACCGCTGGAAGCGACGGTGGCGAGTATCCGCAAACTGGACTGGCAGTCCTTCCGGCCGAACTTTTTCATGGTGTTTCCACCCAAAGTACTGGCGGCCTTCCCGGCGACCTTCATGACCAGCTTCCACCTGGAGCCGGAGCAGAAGCCCTTCCTGAACACCTTCATCCGCCGCTTCCCGACCGTCACCGTGATTGAAATGGATGTGGTGGTGGAGCAGGTGAGGGGGATTGTCGACCAGGTTTCCGCCGCCATCGAACTGGTGCTCGGCGTGATTCTCGCGGCCGGCGCGCTGGTGCTGGTGGCCGGCGTGCGCGCCAGCGTGGATTCGCGCATGTACGAAAGCTCCATACTGCGCGCCCTGGGTGCCCGCCGCGGCTTGATACTGGGCGGGCTGGCTATCGAGTTCGCCGCCCTCGGCCTGTTCGCAGGCCTACTGGCAACGGTAGCGGCGGAATTCTCCGTCTATCTGCTGCAGGCCTGGGTGCTGGACATGCGCTACGTGCCATCGCCCTGGCTGTGGCCGATTGGCATTGCCTCCGGAACACTGCTGATTGGTGCGCTGGGGGTGTTTAGCTGTCGGGGTGTAGTGTCGAGTCCGCCGTTGGCGGTTTTGCGGGAGTTGTAGTTAGCTCTGCTTTTCTTATTGGTATGAAGTAGATGATTTGTTGCGGTTGGATTTGAAGTGGAGTCAGTTGTAAATATCAGTAACGATTAGTCCGGCTTGTATTGTGAAATCGCTCTCCAGTCCCGTATGGATTTTGATTTCATGGTACAGCAGCCTAAGGCCAGCGAGGTCCAACGCAGTTTGGAATCGATTTGTGCTGGCAAAGTTCAAAAAAAGCTATCGACTAATCACGAAAAGGAATTCGACATGAAGAGTTCAAAGTCTACACTTGAAAATGGCTTGATACCTCTCAGCGAGAATGAAGTAGAGAATGTGTCTGGCGGGTACAATCTGGCAATGATCAATACCGGGGCGACGATGATAGGTTCCTCAATTGGTATGGCCGCACTGGGGTTTGCTACTCTTGGCCCATTGGGGGCTCTGGTGGCGGGTGGTTTGGCCTTCAGTGGAGGAGTGATGGTGGGAACAGGTTTTACCTCCGGCGGAGGTAGCAACACTACCAACAAGTACTCAAATTCACATTAATAATCTGATTGTGAATAAATATAGCCATGCTATTTGCTGGCATGGCTATATAAACTGAAATTTTAGTGGATTTTGCCATGGACAGGGAGACCCAAAAAATAGAGCGGAAAATTCCGCAATACATCACCGTAGGTCCGGTGTGTAGAGTTCTTTCTTTTCTTGTTTTTATTTGCGGCGCTTACGTTCTATTTCGTCAGGTTTTTCTTGGGAGTACTATTTACTCGGAAGTGCAGTTTTTGTTTCTTTCATTTTACTTGGTCGCTGCTTTGTATATTGCTGTAAAAGGCAGGGTAAGCACATTTAGGTTAGCGGGAAATAAAGCTCATCCTGAAGTTGATGTTCAGGATATGGGTAAGTTTCTTTTTTCTCTTACGCCTGGGAGTGTGTTTTTCTACGTTGGATTTTTCGTGATAGCGGTGGTTACGATTAAGTTAATGGTCTTGGATTGATGAATTTGGTTAGGCTCTCATAGGTGAGAGCTTTCCTATGCACTCAACTAATGGTCATTGGCTCTATTTGCACGTATTACTGCTATCTCAGAATCTTATCCATTGCCCTACCTTCCGCCAACTCGTCAATAAGCTTGTCCAGGTATCGTATCTTCTGCATCAGCGGATCGTCGATCTCTTCCACCCGCACCCCGCACACCACTCCCTTGATGAGTGAGCTGTTGGGGTGCAACGCCGGCGCCTGAGAGAAGAAGGCTTCAAAATCGCTTTCCGCTTCTATTTGTTGACGCAGTCCTGCAGCATCATAGCCGGTAAGCCAGAGAATAATGCCATCGACTTCCTGCTTTGTGCGATTCTTTCGTTCAGCCTTCTGGATATACAATGGGTATACCTTGGAAAAGGGCATTTTGAATATTTTATGCATTTTTGTATTGAGCTTTCACCATTGTTGGCTGTGATCGCTTGAATAGGATTGCGGAGAATTTATCACGGCAGCTGCCTGAATCACCTCTTTAAGGCCGCACCCTTGAGTTTAGAAGCGGGCAGCCCCTAAACCAAGGAGAAGACGTGCGATCGATTTTTGAAGTGGTCTCCAGGGTCCTCATAGCGGACCTTTTCGTACTACTCTCTCCTGTCAGCGGCTGTGAAGGTAGGGGGCCGTTCACTAGTCGATAGAACGTACAGCCACCCCTTCACCTGAATGGGGACGCATAGGAAAGTGGTACAGAAGATTTAGTTTCGAGCGAACCGGTTCCAACTTACCTCATTACTATTGATCAACGCAAAATCTGCCCTCTGTCCCGGCAAAAAGCTTGCGGTCAGCGACAATCGTATGTTAGTCATAACCACTTTCTGCACTCTTGATCAGTGGATTTTCTAGGTAGCTAATGTACGATACCTGAAGAACTCTTTTAGAAATGGGACATTGCTATCATCGTATGAAGCTTCTTCGCATGTGGCCTTTGGTCAGCGCAGCCTTATTAGTGGGATGCAAGATTGTAATCCTTCCCATGGAAGGTGGAAGTGTTGTTTCAGCGTCAGGAGCCTACGACTGCGCTGATGGCCATCGGTGTGTGATCGATGTGTACGATGTTTTTTTTGATGAAAGATTCACAGCAGTTCCTGCCCCTGGCTATGAGTTCACCACATGGCGGCGGGCACCAGAACGATTTTGTGGAGGTTCTACAGAAGCATGCAGGCTTAAGACGACAGCTTTCCCAGGAAACGATGCTCTGCTAGATATCCTTGAATCAGACAAAGAGTTTTTCTTGGAGCCAATATTCCGAAAGGTCTATCCAGGAGAATACAGGATCACGTATCGAGCGAACGATGCTCCACGGGTGATTGATAGCAACGGCAGAGTCATCGGGAGCTTTATCAGAACTAACGAATACGGAACTTCGTGGGATATCCAGGTCAATTTTGAGGGTCTTGAAGCGCCCTACGTACTTACCGTTCTTGAAGTAGCGCATGCACCTGTCCCGCAGGGCTTCTATCACGCTGATATTGGTTATTCTGGAGGCGATTGCAGTGATCAGCATAGACCGATGGCGCTATCAGAAGCTAACAATGAGTTTGATCCCTATCGCGTCTACATGCGTGGCTCAGAACGCATTTACATCCCCACCCCAAATGGCCGGCCATCAGAGCTTGATTTTAGAATGCGCTGGTCAGCTTATGGTTTAGGATGCGAAGCCTACGCGGATTTTAGGAATCCCGTCCTTAGTTACCCCCTTTCCAACACCAATCTAGAAATCTATTTCCCGCTAAAGGTTGAAGGTACAGATATCATTATTAACCAGCACTTGGATCTAGTTATATAACGCTTTCCAGGTTTGGTTTGTCATTCCGAATCGTCCTCAAAGCTGACGTTCAACGCCCGGCTCTGCGGGCCGGGCCGAAGCGTAGGCGCCCGACAACAGCCGCTTGTTAGGCCAGCTGAACTGCCAGAAATTGTTCAATATCGCGAATCATGCTTTGTACATCTGATTCAGTAAATTCTTCTGGTTTTCCGTGAGCTGCGCTATTACGAATATCTGCCAAAGCAGTAATTCGCTTTTGCTGTAGCTTGTTGTAAATCCCGGCTTTAGCTAGATCTGAATTCATTTTATCGAGCTTTCCAGTAGGAATGCTTTCTCTAGTGCAAATATCTCTGAGCGCTGTTTCCAAGACCACTCCTGCAATTACCGCAGCTGCTAATTTATACCCACTCGAAAGAAGCTCACCTGCCTGCTCCAGCTCACTATCGAATACGTTGGCTTGAATAAGATTTTTAATGGATGTCAAATAACCACCCTTATAATCATCCATCGCAGCTATAAACACTGCCTTCATCCTTTTAAAAGGGTCAGAACTGGACTCATAAGACTTCAGCTCTTCGGCCTTTGAAAACTCTTGATAATGCTGAGATGCTTCACCACAGGTAGCAACTAACAAATTCTTCGCTTTGACCTTCCACGTTAGAGCCTTCTCGTCATCCATTTCGGTGTAATCACCAAAATCACCACGATGCCGCTGAATCGTCGATTCGATTCCAGGTAGCTCCGATACGAGCTGATCAAATCTATCAGATAACTTCTGTAGCAAAATATTCCTCCTTTGGCCTAACGCTTCAAGCAGGGGTTGGTTTGGAGCACAGCAGAAAACCAGTCCGAAAACATGCGCTTGTTATTTGAATTTAGTGCCGAGCAAACCATTCTAGTTTCTCTTGAACTTGTGGTTGATCCTCTTCATATATGCATCTATATCCGACAGTTAAAGTAGTTTTAGCCAAAGACTGCCTTATTGCTTGCCTGATGTTTTCCTGGTCAGACGTAAATGACGCCTGAATCAGAGTGAATTCTTTTTGCGGTGCCAATACCCTACCTTCTATATCATCCGCGAAAGTTTCCCAAGTGATTTTTGAGGCCGCCCCATTAAATGAATCGATCAACCGCTTGAATGAACTTTTGTCTTTTGAGATCTCAAATTTAGTAATTATTAGTGGGCCCATTCCATAGTTTTTAAGCCTAACAAATATGTGATTTTCATAATCACCTTTAGAAAAGTGAGCGATTGGTTTCACTGATAGTTTATTGTGTTTCTTTTGGGCAGAAAGCGTTCGTATTGCTACAAACAGTGAAATAAGCGAAATAACTACGGCTGATATAGCTGTAATTGTTTGTGCATTATTTGATATCCAGCACATCACTATTCAACTCTCCTTTTCACATAACGCCACGGATGCACTTGTTAGCCCTATTTTTTGCTTTTGGTTCTTTCATCGTTTTCTTCGATGTGTTTCGGGACTTGATACCACGAACCCTTCTTCTTTCTGACCATTCTCTGCATGGCTAGGGCATCAGGGTTAGAAATATCAAAATCAACATCTTCCTCCGTCAAAGAAGGGGCATTCGTAAAATCGTTTAGGTGCTTGACTAGTTCATCGTGCTTGAAATTTGTATTCAATATATCAACCTCTTCTTTCTCTCGCCACCCCGGTAGATGCTTATCCCAAACGGTGGACACATAGAACTCTTTTTCTTTTGGGGGATTGCCGGCAAATGTGGTTATACCTTTTCCTTTTTCTTCTGAAGGTAGTGCTTCGAAGTGCGTGTTCACCTCATTCAAACCTTTTTTCAGATCTGGCCCCCACAAAAACTGCTGATTAGAGCGCAAAAATAATGGCGCACATTTTTTATGCAGCTTGTCGGAAGATACGAAAATCATCGAAAAGGGAAGATAGAACAGATAACCGATATCGATCCGGTTTGATGGCCTTTCTGAGGGGATTAAGTTTGCGGCTAGTGCTATCTGAAAAAACAACTCTACCGTGAACACATACGCTAGGTAAGGAGCGTATCGAGTGAGAGGGGGATAGTTGTGCAAACTCCAACGCTGTAATATTTCTCTGTGGTGCTTAGGCTGAACACCTAGAAACAACAACGCCAAGTACATTCGATCGAATGGCTTCTCCCGTGCGGAAGCGATACTTACTGCAAGTTTTTTGGCCTGCTCCAGTGTATTACAGGATTTCCCATCAACTCCTAGGGTTCTGAATCGCCCCGCAACCTCGTTTAGATCGAGATTGGAAACCATTTCTCTCCATCCGGATGCATAGTGTCGTTCAACCTCCCAAAACGATCCATGCTGCCATCGCGAGAAGGCTTTGGATTCGGCAGATTCTTCGAAAACAACGCCCGACCTCCCGCCACCCTTTACAGGCCTTCCTCCTGCTACAAGTATCTGCCCGGTCATAGGTGTGCGATGACCGAAAAGCTCTCCCATGCAGGCAGTAACATGCATCACGTTTGGCGTTCCATGCATCTCTGGAAATTTTTCCGCAATTATTCGTACTTCATCTTCTGCTGTTCTCCCTGATCGGGGGGATTTGCTTAAATCGGCTAGTGTTTCAACGTAAAACAACGGACAGATATTCGTGAGAAAAAAGTGATCAAACCACACCGACTCATTCAGGCTGAGTGACTGAAGAAACGACTTGTCAAAAAGTGTTATAGGTCCCATTTCTTTTAAGCTAACAGTTTAATAAATAGAATTCCGCCTATGCCACACAGTAGGTTTTTCTGGATAGCTTGAAGAACTTGAGGAAAATCATGCTGTTACGCCTCCTTGCGTTCAGGTTGGAGTTGTCTAAAAGAAGCAACCATTGTTCATAAGACCCCTCGGAGTCTTATGTGCACACAGAAGTTTAGAGGAATATCACTCATAAACGATAGTTTATCCATAAGCCTATCGTAGAAAACCTGCCATCAGTATTTTTCTCATCGGACCAGCAACTGACAAATCAGGCCAGATCGATTTAGAACTGCACATATAGCCAGGCAAGATAATACTGCGGGGGCTGTCTGCTCTGTGGCGGAAGCAGAATTTCTCCATATATAGCCAACTGATCGCCCGCTCCTGACTCCACTTAGTATGCCGCCAGACAATGTTTGCTGCTAATAAGTATCTCAGCGAATATTTTCTATAGCACCACTGGCTTGTTGGGAAGCTCATTCTGGTCACTCTCATCCGGCGGAAAATGCTCCCGAATAATCGCACAAACCGCTTCCACCCCAGCAATGGTGCCCTGCTGATAGCGGCCCTCTGCAAACGCTTGCTCCATCCCGGTACAAATGGCCTGCCATTGCTCGCTGCTCACCTTGCCGTTAAAGCCCCGGTCGGCGACGATTTCAATGTCCTTCTCCGACAGCAGCAGGTAAATCAACACGCCGTTGTTGGCTTCGGTGTCCCATACGTGGAGTCGGGAGAAGGCTTCGATAGCGCGCTCCCTTGCTGTATGCCCACGCGCAAGGCTCGCGAGGTCCATTGAGCACTCCACGGCAAAGCGCAGCTCCCCGCTGTGGCGCCGTTCGGATGCCGCGATGGCCTGTTCGATGCTATCCAGCACTGCCTTCGGGAAATGCCTGCGCAGTGACCAGCGGGTAGTGAGCAGGTTGCGCAGCCAGCGCTTGTTCATTTACCACCCCCCCGAGGCGCCGCCGCCTCCAAAACCGCCGCCACCACCGCCGAATCCTCCTCCGCCACCGCCGAAGCCTCCGCCACCGAAGCCTCCACCATAACCCCCTCCGAAGCCGCCGCGGTCGGACCAGGTATTGCCGCCCGGTACGAGCATGGCGACTGCTAAGGTGACAATGGCAATGATGAATGCGAGGCCGATGGCGCCGGCGATGGCCCAGGTCAGGCCGCCGGTCATAGCCGCAAGGCCGATACTGCCGCCGGTTCGGCCGAGCAGGGAGTGGAGGGTGCCAGTGAGTATCCAGCCGACTACGAAGATGACTGGCAGCAAGGTGCCCCAGTCGATGCCCTGGCTGCTGCGCCCCCGGGACTTTGCCGGCGGCGGCAGTTCCTCCCCCCGGATCAGTGTTTCCAGCGCCTGGCTGCCGGCTTTTATGCCGCCGAAATAATCGTTGTTGCGAAAGTGGGGTGCGATCATCTCGTCGATGATCTGGCGCGCCTGGGCATCGGTAATGGCGCCTTCCAGGCCGTAGCCCACCTCAATGCGCATGCGCCGGTCCTGCCTGGCGATCAGCAGCAGGGCGCCGTCATCAAATTTTTCCCGCCCCAGCTGCCACTGGTCCACCACCCGTATGCTGTAGGCGGCGATGTCTTCCGGCGCGGTACTGTCCACCACCAGGATGGCGAGTTGACTGCCGGTGTCTTTCTCCAACTGGGCGAGCCGGGCCTCCAGTGTCTGGCGCTGCTCGGCATTGAGTGTGCCGGTAAAGTCGCTGACCCGCTGCTCCAGCTTCGGCACCGCCTGCAGTGGCTGGGCCGCAAGCCCGCACGCGCCAAGAAACAGGGCGAGGGCAATGGCCCAGCGCAGGCACGGGGCGAAGCGGAGTTCAGCCATCGTCGCCGAATTTCACCTCGGGCGGGCGGGAGAGTTCGGCCTCGTTTTCAACGGTGAAGGAGGGCTTCACCTCGAAGCCGAAGAGCATGGCGGTCAGGTTGCTGGGGAAGGAGCGGGCGAGGGTGTTGTATTCGCGTACGCTGTCAATATAGCGATTGCGGGCCACGGTAATGCGGTTCTCGGTACCCTCCAGCTGGGCCTGCAAATCGCGGAAGTTGGCGTCGGACTTGAGCTCGGGGTAGCGCTCCACGGTAACCAGCAGGCGCGAAAGGGCGCTGCTCAACTGCCCCTGGGCCTGCTGGAATTGCTCCATGGCGGCGGGGTCGTTCACCATCTCCGGCGACACCTGGATGCTGCCGGCCTTGGCCCTGGCTTCGGTAACACCCGTCAGTACGTCTCTTTCCTGTTTGGCGAAGGCTTCCACGGTGCGCACCAGGTTGGGAATCAGGTCGGCGCGGCGCTGGTACTGATTCAGCACCTCGGCCCAGGCGGCCTTGATCTGTTCGTCCCCGGCGGTGAGGCGATTGTAGCCGCAGCCGCTGAGGGTCAGCACGGCCATAAGCAGTACGGTGAATTTGAAGATGCGCTGCTGCATGGGGGTTCTCCCTGTTGCGGGCCTGTTGGCTTGCCATGGAGTGTAGTCGCGGCCCCGGGTGCCCACAAGCGGGATGTCTGGTTCAGCAAACTGGCATGGCCGGGCTTATCCCGCCGTTGTGCCGCGGTGGCGCTGGTTGCCCGGTCAAGGGCTGTGCTACACCAATGTCCATGTCCCCGGTCACGGGGCGACCATAACAATAACAGGAGCAACCGATGGACAGACGTGAATTCCTGCAGGGCGCCGGCACCATCGGCGGACTCTCGCTGTTGGGGGCCTCTCTTGCCAGTGCCAGTACCAGCGATGGCGGCAGCCGCAGTCGCGGCGCCATGGCGGACCTGCTGCAGGCCCTGGCCGAACTGGAGGCGACCTTCCTCAGCCCCGCCTACGGCATCACCCGGCCCGACGATGTCGCCGAAGGAGAGCGGGTGCTCGCCCACATCCTGCAAACCGGCCTGCAGTTCTGGCTGGAGGCGGATCCGGCGCGGCCGGTGTTTGTGCCCTATGTCACCCAGCGGCGCAAGTTGCTGGGCGACAATCCGGATGCACTCTATTACTTCGCTCCGGTACACGGCGGCGGCCGTTACCGTATTCGCGGCCACATCGGGACGGCCACTTTTACCTCCTTCACGGTTGAAGCGGGTAGCGCGGAGGGCGGGGCGGCCACGGCGTCGATTGCCGAACTGGATGATCGCAAGCTGCAGGTAAATCCCGACGGCAGTTTCGAGATCCACCTGGGTGGTGAAAAGCCGGCGAGCGGCAACTGGCTGCCGCTGCCCGCCGAGGCAGGGCAGGTCACCACGCGCCACTACTACGAGACGCCGCACTGCGTGATGGCCGATCTGGGCGCGCGGCAGGAACTGGCGATAGAAGCGATTGATCCCCTTCCACCGGCGCCCTGGGGAGGGGATAGCCAGGTGGCGCAATCCCTGCGCAATGTCGCCAATTTTGTGCGCGGGCAGATGCCATTGGCCATTCCCGACCCCGCCAGGCGGCCAGCCATTCCGTGGGTGTCTATGCAGCCCAACCAGTTCAACGCCCCGGGGCAGTGGCGCAGCGAAAGCGGCTACGGCAATCTCAGCGCCTGGTACGCCATGGCGCCCTATGTCGTAATGCCCGGCCAGGCGCTGGAGATTCGCGGCCGTTTCCCGGACTGCCGCTTCGCCAACGTCGTGCTGTGGAACCGCTTCATGCAGACCTACGACTACACCCGGCGCCAGGTGTCATTCAATCGCAACCAGCTTGCCTATGAGGAGGATGGCAGCTTCCGCATTGTGCTGGCCCATGAAGATCCGGGGCATCCGAACTGGCTGCAGACCGAGGGGAGGGTGTCGGGGCTGGTGTACTGGCGCTATTTGTTGCCGCGCGGGGAGCCGCAGGCGGTCTCGGCACGTCTTATTACGCTGTAGCAGGCCGGGTCAGTTGCTGGCGGGTTCCCGCCGGATACCGGCGATAAAGGTGCTGACGCTCAGGTCCACCTGGCGCTGCAGGTCGATGTGGCGCTGGAACAGGTCGGGAACGTCGACCCGCAGGGTCGCCAGGCCGTGGATGCCGGCCCAGGCCACGTTGGCGAGGTAGGCGAGATCCTGTTCGGCAAAAATTTCCCGCTCCATGCCGTGGCGCAGAATGCTCTGTACCAGCAGGAAGGTGGCACGGCTGGCCTCGCGCAGTTCCGGGTATTGCACCGCGGGCTGGGTGCTGGGACCGAACATCAGTTTGAACAGTTGCGGGTTTTCCACCGCGTAGGCCACATAGGCGTGGGCGAAGGCGGCGAGCTGCTCTTCCGGGCAGTCACCGGAAACGTCGCCGGCCTGTTTCAGGCTGGTGAGCAGCCCGCGATAACCGCGGGCGGCCATGGCGGCAAAAAGCTCGCCCTTGTCGGCGAAGTGGCGGTAGGGGGCCGTCTGGGACACGCCGATGGCGCGTGCCAGGGCGCGCAGGCTGAGATCCTCCGCGCCCTTTTCCCGCAGCTGCGCCACGGCGGTGTCGAGCAGTTCTGCTCGCAGATTGCCGTGGTGGTAGCTGCGGTTGGCCCCCTCGTCGCTCATCAGGGCAGCAGGTGCTGAACGGCGTCGCGCTCTTCGGCCAGCTCGGTTTCAGTGGCCTTCATTTTGGCCTGGCTGAATTCGCCGACTTCCACGCCCTGGACGATTTCCCACTCGCCGTTGCTGCAGCGGCAGGGGAAGGAGTAGATCAGGCCCTCGGCGATGCCGTAGGAACCGTCGGAGTAAACGCCCATGGAAACCCAGTCGTCACCCTCGGTGCCCAGCGCCCAGGAGCGCATGTGGTCGCTGGCGGCGTTGGCGGCGGAGGCAGCGGAAGAGGCACCGCGGGCCTTGATGATGGCGGCGCCGCGCTGCTGCACGGTGGGGATGAAGTCATTCTCGTACCAGGCCTGGTCGACCAGGTCGATGGCTTTCTCGCCGCTGACCTTGGCATTGAACAGGTCGGGGTACTGGGTGGCGCTGTGGTTGCCCCAGATGGTCATGTTGGTCACGTCGTTGACGGTCTTGCCGGTTTTCTGGGCGATCTGGGTCATGGCGCGGTTGTGATCCAGACGGGTCATCGCGGTGAAGTTGCGCGGGTCGATGTCCGGCGCGTTGCGCTGGGCGATCAGGGCGTTGGTGTTGGCGGGGTTGCCCACCACCAGCACTTTGATGTTCTTGCTGGCGTTGTCGTTGATGGCCTTGCCCTGTACCGAGAAGATGGCGGCGTTGGCTTCCAGCAGGTCCTTGCGCTCCATGCCGGGGCCGCGGGGGCGGGCGCCTACCAGCAGGGCGTAGTCGGCGTCCTTGAAGGCTACGTTCGGGTCGTCGGAGCAGGTGATGCCGGCCAGCAGGGGGAAGGCGCAGTCATCGAGTTCCATGCGCACGCCTTCGAGGGCTTCCATGGCGGGGGTGATGTCCAGCAGTTGCAGAATAACGGGCTGGTCGTCGCCCAGCATGGAGCCGGAGGCGATGCGGAACAGCAGGGCGTAGCCGATCTGGCCCGCGGCGCCAGTGACGGTGACTCGAACAGGTGCTTTCATGGAGAGGCGTCCTCAGTAGTCGGTTGAGTGGTAAGTGGGGGAAATCGGGGCGCACATTGTCCGGGGAAATGGATGAAAAAACAAGCAGGCCCCTGTAAAATGCGCCGCGAATCAATGACATGAAACCGAGCAACATGCGCGAACTTTCCCGCAAGGAAAAAACCGAGTTCAACAAGCTGCAGAAGCGACTGCGCCGCAACGTGGGCAACGCGATTGTCGACTACAACATGATCGAGGACGGCGACCGGGTGATGGTCTGCCTGTCCGGCGGCAAGGACTCCTACGGCATGCTCGATGTGCTGATGAACCTGCAGCAGAGTGCGCCGGTGAAATTCGAGCTGGTGGCGGTGAACCTCGACCAGAAGCAGCCCGGCTTTCCCGAGGAGGTGCTGCCGGCCTACCTGGAGCAGCTCGGGATTCCCTACTACATCCTGGAAAAGGACACCTACAGCATCGTGCGCGAGGTGGTGCCCGAGGGCAAAACCACCTGCGGCCTGTGCTCGCGCCTGCGCCGCGGCAGCCTCTACGGTTTCGCCCAGGACATCGGCGCCAACAAGATCGCCCTCGGTCACCACCGCGACGACATCGTCGAGACCCTGTTCCTCAACATGTTCTTCCAGGGTTCCCTCAAGGCCATGCCGCCCAAGCTGCTCAGCGACGATGGCAAAAACGTGGTGATCCGTCCGCTGGCCTACTGTAAAGAGAAGGACCTTGCGGCCTACGCAGACTACAAGGCCTTTCCCATCATTCCCTGTAATCTCTGCGGCTCCCAGGAGAACCTGCAGCGGCAGCAGGTCAAGCAGATGCTGTCCGACTGGGAGCGCCAGTATCCGGGCCGCACCGAAACCATCTTTGGCGCCATTCGCAATGTGGCGCCTTCGCAGCTGGCCGACAGAGAGCTGTTTGATTTCGCCAGTCTGCGCGCCGAAGTTGACAGCGACCTGCACCTCCCCGGCATCCGGGTCGTCAACCTCTAGTGGTCGCCTCCGGCAGCGGCGCTGTGCTTGCCGCCGGCCCCCTCTTGCACGCGCAGGGGCTGGGCCTGGAGCGCGGCGGCCGCGAGCTGTTTCGCGATCTGTCCTTTGCCGTTGAACCCGGCCACCTGATGCAGGTGGAGGGCGCCAATGGCGCCGGAAAAACCAGCCTGCTGCGTATCCTTGCCGGCCTGTCTCGCTACGGTTTCAGCGGCAGTGTAGAGCGCTGCGCACCACTGCTCTACCTGGGCCATCACAGCGCCGTAAAGGCAATGCTGAGCCCGCGCGAGAACCTGGCCTGGCATATTTCCGGCGCGGGCAGTTACAGCCGCGAGCAGATCGATGAAGCGCTGGCCAGGGTCGGGCTCTACGGTTACGAGGATGTGCCCAGCCACGCTCTGTCTGCCGGCCAGCACCGACGGGTCAACCTGGCGCGGCTCTACTTGTCCGCAGCGCCACTGTGGTTACTGGACGAACCTTTTACGGCCATTGACCGCGACGGCGTGGCGGAACTGGAGGCCCTGCTGGTAGGCCACGCGCAACAGGGCGGGGCGGTGGTGCTCACCTCCCACCAGAGCCTGTCGGTGAGCTATCAGGTGGCCATGCTCAGCCTGAGCGCGGGGTTGCAGCCGTGAGCGCGCCGGGCACGCTGGCCTTCAGTGGCCGCCTGCTGCGCCGGCAACTGGTGCTGGCCCTGCGCCGGCCGGTGGATATCGGTAATCCCCTGCTGTTCTTCGCCATGGTGGTGGTCCTGTTTCCCCTGGGGCTGGGCCCGGTGCCGGCGGCGCTGGCCAGCTTTGCCCCCGGCATCCTGTGGATCATCGCCCTGCTGGCCAACCTGCTGACAGCCGACAATCTGTTTCGCGGCGACTTTGAAGACGGCAGCCTGGAACAGTTGCTGCTCTCGCCGCAACCGCTCTACATATCGGTGCTGGCCTATGTGCTGGCCCAGTGGCTGGTGACCGGCCTGTTGCTGGCGCTGGTATCGCCCCTGTTTGCAGTGATGCTGGGCCTGGCGGGGGCTGCCATACCGGTGTTGATTGCCAGCTTGTTGCTGGGCACGGCCGTACTCAGCCTGGTCGGGGGCATCGGCGCAGCCCTCACTGTGGGCCTGAATCGCGGCGGCATGCTGATCGCCCTGTTGATCCTGCCCTTTTACATGCCGGTGCTGATTTTTGGCAGTGCAGCGGTACAGGCGGTGGTTAGTGGTATGCCCGCTGCACCACATCTTGCTATCCTCGGCGCCATGCTCTGCCTGGCCCTTGCCCTGGCGCCACTGGCAATTGGCGCGGCACTGCGGATCAGTGTGGATGCCTGACACCCTTGAGAGGACCTGCCTGTGAACAGTGACAGGTCCCAGTTGTTGGCCTTTGGCCACGGAGTATAATGCCGCCGTTATGTGGTCTTTCTTCCATAAACTAGGCTCGCCGCCCTGGCTGTACCGCATTTCCGGCAGCATCCTGCGCTGGTTGCTGCCCCTGACGCTTATTGCGTTGTGTGCCGGCGCCGTATGGGGCCTGTTTTACACCGCCCCGGATTTTCGCCAGGGCAACAGCTACCGCATCATCTATATTCATGTGCCCGCCGCGGTGGTGGCCCTGGCCGGCTACTATGTGATGGCCATCGCCGGCGCCGTCAGCCTGATCTGGAAAATGAAAATGGCTGACGTGGCGATGAAGGCCTGCGCCCCGGTGGGTGCGGCGCTGACTTTCATCGCCCTGGTGACCGGCGCCATCTGGGGCAAGCCGACCTGGGGTACCTGGTGGGTGTGGGATGCGCGCATCACCTCCATGTTGATTCTGCTGTTTCTCTATCTCGGGGTGATCGCCCTGTACGAAGCATTCGACAATAAAGAAGCGGCGGGCAAGGCCTGTGCCGTGCTGACGCTGGTGGGGACGGTGAATATTCCCATCATCTACAAGTCGGTGGACTGGTGGTACAGCCTGCACCAGCCGGCCTCGATCAAATTTACCGGTGAGTCCAGCATCGACCCGAGCATGCTCTACCCGCTATTGCTGATGATCGGCAGTTTCTACGCGCTGTTTACCTGTGCACTGTTGATGAATATGCGGCTGGAAATCCTGCGCCGCGAATCCCGCACCGGTTGGGTGCGCAAACTGGTGGGAGCCTGATGTACTTCGATTCCCTGCACGCCGCCCTGGCGATGGAGGGGCACGGCCCCTTCGTCTGGGCTGCCTATGCTATTACTGCCGTGGTACTGCTGACCTTGTTGCTGTCGCCTGTGCTGCGCTCGCGTCGCCTACGCCGCGACCTGGCCGGCGAAATCCGCCGCCGCGAAACCGCCGCAGGGGAGGGTCGCCATGCATCCGGTACGTAAGCAGCGCCTGATTATCGTGCTCTGCGTGGTGCTGTTCTCCAGCGCCGCAGTGGGCCTGATGGCCTACGCCCTGCGCGGCAATATCAACCTCTTCTTTCCCCCCGCCGAAGTGGCCGCGGGCAAGGCGCCCGTCGGCCAGCCGATTCGCGTCGGCGGCATGGTGGTGGAGGGCAGTGTGCAGCGCAGCGAAGACAGCCTGCACGTTCGTTTTGAGGTGACCGACTATCAGGCCAGGGTGCCGATTGTCTACGAGGGCATCCTGCCGGACCTCTTCGGAGAGGGACAGGGTGCGGTGGCCGCCGGTGTACTGGATGATCAGGGTGTGCTGCAGGCCACCGAAGTGCTGGCCAAGCACGACGAGAATTACATGCCGCCGGAAGTGGCGGAGGCGCTGGAGAAATCCAAGGCGCAAATGAAGGGTGCAAACATGACAAAAGGACAGGGCGAATGATTCCGGAGTTTGGTCACTTTGCACTGATTGTCGCCCTGTGCCTGGCAGTATTGCTGGCCAGCGTGCCCCTGTGGGGCGCCTGGCGGCGCAATACCGGCGCCATGGCCCTGGCGCCGGGGCTGGCGATGGGGCTGCTGGTGTTTTCCGGCATCAGCTTTGCCTGCCTGGCGGTGGCCTTCCTGCAGGATGACTTCTCGGTGGAAGTGGTGGCCAATAACTCCAACAGCCTGTTGCCCGCCATCTACAAATTCTCCGCGGTGTGGGGCAACCACGAGGGCTCCCTGCTACTGTGGATACTGATCCTCGCGGTGTGGACGGCGGCCGTTGCCACGTTCAGCCGGCAATTGCCCCTGCTGGTGCTGTCGCGGGTACTGGCGGTGATGGGCTTTGTGGCGGTGGGCTTCCTGTCCTTTTCTCTGCTCACCTCCAACCCCTTTGCGCGCCTGATTCCCGGCACTCCGGCGGACGGCCAGGATCTCAATCCGCTACTGCAGGACCCGGGCCTGATCATTCACCCGCCGCTGCTGTACATGGGCTACGTCGGTTTCTCGGTGGCCTTCGCCTTTGCCATCGCCGCCCTGCTGGGCGGGCGGCTGGACGCGTCATGGGCGCGCTGGTCGCGACCCTGGACCAACATCGCCTGGGCCTTCCTGACCCTGGGTATCATGCTCGGCAGCTGGTGGGCCTACTATGAACTCGGCTGGGGCGGCTGGTGGTTCTGGGACCCGGTGGAGAACGCCTCCTTCATGCCCTGGCTGGCCGGTACGGCTTTGATCCACTCACTGGCGGTGACCGAGAAGCGCGGCCTGTTCAAGAGCTGGACCGTGCTGCTCGCCATCTTCGCTTTTTCCCTGAGCCTGCTCGGCACCTTCCTGGTGCGCTCCGGGGTGCTGACCTCGGTACACGCCTTCGCCACCGACCCGGCGCGGGGTCTGTTCATTCTTGTATTCCTGGCCATCGTTGTGGGCGGCTCGCTCACGCTCTACGCCCTGCGCGCACCGGCGGTGAACAGCCGGGTGAGCTTTGCCTGGCTGTCGCGGGAAACCCTGCTGCTGGTGAACAACGTTGTGTTCCTGGTGGCCACCCTCACCGTGCTGTTCGGCACCCTGTTCCCGCTGCTGATGGACGCCCTGGGGCAGGGCAAGTACTCAGTGGGGCCTCCTTATTTCAATGCCGTGTTTGTGCCGTTAATGGCTCTTCTGGTGCCCTTCATGGGGCTGGGCCCGGTGTCGCGCTGGAAGCGTGACAGCGCCCAGCGCTGGAAGGCGGAACTGTTGCTGCCGGCCATTGCCGCACTGGCCTGTGGCCTCACGCTGCCGCTGCTGCACGGGGAGTACAACCTGTGGGTGGCGCTGGCGCTGGTGCTGGCCGGCTGGCTGCTGCTGGGGCTGGGGCGGGATGTGTGGCTGCGGCTCCGCGCTGCGCCAACCCTTGCCCGCGGTCTGCGCCGCACTCCGGCCAGCTACTGGGGTATGGTGGTTGCGCACCTGGGCTTTGCCGCCTGCGTGGTGGGTGTGGTGGCCACCAGCCAGTACAGCATCGAGCGCGACCTGAAAATGGAAGCGGGGCAGGCCGAGACCCTGGCCGGATACCGCTTTGAATTTGTGGAACTGGCCAACTTCCGCGGCCCCAACTTCCGCGCCGACGAAGCCCGATTTGTGGTGACCCGCGACGGCGAAGAGATTGCACGCCTGGCGCCCCAGAAGCGCCGCTACCTGGCCAGCAACCAGATCATGACCGAGGCCGCCATCGATGCAGGCCTGTTTCGCGACCTGTTTATCGCCATGGGCGAACCGGTGGGGCAGGGCGGCGCCTGGGCAATTCGCCTGCACTACAAGCCGATGGTGCGCTGGATGTGGCTCGGCGCCATCCTGATGGCGGTGGGCGGCTTCATCACCGTGGTGGACAAGCGCTACCGGCGCCAGCGGGCAGCCAGCACGGCCAGCGCCGGGGAGGTGGCCCGTGGCGCCCAGGCTTAAGCTGTTCCTGCCGCTGATCCTCTTCGCGGTACTGGCCCTGTTCCTGTTCCGCGGCTTGTCACTGGACCCGCGGGCCATGCCCTCGGCGCTGATCGACAAGCCTTTTCCCGTGTTTTCCCTGCCGGCGCTGGAAAGCGGAGAAACGCTCGACCGCAGCCTGTTGCTGGGCAAAGTTAGCCTGGTCAATATCTGGGCCACCTGGTGTATTTCCTGCCGCGTGGAGCACCCCTACCTGAACCAGTTGACCGAGGCGGGCATTCATATTGTCGGTGTGAACTACAAGGACGATGACGAATCCGCCAAACGCTGGCTGGCGGACCTGGGCAATCCCTACAGCATCAATATTGTCGACGCCGCGGGTAACCTCGGTCTCGACCTCGGTGTTTACGGCGCCCCTGAAACTTACTTTGTCGATGCCGAGGGTGTGATCCGCTATCGCCATGTCGGGGTCATCGACGAGCGGGTGTGGCGCAGCAAGCTGGCGGCCATCTATGCAGAAATCGGCGGCGAGCTGCCGCCTTCACTGGCGGGAGCCGGGTCATGAGAATACTGATGACAGTACTCCTCTGGTGCTGGGCAGTCGCCGCGCTGGCGGTGATCGAAACTTACGAATTCAGCAGCCCGGAGCTGGAGGCGCGCTACCACGCCCTCAGCCAGGAACTGCGCTGCCCCAAGTGCCAGAACCAGAACATCGCCGACTCCAATGCGCCGATTGCCCAGGACCTGCGCAAGCAGCTCTACCAGCAGTTGGAGTCCGGCGCCTCTGACGAGGAGATTCTCGACTACATGGTGGCTCGCTACGGTGAATTCGTGCGCTATCGCCCGGAGATGGCCGGTCCCACCCTGATTCTCTGGCTGGCGCCGGTACTGTTGCTGGCGGCGGGGGTGGTGGTGGCGCTGCTGGTGCTGCGCTCGCGTCGCGGTGACAGGGATCGCGGCCTGTCGGAAGAGGAGCAGCGCAAGCTGCAGGAAATGCTGGAGCGGGAGCAAGACGCTTGACCACTTTTATTCTCGCCTGTGCCGGGCTGGTCCTGCTCAGCGGGCTGTTTTACCTGTTTCCCTCCCGCCGCGGCAGCGGTGCCAGGGAGCTGGAGCGCGCCAATTTCGAGTGGTATCGCCTGCGCCAGCGGGAACTGGCCGAGGGCGGCGATGAGGCCCTGGACGACGATGCCCGCCTGCGCCTGATGGAAGAAGAGCAGGCCCGGGCTGCGGCGAAATCGACGCCCCTGCCCGAGAGCCAGCGCTTTCCCGCCTGGCTGCTGCTGCCGCTGGTGGCAGTGGCGGCCTTCGGGCTCTACTACACGCTGGGCGCCGCTCCCGATGTGTTGTTGAACGAACGCCTCAAGCAACTGAATGAAAATGCCACTGCCACTGAAGTGTATTCGGTGATGTCGGCCGTGGAGGCGCGCTCCGCCCAACGCCCGGACAACCTGCACTACAAGGCGCTGTTGGGTCGCTACTACATGGGTCAGGAAGAGTACGCCCGGGCGGCGGAAACCTACACCTTGATGGCGGAAGAGGCGCCGGAAGATGCCTACGCCCTGGCCTACGCCGCGCAGGCCCGCTATCTGGCGGCGGGGCGGGTACTGGATGATGAGTCGCAGCGCATGGCCGAGGCTTCCCTGGCGATTAATCCCCACCAGCGCACTGCGCTGGGCCTGTTGGGCATGGTGTCCTTCGAGCAGGGCCAGTACCGCGCAGCCATCCAGTACTGGGAGCGTCTGCGCGCTACTGAACAGCCCGGCTCCGAGAGCGATCGCATGATCGCCGGGGTCATCGGGCAGGCGCAGGAGCGCCTCGGTGAGGCGCCGGAGTCCGGGGTCGAGGCGGCGCCGGTGGCCCAAGCGGATAGTGAAGACACGTCTGTGGGCGTTACCGTGCGGGTGAGCTTGCCCGAGGGCGCCGACGTCAATCCGGATGACACCGTATTCGTGCTGGCGCGCAACCCCGGCAGCGGCAGCCGCATGCCCATTGCCGTGCAGCGCCTGAGCGCGGCGCAGTTGCCTGTGACCCTGCGGCTGGATGACAGCCACTCCATGGCGGGCCAGAAAATCTCCACCAGCGATGAGGTGGTTGTGATGGTGCAGGTTTCCCCCACCGGCCAGCCCGGCGAGTCCAATGCCAGCTGGCTGGGGGAGGGTGGGCCGCTGCAGCCCTCCGCTTCCGGCGAAGCACTGCAGATCGAGCTCAGCCCGCGGCGCAGTTAACCCGCGCCAGCTTTCTTCGGGGCCAGCCGGCTCCCGGCGATGAGAGCTAGAAAGACACGTCCCACTGCAGGCGGATGCGATTGTCCGACACGTCCTCGGACAGGAACTCGTCATCCAGCGTGAGGTGGGAGTAGTCCAGGGTCAGCTTGTTGTTGTGACCGCTGAAGAACCAGTTGAGGCCCACTGTGTATTCCTGGCGCTCGTTTTCCAGCGTGCGGTCGACCGCATTGGGTTCGTCCACGTAGGCATAGCGAAAGGCGACTTCCAGCGGTGCCGGTACCACCGGGAACAGGTGATGGAAGAAGTAGCCGGCCTGGGCAAAGCCGCCGGTCATTTCGTCTTCGGTATTGTTAACCGAATCCCTGATGGTCTTGTTGTGGTATTCCTGCAGCGCCGAGAAGCCGCGCCACTTGAAGGAGAATTCCTGGACCCACTGGTCGATCTCGTACTGGCCTGGCTGGGCCAGCAGGGCCGGCTCGTAGCCGTCCAGATGGCCGCAGCCGGAGGATGACCAGCGCGTGCAGACGCCTTCGTTGGTGAAGCCGGCGAAGGCCAGGGCGCCGGTGGGTTGCTCGGTGTATTCGACATCGGTCATGCGCCAGGGCATATCGCGGCCGAGGAAGTTCCACTGCAGGCGTCCCATGTACATCAGGTTGTCGTCGTCGTTGGATGTACCGCGACCCTCGCCGGTGAAGGCGCCCACGTAGTAGCGCATGTCTGCCGGTGTTTCCTGGAACAGGTGGCCGTACAGTTGCACGCCCATCTGGCGATCGACAGTGAATACCCGGTTCACGATGGAGCGCTCGACGAATTGCTGGCGGCCCGAGGAGTCCACCCGTTCCTGGTTGAGGTCGACCTTCCACTGGCCGAGGCGCAGGCTCGCCCAGTCCCACTTGGCGATGTCGGCGCGCCAGGTGATGAGGCGCGCACTGGAAGAAAAGGTGTCGTCGTCCACGTCCCGGGTAGGCTGCAGATCCACTTCGAAATAGTACTTGAGCCAGGGCTGGTAGCCGTGACCGCCGATTTTCATGCGCAGGCGTCGGGTGTCGAAGTCGCGGGTGCCATCACCGCCAAAGTCTGACACCTGGCGCGGATCGCTGCGATAGGGGTCGCTGTAACGCATCTGGGCGCGCCACTGCAGGTTGGTCTGGTAGCGACCGTCTTTGGATTCCAGGCGAAAGCCCTTGTCGGTGTAGTCTGCATTGACCGGGAGGTTGAGGGCCACCTGGTTGCCAAGGCTCTCGATGAAGCCGCTATCGCTGTCGTCGGTCATGCGCTTGTCCACCGCCTGGGCGACGGCGACATCGATTTGCCGGGCCACCTGCGGAGACACCGGCTGTTCAGCCAGGGTGGCGGATTTGGCCGCGGGTTCGGGCGCGGGGGTGGCAGCGCCGCCACCGAGAATGTCCTCGCTGGTCAGGCTCTGCTTCTGCATCAGGCCGTCGTACTGTTCCTGGGTAATGACGCCATTGCCCAGGAGAATATCGAGCAGCGCCTTGTCGGCAGCGGCGGCGGGTACAGACGCGCCGGCAAGCGATATCAGCAAGGGTACAGTGGCCAGGGGGCTGAAGTGAGATCGTTTGGTCACGGTAATGTCATCCTGTGTTCATGTCAGTGAAACAATTGAGATGGCACCAGCGGGCTTCCAGTCGCAATGTTGAAGCCGCCATCTTCGCTAAAAAGCCGCTAAGAGAGGCAAGAAATAGGTTTCAGGTTCCTTGTCGTTCGCTTGTCACAACACTGTTACGAGAATATGACATTTGTGTGAACGCCGGGTGACGCGAAAGTTAAGTCATTTTTATGACAGTAATATGACAAAGCGGGTGTAACGAGTGTAAATAGTGACGACTCGCGGGGCATCCAGCCCGCCACCGGGTCGGCCACTGGGCTGTGGTCCAATATGGGTGCGAGCGCGTCCCCGCATCCCGGGTGAGGTGTCGTCATCGGCACAGGCTCCCCGGCGGCTGTTTTCAGCATTTATGGGCTGGGGGCATAGTGTTACCGAAGTAAGTCCGATACACTAGATGTAGTGTTCCGGGGTCGCTGAAAATCCGTACGCTTTCGGGATAAAACCTTATAAAACAGCAGGGTGCGCAAGTTACTTAAGGTCATATGAGACTCAAGTCCATCAAGCTGGCCGGCTTCAAGTCCTTTGTCGACCCGACAACCGTCAGCTTCCCCAGCAATATGTGTGCGGTGGTCGGCCCCAACGGCTGTGGCAAATCCAATGTAATCGACGCTGTGCGCTGGGTGATGGGCGAGAGTTCCGCCAAGAACCTGCGCGGCGAATCCATGACCGACGTCATTTTCAATGGCTCGGTCAACCGCCAGCCGGTGGGGCAGGCCTCCATCGAACTGGTGTTCGACAACAGCGATGGTGGTGTCGGCGGCGAGTACGCCAGCTATGCCGAAATCTCCATCAAGCGGGTGGTCACCCGCGAAGCCCAGTCCGAATATCACCTGAACGGCACGCGCTGCCGCCGCCGCGATATCACCGACATCTTCCTCGGCACCGGCCTCGGGCCACGCAGCTACGCCATCATCGAGCAGGGCATGATTTCGCGCCTGATCGAGTCCAAGCCGGAAGATCTGCGGGTCTTCATCGAGGAGGCCGCGGGCATCTCCAAGTACAAGGAGCGGCGCAAGGAAACCGAGAGCCGGATGCGCCGCACCCTGGAAAACCTCGAGCGTCTCACCGACCTGCGCGACGAACTGGAGCGGCAGCTGCAACATTTGCAACGCCAGGCCCAGTCGGCGGAGAAGTACAGCGAGTATAAAGAGGAAGAGCGTACCCTGAAGGCGCAGCTGCAGGCCCTGCAATGGCGGGAGCTGGATGTGCAGGTGCGCAGTGTCAGCCAGGCTATCGCCGAGCTGGAGGTCAGGCTGGAATCGGTGCACGCCGAGCACCAGCAGGTGGACACCGCCATCGAACAGCACCGTCTCGAGCACACTGACCGCAACGACGCCTTCAACCGGGTACAGGCCAACTACTACGCCCTCGGCTCGGAAGTGGCGCGCATCGAGCAGACCATCAAGCACCAGCAGGAACGCGGGCGCCAACTGCAGGAAGACCTGAGCCAGACCCTCGCCAGCCTGGCGGAATCCGAAGCCCACCTGGGCGAGGACAGCCGCAAGCTGGAAGCCTGGGAGGAAGAGCGCGACAGTCTCGCCCCGGACCTGGAAATGCTGCAGGCGGTGGAGCAGGGTTCCGCTGAGGCCCTGCTGCAGGCCGAGGAGGCCATGCACGAGTGGCAGCAGCGCTGGGACGATTTCAACCAGCACGCCGCCGAGCCGCGCCAGCAGGCCGAGGTTCAGCAATCCCGTATCCAGCACCTGGAGCAGGCCATGCAGCGCCTGCAGAACCGGGTCAACCAGCTCGACCAGGAGCGCCAGAACCTGGCGCCCGGTCCGGCCGATGACGACATTGAAGCCTTTGGCGAGCAGCTCGCCGAGACCGAAATGATGATGGCGGAACTCGAGCAGCGCGGTGAATCGCTGGTCGACGACCTGGCTGGTCACCGCGAGCGCACCGAGGCGCTGGGTGCGGAGCTGGATCAGTTGCGTTCCACCCTGCAGCAGCGGCGCGGGCGCCTGGCCTCGCTGGAGGCCCTGCAGCAGGCGGCAATGGAAGACAGCGACCAGGCAGTCGGCGACTGGCTGCGCAATGCGCAATTGAGCGACCGCCCCCGCCTGCTGGAAAAGCTCGAGGTCGAGGAGGGCTGGCAGCTGGCGGTGGAAACCGTGCTCGGCGCCGACCTGCAGGCGGTTTGCGTCGATGCGCTGGACGGCCTGGGCGATCAACTCGCCACGCTGGAAAAAGGGCAGGTGACCCTGGTTCAGCCCGGCGCGCAGGCACCGTCCGGCAGCGACCAACTGGCCGCCAAGGTGCGCGACAGCAGCCTCGCCGGTGCTCTGCTGGCGGGTGTCAGGGTGGCAGATGATCTGCCCGCTGCCCTCGTCATGCGCGGCGCGCTGGCCGGTGGCGAATCCGTCATTACCCGCGACGGTATCTGGCTCGGCCCCAACTGGGTGCGGGTCACCCGGCTCAGCGACCAGCAGGGCGGTGTGCTGCAGCGCCAGCAGGAGCTGGAAAGCCTCGCCGCCGAAGTGGAGCAACTGGCGGCGCGTATCGCAGAGCTGGAAACAGAACAGCAGAGTGCCCGCGAACAGATGCGGCAACTGGAAGAGCAGCGCCAACAGGGCCAGCGCGAACTGCAGGCGGCCACTCGCCAGCACGCCGAGTACAGCGCCCAGCTATCGGCTCACCGCGCCAAGGTCGAGCAGATCACCGCCCGCCGCGAGCGTCTGCAGGCGGATATAGAAGAAGCCCGGGCGCAGTTTGCCCAGGAGCAGGAATCGGTGGCCGAGGCGCGGCAGATTCTGTCCGAGGCCATCGAGCGGATGGAAACCGACTCGCGCGAGCGCGAAGCACTGCTGTCCACCCGCGACGAAACCCGCAGCAACCTCGACTCGGTGCGCCAGAAGGCGCGCCACGACAAGGATGCGGCCCACCAGGCGGCCATGCGTTCCCAGTCGCTGGAAACACAGCTCAACGCCGTGCGCCAGACCATCGAGCGCACGCGCAGCCAGGTGGAGCAGTTGCAGGAGCGGCGGCAGGTTCTGGAATCCGGCCTCAACGAGTCCGACAACCCCCTCGACGCTCTGCAGGAGGAGCTGGAAGCCCAGCTGGAATTGCGCCTGCAATCGGAAGGCGAGCTGACCGAAGCCCGCCAGGCGATGGCGGAAGTGGAGCACGCCCTGCGCCAGGCCGAGCAACAGCGCGGCGCCATCGAGCAGCGCGCCCAGGGCGTGCGCGGCGAACTGGAGCAATTGCGTCTCAAGCACCAGGGCCTGCAGGTGCAGCGCGAGAACATCCAGCGCCAGCTGACCGAGAATGAGCACGATGTGCAGCAGGTGCTGGAAACGATGCCGGAGGGCGCCAACGAGGACGAATGGCAGCGCTCGCTGGAGCGGGTCGCCAGCCGCATCGCCCGCCTGGGGCCGATCAACCTGGCGGCGATCGACGAATACAGCCTGCAGTCTGAGCGCAAGAATTACCTGGATGCCCAGAACGAGGACCTGCACACTGCGCTGGAAACCCTGGAATCGGCCATCCGCAAGATCGACAAGGAAACCCGCAACCGTTTCCGCGATACCTTCGACAAGGTGAATGCCGGTTTGCAGGAACTGTTCCCGCGGGTGTTTGGCGGTGGCAGCGCCTACCTGGAACTGACCGGCGACGACCTGCTCGACACCGGCATCTCCATCATGGCGCGGCCCCCGGGCAAGAAAAACAGCACTATCCACCTGCTCTCCGGTGGCGAAAAGGCGCTTACCGCCATCGCCCTGGTGTTTTCCATCTTCCAGCTCAACCCGGCACCTTTCTGTATGCTGGACGAGGTGGACGCGCCGCTGGACGATGCCAATGTCGGCCGCTATGCGCGGATGGTGAAGGAGATGTCGGAGAAAGTGCAGTTCATTTACATCACCCACAACAAGATATCGATGGAATTGGCGGATCAGTTGATGGGGGTCACCATGCACGAGCCCGGGGTATCCAGGCTGGTGACGGTGGACGTGGAAGAGGCGGCCGAAATGGCCGCCAGCTAACAGAGATCGAGTCAGGTACGGGCGCGAGTGATATGGCGGACTTAACGATTCGGGACTGGATGGTAGTCATCGGCACACTGCTGATACTGGCGGTGTTGGCCGATGCCTGGCGGCGTATTTATCAGGACCGGCGGGCGCCGGTGCGGATGAAACTGTCGCGTGGCGAAAGCGGCGAGGAGGAGGGGCGCAGTCCCCGTGACGTTGACCTCGCCTGGCTGAAGGAATTGCCCAACGGCGGCGCCCGCGTGGTGAATCGCGATGCGTCGATGGACGGGAGTGAAGATGGCGCTGAACAAGACTTCGACGAGGCAGTAGAGGCTTCCCGGCCGGCATCGCCGCAGCCGGCAAGCGCCAGTCGTACTGTTCCCCGTGCTGAACCCCGCGACGACAAGCCGGCGCCCAGGGCCGGGGCGGCAGAGCGGGAGGCATCGCCACCGGCTGCGGCGTCCAGGCCTGTTGAACCGAAAAGGCCTGAGCCGCCCCGCGTGGAAACACCGGCGGCCCCTGCAAAGCCTGAAGCAGCACCGGCCACGGCCCGTCACTCTGCGCGTTCGGGGGAAGACGAGGTCGAACTGTTCAGCGGCATGAGCAGCGATAGCGACGAGCCGGAAAATCTCGACTGGCTGGATGCGCTGGAGGCCGATCCGAAACCGGAGCCCCAGCACAGCGCCCAGGCCCACCTGCCGCGGGACATCGCCTCGGAAGTATTCATGCTGAATGTAGTGGCGCGAGATCCCCAGGGCTTCCGCGGTGATGACATTTTGCAGATTCTCCTGGCCTGCGGCCTGCGCTTTGGCGACATGAGTTTCTTCCACCGCCATGAGCACGATACCGGCAAGGGCCCTATCCAGTTCAGTGTCGCCAACATGCTGCAGCCGGGTGTGTTCGATATCGACCGTATGGAAGATTTCACCACCAAGGGCCTGGTGTTCTTCGTCACCCTGCCCGGGCCTGACGACATGATGAAGGCCTACGACTACATGCTCGAAACCGCCCAGGCGGTGGCCCGCAACCTGAAGGGCGACGTGCTGGACGAGACACGCAGCGTACTCACCCGCCAGACCCTTGAGCATGCCCGGCAGCAGATTCGCGACCTCGAGCGTCGCCTGCTGGCCAAGGCGCGCTGAGTCTGCCAGGCAAGCCATACGGGAAATGACCGGCGTGACAGCGAGTCCGGAGCAGGAAGTGGCAAGCCTGCGGGAACAACTCGAGCAGTGGAACTACCAGTACCACGTTCTCGATGATCCCAGCGTACCGGACGCGGAGTACGACCGCGCCATGCGGCGCCTGGTGGACCTGGAAACGCAGCACCCCGACCTGCTGCGCCCCGACTCGCCCAGCCAGCGGGTCGGCGCGCAGCCGCTGGCCGGCTTTACCCAGGTGCGGCACGAATTGCCGATGCTGTCGCTGGACAACGCTTTCAATGCCGATGAACTGCGGGATTTCAATCGCCGGTTGCTGGATCGCCTGAAGCTGGAGCCGGATACCGACCTCGAGTTCGCCTGCGAACCCAAGCTGGACGGTATCGCCGTCAGCCTGCTGTATCGCGATGGCACGCTGGAGCGCGCCGCCACCCGCGGCGACGGCAGTACCGGCGAAGACATCACCCATAACGTGCGCACCATTCAGTCGGTGCCCCTGCGCTTGCGCGGCAGTGGTTACCCGTCCCTGCTGGAGGTGCGCGGCGAAATCTACCTGCCCAAGGCCGGCTTCGAGGACATCAACGCGCGCGCCCGGGAAAGGGGCGAGAAGACCTTCGTCAATCCGCGCAATGCCGCCGCCGGTACCCTGCGCCAGCTCGATGCCCGTCTCACCGCGCAGCGCCCCCTGCAAATGTGCAGCTACAGTGTGGGCCTGTTTGAGGGGGGGGAATTGCCGGCCCGGCAGTCAGACATTCTCGACTGCCTGCACCGCTGGGGCCTGCGCATCAATTCCGAGTCCAGGGTTGTTAAGGGCTTTGCCGCCTGCGATGCCTACTACGAGGAGCTGGCGGCGCGGCGGGATGCACTGCCCTACGATATCGACGGCATTGTCTACAAGGTCAATGAACTTGCCCTGCAGGAGCAGCTCGGCTTTGTATCGCGCGCTCCGCGCTGGGCCATCGCCCGCAAATTCCCCGCCCAGGAGGAAATCACCCGTCTGCTGGCGGTGGAATTCCAGGTCGGGCGCACCGGGGCCATCACCCCGGTGGCACGGCTGGAGCCGGTCTTTGTCGGCGGCGTGACGGTGAGTAATGCGACCCTGCACAACAGCGACGAGATTGAACGGCTCGGCGTCAAGGTGGGGGACAGCGTTATCGTGCGGCGGGCCGGCGACGTCATTCCCCAGGTGGTGTCAGTGGTACTGGAGCAGCGTCCGGAAGATGCCGCGGACGTGATGTTTCCTGACACCTGCCCGGTGTGCGGGTCGGCGGTGGAGCGCGAGCCCGACGAGGCGGTGCTGCGCTGCATGGGTGGCCTGGTGTGTGGCGCCCAGCAGAAGGCGGCCCTGCGCCACTTCGTCTCGCGCCGGGCCATGGATATCGACGGTCTTGGCGACAAACTCATTGAACAACTGGTGGATCAGCAGCTGATCGATAACGCCGCGGGCCTGTATCGCCTGCAGCGGGATCAATTGGTCGGCCTGGAACGCATGGGCGAAAAGTCCGCCGACAAGCTGTTGCAGGCGCTGGAAAAGAGCCGGCACACCACTCTGGAGCGCTTTATCTTCGCCCTCGGCATTCGCGAGGTGGGTGAGGCCACGGCCCGCAACCTGGCCCGACACTTCGGCAGCTGGGAGGCGCTGTCTGCCGCTTCCGAAGAAAAGCTGCTGGAAGTACCCGACGTCGGCCCCGTGGTGGCCGACCACCTGCGGCAGTTTTTCGATGACGCCGGCCTCATGGGGGTGGTTGAGCAGCTCCGGGCGGGCGGGGTGCACTGGCCCGATGTCGAGGTGCCCGAGGCCGATGCGTTGCCGCTGAACGGCCAGACCTGGGTGGTGACCGGCAGCCTGGAGGCCATGGGGCGCAATGATGCCAAGGCCCACCTGCAGGCGTTGGGGGCGAAGGTGGCGGGCAGCGTGTCGGCCAAAACCCATTGCGTGGTGGCAGGCCCCGGTGCCGGCTCCAAGCTGGCGAAGGCCGGGGAGCTGGGTATCGAAGTGATCGATGAAGCCGCGTTTATCGCACTGCTGGCGCAACACGGAGTGAACCCTTGAGAATAGTGAGAATCATCCCGGTACTGTTGGCGTTGGCGATGCTCGGTGGCTGCGCGTCGACACCCAATAACGTCGACAATATCTGCAGTATTTTTTACGAAAAGGACGACTGGTACGAAGAGGCCGAGGATTCACGCAAGGAGTGGGGCAGCCCGATTCCGGTGATGATGGCCATCATGCACCAGGAGTCCCGCTTTGTGGCGCGGGCCAAACCGCCGCGCAAGAAAATCCTCGGCTTCATTCCCGGGCCGCGACCGTCGGACTCCTACGGCTACAGTCAGGCATTGGGGTCCACCTGGAAAAGCTACAAGCGCGATGCCGGTCGCTATGGCGCCGACCGCGACGATTTCGGTGACGCCATCGACTTTATCGGCTGGTACAACTACCAGTCCTACAAGCGCAGCGGCATCAACCGCGCCGATACTTACCGGCTCTACCTGGCCTATCACGAGGGCCACGGCGGTTATAACCGCGGCAGCTATCGCAGCAAGGAGTGGCTGCAGAAAGTGGCACAGAAAGTGTCCCGGCGCGCCGCAAGTTACACCGCGCAGCTGGCCACCTGCGAAGAGGACCTGCAGGACGACGGCTGGTTCTTCGGTATCTTCTGACAGCCGCATCCAGCACCTATGCGGCGCGGTTTAACATGCCGCCCGCAACCCCTTTAAGCCAGCGCCGTTACAGCATTTTCATGTAAATGCATGAGCCCGGCGGGTGAAATGGCCGGGGAGCTGTGACAAACTTCAGAGACCTGAATAATAGACGCGGGCATTGCACCCGTGCGGGAGTAAGTCGCTGCTGTGGAACCGACCGATGTAAAGAATCCCGAGTACTTTCACAAGGTGGTGGACTGCCAGTACGCCTGTCCAGCTCACACCCCGGTACCGGAATATATTCGCCTGATTGCCGCCCGGCGTTACACCGACGCCTACATGATTAACTGGGAATCCAATGTGTTTCCCGGTGTGTTGGGGCGCACCTGTGACCGCCCCTGCGAACCGGCCTGTCGCCGTGGCAGATTGGAGCAGGAGCCAGTGGCAATTTGTCGCCTGAAACGGGTGGCGGCAGATAACAAGGGCGAGGTGCGCGATCGCATGCCCGCCATTCCCGAGCAGAAAAACGGCAAGCGTATTGCCTGCATCGGCGCCGGGCCGGCTTCCCTGACGGTGGCGCGGGATCTGATGCCGCTGGGTTACAGCATCGATATCTACGACAACCAGTTCGCCGGCGGCGGCATGATGCGCAGCCAGATTCCCTCTTTCCGCCTGCCCATCCAGGTGCTGGACGAGGAAGTGAACTTCGTTCTCGATATGGGTGTGACCACCTTCTTCGATACCGAAGTCAGCAGCATGCGGTCCATTGTTGACAAGGGCTACGATGCCATCTTTGTCGGCACCGGTGCACCGCGCGGCAAGGGGCTCGAATTGCCGGGGCTGGAGGAGGCCGGTGATGCGGTGCATGTCGGCATCGACTGGCTATCCAGTGTGGCCTTCGAACACATCGACAGCATCGGTAAAAAAGTGCTGGTGCTCGGCGGTGGTAACACCGCCATGGACTGCTGTCGCACCTCCAGGCGCCTCGGCGGCGAGGATGTGCGCGTGGTGGTGCGCAGCCCCTTCGCCGACATGAAGGCCTCCCCCTGGGAGAAAGAGGATGCCATGCATGAGGGCATCCCCATCTACGACAACCACACGCCCAAGGAGTTTGTGGTCGAGGACGGTGTGCTCAAGGGCATGCTGTTCGAGAAGGTTGAGGCAAAGTACGACGACAACGGCAAGCGCAGCCTGGTACCCACCGGCGAGGACCTGGTGTTCATGGAAGCGGACGATGTGCTGATGGCCATCGGTCAGGAAAACGCCTTCCCCTGGATCGAGCGCGACCTCGGTATCGACTTCGACAAGTGGGACATGCCGGTGGTGGACGAGGCCAGCTTCCAGTCCACCAACCCGAAAATTTTCTTCGGCGGCGATGCCGCCTTCGGCCCGGAGAACGTCATCACCGCCGTGGCCCACGGCCACCAGGCGGCAGTCAGTATCGACCTGTTCTGCCGCGGTGAATCGGTGCAGAAACGCCCGCCACCCTTTACCAATCTGGTGAGCCAGAAGATGGGCATCCACGAGTGGAGCTACGATAACGCGGTCGAGAACGACCAGCGCTATATTGTACCGCTGGCGCCACTGGAGCAGGCCCTCAGTGATCGCAAAGTGGAGGTGGAGCTGGGCTTTGACCTGGAGGTCGGTTTCAAGGAAGCCGAGCGCTGCCTCAACTGTGATGTGCAGACGGTGTTCCAGGAGAGTCGCTGCATCGAGTGTGACGCCTGTGTGGACATCTGTCCCACGGACTGCATCAGCTTTACCGCCAATGGCGAGGAGAGCGAGCTGCGCACCCGTCTCAGCGCACCGGCCGGGAACCTGACCCAGGATCTTTATGTATCCGAGCCGCTGCCGACTACCCGGGTGATGGTGAAGGACGAGAACGTGTGCCTGCACTGTGGCCTGTGCGCAGAGCGCTGTCCAACCACGGCCTGGGATATGCAGAAGTTCCTGTATAACACGAGCAAGGCGGGGCAGGCGGCATGAAATCACTCGAAGCAGTCAACGAATTTGTCATCAAGTTCGCCAACGTCAACGGTACCGGTTCCGCGAGTGCCAATAACCTGTTCGCCAAGGCCCTGTTCCGCATGGGGCTGCCGGTCAGCCCGAAGAACATTTTTCCCTCCAACATTCAGGGCCTGCCCACCTGGTACGAAGTGCGGGTGAGCGAGAAGGGCTATCTGGGGCGCCGCGGTGGTGTCGACATCATGGTGTCGGTCAACCCCCAGAGCATGCCGCAGGATATCAAGGAGGTGGAGCCGGGCGGTTACTTCATCTACGACGACACCAAGCCCCTCGACCTGCGCCTGATTCGCAATGATGTGAATATTATCGGCCTGCCCCTGACTCGCATCTGCAACGAGCAGTACAGTGACCCGCGCCAGCGTCAGCTGTTCAAGAACGTGATTTATGTCGGCGCGCTGGCGGCCTTGCTGGACATGGACTTTGCGGTCATTACCCAGTTGGTTGGCGATCAGTTCAAGGGCAAGGAAAAACTGGTGTTGCCCAACATCCACGCACTGGAACTCGGCCACCAGTATGTGAAGTCCAATCTCGATTGCCCCATCGGCATCACCGTGCGCACCAGCGATCAGGTGGGCGAAAAAATCCTGCTGGATGGCAATACAGCCCTCGGCCTAGGCGCCATCTATGGCGGTGCCACGGTGGCGGCCTGGTATCCGATCACGCCTTCCACCTCGGTGGTCGATGCCTATGAAAAATACGCCAAGCGCCTGCGTATCGATCCGGGTACCGGCTCGCGCAATTATGCCATCGTGCAGGCGGAGGACGAGCTGGCCGCCATGGGTATGGTGATCGGTGCCAGCTGGAACGGGGCCCGCGCCTTTACCGCCACCAGCGGTCCGGGCCTGTCGCTGATGAGTGAGTTCCTGGGCCTGGCGTACTTTGCCGAAATACCCACGGTGCTGTTCGATGTGCAGCGCGCCGGTCCTTCCACCGGCATGCCCACGCGTACCCAGCAGTCGGATGTACTGTCAGCGGCCTATGCTTCCCACGGGGATACCAAGCAGGTGTTGCTGTTTCCTTCGACGCCGAAAGAGTGTTTCGACATGGGGGCGGCGTCCTTTGATCTCGCCGAGCGCCTGCAGACGCCGATCATCCTGATGACCGACCTCGACCTCGGCATGAACGACAATATGTCCGAGCCCCTGCACTGGGACGACGATCGCAAGTACGACCGCGGCAAGGTGCTCTCCGCGGATGACCTCGACAGGATCGAGCGCTACGGGCGCTACCTCGACGTGGATGGCGATGCCATCTGCTATCGCACCTACCCTGGAACCCACCCGGAGAAGGGCGCCTTCTTTACCCGCGGTACCAGCCGCGACGAGTACGCGGTTTATACCGAGCGTGGCGAGGAGTACGAGAAGAATATGCACCGCCTGATGGCCAAGTGGGAAACCATCAAGCAGTACGTGCCGAAACCGCAGGTCATACGCAGCAAACAGAAAACGGATACCGCGCTGCTGTACTACGGCACCAGTGAAGAGTCCTCCCGCGAGGCGATGGACTACCTCGCCGAGGACGGGATTCACGTCAATGCCATGCGCGTCCGCGCCTTTCCCTTCAACGACGAGGTCGAGGCCTTCCTGCACGAGCACGAGCGGGTGTTTATCATCGAGCAGAACCGCGACGCCCAGCTGCGCACCCTGCTGATGGCGGAGTTTGAACTGGGGCCGGACAAGCTGAAGTCCGTGCTTTGCTTTGACGGTACGCCCATCAGTGCCCGCAATATCCGCAAGCAGATTCTGCTGCAGATGCCCGGGTACAACGTGACGCCCCTGCGCCGCGAACGTGTTGTCGGTAACGGAGAATAAGCGATGAGTTATCAGGTACCGAAGTTTCGCCACCCCGAGTTGCCGCGCAACGAACTCGGCTACACCCGTGCTGATTACGAGGGCTCGGTTTCCACCCTGTGTGCCGGCTGTGGCCACGATTCCATCTCCGGTTCCATCGTGCGCGCCTGCCACGAGTTGTCGCTGGAGCCGCACAAGATTGCCAAGCTCTCGGGTATCGGCTGTTCCTCCAAGTCGCCGACCTACTTCCTCGGCAAGTCCCACGGTTTCAACTCTGTGCACGGACGCATGCCCTCGGTGGTGACCGGGGCGGCCATGGCCAACCGTGATCTGCTCTACCTCGGTGTCTCCGGCGACGGCGACACGGCGTCCATCGGCATGGGCCAGTTCACCCACGCTATCCGGCGCAACCTGAACATGGTGTACATCGTCATGAACAATGGTTGCTACGGCCTCACCAAGGGGCAGGATTCCGCCACCGCCGACGAGGGATCGGCCAGTAAAAAGGGCGACCCCAATCCCTTCGGCGCGATTGACCTGCCGGGCCTGGCCCTGCAACTGGGCGCCACTTTCGTGGCGCGCTCCTTTTCCGGCGACAAGGAGCAGCTGGTGCCGCTGATCAAGGCGGCGATGACCCACCGCGGTTTCGCGCTGATCGATGTCGTATCGCCCTGCGTCACCTTTAACAACAATACCGCTTCGACCAAGAGTTACGAGTTTGTGCGTGAGCACGCCGCGGCAACCGGTACCGTGGACTTCGTGCCGATGCGCGAGGAAATCACCACCAGCTACCCGCCGGGGCAGAGCCAGGAGGTGACCATGCACGACGGCTCGGTGCTGCATCTGCACAAGGTGTCAGAGGAACTGGATCCCTTTGATCGCAGTTCCGCCCTGCTGGCGTTGGAGCGCTACCGCAGTTCGGGCCAGATACTCACCGGCCTGATCTACATGGACAAGGACTCCCGCGACCTGCACGAGGTGCTGGAGACCAGCCGGCGCCCGCTCAATACCCTGGTGGAAGAGGATCTCTGCCCCGGCGACAAGGTGCTGCAGAATATCAACGCCAGCCTGCGCTAGGGGGAGGTGCCCCGGGCGCAGGCGATGCCGTTTCCGGGGGCGATTTCACCCGCGTGGGTGTGACGATGGCCGCAATTGTCGCCGCTGTAATAACATTGTCATATTTCCATCATCTAATAGACTCCTCGAGATGGAGCTATCAGGGATGTATGACCAATGAATGAACGCAAGGTGCTGATCGTCGACGATGAATTCGCCATTCGCGACATGCTGCGGATGGCGCTGGAAATCGCCGAATTTCGCTGCCTGGAGGCTGAGAATATCCACGAGGCCTTTACCCGCGTAGTGGATGACCGCCCCGATATCGTTCTGCTGGACTGGATGTTGCCCGGTGGCAGTGGCCTGGAGCTGCTGCGCCGCCTCAAGCGCAACGACACCACCAAGGATATTCCGGTGATCATGCTCACCGCGAAGACCGCCGAGGACAATGTGATTCAGGGGCTGGATGTCGGCGCAGACGACTACATCACCAAGCCTTTCGCCCCGCGGGAACTCATTGCCCGCATCAAGGCCCTGCTGCGGCGGGTGGCGGGTGGCGACGATGAAGACCGTATCCAGGTCGCCGAACTGGTACTGGACGGTGAGAGTCGCCGCATCTTTCTCGCCGACGAGCCGGTGGACATGGGGCCGACGGAGTTCAATTTACTGCAGTTTTTCATGTCCCACCCGGAACGGGCCTACACCCGTAACCAGTTGCTGGACCAGGTCTGGGGCGCCAATGTCTACGTCGAGGAGCGCACCGTGGATGTACACATCCGTCGTCTGCGCAAGGCGCTGCAAACTGATTTGCGCGACTACAGCGACCTGATCCAGACCGTCCGTGGTACCGGCTACCGCTTTTCCAGCCGGGGAGTCGCAGCGCGGTGAGAGTGCCGGGTGGCTGGCTGCTGGAACTCCAGCGACTCGGCCTGTTGATCGTTATCGGCGGCGGTATTGGCTGGCTGTTTGGGCGCCCCTGGCTGGGGGTGTCACTGGCGTTGGTGGCCGTGACGGTCTACTGGCTGCGCCAGTTGTTGATGATCCACCGCTGGTTGCAGGACCCGGAGCAGGAGGCGCCGGAGGGCATGGGTATCTGGGGTGAAGTCTTCGACGAGATTCACCACCTGCAACGCCGCAACCGCGAGAATTACGCCCGCCTGCAATCCACGGTCGACTACCTGCAGGATTCCTTCGCCGCCATGCGCGACGGCGTGGTGATGGTGACCCGGGAGGGGGCGATCGAGTGGAGTAACACCGCCGCCCAGCACATGCTGGGCTTGCAGTACCCGCGGGACCGCGGGCAGGCCCTGCTCAACCTGCTGCGCATCCCGGCCTTTCACAAGTACTTTCTGGCAGAGAGCTATGGCGAGCCCCTGCAGTTGGAGATGGGCGGCGACAAACGGCGCATCTACCAGTTCGAGGTTACCCGCTTCGGTGCGGGCGACCGCCTGGTATTCGTCCGCGACATTACCAAGGTGGCGCAACTGGAGCAGATGCGACGGGATTTCGTCGGCAATGTCTCGCACGAACTGCGCACTCCGCTGACGGTGATCAAGGGCTACCTGGAGACGATTCTCGCCAACGCCGACCAGCTGGAGCCGCGCTATGTACGCCCCCTGCAGCAGATGGACCAGCAGGCCCAGCGCATGGAGAATCTGCTCAAGGACCTGCTATGGCTGTCGCGGATCGAGAGTGTCGAAAGTCTGCCCAAGCACGAGCGGGTAGACGTGGCGGCTTTGCTGGAGGAATTGCAGGATGAAATGCAGACCTCCCACCCCGGGCGACGCCTGAACCTGCAGCTGGACTGCGAGGGCAAGGTATTCGGTGACTACCGGGAGTTGCACAGTGCTATTTCCAACCTGGTGATCAACGCTTTTAAATACAGCGCTGAGGACCAGCCGGTGACGGTGCGCTGGCAGGCGCGGGAGGGCAATCTCGCGCTTTCGGTGGAGGATCGGGGTATCGGCATTGCCGAAAACCACTTGCCGCGGCTGACCGAGCGCTTCTATCGGGTCGATGACAGTCGCTCCTCACAGACAGGTGGCACTGGCCTCGGCCTCGCTATCGTCAAGCACGTGGCAGCTTCACACCAGGCGCGGCTGGAAATTGACAGCCGGCCCGGGAAGGGCAGCACCTTTACCCTGTTGTTCAGCCCCGCCTGAGCGTTTGCGGAGCAGCTTATCTGGCGCTTACGCGAAAATGTCATAAAACTGTCACAATTGGCGATTAACGTAGGCGCCACCTGACAACCGGCCCTGGAGACACACATGAAACTGATCAAAACAGCCCTGGCAGTCATTGGGCTCGGCCTGGCGAGCAGCCTGTCCGCGAACGAAGTGGATCCGGCCCTGGCTGACTATGAAGTGGCCAGTGGCGTGTCCGGCAATCTGTCGAGCATCGGCTCCGATACCCTGGCCAATCTGATGACCCTGTGGGCCGAGGAGTTCAAGCGCGCCTACCCGAACGTCAATATCCAGATTCAGGCCGCCGGCTCCTCCACGGCACCGCCGGCCCTGACCGAGGGTACCGCCAACCTGGGGCCGATGAGCCGCAAGATGAAGGACAAGGAAATCGAAGCCTTCGAGACCCGTTTCGGCTACAAGCCCACCGCGGTGCCGGTGGCCATCGACGCACTGGCTGTTTACGTGCACAAGGACAACCCTATTGCCGGCATGACTATCGCCGATGTCGATGCGGTGTTCTCCTCCACTCGCCGCTGTGGTCGGGCCGACGATGTCAGCCGCTGGGGCGGGCTGGGGCTGGAAGGCGCCTGGGCATCGCGGGACATGCAACTTTTCGGTCGCAACTCGGTATCAGGCACCTATGGCTACTTCAAGGAAGTAGCCCTGTGCAAAGGCGATTTCAAGAACACGGTCAATGAGCAGCCTGGCTCGGCCTCAGTGGTGCAGTCGGTATCTACCTCGATCAACGGTATCGGTTATTCCGGCATTGGCTACAAGACCTCCAGTGTGCGCGCCGTGCCGCTGAGCAAGAAGCAGGGCGACGAGATGGTCGAAGCGACTCCGGAGAATGCAGTGACCGGCGCCTACCCGCTGTCGCGCTTCCTCTACGTGTACATCAACAAGGATCCAAACACGCCCCTGTCGCCGCTGGAGCGCGAGTTTGTGCGTTTGGTGTTTTCCCGCCAGGGGCAGGAAGTGGTGCTCAAGGATGGCTATATTCCGCTGCCCGCGGCGGTGGTCGAGCGATTGAGTGCACAACTCGGCCTGTAAGCGGCGTCTTTTCGGGGGGCCGCAATGGCGGCCCCTCCGCTATTTTGGCAAGCGACTATTCCTTTTGACGGCAAATTGATGACAGACCTGGCACAGTACATACCGGCCCACCGCGCCAAGCTACGGTATATCAAGGACCGCCTGGCGACGGTGAGCATCACCGCCGGTGGCACTGGCGTATTGCTGGCAATCCTGCTGATTTTCTTCTACCTCCTGTACGAAGTCCTGCCGCTGTTCGGCAGCGCCGAGGTGGAACCCGGAGTGCAGCATGACTGGGCCGGTGAGGCGCCGGCCCTGCTCTATGTGGAGGAGCAGGGTGAGGTGGGACTGTCGGTGTCTGCGGGCGGAGAGGCACAGTTTTTCCGCGTCGAGGACGCCAGTGTCATCAGTCGCCGGGATCTGGCTGCCGGCCATGCGCCGGTGACGGTGATTGCCCGCGACAGTGCTGAAGGCCGCTTGCTGGCGCTGGGGCATGGCGATGGGGAAGTGACCCTGGCGCGTCACGACTACCGTGTCACCTATCCCGACGACGGCCGCCTGATCACCCCGTCGCTGAACCGCCTGTATGCGGATCAGGTACTGCGTCTTGGCAGTGGTGCCGTGCGCGCCCTGGCGGTCAGCGACAGTAACAATGGCCTGTTGCTGGTGGCGGACCTGGACGGCGCCGGACTGCGCGGTTTGCGTTACAACCGCGAGGAAAACTTCCTCACCGGCGAGGTCACCCTGGAAGAGGAAGTGCTGCAACTGCCCAGTCTCGCCGGGCAGACCGCCGCCCTTTATCTCGGCGCAGGCCAGCGCTGGCTGTACCGCCTCGATCGCGCCGGCTATGTGACCGTGCTGGATATCAGCCGGGTTGGCGACGATGGCGTAGTGCCCATCGTTGCCACCGAGCCGCTGTTCGAGGGCGGCGGCCCGCTGGCCACCAGCGCCATGCTGCTCGGCAACATTTCCCTGCTGGCAGCCTCGGAAAAGGGTGAACTGGCACAGTACTTCATGGTGCGGGACGCCCAGGGCGGCAATCGCCTGAACCGTGTCCGCAGCTTTGATACCGATGGCGCGATCGCCACGCAGTTGCTGCCAGAACACCGGCGCAAAGGGTTCCTGCTGATCGGCCGGCAGGGTGAGTTGCAGCTTTTCCACACCACTGCCCACCGCCGGCTCTACGCCGCGCCCCTCGGTATAGAGGGCGCTGCGGTGGCTGCTATCGCGCCGCGCGGCGATGCGCTGGTGGCGGTGTCGGGCGGTGTTCTGGGCCAGTGGCAGGTACACAACGAACATCCCGATGTCTCCTGGTCGGCCCTTTGGGACGAGGTCTGGTATGAGAGTTACGACGAGCCGGCCTACATCTGGCAGTCTTCGGCCTCCAACAATGATTTCGAACCCAAGTACAGTTTTGCCCCGCTCGCTTTCGGCACGCTGAAGGCGGCTTTCTATACCATGCTGCTGGCGGCGCCGCTGGCCATTTGCGGCGCCATCTACACGGCCTATTTCATGGCGCCGGCGCTGCGTCGCAAGATCAAGCCGGTGATCGAGTTGATGGAGGCGCTGCCCACGGTGATCCTCGGCTTCCTCGCCGGCCTGTGGCTGGCGCCTTTTATCGAGGACAAGCTCACCGGAATATTCACCCTGCTGGTATTCATGCCAGTGGGCATATTGCTGTTTGCCTATGCCTTTTCCCGCCTGCCCCTGTCCCTGCGCAGTCGGGTGCCGACGGGTTGGGACGCGGCCCTGCTGATGCCCGTCGTCGTGTTGATCGGCTATCTCAGCTTTGCCCTCAACGACCCCATGGAACTGACGCTGTTTGGCGGTGACATGCGGCTGTGGATCACCCGGGAACTGGGTATTTCTTTCGACCAGCGCAACTCGCTGGTGGTGGGTATTGCCATGGGCATGGCGGTCATCCCCACGATTTTCTCCATCGCCGAAGACGCCATTTTCTCGGTACCGCAGCATCTCAGCGATGGCAGCCTGGCACTTGGGGCCACGCCCTGGCAGACCCTGGTGGGGGTCGTGCTGCCGACCGCCAGCCCGGGCATTTTTTCCGGCCTGATGATCGGCCTCGGCCGCGCCGTGGGTGAAACCATGATCGTGCTGATGGCCACCGGCAACACGCCGATCATGGATGCCAATATCTTCGAGGGCATGCGCACGCTGTCCGCCAATATCGCGGTGGAAGTTCCCGAGGCGGAAGTGGACAGCACCCACTACCGGGTGCTGTTTTTAGCGGCCTTTGTCCTGTTCCTCTTCACCTTCGTGTTTAACACCATCGCAGAGCTGGTTCGCCAGCGCCTGCGCAGCAAGTATGGGTCGCTTTGATGGCGCAGCAGTCTGACATATACGCCAAGGGCCATCGTGGCCCGATCGCCTGGTTTCGCAGCGGCGAGCCGATGATCTGGCTCAATGCGGCGGCAGTCAGCATCTGCGTCATCGCCGTGCTGGGCTTGATCCTGCTGCTGGCAGTACGCGGATTAAGCCACTTCTGGCCGCGGAATGTGATGGCTGTCACCAGCAGCTACCAGGGTCAGCAGAAGCCCTTGCTGGGTGAGGTGGTCGAGCAGGTGCAGGTGTCTGGCGAGCAGCTCAGCGAAGCGGGTATCGAACTGCAGGGGCCGGGGCCTTTCTACGGCCGCTCCCTGGTGAAGCAGGGCAATCGCGATTACCTGGGCAGTGATTTCGTCTGGGTACTGGATGAGCAGATGTCCGATCCCTCCTGGCCGCGGGACATCGTGGTTGTGGAGCGACTGGAGTGGGGCAACTTCTACGGCCAGCTGGTATCGGTTGAGGCTGACGGTGAAATGCTTGCAGATGCCACGCAGCCGGAGCAGTTGTGGCAGGCCTTCCAGGCGCAGATCGCCGATACCCTCGAGGTGCGCAAGGAAATTCACGGTATAGAGCGCATCGAGATCGGTGCCATCAACCACCAGATGGAGCGCCTGCGCCTGCGCGAGCGGTCGCTGCAACTGGACGGCCAACTGGATGCTGCCGCGCAGGTTGAACTGGCGGCCGAACGCGCTGAACTCGACGCCCGCTACCAGGCTCTCCAGAGTCAGTTGCAGAGCCTGTACCAGAGTATCCAGGGTGCCAGCTACAGCGCCCGCCTGGCGGACGGCCGGGTGGTGGAGTTGCCTGTCGCCAAGGTGGTCAGGGCCTACCAGCCCAATGCAATGAGTTTGTGGCAGAAGTGCGCCATGTATCTCGAAAAGCTGTGGGAGTTTCTCAGTGATGAGCCGCGGGAAGCCAATACAGAAGGCGGCATTTTCCCGGCCATGTTCGGCACCGTCATTATGGTGCTGCTGATGTCCATCATGGTGACACCCTTCGGTGTGGTGGCGGCGGTTTACCTGCGTGAATACGCCCGGCAGGGTTTTATCACCCGCACTATCCGTGTGGCAGTGAACAACCTGGCCGGTGTGCCATCCATTGTCTACGGGGTCTTCGGCCTCGGCTTTTTTGTCTATTTCGTCGGCGGCGAACTGGATCAGTTGTTCTTCCCTGCCGCACTGCCGAGCCCCACTTTTGGCACCCCCGGCCTGATGTGGGCCTCGCTGACCCTCGCCCTGCTGACCCTGCCGGTGGTGATTGTGGCCACGGAGGAGGGGCTGGCCCGCATTCCCAAGTCGATTCGCGAGGGCAGCCTGGCCCTCGGCGCCACCCGTGCGGAAACACTGTGGCGGGTGGTGCTGCCGATGGCGAGTCCGGCGATGATGACCGGCCTGATCCTGGCGGTGGCTCGGGCGGCGGGGGAGGTGGCGCCGCTGATGCTGGTAGGGGTGGTAAAACTGGCGCCTTCGCTGCCTGTGGACGGCAACTATCCGTTCTTGCACCTGGATCAGAAATTCATGCACCTGGGCTTCCACATCTACGATGTGGGCTTCCAGAGTCCCAACGTCGAGGCGGCGCGGCCGCTGGTCTACGCTACCGCCCTGTTGCTGGTGATACTTATCGCTTTGCTGAACCTGGCGGCAGTCTACTTGCGTAACCATTTGCGCGAGCGCTACAAGTCACTGGAGAACTAAATTGGAAAATCACGCCATCGATATCCAGGCGCTGCGACGCGGCAGCCTGAAGGCGGAGCAGGACACACCGCCCACCTGCCTGGCGGTGAACGGTCTCAACCTGTTCTACAACAACGATGCCCAGGCGCTCTACGACATCAAGCTGGAAATACCGCGCCAGCGGGTGACGGCCTTCATCGGCCCCAGCGGCTGCGGCAAATCGAGCCTGCTGCGCTGCATCAACCGTATGAACGACCTGGTGGACGGCTGCCGTGTGCAGGGTGAACTGTTGCTGGATGGCGAAGACATCTACCACCCGCGAGTGGACGTGGCCAGCCTGCGTCGGCGGGTGGGCATGGTGTTCCAGAAGCCCAACCCCTTCCCCAAATCGATTTACGAGAACGTGGCCTACGGCCTGCGCATCCAGGGCATCAACAAAAAGCGCGTGCTGGATGAGGTGGTGGAAAAGTCCCTGCGCGCCGCGGCCCTGTGGGACGAGGTAAAAGACCGCCTGCACGAGAGCGCCCTGGGCATGTCCGGCGGTCAGCAGCAGCGTCTGGTGATTGCGCGCACCATTGCGGTGGAACCCGAGGTGTTGTTGCTGGATGAGCCGGCCTCGGCGCTGGACCCGATTTCCACCCTGAAGATCGAGGAACTCATCTACGAGCTGAAATCCCGCTACACTATAGTTATTGTGACCCATAACATGCAGCAGGCCGCGCGGGTGTCAGACATGACGGCGTTCATGTACATGGGCAAGCTGGTAGAGTTCGATACCACCGACAATTTGTTTACCAATCCCGCCAGGAAGCAGACCGAGGACTACATCACCGGTCGCTACGGTTAATCCGGCCTGCCGTTCCAGGAGACGCAAGCGCGATGTTGCAACAGGACAGCTACAAGCAGCACATTTCCGCCCAGTTCAACGCCGAACTGGAAGCGGTCAAGAATCATCTGCTGGAAATGGGCGGGATGGTCGAGCAGCAGATTTCCCGCGCTATCGAGTCCCTGCTGAATCGGGACAGTGGCCTGGCGGAAGAGATCATCGCCAACGATGAACTGGTCAATAAACTGGAGATCAGTATCGACGAGGAGTGCTCGCGCATTCTGGCCCGGCGCCAGCCGGCGGCCTCCGACCTGCGCCTGGTGTTTACTATCTCCAAGGTCACCACCGACCTCGAGCGTATCGGTGACGAGGCTTCCAAGATTGCCCGCCAGGCGGTGCGCCTGTCGGAGGAGGGTGGCTCGCCCAGCAATTTTGTGGAAATCCGCCACATAGGCAGCTACGTCAATACGATGTTGCGCAAATCGCTGGATGCCTTTGCCCGCCTCGATGTGGACATGGCGGTGGACACCATCGTGTCGGACCGCTCGGTGGACACCGAATACGCCACGGCCATGCGCAGCCTGATCACCTTCATGATGGAAGACCCCCGTACCATCGGGCCGGTGATCAACGAAATGTGGGCGTTGCGCAGTCTGGAGCGGGTGGGCGATCACGCCAGCAATATCTCTGAGCACGTTGTCTATCTGGTGCGCGGCCTCGATGTGCGCCATATCGAGCCCGATGAGGTCGTCGCCCAGGTCGAGGAATCCCGGCGTCGCGACTGAGGCGGCGCGTCCCACGGGCTGTTTCTGGCAGCACTTTGCCGGGACTGGGGGCAGGTTTTGAGCGCCTTATGCTCGATGGCGGCTGTCGCCTCCGGTTTTTGTCGCGCGTCGCGCTTGCATTGATCCGACGCATGAGTAAAATACCGCGCTTCCAACACACAGGTTGGAACGCTGCGTCCCCTTCGTCTAGTGGTCCAGGACACCGCCCTTTCACGGCGGGAACAGGGGTTCGAACCCCCTAGGGGACGCCATACAATTGCGCCTTTTGGGCGCGGCAAAAAGCCCGGTATTGCACCGGGCTTTTTTGTCTCTGCGATAGCCGCCGGGTGGAGGTTGGCCATGAGCCGTTTCTGGAGCGAGATTACCCACACGCTGGTTCCCTATGTGCCGGGGGAACAGCCCCGTCACCAGCGACTGGTCAAACTCAATACCAACGAGGCGCCGATCGAGGCATCACCGAAGGTGCTTGAGGCCATTCGCAGTACCAGCGGCGACCAGCTGCGGCGCTATCCGGATCCGGAATCGGTGGCCCTGCGCCAGGCGATAGCCACACGCTTCGCTCTCGACCCCGCGCAGGTGTTTGTCGGTAACGGTTCTGATGAAGTGCTGGCCCACGCCTTCCTCGGCCTGCTCAAGCATCCGCAAGCAGTGCTGTTCCCGGATATTACCTACAGCTTCTATACGGTGTGGGCCGGCCTCTATGGCATCGCCTGTCGCCAGGTGCCGCTGGATGAACATTTTGCGGTCAAGGTGGGCGAATACGCCGAACCCAATGGCGGCATCGTCCTGCCTAACCCCAATGCCCCCACCGGCATTCTGCTGCCGCTTGAAGATATTCGCCGCCTGTTGCAGGCCAACCGCGACAGTGTCGTGATTATCGACGAGGCCTATATCGACTTTGGTGGCGAATCGGCGGCGGCATTGATTCCGGAGTTCGACAATCTGCTGGTGGTGCATACCCTGTCGAAGTCGCGGGCACTGGCGGGGCTGCGGGTCGGTTACGCCCTCGGCCAGGCGGAGCTGATCGAGGGCCTGAACCGGGTGAAGAACTGTTTTAATTCCTATCCCCTGGATGTCATTGCCCAGCGCGCGGCGGTGGCCTCGCTGGAGGACGAAAGCTGGTTCAGGGCCGGTTGCAACGAGGTGATGGAGACCCGGGCGTGGCTGTGTGGCGAGCTGGCGCGGCTGGGCTTTGAGTGTTTGCCTTCAGCGGCAAATTTTGTCTTTGCCAGCCACCCGCAGCGGCATGCCCGGGAGTTGTTCGAGGCCCTGCGGGAGCAGGGCATCATCGTGCGGCACTTCGCCAGGCCGCGTATCGACCGCTTCCTGCGAGTCAGTATTGGCAGTCGCGCGGACTGCGAGATACTCGTAGAGGCGCTCGAACAGCTGCTCTAGTAGCGCGTCAGCACTTTTCCAGTACTACGCTGCCAATACTGTAGCCGGCGCCGAAGGAGCACAGTACGCCGAGGTCGCCGCTGCCCATGTCCGCGCGGTGCTTGTGAAACGCGATCACCGAGCCGGCGGAACTGGTATTGGCGTACTCGTCCAGAATGGTGGGCGCTTCCTCGTCGGTGGCCTCCCGCCCCAGGACCTTCCTGGCAATCAGGTGGTTCATGCTGAGGTTGGCCTGGTGTAGCCACATGCGGCGCAGGCGGGTGGGGGGGATGTCCAGTCGCTCGAGTTGTTCCGACATCTGCTTTGCCACTGCCGGGCAGACCTCCTTGAATACCTTGCGCCCCTCCTGTACGAACAGCTTGTCCGCCATGCCGATGCCGCTTTCGTCGCCGCGGTTGAGAAAGCCGAAGTTATTGCGGATGTTATTGGAATACATGGTCTGCAGCTTGCTGTCGAGGATGCGGAAGCAGTCGCTGCTGGTGGCGCTGTCTTCGCGTTCGACAATCACGGCGGTGCAGACATCGCCAAAGATGAAGTGGGAGTCGCGGTCGCGGAAGTTGAGGTGGCCGCTGCAAATCTCCGGGTTCAGCATCAGCACACAACGGGCGCTGCCATTGGCGATGGCGTCGCGGGCCTGCTGGATACCGAAGGTGGCCGAGGAGCAGGCCACATTCATGTCGAAGCCGTAACCCTCAATACCCAGGGCCGCCTGGATTTCCACCGCCATAGCGGGGTAGGGGCGCTGCATGTTGGAGGCGGCGACGATCACGGCGTCGATATCAGAGGCCGTTTTACCGGCCTGGGCCATGGCCTCGCGGGCTGCGGCCACTGCCATTTCACACTGTACCGAGGGCTCGTCATTGCTGCGCTCGGGAATACTGGGCGTCATCCGCTCCGGGTCGAGGACGCCGGACTTGTTCACCACATAGCGCGATTTGATGCCCGAGGCCTTGAGAATAAACTCTTCGGAGGAGTGCGCGAGGGCGGGCAGTTCACCGCGGCCGATGGCGTCGGCGTTGTCCCGGTTGTAATTGTCGACATAGGTATTGAAGGCGGCCACCAGCTCGGCGTTGCTGATGGACTCCGGCGGGGTGTAGAGGCCGGTGCCGCTGATGACGATGGCGGTCATGCGGGAACTCCTGAAGGTGAAATGGCGGACCCGATTTCGGGGCCTTTGAATGGCCGCTAGTGTACCCCGAATCCTGCCGTGACGCCGTTGCGGCGGGAAAATTACCGGCCCGCTAGCGGCGGCTGGTATTGGCGATGGTCACCACATCGCCCAGGCGCAGCCCCACGAACTCGCGGATGTCCGCGGAGAGTTCGCGGTAGAAGTGCCGGCTTGGGGCGGCTGCACGCCAGGCCAGGCCGTGGTCTCGCACCAGCGGCACACCTTCCAGCTGGCTGACATAGAGCGCCTCCGGCTTGTGCATCTCGGAGTGAATGTACAGGGCGGGAAGAAAGGCCGTGCCCAGTCCCATCACTACCATCTGGCGCAGGGTGTCGAGGCTGGTGCCTTCGTAGTCGCGTTCGATCACCGCGCCAATCCTGTCGCAGACATTTTTCACCAGTGAATGGATATGGTGCTGCGCTTCCAGTGTCAGCACCCGCTCGCCCCTGAGTTGCGGGGGGCGCACCACCGGATTGCCGGCCAGGCGGTGATCCGCAGGTACCACATAGCGCAGCGGTTCGCTGAACAGGCCCTCGATAATCAGGTCTTCGGCGCGCACCGGCAGTGGCAGGATGGCGATGTCGAGGGAGCCGCTGCGCAATTCCTGCAGCAGAATCTGGTGCGGTTGTTCGCGCACATAGAGCTTGAGCTTGTGGTGGCGTTTGTGCAATTCGGGCATCACGTGGGGCAGCAGGTAGGGGCCGAGGGTGGGGGGGACGCCGAGCCGGTAAGTGGTCTGCCGCCCCTCGCTCACCACTGCCGCCCGCTCGCGCAGGTTGCGCATGGTCGACAGCACTTCCCGCGCATAGGGCAGTAGCTCGCGGCCCTCCGGCGTGAGGTGGGTGCCGCTGCGGGAGCGCTCCAGTAGCGCTACGTTCAGACCCGCCTCCAGGGTGCTGATCTGGGCGGTAAGCGCTGGCTGGCTGATCTGCAGCTCCTCCGCGGCGCCGCGATAACTGAGCAGGCGGGCGACGTTTTCGAAGTATTCAAGTTGACGCAGGGTCGGTTCTTTCGGGCGTGCCACAAGTTGCTCCACAGATGTCTGATAGTTTTAGGCTATCAACAACTTACAGATACTTCTATGAAATTATCAAGCTAATTTGTCACTCATACCCACGCCAATCCACAACAGTCATCCGTGAAGGAGTAACCATGGATCACGTTCTATCCGGTGTCGCCAAATTTCGCCGCGAAGTTTATCCCGAGAAAGCCGAGAGCTTTCGCGAACTGGCCGATGGGCAGCAGCCTGAAGTCCTGTTCATCACCTGTGCCGATTCCCGTATCGATCCCAGCCTGATTACCCAGACCCAACCTGGTGAACTGTTCATCCTGCGCAATGCCGGCAATGTCGTGCCGCCCCACAGCAACGACACCGGTGGTATGACCGCCTCCATCGAATACGCCGTAGCGGTACTCGGCATCAGTCACATCGTGGTCTGCGGCCACACCGACTGCGGCGCGATGAAGGGCGCGCTGAACCCTGAATCCCTTGTCACCCTGCCACACGTCAAGGAGTGGCTGGGTCACTGTCGTGCCGCAGTGGAGGTCGTGCGCGAGCAGAAAGGCGAGGTTTGCGCCGAGCACCTCGACTGTGTGACCTCGGAAAATGTGGCGCTGCAGTTGCAGCATCTGCGCACCCATCCGTCGGTCGCCGCCAAATTGGCGACAGGAAAAGTGCAACTGCACGGCTGGTTGTACAACATCGGCACCGGTGAGGTGCTGTGCTATGACGAAGCCACTCGCAGCATGACGCCGTTGAGTGGCAAGTCTGCAGCCGCAGGCAGCGTGGAGGCCTGAAATGGTCAAGCTGGATTTCAGTAATGTACGGGGCGACATCGCCGGCGGGGTTACCGCCGGCGTTGTCGCGTTGCCCCTGGCCATCGCCCTGGGCGTGGCCTCGGGTCTCGGCCCCATGGCGGGGCTCTACGGTGCGATAGCGCTGGGTTTCTTCGCCGCCCTGTTCGGGGGAACGCCCTCGCAGATTTCCGGACCCACCGGACCGATGGTGGTGGTGCTGGCCGGTCTTTTTGCCAGCTTGTCCGGCAGTGTGGAACTGGTATTTACCGCGGTGATGCTGGCCGGGGTACTGCAGATCGTGTTCGGTGTGCTCGGCGTTGGCCAGTACATCCGCCTGGTGCCTTACCCGGTAATTTCCGGGTTCATGTCCGGTATCGGCGCCATCATCATCATCCTGCAACTCGGTCGCCTGATGGGGCACGCGCCTCCCGGGGAGCCGGTGGAAGCGATGATTTTCCTGCCCCATGCGCTGTCCGACATCAATTTTGCCGCTCTGGCCCTCGGCCTCGGCACCCTTGCGATGTGCTACCTGTGGCCGTCGAAATGGGGTAAGTATTTGCCAGCACCGCTGGCTGCGTTGATTACTGGCACCCTGATTGCTTTCTTTGCGCTGAATGTGCCCGTACTCGGCAATATTCCCACCGGTCTACCCAGCCTGCACATGCCCGTTTTCGATCGTGACAGTCTGTTCCTGGTGGTCGAGGCGGCAGTCATTCTCGCCATTCTTGGCGCCATCGACAGCCTGCTGACCTCCCTGGTGGCCGACAACATGGCGCGCTCCCGCCACGACTCCAACAAGGAGTTGATCGGGCAGGGTATCGGTAACGGCATCGCCGGCCTGATCGGAGGCATTGCCGGTGCCGGCGCCACCATGCGTACTGTGGTCAATATTCGCACCGGTGGTAAAACCAACCTGTCCGGCATGACGCACGCCCTGGTGCTGCTGGCGGTGGTGCTGGGCCTCGGTCCGCTGGCGGCCAACATTCCCCATGCGGTGCTCGCCGGTATCCTGGTCAAGGTCGGCCTGGACATCATCGACTGGAGCTACCTCAAGCGCGCCCACCGCGGTCCGCGCTGGGATCTGGCGCTGATGGTGCTGGTACTGGGCCTGACGGTGTTTGTCGACCTGATTACGGCGGTGGCTGCCGGCGTGGTACTGGCAGCGCTGGCCTTTGTGCGCCAGGTTGCCAAGACCCAGGTGGAAAGCCTGAAAAACCTGCCGGAGCACCTGGATTCGCCGGAAGAGAAGGAGCTGCTGTCTGCAATCAGCAAGCAGGTATCGCTGTTCGATTTCGGCGGCCCGCTGAGCTTTGGCGCGGCGGCGGACCTCGGCCACCATGTGCGCGAGCACAGCGAGCCGGGCACGCGCATCATGATCCTGGACTTTTCCAGTGTGCCCTTCCTCGACCTGTCGGCGGCGCTGGCGATCGAGACGATCGCCACGGATGCCAAGAGCGGTGGCAAGTCGCTGTTTCTGGCGGGGATGAGCGAGGAGGTTCGCGAGGTACTGAGCGGCCTGATGGGCAACGTGCCCGGCAGTGACTATGAAAGCCGCCTGGAAGCCCTGCGCGCGGCGAAGTATGCGCTGTCGGGGGAGCACGATGAAAAAAAGCCTGATCTGATACCGGGAGGCGCTGCCCCGGCGCACTGACGTATCCAGTGCAGGGTAAGGCTCTGCACCCTCACGAAAGGCTCGTTGCTTCGGCGGCGGGCCTTTTTTGTTTTGGCATTTTGCTGTTGGTTGATCGGCGGCTTTCACGGCCGGGGCCCCTTGCGCGAACCGCCAAAAAGCAGACATCCATGTCAGGCTCGACGTCGGCCATCCATGGCCGCCGACGTTCGCTCAAGGGACCCCGGCCGCGCAAGCCTTCTCATCGGCAGTGGAGCGATGATCAGCAATCGGGTTCTTATGCTTCATCTTGTTGGCTGAAGGCATTCTTTCTGACGCATTGGTGGTCGTTTTCACGGGGCTTATCGAGAAGGGAGCCGCTGCCGGGGAGGCTGTAGCAAATCTGGGCGTCCATGGACGGACGCCCAGAAGCCTGACATGGACGTCCGCTTTTTGGCGGTTTGCGAAAGCCTCCCCGGCAGTGGTGACCGCCACCACACAAGTTCAGCGCTCAATCCCCGGTTAGCTGTGTAACCCTGGCAACCAACAAAAAAGGGCCAGCGGATTTCTCACGCTGGCCCCTTCGTATCAGGCAGGCTTCAGGCGGCGATTACCGTTTGTCCAGTGCCACGTAGTCGCGCTGCGGGTGGCCCGTGTACAGCTGGCGCGGGCGGCCGATGCGGTAGCTGCCGCTGATCATCTCGTGCCAGTGGGCAATCCAGCCCACCGTGCGGCCCACAGCGAAAATTACCGTGAACATACTGGTGGGGATGCCGATCGCCTTCAGGATAATGCCGGAATAGAAATCCACATTCGGGTAGAGCTTCTTCTCGATGAAGTACTCGTCTTCCAGGGCAATTTGCTCCAGCTTCTTGGCGATGGCCAGCAGCGGATCGTTTTCGATGCCCAGCTCCGCCAGCACCTCGTCGGCGGCTTCCTTCATTACCTTCGCGCGCGGGTCGAAATTCTTGTAGACCCGGTGGCCGAAGCCCATCAGGCGGAAGGGGTCGTTCTTGTCCTTGGCGCGGGCCACGAATTCGTCGATGCGGGACACATCGCCGATCTCTTCCAGCATCTCCAGTACGGCCTCGTTGGCGCCACCGTGAGAGGGGCCCCAAAGGGCGGCAATGCCAGCGGCGATACAGGCGAAGGGGTTGGCGCCGGAGGAGCCCGCCAGGCGTACCGTGGAGGTCGAGGCGTTCTGCTCGTGGTCGGCGTGCAGCAGGAAGATGCGGTCCATGGCCTTGGCCAGGGTGGGGCTGATATTGCTGGGCTCGCAAGGGTTGCCGAACATCATGTGCAGGAAGTTCTCGGCGTAGCCCATGCTGTTGTCGGGGTACATAAAGGGCTGGCCGATGGAGAATTTATAGCTCATTGCCGCCAGCGTCGGCATTTTTGCGATCAGGCGGAAGGCCGCTACCTGGCGGTGGTGTTCATCGGAGATGTCCAGGGAGTCGTGGTAGAAGGCGGACAGGGCGCCGACCACACCGCACATGATGGCCATAGGGTGGGCGTCGCGACGGAAACCGTTGAAGAAGGTGCGGATCTGTTCGTGCACCATGGTGTGGTTCTTGACGGTGCTGACGAATTTTTCGTACTGGGCCTTGGAGGGCAGCTCTCCGTAAAGGAGGAGGTAGCAGGTTTCGAGGTAGTCGGATTGCTCGGCGAGCTGGTCGATGGGGTAGCCGCGGTGCAGGAGGGTGCCTTTGCCGCCATCGATGTAGGTGATCTGGGATTCACAGGCGGCAGTGGAAACGAAGCCGGGGTCGTAGGTGAACATACCTTTACCGGTGAGGCCACCCACGTCTACTACGTCAGGCCCCAGGGTGCCGGAATAAATCGGCAGATCGATGGCTCCGTCGATGCCATCGACGGTCAATGTCGCTTTTTTGTCACTCATGAAAAGTCCTGCTGGAGGTGTGTTTCTGTGGGGTGCCCAACTATAGAGTTTCGTCAGATTTTGTCAATTGGAAGGGGGTTTTTGGCCCTATGTCAGTAGATACTGCGGGGATTGTCGCCTATCAGGATAGGCGACGTTCGGCGAAGATCGTGGCATCCGTTTTTTTGCGCGTGGCCCCCGGTCGGTGCGCCCCGTCTTATTTATTACAGGTTTGTAATCGTCGCCCCGACTCCTTATAATTTCGCGCGTTTTGGTTTGGCCGTCTCCCGCCTCGGGGGGCGCAACGCCCCGGCTGCCGCCGGCTCTGTAACCGCCATTTTTGGCGTCAAAACAACAATGGTACCCATACTGTGAATGACAAGCGTCCCGTGAACCTGGACATCGGTACCATGCGGCTCCCCATAACCGCATGGACGTCCATCACCCACCGCGCCTCCGGCGTATTCCTTTTTGTCGGCATGGCTGTGCTTCTTTATATACTGGATGCCAGCCTCAAGAGCCCCGAGAGCTTCGCCACGCTCAAAGAGTGTCTCACCAGTCCCATCGCCAAGCTGGTGTTGTGGGCAGTTGTCGCCGGGCTGATCTATCACTCACTGGCAGGTGTCAAGCACCTGATCATGGACTTCGGTATTGGTGAGTCCATGCAGGGTGGCGTGCTCGGCGCGCGCCTGGTCATCGGCCTGTCTGTTGTACTGATCGTTCTCGCGGGGGTTTGGATATGGTAAGGGCTGTCACCAGTTTTGGTCGCTCCGGTCTTTCTGACTGGCTGGTTCAACGTGTCAGCGGTGTTATCCTGCTGGCTTACTTCCTGTTTATTGGCTGCAACCTCATCGGTGGCGTCGACTACATCGCCTGGAAGGCGCTCTTTGCCCAGACCTGGGTCAGGGTGTTCAGCCTGATGGCGTTGCTGTCACTCGCCGCTCACGCCTGGATCGGTATCTGGGCGGTGCTGACCGACTACCTGACCGAGCGCCTGATGGGCACCAAGGGCAATGTGCTGCGCGTGGCCCTGCAACTGCTGGTCATTGTCACCATTTTTGTTTATGTGGTCTGGGGCGTCCAGATCCTGTGGGGTTATTAAGCTATGGCGAATATGCGTACGATTTCCTTTGACGGCGTGATCGTCGGCGGCGGCGGCGCAGGTATGCGCGCGGCGTTGCAACTGGCCCAGTCCGGCTACAAGACGGCGGTCATCTCCAAGGTCTTTCCCACCCGCTCGCACACGGTATCCGCCCAGGGCGGCATCACCTGCGCCATTGCCAGCGCCGATCCACAGGACGACTGGCGCTGGCACATGTACGACACCGTCAAGGGCTCCGACTACATCGGTGACCAGGACGCCATCGAGTACATGTGCTCCGTGGGCCCCGAGGCGGTGTTCGAGCTGGAGCACATGGGTCTGCCTTTCTCCCGTACCGAAGAGGGCCGCATCTACCAGCGTCCCTTCGGTGGCCAGTCCAAGAATTTCGGTGAAGGCGGCCAGGCGGCCCGCACCTGCGCCGCGGCTGACCGCACCGGTCACGCCCTGCTGCACACCCTGTACCAGGGCAACATGAAGAACAACACGGTGTTCTTCAACGAGTGGTATGCCACTGATATCGTGAAGAACCAGGACGGTGCAGTGGTCGGCGTGATCGCCATCTGCATGGAAACCGGTGAAACCGTCTACGTGAAATCCAAGGCCACTGTATTCGCCACCGGCGGTGCGGGCCGTATCTACGCGTCCACCACCAATGCCCACATCAATACCGGTGACGGTATCGGCATGGCCCTGCGTGCCGGCTTCCCGGTGCAGGACATCGAAATGTGGCAGTTCCACCCAACCGGTATTCACGGCGCCGGCGTGCTGGTGACCGAAGGTTGCCGCGGCGAGGGTGGTTACCTGGTGAACAAGGACGGCGAACGCTTCATGGAGCGCTACGCCCCCAACGCCAAGGACCTGGCCGGCCGCGACGTGGTGGCTCGCTCCATGGTGATGGAGATTCTCGAAGGTCGCGGCTGCGGCCCCGAGGGCGACCACGTTTACCTGAAGCTCGACCACCTTGGCGAGGAAGTGTTGCACAGCCGCCTGCCCGGTATCTGCGAACTGTCGGAAACCTTTGCCCACGCCAACCCGGTCCACGAGCCGGTGCCGGTGGTGCCCACCTGTCACTACATGATGGGCGGTATTCCCACCAACGTTCACGGCCAGGCCCTGACCGTGGACGCCAACGGCAACGACGTGATCATCCCCGGCCTCTACGCGTGTGGCGAAGTGGCCTGTGTGTCGGTGCACGGCGCCAACCGCCTGGGCGGTAACTCGCTGCTCGACCTGGTGGTGTTCGGTCGCGCCTCCGGCCTCTTTATCGAGAAGGCCCTGCGCGAAGGTATCGACATGCGCGACGCCTCCGACAGCGACATCGAGCAGGCCATGGGTCGTCTCGACAGGCTGAACAACTCCACCGGTGGCGAGAAAGTGGCGGACCTGCGCAAGGAGCTGCAGACCACCATGCAGAATCACTTCGGTGTATTCCGCAACGAGAAGTTCATGCAGGAGGGTATCCAGAAGCTGGCCGACCTGCGCGGCCGCATCGAGAACGCCGCCCTGGAAGACAAGAGCCAGGCCTTCAATACGGCTCGTATCGAAGCACTGGAACTGCACAACCTGTTCGAGGTGGCCGAGGCGACCGCTATCGCCGCCGAGGAGCGCAAGGAGTCCCGCGGTGCCCACGCCCGCGACGACTACCAGGATCGCGACGACGAGAACTGGCTGTGTCACTCCATGTACTTCCCCGGCGAGAAGCGCGTCGGCAAGCGTGCGGTTAACTTCACGCCGAAGACGGTGGACACCTTCCAGCCCAAGGCGCGGACTTACTAAGAGGCCCCAGCGATGTTGAAAGTCAGTATTTACCGCTACAACCCGGAAGTCGACGACAAGCCCTACATGCAGGACTTCGACTTCGATACCCAGGGCAAGGACCTGATGGTGCTGGACGTTCTGGAGCAGCTCAAAGCCCAGGACACCACCATCACCTATCGGCGCTCCTGCCGTGAGGGCGTCTGTGGTTCCGATGGCCTGAACATGAACGGCAAGAACGGCCTGGCCTGTATCACGCCGCTGTCGGCCACTGTGAAGGGCAACAAGCTGGTACTGCGTCCGCTGCCGGGCCTGCCTGTGGTGCGCGACCTGATCGTGGACATGAGCATGTTCTACGCCCAGTACGAGAAGGTTCAGCCCTACCTGCAGAACAACAGCCCGGCGCCGGCCATCGAGCGCCTGCAGTCGCCGGAGGACCGCGCCAAGCTGGACGGCCTCTACGAGTGCATCCTGTGCGCCTGCTGCTCCACCAGCTGCCCGTCGTTCTGGTGGAACCCGGATCGCTTTATCGGGCCGGCCGGTTTGCTACAGTCTTACCGCTTCCTGGCCGATAGTCGTGACACCGCCACCGAAGAGCGGCTGGCGAAACTGGATGACCCCTTCAGCGTGTTCCGCTGTCATGGCATCCAGAACTGTGTCAACGTGTGCCCCAAGGGTTTGAACCCGACCCGCGCTATCGGGCACATTCGCAACATGCTGTTATCGCGTGCAACCTGACATAAGTCAGTGTCAGCAAGCGATTGTTTTTAATATAGTTTCACCCCTGCCGCCAGTGCTTCCCTGAAGCGCTGGCGGCGAGGTTACACTCTGGGACCGGGGCCGCGGCGCCCCCCTGCAAGGTGGTCCACTCGCGCTTGCAGTCAGCCGGGCACCGGCCGTTTTACCTTGCCGGAAAGGTCACGATGCAAGAAAGTTCTATGGAACTCCTGTGGCGGAGTTCGCACATCGCAGGTGGCAACGCTACCTACGTGGAAGACCTGTACGAAACCTACCTCACTGATCCCAATTCAGTGCCTGAGCAGTGGCGCAGCTATTTCGACACGCTGCCCCGGGTAGAGTCCAAGTCGGCCGTCATCCAGGACATTCCCCACTCCACGATCCGCGAGCAGTTCGCCCGTATCTCCAAGATGCGTGTGCGCACAGAGGCCACGGTGGCCCACGACTCCCAGGCCACCGATTACGAGCGCAAGCAGGTCAAGGTGGTGCAGCTCATTTCCGCCTATCGCCAGCGCGGTCACCAGAAGGCCTCCCTGGACCCGCTCAACCTGCATGTGCGCGAGCCCGTGCCCGATCTTGACCTCGGCTTCCACCAGCTGTCCGCCGCCGACCTGGATACGGTGTTCCAGACCGCCAGCCTGTACATCGGCAAGGCCGATGCCAGTCTCGGCGAAATTGTCGATTCGCTGGAAAAAACCTACTGCCACACCATCGGCGCGGAGTTCATGCACATCGTCAACACCGACGAACGTCACTGGGTGATGCAGCGCATGGAGTCCGTGCGCTCGGCGCCGGAGTGGGGCAATGAAGTTCGCACCACGCTGCTCAAGCGGCTGATCAAGGCCGAGGGGCTGGAAAAATCCCTGGGCTCAAAATACCCGGGTACCAAGCGCTTTGGCCTTGAGGGTGGCGAGAGCCTGATCCCCATGCTGAGCGAGATGGTGCAGCGCCTGGGCGGCTACGGGGCCCAGGAAATTGTCATCGGCATGGCTCACCGCGGCCGCCTGAACGTGCTGGTCAATATTTTCGGCAAGAACCCGAGCGAGTTGTTCGCCGAGTTCGAGGGCCGCGCTACCTACCAGAGCTCCGGCGACGTGAAGTACCACCAGGGCTTCTCCTCCAACGTCATGACCCCCGGTGGCGAATTGCACATGGCGCTGGCCTTCAACCCCTCCCACCTGGAGATTGTCTCTCCGGTGGTGGAAGGGTCGGTGCGCGCGCGCCAGGACCGCCGGGACGACACCGTCGGTCACAAGGTGGTTCCCATCGTCATTCACGGCGACGCCGCCTTTGCCGGCCAGGGCGTAGTGATGGAAACCTTCCAGATGTCCCAGACCCGCGCCTATAAAACCGGCGGGACGGTGCACATCGTGCTCAACAACCAGGTGGGCTTTACTACCAGCGAGCGCGAAGACTCCCGCTCCACCGAGTACTGCACCGACGTCGCCAAGATGGTGCAGGCGCCGATTTTCCACGTGAATGCCGACGACCCGGAAGCGGTGCTGTTTGTCACCCAGATGGCGGTGGACTACCGCAATGAGTTTCACAAGGACGTTGTGGTCGACCTGGTTTGCTACCGCCGCCGGGGCCACAACGAAGCCGACGAACCGTCGGTGACCCAGCCGCTCATGTACCAGCAGATCCGCAAGCAGAAGTCCACCCGCGACCTCTACGCCGAACGGTTGATTGCCCAGGGTGTAATTACCGCCGAAGAAGACCAGCGCCTGATGGACGGCTACCGCGAGTCGCTGGACCGCGGCGAACCGCTGGTCAGCAGCCTGGTGTCGGAACCGAATAAAAACATGTTCGTGGACTGGAGCCCCTACCTCGGCCACGAGTGGACTCTGCACGCCGATACCGGCATGGACCTGCACGATCTGCAGACCCTGGCCCATGACAGCAATGTGCTGCCGGACGGTTTCCCGGTACAGCGCCAGGTGAACAAGATCTTCGAGGACCGGCGCAAGATGGCCGCCGGCGCGATGCCCCTGAACTGGGGCGCCGCCGAGACCCTGGCCTATGCCTCGCTGCTGCGCGACGGCTACCCGGTGCGCCTCACCGGCCAGGACGTGGGCCGCGGTACCTTCTCACACCGCCACGCGGTGCTGCACAACCAGAAGGACGAAAGTCTCTACATTCCGCTGCAGCATGTCAGCGAAGACCAGGCGGATTTCACCATCCACGACTCGCTGCTGTCCGAGGAAGCGGTACTGGCCTTTGAATACGGTTACGCCACCACCTCGCCCACCGGGCTGGTGATCTGGGAGGCCCAGTTCGGCGATTTTGCCAACGGCGCCCAGGTGGTGATCGACCAGTTCATTACCTCCGGCGAGCACAAGTGGTCGCGGCTGTGCGGCCTCACCATGCTGCTGCCCCACGGCTACGAAGGGCAGGGCCCCGAGCACTCCTCGGCCCGTCTCGAACGCTTCATGCAGTTGTGTGCCGAGCACAATATCCAGGTCTGCGTGCCCACCACGCCGGCCCAGGTGTTCCACATGCTGCGCCGCCAGGCCATCCGCCCCCTGCGCAAGCCGCTGGTGGTGATGTCGCCGAAGAGCCTGCTGCGTCACAAGGAGGCGATCTCCAGCCTGGAAGACCTGGCCCACGGCCACTTCCACAATGTGCTGGACGAGACCGACGATCTCGACAAGTCAGCGGTCAGGCGCGTTATCCTGTGCTCCGGCAAGGTCTTCTACGACCTGCGCGCGGCGCGCCGGGAGCGCGAGATCAAGGACATTGCCATCATCCGCCTGGAGCAGCTATACCCCTTCCCGGAGGCGGAATTGCTGCAGATTCTGAGCGCCTACCCCAATGTGGAAGAGGCTATCTGGTGTCAGGAAGAGCCCATGAACCAGGGCGCCTGGTACGCCAGCCAGCACCACATGCGGCGGGTGATTCACGCCCACAAGAGCGATGTCTATCTCAGCTATGTGGGCCGCGATGCCTCGGCGGCACCCGCGGCGGGTTATATGGCGCTGCACCTCGAGCAGCTGGAACGGTTTATCAATGAAGCCCTGGGGCCCCGGCCTCAGGCGTAAGCGATCGCATTAAAGGAAGCGAAATGGCACACAAAATCAAGGCACCCACATTCCCGGAATCCGTTGCCGACGGTGAAATCGCTGTTTGGCACAAGCAGGAAGGGGAGGCCGTTGCTCGCGACGAGCTGCTGGTGGAAATCGAGACCGACAAGGTGGTGATGGAAGTTGTCGCCCCGGAGGACGGGGTTCTCACCAAGATCTACGCGAGTGAGGGCGATACTATCGAATCTGACCAGCTGCTGGCCGACCTGGAGATTGGTGCAAGCGCCGACGCAGGCAGTGCGCCCGCAGCGAAGGAAGCCGCTCCCGCTCCCGCCGCCAGCACCGCGGGCGACAGCGCTGCGGAACCGCTGCTGGGCCCGGCCGCCCGGCAGATGGTGGAGGAGCACAAGCTCGACGCCAGCCAGATTTCCGGCACCGGCAAGGGCGGTCGCGTGACCAAGGAAGATGTGCTCAACCACCTCAAGGACGCTCCCAAGGCAGCGAAAACGGCCGCTCCTGCGCCCGCAGCGGCACCGGCTGCCTCCACGCCTACTGGCGAGCGTGTCGAGAAGCGTGTGCCGATGACCCGCATGCGCGCGCGCATCGCCCAGCGCCTACTCCAGGCCTCCCAGGAAACCGCCATGCTCACCACCTTCAACGAGGTGAACATGGCGCCGGTCATGGAGTTGCGCAGCAAGTACAAGGACCAGTTCGAGAAGACCCACAACGGCACCCGCCTGGGCTTCATGGGTTTCTTCGTCAAGGCCTGCTGCGAGGCGCTCAAGCGCTTCCCCGAAGTGAACGCCTCCATCGATGGCAACGACGTGGTTTACCACGGCTACCAGGACATCGGCGTGGCCGTGTCCACCGAGGGCGGTCTGGTGGTTCCGGTGCTGCGCGACGCCGATTTCATGAGCCTCGCGGACGTGGAAGCCGCGATTCGCGACCTCGGCCTCAAGGCCCGCGATAACAAGCTGTCCATCGACGACATGACCGGCGGCACCTTCACCGTGACCAATGGCGGTGTATTCGGCTCGCTGATGTCGACCCCGATCCTCAACCCCCCGCAGACCGGCATCCTGGGCATGCACAAAATCCAGGAGCGGCCGATGGCGGTCAATGGCAAGGTGGAAATCCTGCCCATGATGTACCTGGCTCTGTCCTACGACCACCGCCTCATCGACGGCAAGACCGCCGTGCAGTTCCTGGTGGCAGTGAAGGACCTGATCGAGGATCCGGCGCGCATCCTGCTGCAACTGTAATACCGCCGCCGTAATAGGGTAAGCAACGCACTGACAACGGGACACACCATGTCTGACAAATTCGATGTAGTAGTAATTGGCTCCGGCCCCGCCGGCTATGTGGCGGCCATCAAGGCCGCCCAGCTGGGCCTGAATACCGCCTGCGTGGAGCAGTGGCTCGACGACAAGGGCGAGGTAAAGCTCGGTGGCACCTGCCTTAATGTGGGCTGTATCCCCTCCAAGGCGCTGCTGGATTCCAGCCACAAGTTCGCGGAAGCACGCGACCACTTCAAGGAGCACGGCATCGGCGTCAGCAAGCCGAAAATGGACGTGCCCGCCATGATTGCCCGCAAGGACAAGATCGTTGGCCAGCTCACCGGCGGTATCGCCGGCCTGTTCAAGCACAACGGCGTCACCCCGATCCAGGGGCGCGGCAAAGTGCTGGCCGGCGCCAAGGTTGAAGTGACCAACGCCAAGGGCGAGGTCAGCGTACTGGAGGCGGGTAACGTCATCATCGCTGCTGGTTCGGTGCCAGTGAACATCCCGCCGGCACCTGTTGATGGTGAACACATTGTCGATTCCACTGGCGCCCTGGAGTTTACCGAAGTGCCCAAGCGCCTGGGCGTGATCGGCGCCGGTGTTATCGGCCTGGAACTGGGGAGTGTCTGGGGTCGCCTCGGCGCTGAGGTCGTGGTCCTGGAGGCGCTGGACGAGTTCCTGCCGATGATGGACGCGCAGATCGCCAAGGAAACCGCCAAGATCCTGAAGAAGCAGGGTCTGGATATCCGCCTCGGCACCCGCGTTACCAAGGCTGAAGTCAGCAAAGGCAAGGTTGAGGTGACCTACAGCAACGCCGATGGCGAGCAGAAAGAGATCTTCGACAAGCTGATCGTGGCCGTGGGCCGTCGCCCGCGCTCCGAGGAGCTGCTGGCCTCTGACAGCGGCGTCTCCCTGGATGAGCGCGGCTTCATCTATGTGGACGATTACTGCGCTACCGAGGCCCCTCACGTGTACGCCGTAGGCGACGTGGTGCGCGGCCCGATGCTGGCCCACAAGGGCTCGGAAGAGGGCGTCATGGTCGCCGAACGCATCGCCGGCAAGCCGGTGCAGATGAACTACGATGTTATCCCTTCGGTTATCTACACTCACCCGGAAGTGGCCGCCGTGGGCAAGACCGAGCAGCAACTGAAGTCCGAGGGCATTGAATACAAGACCGGCGTATTTCCCTTCGTTGCCAGCGGTCGCGCGCTCGCGGCCAACGACTCCGACGGCATGGTGAAAATGCTGGCGGACGCCGAGACCGACCGTATTCTCGGCTGCCACATTGTCGGCCCCTCAGCGGCGGACCTGGTGCAGCAGGTGGTGATTGCGATGGAGTTCGGCTCCAGCGCGGAGGACCTGGCGCTGACTGTGTTCGGTCACCCGACCCTGTCGGAGGCGGTGCACGAGGCGGCCCTGGCAGTGGACGGCCACGCCATCCACATCGCCAACCGCAAGAAGCGGAAATAATCGCCCGCGGGCGAAATGCCAAACTGCCCGCGAGGGCAGTTTGCTTAATGAAAGAGTAGAATCCGTCCCCGGCGCGCAAGCATAAGAGCCTAATTTTGGTGCCGGAGGCAACAGCGGGTGACGGGAGCTAAAGAAGGCCTCCGCACCGGGTAAACGTTAACCCAAGACGAGAACGGGATAGAGCATGAACCTTCATGAGTACCAGGGCAAACAGCTGTTTGCCGAATACGGTCTGCCGGTGTCCAAAGGGCACGCGGTCGACACCCCAGAAGATGCGGTCAAGGCCGCCGAACAGATCGGCGGCGACATGTGGGTGGTGAAAGCCCAGGTGCACGCGGGCGGTCGCGGCAAGGCCGGCGGTGTGAAGCTGGTGAAGACCACCGACGAGGTGCGTGAATTCGCCGCCAACTGGCTGGGCAAGAACCTGGTGACCTACCAGACCGACGAGAATGGTCAGCCGGTCAGCAAGATCCTGGTGGAATCCTGCACCGATATCGCCGAAGAGCTCTACCTGGGCGCCGTGGTTGACCGCGCCACCCGTCGTATCGTTTTCATGGCCTCCACTGAAGGCGGCGTGGAAATCGAGAAAGTGGCCGAGGAAACTCCCGAGAAAATCCTCCGCGCCACCATCGATCCGCTGGTCGGTGCGCAGCCTTACCAGGGCCGCGAACTGGCCTTCAAACTGGGCCTGCAGGGCGAGCAAATCAAGCAGTTCGTCAAGATCTTCCTGGGTCTGGCGCAGCTGTTCCAGGAAAAGGACCTGGCCCTGATCGAGATCAACCCGCTGGTGATCACCACCGAAGGCAACCTGCACTGCCTGGATGCCAAACTGGGTGTCGACGGCAACGCCATGTACCGCCAGAAGCAACTGGGTGAAATGCACGATCCCTCCCAGGAAGACGAGCGTGAAGCTCACGCCGCCAAATGGGAGCTCAACTACGTGGCACTGGACGGCAACATCGGCTGCATGGTGAACGGCGCCGGTCTGGCCATGGGCACCATGGATATCGTCGCCCTGCACGGTGGCTTCCCCGCCAACTTCCTGGACGTGGGCGGCGGCGCCACCAAGGAGCGCGTCTCCGAGGCCTTCAAGATCATCCTGTCCGACGACAAGGTGAAGGCGGTTCTGATCAACATCTTCGGCGGCATTGTGCGCTGTGACCTGATCGCCGAAGGCGTGATCGGCGCGGTCGAGGAAATCGGCGTGAAGGTGCCGGTGGTTGTGCGCCTGGAAGGCAACAACGCGGAACTGGGCCAGAAAGTGCTGGCCGACAGTGGATTGAACATCATTGCTGCCACCAGCCTTACAGACGCTGCTCAGCAGGCAGTTAAAGCAGCGGGAGGTGCAGCATAATGAGCATTCTGATCGACAAGAACACCAAGGTAATCTGCCAGGGCTTCACCGGCTCACAGGGCACCTTCCACTCCGAACAGGCCATCGCCTACGGCACCCAGATGGTCGGCGGCGTCACCCCCGGCAAGGGCGGCCAGGAGCACCTGGGCCTGCCGGTCTTCAACACCGTGGCGGAAGCCGTGGAAGCCACCGGCGCGGATGCCTCCGTGATCTATGTACCGGCTCCCTTCTGCAAGGACTCCATCCTGGAAGCGGCCAACAGCGGCATCAAGCTGATCGTGTGCATCACCGAGGGCATCCCCACCCTCGACATGCTGGACGCGAAAGTGAAGTGCGACGAGCTGGGCGTGCGCCTGATTGGCCCCAACTGCCCCGGCGTGATCACCCCCGGCGAGTGCAAGATCGGCATCATGCCCGGTCACATTCACCTGCCCGGCAAGGTGGGCATCGTGTCCCGCTCCGGCACCCTGACCTACGAGGCGGTCAAGCAGACCACCGACGCGGGCTTCGGCCAGTCCACCTGTGTCGGTATCGGCGGCGACCCCATCCCCGGCTCCAACTTCATCGACATCCTGGAGATGTTCGAGAAGGATCCGGCCACCGAAGCCATCGTGATGATCGGTGAAATCGGCGGCACCGCCGAGGAAGAGGCCGCGGCCTACATCAAGGCCAACGTGACCAAGCCCGTGGTTTCCTACATTGCCGGTGTTACCGCACCGAAAGGCAAGCGTATGGGCCACGCCGGCGCCATCATCTCCGGTGGCAAGGGCACCGCGGACGAGAAGTTCGCCGCGTTGGAAGACGCCGGTGTGAAAACCGTGCGCTCCCTGGCCGAGATCGGCAACGCGCTGGCTGAAGTGACCGGCTGGTAAGTCTCATCCGGCTCTGAAAGGGCCCCGTCAGCGCAGGCTGGCGGGGCCTTTTTCGTAGCGGCCAGAAAGCCTGCGTTGTTGCCGTCGCGAACGGGGCTGTATGACCGTCCGGCCGCTGATTGGTTATGCGCCGCATCGATGACTTGAAATTGCTGCAGGCCACCCCCATCTCCCCAACCTGACTGTCATCCCAACCACAGATTCAGCAAGAGGGACCCCATGACCGCCGACGTTCAGAAAGAAACCCTGGGCTTCCAGACCGAAGCCAAGCAACTCCTGCACCTGATGATCCACTCCCTGTACAGCAACCGGGAGATTTTCCTGCGGGAGCTGATATCCAACGCCTCCGATGCCATCGACAAGCTGCGCTTTGCCGCCCTGTCGGATGATTCCCTGCTGGAAGGGCAGGGCGACTTCCAGGTGCAGGTGGATGTCGACAAAGAGGCCGGCACCATCACCATCAGCGATAACGGCATCGGCATGACGCGGGAAGAGGTGATCGAGAATCTCGGCACCATCGCGAAATCCGGCACCGCCGCCTTCCTGGAGAGCCTCAGCGGTGACCAGAAGAAGGATTCCCAGCTGATCGGCCAGTTCGGTGTGGGCTTCTACTCCGGCTTTATCGTCGCCGACCGCGTGGAAGTGCACACCCGCAAGGCCGGAGAAGGCGCCGATAGTGGCGTGGTGTGGGAATCCGCCGGCGAGGCGGAGTTCACCATCGAAAGCCGTGCCAAGGACAGCCGCGGCACCGCCATCACCCTGTTCCTGAAAGACGACTGCAAGGAATTCGCCGACGACTTCCGCGTGCGCAGCGTGATCAAGAAGTACTCGGATCACATCTCCGTGCCGGTGCTGATGCTGAAGCCGGAAATGCCTACCGCTGAAGAGGATGAGGAGAAGGCGGAAGACAAAGCCCCGGAGTACGAGGCGGTCAACGAAGCCACGGCCCTGTGGACCCGCCCCCGCAGCGAGGTCAGCGATGACGAATACAAGGCCTTCTATCGCCACGTCTCCCACGATTTCGACGAGCCCCTGAGCTGGAGCCACAACAAGGTGGAAGGCAAGCTGGAGTACACCAGCCTGCTGTACCTGCCCAAGCGCGCGCCCTTCGATATGTGGAACCGCGACATGGCCCGCGGGCTCAAGCTCTACGTGCAGCGCACATTCATCATGGACGAGGCAGAGCAGTTCCTGCCCCTGTACCTGCGCTTTGTGAAGGGTGTGGTGGACTCCAATGACCTGCCCCTGAACGTGTCCCGCGAAATCCTGCAGCAGGACGGCGCGGTGGAGTCCATGCGCTCCGCCCTGACCAAGCGGGTGCTGGACATGCTGGGCAAGCTGGCCAAGAAGGAGGGCGACGATTACGCCACTTTCTGGAAGGAGTTTGGCCAGGTACTGAAGGAGGGCCCCGCGGAGGACTTCGCCAACAAGGAGAAAATCGCCAAACTGCTGCGCTTCTCCACCACCCACACCGACAGCCCTGAGCACGACCAGTCCCTGGAGGACTACGTGTCGCGCATGCAGGACGGCCAGGACAAGATCTACTACGTGGTAGCGGAGAACTTCAACACGGCGCGGAAAAGCCCCCACCTGGAAGTGTTCCGCAAAAAGGGCATCGAGGTGCTGCTGCTGACAGATCGCGTCGACGACTGGTTGATGAATCACCTGCAGGAATTCGACGGCAAGCAACTGCAGGACGTTGCCCGCGGCGCCCTGGACCTGGCCTCCGACTCCGAGGAGGAAAAAGCCGAGCAGGAAAAGTTGCAGAAGGAAAGCGAAGGTCTGGTGGAACGCCTGGCCAAGGTGCTGGAGGACAAGGTGTCGGAGGTGCGAGCCACTGCCCGTCTCACCGAGTCCGCTGCCTGCCTGGTGGTGGGCGACTACGACATGGGCGCCCAGATGCGCCGCATCATGGAGGCCGCCGGCCAGCCGGTGCCGGACAGCAAGCCCATTCTCGAAGTCAATCCGCAGCACCCGCTGGTGAAAATGCTCGACGCCGAAGCCGATGAAGACCGCTACGCGGACCTCGCCAATATCGTGTTCGACCAGGCGACTCTCGCCGAGGGTGGCCAACTGGACGACCCCGCCAGTTATGTGGCCCGCCTCAACAAGTTGCTGCTGGACACGATGGCCAGCTGAAGCCGGGCACACTGGCTGATCCTCGCGCCCGCTGCGCCCTGTCGGGTGCAGCGGCAAAACTGATAGACTCGACCCCGCCCGGCTGCCCCGGGCGGGGTCGATCATAATAAATTCTGGACTCCATAAATTCAGGTATTGCCTATGATGCACACCCACCGCGTAGCGGTGCTCGGCGGCGGCAGTTTTGGCACTGTGATCGCCAATCTGATTGCCGGTAATGGTCACCGGGTCTGCCTCTGGCTGCGGAATGACGAGCGCGTCGGGGCCATCAATCGCGAACGCGAGAACGCTGAATATCTGCCGGGGTACCGGCTCCACGAAAAACTGCGCGCCACCACCTCGCTGGAGGATGCGGTCAGCGCCATCGACATTCTGTTTCTGGCAGTGCCGAGTGCCTCCTTCCGCGAAGTTGCGCGGCGGCTGGCGGGACTGCTGTCGCCGGATACCCTGCTGGTCAGCCTGACCAAGGGCATTGAGGCCCCGGGCTTTCACCTGATGAGTGAAATTCTGGCCCAGGAGCTGCCCGACAACCCCTGTGCCGTTCTCAGCGGCCCCAATCTGGCGGGCGAGATTGCCGCCGGTGGTATCGCCGGCGCAGTCGTGGCTTCCCGGAGTGATGCCATCAACAGCACCCTCCACGATCTGCTGCACAGCGAGCGCTTCCTGATCTATGGCTCCGGCGATATGTACGGGGTGGAGCTGGGCGGAGCGCTGAAAAACGTCTATGCCATCCTCGCCGGGCTGGGTGATGCCCTCGATTTTGGCGAAAACACCAGCGGCCTGCTGTTGACCCGCGCCCTCAGCGAAATGTCGCGCTTTGCCGTGCACAGCGGCGCCAACCCGATGACCTTCCTCGGCCTGGCCGGGGTGGGTGATCTCTTTGTGACCTGTTCGTCGCCCCTGTCGCGCAACTACCGCATCGGCCAGGCCATCGGTCGCGGCCAGCCCCTTGCGGAAGTCCTGGCGGAGATGGACCAGGTGGCAGAGGGCATCAATACCCTTGAACTCCTGAAGTCCCAGGCGGAGCAGCGTGGCGTGCCCATGCCGCTGGTCAACGGGCTCTATGACATCCTCCACCACAGCCGTCCGGTCTCGGAATTGTTCAGTGATATGATGAGCCGCGAGCAGGCACAGGATGTGGAGTTTGTCGCTGGCTAGGCTGTTCGGCGGCAAAAGCAAACCACAGGAGAGGCGTGATGATCGTGACAGTGTGGCGACACGGGGAAGCGGGGCGGGCCGCAGAGGATCAACTGCGGCGACTCACACCGCACGGCGAGCTGGATATCGCCACGGGCGCTGCCAGGCAATGGGCGCTGTGTGCCGAGCGCAGCCTGCCGGCGCCGGATGCGCTGTGGTACAGCCGCTGGGTGCGTACCACGCAGACTGCCCAGATGCTGCTGCGCAGCCATGCTGACCTGCCGAATCGCCCGGAGGAAGCGCTGATTCCCGGGGCGGGGCCTATGCAGGTCGATGTGGCGCTGGAGGCACTGCGGGACACCCCCGCGCCGCCGGCCCACCTGGTCCTGGTCTCCCACCAGCCCCTGGTGTCGGAACTGGTCGATCACTGGCTCGGAGAGAGCAGGGCGGCGCCACCCCATCCACCGGGCGGGCTGGTCAGTCTCAAGATTGAAGCGCCGGCGAGGGGATGCGGCAGTCTGCTGTGGTGGGCTTTTCCGCCGCACTACGAGGCCAGCCGGTGAACAGTGCAACGGATATCGCCGCCGCCACTGAGTGTCACTGGGATATCGACGGGCTGCGCCTGTGCGGCCTGAGCTGGGGCCCGGCGGACGGTCGGCCGGTGCTCGCCCTGCACGGCTGGCAGGATAATGCCGCCAGCTTTGCACGGCTCGCCCCGCAACTGGTGGGCTGTCGTGTGGTGGCCGTGGACCTCAGCGGGCAGGGCCAGAGCAGTTTCCGCTCGGCGGATGCCACTTACCAGATATGGGACGATGTGCCGCAACTGGTGACGTTGATGGACCAGCTTGGCTGGCAGCGCTGTGCGCTGCTGGGGCACTCTCGTGGCGGGATAATTTCCACGCTGCTGGCCGCCGCCGTACCGGCGCGGGTCAGCCATCTCATCATGCTCGACGGTATTGTGCCTGAGGCCGTGAAGGAGACCGCATTCCCCTATCAGCTAGGGCGCTTTGTCAGCGAGCGCGACAGCGCCCTGGCCCGACGGGCCCGGCGCTATCCTACCCGGGAGGCCGCAGTGGCGGCCCGGGTACGCAACGGCTTTCAACAGCCGTGCGCCGAAATGCTGGCCTCGCGCGGTCTGGAAGGGGATAGTGAGCTGGGTTGGGCCTGGCGCATCGACCCGCGCCTGCGCGCCGCATCGGCAGTGAAGATGACCGATGGCCAGATTCGCGCCACGCTGGGCGCCATCCGGGCGCCGGCCCTGCTATTGCGGGCCGGACGTGGCATGATGCAGCATGAACCTCTGGTGGAACTGGCGCGCAGTCACATTCCGCAATTGCGTGTGGCCGATGTCGATGGTGGGCACCATTTCCATATGGAGGCAGTGGTCGATCAGTGGATACCGGATCTTCTCGCCTTTCTGGCACAGGAATAAAAAGGAGTGCCCTTGCCTGGAATTCAAGCTCTACCCGGCCTGGCTCGCTGCTGCCTTGCACTGCTACTGGCGGGCGCGGCAGTGGCAGCCCCGGACGACAGTCCCGCTCCCCTGCTCGGCGAACTGGATGATTTCCCACACGCGGTACAGGTTGCCACGTCGCAAGAGGCGGTGGTGGATTACGAAGTTGGCCTGGGTGCCATGCAAAAGCATCTGGGCGACTGGCAGTTCAAGCACAGTCGCCGCGTCAATGGCGAACGATTACGTTACACCTGGCAGATAACAGATGGCTTCAGTTCGGAGGAAGTGTATCGGCAGCTGACTACCAGGCTGTCCGGCTGGGAAGGTAGTGAACAGCTTTTCAGTTGTGAAGGACGATCCTGCGGCAACGGCGCCCAGTGGGCCAACCTGGTGTTCGGGCAGCGGGTACTGTACGGCCGCGCGGATGCCCAGCGCTATACGGTTTTCAGCTTTGGTGGAGAGCAGGGCTACCTGGTGCTGGCCTACGCTGCGGCCCGCACCACGGATCGCCAGTATCTCCACGCGGAAGTGATTGACCTAGCGCCGTAGCTGCAACAGCGACAGAAATTCCTCGCGAGTAGTCTGGGACTCGCGGAAGCAGCCCAGCATGGCCGAGGTTTTCATCACCGAGTTTTGTTTTTCCACCCCGCGCATCATCATGCACATGTGTTGGGCTTCAATGATTACGCCGACACCTTCGGCACCAGTCACCTGCATGATGGTTTCGGCGATCTGGGTCGTCAGGGACTCCTGGATCTGCAGGCGACGCGCGAAGACATCCACAATACGAGCCACTTTTGACAGGCCAAGCACATTGCCGGTCGGGATATAGGCCACGTGGCATTTTCCGATAAAGGGCAGCAGGTGGTGTTCGCACAGGGAGTAGAGTTCGACATCCTGTACCAGCACCATTTCACTGGAGTCGGACGGGAACAGGGCGTCGTTGACGACTTCATCCACGGACTGCTGGTAACCGCGGGTGAGGAACTCGAATGCCTTGGCCGCCCGCGTCGGAGTGTCCACCAGCCCCGGCCGGTTCAGGTCCTCGCCAATGGCTTCGATGATGCGTGCCCAGTGTTGTTCCACGGGAAATTCCTCGTCAGGGAGGTAAAAAGGACGGCGATAGTAGCAATCCGCCTATGTCATGGCAAACCGCGGGAGGGCGCTTTCCCTAGCCTGACACGCCCAGCGATTCGCGATGGTAGAGTCGCGCCGCGAGCAACCAGAGAAACAGCCCGAGTGCAAAACCACACAGCATGTATACGGCCCATTCCGCGGGGGAGATCACTTCGCCGCGAATCAGCTTCAGCAGCATCTGGTTCTGTGCCAGAAAGGGAACGGAGAACTGCCATAACTGGTTCTTCACCGGGTTCACCATCAGGATGAGGGTGGGTGCGATGGGCAGCAGCATCAGCACACTCAGGTAGCTTTGCGCTTCCTTGACCGAGCGGGCGCCGGCGGCGATGAGGGTCAGCAGGGTGGTGCCGATCAGCACCATGGGCAGCAGCACCAGCAGTAGCTGCGCAGCGACCGGCAGCGACACGTCCACCAGTTGCAGCGGTCCGGGTGCCAGCTGAAAACTGACCTTGAAGGCCAGCACGATCAGTAGCAGGCCGAGCATGCCAAACAGGCAGGCGGCGAGAATCTTGCCGCTCATGATCGCGGTGCGCGCGGCGGGGGTTGCCAGCAGGGGCTCCAGCGACTGGCGTTCCCGCTCGCCGGCGGTGACATCGATGACCAGGGCGGCGCTGCCGATAAAACTGAACAGGATCAGCAGGTAGGGCAGAAAGGTGAGCAGCATGCCGCGGCGGGCTTCCGGGGTTGCGACATCGCGCCACGCGACCTGCACCGCCTGTGATGACAGAGGGCTTTGCCCCCGCTGCAGGGCGCGCAGGGAGGCCACTGTGGCACTGTACTCGCGCAGGACCTGGTGCACCCGCTGCAGGGGAATCTGGGCATCCTGCAGGGAGCTGTCATAGGTCAGTTCCACCGGCGCCGGCAGGCTGTCGCGCCAGCGCGCGGCATAGTCAGGGGCGATGTGCAAAACCACTGGCGCCACCTGTTCCCGGACGGCGACGACGGTATTTTCCGGCGCTTCCACGACCTCGATGTTGCGGCTCTCCAGAAAGGCCACCAGGTTCGGCGCGCGCCCGGCGCCGGCAACAGGCAAAACCAGGGTGGATTCAAGCTGGGTGCGCACCTTGCTCTCAACCAGCGCGCCGGTGCCCAGGATAATCCCCGGCATCAGCAGGGGCCCCAGCAGGAGCCCCAGAACCACTGTCTTGCGGTCGCGGAACAGGTCGACCAGCTCCTTGCTGGCCACCGTCCAGATAGCCCTCATGCGGCGCTCTCCTCGAGGCCGGCCAGGCGCACGAACACATCTTCCAGGTCATCGAGGCCGGTCTGCCGGCGCAGTGTGTCGGGTGTGCCGATGGCCTGTACCTCGCCCCGTGCCATTACCACCATGCGATCACACAGGGCGGCCACCTCCTGCATGATATGGCTGGAGAACACGATGCAGTGCCCGTCGTCGCGCAGCCCGCGCAGAAAGCTGCGCAAACGCCGCGTGGTCATCACGTCGAGGCCGTTGGTCGGCTCGTCCAGCACCACGTTGCGCGGGTTGTGGACAAGGGCGCGGGCGATAGCAGTCTTGGTGCGCTGGCCCTGGGAGAAGCCCTCGGCGCGCCGGTCGAGGAAGTCGCCCATGGCAAGGGTGTCGGCCAGAGCTGCAATACGGGTGTCGATAGTTCTTGCATCGAGGTCGTGAAGGCGGCCGAAGTAGGCGATGTTTTCCCTGGCGGTGAGGCGCTTGTAGATGCCGCGGGCATCCGGCAATACACCCAGGCGCTGTCGCACTGTGGTGGGGTGCTGCTGCACATCGACACCGTCCACTTCGACCCGGCCCTGCTCGGGTGCCATCAGGGTGTAGAGCATACGCAGGGTGGTAGTCTTGCCAGCTCCGTTGGGGCCGAGCAGGCCGAGAATCTCGCCGTCCCGGGCGCTGAAACTCACCCCGCGCACTGCCTGTACGGTGGCGCCGCGGGTGCGGAAGGATTTGTGCAGGTCGTCGATATGGATCATGTCACGGCTCCCAGCCGTAGCGGCCGGCAAAGGGGGGCGCACTGATCAGTTGTTCCAGGCAACTGGCGTCGAGCGCTGCGCTGTCCGCGCTTTCGATGAACTGCGCTACCAGGCCGGGCATGCAGCCGAGTGCCAGCACACTGTGACCCTGGCCGGGCAGTACCAGGTGGCGCCCGTTGGGCAGCGGGGCGACCACCGTTTCGCCGTAGCGCGGTGGGGTCACGGGATCCAGTTCACCGCTGATGGCCAGTACCGGCACCGGGCCGGTGAGGGGGGCGCGAAAATTTTCCGGCCGTGCGCCCCGCGGCCACTCTGCACACATGGCGAGGGTCAGGGTCACGAACTCGCTGCCGAGCACCGTGCCCGCATCGCGCGGATCCTGCCGGTACTCGATGGCGTCCTCGCTGCAGGTCACGGACAGGCTCATGCCCATGGCCAGCGCCTGTCCGAGTTCCTGCGACAGCATCTGCGACTGGGCGAGCAGGCTGTCGTACTGCCCCTGTGCTACCTCGTGCAACAGCAGGGGCAGGGAGGCCGCCATGGAGGGCTGGTAGGCGTACATGCGCAGCAGGATGGCGAGGTGTTCAAATTGAGGGATTTCTTCGCGCCATGCGCCGCTCACCGGGTCGCGATAGCGCACCGGCGCCAGCGTGCCGCTGCGCAGGCGCTCCCGCACCTGGTCCAGGTGCTGGCGCGGATCTCCCAGTGCCGTGCTGCAGGCCGCATCCTGCCGGCAGCGCGCAAACTGGGTGTTGAGGGCGTGCTCCAGGTTCTGCGCATGTTCCTGGCCCAGAACGAGGGTGTTGGGCACCACCGAGTCCAGTACCAGTGCCCGGGTGTTGTCCGGGTAGCGCCCTGCGTACTGCTGGGCGACCCGTGTGCCATAGGAAATGCCCAGCAGATTGACCCGGGGCACGCCCAGTGCAGCGCGCACCCGCTCCAGGTCCTGAACATGTTCGGTGGTGGTGTAAAAGCGCAGGTCGGCGACCTGTGACAGGTCATCGCGACATTCCGCGGCCAGTGTTCGCACCGCCTCGACACTCTGCTGGCCGACCCCGGTCAGGGCGGTTTCCGCTCCATCCTCAGCACAGTGCAGGGGGTGCGAGCCGCCGCTACCCCGGGCATCCAGCAGCAAAATGTGACGGTTGCGCAGCACGTTTTCAAAGGCCCCGTGAAGATCGGGGTAACTGTCGCGCGAAGACTGCCCGGGGCCGCCGGCCAGCATGAACACCGGGTCCTCCTCGGCGATACCGGTGGCGGGGACCAGTGCCAGCGCCAGTTCGATATTTCGACTCGCCGGATCAGCGGCGTTTTCAGGCACGCTTATTCCCGTGCAATGGGCTTCCACCGAGCGGCCGCTGGCACTGTTCAAGGCGCAGGGATGGAAGGTCAGTGTGCCGTATACCAGTTGCCCGTCGGCATCGGCCCGGGGGCCGCCGGCGGGGGATGTTCCGCTGCTGCAGGCCGCCAGTACAGCGCCCAGCAGCAGTGATGTCAGCCCCGTTAATGCTGATTGCACCGCTACAGCCAGCGAACGCACCGGTAAAGATTGTCGTCGCCACACTGCGTCCATGCTTCGTACTCCCTTCAGGTAACTTTGCGCGGCCACAGACCGCAAACATCACTGCAGGTCGTACTGTCATGGGGCGGCTCTGTTAGAATCCGTGTTCGCGACTTGCCGACAATGCCACCACGTTCGCCACAGCTTGGCAAGGCATCAAAATCAGCCGTCCCTTGTGGCCGGCCGCGCTACAGGACGCTTATGCACACGGTTAACGACGCTCTGGAATACTGCGCGCAGGCGCTCGACTCGGCGGGGGTCTGTTTCGGCCACGGCTGCGACAACGCCTGGGACGAAGCGGTGCAACTGGTGCTGATGGCGATGGACTTGCCCGTGGATGCCGACGACAGCGTATTGCCGCTGCCGGTCGACAGCGCCCGGCGCAAGCGCATAGAGGGCTGGCTCACGCGGCGCATCGAAGAGCGGGTGCCGCTGCCGTATCTGACCGGGCGCGCCTGGTTTGCCGGTCTCGAGCTACGCTGTGACGAACGCGCCATTGTCCCGCGCTCGCCGCTGGGCGAGCTGATCCTCGATGACTACGCTCCCTGGTACGAAGGGCCGCCGCCGCGGCGCGTTCTCGATCTGTGCTGTGGCGGCGGTGCTATCGGGCTTGCCGCGGCCCACTATGGGGCCGAATGTGTCGTCGACCTGCTCGATCTCGACACGGAGGCCCTGGCCCTGGCGCAGGAGAATTGCGTACAGCTCGGCCTGCAGGGGAGGGTGGAGTGCCTGGCATCCGACCTGTTCTCCGCCGTGTCCGGGCGGCGCTACGACATCATCCTCAGCAATCCCCCCTATGTGGACGCGGCTGACCTGGCTTCGATGCCGGCGGAGTATCACCACGAGCCGGAGCTGTCTCTCGGGTCCGGTGCCGATGGACTGGATATCACCCGTCGCATCCTGGCCGCAGCGGAGCATTACCTGGAGCCCCACGGCCTGCTGGTGGTGGAAGTGGGCAACAGCTGGGAAGCGCTGGAGGCGGCCTATCCGCGGGTGCCCTTTACCTGGCTGGAATTCGAGCACGGCGGCCACGGGGTGTTCGCGCTTGGCGCCCGGGAGTTGCACGCCTACCGCAAGGAGCTGACTGGATGAATGACAGCCACCAACCCCGTTTCTGGCGCGATGCGCGCATGCCGCAGGTTGAACTGCGCAAAGTGGCCGACGGTCGCGAGGTTTGCTACGCGCTGCACAGTCACCGCCACTGGTCGCTTGGCGCCATTACCGGCGGCCGCAGCACCTTCCTTTACCGCGACCAAATGCTGCCGGTATCGGAAGGCGCGCTGGTACTGATGAATCCCGAGTGGCCGCATGCCTGTAACCCCGTGGACAACGAGCCCTGGTCCTACCTGATGCTGTATGTCGATACCGGCTGGCTGTGTCACCTGCGCCACGCCTGCGGTCTGTTGCCAGGGACGCAGTGGCGCGACATCGCGACGGCCGTTGTCACTGATCCGGCCCTTTACCGGGGCTACTGCGCGCTGGCGGATTGCCTGCTCGATACCGGGCGGGAATTGCTCGACAAGCAAACGCAGCTGGTGGAATACCTGTCGGACCTGATGTTCAGCGTGGACGGTGGCGCGGCGGAATCCTTTCCCGCCGCTTCGGCGGAGCTGGCGCAGGTGGCCGCCTATCTCGACGCCCACTGTACGCAAGACCTGTCGCTGGACGATCTCTGTGCGCTCAGCGGGTACAGCCAGGGACACCTGATCCGCAGCTTCAGGCGCCACTTCGGTATGACGCCGCACGCCTACCTGTTGAACCGCCGTGTCCAGTACGGGCAACGGCAGTTGAAAAACGGTTTGAGCATCGCTGCTACCGCCCATGCCGCCGGTTTTGCCGATCAGGCACATTTCCAGCGCACGTTCAAACGGCTGGTGGCGGCCACGCCGTGCCAGTATCGCGGGCCATCAGAGCAGGAGCAGAAGACAGCTCGACGCCAATAGGACTGCCAGGACACGGTTGATGGCTCGCAGTACGCGCGGTTGGTTCACGACGGAGCGGAGGCTGGCACCGGCCAGCACCCAGGCGCTGAGGGACAGCCAGCAAATAGGCAGGTAGAGCGCCGCGAACAGGGCGATGTATGCGGTGTCGCTACCGGCAAAGGCGCCAATACCGGCGGCGGAGGCCAGCCATGCCTTGGGATTGAGCCACTGCATCAGGGCGCCGCTGACGAAGCCCGGCGCCCGCTGTGCGTCACAGGTATCGAGCCTGCCATCATCCCGGGCCAGCTGTACGCACAGGTAGAGCAGGAACAAAACGCCGGCGACAGTCAGCCAGCGCTCCAGTTCCGGCCGTTCGGCCAGCAACGCACCGAGGCCGAATCCGATGGCCAGGAACAGGGCGATAAATCCCAACGTGGCACCGGTAACAAAGACAAGACCCCGGGCGAGGGGATAGCGCGTGCCACTGCTGAGACAGACCAGATTGACCGGGCCCGGCGAAATGGATGCCGCCAGGGCAAAGGCAGACATGGACAGGGCGGAAGACAGCAGGCTCATGGGGTAATCTCCTGGGTTGAGCGGATGCAGTCTGTCGCTTTCCCGGTGCTGCCGTATTGAACAAAATTGCTGTTCTGCGCCGAGATTCCGGCAGACGCTATCGAACTGCCCTGCCTCCCTTATATAATCGACTGCTTTTGGGCGCGGAACCTTTCACCATGGCTGGCAATACCTTTGGCAAACTTTTCACCGTTACCAGCTTTGGCGAGAGCCACGGCCCGGCCCTGGGCTGTATCGTCGACGGCTGCCCGCCGGGGCTGGCGCTGGAGGCCAGCGACCTGCAGCGCGACCTCGACCGACGCAAGCCCGGCACCTCCCGCTACACCACCCAGCGCCGGGAGGCGGACGAGGTCAAGATTCTCTCCGGAGTGTTCGAAGGCAAAACCACCGGCACCTCTATCGGCCTGCTGATCGAGAATACCGACCAGCGCTCGAAGGACTATTCCAATATCCAGAATACCTTTCGCCCGGCCCACGCCGATTACACCTACAACCAGAAGTACGGCTTTCGCGACTACCGCGGCGGCGGTCGCTCTTCGGCCCGCGAGACCGCCATGCGCGTGGCCGCCGGCGCCATCGCCAAGAAATACCTGCGCCTGCGCTACGGCATCGAGGTGCGCGGCTATCTCAGCCAGCTCGGCCCGATTCGCGCCGAGCAGCTCGACTGGGACTGCGTGGAAAGCAATCCCTTCTTTTGCCCCGACGCCGGCAAGGTGGCGGAAATGGAAGAGTTCATGGCGGCCCTGAACAAGCGCGGTGATTCCATCGGCGCCCGTATCAACGTAGTGGCCAGCGGCGTGATGCCGGGTCTCGGTGAGCCGGTGTTCGATCGTCTCGACGCCGATATCGCCAGCGCCATGATGGGCATCAACGCGGTGAAGGGGGTGGAGATCGGCGCCGGTTTCGCCAGTGTCGAGCAGCACGGCAGCGAGCACCGTGACCTGCTGACGCCGCAGGGCTTTGTCGGCAACAACGCGGGTGGCGTGTTGGGCGGCATTTCCAGCGGCCAGGACATAACCGTCAGTATCGCCTTGAAGCCCACCTCCAGTATCCGCCAGCCCGGCGCCACCATCGACACCGCCGGTGAAGCCATGGAAATGGCCACGCACGGTCGCCACGATCCCTGTGTGGGCATTCGCGCCACGCCCATCGCCGAGGCCATGCTGGCCCTGGTGCTGATGGATCATGTCCTGCGCCATCGCGGCCAGAACATGGATGTGCAGTGCGATACACCGGTGATTCCCGCCCGGGCGCCGGACACGCGGGGCTGAGGTAGAGTAATCATGGCCAGGAGCCGCGCCGCCAAACGCTTTCTGCGCACCATGGTGCTGGGCATACTGGCCCTGGCGACCCTTATCTGGGCGGCGGTGGACCAGTTCGGCGTGTCCACCGATACCCTGCTGGAACTGGCGCTGGGGGCGCTGTTGATGGTGGGCTTTGCCATCGTTGCCGCCGCCCTGTTTGTCGCGCTGTGGGTGGGCTTGCGGCGCCTGCTGCGGCGCCGCGACTGAGGCGGTCCCCCTAGCTGAGGATCTCCTCCAGATCGATGTCCAGGGTCATCTCGTTGCCGATGATTTCCAGCGCCTCGGACAGCTCTTCCAGTCGCGCATCGGGCGCGGTGTCTGCCTCGATCAGGGCCTGGAACAGGGGCTCTGCCGTCATCGGCGCGCTGACCACCTCGCTGTCCATTTCCACCACATTGAAATGCTGCCTGGCCAGGGCGCGAGACACCTCCAGCACAATGCCGGGCCGGTCCGGCCCGATCAGGCTGAGTTTGATACGCCGCGCCGAGGCGAGGGCGACGGTCGATGCAGTGGGCGTGACCCTGACACTGAGGCCGCTGGCGGCCAGCCCCTTCAGTTCGGCTTCCAGGCCTTCTGCCCGCTCGGTGGGCAGGCTCACCAGCACCAGACCGGCGAATTTTCCGCCGAGCTGGGTGAGCCGGCTTTCCTGCCAGTTGCCGCCGGCGGCACCGATAACCGAGGACAGCTGTTCCACCAGACCGGGGCGGTCATCGCCGATAAAGGTGACGATAAAGGATGTTTCCATGCCGCTGGACTCCACATTCGTTAGCGCAGCCCGTATATTAACGCGCAAATTCCCCTTGTTATAAGGAGCACGTCATGAAAGTTGCCATTGCATTGCTGCTGGCCCTGTCCGCCAGCCTGGCCCACGCGGCGCTGGACTGGGATACCGCCCTCAACGGCGCCCAGCGCAGCGAGGAGAACAAGGCCCGCGACGCGTTTCGCCACCCGCGGGAGACCCTGGAGTTCTTCGGTATTGCCGAGGGCATGAACGTCCTCGAAGTGTCCCCCGGCGGCGGCTGGTACTCCGAGGTGATTGCGCCGCTGATGAAGGATAACGGCACTTATTTCGCCGCCCACGGCAGCCTGAACCCGCCCAACGCCTACTACCGCAATTCCCTCGGCAAGTACCTGCAAAAACTGGCGGCAGACGACGATCTCTACGGTTCCGTGGTGGTCACCCAGTTGCAGCCCCCGAGCGAAATGACCGCGGCCCCGGCCGCTTCTGTGGATCTGGCGGTGGCCTTTCGCAACGTCCACAGCTGGATGCGCGGCGATGTGCTGGAGCCCACCCTCAAGGCGGTGTTCACGGCTCTCAAACCCGGCGGTCGCTTCGGACTGGTGCAGCACCGCGCCAAACCCGGCACCGATGTCGAAACCATGAAATCCAGCGGTTACGTGAGTGAGGAGTATGTTATTGCAGCAGCGGAGAAAGCCGGTTTCAAGCTGGTGAAACGCTCTGACATCAACGCCAACCCGAAAGATACCGCCGATCACCCTAACGGGGTATGGAACCTGCCTCCGGTCCTGCGCGATGGCGAGAAAGATCGCGAGAAGTACATGGCCATTGGCGAGAGCGACCGCATGACCCTGCTGTTCGAGCGTCCCGGAGCCTGATGGCCCAATTGCTCGACATTCCCGCCGGCCGGTTGCAGGCCGACACCCTGCAGGGGTTGCTGGAGGAGTTCGCCTCCCGCGATGGCACTGATTACGGCCTGCGGGAGGCCAGCCTGGAAGACAAGGTCAGCCAGTTGCGCCAGGGGCTGGATAGCGGCGCCCTGAAACTGTTGTACGACGCCGAATCGGAGCACTGGGACCTGGTGGACCGGGAGCGGGCCGAACAGTGGCTGGCCGGGGAGGGCGCGTGAGCGATTCGCCCCCGGTAAGCCAGCATGAACTCGATACCTGCGGCCTCTACTGCCCGGAGCCGGTCATGATGCTGCACAACACGGTGCGTGACATGGCGGTGGGCGAAGTGGTGGAGGTGATCGCCACCGATCCGGCCACCGAGCGGGACATCCCCAAGTTTTGCCACTTCCTCGGCCATGAACTGCTGTACCAGCAGGTATCGGCGGGCGAGTATCGCTACTGGCTGCGCAAGGCGGCGCCGTCGACATGACGGCAGCCGAGCCGGCGCTACAGCCGGGTTTTGCGGGCGGCATGCCTGCGAGCGGTACAGGCTTTGACTGCCGCCTGCTGGAGCAGGTGTTCCAGCGCTGCTTTGCCGATAGCGAAAACACCCGGCTGCTCGGCGGCGCGGCGGAGCCGGAGTATGTCCCCGCGGGGGAGCCCGGACCCGGCGGTCCGTGTGCTTACCACCGCCTGTACTTCCGCGAGGACTATTTCGCCAGCGCCCTGCACGAGTGCGCACACTGGTGTATTGCCGGCCCCGGGCGCAGGCAGCTGCGGGATTTTGGTTACTGGTACGCCCCGGACGGTCGCAGCGTGGAGCAGCAGGCGGCCTTCCAGCAGGTGGAAGTGGCGCCGCAGGCGCTGGAGTGGTACTTCGCCCGCGCCTGTGGCTACCCCTTTCGTGTCAGTCTCGACAATCTTGCCGGTGGTGAAGCGGCGCGCCGGGAAGAGGCGGCGTTTCGCATCGCCGTCACCGCCGAGGCCAATCGTCGCCGCGGCGATGGCCTGCCGCCGCGCGCCGCGCAGTGGTTCCGGGCCCTGAGCGAGACCTTTGGCACCCACCTGTGCGCACCGTCACTGGTATTCAGCGTGGACGACCTGGGCTGATGCCACAGCGGGCCTGGCTGCTCGACGCCTCCATCTATATTTTTCGCGCCTGGTTCTCCCTGCCGGACCGCTGGCACAGCCCCGACGGCATGCCGCTGAATGCCGTGGTGGGTTATGCCGGCTTCCTGGCCTCCATGGTGGAGCGCTGCGCACCGCAGGCGCTGCTGGCGGCGGCCTTTGACGAGAGTCTGGGTACGTGCTTCCGCAATGCCATCTATCCCGGGTACAAGGCCAGTCGCAGCCTGCCGGACGAAACACTGGCATTTCAGTTGCATGCCTGTCGTGAACTGACCGAACGGCTGGGACTGCCCTGTTACGGTGGCCCGGACTATGAGGCCGACGACTACCTCGCGACTCTGGCGCGCCTGTGCCGGGAGGCCGGATATCCGGTCACGCTGGTAAGCCGCGACAAGGACCTGGGGCAGTTGCTGTTTCCCGGTGATGCGCTGTGGGATGCCGCCGCAGATCAGGCATTGGACGCAGACGGCTTCCGCCAGCGTTTCGGTGTCCTGCCGCGGCAGTTTCCCGATTACCAGGGCCTGGTGGGCGATGCCATCGACGACATCCCCGGGGTGCCGGGCGTCGGTGCTCGCAGCACGGTGGCACTGCTGACGCACTTCGACAGCCTGGATGCGCTGGCCGTTCGCCTCGATGAGGTAGCGGGGCTGCCCCTGCGCGGCGCATCGGGCCTGCAGCGCAAACTTGAGGCCCACTGGCCCCAGGCCTTGATGTCGCGCGAGCTGGCGCGGCTGGAGAGCGCCGTACCGGGCGTGAGCGACGTTCCGCGCTGGCGCATGGACCTGCAGTCGCTAGAGGCGGTTCGGGACTATTTACAGGCGCTGGGGCTGGGTGGCCGGCTGCTGCAGCGCTGGCAACAACTGGCGGCGCGTGTCGCCGCCTGAAGAGCAGCTCCGCACCGGCGCTGACGGAGGTAGAGAATGAGTGGCTTGAAAATCATCGCCGATGCCAACATGCGCGGCGTGGAAGCGGTGTTCCAGCCCTACGGTGAGGTACACCTGGTCGAGGGGCGCAGCCTGCGACGCCAGGACCTGCAGGGCGCGGACGTGCTGCTGGTGCGCTCGGTCACCAGCGTCGACAGCGAACTGTTGCGCGGCACCGGCGTGCGCTTTGTCGGTACCGCCACCAGTGGCCTGGAGCATGTGGACGGACACTATCTGGCGGAGCAGGGTATCCGCTTCGCCCACGCCCGCGGCTCCAATGCCAACGCGGTCGTCGAGTACGACCTGGCGGCCATTGCCGCCTGCGACGACTACCTGGAGCGGCTGCTGGACGGCGGTGTGCTCGGCATAGTGGGGCAGGGGCATGTGGGGGCCGCACTGGCGCGTTGCGCACGCGCTCTGGGTATTCGCATTCGCTGCCACGACCCCTGGCTGGAATCGGTGGAAGACCAGGCCGACCTGGCCGCGGTGCTGGCCGCCGACGTGATCTGCCTCCACCCGGAACTCACGCGCCGCAAGCCCCACCCCAGCTATCATTTGCTCAATGCCGATAGGCTGGCGCAGGTGTCGGGCGACAGCCTGCTGATCAATACCAGCCGCGGCGCGGTGGTGGATAACGCCGCCCTGTGTGAGCGGCTGCAGCAGGGGCGTGGCCCGGCCTGTGTACTCGACGTGTGGGAGCACGAGCCCCATCTGCAACCTGGCCTGCTGGAGCAGGTGCGACTGGGCACGCCCCATATTGCGGGCCACAGCCTGGATGCCAAGCTGGAGGGAACCCGCATGCTCGGCGCCGCGCTGGCGACGGCCTTTGACCTGGCGCCCCCCGGGGTTCCCCGGGAGGCCGGAGGCGCGCCAACCCTGTCGGCGCCACAGGAACTTGCGGGTAGTGCGCTGTTGCGCTGGCTGTTGTCGGCGCGCTACGACATTGGCGCCGACGATGCGGCCCTGCGCCATGCCGTGACAGGGCCCGGCACTGCGGCAACCCCCGCTGCGGTGGCCGCGGCATTTGACGACTTGCGCCGCCACTATCCCCAGCGCCGCGAACTGCGCGGCAGCCCGGTGTGCGCGCCGTCAGCGCCGGAGGCCTGGGCCAGTGCCCTGGGCTACCAGCCAGTGGCTGCGGAGTCGACGCGGTGAGTCGCCTGCGCATCGGGCTGTTGATCAATCCCCTGGCAGGTGTGGGCGGCAGCCTTGCGATGAAGGGCTCCGATGGCGAAATGATCCGCGAGCGGATCGCCAGAGAGGGCGCCTCACTGCGCTCCGCGGAGCGCGCCCGGCGCGCCCTGTCGCTGTTGTGCGCGCCAGGTCTGCAGCTGTCCTTTGTGACCTGGGGCGGCGCCATGGGGCAAACGGTGCTGGAGGAGCTGGGGTTTGCGCCGGCGGTACTCGGGCGCGCGGAGCGGGAGCCCAGCAGCGCCGCCGATTCGCGCCGGGCCGCGGCGGAACTCTCGCAGGCCTGTGACCTGCTGGTGTTTGTCGGCGGCGACGGCACTGCCCGCGATGTCTACGACGCCGTGGGCGAGCAGCAACCGGTACTGGGCATACCCGCCGGGGTGAAAATGCACTCGGCGGTGTTTGCGGTGTCACCGGAGGCGGCCGGTGAGCTGCTGCTGCAACTGGCCCGGGGCGGCCTGGTGGGGCTGCGGCGGCAGGAGGTGCGCGACATCGACGAGACTGCCTTCCGCGAGGGCCGTGTGCGCACCCGCTTCTACGGTGAAATGATGGTGCCGGGGGAGGGGCGCTTCCTGCAGCACACCAAGGTGGGCGGACGCGAAGACCAGGTCCTGGTTGCCGCGGATATCGCCGCCTGGCTGGCGCCGGAACTGGATCCGCACACGCTCTACCTGCTGGGTCCGGGTTCTACTACGGCAGCGTTGCTCGAGGCGCTGGGCCTGCCCGCTACCCTGCTGGGCGTGGACGCTTTGCGCGGCGGTGAAATCCTCGCCGCCGATGCGGACGAAAGCGGCCTGCTGGCCTTGCTGGCCGGGCACGATGGCCCGGCGCAGATCATTGTCACGGCCATTGGGGGGCAGGGCCACATTTTCGGGCGCGGCAACCAGCAACTTTCACCCCTGGTCATTCGCGCGGTGGGGCGCCAGAATATTCGCCTGATCGCCGCCAAATCGAAGATCGCGGCGCTGGAAGGGCGGCCCCTGCTGGTGGATACCAATGACCCGGCCCTGGATAGGGAACTGGAGGGCTACTACCCCGTAACCACAGGCTACGAGGATGAAATCCTGTATCGGGTGGCAGCCTCCACCTGAGGCTTCCCTGGCTCCGGGTGGGCAATCCTCAGCGATCCGCAAAACGGCGAAATTAGCTGCCGGTGTATGCTATGGTCGCATTATCGGGCTGGCGGGGTAGCGGGCTATGGTTGGCAAAACACCAGACACAGTGGTACCCAGGGACGACGATTACTGGCGTGAACGGCTGACGCCACAGGAGTTCCACATTTGTCGTCAGCAGGGCACTGAGCGCGCATTTACCGGCGAATACTGGGACTGTGACAACGTCGGGGTGTACCGCTGCCGCTGCTGCGACAGCGCCCTGTTTCATTCTTCGGCCAAGTACGATGCCGGTTGTGGCTGGCCCAGCTTCTGCCGCCCCCTGGAGCGGGACAACATCCTCGAGAAACCCGACACCAGCCACGGCATGAACCGGACAGAGGTAGAGTGCACCCAGTGTGGCTGCCATCTCGGCCACCTGTTCAGCGACGGCCCGGCACCCACCGGCCTGCGCTATTGCATCAACAGTGCATCGATCCGGCTGGAGGAAGACTAGGTAAGTAGGGGGAGAGATTGGAGCGGGAAACCGGGTTCGAACCGGCGACCTCAACCTTGGCAAGGTTGCGCTCTACCAACTGAGCTATTCCCGCACATCAACGCGTTTATACCGCCGTCGCGGTCGCCGGAACCGGCGAGACTGGGCGTCCCCCCTCAACCCTGGCAAGGTTGCGCTCTACCAACTGAGCTATTCCCGCACCTGAAGTGCCCTGATTGAGTGGCGTCCCCTAGGGGGTTCGAACCCCTGTTCCCGCCGTGAAAGGGCGGTGTCCTAGGCCACTAGACGAAGGGGACGCATCAGGTCTCAATCAAGAGGCGCGCATTGTAGGTAGGGCCACCCCTTGCGTCAAGCTTGAATTTGGAAAATTCCGGGAATTTCTACTGGCCTTTCAGTAGCTTGGCCCGAGCGGCCGCCAGGTCGATGACCTCGCCCCGGGCTGCGGCCTCGTCGCGCGCTTCGTCCACCTGCTGGTAGCCGGCGATCTCTTCATCGGTCAGGTAGTGCAGGCATTCACCGCCCAGGAACCAGAGCAGTTCCCGCGGCACCGTGGGCGCAAACTCGGGGTAGGCCGTGAACAGGCGGTTGACCAGCTCCGGGCCGTCCCGGTAAAGATGGCCGCTGTCTTCACCGGCCCGCTGGCAGGCGGCGGCCAGTTCCGCCAGTGGATCGCCCTCTGTCAGGGAGGCGCAGCGGCGCACCATGATGGCGGCGAACTCGCGCCAGGTGTCCAGGCTGTGTTGCAGGTACTGTTCATCGTTCATGCCGTGGCTTCCTGTTGCGGTGGCTGTGGTCGTTAAGGGCGGGGATTACAGGTACAATGGCGCGCCTTGTCTGCCGCAGAATGACGCGCTATTTCATGATACCAGCCCTGACTATCGAAAATCTCAGCAAGTCCTACAGTAATGGCTTTCAGGCCCTCAAGGGCATCAGCCTCGAGGTGCGGCAGGGGGACTTTTTCGCCCTGCTGGGTCCCAACGGCGCCGGCAAGTCCACCACCATCGGCATCATTTGCTCACTGGTCAGCAAGAGTGGCGGCCGGGTAGCGGTGCACGGTGTCGATATCGACGAGGACTTTCCCGCCGCCAAGAAATTCATCGGCATCGTGCCGCAGGAATTCAACTTCAACCAGTTCGAGAAGGTGCGCGACATCGTCGTCAACCAGGCCGGCTACTACGGCCTGCCGGCGCACCTCGCCGCGGAGCGTGCAGACAAATACCTGAAGGAACTGGGCCTGTGGGACAAGCGCGATGTCGCTTCTCGCATGCTCTCCGGCGGCATGAAGCGGCGCCTGATGATTGCCAGGGCCCTGGTGCACGAACCGAAGCTGCTGATTCTCGACGAGCCGACCGCCGGGGTGGATATCGAAATGCGCCGCTCCATGTGGGACTTCCTGCGCAAGATCAACGCCGAGGGCACCACCATCATCCTCACCACGCACTACCTGGAAGAGGCGGAGGCCCTGTGCCGCAATATCGCCATCATCAATCACGGCAACATCGTCGAGAACAGTTCCGTGCGCGACCTGCTGAAGCGCTTGCACCGGGAGGTGTTCATTCTCGACTGTGCCGCGGCGCTGCCCGAGAGCATCGCCATCGAAGGTTTTGTGACCCGGGTGATCGATGAGCAAAGTCTGGAAGTGGAAGTGGAAAAGGGCCAGCACATCAACGAGGTTTTCACCCAGATGGATCGTCACGGCATACAGGTAACCAGTATGCGCAATCGCGCCAACCGTCTTGAAGAGATGTTCGTCAACCTGGTGGAGGGCGCCGCATGACCCCGCGCGAGCAATTCATCGCCTTCATGACAATCCTGCGCAAGGAAATCAAGCGCTATACCCGCATCTGGACCCAGACGCTGTTGCCGTCGGCCATCACCATGTCCCTGTACTTCGTGATCTTCGGCTCGCTGATCGGCTCGCGCATTGGCGACATGGGCGGCTTTACCTATATGCAGTTCGTTGTGCCGGGCCTGATCATGATGGCCATCGTCACCAACTCCTATTCCAATGTGGTGTCCTCCTTTTTCGGCTCCAAGTTCAACCACAGCGTGGAGGAACTGCTGGTGTCGCCCACGCCCAACTACGTCATCCTGATGGGTTACGTACTGGGCGGTGTGACCCGGGGCCTGCTGGTGGCGGTGATCGTGACCATTGTGTCCCTGTTTTTCACCCACCTGCATATCCACAACTGGTTCGTGGTGATCGCCATCGTGCTGATGACCTCGATCCTGTTCGCCCTGGCGGGCTTTATCAACGCCGTTTATGCCAACAACTTTGACGACATATCCATCGTCCCGACCTTTGTGCTGACGCCGTTGATTTACCTCGGCGGTGTGTTCTACTCCATGGAATTGCTGCCGGACTTCTGGGCGGCTGTATCCAAGCTCAATCCGCTGGTGTATGTGGTCAACGCCTTCCGCTACGGCGTGCTGGGCGTGTCCGACGTGAGTCTGCCCTTCGCCTTTGGCATGATTGCACTGTTCACCGTGGCGGCCTTTGTCTTCAGCATGCACCTGCTGAATTCCGGCAAGCGCCTGCGGCAGTAACCCGATGGCCGATACCAACGACGAGGGATTGCTGCTCGGCCGCCAGGTACCGGTCAGCGAGCATTATGCGCCGGAGCTGCTCTATCCCATCCCGCGCCGCCTGGCGCGCGACGCCCTGGGCATCGATGCCTCCGCGCTGCCCTTTGAGGGGGTGGACCTGTGGCACGCCTACGAACTGTCCTGGCTGGACGGGCAGGGCAGGCCGGTGTCGCGGGTGGGGCGCTTCTCCGTGCCGGCACACAGCGCCAACCTGGTGGAGTCCAAGTCTTTCAAGCTCTACCTGAACTCCCTGAACCAGGAGTCCTTCGAGAGCGACGACGAGGCAGTGCAGCGTATCTGCACCGACCTCAGCGCGGCGGCCGGCGCCGAGGTCGGACTGACTCTCTTTGCCCCCGATGACCCGGGCCTGGCCGGTCAGGCCCTGCCGGGTGCTTGCCTGGACGACTTGCCGGGCCGTTGGCGCGCGGGGGAACCCGATGCCAGCCAGCTGGCGCAGGGCCGCGCGGGAGCGATGGAAGTGCACACCCACCTGTTGCGTTCCCTGTGCCCGGTCACCGGCCAGCCCGACTGGGCCAGCGTGTGGATCGCCATGACGGGCGCCAGTGTCGACGGCGTGAGTCTGCTCAACTACCTGCTGGCCTACCGCAACCACCAGGAATTCCACGAGCAGTGTGTCGAGCGCATCTTCCTCGACCTGCAGTCCGCCTGCGCCCCGGCTGAACTGCACGTGCAGGCTTTCTACACCCGCCGCGGCGGGCTCGATATCACGCCCTTTCGCAGCACCGGGGGGCGCCTTCCGCTGCCGCGAATGAACCGCCAGTAGCGCGACGATATTTCCTGCGCCAAAACGGGCAGACAGGACTGGCAATCGACAAATCCTGTGGTATTATGCGCGCCCTCTGCTGCAGAGGCCGACCGGCCATCAGCAGCGCAGCCCGGCGCAAGGCGGGGCAGACAAGTTATCTGGTGAGGTGGCCGAGTGGTCGAAGGCGCACGCCTGGAAAGTGTGTAACGGGAAACCGTTCGAGAGTTCGAATCTCTCCCTCACCGCCATACAAACGCAAAAGGGGCCCGATGGGCCCCTTTTGCGTTTGTGGGGTGGTCAGGGGTTCATGATGAGAACTCTCCAGTTCGACAAATTGCGCCAGCAATTTGCAACGAGGCGCGCCAGCGCCGAAGCCCGCAGGGTCACTGCAGCCGATGGGCTGCAGTGATTCATCTCTCCCGAAGCCCCGTCCGCAATCCACCCATCCACAATATCCCACCACCATCTATACTCCTCCCATAATAGCCCCCGGGAGGCCCATAATGACAATCGCCCAGCCCCATCCGCAGGACGTCGACTTTGCCTACGACCCCCTGCCGGATCTGCACGGTGTCATCGACGAGTTGCGAGCGGCGGGGCCGGTCGTTCCGGTCACCTACCACGGGGGCCGCGCCTGGCTCATTACCGGGTTCGATGCATTGAAAGAAGCCTTCTCCGATGAAGTACATTTTCAGGCGGCAGCGGCCTACCGTGTGCACTCGGAGCCGTCCATGGGCAAGACCATCCAGACCATGGCCGGCAACGAGCACCGCATCAATCGCGCCCTGGTGTCTTCACCCTTCTTTCCGCGTCAGGTGAGGGAGCGGGTCGAGTCGCTGCTGGAACCGGAGGCCCACGCTGTTGTGGATCGCTTTGCCGGCGCGGCCGAGGTCGACCTGATTGCGGCCTATGCCCGGCCCTATCCCTACCGGGTTATTACGCGCATGCTGGGCATTCCCACCCACGATGAACAGACCTTCCTGGAGTGGGCGCTGAAGCTGATTGATTTTCCCTGGGACCCCGAGGGGGCGCTGCGCGCGCGGCAGGATTTCAGCGCCTACATGGCGCCGATTATCGAGTCGCGGCGACAGCAGCCGGCGGATGACGTCCTGTCGATTCTGGCTACCACCGCGTTCGAGGGGCACTACCTCGACGACGAGCAGATCCTGTCTTTCTGTCGCCTGCTGTTTCCGGCCGGTTCCGACACCACCTATAAAATTCTCGGCAGCCTGCTGACCTATATCCTGCGCGACCCGGCGCTGGTGGCCCTGGCACGGGGCAGCGATGACGAGCGCGCGGCGCTGGTGCAGGAAGGGCTGCGCATCGAGTCGCCCACCGCGCTGCTGCCGCGCATGTGCAGCAAGGACATCCGCTTCCACGGCGCCGCTATGCAGGCGGGTGACTGGGTGCTGTTTGGCGTTACCGCGGCCAACAGTGATCCGGCGGTGTTTCCGGAGCCGCGTCGTTTTCTGCCCGGGCGCGACAACAAGAACCTGGCCTTTGGCCACGGCGTGCACTTCTGCCTGGGATCGCACCTCGCAAGGCGCGAACTGGAATGCTCCCTCAAGGTACTGTTCGAGCGCTTCCCGGCCATGTGCATTGCCCCGGGCAGGGAGCCGAGCATTACCGGGGCGGTGATGCGTGGCCCGCAGCATCTTTGGGTGGAGCCGGGCGCCGGCGCCTGATCGTATTCGCCGATGTGCAGGGTGGTGGCGATTATCGCCAGGAAGAAATGACCTCAAGCCGTTCGCGCTTGCTGCGGTACATCATCTCGTCCGCCCGCGCCAGCAGTTCCTTTACGCTGGTGTCCTGCCCATAGCAGAGGGCGTAGCCGATGCTGACCGATGGCTGGATTTTTTCGCCGTGCCAGAACAGCGTGCTGGAGTGCATGTGGGCGCGAATTTTCTCGACAATCGCCTCCGCCTGCGGTTTTTCGCTGACACGGTGCAGGATCACGATGAACTCGTCGCCGCCGAGGCGGGCGACAATGTCCGCCGTGCGCACGGCCTGCTGCAGGTGCCTGGACACATGTACCAGCAGGGCGTCGCCCGCCTCATGGCCGAGGTTGTCGTTGACCTCCTTGAAGCGGTTGAGATCGATCAGCAGGAGGGTGAAATGGGCGGGGCGGGAACCGCCGGAAATCAGCCGGTGAAGGTGGGCCATGACAAAGCGGCGGTTGGGAATATGGGTCAGCTCGTCGATCAGCGCAGCGTTGCGGCTGAGTCGGTAGGCGCGGAACAGCAGCAGGATGGAGGTGATGATCAGTGCGGTGACCGCCAGCGCGATGCCGCGAATGAAGGCGACAGCGCCCCGCAGTCCGGGTGTATCGCTGTCGTGATAGCGTGCGGCCAGTTGCCAGACGTCGGACGGGGTGTTCACCGGCAGCTCGATATCGGGCGCCGCAAAGACGCTTTCATCGCCATAGATCAAGACTGGCTCGCCGGATTCTATGTCCGCCCGGCGCAGGGCAACGGAAGCGCCCTCAATGGCCGCCAGGCCGGATGCCTCGACAATACTCTGAAAGCCCATCACTACGCTGACAGAGCCCCAGTAGTTCTGGTTGTAGGGAAAGTCGCGGAAAATCGGAAAGCGGGCGATGAGAGCATCTCCACCCTGCACCAACTGCACCGGCCCGGCAATGTAGACATCTTCCGACTCCCGCGCGCGCTGTATGGAGCGCATCTGCTCCGGCACGGTGCGAAAGTCGAGGCCAAGGGCCTTTTCGTTGCCCTCGATCGGGTAGATCTGTGAAATCACATCGCCCGGGGCGATGCCCACGCTGCGCAGGGTGGTGGATTTTTCAAACAGCTTTTCGGCGACGGTTTTCCAGCGGTTTTCACTCAGCTCAGGATCCATGGTGATAAAGCTGGCGAGGCTGTCTGACAGGTAGGTGTTGCGCAGCATTTCGGCTTCCAGCCGCGCGCGGGCCAGGGCGATGGCCTGGTGCGCCTGCTCCCGCTCCAGGTCGATGGCGCGCTCGCGGAACAGCCTGACAAAGGACTCCTCGGCGTATATGCCAAAGCCAATCAGGGCGAGAATGCCCAGACCGATTGCGGCCTTGTTGCGTTTTGTCAGTGCGGTCGCCATGTGCCCGATCAGGTGTCAAAACAGCAGCGTAGCCGAAGCCCATCCGGGATTCAAAAGCCCCCGTCACCCCCATTCAGGTGATTGCAGGGCCAGCTCCGGCGTGGATGGATAAGCGCAGCCGGGCGGCGCGATCAGAGCACCAGCTCTGCCATGTCGCGTATCAGTTGCAGGTCGCCGTGAATCAGCAGGCTGGTGACCGGCGAGTCCTCCCAGTCCTGCAGTTTCTCGCGAATGCGTTCTTTCGGCCCGCACAGGGAGATTTCATCGGCGAAGGCGTCCGGGACACAGGCGATGGCCTCATCCCGCTTGCCTTCGAAAAACAGGTTCTGGATGGTCTCCGCTTCGTCGGCGAAGCCCATGCGCGCCATCAGCTCCTTGTGGAAGTTGCGCTGCTTGGAGCCCATGCCGCCGATGTAGAAGCCGAGCATGGCCTTGACCGGATAGAGGGCTGTGGCGAGGTCGTCGTTGATGTTCACCATGACGGTACTGGAAATTTCAAAGCCGGCGGGAGCGCCAGCGAGCTGGTCGGCGTAGACCTCCTGACGGTAGGGTGAATAGTAGAGGGGCAGCCAGCCGTCGGCGATCTCGGCGGTCTGGGTGACATTCTTCGGGCCTTCCGCGCCAATAAAGATGGGCAGATCGGCGCGCAGCGGGTGGGTGATGGGCTTCAGCGGCTTGCCCATGCCCCAGGCATTGTCACCGCGAAAGGGCAGGGGATAGAACTCGCCATCGGAGGTCACGGGCGCCTCGCGCCGCAGCACCTGGCGGATGATGTCCACATACTCCCGGGTACGGGTCAGGGGCTTGGCGTAGGGCTGGCCGTACCAGCCCTCCACGACCTGGGGCCCGGATACGCCGAGGCCAAGGATCATGCGTCCGCCCGACAGGTGGTCGAGGGCCAGGGCTGCCATCGCGCAGGCAGTGGGGGTGCGCGCCGAAAGTTGCGCCACCGAGGTGCCGAGCCGGATAGTGGACGTCCGGGCGCCGATCCAGGCCAGAGGGGTGAAGCAGTCGTTGCCCCAGGATTCGGCGGTCCACACCGAGTCATAGCCGAGGTTCTCCGCCTCCACAGCGCGCTCGACAAAGTCCGGTGGCGGCTGTGCGCCCCAGTAACCCAGTTGCAGTCCCAGCTTCAGTTTGGCCATGTCGGCATCTCCGTGAAAATACAATGGCCTACTTTACGGCTACCGCGCGCCGCTGCAATCAGTCGTTGCGGCCAGCGGCTCTGACAGGAATGATCACCCGGTATGATTTGCAGGGGCGATTGGATAGACTTTGCGGTCACCCCGGCCGGAGACTTTCATGAGCAAACTGACCCACCTCGACGACAGCGGTGCCGCCCGTATGGTGGATGTCGGGGGCAAGGCGGAAACCGTGCGCGAAGCGCTGGCGCAGGCCCGGGTTGTGATGCAGCCGGAGACCCTGGCGCTGTTGCTGTCGGGCGGCCACAAAAAGGGCGACGTGTTCGCCGTGGCCCGGGTGGCGGGTATCCAGGGCGCCAAGAAGTGCGCCGATCTCATCCCCCTCTGTCACCCACTGATGCTGAACAGCGTCAGTGTGGATTTCGAGCCCGACGAGGCCAACAGCGAAGTGCGAGTGCTCGCCCGCTGCCGGGTATCGGGCCGGACCGGGGTGGAGATGGAAGCACTTACCGCCGCCTCCGTCGCCGCCCTGACGCTCTATGACATGTGCAAGGCGGTGGACCGGGGAATGGAAATTCGCAGTGTGGCGCTGCTGGAAAAGCAGGGCGGCAACAGCGGCCACTGGCTTAGGGAGGACAGTGCGCCGTGATCAACGTAGTGTTCTTCGCCCGGGTGCGCGAGGCGCTCGGCACCGATGGCCTGCAGATGGCCGCCCCGGAGGCGCCCGACCTCGACACCCTGCTGTCCACCCTGCGCCAGCGGGGGGAACCCTGGGCGTCGGTTCTGGCCGAGGCCAACCTGTTGCACGCTGTCAATCACGAGGTGGTTCACGGCAACACCGTGCTCAACGATGGCGACGAAGTGGCCTTTTATCCGCCGGTGACCGGGGGTTAGTGGATGGGCATTCGGGTGCAGGTGCAGGCACAGGACTTTGACCCTCTCGAACTCCAGCGCCAGCTGGAAGGCGATGACGCCGGCGCCGTAGTGACCTTCACCGGCTACGTCAAAGCCGGCACGGACGCCGTGACCGCGATAGAACTGGAGCACTATCCCGGGATGACCGAGCGCAGCATTGAGGCAATCGCCCGCGAAGCGGTGGAACGCTGGTCGCTGAAGAGCGTCGGCGTGGTGCATCGTATCGGTCGACTCGACACCGGCGCGCAGATTGTCTGGGTCGGCGCCAGTGCGCTACACAGGGGTGAAGCCTTCAGCGGATGCGAGTTCGTGATGGACTACCTGAAGACCCGCGCGCCCTTCTGGAAGAAGGAATTCGGCCAGTTTGGCGAGCACTGGGTCGAGGCCCGCGACAGTGACCAGCAGCGGGCCGGCCGCTGGTGACACCACCTGAATGGGGGATGCGGCAGTTTGCCCCCGCGTCGACAATAGCCAACAGCAAAATACACCTTGGAGGTACAGCGGAATATGGAAGGACGTGAACTGAGAAATGCGCTGGGGCGCTTCGCCACCGGCGTCTGCATCATCACCACTACTACCGAAGAGCGGGTTCCAATCGGCATGACCGCCAACTCGTTCGCCGCGGTTTCACTGGAGCCGCCGCTGGTGCTGTGGAGCCTGCAGAATAACTCAGAGGTCTACCGCGACTACGCCGCCGCCCGCTATTTCAATATCAATGTGCTGTCCAATGAACAGCAGGCCCTGTCCAACCAGTATGCGCGCAAGGGTGATCACGCCGTAGCCAGCGAACATTTTCGCCCGGGCAAGTACGGCGCGCCGGTGATTCGCAATGCGCTGGTGACCTTCGAGTGCGAACTGGACGCCACCCATGCCGGCGGTGACCACCTGATCATTGTCGGCCGGGTGCTGAACATGACGCACCGGCCCACCGGCAAGCCGCTGCTGTTCTACGGCGGCACCTACGGCGAAATCCACTGAGGCCTGTCAGCGCCCCGGCGATGTGACTATACTGGGGCGTTTTAGCCGGCCGTGAACGCCACACAATGAATTTCTGTTCCAGTTGCGGCAGCGCCGTATCCCTTACCATCCCCGCGGGTGACGACCGCGAGCGCTATGTCTGTGTGTCCTGCGAGGCCATCCACTACACCAACCCGCGGGTGATCGTCGGCTGTCTGCCGGTGTACGAAGGCCGCGTGTTGCTGTGCCGCCGGGCCATTGAGCCGCGGCGCAATTTCTGGACCCTGCCCGCCGGTTTTATGGAGAACGGCGAAACCAGCGCCGGCGGCGCGGCCCGCGAGACCTGGGAAGAGGCCGAGGCGAAAGCGATCGATCTGCAGCTCTACCGCATTTTTGATGTGCCTCACATCAGTCAGCTCTATATGTTCTATCGCTGCGGACTGGAGGACGGCGCGTTTGGCGCGGGGCCCGAGAGCCTTGAGTCAGCGCTGTTTGACGAGGCGGATGTTCCCTGGGACGAGATCGCCTTTCCGGTGGTCTACAAGGCGCTCAAGGAGTACTTTGACGACCGGCGCAGGGGCGAGTACCCGGTGCGGGTGTCGTCCATTGAACGTTTGAAGCGGCCGCCGGCCTGAAGCGCTGGCGCAACGCCTGATCGCCCGGTCGCACTGCGGCAAATCCCTAGATCGTCAGAATCCGCCGCAGCAGGCTGTCATCCCTGCGCCGCTGTTCGCGCACACGCAATAGTTCCCCCAGCTGTTCCTCGATCTGCTGCGCCACCTGGTTGCGGATTTTGCGCTGCTGGGCCTTGGTCGGGGTTTTGCCGGCGTAGGCGGAGAGGTCCACGGCTTCGCCGAAGCCGATATAGCAGCGCTGGGGTCGGGGTAGCAGGGTGCCCAGGGCGCCGCGGGGAATGGGCGGCAGCATGTCGGTGCGGGTATTTGCATCGAGCAGGCCGAAGCGGCTGAGCAGGCGGCCGAGGGCAGAGCCCGGCAACTCGTCGCTTTCTATCCAGTGGTCATAGAACTCGTCCGGTCCGACCATGCCAAAGGGCATGATGGTGTAGCCGTGCCGGGCCGCCAGGCGCACAAAGCCGTAGCGCTCCTTCCACTGCAGTTCGTACATGGCGCTGGCCGGTTTGACCGCCTCGTGGGCGCCGCCCGGGAATACCAGCAGGTCGTGCCCCTCTGCCATCAGCGCGTCGCACACGCTGGGATGGCCCATCACTGCGCCCCAGCGCAACAGCGCGTCGCCCAGGGTTTTGTTACTCCACAGGAAGCGGTCGCCCAGCGGGCGCACCATGCGGCCGAGGGCATTGTGAATGGTGGGAGAGAATACCCAGCCGTCGAGTGCAAACAGGGAGTGGTTGCCAATGAACAGGCAGGGCTGCTCGGGTACCCGTTCGCCGTGCAGTACACTTGGCCTGAACAGTTTTTGCAGCACCTTGAACATCAGCGCCAGTTGATGGTCCGGCATCAACTCCGAGGCCAGTGCCGCCTCGATATGGGCTGCCAGCGCGGCATCGTCGGCCAGGGGGTCATGGTGGCTGGAAAAATCTATCGGCACAGTGTTCGCTCCATCGTCAGCCCGTTTAAAACAGTATAGGCGCTACTGGTCGCCGAGCAGGCGGCCGAGCCCGCGCTCGCGCAGGGCCTGCTGCAGCACCTCGCGGATACCGGCGGCGTCTTCCATCTGCAGTACCTGCTGCGCCAGTGTCGTGGCGTCTGCGGCGGCGATGGAGCGCAGCAGCCACTTTATGCGCGGAATTTTCGAGGCGCTCATGCTCAAGGTGCGCACGCCGAGCCCGGCCAGTACCAGGACCGCCGCCGGATCCGAGGCCATTTCGCCGCACAGGCTCAGGGGCAGGCCGCTGTCCCGCGCGCAGAGGGCAATGCGTGACACTTCACGCAGGACGGCCGGGTGCAGGTGGTCGTAGGCTGAGGCCACCCTGGGATTATTGCGATCCAGTGCCAGCAGGTACTGGCTCAGGTCGTTGGAGCCGATGGAGACAAAGTCGATACGCGTCGCCCAGGTGGGCAGCAGCGAAATGGCCGCCGGCACTTCCACCATGATCCCCACCGGGGGGCGTTGTACGAGGTAACCTTCTTCGCGCAATTGCGTCAGGGCGTCGTCCAGCAGCAGCCGCAGGCGGTCGATTTCACCTGTGTTGCTCACCATTGGCAGCAGGATGCGCAGGTTGTCGGCCTCGCCGGCGGCGCGCAGCATGGCCCGCAACTGGGTCATCATCAGGGAACTGTTGTCGAGGCAGAAGCGGATGCCGCGCCAGCCCAGTGCCGGGTTTTCTTCCTCGATGGGGAAGTAGGGCAGGGGCTTGTCGCCACCGATATCCAGGGTGCGCATATACACCGGCTTGCCGGCGTAGGCTTTCAGCACCTGGCTGTAAATGAATTCCTGCTCGTCCTCCGAGGGGAAGGTTTCCGCCACCATGAAGGGCATTTCGGTGCGGTACAGGCCCACGCCCTCGGCACCGTTGGCGATGCCCGGGGAGATATCCGCCAGCAGACCGGTATTGGCGTACAGGCGGACTCTTTCCCCGTCGGTGGTGGTGGCGGGTTCGTTTACCAGTTCGGCCAGTTCCCCCTGCAGGGTGCGATCGGCCTGCTGCAGGCGCCGGAATTCCTTCTTCACCGACAGCGGCGGGTGCAGGATGATCTGGCCGACGTTGCCGTCGACAATCACCGGGTCGCCGTTGCTGACCGCCTTGATGGCGCCGGTTCCCATCACCGCTGGCACACCGAGGGCGTTCGCCAGCACCGCGGTGTGGGACAGGGTGGAACCCTCGAAGCAGACGATGCCCTGCAGGCGGGCCGGGTCGCAGGAGGCGATATCCGATACGCTGACCTTGCTGCCCACCAGCACAATCGGGCCGTCGCCGGGCAGGGCGCCGGTGTCGTTGTCGCCGGCCCAGGCCGAGTAGAGTTTGTTGCCGAGGTGGTAGATGTCCTCGTGGCGGGCACGCAGGTAAGGGTCCTCCATCGCCAGGAAGATGTCGGCGAAGTGCTGGACCGTCTGCCGCAGCGCGCCGGGCAGCCACTGGCCGTTGCGAATACGTTCCGCCACGCCCTGGCGCAGGTGGTTGTCCGCCAGCAGCATCTGGTAGGCGGAGAACACGGCGGCCACGCTGTCGGATACGTCGCTGCCGAGTGAGCGGCGCTCTGCCTCAACCTCGGCGCTGACCTGCTCCAGCAGCGCATACCAGCGCCCCAGGGCGGCTTCGGGGTCGTCGCAGGCCTTGTCGGAAACACTGTACAGGTCGAACTGGTCGCACATCTGCACCTTGCCGATGCCGATGCCCGGGGCGCCCTTCACCCCGCGCAGGCGACGGGTGGCGGACAAGGCATTGCTGAATTGCTGTGGGTCCGCCGGCAGTACCAGCGCGAGCTGGGCTGACAGGGTCACGAGGAAGGCCAGTTCCTCCTCGCTCATCAGCCGCGCTTCCCGGGCCTGCACCACCAGTACGCCGATCACTTCGCCGCCGCGCACCAGTGGCACGCCGCAGAAACTGTGAAAGGCTTCCTCGTGGGTTTCGGCGATGTAGCGGAAGTCCGGGTGTGCTGCGGCCTCGGCGATGTTCACGGGGTGTCGGCTGCGCGCCGCCAGCCCCACCAGGCCGGTACCTTCCGGCAACAGGGTGTGGCCGACGGATTGTGGGTCCAGGCCGTGGCTGGCTGCCAGCAACATGCCGTGATCCGGCTGGGAGATGTACAGGCTGCACACATCCACACCGATGGCGCGGTGAATGGATTCCACAATCAGTTCCACCTGCTCGGTGTGAGCAGAGGCCTGGGCGGCGGCCTGAACAATGCGGGTAAGTTCGAGTAGTGGGTTCATGGCTTGTCATTAGGCGGCAAAAGGCGCAGACGGGCAAGAGGCAAACACCTGTAATAGCAGCACCTGGAGCGGTGCTAGTGCATCGTGCGGGCCTGCGCTAGAGTGGAACGCTACATAACAACAGTACGGGACTCAATATGCAGGGCAAGCGGATAGTGATCACCGGGCCGACGGCGGGCATCGGGCGGGAGACGGCGCTGGAACTGGGGCGCCGGGGCGCGCAGCTGACGCTGTTGTGTCGCAATCGCGACAAGGGCGAAGCACTGGCCGCGGAGATTGCCGGGCAGGGCGGCGCCACACCGCAGGTGATACCCCTCGATATGGCCTCGCTGGCCAGTGTGCGGGCCGCCGGGCAGGCACTGGTCGAGCGCGGTGAGCCCATCGATGTGCTGATCAACAACGCCGGCCTGATCAATACCGAACGCCGGGAAAGCGTGGACGGCTTCGAGGAAACCCTGGCGGTCAATCATTTCGCCCCCTTCGTACTGACCGGACTGTTATTGCCATTGCTGCAGGCGGAGCCCGCTTCGCGCATCGTCAATGTCGCTTCCGATGCCCACAAGTTCGTACGCGGGATGGGGTTTGATGACATGCAGGCCGAGCAGGGTTTTCGCACCTTTCGCGAATACGGCCGCTCCAAGCTCGCCAACATGCTGTTTACCCTGAGCCTTGCGGAGCGCCTGGGAGAGCGGGGGCCCACCGTTAACTGCCTGCACCCGGGGGCGGTGTCCACCTCGCTTGGCAGCCAGAACGACGGCGTGCTGAGCGGTTTGTTGCCGCTGTTGCTCAAGCCCTTTTTCAAGTCGCCGCAGCAGGGGGCGCAAACCACGCTGTTTCTCGCCTGTGACCCGGCGGTGGCACAGGTGAGCGGCAAGTACTTTGTCAACAGCCGCGAGGTCAGTCCCAAGCCCTGGGCGCTGGACAGAGAGGCGGCTGATCGCCTGTGGCGCTATACCGAGGAGTGTACGGGCTTCTGCTATTGGTTATAGTGAGCGGCCTGCGCTACGGCCCACATTCGATGAAAGGAGTACCCCCATGACCACTGGACTGCAATTGCGCTCGCTGGTGAGCGAAGATGGCACGCTGGAACTGTCCCTGCAGGAAGTGACGGTTCCCGAACCCGGCCCCGGCGAGGTCGTGGTGAAACTGGATGCCGCTCCCATCAATCCCTCCGACCTGGCCCTGCTGACGGCGATGGCGGACCTGGAGTCCGCCACCCAGGGCGGCAGCGCGGAGCGGCCGGTGATCACCGCGAAGATTCCGGAAGGGGCCATGCGTTTGCTGCAGGGGCGGGTGGGGCAGTCCCTGCCGGTGGGTAACGAGGGCGCCGGTGAAGTGGTGGCGGCGGGTGACTCCGACGCGGCCCAGGCGCTGCTTGGGAAAACTGTCGGCCTGTTCGGCGGTGAAACCTACGGTCAGTACCGCTGCATCAACGCCATGCAATGCCTGCCGCTGGAGCCCGGCACCACCGCCGTGGATGGCGCCTCCTGTTTCGTCAACCCGATGACGGCCCTGGGCATGGTGGAAACCCTGCGCATGGAAGGCCACACCGCGCTGGTGCACACCGCGGCCGCCTCCAACCTCGGCCAGATGCTGAACCGCCTGTGCCAGGCGGAGGATATCGCCCTGGTCAACATCGTGCGCCGCCCGGAGCAGGAACAGATCCTGCGCGACCTCGGTGCCCGCTACGTGGTGAATTCCAGTAGTGACAATTTCTTCAGCGAATTGACCGAAGCGATTGCCGAAACCGGCGCCACCCTGGCGTTTGACGCCACCGGGGGCGGCAAGCTGGCCAGCCAGATCCTCACCTGTATGGAAACTGCAGCGGCGCGCAAGATGACCGAGTACAATCGCTACGGCTCCGATACCTACAAGCAGGTGTATATCTACGGCGGCCTGGATATGTCACCTACCGTGATCCAGCGCAGCTTCGGGTTCGCCTGGGGGCTGGGCGGCTGGCTGTTGCCCCAGTTCCTGGCCAAAGCGGGTATCGAGAAGATGCTGGAAATGCGGGCCCGGGTGGCGCGGGATATCCACACCACTTTCGCCAGCCACTACACCAGCGAAGTCAGCCTGAGCGGCGCGCTGGACCTGCAAACCCTGCGTCGCTACAGCCGCCAGGCCACGGGCGAGAAATTCCTGATCCGTCCCTGGAAATAGCGCTCCTCTAACTGGCCGCCCGCAAAGACTGGGGCAGGGCGGCCACGCTCGACTTGCCCAGCAACTCGCAGTACTGGCTCTCGATGGCGTGGCAGGTCTGGCGCACGCTGCCCATGCTTTCGGGGTAGACCGGCGGCAGGATGGTGATGCGGATGGTCGCCGGGCGAATCAGGAAGCCGCCCTTGGGCAGGGCGTCCTTCACGTTGTGCAGCACAATCGGCACCACCGGCACCTTGGCTTTCTTGGCCAGGAAGAAGGCGCCGGCCTTGAAGGGCTGGATATTGCCGAGAGTGCTGCGGGTCCCCTCCGGCGCAATCAGCAGGGAGCGGCCGCTCTGCAGGACCTCCAGCGCGTTTTGCAGCACCGCGGCCTGGTCCTTGTCCTCGCGATCCACAAAGATCGTACCGGCCTGCTGTAACAGCGGGCCAATCAGCGGGTTGCCCGCCATTTCCTTTTTCACCAGCGGTACCACGTCCCGCCGTAACAGGTGGGCCAGTACCAGTGAGTCCAGCAGGCTCTGGTGATTGAAGGTGAAAATGGCCGGGCGCACGCCGAGCAGGTGGTCCATGCCCTCCACTTCGAAGTCGAGCCCGGCAAAGCCGCTGCCGACATCGCCCAGCAAGCGCGTCAGCCGGTTGGCCTTGCCAAAGGGCTTGAAGCCCAGGCGCTGGCCAATCACGCCGGCGAGGGTGGTGGCCGCTACGGTTTCCACCGTCAGTACCGTGCGCAGCAGGGATTCCAGATTCGGTTTGCCACGTGAGGCAAAACCCAGTTGCGGCCACTGCTCGGCGCGGGCGTGGGCCGCCAGGCGGTCGGAGGGGTTTACCGCCACCGGGTGACCCACTTCCTTCAGCAGGGGCAGGTCGGCACTGGAGTCGGTGTAGAACCAGCAGTCGCGAAGTTTCACACCCTGTTGCCGGGCGATGCGTCGCGCGGCCAGGCTCTTGCCCTCGCCGTAGCACATGGGGTTGATGACCTTGCCGGTAAAGTTGCCGTCCACGACTTCCAGGCGGGTGCAGCAGATTTCGCCGATACCCAGTACCCGGGCGATGGGTTCCACCTGGTACTGGCTGGCGGCAGTGACGATGACCAGGTGATGGCCGGCGGCGCGGTGGGCCTCTACCAGCGCGATGGCCTCGCGGAACAGGCTGCGGGCCAGGGTGTTGTGGTAGGCGCGTTCGCCCAGTTCGCTCAGGGTCTGTTCGCTGATACCGGCCAGGCTGCGGGTGAGCCGGCGCACCAGGCGGTGATAGTTGCCGCCGGTGTCCCGGGTGCGTTGCCGCAGCAGGTCGCGCATGACGCGCAGGGACTGTTTCAGCTCGCCGTGGCGGGCGCCGTGACGGGCGGTCTCCCAGGCCATGGCGACAATGGAGTACCCGGCAATCAGGGTGCCGTCGAGGTCGAAGAAGGCAACCGCAGGCTTTTCGCCAGCCCTCTGTTCCAGCCCATCCAGATGGGCTTCAAAGTTAGAGTAGGCCATGTTCGTCCTTGCGCAGAGCGCAGTCAGCGCGCTTTGGCAGCGCGTCAGTAATAGACAGAGCAAATAACTTGCCAGAAGCGCAGCGATGTTAAATATTGCGAGTGACAGCGGTGTGACGGCGGCAAAAGCTGTGACAAATTGCCGCTGCCGCGACAGTGTGGCCGTGGAGCCGGCAATGCCCCGCACCAAAACCGCGCACCGATTTCCCCCGCGGCACCAAGGCCTTGCATCAGGGGCATGCCGATGGTCTGGACGATGGCCTGTAATAGCTTCGCCCCGGCCAATCCCTTAGACTTGCGCGATGCCCGACACAGCCACTAGCGATCTCCCCATCCACGAGGTGCTGCCGCAGCTGCGCGCGGCGCTGGCGGCGGGCACTGAAGCGGTGTTGCAGGCGCCGCCGGGCGCCGGCAAGACCACCGTGGTGCCGCTGGACCTGTTGCACAGCGACTGGCTGGCCGGGGGCACCATTCTCATGGTGGAGCCGCGACGCATGGCGGCCCGGGCGGCGGCCCAGCGCATGGCGCAACTGCTCGATGAACCCGTGGGGCAGGCGGTGGGCTACCGCATTCGCCTGGATACCTGCGTCAGCGCAGCCACCCGTATCGAGGTGATCACCGAGGGCATTCTCTCCCGCCGCTTGCAATCCGACCCGGCCCTTGACGGGGTGGGGCTGGTGATCTTCGACGAGTTTCACGAGCGCAGCCTGGACTCGGACCTGGGATTGGCCCTGGCCCTGCAGGCGCGGGAGCTGTTTCGCGAGGCGGAGGCCCCCCTGCGCCTGCTGGCCATGTCGGCCACCCTCGACGGCGAGGCGGTGGCCGCATTGCTCGGCAATGCCCCCGTCATCACCTCGAAGGGGCGCCAGTACCCGGTGCAGGTGCACTACGGCTCACCCTACCAGTTGCGCGACAGCATCATTGCACCGCTGGTTGATACGGTGCTGCGCGCCCTGCATGAACAGTCCGGGAGTGTGCTGGTATTCCTGCCCGGGCAGGCGGAAATTCGCCGCGCCAACAGCGAACTGGCAGCCCGCCTTGCGCGGCACGCAGGGGTGTCGGTTTGCCCGCTTTACGGTGGCCTGTCCCTGAGCCGGCAACAGGCGGCCATCGCCCCGGCAGCGCCCGGCGCGCGCAAGGTGGTACTGGCGACCAATATCGCCGAGACCAGCCTCACCATTGAAGGCATTCACACGGTGGTCGACAGCGGCCTGGAACGCCAGGCCCTGTTCGATACCGGCACCGGTATCACCCGCCTCGCGACCCGCCGCATCTCGCGCGCTTCGGCAGAACAGCGCGCCGGCCGCGCCGGCCGGCTGGGGCCCGGCGCCTGCTATCGCCTGTGGAGCGAGGAGCAACAGCGGCAGCTGGCACCGCAAGCCACGCCGGAGATACTGCAGGCGGACCTCGCCCCCCTGGCCCTGCAACTGCTGGCGTGGGGCGTACAGCGACCGACGGAACTGCGCTGGCTCGACGCGCCTCCCGCCGGGCCCTATCGCCAGGCCCTGGAGGTGCTGGCGGCCTGCGATGCGGTGTTCAGCCCGGCGCCGGGGCAGTGGCAGTTGTCTCCCCACGGGGTGCGGCTGGCGCAGATGCCCCTGCACCCGCGGCTGGCCCATATGCTGCTGCTCGGCTGTGACATTCACGCTGGCGAACTGGCCTGCCTGCTGGCCGCCTTGCTCGCCGAGCGCAACCCGCTGGCGGACAGCGGCGCCGACCTGCAGCGCAGCATGGCGGTTTTGCTGGGCGATTCTCCCTGCCCCAAGGCCCTGCAGGGCTGGTACCGGCGCATCTGGGACCAGGCGCGGCGCTATGCCCGTATTTCCAGCGCGATTCACCAGCCGCGCGCGGTGGCCTTGCAAGTTGCAGCGGAGGATGCACTCGGGGTACTGCTGGCGGCAGCCTGGCCAGACCGTATCGCGCGCCTGCGCTCCGCCGCCGACAGCGCCGCCTACCAGTTGGCCAACGGCCGCAGCGCGCGCCTGCCGGCGGAGGATGAGCTCTGCGGCGAAACCTGGCTGGCGGTGGCCGAAGTGGGGGGGCGCCGCGGCGACAGCGAAGACCGCATATTCAGCGCGGTGCCACTGACAGGCAGCGCCTTTGACGGGGTGCTTTCCTCCCTGGTGGAAGAGCGTGAAATTGTGGCCTGGGACGATCGCAGTGAGCGCTTTCAGGCCAGGCGGACTTTTTCCGTGGGCAACATCGAGCTGCGCTCGGAGAGTCTGCAGACGGTGTCCGCCCAGGCGCGGGGGCGGGCATTGCTGGACATGCTGCAGCAGCGCGGACTGGCTGTGCTGCCCTGGACACCGGCGCTGCTGCAGTGGCGCGCCCGGGTACAACTGCTGCACGATGAGGCCGCAGCCGCTGGCACAGACAACCCCTGGCCGGATCTATCCGATGCGGCCCTGCTGGCCGGGCTCGAACAGTGGCTGCTGCCCTGGCTGGATGATGTCCAGCGCCTCTCCGATTTTGCCCGGCTGGATTTGCGAAGCATTTTGCAGGCGTTGTTGCCGTGGCCCCAGCCGCTGGAACTGGAGCGGCTGGCACCGGAACGTATCGCTGTGCCCTCCGGTTCCAGTATCGCGGTGGACTACAGCCAGAGCCCGCCGGTACTGGCGGTGAAGCTGCAGGAAATGTTTGGCTGCGAGGATGGCCCGCGTATCTGCAACGGTGGGGTGGCCCTGTGCATTCACCTGTTGTCGCCCGCCGGACGACCACTGCAGGTGACCACCGACCTCGCCAGCTTCTGGCGCAATGGCTATGCGGAGGTGCGCAAGGAAATGCGGGGGCGCTATCCCAAGCACCCCTGGCCGGAAGACCCGGTCAGTGCGCTGCCGACCCGGCACACCCGGGCGCGGCAGGCGCAGGAGGCGGGCTGAGGCGCCCGGCACTACAGCCTATTTGAGTACGACCACCTCAACCCGGCGATTCATGGCGCGCCCACTGGCACTGCTGTTGTCCGCGGCAGGCGCATCTTCGCCGTAGGAGATGGTCGCCATGCGGTCCAGGGCCACGCCCTGGCTGTGCAGGTAGCGGCGCACCGATTCGGCCCGGGCCAGGCCCAGCCCCTGGTTGTACTCTGCGGAGCCGGTGGCGTCCGTGTGTCCCTGAATCTCCAGGTAGACATTGGCGTTGTCCGCCTGCAGCTGGCTGGCGAGCTGGCCCAGGCGTGACTGGGCGCTGCTGGACAGGTTGGCGTCGTCAACAGTGAAAGTGAGATCGTCTTCAGTCAGGACCACGTTGTAGAGAAATTTGCCCTCGGCCAGCACACCGGCCTTTTCGGCACGCTCCAGAGCCTCGCGGCTGGTGGCGCTCCACTCGTCAACACGGGTTTCCAGCGCGGCGAAACGCTCGTCGACATAGCTCTTGGTGGCGCACCCGGTGGTTGAGATGACAGCCGCGGCCAGTACCGCAAATTTCAATGTACGCATGGTCAGCTCCCTTCTGCTCTTTGGAATGGTAAAGATCAGAAAGTATAGCCCAGGGTTATACCGTATGTCCTCGGCTCCAGCAGAAACTGGTTGGTGGCCAGCCCCACGTTCTGGTCGCCCAGGTACTGTCCGGTCACGTGGTCGTCGTCGTTGAGGTTGCGGCCCCAGACTTCGGCGAACCAGCTGTTGTCGGCGCTGTACAGTGTGAGCGTGGCGTTCCACACATCCCAGGCATCGACCGTATCGTTCCCGGTGTTAAATACCCGCGCGTAGAATTCATCCTGCCAGTAGTAATTGGTGCCGGCCACCAGTTCCATGCCATTGTCGAAGGGCCAGCTGTACTGCAGGCCGAGGTTGATGGAATACTCCGGCGCATTGGGCAGCTGGTTGCCGTCCAGGTCGGCCTCGATACCTGCGCAGGGCGCTACGCCTCCGGGACAGCCGGGGCCAAGGTACACGTTGGCGTTAACTGCGTTGGCGATGAACTCGGTGGTGCCCATCTGGTTGATATCGGCCGGATCGAGGCTGGTTCCGCCGTCCATTGCCGTGTCCAGCCAGGACAGGTTCGCGGTCAGGCGCAGTCTGTCGGTGGGCAGCCAGACAAACTCGCCCTCGAAGCCCTGGATGGAGGCGTCGAAGTTCTCGTTGAGGCTGGTCTGCTGGGTGATCTTGGAAATCTGCATTCCCTCGTAGTCGTAGTAGAAGTAGGTCAGGTTGGCCTGCAAGGTGTTGTCGAACAGGCGCGATTTAATCCCTACTTCAAAGGCATTGATGTACTCCGGATCAAATTCGGCCAGCGAGGGGTTTTCCTGCAACAGCACGGAATCGGCGGAGATGGGATTAAAGCCGCCGCTTTTATAGCTGCGCGACAGGGTCAGGTAGGCCATCACGTCCGCGTTGATATCCCAGGTGGCATTGAACTTGCCGGTGGGCTCCTCCCAGTTGCCGTCGAAGGCGTCGTAGTCGCCGCCGGGCAGGGTGGGGTCGTTGAGGAAGTTGAGGTAGATGGTGCGCTGCTCGGAGGATTTCTCTTCCTCGGTATAGCGCAGGCCCAGGGTCAGGCGCAGGCTGTCAGTGGCCTGCCAGTACAGCTCGCCGAAGGCGGCCCAGGTCTCCAGTTCGTAGGTGCGGGTGTCGTTGTCGAACAAGCGTTGATCAGAAGCGATGCCGAGAGTGTCGCCATACAGTTCCAGCGCGGCCGAATGCACATAGTAGTGGACTTCGCTCTCGTAGTTGAGCCAGAAGCCACCCACCAGGAAGTTCCAGGGGCCGTCAAAATCGGAGGCCAGGCGTATCTCCTGGCTCCACTGTTCCGGTGTGGTGGTGGAGCGGTCGCTGGAATAGGCCCGGTCCACGGTGATGGGGCCATCCGGGCCGCGATCGACGGTCACTTCCACCGGCCAGGGCTCCGAGGCGACGGCAAAGTCGTAGTCGTTGCGGGCGTCCAGGTCGGAGTTGTGGTAGCCGGTCAGCCAGGTCAGGGTCAGCTTGTCGAGGTCGTACTCCACCTCGAAGGAGGCCATCCAGTCCTCCACCTCGTAGCGCGGTTCGAAATCCAGGAATTGCTTGCGGGGGTCGTCGCTGATGGCGGAGTTGAGGTAATCGTCGTCGGGAAAGTCCATACCCAGGCGGGCGGCCACCAGGTTGTTGATCAGGAAACCGGTGACCGTTGCCTGGCTGTTGGTGCGCTGGTTGGCGAGGCCGGTGGGCAGGCAGCCGATGATACCGGCCGGGTCGCGCAGGCAGCGCTGGTTACTGCCGCGCATGCGGTCGGAGTCTTCCTTCATGTAATTGACCACCAGGTTGACATCGGCGCGCTCGCCGGACCAGCGGGTGGAGGAGCGCAGGGCGTACATGTCGCGGCCGTCGATGTCATTGCCGGTGTGCTCGTTGTCGACAAAGCCATCGCGTTTCAGCGAGAAGAGGGAGAAGCGCTGGGCCAGGTTGTCGGTGACGGGCAGGTTGACGGCGCCTTTCACCTTGACGTGGTTGTAGTTGCCCACTTCCAGGTTGATATTGCCGCCCAGCTCATCTTCCGGCTTGCGGGTGATGAAGTTGATCACGCCGGCGGTGGTGTTGCGCCCGTACAGTGTGCCCTGGGGGCCGCGCAGGACTTCCACCCGCTCGGCGTCGAAATACTCGGTTTCGAAAATACGGCCATTGTTCAGGTAGACGCCGTTGAAGTGGGCGCCGGTGCCGCTGTCCGCGGCCGCGCCGATGGCCTGGTTGCCGATGCCGCGGATGGAAATGGCGGCGGTGGTGAAGTTGTCCTTGCTCATCAGCATGTTGGGCACCGAGAACTGCATGTCCAGGGATTTGCTGATCAGTGCCCGATCCAGTTCGGTGCCGCTGAAGGCGGTGACCGCGATGGGCGTATCCTGCACCGTGGTGGCCCGCTTCTCGGCGGTGACGATGATCTCCTCCAGCATGCCGGCAGCCTGGCCGAAACTGAGTGGGGCGAGCGACGCTGCCAGCAGGCCGAGCGCAAAGGGGGTACCGACTGAACCGCGGGACATAGGCCATACTCCGATTTTTATGATTAGAACTTCGAGTACGCGGCCTACGCTAGCAAAGAATTCCCGGTATGAAAACGGAAATTACCCACCCCTGTCGCAATTGATGGGTGCAAGGCGGGGCAAGCGGTTGTAGCTCCGCCGGTCGGCGGCGTCCGGAAAAGTGCTTTAGCGCCCTTTGCGGCGGGGTGCTTTCGGCGTGCGCGGCAGGCCGTTGTGCTGGGTGGCGAAGGGGCGGGACTGGCTGTCACCGGCGACCCGCTGGTGGCGTTTGGGCGGTTGGCGGGGGGGCACCAAATGTACCTTGCCGTTGCCGATCAGGTCGGAGCGGCCCATCTTTTTCAGGGCCTTGCGCAGTTCCGGCCAGTTGTCCGGGTCGTGATAGCGCAGGAAGGCCTTGTGCAGGCGGCGCTGCGACAGCTTCTTCACGGTGGGCATGGTGTCGGCGCCGCGGCTGACCTTCTTCAGCGGGTTCTTGCCGCTGTGGTACATGGCGGTGGCGGTGGCCATGGGGGAGGGGTAGAAGGTCTGTACCTGGTCGGCGCGGAATTTGTTGCGCTTCAGCCACAGGGCCAGGTTCATCATGTCTTCATCGCGGGTGCCCGGGTGGGCGGCGATGAAGTAGGGAATCAGGTACTGCTCTTTGCCGGCCTTTTTCGAATACTTCTCGAACATCGCCTTGAAGCGGTCATAGCTGCCCATGCCGGGCTTCATCATCTTCGACAGCGGCGCGTCCTCGGTGTGCTCCGGGGCGATCTTCAGGTAGCCGCCGACGTGGTGAGTGACCAGTTCCTCCACGTATTCGGGGGTTTCCACCGCCAGGTCATAGCGCAGGCCCGAGGCGATCAGCACTTTCTTCACGCCCGGCACGGCGCGAGCGCGGCGGTACAGGCTGATCAGGGGCGTCTGGTCGGTGTTCAGGTTCTTGCAGATGCCGGGGAACACGCAGCTCAGCTTGCGGCAGGCGGCTTCGATGGCCGTGCTCTTGCAGGCCAGGCGCCACATGTTGGCGGTGGGGCCGCCGAGGTCGGAGATCACGCCGGTAAAGGCCGGCGAGGTATCGCGGATGCGCTCCACCTCGCGGATGATCGAGTCCTCCGAGCGGTTCTGGATAATGCGGCCTTCGTGTTCGGTGATCGAGCAGAAGGTACAACCGCCAAAGCAGCCGCGCATGATATTGACCGAGTGACGGATCATCTCGTAGGCGGGGATGCGGGCATCGCCGTAGGCCGTGTGCGGCAGGCGGGTGTAGGGCAGTTCGAACACCCAGTCCAGTTCGTCGGTGTCCAGCGGGATCGGCGGCGGATTCAGCCACACATCGCGGTCACCGTGGGCCTGTACCAGCGGGCGGGCGTTGTGGGGGTTGGTTTCCTTGTGCAGGATGCGCGAGGCGTGGGCGTAGAGAACCGGGTCATCCTTCACCTGTTCGTAGGCGGGAATGCGGATCACCGCCGGGCGCGTATCGCGGCGGTCGAGCAGGGTGACTGGCACCGCCTCGATCTCCGCCGCCACCGCCGCGGGCAGTGCGCCGCCGGGTGTCATTACCTCGACCACTCCGGTTCCGCCGTCCTGCTCGCCGGACGTTGCGCAGCTCTCACTGCGGGTATCGGCATAAGGATTGATGTGGGGTTCTACCGGGCCCACCACGTCGATGTCCGTGGAGTCCACGACACGCCAGCCCTCGGGGACCCGCTTGCGCACAAACCCGGTGCCGCGCAGGTCGCGGATATCGCGGATGCTCTCGCCCGCTGCCAGGCGGTGAGCTACATCGACAATGGCGCGTTCGGCGTTGCCGTAGAGCAGCAGGTCGGCGCGGCTGTCCAGCAGCACGCTGCGGCGCACCTTGTCGCTCCAGTAGTCGTAGTGGGCGATGCGGCGCAGGCTGGCCTCGATGGAACCAATGACCAGGGGTACGTCCTTGAAGGCTTCGCGCACCCGCTGGCTGTACACCACCACCGCCCGATCCGGCCGCTTGCCGCCCTCGTTGCCCGGGGTGTAGGCGTCGTCATTGCGGCGTTTGCGGTCCGCCGTGTAGCGGTTGATCATGGAGTCCATATTGCCGGCGGCCACGCCGAAGAACAGGTTGGGCCGGCCCAGGGCCTTGAAAGCCTCGGCGCTGGTCCAGTCGGGCTGGGCGATGATGCCCACCCGGAAGCCCTGGGCCTCCAGCACCCGCCCGATCACCGCCATGCCGAAGCTGGGGTGGTCCACGTAGGAGTCGCCGGTGACGATGATGATGTCGCAGCTGTCCCAGCCGAGGGCGTCCATTTCCGCGCGGCTCATGGGCAGTTCGGGAGCCGGGCCAAAGCATTCGGCCCAGTACCGGCGGTAGTTGTACAGCGGTGTGGGGGCGTTTTCGGAAGCGGACATGTGAACAGGCGCTCGTGGCGCGGGCTGGATGGCCAGTAACAGGGGCCAGGGTCATTCGACAAGGGGCGCGATTGTACCTGAAAAGTGGTTTGCTTGCCCTGTGCAAATGTCCGCTTCAGGCGCCCCGGCCCCGGGGGCCGGAACGCCGGACTCCGGGGAGGCTCAGCTGGCTGGGGCAGTGGTCTCGGGTTTCTCCAGTTCCAGCGCCAGAGCCTGGCTGAAGGTCACCACCACCGGGGCGCCGATACGCAGTTCCGGCATGATCTCGGGGTCCACGTCAGTCACTGTGTGGTAGTTGTCGCGGGGGTCGAGGAGTGTGACGGTACCCAGCAGGCGGTTCATGCCTTCGATCGAGCAGACCGCGCGGACAACGCGAACACCGGCGGCGGCGGGCAGTTCGTCCAGCGAGGCGATTTCCGCGTCGTCGACTTCCTGCCAGGGGTTGGCCAGCTCCTGTTCGGTGGGCTCGCGCAACTCGGCGGCGAAGGCTTCGAGATAGGTGGCGACGACCACATCGCCCACGGCAAACTCGTCGAGGCGCTCAATATCATCGCTGGCAGAGAGGGTAAACAGGTTGCCCTCGGGGCCTTCCAGAGTGACGTCGCGGGTGTCGTGATCAATGGCCGTGATGGTGGCCTCGAGCTGAACCGCGGCAGCGCGTTTGGCCGTCGGGACCGTTTTGGCCGCTTCCGCTTCCGCGTCCTCGGCGCTGGCTCCCATTGCCGGCACAAGAAGGCTTGCGAAAAGCAGCCAGGCGCTGAAACGGGAAGCAGTGGATGTACGTGTCATCGTTATCTCCTTGGAAGGTGTTTTACGTTCGAATGCCCTCCGATCTGCGCCGGCCAATAGGCTGCGGCACTCCAGGCTCCGCGGGCGTCTGGAGTATAGTTCAAGGATTCGCAGTGTGTTGCCGCACACTGCGAATACGCTGACATTGCCTTGAATCAGCTCTGGAAACGGTAGACAAAGTCCATCCCCACCATGCGCGGTGGAATGCGCCAGCCGGTGAGCGAGCCGATGGCGTCGCCGTTGTCACCGAAGACGGTAATCACTTCCTCGTCGAACAGGTTGGTGCTCCAGGCGCTGATTTCCCAGCGCTCGCCCTCCGGCAGCAGCGAAATACGCAGGTTGGCGAGGTCGTAGGCGTCCACCTTGCGGGTCGGGTCGTTCAGGCTCTCCACCCGCTCGTCATTCCAGGTGTAATCGAAGCGCGTCAGCAGTTCACCGAAATCGCCCAGCGGCAGGTAGTACTCCAGCGCCAGGTTGACCTTGTTCTCCGGTGTGCCCACCCGGGGCTGGCCGGTCAGGTCGTCCTCGGCGGTTTCACCGGCGGCGGCGATGATGTCGAAGTCGGTGTACTCGGTTTTCAGCCAGCTGTAGTTGCCGGACAGGCTGAGGTGGTCGGTGATCAGCCAGGAGCCTTCCAGTTCCACCCCGTAGCCCTCGGCATCGGCATTGCGCAGGTTGTAGCTGGGAATCGGCTGCCCCAGCAGTTTCAGCTCTTGCAGGTTGCTGTATTCGTAGAAGAAGGCGGCGACATTGAACTGTACCCGGTTCTCGAAGTAGGCGCCCTTGCTGCCGATCTCGTAGTTGATCACTTCCTCTTCATCGTAGGAGGTATCGATATCCGGGCCGAAGTTCAGGCTGTTGAAGCCGCCGGACTTGAAGCCGGTGGCCACGCTGGCGTAACCCATGACGCTGTCGGTGAAGTGGTAGTCCAGCACCAGGCGCCCGGAGAGGGCGCCCCAGGTATCGCTCTGGGAGCTGTCCAGCACCGCCTGGCCGTTGTTGTAGAAGGCCAGCCCGAAGTCGGCGCCGGCAATCTGGTTCTGGTACTGGGTGAACAGGTCGAAGGCCTTGTCGTCATAGGTATAGCGCAGGCCGCCGGTGAGGTTGACGCGGTCGGTCACGCTCCAGGTGGCATCGCCGTACAGGGCGTAGCTCTCGTAGGTGCCGCTGCTCTCAACCGACTCTATCCAGTCGTCGCCGGCGGCGATGCGCGGGCCGACATCATTCAGGATCTGCAGCAGGCCGACCAGCGGATTGCTGGACAGGCCGAAGTCCTGCAGTGTGCCCTGGTCGTTCAGGAAGCTCCAGATAAAGGCGGAGCTGGCCATGCCGTCCAGGCCGCGATCTTTCAGTTGCTGGCGGTAGCCGGGCTGGAGCTCGGACACCTCGGTATTGGTCAGTCCGTCCAGGGCGTCGATGTCCTCCTGGGGCAGGCCGGCGAGCACGGACAGGAAAGTCTGGGACGTCTCGGAGGTCGAGTTGCGCAGAATTTCCGACCAGGCGAAGGATTCCAGCGTACTCATTTTGAATTCGGCAGTGGTCAGGTGGTCCACCGTTTCCCGTGAGTAGGCGGCGCCCGCGGTCCATTTCAGGGTGTCGGTGGCGCCGGTAAAGCGAAACTCCTGCGAGAAGTATTCGTTGTCGTCCGGGTTGGAGGAGGCGAAGTAGTAATCCGGATTGTTGGAGCCATCCAGGTCTTCCAGCAATTCCGTTTCAAACTGGCGGTAGCCGGTGATGGAGGTAAAGGTCACATCGCCCATGTCGTGATTGACTTCCAGGGAGGTGGCGAACATGTCGCGCTCTTCCTTGCTGACGAAGTCGTTGGCGATATCGCCGTAGGGGTCGAGCCGCCGGCCCGGGTTGGCGCCTTCGAACACGCTGTCGATCAGGGTGAACTGGGCGCCGCCGTGTTGATCCATCTTGCTGTACTCGGCCCGCAGCAACACTTCCGTGCTCTCGCTGACATCCCACAGCAAGCTGGCGCGCACACTGTCGGAGTTCTGTTCACTCTGGTCGGGGCCGGTCAGGTTATCCAGATAGCCGTCGCGATTGCGGCTGACTGCCAGCAAGCGCAGGGCCACCGTGTCCGACAGGGGCGTGTTGTACATAAATTCGCCGTCCAGTCGACCGTAGTCACCCACGCTGACTTTGGCCCGTCCCTCCTGCTCGAACACCGGCGGCTGGCTGATGATGTGAATGGCGCCGCCGGTGGCGTTGCGGCCGAACAGGGTGCCCTGGGGGCCCTTGAGCACTTCTACCCGGGCAATGTCGGCCAGCGCTGCCTCGGCACCGGCGCCACGCGCGGCATACACGCCGTCGACATAGACCGCGACCGCCGGATCCGAGCCGACCGTCCAGTCGTTGGTTTGCACGCCGCGGATGCTGTAGGTGGGCTGCAGGGCATTGTCATTGTTCATTTCCACGCCGGGGGTGAAGCGCCCCAGGTCGGTGAGGTTGCGAGCGGATAGTTTTTCGACGGTACTGTCGTTAAAAACACTGATGGAAATCGGCACGTCCATCACATTTTCGGCCCGTTTCTGGGCGGTGACGATGACTTCTTCCAGCATCGGCTGGGCGGCAACGGTGGTGGATGCGGCCATGATGGCAGCGGCAAGGGCGTGGCGTTGGTGGCGTTTCATGCGGTACAGCTCTCTAATCGTTATGCAGGTTCGAAGGCCGGTTTACGGCGCACACATTCTAGGAGCGGGACGCCAGGAAGGCCAGCCCCGGTGCTGACGCTCTATTCGCCGTCGCGACTGAGGGGGGGGAGGTCGCTGCCGCAGTACTTGCAATACCTGGCATCGAGGTCGTGCCCGGCCCGGGAGCACTGGCTGCAGTTGCGGGTGGTGAGGTGATTGCCGCGCAGGCCAGAGGCCAGTTCGGCGGTGATGATGCCGGTGGGCACGGCGATGATGGCGTAGCCGATCAGCATGCCGGTGGCGGAAATGGCCCGCCCGAGGGCGGTCAGCGGTACCACATCGCCGTAGCCGACGGTGGTAATGGTCACGATGGCCCAGTAGATGCTGATGGGGATGTTGTCGAAGCCGCTCTCGGGGCCCTCCACGACATACAGCAGACAGCCGAAAATCACGGTGATGATCATCATCATCGAAAAGAATACGAAGATTTTGCGGGTGGAGCGGCGCAGTGCCCCGGCCAGTATATTGGCCTCGTTGAGGAAGGCCAGCAGGCGCAGCACCCGGAAGATGCGCAGGATGCGCAACAGGCGCACGATCAGAAGGGACGCCGCCTGCGGGAACACCAGGGCGACATAGGTGGGCAGGATCGCCAGCAGGTCCACCACCCCGTACACGCTCAGCACATAGGCCTTGCGATTGGGCGAACACCAGATACGCACCAGGTATTCCACCGTGAACAGCACGGTGAAAACCCACTCGATCTGCCAGAACAGCCAGCCCCACTCGGTGTGCAGATTCCAGATGGAATCCAGCATGACGATGATCACGCTGGCCACGATGGCGACGATCAGGATGATGTCGAACCATTTCCCGGCCGGTGTTTCAGTGCCGAAAATGACGTCGTAGAACGCCTTCTGCAGGGGAGAGATGTCGCGCGCGGTCATGGCAGGCTGGCGTGGCCCCGGTCTGGAATGCCACGCCACTATATGCCAGGGAGCCCGCCAGATGAAACCTCAGCCGGGCATCGTCATCAGCGAGGCGTTGCCGCCGGAGGCCGTGGTGTCGATGCTGACGGTTTTCTCCTGCTGCGTCTGGCGCAGCAGAGTGCGCGGCGAGACACAGGTAATCAGCGGGATGATGGGCCCCTTGCGCCCGGCCAGCTGGCGCGCCACCGCATGCAGATGGGCGCTGCGGGCGTGCACCAGTACGCCCTGGGTCAGCGGTGATTCCAGGGCCTGCTCGGCGCTGGCCAGGGGCGCCACGACCAACAGGCCCGCGGGCAGACCGGCACGTTGCAGCGCGGCTGCGATGTCCTCCCATTCCGGCAGCAGGCTCTGGGCGACGAAGGCGGTCAGGGCATTGCCGCCGACCAGCACTGACAGTATTGCCATCAGGTACTCGCCATTGTGGGCCGGATCGTCCAGCAGAATGCTGAGGTTGCCGCGGGGCTCGAGTTGCAGGGTGTTGGACTCGCCGGTAGGGCCGGGCAGCACCGTCGCCTCGCCCAGGCAATCCGCGGCATAGCGCAGCTGGCTGCGCGCCGCGGCCAGGGTGTTTTCCAGCATCAGCGGGTCGTCGGCCGCCGGGCGTTCGGCGTAGGTGGCGATGAACTGGCGCAGGATGGAAATGCGCTCGTTGAGGGAGCGCGATGCCCAGGCCTTCTGCAGGTCCTTGCCGGCGCGCAGTTGGTCGATGACCGGTCGGCCGCCGGCGATGGGCAGCGGGCGCTGGTGCTCGGCGTTTTCCGCTTCCTCACCGGTGGTGACCAGACGCCCGAGGTAGTCCGGTCCGCCGGCCTTGGGGCCGGTGCCGGACAGCCCGCGGCCGCCGAAGGGCTGCACACCCACGATGGCGCCGATCATGTTGCGGTTGACGTAGATGTTGCCGGCGCTGACGACGCGGGCCGCTTCCTCACAGGCGTCCTCGATACGGCTGTGAATACCGAAGGTCAGGCCGTAGCCTGTCTGGTTGATCTGCTCCAGCACCTGGCGGAAGTCCTGGCCAGCGAAGCGCACCACGTGCACCACCGGGCCGAACACTTCCCGCTGTAACAGGGACAGATTGCTGATTTCGTACAGGCGCGGGGCGAAGAAGGTGTGCCCGTCACCTTCGGGGATGTGGCACACATGCAGCAGGCGCCCGGTGCCGTCCAGGTAGTCCACGTGTTCCTGCAATCGCGCCAGCGCTTTGCCGTCGATCACCGGGCCGATGTCGGTGGCCAGCAACGACGGGTCGCCGATACGCAGCTCGCGCATCGCACCGATGATCATGTCGATCACCTTGTCGGCGATATCCTCCTGCAGGAACAGTACCCGCAGGGCAGAGCAGCGCTGGCCGGCGCTCTGGAAACCGGAGGTGATGACATCGTCCACCACCTGCTCCGGCAGGGCGGTGGAGTCCACCACCATGCAGTTCTGGCCACCGGTCTCGGCGATCAGTGGTACCGGGGCATCGGGGCGGGCAGCCAGGGCCTTGCCCAGCCAGCTGCCGGTTTCGGTGGAGCCGGTGAACATCACCGCCTTGATGCGGGTATCGGGCACCAGTTTCTCACCGACCCGTGGGCCGGGGGCGACCAGCAGCTGCAGCACGTCTTCCGGCAGGCCGCAGTCGCGTGCCAGCTGGACGGTGCGCCAGGCGATCAGGCTGGTCTGCTCGGCGGGTTTGGCGATAACCGTATTGCCCGTAACCAGCGCTGCACTCACCTGGCCGAGGAAAATCGCCAGCGGGAAGTTCCAGGGGCTGATGCACAGCACAGTACCCCGGGGACGCAGGCCTTCGGCGGCAAAGTCCGCCTGCTCTGCGCGGGCGGCGTAGTAGCGGCAGAAGTCCACCGCTTCGCGGACTTCCGCCACCCCGTCGGGCAGGGATTTGCCGGCTTCCTTGCAGCACAGGCCAATCAGTTCGTCCCGGTTGGCCTCCAGTGCATCCGCCAGGCGGCGCAGAATGTCGGCGCGCTCCTGTACCGGCCGCTGCGCCCACGTTGGGGAGGCTGCGTGTGCGGTGTCCAGCGCCGCTTCAATGGCGGCGTCATCGGCGTAGCTGATACGGCCCACCAGTTCCGCGTGGTCGGCGGGATTGCGTATCTCCACCACCTCGCCGCCACTGCTGGCATCCACGGGCAGGGTGGCAAGCCAGGCGTTCATCGCCTCGCGGGCGGGCTCCAGCACCTGCGGGTCGGTCAGGTCCATACCGGCGGCATTGGCCCGCTCTGCGCCGTACAGGGCGGGGGGCAACGGAATATGGGGGTTGCGCCGGTCGCGCCACTGTCGCACCTGTTCCACCGGGTCCTCCAGCAGGGATTCCACCGGGATGTCCTCGTCCACAATGTTGTTGACGAAGGAGGAGTTGGCGCCGTTCTCCAGCAGGCGGCGCACCAGGTAGGCCAGCAGGTCGGCGTGGACGCCCACGGGAGCGTAGACCCGGCAGGGAATATTCTCGCCTTCGACCACCTGGTCGTAGAGGGCGTCGCCCATACCGTGCAGACGCTGGAACTCAAAGCCTGTGCGGTCGTCGCTCATCTCCAGGATGGTGGCCACGGTGTAGGCGTTGTGGGTGGCGAACTGCGGGTAGAGGCTGTCGCGATACTGCAGCATTTTCGCGGCGCAGGCCTGGTAGGACACATCGGTGGAGGGCTTGCGGGTAAATACCGGAAAGTCGTGTTCGCCTTCCACCTGGGCCAGCTTGACCTCGGTATCCCAGTAGGCGCCCTTGACCAGTCGCACCATCATGCGTCGTCCCACCTTCAGGGTGAGCTCGCGCAGCCACTCGATCACGAATATGCCGCGTTTCTGGTAGGCCTGCACGGCGATGCCAAAGCCCTCCCAGCCGTCCAGGTCCGGGTCGGCGAACACCGCCTCGATGACGTCCAGCGACAGGTCGAGGCGATCCGCTTCCTCGGCGTCCACGGTAAAGCCGATGTCATGGGCCCTGGCGGCCAGTGCCAAAGCCTTGAGTCGGGGCACCAGCTCAGTCATGACCCGCTGCCGCTGGCCGAATTCGTAGCGCGGGTGAATGGCCGAGAGCTTGACTGAAATCCCGGGGCTTTCGATGGGGCCACGTCCGGCGGCGGCCCGGCCGATCACCTCGATGGCGTTCATGTAGCTGTTGTAGTAGCGCTCGGCGTCGGCCATGGTGCGGGCACCCTCGCCGAGCATGTCGTAGGAATAGCGGTAACCGCGGGCTTCCTCTTCCCTGGCGCGCACCACCGCCGAGTCGATGGTGGTGCCCATCACAAACTGGGTGCCCATGATCTGCATGGCGTAGCGCACCGAGGCGCGGATCACCGGTTCACCCAGCCGGCCCATGGTCTTTTTCAGCAGGCCGAACTGCGCGCTCTTGTCCTCGTCGTTGTAGTTCACCATCTTGCCGGTGAGCAGCAGGCCCCAGGCCGAGGCGTTGACGAACAGGGAATCGGACTGCCCCAGGTGGGAGCTCCAGTTGCCGTCCGCCAGCTTGTCGCGAATCAGGCGGTCGATGGTGTGGCGATCGGGCACCCGCAGCAGGGCCTCCGCCAGGCACATCAGCACCACGCCCTCCTCGGTGGACAGGGCGTATTCCTGCAACAGGGCGTCTACGCCGCCCTTGCCGCTCTGCTCGGCGCGAATTTTCATCACCAGCTTGCGGGCCCGCTCCCAGGCGCGGCTGCGCGCCGCGTGGCTGATATCCGCCAGCGGCAACAGGTGGTCGAGTACGGCGTTCTCGTCCTTGCGGTAGAAGTCGCGCATCTGCGCGCGCAGGGTATCGGGGGCGGCCAGGGAGCCTTCCAGCAGCATGATCTGTCCTCATTGGCGAAGGGCTGAAAAAGGAAAGTGTAGTCATTTGCCCGCAGCATGAGCTGGCTTTTTTGGGCTTTTCCTCGTCTTATATTTGGCTAGAATACGAATTTACAGAATAAAGTTCTGACAAAGGTGGTGATGAAGGTCAAAGCGGGTAGTGTGGCGGCGATTGACCGTACAGATACGAGAATTATGGCTCTGCTGCAGGCCGAGGGCCGCATTTCCAATGTGGAGCTGGCGCGGCGGGTCAACCTCTCGCCGAGTCCCTGCCTGGAGCGGGTGCGGCGGCTGGAAGCGGCGGGGCTGATTCGCAGCTACGGCGCCAAACTGGATGCGGCGGCGCTGGGTTACGGCACCTCCGCCTTTATCCAGGTCACCCTCGATCGCACCACCGCCGATGTCTTCGACCGTTTCCGCGACGCGGTGGTACTGATAGATGCCGTAGCCGAGTGCCACATGGTGGCGGGGGGCTTTGACTACCTGCTGAAGCTGCGCCTCAAGGACATGGAAGCCTATCGCGAGGTGCTGGCGACCATCGTCGACCTGCCCGGCGTGGCCCAGACCCATACCTATGTGGTGATAGAGGCCATCAAACAGGACAGCGGCCTGCCCCTGAAGGCCTGACCCGGTTTCTGGCATTGTCCCGGGACGGGCGCTATCCTGCGCGCTTTGCCCCGGGAGGATGCATGGCCAGTCCCAGTGCCGATCTCAGTCAACTGCCGCTGATCCAGAGCGACGCCGTGGCCCTGGGGCTGCTGGCCCTGTGCCTGGGCCTGGTGTTCTACACCGAGCACAGCAAACACCCGGCCTGCCAGCGTTTCTACCGCTATGTTCCCTCCCTGCTGCTGTGCTACCTGCTGCCCTCCATCCTCAATACCACCGGTATCATCAGCGGTGAGCACTCCAGTATTTACTACGTCACCTCGCGCTTCCTGCTGCCGGCGGCGCTGGTGTTGCTGACCCTGTCCATCGACATGAAGCGCATCGCCGCCCTCGGGCCCAAGGCCGTCGTGATGTTCCTCACGGGTACCGTCGGCATCGTGATCGGCGGCCCCATCGCCATCCTGCTGGTGTCGCTGGTGAGCCCGGAAACCGTCGGCGGCGCGGCGCCCAACGAAATATGGCGCGGCCTGTCGACCATCGCCGGCAGCTGGATTGGCGGCGGTGCCAACCAGACCGCCATGTACGAAATGTGGCAGGTGTCCAACGACATCTTCCCGTCGATGATTGCCGTGGACATCATCGTCGCCAATATCTGGATGGCGGTGCTGCTGATCATGGCCGGTCGCGCCGACGAGCTGGATAGAAAGCGCGGCGCCGACAACTCCGCCATCTACGAGGTGCGCCAGGCGGTGGAACATTTTGAACGCCACCACGCGCGCATGCCCTACCTGCCGGACTTCATGTTGATGCTGGCGGTGGGCCTGGGCGTGATGGGCTTTTCCCACCTGCTGGCCGACGCCATCGCCCCCTGGATCAGCGCCAACTACCCGGCCCTCAACAAGTTCAGCCTCGGCAGCCAGTTTTTCTGGCTGGTGGTGATCGCCACCACCATCGGCCTCGGCCTGTCCTTTACCCGGGTACGCAACCTTGAAGCCGCCGGCGCCTCCCGTATGGGCTCGGTGTTTATCTACTTCCTGGTGGCGTCCATCGGCATGAAGATGGATATCAAGGCGATTGTGAATTATCCGGGCATTTTTGTGGTGGGACTGATCTGGATTTCGATCCACGCGGGGCTGCTACTGCTGGTGGCGCGTCTGATCAAGGCGCCGACGTTCTTCATTGCGGTGGGCAGTCAGGCGAATGTGGGCGGCGCGGCGTCGGCACCGGTGGTTGCCGCGGCTTTCCATCCCTCGCTGGCGCCGGTGGGGGTGTTGCTGGCGGTGCTGGGCTATGCGCTGGGCACCTATGCAGCGTGGTTGTGTGCGGTGTTGATGCAGTTGGCGGCGCCGGTGGGGTAAGCCCTTTGCTATTTGTTCTGCTTCTTTTTTCGTTCGCGCTGGATGGCGGAGACCATCTGGCAGGGCCGCTACGAGACACGCTACGAGCACGTCCATGGCCGCTGACGGTCCGGTATCCCTTACCCGGCAGTCGCTCCGCCACTCATGGTTAAAATGTCTCGTAACAAAACCTGCGGAATTACACCGCCTCAAACCGGTTCGCTGCCACATTCTTCACCACACGGTCCGCATCAAACACCTGCCCGTTCATCGCGATATAGACACCGGCCGGCTTGCTCTGCACCGCGCCAATCGCACAGCCGATATTGAACACCGCATCGCTTTCCGCAAAGGCCGCCGGCTGCAGAGCGCCCGTCAGCACAATACGTTTGCCCGGAATATTGGCCAGCGCCTTCGCCGTGGCCACCATACCGTCAGTGCCGTGAGTGATCAGCACACACTCCTCACTGCAGCCCTCCACCAGCGTACGGATCCGGGCGCGGTCCGCATCGTCCATGTCCAGACTGTCCTTGCGCATGGCCGACTCCACACTGAATGCAAAGCCTACCCCCATGCGCTGCAGCAGCTCGCCAATGACCGGGTCGCCGACCTGGTAGTCGCTCTTGGCGTCGAAGTAAATCTTGTCGATGGTGCCGCCGGTGGTGATGATGTGGAGTTTCATGCTGGGACTGTGCCTTTCTGCCAGTGCTCACCCGCGGTGGCGGGCTTGAAGAAGGCGCATTATAGCGAGGCCGCTCCGGCGGGGGCCAGCGTTCAGTCCAGGGCCTGCTCAAGCGCCTGGCACAGTGTCTCGAGAATCTGGATGCGGGCGTAGTGCTTGTCGTTGCCGGCCACCAGCGTCCAGGGGGCCAGGGAGGTGCTGGTGTGGGCCACCATATCTTCCACCGCCAACTCGTAGTCGCGCCATTTATCGCGGTTGCGCCAGTCATCGTCGGTGATTTTGTAGCGCTTGTGGGGCGTGTTTTCGCGGGCCTTGAAACGCGCCAGTTGCTCCTGCGAACTGATGTGAATCCAGAATTTGCACAGCACGGTGCCGTGTTCCAGCAGTTGCGCTTCAAACTGATTGATTTCATTGTAGGCGCGCTGCCACTGGGCGTTGGTGGCGAAGCCTTCGACGCGCTCTACCAGGACGCGGCCGTACCAGGAGCGGTCAAACAGGGTGGCGCGGCCATCGCGCTGGATTTTGCGCCAGAAACGCCATAGATAGTGGTGGTCCAGCTCTTCGTCAGTGGGCGCTGCGTACTGGGCGAGATGGTAGAGCCGCGGGTCGACGGCGCCGGTGACGCGGCGAATGGCGGAACCCTTGCCGGCGGCGTCCCAGCCCTCGAACACCGCCACAAAGGAGCGCCGCTGCCGGTGGGCCTTCCAGGCCAGGTCCTGGAGTCGTGCCTGACATTGTGGGAGCAGTTTGCGGTAGTCCTCTTTCGCAAGGCTCGCCTTGCTGTCGACGCGGTCCAGCACGGTGGGCTGCCCGCCGCTGGTATCGGCCAGTGCTGGCAGCGGCTCCGCCGCGGGAGGCCGCGGCTGTTCCAGATGACCGCGCATGGCTTCCAGCAGTATCTCCCCGCAGGCGATCTCGCGGTAGTTGCGGTCGTCGGCCTCCACCAGGTGCCAGGGAGCGTGGGCGGTATCACTGGCGAGAATCACCTCCTGGGCGCATTGCAATACCTGGGGGTAGACCTTTTGCCACGCGCTGGCGTCGGCCTCGATGCGCGGATTCTGTTGCTGTCGCGGTGCCTCCTCGGTCAGTTGCAGGTGCTGGGTCTCGCTGGATACGTGCAACCACAGTTTCACGATCAGGTAGCCGTCGGCGCAGAGCAGGCGCTCAAAATCGTTGATCTGCGCCAGGCGCCTGGCCTGCCGCGCCGCATCGGTCTTGTCTTCCAGGCGTTCGCGGATCAGGCGGGTATACCAGGAACCGAGGAAAACGCCGATCTCTCCCCGCCGCGGCAGGCACCGCCAGTAGCGCCAGTAATAGGGGCGTGACTCCTCTTCGTCGGAGTGCATCCACAGGGCGTTGGTTTCGATGCCCCGGGGGTCCATCCAGGTGTTTAGCTGGTGCACCAGGCTGCCCTTGCCGGCGCCGTCGACGCCGGCGACCACAATGATGGTGGGTACTTTGTGGTCAACCAGCCTGAACTGGTACTGCAGTAATTGTTCGCGCAATACCAACTCGCGCGCATCAAAGGTGGCTTTGTCGAGGCGCTTGCCGGTTTCCAGTGCTTCAAACATGATGTTATTCCCCGTACTGACTGCTTTAGCGTAGGCCGGATGGCGGCTGCTGGCTATAATCCGCTGCCCGTGACAGGATTGCTTCCGTGAGTTCAGCGAACGACCTACAGTGCCTTTTTTCCGCTATCCCCGACAGTGCGCCGTATCCGTGGCAACAGGGCTGACGAAGGTGCTGAAGCGTTCGCGGGGCGGGGCCCGCTGGTGGGCCGGGCTATGGCTATGTGTGTGGCCGCTGCTGGCCGGGGCGGCGACGCTGGACTACAGCGTCGAGGGTCTGGATAAATCCCAGCGCGAGAACGTAGTGGCCTGGCTGGGCGAAGCGCCCGCCGACGAAGTGGAGCGCACCGCCTTCCTCGCCACGGTGCGCGAACGGGTGGAAAAGGGCCTGCAGGCTCTCGGTTACTACCAGCCTGATATTGATTTCTCCCTCGACAAGGAAAGGACAACCTGGCGACTCACCATCCAGGTCGCGGCTGGTGATCCGGTGCACCTGGATGAATACGATCTGCGGCTGTCCGGTGAGGCTGCTTCCGACCCGGCCTTTGAGCGCTACCTCGCGGAGGCCCCCCTGCAACCTGGCGATCAGTTGGACCACGCCGCCTACGAGGCGATGAAAAAAAAGCTGATGACGCTGGCTCAGCGACGCGGTTATTTTGACGCCCGCTTTACCGCGAACCGGGTGGCGGTGGAAGTGGCGGCCAATACGGCGCGTCTCAGCCTGCACTTCGACAGCGGCCCGCGCTACCGCTTTGGTCCCATCCAGTACCAGGGAGATGCACTGTCCAGCGAGCAACTGGACAGCTTGATGCCCTTTGCCGAGGGGGACCCCTTTGAACTGGCGCGGCTCCAGGAGTTCCAGTCCCAACTGCAACGCACCGGCTATTTTCGCGGTGTGTTGGTGCGCCCCCGGGTAGAGGAGGCGGTTGACCTGGCCATTCCTCTGGCACTGGATCTGGCGCCGGCCAGGCGTCACAGTTTCGAGGTCGGGCTGGGTTACAGCACCGACACCGAGGAGCGGGTATCAATGGTGTGGCGTACCCCCCGTATCAACCGCTGGGGGCACAGCCAGGAAACCCGGCTGGAATACTCGGCGATCAACCCCAGCGGCCGCATCACCTACAACATACCGCTGTCCCATCCCCTCTATGATGTGCTGCAGTTACGTGCGCGCCTCGAACAGAACGAGTTTGGCGACATCGACAGCGAACAGCTGGAATTCGGTGTGCGACGCGAGATTCACCGCGAACGCTGGATCTACGGTTATTCCCTGCGCCACCTCAATGAACGCTGGGATGTGGCCGGCACGACCCGCAGCGACGATTACCTGTTGCCCGGATTCAGCCTGTCCCACAAATACCGGGAAGGCGCGCTGGTAAACCCCAGTCGCGGCCTCAGTCAGTACTATCTGCTGGAGGGGGGCAGTGACCAGGCGGGCTCCGATCTCGACCTGGTGCGCGGCTACGGCAAGCTCGTGTATGTCCACTCCCTGCCGGATGAGCGCCACCGGCTGGTCGGTCGCCTGGAGGCGGGGGCGGTGTTTGTTTCCGAAGGGCAGCGTGACGATCTGGCGCCGTCCCTGAGCTTCTTCGCTGGTGGCTCCCAGAGCCTGCGCGGCTATGGTTACCAGAGCATCGGCAAGGAAGTGAAATTCACGCGCGATGACGGCAGCACCAATACCCTGGTGGTGGGTGGCGACCGGCTGCTGATCGGCAGCCTGGAATACCAGTACCGCTTTCGGCCGAGTTGGCGCGGGGCGGTTTTTGTCGATGCCGGTGACGCCTTTGACGCCGAACAGTTCGATGCGAACGTCGGCGTCGGTGTCGGCCTGCACTACCTGACCCCGGTGGGCGCAGTGAAACTGGAAGTGGCCAACAGTGTCAGCGAGGACGACCCCGACTGGCGCTTCATCATCAACATCGGGGCCGAGTTTTGAAGCGCGTACTGGCCCTGCTGCCCGTGTTGCTGGTGCTGTTGCTGGTAGTGCTGCTGGCCCTGCCGCTGACGGACACAGGCAGTCGCGCGTTGTTGCGGATGGTGGAGCGCTATACGCCGCTGACCTTCGACTACGGCGGCGGCAGCCTGTACGGCCGCTTCCAGCTACACTCGGTGCGATTGCCAGCCGGGGATGTCCTGGTCGAGCTGGAAGGTGTGGAGGCAGCGGTGAAAGCCGCCTGCCTGGTGCAGGGGCAGCTCTGCTTCGAGCGTCTGTCCGCCCGGCGGATAGCGGTGACGGTATCCGCCAGCGAAGAGGATAGCGGCGACAGTGATAACGCTCCGGACACCACGCCGCTGGTGTTCCCGCTGCGTATCCTGGCCCCGCAAATCGAGTTGGCTGGCCTGGAGGTGAACTGGCCGGGCGGCAGCTGGGTGCAGGACAGGACGCAGCTCAGTGCCCAGGTTGAAACCACTGGCATCTACGTCAATGGCGCCCGAATACGCGGCGCGCGGCTGACGCTTGAACCCGGTGACGAAACAGACCGGTCGCGGGTCGAGCTGCCAGCAATCTGGCTGCCCTTTGAGCTGGCGGTGGACCAGCTCGAACTGGTCCAGTCCAGCTGGGATCTGGCGGGACAGGAGGGGCAGCTGGCGCGGGCCGGTCTGCAGGGGCGCTGGGTCGGCCCGCGCCTGCAGATTGCAGGGGCCGCACTTCGGCACAGCGATTGGGGGCAGGCAGATATTGCCGGCGAGTTGCGATTTGAACGGGACTGGCCTGTGGATGCGCGCGCCAGCGTGGTGTTGAATCCTGAGCTGCCGGGGATTGCCGAGTTGCAACCGGGGCCGCTGTCGCTTGCCGCCAGCGGTGACCTCGGTGCCCTGGTCCTGTCTCTGGAAGGTACCGGGGCCCGCCAGCTTCAGGTGCGCGGGACGGTGGATACACTCGATTCCGATATGGCCTTTGACGCCGAAGCACAGCTGTCATGGCAGGGCGAGTTGGCGCTGTCGTCGCTGGTTGCTCTGCCGCAGGAATCTCCGCCGGTAACCCTGCACTCGCCGCTGTCGCTTTCAGTAGAGGGCAATCTGCAGCAGCAAACACTGTTGGCCGGGGCCAATGCCAGCGGCCTTGGTTATAAGGGTGTGGCGCTGTTGCTCGAGGGGCAGTGGCGGGGCAGCGAGTTGCGACTGGATTCCCTCAGCGCGCTGGAGCCGGGGGAGCAGGGAAGTGCACTGCTTGCCAAGGGCCGCCTGCAACTCGATACAGCGCCATCGCTGGCGCTGAGTATCAGCAGTCCCGGACTGACCCTGCCATCCTTCAGTGACTACCTGTTCGGGAGAATCCAGGGTGAGCTGAAACTCGCGGCGACACTGGCGGATGAAGGCTGGGCGCTGGACCTGCAGAACGTGGAGCTGTCCGGCGAGGTCAATGGATTGCCGGCAAAGGTCCGGGGAGTGCTCGGGGTGGACAGCGAGCGCTATCTCACCTCAGGCCAACTGGACTTTGACGTGAATGGCGCTCGCGGCTTATTGCGCGCTGCCACCGCGCAGGGCGGAGACAGCCTGGTACGTCTTGCGGTAGACGACCTCAGCCGCTGGCAGCGCGACAGCCGCGGCTCCCTGTCGGCCAGTGCTCGCCTGCGGCCCTCCCTGCTTGCAGGTGATTTCGAGTTTGCCGCAGAGGACGTGGTCTGGCAGGGCGCAGGACTGGAACAGGGCAGCGCCAGTGGTCGTTTCAATCTGCAGGGTGAAGGTTCGCTGCAGGCCGAGGTTCTGCTACGAGGATTGAAGCAGGGCGATGTGCTGGTGCATCGCAGTGAGCTCGCTGTTGAGGGCAGAGGAGCCAGCTATCGGCTGTACTGGCAGAGCAAGGGTGATATCGAGGGAACCCTGGCAATGACGGCGCAGCGTACCGGCGGCGATTGGCTTCGCTGGCGCGGCGAGCTGGCGGCGACCGAGCTGCAGACGCCGCTCGGGCGCTGGACACTGCCGCAGCCGGTGCAGCTGAGCCTGCGCGAGGGTGTGTTCGATGTCGCGCCGCATTGTTGGCAACAGTCGGCAACCGAACTGTGCCTGCAGCAGGGACGTGTCGGAACTACCGGTGAGGTGGCCCTGAGTCTTGGCGGCGACGCCGCACTGCTGCAACAATTTGCCAGCGAGGGGGTGCGGGTCAGCGGCCGGCTCGACGGTGAACTGGATGCCAGCTGGACTGACAGTTCGCCGTTGCAGGCGCATGCCAGCCTGCGCCTTGTCGACGGCGAGGTCAGCCAGCAACTGGAACACAGCAGCGCCAGCTGGCGCTGGGATCTGCTTGCGCTGGATGCACAGCACGTGTCCGGGCTGACTGAACTCAGTGTCCGCCTGCAACAGCAGGATGTGAATGTGCTGGGGCTTGACGCAGCAATCGATGGCAACCGCGACGACGCGCTGTCCGGTCAGTTACACATTGGCAATCTGCAGCTGGCCGCGCTGCGGCCCTTCATACCGGAACTGGCGCGACTTGAAGGCTCGCTGAGCGGCGAACTGGCGTTGTCCGGCACGGCCAGTCAGCCGGATACCCGGGGCAGGCTGCACTGGCAGCAGGGGGCGTTGCGCCTGCACGAGAACCCCACTGAACTGGAACAACTGGACCTGCGGCTGGACCTGCAGGGCCAGCGCATGCAGCTGGCCGGCGGCGGATTGCTCGGGGGCGGTGACGTCACCCTGCAGGGCAACTTGCAGGGGCTGCCGGACTGGTCGATGACGCTGGATGTCAAAGGTCGCGGCAACCGCCTGTTGTACCCGCCGAGCCTGGAAGTGGTGGTCAGCCCGGATCTGCAACTCAGCGCCCGGGCCGACCTGGTGACCGTGGCCGGGGAGATTCAGGTCGAAGAGGGGCGGTTGGAGCAGGATCAGCTGCCAGAGGGCAGTGTGGAACTGTCCAGCGATGTAGTGCGGGTGGATTACGCCGGCAAGGAGATTGATGAGCAACAGGCCTTTGCGACCCAGATCGACCTGCGCCTGGCCATTGCCGAGCGCTTTCGGGTGTTGGGGAGCGGGCTCGATGCGCGGGTGGGGGGCGACCTGGAGGTGCGTCAGCGCCCCGGCCGGCCACTGCAATTGTACGGCAACCTGAATGTAGTGGACGGTGAATTCCGCGCCTACGGTCAGCATCTGAATATCCGCCAGGGACGCGTTTCCTTCGCTGGCGCCCCTGAAAATCCCGAGCTGGAACTCCGGGCCGAGCGGGATATATCCCTGGAACAGGTGACTGCCGGGGTGCGCGTCGGCGGCACCCTCGATGCGCCTACCCTGCTGGTTTACAGCGACCCGCCCATGTCGCAGTCAGAGGCCCTGTCCTATCTGGTGCGCGGCCGCGGGCTGGACGCCGGTGCCGATGCCGATGGCACCGCACTGGCACTGTCGCTGGGTAGCGGTATCCTCAATCGCAGTGCCCTGGTGGAAGGGATCAATCGCCTGCCCGGACTCAGCCAGGTGGAGTTTGGCGCCGAGGGTAGCGCCGACGAGACCGCCGCCACCGTCAGTGGCTATCTCGGCGAGCGCATCTACCTGTCCTATGGGGTGGGTCTGTATGAACCGGTGAATGTCCTGACAGCGCGACTCTACCTGTATACCCGCCTGTGGCTCGAAGTGGTCAGCCGGCTGGAGAGCTCGGTCGATCTGTACTACAGCTTCGATATCGAATGAGAGGGGCAGGCGAGGGCGGGGCGACGCGCTGTCGTCACCCCGCGTCTGTTCAGATCGTTTTGGGCAGGATGTACAGCTCAACCCGGCGGTTCTGGGCACGACCCGCATCCGAGCCGTTGTCGGCGATGGGCTGATCCGGACCCATGCCCTGCACCAGCATGCGCGAGCGGGTGACGTTGCGGGTCACCAGGTAATCGGCCACCGAGCCGGCGCGACGCTCGGACAGGGTCTGGTTGTAGGCGCGGCTGCCGGTGCTGTCGGTGTGGCCGGTCACCCGCAGGGTGGTGTCGGCGTACTTGGCCAGCACTTCGCCCACGGAATTCAGCACCGGATAGAAGTCCGAGCGGAGGTTGTAGGAATCGGTCTGGAAGGTGATATTGCCGGGCATGATCAGGCGCAGGTTGTCGCCTTCGCGCTGTACCTGTACCCCGGTGCCCTGCAGTTGCTCTTTCAGTTTGGCTTCCTGCACATCCATGTAGGCGCCCACCCCGGCGCCGGCCAGGCCGCAACCGAGGGCCGCGTTGCGAGCGTGCTTGCTGGATTCGATGGCGCCCACCAGGGCACAGACGGCGGCGGCGCCAGCGCCGTAGGTGGCCGCCTTGCTGGCCTGCTGTTGGCCGGTGTAAGGGTTGGTGGTACAGGCGCTGAGGGCCAGCATACCGGCGGCTGCCAGCGCTGTTTTGCGAAGAGTTCCCATTGGTCTTGGCTCCTTGTGGAAGGTTGTACACCGGGTTCCGCCCGGTGCTGCGCCCGTTATCGCCGGGCTGGATGCTTGGACACCGGGGTGGGTCCAAGGTTCGTTGTGGATAGAGTCAGTCTGACTAAAGTAGCGCCTTTGCCGGATGTTTTGTAGTTTAATGCCGCGATGGAAGCATGCCCCCCGGCGGGGCGCAGAACACTGGAATCTGAGATATAACTGGAGCAGGGAGATTGGCAGAATGAGCGAAGGAACCACCGGCGATGGCGTGGATTACGGTCCCCTGATGGTGCTGCTGGGTGAGTGGCGAGGTGATAAAGGGGTCGATCGCGCACCGGAACCGGATGGAGAGGAGCGCAATCCCTACTACGAGACCATCACCTTTGACGCCGCCGGTGATGTCACCAACTGCGAAGACCAGGTTCTGGCCATCGTGCGTTATCACCAGGTGGTGAGCCGAAAGTCCAACGACAAGGTATTCCACGACCAGGTGGGCTTCTGGATGTGGGACAAAGCCAACAACACCGTTATGGAAACCTTCACCATCCCCCGCGGCGTGGCGGTGGTCGCCACAGGAACCGTAACGGCACCCGCAAGTCCCGACGATGATTGGGTGTTTGAGGTGGCCTGCGATGCGGCTGGCAGTGGCATCGCCCAGTCGGCGTATATGTACGAAAATGGCCGCACCTCTGCTTTCACCCACCGTATTACCGTCAAGGGCGACCAGATGCGTTACACCGAGAGCACCACCCTCGATATCTACGAAAAACGCAGCTACGACCACAAAGACGTCAATACCCTGACCCGCGTCGCCTGATGGATCCTCTCAGCCAGGGGGTGCTAGGCGCCGCGCTACCCCAGGGCAGTGCGCGGCGCAGGGAGGTGGCGGGAGCTGGCCTGCTCGGGTTTCTGGCGGGCATGGCGCCGGACCTGGACGTGCTGATTCGCTCCTCCTCCGACCCGCTGCTGTTTCTTGAGTACCACCGCCAGTTCACCCATTCGCTGCTTTTCATTCCGGTCGGCGGGCTGCTCTGCGCACTGGCGTTACACGGCCTGATCGGCAGGCGGCGGGGTTTTTCTTTCGGTCGCAGCTACCTGTTCTGCACCCTGGGCTACGCCACCCACGGCCTGCTGGACGCCTGCACCACCTACGGCACCATGCTGTTCTGGCCCTTCAGCGAGGCGCGGATCGCCTGGAATACCATCTCCATCATCGACCCTCTGTTTACCCTGCCGCTGCTGTTGCTGGTGCTGCTGGCCGGCCTGCGCAAACAGCCGGTGCTGGCGCGCTACGCCCTGGTGTGGGTGCTGGTCTATCTCTGTATCGGCCTGTGGCAGCGCAACGAGGCGCAGTCCATCGGCCGCGAGCTGGCGGCATCCCGCGGCCACCAGCCCCTGCGGCTGGAGGCCAAGCCCAGTTTCGCCAACATCCTGTTGTGGAAGGTGGTGTACCAGACAAAGGATCGCTTCTATGTGGATGCGGTGCGCACCGGCTTCAGCCGCAGGGTTTTCGCCGGCGATTCCCTGCCGGTGCTGGATGTGCAGCGGGACTTGCCCTGGCTGGCGCCGGACAGCCAGCAAGCGCTGGATGTGGCGCGCTTCAGCTGGTTCAGCAATGGCTATGTGGCGCTCGACCCATTACATGCCAACCGGGTGATCGATATTCGCTATTCCCTGTTGCCCAACGAAATCGCACCCCTGTGGAGCATCGTGCTGGACCCGGCAGCCGCCAACGACGCCCACGCGGATTACATTACCCATCGCGAAGGCGGACCGCAGCGCAGCACGGCGCTGTGGCGGATGCTGATGGGGGGAGGAGAGGCCGGCGACGTGGCGCCGGCGCTGTAGTTAGTTCAGCCGGCCAGTATGGCCTGAGCGGCAGGCAGCGCAGCGCCACTGTTGATGGCGGCGCCCTGGCGACCGAGTACGGATTCCAGGGCCGCCAGCAACGTCAGGACGTTGCGCTCGCGGCTGGAGTGCCCCATCAGGCCGATGCGCCAGGTTTTACCCGCCAGTGCCCCCAGGCCGGCACCGATCTCCAGGTCGAACTCGTTGAGCAGGGCGCTGCGCACGGCGGCATCGTCTACACCTGCGGGAATGTTCACGGCGTTCAGTTGCGGCAGGCGGTACTCTGCGGCCACCGCCATCGACAGGCCCATGGCCTCGAGGCCGGCGACCAGTGCCGCATGGTGGCGAGCGTGGCGCGCCCAGGCCGCTTCCAGGCCTTCGTCCTGCAGCATCACCAGCGACTCGTGCAGGGCATACAGCGCGTTGACCGGCGCTGTGTGGTGGTAGGCGCGCTTACTGTTGCCACCCCAGTAGCCCATGACCAGCTGCATGTCGAGGAACCAGCTCTGGACTTTGTGTTCGCGGCTCTGGATGCGTTCCACGGCGCGCGGGCTGAAGGTCACCGGTGAAATGCCGGGTACGCAGGACAGGCACTTCTGGGTGCCTGAGTAGACCGCATCGGCACCCCAGCCATCCACATCCAGCTCAATGCCGCCGAGGGACGTCACGGTGTCGACAATGGACAGGGCATTGTGTTCACGGGCCAGCGCGCAGAGCGCGGCGGCGTCGGAGCGCACGCCGGTGGAGGTCTCGGCGTGGACGAAAGCCAGCACCGAGGCCTGCGGGTGTTCGGCGAAGGCGGCCCGAGCCTTGTCGATGGAGACCGGCTGGCCCCACTCGTCTTCCACCATGATCGCGGTGGCGCCGCAGCGCTCCACGTTCTCCTTCATGCGGCCGCCGAACACGCCGTTGGCGCAGACGATCACAGTGTCACCGGGTGCCAGCAGGTTGACGAAGCAGGCCTCCATGCCGGCGGAACCGGGGGCAGATACCGGCAGGGTGAGTTCATTGCGGGTTTTGAAGGCGTACTGCAGCAGGCCCTTGATTTCGTCCATCAGGCCGACAAACAGGGGGTCGAGGTGGCCCAGGGTGGGGCGGGCCAGGGCGCCGAGGACGCGAGCCGGTACGTCCGAGGGGCCGGGGCCCATCAGGGTGCGCTGGGGGGGGTAGAAGCTACCGGTCATGGGGAAAACTCCGGGTCGAAATCTGTGGGAGGCGCAAGCCTAGCAGTATTGCCTGGGAGGCTTAAGCGGCGGGGATCAATACTCTGCATCCATGGCAGTGATACCCGCCGCCGCGCGATCAGCTATTACCCATCTCCCGCTTTACCTTGGCCTGGGCCGCGGCGATGCGCGCCACCGGCACCCGGAAGGGGCTGCAGGACACATAGTCCAGACCCAGGTCGTGGCAGAACTGAATGGAGCGCGGGTCGCCGCCGTGCTCACCGCAGATGCCGTACTTGATGCCGGGCTTGCGGGCGCGGCTCTCGCTGACCGCCATTTCCATCAGCCGGCCCACGGCGCGCTGATCCAGCGACACGAAGGGGTCGGCCTCGATCAGCTTTTTCTCCAGGTACTGGGGGATGAACTTGCCGGCGTCGTCGCGCGAGAAACCGTAGGTCATCTGGGTGAGGTCGTTGGTGCCGAAGCTCATGAACTCCACCTCGCCCGCCAGGCGGTCGGCGCCGAGGGTGGCGCGGGGCGTTTCCATCATGGTGCCGATCTTGTAAGGCACGGAGATCTTCTTCTCCGCCAGTACCGCGCGAATGCCGCGGTCAATGATGGCGGAAACCAGGCGAATCTCGCGCACATTCACCACCAGCGGGATCATGATCTCTGGCAGCGGTTTGTGGCCGGCCTCGATGGCGGCCACCGCGGCGCTGATGATGGCCTTCACCTGCATCTCGGTGATTTCCGGGTAGACCACCGACAGACGGCAGCCGCGGAAGCCGAGCATGGGGTTCACCTCCGCCAGGTCCTTGACGATATCGCGGATTTTTTCGGCGCTCTTGCCGATGCGTTTCGCCAGCGCCTCGATCTCGGCCTCGTCGTGGGGCAGGAATTCGTGCAGGGGCGGGTCCAGCAGGCGCACTGTCACGGGCAGGCCGTCCATGACCTTGAACAGTTCCAGCATGTCGTCGCGCTGGAAGTTCAGCAACTGGTCGAGATAGCCCTGACGTTCGTCCTTCGACTCGGACAAGATCATGGCTCGCATCAGGTCGATGCGCTCGGCCTCGAAGAACATGTGCTCGGTGCGGCACAGGCCGATGCCCTCGGCACCCAGCTCCCGCGCCTTGGCGGCGTCCTCGGGCGTCTCGGCGTTGGCGCGCACCTTCAGGCGGCGGTGCTTGTCGGCCCAGCTCAGCAGGGTCTGGAAGTCGTCGGAGGAGGAGGCCTCGGTCTTGGGAATATCGCCCAGCATCACATCGCCGGCGGTGCCGTCCAGGGTAATCACGTCGCCGCGCTTGATCACCACGCCGCCGCTGGTGGTGGCCGTGCCTTCCGCGTAGTTGATTTTCAGGCTGCCGCAGCCGGTGATGGCGCACACGCCCATGCCGCGGGCGACCACGGCTGCGTGGGAGGTCATGCCGCCGAGTTCGGTGAGGATGCCCTCGGCCACCTTCATGCCGTGGATGTCTTCCGGGGTGGTTTCCCGGCGCACCAGCACCACCTTGTCACCGCCGGCGGCTACCTGCACCGCCTCATCGGCGGAGAACACCACCTTGCCGGTGGCGCCGCCGGGGCTGGCGGGCAGGCCGGTGGCGACGATGTCGGTCTTGGCCGCCTGGTCCACCATCGGGTGCAGGAAGGCTTCCACGTGCTCGGGAGAGACCCGCATCAACGCTTCGCTCTCGCTGATCATGCCTTCATTCACCATGTCCACGGCGATTTTTACCGAGGCGCGACCGGTGCGCTTGCCGCTGCGGGTCTGCAGCATGTAGAAGCGGCCTTCCTGCACAGTGAATTCCAGATCCTGCATATCGCGGTAGTGCTTCTCGAGCAGGGCCTGGGTCCGGTACAGCTCGTCGTAGACTTCGGGCAACCTTTCGCGCAGGGATTCCAGCGGCAGCGGGGTGCGGGTGCCGGCCACCACGTCTTCGCCGGCGGCGTTGAACAGGAACTCGCCGAAAAACTCGTGCTCGCCGGTGGAGGGGTTGCGGGTAAAGGCCACGCCGGAGCCGGAGGTGTCACCAAAGTTGCCGTAGACCATGGCCTGCACGTTGACCGCGGTGCCGAGGGTCTCGGAGATGTTATTCATCTCCCGGTAGACGTAGGCGCGGGGGGTGTGCCAGGACAGGAACACGGCTTCCACCGCCATCTTCAGCTGTACGAAGGGGTCTTCCGGGAAGTTCACCAGGGTCTTGAAGGTGGCGATGACGGCCTGCCAGTCCTCGGCGGTCATATCGGTGTCGAGGGGCTTGTTGTGTTGCTCTTTATAGCGTTCGATTTCGTGCTCGAACTGCTCGCCGTCGGCTTCCAGCACCACGTTGGCAAACATCTGGATGAAGCGGCGGTAGCAGTCGTAGGCGAAGCGGGGGTTGTCGGTCTTTTTCGCCAGGCCCTCGGCGATGTCATCGTTGAGGCCGAGGTTGAGGATGGTGTCCATCATGCCGGGCATGGACACCGGCGCGCCGGAGCGCACGGAAAACAGCAGGGGGTTCTCCGGGTCGCCGAAGCGGGCGCCCATTTTCTTTTCCACCAGGTCCAGCGCCACCCGGTACTCCTGCTCCAGCAGCGGCGGCAGTTTGTTGCCGGCCTCGAAGAATTCGCGGCAGGTAGGAGTGGTGATGATGAAGCCAAAGGGCACCGGCAGGCCGAGGGTGGTCATCTCGCACAGGTTGGCGCCCTTGCCGCCGAGCAGGTCGCGGTCGTCCTTGCTGCCTTCGTTAAACAGGTAGACTCGTTTGGCCATGAAAACTCCCGATAGTGGTCGGCTGGGGTGAGTGAGGCCGCGAGTATATAGGCTGCAGGTCTGCCGGGGGAGCGCGGCGTTATATAAAATTGTTTCAATATCAACAACTTGTAGTGAAACTACAAGTATGGGCGCAGGGTTGCCCGGAAACGCGCCTTCCTTGTAGATTTACTACAGTTTAGCCGAGGTGGGCGGCTTTTCACCGCCCCGGCAGCGGCCGATGCTAGCGCCGCGCCAACAGGTCGCTGAGGCGATCGATCTCCGACAGGTCGGCGGTGGCGGGCACCAGGAAGACTTCCTCGCAGCCGGCGGCTTCGGCATTGTCCAGGCCTTCGCGCACCGCGTCGGCGTTGTGCCGGTGTACCGATCGGGCCATGGCGGTGGCGATTTCCGGGCCGGCGATGTCCAGGTAATCGTAGACGTAGTCGTAGAGACGCTGTTCGGCATTGTCCGCCAGCGAATACCAGAAACCGCCGAGGCGGTAGGGCACCTGTTCGCGCCCGGCTTCGGCCCAGGCATTGTTGGCGAGGGCAAAGGCATTGGCCAGCTCCGCCTGTTCCCCGTTGCCGGACCAGGCGTACAGGCCGTCGGCCCACTTCGCGCAGCGTGCGATGCTTTTTGGCCCCAGGGCGCCCGCCAGCAGTTGCGGGCCGCCGGGGCGGGTGGGGGCCGGGCCGATGCTGCCGCCGCCGGCAATGATTTCCTCGCCGTTCCAGACCCGGCGCAGCTCCACCACCTGTTCATCCATGCGCTGGTAGCGCCCGCGGATCGGTCTCTCCATGGCCTGATAGTCCTTTTCGCGGCCGCCGTAACCGACGCAAACCTGTTCGACCCGCCCGCCGGACAGGATGTCCATGGTCGCCACTTCCTTGGCTACCGCCACTGCCGGGTGCATGGGCAGGACATACAGGGTGGGCGTGATCTTCACCCGTTTGGTGGCAACGGCCGCCGCCGCCAGTACCACCCGCATGTCGTAGGTGGGGCCGTGCACCCGCTCACCGCAGGACACACTGTGAAAGGGGCCTTCGTCCACCCGTTGGAACCAGTTGAGATAGTCGTCGCGGGTCAGTCCGTCTTTCATGTAGGGCAGGCAGAGGCCAATTTTCATAGTGCTGTGCTCGTCGTGTTGTTAGCAGGGGCGGCGATCCTCGCGCGCCGGGCAGGGTCATTATGGCGTGCCTCGTCCCGGGTTGTGGGCCTGTCTGTTCAGCATGGTAAACCAGCGCCGCGTCGCTGTTGCAATACCGGACTATCGTTGCGCAGTCGCGGGTGGCGCGCCTGTACCGGTAGTGTGGACCGGCAGGCTTGCATCGCCCTGCCCGGGGGGAGCCCGGATGACAAAAAATTTGGCCGCCCCGGTCCAAGCCCGGTGGAGCAGGCGGGGCTACTATGTGCCGGTGAGCATCCTTATCGCGACGGGAAACAGTCTATGAAAATCCAGTTCACGTCGGAGCAGGCGGCCCTGCGGGACGAACTGCGACAGTATTTTCGCGCCCTGATGACAAAGGAACTGCGCGACGAATGTGAGCGCGACATGGGCGAGGGCGGCGGCCCCCTGTGGCGCGAGGCCCTGCGCCAGATGGGGCGCGACGGCTGGATCGGCCTGGGCTGGCCGGAGTCCCTCGGCGGACGCGGCCTGACGCCCCTGGAGCAGTTCATTTTTGTGGAAGAGGTGATGCGGGCGGGCTACCCCTTCCCCTTCCTGACCACGGAGTCGGTCGGCCCGATACTCGCCGAGCATGGCAACGCCTGGATTCAGCGCGAGATCGTGCCGAAAATCCTGGCGGGCGATCTGTTGATCGCCATCGGCTACTCCGAGCCGGGGGCCGGCACCGACCTCGCCAACCTGAAAACCCGCGCTGAACGCGACGGTGACGACTGGGTCATCAACGGCCAGAAAATGTGGACCTCACTCGCCCATTTCTGCGATTACACCTGGCTGGCCGTGCGCACCGATCCGGAGGCGCCGAAGAAGCACAAGGGCATTTCCATGTTCCTGGTGCCGAACTCGGATCCGGGCTGGAGCTGCACGCCGGTGCATACCCTCGGCGGTGTACGCACCAACGCGACCTACTACGACAATATCCGCGTCTCCGACGACCACCGGGTCGGCGAGCTGCACGGCGGCTGGAAGCTGATTACCGGGCAGCTCAATCGCGAGCGCCTGAGCCTGATCAACTTCGGCCCCTCCGCGGAACTGTTCAATGCCACGGTGCGCTGGGCCCGCGACACCGAATTGCCTGCCGGCGGCAGGGTCATCGACCAGGGCTGGGTACAGATGAATCTCGCCCGTTGCCGGGCGGCCATCGAGTGCATGAAGCTGATCGTGTACAAACAGAGCTGGGCCATGACGGCCGGCAACCTCGAAATGGCGGACGCCTCCGCCGCCAAAGTCTACGGCTCGGAGACCTTTATCGAACTGTACCGGGCCCTGGGTGAAATCGTCGGCCAGGCCGGTCTGCTGCGCGACGGGGCCGGCTGCGACAGTGCCCGCCGCCTGGAGCGCCTGTACCGCACCGCTTCCATCATTACTTTCGGCGGCGGCACCAATGAGATTCAGCGTGACATTATTTCCGCCGCGGGCCTGTGGATGCCCCGGGCCAGCCGCTAGCGAGTGACGGGAGTACAGTATGGATTTTGGATTCAGCAGCGAACAGCAGGACATTCGCCAGCTTGCCCGCCAGATTCTCGGCGAACAGGTCAGCGCGGAAAGCCTCAAGGCCTACGATGAATACGCCGCGCCGCGCTTTGACCGCGCGCTGTGGCGGACCCTGAGTGAGGCCGGCCTGGTCGCGGTTCCCGTCAGTGAAGCGGAGGGCGGCGGCGGCTTCGGTTTTATGGAGCTGGCGCTGTTGCTGGAGGAGGTCGGTCGCAGTATCGCCCCGGTGCCGGTGCTGAGCCATTGCGTGGGCGGGCTGATGGTGCTGGAGCGCTTCGCCGGCAGCGATCTGAAGCAGCGCCTGCTGCGCCCGGCCCTGGCCGGGGAACTGCTGCTGGGGGCGGCGGTGCTGGAAGCGGGCAACGAAGACCCCGTCAATCCGCTACTCACCCGTGCTGAAACGAGCGGCGACGGCTTGCGCCTGAACGGCAGCAAGCAGGCGGTGGCTTTCGCCCGCCAGTCGGATTACCTGCTGGTGGCGGCGCGGCATGTGGACGGTGTGGCGGTGTGCTTCGTGGATACCCGCGCGCCGGGCGTCACCCTGCAGGACTGCCAGTCCACCGCCTTTGAGCCCCAGGCACATGTGCTGCTGGATAATGTGGAAGTGGCGGCGGAGTATGTACTGGAGCCCAGCGATGGCGCCGCTATCATGCACTGGCTCGGTGAGCGCCTGTGCGCGGCCCACTGTGCCCACCAGATCGGCGTGGCCGATGCCGCCATGCGCATGGCGGCGTCCTACACGTCTGAGCGCCAGCAGTTTGGCGTGCCGGTGGCGACCTTCCAGGCGGTTGGGCACCGCGTCGCCGACTGCTATATCGATATCGAATGCCTGCGCCTGGCGACCTACCAGGCCTGCTCGCTGTTGCACGACGAGTGCGAGGCCGGCGTTGAAACCCGTATTGCCAAGATCTGGGCGGGCGACACCGGCCACCGGGTGAACTACGCCACCCAGCACGTGCACGGCGGTATGGGCATCGACCGCGACTACAGCCTGTGGCGCTACAGCCTGTGGCTGCGTCACAACGAGATGACCCTCGGCGGCAGCAGTGTTCACCTGGCGGCCCTCGGGCGCAGCCTGGCGGCGGGCGAGGGCCTGTTCGCCTGAGGGGCGCGCGGGCCCGCTCCGCCATTTGTTGAAAAATACCCCCTCGCTTACCGATAACGGGGCGCTGGGGTACACTTGCCGCCCATGATTACCATCCCTCTCAGAGCCCTCCTGTTCAGCAGCCTGTTGCTGCTGTCGGCCTGCGCCGAACAACAGCCGCGGCTGGCCGGCGAGAGCCGCGGCCAGCCAGTGGACTTCAGCGGCCACTGGGAGATGAATTACGCCCAGAGCGACAATATCCAGGCCCGTCTCAATGCCCTGGTTCGGGAACTGCGCAAGGAAAATGAGCGTCGCAGCGCCGCGGGGGGCGAAGTCGGCGGTCCGGCCATTGCCATCGGCGGCGCCAACAGCGGCGCCTCGGTGATGGGGCTGGCGCAGATGGCGGATATGATCACCCAGTCCGCCCTGGTGACGATCGACCAGGACAGCCAGGGAATCCAGGTCAAGCGCGAGGGCAACTTCGCCCTGGACTGTCAGTTTACCGGCCCCGATGCCTACCGCCTGGACTCGCCCTTCGGGCGCGAGCTGTGTGGCTGGGACGGGCACCAGCTGGTGTTTACCCTGCTGCTACCGGACGGACTCAGCATTCGTCACCGCCTGACGCTAAGCCCGGATCGCCAGAATATGAACATCGCCACCACCGTACTGTCCGACCAGGTCAGCCAGCCTTTCACCCTCAATCGCGTCTACACCCGCTTTGAGCCGGGTAGCAGCGGCTTCCGCTGTGAGATGACGGTTACCCGTGGCCGCGTATGTACCACGGAGGCTCCGTGAAAGGTCTATTGTTGCCGCTGCTTCTGGGCTTGTGCTCTTTGGCGGGCTGTAGTGCTGCCCCGAGTGGGCCGGCGCCGCAGCACGCCGTGCCAGAGCAGGCGGCGACGTGGCCCGCGCCGGTCGGCAGCGTGACCCTGCAGCGATCGGCCCCGCCCGCTGACAGCGAGGCAATCGACATCGGCCTGGCGGTGTTCGACCCGGGTTTGACAGAGGATGTGACATCCCACGGTACACGCGGCATTTTTCCTGAAATTCGCCGCGCCGAGGTCCGCTACCTGCCGGTACTGCTGCGCCAGGCACTGGTGGATTCCGGGGCCTGGGGCGTGGTGAGGGTACTGCCGGAACCGGACGACAGCGCCGAACTACAGGTGAGCGCCACCATCCTGCACTCCGACGGCCAGCGCCTGGCGCTGCAGGTGAGCGCCAGCGATGCCACCGGCCGCCAGTGGTTGCAAGGTGTGTACACCGACGTCACCGGCGCCGCCGATTACCCGGTGCCCGCGGGCGGCGACCCATTTGCCGACCTCTACCGCCAGATAGCCAACGACCTGCTGGCGGTGAAGCGCAGCCTCACTGCGGCGGAAATAAAGGCGATCGGCGACGTCGGCGAGTTGCGATATGCCGCGAGCCTGGCGCCGGATGCCTTTGCCGGCTACCTGGGGCGCGACGAGGCGGGGCATTACCGGGTGCAGCGCCTGCCGGCGCAGGGCGACCCCATGATGGCGCGGGTGCAGCGCATTCGCGACCAGGAATACCGTTTCATCGATACCGTCGATGAGCAATATGTGGACCTGGTGGAAGACATGCGCCCCACCTACGACCTGTGGCGCCAGTACGGCCGCGAACAGGCCGAGTACATGCAGGACTACCAGCAGCGCCTGCAGGACCGGGACAGCGCCGGGCGCCGCGGCTCCTTCGCCGCCCTGCAGCAGAGCTACAACACCTTCCGCTGGAGCAAGGTGCAGCAGCAGGATCTGCGCGAACTGGCTCAGGGCTTCGACAACGAAGTCAGCCCCACGGTGCTGGATGTCAGCGGCCGGGTGTTTCGCCTCAGCGGCAGCCTGGAGTCTCAGTACAGCGAGTGGCAGGGCATTTTACGGCAGATATTCGCCCTGGAAACCGGCCTGCCCGCTGCGCCGGAGGGGCAGTGATTCGCGCCGCGCTGGCTATACTGGAAGCTCTGGATGGCGCAGTGGCCGCAAAATGGGGCAGAGAGTATGAGTGAGCGCGGCGAGCGGGGTGAGGAAGGGCAGGAGCGCACCCTGATTGATGTGCTGTTGCGCCTGAGCGGCGAGGTGGCCGGCGGTACCCTGGAGCTGGCCCGCAATACCGCAACCCTCAGCGCCATGTTCGGTGAAACCTGGCTGCGCCAGTTGCTCAATGCCAGCATGGAGCCCGAGCGCCTGGAGGCCATGGCCGAGGCCGGACACTTCCTGCGCGACGCCAGGGAGACCGCCGGCCTGACCATCAAGGAACTGGCGGAGAGCCTGGGGCTCGCCGACAAGGACATCCTGGAGGCGGTGGAAAGCGGCGAGAAGATACTGCCGCTGGAACTGGTGCTGCGCAGTGCCTCCCTGCTCGCGCGCCACGACCCGATTCCCTTCCTGCTCAAATTCCTGCGCACCTACAACCCGCAGCTGGAAAGGCGGCTGGAGGACTGGGGGGTGATGGCCCTGCCGCGCCAGTACGAGCGCGAGCGCCGCTTTATCAACCTGTATCGCAAACACGATGCCCTGCGCGGCTTCAGCGACAGCGAGTTCCAGCGCTACCTGGAGTACATGGACAGCTCCTCCAACCTTGTGCTCGAGCTGATGGCGCGCGAAAAGGCCGCCCATGCCGCCGGCGGGAAAAAGCGCGCCGCCCCCGCCCCGAAAACCAGCGCCGGCAGAAAAGCCGCGCGCAAACCCGCCGCCAGGCGCAAATCCCCGCGCCGCAAAGCCTGAACGCAACGGCACTGTCCACAGGAGAGAATGATTGAGTACTGACGAACGCCAGTGGTTCGCCACCTGCCCGAAGGGCATTGAGAGCCTGCTTGCCCATGAACTGCAGGTTCTGGGAGCCAATACGGCGCGTGAAACCGTGGCTGGCGTGTATTTTACCGGCCCGCTGGCCGCGGCTTACCGCGCCTGCCTCTGGTCGCGTCTGGCCAACCGGGTGCTGCTGCCCCTGGCCACAGTGGATGCCGCTGATGGCGATCAGCTTTACGCCGGATTGAGTGCGCTCGATTGGCAGGCCTGGATGCAGGTGAGCCAGACTTTCGCCATCGATTTCAGCGGCCAGAATCGCGCTATCCGCAATACCCAGTTCGGTGCCCAGCGCACCAAGGACGCACTGGTGGACTGGTTTCAGCAGCGCTTCGGCCGCCGGCCTTCGGTGGACCGGCGCGCCCCGGATTTGCGTTTTAACCTGCGCCTGTCGAAAGACCGGGCCATGCTGGCCCTCGATATGGTCGGCGGCAGCCTGCACCGTCGCGGCTATCGCAGCGAGGCCGGGGCCGCTCCGCTGAAGGAAAACCTGGCAGCGGCCATTCTGTTGCGTGCCGACTGGCCCGGTATGGCGGCGCGTGGCGGTGCGCTGATCGACCCCATGTGCGGCTCGGGCACCCTGTTGCTGGAAGGGGCCATGATGGCGGCGGATATTGCCCCGGGCCTCGATCGACGGCGCTTCGGGTTCGAGGCCTGGTCGGGTCACAATCCACAGCAGTGGCAGGCCATTCTCAGCGATGCCCGCGGTCGCGCCGAGCGCGGCCGCCAGCGGCAACTGCCGGAAATGCGCGGCTACGACGCCGACAACCGCGTGGTGCGCCGGGCCCAGGAGAACATCGCCCGCCTCGGCCTGGAGCGGGCGGTGCGGGTGCTGCGCAAACCGCTGGCGGAGTTGCGTCGCCCCACTCATTTGCCCATTGCCGAGGGCCTGCTGGTGTGCAACCCGCCCTACGGCGAGCGCCTGGGCGAGAAGGAGAGCCTGCGCTATCTCTATCGCGAACTGGGCGAGGCAATGAAGCGGGAGTTCGACGGCTGGCAGGCCGCGATCTTCACCTCCGACCTCGACCTGGGGCGGGCCATCGGCCTGCGCAGTCACCGCCAGTACAAGCTCTACAACGGTGCGCTGCCGGCCAGCCTGCTGCTGTTCGACCTCAAGGACAACCGGCTCAGCGACAACGGTGCCGCCGCTGCGCCGGAGACGCACAAAGCGGACAACGCGCCGCTGTCCGAGGGCGCGCAAATGGTCGCCAACCGGCTGCGCAAGAACCGTCGACGCCTCAATCCCTGGCTGAAGCGGGCGCAAGTGGAGTGCTACCGGCTGTACGACGCCGACATGCCCGAGTACTCGGTCGCGGTGGACATCTACGGTGATCGGGTGCATGTGGCGGAGTACCGCGCCCCCGCCGATGTCGATCCAGACGCTGCTGCGCGCCGTCTGGACGAGGTAATGGCGGCGCTGCCGGCGGCACTGAATGTGCGGCCCGGCGACATCGCTCTCAAGGTGCGCCAGCGCCAGCGCGGAGCCGAGCAGTACACCCGGCAGGCCGAACGCGGGGAGTATTTCAGTGTGCGCGAGGGCCAGGCGAAACTGCTGGTCAACCTGCACGACTACCTCGACACCGGCCTGTTCCTGGATCACCGGCCCCTGCGCCTGCGTATTGCCGCCGAGGCCCGGGGCCGGGACTTTCTCAACCTGTTCTGCTACACCGGGGCCGCCACGGTGCAGGCGGCAGTGGGCGGCGCCCGCTCCACTACCAGTGTCGACCTGTCCAATACCTACCTCGGCTGGCTGCGCAAGAACCTCGCCCACAACGGCCTGTCGGAGCAGGGCAATCGCATCGAGCGCGGCGACTGCCTGAACTGGCTGGAGCAGGGCGGCCGGGACTACGATCTGATCATGCTCGACCCGCCGTCCTTCTCCAACTCGCGGGCGGTCAAGGACAGCTTCGATGTGCAGCGGGATCACCCGGCCCTGGTGCGGGCGGCCATGTCGCGCCTGCGCCCGGGGGGCCAGTTGTACTTTTCCAATAACCGCCGGGGCTTCCGTCTGGAGCCGGAACTGGCGGAGCAGTTCGACTGCCAGGACATCACCCGCGAAACGCTGGACCCGGACTTCGAGCGCAACCCGCGCATCCACGTGTGTTTCAGCCTGCGTCACCGCGGTGGCAGCGCCGCGTGACGGGCTTTTGAGGAATGATAAAGCCCGTCGAACACGGGCTTTCGGGTAAGTGTCTACAAACCCGCCCGGTTCAGCTATCCACAAGACATGGATGCTGCCCCGACCGAATTACTAACGACTAGTAGTTTCCGAAGTTGCCTTTGCAACAGGTTGATTAAAAAGGAAAAAACACTGCCCAGGTCAGGGTTGGTTCCGATCGGGCACCCCGGGCGGGTTCTACTCTGGTTTTGGTACCGGCCAGCTGTCCCCAAAGTTATCCACAGGCTGTTCTGTGGATAAGGTGTGGGGGACAGCCGTGCCCGGGGGAATCAGTCGGGGTCCGCCAGTTTCAACAGCTGCTTGCCCTGGTTGCGGCCTTCAAACAGGCGCAGCAGGGTGGCGGGAATGTTGTCGAAGCCTTCCTGGATGTCCTCGCGCCAGGTGATCTCGCCGGCGCCCACCCACTGGCCGAGGTCGGCGTAGGCGGCTTCCGCCTGTTCCAGGAAATCGATCACGATGAAGCCCTGCATGCGAATGCGGCGGGTGATCAGCTTCATCATGTTGTTGGGGCCGGGGCTCGGTGTGTCGTCGTTATAGCCGGAGATGGCGCCGCAGAGCACAATGCGGCCGAAGTCCGCCATCTGCTCGATGCCCGCTTCCAGGGTGCTGCCGCCCACATTATCGAAGAATACGTCGATCCCCATGGGGCAGAGGCGGGCGAGTTCCGCCGCCACGTCCTGGTTGCGGTAGTCGATGACGTCCTCGATGCGGCAACTGTCGCGCAGCCACTGGCATTTGTCCTCGCCACCGGCGATGGCGATCACCCGGCAGCCTTTGATGCGGGCAATCTGCGCGACCACCGAGCCGGTTGCGCCAGCGGCGCCGGATACCAGTACGGTTTCGCCCGCTTTTGGCTGGCCGACATGCAGGAGCCCGAAGTAGGCGGTCAGGCTGGTAGCGCCGAAGACGCCCAGGGCCATGGCGGGCGGGGTGCCCGCGGGCAGGGGGCGGGGCGGCATCAGCGGCGAGGCCGGATCGCCCACGCTGTATTCCTGCCAGTTCATCATGCCCTGTACCAGGGTGCCGGCGGGCAGGTCGGGATTGTTTGAAGTGATGACCTGTCCGATACCGCTGGCGCGCATCGGCTCGCCGAGGGGGACCGGCGGCAGGTAGGACGGTTCGTCCTCCACCCAGCCGCGCATGGCCGGGTCGAAGCTCAGCATCAGGGTTTTGACCAGCACCTGGCCGGCGTCCAGGTCCGGCTCGGGCAGGGGCGAATGCACCAGCTCAAAATGCTGCGGGCCGATCATGCCCTGGGGGCGGGTTTTCAGAAGCCACTGGCGGTTGGTGTCGCTCATCGATCTTGTCCTTATGGTCGGTGAATGGGCCGAAGCGGGGCGGGCAGTGGTGCCGCCGGCGAAAGGCGACATTAGAGCACTGGCGCTGTCGTCCTGCCAAGTTCGCAGGGGCCGTGGCATGACAGTGCCTGCCGGCTGTGGTGAAATCCCTGTTTTCGTCGCGTTTTGTCCCCGCGTAGAAGAGGTACTTACCGTCGTCGTGAAAACCCTGCTGATCGTTTATCACAGCCAGAGTGGCGCCAGCGCTGAATTGGCGCGAGCGCTGTGGCAGGGGGCCGGCGCCGAAGCGGCAGAAGCCGAAGTGACATTGACCCTGCGTCGCGCCTGCGACAGCGGCAGTGCCGACCTGCTGCAGGCCGATGCCCTGGTGCTGATCGGGGCGGAGAATTCCGGTGCCCTGGCCGGCGGCCTCAAGGACTACCTGGACCGGGTGTTCTACCCGATGATCGCCGCGGGTAGGGTGATGCCCTGTGCGCTGGTCTTTTCGGCCGGTAACGACGGTCGCAATGCCCGCCGCCAGGCGCAGCGCATTCTGTCGGGCATTCCCTTCAGCGAGGCTACAGAGGCGCTGATCTGCCGCGGTGAAGTCACCGAACGGCATCGCCAGCAATGCCGGGAACTGGGTCAGGCGCTGGTGGCAGGGCTCGCCATGGGGATTTTCTGAGCCCAACGTAGACATTGAAAAATAAAGCAGAGTGAGGCAGGCAGTGGGTAGTGACAACAATACGACAGGCAAACAGCGGGTTCCCGCGGGTTTTGAGCTCGTACAGACAGGGATGGGCTTTACCGACAACCTGCAGCCCCTGTATCGGCGGGTGCGGGAGGACGGCGTTACCTTCGGCCTCTTTGTGGATACCCAGCACGCCAACATGATGGGTATCTGCCACGGCGGCGCACTGATGACGCTGGCGGATATCGCCGCCGCCTCCGGGGTAAACCACGCCCGCGGCGCCGTGGGTGGCAGCCCCACCATCAACCTGTCCCTCGATTTTATCGGCGCCGGTAAAATGGGCGACTGGCTGGAAGCCAGCAACAGCGAGGTGACGGTAAAGCGGCGCTTTGGTTTCTGTAACGGCCTGATCGTCAGCGAGCGAGGCATAGTCGCCCGTTACAACGGCACCTTTTACCTGCCGGATCACGATGGCATGTGGCAGGGAGAAAAGGGCAGTGGGGCGTTGGGTGGCCGGTCCTGAATTGCATGTAATGTCAAATGTAAGGCCTGACCCTGTCTGTGAAGGTTAGATCAACAAATCAATTATCATATGTGCTGGCAATATTTTTTTGGGCTATCTGCTTGCTAGCTTTTTATTGCAAGAATAATGTCGATTATTCAATGTGGCAGTGGATAGAGGCCGGACTCGCCCTTGCATATTTAATCGCTGTATTTCGTGCGTTTGCGATGTATTCCCCTTTTCATATTTCTATTAAAAAACTGGAACATCCAGAGGATAGATTTGAGCGGAAGGTCTGGGCGGCATATTTTTTCTCACCCTCGCCTGTTTATATGCGATGTGGTAAGCGCATCATGCGCTTAGTGGTCGCTACAAGCCTGCTAGGCTGTTGAAATGCTCGACCGGGAGTTCTTTGTAATTGCCGGCAGGATTGGAGGTGATAGATTAAGTGAGGAAAAGAACTGAAAGAACTTTCAAATAAACTGCCGCCCTCTAGGCTGATCTAGCAGTGAGATTTGTGATGATGGCTGATGCTCAGACGAAAGTGCGGATGGGCGACGTAATAATTGCGACAGGCGTGGCCTGCTCCATTGCATCTTACTTTGATGGCTTTTTTCCAAGTGGCGGATTTGGTTATTTTTTGCTACAGCTAGGAGCTATTATTGGGGCGTTATGTAGCGTTGGTTTTTGGTTTTGGATGATGGTTTCCCTTTTCAAAGATGGGTATAGCTTCAGTAAGCTGGCGTGGTTCGCCGTGATCCTCGTTACTTATTTCTTTGGAGCTATACTTTACTATTTTTCCAGGTATAGGCCATCATTAATTAAAGAGATTCAGGGTCAGGCCATGACCACATGGCTCAAGTGAGTGCAGTGTCAGGATTGGGGGTCAACTCCGCAAGGAGATTGTGCTGCTGTCCCCTTGTGTTTTTCGCGACTTATTGCCTATGCGGGGAGAGTTTCAGAATTTCCGTTTAACTAGGACTTGATTGGTGTATGAAAATTTTCGGATTTAAGAATTTAATATGCGAATTATTCTTCAGCACTATTTCGATCTTATTGGTATTGTTTGTGCTCTATGCACTATTTACAGCTTTGTATAGGGCAAATTCGGGATTTGATTATATTAATGAAAACTTGTCTGATTCAGAAAAGGTTGTATTGATTGGAGAAAATAGAGTTCACGACCTTGGGGCCCTAAGAAACGACATTTCTGATTGGAAATATTTCAAGCAGAGCGGGTCTCACCCCACCAAGATGTTCGAAGCAAGGGTGTGTCATCCGGAGTGTAACTTGCTATTTGTCCTATACAGGGATTCAAGGAATCCAAGGATGTACTGGGTATCTTTGGCTGGGGAAGACCTTGAAGACTATATTGGTTACATAGAAACAGATCTGGTCAACTAGCCTCGTAACCCAACTCTTCAATAAATGCCTGCGCCGCCCGAGACAGGCTGCGCCCGCGGTGATAGATCACACCCAGAGTGCGCTCGATGCGGATACCTTCCACCGACAGCGGCAGCAGGGTGTGGTCGCACATGCTGCGCGGCAGCACCGTCCAGCCCAAACCGACCGAGGCCATCATGCGGATGGTCTCCAGGTAGTTGGTAGCCATGGAGACCTGCAGGTCGAGCCGGTGCTGGTCGAACAGCCGTTTCACAATCTGGCCGGTGTAGGTGTTGAGGCCGGGCAGTACCGCGGGGTGTTCGGCCAGCGCCGCCAGCGGGCAGGGGTTGAGGCGTGCCAGGGGGTGGTCGCGGGCCACCATCACATCCAGCGGGTCCGGCCACACTGGCCGGGTGATGATGGAGGGGTCTCCGTCAGGCGCCAGGGTGACCACCGCCAGTTCCACCTTGCCGTGGGTGATCAGGTCGTAGGCCTGCTCTGAATCCATGAACTCGATATCGATCTGTACCTGGGGGCAGGCCCTGCTGAAGCGGCTCAGCACCGGCGGCAGGCGGTGCAGGCCGATATGGTGACTGGTGGCCAGGCGCAGGTCGCCAGCCACCTGGCCCGACAAATCCCGCACCGCCTGGCGCGCCATGCTCAGTTGCTGGATCACCGACTTGGCATGGGGCATAAGGGCCTCGCCGGCTTCGGTGAGTCCGATGTGGCGGCCAATGCGGTCGAACAGCTGGCAGTCCAGCTGTTGCTCCAGCAGTGCGATGCGCTTGCTCACCGCGGGCTGGGTGAGATGGAGCTTTTCCGCCGCGAGGGAAAAGGACCGGTCTTCGGCAACCTGGATGAAGGCCTGCAGGTTCTGGGTTTCCATTGCTATTCCTGTGAGGAATCGATTGGATAAAAATAATAGATTTGTTTTATAGAATGCTCAAGCGTAATATCGCCCCCATTCAACGCTGCCCGCGCATCTGCGCTTCAATTACCTGTTAAAGGAAGGGACATAAGCCCATGGCTGGACAAACCCTCTACGACAAGCTCTGGCAACAGCATGTGGTGGAAAGCCGCGACGACGGCACCGCCCTGATCTATATCGACCGCCACCTGTTACACGAGGTGACCTCGCCCCAGGCCTTTGAGGGGCTGCGTCTGGCGGGTCGCAAGCCCTGGCGCCTGGATGCCAACCTCGCGGTGCCCGATCACAACGTGCCCACCGACTCAGCCGAGCGCAGTGGCGGGGTGGACGGTATTGTCGACCCGGTATCCCGCCTGCAGGTAAAGACACTCGATGATAACTGCGGCGACTTCAATATTGTCGAGATCCCGATCAACGACCGCCGCCAGGGCATCGTGCATGTCGTGGGCCCGGAGCAGGGCGCGACACTGCCGGGCATGACGGTGGTCTGCGGCGACTCGCATACCTCCACCCACGGCGCCCTCGGCGCCCTGGCCCATGGCATCGGTACTTCGGAAGTCGAGCACGTGCTGGCCACCCAGTGCCTGATTACCCGCAAGATGAAAAACATGCTGGTGCGCGTGGACGGCAAACTGCAGCCCGGCGTCTCCGCCAAGGACGTAGCGCTGGCAGTAATTGGCCGCATCGGCACCGCCGGCGGCACCGGCTACGCCATCGAGTTTGGCGGCGAGGCTGTGCGCGGCCTGACCATGGAAGGGCGCATGACGCTGTGCAATATGTCCATCGAGGCCGGCGCCCGTATGGGGATGATAGCGGTAGACGACATCACCATTGACTATGTCAGGGGCCGCACCTATGCGCCCCGGGGCGAGTTGTGGGAGCAGGCGGTGGCGGCCTGGCGCGAACTGCACTCGGACGCGGACGCCGAGTTCGACACCGTGATCGAACTGCGCGGCGAAGACATCCAGCCCCAGGTCACCTGGGGCACGTCCCCGGAAATGGTACTGCCGGTGGGCGGTACCGTACCCGACCCGGAAGCACAACCCACAGCCACCGCAAAAGAAGCCGTGCGGCGCGCCCTGGAGTACATGGGGCTCAGCGCCGGCCAGAAGATTACCGATATCCGCCCGGATCGGGTGTTTATCGGTTCCTGCACCAATTCCCGCATCGAGGATCTGCGCGCCGCGGCGGATGTGGTGCGCGGTAAAAAGGTTGCCGCTTCCATCAAGCAGGCGCTGGTGGTGCCCGGCTCCGGCGAGGTCAAGGCCCAGGCCGAGGCCGAAGGGCTGGATCGCGTCTTTATTGACGCCGGCATGGAGTGGCGCGAGCCGGGTTGTTCAATGTGCCTGGCCATGAACGCCGACAAGCTCGGTGCCGGTGAGCACTGTGCCTCCACTTCGAACCGCAATTTCGAAGGCCGCCAGGGCTTTGGTGGTCGCACCCACCTGGTCAGTCCGGCGATGGCCGCGGCGGCCGCAGTGGCCGGACATTTCGTCGACGTACGCACTTTCGCGGAGGACGCACAATGAAAGCCTTTACCGTACACAGTGGCCTCGCCGCGCCGATGGACCGGGCCAACGTCGATACCGACCTGATCATCCCCAAGCAGTTTCTGAAATCGATCAAGCGTTCCGGCTTCGGCCCCAACCTGTTTGATGAACTGCGCTATCTCGATGAAGGGCAGCCGGGCCAGGACTGCAGCGGGCGGCCGCTGAATCCGCAATTTCCACTGAACCTGCCGCGCTATGCCGGCGCCTCGGTGCTGCTGGCGCGGGAGAACTTCGGCTGCGGCTCCAGTCGCGAGCACGCGCCCTGGGCACTGGAGGATTACGGCTTCCGCTGTATTATTGCGCCCAGTTTTGCCGACATCTTCTTCAATAACTGCTTCAAGAATGGTGTGCTGCCGATCGCGCTGCCGGCGGAGACCGTGGACAGCCTGTTCCAGGCCATGTACGCCAGCGAGGGTTACACGCTGGAGATCGACCTGCCTGAGCAGGTGATCCGCACTCCCGAAGGCGAGACTATCGCTTTCGAGGTCGAGTCCTTCCGCAAGCATTGCCTGCTGAATGGCCTTGACGATATCGGCCTGACACTGGAGAGTGCGGACGCCATCCGCGCCTTCGAAGCGCAGTACCGGCAGCGCGCTCCCTGGCTGTTTGGCAGCATTTGCTGAAAGCCATACGACACGAGACAAGAGACAGAATTGTGAGCAAGAACATCCTGATACTCCCCGGCGATCACATCGGCCCGGAAATCATGGCCGAAGCAGTGAAAGTGCTGGAGGTCGTCAATCGGCAGTTTTCCCTCGACCTGAACCTGGAATACGGTTTGCTGGGCGGCGCCGCCCTGGACGCTACCGGCGTACCCCTGCCGGAGGAAACCCTGTCCCGGGCAAGGCAGGCCGACGCCATTCTGCTGGGCGCAGTCGGTGGCCCCGAGTGGGACAAGGTCGAGGCCGCCCTGCGCCCGGAGAAGGGCCTGCTGGGGTTGCGCTCGGCGCTGGAACTGTTCGGTAATCTGCGCCCGGCGCTGCTCTATCCGCAACTGGCCGCGGCATCCAGCCTGAAGCCGGAGCTGGTGGCGGGGCTGGATATTCTCATCGTGCGCGAACTTACCGGCGGCATCTACTTCGGTGAGCCCCGCGGCATCCGCACCCTGGAGAATGGTGAGCGCCAGGGCTATAACACCTATGTCTACAGCGAGTCGGAGATTCGCCGCATCGGCCACCTGGCCTTCAATCTGGCCCGGGCGCGCGACAGGCGCGTGTGCAGTGTGGACAAGTCCAACGTACTGGAAGTGACGGTGCTTTGGCGCGAAGTCATGGAAGAAGTGGCGAAGGACTATCCCGACGTCGAGCTGTCCCACATGTACGTGGACAACGCCGCCATGCAACTGGTGCGTGCGCCCAAGCAGTTCGACGTGCTGGTGACCGGCAACATGTTCGGCGACATCCTCTCCGACGCCGCCGCCATGCTCACCGGTTCTATCGGCATGCTGCCATCCGCCTCCCTCGACAAGAACGGCCGCGGTATGTACGAGCCCTGTCACGGCTCCGCGCCGGACATCGCAGGGCAGGGCATCGCCAACCCCCTGGCCACCATCCTGTCGGTGGCGATGATGCTGCGGTATACGCTGAACCAGCCGGAGGCCGCCGCCGCGATAGAAAGTGCGGTCAGCCAGGTGCTCGATGCGGGGCTGCGCACAGCGGATATCTGGGCCGAGGGCGACAGCCGGGTATCCACCACGGAAATGGGCGACGCCGTGTTGCGCGCCCTTGAATCCTGAAACTCACTCACTAACGGAACAAAACAATGGCAGATTCATACGATGTAGCCGTCGTCGGCGCCACCGGTGCCGTCGGCGAGACCATGATCGAGATTCTCGAGCAGCGGAACTTTCCGGTGCGCAATCTCTACCCGCTGGCCTCAAGCCGTTCGGCGGGCAAGTCCATCAAGTTCAAGGGCAAGTCGGTGAAGGTGACCGACCTCGCCGAGTTCGATTTCAGCAAGGCACAGATCGGCCTGTTCTCCGCCGGCGGCAGCATCTCCGAGGAGTTTGCCCCGAAGGCGGCCGCGGCCGGCTGTGTGGTGATCGACAACACCTCCCATTTCCGCCGTGACGAAGACATTCCGCTGGTGGTGCCGGAGGTGAACCCAGAGGCACTGGCCCAGTACAGCAACCGCAATATTATTGCCAACCCCAACTGCTCCACCATTCAGATGCTGGTGGCGCTGAAGCCGATCTACGACGCGGTGGGTATCGAGCGCATTAATGTGTGCACCTACCAGGCGGTATCCGGTACCGGCAAGGAAGCGATCGAGGAGCTGGCCGGGCAGACGGCACGCCTGCTCAATGGCCAGGACGCGGAGTGCGAGGTTTACCCCAAGCAGATCGCCTTCAATGCCTTGCCGCACATCGACACCTTCCAGGACAACGGCTACACCCGGGAAGAGATGAAGATGGTGTGGGAGACCCAGAAGATCTTCGGCGACGACAGCATTCAGGTGAACCCGACCTGTGTGCGCATTCCCGTTTTCTTCGGCCACTCCGAGGCCGTGCACATCGAAACCCGCGAGAAAATCAGCGTGGAGAAAGTGCGCGAGCTACTGGCGCAGGCCGATGGCGTCACGCTGATGGACGAGCGCGCCGATGGCGGCTACCCCACGGCGGTGACCGAGGCGGCGGGCAAGGACCCGGTATTTGTCGGTCGCATTCGCGAAGATATCTCCCATCCGCGCGGATTGAACCTGTGGATTGTGGCCGACAATGTGCGCAAGGGGGCCGCGCTCAATAGTGTGCAAATTGCCGAGAGCATGATCAGCACCTATCTTGATTAATAATGACCTAGTCGACATACTTGGGCGAAATGAGGACCCCGACGGGCGTCGGGAAGCCTTTTCAAGGGGTCCTTTCTATACCCGCTGCAGTGTCCCTGGGGGCCAATTCGGGATCGGGAACCAGTTCCCGGCTGCAGCGATTCGCGTCGCGATTGCGGCTGGACTAGGGGGATGCCGGCTTGGCGAAGCAGGTGCAGAATAATAAAGGCTTGGGTATGGCTAGGAAACGGACGTTGCCGGCGGTGTTGTTTTCCCTCGGCTGCCTGCATGCGGGGTCTGTCTGGGCGCTGGGCCTCGGTGACATTACCCTTGAGTCCTTCCTCAACGAACCCCTGAAAGCCAAGGTCGATTTGCTCAACACCGGCGGCTTGCACGAGGATCAGATTCGCGTGCGTCTCGCCACCACCGAGGACTTTGACCGCATGGGCGTGGACCGCGCCTACTTCCTCACGGGCATCAAATTTGAAGTCCAGGTGGAAGAAAACGGACAGGGCAGCATCCTGATCAGGTCCGACGACCCGGTGCTGGAACCCTATCTCGACTTTATTATTGAAACCCGCTGGCCCTCCGGCCGCCTGCTGCGTGAGTACACCGTGCTGGTGGATCCGCCGGCCTTCGACAGCGCCGCCGAGGTAGTATCTGCCAGCAGGCGGGTGGAAGAAGTCGAAGGCATTCCCGATCCATCCGCAAAAAAGACTGAGCCGGAAGTCGCCACGGGCACCCGCGTCGGGGTGGGTCAGAAATCCAGCCTCGCACCGGGTCAAATGCCCCAGCGTAACTTCAGTGCCGATACCTCTCAGGCCCCCGCCCCGGGTGCGCGCTACATGGTGCGTCGCGACGAGAATCTCTGGTCGATTGCCCAGGCGGCGCGCCCCGACGGCACCTCGGTGCACCAGACCATGCTCGATATCCAGCGTCTCAATCCCGATGCCTTTATCGACGGCAATATCAATCGCATCAAGGCCGGCTATATCATTTACCTGCCGGCCTCCGGTGACATCAGCTCGGCTGACCTCGAAGAGGCGCTCGCCGAAGTAAAGCAACAGAATGAAGACTGGCGCGCCGGTCGCGCCTCCGACCCCTATGCGGCCTCCGGCCCGTCCCTACGCATCTCGGCCAATGACGCGACAGAGGAAAGCGGCGGTGGTGACGGTGATAGCAACTCAGCTCCCGCGTCCGCCAGTGCCGGCGCCAGCAGCGCCGCGGCGCTTGAGAGCCTCGAGCGTTCCGAGCTGGAAAACGCAGAATTGCAGGGGCGCCTCGATGCCCTGAACGACCGGGTGGAAACCCTGGAAAGCATCGTCTCGGTCAAGGATGAACAGATAGCCGCGCTGCAGCAGGCGCTGCGGGATGCCGATATCGATGCCGATGTTGCAGGCTCTGAAACGGAGGACGGCGCCCCCGGCCTCGACGCTGCCGCAAGTAGTCCCGCACAGCCAGGTGCTGGCGACGGCGATAACAGCGATAGTGGCGATGCTGCCTCGGCCGTAGAGACAGCAGCTGGCGATGCCGCCCCCGCCGCGGAACCGGAATCCCGGCCGGCCGAGGCCGCCGCACCGGCTCCCGGGCCGACCCCCGCTGCGGCTACCACCAGTAGCGGCAACTGGTATGACAGCCTGCTCTATCCCGGTATTGCTTTGCTGGCTCTGCTGGCGGGCCTGCTACTGTGGCGGCGACGCAAAGCCGATCGCGATGAGGCTGACGAAGAGCAGGATGTCTTCGCCGGCGTAGAGTTGAAGCATCAGGAACTGGATGTCGACGACGAACTGGAACTGGAGCCGGCAGGTCATGCAGACACTGCTCCGCCAGTGCCGGACTCGCGTACCCGGCAGAATGAGGAGCGCGGCTACGGGCAGCGCAAGCACGATCAGTACGCGTCCGATGCCGATTCCGGTGACGCGCTCGCCGAGGCGGATATCTACATTGCCTACGGCCGCTATCCCCAGGCCATTGAGCTGCTGCGCAATGCCATCAATGCCGAGCCCGGCAACCCGGTGTTCCGCGTCAAACTCCTCGAGCTTTACGCCCGCACTGACCGCGAGGCCGAGGCACTGCAGGAACTGGAGGCGCTGCGGGACATCGGCGACGAGAGTGCGATTGCCCGCGCCGAGGAGGCGCTTTCCGCCGCCGAGTTCGATTCCTCGACTGCGGATACGGTGGTGCCTGTGTTCAGCGCCGCGCCAACTGTCGGCAATCCCGGCGGCGCGCTGTCATCGCCGATAGCCGATGAGCCGCTTTCCCGTTTCGACAGTGCTCCCGAATTTGAGGACAGCCTGGAGTCGCCCGAGGACAGCTTCAGCGACCTGGAGATTGAAGACGATTTCGCTGATTTCGAGGATGAACTCGACCTCAGCGGCGATTTCGAGACCGCCGCTCCCGCCAGTGTGGAGGAGGATGACGAGGACAGCGAGGACATGGTGTTTGCCGCCGAAGGCAACCCGGTCTCGACCAAGCTCGACCTGGCCCGCGCCTACATTGATATGGGCGACGAGCCCGGTGCCCGCCAGATCCTGGAAGAAGTTCTCCTTGAAGGCAGCGACGAGCAGCGTCAGGAAGCACAGGGGCTGATTGACCGGCTTGGCTGATTTTCTCTCCGCCGACCCGCTGCCACCCGCTGCGCGGGTGGCCTGCCGGGTCGAGTACGATGGCAGTCGTTACAGCGGCTGGCAGTCGCAACCCCACCTCGATGTCAGTACCGTGCAGGAAACCCTGGAGGCAGCACTGTCGCGGGTTGCCAATGCGCCGGTTCGGGTGCACTGCGCCGGGCGCACGGATACGGGCGTTCACGGCCACAACCAGATTGTGCATTTCGACAGTCCGGTGTCCCGCAGTCCAAAGGCCTGGGTGCTGGGGGGCAATGCCAACCTGCCTTTCGATGTGCGCCTGCACTGGGCCGTGCCGGTGGCGGGGGAGTTTCACGCCCGTTTTTCAGCGACCGCGCGACGCTATCGCTACATTATCGCCAACACCCCGGTGCGACCGGCCCACCTCGGCGGCCAGGTCACCTGGCAGCGGCGACCACTGGATGTCGGCCTGATGCACAGCGAGGCCCAGTGCCTGTTGGGCGAACAGGATTTCAGCGCCTTTCGCGCTGCGGCCTGCCAATCCAACAGCCCCTTTCGCAACGTACACAGTGTGAGTGTGGAGCGACGCGGGGCACTGTTGGTGATCGATATTCGCGCCAATGCCTTTTTGCATCACATGGTGCGCAACATTGCCGGCAGCCTGATGGCGGTGGGTAGTGGTCGTGCCCCGGCGGGCTGGCTGGCGCAATTGCTGGCGGGGCGCGATCGCACCGTGGCCGCCGATACCGCGCCGCCCGATGGCCTGTACCTGGTGGATGTCAGTTACCCCGGGCATTTCGGGTTGCCGGCAACGCCGGCCGGGCCGCTGCTGCTGGGCGGTACCTGAACGGCCGCTGTAAAGACAGTCCGGCGTCCGGTCTGCTATGATGCGGCCCCCTGGTAATTGGTGTTTTTCTGGTGTCCCGGACCCGAATAAAGATTTGCGGCATTACCTCCGCGGACGATGCGCAGCAGGTCTGCCGTGCCGGAGCCGATGCCCTGGGGCTGGTGTTTTACGCGCCGAGCCCGCGGGCAGTGGACATTGCCACCGCCCGGGAAATCGCCGCCGCCGCCGCGCCCTTTGTGCAGCTGGTGGGCCTGTTCGTCAATGAGCAGGCTGAGCGTATCGAAGAGGTGCTGGCGCAGGTCCCTCTGCACACCTTGCAGTTTCACGGTGATGAAAGCCCCGATTTCTGCCGCCAGTTTCAGCGGCCCTGGCTGAAAGCCCTGCGGGTCAAAGCGGGAAGCGCTCCAGCCGCGGCCTGCCAGCCGTATCGCGAAGCCAGCGCTATTTTGCTGGACAGCTGGCAGGAGGGAGTGCCTGGCGGCACAGGCAAGGCCTTCGACTGGCAGCAGGCCAGGGGAGAGTTTCCCATGCCGGTCGTACTGGCCGGCGGTTTGAATGCCGACAATGTCGGGCAGGGCATACAACTGTTGCGCCCCGCGGCGGTTGATGTCAGCGGTGGCGTGGAAAGCGCGCCCGGGCGCAAGGATCCGGGCAAAGTAAGAGCGTTTATTGCGGCGGTGCGCGCCGCTGACGAATTGCAGGACTAGCCAAGATGACAAGCGAACAGAACCTTTTTGACAGTGTGCCCGATGCCCATGGCAGATTCGGCGATTACGGCGGCAAATACGTTGCCGAGACCCTGATGTCGGCACTGGCGGAACTGGAGCGGCTGTACCGCCGGCTCTCCGCCGATGCCGATTTCCAGGCTGAACTGGACGCTGACCTCACTCATTACGTAGGTCGTCCGTCGCCGCTGTATCACGCGCAACGCTGGTCGCAGCAAGTCGGCGGTGCACAGATTTATCTCAAGCGCGAAGACCTCAACCACACCGGCGCCCACAAGGTGAACAACACGATTGGCCAGGCCCTGCTGGCCAAGCACATGGGCAAGCAGAGGGTGATTGCCGAGACTGGCGCCGGCCAGCACGGTGTCGCCACCGCCACCATCGCTGCCCGCCTCGGGCTCGAGTGCCAGGTGTACATGGGCGAAGAGGATGTGCGCCGCCAGGCACTCAATGTCTACCGCATGAAGTTGCTGGGCGCTGAAGTGATTCCGGTAACTTCCGGCTCGAAGACCCTGAAAGACGCCATGAACGAAGCCATGCGCGACTGGGTCACCAACGTCGACGACACCTTTTACATTATCGGCACCGTGGCCGGCCCCCATCCCTATCCCGAACTGGTGCGCGACTTCCAGTGCGTGATCGGCCGCGAGGCCCGCGCCCAGTCGCTGGCCCAGACCGGCCGCCTGCCGGATGCCCTGGTGGCTTGCGTGGGTGGCGGCTCTAATGCCATTGGCCTGTTCCACCCCTTCCTCAAGGACGAAAGCGTGGCCATGTACGGGGTGGAAGCCGGCGGTCACGGCCTCGCCACCGGCGAGCACGCCGCGCCGTTGACGGCCGGCACGCCAGGTGTCCTGCACGGCAACCGCACCTACCTGATGCAGGACGAGGACGGCCAGATACTGCACACCCATTCCGTGTCCGCTGGTCTCGACTATCCGGGTGTTGGCCCCGAGCACGCCTGGCTGAAGGATATCGGCCGCGTAAATTACGTGGTGGCTGACGACGATGACGCGCTGAAAGCCTTCCATATCCTCACCCGTGTCGAGGGCATCATGCCGGCCCTGGAGAGCAGTCACGCCCTGGCCTATGCCGCCAAACTGGCCGCGGGAATGAGCCCGGACCAGCACATCGTGGTCAACCTTTCCGGCCGCGGAGACAAGGACATCCACACCGTCGCCGCGATTGACGGCATTGAGTTTTAAGGGGATAGCGGTGAGTCGAATTGCGGAACGTTTTCAACAGCTGGCAGAGCAGGGGCGCAAGGCCCTGATCCCCTATGTGGTGGCCGGCGATCCGGGGGTGGCCATCACCGTGCCCCTGATGCATGCGCTGGTCGAGGCTGGCGCCGATGTGATTGAGCTCGGTGTGCCGTTTTCCGATCCGATGTCGGAGGGCCCCACCATCCAGCTGGCCCACGAGCGCGCCCTCGCCAACAAGGTGCGCCTGCGGGACGTCCTGGACATGGTGCGCGAATTCCGCGCCCGGGACGGCGATACCCCGGTGCTGCTGATGGGCTACGCCAATCCGGTGGAGCGCATGGGTCATGCCGCTTTCGCCGATGCCGCTACCGGGGCGGGCGTCGACGCCTTGCTGACGGTGGATATCCCGCCGGAGGAAGTGGCGGCGGTGAACGCCGAACTGCACCGCGTGGGTATGGACAATATTTTCCTGATTGCACCCACGACACCAAGCGAGCGGATTGGCCTGATTACCGCCCAGGCCAGCGGTTTCATTTACTACGTGGCCCTGAAAGGTGTCACTGGCGCAGGCCACCTCGATATTGCCGATGTGTCGGCCCATCTGGCCCGTATCCGCGAAACCACCGATTTGCCACTGGCAGTTGGCTTCGGTATCAAGGATGCCGCCTCGGCCCGGGCCGTGGCGGATGTCGCCGACGGTGTTGTTGTGGGCAGTGCCCTGGTGCAGCGTTTGGCGGAATCCGCCGGGCGGCAGGATGACGAAGCGCAGACCATTGCCCACGCAGTGGAATTACTGGCGCAAATCCGCCGTGGAATCGACGGCGCGCCTTCCTAGTTGCGGGGGGCGACGTTTATAATGCCCGCAACAAAGCGGGAGATGCCATGAGCTGGATAGACAAGATTCTGCCCACCGGGGTGCGCAAGGAGGAGGGCAATCGCCGCTCCAACGTACCGGAGGGCCTGTGGACCAAATGTGTCAAGTGCGAGGCGGTGCTCTATCGTCCCGATCTCGAGCGCAATGACGATGTCTGCCCCAAGTGTGACCACCACATGCGTATCGGCGCACGCCGGCGCCTGGATATCTTTCTCGACCAGCACGACCGGCAGGAAATCCACACCGATGTGGAGCCGGTTGATCGCCTCAAGTTCAAGGACAAGAAGCGCTACCGGGACCGCCTGACAGCGGCGCAGAAAGCCACCGGCGAAAAGGACGCCCTGATTGCCATGCGCGGCACCCTGCAGGGCATGCCGCTGGTGGTGGTGGCCTTTGAGTTCGCCTTCCACGGCGGCTCCATGGGCTACGCGGTGGGCGAGAAGTTTACCCGCGCAGCGCAACTGGCGCTGGAAGAGGGGATTCCCCTGGTCTGCTTCTCCGCCTCCGGTGGCGCGCGCATGCAGGAAGCCCTGATTTCCCTGATGCAGATGGCCAAGACGTCAGCGGTGATCGAGCGCATGAAGCAGGCCGGTGTGCCCTACGTATCGGTGATGACCGATCCTATCTACGGTGGTGTCTCCGCTTCCCTGGCCCTGCTGGGTGATATCAATGTGGCAGAGCCCGATGCGCGCGCCGGCTTTGCCGGCCCCAACATTATCGAGCAGACCATTCGCCAGAAGTTGCCCAAGGGCTTCCAGCGCAGCGAGTTCCTGCTCGATCACGGCGCCATCGACATGATTGTGCACCGCAATGACATGCGCGACACCCTCGGCCGGCTGCTGGCCAAGCTCACCGCCACGGAACTGGCGCAATCTCCGCCAGCGGCGGAGGAGGAAGGGGTCGAAACGCGCGACGGTGAAGAGGTGGAGTCCGTCCAGGACGATGACTGACACCGGCCTGGCGGCCTGGCTGGAGCGCCTCGAAGCACTGCATCCTCGCGAAATCGACCTCGGCCTCGAACGCGTTGGCGTGGTCGCGCACAGGCTCGGCCTGCTGCCGGTGACGGTACCGGTGGTCACCATCGCCGGGACCAACGGCAAGGGATCCACCGCCGCGGCCCTCGAGGCCCTGCTGCTGGCGGCAGGGCGTCAACCCGGCGTCTATACCTCTCCTCATTTGTTGCGTTACAACGAGCGCATCCGGGTGGCCGGGCGCGAGGCCGACGACGGTGCCATCGTGGCCGCCTTTGCCGACATCGAGCGCGCTCGCGCTGAAACATCCCTCAGCTACTTCGAGTTTGCCACCCTGGCGGCCCTGCTGGTGTTTCGCCAGCAGGCGGCTGACGTACTGGTGCTGGAAGTCGGACTCGGCGGCCGCCTGGATGCGGTCAATATTGTCGATCCCACTGTCGCGGTGATTACCAGCATTGGCCTCGACCACCAGGACTGGCTGGGCGATGACATCGACGGTATCGCCCGGGAAAAGGCCGGCATTCTGCGCTCCGGTGTGCACGCCGTGATCGCCGAGAGCCAGCCGCCGCGGGGTTTACTGGAGGCGGTGGCTGCGAGCGGCGCCAATGCCCGCTACCTCGGGCAGGATTTTTACTGCGATGAGGCCGCGGATGCCTGGTCTCCCCGACTGCTTCAGGCATCGGGCGAGCCAGTGGTACTACCGCCGCAGGCCAGGGGCGCGTTACTGCCCTCCAACCTCTGTGCCGCCCTGCAGGCAGCCCTGCTACTCGGGGTGGACGTGGCGGCACTGCCGCTGCGGGACATCTTTGCTGCCCTGCAGCCCGCGGGACGCCGCCAGCTTCGCCACATCGGCGGTATCGACTACCTCCTGGATGTGGCGCACAATCCCCAGTCGGTCGATAAACTGGTTGAATATATCGACGCAACTCCCTGTAAAGGAAAAACAATTGCCATTTTTTCGGCGATGAAGGATAAGGACCTGAAAACCATGCTGGGCCTGACGACCGGGCGTTTCGCCGCCTGGTTTCTCGCCGATCAGCCCGACAACCCCCGGGCAGAGCAGGCTGCGCGACTGGGTGACTTGCTGCGTGAGCAGGGGGAGTTCATGATCAGTGTCAGCAAGAATTTGCGCCAGGCTCTGCGCCGGGCGCAGAGTGTGATGAGCGAGGGCGACCGGCTGGTGGTGTTCGGTTCATTTTTTACTGTGGCGGCCGTCATGCCGTTGCTGGATAGGGATGAGAGCAGGGGCAAGGCGTGAATAACGTGCTCAAACAGCGTCTGGTGGGGGCGCTGATCCTGGTGGCGCTGGGCGTGGTGTTCTGGCCGATCATCTTTGTGGAACCCGATACCGGGCCCAGTGCGCCGGTTGTGCGCATGCCGCCGCCGCCGGTGATTGATACTGCGCCGCTGCCCTCGCCGGACAAGGTGGGATTGCGGTCATCACCGCCGCTGGACGTCAGCGAGGATGAGCTTGAGTCCGCCGCAACGGACCCGGATTTCGGGTTGTCCCCCGCATCGCCGGCAGCTTCCGCTGTCGATGCCAACCAGCCAACTGCGGACGGAACTTCTGAAACTGTCGCTGTTGAGCCGGCTGCCCCCGTGGCCGAGCCAGAGCCGGAACCCGAGACCGTCCGGCAGCCCCGGGACCAGCGCCCCGCGCAACCGGAAACCGACGACCAGGGAATCCCCGTCGCCTGGACCCTGCAGGTGGTCAGTGTCAGCAGCAAGGACAGTGCTGAACAGACCCGCCAGCGGCTCGATGCCATGGGCCACAAGGCCTACGTCAAAGTGGCAGAAGTCAGCGGGCGCAAACTGTACCGGGTTTATGTTGGCCCCAAATTCGAACGCGCTCGCCTCGATGACATCCAGGCCGATATCGATCGCCAGCTCGGCGTGAAATCCATGGTGCGACGCTATTACCCGTGACTGGCGCGCGGGAATTTTCGCGGTGTTTTGCCTGCAATCGCTCTGTTAGAATGCGCCCGCAACTGAACAGGTGGATTTCTTGGACTGGACGCAACTGACCTGGGTCGACTGGGCGATTATTGCCATCGTGGGACTCTCCACGCTGGTCAGCCTGTGGCGGGGGTTCACCCGCGAGGCCGTGTCCCTGGCGGGCTGGGTCGCCGCCTTTGTCATTGCCAACCTGTTCGCCAGCGAATTGGCGACCAGCCTCACCGGATACATCAGCAATATCACTGCCCGCTACATTGCCGCCTGGCTGATTCTGTTTATCGCAGTGCTGATGGTGTTTGGCCTGGTCAGCATGTTCATGTCGCAAGTGGTCAAGGCCACCGGCCTCGGCGCCACGGATCGCCTGCTGGGCACCATTTTCGGTTTCACCCGAGGTGTGGTCATTGTCATGGTGCTGGTATTCCTGGTGCGCGAACTGCTGCCGCCCCGGGATCAGGTGTGGCTACACCAGGCGCGCCTGATGCCGCAGGTGGATGCGTTGATGGGCTGGGCCCGGGGCACTCTGTCCAATTTTAATACCGACAACCTCTCGGGCCTGGCGCCCGGCCAGTCGGTGTAAGTTACAAGCCGCGGTGGTAGTGCCGCAATGAGGAAAGAAGCATGTGTGGTCTGGTTGGACTGGTTGGTCACGGCAATGTGGCTCCCGATATCTATGATGCCCTGACGGTGCTGCAACACCGCGGGCAGGACGCCGCCGGCATCATGACCTGCAGCGCTGGCCGCTTTCACCAGCGCAAGCGCGAGGGCCTGGTGCGCGATGTCTTCCAGCAGCATCACATGCAGCGCCTGCAGGGCAAGATCGGCATTGGCCATGTGCGCTACCCCACGGCGGGCAGCTCGGGCACCGCCATGGCCCAGCCCTTCTATGTGAATTCACCCTACGGCATCGCCCTGGCCCACAACGGCAACCTGACCAATGCCGAGCAGCTGGCCAGGGAACTGTTCCAGGACGACCTGCGGCACCTGAATACGGATTCCGACTCCGAGGTACTGCTCAATATCTTCGCCCATGAAATGCAGACCCTGGGCAAGCTGAGCCCCAGTCCCGATGACATTTTCCAGGCGGTGGAAGCTGTGCATCGGCGCTGCCGCGGCGGTTACGCCGCTGTCGCCATGCTGGTGGACTACGGGGTTGTCGGGTTCCGCGACCCCAATGGCATCCGCCCGCTGGTGGTGGGCAAGCGCGAAACACCGGAGGGCGAGGAGTACATGGTGGCTTCCGAGAGTGTTGCCCTGGATGTACTCGGCTACCAGCTGATCGGCGATGTGGCGCCGGGGGAAGCGATTTTCATCGACAGTGCCGGGCGCCTGCACCGGCGCCAGTGTGCGGCGCAACACAGCCTGCGCCCCTGTATTTTCGAGCATGTGTACTTTGCCCGTCCCGACTCCCTGATGGACGGCATTTCGGTGTACAAGACGCGCATGCGCCAGGGTGAGGCGCTGGCGAAAAAGATTCTGCGGGAGCGCCCCGACCACGGTATCGACGTGGTGATCCCGATTCCGGACACCAGCCGCATTGCGGCCCAGTCCATGGCCCATGAACTCGGTATCAAGTTCCGCGAAGGGTTTATGAAGAACCGCTACATCGGTCGCACCTTTATCATGCCGGGCCAGAGCCAGCGCAAGAAGTCCGTGCGCCAGAAACTCAATCCGGTACCGCTGGAATTTGAAGGCAAGAACGTGATGCTGGTGGACGACTCCATCGTGCGCGGTACCACCTGCCGGCAGATCATCCAGATGGCGCGGGACGCCGGTGCCGAGAATGTCTACTTTGCGTCCGCCGCGCCGCCGGTGCGCTACCCCAATGTCTACGGTATCGATATGCCGTCGGCTACCGAACTTATTGCCCACGGACGCAGTGTGGACGAGGTGGGAGAACTGATCGGCGCCGACTGGCTGGTATTCCAGGACCTCGAAGACCTGGTGGAGTGCTCCCGCGAGGGCAATGAAGATGTCAACGGCTTCGACTGTTCGGTGTTTGACGGGCAGTATATTACCGGTGATGTCGACCAGGCCTATCTCGACCGGATCGAGGCGCTGCGCAACGACGAAGCCCAGAGCAAGGAGCGCGCCCGCCAGCAGGAAGAGGGCGCCGTGGTGGGCCTGCACAATGACGCGAGTTGAAAAATGACTGACCGAGACAACCGGGACGCCCTCGACGGTGCCCGTATCGAAACCCTGGCGGTGCGCTCCGGTATCAGCCGTTCTCCCGAGGGGGAGCACAGCGAACCGATCTACACCACCTCCAGCTATGTGTTCAATTCTGCGGCGGAAGCCGCCGCGCGCTTTGCCGGCGAGCAGCCCGGCAATGTCTACTCCCGCTATACCAATCCGACGGTACGCGGCTTTGAAGAGCGCATGGCGGCGCTGGAAGGCGGTGAGGCTGCAGTGGGTGCCGCCACCGGCATGGCGGCCATTCTCGCCACCGCGATGGCGCTGCTGAGCGGCGGCGACCATGTCATCTGTTCCCGCGACGTGTTCGGCACTACTACCAACCTGTTCGGTAAATACCTGACGCGTTTTGGCGTACAGGTGGACTTTGTGCCACTGCTGGACACCGCTGCCTGGCGCGAAGCAGTGAAGCCGAATACCGCCATGCTGTTTATTGAAACACCGTCCAACCCGCTCAATGAAGTGGCGGACATCGCCGCTTTTGCCCAGCTGGCAAAGGATGCCGGGGCCCTGCTGGTGGTGGACAACACCTTCTGCACTCCGGCCCTGCAGCGCCCGCTGGCATTCGGCGCGGACATCGTCCTGCACTCCGGCACCAAGTTCCTCGACGGCCAGGGCCGTTGCATGGGGGGCGTGGTGGTGGGCAGCCGCGAGCACATGGCCGAGGTGATGACGTTTCTGCGCACCTGCGGGCCCAGTCTCAGCCCTTTCAATGCCTGGGTGCTGTTCAAGGGCCTGGAAACCCTGGGTCTGCGCATGGAGGCCCACTGCCGCTCGACGCTGGAACTGGCGCGCTGGCTACAGGCGCAGCCGGAGGTGCAGAAAGTGTTCTATGCCGGCCTCGAGGACCATCCGGGCCACACCCTGGCCGCGCGCCAGCAGAGCGCCTTTGGCGGAGTGCTGGCCTTTGAGGTGCGCGGCGGGCGCGAAGGGGCCTGGCGCTGCATCGACGGCACCCGGATGCTTTCGCTGACCGCCAACCTCGGCGACGCCAAGTCCACCATTGTTCACCCGGCCACCACCACACACGGCCGCCTGACACCGGAACAGCGGGCAGAGGCAGGGATCAGCGAAGGCCTGATCCGCGTGGCGGTCGGTCTCGAGCATGTAGAAGATCTGAAAGCCGACCTGCGGCGGGGCCTGGATGCCCTGGCCTGAGTCGCACTGACCGCGGGGGGCGGGAATGCAGATACAGGGGCTGGTTGACGTTGCGGTGTCCGAAGTCGGGCGCGTACTGCTGGGCAAGGAGGCGCAGATCCGCCTGGCCCTGTGCTGTCTGTTCGCCCGCGGGCACTTGCTGATCGAAGACTTGCCGGGGATGGGCAAAACCACCCTGTCCCACGCCCTGGCGGACGTGTTGGGGCTGTCCTACAAGCGGGTGCAATTTACCTCCGACCTGCTGCCGGCAGATATCCTCGGGGTATCCATCTACAACCGCAATGACGCCAGCTTCACCTTCCACCCCGGTCCCATTTTTACCCAGCTGCTGCTGGCGGACGAGATCAACCGCACTACGCCGCGTACCCAGAGCGCCCTGCTGGAGGCCATGGCCGAGGGGCAGGTGACAGTGGAGGGTGAAACCCGCGCTCTGCCCGAGCCCTTTTTTGTGATCGCCACCCAGAACCCGATCCACCAGAGCGGCACCTATCCGCTGCCGGAATCGCAACTGGATCGCTTTCTGATGCGTCTGGAACTGGGTTATCCCCATCCGGTGGCCGAGCGTGAAATGTTCCAGCGCAAGGCCCTGTCCGGGCGTGACAGCCAGCGTCCAGGCCAGTGTATCAGCGCCGCGCAACTGCAGCAGATCCGCGAGGCAGTGGCGGGCGTGCACACCTCGGACAGCCTGCTGGACTACCTGCAGCGACTGGTGGCCTACACCCGTGAAGCGCCGGAATTCGCTGTCGGCCTGTCCCCGCGCGGCGCGCTGGCACTGCTGGATTGCGCGCGCACCTGGGCGGTGATGCACAATCGCGGTCATGTGGTACCGGAGGATTTGCAGATGGTGCTGCCGGCGGTGGTTGCCCACCGCCTGGTGCCCAGCGGGGATTTCTCCGGCGACGGCATGGCCCTGGTCATGCAAATGCAGCGCAAGGTGGATGTCATACGCCCCTGAGCAGGCGTCCGTCGCCAATCCGCAGGGATGGCGCGCCCGCCTGCGAGGACGCTTTCAGCGCTGGGTGAAGCGGCGCATTCCCCCGTCCCGCAGCGTCACCCTGGACCAAAAGCGAATTTTCATCATGCCCTCCCGGGTGGGCTTTTTCTTTCTGCTGTGCCTCGCGGTGATGCTGCTCACCGCGATTAACTACGAAAACAACATGAGCTACGGCCTGACTTTTCTTCTCGCCACCCTGTTCATCGTTGCCATTCTCCACACCTACGCCAATCTCGCCGGTCTCGGCGTTCACGCGGTACTGGCCCGCGCCGCCTTTCCCGGCCAGCAGACCGAATTCGACCTGCGTCTCGAGCGGGGTGGCAAGCGGCCGCGTTTCGACCTGCGGTTGCGCTGGCCCGAGAGTAGCGAGCAGCGTATCAACCTGGCCGATTCCGCCAGTGAAGTGCTGCGTTTTTATCTCCCGGTGGGAAGGCGCGGCTGGTATCACCCGGGGCGCCTGCTGATTGAAACCACCTACCCGCTGGGGCTGTTGCGCTGCTGGACCTGGGTGGACCTGGATCTGTGCGCAGTGGTTTACCCGCAACCGCTGGCCTCGCCGGAATTGCCGGGGCAAGCGGCGCTGGCAGGGGATGGCGGGGCCCTGCCGATGCCCGGTTCCGAGGACTTCGACGGTTTTCGCGATTACCGCGGCGGTGACTCGCTGCGCCATGTGCACTGGAAGGGCCTGGCGCGGGGCCAGAGCCTGCAAAGCAAGCTCTATGTCGCCCATGCCGAGCGCGATCGCTGGCTGGAGTGGGAGGCCTTCGCCGGCCTGCCGGTGGAGCAGCGACTCTCCCACCTGTGTTACTGGGCGCTGGATTTTGACCGCCGGCGGGAGGCATTCGGCCTGCGCCTGCCCGGGACGGAGATCAGGCCCGACAGTGGCGACACCCATCGGGAACTGGTGCTGACGGCACTGGCCCTGCACGGCGTGGAGCGCCCGGCGTGAAGGTCGACGAGCAGATACCGCGCAATGCCCTGGTGTGGATCATGCTGGGGATGGCGGCCCTGCTGGCACCCCATCTCGGCCGTTTGCCCATCTGGGTGCTGGTGGTGTACATAGCGTGCGCCCTGTGGCGCCTGCAGATTTTCCGCGGCGCCTGGCATTTCCCCCGGCGGCTGGTGAAACTGGGCCTGATCGCAATGGCCGGCACCGGTATCTGGCTCAGTTACGGCAGTTTGCTGGGCCTGGAACCGACCGTGGCCCTGCTGCTCACGGCCTACGCCATGAAGCTGCTGGAGCTGGCCCGGCGCCAGGATGCCTATGTCCTGCTGTTTCTGGGCTACTTCATCTGCATCACTGAATTCCTGTTCACCCAGGATCTGCTGGTCGTTCTCTACTCGCTGGCGACGGTGTGGCTGGTGACGGCGGCGCTGGTGGCCCTGCACCAGGGCGTTCAGGAGCACTTTCGTTTTGGCCCACTGCGGCAGTCCGGGGTGATGCTGGCACAGGCCTTTCCGCTGATGCTGGTGCTGTTCTTCCTGTTCCCCCGCATCGGGCCCCTGTGGACAGTACCGGTAAAAACCCACGCGGCTCGCACCGGCGTGTCCGACAATATGAGCCCGGGTTCGATATCCAGTCTCAGTAAATCCGACGAGGTCGCCTTCCGGGTCAGCTTCGAGGGGGAGATTCCCCCCAGGGCCAACCTGTACTGGCGGGGGCTGGTGATGAGCCGCTTGCAGCAGGGTACCTGGTCGGCTTTCAACTACTACGACGTGCCGGCGGCCGAGCGCCGCGCCGCGGAAGTCGCCACCGAGGGCGAGCCGCTGCGCTACAGCGTGTTGATGATGCCCACCCAGCAGAACTGGCTGTACAGCCTGCGTTACGCGGAGTCGTCCCAGGCGGGAATCATGCAGGCGCCGGATTTCCGCCTGTTCCGGCCGGTGGAGATCGAGGAGCAGTACCGCTACCAGGTGCGCTCCTGGCCGCAGGCTGCGCTGGAGCCGGTGTTGAGCGACTGGCGGCGGCTGGCGGAACTGCGCCTGCCCGACAGTGAGAATCCGCGCACCCGCGCCCTGGCGCTGCAGCTGCGGGAGGAGGCCGGCAGCGATGCAGGCCTTGTCGAAGCGGTGCTCGCCCGCTTTCGTGAAGAATCCTTTGTCTACACCCTGCAGCCCCCCCTGTTGGGCGAGAACGCCACTGACCAGTTTCTGTTCGAAACCCGTCGCGGTTTCTGCGAGCACTACGCCTCCGCCTTTGTCACCCTGATGCGCGCGGGTGGTGTGCCGGCCCGGGTGGTGGCGGGCTACCAGGGCGGAGAGGTCAACCCGGTCAATCGCACCGTTATCGTGCACCAGTTCGACGCCCACGCCTGGGCCGAGGTGTGGCTGGAAGGCGAGGGCTGGCGCCGGGTCGACCCGACGGCCGCGGTATCGCCCTCGCGGATTGAACAGGGTCTGGAACAGGCGCTGGCCGGGGAGGGCAGCTTTCTCGCGGATTCGCCGCTGTCGCCGCTGCGCTACCGGCGTGTCGACTGGATCAACAGCCTGCGCCTGCGCTATGACGCCCTGACCTACCGCTGGCAGTCCTGGGTGGTGGGTTTCAACAGCGAGAACCAGTTGCAGCTGCTGCAGCGCTACCTGGGCGAACTCACCGCGCAGAAGTTCGTGCTGATTCTGCTGGGCAGTGGCCTGCTGGTGTTGCTACCGCTCGCAGCCTGGCTGTTGCGCCAGCGCGGGGGGGCGACCCTGGATGGCCTGAGTCGGGAGTACCTTGCTTTCTGTGCGCAGCTGGCCCGCCGGGGTGTGGAGCGTGCACCCGGCGAAGGGCCGCGGGATTTCGCCCGCCGGGTCGCTGCGGCACTGCCTGCCCATGCCGAGGTCGTAGCCGAGGTGACCGGTCTTTACGAGAATGCCCAGTATGCGGCTTCCCGCGATTCGCGCCGGGATGCGGCGCAGCGTATACGCCGGTCCCGGCGGCGTCTGCGTTAGCTGCAAGCGCCGCAGGGCGCCGTGCAAGGCCTCAGGACAGCGATTCCAGCACCACCACAGCCCGCAAGCGGCTGCTGCCAAAGCGGCTCATGGCGGCAAAACTGTCCCGGGTGATGGGGAGATGCTGGCAGTCGAGGGGATTGCGTGGCGCCTCCCGCAGCGCCCGTGGGCTGGTATCGCCCATATCCGGGTCGTGCACGTAGAGGCAGGTGTCGTCGAAGCCACTCAGGGTGACCCAGTGGGGGGCCTTCATGCTGTCCATGCGGTAGGTGGAGATCAGAATCAGGATGTTGGCGCCGGCGCTGAAGCGGCGGGTGAGTTCATCCTGGTCGATATCGCTGTAGTTCACCTCAATGCCGGCCGCGCCGCACTGGCGTACAAAACTGTCGTGGGCGATGCGCATGACACGCTTTTTGTTTTCATCGCGCACGCCGTCCAGAAACAGCGGTCCCTCGATATTGACCCACACCTCGGCGCGAAAGCCGCGGCGCTGCCCGGCCAGCGCCAGCCCCAGCGGGTGGCAGCCGCCGTGACCAGAGGTCATGAACACCGTGGTCGCCTCCCGCCAGAGTTCGATTTCCTCCTCGGGACTCGGCTGGTAGTGGCCGCCGGGCAGTCCCGCCATCGCCATCATCAGCGCGGCGGGGCCGCAGGTGAAGGCGGTGGTCTGGGGCAGCCAGGGCAGCTGGCGGTTGTCGCCCGAGGGCTGGTAGGGGCGTATACGCTTTTCCATGCGCAGGGCGCTGGCGTGATCTTCGTAATAGTCCTCGTAAAGCCCGAACTGGCTATAGCCGAGTTTCTCATAGAGACTGATGGCGCCGAGGTTGTTCTCCGCCACTTCCAGGCGCATGTAAATCGCCCCGGCCTCGCGCGCCGCCTGCTCCACGGATTGCAGCAGGGCCTGGGCGATGCCGCGGCCGCGGGCCGCACTGTCCACCGCCAGGGAATAGAGGCGCGCCAGACGGGTGCCGCGGCGCAGGGTGACCAGGGCGTAGCCGAGCAGCGTGCTATCCTTTGTATCGTCTACGGCAATGCGAAACACGCAGTCGCGGTGGCGCAACCAGCGGCGAAAACTGCGGCGACTGATTCGGTCGCTGCGGAAACTGGCTTCTTCGAGGGCCAGCAGGGCCGGCAGATCGCTGTCGTTGGGGGAACGGATGTCCATGTCAGTGGTCGTTACTCATAGAACAGGCAGCCTATAGCGGCTGCGCTTCCGGTACCAGTGCCGGGTATGCGCTAAAAATTCACAAAGGGAGGTCAAAATTCTGCTTGCGTTCCCACAGGGCAGCTCTAGAATGCGGGCCGTTTTGTTCACCATCAGGATTTTATGTCTTTGGCCTTCCCACACTGATGCCGGGCGATTTTCGCCGGTGCGGTGTGACACCTGAACCTGCGAGGAGCTCCGTCAGTGCAGAGATTTGCTGAGCCTTCCATACCGGCCGTTTCCCGTGTCGGTTCCACAACCTGCCACCGCGAGGTCATCCGCCGTGGCGCCTGAACTCCCTCCGGGCTGGAGCCCGGCCCATAGCAGCGCCCTCTACGGCATCGACGCCTGGGGTGCGCCTTACTATTCCGTCAACGGCAACGGCGAAGTCCAGGCTCTGGTGGAGCAGGGCGACGATACCGTTGCCGTGTCCATTCTCGACATTGTCGAAGGCATGCGCGCCCGCCATCTCGACATGCCGGCGGTGCTGCGTATCCGCAACGTGCTGGATCATCGCATTGCCGTGTTGAACGAGTCATTCGGGCGCGCCATCGCCGAAGGCGGCTACAACAACGTGTACCGCGGCGTGTTCCCGATCAAGGTGAACCAGCAGTGCCACGTGATCGAGGAAATCGCCGACTACGGCCGCCGCTATCACCACGGTTTCGAGGCGGGCAGTAAAGCGGAACTCATCATCGCCCTCAGCCAGCTGCGCGACACCGAGTCGCTGGTGGTCTGCAACGGTTACAAAGACGCCGAGTTCATCGACCTCGGCCTCTACGCGCGGCGCATGGGCTACCCGGTCTTTTTCGTGCTGGAGTCCCTGCACGAGTTGCGGGTCATCATCGAGCGCAGCCGCCACCTGGGTATCGAGCCGCTGATAGGCGTGCGCATGCGCAGCGCAACGAAAGTGGATGGGCACTGGAGCCAGGACAGCGGCGATCGCTCGATTTTCGGTCTTTCCACCACCGCCCTGCTGCAGGTGGCGGCGGAGCTGCGCGAGGCGGGCATGCTGCACTGCCTGCAGATGCTGCACTGCCACCTCGGTTCCCAGGTGCCCAATATCCGCAATGTGCGCAGCGGCGTGCTGGAGGCCTGCCAGTTCTATGCCGGACTGGTGGCGGAGGGCGCCCCCATGGGCTACCTCGACCTCGGCGGCGGCCTGGCGGTGGACTACGAGGGCGCCAGCGCCAATTCCACCCACAGCATGAACTACCAGCTTGACGAATACTGCGTGAATATCGTCGAGACGGTGCGCGAAACCCTGGATCCGCTGGAGATTGCGCACCCGGTGCTGGTGAGCGAATCCGGTCGCGCCACGGTGGCCTACTCTTCCATGCTGCTGTTTAACGTGCTGGACGTGCGTGACACCCGGCCGGGGAACATTCCCGCACAGGCACCCGAGGAAAGCTCCGAGTTCATTGCCCACCTGCTGGACGTGTTGGCGCGCGTGGATATCGATAGCTACCAGGAGTGCTATAACGACGCCATCTTCTACCGCGACGAGACGCGGGAGCTGTTTCATCGCGGCCAGGCCAGCCTGCGCGACCGGGCTCTGGCGGAGGATATCTGCCTGGCGGTGATGCAGGCCATCAACGCCCTGCTGCCGCAACTGGAGCGGGTGCCGGCGGATCTTGAGAGCCTGCCGGAACAGCTGTCGGATATCTACTACGGCAACTTCAGCCTGTTCCAGTCACTGCCCGACATCTGGGCGATTGAGCAGGTTTTCCCCATCATGCCGATTCACCGACTCGACGAGGAACCGCGGCGAGAGGCTATCCTGGCAGACCTGACCTGTGACTGCGACGGCCGCATAGACCAATTTACCCTGCCGGGTGGCCTGCGAAACACGCTGCCCCTGCACGCCCTGCGCGAGGGGGAAGACTACTACCTCGGCGTCTTCCTGGTGGGTGCCTATCAGGAAACCCTGGGCGACCTGCACAACCTGTTCGGCGATACCAATGTGGTAAGCGTGTCGATCAATCCCGACGGCAGCTTCGACTTCGTGCGCGAATTCCACGGCGACAGCATCGCCGATGTGCTCAGCTACGTGGAGTACGAACCCAAGCACATGCAGGAACAGTTCCGCAAGGTCGCGGAAGACGCCGTGCGCAGTGGCCGTATCAGCGTGGCCGAACGCCAGCGCATTCTCCAGGCCTTCCGCGAGAGCCTGCAGGGCTACACTTACTTCGAACATCATTCCTGACAGGAGGATTCATGGCAAAGGTAATTATTATCGGCGCCGGCGGCGTCGGCGGCGTTGTGGCCCACAAGTGTGCGCAGCTGCCGGAGGTGTTCAGTGACATCCTGCTGGCGAGCCGCACCGAGGCCAAGTGCAAGGCGATTGCCGAGCAGATCGGGCGCCCCATTCGCACCGCCCAGGTGGATGCGGATAACGTCGCCGAGCTCACCGCCCTGCTGGAGAAAGAGCAACCGGAGCTGGTGATCAACGTGGCCTTGCCCTACCAGGACCTGTCGATCATGGACGCCTGTCTCAACGCCGGCGTGAACTACCTGGACACCGCCAACTACGAGCCGCCGGACACCGCCAGGTTCGAGTACCACTGGCAGTGGGCCTATCGGGAGCGCTTCGAGCAGGCCGGGCTGACCGCGCTGCTGGGCAGCGGCTTCGACCCGGGCGCCACCAACATGTTTACCGCCTATCTGGCCAAACACTACTTCGACGAGATCGAGGAACTGGACATCATCGATGTCAACGGCGGCGACCACGGCTACCCCTTCGCCACCAACTTCAACCCGGAGATCAATATCCGCGAAGTGAGCGCCGAGTGCCGCCACTGGGAGGGCGGGCAGTTCGTGACTACGCCGCCGATGTCGAAAATGGCACGCTTCGAGTGCCCCGACGAGGTGGGCAGCTACAACATCTACCGCATGTACCACGAGGAACTGGAGTCGCTGGCCAAGCACTTCCCCTCGCTCAAGCGCGCCCAGTTCTGGATGAGCTTCGGCGACAGCTATCTCAAGCACCTGGAAGTACTGGGCAATGTCGGCATGACAGGTATCGAGCCGGTGGAGTACAACGGTGTCGAGGTTGTGCCGATCCAGTTCCTGGCCAAGCTGCTGCCCGACCCGTCAACACTGGGGCCGCGCACCAAGGGCAAGACTTGCATCGGCTGTATCGTGCGCGGCAGGAAGGACGGTCAGGAGAAGGTGATGTACCTCTACAACATCTGCGACCATGAGGCCTGCTATGCCGAGGTGCAGTCCCAGGCGATTTCCTACACCACCGGGGTGCCGGCCATGATCGGCGCCAAGATGATCCTGGAAGGCCACTGGAAACGACCCGGCGTGTGGAACATGGAGCAGTGCGACCCGGATCCCTTCATGGCGGACATGAACCAGTACGGCCTGTCCTGGCAGGTAGTGGAACTGGACCCCGGTTTCCGCCTGGACGTGCGCAAAGGCGCGGAACTCTGAGTGGAAATCTAAGTGGAAATCAATCAGTTCACTGACTTCTCGCGGCTGGACCTGTCGCGTCTGCCTTCGCCCTGCTATGTGGTGGACGAGGTGGCGGTGGAGCGCAATCTGCGCATTCTCGCCGACGTGGCAGAGCGCAGCGGCGCCAGGGTGCTGTCGGCCCTGAAGGCCTTCAGTATGTGGCACTTTGCGCCGCTGGTATCGCGCTACCTGAGCGGCACCTGCGCCTCCGGCCTGCACGAGGCCCAATTGGGCCGCGAGTTCTACCAGGGGGAGGTGCACGTGTTCGGCGCCGCCTACAGCGAGGCCGACCTGGAGCAGATCCTGGCGATCACCGATCACCTGGTGTTCAACAGCTGCGGCCAGTGGCAGCGCGCCCAACCACTGGTGCAGGCCGCGCTGGCGCGGCGGCCCGGCCTGAAGTTCGGCCTGCGGATCAACCCGGAGCACTCGGAGGGCGACGTCGCCATCTACGATCCCTGCGCGCCCGGCTCGCGTCTGGGCATTCCCCTGTCACAACTGGATGAGTCGGTACTGGAGGGCATCTCCGGGCTGCATTTCCACACCCTCTGCGAGCAGGATTTCCCGCCCCTGCAGCGCACCCTCGCGGCAGTGGAGGAGCGCTTCGGCCATCTGCTGGGACGGATGGAGTGGGTCAATTTCGGCGGCGGTCACCACATTACCCGGCCGGACTACCAGGTCGATGCGCTGGTGGACTGTATCCGCCAGTTCTCCGCCCGCCACGGCGTGCAGGTGTACCTGGAGCCGGGCGAGGCGGTGGCCATTGGCACCGGGGTGTTGATGGCCTCGGTGCTCGATACCACCTGGAACGGACTCGACCAGGCCATCCTGGATACCTCCGCCACCTGCCACATGCCGGACGTGCTGGAGATGCCCTATCGGCCGGGCATCTACGGCGCGGGGGAGGCGGGGGAGCGCGGGCACGACTATCGCCTCGGCGGCCTGACCTGCCTGGCCGGGGATGTGATCGGTGATTACAGTTTCGACGCCCCCCTGCAGGTGGGCCAGCGCCTGCTGTTTCAGGACATGGCCCACTACACCATGGTGAAAACCACCACCTTCAACGGTTGCGGCTTGCCCGCCATCGCGGTGTGGAACTCGCAAACGGACGAGCTCGAGGTCATCCGCGAGTTCGGCTACGACGATTTTCGCCAGCGCCTGTCCTGAGCCTGCCTGTGTGAGCCGCGTCCGCGCGGCTACTCCCTGAAATAGACCAACTGGTGGGTGCTGGCCAGCAACTGGCCGGACTCACTCCACAACTCGGCTGACTGGTCGTGATAGCCCTTGTGGAAGCGGTTGCCCCAGGCCCGTCCCAGCAGGAAGCGGTCCCCCTGCCGTTCGAGTTCGGCGCCGTCGGCGTGGAAGTAGGTGGTCAGGCTCACGGTACCCACCGGTACAAACTGTGGCCGGCGCACAAACACCCGTGGGAAGAAGTTATCGGCGAGCGCCGCCAGGGCCGGGAAGTCCAGCGCCCGCGGCGGGTTGTCGCGAATCCACAGCACGGTTTCCGAACTGTCACTGGCCTCCGGCGCCTGCGCCAGGAAGCCCATTCCGCCGCGCACCACCCGCATTTCATAGTTGCTCACCCAGCGTGGCAGATGTTCCGAGGCCAGGGAGGGCGCTTCTGCTGCCGGCGGCACATCGGGAAAGCGGCGCTCCAGGTCCGCCCAGGTATCCCGGCGCAGGGCAAAGATGGCGCTGGCGGTTACCGGGATTTCGCCATTTTGGTGCAATTCTATCTGCCAGTGCTGGGAGGAGCGGTTGGTGCGCGTGGGGCGGGCCACCACCGCAAAGGGTTCCTCGCCCACCGGGCCGCCAAAATTGACGGTCAGCGACAGCGGGTCCCCCAGGCGGTCGGCAGAGAGGCAGGGGGCATTCAGCATCACCGCTGCGAGTACGCCGCCGAAGGGGCCGATGAAGTTGGCGTAGTCCGTGGGTATCTGGCCTTGGAAGGTATTCTCGCCATCGCTGCGGAGGGCGATGGCGCGGTCCAGGGGGTGTGACATGGGCTTTCCTTCTGGGAAATCAGGGGACAGGGTGCAATAGCGAGCGGCCCGTTATAGCAGTGGCGACATCGGCGCCGCAAGATAGCGGGGTGACGCAAAGTTGACGGCGCGGTGTGCAAGGTTGCAACGGGCAGAGGGTGGGAACAATTATTGCAGCGTGTAACGTGGGTGTCCGGGGACGATGGTGCCGGGATGGCAGGCGGTAAACCGGCGGCAACGCCCGCTGCAGTTAGCCGCATTCAGGCGCTGCAGATCGCCCTATTAAAAAAGGTTTTCTGCGTAAAATCACGCATTAAATTTTCAATCTTCGTCTTCTTAGCGCTTGAAATTCCTGTATGCTGAGGACGAGTCTTCAGTGAGTTTTCTTTGTCCAGGGACAGGGAGGAATAGAACGATGAGCCTATTCAATCACTATCAGGACCGCTACGAATCCACGCGCGAGGAAGAGTGCAGCCTTCAGGAGTACCTGGAGTTGTGCAAGTCCGATCCCAGTGTCTACGCGTCCGCCGCCGAGCGTATGTTGCTCGCGATCGGCGAGCCGGAAGTGGTGGATACCTCCAAGGACCCTCGCCTCAGCCGTATCTTCGCCAACAAGGTCATCAAGCGCTACAAGGCTTTTGACGAATTCTACGGCATGGAAGAGTGCGTCCAGAAAATCGTCTCCTACTTTCGCCATGCCGCCCAGGGGCTGGAGGAACGCAAGCAGATTCTCTATCTGCTGGGGCCGGTGGGCGGCGGCAAGTCGTCACTCGCCGAACGCCTCAAGCAGCTGATGGAGCGCCAGCCCATCTACTGCATCAAGGGCTCGCCGGTGTTCGAGTCGCCACTGGGCCTGTTCAACGCGGACGAGGACGGCCAGATACTCGAGGACGAGTACGGCATCCCCCGGCGCTACCTGAAATCGGTAATGTCCCCCTGGGCGGTGAAGCGCCTGCATGAGTTTCACGGCGATATCAGCCAGTTCAAGGTGGTCAAGGTGTTTCCGTCGATACTCGACCAGGTCGGCATATCCAAAACCGAACCGGGCGACGAGAACAACCAGGATATCTCTTCACTGGTGGGCAAGGTGGATATCCGCAAACTCGAACACTTCGCCCAGTCCGATCCCGATGCCTATTCCTACTCCGGTGGCATGTGTCTCGCCAACCAGGGGCTGATGGAATTCGTCGAGATGTTCAAGGCGCCGATCAAGGTACTGCACCCGCTGCTGACGGCGACCCAGGAGGGCAATTACAACGGCACCGAGAGCATCGGCGGCATTCCCTTTGAGGGCATTGTGCTGGCCCACTCCAACGAATCCGAGTGGCAGTCTTTCAAGAACAACAAGAACAACGAGGCCTTTATCGACCGGGTTTCCATCGTCAAGGTGCCGTACTGCCTGCGGGTGACGGAAGAGATCAAGATCTACGAAAAACTGCTGCAGAACAGTTCCCTGCACGAGGCGCCCTGCGCACCGGATACACTGGATATCCTGGCCCAGTTCAGCGTGCTGTCGCGCCTCAAGGAGCCGGAGAACTCCAGCATTTACTCCAAGATGCGCATCTACGACGGCGAGTCCCTCAAGGATCGCGACCCGAAGGCCAAGTCCATTGCCGAGTACCGGGACAACGCTGGCGTCAACGAAGGTATGAACGGCCTGTCGACCCGCTTTGCCTTCAAGGTCCTGTCACAGGTGTTCAACTTCGACGCTGTGGAGGTGGCCGCCAACCCGGTGCACCTGCTGTATGTACTGGAAACCGCCATCGAACAGGAGCAGTTCCCCCAGGAGACCCACGATCGCTACCTAAACTTCATCAAGGAGTGGCTGACGCCGAACTACGTCGAGTTCATCGGCAAGGAAATCCAGACGGCCTATCTTGAGAGCTACGCCGAATACGGCCAGAACCTGTTCGACCGCTACGTCACCTACGCCGACTTCTGGGTGCAGGATCAGGAATACCGCGACCCGGAAACCGGCGAGATACTCAGCCGCTCGGCGCTCAACGACGAACTCGAGAAGATCGAGAAGCCGGCCGGGATTTCCAACCCCAAGGACTTCCGCTCCGAGATCGTCAACTTCACCCTGCGCGCGCGGGCCAACAACGAGGGGCGCAACCCGCGGTGGACCAGCTACGAGAAGCTGCGCACCGTGATCGAGAAGAAGATGTTCGCCAGCACCGAAGACTTGCTGCCGGTTATCTCCTTCAACGCCAAGGCCTCCGCCGAGGACAAGAAGAAGCACTCCGACTTCGTCGAACGCATGGTCGATCGCGGGTACACCGAGAAGCAGGTGCGGCTGTTGTCCGAGTGGTATCTGCGGGTGAGGAAATCGCAGTAGGGCAGCGAGGCAAGAGCAAAGGAATTTGGCACCAAAGCAGGCGGAGGGGCGTGTATTTGGCTGAAGCGACCCTATGAGGCAGGACGCCGAATAGGAGCGTACATGGATGTATTCACAGCGTGTCGCGGAAGCCAAATACACGGGCCTTCGCCGGTAGTCGAAGCCGCCCGGAGGTAATGCAGTGGGATTTTTGATCGATCGCCGCAACAACCCCAAACAGAAAAGCGCCGTCAATCGCCAGCGCTTCCTGCGCCGCTATCGCGAACAGATTCAGCGCTCTGTCTCTGACAGTCTCAAAGGTCGACACATCACCGACAATGATCGCGGTGAACAGATATCGATTCCCACCAAGGATATCGGCGAGCCGCAGTTCCACCACGGCCGCGGCGGCCAGATTACCCACGTAGTCCCGGGCAACGAAGAGTACACTCGCGGCGATCGCATCGCCCGCCCCCAGGGCGGTAGTGGCGCGGGCGGGCAGCAGGGCAGTCCCGATGGCGAGGGCATGGATGACTTCGTGTTCCAGATCAACCAGCAGGAGTTTCTCGACGTCCTGTTCGACGATATGGAACTGCCCAACCTGACCAAGCGGCAATTGTCCGGGCTGGAGGAATTCCAGCGCCGGCGGGGCGGCTTCGCCTCTGATGGTACGCCTGCCAATCTCAGTATCGTGCGTTCCCTGCGCTCAGCCACAGCGCGCCGGATAGCACTCGGTGCCGGCCGCCGGCGCGAACTGCGCGAACTGGAGGAAGAGCTCGCCGCGCTGCCGGAGGCTCCCGAACATGAGGCGCGGCGGTCGGAACTCGGCGAACGTATCGAGGCGCTGCGAGAAGCCCTCTCGCGCATTCCCTTCCTGGACGACGTCGATATCCGCTTTCACCGGCACTACAACGAGCCGATCCCCCATTCCAAGGCGGTGATGTTCTGCGTGATGGATGTGTCCGGCTCCATGGACCAGGCTACCAAGGACCTGGCGAAGCGCTTCTACATTCTGCTGTACCTGTTCCTGTCGCGGAACTACGACCGCACCGAACTGGTGTTTATCCGTCACCATACGGTGGCCAAGGAGGTCGACGAAGAGGAGTTCTTCAATTCGCGGGAAACCGGCGGCACTGTGGTATCCAGTGCGCTGGAACTGATGAAGAATATTATCGAGGCGCGTTATTCGCCGGCCGAGTGGAATATTTATGGTGCGCAGGCTTCCGATGGCGACAACTGGCCCGACGACGCCCAGCGCAGTACAGCGCTGATCCGGCAGATACTGCCCCTGTGCCAGTACTATGCCTACGTGGAAATTACCGAAAGTGGCGACAAACCCCTGTGGCAGACCTACTCGGGGCTGGAGAGCGAGTGGCGGGATGTGTTCGCCATGCAGCATATTACCGGTCCGGGGGATATTTACCCCGTCTTTCACGAACTGTTTCGCAAGCAGAGCGCCTGACCAGGGAGTTGGCAAGACATGGCAGAGCCACTAAAACGCGAGCCCCTGTCCACCGGGTCCGACTGGACCTTCGAGCTGTTGCAGGACTACGAGCGGGAGATCGCCCGAATCGCCGGCAATTTCGGTCTCGACACCTATCCCAACCAGATCGAGATCATCAGCTCGGAACAGATGATGGACGCCTATGCCTCCGCGGCGATGCCCATCAACTATCACCACTGGAGCTTCGGCAAGCATTTCCTGGGGGTGCAGAACAACTACAAGCGCGGCCGCATGGGCCTAGCCTACGAGATCGTGTTCAACTCCAATCCCTGCATCGCCTACCTGATGGAGGAGAACACCCTCACCATGCAGGCCCTGGTGATCGCCCATGCCAGCTACGGCCATAACTCCTTTTTCAAGAACAACTATCTGTTCCGCACCTGGACCGATGCCGAGTCCATCATCGACTACATGCTGTTCGCCCGTAACTACATCGCCGAGTGCGAGCAGCGCCACGGCATCGATGCCGTTGAGGATGTACTGGATGCCTGCCATGCGCTGATGAATCACGGGGTGGACCGCTACAAGCGACCCTATCCACTGTCGGTGGAGGAGGAGCGGCTGAAGCGGGAAGAGCGCGAGGCCATCCTGCAACAGCAGGTCAACGAGCTGTGGAAAACCCTGCCGGTGACCGAGACCGAGGCGCAGCAGCAGGAGCATCGCTTCCCGGAGGAACCCCAGGAAAACATTCTCTACTTCCTGGAGAAGAATGCGCCCCTGCTGGAGCCCTGGCAGCGGGAGATCATCCGCATCGTGCGCAAAGTGTCCCAGTACCTCTATCCCCAGCGCCAGACCAAGGTGATGAACGAGGGCTGGGCCTGCTTCTGGCACTTTCACATTCTGCACGAGATGTACCGCGAGGGGCTGGTGAACGACGGCTTCATGATGGAGTTTCTGCAGTACCACACGGCCGTGGTTTACCAGCCGCCCTTTAATTCGCCCTACTACAGTGGCATCAATCCCTACACTCTGGGCTACGGGATGATGCAGGAGCTGCGTCGAATCAGCGAAAGCCCGACTGACGAGGACCGACGCTGGTTCCCGGATATCGCCGGTACGCCCTGGCAGGAAACCATGGACTTTGCCATGCGTAATTTCAAGGACGAGAGCTTCATCCTGCAATTCCTGTCACCCCGCCTGATACGGGAGCTGAAGCTGTTCGCTGTGGTGGACGACCAGGAAAAGGATTACCTGGAAGTGAGCGCGATACACGACGACGCCGGTTACCAGAAGGTGCGCGAATCCCTGTCGGCCAATTACGACCTCGGGAATATCGAGCCCTATATCCAGGTATACAACGTGAATGTACGTGGTGACCGTACCCTGACCCTGCGCCATGAAATGCATCGCGGCCGGCCGCTGGAGCAGGGCAGTGCAGAGGAGGTTGTGCGTCACCTGCAACAGCTGTGGGGCTTCGAGGTGATACTTGAATCGGTCAGTGGCGGCGAAGTGAAGTCGCGGATTGTCCACAGCGAACTGGGCGCCGGAGCCTGAGGGAAACCCGCTGGCATCACCTTGCCTGGCTGGTGGTCATGCAGGTTACAATCGAGCCCAGCATAACAAGACACAGCCGGGGTATCCGCATGAGCAAGCGTCGTCTGAACCGTACTGGTCTGCCGGTACTGATAGCACTGGTGCTCGGTTTCCTCGGCGCCTGCGCTTCCGTTCCCGACCCCGCCAGTTACGAGAAGCCTGCAAGCCATGCGCTGACTGACACGCAGGGCACCCGCCTGGGGCAGCTGGTGCGGGAAGGTCTCGGTGACATTGCGGACCAGTCGGCCTTTTATCCGCTGGTTGACGGCATGGATGCTTTTGTCGCGCGTATGGCAGTAGTGGCGGCGGCCGAGCGCAGCCTCGATGTGCAGTACTATATCTGGCACAACGACACCAGCGGTGTCCTGCTGGTCAATGAACTCCTCAAGGCGGCCGATCGCGGCGTGCGTGTGCGCCTGTTGCTGGACGACCTCGATACCGCCGGCAAGGATGCCTTTCTCGCCCGCTTCGACGCTCACCCCAACATTGAGGTAAGGCTCTACAACCCCTTTGGCTATCGCGGCAGCCGCGGTATCGGTTTCGCCGGCGATCTGAAGCGCCTCAACCACCGTATGCACAACAAGTCGCTTACCGCAGACAATCAGGTCACCGTGGTAGGGGGGCGCAACATCGGCAATGAATACTTTGGTGCCGTGGCGCACACTGCCTTCCAGGATCTCGATGTAATGGGTGTCGGCCCTGTGGTCGGCAAGGTGTCCACCATGTTCGACCGGTACTGGAACAGCGATGTCGTGGTGCCGGTCGCGGCTTTCGGGCTGGACGATGGCAGTAGTGACGACACCCTGCCGCAGGCGCGCGCCGCACTGGAGCAGCGCGCAGCGGAGTACATGGATTCGGACTATGTCCGCGCCATTCGGGCCGATGGCGCGCTGGAGCGACTGCAACTAAGTAAGATGACATTTCTTCGCGGGCGCGCGACCCTGCTCTATGACTCCCCGGACAAAGTGACAGCCACCGAAATTACCGCGGATACCCACCTGGCGCCACAGCTCGCGCCGCTGTTCACCGAGGCCAGGGGTGAAGTGGTGATCGTATCGCCATACTTCGTGCCCGGCGAGAAGCTGGTGGATTTTTTCGGCGACCTCGCCGACAAGGGCGTTCGGGTGCGGATTATCACCAATTCGCTGGCCGCCAATGATGTCGGTCTGGTGCATGCGGGATATATGCGCTACCGCGAGGCCCTGATCCGGCGCGGGGTTGAAATGTACGAGTACAAACCCGATCCCAGCCAGATCACCCGCAACAAGAAATGGATCGGTTCCTCGGAGGCGAGTCTGCACGCCAAAACCATGGGTTCAGGCCATCAGCGGGTCTTTGTCGGTTCCTTCAACCTCGATCCGCGTTCGATCGCCCTCAACACGGAAATGGGCATTCTCATCGAGAACGAGACCGTCGCCACTCAGTTGCACGACAGTTTCGACACCATGGTCGGTCGACAGGCCTACCGCGTGGAACTGGTCGATGGCAAGCTGCGCTGGACCGACCCGGGCACCGACGGGCAGGCGATCATCTACGATACCGAGCCCCATACCACCTGGTGGCAGCGTTTTGCCGCGGGGACCCTGTCGCTGATCGTGCCTGAGAGCATGCTCTAGCTTTGTGCACCGTATTGGTGCGCAGCTTGTCGCTCCGGGGTGCTGGTGCCATCGGCTTATATGGGCTGGACCTACGCCGCGCACCGCCTGAGTCCCTAAGCTGGACGTCAATCGGGGCACCTTTGCCCCCGGACACCACACGGGAGCATTGGCATGCAACAGGCGGCCCTGACGGCACCATCCACAGACATCATCCAGACTGATCGCGAGACGGTTTGGCACCACCTTACCCAGCACAGCCAGTTTGAGCACAGTGACCCCATGGTGATCGTGCGCGGCGAAGGCATGCGGGTGACTGACGCCACCGGGCGCGAGTACCTCGATGCGACCTCCGGCGGCGTGTGGTCGGTGAACGTGGGTTACGGACGTACCGAGATTGCTGATGCGGTGCGCGACCAACTCGTGACCATGTGTTACTTCGCCGGTACCGCCGGCAGCGAGCCGGGCGCGCGCTTTGCCGCACGCCTGCTGGAGAAGCTGCCGGGCCTGGGCCGTGTCTACTATTCCAACTCCGGCTCCGAGGCGAACGAAAAGGCCTACAAGATGGTGCGCCAGCTGGCCCATATGGAGGGGGACGGCAGCAAGTCGAAAATCATCTACCGCGATCGCGATTATCACGGCACGACCTTCGGTGCCCTGAGTTCCACCGGACAGTTCGAGCGCAAGGAGCACTACGGCCCCTTCCTGGACGGCTTTGTGTCCTTTGCCAACTGCTGCTGTTATCGCTGCCCCTTCGGCAAGACCTACGGCAGCTGTGATATCGACTGTGCCCAGGACCTGGAAACCGTCATCCAGCGGGAGGGCCCGGAGACTGTCGGGGCGGTGGTGTTGGAGCCGATCACTGCCGGTGGCGGCGTGATTCCACCGGTACCGGAGTACTTTCCCATCATCGAGGCCATCTGCCGCAAGTACGGGGTACTGCTGCACATCGACGAGGTGGTGTGCGGTCTCGGGCGCACCGGCGAATGGTTCGGCTACCAGCACTTCAAGGTGCAGCCGGATATTGTCACCATGGCCAAGGGCGTCGCCAGCGGCTATGCCGCCATCTCCTGTACGGTCACCAGTGAATCGTTGTTCCAGCGCTTCAAGGCCCTACCGGCGGACCGCCTCGGCTACTTTCGCGATATCAGCACCTTTGGCGGCTGCACTGCCGGACCAACCGCGGGGCTGGTCAATATCGACATCATCGAGCGCGAGGACCTGCTGGCCAATGTGCGCCAGCGCGGCGCGCAACTCATGGACGGGCTGCAGGCCCTGAAGGCCAAGTATCCGCTGGTGGGCGATGTGCGCGGCGTGGGCCTCTTTGCCGGCCTGGAACTGGTGCAGGACAGGGAAAGCAAACAGCCGGCCCCGGAGCAGACCGCCATGGCCATCGCCAAAGACTGCTCCGACCAGGGTGTGCTGATCGGGCGCACCAACCGGAGTTTTCGTGAGTTCAACAACACCCTGTGCCTGAGCCCCGCACTGATCGCTTCCAGTCGCGACATCGACGACATCATCGAAGCCCTCGACGGAGCCCTGATGCGTTGTGGCTGAGCCCGGGAAGCAGTACGCAATCAACCACCCGTTGCTGCGCCTTACGGTCAGGACTGGCCGGAGGCGCACGACAACCTAGGCAGGGCCTCGCGGCGCCTGCATCCTGCGTCGCGCTGCGTTATAGTCAAACCGCACACAGGAATCTCTTCATGAAGCACCGCACCCTCCTTACCCTGCCGGCATTGATGGCCCCGTTGCCCGCGCTGGCGGCCGACATCGACGCCTGGGTCGACGGCCTGATGAGTCCGGTGACCGAAGCACTGTCCGCCCTTGTCTTTTTCAGCGTGCCGTTGTTTGGCGCCGATTTGCCCCTGGTGGTTTTGTGGCTGGTTGCCGCGGCGGTGTTTTTCACCTGCTATTTCGGTTTCCTCAATGTTCGCGGCCTGCCACATGCGCTGCGCATTGTGCGCGGCGCCTACCACAACCCCGATCACAAAGGTGAGGTTACTCACTTCCAGGCCCTCGCCACGGCGGTTTCCGGCACTGTGGGTATCGGCAATATCGGCGGTGTCGCGGTGGCCATTTCCGTCGGTGGGCCCGGCGCGGCCTTCTGGATGATTGCCGCCGGTGTGCTCGGTATGTCCACCAAGTTTGTCGAGTGTACCCTCGGTACGCTGTACCGCCGGCAGAATCCCGATGGCTCCGTGTCCGGTGGCCCGATGTACTACCTGGAAAAAGGCTTTGCCGAGAAGGGCAGGGCGGGGCTGGGCCGCTTCCTCGGCCGCTTCTATGCGCTGGGTATCGTTATTGGCTGCATGGGCATCGGCAACATGTTCCAGGCCAACCAGGCCTATGTGCAGGTGGTCAACGTTACTGGCGGCTTTGGTTCCAGCTGGTTTGGCGACAAGGGCTGGCTGTTCGGCCTGATTCTGGCGGCGCTGGTGGCGCTGGTGATTCTGGGGGGCATACGCAGTATCGCCCGGGTGACCGGCAAGGTAGTGCCCTTCATGGCGCTGTTCTACTGCGCCGGCGCCCTGCTGATTCTGGTCATGAATCGCGAGGCGCTGCCCTTCGCCCTGCAGGCCATTGTCAGCGGTGCCTTCAGTGCCGAGGGCGTCACCGGCGGTGCGCTGGGTGTCATGGTGATCGGCTTCCAGCGGGCCGTATTCTCCAACGAAGCCGGTATTGGCTCTGCCGCCATCGCCCACTCGGCGGTGCAGACCAACGATCCGGTGACAGAGGGCTTTGTGTCCCTGCTCGAGCCCTTCATCGACACGGTGATCATCAGCACCATGACAGCACTGGTGATCATCACCACGCTCTACTATGTACCGAGTTTCACCCAGGGGCTCGGCGGTATTGAAATGACCTCCCGGGCCTTCGAACGCAATGTGGCCTGGTCACCCTATTTCATTGCCGTTGCCGGCTTCCTGTTCGCGTTCTCTACCATGATCGCCTGGGCCTATTACGGGTTGAAGGGCTGGACCTACCTGGTCGGCGAGGGGAAGCTGGCGGAGGCCGGCTTCAAGTTGGTGTTCTGCCTGTTTGTGGTCGTCGGCTCCAGTATGCAACTGGGTTCCATCCTCGACTTTTCCGACGCCATGGTGTTCCTGATCTGTGTCCCCAATATCCTCGGGCTCTACCTGCTGGCGCCGGTTGTGCGTCGCGAGTTGCGACGCCATGCGCAGCAGGTGCGCGATAACGAGCCCCTGCAGGTGCAACAGGAGCCCGCCCGCACCTGATTGCCAAACACCTTTCCAAACACCTGTGTAGAAGGGCGCACTGTCTCGACAGTGCGCCTTTTTTCAGGTTGGTCCTATGGCGGCCCGTAGAGCCGCACTCGCAACACGCACCCTGTGTCATTGTCGATACGACCTTACGTGATTGACGTCCTTCCGGGGGAGAGTCCGTGATAACCGGCGCCGGCCACCCCGTTTTTGCCCGGTTCCGGTGCGCGGCAACAGAAAATTTTCACCAAAACGCTCAGATAGCGTGCAGGAATCGATGCACCCGACGGGTGGCCTCACCTTTCCACAATGCTGGTTCTATGGTGCTTTCGACACAGCCACTACTGTGATCACGAGAGCGCGGAAAGCCTAATAAATACCCCAACGGGAAGCGCAGCTCCTTTACGTTCCAGTCGGAACAGGTGCCTCCGCCGGCGCAAGCACGGGGGAGTCGACGGTAACAGTCTTGTGAGATTCCCGGGAGGAATCTCGCGATAGGGGGTCACATGAACAAAGTATTCCAATTCGAAAAGCGTCCTCTGGCGATATTGCTGGCCGGCGGGGTAGTTCTCGGAACCAGCCAGTTACAGGCCCAGGCGGCCGAGCCGGAAGGTGTGGTCGAGGAAGTGATTGTTACCGGCTCACGTTTGAGTCGAACCGGCTACGATACGCCAACGCCGCTGACCTCTCTGGGCTCGGAAGAACTGGCGACCCAGGCGCCGGAGAATATCGCCGACCTGGTGAACACCCTGCCGTCAGTGGCGGGTAGCCAGACCGGCACTACCAACTCGGGCAGTCTGGCGACCGGTATCGCCGGCATCAGCGCGATCAACCTGCGCGCGCTCGGCGCGGGCCGCACACTGGTGTTGCTGGATGGCCGCCGCTCACCGGTGTCTACCTCTTCCGGCTTTATCGATACCAATACCATGCCGCAGGGACTGATCGACCGGGTGGAAGTGGTCACTGGAGGCGCCTCGGCAGCCTATGGTTCCGGGGCTGTCGGGGGCGTGGTCAACTTTATTCTCGACAAGGATTACGAAGGGGTAAAAACCACGGCGGACTATGGCATCACCACCCGCGGTGACAACGAGTCCAAACGCATTGGTTTTACGGCGGGGTCCGCCTTCGCCGGCGGGCGCGGCCACTTTCTGTTCGATTCCCAGGCCACTGACAGCGACGGCATTCACGAGACGCAGCGCGGCTGGAACAAGTCCGGCTACTATGCAATGCCCAACCCGGCCCTGTTCCGGGGCGAGCAGGGTGTTCCCACCTTCATTACCGGCAAGAATATCGGCCTGTCCTCACACACCATCGGTGGCCTGGTTGTCGACGGGCCCCTGCGTGGGACCTACTTCGGTGAGGGGGGATCGATCAATCAGCTCAACTACGGTGAAGTGGGTGGCCAGTGGATGCAGGGCGGAGACTGGCAGTACACCTCGCACCAGGCGGGGACCCAGTCGCTGGCGGCCGCCGATGAGCGGCAGAGCTTTTTCACCCGCGCCAGTTTTGATGTAAACGAGGCTTTCAGCGTGTTCGGCGAGGCGTCCTATGCCGGCTGGGAGGGCTACGCCAATTACCTGCGCGTGCCCACCCTGCGCAATGTGATCCAGCGCGATAATGCCTTCCTGTCCGACGAAATGGCCCAGGCGATGGATACGGCGGGTGTTGATTCCTTCCTGCTGTCGACCGCCAATGGCGACTCGGAGATCTCCGGGCACAACAATGAACGCGAGACCTATCGCTTCACCGCCGGTGCCGAGGGCTTCTTCAATCTGTTCGAGAAAGACTGGGATTGGGATGCCAGCTATACCAAGTCGCGCACTGTGGCCCTGCAGAAGTACCTGCCAACCATCTACCACCTCGAACGCTATGCCATGGCCACCGATGCGGTGATCGACCCGGCCACTGGCGAAGCAGTGTGCCGCACCAGCCTGTCAGACCCGGACAACGGCTGTGTGCCACTTAATATCATGGGTACGGGCGTTTCCACACCCGAGGCCTGGGATTATGTCAGTGGTGCGCCAGAGCGTGAGGAAACCTACGATATGGACGTGGTGGCGATGAACTTCCGTGTCAATGACATCACCGGCTGGGCGGGCCCCATCTCCGTTGCCTTTGGCGGCGAGTGGCGCGAAGAGTCGATATACGGCGAGGTGGAGGATCAGTACCAGAGCGGCTGGCGCTTCGGGAACTTCCAGGAAGACCGCGGCGAGTTCGATGTCTGGGAAAGCTACGTGGAGGCCCTGGTACCGCTCGGCTTCGGTGTGGACTTCAACGGCGGCTATCGCTATGCCGACTACAGCCTGAGCGGCGAGGTGGAAACCTGGAAGCTGGGCCTCACCTGGCAGCCGATTAAGGATGTGACGCTGCGAGGCACACGCTCGCGTGATATTCGCGCGCCCAACCTCGGCGAGCTGTTCGCCACCGGCACTGCGCGCGGCAACACGGTCGAGATCAACGGCGTCATCGTGCCCTACCAGCAGAGCCTGCAGGGCAGCACCGAACTCGCCCCGGAAGTAGCCGAGGGCTGGAGCGGTGGCATCGTGTGGCAGCCCGGCTTCCTGCCCGGCTTTGGCGCCTCGCTGGACTACTACGATATCGAAGTGAACGATGTGATTGGCAGTGTCTCGGCGGAGCAGGTTGCCAGCTTCTGCTTTGACAGCGGCATCCAGGCCTACTGTGACGACATGGTATTCACCGATCCCAGTGACCCCACGACACTGACCACGATCAACATCTATTACGAGAACCTGAACAGCCTGCGCGCAGAGGGACTGGATCTGGAACTGTCCTACGATTTCGAAATGGCGCAACTGGTGTCTGACGTCCCCGGCTACGTCAGCCTGCGCTTTATGGCGACCCACTACATGGAAAACGTCACCGACAATGGCACTACTGCGATCGATATGGCCGGCAGCAATTCGTCGTTGGCCGGCGCTACGCCGGACTGGAAATACCGGGCAACGGCACTCTACAGCCTCGCCCCCTGGACCTTCAACCTGACCATGCGCGGTGTCAGCTCGGGTGTACTGGGTAATGACTTTATCGAGTGTTCGAGTGACTGCCCGGCCAGCGTCTATCCGGCCCTGACGGTTGATGATAACGACGTCGACGGCCAGGTCGTATTCGATGCCTATGTCTCGCGCAGTTTTGACTTCTGGGATGACAGTACCGGCGAAGTCTACCTGGCCTGGAGCAATATCTTTGACGAGGATCCGCCGCTGAGTTCGGAGCCCCTGTACCAGGGCACTGACATTCCCGCTGCCTACCCGCAGACCAACCGCAGTATCTACGACTTCCTCGGCAGTCGTTTTCGTATCGGCGTACGGGCGGAGTTCTGAGTATGGGAGAACGGCAGTCAGTAGTATCCCCCGCTTTGACGCGGCGACTGGCGATCATCGGGCGGGCGCTGTCCGCCCTGGCCATCGCCGGCTGGCTCTGGGCGTGTAGCGAGCGGCAGGTCGCTGTGCCTGCCGCGGAAGAGGCGGCTTTCAGCGGCCTGCCCGCTGATGCCCTGTACCTGAACGGTGAAGTGATCACCATGGCCGGGGAGGACGCAAGGGCCGAAGCCTTCGCCGTACTGGGTGAGCGCATAGTAGCGGTGGGCAGCAGCGACGCCATGCGGCGCCTGGCCGGGCCGGCAACCGAGGTTGTCGATCTCGAGGGCAGGGCGGTGGTGCCTGGGCTCTATGCGGCCCACGATCATTTTCCCGGTGCCGGCGTTGTCGCCACCCGGCTGGTCGACCTGAACAGCCCGCCGATGGGCCGCATGACCACCATCGACGATGTGGTAGACGCACTGGCCGTGCGTGCAGCCAGCACCCCGGCCGGAGCGTGGATTCAGGGCCGCGGCTACGATGACACCCTGCTGGAGGACGGCCGCCACCCCACCCGCGAGGACCTGGACCGGGCCTCGACCGCGCATCCGATCTGGATCAGTCACACTTCGGGGCACCTCGGCGTGGCCAATAGCCTTGCCCTGGAGATGGCCGGTATTACCGCGGCCACCCCGCAACCGGAAGGCGGCGTTATCCGCGTGGATCCTGAAACCGGTGAGCCCGATGGGGTGCTCGAGGAGAAGGCCCAGGTAGTGTCGGCACTGATCCCGCCCATGTCCGAGGACGAGGAAATGGCCGCCTACCGCGCCGCGGTGGATCTCTATCTGCGCCAGGGTGTCACCACCACGGTGATTACCGGTGCCCGCCCGGATACCTTCAGGGCACTGCAAAAGGCGCGGCAGAAGGATATCCTCGACCTGAGGGTGGTGGCGATGTCCATGTGCATGGACAGCAAAGAACCAGCCCCGGTGCAGAGTGCCGGTTTTGTCAGCGGTTTCGGCGACAGTCACCTGAAGCTCGGTGGCGTTAAAATTGTGCAGGACGGCTCCAACCAGGGCTATACAGGCTATTTCACCGAGCCTTACCACACGCCCTATCACGGCGACGACCAGTGGCGCGGCTATCCCTGGCGCAGCCAGGAAGAGCTGACGGCGATGGTGGTAGACCTGCACCAGCAGGGATACCAGATCGCCATCCACGGCAATGGCGACGCCGCCATAGACCAGATCCTCAATGCCTTCCGCGCCGCCCAGGAAGCCTTCCCGCGCGCCGATGCGCGCCACCGTATCGAGCACTGCCAGATGGTGCGCAAGGACCAGCTCGATACCATCGCTGAACTCGGTATCACGCCATCGTTCTTCGTCGGCCACGTGTTCTACTGGGGTGACCGCCACCGCGACATCTTCATGGGCCCCGAGCGGGCGGCGGGCATCAGCCCGCTGGCCTCCGCCGACGCACGCGGCATCGTGTACACCATCCACGACGACACCCCGGTCACGCCGGTGGATCCCCTGCAACTGTTGTGGGTGTCTGCCAACCGCCTGACCCGCAGTAACCAGGTGCTGGGTGGCGAGGAACGGGTGGCCGTGGAGCGCGCCCTGCGCGCCCTGACCATCGACGCGGCCTGGCAGAACTTCGAGGAGGTGGACAAGGGGTCGATCGAGGTGGGCAAGCTCGCGGACTTCGTGGTGCTGTCGAAGAACCCTTTGACCATTGATCCGCTGGAACTACGCGATATCGAGGTACTTTTCACCTATGTCGGAGGAGAGGCCGTGTATCGAAAAATCTGAACCAGCCGTTGCGGGCTGTGCAGTTTGGCCCGGCACCGATCAGGTGCCGGGCCTTTTTTTTTCAATCCCGGTAAATCGACAGGGCCGAAAACGCCTGCCTCACCGGCATCAGTTCCAGCGCGTTCACATTCAGGTGGGGTGGTAGGGAAGCAATCCACCAGCAGGTTTCGGCAATGTCCTCGGGCTGGATCGGGTTGGCGCCGGCGTACAGGGCGTCGTGGGCATCCTGGTTGCCGTCGGTGCGCACCAGGGTGAACTCGCTCTCCGACAGCCCCGGCGCCAGGTTGGTGACGCGCACGCCGGTGCCCTGCAGGTCGCCGCGCAGGGCGTAGGAGAACTGCTCGACAAAGGCCTTGGTGCCGCAGTACACGTTGCCGCCGGGGTAGGGCCAGTGGCCGGCCACCGAACCGATGTTGATGACGCTGGCACCTGTGCCGGTTTCGATGAGACGCGGCAGCAGGGCATGGGTGACGGTGGTCAGGCCCTTGACGTTGGTGTCGATCATGCGATGCCACTGCTCGAGGTCGCAGCGCTGGGCTGGCTCGGTTCCCAGGGCGAGGCCGGCATTGTTGATCAGGGTGTGGATGCTGTCGAAGGGCGCTTGCAGGGACGCCACGGCGGCCTGTACCGAATCGGTGTCGCGCACATCAAGCGTCAGCGGCAATACCGTGCTGAGAGGGGCCAGCTCGGTGCTCAGGGCTTCCAGACGGTCACTGCGACGTCCGGTGATGACCAGGTTCCAGCCCTCATGGGCGAAACGGCGGGCGCAGGCGAGTCCGAAGCCGGAGGTGGCGCCGGTGATGAAAACAGTCTTTTGCATGGTCAGATTCCGGAGTTGAAACGGGCACCTATCATACCGTCTGCACCGCCGCTTTGCGCCGCCGTGGTGCGGCGGTAGTGCTTTGCTGCTCCCGATTGGCGCAAGTCGCGGGCATTCCCGGCTGCACTAGCGATCAAAACACTGCGCCAGGGTTTGAATCCCGGGTGTAATTTTGTGGGCGGGAATGGCGGAGAAACCCATGCGGAAATAGTTTGCCGGCGGGTTGTCGCCAGCGAAGTGAATGCCGCCCGGTTCGACCAGCACACTTTTCTTCGCTGCGCGCCAGGCCAGGGCCTCGCTATCCACCCCCGGCGGCGCCTGCAGCCACAGGGAGGTGGCGCCGGAACTGACCGAGCCACCCAGCATACCGGGAAGGTACTGTTCTACCCCCTGCACCATGCGATCCAGCTTGGAGCGATACAGTTCGCGAATCTTGCGCAGGTAGGCATCGTAGTAGCCCTGTGACAGGAACAGGGCCAGTTGGCGCTGGTTGTTGGCTGGCGGATGGCGATACATGAGCCGGCGCAGCGAGCGGGCCTCGTTGATCAATTCCTCGTCCGCCACCATAAAGCCGATGCGCAGCCCCGGAGAAATCGATTTGGACATGCTGCCGATATAGACCACCCGGTTGCCGCGATCCATGGCCTTCAGCGCCGGTGTGGGGTTGTCCTGCATATTGATTTCGGCATCGTAGTCGTCCTCGATCAGTATCATGTCGCGCAACTGTGCCATGTGCAGCAGGGCCTTGCGACGATCTGCGCTGAGTACCGCCCCGGTGGGCACCTGGTGGCTGGGTGTGAGGTAGAGGTAGTCGCAGGTTTCCAGTTGCTCGTCGACCACAATGCCCTGTTCGTCGACGCCCTGTAGGTGCAGGTCCGCGCCGAAGGTGGCAAAGATATTGCGCGCATCGCGAAAGCCCGGGTCCTCGAGCCCCACCCGTACGCCGGGCTGGCAAAGCAGGTTGGCCAGCAGGTAGAGGGAATTCTGGGTGCCGATGGTCACCAGTATCTCGCTGGCCTCGGCGTAGATGCCGCGCCGGGGCAACAGGCGGGTGCGCAGTTGCTCGATCAGCATCGGGTCGTCGGTGTCCACCCTGTCGTCGATCCAGTGCCGGCTCCAGCGCTCGTGGAGGGTTTTGCGGGCGCAGTCCCGCCACTGCTCGATGGGGAAATACTCGTGCTGCACCTGCCCGTAGATAAAGGGGTATTCGAAACTGGCCCAGTTGTTGGGTTTGACGATATTGCGGTCGCTGCCGGGGCGGATGCAGAAACGCTGCTGCCAGTCTACCGCTTCGACATCACCTGCGTCGCAGTTGCCGGGCAGGTATTCCGGGTCGGCGTAAGTGGGGGCCACGAAGTAGCCGCGACGCGGGCGGCTGACCAGGTAGCCTGTGTCCACCAGGTGCTCGTAGATCAGTACGATGGTGTTGCGCGAAACGCCGAGCATGCTGGCCATGCGCCGGGAGGAGGGCAGTGGTTCACTGGCGGGCAGTTTGCCGCTGAGAATCAGGTCGACCAGGTGTTCACGTACCTGGTCCTGCAGGGTGCGGTCGCTGTCAAATTCGATGTGTATGTAGGATTCCAGCATGGCTTGGGACTCAGGAACAGATTTTCATAAATTATAGGCAATATCTGCGCCAGTTACGCCGACCGCCCTGGGCCGCAGCGCCAGGTGACCCTTGCCCTAGGCCGCCTGGTTCGCAACACTTTACCAGTCTCATGAACCAGTTACATGGATTATCAATATGACCAGAATTTACCTACTGGCTTTTCTCGCCCTGCTGTCCCTGTCCGCTCATGCCGACTGGATTGAGCAGAGCAATCGCTACGCCATGCAGGTCCTGGAACGCCAGGCCAGTGTTGAGCCGGAGACAGTCGCCGCCTATGGCCTGTCCCGCTTTGACGCGGAGGTGGCGCACATTGGTCCCGGCAGCCATCAGCGCCAACTGGCGCTGTACCGGGAGCTGCTGGCTGCTATCGACGGCTGGCGCGAGAGCGAGAAAAATACCCGTGTCATTCAGGACCTGGAGATCATGGCCAGCGCCATGCAGGGAGAGCTCGACACTCTGCAGCTGGAGCATCAGTACCTGCTGCCCTACGTCGACCTGCACGCTTTCCTGTTCAACAGCTTCCGCAGCCTGCTGGATCCTCGCGTCGACAGGAAGCGCTATCCCGCCGCGCTGGAGCGTTTGGCAAAGTACACTGGCCAGGCCGATGGCGTTACGCCGATCACCGAGCAGGCCCGGTCGCTCACCGAATCCCGCCGCGCTGACAAGACCCTGCTCGGTCCCTACCGCGGCGAAGTGGAAAACCATCTCGAGTCCGCTCCCCACCTGTTGGCCGGCCTGCGCAGCGTGTTCGAGGATTCGGGCCTCGACGGCTGGCAGGATGGTCTGGCGCTGCTGGAACAGCAGCTGGCGGATTACGGGAATTGGGTACGCGAGACCGTGCTGCCGCTGGCGCGGGAGGACAATCGCCTGCCCGAGGCCCTCTACGTGGACAGTCTCAAGAGCTACGGCGTCATGGATTCTCCCGAGGCCCTGATCGCCGAGGGACAGTACAGCTACCAGTTGATCCGCAGCCAGATGCAGGCGCTGGCCATGCGCATCGCGGCGGAACGCGGCTGGAAAGACCATCGCCTGGTGCCGGTGCTGCGCGAGCTGAAAAAACAGCAGGTGCCACAGGACGAACTGCTGGCGCTGTACCGGGAGCGCCTGAAGACGGTGGAAGACATCATCCGCCGCGAGCAACTGGTCACGCTGCCCGGGCGCGATGCGGTTATCCGCATGGCGAGCGAGGCAGAAGCCGCCGCGATCCCCGCGTCCTTCATGAGCCCGCCCCAGTTGATCGACAACACCGGCCAGTACGGTGAATTCGTACTGGTGCAGAGCAATCCCGCGCTGGGGCCGGAAGCGCAGATGGACGACTGGAGCCACGACGCCATGACATGGGCCCTGCTGGTGCACGAGGCGCGACCGGGTCACGAACTGCAGTTCTCCCGGTTGGTGGAAGACGGCACCTCACTGGCGCGGGCCATCTACGCCTTCAACAGCGCCAATGCCGAGGGGTGGGGGCTCTACGCCGAATCCATCATGCAGCCCTACCTGCCGCTGGAAGGCCAGCTGTTTGACCTCTACACACGCCTGATGCGGGCGGCGCGCATGTTCCTCGACCCGATGGTCAACACCGGCCAGATGAGCCGCGACGAGGCGGAGAATTTCCTGGTGGAGCAGACGGCGTTGTCGCGGCCCATGGCCAGCTCCGAGGCCGACCGCTATGCCTTCCGCTTGCCCGGCCAGGCCACCTCCTATTACTACGGCTATGTGCGCTTGATGCGCCTGCGCACGGAAGTGGAAATCGCCCTGGGTGACGATTTCAGCGCGCTGGAATTCCACGACTTCATCCTGAAGCAGGGCCTGTTGCCGCCGGCGCTGTTGCGGGAGGCGGTACTGCAGCAGTTTGGCGTGTCCCGGGACTGAAGCGGCGGCTTCCGCCGCTTTCCTGCTAGACTGCGCGCTTTTGCGCATTGGAGAACGGGTATGAGAGCCCTCTGTATTGTTCTGCTTGGCCTGGCGCTTGCGGCCTGTGGCGGCGACGGCGACAACGCCCCGGCCGGACTGCCCGGTATCGACGGACACACCCGTGGCATGCAGCACCTCGACGGATTCGTCGACCTGTACTGGGACGAAGAGGGTGGCAAGCTGTTGCTGGAAGTGGCCGAGCTGGAAACGCCCTTTATCTATGTCAGCAGCCTGGCGCGCGGGGTCGGTTCCAACGACCTCGGCCTGGATCGCGGACAGCTGGGCGAAACCCATCTCGCGCGTTTTGTGCGCTCGGGCAAGAAGGTCCTGCTGCTCGCGGACAATCCGGCTTACGTTGCCACCAGCGACAACGCCGACGAACTGCAGGCCATAAGAGAGGCCTTCGCCCGCTCGGCACTGGGCGGTTTCGAGATAGTCGCCGAGAGCCGGGGGCGGGTGCTGGTGGATGCGACTGACTGGTTCCTGCGCGATGCCCACAATGTCGCCGCACGCCTGAAACAGACGGAGCAGGGCAGTTACAAGGCCGATCCACAGCGCTCTGCCATCTTCCTGCCGCGCACCAAAGCCTTCCCGGACAACACCGAAATAGAGGCGATGGTCACCCTGGCTGGTGAGCCTTCAGGCGCTGTTATCGGCACCGTGACGCCGGATGCCCGCGCTGTGACCGTGCACCAGCACCACTCCTTCGTGCGCCTGCCGGAGCCGGGCTACGAGCCCCTGCCCTACGATCCGCGCTCGGGCTTTATCGATCCCAGCTACGGCAGTCTGCGCTATGACTACGGCAGCCCTATTGGCGAGCCATTGCGCCAGACCTACGCCTGGCGCCACCGGCTGGAAAAGCGCGATCCCGCGGCGGTATTGAGCGAGCCGGTGGAACCCATCGTCTACTACCTGGACCGGGGCGCCCCTGAGCCGGTGCGTACTGCGTTGATTGAAGGCGCCCTGTGGTGGAACGAGGCCTTCGAGGCGGCCGGTTACAAGGACGCCTTCCAGGTGCAGATGCTGCCGGAGGGCGCCGACCCGATGGATGTGCGCTACAACGTGATCCAGTGGGTGCATCGCTCCACCCGGGGCTGGTCCTATGGCGCCAGCGTCCGCGATCCGCGCACCCAGGAGATAATTAAAGGCCACGTGACTCTCGGCTCCCTGCGGGTGCGCCAGGACTACCTGCTGGCGGAAGGTCTGACCGCGCCCTACGGCGAGGACGGCGCGGTGCCGGAAGAATTGCTGGAGTTTGCCCTGGCCCGTATACGGCAGTTGTCCGCCCACGAGGTGGGTCACACCCTGGGCCTGGAACACAATTTTGCCGCCAGCACCGACAATCGCGCCTCGGTAATGGATTATCCCCATCCCTACGTCACCCTCACCGGCAACGGTGAAGTGGACCTGTCACAGGCCTATGACAGCGGCATGGGCGAGTGGGACAAGCGCGCCATTCTCTACGGTTACCAGGATTTTCCGGAAGGTACAGACGCAGCCGCCGCGCGCGAACAGATTATCCGCGACACCTACGCCCGGGGCCTGCATTTTGTGGCGGACGCGCACTCACGTGGCGATGCCTTTGCCGTCTCCGCCGGCCCGGCCCATCCCCGCGGCAGCCTGTGGGACAACGGCAGCGACCCGGTGGCAGAACTGCAGCGCCTGATGACGCTGCGCGAGACGGTGCTGGCGCAATTTTCCGAGCGCACTGTCCGCGTCGGTCGGCCGATGGCGAGTATCGAGGACGCGCTGGTGCCGATGTACCTGATGCACCGCTACCAGGTGCAGGCCGCGGCGACCCTGATCGGCGGCCAGGAGTTCTCCTACGCCATGCGCGGCGATGGCCTGGTGCCGACCGCGATGGTGACGCCGGCGCGGCAGCGCGAGGCGATCAGCGCACTGCTGGATACATTGAAGCCCGAGGCCCTGGCCCTGCGCCCGGAACTGCTGGCGTTGATTCCGCCGCGGCCGCCGGGTTCCGGGGATGACCGCGAGTTGTTCCCGCGCCAGACCGGCTACGTGGTCGACCCACTGGCGGCGGCGCAGGTGGCTGCCTCGCTCAGTGTGGATTTGCTCCTGAACCCGACCCGGGCTGCACGTATGAATAACAACCGTGCGCGCTCTGCCGCACAGCCGGCTTTCCTCGATCTGCTGGGTGCACTGCTGGCGGTCACCTTCTACGCCGAACCCGCCACCGGCAACGCTGGCGCGCTGCAGCGGGTGGTGAATACGGTCACACTGGATCGCCTGATGCAGCTGGCGGGTAACGCGGACGCCCAGACCCAGGCCCGGGCCGAGGCCCTGGATGTGCTGCTGGCATTACAGCCGCAACTGGAGGAGCGGGCGCCCGTGGCCAGCCCTGACTGGCGCGCCCACTACCGTTTTCTCGCGGTGCAGATTGACCGCTTCCTCGATGACGGGGAAGCGCTGGCGGGGCTGAAGTTGCTCGGGGCGCCGCCGGGCTCACCGATCTAGTTGGCGGCTTCGGCGCGGGCGCGATCGACTTCCTCGGCCACCATGGCAATGATTTCCTCCAGCACCAGCTGAACGGGCGCCCCGGAATCGGTGCGGCTGTAGTCGTCGATGGCGACATAGCCGCCGATTTCGCGGGCGGTATCGATCCAGGCGACGGCGCCAAAGGCACCCGGGTCGTAGAACACGGTGGCCGCCTCGCCGTCGGTGTCGGGGGCGGCAATCCACCAGCCCATGCCGTAGGGGGTGCCGAACTCGCCGGCGCGATCCTCGCGCATAAAGGCCAGCGCATCTTCGGACAGCACACGGTTTTCGCCGCAGACGCCGCCCCTCAGGGTCATCAGCAATAGTTTTGCGTAGTCCTGCATGTTGCTGATGGCGCCGCCTTCGATGTTGGGGTTGTCCAGCCCCCGCAGGCTGTCCGGGCTGCCGCTCCAGGCGCTGAGGTCGCTCCACATGTTGCCGTACTGGAACACCTCCAGGTCGCAGGGTTCGGCGATGTAGCTGTCGAAGGCCTGGCGCCAGCTGCTGTTGCTGACCTGCTCCGCCACCGCGCCTGCCAGCTGCCACTGGGAGCCGCCGTAGCTGTAGCTGGTCCCCGGGGGCTGGCTGTTCGCCAGAGGAGTGCTGTAGATGGTGCGGGCGCAGTTTTCCAGGGTGCCGGCGGGCGCGTACTGGCAGAGGTGGGCGCCGTAGCTGGACAGGGCTTCCAGGCCGGGAATGCCGGAGGTGTTGCTGAGCAACTGTATGCTGGTGGCAGCGCCGTAGACGCCCTCCCAGGGCAGGTAGTTGTCGATGCTCGCCGCTACGTCGTAATCGAGTGTGTCGTCTTCGTGCAGGGCCATCAGCAGGGCCGCGGTCGGCATCTTGCTGGTGGATGCGAGCATCACCACGATGTCGAGGGTGTGATCGCCCAGCGCGGACTCGTGCACTATACCCTGTTCGCGATCCACGATGGTGTAGGAAATACCGTCGAAGACCTCGCTCTCATCGAGAAAGCGCTGGAAGCGGTCATCCACCGCGCTGAAACTGTAGGCCGGCGGGCTGGGTTCGGGCGGCAGCGGCACCGCCGGGGCCGGATCGCTGCTGTCGCTGCACGCGCTGAGGGTGGAACCGAGGAGGGCGGCGAGAACCGGGGCGAAACCGGCGTTCCGCAGGCTGGACAGGCTGGACGGCTGCATGGGTGAATCTCCTGGCTGTGCGGCAGGGCCGCTCGTTGTAGTTATGTTGCCGGGAAATTTTGCATACCGAATATTTGAAATCAAGAGAAAGGCGGGATTTTTGCGCAAAAAATATCCTGCTTTTCTGCTGTCATGCCTCCGTACCGCTGCCGAGGATTTCAAGCCAGGCGAAGCTTGCCGAAACGGCCTGCGGCTGAATACGCCACTGTAATTTGTGCGAGGTTGTACAGCGGCCATATCCCCGGTATTACTGGCTGCCTTACGCCAACCATAACGGGACCAGTCCATGCTTCCACGCAACTTCACCGAGGAACAACTCATGTTCCGCGATGCCTACCGCAAATTCCTCGAACGCGAAATTGCTCCCCATGTCGAGCGCTGGCGGGAACAGGGCATCGTCGATCGCGAGGCCTATCTGAAAGCGGGAGAGCAGGGCTTCCTGATGGTGTGGCCGGAGGAAAAATATGGCGGCATGGGCGATGCCGACTTCCGTTTCGAGCAGATCATCATCGAGGAAACCGCCAACGTCTACGCCGGCGACTGGACCAATACCCTGCACAGCCGCCTGGTGGGCCCCTATCTGACCCGCTTCGGCAGCGAGGAACAGGTATCCCGCTTTCTGCCCAAATGCGTGAGCGGCGAGTGCATTCTAGCGGTGGCCATGACCGAACCGGACGCCGGCTCCGACCTTGCGGGCATGCGCGCCACCGCGAAGGATATGGGCGACCACTGGCTGCTGAACGGCACCAAGACCTATATCAGCAACGGCATCAATGCCGACCTGGTGGTCGTGGCGGCCAAGACCGACCCGGAGAACAACCCCCACGCCATGGGCCTGTTCCTGGTGGAGCGGGGCATGGACGGCTTCGAGCGCGGCCGCAACCTGAACAAGATGGGCATGAAGGCCCAGGACACCGCGGAACTGTTTTTCAATAACGTCAAGGTGCCCAAGGCCAATGTACTGGGCGACCCCGCCAAGGGCTTTATCTACCTGATGCAGGGCCTGGCGGAGGAGCGCCTGATCGGCGCCTGCGGCTTTATCGCCGGGGCGCAGAAGGCATTCGAGGTGACCCGGGACTTTGTGATGGAGCGCAAGGTGTTCGGCAAGCCCCTGTCGTACATGCAGAACACCCAGTTCAGGATGGCGGCACTGCGCACCGAGATCGATGTCGCCCAGGCCCACGTGGATGCCTGCGTGGCGGCCTTCAATAGCGGCAAGCTGACCTCGGAAGAGGCCGCCAAGGCCAAGCTTTTCACCAGTGAAGTCCTCGGGCGAATGGTGGACGAGGGGGTGCAGTTGCACGGTGGCGCCGGTTACATGGACGAGTACCCGATCTCCCGTATGTACACCGACGCCCGCATTACCCGCATCTTTGCCGGCACTTCGGAGGTGATGAAGCTGATCATCGGCCGCGATGTGTTCAGCGATGGCTTCACCGCCTATATCGACCGCCAGTAGGCACGCCTGACGCCGGGGGGCTTTCGTCCCCCGTCGCCCCCTGCTAACGTCATCCCGGAAGGGCCGACAAATTCATTCTGCGCCTATTGGACTAATACCTATTAGTTAGTAGTATTGAGTCATGCGCGCCCACCTTGAGCGGCGCAACCCTGCAGCGAGGAGTACCCGTATGAGCGGCTGTCCCCATATCGACCTGATCAATCCCGACACTTTCAAAGGCGGCCATCCGCGTGAGATGTACCGCTACCTGCGCAACGAGGCGCCGGTGTACTGGCACGAAGGCATTGGCGATCATCCGGGCTACTGGGTGATCAGTCGCCAGGAGGAACTGGATTTCGTGTCCAAGAATCCGAAGCTGTTTTCCTCCCACGAGCGCAGTTGCATGCTGCACGAGCCGGCCACCGACGACGACCTGGCCATGCTGCGCCTGCTGATGATCAATATGGATCCGCCCCAGCACCTGAAGTACCGGCGCCTCATTCGCAACGCTTTCACCCCGGCCAAGGTGGAGAGTTACCGTGAGCGTTTCGAGCAGATCGCCCGCGACATTGTGGCCCGCGCCGTCGAGGGCGGGCGCTGCGAGTTCGTGGAGGATGTGGCCATGGAGCTCCCGTTGCTGGCCATCTGCGAGCTGATGGGCGTGCCCATCGAGCGTCGCCAGCGTCTTTTTGAACTCACCAACATCATGCTCGGCATGGACGACCCGGAGCTCACCACCTCGCCGGAAGATGGCACCAACGCCATGGTGGAAATGTTCATGATGGCCATGGACATTGCCGCGGCGCACAAGCAAAAGCCCCAGGAGGACATCGTCAACACCCTGCTGGAAGGCACGGTGGAAGACGAACCCCTCACCGACGACGAGTTCTGCAACTTCTTCATGTTGTTGATCGTGGCCGGCAATGAAACCACCCGCACCGTTACCAGCCAGGGCATGCGTCTGCTGATCGAGCATCCGGAGCAGTACCAGATGCTGGTGGATGACCGGAGCCTGATCGGTGACGCCATTGAGGAGTTCCTGCGCTTCAACCCCGCCGTGATCGCCTTCAAGCGCACCGCCATGGAAGATGTGGAACTCGGGGGCGAGGTGATTCGCAAGGGTGACAGGGTGCAGGTCTACTACGGTGCGGCCAGCGCCGACGAGGCCAATTTCAGCGAACCCGACACCTTCGACGTGACCCGCAATCGTCGCGAGGACGTGCGCAACGAGCACCGCGCCTTCGGTATCGGCCAGCACTTCTGCCTGGGCTCTCACCTGGCGCGGCTGGAGCTCGAGGTTATTTTCACCGAGATTCTCAAGCACATCCGCAATCCCCGGTTCGACGGCGACATCCAGTGGCTGCGCTCCAACTTCATCAACGGCATCAAGAAAATGCCGATTGTATTTGACGTGGCCTGAGGGTCTCGTTACCGGTACATCCATTTAAGCCCGGGGTGGGATTCTCTCGCCCCGGCGTTGTGCCTGCTTGTGGGACGCGCCCGATTGGCCACAATGGTGCGATGAGCTGACACAGACTGGAGAATCCACATGCCCATGCCCAAAGATATCGGCGTCATCGACCTGATGCTGGCCGTTCCCGGTGACGACAACAGCCACTTCTACGAGTGGATCAAGCCGATGCTCATGGACAAACAGAGCCATGAGATGTTCAAGATGCCCGCCCAGTACATGTTCAAGGACATCCCCCAGATAGACGGCCAGGATGACTACGTTGCTTACACTGTGGCGCAGATGGACAAGCACGGCATCGATCGCGCCATGATCGGAGTCGGCCCCTACGCCGAGCAGCACAAGGAGGCCCTGCGCCGCTTCCCGGATCGCTTCTTCGCCTGTTACGAGGCCAACCCCAATAACGGGATGGAGGAAGTACGCACCATCGTTGCGCTGAAGGAGGAGTTCGACATCAAGGCGGTGACCGCGTCGCCCGCCATGATCTGCCCGCCGGTGCCGGTGAATGATAAGAAGTGGTATCCGATTTACGCCAAGCTGGTGGAGCTGGATATTCCCTTCTGCCCCTGCATGGGTATTCCCGGCCCGCGCCTGCCCTTCGGCCCGCAGAAGGTCGAGCTGCTGGACGAGGTGCTGTGGTTCTTCCCCGAGCTGAACGTGGTAACCCGACACGGCTGCGAGCCCTGGACAGACGTGGCCTGGAAGATGATGCTCAAATACCCCAACCTGCACTACATGACCAGCGCCTTTGCGCCCAAGCACTACCCCAAGGACATCGTCCACTTCGCCAACACGCGCGGCTCCGACCAGGTGATGTATGCCGGTTACTTCCCCATGGGCCTTTCGCTGGATCGCATTTTCAGGGAGATGCCCGACGTACCCTTCCGCGATGAAGTGTGGCCCAAGTTCCTGCGGGAAAATGCCCTCCGTGTATTCAAACTGGATAAATAAGTACAGATGGACTATTCAAGCGTCGAGGAAGCCCGCGAGCTGCCGGGCCTGAAGCTGGTGCTGACCGCCGGTGTGCCCGGCCCCTGGGGCGAGGCGGCCAAGGGCATCCTCTCCCACAAGCGCCTGGACTACCTGCCGGTGCGCCAGGACGCAGGGCAGGCCAACGACTCCCTGCGCGCGTGGACCGGGCAAGACTCCGCGCCGGTGCTGGTGGGCGAAGCTTTACCGCCAGTCAGTCACTGGCTCGACATCCTGCTGCATGCCGAGCGACTCGCGCCGGATTCGCCGCTGCTGCCGCGGGCAATGGCGCAGCGCGCAGAGGCCATTGGCCTGTGTGCCCTGATTGCCGGCGTCAACGGCTTCGGCTGGCAGCGCCGCCTGCAGCTTTTGACGCCCGGAATGCAGCTCGATGAGCCGCCCGAGGCAGTGGCCCGCATGGCGCAGAAATATGGCTGGAGCGCCGCTGCGGCGGCATCGGCACAGGGAGAACTGGAATCGATCAGCGGCCATCTCGACGCGGTGCTCGCCGCGGCAGAGGAGGGGGGCGGCGAGTATTTCGTCGGCAATCGCCTGGGCGCGGCCGACATCTACTGGGCCACCTTCGCCACCATGATCGACCCGCTGCCGGAGGACCTGTGCCCTATGCCGGCCTTTATGCGCAGTACCTATGGTTCCGGGGGCGAGGCGGTCCAGGCGCTGTTGACCCCGCGCCTCAGGGCCCACCGCGACCGCATCTATCAACGTCACCTCGATCTGCCACTGGATTTCTAGCTGTCGCTCATCGCGAGCGACGGTATGCACACATAAGGAGAACAGCATGCTTAGCCAACAGGAAATGTCAGACCGCTGGGAAATCCAGGACCTGGTCTTTCATTATGCGCATCTGATTGATACAAAGTCCTTTGACGACCTGCGCGATGTGTTCACCGTCGACGCCCATATCGACTACAGCGTGTTCGGCGGCAGTGTCGGCGACCTGGAGACCACCATCGCCTACCTCAAGGAAGCGGTGTCGGAAGGCGTGTTTCCCAATTCACAGCACCTCAATGCCAATGTGCAGGTGAGCGTGGAGGGGGATACCGGCAAGGGGCGGGTGATGTGCTACAACCCGATGGAGATGGCCATGCCCGACGGCAGTACTCAGGTGTTCATGCTCGGACTGTGGTACGTCGATGAATACCGCCGCACCGACGTTGGCTGGCGCATCAGCCGGCGGGCGGAAGAAAAGAGCTGGGTGTTCAACGTCCCCGATTTTATGGGGCTTTGAGTCAGTCGCCGCCGCCCCGCAGAAGCGGGGCGGTGTCAGTATTGGCTGCTCAGGACTGGGCCAGGTAGGCGTCCCGAATGGCTTTTTTCAGCACCTTGCCAGTGGCGTTTTTCGGCAGCTCGCCACTGCTGATCAGTATGCGGGCAGGCACCTTGAAGGCCGCCAGGTGCTCGCCGAGGAAGGTGCGCAGTTCCTCCTCGCTGGCGACATCCTCCCCGAGATAGACGCTGGCCATCAACTCCTCGCCCCAGCGCTGGTGGGGCACTCCGAACACCGTGGCCTCGTGCACCGCCGGGTGCGTCAGCAGGACGCCTTCCACCTCTACCGGGTAGATGTTCTCGCCACCGCGAATCACCATGTCCTTGACCCGGTCCACCACATAGAGAAATCCGAGATCGTCCACGTGGCCGATGTCACCGGTGGCGACCCAGCCGTCGATAAAGGTGGCGGCGCTGGCCTCGGGCAGATTCCAGTAGCGCTGCACATTGGTGGGGCTGCGCAGGTAGAGCTCGCCGGTTTCCCCCGCCGGCAGCGCCTCGCCGTTCTCGTTCACCGTGCGCACCTCGACGATGGGCGAGAGATTGCCCGCGGCATTGGGGCGCAGGCGGAAGGCGGCGCCGGTGCAGCTGGAGCCGGTGGCATTGGTTTCGGTCATGCCGTAGCCGGTGCCCGGGTAGGCGTCCGGCAGCTTGCTGTAGATGAGATCGGTCAGGTGTGGCGGGCAGGCGGTGCCGCCGGCGCCCAGAGCGAACAGGCTGCTGGTGTCGGTGCTGGCAAAGTTGGGGTGCTCCAGCAGGGCCATGGTCATGGTGGGCACGCCGGTGAATACGGTGATGCGCTCGGATTCGATGATCTCCAGTGCCCTGGCCGGGTCCCACTTGTACATGATGCAGGTCTTGCGGCCGCCGCGCAGGTTGCCCAGGAATATCGCATAGCAGCCGGATACGTGGAACAGGGGCACGGCCAGCAGGGTGGCTGAATCGAAGCCCGAGCCCAGCATTTTCTCGATAGTCGGCATATTGGCCATGGCGGACTGGGCGGCGTGGAATTCGAAGTTGTACAGCGCCTGGGCCACGGCGAAGTGGGTGGAGGCGGCCCCCTTGGGTTTGCCGGTGGTGCCGGATGTGTACATGATGATGGCGAGGTCGCCGGGGCTGATCTCGACTTCCGGGTGCTTGGCAGCCTGTTGCTGGCTGACCGACCAGGGTTCAACCCGCTCATCGCCGGCATCGCCGCCGCGCACCAGGATCGCCTTGCAGTCGAGCTCTGGCAGCGCGTCCCGGATCAGCTCCAGGCGCTGGCTGTCGCACACGACAATGCGCGAACCGGAGTCCTGGATGCCGTAGCAGAGTTCCTCTGTCTTGCCCCAGCTGTTGAGCGGTACCACGATGGCGCCGATCGACACTGCGGCGACGAATGTCATCATCCACTCGGGATAGTTGCGCATGGCGATGGCCACGCGATCGCCGCGGTGAACCCCGCAGTTACTCACCAGGTGATTGGCCAGGCGGTCGGCGGCTTCGAAGAAGGCATCGAAGGTATAGCGCTCGTCCTCGTAGCTGACACAGATCCTGTCACCGTGGGTGCGGCCACTGTCGATGGCGTCGCGCAGGGTGCCGGGCGCCTGCTTGTAGCAGCGCAGCTCAACGCCATTGATGGTGCGCTGTTCCAGTTCCCAGGGGGCGCCGGGGCCGGTGAGTTGCTGTCGCGCGGTATCCATCGCGCTCACCAGTGCCGTCAGTTCTGTGCTCATGTCTGCTCCTGTGCTGCGGGTGTGGCGCATTGCGCGGGACCGGGTGCGATCCCGCCCGGTCGCTGCGCTTGTTATCAAACCCGGCATGATACTAGGGGGCGTGATTGGCTGCACCGCCGGTGACAGTGAATTGCAGTGCCTGTTGACCTATTTGTACCGGGCTGTGCGAGAGCGACCTTTTGTATCTATTGTTTTGCGCGAATGTGTCTATTGCCACGATGCCGCGATAGTGCGTGGGCGGGACCCCGGCGATTGCCCCGCCCGGGGCAAACGGGTACATTAGCGCGCTTTAACGCCCGCACCCGTTGCGGTCCGGGCCCATCGCAAGGAACCTGTTATGAGTCTGTTTATCGCCAGCGCCCACGCCCAGGCGGGCGCGGCCCCCGCCCCCGGCGGAGAAATCTTCCAGATCGTGTTTCTGGTCGGTATTTTCGCCCTGTTCTACTTCATCGCCATTCGCCCCCAGCGCAAGCGCCAGAAGGAGCACGCCCAGATGGTCGCCGCCCTGGCCAAGGGCGATGAAGTGGTGACCACCTCAGGCATTCTCGGGCGTATCAGCGCACTGGACGACAACTACATCGTGCTCACCGTAGCCGAGAAAGTGGACATGAAGTTCCAGCGTGTACACGTTCACGCGGTGCTGCCCAAGGGCACCCTGAAGTCCATCGGCTGACTCGGATACCGGCGGGTATGACCGCCAGCCTTCCAGCCTGATGGCGATCACTTATCCGCGGCGGGTCGACCTGGCCTGCACGCCAACTCCCCTGCAATACCTGCCCCGGGCGACCGTCGCCTGGGGCGGCGGGCACCGCCTGTGGGTCAAGCGCGACGATCTCACCGGCAGCCTGCTGTCCGGCAACAAGGTGCGCAAACTGGAGTTCATCCTGGCCCACGCCCAGGACGGGGGCTACGACACCCTGGTCACCTGCGGCGGTTTGCAGAGCAATCACTGCCGCGCCACCGCCTTTGTCGCGGCCCAGGCCGGGCTGAAAGCCCACCTGCTGCTGCGCGGCGAGCCGCCGGCCGCACCCGACGGTAATTACTTCCTCGATTTGCTGGCCGGCGCCGAGGTGGAGATTCACCCGCCACAGCGCTATTTCCGCGAGCTCCAGGCCCTGCTGGCCAGGGTCGAGGCGGACTACGTCGCGCAGGGCAGGCGGGCGCTGGTGATCCCCACAGGGGGCAGCGATGGCCTCGGGCTGTGGGGTTATATCGCCGCCGCCGGTGAACTGGGGGACGACCTGCAAAGCGCCGGCATCGACGGCGCACACCTGGTCTGCGCCACCGGTTCCGGCGGCACCCAGGCCGGGCTTACCCTCGGGGCGGCGCTGCACGAACTGCCGCTGACGGTCTGGGGTGTCAATGTCTGCGATGACGAGCAGTACTTTATCGACAAGGTCGCCGACGATGTGAGCGACTGGCGCAAGCGCTATCCCGGGCAGCCGGATGCCACGGTTGTGGCACGGGTGCTGGACGGCTACGTGGGCAGCGGCTATGGCGAGGCGGGGCGGGAAATCTTCGACCTCATCCGTGATCTTGCCCGACTCGAAGGGCTGGTACTCGACCCGGTCTACACCGGCAAGGCCTTCTACGGCATGTTGCGGGAACTGGAGCGTGGGCGCTTTGCCGATTGCCGCGATATTGTCTTCGTCCATACCGGCGGAATTTTCGGCCTCATGGCGCAACGTAACTCCTGCCTCTAGGCGCTCTCTGCTAGACTGCCCCGTTAACAGAACGAGGGGGCCTCATGACAGAAATCATTCAATCGGTAAATGCCATTGCCTGGGGGCCAGTGATGCTGGTGCTGTTGCTGGGTACCGGTATCTACCTCAGCGTCGGCTTGCGCTTTGCCACGGTGCGCAAGATCCCGGTGGCCCTCGGGCTTTTGCTGGGCGGCCGCAAGGGCAAGGGCGAAGGCGATATCTCGCCCTTCGCGGCGCTGATGACCTCCCTGTCGGCCACCATCGGCACCGGCAATATCGCCGGGGTGGCCACCGCTATCGCTCTCGGCGGCCCCGGCGCGTTGCTGTGGATGTGGATCACCGCGCTGGTTGGCATGGCTACCAAGTATGCCGAGGCGGTGTGTGCCGTGCGCTTTCGCGAGACCGACAGCAACGGCAATTTCAGCGGCGGCCCGATGTACTACATCCGCAACGGTCTGCACCGTCGCTGGCACTGGCTGGGCTATGCCTTCGCCATTTTCGGCAGCCTGGCGGGCTTTGGTATCGCCAATACCGTGCAGTCCAATTCGGTCTCGGAAATTCTTCGCGATTCTTTCTCGGTGCCGCCGCTGGCCACCGGCTTTGTGCTGATGGTACTGGTGGGTGCGGTGATACTTGGCGGTATTCGCCGCATATCGACCGTCGCCAGCTGGCTGGTGCCTTTCATGGCCCTCAGCTACATCCTGATGAGCCTGGTGGTACTGGCTGTCAACCTGGAACATATCCCCCACGCGATCGCCGTCATTGTGGACAGCGCCTTCAATGGCAGCGCCGCCGCCGGCGGCTTTGCCGGCGCCACGGTCATGGCGGCCCTGCGCTTCGGTGTGGCACGGGGTATTTTTTCCAATGAGGCCGGGCTCGGCAGCGCGCCGATTGCCCACGCTGCGGCGCGTACCAATGAGCCGGTGGAGCAGGGCATGATCGCCATGCTCGGCACCTTTATCGACACCCTGGTGGTGTGCACCATGACCGGCCTTGTCATCGTTATCATGGATGTTCTTCCCAGCGGGGAGAGTGGTGCGGTGCTGACCTCAATGGCCTTTGCCAATGCCTTTCCGGGGGGCGAGTACGTCGTCACTATCGGCCTCTGCCTGTTCGCATTTACCACCATGATCGGCTGGTCCTTCTACGGCGAGCGCTGTGTGGTCTACCTGGCTGGTACCCGGGGTATTTTGCCGTTCCGCCTGGCCTGGGTTGTGGCAATTCCGGTGGGAACAGTTATACAGTTGGATCTGGTGTGGCTGATTGCCGATACACTCAACGCGTTTATGGCGATCCCCAACCTGATAGCCCTGCTACTGCTGTCGCCGCTGGTGTTCAAGCTGAGCCGGGAGTATTTCAGCCGCGGTAAACAGTAAGCCAGGGCCAGGGATTGGCGGCCGGACGGCCAGGGAGGTAGCGGTGTCCGATACAGGGAGAGCAACGGCGCTGATCGAGTCGGTAGAGGACTGTGTCGATCGCGCTCTGGCGCGAGTGGGCAGGCAGCTGGTGCTGGCAGTGCCACTGGGCCTTGGCAAGCCAGTGCAACTGGTCAACGCCTTCTATCGGCGCGCTGCAGCCGATCCCGGCATCAGCCTGCATATTCTGACCGCTCTGTCGCTGGAGCGGCCGGAGGTACCGCCGGGACTGGCGGGCCGCCTGGCGGGGCCGGTCATAGAGCGCATCTACGGCGACTATGAGGAGCTTGCCTATATGGCGCCCCTGCGCGCCGGCGAGCTGCCGGAGAATATCCGCATCAGCGAGTTCTACTTTCGGGCCGGTGCCATGAAATCCGTGGCCGAGGCCCAGCGCCACTATATTTCCAGTAATTACACTCATGTTGCCCGGGATCTGGTGGGGCACGGCGTCAATGTCATCGCGCAGCTGGTGGCGCGACGCGACGGCGAGATCAGCCTGTCCTGCAACCCTGATCTCACTCTTCACATGGCCAGGATGCTGGCGGAGGCCGGACGCCCCTGCATACATCTCGGCCAGGTCCATCCGGAGTTGCCCTTCATGGGCGGAGACGCACGGGTAGCGCCGGACTTCTTTGATGTACTGGTGGCGGGGCCGGATTGCGGCCGGCGCCTGTTCAGTGCTCCCAACGGCCAGGTGCCGCTGGCGGATTATGCGGCTGCCATCCACGCCAGCAGCCTGATCGCCGATAACGGCACACTGCAGATCGGCATCGGCGCGCTCGGCGATGCCGTGGCCCAGGCCTGTATACTGCGCCAGCGGGAGAACGCCACCTACCAGCGGCTGCTGGCTGGCCTCGAAACCCTGCCCAGCCCGGTGCAGCAGTATCGGGGAGGTTTCGACAAGGGCCTGTATGTGTCCACCGAAATGTTTGTCAGCGGCATGCTGGCGCTGATCGAGGCAGGCATAGTAAAGCGCAGGGTCTACGACGACCTGCTGTTGCAGGAGGGTCTGAATGAAGGCGCTATTGGTGGCATTGTGGACGAGCAGCTTTTGCTCTGGCTGCGCCAGTGTGAGGCATTGCCCGCCCGGCTGGGAGAAGGGGACCTTGCCTGGCTGCGCCACTGGGGCATTGTGGGCGACTCGGTGACGCTGGCGGAGGGCGATCTCTATTGTGCAGGAGAGCGCCTCGACAACGATATCGACCAGCACGCGGTGCGTCGCGTTCTGCTCGAGCAAAACCGCGGCATGCCACTGCGCCACGGCAATCTGCTGCACGCCGGTTTCTTTCTCGGCCCCCGGGACTTTTACCAGCGCCTGCGGGAGCTTGAACCCGCTGTGGCCGAGAGCCTCTGCATGACCTGGGTCGGGCGCACCAATCAGTTGCTGGAAAATGCTCCCCTGTATCGCGCCCAGCGCCGCCGCGCCCGCTTTATCAATACCGGCATGATGGCGACCCTGTCCGGCGCGGTGGTATCCGACGCGCTGGAGGATGGCACGGTGATCAGCGGCGTTGGCGGGCAGTACAACTTCGTGGCCATGGCTCACGACCTGCCCGATGCGCGCTCCATCCTCTGTATACGCAGCACCCGCAGGGACGGGCGTCGCCTGCATTCCAATATCGTTCCGCGCTACGGTCACACCACCATCCCGCGTCACCTGCGGGATATCGTGGTCACCGAGTACGGTATTGCCGATCTGCGTGGGCAGGATGACGGCGAGGTGATGAAACGCCTGATCCAGGTGGCGGATTCCCGCTTCCAGGGGGAGCTGCTGCAGGCGGCCGTGGCCAGTGGCAAGGTGGAGGCTGACTACCGCTTACCGGAGTCCTGCCTGAACAACACACCGCAGCGACTGGCGGCGGCGCTGGAGCCCTTCCGGCGCGATGGCTGGCTACCGGACTACCCCTTTGGCTCGGACCTGACACGCGTGGAGCAGGGCCTTGCGGATTGCCTCAAGGTGCTGGACGGCATGCGCCAGCAGCCGCGGGAGTGGCCGGGGCTGCTGTGGCGTGCGCTGCGCCATAAACCGACCGCGGCGGCGGCGGATTACCTGCAGCGCCTGCAACTGGCGCCGCCGGCGAACGTGGGTGAAGGTCTGCTGGGGCGGGTGTTGTCCAGCCTTTTGCAGGAGCGCGGCTGGTTGCAGGGCGACTCACGAGTCGCGGGTGGTGATTTTTAACCTCGCCCCTCGTCTGGTGCCGTTCCCGCGCCGGCGCTATGCTAGTGGCCATGGATAGAACGACAGACAACAAACTGGTTATCGCCATTTCCTCCCGGGCGCTGTTCGACCTGGACGCCAGTCACCAGGTTTTCGAGGAGGAGGGCCTGCAGGCCTATTCTGACTACCAGGTGGAGCACGAGGACGAACCGCTGGAGCCGGGCGAGGCTTTTCCGCTGGTGCAGAAAATGCTGCGCCTCAACGAAATGCTGGGCGGTGAAACCCAGGTGGAAGTGGTCCTGCTGTCGCGCAACAGCGCAGACACCGGGCTCAGGGTATTCAACTCCATCGAGCACTTCGGCCTGCCCATCAGTCGCGCCGCCTTCTGCGGCGGCGAGAGTCCCTGGCGCTATATCCGCGCCTTCGGCTGCCAGCTGTTCCTGTCCAACGAGGCGGACGACGTGCGCCACGCCCTGGAGTGTGGCGTGGCGGCCGCGACCCTGGTGTCGTCCCGCGGCGGCAGTTCCGACAAGGGGCAACTGCGCTTTGCCTTCGACGGCGACGCGGTACTTTTTTCCGACGAGGCCGAGCGGATCTACAAAACCGAAGGGCTGGAAGCCTTTACCGCGAGTGAGCAGGCGGCCGCCCATACCCCCCTCGGGGGCGGCCCCTTCAAGCCATTTCTGGCGGCACTGCACCGCCTGCAGCAGGCCTTCCCGCCCAGCGAGGCGCCGATTCGTACCGCCCTGGTGACCGCGCGCTCGGCGCCGGCCCACGCCAGGGTCATCCGCACCCTGCGAGCCTGGAATATCCGCATTGACGAGTCCATCTTTCTCGGTGGACTCAACAAAACCGAGTTCCTGCGAGCCTACCAGGCCGATGTGTTCTTTGATGACCAGCAAACACACTGCGCCTCCGCCGGCCCCCATGTGGCCACCGGTCACGTACCTCATGGCGTCGCCAATGCCTGATTTAGGTCCTTATGCCTGAAGCCCTAGCGTTGGCCTGGATTAACTACTATTGTGCATATAGCACCGCCCGCGGCGGCGCACGTTGGTGGTTTCACGGGAGGCGGTCATGAAGTTGCAGCAACTTCGTTATATCTGGGAAGTGGCCCACCACGACCTCAACGTGTCTGCTACTGCCCAGAGCCTGTATACCTCCCAGCCCGGTATCAGCAAGCAGATTCGCCTGCTGGAAGATGAACTCGGGGTGGAGGTCTTCGCCCGCAGCGGCAAGCACCTCACTCATGTCACACCGGCGGGAGAGGCCATCCTCAAGGCTGCTGGAGAAGTGCTCCGCAAGGTTGAAAGCATCAAGCAGGTGGCCCAGGAGTATTCCAACGAGAAGAAGGGCAGCCTTTCCATCGCCACCACCCACACCCAGGCCCGTTACGCCCTGCCGGCCACCATTCGCTCTTTCATTGAACGCTATCCGGAAGTGTCCCTGCACATGCACCAGGGCACACCGATGCAGATCTCCGAGATGGCCGCGGACGGCACCGTGGACTTCGCCATCGCCACCGAGGCCATGGAGCTGTTTTCCGACCTGGTGATGATGCCCTGTTACCGCTGGAACCGCTGCGTGCTGGTGCCGCGAGATCATCCCCTGACCCAGCTGTCCGAGCTGACCCTGGAGGATGTTGCCGCCCACTCCATTGTCACCTACGTGTTTGGCTTTACCGGCCGCTCCAAGCTCGATGAGGCTTTCATGGCCAAGGGGCTGGTGCCCAAAGTCGTGTTCACCGCCGCCGATGCCGACGTTATCAAAACCTACGTCAGACTGGGGTTGGGCATCGGCATTGTCGCCCACATGGCCTATGACAGCAGTGTCGACAGTGATCTGGTGGCGCTGGATGCGAGCCGCCTGTTCGCCAGCAGCGTAACCCGTATCGGCTGTCGTCGCGGCACCTTCCTGCGCGGCTACATGTACGACTTCATCGAGGACTTCGCGCCCCACCTGACCCGCCAGGTAGTCACGGAAGCCTTCGCCTGCCACAGCAAGACAGAACTGGAAGAGCTGTTTTCCCATCTGGAATTACCGGTCTACTGAACCCCGCCATCGTTGCAGGCGCCTCACGCTTGCACCCTCGGGCCACAGCCGCTAGATTGTCGCGCTTCCTTCCCCCGCTGGAGTAAACAATATGGAACTGGCCTGCCTGGATCTGGAGGGGGTACTGGTCCCCGAAATCTGGATCGCCTTCGCCGAGAAAACCGGCATCGATGAACTGCGTGCCACCACCCGGGACATTCCCGACTACAACGTGCTGATGCGCCAGCGACTGGACCTGCTGGACCAGCACGGCCTGAAGATCGACGACATCCAGCAGGTGATTGCCACCCTCGAGCCCCTCGACGGTGCGGTGGAGTTTGTCGACTGGCTGCGGGAGCGTTTCCAGGTCATTATCCTCTCCGACACCTTCTACGAGTTCTCCCAGCCACTGATGCGCCAACTTGGCTGGCCGACGCTGTTCTGCCACCGGTTGATTACCGACGACAGCGGGCGTGTGGTGGACTACAAACTGCGCCAGGAGGACCCGAAGCGGGCCTCGGTCAAGGCCTTGCACAGCCTGCACTACCGGGTGATCGCCGCTGGCGATTCCTACAATGACACCACCATGCTGGCGGAGGCCGAGGCCGGTATCCTGTTTCACGCCCCCGACAATGTGATTGCCGAGTTCCCCCAGTTCCCCGCGGTGCACACCTACGCCGACCTCAAGCAGGCCTTTATCGACGCCAGCGTGCGGGATCTCAGCCTGTAGTGATTTGGCGATGACGGCTCGCGCGTTATTCCGGCGGCAGCGTGCGGCCGCCGTGGATGCGCTCCCGGAACAACTGCACCAACTTGAAGAAAACCGGCACCAGCAGGGTACCGAACACCGCCGAGGCGATCGTGCCGCCGAAAATGGCGAGTCCCAGCGATACCCGGCTGGCCGCCCCGGCGCCACTGGCCAACACCAGCGGGACCACGCCGACGGTAAAGGACAGTCCCGTCATCATCACCGGGCGAAAGCGCTGGTGGGCGGCGGTGACCGTGGCTTCCTGCAGGTCCATGCCCTCCGCCTCGCGCAGGGACTTGGCAAACTCCACGATGAGAATGGCCACCTTGGCCGCCAGCCCCACCAATAGCACCAACCCGATCTGGCCGTAGAGGCTCAGGGATTCCCCGCCGATCAACAGCCCCGCCATGGCGCCGACCAGGGCCAGCGGTACCGACAGGATAATGGCGATGGGCATGCTGAAGGACTCGTACAGGGCGGCCAGGAAGAGAAAGGTGAACACCAGCGACAGCCCGAGCGCAATGGGCGCCAGGTTGCCCGATTTCCGCTCTTCGTAGCTGGAGTCGGTCCACTCGTACTTGAACCCGGGTAGCAGCGAGCCGGCAGAAAGGTTTTCCATGGCGTCCATGGCCTGGCCGGAACTGAAGCCGGCGGCGGGCTGCCCGGTGATCGTGGCGGCGTCGTAGGTATTGTAGCGGTACAGCACATCGGCCCCCTGCACGGGCCGGGTGCTGACCAGCGCCGACAGTGCCACCATCTGCCCGTTCTGGCCGGGTACGTAGAGTGATTTCAGGTCGGACTCGGTCTGGCGGAATTCGGCTTCGGCCTGGGCCATGACCCGATAGGTTTTGCCGAACAGGTTGAAATCGTTGATGTAAAAGCCGCCGAGCTGGGTTTGCAGGGTGAGGAAAATATCCTGCACCGAAACGCCGAGGTTCTTGGCCAGTTCCCGGTCCACTTCCAGCCAGATCTGTGGATAGTCGGCGCGGAAGGTGGAGAAGGCCCGCGCCAGTTGTGGCTGGCTGTTGGCCTGCTGCAGTAGTGTCTCCACCTGCGCCGCCATGGTCTCCGCGCCGCGGGACTGGGTGTCTTCCAGTACATAGGAGAAGCCCGCCACCGTGCCGAGACCGGGTATGGCAGGCGAGCCAAACACCAGGATGCGCGCGGTGCCGAGGCCGCTCAACTGCTGCTGGTACTTGCGCTGCAGGGTGAACTGGTGGCTGTCGGGGCCGCTGCGTTCCGACCAGGGCTTGAGTTTGACGATCACCATGCCGGCATTGGATTGCAGGGCCGTGTTCAGCAGGCTGTATCCGTTGACCGACAGCACCAGTTCCACCGCCGGATCGTTCTCGAGCTGGGTATGGATTTCGTCCATCACCTTGCCGGTGCGGTTGAGTGAGGCGGCGGCTGGCAACTGCACGTCGATGATGAAAAAGCCCTTGTCTTCTTCGGGAATAAAGCTGGTGGGAACGATTTGGTACATGAATACCAGCAGGGCGAACAGGCCGACGATCAGCGCGCTGCTGATCACCAGGTGACTGGCGAGCGAACCGACCAGGGACACATAGCCGCGGGTGACCGCAGCGAAACCGCGATTGAATACGCGGATCACCGGGTTGGGGGCGTGCTCACTCTCCTTCATCAGCATCACGCAGAGCGCCGGGCTCAGGCTGAGGGCGTTGACGGCGGAGATCAGCACCGATACCACCAGTGTGGCGCCGAACTGGGCAAACATTTCCCCGGTGATGCCCGGCAGCAGGGTAGTGGGGGCAAACACCGCGGCCAGTACCAGTGAGGTGGCCACTATCGGGGCGGCCACCTGCTGCATCGCCTTCTCGGTGGCGCGGCGGGCCGCCAGGTGCTCCTCGTGCATCAGTCGCTCGACGTTTTCCACCACCAGGATGGCGTCGTCCACCACGATCCCGATAGAGAGAATCAGGGCGAACAGGGTGACCGTATTGATGGTCATGCCCAGGGCGTAGAGAACAGCGAGTGTGCCGATCACCGCGACCGGCACGGCGATGGTGGGGACCAGGGTGGCGCGCACGCTGCCCAGGAAGAGATAGGTCACCAGCACCACCAGCGCGATCGTGAATATCAGGGTAAAGACGGTTTCTTCCAGCGAGGCCTCGATGAACAGGGTGGTGTCGTGGCCCACCGCGTATTCCAGGCCTTCCGGGAAATAGGTGGCGAGATCGTCCATGCGCTCGCGCACCTGTTCTGCGGTGGCCAGGGCGTTGGCATCGGACTGCTTGTAAATGGCGATCAGTACCCCGGGGCGGTTGTTGAACTCCCCGTAGCCCTTGTAGGCCTGGGCGCCGAGTTCCACCCGGCCCACGTCCGCGATGGTGAGACGGGCGCCCTGGTCGTCGCTGCGCAGGATGATGTTCTCGAATTCCTCTACCGTGGCCAGACGGCCCTTGGTTTTCAGTACATACTGGAATTGGGTCGAGTCGGGGTTGGGGGGGCCACCGAGCTGGCCCACGGCGGCCTGCTGGTTCTGCTCCTGTACAGCGGCCAGGATCTGGTTGACCGAGAGATCGTGGGCATTGAGCTTGATCGGGTCGAGCCACAGGCGCATGCCGTAGTCGAGGGCGCCGATGACGCTGGCTTCGCCGACACCGGGAATACGCGCCAGTTCGCCGGTGATATTGAGGCTGGCGTAGTTGGACAGGAAAACACCGTCAAAGCGCTCGTCCGGGGAGTGCAGGTTGACGACCATTAACATGTCGGGGGAGCGCTTTTTTACACTGACGCCTCGCTTGCGCACTTCTTCCGGCAGCCTCGGTGTCGCCAGGGCCACGCGGTTCTGCACATCGACCTGGGCCAGGGAGGGGTCGACATCAATTTCGAAGGTCACGGTCAGCGTGTAGCTGCCGTCACTGGCGGATTTGGACGACATGTAAACCATGCCTTCAGCGCCGTTGACCTCATCCTCGATGGGCGCGGCGACCGCTTTCTTGACCGTCTCGGCGCTGGCGCCGGGGAAGTTGGCCCGCACCACCACCTTGGGGGCCGAGATATCCGGATACTGATCCACCGGCATCACGATGGCCGCGAGAACTCCCAGCAAGGTGATCAGAATGGAGATCACCAGGGCGAACCTGGGGCGGCGGATAAAGAACTGGGGACTCACCTGGCGGGCCTCCGGGGGTGGCGTTCAGACGCTGCTTCAGGGGTCGGCGACAACAACCGGCGCTCCGGGGGGCAGGGCCTGGCCACCCTGCAGTACCACCCGCTCACCGGGGCTGAGGCCGGTGCGCACCGACCAGTCGGCGCCGTCGCGGATGCCGACCTCAATGTTGCGCCGCTGCAGGGTGCCGTCATTACCGATGATCATCACAAAGTGTCCCTGCTGGTCCTGTTGTACGCTGGCCTGGGGAATGAAGGCCCCGGTGACACTGCGCAGCGCGTGGCCGTGGAGGGTGACGTTCTGACCCGGCAAAAGAATGCCGTCCGGGTTGGGAAACTCGGTGCGGCCAATGATCATTCCCGGCGCGGCACTGGCACTGTGATCCCAGGCCTGAAAAACGCCTTCATGGGGATAGGGCTCACCGCCGGGGAGTTCCAGGGTGACCTTGATTTGCGGCAGTTCGCTACCCTGGGCCTGGAGTTTTTGCGCCAGCAGGGCGAAGCGGTTGTAGGTGCCTTGCTCGACGCTGCCGGTCACATAGATCGGGTCCAGTTGGGATAGTTCGAACAGGGCGTTGACCGAGAGCTGGCTGACCAGGTCTCCCACCGCGTGCCCGGGCGGGCTGATGCGCCCGCTGAAGGGCGCCAGAATACGGGTGCGCTCCAGGTCGAGTTCGTGCTGTTCCAGGCTGGCCTCGGCCTCGGCCACCTCGGCCCTGGCGCTCTCCACCGAGGCGCGTGCGGAATCGTAATCCAGTCGGGATATATAGCCTTTGGGCAGCAGGGACTCGGCGCGCTCCCAGTTTGCTTCTGCCTGTCTCACTGAAGCTTCTGCGGACTGCAGCGCGGCCCTGGCTGCCGCCAGGTTGGCCTTGAAGTCAGCCGGATCCAGTTCCACCAGTAGCTGGGCTTCCTCGACGGTTTCGCCGCCGCGGAAATGCTGGGCCTGTATTCGCGCGGCAATCTGCGGCTTGATCCTGGCGGACTGGACGGCCTCGGTCTTGCCGGTCAGGGTGAATTCCGGTTCGATGGTGCGCTCGCTGACCGTGGCGACCTGGTCTGCCCGCAGCGTCAGTGCGGCCGGGGAGGCCGCCGGGGTAGTGTCGGAGCTGTCCTTGCCACAGCCCACCGGCCCCAACAGGAGCAGCCCGCAGAGCAGGGAAAGATGTGCAACGCGCATAACCTGATACCCCCATCGCGGCCGCCAGGGGCTGCCGCCGTTTAGCTATCGCCTATTACATGCTGGCTGTACCACAAACGGCCATCGCTGTGGTCACTGTTCACTATAGTGCAGGTTGGTGAAAGCGAAGGGGGTTTTTAGCCCGCCCCGAATTCGTTTTCCAGGCAGTCGAGGAAGCGGCCGACTTTGTCCAGGGTTTCGCGGTGCTCTGCTTCGCAATCCGAGTCGGCGACGATACCGCCGCCACCCCAGCAGCTCATCTCACCGTCGCTGCAGAGCAGGCTGCGAATGGCGATATTGCTGTCCATACGCCCGTCGGCGCTGATGTAGATCAGAGAGCCACAGTAGGCCAGGCGGGGTGTGGTTTCCAGTTCGGCGATGATCTGCATGGCGCGGCGCTTGGGGGCGCCGGTAATGGAGCCGCCGGGGAAGGCATCGCGCAGCAGGTCCAGGGCATCCCGCTGTGGTACCAGCTCGCCACTGATGGCGCTGACCAGGTGGTGCACGGTGGGGTAGCTCTCCACCTCAAACAGGGCGTCGACGCAGACACTGCCGGGTACACAGTTCTGGCCGAGGTCGTTGCGCAGCAGGTCGACGATCATGAGGTTTTCAGCCCGGTCCTTGGGGCTTTGACGCAGTTGCGCTGCCAGTGCGGCGTCCCGCTGCGGATCCGCAGAGCGCGGGCGAGTGCCCTTGATGGGCCGTGTTTCCACATGGCGGCCGCGCAGCGAGAGGAAGCGCTCCGGGGACAGGCAGAGCAGGGCGCCATTCTCCTGCTGCACAAAGGCCGAGAAGGGAGCGCCTGCGACCCGGCGCAGGGCGCGGTAGGCGGTAAACGGGTCGCCCCGATAAGGGGCGCTGAAGCACTGGGCGAGGTTGACCTGGTAGCAGTCGCCGGCGCCAATGTATTCGGCGATACGGGCGAAGGCTTCGCGATAGCCGCGCTCGCCCAGCTGCGACCGGAAGGGGCGCGAGAGGGAGAATTCGCCGTTGTCGGTGGCAGGCGCCTGGCGCAGCCTTGCCAGCAGGTCACTGCGCCACTGCGTCGGCAGGGCCGGCAGGGTGACCAGGGTACTGCGCTGCAGCAGGTGGTCCTGGATCACACAGGCATCGTAGGCGCGCAGGGCAACCAGCGGTTGGTGTTCGCTTTGGGCTGTATCAATACCGTGCAGCAGGGCGCCGGCATCGTAGCTGATGTAGCCGAGCAGGCCGCCGCAGAAGGGCAGGTCTGCATCCGGGGCGCCGATGCCCCGGTAGCGTTGGCGCTGGAAGGTTTGCAGTTCGCCGAGGTGACGCCGCACGGCGGCGCCTGTAGCGCCTCCCGTCAGCATCGGGGGACTGTCTTCGGCTGCCCGCGCGACAAGGATGTCGAAGCGCCCGGCCCGTGGTGCGCCGTGGCTGCTGTCGAGCAGCGCGGCGTCCGGTAACTCGCGCAGGCGGGCAAACAGCTCGCAGACGTCGGGGAAGTAGGGCACCTCCTCCAGCTTGAGGGCGAACTCAGGCACTTTGCCCCCGGGTGAGGGCCGGCGTGTGCGGGCGGTGCAATATTGTCACTGCTTACATCCGTATCAGCGGTGAGCGAAAAATACGCAAACCGGCAGAGGAGACCGGTTTAACCACTTGAATTGCGTCCAGAATGTCAATTTTCGTGTCACCTCAAGAAATTGACTCACCCAGGGTGGTGAATTACTGTGTTGCGCCGATACAGCGGCTGGACTGCATCCTAAGCCCGCCAATCGCAACGCGCAAATCCCCCAAAGTCTCGAGGAGCATGAACGGGCACACCCCAAGGCTGCCGCACGGCAACCTTACAGCCCGGTAAAGAAGGACTATGACAGCACACAACGATCAAGCACTCATCGCCTCCCTGGAGAATCCCTTCGCCGAACACAACGAAGTGGAATTCAAGGTTCCCGGCCAGATCGCCAGCGAACCGGGTCTCTACGAAAATGCCCTCAAGGCCGGCTGGGAACTGCAGCAGCGCCCCTACCGGGCCGCCGGTGTCAAAAGCGTCCAGCGCCAGCACCAGAAAAACCGCATGACGGTGTGGGAGCGCATCCAGTTTCTCGCCGATGAAGCGCCGACGGTGCTTTACCAGAACTGGGGTCCCAACCTCGACGGCGCCTCCCTGGTGACGGCCCTGATCAAGGTCGGCGGCCGCGATATCGCCATTTACGGCCACGACTTCACGGTGCGCGCCGGCTCCATGGATGCCACCAACGGCAAAAAGCTTGCGCGCCTGTTTGAACTGGCCGCCAAGCGTCGCATCCCCCTGGTGGGCCTGAACGACTCCGCCGGCGCCTACATTCCGGCCGGTGTGGGGGGGCTGGATGGCTACGCGGATGCTTTCACCGCCCTGCGCAAGATTTCCGGCGTGGTGCCTTCCATTATGTGCATGTTCGGCTTCAACGCCGGCGGCGGTTCCTACCTGCCGCGCCAGGGCAGCTTCCTGATCCAGCCCAACGAGACCTTCTTCGGCCTCACCGGTCCCGGCGTGGTTAAGTCGGTGCTCGGCGAAGACGTGACCCCCGATGAGCTCGGTGGCCCCGGCGTACACAGCCAGAGCGGCGTGACCGACTTTGTGGTGCCCGACGAAGTGGCGGCCCTGCGCAAGGTGCGGGCCCTGCTCAACTACCTGCCCAGCAGCAACAACTCGCTGGCGCCGCACCAGGCGTCCTCCGACCCGGTCAGCCGCAAGACCTGGGATATCGATATCCTGTTGAAGAAGGCCTTCAACTCGCCCACCGGTTTCAACACGCCCATCGATATCACCATCATGATCCAGCAGCTCTGCGATCACGGTGATTTTCTCGAAATCCAGGCGGAACGCGCCCGCAACACCATTACCGCCCTCGGTCGCATGGGCGGCAACGTGGTCGGCTTCGTGGCCAACAATTCGGCGGTAGCCTCCGGCCAGATCGACATTGATGCGGCCTACAAGAACGCCCGCTTTATCCGCTTCTGCAATCTGTACAACATCCCGGTGATCTTCCTCGAGGACACCACCGGCTTCCTGCCCGGCCGCGAGCAGGAGAGCCGCGGTATCGTGCAGGCCGGTCGCGCCATGCTCGACGCCATCGTCGACTTGCGCACCCCGCGCTTCCTGGTACTGGTGCGCAACGCCTTCGGCGGTGCCTATGCGTCCTACAACAACTATCCCACCGGGGCTGACTTCGTGGTGGCCCTGCCCACCACCAGGGTGGCCGTGATGGGGCCCGCCGGTGTGGAGTATGTCTACAAGGACGAACTGAAGAAGCTGCGCGGTGCCGTGGCCGGCAAAATTGCCGCCGAGACCGAAGCCCAGATGCAGGCCGGCCTGTCCGCCGACGATGCCAGCGCCATGGCCAAGCAACTGGTCGGCAACTGGGTCAAGTCCGAAGAACAGCTGCTGGCCCAGCGCTACGAGCGCGAGCTGATGAATCCGAACGAGGCCCTGAGCCTGGGTTCCATCTCGCAGATTGTCATGCCCTCCGACCTGCGCCAGGTGCTGGCGGAGCACATGGATTTCTGCCTGCGCCACTACACGCCGGAACCGCTGTCCTCGGTACAGCGCGAATTCCACTAAGCCGCCGCAACGCACAAGAACAGAGGAAACACCGTGTCCAACGAGCACTATCTGCGCAACCCCCTGATTCACCGCGACCGGCGCCTGGGCCGCCGGCACTCCGACTGGATCAACCAGTTCGACTGCACCCACCTGCGCCCGCTGATCATTTGCCGCGGCCCCATTCGCAAGGAAGCCATGGACGTCTTCAGCGAAATGGGCATCCAGGACTTCGGCATTCTGCTTTCTGAAAAAGACTCCATTGTCTACCAGAGCGCGCTGGCACCGGAATTGCGCAGCATCGCCAATCCCGACCGTGTGCACCGGGTACCGGACTACACCGGTGCCAACAAGGAAGAGCGCGACCAGCGCATCGCCCAGATTATCGCCATTGCTCACGAGAACGGCTACAACGCCATTTTCGCCGGTTACGGTTTCATGGCGGAAGACGAGAACATGGTGGCGGCCATGGAGCGCGCCGGCCTCAACTTTATCGGCCCCTGCTCGCGCACTGTGCACGATGCCGGCTTGAAGGATGAAGCCAAACGCACCGCACTGAAGACTGGCGTTTCCGTTACACCCGGCATCGATAATGGCACCGCCCTGACCCTGCTGAAGAAGCATCCGACCATTGCCGACCTCAAGACCCTGTGTGCAGATCAGGGGCTGGCGGTGGAAGAGGGCGTACTGGACAACCCGGACATCAGCCTGGAAGACAAGGCCGACCTGGTGCTCGCCGCCTCTTACAGGAAGGGCATCGACCTCTACACGGTCGATGAGCTCAGCGAGACGCTGACTGAGGCGGTGGAAAAAATGACCGCCGAGTACCCGGAAAACCGCGTGCGCCTGAAGGCTATCAGCGGCGGCGGTGGCAAGGGTCAGCGCATTCTCGGTATCGGTGAGGCCGCGCGCACGTCGGAGATGGTGCGCGAGATCCTCAACGAAGTGAAAACCACCGGCGTTGGCGACAACAAGAACGTGCTGGTGGAACTGAATATCGAAACCACCCGTCACCAGGAAATCCAGGTGATCGGTAACGGCGAGTGGTGCATGACCATGGGCGGCCGTGACTGTTCCCTGCAGATGCACGAGCAGAAGCTGCTGGAAGTGTCGGTGACGGTGGAGTCGCTGCAGGCCGCTATTACCCAGGCCGAGGCCAGCGGCAACGAGGTGGAAACCCGCATCCTCAAGCAGGATCTGCTGACCCTGGAAGCGATGGAAGATGAGGCAGCCCGCTTTGGCGCCGCGGTGGGTCTGGACTCGGTATCCACCTTCGAGTGCATAGTCGATCGCGACAAGCACTTCTTCATGGAGATGAATACCCGTATCCAGGTGGAACACCGGGTCACCGAACTGTGCTACGCCCTCAAGTTTGCCAACCCCGACAATCCGGAAGAGCACTTCATCGTCGAGTCACTGGTAGAGGCCATGGTGCTGCTGGCGGCCCACGGTGAGAAACTGCCGCGCCCGGAGCGCATCCTGCGTCACAACGACAGCGTGGAAGCGCGCCTCAACGCCACCAACCAGGCCCTGCAGCCCAGTGCCGGCGGCGTCATCGAGGCCTGGTCCGATGCGGTGGAGGGCGAGATTCGCGACGACCAGGGGATCAGCCTGCACAACCCTGACACCGACGTGTTCATGAAGTACACCCTGGCCGGCGCCTATGACTCCAACATCGCGCTGTTGCTGACAGTGGGTGAAACCCGCCTCGATACCTACGAGCGCATGGCGGAGGTTATCCGCCAGACCAACATGCGCGGCAAGGACCTGGCCACCAACCTGGAGTTCCACTACGGCCTGGTGAACTGGTTTATCGGCCAGAACATCAACGCCCGGCCGACTACCCGCTTTATCGTGCCCTACCTGACGGCAGTGGGTGAATTAAAGGAGCAGGCCAACGGCGTCGATCTCGATTACGCCTGGCGCGAAGTCAGTCGCGCCGCGCTGGAGGGGCATGACGGCGATGCCGCGGGAGCCCTGGCCACGGCCCTGGACCGCAAGAGCACCCTGTTCCTGCGCCCGCTTGCGCGCCTGCTGGAAGAACCGCATGTGCTGTCCGGCTGGCTCAGTATCAACCGCGACTGCTATACCCTGATCGAAGGCAAGATCTGCTGGAACGAGAACCCGGTGGAGTTGCTGGCAGACAGCTATCACTACCTGAACATGGACTTCGTGGCCGGTGCACCCGCCGCCAGCGTGATCTGGGATCACGACAACGAAGTGCTGCAGCAGGCGATGGATTTCTACGCCGAGCTGAACAACCGGGTGGACGCCGACGACTGGATTTCGCTGCAGACCCTGCTGGCCCAGGGCGAGGCCCCGGCGGGCTTTTCCGCGGCCGGATGGAACGAAGTGCGCGCCGCCCACAAGGGCTTCCAGGCCGGGGCGGAAATTCTTGCCATTCTGCCCGCCATTGCCGAGGCCACTGGTTACTACGATCTTGCGGTCAATCCCGATCTCAGCATCCACATCCCCGAGCGGCTGTTCGATGGCGAGTTGCAGGAACGCATGGCCAAAGTACTGGTGCCACCACCTGTGGCCAAGTCCGATGAAATCCTGGCGGAGAGCGGCGGCATGTTCTACGGCCGCGAAACGCCGCAGCACGATGTTTACGTGAAAGAGGGCGACCACTTCAATGCCGGTGACCCCCTGTACATCGTGGAAGTCATGAAGATGTTCAACAAAGTCTACGCGCCGTTCTCCGGTACCATCGAGAAAGTGCTGGTGGAGGATGACGGAGTGATCATCAGCAAGGGCCAACCGCTGTTCAAGATTACACCGGACGAGAAAATCGTGGTTCAGACACCGGAAGAAATCGCCGCCCGTCGCCGCCGGATCACCGGCGCCTTCCTCGAGCAGATTGTGTGAGGACTACCCCATGAGCGATAAAATCTACGACAAATCCGCGGCCACTCCTGCGGCCTGGCAGGAACTCGCCAGCAAGCAGATGCGGGGCAAGACCCTGGATGACCTGGTGTGGCAGACGCCGGAGGATATCCCGGTCAAGCCGCTGTACACCGCTGCTGATATCGAAGGGCTGGAATTCACCGATACCATGCCCGGGCTGTCCCCCTACATCCGCGGCCCCCAGGCCACCATGTACGCCGGCCGGCCCTGGACCATCCGTCAGTATGCCGGTTTCTCCACGGCCGAGGCCTCCAACGCCTTCTACCGCAAGGCTCTGGCTGCCGGTGGGCAGGGTGTATCGGTGGCCTTCGACCTGGCTACCCACCGCGGTTACGACTCGGACCACCCGCGGGTGACCGGTGACGTGGGCAAGGCGGGGGTTGCCATCGATTCGGTCGAGGACATGAAAATCCTCTTTGACGGCATTCCGCTGGACCAGGTTTCGGTGTCCATGACCATGAACGGTGCCGTGTTGCCGGTGCTGGCGGGGTATATCGTCGCGGCAGAGGAGCAGGGCGTCACCCAGGAGCAACTGGCCGGCACCATCCAGAACGATATCCTGAAAGAATTCATGGTGCGCAACACCTACATTTACCCGCCCGCGCCGAGCATGAAAATCATTGGCGACATCATCGCCTACTGCTCCGAGCACATGCCGCGCTTCAATACCATTTCCATCTCCGGGTATCACATCCAGGAAGCGGGAGCCAACGCCGCGCTGGAACTGGCCTATACCCTGGCTGACGGGAAGGAGTACATCCGTACCGCACTGGCGGCGGGCCTGGACATTGACCAGTTCGCCCCGCGCCTGTCCTTCTTCTGGGGCATCGGCATGAACTTCTACATGGAGATCGCCAAGATGCGCGCCGCGCGTCTGCTGTGGGCGCGAATCGTCTCCGAGTTCAACCCGAAGAACCCGAAGAGCTCCATGCTGCGTACCCACAGCCAGACCTCCGGCTGGTCGCTCACCGAGCAGGACCCCTACAACAACGTAGTGCGCACCACCATCGAGGCCATGGCCGCCGTGTTCGGCGGCACCCAGTCACTGCACACCAACGCCCTCGATGAAGCCATCGCGCTGCCCACCGAGTTTTCCGCCCGCATCGCCCGCAACACCCAGTTGATCATCCAGGAAGAAACCGGCATCACCAACGTGGTCGACCCCTGGGGCGGCTCCTACCTGATGGAATCCCTGACCCAGGATATCGCCGACAAGGCCTGGGAGCTGATCGAGGAAGTCGAGCAGGCCGGCGGTATGGCCAAGGCGATTGAAACCGGTATGCCCAAGCTGCGTATCGAAGAGGCCGCCGCACGCAAGCAGGCCCGTATCGACCGCGGCGACGATGTGATTGTCGGCGTCAACAAGTACCAGACCGATGCCGCCAGCGACGTGGAAGTACTGGACATCGACAACGAGGCCGTACGCCAGTCCCAGCTGCAGCGCCTCGCCGCGCTGCGGGAAGGTCGCGACGAAGCCGCCGTGGAAGCCATCCTCGAGGACATCTACCAGTGTGCGGTATCCGGTAAGGGCAACCTGCTGGCGCTCGCGGTGGAGGCCACCCGCCGCCGCGCCAGCGTCGGGGAGATATCTTTTGCCATGGAACGTGAGTTCGGTCGTTTCAATGCCCAGGCCCAGACGGTGTCCGGTGTCTACGGGTCGGCCTTCCAGGACGATGAGAACTGGCAGAACATCAGCAGCGACATTGACGCGTTCGTCGAGAAGCACGGCCGTCGGCCGCGCATGTTGGTGTGCAAGATGGGCCAGGACGGTCACGACCGCGGCGCCAAGGTGATTGCCACGGCCTTTGCTGATGTCGGTTTTGATATCGACCTGTCGCCGATGTTCTCGACGCCGGAGGAGGTGGCGCGTCAGGCCATCGAGAACGATGTTCATGTGGTCGGTGCTTCGTCGCTGGCGGCTGGTCACAAGACGCTGGTGCCGCAATTGGTGGAGGAGCTGCGCAAGCAGGGTGCGGATGACATTGTGGTGATTGCGGGCGGGGTGATTCCGCGGCAGGACTACGATCATCTGTACCAGGCCGGGGTGAAGTGCATCTTCGGACCGGGGACGCCGATTCCGCAGTGTGCGCGTGAGGTGCTTGACGCCGTAAATCAGGTGCAGGGCTGACCTGTTTTCTGTTTGGGCAACTTTCCAGGGTTTCCCAGAACGGCCCGCGCTCCGCTACCCGGTGAGGGTTTGCGGCGACCGCCAAAAAGCGCACGTCCTTGTGCAGGCTCGGCGGCGGACGTCCTGTCCGCCGACGCCGCCGCCAACCCTCACCGGGCATCGAAGCGCTGATTCGTTACTCCGAATTCTCTTTAAGCGTCCACTGAGCGTTTGGTGAGTAGCTTTCCGAACGACTCTAGAAGCTTGAGTATTTGGGTCAGCAACGTGCATTCAGGGCTCCATAGGAGCGCCGTGTGGGCCGGTAATGCCCTCAACGGGCGTCAGCCGCCAGGACGGGGCGGCTGTCGAGCCTGTACATGGCGGTCCGGCGCTCCGGTGTACGCTTTTTGGCGGTCCGGTGAGGGCATTACCGGGCTGCGCGGTGCGGTTGCCGGCGTTCAATGCCAAGTGAACAATGAACAACAAAGCAAACAGGTATACTCCCACCCAATGAGTCATATCGATCTGGACAGCCTGCTACAAGGCAACCGCCGCGCCCTCGCCAAGGCCATCACCCTCGTCGAGAGCAAACTCGATAGCCATCGCGAGCAGGCTCAGGACATCCTGCAACAGGTACTTCCCCACACCGGCAACAGCGTTCGCATCGGCATTACCGGCGTGCCGGGCGTCGGTAAATCGACCTTTATCGAAGCCTTTGGCCTCTACCTGATCAGCCAGGGCAAGCGCGTCGCCGTACTGGCGGTGGACCCGAGTTCCCCCGTAGCCGGTGGCTCCATCCTGGGCGACAAAACGCGTATGGAGGAACTGTCGCGGCGGGACGAGGCCTTTATCCGTCCCTCTCCCTCCGAGGGCGCCCTCGGCGGCGTGGCGCAGAAAACGCGCGAGACCATGCTGCTGTGCGAGGCCGCTGGCTACGACGTCATCCTGGTGGAAACCGTGGGTGTCGGCCAGTCCGAGTACCAGGTGGCCGGCATGGTCGACTTCTTCATGGTACTCATGCTGCCCGGCGGTGGCGACGAACTGCAGGGTATCAAAAAGGGCATTGTCGAACTGGCAGACGCGCTGGTCATCAACAAGGCCGACGGCGACAGCTCCACGCTGGCCAAACGCACCCGCCAGCACTACAACAACGCCATGAACCTGCTGCGCCACACCAGCTTCTGGACGCCCCGGGTCATGACCTGCTCGGCGCTGCAGAACGAGAACGTCGATGCAGTCTGGGGCATGATTGTCGATTATTATTTCCAGGCGCAGGACAACGGCGCCTTTATCAGCAAGCGCGCGCGCCAGAACCGCCAGTGGATGCACCAGCTGGTCGATGAAATGCTGCACCTGGGTCTCGCCCGCCACCCGCGGGTCAGAGAGATCCTGCCGGCGTTGGAGCGCGATGTAGCCGAGGGCAGGGCGACCGCCTACGCTGCTGCCCGCCGGATCATGGACGTTTTCCAGGCCTGATGGCATGCGATTCTTCCCGCTGGAGAAACTGATCAACCTGCACGATCACTACACCCGGCGCTTCAAGATCGATAGCGTCGAACTGCTGTTGATACAGCGGGCGGGTGAGCGCTACCTGATCGAGGCCCGCTGCCCCCACCGCGACCATCCCCTGGATGCGGCGACCATTGCCGATGGCATCATTCAGTGCGCCCTGCACCAGTACCAGTTCGCGATTGCCGACGGTCAGCTGATTCACGCCACTGAGGAGCCCTGCCGCGGCCTGCGCACCTTTGAGCTGGTCTACGACGGCAACGAGGTTGGCGTGATGCTGAATGACGGCGAATAGCGCGCCGGGGTTAGCCTTTCGTGGAGGGTGCAAGTAGACTCAGCGGCAATTCCCTTCACCCGCTGTTGAGGAGGCCCCATGGCACACCCCAAAATTGGCAATATGGCACCGGCGTTCAGCCTGCAGGACCAGGACGGCAACAAAGTCAGCCTGAAAGACTTCAAGGGCAAACAGCCGGTCGTGCTGTTTTTCTACCCCAAAGCGATGACCCCCGGATGCACGGTGCAGGCCTGCGGTATTCGCGATATTCGCAAGGAACTGGACAAGCGCGGCGTTGCGGTGTTCGGTGTGAGCCCGGATCCGGTAGCGCGTTTGCCGAAATTCATCGAAAAGCAGGGGCTCAATTTTTCCCTGCTGTCCGACGAGGATCACGCCATCGCTGAAAAATACGGATGCTGGGGGCTGAAGAAGTTCATGGGCAAGGAGTTCATGGGCCTGATTCGAACCACCTTTATCATTGGCCAGGACGGTCGCCTGTTAAAGGTGATGGACAAGTTCAAGACCAAGACCCACCACGAGGATTTGCTGGCGGAGCTGGACGCGCTGGGAGTCTGAAACGCCGGCCGCCCCGATGGGGGCGGCCTATCGCAAGTCAGTCGCGACCTGGATCAGTTGCCGAACAGTTTGCCGAAGGCTTCGCCCACTGCCTTGCCGACATCCTCCGCAGCGGAGCCGCTACCTTCGCTGCCCTGATCGGCTGGCGCATCCTCATCGCTGCTGCCGCCACCAAACAGGCCGCCAAGGCCGCCGCCGCTGCCGTTCTGGCCACTTCCGCCGCCAAACATGCCGCTCATCATGCCACCCAGGTCAGTGGGTTCCGCCGGCAGGACAAAGCGCTGGGCATCCACGGTGGTGTCCTTGATCGAGCGGACCTGCATGTCCTTGCCGTAGCGCAATACCCCCTTGTCGAGGTCGGCCAGTTGCTGCTGCAGTTTTTCGCTGGCTTCTACCTGCTGCTTGATATCTTCCTCGTCGAGGTTGCTGGCTATGGTATTCGCCATGTTTTCAATAGCGTCGCGAAAGCCAATCGCCAGCGGATCGCTGGACAGCACCATGGTGTCCTGCCGCTCGCGACCCTCGTGGTCGACAAAGCGCAGTTCGTAGACCTCGCCCTTGATGCCGCCCAGGGTTTCACTGGCGCCGGTGGCCTTGAGTGAGATGACCTTGCTTTCGACCGTGTTCGGAGTGGCGCTGGCAGCCATCTGGCCGAACATGCGGAAGGCCGAGCCGAGGTCGAAGACCATGGGTTTGCCTTCGTTGTAATTCACCACATACATTTTTTCGTCGCGCAGCAGCATGTAGCCTTCGCCGTTGGCGCCGGCGTTGATGCGGAGCTGGTTGCCCTCGTACTCGAAGGTCATGACTTCGCCATCTTCGGTGGTGACCTCGGCAATGTCGGCGCTGGCAATGGTGCTGCCCAGGGCCAGAGTGATGCCACAGGCGAGTGCGGTTTTCTGGATCTTGCGGATCATGGTGTCTTCCTTTGGGGTTATCACTGGGGACACAGGGTCCTGACTGGGGCAAGGCTATCCCGCGATGCCCGTACTGCGGGGCAGGCGCTGCCCCGGTCTTTCAGACAGTGTTCAGTGTAGTGGTTTGGCGCAGAATTGCCACGCGGCAGAGGGCTCATTGGCTCAAACTGCGGTAGCTTTCCAGGGCGCGCTCGCGCGCCAGGCGGTGATCGACCAGCGGTAGCGGATAGTCCCTGCCGAGCACAATGCCGGCTTCTTCCAGCGCCGCTGGCGGCGCCTCCACCGGGCAGTGCACATAGCGGGCGGGCAGGCGTGCGAGTTCCGGCACCCAGTGCCTGACATACTCCCCGTCGGGGTCGAATTTTCCGCCCTGGGCGGAGGGGTTGAAGATGCGGAAGTAGGGCGCCGCATCCGCGCCACAACCGGCCACCCACTGCCAGCTGGCGGCGTTGTTGGCCAGGTCGGCGTCCACCAGCGTATCCCAGAACCAGGCTTCGCCATCCTGCCAGGGCTGCAGCAGGTGCTTGGTGAGGAAGGACGCGGCGACCATCCGTACCCGGTTGTGCATGTAGCCGGTCTGCCACAACTCACGCATGCCGGCGTCCACCAGCGGGTAGCCGGTCTGGCCCGCCTGCCACGCTTTCAGCAAGCTGTCGTTGCGTTGCCAGGGAAATGCCCTGAAGGCCTCGCGGAAGGGCTCATCGGGCAGGCCGGGGAAGTGATGCAGCAGATGGTAGGAAAACTCACGCCAGCCCAGCTCGCCCAGAAAGCGCGACAGTTCCTCCGTCAGTGCAGGGTTGCCGCGCGCCTGCTGGCTGGCGGCGTGCCACACCGTGCGCGGCGAGATTTCGCCAAAATGCAGATGGGGTGAAAGACCGGAGGTGCCCCTGAGAGCGGGTACGTCGCGGTCGTGACTGTAGCTCCCCAGACGATCGCCGAGGAAGGCCGCAAGTGCCGCGGCGGCACCCTCGCTACCCGGTTGCCAGCGCTCGTCCCAGCCCCGGGCCCAGTCCGGCTTGCGCGGTGTCAGTTGCCAGTCGGCCAGTGAATCCGAGGCGGGTAGCTGTGCGGGTGCGGGAAGTGTGTCCGGGGGGCTAAGCGGCCAGCGCGGCTCCGGTGCCGAGCGGCAGGCCTTCCAGAACGGCGTGAATACCTTGAAAGGGGTGCCCGCGCCTGTCAGCACACTGCCCGGTTCAAACAGCAGGCTGCCGGCAAAGCGGCGCAGGGTGATGCCCATTTCCCCCAGCGACTGATGCAGTTGCTCTTCCAGGCTGGCGGCCCAGGGTTCGTACTGCCGGCTGCAGAAAACCCTGCTGGCGCCACTCTCGCGACACAGGTCGGCCAGAATCTGCCGGGGCTCCCCCCGGCGCAATACCAGTGGCAGGCGGTACTTGCTCTTTAACGTTGTGGCCAGTTCGGCAAGGCTGTGGTGAAGCCACCAGCGCGAGGCCCCGCCGGCACGCCAACGGCCCGGTGAGTCGTCGTCGAGTATGTAGAGCGGTAGTACAGGCCCGCCTGCGGCGGCAGCTGCCTGCAGGGCGGGGTGGTCGTTGATTCGCAGATCCTGGCGGAACCAGAGAATGATGGTATCGGGCATGATTGGGGTACGTCGTTTCAGCGCAGTCGGATCAATGCCCCGGCATCTCTGTTACAGATGGTTGCGTAGGCCGAGTTCGTCCGGGTAGGGCTGCAGATAGGTTTGCCCGGCAATGTAGCGGTCTGGGTGATTGGCAAAATGGTGGCGCAGCATGGTAATCGGCACGACCAGGGGGATTAGGCCCTGGCGATAGTCGTCGATCAGCGCCTTGAGACGCTGGCGCTCGGCATCACCCAGTTCCCGCTTCAGGTAGCCGGAGATATGGAACAGGACGTTGGTATGGGAGCGCACTGTGGCGCGCCGTGAAAGTGCGTCCATCAACAGGGAGATAAACTCGCTGGCGAGCGCGGAGATGTCGCGTTTGCCCGCATTGGCCAGCAGGCGGCCAATTTCCCGGTAGTGGCTGACGCTGTGGGCCATGACCTGGTACTTGTAACGGCTGTAGAAGGCGATCAGCGCGCCGGCATTGAGGCCGCTGGCGCAGCACTGGTGCCAGTCGTGGTAGGCAAAAACGCGGGCGATGAAGCTGTCTCGAAGGCCCGGGTCATGCAGGCGCCCATCGTCCTCCAGCGGCAGCAGGGGGGCGGCCCGCTGCAGCGCCGCGGCGAAGATACCCTGGCTGTCTGCGCCGACCGGATTGCCCTTTTCGTTATAGCGCTTGACCCGCGCGTAGCCGCAACTGGGGCTGTTTTTTACCAGGATATAACCGCAGAGTTCCGGGGCCCGCGACAGCACGTCCCGGGCAAAGCCGTCCAGAGCATCGGTGTAGTCGCGCTGGTGAGTGGCCACGTCCAGCGCCCGCACCTGATCCGCGTCGCTGCCGACCAGGTGAATCGGCGGGCGCGGCACGCCCATGCCGATGCCCACCTCGGGGCAGAAGGGGCGCAATGCAAAGGCCTGTTTCATGCGCTCAAGGGCCTCGTGGGCGCGCTTTTGACTGCCGTCGTAGCGCACCGGCTGGCCATTCAGGCAGGCGCCGATGCCAACCACCGGTCGCGACGTATCCGTTGTGGGGTATTCCTCAGGTTTCATAAGCCTTGTTACGCACAACCGGCACTAAAAGATCAGCCGGCGCCGGTATCCTGGCGCCACGCAGTCAGAGTTCCGGGGAGGAGCTTCCGGTGGCCGCTGCCGCCACCGGTACACGGCCAAGGTTTTGCAGCAGCGCGGAGTCGCGGGCCATCCACAGCCACATCAGTACCGGGGCCAGGGTCGGAATAATCAGAGTGTTGAGCTGGTAGAGCAGGGCGATCACCGGCGGCGGGGGCAGTGGCAGCGCCGCGCGCTGAAACAGCGCATCCTGCAGGCCGAGCATCAGGTTTTTCAGTTCGATACAGACCAGCCCGATTGCCATCAACAACCAGAGCACTACCATGCCGCGGCAGAAGCGCTCGATCGCCTGCGGCACCCGGGCGGCGAATATCAGGGCGGCGTAAAAGGGCAGGGAATAGGACACCAGTCGGGTATCGACGGGATAGGCGAGCTGGTAACCGGCCTGCTCCGCGCTGACCAGGGCGCCGTCCACTTCGCCGAAGTGGGTAAGCACCAGCATGCGTGTCTGGTCCAGCGATACGCCGGCCACGATATCCGGCAGGCCCCACTCCAGGGCGTAGCGGGCCAGCAGGAAGGCCGGGGCTGCGGGCAGGGTGCCCAGCGCGTACCACAGCCCGAACAGAGGGATCATCAGCAGTATGACCCAGCCCATGAATCGCAGGGGCGTCGCCGTATTCACGCCGCAGCCACCGGTGCCCTGCGTCGCTCGAGGTAGCGCAGGTAGAGCAGGAATACGATCAGCACATCGAGCATGATCAGCACCGGCCACAGATAGAGGTGGGTAAAGGAGAAAACAGCTTCATTCCACTGGCCGAGGTAGAACAGGCTGATGATGCGCAAGATGTTCAGTACCTGGATGGTGATAAAGCCGAGGCCGATGGCCAGCAGGCGGTCACGCAGGGAAGCGGGGAAGGCAATGATACCTGCGATCAGGACAATGGCTGCCTCCACGCCATTGCAGCCGGCTTCAATCGATACGGCAAAATGATTGGTGGTGTGTTCGATAATGCGCCCGTAGGCCACCACGTCGCTGTCGAAGGGTGTGATCAATGCCGCGCTGAGTGTCGCCAGCCAACCGGTAAAGGGTTGCACCACATGCAGCTGCACCGCAGTCAGCATTTCCAGCGTGAAAAGGCCGATCAGGACGGCGAGAAAGACGAGAATAAACTTTTTCATGTGGGTGCTATTATGGTGAGCTGGCGTGGGCTTGGAAAGGCCCGCGAGTGATCAAACTGACATGGCGAGGCAATTCATGTCCAAGGGCGCGCGCTGGATTGGTCTCGCACTGACCCTGGCGATGTTTGTATTCAGCACCTGGATGTACCTGCAGACCGGTGACTGGGTGGCGCTGGTCTTTGCCGGCGGCAGTTTCGGCTATGCGATTTTCTTCATGGCGGCGAAGAAAGCCGGCAACAAGGAGATTTCCTGATGTTCATCACCGTTGTGCGTGAATGGCCCCTGCGACTGGCATGCCTTTTTACCCTGCTGCTGGCGAGTGGATGCGCCTCGCTGATTGCCGATATCGATCCGCCCGCAGTCACCGTGGAGAACGTGCGTTCGCTGCCGTCCCAGGACTCGGGCCCACGCTTTGAAATCACCCTGCGGGTGGCCAATCCGAACAAGCAGGCCCTGGAAATCGCCGGTATCAGTTACACCATCGATATTATGGATCACGAACTGGTCAGTGGTGTGACCAACCAGGTGCCGCGCATCGAAGCCTATTCGGAACAGGTGGTAAAGCTGGAAGCGGGCGTGCATCTGTTCCAGATGTTGCGCTTGCTGGCAGATCTTGGACGCAGCCAGGGCGATGCCCTGGATTATCGCTTTGCCGCCAAAATTGATTTCCAGGGCTTTCTGCCCACCCAGCGGGTGGAAGAGACCGGCAGCCTCAAACTGAACTGAGGCCGCTTCAGCCCAGTAGAGACTGGGCGAAGATGGCGAGAATAATCAGCGGGCAGACCACGCGTACATAGCCTGGCCAGATCTTCCAGAACAGGGTGTTTTCTGCTGTCGGATTGCCCTTGCGCAGTTCCTGCAACAGGCTGTCCCGGTGCCACAGCCAGCCGGCGTAAATGCAGAACATAAAGCCCAGCAGGGGCTGTGCATAGCGGGTGGTGAGCGCGATTACGAAGCCGAACAGCTCGCCGAAATTCAACAGGATAACCGTACTGATAATGGCGATGGCACCGCCGATCAGTACCACCGCTTTCTTGCGGCTCACGCCGTGTTCCTCGATGGTGTAGGCAACCGGCACTTCCAGCATGGAGATGGACGAGGTCAGCGCGGCGATGCTCATCAGGAAGAAAAAGGTCAGCGATACAACGGTGCCGGCCAGGCCCATGGTGTTGAACAGAGCGGGTAGTACCGTGAAGATCAGGGTGTCCTCAGAGATCAGGGTGCCACCGGCATTGAAAATCTCCACGCCGTTGTGCAGCGCTACGTACATCGCCGGAAGCACCAGGAAACCCGCCAGTACCGCGATGGTGATATCCACCAGTGTCACCATGCCCCCCAGGCTGGGGAGATTCTCCCGGTCGGACACATAGGAGCCGTAGATCAGCATGGTGCCGACCCCCAGGGACAGCGAAAAGAAGGCCGCCCCCAGCGCGCTGATGATCAGCTGCGGGGACAGTGCGCGCTCGAAATCCGGCAACAGGTAGACGCGCAGGCCATCGGCGGCGCCGTCCAGTGTGAAAACGTAGAGCGCGAGCACCACCAGGGTGATCAGCAACATGGGCATCAGGCGGCTGGACCAGCGCTCGATACCGCCCTGGACCCCCTCCGAGATGATGCCGATGGTGAGAACCATAAACAGCGCCATGAACAGGACGTTGCGGGTAAAACTGAATTCGGTGAGCCAGCGGGCTGCGTCGGCGAAGCCCAGCAACTCCACGATGGACCCCAGGCAGTGGGCCATCATCCAGCCGGCCACGATGGCATAGAAACTGAGAATCAGGCTGGCGATCACAAAACCGATAATGCCGGTGCCGGCGCCGATACGGCGACTCAGTGAGTTCGGCGCAATCTGGCGCAGGGCGTTAACCGCGTTGGCGTGGGCGTGGCGGCCGATGATCAGTTCCGCCATCAATGCCGGGTAGGCCAGTGAAAAGGCCAGCACCAGGTAGACCAGCAAAAAGGCGGCGCCGCCATTGCTGGCCGCCTGGGTGGGAAAGCCCCAGATATTACCGAGGCCGACGGCGCTGCCCGCGGCAGCCATGATAAAGCCAAAACGCGAGCTGAATTCGCCCCGGGGAGATGCCATAGAAGAGAGTTCCGTGTGCTTGTTATTGCGGCGGGGAGTGTAACACGCAGGTTCACGCCGGGGGCAGGGCTTCGCAGGGTCGGACCGGCCCGCTGCGCTCCCGGTCCAGGCCGAGCAGCTTCATCGTCAATTTCGGGATCAGCATCAGGGCTTCCGCGGAGGCGTCGGCGGTGGCGGCAATAGGGGATACCCAGGTGCGCGGCTTTTTCATACTGCCGCTGAGGGTCACCGCCGATGGTATCTGCAGCACCCGGCTTTTGGACAACGGTTTGATGCGCACGTCGAGCGTCTGCTGCACGAGGTTGAAGGTGCCGGTGCCGGTGGCGAGCATACGCGGCGATTCGATATACAGATTTTCGCTGCGGGCAATGCCGGAGCGCAGGGTGAAACTGGCCATGCTGCAGTCCACGTGGGTCGAGGTTTCCAGTGCCGCGCCCGAGTAGATCCAGGCCAATAGATCGGTGGCCAGCAGGTCGTAGGCGGCGCCCTGGATCTCGACGGCCTGCAGCGCCATCGACAGGTTGCCATCCAGGCTGCCCAGCCATTCGGCCGCGCCGTGGCCGCGCGCGCTGACGCCGCCACGCAGGCTGAGCACGCCGGTCACATCGGCCTGCAGACCGAGATCATTGATCAATTGCCGCATGTTCAGTGACAGGGCCTGGCCGCCGAGGCTGAGCGCCGGCGGTTTTGCCGCGAGGTCGATAACACCGGCCAGCTCGAGGTGTCCCTGGCCGCCGCGGAAATTCATGCGCCGCAGCAGGTAGCGGCCGGCGCTGCCCTCCAGGGCGAGGTCGATATCCTGTACATCGATGCTGTCGCCGCGCAGGCGCCCCAGTTGCAGCTGCAGATCGAGGGGATAGGGCGGCAAGTTGGCGATAAAGCCTTCCAGGGAAGCGTCGGCTTGCCCCGTACTGGCTTTCGGTGCCGGAGACGTATCGCCGGCTTGCAGGCCAAGATCCGCCAGGTGCAGGGACGGTGCGCTCAGGCGGGCCTTCAAAGCGGTGATCGCGCGTTGTTCGTGGCGCAATTCAGCGCTAACGTCGATCGGGTTCTCACCCAGGGTACCCCGGGCGCTCAAGTTTAGGCGGTCGCCCTCAGCGTTGGCCTTCAATTGCGCCCTGAGCGGCGCCAGATTGCGCCCGCTCAGCGCCTTGAGCAGAGCCGGGCTGGAGATCGCCAGTTCTGCGGCCATCTCTCCGGCGGTCTGCCCCAACAGGTCGCTGGCGGAACCGCGGGCGGTCAGGTACAGGGCGCGGTTGTCGTCGCTGTTTACGGCAAACGCCGGGAGGTGCCAGTGACCGTCGCGCTGTTGCAGCTCAAGGGTGCCGGCCAGGTGTCCCAGCGGCTGTGGATAGCGAAAGTCGTCGAGCTGGCTGTGAATCAGGTTGCGCAGGTCGAGGCGGGCAAAATCCAGCGCCAGGCGAGTGCCCGCCAGAGTCGTCAGATCGTCAATGCTCCCTGTTACCTTGAGTGCCAGCTGTTCGCTGTCGATTCCGCCGCGCAAATTGTCCAGGCGCCAGCCGGCGTCAGCCTGCTGCAACCGGCCGGTCAGATTGACAGCTCCCAATACCGGTACCGGTAGAGTCAGGTACTGGGACAGGGCGCTGGTGTCACTCAGGCTGGCGGCGATATCCGCCCGCAATTGCCGCGGCAGACCCTCCGGATTCAGTTCCCCCGATACACTGGTCAACACGATGCTGAGGTCGCTGTCCTCGAGCCGGGCGCTGCCGGCGCTGAAGCGGATGCTGTCGGCATTGCCAGTGGCGAGGGCAGACGCCGTCAGGCGAAATTCACTGTCGATATCGAGGTCAAACCACTGCCTGATCTGCGCCAATGTGGGCGCCTCCAGTTCGAGCTTGATATCGATGTCGCGCACTGACGTGAGGGCGACTGGCGGCGTCAGATCGACGGTTCCGATGGCACCGCTGGCGTGCAACTGAGTCTGCCCGTTCGCTCCCAGCCGGGCCTTGATGCCGCTCAGTGCCAGCTGGTCACGGCTGCCCCCCAGTGTGGCTTCGAGCTGCCAGGGGCCGGGCTCGAAGGGTAACTCGCCAATCCACGGGTGCAGCACATCGAGTCCGCTGCCGCGGGCCAGTAGCTGGACTTCATTGTCTTCTGGCTGGATGCTCGACCCGGTCAGTGCGCCCGGCGCGAGGCTGCCCTGCAGGCTCAGTTCGAGTCCGCGCTGGTGGCGGGTTTGCAGGGTAAAACGGGGCACGGCCAGGGCGTCCACCGGCCCCTCTATGGTCAGTTCCGCGGCGGCGCTGCCGAGGTTGGAGAAGTCGGCCTCGATCCAGTTGAGCAGCAGTCCCAGCTCTTCCAGATGTCCGGTGGCCTCGGCCTGCAGCAGGGTGTCTCCCGGCCCGCGGTAGTCGAAGCTGCCGCGGGCGATGAACTCGTACCGGGGCGCATTCAGCAGGGCGAACTCGGCTTCAGTGAGGCGGAACTGGCGATCGTCACCCTGCAGTCGCCCGCGCACCTGCAGGGCGCCCTCCAGTGCCGCCAGGCTGTCGCCAAAGCCTGCCAGCCGGTTGATATCCGGCAGCGCGGCGTTGAGGCTGAAGTCATAGCTGAAGTCGTCGACGCCACCGAGCACCTCGCCCTCCAGAATTGCCAGACGAGAGCTGCGGGTGGCGTGGAGGTCTGCGCGCAACTGTATACCGCGGAAACCGCGGGTGTTGTGCAGGGCGTAGAGATAAACCGTGGTGTCCAGCGGTTCCCCGTCATAGTCGCCGACGGCGTGCAGACGATAGCTTCCCGCGCTCTCGCGCTCGCCACTGAGCTGCTGCAAGGGGAAAACCAGAATGTCTTCGCCGTGCCGTATCAGATGCACCGAGCCGATATGGAGTTGCCGCGGCAGCCAGCGCAGGTAAGCCATCCAACTGGCCGGCCCGGGATCCTTGGTGCTGTCGTGGGAGGCAATATAGACGGTGAGGTTGTCGGCGCTCAGGCTGGCATTGCGCAGGCGGTCGAAGGGCAGGTGGTGCGGTTTCAGCGTGGCGTGGAAGTTGTGGATGCTGAGCAGGGGGAGATTATCGCTGCCGTCCTGGTAGAGCAGTATCTGCCGGGCGGAGACCTTGTCCTCGGTGAGTTGCAGCTGTGCCCCGTTCAATTCCAGCCGCAGATCGCTGAACTGCGACACCGCCCATTTCAGCGTCGCGATGCTGCGCTGTGGCGACTGCAGCACCCATACCCCGGCGCCGGCCAGCAGGGCTGCGCACAGGAGCAGGGAGATCAGCAGTACGGCGAGCAGGCGCATGCGGTGGCAGTAGTGACGGCGTTCGCGGCAGTGTAGCACGCTGCGCCTTGCCCGCCGCTGGCCCTGTGCTATCATCCCGCCCCCTCGGGGTGCGGCACATGCGCAGAGTCAGTTCCCCTGCAGATCGCATTGCGACGGTGGTGAAATCGGTAAACACAGGGGACTTAAACTCCCCCGGCTTTAACAGGCCTTGCGGGTTCAAGTCCCGCCCGTCGCACCATATGAAGGTCCGTCAGTCGGCGCTTCGCGCGCCTTGCCATCACCGGCCCCCCACGTATAATGCGGGCTTGTTGTTCCTTGCCTGTGTTTCGAAAAAGCGCAACTAAATCAATAAATTAGTGGAGCGCGCGCCGGGCGGGGTTCGCCCCTGCCCAATGAAGTGATGAGCCGAACGCCAACCTCCAGCAGTTTCAGCCAGACTCGCCTGATCAGTCTTCTCAGTTCTCTGGGAGGGCCGCGCGGCGACGCCGATTCGCGCCAGTTTGGCCAGCGCCTGGGTGGCCTGATCGATCTGTCGCACTCGGTGATACTGGCGGATACCCTCGCTTCGCTGGAACGCCAGCCCTTTGAGCCTGTGGACGAAGACCCGGCACGCGCACGGGAGGACTTCCTGCGGGTGCGTGCGGCAATGATGGGCGCCGTCATACGCAGCCTGGTGCCAGACGGCGGGGCGTCCCGCATACGCTGGCCAGAGGCGGTGCTGGACGCGGGGGGCGGCGATGCGCTACGGCGTTTTTACAGCGCCCACCAGCGTGAGATGGATGCCCGCGTGCGGGGACTGCAGGAGCGCTGCCGCGATGCCCTGAGGGGGTGCTCCGCGGCGCTGATGCAACTGGCCACACTGGACCAGGCGCTGATGGATGCGCTCGCCGGGCACAGCCGCCGCCTGTTCGGAAACATTCCAGATGTGCTGGAAAAAATGCAGGTGGCCGCACGGGAAATGCTGCTGCAGGGCGGCGCCGACGCTGAAGGTCAACTGAAAACCGATGTGCAGGCCTTGCTGCTGGCGGAAATCGACGCTCGCCTGTTACCTGCGCTGGGTCTGATAGAGGCCCTGGATGAACACCTGGAATGCGAATGAACATGAATAGACTGCTTTTCCCCCTGGTTGGCCTGGCCGGCGCCGCCGTCATCGCCTGGGTGGCGGCCGGCTTTGTCGGCGCGACAACGCTGGCACTGGCGGTCACCCTGTTGATCGGCGCCGCCTACGGCGTGGGTGTGGCCGAACTGTGGCGCTTCCGGCGCAGCACCGGCAGTCTGGTGGCGGCGCTGGCCATGCCCGCCGCTGAGGTCGGCACTCTGACAGGCTGGCTGGCAAGACTGGACAGCGAGCTGCGCGGGCCGGTCCAGTTGCGTATCGAAGGTCAATCAGTGGCCCTGCCCGGGCCGCTGATCACGCCCTATCTGGTGGGATTGCTGGTGATGCTGGGCCTGCTGGGTACCTTTTTCGGCATGGTCGACACCCTCTCTGGCGCCGTGGGAGCACTGCAGGGCAGTACTGAGCTCGATGCCATTCGCGCCGGGCTGGCCGCGCCGATCGCTGGCCTCGGTGTGGCGTTTGGCACGTCGGTAGCGGGTATCGCCGCGTCTGCCTGTCTCGGTCTGCTGTCGGTCATTTGCCGCCGCGAGCGCCTGCTGGCCGGGCGTGCACTGGACAGCTTTGCCCGCGACATATTTCCGGATCATCACCTGGATCGTCGCCGGCAGCAGGCCTTTGAGGCGCTGGAAGCGCAGTCCGCAGCAGTGCCGGCGGTGGTCGATCGCCTGGATGCCCTGGTGGATCGCCTGTCGCGCCTGGGCGGGGAGTTGGGCGACTCGCTACTGGCCAACCAGAAAACGCTGCAGGACGGCCTGGGTGAATCGTTCAGCCGGCTGGCGCAGCAGGTGGGCGATACGATGCACAGCAGTCTCAGCGAGAGTGGCCGGGCCGCTGCGGAGGGCATTCGCCCGGCACTGGAGTCGACGGTGTCAGCACTGGCCGAGCACAGTAGCAGCACGCAGGCGCAGCTGATCGAACTGGCGCGCGAGCAGGGCGAACGCCTGGCCGGGCATTTGCACGCGGCGACCGCTCAGTTGCAGGCTGAAGTGAATGCCGCGGCTGAAAAGCAGCTTCAGGCCCACGCCACACTGACGCAGCAAATCGGGAACAGTCTGGCTTCCTCCGCCGCCGGTCAGCAAGCCGCACAGGCAGAACAGCAGGCGGGCCTGCTGGCGAAGTTCGAGGCGCTGTTTGTGCAAACCGAAGCTCTGGTGGCACAGCGAGCAGACGCAGAGGAACGCTGGCTGGCCCAACACCAGGAGCGTATGTCCGCGCTGCTGGCACAGAGTGCAGCGGCGCTGGATGAACTGGCCAGCGCCGATGAGACCCGCGCTGCGGCAAGCCAGCAACGCCTGCTGGCCCTGGAATCCGCGTTGCAGGAACATCAGCAGGCCAGCGCAGCGGCGGAAACGGAACGCCTGCAACAACTGGATCAGCGGTTACAGGCCCTGCTTGAACAGAGTAGCTCTGCTTTGGCGGCTATCCGCGACAGCGAAGCGGAGGGTGCAACCCGTGTACTGACGCAACTGCAGGCACTGCAGGCAGAGCAGGAGCGGCAAGGGGCACAGACCCTGGAAGCCCAGCAGCAGTCGTTGGTGCAACAAGGTGAGCTGTGGCAGTCACTGGCCGCGAATCTCGCTGAGCAGCTCGGCGCCCTGCGCGACGCGGAAGAACAGAGGGCGGAAGCGTCCGCCCAGCGTTTGGCCGCGCTGGAGGCAGTGGCGGCCGAGCATCTCGGCGCGCTGGGCGCCAGCCTGGAAGCGCCGATGACGCGACTGATCGAAACCGCATCGGAAACCCCCAAGGCGGCGGCGGAAGTTATCGCCCAGCTGCGCAAAGAGCTCAGCAATAATGTCGTGCGCGACAACCAGTTGCTGGAGGAGCGCGAGCAATTGCTGGAGCGCCTGGCAGTGCTGCTCGACAACATGGAGTCGACCTCTGCCGGGCAGCTGGACGCAGTGCAGTCGGCGGTGTCCCGCTCCGCCGATACTCTCCTGGAGCTGGGGCAGACTATCGGTGCGGATCTCAATGGCAGTGCCGGGCAGCTGGCCGGGCTGGCGGTGGACGTGGCCGGCAGCGCTGGCGATGTCGCCAGTCTGGGCGAGTCCTTCCGGGTTGCGGTGGAGCAGTTCGGCGAGGCCAACCAGGCCCTGATAGATGGCCTGGAGCGGATGGAGCAGGCCATGGAGCGTTCGGGCGCGCGCAGCGATGAGCAGCTGGGCTATTACGTGGCCCAGGCCCGGGAGATTATCGATCACAGCGTCCTGTCGCAAAAAGAGATCATCGAAGAACTGCGTCAGCTCGGTGGCCAGCAGCAACTGTTCGCCCCGGAGGCGAATTCATGAGCGAGCTGCAGGACAGCAATACCGAGACACCGATCTGGGCCATATTCGGCGACCTGATGGCCGCCCTGGTGGGCGTGTTTGTGCTGATACTGGTGTGGGTGATTGGCTACCAGCTGGAGTTGGCACAGGACCTCGCCCGGGAAACCGAGCAGCGACAGGTCGAACAGCAGCGCCGCGAACAACTGGAGCAAGCGCTGGCGGGACCGCTGGCAGAGGGGCGCATCTCACTGCGCGATGGCCGCATCGGTATTTCCGGCAGTGTGCTGTTTGCCCTGAACTCGGCGGACTTACAGGAAGAGGGGCGCTCCCTGCTGGCCTCCCTGGCGGGGCCGCTGCAGGACTACCTTTCCCAGCGGGAGGAGTTGCTGATGGTCAGTGGTTTTACCGATGACCTGCCGATTCAGCGTGACAATCTGTACTTTGAAGACAACTGGGAACTGTCCGCTCAGCGCGCCCTGACGGTCACGCGGGCGCTGATTGAAGAGGGGATGCCCGCCTCCCTGGTGTTTGCCTCGGCTTTTGGCGAGCAGCAGCCGGTGGCCGCGAATGGTGACGAGGAGGGGCGGGCGCGCAATCGTCGGGTCGAGATGGCTCCGGTCCCCAGGTTGAGCAACGATGGCTGAATTCCCGGCGGAAGCGGTACTGAGCCTGCCTGCAGCGCTTCCGGATACGGATGCCATGGCGCTGGACGAGGCCCTGGCCACGCTGGAAGGGTTGGGTGTCAATCAGTACGACCCTCCGCGCTATGCCTATATCTGCGCACTGGTTGAGCGCTGCCAGCTGGCTGAGGGGCCGTTGGCCGACTGGTACGATCAGCGCGCACGCCAGGCGCTGGTGGACTACGCCGATAGCGCCGAAGCGGCCCGGGCTGCCTGGGTACAAGACGCGCAGGCACTCTATGACAACACCCCGGCATTGGCTCTCGCCATTAACACCGCCCTGGAAAACTGGGACGGGCGTGCCCTGCGTCGCTTGCAACGCGGGCAGTCGGCCTGCATCGCGGCGGGGCCGTTGGCAGAGCTGGTAACACAGATAGAGGCGCTGCACCGGGAGTCTCCGCTGGATGACGGCGGCGACAGTCTGGAAGTACAGCTGCGTCGCCAGGAGCGCCAGCTCATGGCGGAATTCGGGCAGGTCGGGGAGAGCGGCGAACTGCGTTCGGCTCGCTCCTACCGGCAGCGCATGCAACGCAGCGGGGCAGAGCGCTTGCTGGCGGACTCAGTGGCCGGGGCACCGGAGGAATCGGGGCCGCTGAATCCGCAAAAGCTGGCGACCCGGGCGCTGACAAATATGCAGCAATTGTCGGCGCCAGCCAGCGCGCGTTTTGTCGCCTGGTTAAATGCACTGCTTTACCTGGAAAAGCTGAGTCCGCCGTAGACGCGCTGGGTCACCACCGCTAAGCTGGCCTTTTTGCCGACGCCATGCAGCCGATACAGATAAAACGACGCTTCCCCTGGCGCACGGCCGGCGCGCTGTTTTTCTTTGTCGGTGCGATCGTCGCTTTTGAACTGGGCGTCACGGTCAGCGAGCGCCCGGCCGTTGCCGAGGGCTCCCTGCTCAGCAAGGCTTACTACGCCCTGACCCTGTTTGTGGTGGGCGGAGCCGATCTCGGCACACCCGAGGGGGGCAGCCTGCCGGCGCGCATGCTGCTGTGGCTGTCTTTCTTTGGTGCCCCTATCCTGGCGGCATCTACCCTTATTGAGGCCCTGCTGAAAGCCATCGCTCCCCGGCGCTGGCAGTTTCGTCGCCTGAAGGACCATATTGTGGTGGTGGGGCACGGCGAACTGACGTTCAGCTACCTGCGGGTGCTGCGCAAGCGTAACCCAAGATTACCGGTGGTGGTGGTCAGCGATGCCGCCATGGAGAGCTCGTTAATCGAAGAGCTCAAGCACAGCTTTGACGCCCTGGTAATGATCGGGGATATCACCCATGAGTACTGCCTCGACCAGCTGAAAGTGCAGCGCGCGCGCAAGATCCTGCTGCTGGATGACAACAGCCTGCGCAGCTACGAGGCCGCCAGCAAATTGTTGCAACTGGAACCGGAGATAGGCCCCCGGGTAGTGATTCACTGCGGCAACCTGCGCTTCATGCGCGCCATGTCCGATACCCGTGTGGCCCGGCAGTGCGAGACATTCAATACCTACCACCTGGCGGCCGCCGGCCTGGTGCGCAGCCACATGATTCAGCACTTTCGCGAGACCCGCTCCAAGGACGTAGTGATTATCGCCGGCTTTGGCCGTTTCGGGCAGACTATCCTGGAAGAGTTGCAGCGCTGTGCCATCGACGAACTGGCGACAGTATTTATCATCGACCGCGATGCCCGCCGCCGGGTGCTGGTCGCGGACGAACAGATGGCCTTCTCCGGCCGCTATCGCCGGGAAATCTATGACGGCGATATTTCCCATCCCGAGGTCTGGCGGCAGGTCAGTGACGCCGTGGAAGTCAGGGGGGACAACACCGTGTTTGTGCTCGGTACCGGCCGCGAAGAGGACAACCTGCGCACCGCCCTGTGGTTGCGACGCAAGTATCCCCTGTCCATGGTGATCTCGCGCAGCAGCAAGGAATCCCTGTTCGCCTCCGAGGTCGGCCAGGATCACAACATCATCAGTATCAGTATTAACGAACTGGTGGAGGACAATATCCCCGGTAGCTGGGCAGCCATCGACGGCTGATCGCTCCCGGCACAACGCAGCTGCTATGCTGGCTGTGATAGATTCTCTACCGCCAAGACGAGGAAAGGCATTGCAACAGGCACTGGAAAACATGCTGGCCATGCAGCACCGGATGAACACCCGGGTTCATGAGCACTGGATCGAGCAGAATTTTGAATGGTACCGGGCCATCTGGATTGAGTGCGGTGAACTGATAGAGCACTACGGTTACAAGTGGTGGAAAAAGCAGGAACCGGATATGGAGCAGGTGCGGCTGGAAGTCATCGATATCTGGCATTTTGGCATGTCGGCCCTGTTTGCGCCGGGCAAGAGCGAGGCGCGCCTGGCCGCCGAAATCGCCAGCGAAGTCGCCGATTACAAACCAGCTGGACTGGGTGTGCGCGAAGCCACCGAAGCGCTGGCCGAACACTCGCTGCAGAGCAAGAGCTTTTCCGCTGCGCGGTTCTGGGAGTTGATGCTGGCGGCGGGGCTGGATTTCGAATCCCTGTACTCCGCCTATGTCGGGAAAAACGTTCTCAATTTCTTTCGTCAAGATCACGGCTACAAGGACGGCAGCTATATCAAGAACTGGCAGGGCCGCGAGGACAACGAACACCTGGTTGAGTTGATCGCCGGCCTGGACCAGAGTGCCGCGGATTTTGCCGAACAGGTCTACAGCGCCCTGCAACAGCGCTACCGGGAGTTGAACGGAGGCTGATGCCAGCGTGAGTGAAGCGGCCGACAAACTTTCCACCACGGCTCTGGCGCGGGCACTGGATATCCCGCTGCAGCAGCTTTTCGTCACCCTGCGCGACTACGGCTGGATTGAACGCCGGGGCGACAACTGGCTGCTCACCCCGAAGGGCGAGTATGAGGGCGGCAGTTACCGCAATAGCAAGCGTTTTGGCCGCTACATTGTCTGGCCAGAGAAACTGGTTGAACATCCAATGCTCAGTGCCATTGAGTCCAGCCAGCGCATGACCGCCGCCTCTCTGCGACGTTTCTTTCCCGGTGTGCACGCCCGCAGCATCAATCGGGCGCTGGCGGAAATTGGCCTGCAACAGCACAGTATCCTCGGCTGGGAATTGACCGACCTGGGGCAGGCCTGGGGCGGCCAGCAGGCAGAGAGCGAAAACAACGGCACCTTTTACGTCACCTGGCCCCACGAGATAGTCGATCACCCGGTGGTGCAGCGGGAGCTGTCCCGCCTGTTGCCGGTGCACGCTCCGTCGGCGGAGGCTGGCGATGACGGGACGGCGCCCGGTGAAGTGGACTTGTTCGCCGGAGCCGCTGTTGCGCCGCTGGCGGGCCTGGACGGCCACCAGCTTAAATCCAGCCTGCAGCGCCAGGTGTGTGACTGGCTCTACCTGGCCCAACTGGTGCACGCACATCACCGCGCGCTGCCCTGCGAAGAGGCGCTGTACGCCGATTTCTACCTGCCCCAGGGGCATGTCTATATCGATTGCTGGGATGACGAAGTAGCTGGCGGTGACCTGTCGGCCCGATTGCGGCGGCGGGAGTACTACCGGGACCTCGGGCTCAAGGCGATAGAAGTCAACAAGGGCGACGGCGAGCGCCTGGACGAAGTGCTGGGCCGGGGGCTGCTGGCTTTCGGTATTCGCTGCTAGAGCAGGCTGTTGATCTGCCTGGCCAGGGCGAAATCCCGCTCGGAAATGCCGTCGCAGTCGTGTGTGGTCAGATGGATTTCCACCCGGTTGTAGACATTGGACCATTCCGGGTGGTGATTGGCCGTTTCTGCCAGCAGCGCTACCTGCGACATAAAGCCCCAGGCGTCGACGAAGTTACTGAAGACAAAGTGGCGGTAGAGCTTGTGCTGGTCAATACCCCAGTCGGGCAGGGATGCCAGCATTTCCTCAATTTCGGCGGCGGACAATTTGACCAGTGACATTGATACATCCTCGCTTGTACAGCAGATAGTTAAAGTATATTCCCTGTCTCAGCGCCGGCTGAGCAGGACACCGCACTCCATGTGGTCAGTGTAGGGGAACTGGTCGAACAGGGCGAAGCGTTCGATACGGTGGCTCCCGCTGATCTGCTGCAGGTTGTCGGCCAGGGTCTGCGGGTTGCAGGAAATATAGAGGATATGCTCGAAACCGCTCACCATGGCCTGGGTCGCGGCATCCAGGCCGGCCCGGGGCGGGTCGACGAACACCGTGCGCAGGTCGTAATCCGGCAGCGGCCTGGGCAGACTTGCCAGACGGCGAAACTCCCGCTCGCCGGCCATGGCCTGACTGACCTCCTCCGCGGACAGTCGAATCATCTGCACGTTGTCGATGCCGTTGCGTTCCAGGTTCCACTGCGCCGCGCGCACCGAGGTTTTCGCCAGTTCGGTGGCGATGACCTGATCGAAGCAGGACGATAGCGGCAGGGTGAAATTGCCGTTGCCGCAGTAGAGTTCCAGCAGGTCACCACCGAGTCCGCTGGCGCGGCCAACCGCCCATTCCAGCATCTGGATATTGACCCGGGCATTGGGCTGGGTGAAGGCCTGTTCAAACTGGCGGTAGTGGAAATCGCGGCCACTGACCGGGAGCGTCTCGGTAACATAGTCCCGGCTCAGCACTTCCTTCTGCTTGCGGCTGCGCCCGACAATGGCCACATCGAGTTCGTCCGCCAGGCAGAGTGCAGCATCACACCAGTCCGGCTCCAGCCGACGATGGTAGATCAGGGTGACCAGCGTGTCCCCGGCCAGCGTACTGAGAAATTCCACCTGGAACAGCTTGCGCCGCAGCAGGTCGTTGGCACGCAGTTTCCCCTGCAGTTGCGGCATCAGCTGCTGAATCCGCTCGCAGGCGATGGGGAATTCGTGAACCGGAACCGGGGTCTTGGGATCGTCGCGGCGGTACATCACGTAATCCAGTGCATCCCCGTCGTGCCACATGCGAAACTCCGCGCGCATGCGGAATCCACTGGGAGGGGAGCGAAACACTTCGGCGGCGGGTGCTTTGAAGGGCGCCAGCAAGGCGCTGACACGGTTGACCTTGTCCTGCAGCAGGCTTTCGTAGTGTTCGGGTGCGAAGGCGCTCAGCGGCATGGTGGCAACCTCTCCCGGTCGCGCTCGGTCCACAGACGCCGGGCTTCCACCAGCGCGGCCGGCTGATCGAGCTCCGGTCGCAGCAGCAACAGGGCGGTGGCGCAGGTGGACAGGCTGGCCCGCTCACCGTAGGGATCCGCTGCGTCATCGCGCCACAGTGCGCGCAGCGGTTCAACATCCGGCTGTTCCACGGCAGTCACGCGCTCATCAATGGCGCGTTCAAAAGCGACCTCGCTGGCTGCGCCGTTGCGCTGGAACAGCAGTCGGGTATTGGCCTGGGGTTTGATCTCGATTTCGCCGCTGTCGCCTTTGAAAACCAGCGAAGCGGGCTGGCCCAGCAACAGATCGGCGTCGCGGTGCAGGGCGGCGTAGGCCGGGTGAAAAATACTCTGGATGCTGGCTGCTGCCCCCAGCGGGTTGAGCATGCGTGCAAAGGTATTGACCGGTGAGCGCAGGCCGAGCAGTGGCTTGAACTGCATGATGTTGTACAGGCCGGGGCAGAAGGCCTGGAGGGACAGGTAGCTCAGCCCCGCTGTATTCAGTTGCTCGCCCACCTGCTGCCAGTCGGCCGCCACCGGCAGGCCCAGTTGCGCCATCGCCTGTTCTGTGTACAGACGCCCCGCGGTGTGGCCGCCGGCGCCGTGTATGAACACCCGGTAGCCGGCCTGGGCCAGTAGCAGTATGGCGAGCAGATACCAGGGGTGCTGGTGCTTTTTGCCGGCATAACTCGACCAGTCGAGATCGGCCTTGCCCGCCAGATCGTGTGGCACCATGCAGTCGCGACAGGCGGCGACAAACCCGGCCAGTTCTTCCCCGGACTCCTCCTTGACCCGCAGCAGCATCAGGAAGGCCCCCAGTTGCAGGGGCTCCACCTCGTTGCGCAGGATCATGGCAAAGGCGTCACGGGCCTCGTCGAAGGTCAGGGACCGGGTGCCGGTCTTGCCCTTGCCGAGAATGCGGACGAAGGGCGCAAAGGGATGCTCCGCGGTTACGGCTGCGAGCGGTGCTGGGGCCATCAGGGGCGCCTCCTAGAGGCAGTTTTCAGGTTTCGGGAGCCCGGCAATCTTGCTACCGAGCCTGGCGGGCGAACCGGGAAACAGTGACAACAGGTACATACTCTTGCCTTTGTCTGCACCGAGTTTCGCGGCGCAGTATTTTACCAGAGGGCGCATGGCTGGTGAGGAATCGAATTCGGTGTAGTAGTCCCGCAGCAGGTAGATGATTTCCCAGTGCGCCTCGTCGAGCGCGATACCTTCATCGCTGGCAATCTGTTCTGCCACCGCCGGGCTCCAGTCCTTCAGGTGGCGCAGGAAACCCTCCGTGTCGAATGCATCCGCGCCGAGCATGTCAGAACCAGGCCACCTGCCGTGCATGCTGTTCACTGAGTGCGACGAAAGCATCAAAGTCAATGGCCAGGACATCTTCCGACATCTGCGGTGTCACGCCCGCTGTGCGGGCATCGTCTTCCAGTACGTGGAGGCGTGCACCAGTTGCGCGCAGCCGGGCCAGGGCCGGGGCGTTGGCCAGTGCGGCGTACACGGCATTGCCCATCAGCAGCAGGCCATCATCTGCCGCGACCTGTGCGAGGCAATGGTCAAAAGCTGTACTGCCGGGGCTTGCGTTAAGGGTGTGCAGGATCATCTCAAAAACTCAGAATGTGGTCACAGCCCTCCAGCAGGGCGCGAATACCTGTGCTGTCCACGACTTCGGCGGCGGCCGGCAGGGGCATGTCCTGCAGCCCGAAATGCAGCAGTGCAGCGGCGTCCACGTAGATCCTGTCGATGTCGTAAAGGGGCAGGGAGTCCAGAACCTTGCCGTGGCTGCGGGTTTCCGACGCGGCACCTTCCTGCTGCGGCAAGAGTTGCAGTACGCCGTGATCGAGGAACAAAAGCGCCGGGGCCATATCGAAGGCGGCCGCCGCCAGCGCAGTATCCAGTGCTGAGCGTGCCAGGCTGCTGCCATAGGGCGGGCTGCGAGTGACCAGCAGCAGGCGGGGCGGCTCTGCCTGGCCGCTGGCTTTCGGTGTATCGGAAGCCATCAGCAGCCCTCTCCGAAGGTGAGCAGGCGCTCGCAATCTGTACAGGTTTCCACCAGCAGGCCGAGCCCGCCGATGGTAAACCCCGGGGCGACAGTCGGGCCCACTTTCTCGTGGCGCTGCGCCTCGGTGGCATCCAGCAGCCCGCGGCGGATGGCGGAACTGATGCACAGCACCAGTTCCACGCCCTGTTCTGACGCCAGCTGTGCCCACTGTGCCGGCAGATCCCGTTCACCCTGGGGCGCAACGGCCGTCCCCATGCCGTTCTCCACCCCGCGGTCGAGGAAGAACACCCGCTCCAGCTGGTGCCCGCGGGCGCAGGCCGCGCGGGCAAAGCCGAGAGCGGCGCGGCTTGCACTGCCGGGTGGCGCCAGGACGAGGAGGGCGTAGTTCATGGATAAGCGGGCCTACAAATAAAAAACCCCGGTGGCCAGCACCGGGGTTTGAGCGGCCACAACCGCTGTTCAGTCATCGCCGCCCAGCGCCGTGAGCAGGCTCAGCAGGTGGACGAACAGGTTGTAGATGTTGAGGTACAGCGACACCGTGGCGCGGATGTAGTTGGTTTCGCCGCCGTGGATGATGCGGCTGGTGTCGAACAGGATAAGGCCCGACATGATCATGATGACCACGGCGTTGATGGTGAGGGCCAGGGCCGGAATGGCGAGGAATATATTGGCAATCATCGCCACCACCGCCACGATCAGGCCCACCATCAGGAAACCGCCCATGAAGGAGAAATCCTTGCGGGTGGTCAGGGCGTAGGCGGACAGGCCAAAGAACACGATGGCGGTGCCGCCGAGGGCCTGCATGACCAGCGCCGGGCCACCGGGCATGGCGGCGTAGGCGTTGAGCAGCGGGCCAAGGGAGGCGCCCATGACGCCGGTGAAGGCGAAGATGGCCAACAGTCCCTTGCTGGTATCGGCCATTTTATTGACCACGAACAGCAGACCGAAACCTACCAGCATCAGCACCAGGGCCGCCATGTGAGGCAGGCCCATGGCCATGGAAATACCGGCGGTCAGCGCGCTGAACGCCAGGGTCAGGCCCAGCAGCAGGTAGGTGTTCTTCAGCACCTTGTTGGTGCTGACGAGAGACTCCATACCCGTTGTGTTCAGGTTGTACTCACTCTGGTACATCGGTTTGTTTTCCATGATCTACTCCGTTGTGCGCGCAGCACGGTTACTGCGATAGCTACTTTGACCAATAATACGGGCGGGAATTCCAAATTCAAGCAATCTCTTCGCCGCTGCGACGAGCCGCTTTCTACCGCCGACTCCGGCCCCTGCGCCCATTCGGCGCTATACTGCGCGCCTGCCTTTCAGCGCCGCTCAGTACCCGACTCACAGGAGGTCTCCATGAGCCAAACCACATCCTACTCCATTGGCACGCCCGGCACACCATGGGGCGATGCCGAACGGGCCGAGTGGCACGGCCGGCAGGGCGTAAAGCGGAGTTATGCCAGCCTGGTGCTGTCCCGCCTGGAGGCGACACCGACGGGTTTTGAGCGAGTAACCTATGGCGCACTGAGCCACGACCCCCAGCGCTATCCGCTGCTGGCCTTTCGCAGCCAGGAGTGGGACAGAACCCGGCCGTCGGCCCTGGTAACTGGCGGGGTACACGGTTATGAAACCAGCGGCGTGCAGGGTGCCATCGATTTCCTGCAGCAGGCTGCAGAGGCTTACCTGGGTCGGGTAAACCTGCTGGTGCTGCCCTGTATCAGCCCCTGGGCTTTTGAGACCATCAACCGCTGGAATCCGCTGGCAATCGACCCCAACCGCTCCTTCCATGTCGACAGCCCGGCGGAGGAGTCCGCTGCCGTACTGGCCCTGCTGGCGAGGGAGGGCCTACAGTTTGATTTGCACATCGACCTTCACGAAACCACCGATACCGATGCCAGCGAATTCCGTCCTGCCCTGGCCGCCCGCGACGGTGAGTCCATCGATCTGTGGGAGCATATTCCCGACGGCTTTTACCTCGTGGGAGATAGCGAGCGCCCGGAGCCGGCTTTCCAGGCGGCGGTGATCAAGGCGGTGGAGGCGGTGACCCATATTGCGCCGCCGGACAGCGACGGCACCATCATCGGTGAAACGCTGGAGCAACACGGCGTCATTAACTACCCGGTGCGCAAACTGGGCCTCTGCGCCGGAATCACCGATGCCCGTTTTGTGACGACGACGGAGGTCTACCCCGACAGCCCGCGGGTGGATGACGCCAATTGCAACCTGGCGCAGGTTACGGCCATTTGTACGGCGCTGGATTTTCTGCTGGAAGCTGGGCGGGGGTAGATAGGGGATGACGCACAACGCGCTGTGGCGCGTTGTGCCCCTTCGGGCTTCGCGGCTTTGCCGCTCGGTGCAAAACGCTGGCGCGTTTTGTCGAACGGGGGGTTGAACCAGGACCTAACCCACCGCCATACAAAAAAGGGGCTCCCGTTTGGGAGCCCCTTTTTTGTATGGCGGTGGGCCAGGGATTCGAACCCCGGGAGGGTTTCCCCTCAACGGTTTTCAAGACCGCCGCTTTCGACCACTCAGCCAGCCCACCGAAAAACCGTAATATTTAGCTTCGCGATTTGTAGCGCCCCGCGAAGAAGGCGAGATTATACAGCGCTGCTTTCCGGACACAAGAGCCGATGTGGCTCTTGTGCCCTGAAAACAGGGGTTTTATCCCTGACTGGCCGCTTCCGGGTAGTCCGCGGTGTCATTGCCGGCATTGCCGGACAGTGGGCCGCGGGGGTCGTTGCTGGCCCGGGGGGCGGCGCGTCCGCTGGGAACAACAGCCGGTGCCACAACATCGCTGAACAGCACCGGGTGGGCGGTGCTGATTTGCACCTCGGCGACCGGTTGCGGTGCAACGCGCGGGTCGTTCACTGCGCGGCCATTGTCGGTCAGGCCGGTAGTGATGACTGGCGCAGGTTCCGGCTCGGCTGCCGGTGCCTCGGTGGCAGGCGCAGACGCCACTGCAGCCGGGGCCTCTACTGCAGCCGGCTCTTCTTCAGCAATTTCGGTCGCTGCGGGTTCTGCAGGTTCTGCTGCTTCAGCAATGCTTTCCGTTGCAGCAGCCTCAACTGTTGGCGCCGGTTGCTCAGATACGGGCTCTGCTGCGCGGACATCATCGCTGCCAGCCTGCTCGGCAACCGGCGTCGCATCCTCGGCAACTACCTGTGGAGTGCTGTCGTTGGCCTCTGCAGTGACTGCGGTGGCAACTGCAGCTGCGGCTGTTGCGGGAGCTACTTCAGCTTCCTTGATCTCAGCGGCAGCACCAGTTTCCTGGTTGTTGTCGGCGCCTTCCGGACGCGGTCCGCGATTGCGACGACGACGGCGCGGCTCGCCACGCTTGTCGTTGGGGCGCTTGCGGGCCTTGTCTTCGCCAGCTTCTTCATTGCCGGAGTTTGCCTCTACTGCTTCCGCTTCCACTTCCTGAGACAGGTTGCTGTCGTCCTGCTCGGGGCGGCGGCGACGCTGGCCGCGATTGCGGCTTTCATCGTCCCGGCGCGGGCGGCGGGGCGCCTGCTCTTCGCGACGGCTCTCGCCTTCTTTGTCGCTGTCAGTGTCCCGCTCGCGGAGAGATTGTGGCTGTTGATTTTGCTGCTCGCGGTTGTCACTGGCGTTGCGGTTGCGTCCGCGTCCACCGCGACGGCGATTGCGATTGCGGTTGTTCTGTGACTTGCCTCGCTCTTCATCATCACGCTGGCTACGCTGCTTGTCGCCATCGGCTTTGGACTTCGGCTTGTCGGTTTTCTCTTTCCTGGCCGGCTCTTCTTCCGCGCCGAACAGCGCGGCAGCCAGACGGGCAAAAAAGCCCTGTTTGACCGGCTTCTTCTTGCCCTTGTGCGGGTGTTTGCCGCCCTTGTGCTTGCCCGGCTTCTTCTCGCCTTTAGGCTTTTCCTCTGCCGGTTTCTCACGCGCCTCGGGCGCCGGCGTAGTGCGCTGGACGCCCTTCACCAGCGCTTCTTGCTGGGGCAGGACGGAACTGTGGCTGTCAGAGATCGATTCGGTATCCGGTACCGTGATATCCACCTTGTAGCTGACGGAATCGCCTTCCACTTCGTCGTCGCGCAGGCGCTGCACTTCGTAGTGCGGTGTTTCCAGGTTCGGATTGGGGATGACCAGAATGCGCGAGCGGCTGATCTGCTCGATCTCGGACAGAGCCTGGCGCTTCTCGTTCAGCAGGTACGCAGCCACGTCCACGGGTACGATACCGCGAATCTCGGCGCTGCGTTCCTTGATGGCTTCCTCTTCCAGCAGGCGCAGGATGGACAACGCCAGCGACTTGGTGTCGCGAATGGTGCCCTGGCCGGTGCAGCGCGGGCAGACGATGGCGCTGGTCTCTCCCAGTGAGGGGCGCAGGCGCTGGCGGGACATCTCCAGCAAGCCAAAACGGGAGATGCGGCCCACCTGAACCCGGGCGCGGTCAATCTCCAGGGCGTCGCGCATGCGGTTCTCCACCGCGCGCTGGTTGCGAGCCGCCAGCATGTCGATGAAGTCGATAACCACTAGGCCACCCATGTCACGCAGGCGCAGCTGGCGTGCAATTTCGTCGGCGGCCTCGAGGTTGGTTTGCAGGGCGGTGTCCTCGATGTCGCTGCCTTTGGTGGCGCGAGACGAGTTGATGTCGATGGAAACCAGCGCCTCGGTGGGGTCGATCACGATGGAGCCGCCGGAGGGCAGGCGCACTTCGCGCTGGAAGGCCGTTTCAATCTGGCTTTCCACCTGGAAGCGGTTGAACAGGGGGATGGAGTCTTCGTAGCGTTTGATACGGCTCTTGTACTGGGGCATTACCATGCTGACGAAGTCGGTCGCCTGCTGGTGTGCCTCGTTCGAGTCGATCAGCACCTGATCTACGTCGTCGCGCAGATAGTCGCGGATGGCGCGGATGATGACATTGCTTTCCTGGTACAGCAGTACCGGCGCTTTGGCGGTGGTGCTGGCATCGGCAATGGACTGCCACAGTTGCAGCAGGTAGTTCAGGTCCCACTGCAGTTCTTCGCCGGTGCGGCCGACCGCGGCGGTGCGGGTGATCACGCCCATGCCGTTGGGGATTTCCAGGGTGTTCAGGGCATCGCGCAACTCGCTGCGCTCATCGCCCTCAATGCGGCGGGAGATACCGCCGGCCCGGGGGTTGTTGGGCATCAGAACGATGTAGCGCCCGGCCAGGCTGATGAATGTGGTGAGTGCGGCGCCTTTGTTGCCGCGCTCTTCTTTGTCGACCTGGACGATGATTTCGGTGCCTTCCTTAACAACGTCCTTGATCTTCAGGCGGCCTTCAACGGCACCCGGATCGCGGTAGAAGTATTCGCGGGCAATTTCTTTCAGGGGCAGGAAACCGTGGCGCTCGGCGCCAAAGTCGACGAAGGCGGCTTCGAGGCTGGGTTCAACCCGGGTGATCTTGCCTTTATAGACGTTGGATTTTTTTTGCAGACGGGTGCGGTTTTCGATGTCCAGATCGTAGAGACGTTGACCGTCAACCAGTGCAACGCGCAACTCTTCTGGCTGAGTTGCATTGATAAGCATTTTTTTCATAGTGCCAATTACCTGTTTCGCACAGGTCTGGCGGGGCAGCTATCAGTGGCGGGCCGGCGCGGGGCCGGGCATATGGAGGGCCAGTGGGGGCGGGCTTAGCTTGTTGGTGCGCGCCCGTCCGGTGGCTCTGCGCAATACGTTCAGGTGATCAAGTATCATTTGTCCCGGTGTGCGCTTGAGCGGTACCGGTTAGCGTCCTGGGCCGTGCGCGGGTGGCGCTTTGGTGGCCTTTTTGTTAGTGTCGCAGCACCTGAATCCTGCGACCACGCCGTGATATTCCGTAAACTGATTCTGCATCCCGGCAGACGAACTGCGCGGTTGATGTTGTGTCGTCGCGCTGCACTCCGGCGGCATTGTGTTTACCGCTAATCCGGGGCGCGTCGACAACCGATACAGAAGTGTGGTTTTCTCTGACGGAGCCGTGCAATTTCTTCGGCAGGCCCTACCTTCGCCAGGCAATGTTGCTGCGCCGGTGTCGGTTTTTGTTTCGACGCCGGCGGCCACACCGGCGCGACTATAGCAGCAAACACTAAGTGCTTCAATTATCAACAGATTCTTGACTATGGCTTCTACGGAACAGTCCCTCGCCGGTTCCGGCGTGCAATTTTTGACAATCGATACGGATGACGTAGGGCAGCGCCTGGACAACTTCCTGCTGAGAATCCTCAAAGGGGTGCCAAAAACGCGCATCTACCGGGGTTTGCGCAAAGGTGAGTTCCGGGTCAATAAAGGAAGAGTAAAGGCCGAGTACCGCCTGCAGGCAGGAGATGTGCTGCGGGTGCCGCCGATTCGTACTGCGGAACAGGGCGCCCCGGCCACGGTGCCTGGCTACTGGACGGAAGAGCTCGCCCGGCGCGTGGTGTATGAAGATGAGAGCCTGCTGATTATCGACAAGCCCTCCGGTCTGGCGGTGCACGGTGGTTCGGGACTCAACTATGGCCTGATCGAATGCCTGCGGCAGATGCGCCCGGATGACCGCCGACTGGAACTGGTGCATCGCCTCGACCGCGATACCTCCGGCCTGGTCATGGTGGCGCGCAAGCCCGCGGTGCTGCGGGAGCTGCACAAGCTGCTGCGCACCGACAAGGTCGACAAACGCTATCTGGCGCTGGTGTCGGGCAAGTGGCCCCGGCGGCTGTCGGTGGTGGAGGCGCCGCTGGAGAAGAATGTGGTGCAGTCCGGTGAGCGCATGGTGAGAGTCAGCAAAGAGGGTAAGCCCTCGGTGACCGGATTCAGCGCGGTGGAGCGCTTCCCCCGTGCAACCCTGGTCGAGGCCAAGCCAGTGACAGGCCGCACTCACCAGATTCGGGTGCACGCGCAACACGCCGGTTGCCCCCTGCTGGGGGATCCGAAGTACAGCGATCCGAAAAGTGAGGCGTTGGCCGCCGAGCTGGGCCTGCGGCGCCTGTTCCTGCACGCGCGCTCGCTGCGCTTTACGCTTCCCGACCAGGGGCGCATCGAGGTGCAGGCCGCACTCGACCCCGAGCTCGAATCAATTCTGGAAAAGCTTCGTAAGCCTTTGTAATGATAGTGATATTTGATTGGGACGGGACGCTGTGCGATTCCGTCGACGGCATTGTGCTGGCCATGCGGGCCGCGGCGGAGGAGCTCTCCGTGGCGCCGCCAGAGGTGGCGGCAGTGCGCGATATAGTCGGCCTCGGGTTGCCCCAGGCGCTGGCGCAGTTGTTTCCCGGCAGTGCCGAGGGTGAGCGCATCGCCCTGGCCGAGGCCTACTCCCGCCAGTACGTGGCGGCCACCAGCGGGCCGGTGCCTATGTTTGCCGGCGCGCGGGAGATGCTGGACGACCTGCACGCCGCCGGCTTCGAACTGGCGGTGGCCACAGGCAAGAGCCGTCGCGGCCTGAACCGCGTGTTGGCGGGGGCGGGTATGAGCGGATTTTTCGAGGCCACCCGCTGCGCCGATGAAACTGCATCCAAGCCCGACCCGCTGATGCTGCAGCAGATCCTGCAGGAGCGACGCCGAACTGCCGGCCAGGCCGTCATGATCGGCGACAGTGAGTACGACCTGGCCATGGCTCGGAACGCCGGCATGGCCTCAATTGGCGTCAGTTTCGGGGTGCACAGCGCAAAGCGCCTGCGGCAGCACGGGCCCCTCGCGGTGGTGGATCAGCTCTCCGAGTTGCGGCCGCTGCTGGAAGAGGCCCTTGCCAGCACCGGGTGACCGCTTTCCGCCAGCAGGCGGGTGAGCGCGATGAGCGGCAGACCCTCCAGGCTGGTAGGGTCATTGCCGTGCAGGCGCTCGAACAGTGCGATGCCCAGGCTCTCCCATTTGAAACTGCCGGCGCAGTCGTAGGGTGTATCCCGGCGCAGGTAGATCTCTATCTCTTCATTACCCAGCGGCCGGAAGTCGACGGTGAAGGGTTCGGTGTGGGTCTTGTCGATGCCCGGCCCGAGCAGACTGACAGCGGTATAGAAGTGCAGGGTTTTGCCGCTGCAGGCCTCCAGCTGGGCGACAGCCTGCCGATGGCTGCCGGGCTTGCCGAGCAGGGAGCCGTCGAGCGAGGCGACCTGGTCACTGCCGATCACCAGTGCCTCCGGGTGCCGCGCGGCCACCGCGGCCGCCTTGGCCCGGGCCAGGCGCGCTGCCAGGGGGGGCGGGGCCTCGCCGGGCAGGTGGGTTTCATCGGTTTCCGGGGCGATACAGGTAAACGGCAGTTGCAGGCGTTCCAGCAGGCGCTGGCGATAGACGGAGGTGGAGGCGAGAATCAGGTTCATGGCAAAATCCCGTGACTGGCGGCAAGTTGTGAATAAATTCCGAAGCTCCTGTATTTTAAAGATTTTTTTGACAAGGGCCTATTCCGCCCCTATGATGCGCGCCTATGTTGACCGAGCCCCTCCCGACGACGCTGGATGTCCGTAAGGCAGCCGCGCGCGGCGTGAGTGTCAGTGGGGCGCTAAAACCGCTTGAATTACAGCGTTTCCGTGGCCTTCTGGCCTCGGAAGATGGTGATATTCAGGCGCATTTGGCGTTCTCCCGGGACGAAGAAGGTCGCTACCTGGTAACCGTGGACGTTGATGCTACCGTGTCGGTTACCTGCCAGCGATGCCTCGAGCCGACGACGACCACCGTGCAGTCCAGCAATACGCTGGCCATCGTGTGGACCGACGAGCAGGCCAGGCACCTTCCGAAGCACCTGGATCCGCTGATCCTGACCGAGGAGCCCTGCGTGTTGCGGGAACTGGTGGAGGACGAGCTGATGCTCAGCCTGCCTCCCTACAGCTACCACGAACAGGCAGACTGCAATGAAGAATTGGTGGGTCTGGCCGCCTCCGAGCCCGAACAGGAGCAGCGCGAGGAAAAGCCCAACCCTTTTGAAGTGCTGGCGCAATTGAAGCCCGGCGAGAAACACTAGGAGTAAGTCATGGCTGTTCAGCAGAACAAGAAAACCCGTTCGCGTCGCGGCATGCGTCGTTCGCACGATTCCCTCAATGGTTCCACTCTGAGTGTGGACCAGACCTCAGGTGAAACCCACCGTCGCCACCACGTGAGCGCCGATGGTTTTTACCGCGGCAAGAAAGTCGTCGACACCGGCTCTGACGACTAAGCTTCCGGCTTAGCCAGCCGTCCCAGGACGATCCGGTTTGCGTCGAACGGCATTGCACGCCGTTTGCCAGACCCGCGGGGGCCCAGGCCCCCGCAGTTTTTCCCCTCCGGCGCAGCAAGCGCTGTCAACATTCCCTCTTTCGATACTCCTTCCGCCCGCTGTCGCCTTGCTCGAAGGCTGCTGCAGCGCAGTGCTGCGCGTCGTTTTTGCAGGCGTCGGGCAAAGCTACCGTTAAGGATCCATATCATGGCACTCGCACATACTGCCTTTGTTTTTCCCGGCCAGGGCTCCCAGAAAGTGGGCATGCTGGCTGCCGCCTACGAGGCCTATGCGGCCGTACGCGATACCTTCAGCGCCGCCTCTGAGGCCCTCGGATACGATATGTGGGACCTGATCCAGAATGGCGAACAGGAAGCCCTCAACCTGACCGCAACCACCCAGCCGGTCCTGCTGACCTCCAGCGTCGCCCTGTGGCGCGCCTGGCAGGAGCAGGGCGGTGACAGCCCGTTGGTGATGGCCGGGCACAGTCTCGGTGAGTTCAGCGCCCTGGTTTGCGCCGGCGCTCTGGATTTTGCCGATGCAGTGCGCCTGGTGCGCCAGCGCGGCGAATTTATGCAGACGGCGGTGCCGGTGGGTGAGGGCGCCATGGCGGCGATTATCGGTGTCGATGACCAGGTCATCGTCGATATCTGTGCCGGTGTGGCCGGTGGCAGCGCAGGCGAGGTCGCCGCGGTGAACTTCAACTCCCCCGGCCAGGTAGTGATTGCCGGCCATACAGGTGCCGTCGACGCGGCGATTGCGGCATTAAAGGACGCCGGCGCAAAACGCGCCATGCCGCTGCCAGTCAGCGCGCCTTTCCATACGGTACTGATGAGACCCGCGGGCGAACGCCTGGCCGAGGCGATGGCCACCGTCGCTATCAACTCCCCGGCAATTCCGGTCATCCATAACGTACACTGCCAGGCGGAGTCAGACCCGGAGCGTATCCGTGAATTGCTGGTGCAGCAGATCTACAGCCCCGTTCAGTGGACGGGCTGCGTACAGGCGATGGTTGAGCGCGGCGTCAGCGACGTGGTTGAGTGCGGCCCCGGCAAGGTGCTCGGCGGCCTGAATCGCCGCATCGACAAATCGCTGTCCAGCCACTCGCTGGAAGAGCCGGAAGGCCTGCAGGAAGCGCTGTCTGCGCTGGCCGGCGCGGCCTGACCTTTATCACCAGAACAACGAACAGGGGAAAAGATCATGTCTGAACAGAAAGTTGCGCTGGTCACCGGCGCCAGCCGCGGCATTGGTCGCGCCATTGCCGAGAAGCTGGCTGCGGACGGTTTCACCGTGGTTGGAACAGCGACCAGTGAATCGGGTGCCGAGGCGATTTCGGCGTATTTGCAGGCGGCGGGCAATGCCGGCTGTGGCATGGCGCTGGATGTCGCCAGCGACGACAGCGTGGATGTCGTGCTGAAGAGCATTGCGGAGCAGTTCGGCGCGCCGCTGGTGCTGGTAAATAACGCCGGCATCACCCGCGACAATATCCTGATGCGCATGAAGGCAGATGAGTGGAGCGATGTCATCAACACCAACCTGAATGCCCTCTATCGCGTCAGCAAAGCTTGCCTGCGCGGTATGACGAAGGCGCGCTGGGGTCGCATAGTGAACATTACATCTGTGGTGGGCTCAATGGGCAATATAGGCCAGAGCAACTATGCTGCCACCAAGGCCGGGGCCGAGGGCTTTTCCCGTGCACTGGCCCGCGAGCTGGGTTCGCGCTCGGTGACAGTGAACAGTGTTGCGCCCGGTTTTATCGACACCGATATGACGCGGGAACTGTCGGATGCCCAGCGTGACCTGATGCTGGGGCAAATTCCCCTGGGTCGCCTCGGGCAGCCCGAGGAAATTGCAGCGCTTGTCGCTTTCCTGTGCAGCGACGTCGCCGGGTACATCACCGGTGAGACTCTGCACATCAACGGCGGCATGTATATGGCATGAGCCAGACAACCTTTGTACAATTGGCCCCGCGGCCTACTATTCGTTCGGCGCCACGGTGCCGTGCGTCAAAAAAAACTTCTTACCGGCTGGAAAAACAGAGTAAAATCCTCGCTTCAGGCCGGTTCGATGGTTTGATTCAGCACTAAACTCAGGAGTGACCCGATATCATGAGCAGCATTGAAGAACGCGTTAAGAAGATCGTTGCAGAGCAACTTGGCGTGAAAGAAGAAGAAGTACAGACCGAGGCCTCCTTTGTTGAGGACCTGGGCGCTGACTCCCTCGATACCGTTGAACTGGTTATGGCGCTGGAAGAGGAATTCGAAACCGAAATTCCGGATGAAGAAGCCGAGAAAATCACCACAGTGAAACTGGCGATCGATTACATCAACGACAATCTCGCCTGATTTTTCCTCACTGTACCGAAAAGCCGTTTCTATTTAACATAGAACGGCTTTTTCTCTTTCTGGTTTCCCCCTAATTTCCCGCGGTTAAGGAGTTTACGCTGTGAAAGGCAGAAGAGTTGTTGTAACCGGTCTCGGCATGGTTAGCCCGGTCGGTCTCACCGTAGCAGAGACCTGGGAAAACATTCTTGCGGGCAAAAGCGGCGCGGCCCCCATCGAGCTTTTCGATGTTTCCGCCTATAGCACCCGCTTCAGCGCCAGCGTAAAAAACTTCGATTCAGATCCCTACATACCTGCCAAAGACGCGCGCAAGATGGATGTCTTCGTGCAGTACGGCATGGTGGCGGGCATTCAGGCTTTTGAGGATGCCGGCCTGGAAGTGACAGAAGCCAACGCCGGGCGTGTGGGATGTGCCATTGGCTCCGGCATCGGCGGTATCGGCCAGATTGAAAAGAACACGGAAATCGTGCGCACCGCCGGGCCACGCAAGATTTCCCCCTTCTTTGTGCCGGGTTCCATCATCAACATGATCGCCGGCAACCTCTCGGTCAAATACAACCTGCAGGGCCCCAACCTCGCTATGGTGACGGCGTGCACCAGCGGCACACATAACATCGGTCTCGGCGCGCGGCTGATCGCCAGCGGCGACGCCGATGCCATGCTGGTGGGCGGGGCGGAAATGGCGACGACGCCGGTCGGCCTCGGCGGCTTTGCGGCAGCGCGCGCGCTGTCTACCCGCAATGATGACCCCGCTGCCGCATCGCGGCCGTGGGATAAAGATCGCGATGGCTTTGTCCTCGGTGACGGCGCCGGTGTGATGATGCTGGAAGAGTACGAATCTGCCAGGGCTCGCGGTGCGAAAATCTATGCGGAAATTACCGGCTTCGGCATGAGTGGTGACGCCTTCCACATGACCTCGCCACCGGAAGACGGGCGCGGCGCGGCGGCCTCCATGCGCAATGCAATCAACGATGCCGGGCTGGATGTCAGTGAGCTTCACTACATCAACGCCCACGGCACTTCCACCAACGCCGGCGATTTGGCGGAAACCTGCGCTGTCAAAAGCGTGATGGGCAACGCGGCTGCGCAGGTCGCGGTGAGTTCGACCAAGTCGATGATTGGTCACCTGTTGGGTGCGGCTGGCGCGGTGGAGGCGATTTTCTCGGTGCTTGCCATTCGCGACCAGGTGGCTCCACCGACCATCAATCTCGACAACCCCGACGAGGGGTGTGATCTGAACTATGTTCCTCACACGGCGCAGCAGCGGGAAATTCGTAATGTGCTGTCCAACTCCTTCGGATTCGGTGGCACCAACGGCTCCCTGATTTTCCGCCGTCTCGACTGATTCGTGGCGGTGACGGCAGATCCCTGCTGGGTAGACGGCGAGCGCAGTTCGCAGCTTCCACTTCCGGATCGCGGCCTGGCGTTTGGCGACGGGGTATTCGAAACCCTGCTGCTGGTCAACGGCGCGGCCATGCTGCTGGCATACCACGAAGAGCGTCTGCAGAGCGGACTCGAACGCCTGGGCATAGCGGCGACGCGGCCGCTCCTGGCGGCAACCGTCGAGCAGGCGGCAGGGGAGTCCCCTGCGGGGTACGCGGCGCTGCGCGTCACCGTGACTCGGGGCACTGGCCCGCGTGGCTACGCGCCACCCCCGGCGCCTTCGGCGCGGGTCATTGTCCAGCTTTCACCACTGCAACACGACCCGTATGCCTGGCGCGAGCCGCTCGCGATTGACTATTCCTCTGTCAGGCTGGGCAGGCAACCACAACTGGCGGGTATCAAACACCTCAATCGGCTCGAACAGGTGTTGGCCGCGGCAGAGTGTGCCCGCGAGGGTTGGGGTGAAGCACTGATGCTGGACGAAAGCGGGCGAGTAGTGTCCGCCGTTGCCGGCAACCTGTTTCTTGTCCGCGGCGGCGACCTGCTGACACCGGCGCTGGATGGCTGTGGTGTCGCGGGCACGCGACGGCGGGCCGTGATTGAGCGCTGGGCGCCGGCGCTGGGGCTGGCGGTGGAGGAGTGCGCCATTGACGGGGAAGTGGTGCAGCAGGCGGATGAAGTCTTTATCTGTAACAGCCTCCAGGGGCTGCGCGCGGTCGGCGTCTGCCGCAAGCGGCGCTGGTCAGACTTCCCGGTGACCCGCGCATTGCTCGATGTGGCGCGACAGGAAATGGACGGGATGGTGCAGGCGTGAAGCGTACTCTGCTGGCGCTATGCCTGCTGCTCCTGATTGCGAGCGGTTTGGCGGCACTGGAAATCCAGCGCCGCTGGCAGCAACCGCTCGCCATACCAGCGACAGGCATGGTGTTCGAGGTGCAACGCGGCGATTCCCTGCGCCGTATTGCAGAACGCCTGGAGCGGGCCGGCGTTACCGCTCAGCCGTGGTTGCTGATCGCCTACGGGCGCTATACCGGCGTTGACTCCCTGCTCAAGCATGGTGAATACCGGCTCGAACCGGGTACCACCGCCAGCGGTTTGCTGGAGCTGCTGGCCCGGGGGGAGGTCATTTACTATCAGGTGACGCTGCCGGAGGGGCTAACCCTGTCCCAGGCCCTTGCAGTGCTGGCCAGCGACCCGGTGCTGGAGCAGCAGTTGAGCGGGGTGGACGACGAGCGCATTATCACGCTGACAGCGGACTACCCCGGCCCCGAGGGCCTGTTTCTCCCCGAAACCTACCGCTTCGCCCGCGGCGATAGCGACTGGCAGATTCTGCAGCGCGCCTTTGCGGCAATGGAACAGGCACTGGCCGAGGAGTGGGCCGGGCGCAGTGCCGACAGCCCCCTGCAGAATGCCTACGAAGCACTCATTCTCGCCTCCATCATCGAGCGCGAAACCGGTGTGGCCGCCGAGCGGGCCGAGATCGCCGGCGTTTTCGTGCGCCGTTTGCAGCGGCAGATGCGCCTGCAGACCGATCCGACCGTCATTTACGGTATTGGTGACGCCTTCGACGGCAACCTGCGGCGTTCGCACCTGCGGGATGACGCCAACCTTTACAACACCTATCGCCATACGGGCCTGCCGCCAACACCGATTGCCCTGCCCGGGCGGGCGGCAATACAGGCGGCCCTCAACCCGGCCGATGGCGATGCCCTGTTTTTCGTTGCCCGGGGTGACGGCAGCCATGTCTTCAGCGCCAGCCTTGCTGAGCACGAAGCCGCTGTGCGTAAATACCAGTTGCAGCGTCGTTCAGACTATCGATCCAGTCCGGGGGAACACTAGTGTCCGCTCCACAGCCCAGAGGCCTGTTCATCACCGTTGAAGGCGGGGAGGGCGTGGGCAAATCCACCAACATCGATTATCTGCAGGACTACCTGCGCAATCACGGCGTGGAATTGGTGCTGACCCGGGAGCCAGGGGGCACTGCCCTGGCGGAGCAGGTTCGCGAGCTGTTGGTGCAGCAGCGCGAGGAAAAGTTCGATCCGCTCGCGGAGCTCCTGCTGATCTTTGCCGCCCGCGCCCAGCATATCGCGGAGGTGATCGAGCCGGCGCTGGGCGCCGGTCACTGGGTACTGTGCGACCGCTTTACCGACGCTACCTATGCCTACCAGTCCGGAGGGCGCGGCCTCGATCCGGACCTGGTACGGCGAATGGAAACGCTGGTTCAGGGGGATTTGCGGCCGGATTTCACCTTGTTGTTTGACGCTCCCGTGGAAGTCGGTATGGAGCGGGCCCGCAACCGGGGTAGCCTCGATCGATTCGAGCTGGAAGAGATCCAGTTCTTCGAGCGGGTGCGCCAGACCTACCTGCGGCTGGCGCGGGAGAGCAGCGGCCGCTTTCGGGTTATCGACGCCAGTCAGTCGCTGGAATGTGTGCGCGAGAAGCTGCATACCGTCAGTACTGAATTGCTCGATTGCTGGAGTGTGCGTCACCAATGAACCTGGAAGGACTGCCCGCCGTTAGCGCGCCGCTGCCCTGGCACGCCGAGGCCTGGCAGCGCCTCGGCCTGCAGCTGGAGGAGGGGCGCTTTCCCCACGCCCTGTTGCTGGCGGGTTCATCTGGTACCGGTAAAGCACGGCTGGCGCTGGCACTGGCCCGCCTGCTGCTGTGCCACGCGCCCAGCGCCGGTCACAACTGCGGCCAGTGTCAGGGGTGCGAACTCAGCCGCAATGGCACTCACGGTGACTTCCTCTGGCTGCAGCCCGGCGAGAAAAGCCGGGTGGTCAAGATCGATCAGGTGCGTCAGGCGGTTGATTTCGCTCACTGGACGGCGGGGTTCGGCCAGCGCAAAGTGCTGGTGATCTCCCCGGCCAATGCCATGAATACCAATGCCGCCAATGCTCTGCTCAAGTCACTGGAGGAGCCTTCGGCGAATACGCATATCCTGCTGGTTTGCGAGCGCCTGCACGGGGTTCCGGCGACCATTCGTTCGCGCTGTCAGATACTGCGCTTCCCGCTGCCGGCGGCCGAGCCGGCGCTCGCCTGGCTGGACAGTCTTACCGGCGAACGCCGTGTCAGCAGCGAGTTGCTGGAACTGGCGGGTGGCGCACCCCTGCGCGCGGAAGACTATTTCCGGGATTCATCTGCCGATGCGCGTTTGGCACAGGAAGCTGCCCTGACTGCGGTGCTGGAGGGGCGCGCCACGCCGGTCGAGGCGGCAGGGAGCCTGGCGGAACTCGCCAATGAGTACTTCCTGGAACTGCTCACCGACGTTGTCGAGAAGCGTATTCGCCAGCTTGGCAAGGGACAGCTCGCCGACCAGGGTCGCGCAGGTTTCGGTTTGCTGGATGACCTGCGTCGCATCCAGCGGGCAATGGAGGGAGGCTCCAACCCCAATGCCGCGCTGCTCAGGGAATCACTGCTGGAGCAGTTGCGGCAGCAGTTGGGCGCGCCGGCCGCCGGTGCTAAGATGCCGGCATAACAGAACAGTCAGGGGTGTCGATGAACGATCAGGCGCACAACAGTCGCAACGGAATTCTGTCGCTGACCATCAAGGACAGGGCGGTGCTGTACTCCGCCTATATGCCCTTTCTCACCCACGGGGGCCTGTTCGTGCCGACCAACAAGTCCTACCAGGTGGGGGATGAGGTATTCATGTTGCTCACCCTGATGGACGAGCCTGAAAAGATCCCGATTGCCGGTAAGGTTGTGTGGGTAACTCCCCGGGGTGCCCAGGGCAATCGCACCGCAGGGATAGGGGTGCAATTTTCAGAACAGGACGCGGCAGCCAACGCCAAGATTGAAAATCATCTGGCGGGTTCGCTCAACTCTGACCGTCCGACCCATACAATGTGAGCACTGCGCCATTGTTCCAGTTAATTCTGGATAGTCTTCGCAAGTGGTTGATTTTGCGTTTTATATGGCAAAAAAAATGGGTCCCGTTTGGGACCCAATAAGACCATTAGGAGTGAAACATAAAGGAATTGCTTCCCTCAGGAGCATTGGGTGTGCTCCGGTGACTGCTCGTTTGAACTAGGGGATAAGCAGCCACATTTCTAGTATCGCTCAATTACGGCAATTTTCCACAGCCTATTCCCGCGATTTTTAGCTTATTTTGAAATATTGAAATAACAGCAAATTATATTTCGATATAAGCTCCTGGAATGTCAATTATTAATGAATAACATTAGAAATGAAAAACAAGAAATTGAAATAAAAGAAAAAAATAACTTTCTTGTCGGTGTTGTTGAAGGTTTTTACGGCCGTGTCTGGCGGGATGCCGATCGCCGGGCCTATGCCGAACTGATGCCCGCCATGGGGCTCAATGCCTATCTTTACTGCCCCAAGGCCGACCCCTGGCTGCGCAGGCAGTGGCAGGATCACTGGCCGCCAGCCGAGTGGCGCCAGCTCTGTGCCCTCGGGCAGCATTTCCGCCAACGCGATCTGCATTTCGGTGTCGGTCTGTCTCCCTTTGCCCTGTATCGACACTACGGCGAGGCAGAGCGACGTCAGCTGCGTGACAAGGTGCTGCGCCTTGCCGATCTCGATGCGTCGCTGCTCGCCGTGCTGTTTGATGACATGCCTGGCGATGTCGCTGACCTCGCCGAACGGCAGGCGCAGATTCTCGCCGACATCCGCCACTGGTTGCCGGAGATGCGATTGCTGATGTGCCCGACCTACTATTCCACCGATCCGGTGCTGGAGAAGCACTTTGGTGCCATGCCCCCAGGTTACTGGGAGCAGTTGGGCGTGTCGGTGAGTGAGGATGTCGATATCTTCTGGACCGGGAGCCGTGTTTGCGCAGAGCGCATCGGCGCGGAAGAGCTGCTGGACATGGGAGAGCTTCTGCGCAGGCCTCCGACCCTGTGGGATAACTATCCGGTCAATGATGGCGCCGTGCGCAGCAAGCATCTCTATAGTGAGCCACTGCCCGGACGCGAGCCGGGCATGGGAGCTGCGCTGCGCGGACATTTCTGCAACCCGATGAACCAGGCGTGGTTATCGCTGCCGGCCCTGCGCGGCCTGGCGGAACTGTATCGCACCGACAGGCTGCCGCCGGACTGGGAGCAATCGCTACTGGGCAGTGCCTGCTGGCAGCGTCTGCAGCGCGACGGCAGGCGTTTCCAGGAGCAGGGGCTGGACGCGCTGGGCGATAGCGAGCGCCAGCGCCTGGCCGCCGAGTACGCCGGGCTTCCGGGTGCTGCTGCAGCAGAGGTGGCCGCCTGGTTGCGCGGTGAATATACTTTCGACCCCGCCTGCCTGACGGACTGACACTTGCGACACACCATTACCCCGAGCCCTGTGCTGCATTACTGCCAGGGAGAGCCACAGCAGGCTCTGGCTGGCTGGCAGCCAGAGCGGCTGCCAGCACTGCTGCTGGTGGATTTCGAATTGCCTCAATACTGGCTGCAGGGCTCGCCCCCTGTGGCGCTGACGGCACTCTACCTGAAAGACGGCGAGGGGCTTCGTGTCAGCGTGACCGACGCCACCCTTGCCGCCACTGACGGCCTGTCGGTGCGGGACCAGTTCTCACTGTGGCTTGAGCGGCACCAGCTCCCCGCATTTGATCCGACACAGGCGCTGACCCTGTCGCCGCGCCATATCCCCAAGCCCTGGGGGCAGGAGATCTGGTTCACCGGGGTGGAGGAGCGGGGTGTCTGTGCATTTGCTGCCGAGGGCAGTGAGCTGCCAATTCCCTGGCTGCAGGCAGCAATGCCCGCCAATGCGGCGGGGGAGCCGGGCAGGGGGCTGGTATTGTTGAAAATACTCGATCCGCTGCCGGAGCCAGTGCGAGGCGACCTTTACTTTGAGTTGCACGAGCAAAAGCGGGAGGTCTATGTGGTGACGCACATTGACCGCCAGGCCTGGCCCGACGGCGTGGGCGCTATTCGCTATGGCTTTGACCCCGCTGTGCGGGCCGGCTTCCCCAGCGACGAGGACTTTCGTGGTGCCTATCTCGAGGCGGTTGCGGACTACGAGGGGGTGCGGCGGCAGATCGATGCGCTGCCGCCGGAGTTGTCGCCCTCCGCAGAGGTACTGGCGCAGGAAGCCCGGCTTCGCGCCGCGATGGACCGCTTCACCTTCCTGCGCCCCCTGCAGGTGGGCGATGTCATCAAGGTACCGCTGCGCCTGCCGCATTCACTGCAGCACGGTGTACGTACCGTGGAATTCCAGACCCCGGTGTACGAGCGTAAAATCCTCTCCTTCGCCCAGCGGGTGCTGACCCAGGATCACTGGGATACCCGCGAGGCCGCCGAGGTAATGCAACTGGCACCGCCTGCGCAGGAGCCTTTTGAGCTGTTACAGCAAGCGGCGCAGCTGCAGGTTGAGCGCATTGTCGACTTCGAGGATTTTGAAGTACAGCGAGCGACCCTGGAGGCGGGCGCCTCGATGTCGCTGGAGGCTGCCGACAGCTATCTTCTGGCGATGGTGGTCAGCGGCGCGCTGCATCTGGGAGAGCGCGTCTTTGGGCCCGGCGAGGCCTTGTTGCTGCCGCAACGAGATGCGATTTACCAGGCCGGGGCCGGCGCTGCGGAGCCTCTGGTTATGCTGCTGGCGAGGCCGCGCTGAGGGCGGTTGAACCGCTGCCGCCTTTGTGGCAGAATCTGCGCCCTTGTAACTGCCCCCAGTTGCAGCTTTGCCGGCCTTTTATTATTGAATAATCAATCGCTTAGGGCGCATTTGTGAAGGCGCCTCCAGCGTGTTGCCGGCCGCCCGGGTGGCAGTGCAATGCGCGGAAGTGGTGGAATTGGTAGACACGCTAGATTTAGGTTCTAGTGCAGCAATGTGTGGGGGTTCAAGTCCCCCCTTCCGCACCAGTTTATTCCCGCCGGGGCCGAGCGGCATGATGATGCCGGGGAGATCGCCGGCTCGATTACAGGGGCGCACGCGCCCAACGAATTCAGGATTGTGAGGATCTACCATGCAGGTATCTATTGAAACGACTTCCAAGCTGGAGCGTCGCCTGACCGTCGGCGTACCCGCGGCCCGGGTCGACAGCGAAGTCGATTCCCGACTGCAGAAAGCTGCCGGCAATGTGCGCCTGCCGGGCTTCCGCCCTGGCAAGGTACCGATGAAAGTCATGCGCCAGCGCTTTGGCGCCGGTGTGCGCCAGGAAGTGCTGGGCGAAGTTATGAGCCAGTCCTTCCAGGAAGCCGTGGTGCAGGAAAAGCTGCGCCCCGCCGGCCAGCCCAACATCGAACCGAAGAATCTCGATGCCGGCAAGGACCTGGAGTACATCGCAACGTTTGAAGTGTTCCCTGAAGTCGAACTGGCAGAGATGACCGGTTTCAACATCGAAAAGCCGGTGGCAGAAGTCAGCGACGAAGATGTGTCCAACATTATCGAAGTATTCCGCAAGCAGCAGGGCAGCTGGAATACCGTTGAGCGCGCCGCCGAGGAAGGTGACAAGGTCAATATCGACTACGCCGGCACCCGCGACGGCGAGGCCTTCGAAGGTGGCAGCGCAGAGGGCTCCGACCTGGAGCTGGGTTCTGGTCGCATGATCCCCGGCTTCGAGGACGGCATCGTCGGCATGAAGGCCGGTGATGAGAAAACCCTGTCCCTGACCTTCCCCGAGGACTACCACAGCGAAGAGCTCAAGGGCGCCGCTGTCGAGTTCGCGGTCAAGGTAAACAGCGTAACCGCCCTGGAGCCAGCAGAACTGAACGAAGACCTGTTCAAGCTCTACGGTGTGGAAGAGGGTGGGGAAGCGCAGTTCCGCAAGGAAGTCGCCGAGAACATGAGCCGCGAGCTCAAGAACGCCGTGGAAGGCAAGGTCAAGCAGCAGGTGATGGACGCTGTCGTTGCCGCTCACGAAGGGCTGGAAGTGCCCAAGGCCCTGATCGCCCAGGAAGTGAATGTGCTGCGCAACCAGATGTTCCAGCAGTTCGGTGGCGCCGCCGGCCAGAACCTGGACCTGAAGTCCCTGTTGCCCGACGACATGTTCACTGAAAACGCGGAGCGCCGGGTCAAGCTGGGCCTGATCCTGTCGGAAATGATCAGCAAGTTTGAACTGAAGGCAGACGCCGACAAGGTGCGCAGCACCATCGAGGATATGGCTTCTACCTATCAGGAGCCCGAAGAAGTGGTGAACTGGTATTACGCCAATCCGGAGCAGCTGTCTTCAGTGGAATCCAAGGTACTTGAGGACGCGGTGGTTGAAAAACTGCTGGAGAATGCCCAAATTACCGAGAAGGAGTGCAGCTATCAGGAGGCCATCGGGCAGGCACAGCCCCAGGCCTGAAGTCGCACTCTCCCCGGGGCGGCCCACGGCCGCCCCTGTACAGCCATAATCCATCGACGGGGACGCGTTCATGCCTTCTTACCAGCCGCAAGGTACCAACCAGAACACCATCACCAACCTGGGTCTTATTCCGATGGTGGTCGAACAGACCTCCCGGGGCGAGCGTTCCTACGACATCTATTCCCGTCTGCTCAAGGAACGGGTGATTTTTGCGGTGGGGCCGGTCGAGGATCATATGGCCAACCTGATCGTGGCCCAGCTGCTGTTCCTTGAGTCGGAAAACCCCGACAAGGATATTCACCTCTATATCAACTCGCCCGGTGGTTCGGTCACAGCTGGTCTGTCCATCTATGACACCATGCAGTTCATCAAGCCCGATGTGAGCACCATGTGCATTGGCCAGGCCGCGTCCATGGGGGCCTTCCTGCTCAGTGGCGGCGCCAAGGGCAAGCGGTACTGCCTGCCGAATGCCCGCACCATGATTCACCAGCCCAGCGGTGGCGCCCAGGGCCAGGCGACCGATATCGACATCCACGCCAGGGAAATCCTCATCATCCGGGAGCGCCTCAACCAGCTGATGGCGGAACACACCGGGCAGGACCTTGCCACCATCGAGCGCGACACCGAGCGCGATCGCTTTATGAATGCCCAGCAGAGCAAGGAGTACGGCCTGATCGACGAAGTTGTGAGCAGTCGCAGCGCGCCGGCCACCTGATTTCCCTGCCTGGCGAGGGGTTTTTCCGGGCTTGCAATGCGCGGTAAAAACCCCCATCTTTAGGGCGTATCAAGCGCCAAGACCCGAACGGAAGTATGTAGGTCGATTGAATGAGTGACGAAACCACCAAATCCGACGATGGCGGCAAACTGCTGTACTGCTCTTTCTGTGGCAAGAGCCAGCATGAAGTGCGCAAGCTGATCGCCGGACCGTCGGTGTTTATTTGCGACGAATGTGTCGATCTGTGTAACGACATCATTCGCGAGGAAGTCCAGGAGAGCGGTTCCGACAGCCAGCAGGATCGCCTGCCTGTTCCCCACGAAATCAAAGCCATCCTGGATGAATACGTTATCGGGCAGCAGCGCGCCAAAAAGGTGCTCTCTGTCGCTGTCTACAACCACTACAAGCGCCTGCGTCACGGCCAGAGCGGCCGCGAGGACGTAGAGCTCGGCAAGAGCAATATCCTGCTGGTGGGCCCCACCGGCAGCGGTAAAACCCTGCTGGCGGAGACACTGGCAAGGCTGCTGGATGTACCCTTTACGATCGCCGATGCCACTACCCTCACCGAGGCGGGCTATGTCGGCGAGGACGTTGAAAACATCATCCAGAAGCTGCTGCAGAAGTGCGACTACGATGTGGAGAAGGCCCAGGTGGGCATTGTCTACATCGACGAAATCGACAAGATTTCCCGCAAGTCGGACAACCCCTCCATCACCCGCGATGTCTCGGGTGAGGGTGTGCAACAGGCACTGCTCAAGCTGATCGAGGGCACTGTGGCATCGGTGCCTCCACAGGGCGGCCGCAAGCACCCGCAGCAGGAGTTTCTGCAGGTCGATACCTCCAACATTCTGTTCATCTGCGGCGGCGCTTTTGCCGGCCTCGACAAGGTCATCCGTAATCGCTCGGAGAAGGGCGGTATCGGCTTCGGCGCCGAGGTGAAGAGCAAGGACGAGAGCCGCAATGTTGGCGAGCTGCTGTCCGACCTGGAGCCCGACGACCTGGTGCAGTACGGCCTGATCCCGGAGTTTGTCGGGCGCCTGCCAGTGATCGCCACCCTGGAAGAGCTGGACGTGCCGGCGCTGGTGAAGATTCTCACCGAGCCCAAGAACGCCCTCACCAAACAGTACGGCAAGCTGTTCGAGATGGAAGGCGTCGAGGTGGATTTCCGCGAGGACGGCTTGCGCGCCGTTGCCGAGCGCGCCATGGAGCGCAAAACCGGCGCCCGGGGCCTACGCTCCATCCTCGAAGGCGTGCTGCTGGACTCGATGTATAACATCCCGTCTCGCGATGACGTCAGCAAGGTGGTCATCGATGAATCGGTGATTCGCGGCGACAGTGAGCCGCTGCTGGTCTACCAGAACAGCGAGCCGGCCCCGCGCACTGCGTCCAAGGACGATTAGCGCCTGCGGGTCCGGCCTGCGCCGGGCCCGGGCATTTGCTGCAGTCCCCTTGTAGCGGGGCCATTGGCCCCCATATAAGGCTGTAAGCCTCGGACTTCCTCAACCCGGAGATATATATGGGTTCCCCTTCTGTCGTCGAACTTCCCCTGCTGCCCCTGCGTGATGTGGTGGTGTACCCCCACATGGTGCTGCCTCTGTTCGTGGGTCGGGAAAAATCCATCGAGGCCCTGGAGGACGCCATGGCCAGCGACAAGCAGGTTCTGCTGGTCGCCCAGCGCGATGCTGCCGATGACAATCCCGGCGCCGACGATATCTACCAGGTTGGTACTGTCTCCAACATTCTGCAGTTGCTGAAGCTGCCTGACGGCACCATCAAGGTGCTGGTGGAAGGCGGCTATCGCGCGGTGATCGACGCGGTGGACGACGATGGCCGCTTTGCTGTCGCCGGTGTGCGCGAAATCGAGAGCGACGAAATTCCAGAAGACGAAGCCGAGGGCCTGCTGCGCTCGACGGTTGGCCAGTTCGAGAAGTATGTCAACCTGAGCAAGAAAGTGCCGGCTGAGGTGCTGACCTCACTCACCGGCATCGACGAGCCGGGTCGACTGGCCGACACCATTGCCGCCCACATGAGCGTCGATCTGGAGGAAAAGCAGAAGATCCTCGAGATGGCCAACATCCGCACCCGCCTCGAGCACCTGATGGGCCTGATGGAGGCGGAGATCGACCTGTTCCAGGTGGAAAAGCGCATTCGCGGTCGCGTCAAGAAGCAGATGGAAAAGAGCCAGCGCGAGTACTACCTCAACGAGCAGATGAAAGCGATCCAGAAAGAGCTGGGCGAGATGGACGAGGCGCCCAACGAACTGGATGAACTGCAGGGGCGTATCGACGCGGCGAAAATGCCGGAAGAGGCGAAGGTTAAAGCCGAAACCGAACTGGGCAAACTGAAGATGATGTCGCCCATGTCCGCGGAGGCTTCGGTGGTGCGCAGCTACATCGACTGGATGGTATCGGTGCCCTGGGCCAAACGCAGCAAGGTCAAGCATGACCTCAAGGGTGCGACCGAGATTCTCAACGCAGATCACTACGGCCTGGAAGAGGTGAAGGAGCGCATTCTCGAATACCTGGCGGTGCAGAAGCGTGTGCGCAAGGTCAAGGGTCCGGTGCTGTGCCTGGTCGGTCCGCCCGGCGTCGGTAAAACCTCTCTGGGGGAATCACTGGCGCGCGCGACCAACCGCAAGTTTGTGCGCATGGCCCTGGGTGGCGTGCGTGACGAGGCCGAGATTCGCGGCCACAGACGCACCTATATCGGTTCCATGCCCGGCAAACTGCTGCAGAAAATGGCCAAGGCCGGAGTGCGCAATCCGCTGTTCCTGCTGGACGAAATCGACAAGATGGGCATGGATCATCGCGGCGACCCGGCTTCAGCGTTGCTGGAAGTCCTGGACCCCGAGCAGAACCACGCGTTCAACGACCATTACCTGGAGGTGGATTACGACCTCTCCGATGTGATGTTTGTCTGCACCTCCAACACCATGAATATCCCCGGCCCGCTACTGGACCGGATGGAAGTCATCCGTATCCCCGGTTATACCGAAGACGAGAAGGTCAATATCGCGCTGCGCTATCTGCTGCCCAAGCAAATCAAGCAGAACGGCTTGAAGAAGGGCGAAATCGAGGTGCCGGAAGCGACCCTTCTCGACATTATTCGTTACTACACCCGCGAGGCCGGCGTGCGCGCCCTTGAGCGCGAGATCGCCAAGCTCTGTCGCAAGATCGTCAAGGCCATTGCCCTGGAGCAGCAGGGCGACAGTGCCGTCGTTGAACGGGACATGCTGGCGGATTTGCTGGGGGTGCGGAAATTCAACTACGGCATCGCCGAGGAAGAGAACAAGATCGGCCAGGTGACCGGCCTGGCCTGGACGTCTGTCGGTGGTGAGTTACTGACCATCGAAGCCGTGTCGGTGGCCGGCAAGGGGCGCCACGTCAAAACCGGTTCCCTCGGTGATGTGATGCAAGAATCGATACAGGCTGCTACCACCGTGGTGCGCAGTCGCTCCCAGTTGCTGGGTATCAACGCCAGTTACCACGAGAAGCACGATGTGCATATTCACGTGCCGGAAGGGGCGACACCGAAGGACGGCCCCAGCGCCGGTATTGCCATGTGTACGGCGCTGGTCTCAGTCTGTACCGGTATTGCAGTGCGCGCCGATGTCGCCATGACGGGAGAGATCACCCTGCGCGGGGAAGTGTTACCGATCGGTGGGTTGAAGGAAAAACTGCTGGCAGCGCGTCGCGGCGGCATAAAGACCGTGATCATTCCGAAAGAGAATGAGCGCGACTTGAAAGAGGTGCCTGACAATATCAAGGCGCACCTGGATATCCGGCCGGTCAAGTGGATTGATGAAGTGCTGACCATCGCGCTGGAGCAGATGCCGGAGCCCCTGAGTGACGAAGAGTACCTCGCCGGCACGATGGCGGCGGGCAAAGACGACGAACAGAGCGAGCAAAACCGGATAAATACGCATTAAAACGAGGCTTCCGGTTGACCCAATTCCAAGCTCTGGTATAAAGTCAGCCGACTGATCAGGCGGCTACCCCCGGTAGCTTTTAGCCCGATATCTGTAGGGTTTCCGGCGACGCGCCAGGTCGTGCCGCCAACCGCAGCAGCAGCCGAACAAACAACTGATTCGCCCCCGCAAGTCGGGGGCTCATCCAAAACGCCACCTATAAATTCCAAGGGGATAAGTGTGAACAAGACCGAACTCATTGATGCCATCGCCGCCGCCGCCGACCTGCCGAAAGCTTCTGCAGGCCGTGCGCTGGATGCCGTGGTAGACAGCATTACCGAAGCCCTCGCCAAAGGCGAGCAGGTTTCACTGGTTGGCTTTGGCACCTTCGCCGTCAAGCCGCGTGCAGCCCGTGAAGGCCGCAACCCGCAAACCGGCGCCACCATCCAGATCGCCGCTTCCAACGTCCCCGGCTTCAAGGCTGGCAAGGCGCTGAAAGACGCGGTAAACGCCTGATTACGGCGTTCCCCAGCAAGCCGCTGGCAGGAACTCCCGAAGGGTAGAACACAGAAAGGCGCACGTTTACGTGCGCTTTTTTGTATTTGAATGACAGGGCGCGCACCGGGTTACCGGCAAGCCGCCGGGCTGCTGCGGCAGTCGTTTACGTTGAAGTCCATCGGATTACACTCCCATGCTGCAAGATATTCGCCAGAACGTTCAGGGCACCGCGGCCAAGGTCGTGGTGTGGGTTATTGTCGTTTCCTTCGCCCTCTTTGGCATCGAATCCATACTCCTCGGCGGCAGTAGCTCGGGGGTCGCCGAAGTGAATGGCGAGGAAATCAGCCCGATGGAGGTGCAGCAGGTGGTGAATACCCAGCAGCGCCAGCTGATCTCCATGTTCGGCGAGAACATCGATCCAGCGATGCTGGACGAGCAGCGCCTGAGCAACCAGGCACTGCAGAGCATCATTGGCCGGCGCCTGCTGGTGCAGTCTGCCACCGAGATGAATCTGGCTGTGTCCGACACGGAAATGGGGCGACTCATCAGTGGCATGGAACAGTTCCAGATCAACGGCCAGTTCTCGCCCGAGCTGTACAAAAGCACTCTGGCACAGGCTGGTTATACACCGGCTTCCTTCAAGCAGACACTGCAGCAGGATATTCTGGTCAATCAGTTGCGCAGCGGTTTGCCCGGCAGTGAGTTTTCCACCCCTGCCGAGCGGGAGCTGGCGGCGCGCATCGTTGCCGAACAGCGCGATATACGCTACCTGACGGTTCCGCTGGCGGCGGTGGAGGCGGGCGTCTCCGTGAGCGACGAAGAGATTGCGGCCTATTACAATGCCAACGAGTCATCGTTCTACAGCGACGAGAGCGTAACTCTCAGCTATATCGAATTGCGGGCGTCTGATTTTACTGCCCCGGTTGACGAAGATGACTTGCTGGCCATGTACGAGCAGGAAAAGAGCGGCTATCAGTACCAGACTGAAAACCGTGTTTCCCATATCCTGCTGACCCAGGGTGAAGACGAAAGCGATGCCGATTACGCCGCGCGTATTGCCGACGTGCAAAAGCAGCTGAATGAAGGCGGTGACTTTGCGGCCCTCGCAGAAAGTGCCTCTGATGATATCGGTTCCGCCAGCGCCGGCGGTGATCTCGGTTACAGTGCCGGCGACGCCTTCCCCGAGGCCATGGAAGAAGCCATTGCCAGCCTGGAGTTGAACACTGTGTCCGAGCCGGTAGCCACCGACGCCGGCACCCATTTTATCGTGGTGACCGAACGCCGCGAAGGCGAGGCCCCGAGCTTTGCCGAAATGCGCCCGGAACTGGAGCAGCGTGTGCAGGAGCGCGAGTCCCAGGCTGCATTGCTGAGTACTGTGGAAACGCTCCGCGATCTCGCCTTCAACGCCCAGAGCCTGGCCGGCCCGGCGACGGAACTTGAGCTTGAAGTGCGTACCAGTGATCCGGTGACGCGCAATCAGGCAGAGGGCCTTTTTGCCAATCCGGCACTGCTTGCCGCGGCTTTCTCCGAAGACGTACTGGAGATGGGGCACAATAGCGAAGTGTTTGAACTCGCCCCCGATCATTTCGTTGCCTTGCGGGTAGAAGAACATCGGGAGCCGGAGCTGCAACCGCTGGAATCTGTGCGCGATGAGATTGCCGTGACGCTGCGCGATCAGCAGGCTCGGGCAGCCGTTGCCAGAATTGCGGAACAGGCCGTGGCACGCCTGCGTGCCGGCGGCAGTGTTGAAGCTGTGGCGGAAGCGCTGGGTTTTGAATGGCAGGTTGAAATTGGCGCCCAGCGGGATTCCGGTATGCTCAATCCCGCTCTCGCCGATGCCGCCTTTGCATTGCGCGCGCCGCCTGAAGGTGAACGAGTTGCCGACTACACCATGACGCCCACGGGTGATGCGCTGGTCTACGAAGTATCGCGCGTCGCGCCGGGTAAACTCGGCGAATTGCCGGCGGCAAGGCAGGCGCAGATCAGCCAGCTGGTGGACGGTGAGCACGGCGTTCTGGTGCAGGAGGAGTTTCGACGCGAGCTGCGCGAGCAGGCGGACATCACTGTTTATTAAACAAACGCCACTCCTATAAGAGAAGAGACAGGGACGTAGTCAACATGGCCAAGCGCATTCTTACCCTCAACCAGATTTCAGTACTCGGTCTGGAGCGGCTGCCCCGCGACAGCTACGAGATAGCCAGTGAGTTTGCTCATCCCGACGCCATTCTGCTGCGCAGCCACAAGCTCCAGGCGGACGATATCGCCGACAGCGTACTGGGCATTGCCCGCGCCGGGGCCGGTGTCAACAACATTCCCGTTGTGGAGTGTACGCGCCGCGGCATCCCGGTTTTCAACACCCCCGGGGCGAATGCCAATGCGGTAAAGGAACTGGTGGCTGCGGGCCTGTTACTCGGTTCCCGGGGTATTCTTGAGGGCAGCGACTATGTCGACACCCTGGCGGGCGTAACGGACAAAGCCGAATTGAATCGCACCCTGGAAGCCCAGAAAAAGCAGTTCAAGGGCAGTGAACTTTACGGTAAACGCCTCGGCGTAGTGGGCCTTGGCGCCATCGGCTCGCTGGTCGCGGAAATGGCCCTGACCCTGGGTATGGAAGTGATGGGCTATGATCCGGCCCTGTCGGTCGATGCGGCCTGGCGCCTGCCCAGCGAAGTGAAGAAGGCCGATACACTGTCAGCCCTGTTCTCCCGCTGCGACTACATCAGCCTGCACCTGCCGGTACTGGACTCCACCCGCGACCTGGTCAATAGCGAGCTCCTGGGCGCCATGCAGCCACATGCCTGCCTGCTCAACTTTGCCCGCCAGGAAATCGTTGACGAGGCCGCGTTGGTAGGCGCGCTGGACAAAAAACAGTTGCGCAAGTACATCGCCGATTTCCCCTCGCCGGCGCTGATAGGCCGCAAGGATGTCATTCTGACACCGCATATCGGCGCCAGTACCGACGAGGCGGAGGACAACTGCGCGGTGATGGCGGTAGAACAGCTGAGGGATTTTCTCGAGAACGGCAATATCCGCAACTCGGTGAACTTTCCCACCCTGCAACTGGAGCGGGTCAGTGGCTGCCGCCTGGCAGTGACCAACAGCAATGTGCCGAAAATTCTCGGCAGCGTATTGGCCCTTCTGGCTGACGAAAACATTAACGTTATCGACATGTTGAACAAGAGCCGCGAGGAAGTGGCCTACAACCTGATCGATATCGATACCACACCGAGCACCGAATTGCTGGAAACCATGCGCAATCTCGACGGCGTCACCAGCGTGCGCCTGATTGGCAGCTGCGCCTGAGGCGGCTGCTTCAGGCCTCGTCCGCCGCCGGCTCCGCCGGCAGATCTTCTCCCACGGAAACATAGAGTCCCCGTTCATCTTCATTCAGCTCGCCGGTGCCACTCCAGGGCAGCAGGCGCTGGTCACTGTAGGCGTGAAAATCAAGGAATGGGTACTTGATGATGTCGAAGTACGGTGAGTAGTCAAAGTCACTCGGTGTACACAACTTCGGATTGCGCATGTAGAGCTTGTAGCGCTCGCCCTCCAGCCGCTTTACCAGTGGCAGAATGGGAAACTGGATGCTGCCAAAGGCCTCGGCGATCATGGTGGAGCACACCGTGTGCGTGGTTTTCCCCGGATTGGTCTTGAACAGGCTGGAGCGCCAGCGTCTCGGCAGGACCCACCAGGGAAACAGGAAGCGGGCGAGATCGAAAATCTGCCGCACGTCGTAGGCCGTGCCGAGGCGACCGATGGCGTAGGCGATCACCTGCTGGCTGTCGTGGTAGCCGAGGTTGCGCGGGCGGCAGATTCGCAGGTGCTCTTCTTCATAGACGGTCAGTGGGCGCACTATGGTGCCCATGCCAAGCTCGCTCTCGATTATCAGCTGCTTGTCGGCGGTGCCGATGTAGTGCTGGCGCAGCAGGTCCCGCAGCAGCGGGTTTTCCAGGTCGTGCAGGCGGCCGATATAGAGCGCCGCGTGTGACCAGCTACTCTGGGTGATGAGCTTGATCACCTCGCTGACGCGGGAGCGTCCCTCCACCAGAATCACGTCGCAGGGCTTGACCTCGTGGCGAATCCTTTCAAAGTCACTCAGTGGCGTGCTCGGGAGCGGGCGTTTGTGTTGCAGCCACCGAATGACGGCTTTGCGCATCCAGCTGATCATACCGTCCTTCGTAAATCGCTATACTCTGTCCTTATAACGCAGCGGGAGTTTCTATGCCAGCCTCGAACAAAACCGGACGCGATTTGGACACACTGCAAGACCAGGTGAAAGCCGGTCGCAATTTTGATGAGCCACCACTGGAAAAATGGCATCCGCCATTGAGCGGTGAAATCGATATTGTGATTCGCAGCGACGGCAGCTGGTGGCACGAGGGCGACCCCATCGAGCGACCCGAGATTGTGCGCCTGTTTGCCACTATTCTGCGGCGCGAGGACGATGGTGAGTACTACCTGGTGACGCCGGGGGAGAAGTGGCGCCTGCAGGTTGAATCGCATCCTTTGCTGATTACGGAGATCGATCGCGTGGGTGATGAGCTCGTGGCGACGCTCAATACGGGCAAACGCGTTGTGCTGGACCGGGAGCACGGGCTGTTTCTGGATCCGGACTGCGAGGGTGTTGCCGGCATTCAGCTCAATCACGGGCTGACGGCGCTCTGTAGTCGGGCGGCGTGGTATCGGCTGGTGGAGATGGCAGAGGGGGAGGGTGATGAGCTGTTGGTGTGGAGTGGAGATGTGAGTTGGAGTTTGGTGGGTAATGACTAGCAGAGCGATGCTGGCTTCGTTTTAAAGAACGTTGGCGGGTTACGGTCGGGGTAGCCCTTTCGCGAACCGCCAAAAAGCAGACGTCCATGTCAGGCTCGACGTGCCGAATGCGGCCCAACCCATCCATGGGCGCCGACGTTCGCTACAGGGCTACCCCAACCGCGCCCCTTCGATTTAGACGTAGGAGTGCTTGCCTCTTACGTAGAAACCGACATTCAGATTTGTGCCTGAATCAGGTGGGAGTTTTGCAGAAGTTCTGGTCGAAGGCTTGTGATGCCGGTGGCCCTGGAGCAAATGTAGGCGCACAGGACGTGCGCCTACAAGCCTGACATGGATGTCCGCTTTTTGGCGGTTTGCGCAAGGGCCACCGGCATCGCGAGCCGCCACCAGCCGTAAGACGAAGCTCACGCAAATTAGCACGCAGAAACAAAAAAGCCCGCAAAAGCGAGCTTAGGAAAGAGCAGGGCAGGGCTGCAAAACCCTGCAAGAAACTTCACATGTTCGGGTAATTCGGCCCACCAAACCCTTCCGGCGTCACCCAGACAATATTCTGCGCCGGGTCCTTGATGTCGCAGGTCTTGCAGTGGACACAGTTCTGGGCATTGATCTGGAAACGCTTGCCGGCCTCATCTTCCACAATCTCGTACACGCCCGCCGGGCAGTAGCGCTGGGCAGGCTCGTCGTACATCGGCAGATTCTGCGTCAGCGGAATGTCCGCATCCTTCAGCGTCAGGTGACAGGGCTGGTCTTCCTCGTGGTTCGTGTTCGACAGGAATACCGAGGACAGGCGGTCAAAGCTGATCTTGTTGTCAGGCTTCGGGTAAACCGGCTTCTTGCAGTCCGCCGCGGGTTTCAGCGTGGCGTAATCCGGCACCGTGTCGTGCAGGGTGAAGGGCAGTTTGCCGCCGAAGATATTCTGGTCGATCCACACCATTGCTGACCCCACCAGAGTGCCCAGCTTGTGCATGAAGCCGGAGAAATTGCGGGTGGCATAGAGCTCTTCATAGAGCCAGGACCCCTTCACCTTGTCCGCGTAGCTGGCCAGATCCTTCGGTGCGCTCTCACCCTGGGCCAGGGCCTCCACCACGGCTTCCGCCGCCAGCATGCCGCTCTTCATGGCGGTGTGGTTGCCCTTGATCTTGACGCTGTTCAGGGTGCCGGCGTCGCAGCCGATCAGCAGGCCGCCGGGGAAGTGCATCTTCGGCAGGGAATTGAGACCGCCCTTGGCGATGGCGCGGGCGCCGTAAGTGAGGCGGGTGCCGCCCTCAAGGTATTTGGCGGTCTCCGGGTGGTGCTTCCAGCGCTGGAATTCCTGGAAGGGGCTCATGTGCGGATTGGAATAATTGAGGTCCGCGATCAGGCCCAGGTACACCTGATTGTTCTCCGCGTGGTAGAGGAAGGCACCGCCGCTGGAGCCGGTTTCCTGCAGCGGCCAGCCCAGTCCGTGCACCACCAGGCCGGGCTGGTGCTTGTCAGCGGGAATCTCCCAGATTTCCTTGAGGCCAATGCCGTAGTGCTGGGGGTCCTTGCCCTCGTCCAGCTTGAGCTTGTCGATCAGCTGTTTGCCGAGGTGGCCGCGGCAACCTTCGGCAAACAGGGTGTATTTGGCGTGCAGCTCCATGCCCGGCATGTAGCTGTCTTTCTGTTCTCCGCTGGCACTGATGCCCATGTCGCCGGTGGCGATCCCCTTGACACTGCCATCCTCGTGGTAGAGCACTTCGGCGGCGGCGAAGCCGGGGTAGACTTCCACACCCAGCCCCTCGGCCTGCTCCGCCAGCCAGCGGCATACGTTGCCCATGGAGACAATGTAGTTGCCGTCGTTGTGGGTGGGTTTGGGGATGAAGAAATTGGGCAGTTTGATGGCGCTCTTTTCACTCGTGTAGAAAAAGAAGCGATCCTCGCTGACCTCGGTGGCCAGCGGTGCGCCCAGTTCTTTCCAGTTGGGGAACAGCTCGTTGATGGCGCGGGGTTCCAGCACGGCGCCGGAGAGAATATGGGCGCCGACTTCGGAGCCTTTCTCCACCACACAGACAGTGATTTCCTGTTCTTTTTCCTGGGCCAGCTGCATGATGCGGCAGGCGGCCGACAGTCCTGCAGGTCCGGCGCCGACGATGACTACATCAAATTCCATTGCTTCGCGTTCCACAAGCCTGTCCTCTCTGTCGTTGCTCTGTTGTCTTTTTGGCAGTCGGCGCGGCAGGGGCCGACCCGTGAAAAGGGGCGCAAGTATATAATTTTCAAAGATTAATGGCCATAAAGCCGATGAATGGTACGTATAGCTAAATTGACCGTTTGCGTTAACTTCACTGTCGCCTACAGCTATTGACCTCCCCGGTCTTTGGCGGCAACATGTTCCGCCGTTAAATCGCGGGCGCCCGATTTTGGCCGCTTTCCAGCCGTCTCTTTATCGCCCTTAATTCACCCACTTACGTCTTACTGTGTTGGAGAATCCATGAAGGTTCTTGTTGCTGTAAAGCGCGTCGTTGACTACAACGTCAAAGTCCGCGCCAAAGCCGATGGTAGCGATGTTGACCTTAACAACGTCAAGATGGCCATCAACCCGTTCTGTGAAATCGCCGTTGAAGAGGCCGTGCGCCTGAAGGAAGCCGGCGTTGCCTCTGAAGTGGTCGTGGTTTCCGTGGGCGAGAAGTCCTGTCAGGAGCAAATCCGCACCGCACTGGCACTGGGCGCCGACCGCGGCATCCAGGTGGAAACCGAAGGCGCCGTCGAGCCGCTGGTGGTGGCCAAACTGCTCAAGGGCGTGGTCGAGAAAGAACAGCCCCAACTCGTTATCCTGGGCAAGCAGTCCATCGATGGCGACAACAACCAGACCGGCCAGATGCTGGGCGCGCTGGCCAACATGGCCCAGGGCACCTTCGCCTCCGAGGTCAAGGTCGACGGCGATGCCGTCAGTGTGACCCGCGAAGTGGATGGCGGCCTGCAGACAGTCAAGCTGAAGCTGCCCGCTATTGTCACCACCGACCTGCGCCTGAACGAACCCCGTTATGCCTCCCTGCCCAACATCATGAAGGCCAAGAAGAAGCAGCTCGATGTCTTCTCCCCGGCCGACCTGGGCGTGGAAGTGAAATCCCACCTCACCCAGCTCCGGGTTGAGCCGCCGGCAGAGCGCCAGGCCGGCATCAAGGTAGCGAGCGTGGACGAGCTGGTCGACAAACTGAAAAACGAGGCGAAAGTAATCTGATGAGCACTCTGGTTATTGCAGAACACGACAATAGCACCCTCAACGGAGCGACCCTCAATGCGGTGACCGCAGCCCAGGCACTGGGTGCAGACATCGACATCCTCGTCGCCGGCGCCGATTGTGCCGCCGTGGGCGAGCAGGCCGCCGCTGTTGCCGGTGTCAACAAGGTACTGGTAGCGGACAACGCCGCCTACGGCCACCAGCTGGCAGAGAACCTGGCCCTGCTGATCGCCGAGGTCGGCGCCGCGTACGACAACGTGGTTGCCCCCGCCACCACCAACGGCAAGAACACCATGCCCCGCGTTGCGGCGCTGCTGGACGTCGCCCAGATTTCCGACATCCTTTCTGTCGAATCCGCCGACACCTTCAAGCGCCCGATCTACGCCGGCAACGTGATTGCCACTGTGCAGTCCGCCGATGCCAAGAAGGTGATCACTGTGCGCACCACAGCTTTCGACCCCGCTGCGCCCGAAGGCGGTTCCGCCAGCATTGAGGCCGTATCCTCTGCCCACGACGCCGGTATTTCCGAGTTCGTCGGTGAAGAGCTGGCCAAGTCCGACCGTCCGGAACTGACTGCCGCTTCTGTGGTTATTTCCGGTGGCCGTGGCATGCAGAACGGCGAAAACTTCAAGCTGCTGGACGGCATTGCCGACAAACTGGGTGCCGCCATCGGCGCTTCCCGAGCTGCAGTTGACGCGGGCTTTGTACCCAACGATATGCAGGTCGGCCAGACCGGCAAGATCGTCGCTCCGGATCTGTACATCGCGGTCGGTATTTCCGGCGCGATTCAGCACCTTGCCGGTATGAAGGACTCCAAGGTCATCGTGGCCATCAACAAGGACGAGGACGCCCCGATTTTCCAGGTGGCGGACTACGGCCTGGTGGCGGACCTGTTCGAGGCGCTGCCGGAGCTTGAAGGCAAGCTGTAAGCCTTTCCTGCTATCGATCAGAAGAGCCGGCCTTTGTGCCGGCTTTTTTGTTATTGAAGGAACGGAATTGCATAGTTACTGATGCAGTGGCGTCTTACGGCTGGAATAGCCCTTCCGCGAACCGCCAAAAAGCGGACATCCATGTCAGGCTCGACGTGCCGAATGCGGCCCAACCCATCCATGGGCGCCGACGTTCGCTGCAGGGCTATCCCAACCGTAAGCCTTCGATTCAAACACCTGAGACTTACTCCAGTTGATGAGGTATTTCGTTATGCCGCTTGATTCGGCGGGTAAAGCGCAATTCTTTGAGTAGAAGGCTTGTGATTCCGGTAACCCTGGAGCAAATGTAGGCGCACATGGATGTGCGCCTACAAGCCTGACACGGACGTCCGCTTTTTGGCGGTTTGCGCAAGGGTTACCGGAATTGCGAGCCGCCACACAAACCGAGTACGAAGTGCCTAAAATCTATTCATGGAGGTTTCCACAAGCGTTTTCAGGATCAAGCTAAATATACAAATCAACTGAATTCAATCCCGCCGCAGTCGATCCGAAATTGCAATCGGTGTCGGATAGTTCAGCACCACAATATACGACGACGCCAACAGTGTGATGATTGTCGTCGCCTGAATAAGCAGCGACGCACTCTGTCCAATCAGACCGTTGGCAATCGCCACATAGGCAATCAACAGCGAAAACTCACTCGCCTGCCCCAGGCGGAAACCCAGGTCCCAGGCCAGTACCCGCTTCTCGCTCATCCCCTTCAGCAGATAGCGATACACCACCGGCTTCACACCGAGCACCAGTACCGACAGCAGCAGGGCGGGCAGCAGCACAGTGCTGAGCAGCGCCAGCTCAAAGCGCGCGCCCACCGAGAAGAAAAACAGGATCAGGAAAAAATCCCGCAGCGGCTTCAGGTTCACCGCGATGTACTGGGAGATAGGGCTGGTGGCGATAGTGATACCGGCGAGAAAGGCGCCGATTTCCGCAGACAGGCCGGCCAGTTCCGCTACCTCCGCCACGCCCAGACACCAGCCCAGGGCAACCAGGAAAATGTACTCGTGAAAGCGGTCGAAGCGGGTGATCAACGGTAGCAATACGTAGCGCACGGCCAGCCAGGCACCCGCTCCCAGCAGGGGCAGTGCAAGAAAGGGAAAGGCGATCTCCCACAGCATGGTGTCTTCCGCCTTATTGCCCCCGGCGGCGCCCAGCAGCACCAGCACCATAATCGCCAGCAGGTCCTGCAGCAGCAGCAGGCCGATCATCAGTTCGCCGATATGGCGGTGATGGAGGATGGTGGTGGGCAGCAATTTGATGCCGATGATAGTGGAGGAGAACATCATCGCCGCGCCGATTACCAGGGATTCCAGTGCGGAAAACCCGAACAGTCGTGCCACGGCAAAGCCCATGAGCGCAAAGATGGCGGAGCTGGCCAGGCCAACCACCGTCGATTTGCGCAACGTAGCCAGCAGCGCCCTGGGCTGCATGTCCAGCCCGAGCAGAAACAGCAGGAAGATAATGCCGACGTGGCCGATGTCGGACAGCAATTTTAGATCGGTTACCAGCGAGGCACCATAGGGGCCGATGGCGGCGCCGAGGGCGATGTAGGCGATGATCAGGGGCTGGCGGGTGTAGAGGGCGACCGAGGCGAAGATGGCCGCGCCGGTGAAGATCAGGAAGAAGGAAAAGGTAATGCTGCCGCCGTCCATAGTGCACTAACCACTGTGAGTCCGTTCACAGTGTACTGGAGGGGAGGGGGCCGGGGACAGGAACGCCCCGGCAATTATTGCGGTTTGCCGATCAGGCGCGACGGCGAAACAGCGGCAGGGGCTGGTCGACCGCCGCCTGATAGTGTTCGCTGAAATCGCCGAGGCTGGCGACGGCCTCTTCCAGTTCCCTGTCGTCGTTCATCTGGAAGGCGTTGAAGCCCACCCGACTCAGGTAGTGCAACTGATCGCGGATAAAACCGCCAACCGCCCGCAGTTCCCCGGTATAGCCGCGCTGGCGCAGTTCCCGGGCATAGGAAAAGCCGCGGCCGTCGGTAAATACCGGGAAGCTGATGGCGATCAGTTCGATGTCCGCAAGGTGGGGCAGTAGCGTCTCTACGCCGTCGCCCGGCTCGAGTTGCACGGCGCTGCCAGCCTTGTCATCCAGTGCCTGCCACTGACTGAGTGTGGCAATCACGCCCGGAGCGGCGTTGTCGGCCTCGGTGTCCACCGCCTGCCAGCGCTCATCGTTGACGACTTCGCCGTTCTTAATCAGCTTTGGCATAGACGCGCTCCTTGAAGGGGTCGATACCCACGCGACGGTAGGTGTCGAGGAAGGTTTCCTCCTCACCGCGCAGATCCACGTAGGTGTTGATAATTTTTTCCATTACCTCTGGCATGTCCTCCTGCTTGAAGGAGGGGCCGAGAATTTTGCCGAGGGAGGCGTCCTTGGCCTGGCTGCCGCCGAGGGAAACCTGGTAGAACTCCTCGCCTTTCTTGTCGACGCCGAGAATGCCGATATGGCCGATGTGGTGGTGGCCGCAGGCGTTCATACAGCCGCTGATATTGAGCTCCAGCGGGCCGAGATCGTAGACATAGTCGAGGTCGTCGAAACGGGCCTGGATCGCCTCCGCCACCGGTATGGACTTGGCATTGGCCAGGGAGCAGTAATCCCCGCCCGGGCAGCAGATCATGTCGGTCAGGTAGCCAATGTTGGGGGTCGCCAGGCCGGCGGACTGGAGACGCTGCCACAGGGCGTAGAGGTCCTGCTGGCGCACATCCGCCAGTACCATGTTCTGCTGGTGGGTGGTGCGAATCTCACCAAAACTGAACTGGTCCGCCAGCTCGGCCAGCAGTTCCAGTTGCCGGTCGGTGATGTCGCCGGGGGCGTGACCGGTCATCTTCAGGGAAATGGTTACCGCCTGGTAACCGGGTACCCGGTGGCTCACGGTGTTGCGCTTGACCCAGTTACCGAAAATCGGGTCCGCAGCGGCCTGCCCGGCAAGCGCCGCCGCAGCGGCGGCCTCGTCAAACTGTTCGTAGTCCGGGTCGGTAAAGAAGGAGCTGGCGCGACTGATCTCCTCTTCGGTCAGGGTGCTGGGGCCGTCCTTGATCGGAGCCCACTCTTTGGCCACGGCTTCGCGGAAGGCTTCAATGCCCATGGCCTTGACCAGGATCTTGATGCGCGCCTTGAATTTGTTGTCGCGACGGCCGTGCTGGTTGTACACGCGCAGGATGGCTTCGAGGAAGGTCAGCAGGTGCTTTTTCTCGATCCACTCGCTCACCACGGAGCCAATCACCGGGGTGCGCCCGAGGCCGCCGCCGGCCAGTACTTTGAAGCCAACTTCTCCATCCGCATTGGCTACCAGTTCCAGGCCGATATCGTGGGCGTGGATCGCCGCGCGATCCTGCTCGGTGGCGCAGACGGCGATCTTGAACTTGCGCGGCAGGAAGGCGAATTCGGGGTGGAAGGTGCTCCACTGGCGGATGATCTCGCACCAGGGCCGCGGGTCTTCCAGCTCGTCCCGGGCAACACCGGCGAACTGGTCGGTGGTGGTGTTGCGGATACAGTTGCCGCTGGTTTGCACGGCGTGCATCTGCACTTCCGCGAGCTCCGCCAGGATGTCCGGCACCTCTTCCAGCAGAGGCCAGTTGAGCTGGATATTCTGGCGTGTGCTGACGTGGGCGTAGCCCTTGTCGTAGTGGCGGGTAATGTGGGCGAGCTTGCGCAGCTGCCGGGAGTTCAGCAGGCCATAGGGCACCGCGATGCGCATCATCGGCGCCAGGCGCTGAATGTAGAGGCCATTCTGCAGGCGCAGCGGCAGGAACTGCTCGTCGCTGATCTTGCCGTCGAGATAGCGCCGGGTCTGATCCCGGAACTGGGCCACTCGCTCATCGATGATGCGCTGGTCGTATTGGTCGTAAACGTACATCGGGTGGATCCTGTCACCGCTGGCTGATTCGCGTAGGGGCGCTACCATACCAGAAAAGGTTGTGGGTTAAATATGCCTTCTTTTCATAAGGTTAGAACTCCCACTGGGAGTCCCGCAGGCCTTTCCGGGGTGGCCTTCCCAAGCGCCGGGGCGCTGCTATAATGCCGGCGCAACTGTTTTCACTGACAATCAATAAGGAGTCCCAATGTCAGGCCAATCCCAACACACCGATGGTGGTGCCGACGCTATCGCGGCCACTGCCATCATCACTATCGTTGTCTTCAGCCTCTATCTGTGGCTCTCCGGCATGCCCCACTAGGGCTTGGCCCGCAGCGCCGTTCGCTAGTGACCGGCGCTTTTCAATACCAGCTTCACCACGGCGAAAACAGTACCCATAAACAGCAGGGTGAAGATAATCCCTGCGGCGATGAAAACGCCGAAACGTCCCTGTTTGAAGTCCCGCTCGCGGTTGCGGCTGCTCTGAACCCCGAAGCCGGCGGCAAACACTGAGGCCACTACCTGCCAGGGACTGAGCTTTTCCTTTTCGTCCTTTGGTGGTTCCCTATCACTCATTGCGGCAATCTCATGCTCATGCGTTCAGGTTGGGCGCCAGCCAGCGGGCCATTTCGCGCTCTTCCATTCCCTTGCGCCGGGCGATATCCACCACCTGGTCGCGGCCAATCTTGCCGACGGCGAAGTAGCGGGACTCCGGGTGGGAGAAATACCAGCCGCTCACCGCAGATGCCGGCAGCATGGCGAAACTGTCCGACAGTTCCACGCCGGTGGCAGCCGTCGCGTCCAGCAGCCGGAACAGGGTCGCCTTCTCGGTGTGGTCGGGGCAGGCCGGATACCCCGGCGCGGGGCGGATGCCCTGGTAGCGCTCGCGGATCAGGTCCTCGTTGCTCAACTGCTCCTCGGGCTGGTAGCCCCACAACTCGGTGCGCACCTTGCGGTGCATGTGCTCGGCCAGCGCCTCGGCCAGCCGGTCGGCCAGCGCGCGCAGCATGATGCTGTTGTAATCGTCGTGATCCGCGTTGTAGGCCAGCACCCGCTCCATCACCCCGTGGCCGGTGGTCACGCAGAAGCCGCCGACGTAGTCGGAAATACCGCTGCCTTCAGGGGCGATATAGTCAGCCAGGCAGAAGTTGGCATCGCCGCCGGGCTTTTCCATCTGCTGGCGCAGGTGGTGGAGAGTCTCCAGCTCTTCACTGCGTGATTCATCGGTGTAGAGCACGATGTCGTCGCCGCGCCGGGACGCGGGCCAGAAGCCCACTACGGCTTCGGCCTTGAGCCACCGCTCGTCGATGATTCTGCGCAACATGGCCTGGGCGTCGGCGAACAATTCCCGCGCCTGGCTGCCGACCTTGTCGTCGTCGAGGATGGCCGGGTACTTGCCCGCCAGCTCCCAGGAGATGAAGAAGGGCGTCCAGTCGATCACGTCGACCAGGTCTTCCACCGGCACCTCGAGTACCCGTGTACCGGTAAAGCTGGGCACCGGGGGCGTATAGCCGTCCCAGTTCAGCTCCGGGCCGTTGGCCGCCGCCTCGGTGTAGGGCAGGGTGCGGGTGCGGGGCTGGCGATTGGCGACCCGCTCGCGTACGACGCCGTACTCTTCCTTCAACGCGGCGATATATTTCGCCTTGTTGTCACCCATCAACTGGGTTGCCACCGAGACGCTGCGCGAGGCATCCGGTACATAGATGACCTGATCGTTTTCATAGTGCGGCTCGATCTTCACCGCCGTATGCGCCTTGGAGGTGGTGGCGCCGCCGATCATCAGCGGTATCTGGAAATCCAGGCGTTGCATTTCGCTGGCCACATGCACCATTTCGTCGAGGGAGGGGGTAATCAGGCCGGATAGGCCGATGATGTCCACCTTCTCTTCCTGCGCCACCCGCAGGATTTCCTCGCAGTGCACCATGACGCCGAGATCGATCACCTCGAAGTTATTGCACTGCAGCACCACACCGACAATGTTTTTGCCGATGTCGTGTACATCGCCCTTGACCGTGGCCATCAGGATCTTGCCGTTGGTCTGGTTGCTGTCGGTCTTTTCCTCTTCGATGTAGGGCTGCAGATAGGCGACGGCCTGCTTCATCACCCGGGCACTTTTGACCACCTGGGGCAGGAACATCTTGCCCTCGCCAAACAGGTCGCCAACCACATTCATGCCGTCCATCAGCGGGCCTTCGATGACCTCGATCGGGCGCGCGAATACCTGGCGAGCGGCTTCGGCATCTTCAAGGATGTAGGTGTTGATGCCTTTGACCAGCGCGTACTCGATGCGCTTGGCCACATCCTGCTCGCGCCAGCTCAGGTCTTCCTTGCGCTCACCGCCACCGCCGCTATCGCGGTAGCGCTCCGCCAGTTCCAGCAGGCGCTCGGTGCCGTCGTCGCGGCGGTTGAGGATGACGTCTTCCACAGCCTCCCGCAGTTCGGCCGGCAGTTCGTCATACACAGCCAGCTGGCCTGCGTTCACGATACCCATATCCATGCCGGCGCGAATAGCGTGATAGAGGAACACTGAGTGAATGGCCTCGCGCACCGCGTTGTTGCCGCGGAAAGAGAAGGACACGTTGGAGACACCGCCGGAAACCAGCGCGCCGGGCAGGTTTTCCTTGATGAAGCGGGTGCCCTCGATGAAGTCCACCGCGTAATTGTTGTGCTCTTCAATACCGGTGGCCACAGCGAAGATATTCGGGTCAAAGATGATATCGCTGGGGTTGAAACCGACTTCGTTCACCAGCAGGTCGTAGCTGCGCTGGCAGATCTGCTGGCGCCGCTGCAGGTTGTCGGCCTGGCCGTCCTCGTCAAAAGCCATCACCACCACGGCGGCGCCGTAGCGGAGGCAGAGGCGGGCCTGCTGCAGGAACTCGGCTTCACCGGCTTTGAGGCTGATGGAATTCACCACCGGCTTGCCCTGGATACACTTGAGCCCGGCCTCGATCACATTCCACCGGGAGGAGTCCACCATGATCGGCACCCGGGTAATATCCGGTTCCGAGGCTACCAGGTTGAGGAAGGTGACCATGGCTTTCTCGGCATCCAGCATGCCTTCATCCATGTTCACGTCGATCACCTGGGCGCCGTCCTCCACCTGTGTGCGGGCCACATTGAGGGCGGTCTCGTAATCGTCCTCCAGTATCAGCCGCTTGAAGGCAGCGGAACCGGTGACATTACAGCGCTCGCCGACGTTGACGAAGAGGGAGTCAGCGGTGATGTTGAAGGGCTCGAGGCCCGACAGGCGGCAGGCCGGTTTCGGTTGCGGCAGTGGGCGCGGCTCAATGCCCTCAACCGCCCGCGCAATCGCCGCAATATGGGCCGGGGTAGTGCCGCAGCAACCGCCGGCCAGGTTGAGCATGCCGCGCTCTGCGAAACTGCGGAAATCCTCGAACATATCCTCCGGCGTTTCGTCGTAGTCACCGAAGGCGTTGGGCAGGCCGGCGTTCAGATGGGCGCTGAAATAGCAGCTTGCAACACTGGAAAGCTCCTCAAGAAACGGGCGTATCTCCTTGAATCTACGGCCACAATTGCTGCCAACGATCAGCGGCTTGGCGTGGGCAATGGCGTTCCAGAAGGCCTCTGGACTCTGGCCCGACAGGACCCGTCCGCTGGTGTCCGGGAAGGTCACGGAAATCATCAGCGGCAACTCGGTGCCGAGCTCTTCCTGCACCCCCTGAACCGCAAAAATGGCCGCCTTGGCGTTGAGAGTGTCGAAAATGGTTTCGATCATCAGCAGGTCGACCCCGCCCTCGATCAGCGCGCGGGTGGCGTCGCTGTAATCCCTGACCAGCTCATCAAAGTGGATATTGCGCGCCCCCGGGTCGTTGACATCGGGGGAGATGGACGCCGTCCGCGGGGTCGGCCCCAATACACCGGCCACGTAGCGGGGCTTCTCGGGGGTCAGGGCGGTCTGTGCATCCGCCACTTCCCGGGCCACGCGGGCACCGGCCACATTCAGCTCGTAGACCACCGATTCCAGGTTGTAGTCGCCCTGGGCCACCGCCGTGCTGTTGAAGGTGTTGGTTTCGATGATGTCGGCGCCGGCGTCCAGGAACTCCTGGTGCAGGCGCTTGATCACATCCGGGCGGGTCAGCGCTAACAGGTCGTTATTGCCCTTGAGATCACCGGGGTGGTCGGCAAACTGCGTGCCGCGGTAGTCCTCCTCGGACAAGCCCTGCGCCTGAATCATGGTACCCATGGCGCCGTCCAGCACCAGAATACGCTCGTTCAGGGCCCGCTCAATGGCGGTCGGTGAGGGCTTGCGGGTAGGCATGATACTGTCCTGCGCTTCAAAGGTAGTGATTGACGTCGCCGGAGGCCGCTGGCTCCGCCGAAGAGGGCGCGTATTCTAGCAGAACAGGAACCACAAGGGCGTTCAAATTCAAAGACTTCTCGTAGATAGCTAGAGAGTGCGCTAGAATACCTGACCGTTTTACTCGGAAACTCGCGATTCACCCGGAACACGGACATCGAACACATTATGGTTACCATCACCGAATCGGCCCAGGACTACCTCGCTGAACTTCTTGCCAAGCAGGACGACGCTCTCGGCGTCCGGGTTTTCATCAATCAGCCCGGCACCCCCCGCGCCGAAACCTGCATCGCATATGCCCGCGACGGGGATCTGCAGGAGGGCGACGAAGAGCGCGCCTACGAGAAATTCAATGCCTGGTTCGACGGCCGCAGTCTCCCTTACCTGGAAGACGCGCTGGTAGACTATTCGAAGGATCGCATGGGCGGCCAGCTGACGATCAAGGCGCCCAATGCGAAGTTGCCGCGGGTGGACGAGAACAGCCCGCTGGAAGACCGCATCAATTATGTGCTCTACAACGAGGTGAACCCGGCGCTGGCGTCCCACGGCGGTGAGGTGAGCCTGGTGGAGGTCACTGAGGACAAGTATGCGATTCTGCGTTTTGGCGGTGGCTGCCAGGGCTGCGGGATGGTGGACCAGACGCTGAAAGGCGGTGTGGAGAAGACGCTGCTGGAACAGCTGCCGATGCTGGCGGGCGTGCGGGATATGACCGACCATTCTGACAAGTCGAACGCCTATTACTGATTAGGCAGCGATTGAATCAAAGGGCTGGATTTTGCTGGCCTTTTTTGTTTCGATGGATCGAGTTCTATTCTGGTTGGGTGGCGGCCCGTAACTCCGATAGCCTCTCAGCAAATGTAGGCGCACAGGACGTGCGCCTACAAGCCCGACATGGACGTCTGCTTTTTGGCGGTTCGCGGAAGGGTTACCGGTGTTGCGAGCCGCCATCAAAATCGATTTATGGCAAATAAGACCTGCTGTGGTCGCTCTACCAGGTAAAGAAGCACTCTTCGACAGTCATTGCGAGTTACGCCCCGGCAACACATCCTTCAATTTTGCCCGCATATCCCGCAGCGTTTTCGCCGTCGTATCCCAATCGATACAGCCGTCCGTCACCGAAACACCGTACTCCAGATCCGCAAGATTCTCCGGAATCGACTGATTGCCCGCCTTCAGATTGCTCTCGATCATCAGGCCGACAATCGAGCGGTTGCCCTCCAGAATCTGGTGAGTCACATCTTCCACCACCAGCGGCTGCAACTCCGGCTGCTTGTTCGAATTGGCGTGCGAGCAGTCCACCATAATATTCTGTGGCACCTTCGCCTTCGCCAGCGCATCCTCGCACAGCTTCACATGCACCGAATCGTAGTTCGGCCCGGCGCTGCCGCCGCGCAGCACCACATGGCCGTAGCGGTTGCCCTTGGTGGTGTAAACCGATACCTGCCCCTCGTGGTTAATGCCCAGAAAGCGGTGCGGCTTGGCCACGGAATTGAGGGCATTGGTGGCCACGGTCAGGCCGCCGTCAGTGCCGTTCTTGAAGCCGACGGCGCAGGACAGGCCACTGGCCATCTCGCGGTGAGTCTGGGATTCGGTAGTGCGCGCACCGATGGCCGACCAGCTGATCAGGTCCTGCAGGTACTGGGGTGAAATCGGGTCCAGCGCCTCGGTGGAGGTAGGCAGGCCGAGTTCGAGGATATCCAGCAACAGCCGGCGGCCGATGTGCAGGCCTTCCTCGATCTTGAAGGAATCGTCGAGGTGGGGGTCGTTGATCAGGCCTTTCCAGCCCACGGTAGTGCGGGGCTTTTCAAAGTACACGCGCATGACGATGTACAGCGTATCGGAGACTTCGTCGGCGAGCTCCCGCAGGCGTTTGGCGTAGTCGATGGCGGCGGCGGTGTCGTGAATGGAACAGGGGCCGACCACCACGAACAGGCGCGGGTCCTTGCGATCGAGGATGTCCCAGATGGTCTGCCGGCTGCCGGTGACCATCCGCTGGGCCGCTTCGCTCAGGGGCAGGGCGCTTTTCAGCTGCTCCGGGGTGATCAGCACATCCTGTGAGGCGACATTGATATTGTGTACGGCTGTGTTGCTCATTACTGCTTACCTGCTAGAGTATTTGCCTCTCGCGCCGGCCCATGGCTTGCAGTTGTGTGGTAACAGGTATGCCATTCGCCCGCAGGAGGGCGCGACATTCTATAGCAGCCCGCGGCCTTTGGGTAGAACGGCCCCGGGACGTGCAGGATCAAGGAGGACGCCCTTTGGCGCGCGATACCGCCGGCTCACGCTACGACCTCGAGCCGCTGCTGCCCTATATCGGGCAGGGCTATGTACTACTCACACCCAACCTGCGCCTGGCGCGGCGTATCAAGGCCGAGTGGGATGCCCGCCAGCTCGCCGCCGGCCATCGCGCCTGGCAACCGCTGCCGGTGCATCCGCTGGAGGGCTGGCTGCAGCAGGCCTGGCACCAGCGCGCCTGCCAGGAGGCAGCGCTGCGCCGGCATCTGCTCGACACGCCGCTGGCACTGAGGGTATGGCGGCAGGCTATCGAGGAGGACGAGCGCCAGGGTGATTACAGTCTGCTGCAGGTGGAGGCAACCGCCAGCCAGGCGCAGCAGGCCCGCAATCAACTCCTGCGCTGGCAGGTGAACCCAGCCGATCCGGGCATCGCCGCCCGCTTTCGCCTGGATACGGATTGCTCCACATTCCTGCGCTGGCACGAAGCCTTCGAAATCCAGTTGCAGGAGCGCAACCTGGCGACGGGCCTGGATGTCATTGCTTTACTGCAGGCGGCAGAGCGGCCCGCCAGCCGGGCATCGACGCGCGCGCTGTTGATCGCCTTCGACGAGGTGCCGCCCCTGCTGCGCGCGGCGCTCGACCAGTGCTGCGCGGATGTGCAGGAATTGCCACAACCCGCTGCAGCGGCTGCGTGCCAGGCCCGCGCCTATGCCGACCGCAACAGTGAGCTGCGCGCCGTGGCGCGCTGGGCCCGTGAGACCTGCGCTGCGCGCCCGCAAGCCAGTATCGGTATTGTGCTGGATGATATGCGCGGCGACCGCCAGCGGCTGGAGTACCTGTTACGGCGCGAATTCAATTGCCTCGATGCGGACTACGCCGCCCTGCCGGTCAATTTCTCGACCGGCTGGCAGCTGGCCGAAGTACCCGTGATGCGCGATGCCCTGACAGCACTGTCTGCGGTGAATGCCGCAGTGTATGTACAGGATGTACTGGCACTGCTGCGCTCGCGTTTTCTGCAGCTACCGGATCGCCACAGTACAGCCGGCCTGGCATTTGTTGCAAAACTGCACGATCACGGTCGCGAGCAGGTTGACGCGGGTGCTCTGCGTACCCTGGCGAAGGACTTGCGCCTCGGCGAGGTGCTGCTGAGCTGTGCCGGTATGCGGCAGCTGCGCGAGCGGTCGCTCCCCTCAGTCTGGGCCGGGCACTTTCACCAGCTGCTGACCCTGTGGGGCTGGCCGGGGGAGGGCGGGCTGGACTCCCTGGAATTCCAGCAGGTGGAAGAGGGCTACCGACAGCTTGAAAGCCTCGCCACTTTCGATGCGGTCTGCGGCCCGATGGTTTACAGCGAAGCGCTGGCACTGCTGCGTCAGTGCTGCCAGGACGCCAGCTTCCAGCCGCGCACGGCCGACAGCCGGGTGCAGGTGCTGGGTCCGCTGGAGGCGGCCGGCCTGCAGTTTGATGCTCTCTGGCTGTGCGGCATGCAGGCCAGCCAGTGGCCAGCTCCGGCGCGCCCCAATCCCTTTCTGCCGCTGTCCTTACAGCGCGAGTGCGCCATGCCGCACGCCAGTGCAGAGCGCGAGTGGCACTACGCCAATGGCCTGCTGCAGCAATACCGCGCCCACTGCGACACCCTCATCGCCAGCTACAGCCAAAGTGTCGACGGCGCGCCAGAGCTGCCCAGCGCACTGCTGAAAGATTTCAGCTGGCAAGCGACGAGTGACGACGAGGGGCCTCCGGCATCCTGGCTGCAACAGTGGCGGGAGCGTGACGTCGAGACCTTGCCAGACGCTGTTGCGCCGTTGCCGGACGCGGAGGAGCTGGCCCGCATTGGCGGCGGCAGCGGTCTGATTGAAGACCAGTCGCACTGTCCCTTCCGCGCCTTTGCCCGCCGCCGCTTGCGCTTGCAGGCGCTGTCAGAGCCCAGCCTGGCATTGACAGCGGCCGAGCGCGGGACGCTGGTGCACCAGGCTCTGTATGTGATCTGGGGAGAGCTGGGTGAGTCGGCGGCACTGCAGGCGTTGGCGGCGGATGCGCAGGCCGACCTGCTGGTACGGGCAACCTCTGCCGCCATCGACGCCCTGCCAGCCATGCGGCGCCTGGCCGTGGGGCATGCCTGTATCGCGCAGGAACAGCGCTATCTGCTCGCACTGCTGGAGGAGTGGCTGGAGACGGAGCGCCAGCGGGAGCCCTTCGTCGTGGTCGCGCGTGAGCAGCGCCAGGCAATCGCACTGGGTGCTTTGCAGTTGCAGCTACAGGTCGATCGTATCGACCGCAGTGCAATTGCCGCTCACGGTGACAGCGCCAGCCCCGTCACCATCATCGACTACAAAACCGGTAGCTGCGAGGCGACGCAGTGGCTCGGGCAGCGGCCGAGCCTGCCCCAGTTGCCCCTCTACAGTGTCGCCAGCCAGGCGCCGGTGGAGGCCCTGGCCTTCGCCCATGTCAAGGCGCGGCACACGACCTACAAGGGGCTCGGTGCACGCCAGGTCGCCCCGGGTATCAAAGACGACATAGCGCGCGCAACCAGCCGCAAAGAGCCACTGGATAGCTGGCCGGAATTGCTGGAGCGCTGGCATGAAACCGTGCAGCGCCTGGCGCAGGAGTTCCTGGCGGGGGAGGCCGCGGTCGACCCGCTCAACAGCGGCAGTTGCACCTACTGTGGTCTGCAGAGTCTGTGTCGAATCGGTGTAACAGGCGAGGGTGCTGCGCCGGAGGAAGAGGCATGAGTATTGTCGATGCCGCAGAGCGCGAAGCGGCGCTCGATCCGCTGCACAGTTTCTGCGTCAGCGCGCCGGCCGGTTCGGGCAAGACGGAACTGCTGATCCAGCGTTTCCTGGCCCTGCTGGCACGGGTGGAGCGGCCGGAGCAGGTGCTGGCTATCACCTTTACCCGGAAGGCGGCAGCCGAGATGCGCGAGCGGGTGATGCAGGCCCTGCACGAGGCACGAGCGGGTGAGCCCTGCAGCAGCCCCCACCAGCAGCGTACCCGCGATCTTGCCCTGGCGGCGCTGGCGGTGGACGAACGGCAAGGCTGGCAACTGATGGCCAACGCCGCGCGGCTCAGTATCCGCACGATTGATGGTTTCTGCGGCGCGCTGACCCGGCAAATGCCGGTGCTCAGCCACTTTGGCGCACAGGTTCGCGCGGTGGATGATGCCGACCCGTTGTATGCCGAAGCCGTGGCCGAATTGTTCGCCTTGCTGGAAACGCAGTATCCGGTGGTAGAGGATCTGCAGCAATTGATGCTGCATTTTGACAATCACTGGGATCGGCTGGCGGAACTGCTGAAGAGCCTGTTGGCCCGCCGCGAGCAGTGGCTCACCTATCTCGGGGTGGGGCGAGAGCCGCTCGCGGCCCAGGCCGCACTGGAACAACTGGTGGCGGCCATGGTGGTCGACGCGCTCGGTGATTTGCAGCGGCAGATGGGTCCTTTCCTCGGGGAGCTCTACGAGTTGCAGTGTTTTGCGGCGCAGCAGAAGGGCGAGCAGGAACCTCCCGGCGTGCCGACCGCCCGGGTGGAGGATCTGCCTGCCTGGCAGGCTCTGCGCCATTTCCTGCTGACCCGTGACGGCAAGTGGCGCAGCCGCATCACCAGAACGGAGGGCTTCCCCGCCGACAAGGGCCGGCCGGCGGAGATGAAGGCCCGCCTGCAGTCGGTGCTGGCGGAACTCAGCGCCTGCGAAGGCCTGAGTGAGGCGCTGCAGGAGGTTACCCTGCTGCCCACCCCGGGGGAGGACAGTGAAAGCTGGCGCCTGGTGGTGCACCTGACCCGGGTATTGCCGGTACTGGCCGCCCAGCTCTTGCTGGTGTTCGAGCGTCGCGGCAGTGTCGACCACAGCCAGGTGGCCCAGTCCGCCCTGCAGGCACTGGGGGATGACGACGCCCCCACCGACCTCGCCCTGCGCCTGGATTACCGCATCGAACACATTCTGGTGGATGAATTCCAGGACACCGCCATCAATCAGTACGAATTACTGCGGCGACTGACCCGGGGCTGGGCCGAGCACAATGAGATGTCTCCCGGGCGCCCCCGCACCTTCCTGATCGTCGGCGACGGGATGCAGTCCATTTACGGTTTCCGCGACGCCAATGTCGGCCTGTTTCTGCAGGCCCGGGACCGGGGCTTCAATGGCGTGGTACCGCGCTACCTGGAGCTGCGCAGCAACTTCCGTTCCGAGGCCGGTGTGGTGAACTGGGTCAACACCACCTTCGCCAGGGCCTTTCCGGCGCAGGACAACATCGGGCGCGGCGAGGTGGCCTTCAGTACTGCCCAGTCGGTCAAACCGGGCGGCGACGGCGAAGCGGTGCGGGTACAGGTGTTCCACGGCGACAACGCCGCCAGCGCGGAGGTGTCCGCACTTTGCGACGGCGTGGCGGCGGCACTGGCGGAAGATGCCGAGGGCACCGTCGCCATTCTCGGGCGCAGCCGCCCCCAGTTACAGGACTTTGTGCAGGGCCTGCAAAGGCGCGGCATTGCTTTTGCGGCCCAGGATATGGATCGCCTGTCGCAGTCCAGTGTGATCATGGACCTGATGAGTCTGGTGCGAGTGCTGGCCAATAGCGCCGACCGGGTGGCCTGGGCCGCGCTGCTGCGCGGGCCGTACTGCGGACTGACCCTTTCTGACCTGCACCGCTTGCTGGTGCTGGCGCCATCAGACCCAATGGCTGTGGCCACCGAACTCGAACTAGGTGCGGTATTGAGCAACTGCGGGCAGCGCGCGGTGGCGCACCTGGCGGCGGCCATGGCCTGGGCGGAACAGCAGCGCGACCGGCTGTCGCAGCGGGCCTGGCTGGAACTGTTGTGGTTGCGCCTGGGCGGTCCCGCCACCGCCGCCAGTACCCAGCTTCTCAACGACGCCGAGCGCTTTTTCCAGTTGCTCGAGCAGGGGGAACTGGAGGGCAGGGTCCTCGATGTGCCGTGGTTGCAGAACCAGTTGGAGCGTCTCTACGCCGATGCCGGCGGCGCCGGGGCCCGGGTGCAAATCATGACCCTGCACAAGGCCAAGGGGCTGGAATTTGACCATGTCTTCATCCCCGCCCTCGGCAAAGGCAGCCGCAGTGACGAGCGTGCGCTGTTCCTGTGGGATGAAATCACCACCCGCGCCGGGGACAGTGGATTTCTGCTGGCTGCCGATGATCACAGCGAGAAGGAGAGCGCCGGTCTCTACAACTTCCTGGCCAGCCAGCGCAAACGCAAGCGTCTGCTGGAAAACACCCGCCTGCTCTATGTGGGCGCAACCCGCGCCATTCGCCGCCTTACACTGAGCGCCTGCCTTAGCGAGGACCGCAAGAAGGGCGGTGTGACCGATCCGGGAGCCCAGAGCCTGCTGGCCACTATCTGGCCCGCGGTGGCCGACATCGCTAGCGTCGTCGAAGCGCAGGCTGGTGACGCTGTCACAGCGGATGAGGCAAGGGGAGCGGGGGGGCTGCTGCGCCAGCGCCAGCTGCCGCCTTCAGCGCCTGCGATCGTCGACCTCAACCAGGGCACAGGGAACCTGCCGGAAGCGGCGCACAACCGCCTGGAACGCCATGTCGGCACCGTCATCCACCAGAACCTGGAGCGGCTGGCGACACTGCCTGTGCTGCCGCAACATCCCGGCGCCGATGAAGAGAGCTTCAGCGTCTGGGCTCTGGCCAGTCTCGGATTGAGCGGCGATGCGCTGGCGCAGGGCCTGGAGCGGGTCATCGCGGCTCTTCACACTACGCTGGCCGACGAGGTGGCCGGGCGCTGGCTACTGCGCAGCGATCACCCGGCCAGCCACTGCGAGTTGCCGCTGACGCGGGTGCGTGAGGACGGTGTTATCAACGACATTGTGATCGACCGCTGCTTTGTGGACGCCGGCACCGGCGAGCGCTGGATTGTCGACTACAAATCCAGCCGCCCCCCTGAAGGCATGCCGCTGGAGCACTTTCTGCAGGAAGAGGTCGTGCGCTACGGCGAGCAGCTGGCCGGGTACCGCGACGCGATGGCCAGCCTGGGGACGGAGCCGCTGCGCTGCGCGCTGTATTTTACGGCGCTGGCGCAGCTGGTTCCGGTAGACGTGAGCTAGCTGCCGCCGTCGAAGTGTGCGATCACATCGTCGGCAAAGCGGCGAATACCATCCTGTTTCAGCTGCACATCCTCGGTTTCGCCGTGGTAGAAAGCCCAGGGCATGGTCAGAATGTGGGTCACGCCGGCGTCTTCCAGGCGGCGGTAGCCGTCGATATCCCAGGCGTCCGAGGGCGTGGCCATCACCTCGAAGGGCTCGTGGTCGCGGCCGTATTCCCGGCGCCAGCTGTCAATCTGCTCGATACTCTCGATAATGTCCGCCGAAGTCTGCAGGTCGGTGACCCAGCCGTCGGCCAGGCGGGCGGCGCGGCGCATGGCCGGTTTGGAAATACCCCCAATCCACAGCGGAATGCGCTCGCTCGGGGCCGGGTTCATCTCCAGCCGGTCAAAGTCGTAGTATTCACCGTGGTACTCCACCATCTCGCCGGTCCATAGCAGGCGCATGATTTCCAGCATCTCATCGGTGCGCTTGCCGCGGCTGCGAAAATCCTGCTGCAACAGGCCGAACTCGTCCTCCGACCAGCCCACGCCAAAGGCCGGCGTCACCCGGTTGTTGCTGATAATGGCGGCGGTGCTGATGGCCTTGGCCACGAGGAAGGGGTTGCGCATGGGCAGCACGAAAATATTGTTGGTAAAACGCAGCCGCTCGGTGATCGCCGCCAGCGCGCCAATGGTCACCCAGGGATCGGGCCAGTCGGTAAAGGGCTGCCAGCGGCGGGAGCCGTCTTCCGTGTAGGGATAGGGATTGCTGATGCGCTCCGGATTGACCACGTGGTCGGAAAAAGACATGGCGTGCCAGCCGCAGCTGTCTGCCACCGGGGCCAACTGGGTGAGGTGGGCGACGGTACTGAAAGAGGTGGAAAGGACGAACTTCACGCGGACTGCTCCCTGTTATTATCTGTTCACTGGCTGCCAGAGCCGTTACTGTAAACCCTTCTACCCGGCCCCGGACCACTCCCGCCATGCTCTACTACCGGCAGCGCGCCATCGATCAAATTGTCATACTCACCGGCGCCGGTATCTCCGCCGCCTCGGGCCTGTCGACCTTTCGCGATGCCGACGGCCTGTGGGAAAACCACGACCCCATGGACATTGCCACGCCGGAGGCCTTCGCCCGCGACCCGGCCCTGGTGTACCGCTTCTATAACGCCCGGCGCCGGCAATTGGAAGATGTGCAACCCAACAGCGCCCACCGCGCGCTGGCACGCCTTCAGGCGGCGCTGGGGGATGCGTTGTTTCTGGTGACGCAAAACGTGGATGACCTTCACGAGCGCGGCGGCAGTGAGCAGGTCTGCCATATGCACGGCGAACTGCGCTCCATGCTGTGCCTGCACTGTGGCCAGCGACAGCCGGCCCTGCCACAGTTCGACAGGGCTAGCGAATGCCCTTGCTGCGAAGCCCGCGGCGGCCTGCGCCCCGACATTGTGTGGTTCGGCGAGATACCCCATTTCATGGACACCATCGAGACCCACCTGCGAGCCTGCGACCTGTTTGTGGCGGTGGGCACCTCCGGCGCGGTATACCCGGCGGCGGGCTTTGTGCAACTGGCGCGCAGCGCCGGCGCGACAACGATCGAGGTCAATCGGGAAGAGAGCGACGTCGCGGGTTACTTCCACCACCACTACACCGGTTGCGCCACCGATCAGCTCGGCCTGCTGGTGGATGAGTTGATGGCGGGACGGGTCGGGTGATCAGCGTTTCGGACGGCTGGCCAGCCACACACTGAAGCGGCGGTCATCCGCGATGTGCTCGACCTTGTGGAAGGTGCGCTGCAACAGGGGCAGATAGCGCAGGTGTCGATTGGCGACCAGGCACAGCTGGCCGCCGTCCGTGAGATGCCGGGCGGCCTGCGACAGCAGGCGGCGGCCGGCATATTCATCCACCGTGTGCTGCAGGTGGAACGGCGGGTTGCACAGAATCAGGTCCGCCGTCGCCGGTTCGACATCCAGCAAGCCGTCACCGTGGTGAAACTGTAGCGCATCCATGTGATCGGGAAACAGACGCTGCGCATTGGCCCTCGCGGAAGCCACCGCCATCGCCGACTCATCACAGAACAGTACGCCGCCCGCCAGCCCCTGTGACAGCGCGGCCAGGCCCAGCACGCCGTTGCCGCAGGCGAGGTCGGTCAGGCGGGTCACCGGCGGCAGCTTGCCCAGGGTCGCCAGTAGCAGGGCGCTGCCGCCATCCAGACGATCGCCGCTGAAAGTATTCGGCAGGGCGCGCAGTTCCGCCGCGAGGGGCTGGCAGAGGTAAGCGCGCCACCTGTCGGCCTCCCGGTGACCGTGCGCTTTTGCCTCAGCACTGACCTGCGCTGAGAAAATCCGCGCCTTGCGCTGGCCGCGGTGGCGTTCGGTGGGGCCAATATACTGCTCGATCAGGTTCGCGGTGTGTGGCGAGAGGTGTTTGTCCATGCCGCCCACCAGCAAACGTGTGCCTGGATGCTGGCTGGCTGCGATACGGGTCAGCTGGTCGCTAAAGAACTCCAGCTGTTTCGGCACCCGCATGACTAGCAGGGAGGCGGGGGGTGGTGTATCCAGACTCCAGGTGACGGTAGGTTGCGGGCGCTCATTGCGGCGACAATTATCCGCCGTCGCGCGGGCACTGAGGGCTGAGTCGGTCCATAGACTCTGGGCGGACAGGGGCAAGGCCAGTGCGCCATGGTCGTCGTTGACAACCACGATTGAGGCGCGGGAGGGTTCATCCAGCTCCGCCGCTGCCTCCAGCAACAGGCCGTCGGCAGCACACCAGGCCTGCAGCGGCTCCCGCGGACGGGCCGGGTAGCGCTGCAGGTCAAAGGTGCCGAAGGGTGTAACGAAGCAAGTGTCAGCAGCGTCCATCAACCGTCGTCGCTGAGGTACAGGGTCAACTGCTGGCCCGGCTGCAGATAGGCCCCCGGGTTCAGGGAATTCCAGCTGATGATGTCGTTGATGGACACTTTAAAGCGGCCGGCGATGCGGTACAGTGAATCGCCTTTACGCACCCGGTAGCCATGGCTACGCGGCGTGCCGCCACTCTTGGCCAGGCTGCCGGACCCGGGGTTTCCCCGCGGAATCAGCAGGGTATCTCCGGCGCGGATCAGGTTGCCGCGCAGGTGGTTGGTGTCCCGCAACAGGCCGACCTCGGTGCCAAAGCGCCGGGCAATACTGCTCAGGCTGTCGCCGCGCTGGATGCGGTAGTGTTCCCACCGGACCCGCTCGTCACTGCCGAGTTCGGCCACAGCCTCTTCAAAACGGGGCGCGGCGTCGGGGGGCAGCAACAGTTCGTGGGCCTGGTTGGGGGCGGTGGCCCAGCGCAGCTGGCCAGGGTTCAGGGCCCGCAGCAGGTCCTCGTCCACGCCGGCCAGCTCCGCGGCGCGAGACAGCTCGATCTGGCCGCCGGTGGGGGTGGCCACGAAGGCCGGGTCATTGGGCAGCGGCGGCAACTCGACACCGTAGCGGTCGGGATTGCCGATAATGGAACTAAGGGCGAGGAGCTTTGGCACGTAGCGCTTTGTCTCCTTTGGCAGGGGCAGCGACCAGTAATCGGTGGGCTTGCCAGCGGCCTCGTTGGCTGCGATTGCGCGGTTCACGCGCCCCGCGCCGGAGTTGTAGGCCGCCAGGGTCAGCAGCCAGTCGCCGTCGAAATCCGCCTGCAGTGCCTCCAGGTAGTCGAGCGCCACCCGGGTGGATGCACGCACATCCTGGCGCCCGTCGTACCACCAGTTGCTGGTCAACCCCAGGTGTTCACCGGTAGCCGGCATGATCTGCCACAAACCCGCCGCGTGGTTGGGAGAGCGGGCAAAGGGGTCCATGGTGCTTTCCACCAGGGGCAGGAGGGCAATCTCCGCCGGCATGCCGCGGGCTTCCACCTCGTCGGCGATGTAATACAGGTAGAGTGCGGAGCGCTCGGTAATCACATCCAGGTAGTTGTCCTGCTGCAGGAAGGATTGCCGGGCGGCCTTGACCTGGTCGTTGTTGGTGATCTGCCAGGAGAGCTGGTCGCCCAGCCGCTGCCACAGGTCTTCCGCGTCCTGGTCCACCGGCTGCAGGGGAGTCGGGCGCCGGGGCAGGGGTTGTGCCGTAACTGGCGATCTCGCGGGCACCTTGCCGGCCACCGTTGTGGTCTCTGCCTGTCCCGCCCGGCCATCGGCCGATTCCGGCGCCAGGCTTTGGCAACCCGCCGCCAGAGCTATGCTGCAAACGACTGCAGATAGTCGATATAAGTCTTTGAAAATCAAATTTTATCTTCTTCGCTAGAAATGGTCTTTCCAAGCCCGCACGGTAGCGAATACCTCGGCACCGGAAGCGCCCTCCAGGCGCCCCTGCTGGCTCAGGGCATCGCGCAAGGCGGCCGTGTTACATCGCATGAAGGGATTGGTGGCCAGCTCCTGCCCGATACTGGTGGGCACTGTGGGCTCGCTGCGCTCGCGCAGGTTGCGGCAGTGTGTTTCACGTTTGGCCAGGTCGTGATTGTCCGGCTCCACCGCTCGCGCGAAAGCCAGGTTGGCGAGGGTATACTCGTGGGCACAGTAAACCAGCGTCTCTGGCGGCAGCGCTGCCAGCGACTGCAGGGACTGGTGCATCATTGCCGGCGAGCCTTCGAAGAGTCGCCCGCAACCGCCGGCGAACAGGGTATCGCCGCAAAACAGCAGGGGCTGGTCGCCAGCGTGGAAATAGGCGATGTGGTCGAGGGTATGGCCAGGCACTTCCAGTACCTCGAAGTCGTGACCAAGTACGGTGACCCGGTCATTGGCCCCGAGCCGCTCGCTGATCGCTTCGATGGCCGGATTGTGTGGCCCCCACACCGGTACATCGTGAATCGCGAGTAACTCGGGCAGGCCGCCAACATGGTCGAAGTGGTGGTGAGTGATCAATATTCCGGCAAGACGCAGGCCGCGTTCTTGCAGGGTGCGCCGTACCGGGCCGGCTTCGCCCGGGTCGACGACTACCGCTTCCCCGGCGTGCTCCAGAAGCCAGATGTAATTATCGTTGAATGCCGGAATCGGCAGTATTGAAAGCATGGCGCACCGTTCAATTGAGCTGAAAATCCAGTACCATTGACGCACTGTAAGCACCCCGCAGGGGCTTCGGCATCGGCTATCTGACCGCGCGCCGAGGAAAGAGTTTAACGAGATTTTGACGGAACTGGAAACCTGGTATCAGAGCCCCAGGGGCGAGTACCTGCTGGAATGCCTGCGCGCGAAGCTGGCGGCCGAGCTGGATACCGCCTTCGGCTACCACCTGGTCCAGGTGGGTGTGACTGGCTGCCACCCACTGTTCGAGAGCAGCCCGATCCGCCACCGCATCGCCGTGGCGCCGGACCGCGGTGAACGTGTCGGGTTACAGGCGCTGGCCTACGAGCTGCCCCTGGCCAGCGACAGTGTGGATGTGCTGATTGCCCATCACGCGCTCGAGTTCTGCGCCAATCCGCATCAGGCCCTGCGGGAAATACACCGGGTTCTCACCCCCCAGGGGCGTGTGTTCATCATCGGCTTCAACCCCGCCAGCCTGCCGGGTATGGGCATGGCCCTGTCCTCGCGTTTCGGCTCGACCCTCTGGCGCCAGCGGCGCGCTATCAGCACCTGGCGCTTGCACGATTGGCTCAACCTGCTGGGGCTGGAAGTCGAAGAGGTCCACCACTGCTTTGCCCTGCCGCCCGCGGGGCGCGGGCGCCTGCGGCGGGGCATCGAGGCCGCCAACGCCTGGTGTACACAACACGGGCTACCCATCGGCGGCGTCTACCTGGTGCACGCCATCAAGCAGGTGGCGGGGCAGGTGCGCCCGGTGCAGCGTTCGCGCAGCCCGCGGCTGATTGATCTGGCCGTACCCAAGCCGGCTACCCGGCCGGCCCCCACCTCACGGTCCAAAGGAGACAGTGCCGCTTGAAGGTTGTAGAAATTTTTACCGACGGTGCCTGCCGCGGCAATCCCGGCCCTGGCGGCTGGGGCGCCCTGCTGCGCTACCAGGGTCGGGAACGCGAGCTCTACGGGGCAGAGCCCGACACTACCAACAACCGTATGGAACTGACCGCTGCCATCGAAGGCTTACGGGCACTGAAGGAACCCTGCGCTGTCACCCTCACCACCGACTCAGTCTACGTGCGTGACGGCATCACCAAGTGGCTGGCCAACTGGAAGGCCAAAGACTGGAAAACGGCCGCGCGCAAACCGGTCAAGAACGAGGATCTGTGGCGCGCCCTGGACGAGCAGAACCAGCGCCATCGGGTGGACTGGCGCTGGGTGAAGGGGCACAGCGGCCATCGTGAAAATGAAATTGCCGACCAGCTTGCCAACCGCGGCATCGACGAGATGAGAGCATGAGACAGATCGTACTCGACACCGAAACCACCGGCCTGGAAGTGAGCCAGGGCCACCGGATCATCGAGATTGGCTGTGTGGAGTTGATGAACCGCCGCCTGACCGGCAACCACTACCACCAGTACATCAATCCCGAGCGGGAAGTGGACCAGGGCGCTATCGAAGTGCACGGCATCACCAATGATTTCCTGCAGGACAAGCCGCTTTTCGCGCAGATTGCCCGGGACTTTCTCGAATTCGTCAGCGGCGCCGAGCTGATCATTCACAATGCGGCCTTCGACATCGGCTTCCTCAACGCCGAACTGCGCCGCCTGGACGCTGGACTGCCGGATGTGGACGCGGTGTGCAGCGTGGTGGACAGCCTGGCCATGGCGCGCAAGAAGCATCCCGGCCAGCGCAATACCCTGGACGCCCTGTGTACTCGCTACATGGTGGACAACTCCCAGCGCGACCTGCACGGCGCACTGCTGGACTCGGAGATTCTGGCGGATGTCTACCTGGCCATGACCGGCGGCCAGACCATGCTCACCCTGTCTGATCAGGACGGGGAGGGCGAAGGCGGCAGCCGGGGCGGCGAGGGTATCCGCCGGCTCGCGGCCGACCGCCGGCCGCTGCCGGTGATCGCTCCCAGCGCCGGGGAACTGGCGGCGCACGAGGCGCAACTGGAAGCGATTGCGGCGAGCAGCGGCGGCAGGGTCTTGTGGCGGGAGTCCGCTAAATAAACGCCGCCACGCAGGCAAGGCCCACGCCGCCCAACACCAGGGTGTAGGGCGCAGCCATGATCACCATGCGGCCGTAGGAGAGGCGAATGAGCGGCGCCAGCGCAGAGGTCAGCAGGAACAGAAACGCTGCCTGACCGTTGGGCGTCGCCACACTGGGCAGGTTGGTGCCGGTGTTGATTGCCACTGCCAGCTGGTCGAATTCCGCGCGGGTGATGGTGCCGGCATCCAGCGCATCCTTGACCTCATTGATGTAGACCGTGGCCACAAACACGTTGTCGCTGATCATCGACAGGACACCATTGGCCAGGAAGAACATGGGCGGCCGGATATCCGAATCCATGGCCAGCACCGCGTTGATCACCGGGGTGAACAGGTGCTGCTCGTGGATCACCGCCACCACGGCAAAGAACACTACCAGCAGGGCGGTAAAGGGCAGGGCCTCTTCAAAGGCATGGCCGATCTGGTGCTCCTCCACCACACCGTTGAATGCTGTCAGCAGCACGATCACCATCAGCCCGATCAGGCCCACAGCCGCCCAGTGGAAAGCCAGCGCCACCACCAGCAGAACGGCCACCGAGCCCTGCACCAGCAGGCGGGCGTTCATGCGGTCGTTGCGGCGCGACTCCTCGCGCTCCTGGAACTCCTCGAGTACCCGGCGCACATTGTCCGGCAGCTTGGCGCCGTAGCCGAACTTGCCGCTGAGTTCCAGCAGGGCACAGGTCACAAGGCCACTCACCAGTACCGGCATGGTGACCGGCGCCATAATGGTAACGAATTTCACGAAGCTCCAGTCCGCCACGGTGGCGATCAGCAGGTTCTGGGGTTCGCCGACCAGGGTGCACACCCCGCCCAGTGCCGTGCCGATCGCGCCGTGCATCAGCAGGCTGCGCAGGAAGGCGCGGAAATCCTCGAGGTCAGTGCGGTGGTTTTCATGGACGCTGTTGTCGTCGGCGTGGTCGTGTGAGTCCTCATGGGCAATCTGCTTGCCGGAAGCGACCTTGTGGTACACCGCATAGAAGCCGACACCGACGCTGATCAGCACCGCAGTAACCGTCAAGGCGTCGAGGAACGCCGATAGAAAGGCCGACACGAAGCAGAACATCAGTGACAGGGCGACCTTGGATTTAACCCGCAGCAGGATCTTGGTAAATACCCACAGCAGTAGTTCTTTCATGAAGTAAATACCCGCCACCATGAACATCAGCAGCAGAATCACCTCGAAGTTGGCCAGCGCCTCGTCGTAGACCGACTGCGGCGAGGCCATGCCCAGTATCACCGCTTCCAGTGCCAGCAGACCGCCCGGTTGCAGCGGATAGCAGCGCAGGGCCAGGGCCAGGGTAAAGATGAATTCGGCGATCAGAATCCACCCGGTGACGAACGGCCCGAGCACCCAGAGGAAAACCGGGTTCAGGAGCAGGAAGGCGACGATGGTTTTTTTATACCAGGCGGGGGAGGGCCCGAGGAAATTCTTCCACAGGGCGGAGGCTACCGACTCAGACATAACAGGCTTGGAACCCTTGGCAAATTTTAGCGGGCCATTCTATACACGTTCAAATGCCAAGGGGAACCGCTTTAGTGCACCCGGCTTGCCCGCTCCGGGGTGGGGGCATACCATAGCCGGCTACCAATAGCGCGGAGAAAGCGTCCCGACATGTTCCGACTGGACAATCATCCCCCCGTAAACCGGGGGCGCGTGCTGCACATTGTGTTTCAGGACGGTGAACTGCTGAGCGACCTGCGCTCTCCCCAGGCCTGCCTGCTGGGGGAGGATGAACTGTACGACAATGGCTGGGTCATCCTGCGCGAGCAGTTTGTCGGCTACTGGGGCGAGCAGCCCTGTTTCGCGGTGGAAATCGACAGCGGCCACAGCCCCGACCCCATGCGCTTCCAGCGGGGTAGCCTGTACAGCATTCTCGGCCGGGTGGAAGATCCGCTCTTCGCCATGGCCGGTCGCGCCGCGCAACTGCTGAACTGGGAGAAAGATCACCAGTTCTGCGGCCGCTGCGGTAGCCCGATGGAGCTGGACAGCGCCGAACGCGCCATGCGCTGCCGACCCTGCCGTACCATCAATTACCCGCGTATTTCGCCCTGTATCATTACCCTGGTGACTCGCGGTGAGGAACTGCTGCTGGCCCGCAATGCGAATTTCCCCCGGGCCATGTACAGTACGCTTGCGGGCTTCATCGAAGCCGGGGAGAGCGCCGAGGACACTCTGCACCGCGAAGTGAAGGAAGAGGTGGGAATCGATGTCCACAATCTGCAGTATTTCAACTCCCAGCCCTGGCCCTTTCCCAGCCAGCTGATGCTGGGTTTCTACGCCGAGTATGCGGGCGGCGAGATTGTCTGCGACCCCGCTGAAATCGCCGACGCCCGCTGGTTCCACTATACGGATCTACCCCAGGTGCCTCCCCCCAGTTCGGTGGCGGGGCAACTGATTCGGCACTACGTGCAATCCCTTAACTGACAGAGGTCACTTTGGAATTTCTTACCCAATACGGGCTGTTTCTGGCCCAGGCGGTCACTGTTGTGGTCGCCATCCTGGTGGTGCTGGTGGGGGTTGTGGCCCTCGGGCAGCGGCAAAGGAGCGAACGCGACGGGCATATCGAGATCCGCCACCTCAACGAGCGCTATCGCCGCATGGGGGATGCTCTGCGTCATGAAGTGATCGATAAGCATGCCCTGAAGGCGGAAGAGAAAGCCGGGAAAAAGGCGGAAAAGCAGGCCGAGAAAGCGCGCAGCAAAGCGGCTAAAAAAGCAGCTAAAAATGCGCCCTCGGATGCCAAGCCCGGTGACGAAGACGATAAACCGCGCCTGTACTGCCTCCACTTTGACGGCGATATCAGGGCCAGCGCCAGCGAACACCTGCGCGAGGAAATATCCACCGTCCTGTCACAGGCGCGGGAAAAAGACGCGGTGCTGCTGTGCCTGGAGAGCCCCGGCGGTATGGTCCACAGCTACGGTTTCGCCGCCAGCCAGCTGGAACGCATCCGCGCAGCGGGTATCGAGCTGACAGTGGCGGTGGACAAAGTGGCTGCCAGCGGCGGTTACATGATGGCTTGTGTCGCCAATCGCATAATCGCCGCTCCCTTCGCCGTCATCGGCTCCATCGGGGTGCTGGCGCAATTGCCCAATTTCCACCGCCTGCTGAAAAAGCACGATGTCGATTTTGAGTTGCTCACTGCCGGTGAATACAAGCGCACCCTGACAGTGTTTGGCGAAAATACCGACAAGGGGCGGGAAAAATTCCAGGAGGAACTGGAAATCACCCACGACCTGTTCAAGGACTTCATTCGCGAGCAGCGCCCGCAACTGGATGTCGACAGGGTGGCCACCGGCGAAGTGTGGTATGGCCGCAACGCCCTGGCCGAGGGCCTGATCGACGAACTGCAGACCAGCGATGCCTATATCCAGCAGCACCTGAAGACCTGGGAGGTCTACGAAGTGCGTTACGTGCAGCGCAAGGCCTGGCAGGAAAAACTGGGCATGGCCGCCGAGGGGGCCGTGGATCGCAGCCTGCTGCGCTGGTTCCAGCGCAGCAATGGGCCACATTTCTAGCGATCCGTCTGGTCCCGCTCGCGCGCCAGCCGCAACAGGTCCCCGGCATCCTCCTTGAACAGTTCCTCAAGCTCCCGGGCTGCATCTCTTGCCAGCCTGGTCATCCGCTCCTGATCATCGTGCAGCGCTGCGTGCGCTTGCAGCCGCCGCTCATCGTGCTCGCGAAAGATCGCCAGAGTGCGGTCCGCGGCGCTGCCAGTCATGCCGAGAGCCAGTAACAGGTCGCGGGTGAGGGCCAGGGCGGAATGGAATGTCTCCCGCCGAATCAGCGTCACCCCGGTGTCCATCAGCCGGTAGGCGTGGTTCCTGTCCCTGGCCCGGGCGAAAACCTGCAGGTTCGGGAAGTGCGCGCGGATCAGCCCTGCGGCTCTCACCGAGGTGTCGGGATCGTCAATGGCCAGCACCAGAAAGCGGGCGCGTTGCGCGCCTGCTGCTTCCAGCAGGTCCAGGCGCGAGCCATCGCCGTAGTAGATATCATTGCCGTACTTGCGGACAAAATCCACCTGCTGGTGGCTGGCGTCGAGTGCGGTGAAGGGAACTCGCAGCGCCCCCAGCACCCGCGCGGCAATCTGCCCGAAGCGCCCGAAACCGACAATGATGACCGGGGCTTCCTGCTCATCAATCTGGTCGAAATCCGGTGCCGGCGCCTGGCGTCCCGACAGTGCATCGTGTAGCAGAAACAGCAGCGGCGTTGTGACCATGGACAGAGATACCGCCACGACCAGTTCCTGCACTTCGCTTGTGCTTATCAGCCCTCCCGCCTGAACGGCCCCGAACAGCACGAAGGCGAACTCACCGCCCTGGGACAGGGCTATGCCCAGTTTGCGCGCATCCGCCGATTCCAGGCCGGAGAAGCGACCCAGGGCGTAAAGTGCCAGAAACTTGAGCCCCACCAGTCCGATCACCAGCAGCGCGATACGCGCCGGACCGGACGCCAGCAGACCGAGATTCAGCGACATCCCCACGGCGATGAAGAACAGGCCCAGCAGCAGGCCCTTGAACGGTTCGATGTCCGCCTCCAGCTGGTGGCGAAACTCGGAATCGGCCAACAATACACCGGCCAAAAAGGCGCCGAGTGCCATGGACAAGCCGGCGGCTTCCAGCAGATAGGCGGTACCAAACGCTGCCAGCAGTGCCGTGGCGGTCAGTATTTCACGCACATGGCTGCGCGATGCCAGCCCCAGCGCAAAGCGCAGGGCATGGCGCCCGCCGAATACCACCAGTAGCAGCGCGCCAAGGGAGATTCCCAGCTGGCTCAACGATGGCGCCGCAGTCTGTTCGCCGGCCGTACCCAGCAGGGGGAGCAGGGCCAGCAGCGGCACTACCGCCAGATCCTGGAACAGCAGCACACCGAAGGCGGTCCGGCCCCAGCGCGCCGTCAATTCCTTGCGCTCTGCGAGAATCTGCAGGGCAAAGGCTGTGGAGGAGAGTGCCAGCACCACGCCGGCAACGGCGGCGGTCTTGCCCGGCGCGCCCATCAGGAACAGGAAACCTGCAAGCAGGACGCCGGAACCCAGTAGCTGCATGGTACCCGCGCCAAAGATGGCTTTGCGCAAGGCCCAGAGGCGACTCGGGCGCAACTCGAGACCGATCACGAACAGCAGCAGCACTACCCCGTACTCGGCGAAATGCAAAACGTGCTCGACCTCGTCGACGATGCCGAGGACCCACGGCCCCACCAGAACACCTGCCGCCAGATATCCCAACACCGAGCCGAGGCCGAGTCGGGCACAGAGTGGCACTACGATAACCGCCGCGAGTATCAGTTGAATCCACTGCGCCATGCTCAGCATTGCCACTCACCCCGTCTCATTGCGCCGTAGCAAACGGCGCCATTGAATCACGGGGTCCGGCAATTGTCTTGCGCCGACTGGCGCCAGCGGATTCCCGGGTATGCGCCTATTGCGTCGCCCGGGCCTCGTTCCCCAGATAGCGGTTATAGTCCAGCAGGCCGTTGTAGAACGGATCATTGTCCAGCAACTGCTGGTGAAACTGATCGCTGAGACGCCAGAACCAGGGGGCGTTGCGGGCCACACCGTAGCGTTCCCGCAGCAGTTTCCAGTCCTGCTCGCTCTGCATGGCCGCAATATCCGCTGCGAACAGTGGCAGTTGCTTTTCATGCACCTCGAAAAACAGGTTGGGGTGCTCGCCGATAAAGCCCTTTACCACCGTGAGCCGATCTTCTTCCGGCAGGCGTCGTTCGTCCTCCAGGAACAGCAGCGCGATGTTGGAATAGCCCGAGTCGCGCAGCAGGGTAAGAGTCTGCGGCTGTTCGCCGCCAATCACACTGACGATACTCACCTGGGGCAGGAAACTGTTGTGGGCGCCGACGCCGGCCACCAGGCTGTCCAGTGCTTTGTCGTTTTCCACGGTGAAGGCGGGGTGGTAGTCGAAGCGCTCGGCCGTGGCGCCGTGGATGCGCTGGCGCATAGTGCCGAGAAATTCCTTCTTGGGGTCGTCGCTGCTGAAAACCAGGTCAGTTGCCTGCTCGCGCATCAGTTCGCTGTCGGCAAACACGTGATCCCGGGCAAAACCGGGGGCGTCGCGGTACCAGTATTCGCGCAGTTTCTGCCGCTGCTCTGGCGGTAGATACATAAGGAAATTCAGTTCTCCCTCCATCCGCAGGAAGTCCATGTAGAGCCGCGTTTCCAGTTGATGGGCCACGGCGCCATAGACGTCAAAGCCCGCTACCAGCAGGTAGTGAATTCGTTCCAGCAGCGAGTAGGAAATCACCCAGGCGGTTTTGGGCGTGTCGCCTACGAAACCCTTCACCACCGATGCCGTATCGAAATGGCGGAAGATGGTCAGCGCGGCATTGGGATTGTTGCCATCGCCGTCCCAGAGGCTGTTCAGGCCAATCTTGCGATTGCTCCGATTCAACTGCTGCGACAGGTATTTGACCTTCGCCTTCTGGTAGCGGTCGTGGGATTTGGCGTAGCCGCGCCAGGCGAACAGGTCCACCGCAGTACCTGTCTCGCTTACCGGCAGGCGCAGGTTGTCACTCTCCCGGGCCAGGAAGGCACCGTCCAGTTCCGGGTCCATTGAATCGGGATCCAGGAACATCACCCAGAAGCGATCCTCAATCACGTTGAGGGCGATCTGGCCGCGGCACACCGGTCCCTTGATGAAGTTCATGATGGTGAACTGGGCTTCCTCCAACAGGAAGCGATAGCGGGATGACACCGGGATGGCGACAAAGCTCTTGAAAGGATTAGCGGCAACTTCCTGCTGGTAGCCCGGCAATTCCGGCACCGTGTAATCCGGGTCCAGAAAGTTGCGCTGGTACCAGCCGCGGCGTTCGGCGTCAAAACGGTAGGCCAGGTGGCTCTTGCTCAGGGGTGTTATGGGCATGCGCTGGAGGCGGTAATACACCCGCTCGACCTCCGGGTCATCGTAGGGGCGGCGGGTACTGATCAGCGCAAGCGGCTCGCCCGGTGCTGTCCTGGAACGTACCAGACGGAACCACACCGGCTCCCCGTCAGCCTCGAGAAAGAGACTGGCCAGGAACAGGTGTTCGTACAGGTAGCGAGACATCAGGCGCTGCTTGTTGCTGTTGCCGTTAAGAAAATCCTCCCAGGCGGTCACTTCGCGGCGCAGGGCTGCCGTCAGCGCGGGTTGCGCGGGAGGCTGTGCGCCGTTTTCCAGCCAGCGAATCATGGTTTGGTGTTCTTCCGGCTGTAGTCCCGGCAAGCCAAAGGGCATCCCCCACAGGGGGTTGTCCTCGGCGTAGTCGGCAAAGTCTTCCTGTGTGCTGCACTGCTGTTCGCGATAGAGGGAGAAGTCGAAACTCTTGTCCACCGGGCCGCGGGGGGGCAGGGGATGCGCCTGCTTCAGTTCCAGCATGCGGTACAGCACACCATCGTCGGGCTGCTCAGGGTCGACGACCGGGAAAAAGCCCTTGTCGCGCCACTCCTCGGCGCTGCGTGCATCGTCGAACAGGCGGGTGAGGTCGGCAGACATCAGGCGCGCGCCATCGTAAACCAGGTCCTTGCTGGCGCCGCGCTCAAGCCCCTGCTGTGCTTCCAGCTTGAGCTGGCAGGGGGCGTCGTAGCAGCCGTGACAGACCATACAGCGATTCTGCAGGATACCGTGGGCGGCCTGTGCGGCTTCACCACCTGCCCCGCGCGCAAGTGGCGCGGTGATGCTAAGCAGGCTCAGAAGCAGGAGGGGAAAAAAGTACCAGCGGGTTGACTCAGTTTTTCTCGTCCTGCTCACATTTGCCTCTTACAATAATGGCCCGGTTGACCATGGCGTCCTGATCGCCTTCGGCGTCCGCCAGCACGGCGGCGCTGACATCCCTGCCTGACGCGCAATCTGGCGCCTCGTCCTGTGTCACAATGGCGAGCGTCGCAATGACGGCGACAACAGCCACAAAGGTGACAATCGACAGCAGCAGGGGTTTGGACATGGTTCACGGTACCCGGAGTCTCGTGGAACGGGCGATAATAACACGGCAAAGCCCGCCGCCAGTGCCAGCCCGGGCTGAAAATACAGGACAGGGTTTGTGAATCTCGCCACCGCCATCTACACCTTCGACCTGCTCGGCGTTGCCGTGTTTGCCATCAGTGGCGCGCTGGCCGCTGCCGAACGTCGCATGGACATCCTCACCTTCGTGCTGTTCGGCACCATTACCGGGGTGGGGGGCGGCACGCTCAGGGATCTTTTGCTGAATACCGACCAGGTGTTCTGGATACACGATCCCAGCTATCTCTGGGTCTGTATCGGCGCCTCTGTCGCCACCTGGTTTCTGGCCCACCACTTCGATTCCCGCCGCCGGGTGCTGCTGTGGGCGGACGCCGTCGGCCTGGCCCTGTTCTGTGTGCTCGGCACGCAAAAGGCGCTGGCCTGGAATGCACCGGCCATTGTCGCCATCGGCATGGGCATGATGACCGCCAGTTTCGGTTCCCTGATACGCGACAGCCTGCTGAACCGGCCACCGGTCCTGCTGGGGCCGGAGATTTACGTCACGGCGGCCCTGCTGGGTTCGGCCAGCTTTACCCTGCTGGCACAGTGGCCGCAAACCGCCACCGTGGCGCTGCCGCTCAGCATGGCTGCCGCCTTCCTGCTGCGCGCCGGTGCGCTGCTGTTCGACTGGCGCCTGCCCAAGTATCGCGACGACAACACCTGAATCCACCATGCGAATACTCCACACCTCCGACTGGCATCTCGGGCGCCAACTTCACGGCCGTTCCCTACTGGCGGACCAGGCCCATGTGCTGGAGCAGGTTCTCGACATCGCGGAACGGGACGAAGTCGATGTCGTGCTGATTGCCGGCGATGTCTACGACCGCGCAGTGCCGCCCGCCGAGGCCGTCTCGTTGCTGGGGAACACCCTGCGCAGGCTGTGTGTGGAACTCGGCAAACAGGTCATCCTGATCGCCGGCAATCACGATTCCGCCGAGCGGCTGGGTTTTGCCGCTGAATTGCTCGGCCACGCCGGCCTGCACATTGTCGGCCCGCTCACGGCAGAACCGCGTCCCCTCACCCTGGTCGCCGCGGAGAGGGGAGGGCACACAGTCAGTGCAATCGCGGTGGACTTTTTCGGACTGCCCTACGCCGGCCCGGCCCAGGTGCGCCAGACACTGGGCGTAGAGGTCAGCAGTCACGACGAGGCCATGGGTGCACTGCTGGAACGTGTGGAAAGCGCCCGTGACCACAGCCGCCCCTGCGTGGTAATGGCTCACTGCTTTGTCGCCGGTGGCGAGGCCAGCGATTCCGAGCGGCCCCTGAGTCTCGGTGGCGCCGACCAGGTCGCCGGGGATCGTTTCGCCCCCTATACCTACGCGGCTCTCGGCCACCTGCACGGCCCCCAGCACAGGGGGGCGCAGCATATACGCTACAGCGGTTCGATCCTGAAATATTCGTTTTCCGAAGCGCGACAGCGCAAGTCGGTGACGCTGGTGGATATCGATGGCGCTGGCGGCGTCACGATTGCACAGCGCGACCTCAAGCCCCTGCGGGACGTCCGCATCATAGAAGGCAGCCTCGACGCGCTGCTGGCGACGGGGCACACAGACCCGGCCGCCGACGATTTTATCTGCGCCCGGCTGACCGGCAGCGGCGCCGTGCTGGATGTGATGGGCAAGTTGCGCGCGGTCTACCCCAATGCCCTGCAGGCAGTGCGCCTGACCCGGGACAGCGGTGGGGCGAGGTTCGGTGCGGGCCGGGATGTCCTGAAGCAGAGCCAGTACGAGCTCTTTCGCGAGTTCTACTGCCATGTCCAGGGTGAGGGAATGAGCGATGCCCAGCAGCGCTACCTGCAATCCCTGCTGCAAGCACTGCAACAGGAGGGCAGCCTGTGAAGCCACTCCACCTCTCCCTGCAGGCCTTCGGGCCCTTCGCCGGCCGCGAAGAGGTCGACTTTGCCGCACTCGGTCAGTCACCGCTGTTCCTGATCAACGGCCCCACGGGTGCCGGCAAAACCACGTTGCTGGACGCCATCTGCTTTGCGCTCTATGGCATTACCACCGGCGCCGAGCGGGAAGGGCGGGAGATGCGCTGCCAGCAGAGTCCTGACGGCTTGCTGACAGAAGTCTGCTTCCGTTTTGAACTGGCGGGAGAGCGTTACCAGATCACGCGCAGCCCCGACCAGCAAAGGCCCAAACAGCGCGGTGAAGGATTTACCGAGCACCGCACTCGGGCGGAACTCTATCGACTCGGCCCGGACGGTAGCTGCGCGAGCGGTAAATTGCTGGTTGAACAAAAAGTCACCGATGCCAACAGCGCCATTCGCGAGATTACCGGCCTCAACGCCGACCAGTTCCGGCAGGTGATGGTCCTGCCCCAGGGACAGTTCCGCAAACTGTTGATGGCGGATTCCAGGGACCGCGAGAAAATTTTCCAGGACCTGTTCCAGACTGGAGTCTACAAACAGATCGAGGAGCGCCTGAAGCAGGCCGCCAGCCAGATCCGCCGCGACTATGAAGCCGGCCAGGAGCGTATTGCCGGCATTCTCACGGCGGGCGAGGTAGCGAGTGAAGAGACGCTACAAAGTGAACGGGAGACGCTGGCGCCCGAGCTGCGTGCGGCCGGTGAACGCAGTCAACAAGCCCAGGCCGAGTGGCAGCGACTCGCCACCCAGCTCGCTTTGGCGCGACAGGTGGAGAGTATGCGTGGCAACCGTGCCGCAGCGGCGGCGACACTGGCTGAACTGGAGGCGCAGTCGCTGGATCGCCAGCGGCAGCAAGCGCAATTGGACCGGGCACTGGCGGCCAGGCAGTTACAGGCACCCCTCGATCACTGGCAGCGCGCCATCGCGGCCGCCAGTCAGGCGGACACCGCCGTTACTGTTGCACTGGAGGCTGAGACAGCGTCCAGGCAGAAGGCGGAGCATGACAGGCAGGCGCTGGACGCAGAACTTGCCAGGGAGGACGAACGCAGCGGCCGGCGCGAGCAGATCCAGCAACTGCAACGCCTGGAGCCCAAACTGGAGCAGCTGCTGGCGGCGAGAGCCTTGCAGGCAAAGCGGGCGCACGTCGTTGCCGACGCCGAGGCCCTCCTGGACCGGGCGAGGGAGGGCCGGCAGGCAAAAGCCGCTGAGCGGGATCAACTCGCGGCCCAGCTCGTCGCCCTGAACGCCTCGCTGAGGGAGAGCGAGAATGTTGATCTGGCACTGCACCAGGCGCAGGCAGCGCTGACCGAAGCCCGCCAGCGGGAGCAATTGCAGGGCCAGCTGGCCCGCGAACGGCAGCTGCAGTCGGAGCTTCGGGAGCGCTGCAAACAGCAGGAGGAGGAGAGCCGGGCTGCGCAGGCAGTGCTGACCCGCCTGCGGAGGGACTGGCATCTGGGGCAGGCGCGCCTGCTGGCCGCCTCCCTGCAGGAGGGAGAGGCCTGCCCGGTGTGCGGCAGTCTGGAACATCCACAAAAAGCCAGTGGCGACGGGGATGTACCCGATGAAGCGAGTATTGAAGCGCAGGAACAGCGCAGCCGTGATTGCAGTCAGGCGCTGGCCGCCAGTGAAGCGGAACTCGCCGGAGCCGACGGCCGGATCGACACGCTGCAATTGCAGCTCGATGCGCTGCCGGCCGGGAGCGGTGATACGCCCGGCCATTGGGACCGGCGTGTCCAGCAACTGTTGGAGATGCAGCGGGAACGCCAGCGACAGTTGCAGGCCCTGCCCGAACGGGAGAAGTCTCTGCAATTGCTGGAGCAGGATCTGCACAGCGTCACCCGGGCGGAGGCTGATGCCGAGGCGGTATTGAACAGCGCCCTGGCGCAGCAGCAGGAAGCATCTGCAGCACTTGCGACGCTGGAAGCACAATTACCCGAAGTGGCCCGTTCTGAAGCCATATTGCAGGCGGCCCTGACCACGCAAAAAGAGGCCCTGGCCGAGTTGGAAGCAAAACTCGAGCAGGCCCGGCTGGCCGAGGCCGATACCCGTCAGGAGTTGCGCATTGCCGGAGTGCGCCTGCAGCAGGCAAGGGACAACGCAGCCGAGCGCTGGCAGGCCGCCGCGCAGGCACAGCAGGATTTTGAGGCGGCACTGGCCGTCAGCCTGTTCGCCGATGAGCCGGCCGCCCGCCAGGCGCAGATGGATGAGGGTGAACTGCAGGCCCTGCAGCAGTCACTGGCGGCCTATCGCGAGGAACTGCAGGCGACACGCACGCGACTTGAGACCCTGGACAGGGAGCTCGCCGACCAGCCGGCGCTCGATATTGAGCAACTGGAGCAGGCTGTCGCTGTGGCCGAAACGGGTAAGCAGGATTGCGCATCCAGCCTGCAGGCGCTGCAGCAGCGAGACAATGTGCTGCGATCCACTAGCGACAAGCTCGAGCAGCAGAGGCAGAGCAACAGTGCACTGGATCGGGAGTACGCCGTGGTCGGCACCCTCTCGGATGTCGCCAATGGCAGGGCCGGCAGCGGCGTCAGCCTGCAGCGCTATGTGCTCGGGGTGTTGCTGGACGATGTGCTGACCCAGGCGAGCCTGCGACTCGCGCGTATGTCCGCGGGCCGCTACCAGTTACACCGGCGGCGCGAGGCAAGTAGCGGGGCCGGTGCTGCCGGACTGGATCTTGAGGTCCACGACGACTACACCGGCAACGCACGCTCGGTTGCCACGCTGTCCGGTGGCGAGAGCTTCATGGCGGCGCTGGCCCTGGCCTTGGGGCTGTCTGACGTGGTGCAGGCCCAGGCCGGCGGCATCGCCCTGGATACCCTGTTTGTGGACGAGGGCTTTGGTTCCCTCGACACCGAAGCTCTGGAGCTGGCGGTCAGTACCCTGATGGAGTTGCAGCAGGCCGGCCGCACGGTCGGCGTGATTTCCCACGTCTCGGAATTGCGGGAACAGATGGACGTGCGAATTGATATTCGCAGCAGCCGTGGTGGCAGCAGGCTGGAAGTCGTGTCACCCTTCGCAGCCAGAACACAGGGAGCGTGAGGCAGACGGCGTAATGGAACACTTCGACAGCATTTACCAGCGAGCCGTTGAGCGCAAAGGGGGCAAGGCAGCCCTGACCCGCCTGCTGCCAGACTTCAAGAGCCCCCGACAACTGGCGCGCACCCAGGATCACCGCTGGCTGGCCGAAATGGCGCGCTGTATTTTCCAGGCCGGCTTTGTCTGGCGTGTGGTGGACAACAAGTGGCAGGGTTTCGAGGAGGTTTTTTTCGGTTTTCCGCCGGAAAAGATTGTCATGCTCAGCCCGGACCAGATTGATCGTTTCGCCGCCAACCCCCTGATAATCCGCAACCGGCAGAAAGTCATCAGCGTGCAGCGCAACGCCCGCATTGTGCTGGAGCTGGCCAAAGAGGAGGGCAGTTTTGGCCGCTTCGTCGCCCGCTGGCCTTCCGAAGACCTGGTGGGCCTGTTCCGCCTGCTGAAGCAGCGCGGAGATCGTCTCGGCGGCATGACCGGCCAGCGGGTGCTGCGCAACATGGGGCGAGACACTTTTGTCCTCACCGGCGATGTACTGCGCTGCCTGCGCGGGGCGGGGGTCGAGGTCGCCGCCAATCCCACCAGCCAGCGGGATCTGGCCCGCATTCAGGCGGCCTTTAATGAATGGCAGCAGCAGAGCGGCCTGCCGCTGTGCCATATCAGCCGTATCTGCGCCTGTTCGCTGGACAGCTAGATTTGGTTTATTTCTAGACAAATATATATTAAAGGTATATATGTAAACTCTATCAGCTCCAAAAAGGTGCCGAATATGAACCAAACTGCTCCAGTGCGCTCTGACGAGGCGATTGTGACCGGCGCCCTGCTGGAAGCGGGCAGTGAATTGGGCCTGACCCTGGCAGAACTGGCCGTGGCGGTCGGGGTCAGCACCGCTTCAATGAAAAACTACTCCCGCGGCGCCGCGCTCCTGTCCAGCCCCAAGGCCCTGGAACTGGCTCTCGGGCTGGTGCGGGTGTACCGCTCTCTGTACGCCATCGTCGGCGGCAACCGTGCACAAATGCAGCACTGGATGCGCACGCCCAATCACCACCTGCGCAACGAAGCGCCCTCGGATCTGGTGAGTCGCTACGAGGGCCTTGCCCTGGTCAACCACTACCTGGACGGCATGCGCGGGCGCCTTTGATGGATCCGCAACTCCTGCGCACCAGTGCAACCAGCGGGCATATCTGGCGCATTGTGGAGTACCAGGAAGAGGCCGCTACCCGCAATATCACCCGCTCCGCCGCGGAACAGGATCGCCTGGAGCAATTGCTGGACGCCCACAAGCCTGCCTACCCGCCCAGCAGCCTGCACCTGCACTGGATTCTTCGCGCGCCATTCCGCTACCCGCCCCTGCGCCACGGCTCGCGCTTTGGGCGGCACACGGAAATGGGGATTCTCTACGGCGCCCGGGAACGGGAGACTGCCATGGTGGAGTCCGCGGTGTACCTGTGGCTGTTCCAGCAGGGCCTGAGTGACCTCGGCCCGCTGGATGTCATCAGCGACGGGCGCAGTGCACTGCACTTCGCCGTCAGTCACTCCCGCAGCGCAGACCTGACCGCCGCCGCCCTGGATACCTGGCACAGCCGCATATCCGATCCGGCGGATTACCATTTCTCCCAGCAACTGGGCAGTGTGCACCGGGAGGCGGGGAGCGGGTTGCTCTGGTTTCATTCCGCGCGCTGGCCTGCAGGGGTCAATTGCGCGGTGATTGATCCCCTGGCCATCGGTGCCAATACCGTGCCGGTACAGAGCCAGTGGAACCTCAGGATCGACATGACTGCCTGCTGGTGGGGGCGCCCCGGTGGTGAAAGCTTTGAAGTCCATTACAGTGACGTCGCCGACGCATCCGGCCGTATACCCCATCCGGCCCTGGCTGCCTGATACGGCAGACCACCGCGCGACCGGATAGCCGCTTGAGATGGTTTCTCCCGCGGGCCAGCCTGTTACACTCGGCCTTTGTGTGAGCCCGCCCGAGGCTTGGAGACGGATGCTGAAATTACTTTGCCTTGTGCCGCTGCTGGTGACTGTTGTACCTGCCAAGGCCGAGACGCGCATTTTCAAGTGCATTGGCGAACAGGGGCAGACGGTGTTCAGCCAGCAACCCTGTGGGGACAATGCCGTGGAAACCACAGTACGCCCCCCGGACACCAGCACCGGAACCACCGACGAGGAGCGCGCGACCTGGCGCCGGGTCGCTGAATCCAACGAAGTGAGGGAACTGCGGCGGGAAATTACGCGCTATGAAAATCGCATAGCCGAACTGGAGCAGGCCCGGGATATCGACATGCAGCGCCTGCGGGAGCGGGGCGACTACGATAGCAATACGCCGCCTGGCCAGACCTACGAAGAGGGGCTGCAGCCGCAGTTGGATGCGCTTGATGCGGGCTATCAAAAACGCATCGATGCCGAGCAGAAGAAGATAGACCAGGTCAGCGCCAGGATTGAGGCGCTGAGCAGGAAAAACTGAACACCAGCCCCGTGGGCTGGGCTTCTCACACGGCCCGCTGGCCCAGTTGGTAGCGCACCGGCATCGAGCGCAACCCGCCGACGAAAATCGCCTTGATCCACTCCGGATCGCCGTTGAATTCCATGGATTTCAGACGCGGCAGCAACTCGCGGAAGAAGCAGCGTAACTCCAGCGCCGCCAGGTGCTGCCCCAGGCACATGTGAGAACCGTAGCCGAAGGCGAGCTGGGTTTTCGGGTCGCGCTGCAGATCGAGGCTGTTGGGGGCCTCGAATACCGCCGGGTCGCGATTGGCTGCCGGATACCAGAGGGCGACGTTGTCGCCGGCGCGAATGGTCTTGCCGTGCAAATCGGTGTCTGCAGTCGCAGTGCGCACCATGTGGCGCACCGGGGAGACCCAGCGGATCACTTCCCGCGCCGCGCGGTCGTCGATAGCCGGGGTGTCTCGCCACAGGGCCAGCTGTTCGGGGTGTTCCAGCAGGGCCTTCATGCCGCCGCCGATGGCCGCCGATGTGGTGTCGTGGCCGGCGCTGGCGGTGATGATGAAGTAACTGGCCTGGTCGAGCATGTTCATCGGTTCGCCGTCGACCTCGGCGTTTGCAAGCACCGTGGCCAGGTCATCCTGCGGATTGCGTTTGCGGTCCTCGATCACCTCGGCGAAGTAGGCGCCGAACTCGTTGAGCACTTCCAGGCCGGCAGTTTCGCTATCGCCACGCTGTAGTTCCGGGTCCTGGCCGCCGAACATCTCCTGGGTCAGGCGCAGCATGGTGCCCTCGGCTTCACGCGGCAGGCCGAGAATCGACAGGATGATACGCAGCGGGAAGAGGAGGGCGATGTCCTTCACAAAGTCGCACTCATCGCCCATTTCCTGCATACGATCGACAAATTCCTTCGCCAGCAATTCAACTTCAGCCTGCAGCGTTTCGATGCTGCGCGGCAAAAACCATTCGCGGGTGACCTTGCGCATTTTCAGGTGTTTCGGGCGATCCATGTGAATCAGGGTTTCCAGGCCATTGCTGGTGCCGAACTGGGCGAGCAGGGCCTCTTCGAAGGCGCTGGGAATCAGAATGGTGCGCGGCGCACTGAGGAAGCTGTCATTCTGGCTGCCGATATGGCGGATATCGTCATAGCGGGTCAGGGACCAGAACGGCCGGTAGTCAGGATGCTCCACGCGGGACAGTGGGTCGGTGCTGCGCAGGTGGTCGAACAGGGCATACATACTGCGCTCATCGCCCATGACCACGGGGTCGAGCACATCGGCCGCCTGAAAATCGGCTAGTTTGACCTGTGCCTGTGTGTTCACCGTTAACTCCTTTTTCTTGTGCCGGGTGGACGGGAAAGTTTTCAGTATGCCGCAGGGCTCGACAATTTCGGGAGTGATATATGGCCAAAAAGCGGTTAAATTCTGGCCTTTGGCAATGAAGGATCCAGGGCCTTGGCAGCGCGGATTACTGAGAACAGCCCGTTTGACCAGCGCGGTGCGCCGCATTCCGCACCATACTGCCGGCTCGCCGCCGGGACCCGGGCTGCCAAAGGAGGCGCTATGCGCTTTGCAGCCTGTTGCGCAGCATACCTGCTAGCTGGCCCCGGAAGCCTGGCGCAGGACCTGGAGCCGCGCAGCTATACCAACCTGCCGGTGAAACAAACGTTTCTGGCACTGGGCTATGCGCGCTCCGAGGGCGACCTTTCACCGACGCCAAGTTCGCCCTTGCAGAACGCTGAAATGACAATCGAGGCCGGGGTGCTGGCCCTCGCGCGTTCTTTTGAACTCGCCGGCGATTCCGCCAAGTTTGATATCGCGGCATCGCGGGTGTGCTACGAAGGGTCGGCCATCTTTGAAGGCGAGTTCGCCACCGCCGACCGTTGCGAGTACGGTGATCCCTCGGTCAAGCTGACCTGGAATTTTTACGGCGCGCCAGCGCTGGAACTGCAGGACTTCGGACAGTGGCAACCTGGACTGGTGGTCGGCGCCAGTCTGCAGGCGACAGTACCCCTTGGCACCTACACAGCAAGGCACCTGATTAACGCCGGCACGAACCGGTGGATGCTGCGACCCGGGTTGGGCATGTCGTATCGGGTAGGCCGCTGGTACATCGACCTGCAGGGGTCGGTGCGCGTATTCGAGGACAACGACGACAACTTCCGCGGCACGCTACTGGAGCAGGATCCGATCTATTCGCTGCAATCGCACCTGATTTACATGCTGGGTCGGGGCGCCTGGATATCCGCCAATCTCAACTACTTTGACGGCGGCGAGACCTACATCAATGGCAATGCCAGGGATGACCAGGTTGAAAACTCCCGCCTGGGCGTGACGCTATCCTTTCCCTTGAGCGCAAAGCAGAGTCTCAAGCTCAGCGCGAGCACCGGGGTGCTCACGCGGGTTGGAAATGACTTCGATACGGCTAGTGTAGTCTGGCTGTATCGGTTCTGACTTCGCCGCCGGAAAATCGGAACACCGCGGCGGCCCGGGCCAGTTCCTCTATCTGATGCAGCAGGCGCTCGGTGTCCCGGGCGCTGATATTCACTCTCTCCGCATTCTGGCGAGTGACCGCGTCCATCTCCGAGATGGCGCTGTTCACCTGCTCGATGCCCGAGCCCTGTTCCCGGCTCGCGGTGGCAATTTCACCAATAAGCTGGTTTAGCCGGGTTACCTTCTGCACCATTTCCTGCATGGAGTCCCCCGCCTGACGCACCAGCGCCGCACCGGTGTTGGTATCACTTGTGGAGGAGTCAATCAGCGTGCGGATTTCCCTGGCGGCATCTGCCGAGCGTCCTGCCAGACTGCGCACCTCACTGGCCACCACGGCAAAGCCGCGTCCGTGAACGCCGGCGCGAGCGGCCTCGACTGACGCATTGAGGGCCAGTAGATTGGTCTGGAAAGTGATCCCGTCGATAACCTCGATAATGGCCGCCATGCGGCTGGAGTGATGGGTGATTCCCCCCATGGTGGTGACCACCTGGTCCATCAGGTCGCTGCAATCCGTCGCGGTGGCTGCGGACTCCCGCGCCAGCGTACTGGCCTGCTCAGCATTGTCGGCATTCTGCTGCACAGTCACGGTGATCTGCTCCATACTGGAGGCGGTTTGTTCCAGTGACGCCGCCTGCTGCAGGGAGCGGGAAGCCAGGTCGCTGTTGCCAGCGGCGATGTCGCGTGCAGCGGGACTGGCCACATCGATGCCGCGCCTGACTTCGCCGGCGATCCCGGCGAGGCTCTTGCGCATCAGGTCGAGGCTGGCCAGCAGTCGCCCGAAGTCGCCACCCTGCGCCGCCGGCGCGGCGATACCGAGGTTGCCGGCGGCAATCTGGCTGGAAAACAGCACGCTCTCCCGCAGCGGCAGTACCAGGCTCCTGCGCTGGTGCCACGCCAGCACTAGCAGCAGCGGCAGTCCCAGAAACAGTAGCGCAGCCTGTACTGTCGGCAGCCAGGGGGAGGGCGCTTCGCCCTGTGTACCGTACCAGCCGAGCCCAGTGGCAAGGCCAACCAGCAGCGCGGCGATCAGTGGTGTGAGGGAAATGGAAGATCCACTTGCCAGCGCCATCACCCGATTGCCAATGCCGCGCCAGCCAGTGCGCTGTACTCTTCCTTTGCGCACAGTGAGGTATGCCGCTTCGCCCCTGCTGATTTTCTGGTAGGCCTGCGAAGCCGATTTGATGGCCGCGGGCCGGGCGCGTGTTCTTACCGAGACATAACCGACCGCCCGGCCGGCCTCCAGCATTGGAATCACCTGGGCCCGCACCCAGTAGAAATCGCCGTTCTTGCGCCGGTTCTTTACCAGACCCACCCACATTTCGCCGGCCTTTAGACACCGCCACAGGTCAGCAAAGGCCTGCTCAGGCATATCCGGATGGCGAACGATATTGTGCGGGGAGCCAATCAGCTCCTCGCTGCTGAAACCGCTAACTTCGACGAAATCGCTATTGGCAAAAGTAATCCTGCCTTTCAGGTCGGTGTGGGAAATCAGCAGTTGCTCTTCCGCGATGGGATACTCACGAGCGGTAATAGGCTGGTTGTTGCGCATTTCTTCTCAAACTCCTGGATACAGCGGAGCGGTTCGCAAGCAGCGTGGATATAGCGCGTTGGCGCTGTCGGGTTAACGCTGGTGATGTCGATCCGCGGATGCAATATCGGCTGTATTCACCTGTACTTGAGGGTTGGCCAACAGCACCTCTTGCGGTGCAGACCGCGTTGGAGGGCGATAGCACACGCCCCTTCAAGAGCGCTCCCCGAAATTGGTCAGCCAGTTTCTGGAGCACCACTAGGTGGCCAGGACCGAGTTCTATACACGGGCGCTCACCGTCGATGTGGGACATTTTCTGGACGCGGTGGATTTTCACTGACCACGCCCGTCCCTGTGCACTGACGGCTGATGCGCGCAACCAGCGTGGCCAGTTCAGATTGTTGAAATACTAGTACCCATCGAGTCTGTACCTTTAACAGCGTCTCCTGCACAATAAAACTTATCACTAAAATAAAGGTAATTCGTTGCGCCAGCGCGCAGCGCCCGTTCTACAGGAGACACTCTTATGCCGTACCCCATAGACCCCGATGGCACCGTCCACCTTGGCGAGCGCCGGGTGCCCGTTCCCAGCAGTGTCAGCCCGGAGGCTCAGGCCTACCTGGCGTCCAACCCCTGGGGCGATGCGCCGCTGCCGGAGGAGCCCGTGCCGATGTGGACCCTTCGCGACGCCATGGCGCCGGCTTTTGAGGGGCTGAATCAGCACGCGCAAGCCCTGTACCCGGTCGATATTCAGGAAGAGCAGATCAACGGCGTACGCTGTCACCGCATCCAGGCGGCCGAGGAAGATCGCCGGGTTGCTGGCAAGGTCCTGCTGAACATGCACGGCGGCGGCTTTGTCGTCGGATCCGGTGCCCTGGTGGAGGGCATTCCCATCGCGGCGCTAACCGGGATCACGGTGATTTGCGTTGATTACCGGCTGGCCCCCGAAAACCCCTATCCGGCGGCGCTCGATGACGTGATCGCGGTCTACCGGCACTGCCTGGAGGAATTTGGCGCCGGTAATATCGGTCTGTTCGGCAGTTCGGCGGGTGGTTTCCTGAGTGGCCAGGCGGTGATCCGACTGCAGCAGGTCGAAGCGCTCCCCCTGCCGGCCTGTGTCGGGATGTACTCTGCCGGTGGCAACCTCTTCGATTTTGGCGACACCCGCAACATCTTCACCTTGAGTGGCTTCTACGGTCAGGAAAGCCTGCCGCTGGGGCATGAACTCAGTGAGGTGACAGCCTATCTCGGCGGCGCCGACCCCCGCGACCCCATCATTTCGCCAGAAACCGCCGACCTGAGCCAGTTCCCGCCCAGCCTGCTGGCCTCGGGCACCCGCGATGCACTGCTCAGCGCGGCCAGCAATTTTCACCGGGCCCTGCGCCGCGCGGGCCGGGACGCCGACATCCTGGTCTACGACGGCATGCCGCACTCCCACTGGTACGCCCTGGACCTGCCGGAAAGCCGTGAATTCTACGCCTTTCAGGCCGACTTCTATCGACAACACCTGGGGCTGTGAGCGCCTCGACTGATTACAGGAACCGACAGCCCATGCACGCAATGATTATCGAACAAACCGGTGGCCCCGACGTATTTCGCTGGGCGGAGATCGCTACCCCGGTGCCCGGTCCTGGCGAAGTGTTGGTGCGCATCGCTTACGCCGGGGTCAATCCGGCGGACTGGAAGAACCGGGAGGGCCATCTGGCCCAGTACCGGCCCTATGTCTTTCCCTACATCATCGGCTTCGACGCCGCAGGCGTGGTGGAGAGTGTCGGGGAGGATGTGACGGCATTCCAACCCGGCGACCGCGTGTTTACCCCCACCAACCACGGCCAGGGCGGGCAGGGCAGCTATGCCGAGTTTGCCCTCGCCAACGTTGAGCGAGTGGCACGCATCCCGCAGGGCATGGATTACGCCCAAGCGGCTGCACTGCCGGTGGCATCTTTGACTGCCTGGCAGGGGCTCTTCGATCGCGGCGGCCTCGCGAAAGGCCAGAAAGCCCTGATTCACGGCGGCTCAGGCGGGCTCGGCAGCTTCGCCGTGCAGTTTGCCCGCTGGGCCGGCGCTGAAGTGGCGGCGACCTGCTCTACCCGCAATGTGGGCTATCTGCAGGAGCTCGGTGTCGGTCGCGTTATCGACTACCGGCAGGAAGATATCCGCCAAGCCATCAGTGCCTGGGCGCCTGAGGGACTCGACTACCTGATGGATGCCGTGGGCGTCAGCACCTTGCCCTACGGCCTGGACCTGGTGCGACCCGGTGGCACGTTTGTCAGCATCCCCACCCTGGTCGACGACGGTGACATTCCCGCCGCCGCTGCCGCCGGCGCGGAGAAGGGTGTGACACGGGTTTTCTCGACCATGAATGACGTGAACTGTGCCGCCACGCTCGAGAAGATCGCCGGCCTCATTGTGAGCGGTGATGTGGTGCTGCCGCCGCTGACCGAGTTCGCGGTGCAAGACGTGGGTGAAGCCCACCGTATCCTGCAGCAGGGCCACAATCGCGGGAAAATGGTCCTCAAAGTGGCGGATCTCGATTGAGGTCGTCTGGTAGACGCTATATTTGACAAATAAATTATCTATAAGTAAATTGGCTTTCGCTGTATCAAAAACTGCCCATATTCCTGAGACATGCCCATGCACCCACCTGTACTCGACTTCACGCCGACCCTGCCCATTCGTGATCAGGCCGCCCTGAAACGCGGCCTCGCCGAGGGGGACGTCGCGACGCTGCTGATGGTGTTGGCACAGTACCAGCCTGACACGCCGCTACTGGCAGCCTGTGCGCCCTACATCGGATCGATCTTTGAGCCCGAGAAAAAAGTGCCTGAGGCGCTTGCAGACGAAATCCGACAGACGTTGTTCACGCTGCTGACCCAGGATCCGCCACCCCAAGCGACCGATTTGGATGATGACACTCTGGCACGCCTGCTTAGTGTCGAAGTGGGTGAGCCGGTCGGCGCTGAGTTCGTTCCGATGCTCAAGGAACAGATGGGCTTCGACACTCCCGAGCAGCGCAGCGAGCGACCAGGACGGCAAGCACCCGACGATAACTTCAAGGTGCTGGTGGTTGGCGCCGGCCTGACCGGGCTATTGGCCGCCATCAAGCTGGATGAAGCCGGCTACAACTTCCAGGTGATCGAAAAGAATCCCGAAGTGGGTGGTACCTGGTGGGAGAACACCTACCCGGGCTGCGCCGTGGATACGCCGAGTCATTTTTACTCGTATTCGTTTGAGCTCAATCCGAACTGGTCCCACTACACCCCGAACGGTCCCGAGTTCCAGCGCTACCTGCTGGCTGTGGCCGACAAGTATGACTTGCGCCGCCATGTCGTGTTTGAAACCCATGTGCTCGGTTTTGAATGGGATGAGGCGACCAATGAGTGGGAAGTCACGCTCAGTGATGCCAAGGGCGAGCGCAAGGTCCGCGCCAATGCTGTGATCAACGCCCACGGCCCGGTCAATCGCTGGTCGCTGCCCAATATTCCGGGGCTGGATGCCTTTGCCGGCCCGGTGATGCACACCGCCGGCTGGGACAGCAGCGTGGATTTAAAAGGCAAGCGGGTGGCCATGATCGGCACGGCGGCCAGTGGCGTCCAACTTGGGGCGGCCATTGCCCCCGAGGTCGGCGAACTAACGGTGTTCCAGCGTTCGCGCCACTGGGTCATGCCCAACCACCTGCAGGCGGTACCCGAGGCCGTGCGCTGGGCGCAGCAGCACATTCCCGGCTACAAGGAGTGGTTCCGCTTCCGCGCCTACTGGTTTGCCGCCGACGGCCTGTACGAAAACATCCGTATCGACCCCAATTGGGAATGTGAGGACGGCGCATCAGTGTCCGCCTACAACGAAGGCGTGCGCCAGTACTGCCTGCAAAACTATCACGCCAAGCTGAAGGACCGTCCCGACCTGCTGGAAAAGCTGGTGCCGGACTACCCCGTGTTCGGTAAACGGATCTGCATGGATATCAACTGGCTCGACACCTTGTGCCGCGACAATGTCCGCCTGGAGGACAATACCCTCGACCACGTCGAGGAGAAGGCCATTGTGTTGAAAGACGGCAGCCGGATCGAGGTGGACGTGATCCTCTGCGCCACAGGCTTTGACATTTCGGACATGACGGGTGGACTGCAGATCATTGGTCGTGACGGCCGTAACCTCAAAGAAGAATGGGGAGAAGATGACCCGAGAGCCTACCTGGGGGTCACCGTACCGGGTTTCCCCAATTTCTTCCTGACGGTGGGTCCCAATAGCGCGCCGAATCACGCCGGCGGCCAGAACATCACTTCGGAAACCCAGGTCCACTACATCATGGAGTGCCTGGAAGCACTGCAGGCCAATAACGCCGCCGCGTTGGAGCCCACGCTGGAGGCGACCGAAGCTTTCAACGCCCATGTCGACGAAACCCTGAAGGGACTGATCTGGTCCCACCCCAAGGCGAAGAGCTACTACAAGAACAAGAGTGGCCGGGTCTTCCTGTCCAGCCCCTACAAACTGGTGGATTACTGGGGGATGACCCGGGAGCCGGATTTGGCGGATTACCGCCTGATCAAGGGCAAAGCGCGGGCCGTGGCCTGAGGAGCAGTATTAATGAGTATGGAAGCGTTACGCGGTGGCGTGGCCGTGATCACCGGTGCCGGTTCCGGCATTGGCGAGGGACTGGCCCGGGTCGCCGCGGAATACGGTATGAAAGTCGTGGTGGCGGATATCGCCGTCGACCGCGCGCAGTCGGTGGCCAGCGCGATAGTCGAGCAGGGCGGTGAAGCCCTGGCGGTGAAGGTGGACGTGTCCACCCCGGATTCCATTGATGCGCTGGCTGCTACGGTTCACGAGCACTGGGGGGATGTCACCCTGCTGGTGAATAACGCTGGCGTGGAGACCCTGGGCTTCACCTGGGAGCTATCAACCGCCCAGTGGGAGAAAACCCTCAATATCAATATCCATGGCGCCATTCACGGGGTGCGCGCCTTTGCGCCGCGCATGATAGCCGCTGGCAAGCCTGCCTGGATCGCCAATACCGCCTCCATTGGTGGGCTGGGCATGATGCCGATCCAGACCTCCTACATTCTCAGCAAGCACGCGCTGATATCCTTCAGCGAATGCCTGTACCTGGAAATGCAGATCAAACAGGCGCCGATCCGCGTATCCGCGATTCTGCCGGGGCCGGTAGCAACGCGTATTTTCCAGGACGGCGGGACCACCATCGATACCGGCAGCGAACAGCACCGGGTCTTGATGAACGCTATGCTGGAGGCCGACGGCATCAGTGGTTATGAAGCGGCCCAGCGCATCCTGCCGCAGATCGCGGCCGGGGACTTCTGGGTATCCACCCACCCGGAGATTACCCGGGAAATGGCGGCGGGGCGAGCGGCGCATCTCACGGCACTGGGCAACCCCGCCCTGCCCGTGGAGGTACTGCGTGGCATGGGACTGTCTATCGACGGCGAATAAAGGTCATGACTGACGGCGTGTTCGTGCGCCGCTACCTGGGGTGACAGGTTTGGATGAGCCTTGCCGCCCGCGGTGGGTGCAAGCTATAGTCTCATCTTTAAATTACCAGTAAGTCCAGACGCCAGGGGAGCGTCGCGCCATGCCGAGTAAGACAAGTAAAACCGGGGCTAAACAGGTGTCGAGTGGCGCCTCTAAGACCACCGCGAAAAAGCCTGCGACACAAAAAGCCACCGTCAAAAAACCTGCCGCCAAGAAGAAGGCGGCGAAAGCCCCCGGCGGGAGCGCAGCCAAGGCCAAAGCAGCGACCAAGGCGAGTACCAAGGCCCAGAAAAAGCCCAGAGCAAAACGCACGCCGGCAAGCGCTAAAACTACGACTGTCGCAGTTACCGCACGGCGTGCCACTGCCGGGCGCCCTGCGCGGCTGTCACGGGAGAAAGTCCTGGCCGCGTCGATGGAACTGCTGGAACAGGGGCCGGTGGAGCAGTTCACCCTGGCCAAGCTGGCGAAGTCTCTCGATACCGTGTCCATGGCCTTGTACAACTACTTCCCCAGCCGCGATGCCCTGCTGGAAGGTATTGGCGACCATATCTGCATGCAGTTTGAAATGCCGCCGGCCAAGCGCAACCAGCGCTGGCAGGAAACCCTGATGCAATGGCTGTGGACCTTCAAGGCCCATGCCGAACGCTATCCCATTGTGCTCAAGGTCATGGGCGTTAATGGCAACAGCTCCCCCGGCTGGTTGCGCATTACCCTGACGGTGTCCCGTACTCTCTACGAACAGGGTTTTCGCGGTCACGACCTTGCTCTTCACGTGTGGCTGTTCTGCAGCTACGCGGTGGCGGTGGTATTCAATGAGCTGCAGGGCAGTCACTTCCGCAGTGGCATTTCCCTGTCCCATATCGACAAGCTCGAGCCTGATGAGCAGGAGTTCCTGCTAATGCTGCGCAAGCACAATATGACCCTGACCACCGACGAAGTGTTGGGACTCGCCTTCCAGCAGATGATCAGCAACCTCGAACGCGAGGTGGAACGCATTCAGAACGCCTGAAGCAACGCGTTCGCACTTGCTCACCTGAGCCGCAGGGGTGCGTGAGTCCCCCGGCCGCTGCGTAGCCCGGGCCGCGCCCCCTTCAGTTCGACTTGTTCAGAAAGGCCGCCACCGCATCGCGGTGCTCGGCGGTCGTGTGCATCAGGGCCTGCACGGCGCCGGCATGCTCCAGGTGGTGGGCCAGGTTGTTGTCCCGCGCCTGCTGCAGCAGGCGTTTGGTTTGCTGCACGGCGTGGGGCGGATTGGCCGCTATCCTGTCGGCCAGTTCCAGTGCCGTGGCCAGCAGGGCATCGGGCTCGACAACCTGCGAGACCAGGCCAATGGCCAGGGCAGTCTGGGCGTCAATCATGTCGCCGGTGAGTGACAGCTCCGCCGCTTTGGCATAGCCCACAATGCGCTGCAGCAGCCAGGCGCCGCCGTCCCCGGGTATCAGCCCCAGTTTCACAAAACTCTCGGCGAAGCGCGCTCTGGTTGATGCAATGCGCAGGTCGCACATGCAGGCCAGGTCGCATCCCGCACCCACGGCGGCACCGTTCACGGCGGCAATCACCGGTTTTTGCAGGCGCTGGAACAGCAGGGGGATACGCTGGATGCCGCGCCGGTAGTTGCCCGGGGTTTGCGCGGGCTCATCGGCGGCCAGTGCGCCGGGGGCGCCTGGCAGCATGGTTTTCAGGTTGCCGCCGCTGGAGAACGACTTGCCCGCGGCGGTGAGGACGATGACCCGTACCGTGTCATCACTGTCGGCGCTCTCCAGCGCCTGGCACAGGGCGTCCACCATGGGCCCATCGGATATTGGGTTATGGCGCTCGGGGTCGTTCAGCGTGAGTTTGGCGATGTGGTTTTGCTGCTGCAGTTGTATCAGTGACATGGTAGCTCCCGCAAAAGGGTGCCTGGCTAGCTCAGGTTGGCCAGGGTGAAATCAAAAACGCTGGCACCGCTGTCCAGGCAGGCCTGGCCAACCTGTTCGAACCAGCGGGACTCGGATCCTCCGGCCAGTCGGCCGGCAAGCAGTCGCCGGGTGTAGTGGTGCAGTTCATACTCTTCGGTGACGCCAATGGCACCGTGAACGGCGTGGGCAGTGCTCACCACTGGCTGACAGGCCGCCTTGATCATACCGCAGGCGGCGGCAACACGGTGGTGATCAAGACTGAGCCCGGTGTTGCTGCGTTGCATCCCGCCCGCTGCCAGTTGGGCTGCCATCACGGCGCTGTGGCAATGCCCGGTCATCACGCTAATCTGCTGTTGCAGGGCCTGGTACTTGCCAATCGGGCGGCCAAACTGCTGGCGCGTGTTGGCGTAGTCAACCGTCAGTTCCAGCACCCGCTGCATAGCACCGGCCAGTTGCAAACATTCGGCGGCGGTGCCCAGTAGGCGGATATCCAGCACCTGCGAGAGCGGCGTCACCTCGCCCTGCAGGCGCCAGCCCTGTTCAACATCGCCGCTTACCGGCGCTACAGTGATGCCGCCATCCTTTGCGGTAACCAGTGCGTCCAGGCAGTGCAGGCCCAGGCGCAGGGGCTGTGCCGGCTCGCCAGGGCCGCAGGTACCAACGGCAAGGGCCAGGTTGCCATCGATGGCGTCTGCCAAAGCGTCGGGTAAGGCGGCATAGAGTAGGGCGGTTTCCACATAGGGCAGGGGCAGGGCCCAGTAGCCGGCGGCCATCAGCACCGGCAGTGCTTCGGCAACGCTAAGGCCGGCGCCCTCGGCGCTCTCTGGCAGTAGCAAACGCAAAAAGCCCGACTGCACCAGCTCGTCCCAGGCCGCCTGGGGGTTGAGGTCCGGCTGGCTGGTAAAGTGCGCGTGAATGTCCTGGAACAGGGGCTGGATGCTGTCCAGAAAGACGGAATCGGTCATCGCAGGCCCATCCCCCGGGCAATCAGCCCGCGCAGGATTTCCCGGGTGCCACCCCGCAGCGAGTAGGTGGGGGCGATTATGCTGGTGTATGCGAGGGTGCGCATCAGTTCTACTCTGCCGTGTTCACCACCACGCCGGCCTATCTGATCGGCCAGCATCGCGGGTATGTCCTGTTCGAAGGTGGTGCCCAGGTCTTTGACCAGGGCCGCGGGAATCACCGGGCTTTGCCCCTGTGCCAACTGGGCGGTGATGGACAGTGACAGGGAGCGCAGCACCGCCAACCGGCTGACCAGTTCCCCGAGGGTGCGCTGGTCGCCGGTATCGGCCTCACAAAGTCGCAGCCAGTCGCACCAGCATTCCAGCAGGGCCATCGCCGAGAGAATACGCTCCGGGCCGCTGCGCTCGAAGGCAAGCTCTGCGGTGACCTGCTGCCAGCCATCGCCCTCGGCGCCAATCAGGGCGTCGTGGGGCAATTGCACATTGTCAAAAAACACTTCGTTAAAGTGGGCGTCGCCGGCCAGGTCGCGAATGGGCCGAATGGTGATGCCCGGCAGGGAGAGGTCCACCAGCAGCTGTGACAGGCCCTGTTGCCGGTCGCCATGCTGGCCCGAGGTGCGCGCCAGGGCGATCATGTAGTGACAGCGGTCGGCGTTGGTGGTCCACAGCTTGCTGCCGTTCAGCAGCCAGCCCTGGTCGTTGGGCACCGCCCGGGTGCTGACACTGGCCAGGTCCGAGCCGGCACCGGGCTCGCTCATGCCGATGCAGAAATACAACTCGCCCGCGCAGATGCGCGGCAGTAGCTCACGGCGCTGGCTGTCGCTGCCAAAGCGCAGTAGCAGCGGCGCACTCTGGCGATCGGCAATCCAGTGCGCCGACACCGGAGCGCCGGCGGCCAGTAGCTCTTCAAGGATGACGTAGCGATCAAAGGCGCTGCCACCGCCACCGCCGTATTGGGTGGGCAGGGTAAGGCCCACCCAGCCGCGCTCGCCAAGGGCTTGCGAAAAAGCGGCATCAAAACCCATCCAGGAACGGGCGCGCACATCGGCGGCTGCCGCCGGCGGGTGGGCGACCAGAAACGCGCGTACTTCGCTGCGCAGGGCCTCTGCGGAGGCCGGCAGCGTCTGTCGTTGTGGCCAGGGAATCATCCGCTTACTCACTGTCGGTGGTCAGGTACTGGGCCGGGTTGCGCTCGATCTGCGCCAGCACTTCAAGGGTGTGCTCGCCCAGGCCTGGCGGTGGCATCCGGTAGCTGGGTGGCGTGCGCGACAGACGCAGGGGGTTCGCCACCAGTGGCAGAGTGCCGCCGCCCTCATCCAGGGGCATGGTAATGGCCATGTTGCGAGCGCGGATGTGGGGGTCGGCAAACACCTCATCCAGCGTGTTGATCGGGCCGCAGGGAACGCCCGCCGCCTCCAGGCAGGCGATCCAGTCTGCGCCGGTACGCGCCGCCAGCAGCGGGCGCAGGGTGGCGATAAGGGCGTCGCGGTTTTCCACCCTGGCGGCGTTGCTGGCGTAGCGGGGGTCCCGGGCCAGCTCCGGTACTCCGGCCTCGGCGCAGAAGCGCTGGAACTGGCCGTCGTTGCCGACCGCCAGAATCAGGAGGCCGTCAGCCACGGCAAAGACCTGGTAGGGCACCACGTTGGGGTGGGCGTTGCCCAGGCGCCGGGGAGGCTGGCCACTGGCCAGGTAGTTCTGGGCCTGGTTGGCCAGCAGGCTGACCTGGCAATCCAGCAGGGAGATATCGAGATGCTGGCCTTCGCCGGTACGCTCGGCGTGGCGCAGGGCCGCCAGAATGCCGATGGTGGCATAGAGCCCGGCGGACAGATCGGCAGTGGCTACGCCCACCTTGACCGGCTCGGCGCCGGGGCCGCCATCGGGCTGGCCGGTAATGCTCATCAGCCCGCTCATGCCCTGGATCAGAAAGTCATAACCGGCCCGGGGGGCGTAGGGGCCGCTTTGGCCAAAGCCGGTGACCGAGCAGTACACCAGGGCGGGGTTGATGGCCTTTAAGCTGTCGTAGTCCAGGCCGTAGGCCGCCAGCCCGCCCACCTTGAAGTTCTCCACCAGTACGTGGGCACTGGCCGCCAACTGGCGCACTGCCGCCTGGCCCTCCGGCTGGCTGATGTCCAGCGCCACCGAGCGTTTGTTGCGATTGGCGACAAAGTAGTAGGCGGCATCGCAGGAGCCATCCTGGCGCTGTACAAACGGCGGCCCCCAACTGCGGGTGTCATCCCCCGCGCCGGGGCGTTCAATCTTGATCACTTCCGCGCCCAGGTCGGCCAGTATCTGGGTGGACCAGGGGCCGGCCAGCACCCGGCTTAAATCCAGGACCCGCACACCGTCCAGGGCGCCCGGGGTGTCTTGCTGGCGCGACGCTGTTGGGTTGGCGGCCTCGTGGCCGCTATTCGCTGCGTTATCCGTCATTGCTGAAGACCTCCTCATGGGCCAGGCGCAGCTCGCGCTTGAGGATTTTCCCGGAGGGGTTCCGCGGCAGGTCGTCGGCAAACACGATGCGCTTGGGTACCTTGAAGGTGGCCAGGCGCGACTGGCAGAAGCGTATCACCGCGTCCTCGTCCGGCTCGGCCCCTGCCTTGGGTACCACCACCGCGGTCACCGCCTCCACCCAGCGCTGGTGGGGCAGGCCGATCACGGCCACTTCCGCCACCCAGTCCAGCTGGTAAATGGTTTCCTCCACTTCGCGCCCCGACACGTTCTCGCCGCCGCTTTTGATCATGTCCTTCTTGCGATCGACGATGGTGAGGTAGCCCTCGTGGTCGAGGGTGGCCAGATCGCCGCTGTGAAACCAGCCGCCGGCAAAGGCCTCGGCGGTTTTCTCCGGGTTCTTGAAGTACTCCGTCAGTAGCTGTGGTGAGCGGTGCACTACCTCGCCAATCTCGCCCACCGGCACATCGTTGCCCGCGTCGTCCACGACTCGGGTCTCTACGTGCAGCACCGGCTTGCCGGCGGAGCCCGCCTTGCGCAGCTGGTCGGCGGGCTTGAGGATGGTGGCGGTGGGGGCAATTTCCGTCTGGCCGTAGAGGTTCCACAGCTGCAGATCGGGCAGGCGCGCCTGGATTTCCTTGAGCACCTCCACCGGCATGATGGAGGCGCCGTAGTAGCCCTTGCGCAGGGCCGACAGGTCGGTGTTGTCAAAATCCGGATGGCGCAGCAGAGAGATCCACACCGTGGGTGGGGCAAAGAAAGAGGTAATGCCTTCGCTGGCCAGCAGGTGCAGCAGGTTGCCCGGGCTGTTGTCGGCGGTGATGACATTGCTGCCACCACAGTGAATGGACGGGCCCAAAAAACAGTCCAGCTGGGCGCAGTGGAACAGGGGCAGGGCGTGAAGCAGCACATCCTCCCCGGCGACCTCGGCATCCGCCAGGATACTGCTGTATTGCCACAGCACAGCGGCGTGGCTGAGCACCGCGCCCTTGGGGGCGGATTCGGTGCCGCTGGTGTAGACGATCTGGGCGGGTTCGGTGTTGTCGATGACCGGCGGCTCGGCCAGCGGCGTTGCGCTTGCCAGCGCATCAAAGGGCTGCAGGCCATCCGGTGCGGGGCTATTAAGCGCCAGCCAGAACAGCTGTTCCACGGCCGGACATCGGCTGACGGCGCTTTTTGCTTTCTCCAGCTCGGTATTGCCTACCAGCAGCAAGCGGGCGCCGCTGTGGCCGATGATGTAGGCCGCCTCGTCGGCATTGAGCATGAAGTTCACCGGCACCAGCACCGCGCCGCAGGCCGCTATGGCAAAGCGTGCCAGGGCAAAGGCATTGGAGTTGCGCGACAGGACAGCAACCCGGTCGCCGGGCCCGATGCCCTGGGCCCTGAGGCCCCCGGCTACGCGCATGCTCAGGGTATGGAATTCTCGATAGGTCCAGCTGACATCGTGGTGGCGAATGGCCCGTTTTTCCGGGAACCGCGCTGCGGTGCGGCGCAGTACATCGAACAGTGTCTGCTGCCTCAAATGACCGGTGGACATCACAAAAGTGCTCCTTGAATGCCGTTGTTGTTATCGGTTGTGCTACTACAGCAGGTGAGGGTTGTTGGGCACAATCGTGCTGGGTTGAATTGATGTACCACCTAACAACTGACCTGCAGGGCGGGCGGGATAGCGTTGACGCCGCCGCTGAATAGCGATAGCTTTGCAGAATAAATTAATCATAAGTTAAATGTCTACAGGTGGGCGCGCATTGGTACCAGGCAGGCCGGTTTCGCTGCTGGCAATCGCCCGGTGCTCACCCGGCGGCGATTCGTCTAACGCGGGCTTCACCAATAGAACGACCAACAGCAGTCACCGATAAAACGCCAACGGCAGACAAGCGGCAAACGACAACCCAACCCACCGTTACGCATAACAAGGACACACTATGTCAGGCACCCAGATCCATTTTGGCTTCAGCAAACTGCTCGTTAACGACCTCGAGGCTGCGGCCGCTTTTTATGCCAGCGTGTGCGGGCTCACTGAGCTGGCCCGGGTAGACAGCGAAATTGCCGGCCGGCCCATCAGCGAGATCATGTACAACCCCACCGCCGAGGGCGCGGCCACTTTTGTGCTGCTGCAGTTTACCGACGGTAAAACGAGGGGTAGCGACGAGGTGATTACCGGCTTTCAGACCGAGGATCTGGACGCCTTTGTCGCCCGGGCCGAACAGGCGGGTGGCAGCGTGGTGGCGGCAATCAAAACGATGCCGGAACACGGTGTTCGGGTGGCCTTTGTGGCTGACCCGGAGGGGCACCTGATCGAAGTCGTTGAACTGCTGGCAGGTTGAGGGGGCCTTATGATTACGGTTCAGGATCACCTCATTGTGCCGGCCGCCCATCTCGATGCGGTGCGGCGCCTGTTTGCAGCGCAATACCAGGAGGGGGCTGCAGCGCGCGGGCTGGTGTTTCGCAGCGCGCAAGTATCGCCGCCAGTGCTCACTGCCGAGTGCCCGGTGAGCCTCTGGCTGCAGTGGGAGGTCGCCGATGTCGGCGCCTGGTGGGCCATGCGCGCCCAATCCAGCACGCCGCAGGTGCTGGCCTTCTGGGCCGAGATTGACGCTTTGGTGGAGTCCCGCGAACGTCACTACCTGCAAGACTGCGACAGCCGGGCACTGGCCCCCGCCCTGTCCGCCGAGGCCCCTGTGGCAACCCATGGCTATCGCGAAACGGCCCAGTTGCTGGCAAAAGAAGGGCACCTGGATGCGCTGGAATCCGTCCTGCAGGATGCAGTGGCTGCCCTGCCTGGGCTCAGGGCGAGCGCCCTGTCGCGTAACTTCGCCCCCGAGTACGCTGCCGGCCATTTTACCTGGGACCTGCAATACACGGATGAAAACGCCGCCCGCCTGGCGCGGCAAAGCGATGCTTGGCAGCATCAGATTGCCCCGGCCCTGGCCGATCACTGTGAGGCCGTACACGCACTGGCCATGGAGACCGTGGGTGGGGGCATACGCGATGCCGGCATGGCCGGCGGGGTAAAGCGCACGGCCTTCTTCCGCGTGCTGGCGGGTCAGAGCGATGAGACAGCCGCGCGTTTTGAACGCGACCTGCTGGCCATGCCCCTGCACATTGGCGAGATTCGCAACTGGCGTCTGAGCCGGGCCCGGGCCACCGACTGGCACCAGGCTGACGTAGCAGCCTGGACCTGGGTATGGGAGCAGGAGTTCGACAGCCTCGATGGATTGACCGGCCCCTATATGGCGCACTCGCACCACTGGGCCTACATCGACCGCTGGTTTGACCCGGAGTCTGGGGCCCAGGCCATCGACCTTCACCTGTCTCACGCCTTCTGCGCCTTTGCTGACAGCGTGCTGGCGGCTGAACTGGTGCCCGAGGGCGTCTAAGCAGTGCCGAGCGGGCACGCCTGCACCCAATCAATACCTTACCGAACAAATACCAGACCGGACCCGAACAAGCACACACAAGGAATTGCCCCATGGGAACACTGCTGGAGAACAAAATTGCCCTGGTCACCGGCGCCAGCCGCGGCATCGGCCGCGCTATCGCCCAGCGCTTGGCATCCGAGGGCGCCACCGTGGTGGTGACGGCCCGCAGCCTGGACAGCGCCGGCCAGTACGAAGGTACCCTGAAGGAAACTGTGGCCCTGATAGCGGCCAACGGCGGCACCGCCCACCCGCTGGTTGCCGATCTGGAGCGCGAGGACGACCTGCAGGGCCTGGTCGGGCGCACCGTTAAACTGGCCGGAGGCCTGGATATTCTGGTGCACAGCGGCGGCAAGGCGGAATACGCGCCGACAGTGGATATGGCGCAGGCGATGTTCGACAACACCATCGGCCATTACCTGCGCGCGCCATTTATGCTTTACCACCACGCCGTGCCCGAAATGCGCAAGCGCGGTGGCGGCTGGATTGTCACCCTGGGCTCGGTGACGGCGCTGCCGCCCTTGCGGCCCTACGACGGCTTTGCCAGCCACGGCGGCGCCACCGTGTACGCGGCCATCAAGGCCGCGGTGCGCCGCATGACCCAAGGGCTGGCGGCGGAACTGCAGGCGGACAACATTGCCGTCAACACCCTGGCCCCCAGCACTGCCATTCGCACGCCGGGCGCCAGTGAATGGATCCCCGAGGAGTACCCTTCAGAGCGCATCGAATACATTGCCGAAACCTGCCTGGCCCTGTGCCATCTGCCGGCCAGTGAGCGCACCGGGTTGACCGCCTACAGCCTGCATTTCCCTCACCACCACAAACTGCCGGTGTACACACTGGACGGCAAAGAGCGCATAGAAGCACCGGTGCTACCGGACTATGCGCACCCGGGCATTGTGCCGTCGGGGCTTGGGAACTGAGGCCTGGTGATGGATTACAGTACTCTGAAGTACACGGTTAGCGATCGCGTGCTGACCCTGACCCTGAACCGCCCCCAGCAGCTCAATGCCTTTACCGTGACCATGGCCAACGAACTGGTGCACGCCTTCGAACGCGCCAGCGAAGACGACGCCGTGGGCGTGGTGGTGGTGACGGGGGAGGGCAGGGCCTTCTGTGCCGGCATGGATCTGTCGGTGGGCGGCAACGTGTTCGGGCTCGATGAATCACAACAGCCCACTCTGGAAGACCTGCATAAGCGCCTGGACGACCCGACCATCATCGACGGTGTACGCGATACCGGCGGCAGAGTGACGCTGGCCATCTACGACTGCAAAAAGCCGGTCATTGCCGCCATCAACGGTCCCGCGGTGGGCATTGGCATCACCATGACACTGGCCATGGATATTCGCCTGGCATCGGAAAAAGCTCGCATGGGCTTTGTGTTTGGCCGGCTGGGCATTGTGCTGGAGGCCTGCTCCAGCTGGTTTCTACCGCGCATTGTGGGTATGGCAAAAGCGCTGGACTGGGTGTACAGCGCCGATATTTTTGATGCCCAGGAGGCCCTGGTGGGCGGTTTGGTGAAATCCGTACACGCCCAGGATGAGCTGCTGGAAGCCGCCTATGCCATTGCACGGCCGCTGGCGCAGCGCTCGCCGGTTGCCAACGCCCTGGCACGGCGCATGCTGTATCGCAACAGCGCCTACGCCCACCCGCTGGATGCGCATCGTGTGGACTCCCTGGCCGTGTTCTACACCAGCCAGGGGGACGGCCGCGAGGGTGTGCGCGCCTTCCTCGAAAAACGCGACGCGCGGTTCACCACCCGCGCCTCCAGCGACATGCCTTCCTTCTACGAAGATTGGCTCGCCCGTGACGGAAAATAATTTGTTTTGATCGGTATTGACTATTACCTGAAATTAATAAATTATCTGTCATTATATTTATATATAAGATAAACATAAACACGATGCGGGCTGGCAGTTGCGCCACCCCTCGCGGATCGTCCACATAATCTTTAGAACGGATCTTCCAGGAGCTTGAACAATGTATAAGACCCCCCCTCTGGCCGTGGCCGTGTCGGCTGCGCTGATGTCCCTTTATCCCTCGGTATCCTCCGCCCAGGGGGCGGGTGAATCCGGCATGCTGGAAGAAGTGATTGTGACCGCCCAGCGCCGGGCCGAGAGCCTGCAAGAGGTGCCGATGACGGTGACGGCTATCACTCCCCAGGACATTGCCGACTACAACCTGTTCCGCTTTGAAGACCTGGCACAGCTGTCGCCCGGCCTGTCACTGGAAAGCAACGGCGGGTTTGGTTCGGTGGCGCAGATGCGTGGCGTGGGCTTTGACTCTAACGCCTCGGCCGCCCCGGCGGTGGATGTGTACATCAACGAAACCCCGGTAGATGCCAACTACGCTTTCCAGAGTATCTACGATATCGGTCAGGTAGAAGTGCTGCGTGGCCCCCAGGGCACCCTGCGCGGCCGGCCGGCTCCGGGTGGGGCCATTACCGTCACCACGCGCCGTCCGGACCTGGACGCCTTCGGCGGCTCACTCTCAGCTTCCGCTGGCGATCAGGGCAGTCAGAACTATCAGGGCGCATTGAACGTCCCGTTGATCGACAACCAGCTCGGTTTGCGCGTAGCTGGAATGTTTGATGAAGACGAGGGCAATCGCGCTAAAAGCGTAAACTCCGGTATTGAATCCGAGCGCGAAACCAGAAGCTGGCGCGCCAGCCTCCTGTGGGCGCCCACCGACGGGTTTGAGGCGTTGCTGACTCACCAGTGGCTGGAGTCCGATCGCATCAATATGGAAACCGTGAACGGCCCTGGCGCCGGCTATAACGGACCGGCCATCGGCGATGATCGCGATCTATCGGTGATGGAAGGCGAATCAGGCGGCAAGCAGAAGTTCCAGACCACTACGCTGCACATGTCTCTGGACCTGCCAGGCCACGTGCTGTACTACAACGGTGCCTACCAGGACAACTCCTTTGATTTCGATGTCGAACTCGACCTGCTGAATGCAGCCCTGGACTGGACTGAAGCGCAGAAAACGCGCTCCAGCTTTAAAGTCGATTCCCAAGAGCTGCGTCTGGAATCCGATAACCCGGATGCCTTCGCCGACTACCTCGTCGGGTTGTGGTATATGAAAACCGATACCGCAACCACGTTCGCACAACCGTCGGTGCTGGATGGGGCGTTTGGCTCCCCACTCAATCCAGACCCTACCGGCGGCGTGAATAGCGACTACCTGATTCAGGCCAGCGGTGGCATTCCCATCGAGATGACCGAGTACGCCATCTACAGCAACACCACACTGCATCTTACCGATGCAACTGACTTGCAACTTGGCGTCCGTTATTTGCAGTCAGAGGAAGAACGGGTTGAGACTATCAACACCAGCGCAGCTGAAATTGCCATCGGCATTGCGCCTGGCGCACCCCTGAACGGGCTTTGCCAGGGCCTGGTTGGTCTGGGTGTGGGCTTTAACGGTGACGAGACCTACCCGGGTTACTGTGACCTGGTCCTTGCCAGTTCAAACTACTCTCAGACAGCCTCCAAGGATCAGGAAGCCTGGGTGTACAACGTGGCGCTCAAGCACCAGTTCACGGACGATGTGATGGCCTACTTCAACTATGGCCACTCCTGGCGTCCGGCCGGTGTTACTGTCGGCGTTACTGCGCCGGTGACCCCCGACCTCCTGCAGGGCGACCCTGAAGAGTCCGATTCCTACGAAATCGGTGTGCGTTCGGAGCTGTTTGACCGTCGCATGCGCTTGAACGCGTCGATTTTCCACCAGAGCTTCGACAACTTCATCGGGCGTTTTAATGAGGTGCCCTACATCGGCGCCGGCGACACCATCCAGTCGGGTGGCTTTACGTACCCCGGCGACGCCACCGTCGAAGGTTTTGAGCTGGATGTTTCCTACAGCCTTACTGAGAACTGGTGGGCCCAGTTCAACACGGCTTACGCGGACGGTACCTATGACGATGCTACCGTGCCATGTCGCGACACCAACCTCGATGGCAACCCGGACTCCGGCGATATTGGTGACCTGACTCTGGACGATTTCGGCGGTAGTTCCGTGCTCTACTGCGATGTCGATACCCGGATTTCCAGTACGCCCAAGTGGACGGCCATGCTGCAAACCGAGTATTCCTTCGAGCTGTTCTCCAACGACGCCTATGTGCGCGCGCTGTACAACTACTACAGCGAACAGGAGGACACCGGCATGGATTACGAGGCTGATGCCTACGGTATCCTCAACGTGTTCGCCGGCATCCGCGGTGTGAATTCACCCTGGGAAATCAGTGTGTGGGCCAAGAATCTGCTGGATGAGGACACTTTGCTGGAGCGCGGCCAACCGCAAACGGTCTATGGCATGTTCCCGGCTGGCTATTACCAGGTCCGCTACGTACCCGAGCGCGAAGTCGGCATCACCCTGCGCTACGCCTTCGGCAACGGTTAAGCACTTTGCGTTTGGCGAAACGCTAACGTGCATTTTTGGCGCCACCTCCCTTTGGGAGTGGCGCTTTTTTTTACCCCTAATTTAATGCCGCTTTCAGGCTCGCTGACTAGCCTGCTTCCGCAATGCCTGAACCCAGTAAGGAGAGCACCATATGCTGCGCCGAATCGCTAAAGTCTTCGGGATAATACTGCTGTCAGTTGTGTTGCTGGCAGCGGTCGCAGTGGGCTGGTTCTACCACACACTCAACCAGGCGTTGGTACCGCCGGAAAATCCGGCGGGTTTCCCCAGCATTGCCACCTACGCCCCGGATGAGGAAGCCGCCACACCTGACCTTGAGCAGAAGGCGCTGGTTGAGCCGGTCGACTGGCAGCAGCTGGCCTCGCCACCGGCTTCGGCCCGCCCCTGGACACGCTGGTGGTGGCCGGGCGGCGATGTACGCGCCGATGTAGCCACGGCGCAACTGGACAGCCTCTTCCAGGCGGGCTTTGGCGGCGTGGAAATCCAGCCCTTCATCAGCGGCATGATCAATGTCGCGGATAACGAAGCCCTGATGTCCCGCGTTTACAGTTTTGACTCGGCGGACTACTACACCACGCTCAATGCCACCGTTGAGCACGCCGCAGGCCTCGGAATGCAGGTGGATTTAACCCACTTCAGCGGTTGGCCGCCCGGGGGGCCGGAAGTTCTGCTGGAAGACAGCGTGACAACGCTGGTAACCGCGAGCGAACGGGTCGAGGGAGGCGGCGAAATTAGCCGGAAACTGCCACGCCCCGAACCCGGCCCCAGCGAACGGATATTCTCAGCCATAGAATTGGCCGGCGCGGACTTCATCAACTATCCCGCCGATCACGCCCGCCTGCTCAGTGTCACCGCGGCCAGGGTTGAGGCAGGTGAACACGCCTGGAGTCCGTTCAATGTAAACGATACGGTGTTCATCGACGGCGAATCCCTGCAAGTACTAACCGACAAGGTGTCCATCGAAAAGGGATTGGACGCCACGCTGCGCTGGAACGCTCCCGAGGGTAGCTGGCAGATCATTGCCCACTACCTGATGCCCTCCGGCGAGGTACCCATGGGCGCCGCCCAGAAGCCCCAGGGCTTTGTGGTGGATCACCTGCGTTCAGCCCAGGTGTTGGGACACTATGAATACGCCTACGGCGAACGCACGGGCTTGCCGGCGCAGTACGGCAAGGGCCTGCGGGGTTTCTTCAACGACAGCCTGGAGTTTCGCGTCACCCGCATGGCCGTGGAGGACATCCTGCCGGAGTTCCGGGCGCGCCGGGGCTATGACCTGGAGCCCTACCTGCCAGTGATTCATGTGGAAGGCTTCGACAATGTCTATTTCCGTGAGCTGCTTGGGGTTCACTCGGCACCGGAGTACGCGATATCGCCCCTCGATGAGCGCATTCGTATGGACTACCAGCAAACCCTGTCGGACCTGATTGTCGAGCGCTTTGTGGAGGGCTCGGCCGAGTGGGCGGCGCAGCGCGGGCTGGTGTCCCGTGGTCAGAGCTACGGCATGGACATCGACCTGCTGCGCGCCATGGGTGCCAATACCATTCCCGAGACCGAGCAGTTGTGGGCCGGCGGTGCCAATGTGGGCCTCAAGTTTGCTTCATCCGCGGCCGCGCTGTACGGGCGCCCGCTGGTCAGCGCCGAGTCCTTCGTGTGGATCAATCGCGATTACCAGCCCACAGCGCGGCGTTTGAAGGCGGCGGCGGATAAATTGATGCTTGCCGGGATCAACCATATTATTTATCACGGTACGCCCTATCCCTGGCAGGGCAGCGGTAACGGCGAGTACGGGGAGGAGGGCTGGCAACCGTTTTCCGGCCCGGGCAATCCCGCGCACTTTTCCGGCCTGTATTCCGAGGCCAACACCTCGCTGTGGCCGGACCTGCCGGAGCTGAACCAGACCATCACCCGCAGCCAGCACCTGCTGCGCCAGGGTGCACCGGTACTGGATGTACTGGTGTACTACCCTTTCCTTGGTTTCCACGGTCCCAATGCGGACCGCGAGGGCAAAGAAGTCCTGGTCAGCGGCAGCCTGCCGGACGCTGACCCCGCTTCCGTCATGCTCGAAGCACCCGAGCTCACCGCGGGCAAGGAGCAGCTCGGCAAGCTGATGACGGTGCCGCCGAAGCAGACCGATCACCGCGTTACCTGGATGGAAGCCTTGCAGCCGACCCTGGATGAACTGGATCGGCGCGGCATTACCTGGGGCTGGGTGAACGACCACGCCCTGCAGAGCGGGCTGGTCGAGAACGGCGAACTAACCGCGTCCGGTGGTCGCTACGGTGCCATATTGCTGGCCGATGTGCCCTCGCTCCCGCTGCAAACAGTGGACGCACTGGCGCGTCAACAGGCGCAGGGCGTGCCGGTATATTTTGCTGGCCAGCTCCCCAGCCAGCAGCGCTCCTTCCTCAATGCCGAACGCGGTGACGCGGCGGTGGTGCAGGGCGTGGCAAACCTGGTGCAAGGCCATTTCGAAACCGGTTCCGCTGCACTGTTGGAGGCGCTGGTACAGGCGTCGCCGGAGAGCGCCCGCTATGCCCGTCCATCCACCATTCACCGCCAGCGTCGGGTGCTGCAAGACGGTAGCGAAATTACCTTCTTTGCCAACCAGTCGGCATCGGGAGCGGATGTCGCTCTGCGCGATGTCGACGCGAACGCCTGGTGGTTTGACCCCCGCACGGGTGCGACGTGGTCGGCCGCTATACAGGGCGACGAATTGCCTGTCGAGCTCGCAGCCTGGGAGTCGCGCTTCCTGATCAGCGGGGTTGAGATACCGGCATCGTCTGGCCCGCAGCCGCCAGTCACTTCGCTGGCGCGCCCCGCGCAGCATACGCATGCGCTGGACCAATGGTCCCTCGAACTGGGTGACTATCAGGCTGCGCCGGCGCCGCTACGGGACTGGCGGGAGATTGATGCCCAGCGTTATGCAGCCGGCCCCGGCATTTACCGGCATACGCTTAACCTCGATCCGCTGAACGCCGGCAGCCGCTACGTGCTTGATCTGGGCCTGGTGCAGGGTTCCGCGACGGTGTCAGTGAATGGCCAGACCCTGGGGCAGGCCAGCGTACCGCCGAGCCGAGTAGACATCACCGATGCACTCCAACCGGGAGAAAATCACATCGAGGTGAGCTTGAGGCCCCCCCTGCGCAATTCCTTTGTCGGGCGCGGCCTGAGCGGCGATCCCCTGTACTCGCACATGCAGGGTTACCAGGACCAACTGGTGGCCGCCGGCCTCATCGGCCCGGTGGTCCTCAGCGAGTTTGCAGCCCCGGCGAACAGGGACAGCGACGCAGCTGTGCGATTTCATGAGGAACCAGTAGATGCCAGGTGATGATATCTACCAGCAACTGCGCGGCTACTATCTGGATGAAATTGCGCCGGGTATGACAGCCGGATATGACAAACGAATCGAAGACGCCGATGTCCAGGCCTTCGCCGGGCTGTCCGGCGATGTGAACCCCCTGCACCTGAATCCGGCGTTCGCCCGCGCAACCCGTTTCGGCAGGCCGGTGGTTCACGGCATGGTCACTACCAGCCTGTGGTCGACCATCGTCGGCACCCGGCTACCTGGGCCGGGCTGCGCCTATATGTCGCAGGAACTGAAGTTCCTGAAACCGGTGTTTGTGGGCGACACAGTTGTGGCATCGATGACCGTGACCGAGCTGGAAACCGAGCGGCAGATTGTTCATATGGAAGCCCTGGCGCACGTGGGTGAAACCCTTGTCGCCTGCGGTCATGCCCGGGTCTGGGTGCCGGTTCGCGGCGCCTGACCTCCGCGCCGCGCGGGCCGTTTCGCCATCACACTTTCATACCCGGGTTCATTTCCGCTTCAGGTTTGCTCAATATACTTATAGATAAGTAATAACAAAGGGGTGGCGCCGCAATGCCAGTGCTTCACAGAGTCAAACGATCGCTGATACTGCTGGGGGTCTGCTTGCCACTGTCGCAGACAGCGCTGTCCAGTGTCGAGGCCTCAGCTGACAACCAGCGTGTGGTGGGTATGAAGCGCCTCACCGAATCCCAGTACCGCAACAGTGTCGCCGATATTTTTGGCCACTCCATCGAGCTGTATGGTCGCTTTGAGCCGGACTATCGGCAGGCGCGGCTACTTGCCGTGGGCAGCGCGGTCACCAGCGTGTCGCCCTCGGGGTATGAACAGTACGACATCATGGCCCGGGGCATTGCGAAACAGGTAGTGGCGGAGGAGGGGCGTGAGCAGTTCCTGTCCTGTGATCCACTGGCGGATGCCTGTATCGACGAAGTCATACAGCACTACGGCAGCCAGCTGTTCCGCCGTCCATTGAGCCGGGCGGAGCAGGATCAGCGTGTCGCGGTGGCGGAAGAGGTCATGGCCAAAGGCGGTGACCACTACCAGGCGCTGGAGTATGCCCTGGCCAGCTTGCTGGTCTCGCCGGAGTTCCTGTTTCGTGTTGAGCGTGTCGAGCCCGTCCCCGAGCACCCGGATGAAGCCCGTCTTACGGCCTGGTCACGGGCCTCGCGGCTGAGTTACTTCCTGTGGAATAGCACGCCGGATGCCGAATTGCTTGCTGCGGCGGAGCGGGGTGATCTCTACACGAGGCAGGGGCTTGAGGCACAGGTACACCGCCTGCTGGAGTCACCTCGTCTGGAACCCGGCATGCGCGCCTTCTTCGCCGATATGCTGCGCTTCGATACCTTCGATGAACTGTCCAAGGATGCCGCGTTGTATCCGGTCTTCACTGCAGAGGTCGCAGAGGCCATGCAGGAACAGACCCTCCTGACCATGAACGAACACTTGCTGCAGGAGAACGCCAGTTACCGCGAGTTGTTTACGCGTCGCGCCATGCCCATGAATCGCGCCCTCGGCATGGTCTATGCCGTGCCGGTGCAAAGCTCGGACGACTGGGAGCCCTATGAGTTTGCGGAGGAGGGCAACAGGGCCGGCCTGCTCAGCCAGGCGAGCCTGCTGTCGCTGCGCGCCCACGCCGGCAGCAGTTCCCCGACACTGCGCGGCCTGTACCTGCGCGAAACCTTCCTCTGCCAGACCATTCCGCCGCCTCCGGCGGATGTTGATTTCACCCTGGACGAAGCCTTTGCCAAGTTGCCTACGGCAAGGGAGCGGCTGCTGCGCCACCGCAAGGAGAGCACCTGTGCGGCCTGCCACCACCTGATGGATCCGATTGGCCTGACCCTGGAGCAGTTTGATGGGGTGGGCATGTTTCGCACGCGTGAGAATGGTGCGCTTATCGATACCCGCGGGGAGCTGGACGGGCGCCAGCTCGGGGATGCCAAAGCGCTGGGGCAGGCCCTGAGCGAACACGACGGTGTACCCGCCTGCCTGGTGGATACCTTGCTCCGCTACGCCCTGAGCGCGCCCGACCTGCGTCATCAGCGCCGTGCGCTCGACAGCCTGCAGCAGGCATTTTCCGATTCCGGTTACCGCTTCCGCGACCTGCTGTGGCAGATCGCCACCAGCGAGACCTTCTACGCAGTACCCGAAAGCCAGGGAGCGTCATCATGAAAGTGAAAGGTTTGACCCGGCGCACTCTGCTGCGCGGTGTGCTGCAGGGCTCCGCGATTTCCGTGGGCCTGCCGATACTGGATGTTTTTCTCAATGGCAACGGTACCGCGCTGGCCTCCGGTGCGCCGCTGCCCCTGCGCTTTGGCACCTGGTTCTGGGGCTGCGGCATGACCCCGGAGCGGTGGAATCCCCAGGCCGAGGGCGCCAAATGGGCGCTCACGCCGGAACTGGCGGCCCTTGAACGCCACCGCCGGGAGCTGAGCATCCTCAGCGGCTTCAACGTCCATCTCGACGGGCGCCCCAACCAGGTTCACAGCAGCGGGGTGGTGGGCACCCTGACCGGCAACGCCCCGATGGTGCCGGATGAGTATGTAACCCCGACGCTTGATGTGTTGATCGCCGATGCCATCGGCACCGGCACGCGCTTTCGATCACTGGAAATTGCCGCCAGTGGCGACCCCCGCCACAGTTACAGCCGGCGCAGCAGCAGTGTGGTCAACGCCGCGGAGGTTTCGCCGCTGGCGCTGTACCAGCGGGTGTTCGGTGAGGGTTTCCAGGACCCCAATGCCGGCGAGTTCCGGCCCGACCCGGCGCTGATGATGCGCCAGAGTGTGCTGTCGGCGGTAAAAGAAGACCGCCAGCGTCTGATGCAACAACTCGGCAGCGGGGATCGCGCGCGGCTGGATCAGTATTTCACAGCAGTGCGGCAGGCCGAGCAGCAGTTGGATATCATGCTGCAGGAGCCGGAGCCGCTGGCGGCCTGTGTACTGCCCGATCAACCGCAGGAAGTTGCCACCGGCACGGAAATCGACCAGGTGGCACGCAATCACACCCTGCTGGCCCAGCTGATGGCGCTGGCGGTGGCCTGCGACCAAACCCGGGTGTTCAATGTGGTGTTCTCCCCCGGCGCGTCCAACCTGCGTCGCGCCGGCAGCAGCGCCAATCACCATCAGCTCACCCACGAAGAGTCTGTTGACCCTGCACTCGGTTACCAGCCGGAGGCGACCTACTTTGTCGAGCGCAGCATGCTCGCCTTCGGCGAGTTTCTCGACATTCTCAAATCAGTGCCGGAAGGCGACGGTACCCTGCTGGACAACTGCGCGGTGCTGGCTCACTCGGAAACCTCTCTGGCCAAAACCCATGATGTGTCGGGTCTGCCCCTGATGCTGGCCGGCCGTGCTGGCGGTCGCCTGCGCAGCGGCCAGCACATCAAGGGCCGGGGCGATCCGGTCAGCCGGGTTGGCCTGACCCTGCAGCAGCTGATGGGCGTGCCGGTGAGCCGCTGGGGAACCCGCTCCATGGAAACCGATCGCGCGCTTACGGAGGTGCTGGTATGAGAACAGGTATCGCACTTCGGCTACTGCGTGCCGGCGCGATGCTGGCGGGTCTTGCCGCGGGCGCCGTGCAGGCAGAAACACTGGGTTTTGTCCTGTCTTCGTTCACCATGGTCACCCCGGGGGCCGGGCCTGAAGACTGCCCCGAGGGCTTCAATAAAGGCTATTCAGAGCGCTTTCTCGACAGCCTGCCGGCCAGCGAACGGCAGCGTTATGCAGAAAATCAGGGGCTGCTGTACCAGGCCCAGGCACCCTGGTACTACGAAAACCCGGAGGAAGACCCCTGCGCCAACCCGGGGGCTTTTCCCGATCCGGGCATGTACACCATCGATGGCCCGCTCAGCCTGCAGCGCATGGAACCGGACGGCAGCCTGTCGCAGCGCAGTGCGCCGCCGGCCCAGTGTCCGGCCACCGATGATTTCACTGCGCTCGCTGAGGGTCGCGCCATCGATAACCAGTACTGGCGCGTGATGGGCTGTGTGCGCGGCTATCAACCCACCGGGCAGGCGGCGGCCTTTGCCAACTCCTTCATCTTCGACGGCAGCACCACCATGCTGCTGGAAGTGGATATGCCCGAGAACGGGGCGGACGGCCCGGTGGCCCTGCGCATCGCTTCCAGCGATCAGCCGGTATCCCTTGGCACCGATGGCCAGCCGCTGCCCTGGAGAAGTTTTAACACAGTGGCGCAAGAGCGATTTCACAATAGTGCTACGGGTGTACGTGAAGGCAAGGTGATCGCCACCGGACCTTTCGACCTGCGCCTGATCCGCGCGGCCCAGCGTCTGGATAGCGAACTCTACCTGCGGGACGCGCGCCTGCGATTAGAGATAGACCCGGACAGCGGCGAGGCCAGCGGCTATCTGGCGGGCTACTGGGACCTCGAATGGCTGGCCCACGCCTCCATTCGCATCCAGGACCGAACCGGACGCTCCTCCGGCAAGCCGGCGGCAGACACCCACGGCTATACCTGCCCGGGGAAATACTACGCCCTGCAGCGCCTTGCCGATGGGCACCCCGATCCCGCCAGCGGGAACTGCACTTCTATCTCGGTGTTGCACAGCCTGAGGGCGGTGCCGGCCTTCGTGCTGGACCGGAAATCCACAAAGCCGGAGCAAGCGGACCCGGCCCAATAACGGGGCACTTGTGTGCCCCTCAGGGTTTACCGTCTGCAGAGATAAAGGCTTCCAGCACCTGCTCCACATAGCGCTGGTCTTCCTCCGTCATGGTCGGATGGCAGGGCAGCATCACGCCAAACTCCATTATCTGGTCACAGTTGCCGAGGCCTGCCGGGTGAACCCGGTAGTCGCGGCCTTTCAGCATCGGGTGGCGGGTGATGTTGCCCGAGAAAATGACGCGGGAGAATACACCGCTGTCCTCCAGGTGTATTTGCAGGGCTTTACGGCTCCAGCCTGTTTCCGGGCGAATCTGTAGCGGAAAGCAGATCCAGGTGGTTTCGGTTTCCGGCAGTGTGGTGGGTACGATGAACTTATCGGCGTATTGTTCAAAGAACTCGTAATAGCCCTGGAAGCGCTCATTGCGCAGTTTCCACAGCTCGTGGATGCGGTTCATCTGGCCGAGGCCGAAGGCCGCACCGGCCTCGTTAGGGATAAAGCCGTAGGCCAGATCCTCGAACAGGAACAGCGAGTCGTAATCCAGGCCATCCAGCTTCTCAAGGAAGCGACCATCGCTCTCGGCCACCTTGGTGCCGAACATGTACTTCTCCGACGAGCGCCCCCAGGCGCGCAGCATCAGTGCGGTGTCCAACAGTTCGTCATCATCAAAGAACACCATACCGCCGTTACCCAGGGCGGTGATGATGTGGAAGATGGAGAAACTGGTCACGGAAATGTCGGCGCGGGTGGCGGTCTTCTTTCCTCGCAGACTGCCGCCGAGGGTGTCGCAGGAGTCGTGCACCAGCTTCAGGTCGTGCTTGTCGGCCAGTGCCCGCAGCTTGTCCCAGTCGCCAATGCCGCCGACAAGATCCGGCACCAGCATGGCTTTGGTGCTGTCGGTAATCACGTCTGCAACGCGATCCGCCATCATCTGGTAGTCATCCAGCCCCACGTCGATGAACACCGGCCGGTAGCCCGCCTGGTAGATGGTGGCGACATCGGTGGAGAAGGTCAGGGCGGGGGTAATGACTTCCGAGCCAGGCGGCAGGTTCAACAGGCGCATGGCGATCATCAGTGCGGATGAGCCAGAGTTCACCATAACGCCGTGCTTCTTGCCCATGAACTCGGCGACACGGGCCTCGAATTCTCCGACGCGGGCGCCGGGGATCATGCCGTTGGGGTCGGCCAGAACTGCATTGACCTGGCTGATCTCGTCTTCACCGTACATGGCGCCGCCGTAGCGCACCACTCGGGGTGCAAGTTTTTGAGTGGTCACAAAGATCTCCTTCTATGGAATCGTTGGCTGCGAATGACAGTGACAGCTTAGGGCCTTTAAGCTTAATATCAATTCAGTAAAAATAGAGCGGCCACCGCGGTGGTTTGCGTATACCGCTGAAGTCTGCCACCCATTCCATTTGAAGGCTGCCACCCGGACCGGAGCAAAGCTGCCACCCATCGGAGCGTAGCGACGCGGGGTTTGCATTGTTACTCGGAAGCCGTGGTGTCCG
>NZ_VRYZ01000006.1 GCF_008064635.1 Parahaliea aestuarii
CGTACTACCTCCAGCCCAGGTATGCCTATAATGGTTCCTGCGTGGGACATCGGTGTTCTCTCCATTAAACGATCTTCGCAAAATCAGTTTAATGAATGCCGGTGTCCCCCGTTTATGATGAAGAGCCGAAAGGTGCCGTTGGGTTGCTAAACCACTTTTACTGACGCGACCCGGAAGGTAGGTGCTGGGGCAATCTGGGCAGTGCGCCTATCAATCCATCGGGGCGTGCTGCTTTGAGCATGCGCTGATAGGCCGGGCGGGCTTCGGCCTTTTTCTTCCATGCTGCGATTTTTGGAAACTGCGCTTCATCGACAATGTTTAACGCGGTGGCAAAATTCAGTGGGAACATCATCATGATGTCGGCCGTTGAAAACGCATCCCCGCCAAACCATTCGTGCTTGGCCAGGTAGTTTTCTGCGTATTGCACGGTTGCTTCCGAATCCACCATGCGCGAACGCTCGGTGGGCGGGTTCACCATCCACACCCGATAATCCGCAATCAGCCGCGACGCCAGGCTGCCTTCGGCAAAATGCATCCACATCATGTGGTTGGCGTATTCCACGCTTTCCAGCGGCGGTTGTAATTGCCCTGGCGCATAGCGATTGATAATGACTTCAATAATCGCACCGGATTCCACCAGCACCTGATCGCCAATGGTAACCGTCGGAGCCATGGGCACATCGGGGTTCACTTCGCGGATATTGGCCATGGATTTTCCCAGGTCGCCGCGCTCGAAAACCAGTTTGTAGGGCAGATTTAACTCTTCCATCAACCAGACAATGCGCTCGGAGCGACGACCTTCCAGGTGATAGATAGTCACTTCGGGCATTTCGAGCGCTTTGCTGACATCGCGCGCATGACTGGAACCAGCGCCCAACAGGCCGGTGATCATCATCAGGCTGGAAGCCAGCGTTCTGGTAATACGTTGTTTCAAGGGCTACCCCACTTCTTATTAGTAGATCGTTTTGGATGGATTTTTATCGAGTCGGACTGCTTTTTTCCAATCGGGAGGCTCTTCGCCACTATCAATCCGACTCCTGCTGGCCCATAAAGGCCGGCTTGAGCATCTGGTTACTGAAGTGCTGCCTTCCGAACAGCTTGCTCCACCAGCCTGACGGGGCTCTCTTTGTAAGATCGTAATGGCGAGAACTTATATAGCAATGCGGTTGTACCGCCTGCAAATGGAAATAGCTGGTGAAATTGCGAAAATTTGGGTAAACGGTGCTGGGGCAGTAATGAGTCACGATCGAGTAGCGTGTCCTGGGAGACTCCATCTTGCGTCCGCCGTGCACCAGGTCCGAAGCCCAGATCAGGGCATCGCCTTTCTTGGGGAGGAAGGCCGTCGCCTCCAGCCCTTGTTGCTCACAGCGCGATATGAGTCCATCGAGGAACGCTTTGTGGGCGGGCCGCCCGTGAATCTCCGGGTTCCACGACTTTGAAGCTTCACCAAAGAGATGGTGCTCCAGTTTATGGCTGCCGGGATAATATTCCAGTTCACCACTGCCTGGCTCTACGTCCTCGAGCGCAATCCAGGATGCCAGGAATTGCAGCGGTTCGGACACCACCACGTACGCAGTGTCCTGGTGGGCTGCCTGCTGTGATCCGTAATTAAAGGTAAGGCACTGGAATGCGTTCAATTCATCGTCGAATACAATCCTCAGCAGATCTACAATTTTTTCACAGAATATTGCTTCCCGCGCTAACGCTGAATTGACGTGGAAGTCTATCAGGCGAAACGTCGGATCGTCGTAAATATCCGGGACCGGGTGTGTATAGGCTTTTCTCGCCCGGCGCGCGAGGAAGTATTCCGCCCGGGATGAGACCGAGTTGATTTCCTGTCGCAGGGCATCCGCCTGCCCGGTGCTAATTGCCTGCGGTATGATGGCAAACCCGAAGCGTATAAGGCTTTCCAGCTGGGCGGCTTGCTGCCCAGTAACCGTCGCCTGAGAGAGTTTGCTTTCCAGGATGCTGAGAGCATTCTCAGCGTCAGTCCACAGCGGGGCAAATTCCGGTGTCTTGGCGCCCATGGCATTTATCCTTGTCTTGTCAGGTATTGGGCCGGGGGCAATGCTCTCTCATATGCCACGCCATCGCGCAGCATACCCCAGGCATCCAGGTCGAGGCCGGTCAGTTGGCAAAGACGCTCGATTTCTTCACTGAAATATTCCTCGTAGATTGATTCTACATCCGTTGCCGAAAGTGTACGGGTCCACCTGCTGGCGGCGGCGACATTATCGCGGGCAGTTTGTGGATCGACCCTGTCCCAGGTCTCGGTACCCTTGGCGTGGGCCAGCAGGAGGTGGTTGGGCGGCACTTGCAGCGTTTCGCCTTCAAGTTCTATTTCAGAGGAGGCGCTTTTCCGGTCGCCATAGTAGATGCCGGGCATCAAGCCCTTGTTGACCTGTCTGCCCTTGAAGGCGCCAAAATCAAGGTCACTTATATCGAGAAAACTGCAGATTTTCGCATTCAACTGCTCGAAGTCGAGAAAATCCGACTCATAGACGAGGATTAACAGGCGATCCCGGTCGACATACTGCAACATTCTCTCGACGACGCGATCGTAGCGTGGGAACAGAAGCGGATTTTTGGCGCGTTCTTTTAACTCATCGTAAAAGGACTTGCCGTAGGCATCGAGATTGAGTGCTATGTGGCGAATTCTGTGGACATAGTGCGAAAAGGCACGATGCACAGGGTGCCTCAAGACAAGCAGGACCTTCGGGTTGTCGAGATCTTTGCAGATGCGCCGGATACTTAGCTCTGATCGAAAATATGATGGGGTAATATCGCAGATATACCTGGCGTTCGGTTTGCTGTCGAAGTCATACCAGGACTGATACCAATCCGCCCCCCTGTCGTAATTCTCGTTGAAATAGAAGAGCTCCTTTTTACGCGGTGTCAGTATGTCCCGGGATTCAGAGAAGACCGAGTTCAGTAGCGTTGTGCCGCATTTTTCCATGCCGACACAGACGAGGTTGGGTAGGGGCATATAGGCAGTAACTTTCCGGACTATAGGTGTGACGCAGTCTTGGACTAATGCAGCACAAGAATGGCGCACGAGAAGCATTCGGTAGTATAAGGATTGATATGAAGGAAACAAGACGCGGGACTTACATGGCACCGACCTTGCATATACACGCGGCAACAATAGGCCGAATTACTTTTACTAACTGCCGCCTGGAGTCTATGCAGTGGTAACGGCATTCTCCGCCGGCCAGCCTGTTGCCTTCGCTATGCCAATCGGTGAAGCTGACTCCTCGTCTCCGGCAGCACAGGTGAATTACAGTGTCCGAGCATCGCGCCCATGCTCCACCAAAATACCCGAAATACCTTCTCATCGCATTGGTAACCCTTGGCCTGACAGGATGCCTGGGCATGCCGGCCGGCGTCGCACCAGTCAGTGACTTCGAGCTTGAGCGCTACCTGGGCGAATGGTACGAAATCGCCCGCCTGGATCACTCCTTCGAGCGCGGCCTGGATCAGGTTACTGCGGAATACGCACTGCGAGACGACGGCGGCGTGTCGGTGGTCAACCGGGGCTATTCCGCCGCTGAGGGCGAGTGGCAAACTGCTCGCGGCAAGGCCTACCCGGTGGAAGATGAGAATACCGCCTACCTCAAGGTGTCTTTTTTCGGGCCTTTCTACGGTTCCTACGTCGTATTCGAACTGGACAGGCAGGGCTACCAGTACGCCTTCGTCTCCGGGCCGGACACCTCCTACCTGTGGCTGCTGGCAAGAACACCGCACCCCGATCCGCAGGTCATCGAGCGATTCAAACAACAATCGGCGGCCCTCGGTTTCGATACCAGCAAGCTGATTTTTGTCGACCACAAACCCCTGCCGGGCGCACCGCCAGCGAGGGAGCAGTAGTGCCTCTACTGGCGGGCGCGGCGAGCGCCGGTAGCGGGTCACCTGCCCGCCGTAAACAAGACATACCAACCAGGGTTCGTTTTGCCTGGCCTGCCTGCTTAGCTGAACCAGTTTGAAGTGCATCCTGCCTACGGCTTGGTAACAGCGCCCGGGCCGCGTTAAATGGCAGTCATCGCAAACAAGCGGACGTTGCCCAATGACAAAAAAAGCCGCCTTCATCACCGGTGCCAGTCGCGGCATCGGCGCCGCTACCGCCATCGAGTTTGCCCGCCGGGGCTACAATCTCGCGCTGACCGCCCGCACCCTGAAGGAGGGTGAACAGCACGAACACGGTAGCTGGCAGTCCACCCAAAGCGCCCTGCCCGGCTCGTTGGAGGCCACCGCCGAAGCGGCCCGCGCACAGGGCGCCGAGGTGCTGCTGGTGCGCTCGGATATTCTGGATACCGACTCGGTGCTGGCGGCAGCCGACCAGTCGCTGGCACATTTCGGCCGCATCGATGTACTGTTCAACAACGCCTGCTACCAGGGTCCTGGCAATATGCAGCGGGTACTTGATGTGCAGGTCGAACAGACGGAAAAAATCTATCGTGGCAATGTGCTCACGCCGCTGGCACTGGTGAAAAAGTTGCTGCCCGGGATGCTGGAGCGGCGGACAGGCGCGGTGATCAATATGGTCTCCGGCTCTGCGCTGAACGATCCCCCCGCCCCGGCGGACGAAGGCGGCTGGGGCTTTGCCTACCCCTCCTCCAAGGCGGCACTGATCCGCATGATGCCCGCCCTGCGGGTGGAGCACCCGGACTGCGGCGTACGCTTTTTCTCGGTGGAACCGGGATTCGTGCTCACGGAGGTGATGAAGGCCAACGGCTTCGACGACAAGATTGCCGCCCGCTTCAACCCCACCTCACCGCAGGCCGTTGCCGAGATCATCTACTGGCTGGCGGAAAGCGACGCCGCACTGGATCAGCAACAGCGGCCGGTTATCTTTGCGCCGCAACTGCATCGCAAGTTGTTTGCTGCATCGGGGGCTGGGTCTGACGAGACCTCATGATCGATTTTCGCTATCGCGGGATTCCAATCATTCGATTTCACCACTGCCGGATCGACGTCTATAGTAAACTTCAGTGTTGGAGCCAACTCCAACACTACGCCGCTTCCCGCACGCAGTAAGGAGATTACGATGGGCAACAACGCACCCGCTTCCTCCGGCCAATGTCCGGTCATACACGGCTCCATGACATCAGCTGGCAGGTCCAACACTGACTGGTGGCCGGATTCCCTGAACCTCGACATTCTCCACCAGCACGATAGCAAGACGGACCCCCTGGGCGCCGGTTTTAATTACCGCGAGGAACTGAAGAAGCTCGACGTTGCTGCCCTGAAGGCCGACCTGCACGCCCTGATGCATGACAGCCAGCCTTGGTGGCCGGCAGACTGGGGCACCTACGCCGGTTTGATGGTACGCATGGCCTGGCACGCGGCGGGCAGCTACCGCCTGGCCGACGGCCGCGGTGGCGGCGGCACCGGCAACCAGCGCTTCGCGCCGCTGAATTCCTGGCCCGACAACGTCAGCCTGGACAAGGCCCGGCGCCTGCTGTGGCCGATCAAGAAAAAGTACGGCAACAAAATCAGCTGGGCCGACCTGATCATTCTCGCTGGCAATATCGCCTACGAATCCGTTGGACTCAAGACCTTCGGCTTCGGCTTCGGCCGCGAAGACATCTGGCACCCGGAGAAGGACACTTACTGGGGTTCGGAGCAAGACTGGCTGGCACCCACAGATAACCCGGACAGCCGCTACTCCGGTGACCGGGAACTGGAAAACCCGCTGGCCGCCGTCATGATGGGCCTGATCTACGTCAACCCGGAAGGGGTGGACGGCAACCCCGACCCGTTGAAAAGCGCCCACGATGTGCGCGACACCTTCGCCCGCATGGCAATGGACGATGAAGAAACCGTCGCCCTCACAGCCGGTGGCCACACTATCGGCAAGGCCCACGGCAATGGCGATGCGGGGCTGCTTGGCCCGGCGCCGGAAGCCGCCGATGTGGAAGAACAGGGTATGGGCTGGCGCAATCCCACCGGCAAGGGCGTAGGCCGCGACGCCATCACCAGTGGTATTGAGGGCGCCTGGACCACTCACCCCACCCAATGGGACAACGGCTACTTCAAGCTGCTGCTGGGCTACGACTGGGAGCTGAAGAAAAGCCCCGCCGGCGCCTGGCAGTGGCAACCGGTGGATATTCGCGAAGAAGACATGCCGGTGGATGTGGAAGACCCATCGATCCGCTGTATGCCCATCATGACCGACGCCGACATGGCGATGAAGGAAGACCCGGCCTACCGCAAGATCGCCGAGCGCTTTGCCGCGGACCAGGATTACTTCTCGGAAACCTTCGCCCGCGCCTGGTTCAAGCTGACCCACCGCGATATGGGTCCGAAAGTGCGCTACATCGGTCCAGAGGTGCCCCGGGAAGACCTGATCTGGCAGGATCCGATCCCCGCCGGCAGCACTGACTACGATGTCGCTGCCGTCAAGGCGAAGATCGCCGCCAGCGGGCTCAGCGTCAGCGAGATGGTCTGCACCGCCTGGGACAGCGCCCGCACCTACCGCGGCTCGGATATGCGCGGCGGTGCCAACGGCGCGCGGATTCGCCTGGCGCCGCAGAAGGACTGGGAGGGCAACGAGCCCGAGCGCCTGGCGAAGGTACTGGGTGTGCTGGAAGGCATCGCGACCGCCAGCGGCGCTTCCCTTGCCGACGTGATCGTGCTGGCGGGTAACGTCGGTATCGAGCAGGCGGCCAAAGCGGCCGGCCACGACATCAGCGTGCCCTTCTCCCCCGGCCGCGGTGACGCCAGCGACGACATGACCGACGCGGACTCCTTCGATGTGCTGGAGCCGCTACACGACGGCTACCGCAACTGGCTGAAGCAGGATTTTGCCGTGAAACCCGAGGAATTGATGCTGGACCGCACCCAGCTAATGGGCCTCACAGCGCCGGAGATGACAGTACTGGTGGGCGGCATGCGCGTGCTGGGCAGCAACCACGGCGGCAGCAGCCACGGCGTCTTCACCGACCGCGTCGGCACACTCAGCAACGACTTCTTCGTCAACCTGACAGACATGGGCAACAACTGGAAGCCAGCCGGAGACGGCACCTACGAAATCTGCGACCGCAGCAGCGGTGCACTGAAGTGGACGGCCACCCGCCTGGACCTTGTGTTCGGCTCCAACGCCATCCTGCGCGCCTATGCCGAGCTCTACGCCCAGGACGACGCCCAGCAGAAGTTCATCGAGGACTTCGTCGCCGCCTGGGTCAAGGTGATGGACGCGGATCGCTTCGACCTGGCGGCATAACCCACTGCCTTCGCTGCCCCTGCGGGGGCGGCGAAGAGAATCACTGCGACGCCCGGAAGTACTCCCAGGCGTCGACCACCTCGCCATCGGCCCTGGCGCATTTCCCCGTCTCAAGATCGTACTGGCCGCCCTGTGCCACGCAGTATTCCGCGGCGGGATTGGGCTTGCCAATGGCCGCCTGTTCCGGGACTTTCGCCTGGCAGGCAGCCAGTATCCAGGGCGCCAGCAAGAGCAGTTGTGATTTGTGCATGTCGCGCAACCTCGGATTAGTCGGTTAAGGCCGCTACAATCTACACCCAGCTCGCAGCAAGCCGAAAGGAAGCAAAACCATGCAGGAAAACGCCACCATCCCCGTTTCGGTTGTGTTCGTGCTTGGTTTCACCATGATGCTGGGCCCCTTCGCCATCGATACCTACCTGCCGGCGTTCCCCCTGATCGCCGAGTCCCTCGGTGTCACCATCCACCAGGTATCCCTGAGCATTTCCATCTACATGCTGGGCTTTGCCGTGGGCCAGCTCAGCGGCGGCGCCTTTTCCGACCGCTACGGACGGCGGCGGGTGCTGGTCACCGGGCTGTGGGTCTTCGCCCTGGCGGCTTTTTATCTTTCCCGGGTGGATAGCCTGCAGGAACTGCTCGCCGGCCGCTTCGTGCAATCGGTGGGCGGCGGCTGGATTGGCGTGTCCATTCCCGCCATCGTGCGCGACCAGGTACAGGGCGTACAGGCCGCCAAACTGTTTTCGATGATCGGCATGGTGTCCATTGTGGCCCCGGCCATTGCCCCGGCCATCGGCGCCGCGATTCTCGAAGCTGGTAGCTGGGGGCTGATTTTCGTGTACCTCGGCGCCTATGCCCTCGCCATGTTGCCGCTGCTGATGGCGACGGTGTTCAGGGGGCCGCGCAAACCCAGGCCGGCCGATGGCATCGGTTTTGTCGAACGCTATATCAGCGTGGTCAAAACCCCCAGCGCCCTGCCCTATATTCTGTGGCAAACCGCCTCCTTCGGCGGCCTGATCATGTTTGTCACCTACGCCTCTTTCATCTACCAGGATCACTTCCAGCAATCCCGCGGCATGTTCACCCTGCTGTTCGCCTGCAACATCTTCGCGATGTTCGCCTGCGTGTTGCTCAACCGCCTGCTGCTGAACCGCCTGTCGCCGCGCCCCATCATGTACTTCGCCACCCGGGTGCAGGTGGTTGCCGCTGCGCTGGTCCTGCTGGCCGCTGTGCTGGAATGGCCGGTGTTCGGCTTCCTGCCGGCGATGATGCTTTACGCAGGCACCCTCGGCGCTATCAGCCCGAATATTCAGGCCTGCTACCTGGAGGACTTCCCGCGCAGCGCCGCCTCGGCGGCGGCGGTCATGGGTACCGCCCAGTTCGGCCTGGGTGGTGCCGCTTCAGCCCTGAGTAACCTGTTGCCGGAAGCCCTGCTCAGTGTGGTGATCTGCATCGCCGCCTGCGCCGTTGCCAGCTTCCTCTGCATGCACTGGTCGCGGCGGCGCGAGTCGGCCCGCCAGGACTGAGCTATTTCACCTGCTGCTTGGCCAGCTTCCTGGCCAGGGTGCGGCGGTGCATGCCCAGGCGTCGAGCGGTTTCGGAGATGTTAAAGTCAGTCTCCGCCAGAGTCTGGTGAATCCGCTCCCATTCCAGGGTTTTAATGGAGGTTGAACGGCCGGTGATGGCGACTTCGGTATTGCCCTCGGCAGTCTGGAAGGCGGCCTCGATATCGTCGGTGTTGGACGGCTTGGCCAGGTAGTGGCAGGCCCCCAGCTTCACCGCTTCCACGGCGGTCGCAATACTGGCATAGCCGGTCAGCACCACAATGAGCATATCAGGGTCGTGCCTGTGCAGGGCCTTGACGCAGGCCAGGCCCGAAGCCTCACCCTCCAGTTTCAGATCCACCACTGCATAGCCGGGCTGGTGGGTGGCCAGCAGGGGCAGCGCCGTATCCAGGCTGCTGGCATTGAGAACGGTGTAGCCGCGCCGCTCAAAAGAGCGCCCCAGGGTGCGGGCGAAGGCAGCGTCGTCCTCGATCAGTATCAGTGTGCGTTCATTGTCTTCTGGCTCTACCTCAGCCACGTTCTGCTCCTTGTTTTTATTTCAATCCACCTGGCCTACAGAGCCATGAAGCCTATCACCGCCATGGCTGCCAGACCCAGCAAGGCAATGCCGAAACAGATACTGCGGGCAAGGCCAATCCCGGCATAGTAGAACACCATGTGGCCGGCGCGACCGGCCACGTACACCATGGCCGACCAGCCCAGTGCAGCCGGCGCAGCTCCGCCCAACATGCCGAACAGGGCCAGCAGGATGAACACGGCGATGCTTTCATTGGTGTTGGCCTGTGCGCGCACCGCACGGAAAAAGAAGCTGCCGTGGTCCGCGGGCACCGGGTGTCCGGGCGTATGCTTCGCTCCCATGCCGGCAAAATCCGCCACCAGCATCTGGATCAGCAGCAGCAGGCCGGTCAGGCCGAAAGCGAGTATGGTCAGCTGGTAGGTTTCTGTGAACATGGTACGACTCCTGGTTTGTTATTGTGTCAGTAAGGTTCAGCTTTCTTGCAGTTCCAGAGCAGTCAGGGGCAGGCTCAGTATCACCTCGGCGCCGCCCTCCGGATTGTTGCGCGCCCGCAGATCGCCACCCAGGGTACGGGCAACGTTGACGACCAGGAACAGGCCCACGCCGCCCCCGGCACGCCGCTTGGTGGACTGGTAGGGGCGCCCCAGGCGCTCGAGCATCTCCGGGGAAAAGCCGGGGCCGCGATCGCGCACCACCAGGCGCAGTGTATCGCCCTCCCGCGCCGCCTCAAGCCCGACCCACTCCGGCGAAGCTTCCAGGGCATTGTCCAGCAGGTTAGTCAGGGTTTGTTTCAGTACCGAGTCCGAAGCGATATCCAGGTCTTCGCCAAAGTGGTTGTCAAAGTTCAGGTGTTTAACTGGCCGGCTGGCCTTCCATTCCAGAACCAGGTTATCGAGGAACTCGCACACGGTGGTTTCCTCCGAGGACTCTCCCCGGGTCTCCCCTGCACTGAGCAGGATATCGCTGACAATGCTCTTGCAGCGCTGCACCTGGGCCTGCATTTCCTGGATTTCCTGGTAGAGGTCCGGGTCCGAGGTAAACGCCGGCATGTAGCGCCAGTCCCCCAGAATGACGGCGATGGTGGCCAGGGGGGTGCCCAGTTCGTGGGCCGCCCCGGAGGCCAGCAGCCCCATGCGTACTATATGTTCCTCTTCCGCAGCGCGCTGGCGCAGCTCAGCCAGGCGGGCATCGCGCTCGCGGCGGCTGCGGGTGATGCGATGGATAAAAATCAGAAGTAAAACGGCGTTGAGTACGAAGCAGATCAGCATGCCCTGTACATAGACGCTGGACAGGCCCAAGTAGTGATCCTGGGGCAGGGCCAGGGGCTGCCCGGCAATGGCCAGCCACAGGAAGCAGCCGATGGCGACCACCAGCAGCGTCCACGCCCAGCGCGAGGCCAGCAGGACCGCCGCCAGGCCGACCTGCAGAATGTAGAGAAACACGAAGGGGTTGGTGACACCGCCGCTGAGGTACAGCTGGTAGGTCAGTGTGCCCATATCCACCAGCAGGGCGAAGAACAGCTCCCAGGTATAGACCGGGCGGCGAAAAGACAGGCTCAGCAGGCTGAGGCCATTGAACAGCACCAGACCCGCCAGTACCGACAGCATCTGCTGCAATGGCAATTCGACACCGAAGCCATAGTGAGTGATGAGGATAGTGAGCAACTGGCCGAGGACGGCCATCCAGCGCAGCTGCGCCAGTTGCTGCATGTTCTCGCCGAGGGTGACGTCGTTTTCGGTAACCGGCACCCGATTGAGCAGGACGGGCTTGCTGGCCGCCTGGGATTTAGTCATTGCTGGGTTCTCCTGTGGCGGCCAGTATACGATGCCGCAACGGAGCGCGCCCACAGGCCCGGGCAGAGCAATCTGTGGTCAGCGCCGCTGCCCTTTGCGCCGCCCCTCACGAATAACAAGCACTGTCGCGCCCACGACCATCAGCGCCAGTCCGTACCAGGTAATGGCATAGACCAGGTGGGAATTGTGGAAGCGAATCACGGTGAGCCCGCCCACCGGCCCATTGCCCCCGGGACTGCCCGCCGTATCGGCTGCGGCATCGACAAAGTAGGGAGCAGCGCCGGACAGGCCGCGTTTGGCGGCGATAGCGGCAACGTCGCGGGAAAACCAGCGATCCTCTTCGGGCTCATTGTCCCGCAACACGCCGCCGCCGGGCTCGGTAATCCGCAGCAGGCCGGTCACTTCTACCGCACCCGGCGGTACCGGCGCGGCCTGCTGGCCCTGAGCCACAAAGCCGCGATTGACCAGCACCAGGCTGCCGTCCTGCTGTTGCAGGGGGCTGAGTATCCAGTAGCCGGTGCCCAGCTCGCTGGCGCTGGCGACACGGGTATCGAGATCGGGAAGAAAGCGCCCCTGCAGTCGGACGTGGCGGTATTCATCCCGCTCGCGGGTAACCGCCGGCCAATCCTCAGTGCCGGGCGCAGCCACCGCAGGCGCGCTGACCCGCGCCTCCACCCGCTCGATCAGGTCGAGCTTCCAGGCCCGCCGCTCTACCTGCCAGTTGCCGAGGGCGACAAAACCGGCAAAGGCCGCCAGCGCGCACAGGGCGAGAACGCTGTGCAGCAGGCGGCGCGGGCGTATGGCGGTATTCACAGACGGATCAGGAGCCCCCCATCATGGAAGGCATCATGTTGACGTTCATGTGGTACATCACCCACAGCGAACCGAACAGGGTGATGAACACCAACACAAGGGTGAAGATCAGCGACAGCATGGTCCAGCCGCCCTGGGCCTGGAAGTCCATGTGCAGGAAGTAGACCATGTGCACCACGATCTGTACCACGGCAAAGGCCAGGATGATCAGCACGGTGGCATTGCGGGAATCCAGCACATCACCCATGACCATCCAGAACGGAATGGCGGTGAGAATAACCGAGGCCACAAAGCCGATCATGTAGCCCTTGAAGGTGCTGTGAGGCGCCTCTTCGGCGTGGTGGTCGTCGTGGCCGTGATGAAGGCTATCGTGATGTTCGCTCATACCATGGATCCCATCAGGTAGACATAGGTAAAGACACCGATCCAGATCACGTCCAGGAAGTGCCAGAACATGGACAGGCAGAATACCCGGCGCTTGTTCTCCTGGATCAGGCCGTGCTTGCGCAGCTGCAGCAGCAGGGTCACCAGCCAGATGCAGCCAAAGGTGACGTGCAGGCCGTGGGTGCCCACCAGGGTAAAGAAGGCAGACAGGAAGCCGCTGCGCTGGGGGCCGGCGCCGATGTGGAGCAGGTGGTAGAACTCGTACAGTTCCACGGCCAGGAAGCTGAGCCCGAACACGCCGGTCACCGCCAGCCAGCCGATAGTGCCTTTCAGGCTGTTCTGCTGCATCTTCAGCACGGCAAAGCCGTAGGTGATGGAGGAGACCAGCAGGAAGGCGGTGTTCAGGGCCACCAGTTCCAGGTCGAACAGGTCGGCACCGGAGGGCCCGCCGGCAAAGTTCAGGCTGAGCACGCCGTAAGTGGCGAACAGGGCGGCGAAGATGAGGCAGTCGCTCATCAGGTAGATCCAGAAACCCAGCAGGGTGCCCTGGGCCGGGTGGTGCTCGCCGCGGACGAGGAATTCCAGCTTGCCGTTGTCGGCGGCCGGTGTTGCTACTGCAGTACTCATCAGGCCAGCACCTCCGCCCGCCGGTTTTCCACTGCGGCTACGTCTTCCACCGGAATGTAGTAGTCGCGCTTGTAGTTAAAGGTGTGAATGATGGCGCCGAGGATCAGGCCGGCAAAGCTCGCCGCGGCCAGCCACCACACGTACCAGATCATGGCAAAGCCGAACACCGTGGCCAGGCCGGCCAGCACCATGCCCGCCGCCGTGTTCTTGGGCATATGGATGGGCAGGAAGCCCTCCTGCGGCGGCTTGAAGCCGTGTTGCTTCATCTGCCACCAGGCGTCGTTCTCGTGCACCTGCGGTGTGAAGGCGAAGTTGTACTGGGGCGGCGGTGAGGAAGTGGACCACTCCAGGGTGCGGCCGTTCCAGGGGTCGCCGGTTTCATCGCGCAGGGAATCGCGCTTCTTGTAGCTCACGTAGAGCTGGATCAGGAAGCTCAGGATGCCGAGGCCGATCAGCACCGCGCCGAAGGCCGCCACCTGGAACCAGATCTGCAGGGACATGTCCTCGAAGTGGCTCATGCGACGGGTCACGCCCATCAGGCCCAGTGCGTACAGGGGCATGAAGGCGACGTAGAAGCCGATCAGCCAGAACCAGAAGGAGCACTTGCCCCAGAAGGGATCGAGCTTGTAACCGGTGACTTTCGGGTACCAGTAGGTGATGGCCGCGAACACACCGAACACCACGCCGCCGATAATCACGTTGTGGAAGTGGGCGATCAGGAACAGGCTGTTGTGCAGTACGAAGTCCGCCGGGGGTACCGCCAGCAGCACGCCGGTCATGCCGCCGATCACGAAGGTGACCATAAAGCCGATGGTCCACAGCATGGGCACATCGAACTGGATGCGGCCGCGGTACATGGTGAACAGCCAGTTGAAGATCTTGGCCCCGGTGGGGATCGAGATAATCATCGTGGTGATACCGAAGAAGCTGTTCACGGTGGCGCCGGAGCCCATGGTAAAGAAGTGGTGCAGCCACACCAGGTAGGACAGCACCGTAATCACCACGGTGGCGTACACCATGGACGAGTAGCCGAACAGGCGCTTGCCGCTGTAGGTGGACACGATCTCGGAGAACACACCGAAGATCGGCAGGATCAGGATGTACACTTCCGGGTGGCCCCAGATCCAGATCAGGTTCACGTACATCATGGCGTTGCCGCCGAGATCATTGGTGAAGAAGTTAAAGTCCATGTAGCGGTCCAGCGACAGCAGCGCCAGTACCGCGGTGAGGATGGGGAAGGCCGCCACGATCAGGATGTTGGTGCACAGGGCGGTCCAGGTGAAGACCGGCATTTTCATCAGGGTCATGCCGGGGGCGCGCATCTTGACGATGGTGACCACGAAGTTGACCCCCGACAGCAGCGTCCCCACGCCGGCGATCTGCAGCGACCAGATGTAGTAATCCACCCCGACCCCGGGGCTTTGTAATATCCCCGTTAGCGGTGGATAGGCGAGCCAGCCGGATTTGGCGAATTCCCCCACGAACAGGGACAGCATGATCAGTACCGCACCGGAGGCGGTCATCCAGAAGCTGAAGTTATTGAGGAAGGGGAAGGCCACGTCGCGGGCGCCGATCTGCAGCGGCACGATATAGTTCATCAGGCCCACCACGAAGGGCATCGCCACGAAGAAGATCATGATCACGCCGTGGGCGGTAAAGATCTGGTCGTAGTGGTGGGGCGGCAGGTAACCCGTGGCGTCACCGAAGGCCATGGCCTGGTGCAGGCGCATCATGATGGCGTCGGCGAAGCCGCGCAGCAGCATGATGATCCCGAGGATCATGTACATCACGCCAATGCGCTTGTGGTCGATGCTGGTGAACCACTCCTTCCACAGGTAACCCCAGACCCGGTACTTGGTCAGGGCCACCACCAGGGCGATACCACCAACGGCAACCATGACGAAGGTACCGAGGATAATCGGGTCGTGGAGAGGGAAGGAATCCCAGGTCAGACGGCCGAAGACGGCTGATGTGGTGTCGGAGTAGGTTTGTACTGCTGACGACATAGTTGCGGCGCCCTTGGGTTTTACAACTGGGCCGCCTTAAAAGCGGCCGGAACTGGTTTCGCGAAGATGGCGTGCCCGCTCGGGACTTATTCGCCGTGCTCTTCGCCGTGGTGTCCGTGATGGCTCTTCATCAGGTCTTTCATGCAGACCTGACCCGGGTCGACGCAGCGATTGAGAATGGCGTCGTACAGGCCAGGCATAACTTCGCTGTAGTAGCGCACCGGGTCATCGATGCTGGGCTTTTCCAGCGCCTTGTAGGCGTCGCGGCTGAGGGGGTTACCCTGGGCCTTCACCTGCGCCACCCACTGTTCGAAATCGCTCTCGGACTCCCCCAGGAATTCAAAGCGCATCTTGTTGAAGCCCTCGCCGGAGTAGTTGGCGGAGAAGCCTTCATAACTGCCCGGCTCGTTGATCACCGCGTGCAACTGGGTTTCCATCCCGCCCATGGCGTAGATCATGCCCGCCAGCGCCGGTACGTAGAAGGAGTTCATCATGGTGGTGGCGGTGATCTTGAACTTGATGGGGCGATCCACCGGTGCGGCCAGCTCATTCACGGTGGCGATACCCTGCTCGGGATAGAAGAACAGCCACTTCCAGTCCATGGCCACCACTTCCACCACCAGCGGCTCGGTGCCTTCCGGCACGGGCACGCCCTTCTCGATGCGATCCAGCGGCCGGTAGGGGTCAAGTTTGTGAGTGCTCACCCAGGTCAGTGCGCCCAGGGCGATGATAATGGCCAGCGGCGCCGCCCAGATCACCAGCTCCAGCTTGGTGGAGTGATCCCAGTCGGGCTTGTAGGTGGCGTCCTTGTTGGAGGAGCGATAGCGCCAGGCGAGCAGCAGGGTGAGCACAATCACCGGCACAATGATGATCAGCATCAGGTAGGTGGACCACAGGATCAGGTCCGCCTGCTGGGAGGCCACGTCACCCGAGGGGGACATCACCACCCAGTTGCAGCCGGCCAGAGACAGGGCCAGCACCGACGCCAGGAGTGTTTTGCAGAGTGTTCTGGGAGTTGCCATTGCCGCTCGCAATTCCGGATTGTGGGAAGAGTGGGGCGCACTCTACGGGATCGGGACCGGCGGGGGAATTGGACAATTTGTCCTATGGTGCCCACGGCGGAATGGGGGTAGCCTTTGAGGCCATTGTAGTCTCAAATCCGGAAATTTCCCTGCATGGCCAACGCGACTGGACATACCGCTTCTTCCACCCAAGCCAGCCCGGAGACCACTGCCGGCCACTCACCCGTCGCACCCGGTGAAATTGCCGTCGGTGTAGTGATCGGCCGCACCTCCGAGTACTTCGACTTCTTCGTCTTCGGCATCGCCTGCGTGCTGGTATTCCCCGCGGTGTTCTTCCCCGCCTCCAGCCAGCTGGAAGGCATGATCTACTCCTTCTGGATTTTCGCCCTGGCCTTTATTGCGCGCCCCTTTGGCACCACCCTGTTCATGACCATCCAGCGCCGCTGGGGGCGCAGCGTCAAGCTCACCGCCTCCCTGTTCCTGCTGGGCACCGCCACTGCCGGCATCGCCTTCCTGCCGAGCTATGACACGCTGGGCACGGCAGCCATTGTCTTCCTGGCCTTTTTCCGGGTGCTGCAGGGCTTCGCCACCGGTGGTTCCTGGGACGGCCTGCCCTCCCTGCTGGCGCTGAACGCACCGTCCAACCGCCGCAACTGGTACGCCATGCTGGGCCAGCTCGGCGCGCCGCTGGGCTTCCTGCTGGCCAATGCCCTGTTCCTGTACCTGGTCCTCAGCGTCAGCACCGAGGACTTCCTGACCTGGGCCTGGCGCTATCCTTTCTTCGTGGCCTTCGCCATTAACGTGGTAGCACTGTTTGCCCGCCTGCGCCTGGTGCTGACCGATGAGTACACCTTCGCCCTGGAAGAGAGCGAACTGGAACCCATCAGCACCCGGGAAATGCTCCGCGAGCAGGGCCGCAACATTTTCATCGGCGCTTTTGTCGCCCTGGCCAGCTATGCACTGTTCCACATTGTCACCATCTTCCCCCTGTCCTGGATTGCCCTGAACAAGTCCCAGGTGATCGACAAGGTGCTGGAAATCCAGATCTGGGGCGCCTGTGCCGGCATTCTCGGCACCATGGCCTCCGGCGTCATCGCCGACCGCATCGGCAAGCGCACCACGCTGGGCCTGATGGCCGCCGCCATTGGTGTTTTCGCCCTGTTCTCCCCCATGCTGATGGATGGCAGCCCGACCCAGCAGAACGCTTTCATCCTGATCGGCTTCGCCCTGCTTGGCGTCTCCTACGGCCAGGCCAGCGGCACCGTGACCGCCAACTTCCAGCGCCGCTACCGCTACACCGGCGCCGCCCTCACCGCCGACTTTGCCTGGCTCTTTGGCGCGGCCTTCGCGCCGCTGCTGGCGCTGTCCCTGTCGTCCAAGTTCGGCCTGGTCGCCGTCAGTGGCTACCTGCTCTCTGCCGTGGTCTGGACCCTGCTGGCATTGTGGTTCAATCGCCGCCTGGAGGCCCGGGCCCGCGGCTGAGATCCAAACCTCCCTCACTTGTCACACCACGGCCTGTCGCCCTCTCCCGACAGGCCGCTCCCGCCCCGCTGGCGCCAGACGTTCATCAAAAAAACAGAACATGAACTTCTGAATTTGCAATTGGGCTGTATCGATACGGCCTGACTATACTTTTCCCCGATAACAAGTGAGCGCTCGCCTGTGCGATGTCGCTACCTAACCGGCGGAGTCATCCACCCTCTGTTATCGCGCCGCAATACCGACAAAAAGATCAGAGAGAGGATCCTATGAAAAAGTCCAGCATGCTGAAAAAGGCCATCACCCTCGCCACCCTGTGCGCGATGGGCTCGGTGGCCTCCGCTGCCGATGTGCCCGCAGTCCCCGACAACGACTACTGGTGGCCCAACCGCCTGAGCCTCGAGCCCTTGCGTGACTCGTCTGCTTCATCCGATCCTATGGGACCGGGATTCAAGTACTCTGAAGCTTTCAAAAAGCTCGACCAGAAAGCCCTGGAAAAAGACCTGCGCGAGCTGATGACCACATCACAGGACTGGTGGCCCGCCGACTTCGGCCACTACGGGCCCTTCTTTATTCGCTTGTCCTGGCACGCCGCGGGCACCTACCGCACCATCGACGGTCGCGGCGGTTCCGACGGCGGCATGCAGCGCTTTGCACCGCTGAACAGCTGGCCGGACAACGCCAGTCTCGACAAGGCCCGCCGTCTGCTGTGGCCGATCAAGGAAAAATACGGCAACGCCATCTCCTGGGCCGACCTGATTGTTCTGGCCGGTAACCTGGCCATGGAGGATATGGGCTTCGAGACCGCGGGCTTCGCCTACGGGCGCGCCGACGCATGGGAGCCGGAAGACGTCAACTGGGGCCCCGAGGGCGAATGGCTCACCGACCAGCGTCGCAATGAAATGGGCCGCATCGAGGGCCCCTTCGGGGCCACCGAGATGGGCCTGATCTATGTGAACCCCGAAGGTCCGCACAAGAACCCCGACCCGCTGAAAGCGGCAGCGGCCATTCGCGACGCCTTTGGTCGCATGGCAATGAACGACGAGGAGACCGCCGCCCTGATCGCCGGTGGCCATACCTTTGGCAAGGCTCACGGCGCGCACAAGGCAGCTGACTGTGTCGGCCCCGAGCCGGAAGCCGCTCCGCTGGAGGAGCAGGGCCTGGGGTGGAAAAACAAGTGCGGCACCGGTAAAGGGGCAGACACGGTGACCAGCGGACTGGAAGGCGCATGGACCATCAGTCCCGCCGAGTGGACCCACAACTACCTGCAAAACCTGTACGGCTTCGAGTGGGAACTGACCAAAAGCCCCGGCGGTGCCCAGCAGTGGAAACCAAAAGACGGCAAGGGCGAGGGTATGGTCCCGGATGCCCACGACCCCAACAAACGCCACGCGCCGATGATGTTCACCACCGACCTCGCCCTGAAGGAAGACCCGGCCTACCGCAAGATTACGCAGCGCTGGCTGAACAACCCGGAAGAGTTCGAGGACGCCTATGCCCGCGCCTGGTTCAAGTTGATCCACCGCGACATGGGGCCGACCTCCCGCTATCTCGGCACGTCTGTCCCCGATGCCACCTGGATCTGGCAGGACCCGGTGCCCGAGGCAGACTACAAACAGATCGATGACGGCGACGTGAAGAAGCTGAAATCCGAGATTTTGAAATCCGGCCTAAGCACTTCGCAACTGGTGAAAACCGCCTGGGCCTCTGCAGCGTCCTTCCGCCAGACTGACATGCGCGGCGGCGCCAACGGCGCCCGCATCCGACTGGCACCGCAGAAAGACTGGGCGGTCAACCAGCCCAAGGAACTGGCGGCGACGCTGGCCAAGCTGGAGAAAGTCCAGCAGGACTTCAACAAGAAGGCCGGCAAGACCCAGGTTTCCCTGGCTGATGTCATCGTGCTGGGCGGCGCCGCAGCCATTGAGGAGGCGGCGAAAAAAGGCGGCCACAAGATCGAGGTACCCTTCGTGCCCGGTCGCACCGACGCCACCCAGGAAATGACCGACGTGGAGGCCTTCGAGGTGCTGGAACCCAAGGCCGACGGTTTCCGCAACTACCTGGCCCCGGGCTTCCCCCGCCCGCCGGCTGAAGCCCTGGTAGAGCGCGCCGCCCTGCTGGATCTCAGCGTGCCGGAAATGACCGCCCTGGTGGGCGGCCTGCGGGTACTGGGCGCCAATGCCGATGGCAGCCAGCACGGCGTGTTCACCGACAAGCCCGGTACCCTGAGCACGGACTTCTTCGTCAACCTGGTGGACATGTCCACGGTATGGAGCAAGTCCGAGACCATCGACGGCGTCTACGTGGGCAAGGACCGCGACACCGGCAAGGCCAAGTGGAGCGCCACTCCGGTCGACCTGATCTTCGGCTCCAACTCCGAGTTGCGCGCCATCGCCGAGTTCTACGCCTCCAACGACAGCAAGGACAAGTTCGTCGAGGACTTCGTCGCTGCCTGGACCAAGGTGATGACCGCCGATCGCTACGATGTGAAGTAAGCCCCACCCGCCGGTGCCTCTGCACCGGCAACACCTGCGAACAAAAATGGCGCTGTCGTTCCCGACAGCGCCATTTTCTCTTTGTGGCTACTGCGATCAGCGGCCACCCGGGCCCGGAAGGGGCTACATCACTCCGTAGGCCAGCATGGCCGAGGCCACCTTGTTGAAGCCGGCGATATTGGCACCGCGGAAATAGTCCACATGGCCTTCAGCGGTGGTACCGAACTCCACACACTGGTCGTGGATGCCGCGGATGATGCCCCGCAAGCGCTCGTCGACCTCTTCCCGACTCCACTGCAGGCGCAGGCTGTTCTGGCTCATTTCCAGCCCGGATACCGCCACCCCGCCAGCATTGGCGGCCTTGGAAGGAGCGTGCAACAGACCGGGGTGATCCTGGATGACCTTGATCGCCTCCGGCGTCGTCGGCATGTTGGCGCCCTCGGAAATACCGCGACAGCCATTCTTGATCAGGGTCCTGGCCTCTTCACCGTCGATTTCGTTCTGGGTGGCGCAGGGGAAGGCGAGGTCACAGGGTACGCCCCAGGGTTCCTGGCCCTCGTGGTAGCTGCCGCCAAACTCCCGGGTGTACTCCTCGATGCGCCCGCGACGCTTGTTCTTCAGGTCCATGACCCAGTTGAGCTTCTCCTGGGTGAAGCCCTCCGGGTCGTGCACGAAGCCGGAGGAATCGGACAAGGTCACCACCTTCGCCCCCAGCTGGATCAGCTTCTCGGCACAGTAGGTGGCCACGTTGCCGGAACCGGACACCACGCAGACCTTGCCGTCGATGGTCTCGCCGTGGTGGCTGAGCATATCCTGCATCATATAGACGGCGCCGTAGCCGGTGGCCTCGGTGCGAATGCGACTGCCGCCGAATTCCAGCGCCTTGCCAGTGAGCACCCCCTCGAAGCGATTCACCAGGCGTTTGTACTGGCCGAACATATAGCCCACCTCGCGCGCGCCCACGCCGATGTCCCCGGCGGGCACGTCGGTGTCGGGGCCGATATGCTTGGCCAGCTCAGTCATGAAGGCCTGGCAAAAGCGCATCACTTCCAGATCGGACTTGCCCTTGGGGTTGAAATCGGCACCACCTTTACCGCCGCCCATGGGGAGTCCGGTGAGGCTGTTCTTGAACACCTGCTCGAAGGCGAGGAATTTCAGCACTGACTGGGTCACCGTGGGGTGGAAGCGAATACCACCCTTGTAGGGGCCAATGGCATTGTTCTGCTGCACGCGGTAACCGCGATTCACCCGGATGTCGCCGTTGTCGTCCTGCCACACCACGCGGAAACTGACAATGCGATCGGGCTCGGTCATGCGCTCGAGGATTTTCAGTTCCTTGTAGATGGGCTTGTCGGCGATGTAGGGAATGATATCCATCGCCACTTCGTGTACCGCCTGGTGAAACTCTGGCTCCCCCGGGTTACGGCGTTCAACGCCGTCCATAAATGTGGCCAGATCCTCTGCCATATGCTTGCTCATGCTCACTCCTTAGCTCATTATTCGCGTGCGGCCCAGCCGCCCCTCAATCAGCATAGCCGGCAATGCCTGCAGCACAAGCCTCCGCTGTGATGCAAGACGCATTTTGCATGGTCAAATTTCAACGAGCCCCCGTATAATTCGTCGCATGATTACCTCACTGACTGCCGTACTGATCGGCCTCATACTGCTCCTGTGGAGCGCAGACAAGTTCGTCGACGGCGCCGCCTCCATAGCCAGTCACTTCGGCATGCCCACTCTGCTGATCGGCATGGTGATCCTCGGCTTTGGCACCTCGGCCCCGGAAATGCTGGTATCGGCCATCGCCGCTGTAGAGGGCAACCCGGGCCTTGCCCTGGGCAACGCCTACGGATCCAACATTACCAATATCGCCCTGGTGCTGGGCCTGACCGCCCTGATCAGCCCGATTGCGGTGAAATCCCAGGTACTACGCAAGGAACTGCCCATTCTCACCGGCATCACCGCGCTGGCCATTGTGCAGTTGCTGGACGGGGAGCTGTCCCGCGCCGATGCTGTGCTGTTGCTGGTGGTGTTCTTCGTGCTGATGACCTGGACCATCATCCAGGGCATGCGCAACAAGGACGATAGCCTGGGCGAGGAGATGGACCTGGAAATGCCGAGCCGGATGCTGCCGATGAAGCGGGCCTGGATCTGGCTGGGAATGGGCCTGACCGTCCTCATCATCAGCTCCCGGATTCTGGTGTGGGGCGCGGTGGAACTAGCCCAGGGCTTCGGCGTGAGCGACCTGATCATTGGCCTCACCATTGTCGCGGTGGGTACTTCTCTGCCGGAGCTGGTGTCATCGGTACTGGCGGCGCGCAAGGGTGAACACGACATGGCCCTGGGCAACGTGATCGGCTCCAACCTGTTCAATACCCTGGCGGTGGTCGGCATCGCCGGCTGTATCAATCCCTTCAGCGTGGAGTCGGACATCGTCAATCGTGACATGAGCATTATGGCCCTGCTCACCGTGTCCCTGTTTGTGATCGGCTTCAGCTTCCGCAGCGGCCGTCGTCGCATCAACCGGGTAGAGGGCGGCGCCCTGCTGCTCTGTTTCTGCGCCTACTCCGCCTACCTGGTACACACCTACCTCACACCCACCGCGCAGACGGTCACCGGCGGCTAGCGGGGCGGGTCGACGCGCCCGGCTGTCGAGGTATTGACCCGGAACCAGCCGGCGATGGAGTAGCGATCCCGCTGCGCCGGCAGCACCTCGTGGGGAAATTCTTCGCTCAGGAACACCACCACCGTACCCAGCGCCGGCACCACCTTGAGGGTTTCGCCCTGCGCCTCGTCATCCAGGTACATCAGCAACTCACCGCCATCATCCGGCTGCCAGCCGCGGTTGAGATAGGCGACCAGCGACAGCACGCGATTGGCCTGGCCGCGGAAGGCGTCCAGGTGTTTGCGGTAGAAGTCACCGGGACCGTAGTGGGCGAAGTGTGATTCAAAGGAAAACAGACCGAGCAGCAGCTGGCGGTTGAGTGCGCGCTGCAGGCGCGCACTCCAGTCGAGCCACTCGCGGCCGGCGGCTGATTCGCCGGTGATCCAGCATATTTCGTCGGAGCGGACAAAGCGGTTGAGGGTATGGTTGTGCTCTCGACCTACGCCTGCGCGCTCGAAACCGTCGGCGGGAATGACCTGCAATTGCGCCAGCAGGGCCTCACACAGAGGCAGCGGCAGTGCCCCGGGGCATACCGCGTAACCGCGCCGGCGCACATCGTCGGCCATCTGGGCAAAGAAGGGCTCGTCGTCACTCCCTGAGGCGGGGCAAACAAGCAGGTCGGGCGCAGTCATCAATGGGTCCGCTGGGCCCGCTCCCGCCGGGGTGGCGGAGTCAGGGCGGCGGGATTATAGGGCCGTCGCCCCGGCTGCGCTACTGCAGGCGTTACACCAGTTGGAAAAGGTTTTCCTTCTCGAATGCGCGGGCACTGGCGAGACGGTCTTCCTGTACCAGCTGCGCCCAGTCCGGATTGGCGATCAGGGCGCGCCCCACCGCCACCAGATCGAATTCCCCCTCACCCATGCGGCGCAGCAGTTCGTCGAGACTGGCCGGCTCCGCCTCGCGGAAGGTGGACTCTCCCGGCACCGGCAGGAAGTCCTCGGTGAGACCGACGCTGCCCACGGTAATCGCCGGCTTGCCGGTGAGCTTGCGGGTCCAGCCCGCCAGGTTGAGGTCCGAGCCCTCGAACTCAGGTTCCCAGAAACGCCGTGTCGAGCAATGGAAAATATCCACCCCCGCCGCCGACAGGGGCGCCAGGAATTCTTCCAGCTCGGCCGGGCTTTGCGCCAGGCGGGCGGTGTAATCCTGCTGCTTCCACTGGGACCAGCGCAGGATGATGGGGAAGTCCGGCCCCACCGCGGCGCGCACCGCTTCGATAATCTCCACCGCAAAGCGGGAGCGCATTTCCATCGAACCGCCATAGGCGTCATCGCGCACATTGGTGCCAGCCCAGAAGAACTGGTCGATCAGGTAACCGTGGGCGCCGTGCAGCTCCACCGCATCGAAGCCCAGACGTTTGGCATCGGCGGCACCGCGGGCGAAAGCGCCGATGACATCGTCGATATCCTGCTGGCTCATGATGTGGCGGTTGACCTTGCCCGGCATGTTCATGCCCGAGGGCGTGTAGCCCGGCACATCGCCTTCCGGCGGCACGCCGGCCTTGCGCATGCCGCCGCAGTGCCACAATTGCGGGGCGATTTTGGCGCCCTCGCTGTGCACCGCCTCCAGCACCCGCTGCCAGCCCGCCAGGCGCTCTTCGCCGTGGAAGTACGGCACATCCGGGTAGCCGCTGGCGGCGATATGATCGATACAGGTACCCTCGGTGACGATCAGGCCCACGCCGCCAGCAGCGCGGCGACGGTAGTACTCCGCCACGTTCTCTCCGGGGATGTTGCCCGGTGAGAAATTGCGCGTCATCGGCGCCATCACGATGCGGTTGGCCAATTGCAGGGGGCCGCAGGTAAAGGGCTGGAACAGGGGGCTGCTATCACTCACCGGGTTTCTCCGTCGGGTCAGTTCAGGGGGCCGGCAGAATAACATTATTCCCGCCGCCGCAGGGACGCGGAAGACATGACAACGTTGTCATGACAATACCTATCCGCTACACTGCGCGGCAATTCCGATAACATGGCACGGCACAAACCGCAGCGGTAGAGGGACAGCAAGGGGCATGAAAGCCACCATCAAGGACGTCGCCAAACTGGCGGGGGTCTCGTTCAAAACGGTATCCCGGGTCATCAACCGAGAGCCCTCGGTCGGTGACGAACTCAAGGAGCGGGTGTGGGCCGCCGCCAAGGAGCTGAACTACCAGCCCAATATCTCCGCCCGGCAATTGCGCGGCGCCTCCAGTTTTATCGCCTTCATCTACGACAATCCCAACAGCCACTACGTAATCGAGATGCAGCACGGCCTGCTGGCGGAGTGCCGCGCCCAGGGCTATGAATTGCTGATCCACCCGCTGTCTGCCGGCAGCGGCGACATCATGGCGGATCTCGAGCAACTGCTGAGCACCGGCCACATCGCCGGCCTGGTGCTGACCCCGCCCTTTTCCGAGAATCCAGCACTGATCGATGCCCTGCGCCAGCGCCAGCTGCACTTCGTACGCATTGTGTCCGCTTCCGACGACCCCGCCGAGAGCGAACCCTGCATCTACGTTGACGACTATCAGGCGGCCTTCGATATCACCGACTATCTCGCGGGCCTCGGCCACCGGCGCATTGCCTTCCTCGGCGGCGAGGACATCCACCGCTCCAGCGTGGCGCGTCGCGACGGCTATCTCGCCGCTCTGCAGCAAAACGGCATCGCCGTTGACCAGGCCCTGATCGTCCCCGGCGAATTCAACTTCGATTCCGGCGCCGAGCGCACCCGCCGCTTGCTGGCCCTGCAACCCGTGCCCACCGCGATTTTCGCCGCCAACGACGAGATCGCCGCCGGCGCCCTGTTTTCGGCCCGCATCCACCAGGTGGCGGTACCACAGGAACTGTCCATCGTCGGCTTCGAGGACAGCCCCTTCTCGCGCCAGACCTGGCCCAAGCTGACCACGGCCCACCAGCCCAATGCCGATATCGCGGGTTGCGCCGCCAGCCATCTGATCGCCAGCATTCGCGCCAGCCGCAACGGCTCGCCCGGGTCCGGTACGGACCAGGCCCTGCCGGCGAACGGCTTCCGCCCGCAACTGGTGGTGCGCGACTCCACCTGTCCGGCACCGCAATGAGCGAGTACCTCGTCGCCGCGCGACTGTTCGACGGGGAGGTGCTGCACGAGCACTGTGCCATCCGCATGGACGGCGGCCAGATCACAGCGCTGCTGAGTGCCGATGACATTCCAGCCGGCTCGACAACAACGGAACTCGACGACGGTCTGCTGGCACCGGGCTTCATCGACCTGCAGGTCAACGGCGGTGGCGGCGTGCTGTTCAATAACCAGCCCGACGCGGCCGGGCTGGCGCGCATGGTCGCGGGTCATCGCCCCACCGGCACTACGGCCATGCTTCCCACCCTGATCAGCGATACAGCCGAGGTGCATCGCGCCGGTGTCGAGGCGGTGCTGGCGGCCCAGGCGGCAGGCAACGCCAGCGTGATTGGTATCCACATAGAAGGCCCCTTCTTCGCAGCAGCCAGGCGCGGCACTCACCGGGAAGACCGCATTCGCCGCCCCGACAGCGGTGATATCGAGTGGCTGGCGAGTCTCGGCCCGCGCCTGACCACCCTCGTGACAGCGGCGCCGGAGCAACTGCCCGCGGGAGCCATTGCCACCCTCAGCGCAGCCGGCGTGCTGGTTTGCGCCGGCCACACCAATGCCACCTACAGCGACATCAGCGCCGCCCGCGCCGAGGGTCTGCGCGGCTTTACCCACCTGTTCAATGCCATGAGCCCACTGACATCGCGGGAACCCGGCGTTGTCGGCGCGGCGCTGGAAGCGGGCGACTGCTGGGCAGGCATCATTGCCGACGGCCACCACGTTCATCCCGCCAGCATCCGCATCGCCCAGCGCTGCCTGCCCACCGGCAAGCTCTGCCTGGTGAGCGATGCCATGGCCACCGTCGGCGATGACAAGGACTGGTTCGAAATCTACGGCGAGCGTATCCAGGTCCGTGAGGGCAGGCTGGTCAACGCCGAGGGGGCACTGGCGGGCAGCGCCATCGGCATGATCGACGCCGTGCGCTACTGCCACCGGGAGGTGGGCCTGCCACTACAGGAATGCCTGCGCATGGCCTCTCTTTATCCCGCTACCTTCCTGCGCCGGGAGCAGCAGCTCGGGCGCATTGCGCCGGGCTATCGCGCCGACTTCGTGCGCCTGGATGACCAGCTACAGGTACTGGATACCTGGGTCGCCGGCGCACGGCAAACCCACCTCAGTCCGTAAACCGCACAGCAGCAGGGACACCCATGAAAGTCGTGATTCTCGATTCCCCGGCAGAAGTCGCCCGCTACGGCGCCGACATCTTCCAGCAGCAGTTGCAGCGCAAGCCGGCCTCGGTGTTCGGCCTCGCCACGGGATCAACGCCAGTACAACTGTACCGGGAACTGATCGCCCGCAACCGCGCTGGCAATATCAGCTTCCGCGACGTGCGCAGCTTCAATCTCGATGAATACATGGACCTGCCGCCGACGCACCCCCAGAGCTATCGCTACTTCATGGACAGCGAGTTCTTCGATCACATCGACATCGATCCTGCCAATACCCGTGTACCGCCCGGCGATGCCGCCGACCCGATCACTGCCTGCGCAGAATACGAGCAGGCCATCGCCGGGGCCGGGGGCATCGATATCCAGTTGCTGGGGATCGGGCGCAACGGCCATATCGGCTTCAACGAACCCACCTCCTGCCTGACCTCCCGCACCCGGGTCAAAACCCTGACCCGGGAGACCATCGCCGACAACGCGCGCTTCTTCGCCGAAGGCGAACACCAGCCCCACCTGTCGGTGACCATGGGCATCGGTACCATCATGGAAGCGCGGCTGGTGGTGCTACTGGCCACCGGCGCCAGCAAGGCGGCGGCAGTGAAGGCCATGGTGGAGGGGCCGGTGTCAGCCTGGTGCCCTGCGTCCATGCTGCAAATGCACCCGGCGGCGGTGGTGATCGCCGACGAGGACGCTGCGAGTCACCTCAGCGACCCGGCATTCTTCAAGCATATCGAAGCGGAAAACCAGGCCATGCTGGCGCGATTGGGACGGGGATAAGCATGTAGGGCGGAGGGCCAGTCCCTCTTCTCGGGTCATTCATTCCGCCGTTTTTCTGGTCGAATGAATTCGACCCTACGCCCTGCAGTCGAATGAATTCGACCCTACTTCCTGTAGGGCGCAATTCATTGCGCCGCTTTTTAATCCTCCAGCCGGTCCCACCAGAATTTTTTCAGCAACCAGGTCGTCACAGCGAATACCGCCAGGCTCCACAGCAGGCTGTCGGTGGCGCGGATCATCACGAACATGGGAATCACCACCAGCGTCATCTGCCAGACAATGCCCACCAGAACGTTGCCCATGTCCCGGGCGAAGTCGCGGTTGGGTTTGAAGCCCGGGTCCTCTGCCATCACAGCGGCAGCTACGGGGCCCCACCAGCCCCAGGGGCGGGTCTGGCGGTAGAACTGCTTGAGCTGTGCCGCATCCACCGGCGCCGTCAGCAGGCAGCCGGCGACACTGCCCAGCATGGCCACCGCCAGCAGCAGCGGAAACTGCTGAATCGCCAGCCAGTCGATGCCCGCGGCCTCCAGTGCCGGGGGAATCACCGCCACCCCGAGCATGCCCGCCGCCATCCCGGCAAAGTAACCAAAGCCGTTAAAGCGCCACCACAGCCACTTGAGCACGTTAGAGGCGACATAGCTGCCGTAGAGCAGGCCGACAATCCAGTCGGTACGGGCCTGGATATTGCCGCCGGCGAAGCCGAAATACAGCCCGATCAATACCAGCGCGCCGGTCACCAGATAACTCAGGCGCACGTAGTGGCGGTCGCTACCCTCGCGGTTGAAGTACTTGCGGTAGAGGTCGTTGACCACATAGGCCGAACCGGCGTTGATGAAGGCGGCAAAGGTCGACATGAAGGCCGCCAGCAGACCGGCCAGCAGCAGGCCGCGGAAGCCGGCATCGACATACTCGGAAATGGCATAGGGCAGCACCCGTTCAAAGTCCAGGCGGCCGCTGTCATCGAGCAGCGCACCGGTATCCATGTACACCAGCGCCAGCACGGTAATACCGGCGATCATGAAATAGCGGGGAAAGGACAGGACCAGGGGCGTCAGGCCGAACATTTTGGCCGCCTCGGAGGGCGAGCGCGTGCCGAGTACCCGCTGCATGTCGTAGCTGGGCACCGGCCCCGCCAGGCTGGCGAAGATACCCTTGAAGATCATCAGCATGAAGAGGAAGCCAAAGGCACCGTAGCCGTCTTCCGCGATGCGCGCATCCGCCGCCGGCAACAGGCTCGACCAGTCCAGGCCGAGCTCCCAGCCGAACCACAGGCTGTCCCAGCCCGCCGGCACCGCCGCCTGTATCTGCTCGGCGCTCGTCGCACCGAAGGCGATAATACCCACAATCAGGCAGGCAACGGTCATTATCAGGAACTGCATGACCTCGGTGCCCACCACGCTGTAGAAGCCCCCTTTCAGGGTATAGAGCGTGGTGAGGCCAATGATGATCAGGGCGTAGCTGTCCTCGCTGGAGAATTGCAGGCCGGCGAGACTGAAGGCGAGATCCCAGGGCAGGAACTGGGCCGAGAATTTGCCGATGCCTTCCACAAAGTAGGCCATGAAGGCGATCACGATAATCACCGCGAACAGCACCGTTACAATATGCGCGAGGCGCGCACCGGCGCCGTCACCGAAACGGAAACTTATCCACTCGGCCCCGGTCAGCACTGCCGAGCGGCGCATCCACAGGGCCAGGAAGATCATCATGATGATCTGGTTCCACACCGGCCACAGCCAGGGAATCCATGCACTCTTGACCCCGTACACGAACATCCAGGCCACCGCGATCATGGTGCCTGACACATCGAACATGCCGGAGGCGTTGGACAGCCCCAGCATGTACCAGGGAATGTCGTTGCCGGCCAGGAAGTAGGACTTGAGATTGCGGCTGGCCAGGCGCGACAGCCACAGACCGAGGCCAATCGTCGCCGCCAGGAACAGGGCAATGATGGCGATGTCGAGTGTGGCGAGTTTCATCAATGTGCAATCCTGTTGTCAGTCGGGCCGCTGTGGCGGCCACTTATGTCAGTACCAGTTCGTCCAGGTAGAGCGGCATGCGCTCCAGCTGCCGGGTTTCCGGGCTGTAATAACGTCGGCTGTTATCCAGCCGCAGGCGCAGGTAGCGCAGGCGAAGCGCGCCAAGATCGAGCTGAACGGCGCCGTCAGCCGGCAGTGTCGCCCCGTCGACATGCGCCAGGGTTTGCCACTGCTGATCTTCGCTACTGCCCAGCACTTCGATCGCCGCCGGCCGCGCCAGTCGCCGGTGCGCGCCGGCTTCCAGGTTGAAGCGCAGGGTCGTGAGCACCTGGGGCTGTTCCAGGTCGACCACGATATCGGCCAATTCTTCAGCGCAAACGGCCCACTCGTGATAGTGGAAAATGCGCCCGTTGCCGCGGCAGCCATTGGTCAGCAGAGCGAGTTCCGGCGCCTGCTGCAGCCCCTCCTCACGCCAGCGGTATACCGTCTTGTGCAGCCCCAGGTGGGGAGCAAGTTGCTGGCGCTCATCGCCGTACAGGGTGCCGTCCGGGGTCTGGCCGGTGGCGCGCAGCAGGCATTCCTGTTCAATGGGCAACCAGTCTGTGCAGGCCGGGGATGCAGCATCAGGCGCAGCCCCGTCCAGGGTGTAGCGAGTGATCACGCCGGGGACATCGCTGGCCACTTTCACCCGCAGTTTGCCATCGCGGCGCTCGTCCAGGGTCAGCAGGGGTTTGCAGTGACTGTCGGCCACCCGGTAGCCGAGCTGGCGCAGGCGGCTGGTCAGCGCCGGCAGACGGCGGCAGAAGTCCGGCCACTGCCGGCCCTCGCCGCGCCACAGGCTTTCCGCCAGCGCGCACAGGCGCGGCAGGGCGGCATAGCTGACCGCCTCCGGCGTGGCCAGGTACTCGGTCCAGATATTGCCCTGGGCACCCAGCAGCCTGCCACTCTCGCCCGCCGGTGTGGCCGGGTGGTAGTCATACACCCGGCGCAGGGGGGTCAGGCCGTGAATGGCGGCGGGCTCGTCGAGGGAGGTGGACTGGTAGAAGTCAAAGTAGACCCGGTCCACCGGGCACATCACCACCGGGTAACCGGCCTGCAGGGCGCGCTCGCCGGCGTTGCTGTTCCAGCACATGATGGTGGTATCGCGCGACACATCGCCGTCCATCACTTCATCCCAGCCCAGCACCTTTTTGCCCAGACCTTCCAGAATGCCGGCCACCCGGGCGACAAAATAACCGTGCAGGCCGTCTTCGTCGCGCAGGTCTTGGTCCCGAATCAGCTGCTGGCAGTGCGGGCAGTTGCGCCAGGCGGTTTTGACCACCTCGTCACCGCCGATATGCACATAGTCCCCGGGGAACAGGGCGACCACCTCTTCCAGCAACTGTTGCAGAAAGTGGAAGGTCTCCTCCTTCGGGCACAGGACATCGGGGAAAATACCGAAGTGGGTCTCCACCTGGTAGGGCTCGCCGTCGGCGCGAGGGCCGCAGGCGTACTCCGGGTAGGCCGCCAGCAGCGCGGCGGCGTGGCCGGGAATATCCAGCTCGGGAATCACCGCGATCTGGCGCTGCGCCGCGTATTCCACCACGGCGCGGATATCGTCTTCGCTGTAATAACCGCCGTGAGGCTGCTCCCGGTAGCGGCGGTCGGGGTTCGATGTGTGCCCCTGCACGGTGCGTTCACGCCGGGCGCCAACTTCGGTCAGGCGCGGAAAGCGGCGGCTCGGGAAGCGCCAGCCCTGGTCGTCGCTCAGGTGCCAGTGAAAACGGTTGAGCTTGTGCAGGGCCAGCAGGTCCAGGTAGCGCAGGATGAAGTCGCGGGGGAAGAAATGCCGCGAGCAGTCCAGGTGCATCCCGCGCCAGCCCAGTGCCGGCCCGTCGCGAAAACTGGCGCAGGCGACGGCGCAATCACCCCGCTCTGGCAAGCCCTGCCGGCTCACCGCGGGGGGCAACAGTTGCAGCAGGGTCTGCAGGGCGTAAAACACGCCGGGCACGCCGCCGCCACTCAGGGTCAGCTGCTGCGGTGTGATCAGCAGATGATAGTGTTCGGGGCCGGGCAAAGCCGCATCCAGCGCCAGGTACAACGCGGGCGCGGCGGCACTGCCCTCCGGCGCCAGCGCGAGGCTGTGCGCTACAAAACCGGCCAGCGCCTGCAGCGACGGGTCGCTGGTGTGGACAGCCATTTGCCGGTGCAGTCGGCACTCGCCTTCACCGGCAGCAAAATGCTGTGGCGCGGGAGTCACCAATGGCAGGGTGGAAAAAGACATGGCCGCAGTCTATCCCAGCGCCGCGACGCGCGTCCCGTGGCGCGACCGGGCAAAGCGCAGGGCGCCTTCGTCGGGCTGGCCTTGGGCGGTGATCAGCGCCGCCTGTACATCCCCGGCCAGCCAGGGCGCGAGTTTCGGGCCCAGCCCGCCCAACAGGGCGAAACGGCTGACACCGTGGGACAGCAGGCGTCGCGCCAGGGCATTGAGGTAAGCTGCAGCCTCCTCGATAATGGCGGTCGCCACAGGGTCGCCCGCCTCGGCGCAGGACAGTACCAGTGGCGCCAGCGCGCCATAGTCCCGCGAACTGCGACCGGCCATGGCAGATACCAGTTCCAGGCCACTGGCGTCGAGGGCGTTTTCGATACTGGCCAGCAGCGTCGTCGCCGGCCCCAATTGGTCCAGGTGCAGCAGGGCGGCTTTTATCGCCTCCAGTCCCAGCCAGGCACCGCTGGCCTTGTCGCCAAAGGGGAAACCGTGAGCCCCGTAGTTGTGGCTGCGCCCATTGACGCAGACGTAGCCCACCGAGCCGGTGCCGGCAACGATTACCGCGCCGTCCTCGCCGCGGTGGGCACCGAGGCAGGCAATGTGGATGTCAGTGGTCAGGTGCAGTTCAGCAAAGGGATGTGCCCAGGCATTCACGGCGGCGAAGACGCTGGGAATGTTCACCCCTGCCAGACCGACACCGGCCACCACCCGGGCCAGATCCGCTGCGCCGAGCCCGGCCTGCTGCAGCGCCCCGAGGCTCGCGGCCTCAATGGAAGCCAGCGCCTGAGCCCGGTCCTGGAAGGGATTGGCCGGACCGGCGGTGACGCTGGCCATGGTCCGCCCTTCGGCGTCCGCCAGCAGGGCGCGGCACTTGCTGCCCCCACCGTCGATGCCCAGGTAGAGGCGGCCGATATCGGAAGTCATTGAGTTCATACTGTCGATCTACAATTCGTCGCCGGAAATAAAAAAGGCTGGTGGGCACGCTGGCACACCAGCCAAGGTAGTCAGGGACAGGCCCGTCTTACCACTGGGCGCCACCGCCGCGACGCCCGACACACAACCTGTTGATAAATTTGGAAGCGCCGGTCCGGGCTCCGGCTGCGCCAGGAGATGGGGCAGCCGGAGTGGACCGCAAAGGCCTAGAAGCGGTAGTTCACACCGACCACGTAGCGGGCGCCATTGTCGTAAAGACGGGCCTTGCGCTGGGTATCGATGTGGTACTGCTCCAGCTCTTCACCGGTGAGGTTGATACCTTCGAACACCAGGTCGACGTTATCCCACACGGTGACGGTGACGTTGGCGTCCAGCTGGCCGTAGTCATCGATGTACATCTCGGAACCGAACTCGCTGAGGCCGTCGTACCACTCGGTGCGGTAGTTGTAGCTCAGGCGGGCACTGATCCAGCTGTTCTCGAAGTAACCGGACAGGTTGGCCATGTGCTCGGAGGAGCCGGGCACCAGGCCGGAGCCGGGACGGCTGACCGGATCGCGGGCGTCACGGCTGTCGGCATCGGTGTAGGTGTAGTTGGCAATTACGCCGAAGTCACCGAAAGTCTGCTGGTAGCTGACTTCCACACCCTGGACATCCGCACCGGCACCGTTGTTGGGCTGCACGAAGGTGACATCCACGTTGCGATCCAGTTTCGGGTCGTACTGGCTTTCCACCGTGGTGCTGGAAACCAGCGAGTTGCTGATGTCCTTCTGGAAGTAGGTCACCGCCAGCATGCTTTGATCGGCGAAGTACCACTCGTAGGCCACATCAAACTGGTTGGCCAGTTCCGGGTCCAGGAAGGGGTTGCCGCGCACACCGGTACCGGTGTCCAGGTTGGCCGAGGACTGGTTGGCGATCTTGATGTAATCCGGACGCGCCATAACGCGGGCCGCGGAGAAGCGCACGATGCTGTCTTCGGTAACGTCGAAGGCCACGTTCAGGTTGGGCAGCACCTCGGTGTAGTCGTGGTCTTCGGTGACCTGGCGCACATTGAAGTCGGCACGATCGTCGATTGAATCGACCAGCAAATCGTAGCCACCGAGCTGGTCGATCGTGGCAGCCAGCCAGTCGCCTTCCCAGTTGTAGCCAGTGGAGCCGACATCGGTCTGCACCACGCGCACGCCGACGTTACCGCGAAAGCCTTCGCCCTCAAAGTCACCGGAGAAATAGGCCGCGTAGATCTTCTCGTTCACATTCCAGGTGTCCGGCAGGAACAGAATGGTCGCCGCGTTGGCATAGGCCTCTGGCGCGAAGATCACCGACTCCGCCTGCCCTACATTCAGCAGCGGGTAGGGCGCACCGGATTCGTTGTAGGCATAGTCGCCCAGGGTGCCGGCGTTCAGGTTGCCGTACAGCCAGCGGTTCCAGCCGGAGGTGTCGCTGCCGCCACCGTAGGCGGTCGCGTCATCCGAGTGCATGGCGTCGGTGAGCCAGTGGAAACGTGTGCCGTTCTGGAACTGGCCCTTGTCGTGATCGCGGTAGTACACACCGGTCTTGAAGGTGTGGAAGATGCCCACGTCGGCGTCAAACTGCAGGTCGAGGCCGGCGTAGTCTTCCTCGTCGGACATGATGCGCTGGTTTTCCATCATCCAGCCCAGGCCGCGGCCCAGCAGCTGCTCTTCGGTTTCCGGGCTGCCGCCGATAAAGGCAGTGGAATCCAGGCCGTTGAAGCTGGAGCCGCCCAGGAAGGCATCGAAACCGTACTGGCGGTCACTGGAGGTACCGCCTTCCGCTTCCGTGTGACCCAGGCGCGCCGTCAGGGTGACGCCGTCGAAGTCGTGCAGGTACTCCAGGTCCAGGGACTCGGTTTCGCTGTAGGACACGCGATCGATCACGTAGTACTCGGCATAGTTGTCGGCCACCTGGCCGGCTACCACACCGTCGCCAACCAGCTGCGCACTGCCGGGATCGATGGTGCCACCGCCCGCCTGGCCGTTGAACCACTGGTAGTTGTTGTGGTTGGTGTTGTTGGCGTCGAGTTCGGAGTTCAGGTAAGTCGCCGTGAACTGGCCGCGCTCGGTGGGACGCCACTGCCCGGTCGCCAGAGCGGTCTCGCGCTCGCGATCCTGGGTGAAGTAGGCGTCGCCCAGGGCGCGCGGGTTCCAGACATCACCGCGGCCAAAGTTCTGGCGCTCAAAACCGAGGATCTCCGTACCTTCACGCAGCAGGGTGCGATCCTGCCGGGTCAGGGAGATGTTGAAGCCCAGCGTCTCGGCGTCGTTTTTCCAGGAATACAGGCCGGACAGCAGCGGATCGACTTCCTCGGAAGTCTCCGAGTACATGCCCTGCACCTGCAGCGAGCCGCTGTTGGCTTCCATGTCCAGGGGACGGCGGGTACGCAGCATCACGGTGCCACCGAGCGAGCCTTCCTGAATGTCGGCGCGCGGTGTCTTGTACACCTCCAGCGAAGACACAATGTTGGAGGGCAGCAGGGTGTAGTTGAAGGCGCGGGACGGGTTGTCCAGCACGAACCAGTCAGCGGACGCCACGGCGGCGCCGTTGAGCAGGGTGCGGTTCTGGTTGGGAGAAGTACCGCGAACGGCGATCTTCTCGCCTTCACCAAAGCCACGGGTGACCGATACACCGGTGATACGGCTCAGGGAGTCCGCGACATTCTTGTCGGGAAACTTGCCGATGTCGGTGGCGTTGATGGCGTCGACAATGGCCACGGAATTGCGCTTGGTTTCCAGCGCCTCCTGCAGACTGCCGCGAATGCCGGTAACCACGACTTCTTCCAGCGCCGGGGCACTGTCCTGGGCCTGAACCGAGCCGACCACACCGCACAGGGCCATGACCGACAGGGAGCTGTGCAGGAAGCGCGAGCGGCTGCCATGCAGCGAACGGATAGTTGATTTGAGTGTTTTCACGGGTTCCCCCTTCTCGTTTTGCTTATTCAAGCGACCTGTACCCCGGTGCCGTACCTGCAGCCTCCGGGAGCGGCTGAGCGTTATTATGACAAGCACATGACAACGTTGTCGGAGTAACCCTATTCTTGCGGGACAACGTTGTCAACAGGCGTGGGCAAAATATTTGAAACAAATTGAAGGGCTGGGGTAGAAGCTGCTTCCGCGACAGCAAACTAGCGAAAATTACCTGTTTTTACAGTGCCAAGCGCTGCAGACAGAATGCCAACCGCCCGGGTAAAAGCACGAAAAACCCGATGACAACGTTGCCAAAAGTGGGCAGAGGATCCGCCAAATTTGGACAGCGCCCTATTCCCTCGCCAGCCAGTCGTCGATGTAGCGATGGGCCAGGTCATGGCCGTTGAACTCGGCGCCCAACACCGCGATAAAGGTGAACACGCCGGTCAATTTGCGCGCAATCAGGGCAAAGTCACCCCCGGGGGCACTGAAATGGCGGGTGGCCGCGGAGCCCGCCGCCTGCCGCCCCACCCGGCGCAGCAGGGCGGAGTGCCCCCAGCGGTATTCACCCCTGCGGTTGAGGTACTGCGGCGGCAGCAGCGCCGGGTCCTCCAGCGGCTCCAGCAGCTGGCAGCAGAACTCGGCGAAGGTGTCGCGGGCGACATCGCTGCTGTCCTCGCGCAGGCAACCCAGGCCCACCAGACTCTCGGTGAGCGCCTCGCGATCCCGCGCCATGCCCGCGGATATGGCATTGCCCAGGTGCAGCAGGAAGTCGTCGTCGGGCGCCAGCACCGAGCCAAAATCCAGCAGCACCAGCTCGTCGCCGCCGCGGCCCGTCGCGATCAGGTAGTTGCCGAAGTTGGGATCCGTCTGCAGCTCACCCCACTGGTACACCTCCAGGAAAAACAGCTCCAGCATGGCCTCGCCCAGGGCATTGCGGCGGGCCTGGGACAGGCGGGCCACCTCGGCGCGACCGGCGCGGTAGCCGGCCAGGTATTCCATCGCCAGCACCTGTCCCGAACAGTAGGCGGGCAGCAGTCGCGGGATACGGTAGCGCACGCTGCGCTGCCCGCTGGCGTTGGCCTCATGCACACGCTCACCGAAGCGCTCCAGCATGGACGCTTCCCGAACGTAATCGACCTCGCTGTGCAACTGCTCGCGCAGGTCCTGCAGCCACTCGTCCAGTTCGCGTCCGGCCTGTACCCAGCGCGCCAGCAACAGCATGCGCACCACCGTGTCGAAGTCTTCGTCGATCACCTCCGCCAGCCCGGGGTACTGCACTTTCAGAACAATCTGCTCGCCGCTGTCGCGCACGGTAGCGCGGTGCACCTGGGCGATGGAAGCAGCGGCCAGGGCACGGTGCTCAACCTCCAGTTCGTCGAGCCGGGGGCCCAGCTGGGCCTGCAACAGCGGTTCAATCTCGGTCCATGGCAGCGCTTCGGTACTCGCCTCCAGGCTGTGCAGGGCCTCGGTGAGCGCCGGCGGCAGGAAGTGCTCACCGAGCAGGGCCATCATCTGGCCGATCTTGACGTAGCTGCCCTTGAGGCGGCCCAGTTCGGTGACAAAACGCCTGGCCTCGCGGCGGGCAAAAGCGGAATCCAGCGCCTGCCCCTCCCCGCCCCGCAAACGCTGCAGGGCGCCGTCGAGGGCAAAAGCACCGCCGGCGCGCAGCCCCGCCAGCGATACCGACAGGCTGCGGCTGAAGCCACCGCGTTTCAGTCCGCCCCCCTTCGCCACGGCAAACGACTCAGGCCGCCGTGTCCAGCAGCAGCGCCGCCAGCCGCTTGCGGTGGTGCAGAGCGTCACCGAACTGCTGGCTGCTCCACTGGGCGCGACGGATATAGAGCTGGGCATCGCATTCGTAGGTAAAGCCCATGCCGCCGTGAAACTGCACCGCCCGGTCGCCGGCCTGCAGGAGGGCGTCGCCGGCCTGGGCCTTGGCCATGCGGCAGGCAATTTCGGCGTCGCGGCCGAGAGAGCCGTCCTCCAGCAGGGTCGCCGCGTGGTAGACAAAGGAGCGCGCGGAATCGATGGCCATCAGGATGTCCACACAGGGATGCTTGAGAGCCTGGTAGGAGCCGATCAGTTTGCCGAACTGCTTGCGGGTCTTGAGGTATTCCACCGTGGTATCGAGGCAGGCGCCGGCGCTGCCGGTGGCTTCCGCGGCAGTCAGCAGGGCGCCCAGCAGGTAGAAGTCGCACAGGGCCACGGTGACCTGTTCACCGGCGATAATGGCATCCGGCGTGAGTTGTACACCGCTGAAATCCACCGTGGCGGCGCGTTTGGTCTCGTCTATCAGGGTGTGGGGCACAATCGCCCCGGCGGGCAACTGATCGGCGCGCACCAGGGCCAGGGCTGGCAGCTCCCGGTGCCGGGTCACCACCACAAACCAGCCGGCGGCCTGGGCATCCGGCACGAAGTGTTTGGCACCCTGTAGTACGCCGCTTTCATCGAACAGGCACTGGCACTGGTCCGAACCCCAGTCCGGGTTCTCCAGCAGCGCCACCGTGGCGGGCACACCGGCGGCGACATCGGCGAGAAAGGCATCCACCCTCTCCTCCGCCGTGGCACGCGCCACCAGTTGCGCGGCCAGCGTGGTGCTGATCAGCGGCGTACCCAGCAGGGCGCGCCCCATGGCCTCGGCGATCCCCACCGCATGGCGAATACCGAGACCGCTGCCGCCCACCGACTCCGGCAGGGCCAGCCCCGGCCAACCGAGCCCGACCATCTCCTGCCACAGGGCCTGGTCATAACCGAGCGGGGCGTCGAGCTGGGCGCGCACCGCGCCAATCGGGGAACGCTCGCGGCAGAAGTCCCGCGCCACATCCAGGATCATGGCCTGGTCCTCGTCGAAGGCGAGGCTGGTGTTGTTGATGACCGTCATGATTGCCCCCTACTTCGGCAGGCCGAGCACATGCTCGGCAATGATATTGGCCTGTACCTGGCTGGTACCGCCGCCAATGGTGGTGGAAAAATTGTTGAAGTAGGCGCGCTGCCAGAAGCCGCCCTGGCGCGCCTGTGCATCACCCACGTAGAGGCCGCCGGCGGCGCCCTGCAGCCCCACCGCAAACTGGCGCATGCGACGGCCGTATTCAGAGAAGCGCAGTTTGTGCGACAGCTGCAGGGAGAAGGGGTAGTCCGTTCCCAGGGCCTGTATGGCGCCGCGCTTCTCGCACAGGGCGTTGGCCTTCTCCTCCATGATGAGCTGCACCAGTTGATCGCGCACCACCGGATCGCGGAGCAGGGGTTCGCCGTCGCGGGTCATGTCCCGCAGTTCCTCGATCATGTCGTTGATCAGTACCCGCACAAAGGCCAGGCCGCCGGCGGCGCCCGCCTCGGCGCCGCGTTCGTACTGCAGAGTCTGCATGGCGATTTTCCAGCCCTGCCCCTCTGCGCCCATCAGGCAGTCGGCGGGGATGCGGGCGTCGGTGAAAAAGGTCTCGGTAAAACCGTATTCACCGGTGATCTTGCGAATGGGGCGGGCGTCGATGCCCGGCACCTGCATCGGCGAAAGGAAGAAGGACAGGCCGTCGTACTTGCGCTCGGCATTCGGGTTGGTGCGCGCCAGCAGGATCATGTACTTGGCGAAATTGCCCATGGTAGTCCAGATCTTGGTGCCGTTGACGATGTACTCGTCGCCATCGCGCACGGCCCGGGTCTGGGCATTGCCGAGGTCGGAGCCGTGATCCGGCTCGGAGAAACCCTGGCACCAGATGTCCTCGCCGGTGAGGATGCCCTTCAGGTAGCGCGCCTTCTCCTCCTCGCTGCCGATGTGGTTGATCAGCGGGCCGGCCCAGCCGAGGCCGATGACATTGAAGCAGATGGGTACCGCGTGACGGCGCATCTCCTGGTCGACGATACTCTGGAACACCGGCTCGACACCGCCGCCACCGTACTCCTTCGGCCAGGCCATACCGAGGTAGCCGGCATTCCACACCCTGTACTGCCACTCCCGCAGGAACTCGAGCTGCTGTTCGGTGCCGACCTCCATGAAGGACTGGGGTAGCAGAAAGCCGGGATCGGCGGGCTTGTTGTCGGCCAGCCAGGCCGAAACCTGCTGGCGGAACGCGTTCAGTTCCTGTTCGGTGGCGCTCATGGCGCATCTCCTCTCTTCGTTACTGTTATCAGGAATGGAATCTGGCATCTGCAAATTGCCGCCCACGCCTCGCCTGAGCCTCACAGCAGGGCACTTGCAGCGGGGCGGGCAAGCTCAGTCGTTACCGGGGATCACCATCGGCCCGGCTTTGGCATCGGCGCGAACAAAGCCTGGGCGCTGGCACAGGCGCTCCAGATAGGCCCGGGTTTGCGGTTGATACTGCTCATCCAGCTTTAGCAAGCGGCCCAGGTGGAGGGCATAACCCACAGCGATATCGGCCATGGTAAAGCGCTCGTCCACCAGGTAGTCGTGTTCCTCAAGGTGGCTGTCCAGGCGCCGCAGGCGGGCCAGATACCATCGGGTGTAGTCCTCCGCCACCGGCTTTTTCGCCGCATCCGGCTCGAGGAAGGTGTAGCGCATGACAATGGCCTGGGGAAAGGTCAGGGTCGCGTCGGCGTGGTGCAGCCAGTTGAGGTAGGCCCCGTACTCTGTGTGATCCGGCCCCAGGCTGAACTGGCGGCGGGAATCGTAGCGATCCGCCAGGTACTGGCAGATGCCCACGGACTCGGTCATCTCCACCACCCCGTCGCGGAAAAAGGGCACCGTACCCAGGGCATTGGTTTCCAGGTACTCGCGCTGGAAAATCCGCGGCGGAAAGGGCAATACCTCCAGCTCATATTCCAGACCCAGTTCCTCCAGCGCCCACAGGGGCCGCAGGGAGCGCGCTCCCGCGCAGTGCCACAATTTCACAAGGGGACTCCTTACCTGACATAGTCGCAGGTGCGCCACCCGGTGACCCACCCCATCAATCCAACCTTTGCCGCAGCGCTTGGCCACAGCCATCGCCCGCACCCGCTGGCGCCCGGCAACCCGGAGTATCCGGGCCGACCGTGAACACAACCTGAAACCATACAATCACCCCGCAGTGAATACTACTTTCCATAGCGATCACTCGCATGCCGTCGGCATCGACCCCGCCGCTGTGTACTAGCACACAGAAACCGGTCGTTTTTTAGACAAACAGCAGAGACCGGCCTAGCTTTTGAGCGACCGTTCGCGGCTCTTTTCTGACGTCACTCCGGCGCCAGCGGGCCGCGCGGCGGCCAATCATCTGCCTGCCTCAGCCAACACTGAAAGGAGTTCAGTATGTCTGCACATCACGGAATGAACGAACTGCCCGGCCTGGCCGCCTACTGCCACCGTGGCCACCAACAACAGCGGGAGGAGCGCTTTGGACGCATGTTCCCCCACCTGCCCCCCAGCTATATCGCGGCGGACCTGCTGACCGCCATCGGCGCCTCCGGCGGCCCCATGGACGGCGGTTCCGGCAGCAGTTCCAGTCGCAGCCAGACGGTGCCGGTGGGCCAGGTCATCTTCGGTCAGTTTATCGACCACGACATCACCCTCGATGTCAGCACCAGCCTGGATCGCAACCCGGCGGCGGCCACCGACATTCCCAACGCGCGCACCCCGCGGCTCGACCTGGACTGCATTTACGGCGCCGGGCCGGAGGCGCAGCCCTACCTGTTCGCCGCGGACGGCGCCCACATGCTGACCGGCGCCGATGTCGCCGGCGCCTCCACGGAAGTCGCCAACGACCTGCTGCGCTCGGCCAACGGCCGCGCCATGATCGGCGACCCGCGCAACGACGAAAACCGCATCATCAGCCAGATGCAGCTTGCGATGATCAAGTTCCACAACACGGTCTGCGACGACCTCGCCGCCAGCGATGGCCTGGCCGGCGCCCACCTGTACGAAGAGGCCAAACGGCGGGTCACCTGGCACTACCAGTGGTGCGTAGTATTCGACTTCCTGGTGGCCATGTGCGGGCGCCCGGTGGTGGATGACATTCTCTGTCACGGCCGCAAACTGTACTGCGGGGAAACACCCTACATTCCGGTGGAGTTCTCCGTAGCCGCCTATCGTTTCGGACACTCCATGGTGCCGATGAAACTGCAGGTACAGAAAGGGGGCAACAGCTACGAATTTTTCGGCACCACCCTCGGCCGCGGCTTCAGTCCGGTGGGCAGCGCGGACGCGCTGGTGGACTGGCACGAACTGTTCGACACCCCGGCCGGGCGCAACGTGCAGCGGGCGGAAAAGCTCGACACCAAAATGGCGGGAGACCTGCTCAAGCTGCCCTTTATCACCAGCGGCGAAAACTCACTGGCCAGCCGCAACCTGCTGCGCGGCAATGTGTTCCTGCTGCCGGCCGGGGAGGCCGTGGCGGCGGCCTGCGAGCGCAGCGACAGTGAAATCGCACTGGTGCTGGACAAGGTGGAAGAGATCGCGGAAGCCGCCATCAACCAGGCCGGGCTGGAACATCCGGCCCCGGGCAGCGGTGCTCCCCTGTGGCTGTACGTGCTGGCGGAAGCCGAGGTGATCGGCCGCGAAACCAGCGCCGGCACCTTCGATAAAGGCGAGGGCCTGGGCCCCACCGGCGCGCGCATCGTTGCCGAAGTGCTGATTGGCCTGCTGGAACTGGATGAGCACAGTTTCCTGGGCAGCAACCGCAACTGGGTACCGAAAGCGGATTACAACCGCATCGGCAAGTTGCTGGCCAGCACCAACGCCAGCGTACTGCCCACCTGAGTCAAGCGGCCTGCATCCACTCTACAATGCGGCGAGCGGCCTGCTCGCCGCAGTCCTCCTGCCAGAAGTGGCCGGCCCCCTCCAGTAGGGTGTGGGGCTGCCCCGCCGCACCCGGCACCCGCTCCTGAAACAATAGCTCCCAGCCCCGCGTGGTCGGATCGCGGTCGCTGAACAGGGTGAGGAAGGGCCTGTCGAAACGGGCCAGCACCGCCCAGGTCTCGCGGTTGATCGCCGCGCCCGGGTCCGAGCTGGTCAGCGGAATGAGCAGGGGAAACTGCCGCATACCGGCCTTGTGCCACTCGCTGGGGAAGGGCGCGTCATAGGCCGCCACCACGGCGGGAGCCAGTTCCGACATCGTGGCAAACTGCAGGGAATCGCCGGCGCGGAAATGGCCTTCGCGCAGACTGTGCCGCGCCCAGTCGAGCAGGCCGCGGTTGACGGTACTGTCGTCCTCGCCACTGGCATGGGCCGCCCAGGCCGTGCGCCCGGCCAGCTCGGCTGAGGCGGTGTGCAGCATGGTGTTGGCGGCGACCACCCGGGAGAAGCGCTCGACCTGGCGCGCCAGCACGCCGAGGCCAACCGGGCCGCCCCAGTCCTGGCAAACCAGGGTCACATCCTGCAAATCGAGGCCGCAGACCAGCGCCTCCAGCCAGTTCAGGTGGCTTGCAAAACTATAGTCCCAGGGACGGGTCGGCTTGTCCGAGCGGCCAAAACCGATCAGGTCCGGCGCCACCGCCCGGTAACCCGCCGCCACAAACACCGGAATCATTCTGCGGTAGAGATAGGACCAGCTCGGCTCGCCGTGCAGCATCAGCACCACCGGCGCGTCCCGGGGGCCCTCGTCCAGGTAGTGCATGCGCAGGTCGCCGCCGGGGCCCGGCACCGTCAGGTAATGCGCGGCAAACGGGAAATCCGGCAGCTTGTCAAAGCAGGACTCGGGTGTACGCACCACAGCGGGCACTTCTGGCCCTTCATAATCGATGTTCATTGCCGGGGCTCCCTTGCCTATCGGTCCCAACATGGATGTCCGCCATGGACATAAATTCCCAAAGGTATTCATCTGCTGAAAGCAGCTTAAAGAAAAACGGTGCTTGTCAGGTATTACGCGCGAAATGCATCAACATTGGTACACGCCTCCAAACCAGAGTTATCGACCACCCACAGGCCGGTAAAAATTGGCGGTTGCGGTTTTCGTTGAGAGCAAGCCCAGCCCCTCTATCGTGCAGCGCTCCCTGCACAACGCGAGCGCGAGTGCCGGATAGGTGTCTTGTAACCAAAATTCGGAAAAGCGTTAACTGCATCAAACTTTTCGCTTTCCGTGCGTGATAACCCGCCATTCGGGTCTAGGCTTGGGCCATGTCACGCCTGCGGGGGCTGTTAATGAACTGGAGTTATCTGGCGGGCCTGGCCCTCGCTTCACTGAGCTTTGGCAATGCTACGCTGGCCAGCCAGGCCGGCATTCCCTGTGAAGATGGCAAACGATACTACGGGCTCGCGCAGCAGGCGGGCTCCTCCCAGGATTTCGACAAGGCGGTCGACTGGCTCAACAAGTCGCTCACGGCCTGCGATTCCTATTCCGCCTGGCACCTGTTGGGTACGGCCTACCAGAAGCAGCGCAAGCTGGAGGACGCCCTGACTGCCTACGAGCAGGCCACCCTGCACGCCACGCGGCAGGAGCAGGCGGCCCTGTCCATGGCGCGCTATGGACAGGTGCTGGCGCTCAACGGCCAGCGTTTTGAGGCGCTCACCATGCTCGAGCGCGCCATTGAGGCACACCCCAACCCGCCGTCCTGGATGCGCGAGAACGCACGCGAGCTCGACCAGAGTCTGGTGGAGTCTCCGATCAGCAGTGACGCCATCAAGCGCAGCCTGGCGAGCCAGCAGTTCGGACTGCTGGCCATCAATGCGATCGATAGCAAGAACGGCCCTGAGCGGCAGGAAAAGGCAACCGTTCGTATCCCGATCAACTACAAGCTGGACAGCGTGGAGATGGACGAGCTGACCGCCGGCAACATCGACGAACTGGGCAAGGTGCTGTCCAGTACCGAGTATGCCGGCAAGACCTTTACCCTGGTTGGTCACAGCGATGTACGCGGCAGCTGGGATCACAACCTGGCACTGTCGGAACAGCGTGCGGATGCGGCCAGGCAGGCACTGGAGCGCAGGTACCCCTCGCTGCAGGGGCGTTTGCGCGTCACCGGTGCTGGAGAGGCCAGGCCAAAGTACCCCGGCGAACGTATTCCGGAAGCGGATCACCGCTTGAACCGACGGCTGGAGGTGATAGTCAACTAGCGTGGCGCCGCGAAATCAATGACAACAGCAGCGCAGGACATTCTGCCCGCCATTCCCGGATATACCATCCAGCGCCTGCTGGGGGCAGGGGGAATGGCGCGGGTCTATCTGGCCATTCAGCAGGGCTTTGAACGCCCCGTGGCGCTCAAGATCATTTTGCGGGAGCTGGCCAGCAACCCGGAGTTCGGGCGTCGTTTTCTGCGCGAGGCACGCATCGTAGGCGGCCTGTCCCACCCCCATATCATCTCGGTCTACGATGTGGGTGAGCATGAAGGGTTCTATTACCTCGCCATGGAGTTGCTGACATCGGGTGACCTGCGACAGCGAATGCGCTCTGTCATCAGCGAACGAGAGGCTCTGGAAATCGCAAGACAGGTTGCTTCTGCCCTCGGCTTTGCCCATACCCGCGGCTTTATCCACCGCGATATCAAGCCGGACAATGTGCTGTTCCGCGACTCCGGTGAAGCGGTGGTGACGGACTTTGGAATCGCCCGTCCCGCCCATGACTCAGCGGAATTGACAGAAATCACCCAGGTGGAATCAGTCATCGGCTCGCCGAAGTACATGAGCCCTGAGCAGTCGCTGGGGCAGCCTCTGGATGGCCGTTCAGACATTTACAGTCTCGGTGTGATGCTGTACCAGATGCTCGTGGGCGAGTTGCCGTTCACCGGTCGCACACTGGCCGAGCTATCACTGCAGCGCCTGCAGAAACAGGTGCCGCGCATGCCCCCCGCACTGCAGCATCTGCAACCCCTGATGGACGGCTTGCTGGCCTATGATCGCGACGAGCGATTCCGTGACTGCGGGGCGGTGCATGCCGCGCTTGAACAAGTGCTGCCCGGCGCGGGGACGGTGAATTCTGCCCCGGCACGCACCGGCTCCGCCGCTGACCCGGACGCAGAGACCCTGGTGGATACAGTAGCAACGGCAAGCGCTGGCAGGACGTCGGGATCGCGGGTGGCCGCACTGGCTGTCCTTGCCCTTGTCGTACTTGTGGGCGGCGGGCTCGCCTGGTTCTTTGCCGCCGTCCCCGCAGACGATATCGCCAGCGCATACCAGGGCGCCAGTGCGCGCCCGGAGAGCGGCTCAACAACGGCGGACCAGGATAGCCTCCAGGCGGCAAACGGCCCCCTGGGCATTCCCCCGCCGGAAGAATTCTTTGCGTTCTACGACGCGGTGAACGCCGGGCTGGCAGATCTTGAGCAGGACTTTGTAAAGGCGTTTCCCGGCAGCGTCTTTACGCAGATGTTGCAGTTCAAGCTGGGGCAGGCACCAGAGGCGTTCGCCGCCCTCCGCCAACGGGCCGCCGCGGGCAACAGCCGGGCCCAGGTGGTTGTCAGCGAGCTGTACGACACCGGCTGGGGCGTTGCGCAGGACCAATCACAGGCGCTGGCCCACGCCCGGCAAGCCGCAACCAGCGGCAATGCCTTTGCCCGTTACCACTACGCGATGCTGCTGCTGGCGCAGGCGCAAAACGATGAGCAGCGGCGCGAAGGCCTGCGCGCTCTGCAGGACTCTGCCGATGCCGGGTTTTACCTGGCACAGACTGTGCTCGGCACCGAGCGTCTGGAAGGACAACTGCCGGGGCGGGATATCGACGACGGGCTGGCGCTGTTGGCCGCCGCTGGCGAACAGGGTGACCGCAATGCCCTGTTCAATCTGGCCCGCATTCTGGACGCGGGCCTCTACGGCCAAACGGCCGATCCCGAACGCGCCCGGGACTATTTCCGGCAGGCGGCCGCCCTCGGCCATCCGGGCGCCAAAAGCTACCTGGAAGACCCCCTATGACCGTTTCGAGGAAATCAGCCCGTGTTGTCGGCTATTCACGGCGGGGGGGCAAGCCATGACGGCGTTTGCGCTGCCACTGTGGCGATGCTTCGCCACCCTGGGGCTGGTGGTACTGCTGGGAGTGGCGGACACCCATGCCGACGCAGCGGACGACCATCCGCAACAAGCACTGGCTCACGCACAGGCTCTGGCTGACGGGGGCGAACTGAACGCCGCACTTCTCGTGCTCGAACAACAGCGGGCCGGTGGGCCGGATACGGCGGCGGTGCCCCTGACGCCCGCTGCGAGCCTGTTGCGGATTGACGTGTTACGCAAGCTGGGCCGGGTGAGCCGAGCCGAGGCGGCCCTGGCGCAGCTGCAGGCGCAACTGGCCGCTGACGGGGACGTCGATCCGGCAGTCAGCGCACAACTACTACACCAAAAAGCCCTGCTCCATGTGCTCAAAGGGGAGCTGGCTCAAGCGGAGACCGCGGTCACCGAGGCACTGCAGCGGCAACAGGCACTGACACCTTCCCTGCGCGCCAGTCTTCTCAACGACGCCGCCATAATCCAACAGCGCCGCGGTGACAGTACCGGGGCAATGGTGGGTTTTGCCGCCGCGGCGCAGGCTGTCGAGGGCACACCGCAGGCGCTGGTTTACCGGGTCAATGCGGCCAGGGCCATGCTGGAGGACGGGCAATTGACCGCCTATCTCGACGAAGCCCAGCACCTGGGCAGTCAATTCGATACCAGGCAGACGGCGCCGACGGCCGCGGTGTTGCACAGCCGCATTGCCCTCGCGGTGCTCTACCGGGACGCGGTGAACCGCTTTGGCGCCGATCAGGGTTATCGCTTGCAGGCCTTGCAGCTACTGCAGGGGGCTGCGCGACAGACACCTCTGTCATCACGCGATGAATCGCTTATCAAGGGCTATACCGCCGGACTCTATGCCGATGACCGCCAGTTCGAGAGCGCGCTGCGCTACGGCCGGGAAGCGCTGTCGGCGGCCTCGCGGGCCGGTGCGGTGGACCTTGAGTATCGCTGGGAGTGGGTGCTGGCCCGCTCCTTCAGCAGCCTGGGCGACAAGCAGGCTGCTCTAGCCGCCTACGGGCGGGCAGTGACCTCTCTGCAAACCCTGCGCGCGAACCTGGAAGTGTTCGACCAGGAGGCCCTGGCCACAGTGATCAAACCCCTGTATTACGAGTATGCGGACCTGCTGTTGCAGGAGAGTACTGCCCTGGCGGAAGGCGGGGATAAACAGGCTCTGCTGCAGTCCGCCAGAACCGCCCTGGAAGGCCTGAAACAGGCAGAGGTGGAGGACTACTTCCAGCAACAGTGCCTCGGCGACCAGACCGTGCAACTGGAGAATCTGACAGGCCGGACAGCGGTACTGTATCCCGTGCTGCTGGACGAGCGCCTGGAGCTGCTACTGAGTACCGGAGCCGATATTCACCAGCTATCCGTTGCCGTGGATCGCCAGACCCTGGTGACCCTGGTCAGGGACTTTCGCCTCAACCTGCAGGCCGATACCGGTACCGACGACTATCTCGAGCAGGCGCGCAGGCTCTACGGCTACCTGATTGAACCACTGACGGCAATGCTTGAGCAGGCCCAGGTGGATACGCTGGTGTTCGTGCCGGACGGCCCCCTGCGTACCATTCCCCTGGCGGCACTGCACGATGGCGAGCGCTTTCTTATCGAACGCTTCGCCCTGGCCACGGCCCCGGGGTTGACCCTGATCGATCCCAAGCCCTTTGCCGGGCGCCGGTACAGTGCCCTCGCGGGCGGGCTGTCCGAGTCAGTACAGGGCTTTCCCGCCCTGCCGAGTGTGGGCACCGAGCTCGAAAACCTGAATCGCCTGGTGGATGCCAACGTGCTCGCCAACGACACCTTCACCCTCAACCGCGTGGAAGCGGAGCTGGGCAGTGGCGACTACAGCGTCGTCCATTTTGCGACCCACGGCCAGTTTGGCGGCAGCTACGATGAGTCCTTTCTACTGACGTACGACAGTCGGCTGCGTATCAACGAGCTGGGCCGCGCCATCCAGTCCCGGGCCGGCAGCAGTGACACTCTCGAGCTACTGGTGTTAAGCGCCTGCGAGACCGCCGCCGGTGATGATCGCGCGGCGCTTGGGCTGGCCGGTGTCGCCCTGAAGGCCGGTGCGCGCAGCGCCCTGGCCACACTGTGGGAGGTTGATGACCAGGCCACACTGGACATCATTACCGAGTTCTATCGTTCGCTGTCTACCGCCGGGGAATCCAAGGCGCGCAGTCTGCAGCGGGCGCAACTCAAATGGATCCGGGAAGGCGGCAATCCCCACCCCAGCCAGTGGGCGCCCTTCCTGTTGATTGGCAACTGGCTGTAGCGCTTGGGGGAGGAGGCCTGAGATGAGTGACAGGAAACGGCTTGGCGCCCCGCCACCGCGGCTGGGCGGCGCTATCCGGCGTCGCGGCCTGAGGCGGATGGTGCAATTGCTGGCAGTAACCGCCTGGGCCCATAACACCTGGGCGGATGCCGTGTTCGATGGAACCATTGGCCCCAACCCGGCGGGTACGCTGCGGGCCGGCCAGTTCGAGATTCGCGAGGGCGATGGCGCGGTCGCCGGCAATAACCTGTTTCACAGCTTTTCCGCCTTCGGTGTGGAGCGCGGGGAGATGGCCACCTTCAGCCACCAGGCCGGAAACATCGACCACATTATCGCGCGGGTCAGCGGCAGCACGGCAACGGAGATTTACGGCGCCATGCAGGTGCGCCAGGACCTCGGCGGCAGCCTGGGCCCCACCGACGCAGCCCTGTGGCTGATCAACCCCAACGGCATCGTGGTTGGCGACGGCGCCATCTTCGACCCCCAGAGCACCTTTGTACTGTCCACCGCCAACCGCCTCGGCTTTGCCAACGGCGATAGCTTCCACTCCCACGAACCGGTGCTGTCATCCGTGCTGTCGGTGGCGGAGCCGGCGGCCTTTGGTTTCCTCGACCGGCAGGATCTGCCCGCCGGCGTCACCGCGCGCGGGATTACCGTTGCGATTGCCGATCCGGACGACAACAACATTCCCCTGCTGCTACCCAACCTGACGCTGGTGGGCACCAGCATCGACCCGGCGATGCCAGCGCTGCAACTGTCCGGGGACATTGGGCCGGGCTACGACGCCAGCAGTGGCTTGGTGCCCCTTGATAGCAGCACGGTTCAGGCCATCAACCTGGCGCTCGGGGCGCTCGCCCCGGGGGGCGTGATCAACATTGACGCGAGCAACCCAGGCAGCCTGAGCGCAGACCCCGGTGCGGCGCTTGGCGGCATACGTATCGACAATACCCGCCTGCAGATATCGGACTTTGGCTTCGCGGAGGGGGCCGGGTTGTCACTGCTGGCAGACAGCCTGCTGGTGTCCGGCGCCTACATCGATACGCTGTCCCTGAACCAGACAGTGCCTCTCACCCTGCGTTCGATCAGCCATGCCACCTTTAGCAATACCGTGCTGCAGAGCGCCACCGCAGGCCCCCTGGCCGGGGGTGACATTCGCATCGACAGCCAGCAGGTCGAACTGGCGGGTGGCTTGATTGGCAGCCAGGGGACGGCCGCTTCCGGCGCCCCGGGCAATATCCTGCTGGGTACCAGTGCCTCCCTGCCCATGCAGAGCTTCAACCTCAGCGGTGGCCAGCTGCAATCCATCAGCCTGGGTGCCGCGCCCGCGGGCGACATACTGCTGAACGTGCAGGGCGACTTACAGCTCGCTGGCCAGCCGGGCGATAACTCCGGCATCAGCAGTATCAATGCGGCCGACGGCCCTGCCGGCGACATTCTCCTGCTGGCGGAGCGCATCCGCGGCGACGGCATCCAGCTTTTCTCCGCCGGTTTTCACCCCGGTGATGAACGCTTTATCAGCCTGCAGGCCGGCGCCGGGGGCCTGGAGCTGGTCAACAGCGCGGTGACCGGATTGAGCGGCAGCGGGCGCACGGGCGCCTCCCTCCTGCTGGAGTCCGCCGCAGACATGACCCTGGCTGTGGACGGGGCGGCTGCCAGCATCAGTACCGGAACCAGCAGCAACCTGAACGGGGGCAACATCTTTATTACCGCCCAGGGCAATCTGAACCTGAGCGGTAATCTGGATATCAGCACCAGCAGCACGAGCGACACAACCACCACAGGGGTCGCCGGAACGATTGCCCTGAGTGGCCGCAATATTGTGCTGGATGGCATTGACGACGCGTCGCTGCGCGGCAGCATCGGCAGCTTTACATCCACCGCCGGGGACAGCGGCAACATCGTATTCTCTGCCGCGGAGGACATTGTCATCAGCGCCCCCTACGACCTGACCAGCAATACCATCGGTGCCGGTAATTCAGGGGCCGTACTCCTGCAGGGGGGACGTATCGTGATTGACTCTCCCCTCTCCACCAATCTGTCGACCTCTTCACTGGACACGGGGGATGCCGGCATTATCTCCCTGGCTGCGCTGGACACGCTGGAGCTGTCTGGTGCTTTTATCAACAGTCTGGCGGTTGATCAGGGCGCGGCGGGCTTCATCCTGCTGGATGCTGCCACGATGCAGGTGCAGGACAGCGTGCTGACAACCGCTACCCGCGCCAACGATGCCGGTGACACGCCGGCGCAGATCAGCCTGTCCGCCAGTGGCACCCTGGATATTCGCGACAGCAACCTGCAGAGCAATTCAGTGGGGCAGGCGCCGGCCGGGCAGGTGTTCCTGAGCGCTGGCGAGCAACTGCGGGTGGATGACGTGTCCATGCAAACCGCGACCACCGCGTCGGGGACAACGGGCAGCATCTTGCTGGTCAGCGGCGGTGACATCACATTGTCCGGCCCGGCCACTGAACTGCTCAGCAATGCCGAGGGCAGCAGCGATGCCGGCGACGTCAGCCTGCTGGCCCAGGGTTCCCTGCTGTTTGAAGATGGCGGCTTCATCCAGACCTCCGCCGTGGGTTCGGGAGATGCCGGAACCATCCTGCTGTCGGCGGACGAGGTGAGCATAAACCTCGCCAGGATTGAGGGCACCGCGGAAAATGGCGGCGGCGGTGACGTCAATATCTTTGGCCGCGACATCCTTATCGACGGCGATCCCGGCGCCGGCGGTATTGTGTTCATCACCGCCGACTCCCAGTCCTCCGATGCTGCCGGCAATGGCGGCTCCATTACCCTGGGTGACCCGCTGGCGCCGGCTGACCTGGTTCTGGTGCGCTATAGCGCCCTGCTGGCCAACGCCAATGCCGGCAACGGCGGGCGCATCAATATCAATGCCGATAATTTCCTGCGCGACGCACTGTCCAGTTTCCAGGTGACATCCACGCTGGGCGATGCGGGCAGCCTGGAGATCAATGCCCCAGAGCAGGACATCAGTGCGGCAGTGGCAGAGCTGGACGTGGCCCTGCTCGATGCCACCAACCTGATACAGGACCGCTGCGCCGTCAATCCGGAGGATGCCAGCAGCCTGGTGGTGCGCGGCGAGGGTGTAATGGCTGAGCGCTACGACGACTACCTCACCAGCGGAACAACCGGCGCAGACCCCGGGGCTGACGCTGCGCAGGGCTCGAACACCCGGCTGGGGCCGGGTGCCTCGCACACCTTGATTGCCCTGCGGCGGGAGGCGGCATGCAACCCGCGCCATTGATCGCGGCGCCCACGCGAGTGCAACTGGTCGCGCTGGCACTGCTGACGCTGGCACTGGCCGGCCCTGTTGCGCTGGCCCAGAGCCCACCGCCGGCGGGCTCGGCTATTTCGTCCTTTCGCGACAACGTGGGGCGCGGATTCAGCGATGCCGGGGACCCTTTTGCCGAGCCCGGCTTCAATGTGGAAGCCGAAAGCGCCAGCCCACCGGTGCATCGGCAGGTGTTGCCGGCACCGGGGGAGAGCGCGACCGAGGGCTCCGGCGCGCCGTCGCCGGGGCACGAGATGCGTGTCAGCGATATCGTGGTGGAGGGCAACACGGTCATTCCGGCCCAGGCCATCGCCTCGATCACCGAGCCCTTTGCCAACCGGACGCTGAGCCCTGAGCAATTGCGTGAACTGCAACGGCGTCTGTCGTTGCTGTACTACAACGCCGGCTATGTAAATTCCGGTGTGGTGCTGCCAGACCCACTGCCCGGGCAGGGTACGCTGCGTATGCAGGCCATTGAAGGGCAGCTCAGGCACATCGCCCTGGCGTCCAACGGACGCTACCCCCAGCGCCGGCTGGAGGCACGCTTGCGCCGCGACGTCGGCCAGCCCCTGAATGTCTACGACTTGCAGGACAGCCTGCTCGGCCTGGAGCTCAACCCCCTCATTCGCAAAGTGAACGCGGCCCTGGTGCCGGGGCTGGTGCCGGGCGAGGCCGACCTCCAGTTGCAGCTGGACGAGGCCAGGGCGGTGCGCCTGGCCCTGACCGCCGACAACTACCGCTCTCCCAGTGTGGGTGCCGAGCGCGGAGTGGTGAGCCTGGAACACCTTAACCTGACCGGCCAGGCCGACCGGCTGGCCTTTGCGGGCAGCGCCAGTGAGGGGTTGAACGATGCCTATATCGACTACACGCGCCCCCTTGGCGACGATAATACCCGGCTGTGGATGGGCTATCGGCGGGGTGCCTCGGAGGTGGTCGAGGCCCCCTTCGATGACCTCGATATCGAGAGTGACACCGAGTCCTGGGGCGTCGCCCTGACACGCCCCCTGGTGGACCAGTTGCAGCGCAGCATCGAGGTGTTTGCGGGCCTGAACTACAGCCACTCGGAAACCGACCTGCTGGGCAAGCCCTTCTCTTTCTCGCTGGGGGCCCGGGACGGGGAGATCACCGCGACCAACGCCAGCATCGGGGCAGAGTGGATTGAACGGGGCGACAACGCGGTACTGGCGCTGCGCAGCAGCGTGCGCTATGGCCTGGACTGGTTTGGTGCCACGATCATTCCGGGCGATGCTCCAAGCCGCCAGCCCGATACCGGCGCACGTATTCCCGAAAGCCGTTTCACGGCCCTGCTCACCCAGTTCCAGTACGCGCGCCGCATGCCCTGGCTGAACAGCCAGCTGGTGTTCAGTGGCGTATGGCAGCAGGCCTTCGACCCGCTGCTATCGGTAGAAAAAATGGCCATTGGTGGTGTGTACTCGGTGCGCGGCTTTCGTGAAAACCAGCTGGTTCGCGACAGCGGTCTCAGCGCATCCCTGGAGTGGCGCGTCCCCTTGTTTACCAACGATGCCGGTGTCAGTCGCTGGAACCTGACCGCCATTCCCTTCGTGGACTACGGCCGCAGCTGGGACTACGACGACAACCTCTCGACCCACAACCCGGCCGAGATCAGCAGCATCGGCCTGGGGCTGCGCTGGCTGCCGACCGCCCACACTTTTTTCAGCCTTTACTACGGCGAACGCATTGCCGACGATGACATCCCGCCGCCGCCAGAGGATGACCTGCAGGACGAGGGCTTCCACATCGCCTTTGGCGTCAACTGGCCGCTCTGGTAGCTCGCGCCTCTGGCCTGGCGCCGGCCAGGCTCACCAATTCCGCAAGCTCAGGCCGGCGGGCGGCAACCCCGGCCAGAGAGGACTGCAACTGCTCGCGCAGCCCGGCAGTGCCATCACCAGCGGGCAGTGCATTCAGCAGTTCGTGCTGGAGCAGCCACTCGTCGGGGTAGTCGTTACAGGCGGCGGCGAGCGCCGCCCAGTCGCTGCGGCCCTGCTGCGCGGCATCGGCTACGCGGGCATAGAGCGCCATCAGCGCTTCATCCCGGGCCGCCGCCGGTGCGCTGTGCCGGGAGGGGGCCTTGTACAGGCGGTAGCGGTCGCGATCGGCGCTGCCGCCATACACGGATTCCACCCGCGCGCCCACCGCCATATCGTAGCGGCCCCAGTCCGGAGCGAACAGTACACGGCCGTCCAGATCTGTCACTGTGCAGTCCTCGAAACTGAGGATCAGGTTGCGGTGCTCCTGGCGCACGATATGGCACAGTTTCCCCTGAACTGTGATACCGGAAAGAAACTCCAGCCGCACCCGTTCGCCGAGCACAATGTCGTGGGCCTTGAGTTCATCCACCGTGTAATCCGACAGGCAGCGACTGAAGTCCTTGAGCAGGCCGATGGGGGAGCCGAAGCCCTCGGCGTGGGCTTCCACCCCCTGGCCGTAAATCTCGCGGTCGCGCCAGGCCAGCTGGGTCGGCCCCACCGTGCGCAGGTAGACAGGGTTGCCCACCGCATCGCAGACCACCTCCTCCATGCAGCCGCTGACCTGCATACCGGAGTCGAACTGGGCGGTGCAAACGGTACCGGCGGCAATCGCCGTGCGCAGGGAAACCGCGCCGCCGCGGCGGAAGCACATGCCGTTGGCGAACTCCTCCAGCACTTGACTCAGGTGACGGCAGCTTTTGGTGACAAAGAGCTGGGGCTGCTCCGAAGTGATGTCGTAGGGAAAGGTCACCGCATTTACCGTCAACGGCAATTTGGCCACTCGCCCATCATCCAGGCAGTGGCGGCTTTCACCCAGGGACGACAGCAGACCGGCCCCGAAAATACGGTAGTCGTCCATCTCGCCGACCAGCCCGTACTCCACCGTCCACCAGTGCAGCCGGGTGAGCAGGGCCGCCTCGGAGGGTTCCTCCTCCCGCGCCAGCACGGTCTCCAGCGCCTGCTGGGCGGCGCGGATGTCGCCCTCGGTACTCGATGGGCACTCCTTGACGATGGACAAGTGGCGCACCGCCTCGTAGACCTCGAAATCGTAGCGGGTGGAGATGGCCTTCATGCCCACTTCGCCGAAGCGCTGCAGAAATTCAGCGTAGTCCACGTCGACAATAAACGGCGCATGCCCGGCGGATTCATGCACGATGTCCGGCGCCGGCGTGTAGAAGATGTGGTCGACACTGCGCATGTCCAGGGCAATCACCAGCACCTTCAGGGCCTGGAACTCCATGAAAATGGCCGGCGGGATAAAGCCGTCCACCACTACCGCGCGCCAGCCCAGCGCGGCCAGCGCAGCGTTCATTTCATCGATGGAAGGGATGTGATCGAGGGCGATCCCGGTGCGGGCCAGGCCCTCGAGATAGACCGGGTGGGCGGTATCGCGGAGTTGCCGGGTGAGCTGCAACATGATGAAACGCCACACCGCATGGTCGCGGGGCGTGTAGCGATTGTAGTCCTGCAGCTTGACGAAGGGCTGCAGATGGGCCGGCAAACTGGCCACGATGTCCTGTTGTTGTATTCCGCCTTGCATACCGATAGCTCCGGGCCCGGGGGCCGCTGTTCAATCGGATGACAACTCAGCCAGGCGCAGATCGAGCTTGTCCAGCAGGCTGAAAAGGGCCGCCTGTTCCTGTTCGGACAGTGGCGCCAGCAGGCGCTCTTCCCAGGCCAGGGCCTCGGGCACGATGCGCCGGTACAGTTCCAGCCCCTCCTCGGTCAGGGTGAGGAAAGCAGCGCGGCTGTCGCGGTCACAGGGGCGGCGACTCAGCAGTCCCTTGTCCGTCATGCTGGCCACTGCCCGCGACACCCGCACCTTGTCCATACTGGTATGTGCGGCAATCTGCTTGGACTGCAGTTCGCCGTATTCCGACAGCGCCACCAGCGTGCGCCACTCGGGCACCGTAATACCGAACTTCTGCACATAGATCCTGGCCAGCGACACGCTGATGCGCTGGGCCAGGCTGTTGCAGCGGTAGGGCAGGAACTGCTGCAGGCTGAGTTTGTCATCCATGGGTTTTGACCATGGCCGCAGTATAGCCACGCCCCGTTATAGTTTCAAAAGAAACCATGTTAACCCAGCCCGCCCCAGGCCCGGGGCATCTGCATATTGAGTCGCTCCATACCGCCGTTGACCGCGAGAATATCACCAGTGACGTAGGAGGCCGCGGGGGAACAGAGGTAGAGAGCGCCCAGCGCCACATCCTCCACTTCGCCGAGGCGGGCCATCGGGGTCAACTCCACCATGGTGCGCTCTATCTCGTCGGTCAGAACCGTGTCCAGAGCATCGGTGCGGGTGGACCCCACTGCAATGGCGTTCACCCTTACCTTCGGCGCGTACTCCTGGGCCAGCTCCCGGGTGAGGAAGGACATGGCCGCCTTGGCGGTGCCGTAGGCGCTGAAGCAGGGCGTGGGGCGGTGGCCGGCGATAGAGGATATGTTCACCATCGCACCGCCGCCGGCGGATTCCACCATCAGCGGAGCACAGCAACGGCTGAGTTCGAATGCCGTGCTGACATTGAAGCGAAAGGCGCCCTCGAATTCTTCCACACTGGTATTTGCCGCCGGCTTGGGCGGAAACCCGCCGGCATTGTTGACCAGGATATCCAGCCGACCAAAGTGAGCCAGGGTTTTCGGCCCCAGTTCACGCAATTGCTCGAAGTCGAGCACATCCGCCTCGATCAGCAGGGCCTCGCTGCCCAGGGAGTCGACCTCTGCGGCGACCCGCTCCAGGTCGGCCCGGGTGCGGGCGGCGATAGCGACCCTGGCCCCGGCCTCGGCGAAGGCTCTGGCACAACCTGCACCGATCCCCTTGCCGCCCCCGGTAATCAGGGCCACTTTGCCATCCAGTCGGAATTTATCCATCAGTGCCATCTGCCAGCCCTCCTGTTGCAGGAAAAATTATTTGCGGTAATCCAGTGGCGGTTCGCGATCACCCAGCAGGGCTTCGTAGTGGAAATCCGCACCCCGGCGCTGTTCGAACTCTTTCTCGGCCGCCTGCAGCAGCTCAGGGCTCTGGTACAGGTCCGCGGCGGTTAACGCCAGCGTTTTCGCGGCCACCATCATACCCTTGTGACCGATGGACATGCCGCCGGCGGCAATCGCCTGCCAGCTGTGGGGCGCAGTGCCGGGCACCCAGGTGGCGGCGCGCATCTCGACGGTGGGCACCTGCCAGCTCACATCGCCGACATCGGTGGAGCCCATGCCCTGGATGAACTCCATCGGCAGGACCGTCTGCTCGCGGCCGCTGAGATCCTCGGACAGATTTAGCGTCGGGCTGATCTTGTCGGCAAAGGCCTGTTCGGCGGGGCTGTAGTGCACACCACCCACCTGTTCCAGCCGCTTGTGCACGGCGCTGGCCAGGGTCTCGTTGGGCAGCATACTGTGGTTGCCGTGAATCACCTCGGCCTCCATGCGGGTACCGGTGCCCTGGGCTGCGCCCTCGGCCGCGGCCATGACCCGGCTCCAGATTTTCTGCAGCTCTGCCGCTTTCGGATGCCTGACGTAATAAAACACTTCGGCAAAGTCCGGAACCACATTGGGAGCGGAACCACCGCTGGTGATCACGTAGTGAATCCGCGATTCCTGGGGCACGTGCTCGCGCATCATGTTGACCATGAAATTCATCGCCTCCACCCCGTCCAGGGCAGAGCGGCCGCGTTCCGGCGCCACCGCTGCGTGGGAGGACTGGCCATGGAAACGAAACTTGGCGGATTTGTTGGCGAGGCTGGTGGCCGGGTCGGCGGCGTTGCGGTCCGCCGGATGCCAGACCAGCACCGCGTCCACATCGTCGAACAGGCCGGCGCGCACCATATACACCTTGCCGCTGCCGCCCTCTTCCGCCGGGGTGCCGTACAGGCGTACGGTGCCGGGAATGTCATTGGTCTCAAGCCAGCGCTTGATCGCAACCGCAGCAGCGGTAGAGCCGGCACCGAACAGGTGGTGGCCACAGGCGTGCCCGGCGTGCTTGCCTTCGACTTCTTCGCGCTCGGGGCTGGCGGACTGGGAAATACCCGGCAGGGCATCAAACTCCGCCAGCAGGCCGATCACCGGACCGCCTTTGCCGTAGCTGGCGACGAAGGCCGTGGGAATATTGGCCACACCGGTGGTAATCGAAAAGCCTTCGGCTTTCAGGGTGTTCTGCAGCAGGGCGGAGCTCTCCGTCTCCTGGTAGCCCACCTCGGCCTTGTCCCAGATGGTGTCGGCGAGGCTGGCGTACTGGCCGGCGTGCTGGTTCAGATAATCCAGCATGCTGTCAGCGGGGACAGTTTCCGCGTGGACGGCGGCAGAAGTGCAGAGCAACAGCCCGGCGGCGATGGCGCTAAAACGTGACATGGTGATCCTCTGGCGTCAGGTCAGAGGCACACCTTACCACTGCCGGCCGGTTGCGGCACAGACGGTGTGAAGACCCACAATGGGTGTCGGATAGCGACGAGGGTCGGGCCGGTGGCGCATGCAAAGCCACCGGCCCGAACGGAGTGCCGGGGGGGGACCCGGCGAAGGGGCGGAGCGGGCCCGCCCTCTTCAGCCCGCCAGGGGTTGCAGGCTGAAGCTGTTGCCCGGCGTCACTCGGCGGTGGAGGCCACCTGGCCGGCATTGATCTGGCTGAGAGCCTCGTTGACGGCCCGCTCGTAGCAAGCCTGGTTGTCCACAGCGGCCGACAGATGCCCGGTAATGCGGTGGTCATTGCTGCCGCAAACGTCCCGGGCGGCGGCGCTGATGCGATAATGGAGGGTCTGCATGCCTTCGCTGGAGCTGATATCCAGATCATCGTAGCTGACTGCCTGGGTGCGAACCGCGGGGGATTTCACCAGCGTTTCACTGTAGTTTTCCGCCTGGGCCTGCCCCGCCAGCAAAGCCAGCGCCGCTGCAGAAGCCATTGCCCAGTGTTTGCCGATACGCGCCATGTTCATGTGTTTTCTCCCTACCTGTTTGGTGTGTAGCGGGCCTGTCCCGCTGCGGGCGCGCTGTTGTTGTGCCGCCCTTGAGGAGAACAATAGGTAAAGGCCAAAGCGGGCGAAACAGCACTTCGACCAAGTGAAGGCGGCGAGCGACAGGGCGACAGAATTCAGAGACAGGCCGTGCAGAAAGACGCGGACCGATTTGGCTTCCTGCGCTGGCAACCGTATATTGAACCGTTATTTCCAGTAGCCGAGACAGCATGAGCAAGGCAGCACAACACCCCACTTCGGTGGGCAGCGGGAACAGCGGCGAAGGCCCTGTTGGCATCCTGATCACCAACCTCGGCACCCCCGACGCCCCGACCCGGGGCGCCCTGCGCCGCTACCTGAAGGAGTTCCTGTGGGACCCGCGGGTGGTGGAAGCGCCGCGCTGGCTGTGGTGGCTGGTGCTCAATGGCATCATCCTCAACGTTCGCCCTTCCCGCTCAGCGGCGGCCTACCGCAAGATCTGGACGGAAGATGGCTCGCCGCTGCTATTTCACACCCGCGACCAGGCGCATCATCTGCAGGCGGCGATGAGCGCAAACCACGGTGACAGCGTGCTGGTGGAATTCGCCATGCGCTATGGCAACCCGTCCATCGACGCGGGCATCGAGTCGCTGTGGCAGCGCGGTGCCAGACGCTTTCTGGTGCTGCCCCTCTACCCCCAGTACAGCGGCCCGGCCAGCGCCTCCACCTTCGACGCCATCGGCGCGGCCTTTCGCCAGCGACGCTGGGTGCCGCCACTGCGCTTTGTCAGCGACTACCACGACCATCCCGCCTATATCAGTGCCCTGGCCAACAGCGTGCGCCAGCACTGGCAATCACATCCCAAAGCCCAGCGCCTGCTGCTCTCCTACCACGGTGAACCGCAGCGCTATGTGGACCGGGGTGATCCCTATTACCAGCAGTGCAGGCGCAGCAGTGAACTCCTCGCCCAGGCACTGGCGTTGGGTGCCGATGAGTGGAGCTTCTGTTTCCAGTCCCGCTTTGGTCGCGAACCCTGGCTGCAGCCCTATGCCGACGAGACACTGAAAGCACTGCCGGCGGAAGGCGTGACGTCGGTGCAGGTCATCTGCCCCGGCTTTTCCGCCGACTGCCTGGAGACGATCGAGGAAATCGGCATGGAGAATCGCGACACCTTCATGGACGCCGGGGGCGAGCGCTACGAATACATCCCCTGCCTCAATGCCGGGGACAGACATATCGCCGCACTGCGACAGATCGTTGAGGAAAATCTCGCAGGCTGGCTCCGGCGGGCGAACTAGTGGCAAGCCGATTTACAGCCATGCTATCCTCGGGCTATTCCCGAACCGGCTGACCCATCACACCGTGCGACACCTTCGCTCCCATACAGTCCCCGTTATCAGGCTGATGCTTGCCATCATGCTGGTGCAGAGTCTGTTCATGGCGCTGGAATCCGGGATGCAGGTCAGCTCTGCCATGGATAGCGCCGGCCATCACGCCAGCGCGGACAGCGCAAACGGCCACGCCGATGACGCGCACCAGGCCGCCGCCACCGCCGATGGCGATGACAACTGCGATCACTGCTGCCAGTGCCACGGCCAGTGCACCCACTTCGCGGCTGCCGGTGGCGCCCGCGGGCCGGTGCTGCTCGCACGCAAAACACAGATCATCCCCGAACCACCCCAGCAGCTCAGCCTGCTGCCCTCCTCCCTGTACCGCCCCCCAATAAGCGCCTGATCCTGTTCCAGCAAGCACACTAGTTCCCCGCTGGGGAATCGCAAAAACACAGGATACAGATCATGCAAAACACTACCGGAATACGCCGGCGTGCCCTCGCGTGCCTGCGCATCATGGCGCTTGCCATGACCATTGTCGCGGACGCCTCGGGTGCACCGGAACCACCGCTGTCCCTCGCCGATGCCAGCCGGCTGACGATAGCCCGGCATCCCCGCCTGGCGGTCTTTGACTGGCGCGTCGCGGCCCTCGAAGGGGAGCGCCAGAACGCCGCCCTGCGACCGGCCACCAGCGTCACTTTCGACGCCGAGAACCTGCTCGGCAGCAACGAACTGCGAGGCGCACAAAGCGCCGAGCTGACCCTTTCCCTGTCGTCGGTGATCGAACTGGGGGGCAAACCGACGGCTCGCCTGGCGGTCGTCGATGCGCGCATGGCCCAGACCGAGGCTGCGCGCCAGGCAGAGGCTCTGGACCTGCTGGGCGAGGTAACCCGCCGCTACCTGAGCGCACAGGTACTGCAGGAAAAAGTCGCGCTGAGCGCACAGGCACAAGCACTGGCCGAGAACGCCTATGAACTGGTGAGCAGGCGTGTTGCCAGCGGCGCCACGCCGCAGGCGGAAGGCCTGCGCGCCCAGGCAGACCTCGCCAGGGCGAAACTGCAGCATGCAACAATGCTGAGCGAGCTGCAGAGCAGCAAGATGGCGTTGGCGAGTCTGTGGGGCGCCGAGAGTATCGAGTTTGACCACCTTGAAGGCGACCTGCTGACATTTGCGGATCCCGGCAGTTTTGAGGAGTTGTTTCAACGGGTTGCCGAAAGCCCCGCTATCCGCCTGTTCAGCGCGGAACAACGCCTGCGCCAGGCGGCGGTTGACCTGGAGCGGGCCCGCTCGCGCCTGGATATCGGCTGGAGTCTCGGCGTGCGCCAGTTTGCCGCAAGCGACGATACGGCCATGGTCGCCGCCCTCTCCCTGCCGCTGTTCACCGCCAGCCGCCAGCAGGGCAACCTGCAAACAGCGCTGGCGCAACGCTCCGAGGTGGAATACCGCAAGCAGGCCAGCCTGCTGGAACTGCGCGCCACGCTCTACACGGCCTGGCAGAACTACCGCCAGAACAGCTCTACCGCCATGCAACTGCAGCGCGAAGTGGTGCCTCTGCTGGAACAGGCCCTCGCCGCTACCCGCGACGCCTATGAGCGCGGCGCCTACCGCTACCTCGACTGGCTGGATGCCCGACAGGAGCTGATCCAGACCCACGTGGCAATCATCGAAACCGCCAGCGAGGCCCTGCTCAGCCTGGCTGTGATCGAACAACTGAGCGGCGTCTCCATCGCCAGCGCCACCGGCGCCGCCGACACCAAACAATCCGGGACGACACCATGAAAAGCCAACACACACTGCCTTGTATCATCCTCTGCCTTTCCCTGCTGTGCCCGCTCCTTGTGCAGGCTCAGCATTCGCACGGCGAGGGGGGGCACAGCCACGCAGACAACCGGCAGACCGCGCCGGACAGCCATGCCGACGACTCGCCATCCCGCGGCCACGATCAGGACGACCACGACGTCGAGGCACATAGCGACGGGGATTCGGTCTCGCTGACACCGGACATCGTCCGCGAGTCGGGTATTGCCATCCGCATCGCCGGCCCCGGTAGTATCGAACGGCATATCAGCGTCTACGGGCGGCTGGTGACACCGCCCGACCAGGTAGCCCAGACCCGCGCCCGTTTCCCGGGCCTGATCAGGGATATCCGGGTCAATGTCGGCGACGCCGTCGAGCGCAACCAGTTGCTGGCGGTGATCGAGTCCAACGAGAGCCTGAACAGCTATGAACTGCGCGCGCCGATCGCTGCGGTGGTCCAGGCGCGCAACGGCAGCATCGGCGAACTGACCGGCGATGCCCCGCTGTTCACCCTGGTCGACAGCAGCAAGCTCTGGGCCGAGCTGAAGATATTTCCCAGCCAGCGCTTCGAAGTGGCCCCCGGGCAGGATGTTCACGTCAACCACACCGGCCACATCCACGACAGCACCATCGCCAGCGTGACCCCTGCCACTGAGGGACAACCCTACGTGCTGGCCAGGGTCAAGCTCACCAATAGCCTTGGCGACATGGCGCCCGGTGACATGGTCAGCGCCCAGATCGATGCGGAGAAGGTGAGTGTCGCCCTGGTGGTCGAATCCGCCGCCCTGCAGACGCTGGAGGACCGGCAGGTGGTGTTCGTGCAGGACGGTGATGTCTTCACCGCGCGGGAGGTCGATGCGGGCCGCTCCGATGGACGGTTCACCGAAATTACCGCCGGCCTGGCGCAGGGCGAAAACTATGTGGTGGAAAACAGCTATCTGCTCAAGGCCGAGTTACTGAAATCCGGCGCAGAGCACGCACACTAGGGAGCGGAACAATGATTGAAGCCATCGTCCGCGCCTCCATCGAGAGGCGCCACCTGGTGCTGTGCCTGATGTTCTTGCTGATGGCGGCAGGCTACTGGCATTTCCAGAAACTGCCCATTGATGCGGTGCCCGACATCACCAACGTACAGGTGCAGATCAATACCGAGGCCCCCGGCTATTCCCCGCTGGAAGCCGAGCAACGGATTACCTTCCCGGTGGAAACGGCACTCTACGGCCTGCCCAACCTGGCCTACACCCGCTCGCTGTCGCGCTACGGGCTGTCCCAGGTCACCGTGGTGTTCAATGAAGGCACCGACATCTACCACGCGCGCAATCTGATCGATGAGCGGCTCTCGACCATCAAAAGCGCGCTGCCCGCGGGCCTGGAGCCCGAAATGGGGCCTATCGCCACCGGACTCGGGGAGATCTTCAGCTATACCGTTGCGGCCACTGACGGTGCCCTGACCGGCGCCGGCGATCGCTACACCGCCATGGACCTGCGAGAGATCCAGGACTGGATCATCAAGCCGCAACTGGCCCAGGTGCCGGGCGTGGTGGAAATCAACACCATCGGCGGCTACGACAAGCAGTATCACGTGCAGCCCCAGCCGATGAAACTGCTGGAATTCGGTATCAGCCTGCAGCAGGTGCTGGATGCCCTGCGCAGCAATAACAACAATATCGGCGCCGGCTATATCGAACGCAACGGCCAGCAGTTGCTGGTGCGCTCCCCGGGGCAACTCGCTGCCATCGAGGATATCCAGCGCGTGGTGGTCGGACGCTACGGCACTGTGCCGGTCACCGTTGCCGATATCGCCGAGGTCGGTATAGGCCGGGAGCTGCGCACCGGGGCCGCGACCCGCGACGGCAGGGAAACCGTGCTGGGTACCGCCATGATGCTGATGGGCGAGAACTCGCGCCGGGTGGCCAGTGATATCGCGGAGCGCCTGGAGCAAGTCCGCCTGAGCCTGCCCCCCGGCGTGGTGGTGGAGACGGTCTACGACCGCACCACCCTGGTGGACAAGACCATCGCCACCGTGCAGAAAAACCTGCTCGAGGGGGCACTGCTGGTCATCGCGGTGCTGTTCCTGCTGCTGGGCAATCTGCGCGCGGCCTTGATCACCGCCGCCGTGATTCCGCTCTCCATGCTCGCCACCATCACCGGCATGGTGCGCACCGGCGTGTCGGCCAACCTGATGAGCCTGGGTGCACTGGATTTTGGCCTGATCGTGGACGGCGCGGTCATCATCGTCGAGAACTGTATCCGGCGTCTGGCCCAGGAGCAGCCCGCGAACAATGCACGCCTGCCGCTGCGTCAACGACTGGATGTGGTGTTCAGCGCCACCACGGAAGTGATTCGCCCCAGCATGTTTGGTGTTGCCATCATCACCGTGGTGTACATCCCGATATTCGCCCTCACCGGGGTTGAGGGGAAGATGTTTCACCCCATGGCCGCCACCGTAGTGATGGCGCTGATCGCCGCCATGGTGCTGGCGCTGACCCTGGTGCCCGCCGCCGTGGCGCTGTTTATGTCGGGGCGAGTCAAGGAAAAAGAAAGCCCGCTGATCAGCGCCAGCAAGGCGCTGTACGCGCCGCTGCTGCGGCTGGCCCTGCGCCTGCGCTGGGCGGTGATGGGCACCGCTTCGGCGCTGGTGCTCGGCTGCGCTCTGCTGCTCACAACCCTGGGATCGGAATTCATCCCGCAACTGGACGAGGGCGATATCGCGCTGCACGCCATGCGCATACCCGGCACCGGCCTGGAGCAGTCGGTGGCGATGCAGGAGCAGGTGGAAAAGCGCCTGGCCAGCTTTGCCGAGGTCGACAAGGTCTTCGCCAAAATCGGCACCCCGGAGGTCGCCACAGACCCGATGCCACCCAACGTGGCCGACAACTTCGTGATGCTAAAGCCCCGCAGCGCCTGGCCCGACCCCGATCGCAGCAAGGCCGACCTGCTGCAGGCGATGGAGGCCTCGCTGCGCGAACTGCCGGGTAACAACTACGAGTTCACCCAGCCGATCGAGATGCGCTTCAACGAACTGATCTCCGGGGTGCGGGCCGACCTCGGGATCAAGGTCTTCGGCGATGACCTGGCCGTGCTGGAACGCACGGCAAACGACATCCTCGCGGTAGTCAATGCAGTGCCGGGGGCGGCCGACGCCCGGGTGGAGCAGGTGTCCGGCCTGCCGGTATTGTCGGTCATCCCGCGGCGCACCACACTGGCCCGCTACGGCCTCAGCCTGGACGACCTCCAGAGCCTGGTGGCGGCGGGTATCGGTGGCGAAGAGGCCGGGCTGATCTACGAGGGCGACCGGCGTTTCAAGCTGATGGTCCGGCTGCCGGAAGCGGACCGTCGCGATATCGACAATCTCGCCTTCCTGCCGGTGTCGCTGCCGGGCGGCGACTATGTGCCCCTCAGCGAAGTCGCCGATCTCAGCCTCGCCCCTGCCCCGGCCCAGATCAGCCGCGAAAACGGCAAACGCCGGATTGTGGTCACCGCCAACGTCAGGGAGCGCGACCTCGGCGGTTTCGTGGCGGACGTACGCCAACGCATCGCGAGCGAGGTGGCCGTGCCGCCGGGCTACTGGCTCGAGTACGGCGGTACCTTCGAACAGCTGGAATCCGCCACGGCGCGCCTGACGCTGGTCGTGCCATTGACCCTGGCCATTATTATTGGCCTGCTGATCATGGCACTCAGTTCAGTGCGGGACGCCCTGGTGATTTTCACCGGGGTGCCACTGGCGCTGACCGGTGGTGTCCTGGCCCTGTGGCTGCGGGATATGCCACTGTCGATATCGGCGGGCGTCGGCTTTATCGCACTGTCTGGCGTGGCGGTGCTGAACGGGCTGGTGATGGTGAGTTTTATCCGCGACCTGTGGCAAGGCGGCAAACCCTTGCAGGAGGCGGTGATCGAAGGGGCACTGACGCGTCTGCGCCCGGTTTTGATGACGGCGCTGGTGGCCAGCCTTGGTTTCGTGCCCATGGCGCTCAACACAGGCACCGGGGCGGAGGTCCAGCGGCCGCTGGCAACGGTGGTCATCGGCGGCATCATCTCCTCCACCCTGTTGACCCTGGTAGTGCTGCCGGTGCTGTACCAGTGGCTACATCGCCGGGAACCGGCCCGCTAGAGCCAGCGCCGCACCCGCGCACAGTAGGCGGGGTACTCCTGCGGGAACAAGTCCCGCAGGAGGACTTCTTCCGGGCGGATATAGCGCCACTCAATGATCGCCATGAACAGGGGCGGCACCAGCAGTGCAGTGCTGGCGCCCACCGTCACCGCGGTACCGGCAAGCACCAGGGCCATGCCCAGGTACATAGGGTTGCGACTGAAGGCATAGACGCCTGTCGTCACCAGGGCGGAAACATTGCGGAAGGGAATCATATCGGTGCCTGCACGCTGGAACAGTCCGCCTGCGATCACCAGTATCGCCAGCCCGGCCACCAGCAGCACACCACCGGCCAGCCAGCTCAGGGAGCCGGTAAAGCGCGGCCCGGGCAGGAACTCGTTGAGAGCGAAAATGGCGATCACCCCGATCACCAGCCACATGGGCGGATAAATCACGCGTTTGACCACAGTCTTCCCTCCTCAGTGGGCCAGGTGGGCCCCGGCCGGCTCCAGGCTACCGATGCCGTAGGCCAGTGCAATCCCGGCGATAAAGGCCAGGGTCAGCTTGAGCCGGTCATGGCTGTGAAAGTGGACTTCCGGCAACAGGTCGCTCAGGGCGATACAAATGAAGGCCCCGGCGGAAAAGGCCAGGGCAATGGCGACGCCGTGGTGACGCGCCTCACCCAGCACGTCCACACCGAAATAGAACAGCAAGGCGCCCAGCGGGCACATCAGCGCGAACAGGACATTGGCCCGGCGCCGGGCAGCGGCACTCCAGCCGCCTGCCTCCATCACCGTGACAATGGACATGGCGTCCAGCGGCTTGTGCAGCAGGATGGCCAGAAACACTCCGACGCCCAGCAGGCCGGCCATGCCGTGGCCACCCACCATGCCCTGCAACACCGCTCCCAGCGCCACGCCGTCGATCAGTGTGTGGACCCCCAGGCCAAGGGCGATACCCACCCAGCTGAGGCTGTGCACGGTGCCGTGGGCGTGCTCGTGGTGGTGCTCGTGGTGAACGTGCTCCTCGTGGCTGAAATCGTGCTGGTGGAAGTGGAACATGCGCAGCAGCAGCAGCATGGTGATCAGGCCGATCATCACCCACCACACCGACACATCGGCCGCGTGGGCCCCGCCCAGCAGCGCCATGCTGTGGGGCAGCAGGTGGTAGAAGGCGACCCCCAGCATCAAGCCGGAAACAAAACTCATGATGAGCTGGGTGCGGGTATGGGTCATGCGCACCCAGTTGGGCAGCAGGCCGCCCAGCAGGGAAAAGCCGGCGATGGCGAGACAGTACAGACTGAGCAGCAGTGTGGGTGACACCGACATGAGGTTTCCGCAGCGTTGGGGCAAGCGCGCGATTATTCCATATTTGCCGCCCGCCTGTAATGCAGACATGACCGCGGCGGCCAGCAGGCTGAGCCGAGATGCCATTGACAGCCAGACTAACGGTCATTAGTTTGGACGAATAATACCCAATCGGAGCCACACCATGGCCATCTACGAGCCCATCGAATCCAGCGATTCCCGCCGCCACCTGCAGTTGCGCAGCCCCGTCACCCTGGAGCCGACCGGCGAGCTGGTGTGCGCCAACAGCGAGGACGTGGCCGAGGCCATTGCCCTGGCGCGCAAGGTGCAGCCGGCCTGGGCCGCCACCCCGATTCGCGAGCGGGCCAGAATCGCCGAGCGCGCCCTGCAATTGGTGCTGGAACGGCAGGATGAAATCATCGACACCGTGGTGGCGGAGACCGGCAAGGCCCGCACCGATGCCATGAGCATGGAGATTTTCTCGGTGGCGGACTCGCTGTGCTACTACGCCAAAAACGCGGAAAAATTCCTCAAGCCCCGCAAGCGCAAGGTGCACGGCATTATCGGCATCGCCAAACAGCTGCGGATTGTCTACAAGCCCCTCGGCGTGGTGGGCCTGATCACGCCCTGGAACGGGCCCTTCGTGCTGGTGATGAACCAGGCGGTGCAGGCCCTGCTGGCCGGCAACACGGTGGTAGCCAAGGGCTCTGAAGTCACTCCCTATTCCGCCAAACTGGCCGAGACCATCCTGCGCGATGCCGGGCTGCCGGAAGGTGTGCTACAGGTACTGCTGGGGGACGGCGAGACCGGCGCCGCCATCGTCCGCGGCGGGGTCGACAAGGTCTCCTTCACCGGCAGCGTCGCCACTGGCCGCAAAGTGGCCGAGGCCTGCGCCAGCCAGTTGATTCCCTGCTCCCTGGAGCTGGGTGGCAACGACGCCATGATCGTGTGCGCCGACGCCGACCTCGAGCGCGCCGCCGACGGCGCCTGGCTGGGCTCCTGCATGAACACCGGCCACTACTGCTGCGGCACCGAGCGCATCTACGTGGTGGCCTCGGTCTACGACGAGTTTCTGCGTCGGGTACTGGAGAAGGGGAAGCAGGTCAAACAGGGCAGCCAGTACGGCTGGGAAGAAGACGTGGGCGCGGTGTTCTGGGACCGGCAAATGGCCATCATCGAGGCCCACGTAGAGGACGCCCGCGCCAAGGGCGCCACCATTCACCAGGGCGGGCGCCGCAATCCGGACCTGCCCGGGCTCTACTACGAACCCACCGTGATGACCGATGTCGATCACAGCATGGACATCATGAACCTGGAGACCTTTGGCCCCATTCTCTGCATCCAGAAGGTCGCCTCGGAAGAGGAGGCCCTGCAACTGGCCAACGACTCCGAATTCGGCCTCAACGGCAACGTGTGGACCAAAGACAAGGAAAAGGGCTACCGCCTGGCCCAGGCTATCGATACCGGCAGTTGCAGCGTCAACGACATGGCGGTGAGCTACGGCATTCCCGCCGCCCCCTTCGGCGGGCGCAAGCAGTCGGGCGTGGGGCAGGTGAACGGCAAAAAGGGCCTGCGCGGCTACTGCCATGAGATGCCGATCGTCATCGACCGCTTCGGCGGCAAGATGCAGAACGCCTACCCCAACAGTGCCAAGAGCGCGGAGGGCATGCGCAAACTAATGGACTTCATGTGGCGCAAGACACCGCTGGGACGCTGGCTGAGCTGAGCTAGAGCAATACCAGGTTGTCGCGGTGAATCAGTTCCTCGTCACCGCGATAGCCGAGAATGTCCGCAATCGCGCTGGACGGCTTGCCCTGCAGGCGGCGCGCCTCTTCGGCATTGTAATTCACCAGCCCGCGCGCCACTTCCCGCCCCTGGCGGTCGCGGCAGGCCACCATGTCGCCGCGCTGGAAATTGCCCTGCACCGCGACCACCCCCACCGGCAGCAGGCTGCGGCCGGATTCACGCAGGACCCGCACAGCGCCGTCGTCCAGTTCGACGCTGCCCGGCACCCGCACCATGCCCGCGAGCCACTGCTTGCGCGCATTCTGGGGCTGCTTGCCGGTGCGCAGCCAGGTGCCGACATCCTCGCCGCTGGTCGCGCGCTGGACAATGTCGGGCTCGCGACCCGATGCAATGAGGGTTTCACTGCCGGAACGGGCGGCCAGGCGCGCGGCCCGTAGCTTGGTGACCATGCCGCCACGCCCCAGCACACCGCCCTCTCCTGCCATACCGTCCAGTTCCGGTGCGTGCACGTCGCACTGGCGCACCAGCTCGGCGGCGGGGTTGTGGCGGGGGTCGGCGTTGAATAATCCCTGCTGGTCAGTGAGCAGCAACAGGGCGTCGGCATCGATCAGGTTGGCCACCAGCGCCGCCAGGGTGTCGTTGTCACCAAAGCGGATTTCGTCGGTGACCACGGTATCGTTCTCGTTGACGATGGGCATCACACCCAGTTGCAGCAGGGTGGTCAGGGTGCCGCGGGCGTTCAGGTAGCGGTCGCGGGCGATCACGTCGTCGTGCCCCAGCAGGATCTGGGCGGTGGCAATGCCATAGCGGTTAAAGGCGTTTTCATAGCTCTGCACCAGCACCGACTGGCCCACCGCGGCGGCGGCCTGCAGATCGTGCAGGGCGGAGGGGCGACTCGACCAGCCCAGGCGCACAATGCCGGCGGCCACCGCGCCGCTGGATACCAGCACCACCTCGCAACCGCGCTGGCGCAGGGCGGCGAGCTGATCCACCAGCGAGCCGATCACCTCCTGGTCCAGCCCGCGGCCGTCATTGGTGAGCAGGGCGCTGCCCACCTTTACTACCCAGCGCCGCGCCCCGGCGACTTCACTGCGCTCACTCACGCCCCTGTCCCTGTCGTTGTTGCCATTGTCATTGTTGTCGTTTGCTGTTCCGGCGCGGCCATCCTGCCTAGTGGACGTACTCCACTTCCACGTCGAGATCGTCATCATCGGAGTCATCGTCATCCTCCGCCGCCTGACGACGGCTGGCGCGCAGGGCGGCGATACGCTCCCGCGCCTCCTCCTGCATGCGCGACTGGGTGGCCTGCTCTTCCGCCAGCACCTCAGGATCCGCCGCCTCCCGCTCGCGCTGCTCCTCCAGGTGGATCATCAGGTCCTGGCAGATGCGCTCTGTGCCGGTGGCGCTGATGGCGGAAATTTCATACACCGGCCCTTCCCAGCCCAGCGTATCCAGCAGTTCCTGACGGCGCTCGGCAAACGTTTCCTCGTCCAGCAGATCCGCCTTGTTCAGCACCAGCCAGCGCGGGCGCCCGGCCAGCGTTGGACTGAAGCGCTCCAGCTCACGCACGATGGACAGGGCCGCCTCGGCGGGCGTTATCTCGTCCCAGGGCGCCATGTCCACAATGTGCAGCAAAATGCGGTTGCGGGTGAGGTGCTTGAGAAAGCGAACCCCCAGACCCGCGCCCTCTGAAGCGCCCTCGATCAGCCCGGGAATATCCGCCACCACGAAGGAGCGGTGGCCGTCCACCTTGACCACGCCGAGGTTCGGCACCAGGGTGGTGAAGGGGTAGTTGGCGACCTTCGGCGTGGCCGCCGATACGGCGCGGATAAAGGTGGATTTACCGGCATTGGGCAATCCCAGCAGCCCCACATCGGCCAGCACTTTCAGCTCCAGCTTGAGGTTGCGCGCCTCGCCCTCACTGCCCGGGGTGGTCTGCCGGGGAGCGCGGTTGGTGCTGGATTTGAAGCGCGTGTTGCCGAGGCCGTGGAAGCCGCCCTGGGCCACTTTGAGCTGTTCGCCGTGGGCGGACAGGTCGCCGAGGATCTCGCCGCTATCCTCGTCGATGATGGTGGTGCCCACCGGCACTTTCAGCACGAGGTCCAGGCCGCTCTTGCCGGTGCAGTTGCGACCGCGCCCGGCCTCGCCGCTCTCGGCGCGGTAGCTGCGCTGGAAGCGGTAGTCGACCATGGTGTTGAGGTTTTCGTCGGCCTCCATGAAGACGCTGCCGCCGTCACCGCCGTCACCGCCGTCGGGGCCGCCTTTCTCGATGTATTTTTCCCGCCGGAAACTCAGGCAGCCGTTGCCCCCCTTGCCGGCGAACACTTTGATTGTTGCTTCATCTACGAATTTCATGGCTCTCGGTCTCTTGCGACCAGATTCTCCGGCCTGCTCTGCGTAAACCTCAATGAGGATTAAGTGTACTTCACTCGCGATCGGGTTGCCGGTGCGCTCTCCGCCACAATCACCGGAGCCCTGAACACGCGGGTGGAGTGCGGGTGAAGCTATTCGGGACACGCCGTGAACCCGTCCATGGGGGCTCGGCAGCGGCCGTCCAGGCCGCTGACGGTCCCGAATAGCTTCACCCGCACTCCACCCGCTCTTTATGGGGACACTCATACAGCCGACTTCGAAGACAGGAGTAATGCCCAAGTTTTCGAATACTACCCAATCAGGCCGCCAGCCGTAGGTAGGCCTCCGCGGACCGTCAGCGGCCATGGACGGCCGCTGTCGAGCGCACATGGATGTGCTTGTAGCGTGTCCGAGGAGGCCTACCTACGGTTGGTGGCCGGGCGGCGAAGTCCCCGTACCACTAAGCCTGGCCAGCCAAGGCTCAAAAGCAGGCAAAAAAAAGCCCCGTCATCTGACGAGGCTTTCGTTCAGTTCTTGCGAACCGTCGCTCAGGCGCTCACCACCTGAACAAACTTGCGATTTTTCGGGCCCTTGACCACAAACTCGACCCTGCCCTCGGAAGTCGCAAACAGAGTGTGGTCCTTGCCGATGCGAACATTGTCGCCCGCGTGGAAGCGCGTACCGCGCTGACGCACGATAATGTTGCCCGCTTTTACCACTTCACCGCCAAAACGCTTCACGCCAAGGCGTTTACTTTCCGAATCGCGGCCGTTACGCGTACTACCGCCAGCTTTCTTGTGTGCCATAGTCGATAAGCTCCTTTAGCCGTTAATACCGGTGATCTTCACCTCGGTGTACCACTGGCGGTGGCCAGTTTCCTTCCGATGGTGCTTGCGACGGTTGAATTTGACGATCTTCACCTTGTCGTGACGGCCGTGGCTGACCACTTCGGCAGTGACCTTGCCGCCCGCCACCAGCGGGGTGCCGATTTTCACATCGTCGCCGCCGATCATCAGAACCCGGTCGAATTCCACGGCTTCACCCGTGGCCACTTCCAGTTTCTCGAGTTTGAGGGTCTCGCCCTCAACTACGCGGTGCTGCTTGCCACCGCTTTCAATTACTGCGTACATTGCGCGCTCCGTTCAATTAGCCTGCTCGCGGTTGCAAAAAACCCTTGTAAATCAAGGGGGCAGAGCCAGGCACAAACAGTTGAAATAACACCCGGAACGGCCACAAGGGCCCGGGACAGGTGCAGAGGGCGGCGATTCTACTGAAAACACCCCCACTGGGCAAGGACTGTTTACCTTAGTCGCACTGCGGCTTGCCTGCCCCGGCCACCGCCTTGACAGCCCCAGGGGGGCACCCTAGCATCCGGCATTTTCCAGGGCACCCTTCCATGCAGCAAATCCGCGCCAGCGTTGCCGATGAATTCGAGGCGGTGAATCGCCTGATCGTCGAACAGCTTCACTCCGACGTCGATATGGTGGAAAACGTTGGCCACTATATCGTCGACGCTGGCGGCAAGCGCCTGCGCCCGCTGCTGGCCCTGCTGTGCGGCGCGGCACTGGGAGGCTGCACTGAGCGCCACATCGCCTTCGCCGCGATAATCGAATTCATTCACACCGCCACGCTGCTGCACGACGATGTGGTGGATATTTCCACCCTGCGCCGGGGGCGTCCCACCGCCAACGCCGAATTCGGCAATGCCCCCAGCGTGCTGGTGGGCGACTTCCTCTATACCCGCGCCTTCCAGTTGATGGTGACGCTGGAGGACATGGACATCCTGCGCCACATGGCCGACACCACCAATACCATCGCCGAAGGCGAGGTGCTGCAACTGGTGCGTGCCGGCAACCCGGATACCACGGAGGCGGATTACCTCGAAGTTATTACCCGCAAGACGGCCATCCTGTTCGCCGCGGCCTGTTACGGCGCCGCCGCCCTCTCCGGGCAGCCGGAACAGGAGCGCCAGCGGCTGGCGGATTACGGCCTGAACCTGGGCATCGCCTTCCAGATGATCGACGATGTGCTGGACTACGAGGGCGACCCGGCGACCATGGGCAAGAATGTCGGCGACGATCTTACCGAGGGCAAGGTGACCCTGCCGTTGATCCACGTCATGGAAAACGGGACTCAGGAAGAGCGCACACTGGTGCGGGAGGCCATCGCCAGCAAGTCCGCGGGGCGGCTGGCAGACGTCGTTGCCGCCGTGCAGCGCTGCGGCAGCTGTGACTTCACCCGGGAACAGGCCCGGCGCTACCACGACCAGGCGCTGGGCTGCCTGCAGGGCATTCCATCGGGACCGGCACGGGAAGCCCTGCTGGCGATAACCGCCCTGTCAATCCAGCGGGACCACTGACTCACCTGCCTTCGCAGGCGACGGTGACAACGTTGTCTCTTTACAGATAGCAGCACGGCTTTCTATACTCACGGGCTTTCTCCAGCCCGGGAAAGCCCATGACATCCTCACCTCTCTTGACCGACCTGCCCGCCTTCGGCGAACTGCAGGCGCTCGCGTCCGACCTGAAGTCCACCAGCATCCAGGCCCTGTTCGAGCGGGAAGGGAACCGCGCCGAAGCCTTTGTCGCCCAGGCCGCCGGCCTGCGACTGGACTACTCCAAGCACTTGCTGGACGGGGCAGCCCGGGCCAGGTTACTGGAACTGGGCGAGCAGGCGCAGCTGCCCCGCAAAGCCCAGGCCCTGCTCGGCGGCGCCGAGGTCAACAACACCGAGGGCCGCCCGGCGTTGCACAGCCTGCTGCGCGCCAGCAGCGCACCGGGGCTGGAAGACAAGTTCGCCGAGGTGGTGGAAGCCCGCGCGCAAATGCGCCACTGGGCCGGACGCATCAACAGCGGCGAGCAGCGGGGCTTTTCCGGTGCGGCCATTACCGATGTGGTGAATATCGGCATCGGCGGTTCAGATCTCGGGCCGCGCCTGGTAACCGACGCGCTCAAGCCCTTTCAGGGCGACATCAACTGCCACTATGTAGCCAATGTGGATCCGGCCGACCTACAGGACACGCTGCTGGACCTCGACCCGGCCACGACCCTTTTTATCATCTGCTCCAAGTCCTTCCGCACCGAAGAAACCCTGACCAACGGCCTGGCGGCCCGCGCCTGGCTGATCAATGCCGGCGCGGAGGTCTCCGATCTCGACAAGCACTTCCTCGCCATTACCAGCAACCTGGCGGCCGCGGCCGAATTCGGCGTTTCCGGCGACAACTGCCTGCCGATGTGGGACTGGGTGGGGGGGCGCTACTCGGTGTGGTCGGCAGTGGGCCTGTCCTGCGCCATCGCCCTGGGTTGGGAGCACTTCGAACAGTTCCTCGACGGCGCTGCCGCCATGGACGCCCACTTTGCCAGCGCGCCGGTGGCAGACAACCTGCCCATGCTGATGAGTCTGCTGGAAGTGTGGTATTGCAACGGCTTCGGCGCCGGCAACCACGTGGTACTGCCCTACGACCAGGGCCTGGCCAGGCTGCCGGACTTCCTGCAGCAGCTCACCATGGAAAGCAACGGCAAGCGCGTGGCCGCCGACGGCAGCGCCCTGGACTACGACACCGGCCCGGTGCTGTGGGGCAGCGCCGGCACCATGGGCCAGCACTCCTTCCACCAGCTATTGCACCAGGGTACCCGCCTGTGCCCGGTGGACTTTATCCTGCCGCTGACCACCCACACCGGCATGGCTGAACAGCACCAGCGCCTGGTGGCCAATGGCCTGGCCCAGAGCCGCGCCCTGCTGGTCGGCCGCACGCCGGACGAAGCCCGGGAATCCCTGCTGGCGCGCGGACTGGATGCGGCAGAGGCAGAACGCCTCGCACCGCATCTGGCCATGCCCGGCAACCGCCCCAACAGTGTCATCAGTTTCGCGGCCGTCACCCCCCACAGCCTCGGCGCACTGATCGCACTGTACGAGCACCGCACTTTCTGCAGCGGCCAGCTGTGGGGCATCAATTCCTTCGACCAGTGGGGCGTGGAGCTGGGCAAGGAAATCGGCGTGGATATTTTCCAGCGCATGGCTGGCGAAGCGCGCACCGCGCCGCTGGATCCGGCCACCGAGGCACTCCTTGCCCAGTGGCGCCAATACCGGGACTGAGCTGGCCTGCCCCGACTCAGCTGGCCATCGCCGGAAAGACCACTACCAGCCGCGCGCCGGTAGCGCGCACGGGCGCCACAACATCGACCGCGGCGCCGTGCGCCAGGGCAATCTCGCGCACAATCGGCAGTCCCAGGCCACAGCCCTCCGGGTTTGTGGCATCGCAGCGATAGAAGCGCTCAAACAGTCGCGGCCAGTGCCTCTGCGCAATGCCCGGCCCGTTATCCTCGACGATCAGAATCACTTCGCTGCCGACGATTTCCAGTGTCACCCAGACCGTACCGCCAATGTGCACATAGCGCGCGGCGTTCTCGAACAGGTTCCAGCACATCTCGCGCAGGAGCATATACTCCCCCAGCACTTCAACCACCTGCGGCGGCAGTTCCAGTTCGACCCTGACATCCCGACTCAGCAACAGACTGTGCAGGTTTTCAACTACGTCGTTGACCACTTCTGTAAGGTCCACTGGCTCCACCTGCAAGCCACGCCCGACCGCCGCCTCGGCGCGGGCAAGCTTCATCAACTGGGCATTGACATGGGCCATCCGGTCAGCGGCCCGCGAGGTGGCGTCCAGGGCCGAGTGAACAGACGCCAGGTCGTCTTCCCGCAGGGCGAGTTGCGCCTGTAGCTTGATACCTGCCAGCGGTGTTTTCATCTGGTGGGATATATTGCCAACGAACTGTTCGCGGGAATCGATCGCCGCCTCCAGTTGTCGCAGCAGCAGGTTGGTATTCTCGACGATCAATTCCACTTCCTCGGGAGCCGCATGCACCTCTATCGGTGTCAGGTCGCGGGAAGAGCGTCGGGCCAGTTCCCGCCTCAACACCAGCAGAGGACGAATGCCGCGCTGGACGGCCACGCCCACCACAAACAGAGCGGCGATGAAAAACAGCAGCTTGGAACCCAGCACCTCTGCCAGCAGAGTTTCCACCAGGGGCGTACGCTTGTTGAGGGTTTCAGCAACGCTAATGATCGCCGCTTCGCCCGCGCCAAGATCAGTCAGCACGCTGACACTTCTCACCCGACTGCCGTCGATATGGGTATCGGTGAAGAACGGACCAGCGCGCAGTTGTTCATTATCCAGCGCCAGCCAGGCCTGCGGCCGGCCGGCCAGGTATTCGCCATTGAGCCTGGCGACATGGAAGTAAACACTGTCGAACTCGTCCCATTCGAACATCTCGATGGCGGTAGGCTCTGCCCTGAAACGGATTTCACCGTCGTCACGCTGTACTTCGTGGGCAAGAGAGTAGGCGGAATCCAGCAACCAGCGATCAAATATCTGGTTTGCCGTGTGCAGGCCGATGGCATAGGAAACAAGCGTTTCCACCAGCAGCAGCAGAAACAGCGGACCACCGACCAGTAGCAGCAGCTGGGCCCGCAGGCCGAGCCTGGGCATCAGCCCTCTTCCTCCAGCAGGTAGCCAACACCGCGCATCGTGCGGATTGTCAGCCCGGAGTCTTTCAGCCTGCGACGCAAGCGATGGACATAGACTTCTACCGCATTGTCACCGACTTCTTCTCCCTGGGTCACCAGACGCTGCGCAAGGCGCGCCTTGGTCACGACACGCGGACTGTTCAGGGCCAGCGCCTCGAGCACTTCGTATTCACGGGAGGGCAGTTCGAGGCGTACAGTTCCCAACGAAGCTGAGCGGTGAAAAGGGGAGACGCTCAATATACCGACAGCGACTTCATCCGTAGCCTGTGCATTGCTGCGACGCAGCAGCGCCCTGACCCGCGCCTCGAACTCGCGCAGATCGAAGGGCTTTTCAAGATAGTCATCTGCACCGGCGTCCAGGGCAATCACCTGCTGCTCGATCCCGTCCCTCGCTGTCAGCACCAGCACCGGCGTGCGATCCCGCCGCGAGCGCAATCTGCGCAGCACGTCCACGCCATCCATGTCGGGCAGCCCCAGGTCCAGAATCACCAGATCCATATCATAGGCGCACAACATCCCGTCAGCACGGGCGCCGTGCGTAACATGGGTAGCGCTGTGCCCCGCCTGGCGAAACGCTTTCAGCAGGCCTTCAGCGATAAGCGGATCGTCTTCCACCAGCAGGATATTCATAGGCATACCAGAAAATTGATAAGGAGGATGTGACCCTGCAGAACAGGCAAAGTTCTGTGCCGGAGAAAAAACAAAGAAAATGCGGCGCTTGAAAGGTTGTTGAAAGCTTTGCTCTCTAGGCTAGGCAGCCCATCCAGTTCCAGAGGACCTCGCAGCAATGAGCCTGCAACACCTGAAGAAAGACATCCCGGCCAGTATTGTCGTCTTTTTCGTCGCCCTGCCCCTGTGTCTGGGCGTCGCTCTCGCATCCGGCGCGCCGCTGTTTTCCGGCCTGATTGCCGGCATTGTCGGCGGCATCGTGGTGGGCGGTATCAGCCGCTCCGCACTTGGTGTTTCGGGCCCGGCAGCGGGCCTCACCGTCATCGTACTCAGCGCCATCGAAAGCCTCGGGGCCTACGAAACCTTCCTGCTTGCCGTCGTACTCGGCGGCATCCTGCAGGTCGTGCTCGGCGCCTTGCGCGCCGGCGTGCTCGGTTACTTCTTTCCCACCTCGGTGATCAACGGCATGCTGACCGGCATCGGCCTGATCATTATCCTGAAACAGATTCCCTATGCTTTTGGCCTCGGCGACAATGCCACTGGCGACATCGCGATGATGGAGTCGGGAGGCGCCGCTGCCGCCACGTCGCTGTCAGGGCTATTCGCCATGGTTCACCCCGGGGTACTGCTGATTTCACTGATTTCTCTCGCCATCCTGATTGGCTGGGAAAGCAGAGCAATCAAACAGAACCGCTGGCTGGGCATGCTGCCGGGGCCGGTTGTCGCCGTATCCGTCGCCGTACTGCTGCATTTTGCTTTCGCCGGATCCGACAGCCTGGCACTGTTGCAATCGCAGCTGGTCAGCGTGCCTGTTGCCTCCGGTTTCGGTGAATTCGTCAGCCTCTTCACGCTGCCCGACTTTTCCCAGATCACCAACTCCGCAGTGTGGACCGTTGCCATAACCATCGCCGTGGTGGCCAGCCTGGAAACGCTGCTGAGCGTCGAAGCCATCGACAAGATGGATCCGCAGAAACGCACCACCCCGACCAACCGCGAACTGGTGGCGCAGGGCGTGGGCAACAGCGTCTCCGGCCTGATTGGCGGTCTGCCGGTCACCCAGGTGATTGTGCGCAGTTCGGTCAACCTGCAAACCGGCGCCCAGTCCAAGGCATCCACCATGATCCACGGCGGCCTGCTGCTGGTCTGCGTTGCCACTCTCCCGCACTGGCTGAACGTCATTCCTCTGGGCGTGCTGGCGGCCGTCCTGCTGGTGACCGGCTACAAGCTGGCCAAACCGGCCCTGTTCCGCAAAATGTGGGACTGCGGCCTGGAGCAATTCCTGCCCTTTATTGTGACCGTCAGCGCCGTGGTTCTGACCGATCTGCTGACCGGGGTCGGCCTGGGCATGGCGATCGCCATCCTGGCGCTGCTACAGCGCAACTACCGCAATTCACACTTCCTGCACCGGCGCGAGAGCACCGAACAGAACAACCGGCTGCTGGTTACCCTGCGCCTGGCGGAAGAGGTGACCTTCCTCAACAAGGGCGCCATCCGCAAGGAGCTGAGCGAAATCCCGGACCACGCCCATGTCGTGATCGACAAGCGCGGCAGCGTCTATATCAACTACGATGTCGAGGAAGCGCTGGCGGACTTTATCAGCACCGCGGAAACCCGCGGGATTGCCGTCGACATTCTTGAGCCGGAACCTGAAACCAGGGCACAGCCGCGCTCAGACATGCTGGTAGCAGCCTGATCGGCGGCGAGCGCTGGAGACCGTCATGAGAGTACTTTTGCCCATCTGTCCTGACACCGACCTGCAGCGGCTGGGGCCCTACTTCGCGCTGCGCTTCGATACAGCGAAAATCGACCTCGATGTCCTTATGGTCACCCCTCAGGCGCCGACTGCCACAACCGGCGATCAGGGGCAGGTTCTGGACGAGATCGCCCGCGATTTTATCCTCACTTACAGAGTGCGCTCAGTGCGCGTCCACCTGATGACTGGCGACTTCACTGAATCGCTGGTTGCCAGCGCCCTGCAGTATCACAGCAATATCATTCTGCTACACGATACAGAAGGGCAGGGCCGCAGTTTCAATGTCGGCATTCACAAGCTTGCGCGCCAGCTGTTCAAGCGAACACGCTGTTCACTGGAGGTGGTCAATGCGTCTGCCATTGCCCCCGAAACCGCTGGTATGCCAATGCAGGTGGTGATACCACTGCTTGCCCGCGAGCTGGGCAGCTTCCCCTGCGATCGCCTGGTTGCCCTGCCCTGGCAGCGGGGCTCGACGCTCCGAATCTGCATGCAAATGCCACCGGCTTTCGATAGCAACGCCCTCGAAGTGAGCCCCTCGTCCATCCTGCTGGCACAGGAAGCACAGCGCGATGCCTACCCGCAACTGGAGGGCGAGCTGAGTGCACTGTGCCTGGATCTCGCCGCGCGCATGGGAGAGCAGGTCGATGTCGATTTCAGCATACTGGAGGATCGAACCGACGCGCTGGAATCACTACTGTCCACGCTGGAGGGGCACACCCTGATCCTGCAAATCTGTCGGGGATCGGCCAAACTGCCTGCACCCTCCCCGTGGAGGCGCACGCCCCCACAGCTCGCACCACACTCGCTGCTGTTACTGCAGGCCCGGGAACAAGGCACCTCCAGTGCCTGCTACCGCGCGGATGCGGAGCTCGGTGTGTACCCACTGCCGGTAAACTAGGAGACGGCGAGGAAGCGCTCGCAGCGGACCGCCGGGGAGCGACGCAAATCAAACCCCGGCGGAACGATTCAAGCGTCGATCAGGGCGAGCAGTTCGCGGGTTTTAGCCTGCATCAATGCATTATCGGCACGCGATTCCACATTCAGCCGCACCACCGGCTCGGTATTGGACATGCGCAGGTTAAAGCGCCAGTCGGCAAAGCTCATGCTCAGGCCGTCGACTTTCTCGACTGACTCGGCAGTGTCTGCATAGCGTCCCTCGACGTCCGCCAGCACCGCGGCCGGATCCTCGATAGTGCGATTGATTTCACCGCTACAGGGATAGGCCGCCATGCGCTCCTCTACCATGGCCGAAAGAGGCTTGCCGTGCTGGGCCATCAGGCCGGTCACCAGCAGCCAGGGAATCATGCCGCTGTCGCAGTAGGCGAAGTCACGGAAGTAGTGGTGGGCGCTCATCTCACCGCCGTAGATCGCATTTTCCTTGCGCATGCGCTCCTTGATGAAGGCGTGGCCGGTTTTGCTCTGGATGGCCTTGCCGCCATGCGCTTCGGTGATGGCGACGGTATTCCAGGTCAGGCGCGGATCGTGGACGATGCCGGCACCGCGCTCCTTCTGTAGAAAGGCTTCCGCCAGTAGCCCCACCAGGTAATAGCCCTCGATAAAATCGCCCTGCTCGTCAAAGAAGAAGCAGCGGTCAAAGTCACCGTCCCAGGCAATGCCGAGGTCGGCACCGTGTTCGCGCACCGCGGCAATCGTCGCCGCGCGATTTTCCTCCAGCAGCGGGTTGGGTACCCCGTTGGGGAAATTGCCGTCGGGCTCGTGATGCAGTTTGATGAACTCAAACGGCAGGTGTGGTTCCAGCAGGTCAACGATTCGCCCGGCACCGCCATTGCCGGCATCCACCACAATTTTCAGCGGTTTGAGTGCGGCCACGTCGACATAGCCAAGGAGGTGATCTACATAAGCCGTATCGGTGTCAAGCTTGTGCAACTCGCCGCGCTTCTGCGCGGGCGTAAAGGCGTTGCGCTCTGCCAGATCGCGAATATCGAACAATCCGGTGTCACCGGAAATGGGCTTGGACTCCTCGCGCACAAATTTCATGCCGTTGTAGTCCTTGGGGTTGTGGCTCGCGGTCACTGCGATACCGCCATCCATACCAGCGTGAGAGGTGGCGAAGTAAATCTCCTCGGTGCCACTCAGGCCGATGTCGTAAACATCGACTCCCTGCTCCATCAGGCCCTCGCTGAGGGCGGCCTTGATGGCCTCGCTGGTGAGACGGATATCGTGGCCCACCACCACCTTCTCCGGTTTCACCACCTCGGCGTAGGCGCGCCCGATGCGGCGGGCAATGTCCTCGTTGAGCTGGTCGGGGATGCGCCCGCGCACGTCGTAGGCCTTGAAGCAGGTAATCTTGTCCACGGCTGCGCTATCCCTTCTTGTTGTAGATGTTTTCGTAAACGTAGTTGGTGGCCTCGACAAAGCCCGGCACACTGCCGCAGTCGAAGCGGCGTCCCTTGAACTTGTAGGCCATCACGCAGCCCTGTTTGGCCTGGGTCTGCAGGGCATCGGTCAGCTGCACCTCGCCATTGGCGCCCGGCGGGGTGTCGCGAATGATGTCGAAAATATCGGGGGTGAGGATATAGCGGCCAATGATGGCGAGATTGGAAGGGGCATCTTCCTGGGTCGGCTTCTCCACCATTTCGTCCACCCGATAGATGCCGTCTTTCAGCGGCTCGCCGGCGATCACTCCGTACTTGTGCACTTCATCCATCGGCACTTCCTGGATGGCGACGATGGAGCAGCGGAACTGTTTGAACAACTCGACCATCTGCGCCAGCACACCGGGGCCATCGTTGATGCACAGGTCGTCCGACAGAATCACACCGAAGGGGTCGTTACCGATCAGTGACTGCCCGGTGAGGATGGCGTGGCCCAGGCCCTTCATCTCGCGCTGGCGCACCATGGTAAAGATACCGTTGTCGAGCACGTTGCGAATGCTGTCCAGGTAGGCTTCCTTGCCGGAACCGGCGATCTGGTGTTCCAGTTCGAAATTGATGTCGAAGTGATCCGCGATGGCGCGCTTGCCGCGCCCGGTAACCATGGCGCAGGTATTCATGCCCGCTTCAATGGCTTCTTCCACCCCGTACTGCACCAGCGGCTTGTTGACGATGGGCAGCATTTCCTTGGGCATGCTCTTGGTGGCTGGCAGGAAGCGGGTGCCGTAGCCGGCGACCGGGAACAGGCATTTGGTGATCATGCATCTTTCTCCTTGGGGGGTTCTGATGATTCTGCACCACGACCGTAGACATCTTCAAAACGCACAATGTCGTCTTCACCCAAATAGGTTCCCGACTGCACTTCAATCAGCTCCAGCGGGATGCGACCAGGGTTGGCCAGGCGGTGCTTGTGCCCGAGGGGAATGTAGGTGGATTCATCCTCGGCCAGCATGAAGACGCGGTCTTCGCAGGTGACTTCGGCGGTGCCGTGCACCACGATCCAGTGTTCGGCACGGTGGTGGTGCATCTGCAGTGACAGTTTCTGGCCGGGGTTGACGATGATGCGCTTGACCTGGAAGCGCTCGCCTTCCACCAGTGATTCGTAGGACCCCCAGGGGCGATACACCTTGGCGTGCAGCTCTGCCTCAGGGCGCTGCTGGGCCTTCAATGCACTCACCAGCCGCTTGACGTCCTGCACCTGGTTGCGATCGGCCACCAGCACCGCATCGGAGGTTTCCACCACGACCAGGTTCTGTACCCCGGTCGCCGCCACCAGGCGCGAGTCGCTGCGGAAGTAACTGTCGCTGCAGTTATCCAGCAGCACGTCGCCGCTGGCAACGTTGCCCTGGTCATCCCGCTCACCCACTTCCCACAGGGCGGACCAGGCACCGATATCGGACCAGCCGCAATCCAGCGCCACCACGCCACCGGCGTCGGTGTGCTCCATTACCGCGTAGTCGATACTGTCGGAGGGGCAGCGGGCGAAGGCCGCGGCGTCGGGGCGGACGAAATCCAGGTCACTGGCGGCGCCCGCCATGGCCTCGCGGCAGGCCGCCAGCATGGCCGGGGCATGTTGCTCCAGTTGGCTCAGGTAGCTATCGGCCCGCAGCAGGAACATGCCGCTGTTCCACAGGTACTCACCACTGTCCAGATAGCCCTGAGCGGTAACGACATCGGGCTTCTCCACGAAACGATCGAGGTCATAGACGTCGGTACTGATTACCGCACCGCGGCGGATATAGCCGTAGCCGGTTTCCGGACTGGAGGGCACCACGCCGAAGGTCATCAGGCGGCCGCTTTCCGCCAGCGGCAGTGCCGCAGCCACCGCGGCGCTGAACGCCTCCACCCGCTGAATCAGGTGATCCGCGGGCAAGACCAGCATCACTGCTTCGGGATCGAGTGCCTGCAGGTGCAGGGCCGCGAGCGCCACCGCGGGGGCCGTATTGCGCCCGGCCGGCTCCAGTATCAGGGCCGTCGGCTCGATGTCGATCTGGCGCAACTGCTCCGCCACCATAAAGCGATGCTCTTCGTTGCACACCACCAGCGGCGGCGCCGCGGACAGTCCATCGGTGCGCTGCAGCGTCGCCTGCAGCATGGAAAACTCACCCGCCAGGGGCAGCAGTTGCTTGGGATGGAGCTCGCGGGACACCGGCCAGAGTCGGCTTCCGACCCCGCCCGACAGCAATACCGGGACTAGCATATTCTTCCTTTCGATCATTGGCCCGACACGGCGGGCTTAGGGGAAGTCTTGCAAAAGCCAGGCCGACTTCCCCGGGGGCGACCATGTTAGCCGATTGCCGCCGCGCAGAGCCAGCCGGCGACGTGCTGGACTTGTGGGCCGCAACCATTAGAATGGGCACGCTTGAACCATCAACACCCTGACAGGCCTGCACCAAACCGGCCATCACCCGCCCCAAACCGGCGCGCCCCCCGTGCGAATCAGGGCACAACTGGAATCACTATGAGCGGAAAAAGCGCATACGCCAAAGACGAACTGGTCGCCTGCGGACTCGGCGAGCTATTCGGCCCCGGCAACGCCCAACTCCCCACCGATAACATGCTGATGCTCGATCGCATTATGCATATCGCCTCAGAAGGCGGGCGGTACGGCAAGGGTGAAATCATCGCCGAACTCGACATCCATCCGGACCTCTGGTTCTTCCAGTGCCACTTCCCCGGAGACCCGGTGATGCCCGGTTGCCTCGGCCTCGACGCCATGTGGCAGCTGGTCGGTTTCTTCCTCGGCTGGCGCGGCAACCCGGGCCGCGGCCGCGCGCTGGGTTCCGGCGAAGTCAAATTTACCGGCCAGATCCTGCCCAGTGCCAGCAAGGTGACTTACCACATCCACATGAAGCGGGTCATCGAGCGCAAACTCATCATGGGTATCGCCGACGGTACTGTGGCGGTCGATGGCAAAGATATCTACCATGCTTCCGACCTGCGGGTTGGCCTGTTCAGTTCCACGGAGTCCTTCTAGGCTTATGTCCAGACGAGTAGTAGTCACCGGGCTGGGCATCGTATCCTGCCTGGGTAACGATGCACAGACCGTCACTGCAGCCCTGCGCGAGGGCCGCTCCGGCATCTCCCTGCGCCAGGAACAGATCGATATCGGCATGCGCTCGCACATTGCCGGCGCCCCCGCGATCGACCTGTCTGAACACATCGACCGCAAGCAGCTGCGCTTCATGGCAGACGCCGCCGGCTACGCCTACATTTCCATGCAGCAGGCCATTGCCGACAGCGGGCTGGAAGAGAAAGAAATCTCCCACGAGCGCACCGGCATTATCGCCGGTTCCGGCGGGGCCTCCTCCGCCAGCCAGACCGAGGCCGCCGACATCCTGCGCGAGCGCGGCCTGCGTCGGGTCGGCCCCTACCGGGTCACCCAGACCATGGGCAGCACCGTCTCTGCCTGCCTGGCCACCCCCTTCAAGATCAAGGGCGTCAACTACTCCATCTCCTCCGCCTGCTCCACCAGTGCCCATTGCATCGGCAATGCCATGGAGCAAATACAGATGGGCAAGCAGGACATCGTCTTCGCCGGCGGCGGCGAGGAACTGCACTGGACCCTGTCCAGCCTGTTTGACGCCATGGGCGCCCTGTCCACCAAGTACAACGACACCCCGGAGCGCGCCTCACGCGCCTACGACGCCGACCGCGACGGCTTCGTCATCGCCGGCGGCGGCGGCATGCTGGTACTGGAAGAGCTGGAGCACGCGAAGGCGCGCGGCGCAAAGATCTACGCCGAACTGGTGGGCTACGGCGCCACCTCCGACGGCTACGATATGGTCGCGCCCTCCGGCGAAGGCGCGGTGCGCTGCATGCGCCAGGCCCTGTCCACGGTGGAAGGTGCCGTCGATTACATCAATGCCCACGGCACCTCGACGCCGGCGGGTGATATCCAGGAATTGAAGGCGGTGCGCACGGCCTACGAGGACCGGGATCACATCCCGGTGATCGGCTCCACCAAGTCGCTGTCCGGCCACTCGCTGGGCGCGGCCGGGGTGCAGGAAGCGATCTACTCGCTGCTGATGCAGCAGGCGGGCTTTATCGCCGCTTCTGCCAATATCGAGAATCTGGATCCGGAGGCGGAGGGCCTGCCCATCGCCACCACCCGCCACGACGATGTGGACCTGCAGCGGGTGATGTCGAACAGCTTCGGCTTCGGCGGCACCAATGCGTCGCTGGTGTTTCAGAAGATGGCGGATTAAGTCTTCCATACCACCTTTTTCTGAACCTACGCTCTCTCAGTGCCCGGCACACGGGCCAGCGAGGCTCCCTGCAGGACTCTCTGAGACATGGATGTCGAAGAGAAGCCCCCATGGATGGGTTCACGGGGTGTCCTGCAGGGGTTCCCGGCCACTGGCGCCGGTCCTCGGACAAAGCTGCCCATGAACCTGGCAACCCAAGCTAAACGAGCGAGTCAAACAGAATAACGTCCAGAGGATCACCCTCCGCGACCGTCACCCCCACCGGCACCACCGCCAGCCCATCGCTATAACACACCGAACTCAACACCCCCGAACTCTGATTCGGATAGCGCCGCGCCACCAGCTCGCCGCCCTCTCGCTCCAGGCTCACCCGCAAATACTCCTGCCGTGTACCGGCACGACTCACAGCAAACCCTGCCCTGGCGGTCATCGCAATCGGCTCGACGTCGGTAAGCCCCTGCGCCCGCAGCAACCAGGGGCGCGCGATCAGGCAAAAGGTGACAAAGCTGGAGGTGGGGTTGCCCGGCAAGCCGATAAAGGGGGTGCCGCAAACCTGGCCAAAAGCCAGGGGTTTGCCGGGCTTGATGGCCAGGCGCCAGAGACTGAGTTCGCCCAGGCGCTCCACCTGGGCTTTGACGTGATCTTCTTCTCCGACGGAAACACCACCGGAGGTAATGACGCAGTCCGAGCGGCCCGCCAAATCCTGAAGCGCCGCCGCTGTGGCCGGGCCGTCATCGGGCAGTATGCCACCGTCGATCACTTCCATGCCCAGCCGCTGCAACAGGCCGGACAGCAGGTAGCGGTTGGAGTTATAGAGCTGGCCGGGGCACAGGCCGCCGGCACTGCCGGGTTCTACCAGTTCGTCACCGGTGGAAGCCACCGCCACGCGCAGGGGCCGGTAGACTTCTACCGCGGCCACGCCGATGGAGGCGAGCAGGCCCAGATCCTGGGGTCTCAGGCGGTGACCCGCCGCGAGCACGGTAGCACCGCGGGCAATATCCTGGCCGCGCGGGCGGATGTTGTCGCCGGGCGCAATGGACTCCTGTATTTGCAGCAGGCCATCCGTCTCTTTGCAGTTTTCCTGCATCACCACCGTGTCGGCACCGGGCGGCACGGGTGCGCCGGTGAAGATACGCGCTGCGGTGCCGGGTGACAGCGGCTGTGGATTGGAGCCAGCCGGAATACGCTGGCTCACTGGCAGGGACATGCCGGCATCGGCGGCGCGCAGGGCGTAACCATCCATGGCGCTGTTGTCGTCAGGGGGAACGTCGACGTCCGCCACGACGGTTTGCACCAGCACGCATCCGAGGGCATCCAGCAGCGCACGGCTCGCGGACTCCGCTACCGGCACCGCGGCCGCCAGCATCTGTGCCAGCGCATCACTCACCGGCGTGAGGGGTGTCACTCGGCGGCGCCCCTTACCCCCAGCACTCCGACAAAGTTACAGGGTCGGTGGGTGCCGTCGAGTTGCTCGCGAATCAGCCCTTCCCAGCCTGTGCGACAGGCGCCGGTGGAACCCGGCATGCAGAAGATCACAGTGTCGTTGGCAAAACCCGCCAGCGCACGCGACTGAATGGTGGAGGAACCGATTTCCTCGAAGGACAGGGCCCGGAACACCTCACCGAAACCATCGATGCTTTTATCGAACAGGGGCATCACCGCCTCCGGGGTGGAGTCGCGGCCGGAAAAGCCGGTGCCGCCGGTAACCAGCACGGCGTTCACCGATTCATCGGCAATCCAGGCGGAGAGCACAGCGCGAATCTGGTAGATGTCGTCGCGCACGATGGTTTTGTCGACAGCCCGGTGGCCAGCCTCCTCAAGGGCCGCCACCAGGTACTGGCCGGAGGTGTCGTTTTCCCCGGTGCGTGTATCCGACACCGTAAGCACTGCGATGCCGAGTGACGCCGATCCCGTTGCGGCTGCCATATCAGGACTCCGTGGATTTCAGGTTGTCAAAATAGAGTTTTACCGCATCGGCGACAAACCCCCGCCAGGGCACCTGCTTGATGGCGAAGGTATTGCGCAGGCGATTGCAGTCGAGCCTGCGGCTCAGGGTGTAGCCCGCCTCCTGCTCCCGCAGCGTCACCGCCTGGGGGCCAAACTCGGAAAACTGGGAGGCGGCCGCCAACAGCACTTCGGCAAACTCGTAGCAATGGGTGGCATCGGAACTGCCGTAGTGGAACACCCCCCAGCTATTCGCCCCGGCACTCAGCTGGTCGAGCACCCCGGAGACTACCCGGGCGGCGTCCAGCGAGGGCACCGGGCAGCCGCGCAGACTATTGTCGAGAGTGAGGGTACCCCCCTGCATCAATTGTCCCAGCATGTGGGTCATCACGTTGCGCCCGCGGTGGGAGAATACCGGCCCGAGGCGCAGCAGCAGGTGGCGTTCGCAGGTCTGGGCGACCAGTTCCTCGCCGCGCTGCAGCAGCCGGCCGATGGTCTCGCTGTTGTCGGGCACATCCTGCTCGGTGTAGGGTCGCTCCTGTTCGCCGGCGAACACCCGCGCGCTGGACAGCATCAGGTAGATGGCGCCACTGCGCTGGCAGGCCTTGGCCAGCCAGTGGCAGCGCTCCACATCGGGGTCAAAGAGCTGCTCGCCGCTGTCTACCGCCCCCTGCAGGCGGGCGTCCACCACCACATCGGGGCGGGTTCGCCGCACCGCTTTCTTGGCATGGCGCTCGCTGCGCCAGCGGCTGGCGGCGAAACCGATGGACTCGAATTCATGGCGCCCCCAGCGGCTGAGCTGTTGTTCCAGCGCATAGCCAAAGGAGGTATCGGAGCCGATCAGAAGTATGCGCACCCGCAGCTATCCCCGGTACTGGCAACGGCAGGCTTGATCAGAAGGGAATGTCGTCGTCGTAATCGGCAAAATCGTTGGGTGCACTCTGGGGTGCCTGTTGCGGCGCTTGTTGCGGGGCCCGCTGCTGCGCTGGCGCTGGACGCGAGGCCTGCTGGGGCGCTCCGCCGCCATAACTGCCACCCGGGGGCTCGCTGTATTCGCCCTGGCCGGCGCCGCGGCTGTCCAGCATCTGCATTTCACTGGCGACAATTTCGGTGGTGTAGCGATCCTGACCATCCTGGCCCTGCCACTTGCGGGTGCGCAGAGAGCCCTCCACATAGACCTTGGAGCCCTTGCGCAGGTATTCGCCGGCAATCTCCGCCAGGCGGTTGAAGAACACCACCCGGTGCCACTCGGTGCGCTCCTGGGGCTGGCCTGTCTGCTTGTCTTTCCAGCTTTCGGAAGTCGCCAGGTTGACATTGGTCACTGCGCCGCCGGAGGGCATGTAGCGGGTCTCGGGATCCTGGCCGAGATTGCCCACCAGAATGACTTTGTTCACGCCGCGTGAGGCCATGTTGCTTCCCCTGTGAAGAGCAGATGAGTAACGGTAATCGAGCCGGAGACTATAACAATCACACCCGCCGATTGCGACAGGCAAAGGCGGTCATACGCCTTCCAATGCGGCCTTTCAGCCCCGCAATGCAGCCAGCGCCGCGGAGCCACTGCGCCACAACTGGCGGCGCCAGCGCGGGGCGCCGCCGGCGCAGGCCGACTCCTCCCAGCCCAGGACTTTGTCGGTGGCCTTGTACACCAGCCAGCGCAGCGGTTCCGGCTCCCAGTGCCGCAGTGCTGCGGCCGGCAGGCCGCGGTGGGCCCAGGGCATGCCGGCCAGCTCACTGTCGCGCCCCAGCACCAGGTCCGCGAGGGTGCGCGCCATGAGGTTAGAGGCGCCAACCCCCTCACCGAGATAGCCGCCAGCGGTACCGAAACCGCTGGCGGTATCAAACACGGCGTGGGGGCATGCGCGCCGGGGAATACCGAGGGTACCCCCCCAGCAGTGGCTCACAGCCACATCCTCCAGTTGCGGCAGACAGGCGCGCATCAGGCGAGCTATACCGGTAAAGGCCTCGCCATCGGCGCTGAAATCCGCCCGCGGTTCCCCACCAAAGCGGTAGCTGCCGCGGGAGCCGAACACCAGGCGATTGTCCGCTCGCCGCTGGGCATAGGTGATCAGCGGACTGGCATCGGAGAACACCTCGTAGCGGGCCAGCCCGATGTCCGTCCACTGGGCCTCGCTCAAGGGCTCGGTGGCCAGCACCCGGCTCTGCACGGGCAGCACGTGGTGTCGCTGGGCCGGCAGGTTCCAGCTGAAGCCCTCCACCGCCATCAAGCGCACCGGGGCGCGCACCGCGCCCTGCTCGCTCTGCAGCCACCCTGCGGCCAGGCCCGTCACCGGGCTGTGTTCAAAGATATCCACCCCCAGGGCGCTCACGCTGTCCGCCAGGCCCCGGGCCAGCCTGGCCGGATGAATACGGGCGATGTGCGGGGTATAAATGGCGCCGAGAGGATTGTTCAGACGCAGACGCCCTGCCAGTTCCTCGCCGTCCAGCCAGCGGTAGTCGGCTTCACTGTAGCCAAGGGCGCGATAGTGCTCGAGATGGGCGCGCTGTGTGGCGAGCTGTTCAGGATAGCGGGCCGCGGCAAACAGGCCGCCACCGCGCCGGTAGTCGCAATCGATGCTCTCCCGGGCCAGTACCGCTTCCACTTCCGGCAGAATCCCGAGGATGGCCTCGCGGGCGAGCTGGCGGGCCTCCTCGTCGAGACCGGCCAGCAACCTGGCCTCCCCCTCCACCGCCGCCATCATCCAGCCGCCGTTACGGCCGGAGGCGCCGAAACCACAGATATCGCGCTCCAGCACACAAATACGGAGAGACGGTTGCAGGCGTTTCAGATAATAGGCCGTCCACAGGCCGGTATAGCCACCGCCGGCAATGGCGACGTCGTAATCGCGCTCGCCAAGCAAAGCCGGGCGCGGGGTCAGCGGGCCCAGTTCCGCCATCCACAGGCTGATATCAGGAAACTGTGGCGCGGCGCTGCTCACGGGTGTGGCATTTCCCCCTTGGCGCTCTCCACAGCGTCGCCGCCACCGGCACAGGCCATGCGCGGCAGCGCCAGCAGCAGCCAGCCCAGCACCAGGGCGAGACACAGCAGCAACAGGGCGTGTGCGCCCCACCACTGCAGCAGGATGCCTCCCAGCGCACCGCCGGCAAAGGCGCCGAGAAACTGGCAGGTGGCGTAGAGACCGAGTGCGGTACCGCGGCCGCGGGGGGCAACGGATTTGCTCACCAGCGAAGGCAGAGTTGCCTCCAGGTAGTTAAAGCCGATAAAAAACAGCCACAGGCCGAGCCAGACCAAGAGGCTTTGTGGCGGCGCCACCAACAGCGACAGTGCCAGCGACAACAGCATCAGGCCCATCGCAAAGGCCGCCCGCGGGCGGCCACCACGCTCGGCCCAGCGCATCAGCGGCACCACTCCCAGCAGGGACAGCAACACCACCGCAAGGTAGACCTGCCAGTGGCTTTCACGCGCCAACGACAGCACCTCTTGCAACATCCCGGGAATGACCAGGAAGGCCGCCATCAGGGTGAAATGCAGAATGAATACGCCGGCGTTGAGACGCAGCAGTTCAGCATCGGCAAGACTGCGCAGGATGAGGTTGCCGCGGGCGCCGACAGCATCGTGCTCCCGCGCCGGCGCCGACGCCGGCACGACAAACAGCACAACAGCGATACCGCACAGGGCCAGGGCTACGGTGAGGTAGAACACCGCCGACAAACCGCCCCAGGCCGCCACCAGCGGTCCGATCACCAGGGCGAGGGTAAAAGCCAGGCCAATGCTGGCACCGACGACGGCCATGGCCTTGGTGCGCTGCTCGTCGCGGGTCTGGTCCGCCACCAGGGCCATCACGGTGCCGGCGATGGCGCCGGCACCCTGCAGGGCGCGGCCGAGGATCACACCCGACAGGGACTCCGCCATAGCAGCTACCAGGCTGCCCAGGGCAAACAGCAGCAGGCCGCCAACTATTACCGGGCGGCGGCCGATGCGGTCCGACAGCCAGCCCAGGGGAATCTGCAACAGGGCCTGGCTGAGGCCGTAGATACCGAGGGCCAGGCCGATCAGCGCGGGGGTCGCACCGCGCAGATCGGTGGCATAGACGGCCAGCAGTGGCAGGACCATAAACAGGCCCAGCATGCGGAAACTGTAGAGCAGAGCGAGCGCGGAAACAGTGCGCCGCTCAAGGGCATTCATCGGTTGGCGGGTAATCACGGACAACGTCTTTCCTTTAGGCGCGGTTATGGTAGCAGCTATGCCAGGAGGGCACATCCACCCAATTGCCAGCCCCGGCCTTTGAGTCTATAGTTGATCGTTTCGAGGCAGCCAACCGCTGCCTTTTTTGCTTTTATACGCCTTCTACATTCACACAACAGAGGAACCAGCTGTGGCCGTGCCAGCCCCCGCACCCGCCGTCGAAGCGGTATCAGCCCTGATGCCCACCTACGCCAGACTGCCCGTGAGCTTCGTGCGCGGCGAAGGCATCTACCTGTTCGACAGCGAGGGCCGACGCTACATGGATGCCATCGCCGGCATCGGGGTCAACGCCCTCGGTCACGCCCACCCGGCGCTGGTCGCTGCGGTGCAGGAACAGGCGGCCAAGCTGATTCACACCTCAAACCTCTACCACATCAACGAACAGGAGGCGCTGGCCGCCAACCTGACCGGCGTGGCGGGCATGGAGAGCTGCTTTTTCGGCAACTCCGGCGCCGAGGCCAACGAAGCCGCCATAAAACTGGCGCGACTCTACGGCCACCAGCGCGGCGTGGACAAGCCCGCCATCATCGTCATGGAGCGCTCTTTCCACGGCCGCACCCTGGCCACCCTCAGCGCCACCGGCAACCGCAAGATCCAGGCCGGCTTCGAACCGCTGGTGAGCGGCTTTGTGCGCGCCCCCATGAACGACATCCAGGCCCTGCGCCAGATCGCCACCAACAACCCCGATGTGGTGGCGGTACTGCTGGAGCCCATCCAGGGAGAGGGCGGCCTGCACCCGGCCGACACCGACTACCTGCAGGCCGTGCGCGCACTGTGCGACAACCAGCAGTGGCTGCTGATGCTGGACGAGGTGCAGACCGGCAACGGTCGTACCGGCAGCTACTTCGCCTACCAGCAGCTGGGTTTCACCCCGGATGTGGTCACCACCGCCAAGGGGCTCGGCAACGGCCTGCCCATCGGCGCCTGCCTGGCCCGGGGCGAAGCCGCCCGTATCTTCTGCGCCGGCCACCACGGCTCCACCTACGGCGGCAATCCGCTGGTATGCGCCGCCGCCAACACGGTGGTGAACACCATTGTGAATGAAGGACTGGCGCAGCAGGCGGCACAGCGCGGCGAGCAACTGCGCGCCGCGCTGGCGCGGGAACTGGCCGACGACGACCGGGTGGTGGACATTCGCGGCCGCGGCCTGATGGTGGGCGTGGAACTGAACCGGGACTGTGGCGCGCTGGTCGGCCTGGCCCTGCAGGAGGGTCTGCTGATCAACGTCACCGCCGGCAACGTCCTGCGCCTGCTGCCGCCGCTGATCATCAGTGAAACCCAGGTCGACGAACTGGCTGCCGCCATCGGCAAGCTGCTGCGCGCCTACGCCTGACCCCGGGCACCCAACACGACACGCAACGAGACAAGTAAAGAGATTCGCCATGGCCCAGGTACGCCACTTCCTCACCCTCCAGGACTTCAGCCCGAGTGAGCTGCATTCAGTGCTGGAGCGCGCCATCGAGATGAAAAAGGAACACCGCGAGGGTCGCGACCAGCGCCAGTTCCCGGGCAGCGTGCTGGCCATGATCTTTGCCAAGTCCTCCACCCGCACCCGGGTCTCCTTCGAGGCCGGCATGGCCCAGCTCGGCGGCCACGCCATGTTCCTGTCGCCCAGCGACACCCAGCTGGGCCGCGGCGAACCGGTGGAGGACAGCGCCCGGGTGATCTCCTCGATGGTGGACATCGTGATGATCCGCACCTTCGGCCACGACATTGTCGAGCGCTTTGCCGCCCACTCCAGCGTGCCGGTAATCAATGCCCTCACCGACGACTTCCACCCCTGCCAGCTGCTGGCGGACATGCAGACTTACCTCGAACACCGCGGCAGCATCGCCGGCAAGACCGTGTGCTGGGTGGGGGATGGCAACAATATGTGCCAGTCCTACATCAATGCCGCCGAGCGCTTTGACTTCCAGCTGCGCATCGCCTGCCCGGCCGGCTACGAACCGGATGCGGCACTGCTGGCCCGGCACGCGGACCGCGCTGTGGTCGTGCACGACCCACGCGAGGCCGCTGCGGGCGCCGACCTGCTGGTCACCGACGTGTGGGCCTCCATGGGCCAGGAGGACGAGCAGCGTGAGCGCGCCGCCCGCTTCGCCCCCTACCAGGTGAACCGCGAGCTGATGGACCTGGCCGCGCCCGATGCCCTCTATATGCACTGCCTGCCCGCCCACCGCGGCGAGGAAATCAGCGCCGAGCTGATGGACGCCCCCGACTCCGTCATCTGGGACGAGGCGGAAAACCGCCTGCACGCCCAGAAGGCGCTGATGGAGTTCCTGCTCAAGGCCAGCCGCTGAACAGCGGCCGGCCAGTAAATAACCAGCCCGTCTATACAATCTCCTTTTAATGAAAAATAAATACAACGGAAACAATCCGTCGCAACCCCCCTGCCCCGGCCCTCGCCCCGCGTAATTGGCGGGCTGACAGGTAAGTGGGCACAGACCTCTGCACTACCCACAAGTTATCCACAGAATAAACCCACGCTCGTACCCTTGAACTACCCCGCCACTCGCATTATCTTGTAGGCAACTCAGCACTAAACCCCAAGATATAGGGTGCCACTGTTGAAATTTGCACCACATCGGCCTCCCGAGCAGTTCGAAGAGCGCCGCCGCGGTGCAGGGCGTGCAGGCTGGCAAGCAGCCCGACACCCCACCGGACCCGACGCCACCGGCCGCGGCATTGTGCCAGGCCAGAAGATAACGTCGGGCCGGACACCGGACACGGAGAGAACGTAGGGAGCGCAACGCCGGAGCAGACCGGCGGGCACAATCAGGGGAAGGCCGGCGGCCATCAGGCGTGCCGCCAACGCGGGTCGGCGCCCGGGGCGCCGCCGTCAGACCAACACCTCCCTCCTCCCGACAATCCTGGCCGCGGCGCCCCTCCAGGGGCATCGGCAGCCAGTGGTTCCCCGCACAGGGCGAAAGCGGTAAACCGACGACAGACAAGGCAGCGGTAAGCCGACAACAACAAACAGTCAACGGGCGACCGGCAGCGGGCGACCGGAAACAACGAGTTGCGTTCACGGTCCAGACATACAGGTCAGACACAGGCGCAGGCCATCCACATCGGAGCAATTATGCAGACAGAAACCAGCCCCAGCGGTCGCAAGGCCGACTCCCCCGTCACCCCGCGCGAAGACAGCGGCGTCAGCGCCAATATCGCGGCCACTGCCCCCGGCCAGCTGCGCGTCATCAAGCGCAACGGCACCGTGGTGTCCTTCGAGGCGAGCAAGATCTCGGTGGCCATCACCAAGGCCTTCCTGGCGGTGGAGGGCGGTACTGCAGCCGCCTCCAGCCGCATTCACGAGACGGTAGCCAAGCTGACCGAGCAGGTCGCCGGCACCTTCCTGCGCCGCATGCCCTCCGGCGGCACCGTGCACATCGAAGATATCCAGGATCAGGTGGAACTGGCCCTGATGCGCGCCGGCGAGCACAAGATCGCCCGCGACTACGTGATCTACCGGGAAGAGCAGTCGCGCAAGCGCGCCGCCCGCCAGGCCCTGTCCCCGGCCACCCAGAAGGCCGCCGGCGGCATTACCGTGATCCAGCCCGACGGCAGCCGCGCCCCGCTGGACATCGAGCGCCTGCACACCATCGTCTCCGAGGCCTGCGCCGACCTGTCCGATGTCAGCGAGACCCGCATCCTCGATGAAGCCCTGAAAAACCTCTACGACGGGGTGACCGCCACCGAGCTGTCCACGTCCCTGGTCATCACCGCCCGCACCCTGATCGAGCAGGAGCCCAACTACAGCTACGTCGCCGCCCGTCTGCTCTGCGACAACCTGCGCGCCGAGGCCCTGAACTTCCTGGGCGTGGCCGAATCTGCCACCCAGGCAGACATGGATCGCTTCTACGCCGAGGCCCTGCCCGCCTATGTACAGCGCGGTGTGGAACTGGAACTGGTCTCCCCGCAGCTGGCCGACTTCGACCTGGAGCGCCTGGGCCAGGCCCTGCTGCCCGAGCGCGACCTGCAGTTCACCTACCTCGGCCTGCAGACCCTCTACGACCGCTACTTCATCCACAGCGAAGAGACCCGCATTGAGCTGCCGCAGATCTTCTTCATGCGTGTGGCCATGGGCCTGGCGGTGGAAGAAGACGACAAGAACGCCCGCGCCATCGAGTTCTACGAGCTGCTGTCGTCCTTCGACTACATGAGCTCCACCCCGACCCTGTTCAATGCCGGCACCCTGCGCCCGCAGCTGTCCTCCTGCTACCTGACCACGGTGCCGGACGACCTGCGCGGCATCTACGGCGCCATCCAGGACAACGCCATGCTGAGCAAATTCGCCGGCGGCCTGGGCAACGACTGGACGCCGGTGCGCGGCCTCGGCTCCTACATCAAGGGCACCAACGGCAAGTCCCAGGGCGTGGTGCCCTTCCTGAAAGTGGTCAACGACACCGCCGTGGCCGTGAACCAGGGCGGCAAGCGCAAGGGCGCGGTCTGCGCCTACCTCGAAACCTGGCACATGGACATCGAGGAATTTGTCGAGCTGCGCAAGAACACCGGCGACGACCGCCGCCGCACCCACGACATGAACACCGCCAACTGGATTCCCGACCTGTTCATGAAGCGGGTATTCGACGACGGCGAGTGGACCCTGTTCTCGCCCAACGACGTGCCCGACCTGCACGACCTCTACGGCACCGCCTTCGAAGAGCGCTACACCCACTACGAAGAGCAGGCCCGCGCCGGCAAGCTGAAGCTGCACAAGACCGTGCGCGCCCAGAACCTGTGGCGCAAGATGCTCGGCATGCTGTTCGAGACCGGCCACCCCTGGATGACCTTCAAGGACCCCTGCAACCTGCGCAGCCCGCAGCAGCACGTGGGCGTGGTGCACTCCTCCAACCTGTGCACCGAGATCACCCTCAACACCAAGGCCAACGAAGAGATCGCCGTGTGCAACCTGGGCTCGGTCAACCTGCCCCAGCACATCGACGAGAATGGCCTCAACCTGGAGAAGCTGGAGAAAACCGTGCGCACCGCGGTACGCATGCTGGATAACGTGATCGACATCAACTACTACTCCGTCGACACCGCGCAGAACTCCAACTTCAAGCACCGCCCGGTGGGCCTCGGCCTGATGGGCTTCCAGGACGCCCTGTACAAGCAGCACATTGCCTACGGTTCCGACGATGCGGTGACCTTCGCCGACCGCTCCATGGAAGCTATCAGCTACTTTGCCATCGAGGCCTCCAGCCAGCTGGCCGCCGAACGCGGCAGCTACTCCAGCTACGAGGGCTCCCTGTGGAGCCAGGGCATCTTCCCCATCGATTCCCTGGACATCCTGGAGAAGCAGCGCGGCGCCGACTACATCAGCATCAACCGCGATGCGACCCTGGACTGGGACAGCCTGCGCGCCACCGTGAAGGCCCAGGGCATGCGCAACTCCAATGTGATGGCGATCGCGCCCACCGCGACCATTGCCAACATCACCGGGGTGTCGCAGTCCATCGAGCCCACGTACCAGAACCTGTACGTGAAATCGAACCTGTCCGGCGAGTTTACCGTGGTCAACCCCTACCTGGTGCGCGACCTCAAGGCGCGCAAACTGTGGGACGGGGTGATGGTCAACGACCTCAAGTACTACGACGGCAGCGTGCAGAGCGTTGACCGCGTACCGGCGGACCTGAAGGCTATCTACGCCACCGCCTTCGAGGTGGAGCCGCGCTGGCTGGTGGACGCCGCGGCGCGGCGCCAGAAGTGGATCGACCAGGCCCAGTCACTGAACCTGTACATCAACAACGCCAACGGCAAGAAACTCGACATCACCTACCGCATGGCGTGGTTCAGCGGCCTCAAGACCACCTACTACCTGCGCTCACTGGCGGCGACCGGCACCGAGAAGTCCACCATCAGCACCGGCAACCTGAACGCCGTCTCCGCTGAACAGAGCGGCGGCCCGGCCCCCGTGCCCGCGGCCTGCTCGCTGGACGATCCCGACTGCGAGGCCTGCCAGTAAGGCGGGCCCTGCCCCACGGACAAAAGCCGACACGGACAGAACAAGACAGAGAATTCAGGAGACAGAAACACAATGCTGAACTGGGACGACTACCACAAGGAAGAGAGCACCAACACCAAGCGGACGGCACCGCCGGTACAGAAGGCCGCGGCCGAACCGGCCCCGGCGAAGGCTGAGCCCGCCGCTGCACCGCAGGCGGAAGCCGCGCTCAAAGCGCCTGCCAGCAGGGGTGAAGCTGTGCCGCCGGAAGTGGCGGCTGACAATATCGCCGCAGCCGCTCGCGCGGTGGAAAGCCTGGATGTAGCCCCCGGCCTGGAAGAGCTGGAAATGGGTGCCGCCCGGGTCTCCGTCGACGAAAAGGCGATGATCAACTGCCGCGCCGACCTCAACCAGCTGGTGCCCTTCAAATACGACTGGGCCTGGCAGAAATACCTGGACGGCTGCGCCAACCACTGGATGCCCCAGGAAATCAACATGACTGCCGACGTGGCCACCTGGAAGAGCCCGGAAGGGCTGTCCGAGGACGAGCGCCGTATCGTCAAGCGCAGCCTGGGCTATTTCTCCACCGCCGACTCGCTGGTGGCCAACAACCTGGTGCTGGGCATCTACCGCCTGATCACCAACCCCGAATGCCGCCAGTACCTGCTGCGCCAGGCCTTCGAGGAAGCCATCCACACCCACGCCTACCAGTACTGCATCGAGTCGCTGGGCATGGACGAGGGCGAGGTCTTCAACATGTACCGGGAAGTGCCCTCGGTTGCCAAGAAAGCGACCTGGAGCCTGTCCCACACCCACCATTTGTCGGACCCGACCTTCAAAACCGGTACGGTGGAAGACGACCAGACCCTGCTGCGCAACCTGATCGGCTTCTACGCCGTGACCGAGGGTATCTTCTTCTACTGCGGCTTTACCCAGATCCTGTCAATGGGTCGCCGCAACAAGATGACCGGCGTGGCGGAACAGTTCCAGTACATCCTGCGCGACGAGTCCATGCACCTGAACTTCGGCATCGACGTGATCAACCAGATCAAGCTGGAAAACCCCCACCTGTGGACCGATGCCTTCAAGCAGGAAGTGATCCAGATGATCCTGGAGGGCACCCAGCTGGAAATCGAATACGCGCGCGACACCATGCCGCGGGGCGTACTGGGCATGAACGCGGCCATGATGGAGGAGTACCTGCACTTCATCGCCAACCGCCGCCTGTCGCAGTTGGGCCTGCCCGAGCAGTTCCCCGGCGCGGCCAATCCCTTCCCGTGGATGAGCGAGATCATGGACCTGCGCAAGGAGAAGAACTTCTTCGAGACCCGGGTCATCGAGTACCAGACTGGCGGCGCCCTGAGTTGGGATTAATGGGGCCTGCCAGGCAACCGGCCCGGCGCCCTGCGCGCCGGGCGCTACACCAGAGTGAAACAGCCGTATCCAATAACAGGCAGCAACGAGGGACCAGCAATGGATGACCGCGACAAAACGCCCAAGGATAGCGAAACGGTACTGATGGCGCTGGATCAGATCAGCCAGACCATTGATGTGATGACCAGTGTGGTCGGCCGCCTGCGTACCTACGTGCAGGAAGAGGCCGCCAGTGCCGGCAAGCAACCCAGCCTGCAGGAAGAGATGCGGCCGGATCGCGTACTGCACTGACCGCCGACTCCGCTCGCTGGCGCCGTCCCCCGGCGCCGCTTAACAGCCCCCGCCATCCGGGGGCTGTCAGCCCATCTCTCTCATGAATTCGCACACTGCGCCAGACTGCCCACATTGGTGAGTGCGGCATACTGCATTCTTTTGCTGCACTTCCTGACGACAAGGCAACCTGCGTACCCGGGCTTCCACAATATTCCTTTACCGGGACATCGACGTTGACCACTTCTCCATCGACTGCTCTAATCGTACGCAGGAAAAATAAAGAATGGACAAGGATAGCTCGTGGTTCGGCTGTTAACCGTAGTTTTGTTGTCGTTAGTTTCTGCATGCTCTTTCAAAGCAAACAGTATCAAACAGGATGGGCACTACTCCCTTGCACCCGGCGAGGGACTTGTTCTGATAGGGGTGGAAACCAATATTGATCTGCTCAAGCTGACGGTCGTTGGCGAAGAGAATATTTTCCTGCCCTGGGAGGAGTTACAACAGGGAGATCGTTATCTTCTGGTGGAATTGCAGGCCGGGGACTACAAGTTTTCGCGGATTTCACTCACCAGCACCCATTACTACAGTGTTCATGGCGCAGGGTTCTCTTTCCGGGTAAGCCCCGGGACAGTGAATTACGTTGGCGATTTCAGGATTCAAAACGCGAATTGGTTTGGCGGCCCAGCCAGCTTCTCTCTCATAAACCAATCTTCACTGGCGCTGGAGTTCATGGAAGAGAACTTTCCCCAGGTGATGTCGACCATGCCGCTCACCTATGCCGGCCCCGGAACGGATGACTTCTTTAGATTTGCGCAGTCCCTCGGCGCAGAGGCCACCGGAGAAGGGCAATGAAGCAATTACTGTTTGTGCTTTTGCTTAGTGCAAGCTTTGGCTTTTGCTCTGCCGGGACGCTGGCGCAGCCTATTACTGGTGAAGATCTGTTCAAGCCCAACAGAATATCGCTGCCCGAACTCAGCCCCGGCGGAAAATACCTGGCGGCCTACCTGAACGAAGGGGATGAACGTGGCATATTCATCGTCGATGTGGCAACTGGAAAATACTACCCACTGCTGAATTTTGACCGGAACAACCGACTGCTGGGATTTACCTGGGTCGATGAAGACACTCTCTACGCGAATTACATGGTTTTCGAGCGCTTTTTTACGCAGGAGATAATTGATCTCACCCCATCCAATCTCGGTAAGAAGTCGCTCGGACATCGAATCCAGGAGCCGGGATATCTTCTTGATCCACTGCGGCATCAAAGCGACCAGATACTCTATGTGCGGACAGATGAAGATGGCGAGAACGAAATCGTTACCGCATCAGTCAGCAACATGCGTATTGGAAAATTCACTAAAGAGACTGCTTTCAAGCATCCGCATGAGGGGGCTTTGCGTTACAGTTATGACCCTGATTCTTCGACATACTTTTCATATCACTGGGACGAAGAGAAGGAGACCTCCAGCGTATGGTACCTGGAGCACAACCAGAACACCTGGAAACAGCTTTTCAGTAGCGCTGACCGCGATCTGCATTTCAAATGGCTCGCCAACCTGGGCAACCAGCAGTTTGCGGTGCTGACGAATGTCGCCTCGGATCGTATCGCCATTTACCACTACGATGCGCGCACCGGCGAATTTGGGCAGCCGCTCTATCTGCATGATCGTTACGACCTGGTCGATGCAGAAATTGACCGCTCGACCGGCGATGTGGTCTCGGTGTCATTTTTCGACCATGGCCGCTACAGCACCAAGTACCTGTTCAGCGACTCATCCCGGGACTTACACCTGCTGCAACAGGCTTTTCCGGGCAAGCAGATCCTGACTCTCTCGGTAGATAAGTTAAGTCATCAAAGGGTCGTTGGTGTATTTGCGGATGATGACCCCGGCACCATTTACCTGTTTGACCCCGCGACCCGGCGCGCCGAGCTCATTGAGTACATCAATCCGGCTCTGGTCGATACCAAGCTGGCCAGGACCGAAGTGATCTCGGTGGTTGCGGAAGATGGTATTGCACTAGAAGGCTTTCTAACCAAACCGCAATCCGGGAACAATGGCGTACTGCTGGTTATGCCCCACGGTGGTCCGATCGGTATGCGCGACTACAACGACTTCAACCCTGAAGTGCAGTACTTTGCCAGTCGCGGGTACTCCGTCCTGCGGGTCAATTTTCGTGGCTCCGCGGGATATGGCCGAACCTTCGCCGATGCAGGGAAAACACAGTTCGGCGAATTGATTGAGCGCGATATCGGGACGGTTGTAGACGCAGTCCGGGAACGCTTTGGTTACCGCCAGGCCTGTGCCATCGGTCTCAGCTATGGTGGCTATTCATCGGTGATGCTCACGCTGGCTGACCCGGACTTTTACCAATGCGCGGTTGCGATGTATGGCGTCTATGACCTGCCATTGATCTTCAGTGCAAGCAAGTTCAAGGCGAGCGAGTCCTTTCGCAAGACCATGTCTGAAATAATGGGCGATGACCTGGACGAATTGAAAGCCCGCTCTCCGCTGTATCTGGCTCATCGCCTGGAGCGCCCGATTTTATTGATTGCTGGTACCGAGGACGAAATCGCGGATTTTGAGCACAGCAATCGCATGAAATACACGCTGCAGGCACTGGGCAAGGAATTCGAATACCACTTCTACCCTGGCGAAGGCCACGGTCAATCCACCTACTATGGCGATCAGCATCAGTTTGCACTGATAGACGACTTTATCCGCCGCAAGCTCGGCCTGGATGATTTCACCAGTGGGACATTCTCAGCGATTGTAGCGGATGAAAGCCTGCGGCTGGCGCAGTCCTTTGATGATGATGGCTATTATCCCGATGCCCAGCGCGCGCAGTACTTCTATAGCAAGGCGGCCCGCGCAGGAAGCTTTGAGGCCAGGGAGAAGTTGGGGCTTGATTATTCAGATGCCACTTCTGAAGGTGAAGAATAGGGGAACTTTTCAGGCGCGGTATGCAGTGCAGGGCACCATACGCCACCCCTCGTTCCCCACTGCGGTGATAGACCACCTCCGGGCTACCGGCTTACCCGAACTTCCGCGCGACTGAAGCGGGTGGATAGCTCCGCAGTAAAGCGGTTCTGCGCTGTCGCCGCGACCAGGCGCAGGCGATCTCCCTCGGCCAGTGGCGCCGCCAGCGGCAACTGCCAACGGGTGGTATCGTCGTTGCTGCTGTGCATCGTACTCGGGGCAATACCATCGGCCGCACCCGCGGGAACGACGGCGACCGCAACCCCCTGCAGGCTGACACTGGAGGTCAGCACCAGCAGCGGTGCGTCGTCTGCGCGCACAACCTGCAGTTGCAGACTGACGTTGCCATTCACCAGTTCACAGGTACCGCTCGCGTAGCGGCAATTGCTTTTCTCCAGTAGCGGATAGACCTGCCCCGCCACCGCAGCCCGGGGCTGTTCACCTGCCAGCTGGCCGACACCGAACCAGGCCAGCAGTGAGAGCAACGGCGCAACCAGCAGGGCGATGACAACGTGCTTGTTGGTCAGCATGCGAGTTGCACTCCCGCCCGGCGCTTTAATGGTCCCGCGCCGCACTGGCGCCAGCCGGCACGCGGATGTTCTCGACCAGTTCCCGCACTGACGCCGGCGGCTGCGCAGTCACCCTCGATACAGCGAAGGCCACCGTGAAGTTGACGATAGCGCCAACCACACCAAAGGCATTGGGCTCGATGCCCAGGAACCAGTTCTCCGGTGAATCGCCGAGGAAAGCGGTGCCAGGCATGAACATGATGCCCTTGTGCTGGAACACGTAGAGCAGGGTCACACCGATCCCCGCCACCATGCCGGCGATGGCGCCCTCTCTGGTCACGGCCTTCGAAAAGATACCCATCATCAGAGCCGGGAAGATGGAGGACGCGGCCAGCCCGAAGGCCAGCGCCACAGTACCGGCGGCAAAGCCCGGCGGATGGAGGCCGAGATAGCCGGCACCGACGATAGCCACCGCCATGGCAATCCGGCTGGCCATCAGTTCGGCCTTTTCACTGATATCCGGCGCGATCATGCCCTTGAGCAGGTCGTGGGAAATGGACGATGAAATCGCCAGTAACAGACCCGCCGCAGTGGACAGGGCCGCCGCCAGACCGCCGGCCGCCACCAGGGCGATGACCCAGTTCGGCAAGCGGGCAATCTCCGGGTTGGCCAGTACGATGATGTCGTTGTCGACGGTGACCATTTCGTTGGTCCCGGCATTCGCACTGTACTGGATCAGGCCGTCGGCGTTCTTGTCCTCAAAGGCCAGCAAGCCGGTTTTCTCCCAGTTACTGAACCACTGTGGCCGCTCTTCGTAGGCCAGGTAATTGCCCGGCTGCGGCTCAATGGTCTGCATCAGGTTCAGTCGTGCCATGCCGGCCACGGCGGGGGCTGTGGTGTAAAGAATAGCGATGAACACCAGAGCCCAGCCCGCGGACGAGCGCGCATCTTTCACTTTCGGCACTGTAAAGAAGCGGATGATGACATGGGGCAGACCCGCGGTGCCGATCATCAGCGAGGCGGTGTAGGCGAACATGTTCAGTGTCGATAGTCTCTCGTGCGTTGTGTACCGGTCGAAGCCGAGTTCGGTCACCACCTGGTCGAGCCGGTCCAGCAGGTAGGTGTCGGTACCCGCCATGGCGCTGCCCAGGCCCAACTGCGGGATCGGATTACCGGTCAGCTGCAGACTGATGAAAACCGCCGGAATGGTGTAGGCGAGAATCAGCACGCAGTACTGGGCAATCTGGGTGTAGGTGATGCCCTTCATGCCGCCGAGCACTGCGTAGAAGAATACGATGATCATGCCGACATAGAGACCGGTGTCGTACTCCACCTCCAGGAAGCGGGAAAAGGCCACCCCCACGCCCTTCATCTGGCCGATGACATAGGTGACCGAGCAGATGATCAGGCAGATGACCGCCACCGCCCGCGCCGAGCGCGAGTAGAAACGATCGCCGATAAACTCCGGTACGGTAAACTTGCCGTACTTGCGCAGGTAGGGCGCCAGCAACATGGCGAGAATCACAAAGCCGCCGGTCCAGCCCATCAGGAATACAGAACCGCCGTAGCCCATGAAGGCGATCATTCCCGCCATGGAGATGAAAGAGGCTGCCGACATCCAGTCTGCAGCGGTGGCCATACCGTTGGCCACCGGGTGCACGCCGCCACCGGCGACGTAGAAGTCTTTGGTGGAGCCGGCCCGCGACCAGATGGCAATGCCGATGTACAGGGCAAAGGTCGAACCGACCACAATGTAGCTGAGTGTGCGCAGATCCATCTCAGGCACCCTGGTCTTCGTCGACCCCGAACTCGCGATCCAGGGCGGTCATGCGCCGGGTGTAATAGAAAATAAGGGCGACGAATACGTAGATCGATCCCTGCTGGGCGAACCAGAAGCCCAGCTTGTAGCCACCGATCTGTATCTGGTTCAGCGCATCCACAAACAGGATGCCGCAGCCGAAGCTGACGACAAACCAGATCACCAGGAGTTTGGCCATCAGCGCAAGATTGCGCTTCCAGTAGGCCGCGGCCTGTTGTTCTGTCAGCCTGGGCATAAGTGCGTCTCCTTTAGCTTTGTTATGACGAGAGTGCAGCACTATAACATCGTGGACCTTTCCCACGATTCGGCTTTGCCCGGGGCCGACCCTGAAAGGCCTATTTGACGGCCAGCAGCCATCGGCAATGCTCGCGGGCAATACAGCCACCGCGTTGATCAGGTGTAGAAAAAATCAGGCGTCAGGTGAGGTGCGCCGAAACCGGCGCCGGGTGTGTTGCGCTATCTCTCAAGCTCTACTCAAAGACCTCGTCTCCAGTCGGCTCGCGGTGCTCGGTGCGGTTTTCGGCAATGCGCAGCCGCGACAGTTCGTAGTACATCCGCCGTCGCGCGCGCCCCTGGTTGCCCAGCGGCCGATGCTCGTGCAGGCAGTGCCAGGGATTGATGGTCAGCTGGCGGGTGAAATCGAACTGGGCCGGGGTATTGAAAGTCTGCCGCGGAATGCGAATGGTGGCGGCAGAGATAAAGGGCGAAAGCTTCTCCGGCCAGCGCACCCCCGCATTCTCGATCGGCATGCGATGGGCGTCGGTCTGCAACTGCAACATCAGGTCGAACTCAACCCCTCCGGCGTCCAGCGTCCTGACCATGTTGTCCCGCAGGTAGTTGTCCGGCACCCGGCCGAAGGGCACGCCCGGAATGTCGCGGACCACCGGCGTCAGCGGCACAAAGGAATACTGCATCGCCTGGCCCTCTCCCAGCAGGTAGGGCACGCAGCTGTAGTAGCGCTGCCCGAGGGGGTTGTACTGGGTCTCGTTCCACAGGCCCTGCATCAGGAAATCGAGAAGGTGGGAGTCGAAGGGGTTGAGAAAGTAGTAGATGGGCATATTGCGCAGGCTCCAGTCCTGCAGCTTTGCGTTGTCCCTCGCGTTGCGGGTAACAAAGGTCGGCGTTACCACACCCATCATGTCCTGGGTGAAGCGCTCGTCGTCCATGATCTTTGGCCCCGGCACATCCATGATTTTCAGGGCCATGCTGCCAAAGCCGACATCCTGGATGTCCCTGGGTACATCCGGGCCGGGGCCGGAAAAGCGGATCCAGGCCGGGTAACTGCGCGCTGTGGCAAACAGACCCACCCGCATCCGGGCCGGCAGGTCATCGCGGATGACAACCGTGCCCCGCACCAGGCCGTGGGTCTTGGTGTTACCGCCACGCTCGAATTTTCCCGGCGCAAAGCGGCCCCGCATCTGCTGTGACATCAGCTGGATGATGTCGTCCAGCGCCTGCTCCTCCCATTCATAAATTCGCTCTTCGGCGATTTGCAGGCACTCGTCCTCGCGGCGGGCGTTGATCAGCCACTGCAGCACTACCGCTGCCGGTTCCCGCAGCAAGTGATTCACCTGGGGGCGGAAAAACGGTTCCAGGCGCCGCTCCACCTCCAGCAGTTTCACCAGCAGGCGATGCAGTGGCCGCAGCATTACTGCCCGCCCCCGGCGATAAAACGCAGGGCCCGCAGGCCCGGTAGGAAGAAGTACTCGCCGCCGCGCACCTGGACGAACTGCGGCAGACCCTCCACCCGGTCCGCGGGCCTACCGGCCCGGGGAATACTGAAGTGGTCGGTGGCAAGTCCGCCCGGCATGGGTTGGCGATGCCCCAGCAGAGGGTCTGACTCGTCCCGCAAGCCGGCAAACTTCGCACTGTCCAGCCAGGCGTTCTGCACAAACTCGAACTGGCGGGAAATGCTGGCGCCCAGGCAGACAAAGAGCAGGCCGCGCTCTTCCTCGGACGCCACACCGCCGGCTTCCGTCGCGAGTGCCTCCGCCACGCCCAGGGCGCCGCCGTAAATACGCCCCCGACGCAGCAGCCGGTGGAAGCGGGTTGCGGCAACGAGGTCATCCCGTCCCGACTGCGACCCGAAACCCAGTGTGCGCAACAACCGCTTCAAGATGCCGCTGCTGTGGGGCGGAAAATCCCCGGTCCGCGGGTTCGCCCGGCGCACGTGGGCGCCGAGGGGGCAGCGCTGCCCGGCTGGATCGTCGTCGTAGTCAAACGCGTTGAGACCCCTGGCCTCCAGCAGTGGCTCACCGTCGCGCTTGCGCCCGACCATCGCCTGGGCGAGTTGCTCGCGCCGGGTTTCATCGCCCTGCGCCACTCTGTCAAGGAACTGCCAGAATGCGGGGACATCCTGACTCAGCTGGCGCAGCACGAGATAGCTGCCGTTGCGGCCCAGGTCCTTCAGCTGCGGCTGTTCAGTGGCCTCGGGCAATACCGCTGCCGCCGGGCAGCGCGCGGGATCCAGCAGGGGCCGCCGGGTGTAGAGCCCGTACTCGTTGGGGTATCCCAGCAGAATTTCACCCGGCGCCAGGCGATTGCTGTAGGTACTGCGCCGGTGGCTGTCGACAGACCGATCACCCTGCCAGTCGATCTCCGGCTGGCTGATGCCGTCCACAAAGCCGAAATGCTCGCGCCCCGCCCCCAACTCGCCCGGCAATGCAATGCGGCGCTCGAAGGCCTGCTCAAAGGCGGCGTCGAACAGTTCCGACTGCCAATCCTCGATACGGGAATCGTCCGCGTACAGCAGCAACAGGACATGGGGCGCACTGGCGCCGGCGCCCCCCCAGCGCCACCGGCCGGGGTCGTTGGCACCGATGTCGCCAAGGCGCCGGCTGCGATTGCTGTCCCCGGCCATACCGGCATTGAACTCCGCCGAAAAGTCGCTGACGATCTCCCGGTCTATACCCAGCGCACACAGGCCCGCTGCGGAGAAGGCCAGCTGCAGTACCTGCGCGGGCCGCTCACCCCCGGCGGCGGCGCTGGTGACCGGCGCCTGCTGCAGCCAGGCCCGGGCGGCCTCCACGTCAACGATCCACAACAGGTGGAACACGCTGCGGGAAAGGTGCCCGTGACCAAAACGCACCAGCCCCTGCACGTCGTCGAAGGCCACTGCACTGCCTGGCGATGTCACAGCGGTCACCTCACAGCAGGCCGACCCAGTCACGGAGCACCTGTTCGCCGGGGCGGGCTTCCTCGAGCACGGCGCGAATCTGGTGATTGCGCGCCAGGTCCACCGCCGTCAGCCCCGGGTAGGCCTTGTACCAGCTTTCAGACGGCAGCTGGTTGCGGCGCAGCGTGGCCTTGTAATTGCCCTCGTGTTCGGCGCCCCCCTTGAGCAGGAAGCGCGTGCGCGGATAGCCGATGCCATTGCTGAACACCAGGTTCAGCCCCCAGGCCACCTTGTTGATGAAGTCGTCCATGTAGCTTTCGGCGCTGCCGTCGTAATTGCTGGCAAAGTAGACCCTGGCGTTGCCGTCCAGCAATACCCAGTGGGCGAAGTGAATCGTCCTGATGCGGGTGAGATAGCCGCGCCGGTAGATATGGCGTGAGGTGTAATCCAGCAACAGCAGGCCCGCCTTGATCGTCAGCAGCCGCAGCAGGCCCGGTTTCACCTGGCCGAACACGTTGAAGTGATTGGTGACATCAAAGTCCTCCACCGCCAGCAGGGCCTGCAGGTGCTGCGGTTCCGGCGGCCGGGTGTTTTCCGGGTCCGATCGCTCCAGCTGGCGCAGACGCCACAGGTAAAGCGGTGCAAGCAACAACAGCAGGGGCAGCAGCAACAGGCCCGCCAGCGGGATGGCCAGCAGGTGGACCAGATTGCCCAGCCACCAGCCGGCTGGCGTCGGCGCTGCAGGCGACAGCCGCAGACGCAGTTCAGCCACTTCCTCCAGCACCGCTTCGCGCAGGCGCCCGTGGACTGCGCGCGCGTCATCGGATTCACCCTGCGTCGCGGCCAGGTGGCGGCGTACAAAGCATGCCAGGGCTTCCTCCTCGCGCACCTGTTGCACGCTGCGACCGCGCCAGTTCACATAGCTGGCGGCGGGGCGACGGTTGCGCCGGCGCATCCACGGCAGCAGGTCATCGTACCCGGCGTCGAAGTCCCGACAGTGGGAAAAAATCTGCCGCAGGCCGTCACCGGCGCGCAGACAGAGTTCCGCCAGGAACCGGTCGGTATCGCCATCGACGTCAGCGATAAATACCAGGGTCGGGGGCCAGGGCCGGGGGCGCACGCCGTGTGCGCGGATATCGTCGTTGGTACGGGCATACAGCAGCGTAAAGCGCGCCATGTGCAGCTGGCCGAACTGGCCAAAGGGCACCAGCGGATTGTCGGGGTCCGCCTCACCGGGGCGCCGGTTCAGCGTCGCCAGCAATGCGCCCAGCGCGTTCTCACGACCGCTGGAGACAGGCGCCGCAATCATGAGGGTGGACTGGGGGGTCATCAGTCGCTCCGGGTCAGGGCGAAGTCGAGAATCCGGGTTTTCCCCCACCACACCTTGCCCAGGTACACACCGGGCTCCACTTCGCGGATTTCGTCGCGGATGTTGCGGGCCAGGAAGGAGGTGGTGCCGTAGTCGATGACAATGGTTTCGCGACCGTCCATCCAGCTGGCATCGCGGTAGACCTTGGCGACGATAAAGGTCAGCCCAAGTGGCAGGATCTTGTTCACCAGAATGCCCACTTCCTTGCCCGGCCCGTAAAGGTCAAACACCTTGCCCTGCCAGGCAAACAGGCGCGCCAGCCGCGCGTACCAGCGCGCCAGCAAGGCGCCGGCGACAATGGCAGTACCCCGGGTGTCGCCCTCGGGAATGGCCCCGGCCGAAGCCTGTCGGTAGACCTCGTCCAGTGACTCCCGGTCCATCGACAGCCATTTCTCCACCCGTTCCTGTGCGCTCATGGTTTCCCCCTGCGCCGGTTTTCAGCCTGCCGGAACTCGGCCAGCTCGGCGTAAACAGCAATCCGTACCCGGTTGATCCCCCCCAGCGGGCGATGGGCCGCCAGCGACTGCCAGGGGTTGAAGCTCATGGCCTCGCAGTCCCGGGAGCGCGCCCGGAAATCCTGGTCGGGCACGGTGATGCGGGCCACCGGTACAAAGGGAGACAGCTCCTCGTCCCAGATAACCGCCGCGTTTTCCACCGGCATGGCAAGTGGATCCCCCTGCCGCTGCACCAAGAACTCCAGGCACACCGGTTGCGCCGCGAGACGCGCCGCCATCGCCGCACTGAGAAAGTCTCCGCTCTTGTCGACCGTCACCTCCCGTCCGGTACCCGGACACTCCCGCACGCTGTACTTCACTGCCGTGCCCTCCCCGCCCAGCCGGAACGGGGTGGTGCTGTAGTAGCGCAGGGCAAAGGGATCATCCGTTTCAGTGCGTCCGCGCAACACCACCGGCAATGAGTACCAGTGCGCCGGGTTGAGGAAGTAACGCCACACCTGGCCGTCGCGGGTCGCCTCGATGAAGGACAGAAAATCCTCCGGGGTAGCGGCAAACAGGCGGGGATAGGAGTTCAGCAGAAAGTCCTGGGTACCCGCTTTGCCCCACAGCGGCTCGCCGCTAACGCCGCCCAGCTTGATCGACAGGCCGCGGAAGTCCTTGTCCCGGTCGTCGTGGGTGGTGGCATTGGCATAGCGCAGCGTGGCCGGGTAGCGCGCACCCGGCGCAGCGAACAGTCCTGCCGCGAGGGGGTCAGGCAGGTCGTCGAGCACCCTGAATTCACCGCGCACGCAGCCCAGCGTCTTGACCTGGTTGAAGCGATGCAGCAGGCCCTCGGGATCGCGTTGCAGGCTGATATCGCGGGTCGCCTCTATCATCGCCGCGGCGATGCGGGCCTCTTCACCGGACACCTTTTCCGCGCCCGGCGCCAGCGGCTCCACCCGCGGGCTGCAGGCGACGGTCAACAGGCCCAGCAGCGCGCCGGCCGGCAACCGGAGCCAGCGCTTCATGGCTGCCCGGCGCCGCCAAAGGCCGGGTCGTCGATGGCGTCCTGTCGCGGCTTCCAGCTGAGGTCGTAGTACTCCCCGCGATCCCTGGCCCAGGGGTCAAACACATTGACCACATGGCGCAGCTCCGACGCCAGCTCCGGCACATTGCGCAGCAGCAGCCGCTTCAGCGGCGATACCAGCGTGTGATGGCCGTTGGATTGCTCCGGTTCGTAGCAGTTTTTACCGCGCCCCTCCCGATCCTCGGGCGGATAGGGGCAACCCTCCAGGGAGCCGTTGTACAGCACCCAGTCATAACCGAGCTGGGAATAGAATTCGGGACGGAAACTAGAAGTAAAGAAGCGGTCGCTGAACAGCCGCCGCGACGCGTTGAGAATGAAAATGTGAAACTGCGTTTCGGAGATGGCGAATCCGTGGGGGCGGGTGTATTCCGCCAGCCAGCCGACCACCGTATCCACGTCTTCGATGTTGTCGACCACGCTGCCGTCCGGATGCCCGAGGCAGTCATTTATAAACTGCCCTTCGTCGTCGCGCTGGGCGGTGCTGATGATCTTCGAGGCATCGCAGGTGTGGGTGCCATACAGCGCCCGCAGCTTGTCGATCACGGCCTGCTGCTGTTTGCGGGCCGGGTCATCCGGCGCCAGGCGCTGGTCGATAAAATCATCAAAGCCGGACAGCGACTTCAGCCCGATCTGGCGGCGGAATTCGTTGAAGCGCGGCACGCCGCGTTCGCGGTCGCGCAGTACATCCAGCGCAACGATATCGAGTTGGCCGCTGGGTGATTCCAGGTGGGGCATCTCCAGGTTCTGCAGGAACAGCGGATGGTTCTGCAGGTGCAGCAGTCCCAGCCGCTGCCGCCCCATGCTGAGGGCCCAGTCCGCCAGGCCGTGCTCGCGCATCAACCCACTCGCCGCGCCTCTCACTGTCGCCACTACGGGAACGGAGCCGCCGATGCGATTCGGCTGCTCCGTATCGCGCATTTCGATAATGTCCGGCAGCAAGGGGTGCAGGCGATAGACGGTGGTGAACTCCTCGGGAAAATTGAAGGGTGCGCCAAAGTGATTGACCCCGCGGTTGAGGTCCGCCGGGTCAGTGATATCCCAGTCGCGCCCCATGCGATTGTTGAGCCCGAAAATGCCGGCCCCAGAGGCAAACACCGAGTAGATGGCGTTGTCCTTGTCGCCGCCGCCCTCCCTGCCAAGCTTGTCCGCCGCCTTCGCCGACACCTTGCTCGGCAGGTTGCGCTGGCGATCGAGTATCCGGTCCAGCACACGGGAAACCGGGTTTGCCTCGCCCACGTTGAACAGGCCGAACCAGTTGGAATTCATCGCCAGGAACAGGGGCTCGTCGTACAGCAACTGCGTGGTCCACTCGATGGTGTGGATCTTGGCGATCTCGGCCGCCACCACCAGGCGCGCCGCCTGGAAAATCTCCTCGTCGCTGACCTGCGCGTAGCGGATCACGTCGTTGGGCCGCGCGGGATTGCGCAGGCCCGAGTCGAGATCCGGCCGCTCCCGCTGCTGGTTGCGGAAGGCATCCACAAAGTGATTGTGCTCACGCACAAACAGGTTGTGGTAGAAACTCATGCCAATGCTCCAGTTGGCCGGGAAGGCCGCCACTTCCTGGCCCGACCACTGGCTTTGCATCGGACAGTCCGGAAGGCAGCTGGAAAACAGCGGCAGGTAACCCTCCGGTTGCAACAGCTTTGCCGGGTCGTCCGGATCGCGCAGGACACGCCGGGCAGAGACGTCATCGAAGCCGTATATCTGCGAAGCATCCCACCAGGCAGTGACCAGGTTCGGCGTGGTGGTGTGCGCCCGCTTCTGGTAGCTGGCGCCCCCGTGCTCGAAGGTCGGCGCCGGCCCTGTGGCGGCGGTAATAATACGCTCGGCGCGGTCGCCCGGCCGGCACCCGGTGGCCTCGGGATCATCGCAGCCCACCGCTTCCAGCCCCGGTCGGTTGCGGCCTTCCCGGGTGTGGGAAAACCAGTCGTGGGTCATGAACTGGATCCAGTAGGCGGCCAGCACATTGAAAAACGGCGCCGGCAGATAGTCGCAGGCGCTGCCCCTGCCGAGGTCGCAGTCCCCGGGGCTGCTCTGCTGGCGGGTAAACAGTTCGCGACTGATGCGCTGGGGATCGGGCTTCAGCAATCCGATGCGCAGGCCGTGCTCTTCGTCCCGGTGGCGATTCACCGCCAGCTCGTTCAGCTGCAGGCGCGGAAAGGTGGCATCAAAGGAAACGTTGCGCGCAAAGGGCGTGCCAGTCGCGCCGATCCTGGGGTTGAATACATCGTTGCAAATACCGGTCAGGGTGCGGTAGCGCACCAGTTCGCCGCTGCAGCGCTGCTCGCCCTCGCCGCCTACCGCGGCAAATGCCGGATCCGACGGCGTCAGGCGCATCTCCGGCCACACTTTGACATTGGGCCCGCTGACCCGGTCGTCGTCGGTGCCGCGCCCCTTCACATAGGTTTCGTAGGTGTCATTGTCGAACAGGTTGAACTTGATCAGCTCGATACGCTGGTACTCAAGATCCATCAGCGCGCCGTCAACGCCGCGGCCATCGGGCTTGATATGTTCGCCAATCAGGGTCAGCGGGCCATCCGGGTCCTCCCGGCTTGTCATATCGCCGGCGGCCCAGTAGTTGGCCCAATCGACCCAGGGAGTATGGCGGTAGTCCATCGCGCGCTGACCGCCGCGACAGCGCGCAGCGTCCTCTCCCACCTTGCCCAGGAAACGCCGGGAGCGATCGTCGGGGAAATCCCGGAACCCCGCCCGCAGCAGTGAGACACAGGCGGAGGTATCGGACTTGGCCTGCTCACCGGTTTTGTCACTGTCCTGTGACTCGGAACAGGCGCTCAACGCACCGGCCAGTACGACCGGAACAAGACAACGCGGGACAATGACTCTCATACACACCCCCCTCAACGCAAACCCCGGCGCCTCGCTGTGAGCGGTTGCCAGGCGTGTTATCGCAGGTGCTGTGGCCACTACATCAACGCAGCCCGGAGAAGCCTGGGTGCAAAACCACGCGACTGCTGATCACTAAAGGTAGTTCAAGGGCGATGGATTGCAAAAGGCACCTGCGCTTGTCACCTGGCGCTGGAGAGGCGTTAGCACCGGGTCTACACTCAACACTGCGCCGTGGCAAACCCGCAACCGGAAACGGCAATGACCTGCGAAAAAGGAGGCCGCGCATGGCACTGGAACTGCACCTCCAGGATGCGCGGATTCGTCGCATCATTACCCACCCCGAAGACGACAACCGGATCTGGCAATCCGATCTGGCGCGCTTCCTCGACGGCGATCCGCAACTGACCCGCGCCTCGGCGGGCGAGGCGGCCATCTGTGCCGTGCAACGCCTGATGGTCTTCCTAGGCTACTCCACCGCCGCATCCGGCGCCTTCCTTATAGACGGCGACTTCGGGCGCGGCACCAACCGCGGCGTCGCTCAGTTCCAGGTCGAGCACGGCCTGACACGGACTGTCAGCCGCAAAGCCCTGTGCTATCCCTGCCGCTGGAATACCGCCAGCCGCCTGATCACCGCCATTCCCGATTGCACGCTGTCGGTCGCGACCCTGGAACGCATGGCCGAGGTGGCCATCGAGCGCACGGAGCGCTGCGACATCATGACCGGCAACTTCGACGATGCCATTTTCCACCTGAATGCACTGCACAAGCGGAACTACCTGGATTGCCGCGGCATTCTCGCACGCTATGGTGAACTCGCCCGACACGCCTGTCTCGCCATTGCCCGCGACGACGGTATTGCCGTGCAACCCGAGTGGGTGCTGTCCATCATCCGCCAGGAAACCGCGGGCGTTATCCGCCCGCGTTTCGAACAGCACTATCTGTCACGACTGAATGAGCAGCACCCGCGAGAATCCCTGCAGGAACTGCGCATGCGTTCCATGAGCCTGGGGCTGGGGCAAATCATGGGGGAGAACTTCCAGCGGGTTGGCGCTGCCAGCGCCAGCGCCCTGTTCACTGCACCGGTGGCGGAACAGGTCGCCTTTGTCGCGCGCTTTCTGCGTGGCAGGGCCGACAGCGTTACCTGCGCCGTGCCCGGCGAAGCCGACTTCCGCCGGGTTGCCCGCTATTACAACGGCCCGGGCTACGAAGCCCACCGCTACCACGAACAGCTGGCGCGCTGGTTCCGCGAGTTCCGCCTGCTCCTGCACCCGGCAACAGCGGACGCGGCATAGCCACTGCGGCCAGGCGCCCCGGATCAATGTCCCTTTTCTGTTACCGGAGGGTGTTCCACCACCCACTGCTCGGCGCGAGTGAACCACCCGCGCAGCTGCTCACCGCGTTTCAGGTTGCGTTTGGACAGGGCGCGCTTGAGTTCCGCCAGCAGTTCCTCATTGACCACATTCAGCGGCAGGTCCAGCAGATTCTGGTCGCCCTTCAACAGGTGATTGACCGCCATCCTGGAAAGCTTCCAGTGATCCCTGGCCCAACTCGGCAGCGGCTCCGGGTCGCGCTCGATACAGCCGTGCTCGTCGGTACAGTGATAGAGGCTCTGCCGATCCAGATGCAAGCGCCTGCAGAGGGAGTCAGTCACGTAGTGGAAGCGATTCGCATCGTGGCGGGAGGCCGCCATGGCCGGCGGCAATGAAAACCAGCTGCGCAAACCCTCGGTAAGGTAGCGTCGTCCCACTGCGACCATTTCATCCAGTTCAAACTTGGAGACACCCACAATGGGCAGGTCCAGCCGCCTGGCCAGGCTCTGCAACAGGCGGTACATGGCCTGCTCCTCGCAGTAGCCGGCGTTGGTGATGTTGGGTAGAGGACTGGGCAGGTCAGAGGGATTGACCCCGGGCCCGCGAATGGGGTGCAGGCGCTCACGCAACCAGGCGGCTCCCATCTCAATTGACACCCAGTGGGAGCGGAGACTGTTGCTGGTTACGATCGCCACCACCGCCTGTGCCAGCTGCAATTCCTCGCGCAGGGTTTCCATCGAGGCCTCTCCGACGTTGATGTTCTCAACCGAGGTACAACGGATATCCTCGCCGGACAGACCCAGGCCACATTGCAGCCATTTGTACAGGGGTTCGACCAGTTCCCTGTCGCTCTCCGAGTGGGATATAAAGATTTTGACCACGCGACGGCTCCTCCCAAGAACCTGTCCGGGCAACGCTCGGCCCCGGCTCCTGATGAAAACAAGTGTAGATCAAGGCCAGCCGTAGTAAACGCGCCAAGTCGCACTATACTTGCCGGTAACAGGTGCCTGTACGCCTGCGTGAATCACCCGGGGTTTGTCCCGCCATGCGCAAGGAAGTCGAACAGCAAGAAGCCTCGGCCGCGGATGCCATCCAGGCGGTATCTGACGCCGGCCTGAAACGCCTGGGACTGCACGACCGCATTGCCGCCACCCTGCGCATACCCCGCTGGCTGCTGTTTGCCCTGGAAGCTGTCCTGTTGCTGTCCCTCTGCATCTACCTCTGGCTCGCCTCCCGGCCGCTGCCTATTGCGGACTCCCCGGTCGCTGTCCTGCTGCCCAGCGAGGACGCGTTCAGCGTGAGGGGCAATATGGAGCGCCAGCGGGAAGGCTTCCTCAAGGCCTGGGAGGAAAACCGCGTCGAGCCGCGCCTGCGCTACTACCAGTTCCCCCTGCAAAACGGCCGGAAAGACCAGGTGACCCCGCTTCCACCCGACCCGGCCTCCGCGCCGCCACTGGAAGACCTGAACCAGCTGATGCTGCAATTGCAGGCGTGGTATGACGAAGGGGTCCGGGTATTTATCGTCACTATGAGTGGCAGCGCCCTGAGCTTGCGCGACCGCTTCAAGCAGTGGGCCGGGGACATGCCGGATGACGAAAAGCCGATTCTGATCGCCACCGTTGCCAGCGCTCCCGACATCGCAGACAGCAAGCACGGCATCTTTCGCCACTATATCCGCTCGGAGGACGAGTCCTGGATCTTCTCGCGCTATATCGACCAGCGCGCCGGAGACAGGGATTTCGAGGTCATCCTGATACAGATCGAGGACGCCTACGGCGACCACGCCAGGCGGACACTGCTGAACAACGGCCTGGCGCTGAAATCCACCGTTGTGATCCCGACCAGGTTGGAGCGCAGCGACTACCCCGGACAAATCCGGCTGGACTTCACGCCCGATAGCGACAGCTATAAATTTGTCGTTGTGGTGGGATACGGCGATATGATCGAAACCACGCTGGAAGTACTGCGGCAAATGGAGGAGAGCCACGATGCACAGCACGGCGCACGCCTGATTGAGGAAGTGCTTGTTGTTTCGACCTTTACCGAGCCCCTGTGGCAACCGACGCGCAGCCTGTTCAACCGTTCCCTCTACAAGCGGGTACGCACCCTGGGCCCGGTGATGGGAGACCGGGGGCGGCGGGGCATTGGGGTGGTCTACCAGTTTTCCCTGCTGACCCTGGACAAGGCCATCTTCTGTGCGCGGCGCCAGGGCAACGAATGGCGCGGGCTGCAGAAATTCAGCGCCTGCTGGGAGCGATCCGACAGCTTCTCCAGTTCCACCGCCAGGGACCTGGGCCCCATTATCGAATTACTGGCCAACGGAGACACCCATATTCCCCTGCAGGTGCTGGAGCCGCACGAGCTCTAGCAGGCGATTGCCACACGCGGCTAGCCCTCCTTCAAATAGACTGCTGAATCGCTGACGACTACCCCCGCTGCTCGCAGCTCATCGAGGGTTTTGCCGGCATCACCCGGGTTCAGATTGACCGCGCGGGTGGCGTCGACCAGCACCGTCGCCCCCAGGCCGATGCGCCGGGCGTCGAGGGCCGTGTACTTCACACAGTAATCCAGGGCCAGGCCAACCACCACGACATCGGTAACGCCCCGCGATATCAGGTAATCCCGCATCCCGGTATCGCCGCGGCGGTCGTTGTCGAAAAAGCCACTGTAACTGTCCACGCCGGGGTTAAGGCCCTTGCGAAAGACCCGCTCGATACGCTGCTGGTCCAGCGCTGCCGCCAACTGCGCGCCGCGGCTGTGCTGCACGGCGTGATCCGGCCACAGTACCTGGCGCAAGCCGTTCAGCTCAATCACCTCACCCACCCGGTGGCCGGGATGGGCGCTGGCGAAGCTGCCGTGGCCCGGCGGATGCCAGTCCTGGGTCGCCACCACCAGGTCGAACTGCGCCTGCAGCGCATTGATTAGGCCGATGATCTCATCCCCCCCGCTGGTGGCCAGGGCGCCGCCGGGTAGAAAGTCGTACTGCACATCGACAATGATCAGGGCGCTGCGCCCCTCGCGATCCGGCCCCGGGTCGGTGCCGCTGCAGGCGGCCAGCAGGAACAGGCAGGCCAGCAGGCCGGTGACGAGGTTTCGCTTCATGGCTCGGGTCGCTCCAGGTTGGGAATCGCTGCGACAGCGGCGGTCAGTGTTTCCAGCATGACGTCGGTGAAAGCGGAAAAACACACCCGCTTGATCGCGGAGGCCGGATTGAGCTCCAGGTAGTCGACGGCCGCCCCGATCTGGCGGGCAGCGAGATCGGCGAGGTCGCCACCGGCGGTACCGGTGCCCATAATGGCAAACAGCATGGATTCCAGGTGCAACTCGCGAAAGCGGCTGGCGTCGGCCATCTGCAGGGCGTTGCGCACACAGCGCTCGATGCCGGCAATGGGCCGGTAGCCGAAGCCCAGCTCTCCCTCCACCGAGGCCACATGAAACACCGCTTTGACGTTGTTGGTCTGGGCCAGAAGGCCGGGCCCGGTGGGCACCACCGCTGCCTTCTCCACCCGCCCGGCACCGCCCAGCGCCGCCGCCAGTTCCAGCGCCACGGTGTCCTTCTCGATATCGCCGGTGATCGACTTGGTCGCGCCGAGGTAGCGAATCAGGCCTGACACCGAGCGCTCGTAGAAGCGCGCCATCTGCATGTTGGTGTTCTCCGAGTTGACCCAGACATCACAGTGCTTGATGTCGCGCCAGTCTCCCGCCACCAGACAGATTTCTTTCTCCGGCTGCGCGACCAGCCGGTAGGGATAGATGTGCGTATCCCACAGAAAGCGCGGCTTGCGCTCGCAGATGCTGGGGCCACGCTCGACCCGCAAATCCGGCAGTACATCGTAGACCAGACTGTCACTGTGCTGCGGCTGGCTGCGGGCATTATTCAGGAAGGCCTGCAGGCGGCGCTGGAATTCACGGCGTTTGTCACCGTCTCCCAGATCGTAGTCGATGCAGTTGAAGCCCTCGATATTAAAGGGTGACTCCGTTCCCTCGCGCCGGATCAGGACAGTGCCCGAGGGTTTCAGGGCGTGGCGCACACCCAGTTCGTAGAACACATTGGGATTGAGCGTACTGATATCCACCACCGCCAGCGGCGCCTCGGCGATGTGCTTGATCATGGTCGAGTGAATCCAGCCTGCCTCGGAGATTTCATCGCAGCGCAGTGCCTCGACTCCCTCCATCTGGGCGATGGCGTCCTTGATCAGGAATTCATACAGATCGTCAAAGGAAAACGCCCGCCCGCTGGCGTCCTCCTTGATCCCGAAGGGCATGATCACAAAGCAGGTCTGGGTCATGGCATCCTCACTCCTGTCACTCCCCCGGCGCCGCTGTGGCGCGATAGGTCTCTTCGAATTCGCGGCGCGCAATCCGGTAGATTTCATCCAGCGCCGGCCAGGGCGCGGCCAGCATGTCCCCCGCCCGGGCGACCTGCGGCCTGCCCCAGGGCGCAACAATGTGGAAACTGGCTCCCACCCCGAGCAGCGCCTGCAAGCCGGGGTCGATTTCCAGCGCCAGAATTTCGCCAAAGGCGTCGTAGAGCGCCCAACCGGCGCCGGCGTCCTCCACCCGGCGATAGCGAGCGGCGAAGCTCTGCCGCCGCATCAGGTAACGCTCGCCGGCGGCGGTGAGGTTCTGCACCAGCAGGTGATCCTCGCCGGCCCGATTGCGGGTCTCCTCGCCGTCGGCGGTAACGGTGACCACTTCCTCCCCCGGCCTGGCCGGGCGCGCCCGCACCTGCAGGAACTTGCGGTAGCGCCGGCCGCGGCTGCGGATTATCGGCAGCACGCTGGCCAGCAGGCGGGCCTGGGGCAGCGGCGGGCAGTCTGGATCGGGGGCGGCATCGGACACGGTCGCTTTCCTGGCGGGCCGGAGGCAGTTGTTAAAAGGCTAGCTCAGGGGCGCGACCTTGTCGTGTCGCGGTTTGCGTCCGCGCTGCCATAGCGCCGCGCCAGTCGCGCTATGCGCTCCGCGTGGAGCCGTTCGACAGCAGGCAACTGGGCGCCAAGGGCCGTCAGCAACTGCGCATCGTCGGCCTCGATGGCGATCACCCCGGTCTGGTCTTCGAGGTCGGGAAACATGGCGTAGGGATCGCCAAAAGCGAGCAGGGGCTTTTTGATCTGCGCCAGGATGGACTGCAACTCGGCTGGCACGCTACCTCCGGAAAGATCGACCACCACGAATTTTGACAGGCCGGCCATGGTTACCACGGTTTCCGTCAGGCTCAGGTTGTCGGGGCGGGCGAAGTCGAAAATCATCGCCATGTAGCCCTGCTTTTGAAACCAGTCGCGGACAAGATAGAGCCGCTCCAGCCCGCCATTCTGGAAGCGCCCCAGCAGGAGCACACCGCGGTCATTGAGAATGTTGAGGGTGTCGCGCATCTTGCGATGGTTGCTCAGGTAGTACACGAACTGGGCCAGTTCGATGTCATCGACCATCAGGGGAATAGTGCCGCCGGCAATCAGCTCCGTATAAAGTTCGTAGGTTTTCTCGATCACCAGGCGGGACTGCTCGGTTTGCTCGGCCACTTCCATGTCCCAGGCCGCGATACCGTAAACCACCGTTTCGACAATGCGCTCGACCCGGAAATTGGCGCCCACCAGATTGACCCGGTTGAGATTGCAGTTCACAAAGCTGGCCCCTTCAAAGCAGGCCCCGGTAAAAATCGTCTTGTTAAAGCGGGTGTCGCGAAATTCTGCACCGCTGAAGTCGGCACGGGAGAAATCCCCCTCTTCGAAATGGGCGCCGACAAAGCGGGTATTGCGCAGCTGCAACCCCTCCGCAAAAGCGTTGTAGATAGATACGCCGGACAGGTCCATGCCGCTGAAGTCGACACGGTTGCGACCCTTGATTTGCAGACCACCCGGCCCGGGGCAGTCGTACCAGCTCGGGGCGGAGAAGCTCAGCCGGCCCGGATGCTGTTGCCGCCAGGTATTCCAGCTGGCAGCGCCCTGCATCAGCATTGTCGTTGCCACTGCCTCGGACATGGGTAAGCCTCCCTCGATTCGACCCCTAAGCCAGCCTCCGGCAAGTATAGTCCCTCGCTGCAGTGGCCCTGCACGCCACGCGCTGCGCCTGCTGGCGCGCCGGGCGGTTCGACAGATACCAGACCCTGGCCTATGTTGATGGCAGACAGCCCGCTTCACAGGGACGTCGCGCGACACTGGCAAGTCCCGGCCAGCCGGACGGGTGAATGCCGGGGAGAGTCAGGCTCATGAGCGATACCTATGTTATTCGTGGGCGCCGGGAACAGGCGGTCGCCGCCCTGCCCGACGTTGGACCGCAGTTGCAACTGCGCCGCAGGGCGCTACTGTCGACCGGGCTGGATCGCGACGACAAGGCCGACCTGTACACGGCGGCGGCAGACGACGTGGTCTGCCTGCACCTGCATAGCGGCGACCAGTTGTGGATGCGGGCCGACGATCTGGTCCGGGAACTCGGCCGCAAGCACGTCGACCGCGATGGCGGCGCGGCATGGGAAATCAACCCCCACCCGCCCGCCGGCGCCGAACGGGGGCTGGTCGGTATCGGCATCCGGGTACTCGAATTTTTCGGTGTCGACCTCAAAGCCACGTCGGCGGCGCGACTGGCGCGGCTGCTGGAGGACCGAAGCCTTGCGCTCATCGACGGCGAAAACAGCCTGTGCCAACTGTCGCTGGCAGGCGAACTGGCGCTAGACCCGATCCCGCATTTTCCTGCCGCCACCGCGGAGGGGCCGGTTCTGCTGTTCCTGCACGGCACCGGGTCCAGCACCGGGGGCAGTTTCGCCAGCCTCTGGGAGGACGGGGGCAGCGATGCCCGCCAGCGTCTGCAGGGGCTCTACCAGGACCGGGTGTTTGCCTGGGAACACCGCAGCCTTACCCAGAGCCCGATCCAGAACGCACTGGAACTGGTGCGCCTGCTGCCGGCGCAAACACAGTTGCATCTAGTGAGCCACTCCCGCGGCGGGCTGGTCGGCGAACTGCTGTGTCTGGGCCAGTGTGAGAATCCGCTGCAGGCCTTCCACAACGAGCGCCTGACGGCCCTGTTCAAGGGCGATCACACCATCGCCACCCAGCTGGGCCTGGGGCCGCTGAACGACGCCGAACTGCAACAGCGCGACGACAGCTACGCCAGCGATCGGGCCATGCTGGGGGAATTGCTGGAATTGCTCGAAGAGAAGGCGATCACCGTCGCCCGCTTCGCCCGCGTGGCTTGCCCGGCCCGCGGCACTACCCTTGCCTCGGGCCGTCTCGACCGCTGGCTTTCGCTGCTGCGGCTGATTCCCGGCCCCCCCCTGATCGGCGATTTCACCGACTTCCTGCTCGCGGTGGTGAAGGAGCGTACCGACCCACGCACCCTGCCGGGGCTGGAAGCGATGATGCCCGGCTCCGCCCTGACCGCCTTCCTGGCCATGCCGGAGTTGCGCTCCGGAGCCGATCTCTCGGTCATCGCCGGCGACACCGAGGGCAGCGGCCTGCTGCACCGGCTCGGCGTGTGGATCAGCGACTGGTTCTACGCCGGTGATCACGACCTGGTGGTCAACACCCCCTCCATGCTCGGCGGCCTGGCGCGAACACCCGGCCAGGCGCGTTTTCGCTGCGACAGGGGTTCCGGGGTCAACCACTTCAGCTACTTCGACAACGGCCGCTCGCTGCGCTGGCTGGTGGACGCCCTGCTGCGTGGCGAGGGGGACAGCGCAGGCTTCCAGCCGCTGCAGGCTGAGCAGCGCCTCGCCGCCATCGCGCGCGACGCAAGCGACGGCGACCAGCGCCCGGCCTGGCGCATCGCGATGGAACGCAGCCGGGTGGCAGCCTCCGGACGGCCACTGGCGGTGGTCATACCGGGCATTCTGGGCAGCGAGTTGAAGGTCGGCGGCGACCTGGTGTGGCTGAACTACCTGCGCCTGCTGGGCGGTGCCATAAAGCAGTTGCGGATGAGTGCCAGGGAGGTCAGCGCCGGCGATGTGCTCGGCGATTTTTACGGCCCGCTGATCGAAGCGCTGGCGGTGCGCTGCCGGGTAGAGGTATTTCCCTATGACTGGCGGCGCTCGGTCCGGGCGGCGGCCGCAGCGCTGACGACCGAACTGGACGGCTGGCTCACCCGCGCCGAGCGCGAGCAACAGCCGGTATACCTGGTGGCCCATTCCATGGGCGGACTGGTGGTGCGGGCCATGCTCTCGGACGGCGCTGCCGGGGCCCAGCTGTGGCGCCGCATCATGGCCCTCCCAGGCAGTCGCCTGCTGATGCTGGGGACACCCAATCGCGGCTCCCACGAGGCACTGCGCTGGCTGAGCGGTTTCAACCCCACCCAGGCCCGCCTGGCGCTACTGGACCTGACCCAGGACGTGGACGACATCGTCGACTTCGCCGCTACCCTGCCGGGCCTGCTGGAACTGCTGCCGCGGGAGCAGGCGGGGCGCGATTTCTTTGACAGCGGCACCTACGACAGGATTCGCGACGTACTGGAAGCGGACTGGAAAGTGCCCCGGCAGTCCCTGCTGGACGACGCCGACGCCACCTGGCGGCAGCTCGAGAGCACCCGCCTCAGCCCCCAGCACACGCTCTACCTCGCCGGTTGCCAGCCGCAGACGGTGATGGACTACCGCCTGCAAGATGCGCCGGTGGGCGGCAAACGCGGCGGGCGGGTGAGCGAGCGCATACGCTTCCTCGGCGTGGCGGAGGGCGACGGCACCGTCACCTGGGCCTCCGGGCGACTGCCGGACGTGCCCTTCTGGTACGCCCCCGACACCGCCCACGACGACCTCTGCCGGCAGCCCCACCTGCTACCCGCCATTCTCGACCTGCTAACCCGGGGCGGCACCGAACGCCTGTCCCGCAATCCACCTGTCGCAGCGCGGGATGAGAGCGCCAGCGGTGAGCCCTTCCCGCTGCGCGAACCGCCACCGGCGGACCAGATCCCGGGCCCGGGAGACCTCCACCAGCTGGGCTTTGGCCCCGGTCGCCGCAGCGGCGGCGGCGCGGCGGCCGCAGCGGCAAAAGCGCTGACCGTCAGGGTGGTTCACGGCGACCTCGCCTACGTCAATCACACCGTCGTTGTCGGCCACTACCTGGACGACACCATGGTCAATGCCGAGGCCGAACTCGATCGCCGCATGGGCGGACGCCTGTCCCAGCGCCTCAATCTGGGGCTCTACCCCGGTGCGCCAGGCAGCCACCTGTTCACCGCCAACGACAGAACCCGGCTACACCCGCCGGCCGCCCTGGTGGTGGGCCTGGGCCAGGCCGGCGAGCTCAACCCGGCAACCCTGGAAGCGAGTCTGCACCGGGCCTTTATCGATTTCGCGCTGCAGGTTGAGCAGTGGCCGGACCAGCGCTTCAACAGCGCCGACGGCATCCCCTCGGCGCGCCTGTGCTGCCTGCTGGTGGGCAGCGGCCCCGGGGGCGTGGCGGTACGGGAGTCGGTGGAAGCCATCCTGCGCGCCGCCGTGCGGGCCTGCGACGACCTGCGCGACAGCGGCATGGAGCAGACCGTCACCTTCGACCAGCTGGAGCTGGTGGAGCTCTACCAGGACACCGCCATCACCGCGGCCCGGGCCCTCGACGAACTGCTGGCGCGCTCCTCCCTGGGCGGGCGCGTGGTGTGGCCCGAGGGCGTCATCGCCCAGCGCAGTGGCCACCGCCGGCGGGTGGTGGCCGACGAGGCTCCCTACTGGTGGCACCGCATGATCATCAGCAGAGACCACGCGGCGCAGCGACTGCGCTTTGACATCACCACCGGCCAGGCGCGTATCGAGGAAAGCCAGGCCACCTCCCAGTTACAACTGGCGGACCAGTTCATTCAGCGGGTCTGCGGCAGTTCGCGGGCCGATACCCACACCGCCAGAACCCTCTATGAAATGCTGCTGCCGCGGCGGCTGAAGGGTTCAACCGCGGCCCAGCACAATCGGGTACTGGTGGTGGACGCCTACTCCGCGCGCTACCCCTGGGAACTGCTGGAGGACCGCTGGAGCAGTGTCGGCAAGCCGCTGGCGGTGGTCAGCGGCATGGTGCGGCAATTCAAGACGGATGACTTCCGGCCCGATGTACAGTACGCCAACGGCCGCCACGCCCTGGTGGTGGGCAACCCCAGGCTGGACGGCTGGGAGCGTTTCGCCGATCTGGTGGGCGCGCGCCGGGAGGCGGCGGCAGTGGCCTCCCGCTTCGGCCAGCAGGGTTACGAGGTGCTGGAAGCCATAGACGAAGACGCCGGCACCATCGTCGACGCCCTGCACGCCCGCCGCTGGCGCATCCTGCACCTGGCGGGGCACGGCGTCCACCGCATGCCGGTGTCGGAGGAAACCGGCTGGCACAGCGGTTGCCGGGACTGCGCGACAGCCACCGATGCAACCCTGTCCGGCATGGTGATTGGCAAGCACACCATCCTCACCCCCGGTGACATCGACCAACTGCGCTTTGTGCCGGAGCTGGTGTTTATCAACTGCTGTCACCTCGGCCGCAGCGACAGCAACCCGCCGTACAACGAACTGGCCGCCAACCTCGGCGAGCAGTTTATCCGCATGGGGGTAAGGGCGGTCATTGCGGCCGGCTGGGCGGTCAACGACGCCGCGGCCATCGCCTTCGCCGAACAGTTCTATAGCCTGATGTTTGACGGCCGCAGTTTTGGCGAGGCGGTGCGGCTGGCACGCGAACATACCTGGACCCACTTCCCCGACTTCAACACCTGGGGCGCCTACCAGGCCTACGGCGACCCGGGCTACCGACTGGTGATCAACGACAGCTGGACCGGCAAACAAAGCCAGCGCAGCTACCACGCGGTGGATGAGTTCATCGCCGCACTGGAGAACTTCCGCCAGGGCCTGCGCTCGAGCCCGCGCGGACCGGGCATTCACGACGACGCCGGGCAGTTGCGCCAGGCCCGCGAACGGCTCGAAGCCCTGCTCGGCGGCGTGCCACCGGCGCTGATGGTCGCCTGGCGCCAGCGCGCTGATGTCGCCGCCGTCATCGGCTTCGCCTGGGGCGAACTGTGCGACTGGCGCCGCGGGGTTGAGTGGCTGGAGCGCGCGATGGGCGCCGGGCAGGGCGACTGCCCCCTGCGCGCCATCGAGCAGTGTGCCAACTACCGCAGCCGCTACGCCGCACAACGCTGGGCGGCCGCCAGTAGCAGTACTCCGGCGGCGGCGCGCGAACGCCTGCGCAGCGAACTGCTCGCGGAGCTGCAAGCTGCCGGCAGCAGCCTGAACGACCTGCTGCAGCGCGGCGAAACCCGCGAGCGCCTGAGCCTGCTGGGGGCAACCTGCAAACGCCAGGCCTGGCTGGCGGCGAAAAGCGGCGACCGCAACACCCTGCTGCTGGAGGCCGCGAACAGCTACCGGCGGGCCTGCGAATTGGGGGCACCGGGCCCGGCTGGGGAATTGAGCGAGCCGGACCCCTACACCTATTGCAACTGGGCCAGCGCGGTGGCCCTGCGCTACCTGACCAACAGCCGCCTGAAGAGAGGCCGGAAGCATACGGCGCTGGTGGCGCTGGGTACCCGGCTGGCCAATACCCTCGAAGCCCGCGAGGCGGACGATTTCTGGGGAGCCGTGGCGCTGGCCGACTGCCAGCTGGCCCTTCTGCTGCTGCAATTCAACGCCGACGACAGCCTTGCAGACCCGCTGGCGCATATTCAGGCCTGCTATCTGGCCGCGGCACGGCGTGGGGTCAGCCGGCGGGAGTGGTCCTCGATGCTGGAGAACCTGGACTACATGCTGGACCTGCTCAGGGGCGCTCGCCGCAGCGGCGTCAGTGAACTGCGCCGGAGTCTGGCGGAGCTGCGCGACCAGGTCGCCTTCAGCGAAGCGGCGCAATGACACCGGACAATACAGACAACCAGCACCAGGGAGTACGCCAGTGAATGCCATTTACCGCTCACTACTGTTAACCGGATGCCTGCTGGCAGGCTGCGGCGGCTGCGGCAACACGCCGGGCACAACAGAAGATCTCGGCACCCAGGCCACGGCCACCCTCACTGCGAATGCCGGCCAGGTGCTGCTGGACAACGACGACGCCTTCGCCAGCAAGCTGGCCCTGGTAAATGGCGCCAGGGACAGCATCGACATCGCCTACTACATCTTCGACAGCGACTACAGCTCTTCAGTGCTGGCCGAAGCCCTGTTGCGCGCCGCCAGCCGCGGCGTCCGCATTCGTCTGCTGACGGACTACAGCGCCGCCTACAGCCAGCTTGACTGGTTCAGCATGCTCGAGCGCGATAGCGGCGGGCAGCTCGAGGTGCGTTTTTACAATCGCCCGACCCGCAATATGATTATGGACGCCGCTTACCTGACCCTCGGTTGCGGCGAGGCTTCCGGTCAGCGGGCCGACTGCCCGGCGCAGAAATTTGCTGACCTTGAGGACGCATTTGCCGCGGAGCGCATCGACGGTCAGGCGGCGGAGGCCCTGAATATTTCCAACCTCAGCGTCGCCGGGTCGGGGGACTTCCTGGCCGGCCTCTACGCGCGCAACGCCGAGCTGATGGCGCTCGCCGTGCAGGAGGGACAGGGACTGGACCCGGCCGCCCTGCGCAGCGGAGCCGCGGCTGGTAACCCGGCCCAAAAGGAATCCCTGCAGCGACTCGGCAAAACCTGGTTGCGAGCGCGCTACGGCAGCGGCGTGGACAGCCTCAAGGCACGCATTGAACTGGCGTTTGCCCGCGCCCTGTACGGCGAGCAGATCGACCCGGTGTTCGGCGCCCTGGCGTCCTACATGCCGCTGGAACGCGCCGACAATGCAGCCGCCCGCCGCGACTGGGACTACCAGAGTGAATTCCTGCACCACAAGTTACTGTGGGTCGACGCACGCCACCTGCTGATCGGTGGCCGCAATGTGCAGGACAGCTACCACCTGCAGCCCGGGGAGCTGACCGAGAAATACGTGTTCAACGATACCGACCTGGCCCTGGCGGTCAGCAGCGGCGGCGCGGCCATCACCGCGGCCTTTGAGCGCCTGTGGCAATTCCGCACCATGGTGGCCACCCTCGACGAGGTGCGCGCACACGCACCCAACGCCGCGCTGGCCAGCCTGGCGGCACTCAAGGCCGCCGAGGATAGCTGTCGGGCGGAAGGCGAAAGCACGGCGAACAGTGCAGAGGTGGACTGCGCCGCCGCGGCCTTCGCCGATGCGCTGCCATCGCTGGAACAGCGCCTGGATCTGGCCGCCACCCGGCTGAGGACCAATGTGGCGCGCTACCAGCGCGACTACCGCCCCGCCACTGACACCGCGGCGCTGACCGTGGATCCCGGCGCGCAGCTGTTCTACTTCGAGAACCTGCCCTTTCACCGGGGTGCGAGGAGTTACGGCGCGAACGACAGTGAACCCGGTGACTGGGGCAAGCACATTCACCACGCCTGGCTCGCCGCCCTGGCGCGCACCTGTCAGCGCGCCAGCGCCGAACAGCCGGCCCGGGTGGTGATACACAATGCCTACTTCCTGCTGCCGGCCAACCTGCTGGCCGCCCTCGGAAGCATGCTGGACGGCAGCCGCGACTGCGCCCATGTCAGCATCGAGGTGGTCACCAACTCCTTCGCCACCACCGACCTCAACGCCGTCAACCTGCTGGCCGCCTGGCAGCTTAAGGCCCTGGACGAGTACCGCAGGGGGCACGCCGGCAGCGCCGGCGCCGCGGATTTCCGCTACGAGGAATACCAGGCGCTGCCGGGCCAGGCGCTGCTGAGCCTGCACAGCAAGGTCATGCTGTTTGGCGACGCCCTGTTCATCGGCTCGGCCAATGCGGACGTGCGCAGCTTCATCATGGACACCAACAACGGCATCCTCCTGCAGAACGCCCCGCAACTGGTCAGCGCCTGGTCGGCCTGGCTGCAACAACAGCGCGAACTGGGGCGCATCCGCGACCTGAGCAGTGACATCGGACCCGGGACGGATCAACTGATGACCAATAGCCTGGCGGCAATGATGGCGCTGGTGTCCAAGTACGACCGCCAGCAGCGGGTCGACCCGCAGCAGGCCGCCGACCTGCAGGCACACGCCAGGAAGCTGTTCACTGCGGTCTACCGCGAGAGCCAGGCTATCCTGCAGGGCGATGCGGGCGCGGCGGAGCGCTTTAACAGCCTGCTGAAAGTCATATAGCCAACAGGAGCCTTTGCATCGCCGGCCGCCCGACCACATTCCCGCAACAAAACTGTCACACTTCTGCGCCATCATTGCGGGTTTGACGCCCGGCCGGTCGCTGCCCACCGCCACCGGGCAGCCTGTGAACCCCGGCCGCGGATGAGCGCTTCATGCCCTTCGACAGACTCAGTGTTTTCTTCTTTCTATTGCTGGCCTCTTCTGCCGCTCTCTTCGCCTGGTGGGGGCTGGGATACACGGGCTCCGGCAACACCCTGATCTTCCTGCTCGCCACGGCATTTGGCCTGTTCATGGCCTTCAATATCGGCGGCAATGACGTGGCCAACTCTTTCGGGACCAGCGTCGGCGCCGGCACCCTGACCATCAAGCAGGCGCTGGTGGTGGCGGCGATCTTCGAGGTGAGCGGTGCACTGATTGCTGGCGGCGCCGTCACCGATACCATCCGCAAGGGGATTGTCGATCTCGGTACGCTGACCGCCGAGCCCGAGTTCGACGTGATGGATTTCGTCTACATCATGATGTCCGCGCTGCTGGCGGCGGCCCTGTGGCTGCTCATCGCCACCCGGCAGGGCTGGCCGGTGTCGACCACCCACTCCATCATCGGCGGTATTGTCGGCAGCTCCATCGCGCTGGGCTGGGTGGCCTCGGGCATGAACGATGCCCTCAGCCTGGTACGCTGGGATCAAATTGCCACCATCGCCGTATCCTGGGTGCTGTCGCCGGTGCTCGGCGGACTCGGGTCCTATGTGCTGTATTACTACATCCGCAAACACATCCTCACCTACAACGACCGCGCCCAGGAGCGCCTGCACGAGTTGAAGGCGCGCAAGAAAGCCCTGCGCAAAGAGCACAAAACCATCACCGAGCGCATGACCGAGATCCAGCAGCTGTCCTATACCGGCGCCCTGGCCCGCGACGCCGCCAGCGTGCGCACCATCGAGGACGCCGCCGAAGACGACTTCGAATCCGACTACTACAAGGAAATTTACCGCCTGGAACGGGAAAAGGAGGACATCGACGCCCACCGCGCCCTTACCCTCTACGTGCCCCTGCTGGCCGCCGGCGGCTCGATGATCATCACCGCCATGCTGCTGTACAAGGGCCTGAAGAACCTGAAGCTTGAATCATCCGATCTGCAGAACGGCCTGATCGTACTGATGGTCGCCGCGGCGGTATGGATGGCGGTCTACATTCTTGCCCGCACCCAGCGCAGCGGTTCACTGGAGAAATCCACCTTCCTGCTGTTCAGCTGGATGCAGGTATTCACCGCGGCCGGCTTCGCCTTCAGCCATGGCTCCAACGACATCGCCAATGCCATCGGCCCCTTCGCCGCGATTCTCGATGTGCTGCACAGCGGCGAGATCAACCCGAAAGCACCGGTGCCCACTGCCGCCATGGTCACCTTCGGCATCGCCCTGGTCGCCGGCCTGTGGTTTATCGGCAAGGAAGTGATCCGCACCGTAGGCACCGAACTTACCCGCATGCACCCCGCCTCAGGCTTTACCGCAGAGCTGTCCGCCGCCTGCGTGGTGCTGGTGGCCTCCACCCTGGGCCTGCCGGTGTCGTCCACGCACATTCTCGTGGGAGCGGTCCTTGGCATCGGCCTGGTCAATCGCTCTACCAACTGGAACCTGATGAAGCCCATCGCCATGGCCTGGGTCATCACCCTGCCAGCGGCGGGCCTGCTGAGTGCGGCCTGCTTCCTGCTGATGCGTTCGATTCTCTGAGCGCTCTGGGCCCCTGGAATTCTTCACGGGTCCTTGCCGTTTGCTGAAGCTGAACTAAGCTAAGTCCGATGGCCCGGGCCGGATGCCCGTGCAATACATCGACAGGGAGGAGAGCGTTCATGCCGATGCAAACTTCGCGTTGCCTGGTACCGGTAGCGGTTTTACTGGCCAGCACAATCACACTGGCCGCAGATCATACCGAGTCACCCGCCGCCACCGCCGACCGACCCGCCGATATCGGCGATATTTTCTTCTTTGACCCCGCCGACACCGACAACCGACTGGTGGCGATGATCACCTACGGCGGCGGCTCCGACACCAACGACCAGATGGATGCCGACTTCTACTGTGATCGCGACGTGCTCTACAGCTTCTACATCGATCGCGATGACAACGGCGACGGCGCCGACAGTGTGGAGGCGGACGTGCGTATCGACATCCGCATGGCGGAGCAGGAAGACGGCAGCTGCACCGTGCGCCTGGACAACGTGCCCGGCGCCGGCGACGACTTCAGCGGCAGCGTGGCGGGGGACAACCGCATCTTCCAGAGCGCCAGCGGCCTCAACGCCTTTGTCGGCTCCACCGACGACCCCTTCTTCTTCGACTCCCAGGGCTTTGGTGAAACCCTCAGCAGCGGCACGGTGTCCTTCGACAACACCCGCGACACCTTCGGCGGGCGCAACCTCAGCGCCATCGCCTTCGAGATAGACACCGCGGCACTGGGCGATGGACAGACCGTGTTCAAAGCCTGGGCCACTACCGCCCGCATTGTGGAATAGCCAGGGAGGCACAGCCATGAAGCAATCCATCACCTACCTGCTGGCGACCGTGCTGGGCGCGACCCTGCTGGGTGCCTGCTCCGACAGCAGCGATTCCGACGACGATAACGGCGGTGGCAATGGCGGCGGGGGCGGCACCCCCACCGTGGAAATCCGCTCCAACCCGCCCAGCGACTACGCCCGCGTCGATCGCATGGGCCAGCCGGCGGTGGCCACAGCCCTGCTGCGCGGCGGCGGCCAGCCGATTCGCGACTCGGTACCCATCAACAACAATGCCGACAACGAGCGCGACTCCCTCAACCAGGGCGACCCGTCCGGCGATGCCGACTTCGCCGGCGCCTTCGTCGACACCCTGATCTTCGTCAACAACGCCCTGGCCGATGACCTCGACAGCCTCGGCCTGTCGCGCTGCGCCACCGGTGCACCCGGCGAGATCGACAGCGCCGACGACATCAACGCCTGCCTCGGGGTGGCGGCACCGGTGGTCATTCCCGATGTGGTGACCCTGGATATCTCCAGCCCCAGCAGCTGGCCCAACGGCCGCCATCCCGATGACCCGGTGGTGGATCGGGTGCTGGCCGCGGTGCTGCTCGATCTCAGCGTACACCCGCTGGATCTGTTCGCCGACCTGCCGCTGAACCCGCCGGGCAACGACGCCCGCCCGGACGATGTCTCGCCGGCCAACTTCCCCTACCTGCGCGACCCCATCGCCATGCCCTGAGGCCGCACCGCTCATGACAGTACTCTTCACTTCACGGCGCTGGCCAGCGCCGTGCTGGCTCGTCGTCGCCGTGTTGCTGGCGGCCTGCACACCCGAGAAAGAAATCGACACCCCCGCCGAGCCACAGGCAGCCGCTGCGACCGCCGCGCTGGATTACCCGTCCCTGCGCGATCGACACGAGCAGCAGCTGGCGGCGCTGGAGCAAGCGCTGGAAAGCAGCCGCGAGTCCGGTGCCACGGCACCTGCCCGGCGCCTGTTCGAGGGCTGGCTCTACCACGCCCGGCTGACCGGTGAACTGGCCAGTTTTGATCGCGCCGAGACCGCCCTGGCGGAGTTGGAGGCGCGCAGCCGTACAGCGCCGCCCTGCCGGGAACAGGCCGAACTGGCCATGGCCAACCATCGCATAGAGGCGGCGGCGAGGGCGCTGCAGGCCTGTCCGGCGGCGGACAACCGCGACCTGCTGATCGATATCGACTACTACCAGGGTCGCTACCAGGCCGCCCTGGCCGGGGCGGTTGCCCTGCTCAACGAGCGCAACCTGCCGGCGGATTATGTGCGTCTGGCGCGGCTGCGCCAGGGCACCGGCTCCAGTCGCGAGGCCGACGCCCTGCTGGAAGCTGCCGAGCAGCGCTATCACAACGATAATCCCCACCAGCTGGCCTGGTTCCATCTGCAGCGCGGGATCCTGGCCCTGGAACGCAAAGAGTACGAGCGCGCCCGGGCCCTGTTCCGGCGCGCGGACAGAGCCCTGCCCGGCTGGTGGCTGGTGCAGGAACATCTGGCGGAGACCTCACTACTGCTGGGGGACGAAGATCTGGCCACAGAGCTCTACGACGGGGTCATCGCCGCCACTGGCGACCCGCAGTTTATCGCCGCCCGGGCCGAGATCGACCGTCGCCAGGGGCAACGGGAAGCCGCTGAACAGGCGATCGAGCACGCCCGTCGCACGCTGGATATTCGCCTGCAGGAACACCCCGCCGCTATCACCGGTCACGCCGTGGATTTCTACCTGAACTACGGCCCGGTGCAGCGCGCCCTGGAACTGGCGCGGCGGGATTACCGCCAGCGCCCCTACGGCGCGGCCGCCACCCAGCTGGCCACCGCCCTGCGCCAGGCCGGCGACTATCGCACGGCACTGGATATTCTCGGGGCCGAAGTCGACGCCGGCTGGGCCACGCCGGACGCGCTGGAAGAACTGGCGCTGATCCGTGGCGCACTGGCCAGCACTGCCGCAGACGCCAGCCACTGAGCCGGCCGTCGGCACGCGCCGGACTTGTGTCGCATTTTCAGCCTTTACCCGGCGATCAGGGGCCGTTGAGATTCCTATCGGCCGGTGAATGTGCTCAACTCCCTGCCGAGCACAGCGCAAGTACACTTCAAGCAACCATGCCGGATCCGACAGAGCTGCAACGGCGGCTTTCCAACTCACTCAGGAAAAACGTCCTGCAGGCCCTGCTGATAATGACAGCGGTGTCGGGCGTTGGCTTTGCGATACTCAACATTCGCCTGAACTCCTGGCCGCTGGCGCTGGCGGAGCTCGGCATGACGATCTACTCCCTGTTCCTGCTCAAGCGCCTGCGTGGCGTCGAGAGTCTGCAGCGGGTCGCCATCCTGTTCCTGATCCCCTTTTTCAGCGTGATGATGTTCGCCCTCTGGGTGCCGGGTACCAGTGTCACCATCTTTGGCTGGGTATTGGTCATTCCCCTCATTAGCCACCTGCTACTGGGCCGCCGTACCGGCCTGGCCATGTCCCTCTTCTACATGACCGCTGCCTCGGTACTGTTCTGGCTCCGCTACCAGCAGGCACCGGAACTCACTGACCCCCGATCACTCGCCAATGTCACGGTCATCGCCTTCTGCGTGCTGGCGCTGTCGCATATCTACGAACTGAGCCGCGAACGCTCGGAAGCGCATCTCGCCGACACCGCCCGCACCGATTTTCTTACCGGGCTGAACAATCGCCTGGGGTTTACCGAGGCCTTTGAACGCGAACGCAAACGCGCCCAGCGCGGAGGCAGCAACCTGGCCCTGCTGGTAATGGATCTCGACCATTTCAAGCGCGTGAACGACCGCTACGGTCACGACTGCGGGGACGCCGTGCTGGTGCATGTGGCACAACTGATGGCAGAGCGCCTGCGAGACACCGATGACATGGCCCGCCTCGGCGGCGAGGAGTTCGGTGTCCTGCTGGCCAACACCGACAAACTGCAGGCCCTGAAGGTAGCGCAGGCCCTGTGTGACGCGGTTGCCAGCCAACCAGTCCATACCAACGGCCAGGCCATTGCCGTCACCCTCAGTGCCGGCGTGGCCACGCTCGGTGCCGATGGCGACGACCTCGCGAGCCTTTACGCCGCGGCGGACGAGCGCCTCTACCAGGCCAAGGACGCCGGTCGCAACCGGGTACAGGCGGACTCCCGGCCGCTGTCCGCCTGAACCATCCCCCCTCCCGCGGCGACTGGCCCACGCCTTTACGCCGGGTATTGCCTACTAAACTACAAGTCATTAGTCTGGCTTTTCCATGACCAGACGCGAGTGCCCGGCGGGCAGTCGCTTTACAATCGCGACAGTGTCCGAACCGACAGCGGCAACAACATAACAGGCCGTCCCAGGGAGTTTTCCATGACCAGCTGCCCCTTCACCAACCTGCTCGACCCCTCCAGCTACGTGGGCGGTATGCCCTACGATGAACTGGCAAAAATTCGCGCCGCCGGCCCGGTGGTGCGTATTGAGGACCCCCTCAGCGGCGTGCCCTACTGGGTGGTCACCCGCCAGCAGGAGCTGGACTACGTCAGCAAAAACCCCCAGCTGTTTTCCTCAGCCCTGCGCTCTCCCTTTCCCACCGAGTATGAAGAGTGGATGGTGACGGAGATTCACCAGCGCACCATCATCGGCATGGATCCCCCGGAGCACCAGATTGTGCGGCGCATCGTGCGCTCGGCCTTCACCCCCAAGAACGTGGAGGGCTTCGAACCGGAACTGCGCGCTCATGCCAAACGCATCGTCGACGCGGTGGCCGGCCGGGGCGAATGTGAATTCGTGGAGGAGGTGGCGGCGGAACTGCCGCTGATCGCCATCCTGGAATTACTGGGCGTGCCCATCGAGGACCGCAAGCTGTTCTTCGACTGGACCAACACCATGATCTTCGCCGACGACCCGGACATGTCGATTTCGGAAGAAGCCGGCCAGCTGGCCTCGGCGGAGGTGATCGGCTACGCCATGAAGCTGGCGGAGGAACACCGGAAGAACCCCAGGCCCGGCCTTCTGCAGGCCCTGCTGGAAGGCGAAGTGAAGGGGCGCAGCATCACCGAGGAGGAGTTCGGCTGGATGTTCATCCTCATCCTGGTCGGCGGCAATGAGTCCACCCGTACTGTTATCGCCCACGGCATGCGCCTGCTGATGGAACACCCGGACCAGCTGCAGTACCTGGTTGAGCACCCGGAGCGGATCTCCGATGCCTGCGAGGAAATCCTGCGCTACAACACCGCCTTTATCGCCATGCGCCGCACCGCCACCGAGGATGTGGAACTCGGCGGCCAGCTGATCAGGGCCGGCGACAAGGTGCTGCTGCACTACCACACCATCAACCACGACGAGCAGGTATTCGGCGATGACGCCATGCGCTTCGATGTGCGCCGCGCCCAGCGCCAGCCGGATCTCGCCAACCAGTTGCGCTCCTTCGGCATCGGCCAGCATTTCTGCATCGGTTCCCACCTGGCGCGCCTGGAACTGCGCATCATGATGGAGGAGATCATCCCGCGCCTGCGCAATGCGCGGCTGGCGGCGCCACCGCAGTTTGTGCGCTCCTTCTTTGTCAACGCCATCAAGGAAATGCACATCACTTTCGATCCCGAGACTGATACTGCCGGCGCAGGCAGCGAGGCCGCCTGATGGGCGCCGCGGTACAGGAGTACGACTACATCATCGTCGGCGGCGGCTCCGCCGGCTGCGCCCTGGCCAACCGCCTGTCGCGGGAAGCCAGTCGCCGGATACTGCTGCTGGAAGCCGGTGGTGAAGACCGCCACCCGATGATCCACATCCCGCTCGGCTTCGCCTTCCTGATGAACCACAGGACCCTGAACTGGTGCTACCACACCGAGGCGGAGGCGGAGCTGGCCGGACGGCGCATCAAGTGGCCGCGGGGCAAAGTGCTGGGCGGTACCAGTGCCATCAACGGCATGGTCTATATCCGCGGCCAGCGCGAGGACTACGACCACTGGGCCAACCTCGGATTGCCGGGCTGGGACTACGCCAGCGTGCTGCCCTACTTCAAACGCAGCGAGCACAAGGCCGAGGGCGGCGACGCCTTCCACGGCCAGGGCGGCCCGCTGTGGGTGGAGGAGTTCAGTGTCGGGGAGCGCCTGGCCCTGGCCGATATTTTCATCCAGGCGGCGATGGAGACCGGCCTGCCCTACAACCCGGACTTCAACGGCGCCAGCCAGGAAGGCGCCGGCTACTACCAGAAGAACATTCGTCGCGGCCGGCGCCAGAGCGCCAAGCGCTGCTTTCTGGACCCGGTGCGCAGGCGACCCAATCTCACGGTTATCGCCAACGCCCTTGCCAGCAGGGTCGTGCTGGAAGACGGTCGCGCCGTCGCGGTGGAATACCGGCTGACGAAGGGTCCGGCGGGGGAGCGCCTGCAGGCGCGGGCACGATGCGAGATCATACTCTGCGGCGGCACCGTCAACAGCCCGCAACTGCTGGAACTGTCCGGCATCGGTAATGGCGAGCGCCTCAGCACACTGGGCATGCCGGTGCTGCAGGACCTGCCGGCAGTGGGCGAGAACCTGCAGGATCACCTCACCACCAACGTGATCCAGGGTCTGCACGGCATACCCACTTTCTACGAGGAAACCCGGCCCCTGGCCATGCTCAAGAACCTCGGCCACTACGCCCTCAACGGCGGCGGCCTGCTGGCCCATCCGGCGGCCCAGGTGGGCGTGTTCTTCCGCAGTTCCGATGCGGTGGACCGGCCCGATGCACAGGTTCACTTTGCCCCGGCCGCCAGCGAAACCGACGCCGCCGGCAATATGAAAACCTGCCCTGGCACCACCGCGACCGTTTGCCACCTGCGCCCCGCGAGTCGCGGCAGTGTGCATATACAGTGCTCAGACCCGGCCATCGCGCCGGCCATACGCGCCAATTACCTGAGTGATGCCGGCGACCGGCAGGCCCTGCTGGACGCGGTGAAACGGGTGCGCGCCTGCTTTGCCGCGCCGGCCCTGGACAGCTATCGCGGCAGCGAATTCCTGCCCGGCGCCGCCGTGCAAAGCGACGAACAACTACTGGACTATATTCGCCGGGAATCGGAGTCGGTCTACCACCCGGTGGGCACCTGCCGCATGGGCGGCGACCGCGACAGCGTGGTCGACGAGCGCCTGCGCGTGCGCGGCATCGCCGGCCTGCGGGTCGCCGACGCCTCGGTGATGCCAACCCTCATCTCCGGTAATACCAATGCCCCCACCATCATGATCGCCGAGAAGTGCGCCGACCTGCTGCTGCAGGACGCCGGCATACCCGTTGCCAGTCCGGCCCCGGCAACCCTGGAGGAAACCATCGCATGAACGCCGCCGCTGACCAGCCCGCCCTCGGCAGCCAACTGGAGGCACTGCTGCACAACCAGCGCAGCGCCTTCCGTGCCGAGGGCTACGTTGAATACGCCACCCGTGTGGACCGCATCGACCGCTGCATTGCGCTGCTGGTCGATCACAGGGATGCCCTGTGCGAGGCAGTGAACGCCGATTTCGGCTGCCGCTCTCCCTACGTCACCCAGATGATGGACATCATGAATTCCATCGGCAGCCTCAAGTTCGTGAAGGGCAAGCTGAAAAAGTGGATGAAGCCCGAGCGCCGCACACCGATGATGCCGATGAACTTCCTCGGCGGCAAAGCGAGGGTGGAGTACCAGCCCAAGGGCGTGGTGGGCATCATGACCCCCTGGAACGTGCCGGTGAACATGGTGTTCAGCCCCCTGGCGGATGTACTGGCAGCGGGCAATCGGGCCATGATCAAGCCCTCGGAATACACTCCGCGCACGGCGGAGCTGCTGAAAGACCTCTTCGCCCGTTACTTCGAACCCTCGGAAATCACCGTGGTAACCGGCGGCCCCGAAGTCGGCGCCGCCTTCAGCGCCCTGCCCTTCGACCACCTGATTTTTACCGGCGCCACCGGCGTCGGCCGCAAGGTGATGCAGGCGGCGGCCAACAACCTGACGCCCGTCACCCTGGAGCTCGGCGGCAAGTCGCCGGTGATTATTTCCCACAGCGGCGACACCAATAAAATTGCCGAAGCCCTCATCATGGGCAAGGCCATGAACGGCGGCCAGCTCTGCATCAGCCCCGACTACTGTTTTGTGCCGGAAAGCCAGCTGGAAGCCTTCGTGCGCCACTGCCAGCGCGTGATCGGCCAGCACTATCCACGCATCCAGAACAACCCGGACTTTGTGGCCTGCGTCAACGAGCGCCACTATGGCCGCATCGCCGGCTACCTGGACGAAGCCGAAGCCGCGGGCGTTCGTATAGTGCCGCTATGCCCGGCGGGCGAAGAGCGCTCCGGCCCGGAGCAGCACAAGATTGCCCTGCACCTGGTGATCAACCCCGATGACGACCTGGCCTGCATGCGCGAGGAGATCTTCGGACCGCTGCTGTGCATCAAAACCTACCGCGATATCGACCAGGCAATCGACCACATCAACCGCGGCGAAAAGCCACTGGCGCTTTACTACTTCGGCAGTGACAAGCAGGAGCAGGCGGAAGTGTTCCGCCGCACCAGCTCCGGCGGCGCCAGCATCAATGCGGTGGCGCTGCACGTGGGTTGCGACGACCTGCCCTTCGGCGGCATCGGCATGTCGGGCATGGGCAATTACCGCGGCCGCGATGGCTTTCGCACCTTCAGCCACGCGCGGGCGGTGTATGAAGAGGGCTGGGTCAATATGGCCAAGCTGGCCGGTACCCTGCCGCCCTACGGCGACAAGATCGCCAAACTGCTAAGTTCACAGATCAAGAAATAGCGGGCAACAGCCGGCTTCAGTGCAGGCCCGCGACCCGGGCCTCGTCACTGCACTGGCTGAGAAAAAGGGTGGGGTTGCGCGTGTCCAGCGCAAAGGGCGCCGCCCGGGTCAGGGCGGAGAGGCCCAGCAGATTGCGGCTGCCCTTTCCCAGCACCGCCACTTCCACCGGCCCCAGGTCACAGTGCTGGCCAAGCCGGAAGTGCTCCACCGCGTACACCGGCACCGGCCTGACGCGGTTGTTGGCCAGGCGCAGGGCCACCCGACGGACTTCCCGCAATTCGCCCGTGTCTTCCAGTGCTTCAAACAGCTCGCGGCTGATGGTCACCATGCCGGCACCGGTATCCACCAGGAACTCGGCATGTTGGCCCCCCACTTCAGCACTGATGGTGAGGGTGCCCGCACCGGAGCGGGCCAGGGGCAGTTCCACCGGAAAATCCAGCGCCCGGGCCGGTAGCGACACACCCAGGCACAGGGCCAGCAGGCCGGCGCCGCGCAACCACAGGCGGCGGAACTCAGGGCGGAGCGGGGTGGTCAATAGTAATGGCTGCATCGGTCTATCCTCCGCCAACTGGCGGTGCGACTTCGCTTCGGCGAACTTATCAGTAGCTACTGCAAGAGCCGTACCAGCAAAAAATGCCCGAAACAGGGCGTATATCGGCGAAAATCGCTTGCGGGCGCACCAATGCAGTGCAAAGCAGTGCAATTTTTGTGCGGCCTGATTAGTATCGCCGCAGTGTTTTTCAACCAACCCGCAAGGAGAATGCAATGCGCAAGATGTTGCTGACCATCGCCACCGCCAGCCTGGCCACTCTGGGCCTCGGCACCGTGGCACAGGCCAATGAACTGAGCGTTCAGGACGCCGAAAAGTCCGAGACTGTCCGTGTTCACAGCGTGGACATGAAGGGCAAGCCGCCCTTCAAACGCAGCACTGAGGTGCTCAGCGTGAGCGACGCCGCTGCCCTGGAAGTGGCCGACGAGAAGGCCAGCAAGGGCCCCAAAGGTCGCCCGCCCTACGCCCGTCAGCGCTAAGTCAGCTGATCGCGCTCCGCCATGTCTGGCGGGGCGCACTTTCCCGCACTATCAGTTATTTCCCCCTATACTTCTCTCTGCTCCGCCGCTGCACTGACCCGGCCTCATCCCGACCCCGATGACTATTAGCCGTGTAAATAGCCAACATAAGCCAGACTCTTGTGTTCGCTGTCAACATATCGGTTCACGGCGGCAGAACAGACCGCTACAATAGCGACCCCTCCGGCCACTGCGGGCCGCCAATTCTCCCGCCCCGGCCGACTCCATCCGTCTCAGCCACACAGGACAGCGACATGATCTATCAGAGCGACGCGCTCACGGTGACCCGCCTCGACGGCGACATCGCCGAGCTGCATTTCGATCTCCAGGGTGAATCGGTCAACAAATTCGACCAGAACACGGTCGGCCACCTGACCAAAGCCCTCGATGCCCTCGAGGCGGAGTCCGGCCTCAGGGGCCTGCTGGTCACCAGCGGCAAACCGGTATTCATCGTCGGCGCCGACATCACCGAGTTCACCAGCCTGTTTGGTGCGGGCGCCGATGAAATCAAAGGCTTCACCGGCCTCAACAACGCCAATTTCAACCGCCTGCAGAACCTGCCCTACCCCTCGACCGTGGCCATTAACGGCTTCGCCCTGGGCGGCGGCTTCGAGGTCTGCCTGGCTTGCGACTTCCGCGTCATGAGCACGGTTGCCAAGGTGGGCCTGCCGGAAACCAAACTCGGCATCCTGCCCGGCTGGGGCGGCACCGTGCGCCTGCCGCGCATCATCGGTGTCGACGAGGCCGTTATGTGGATTGCCACCGCTGCCGAGCAGCGCCCCGACGCCGCCCTGAAGGCCGGCGCAGTGGATGCCGTTGCCGCGCCGGAACAACTGCGCGAAGTGGCCCTTGCGACCCTGAACAACGCCATCGACGGCAAGCTTGACTATGTCGCACGCCGCACACAGAAAAGCAGCCCGCTGCCCCTGAACGACACCGAGGCCATGATGGCCTTCTTCACCATCAAGCAGATGGTGGCGCAGCAGGCCGGCCGCAACTATCCGGCACCGGTGAAAGTGGTGGACTGCATCGAGCAGGCCCGCGGCATGGACCTGGAAGCCGCGCTGGAAGTGGAGGCCGCCGGCTTTGCCGAGCTGGCCGTTACCCCGGTGGCCGCTGCCCTGGTGGGCGTGTTCCTGAACGACCAGCTGCTGGGCAAGAAGGCCAAAGGCTGGGAGAAGCGGGCCGATAAAAAGGTCGAGCAGGCCGCGGTTCTCGGCGCCGGCATCATGGGCGGCGGCATCGCCTACCAGAGCGCCTACAAGGGCGTGCCGATCAAGATGAAGGACATCAACCAGGCCGGCCTGGACCTGGGTCTGAAAGAGGCCAACAAACTGCTGGCCAAGCGCGTCGAGCGCGGCCGCATGAGCCCGGGGCAGATGGGCGAGGTGCTGAACAGCATCGACCCGACGCTGACCTACGGCGGCTTCGAGGATGTCGACATCGTGGTCGAAGCCGTGGTGGAAAACCCCAAGGTGAAGCACGCGGTACTGGCGGAGACCGAAAAGCAGATCAGCCCGGACACCGTGCTGGCCTCCAACACCTCCACCATCTCCATCGACTTCCTGGCCCAGGCTCTGGAGCGCCCGGAGAACTTCTGCGGCATGCATTTCTTCAACCCGGTGCACGCCATGCCGCTGGTGGAAGTGATCCGCGGCGAGAAGACCTCCGACACTGCCGTCGCCCGCACCGTGGCCTACGCCAACAAAATGGGCAAGAAGGCCGTGGTGGTGAAGGACTGCCCCGGGTTCCTGGTGAACCGCGTACTGTTCCCCTACTTCGACGGCTTCTCCAAGCTGGTGCGCGACGGCGCCGACTTCCAGGCCGTGGACAAGGTCATGGAGCGCTGGGGCTGGCCCATGGGCCCGGCCTACCTGATGGACGTGGTCGGTATCGACACCGGCGTGCACGCGGCCGAAGTGATGGCCGAGGGCTTCCCCGACCGCATGAAGCTGGACTTCAAGACCGCCACCGAAGTGATGTTCGAGAACGAGCGTTACGGCCAGAAGAACAGCATTGGCTTCTACGAGTACGTGGAAGACAAGCGCGGCAAGCCGAAGAAGACCGTCACCGAGAGCACTTACGAGCTGATCAAGGACATCGTAGCCGAGCGCACCGAGTTCAGCGACGAGGACATCATCGCCCGCATGATGCTGCCGATGGCCACCGAGCTGGCCCGCTGCCTGGAAGAAGGCATCGTGGAAACTCCCGCCGAGGCCGACCTGGCCCTGCTCTACGGCCTGGGCTTCCCTCCCTTCCGCGGCGGTGTATTCCGCTGGATGGATACCGTGGGCCTCGAGTTCATCGCCGCCGCCAGCGAAAAATTCGCCCACCTCGGCAAGAGCTACGAGCTGACCGACGGTATGAAAGCCAAACTCGCTGCCGGCGAAACTTACTACTAAGGGCCAAGGAGAATTATCGTGAGTCTGAATCCAAGAGACGCTGTTATCGTCGACTACGCCCGCAGTGCCATGGGCCGCTCCAAGAACGGCTGCTTCCGCAATGTGCGCGCCGACGACCTTTCCGTTGCCGTTATCAAAGGCCTGCTGGCCCGCAACGAAAAGCTGGACCCGGCCGAGATCGACGACCTGATCTGGGGCTGCGTGCTGCAACGCGGTGAGCAGGGCATGAACCTGGCCCGCCTGCTGGTGCTGCGCGCCGACCTGCCCTTCACCATCCCCGCCCAGACCGTGAATCGCCTGTGCGGCTCCTCCATGAGCGCCCTGCACACCGCCGCCGCCAACATCCAGGCCGGCCTCGGTGACGTCTACCTGGTGGGCGGCGTGGAGCACATGGGCCACATCCCGATGATGGGCGACGTGGACATCAATCCGCGCATGGGCCTGAACGTGGCCAAGGCCGCGGGCATGATGGGCATGACCGCCGAATACCTGGCCCTGCTGCACGGCATCGGCCGCGAGGACCAGGACAAGCTGGGCCTGCGCTCCCACATGCTTGCCCACAAGGCCACCGTGGAAGGCAAGTTCGCGAAGGAGATCATCGGTGTGGAAGGCCACGACGCTGACGGCGCCCTGACCCTGGTCACAGAGGACGAGACCATTCGCCCGGAAACCACCCTGGAAGGTCTGGCGCAACTGACCCCGTCCTTCAACCCCAAGGGTGGCACCGTGACCGCGGGCACCTCCTCGCAGATTTCCGACGGCGCCTCCGCCATGCTGATGATGTCCGCAGAGAAGGCCCAGGCCCTGGGCCTGACCCCGATCGCGAAGGTGAAAGGCATGGCCCTGGCCGGTGTCGACCCGTCGATCATGGGCTACGGCCCGGTGCCCTCCACCCAGAAGGTGCTGAAGAAGCTCGGCCTGACCATCAAGGACATCGAGATGGTGGAGCTGAACGAGGCCTTTGCCGCACAGGCCCTGCCGGTGCTGAAGGATCTGGAACTGCTGGACGACATGGAAGACAAGGTGAACGTGCACGGCGGCGCGATTGCCCTGGGCCACCCCTTCGGCTGCTCCGGCACCCGCATCACCGGCTCCCTGCTGACCGTGATGCAGGACCGCGACCTGACCCTCGGCGTGTCCACCATGTGCATTGGCCTCGGCCAGGGCATTACCACGGTGATCGAGCGGGTATAAGTCTCGCTGCTGCCCTGCCAACGCCGCCCCAACCGGGCGGCGTTTTTGTTCATGGACCGCGCAGGGGGAACACCGCCCCCGACAAATCCGCTACTGAATCGAGTGGCAGCGCGGCCGTGCCGTCCCATAGAAAGACCCTCGGCGGCAGGATCTCCCCGGCTGCAACCAGCGCCACAGCGGTGCCGTTGCAGGTCCCGCGCCAGGCCCACCACTGCCCCGCTTCCTGCAGGCTGTAGGTTTCTCCCATCTGCCTCAACCGATTCAGGTCCCCGAACACGCTGCCGCCGGTGGCCTTGATCGCCGCCTCCTTCAGGGTCCACAGAGCCAGAAAGGCTGCCGCGCGCTCCGCGGCGGGCAGGCCGGCCAGGGATGTGGCCTCGGCCTCGCTGAAAGCGTGCCGGGCCAGGGCCAGCCAGTCGCGTGCACGACCGGGGCTCTCGCAGTCGAGGCCAAAAGGCACCTGCCCCAGGGCGACCGCCACCAGTCCGGGGCAGTGGCTGATACCCGGATAGAGATTCCAGCACTGCAGCAATTCCTCCTCCAGCCGCGCCCAGCCGGCACCGAGCTCGCTCTCCGGCAGCGCCAGCCCGCGCGCTTCCAGTGCCCGCTGCAACAGCTGGCGAGCGGCGCGGGACTGGGCACTGCGGCCGTTGCCAGTGAACGGCTGCAGCCACAGTTGCAGGCTTTTGTCGCTGTGCTGCACCGTACGATACCTCCCGGGGATTGCGTGCAGGCTGTCGCTTTGCAACCTGTCAGCGGACTGAGTGCTTCAGTTATAATGCCGCAAATTTTGCGACGATCGGGGGTTTTCCCCGCCGCAACTTCGATAACAGCCCTGGGTAGGCCAGCGGCGTACACCGGGCGAGAGGCTGGTTCTGGAAAGTTCGCTGACATTTACAGTGCTGCGCTGGTCCCGGTGGAGCGCCCGGGCCGGGAGCGGCGGTCTCTGCCGCCAGTGCGGCCCGGAGGGTTTGCAGGAGCGGCAGCTCGAGGCTCCCGACCTCCGCCACATACCTCCCCTGAAGCGACGCCGCCTTTCGCCACTGGCACGCGCGGTATTCCACACGCTCAATTACTGCGACCCGGACGCCGAACTGCCGCTGGTTTTCAGCTCCGCCATGGGGGAGATAAACCGCACCCACGGCCTGCTGCACCAGCTGGCGGTGGCAGGGGATATCTCACCGGCGGCCTTCAGCCTGTCCGTCCACAATGCCATAGCCGGCCTCTGGTCGGTGCAGCGCAACAATACCCGGCCCATGCAGGCCCTGGCGCCTCGCGCGCGGTCACCGGTGCCGGCACTGCTGGAGGCCATCGGCCAACTGCACGAGGGCTGCGACAGCGTGGCCCTGGTGTTTGCCGAAGAGGACTACCCCGACTTCTACGCCCCCTGGCTGGAGAGCCCCGCCGGACCCAGTGCCCTGGCCCTTTGCCTGGGCAGCGGTGAGCGGGACGCAGTGGCACGCCTGCGCCTGCAGTTTGCCGGCGGTGATTCAGCGCCCGATAGCGGCGGCAATGCCGGGGCCCTGGACCGTCTGCTGGCGGGAGAGCCCGCAGTGCGCATCGATGAGGGCGGCTGTAGCTGGATGCTGGAGCATGTGGCCTGATGCGTGCCTGGCGGGTTATCGCCACCGGCCTGTGCTTTGCCAGCTTTGGCCTGGCCGGCCTGCTGCTGGGCTATGTCCTGCTGCCGCTGGTACACCTGTTCTCACCAGACCCCGCCGTGGCGGTGCGGCGCAGCCGCCGCTGGGTGCAGCGCGCCTGCCGTGCCTTTATCGCGCTGATGCAGCAACTGGGCGTGCTCAGCTGGGAGTTCCAGCAGAGCGAGTTGCTGAACCGGCCCGGAGTGCTGATCGTGGCTAACCATCCCTCCCTGATCGACGTCATCTTTCTGGTCAGCCAGTCGGCCAATACCGCCTGCATCGCCCGGGACGGCCTGTTTCGCAACCCCTTCACCCGTGGCCCACTGCGCTGGGCCGGCTACCTTCCCAACCGCAATGCCAGCCAGTTGCTGAAAGACTGCGCCGCCTCGCTGGCCACCGGTACCAGCCTGGTGGTGTTTCCGGAGGGCACCCGCAGCACCCCCGGCACGGCCCCGCACCTGCTGCGGGGGGCCGCACATCTCTGCCTGCGTTCCAGTCCTCCCCTGGTGCTGGTGCGCATCAAGGTCAGGCCGCCAACCCTGTACAAGGGTATGCCCTGGTATCGGGTGCCAACCCGGCGCCCCCATTTCCAGCTACAGGCGGCAGCAGCCCCGATCCCGGCAGAACCCGCCGCACTGGCCGCGGCGGGGCGCTACAGCCTGGCCGCCCGGCGCCTGACCCGGCACTGGCAAGACTACTTCACCTGCGAGAATTCCCTATGAGCAACCTGGAAAACGACATCAAGCAACTCATCATCGACGCCCTGGAGCTGGAAGAGATGAGCACCGCCGACATCGCTACCGATGAACCGCTGTTCGAGGACGGCCTCGGTCTCGACTCCATCGACGCGCTGGAACTGGGCATGGCCCTGCAGCAGCGCTACAACATCAACCTGGATGCCGAGGACAAGAGCACCCGCGAGCACTTCCGCAGCGTCGCCAGTCTGGCCGCCTTTGTCCGCAGCGAGGGTGCGGCGGCGTGAACCGACGCCGCGCCGCCCACCCGGCGGTGCCAGCAGGCGACAAGTACGCGGCATTCCCGGCCCGGGCATGAAGGGTGCAACCACCCTGCTGGGCGCGATGCTCGTTGCAGCCTTTCCCCTGCTGCTACCTCTGGCCCTGTACAATTTCGGACTCAGCGGCGCCGCCGCGGGCTTTGCCCTGCTGGCACTGCTGCGCCTGTTGACGCTGCGCGCGGTCGGCAGCGCGCTCCCCGTCGCGCTGGCCGCCCTGCTGCTGGCACTGGCCCTGGGTGCCTGGGCCAGCGGCAGCGAACACTGGTTCCGCTTCTACCCGGTCCTGGTCAACGCCCTGCTATTGGGGCTGTTTGCCGCCAGCCTGTGGCGGGGCCCGCCGGTTGCCGAGCGCCTGGCGCGCCTGCAGGAAGCAGAGTTGCCGCCGGAAGCCGTCGCCTACACCCGCCGTGTAACGCAGGTGTGGTGTGCCTTCTTTGCCGTCAATGGCGCTATCGCCCTGTGGACCGCACAGGCGGCCAGTCTGCAGACCTGGAGCCTCTACAACGGCCTGATCGCCTATCTGTTGATGGGCGGCCTGTTTGCCGGGGAGTGGCTGCTGCGCCAGCGGGTTCGCCGGAGGCCGCATGCCTGAGCAGTGTCGGGAGGTGTTCAGCAGTCTCGGCCCGGAGCGCTATCCGCCCGGGCATATCGTCAGTCGCGGGCCGGAGCAGGTCCTCCTGTGGCGGGATTTGCTGGCGGCAGTCGCCAGCCTGCAGGCGCGGCTGGCGGATCAGGCGTCGCGCAACTGGGCCCTGTTTGAACCCGACACCTACGACTTCGCGGTGGCCCTGCTGGCGCTGCTGGGCCTGGGCCACCGGGTCTACATCCCGGGCGACTGCCACCCCGCCACCGTGCGGGCACTACAGCAGCAGGGCTGTTCGCTGATCGGCAACTTTGCCGGCCTGGAAAATTTTACAATCCATGCGGGTGAAGAAAGCCCCACCCGGGAGCCACAGATTCAACCGCTGGGCGAACTGGTGGTCTTCACCTCCGGTTCCAGCGGCCAGCCCAAGGCGATTGCCAAAGCGGGGCGACAGATCGACGCAGAACTCGCAGCCCTGGAGCAGCAGTGGGGCATGCAGCTGCAGCAGAACCTGATTGCCGGCACCGTCAGCCACCAGCACTTCTACGGCCTGCTGTTTTCCGTTCTGTGGCCACTGTGCCAGGGGCGCAGTTTCTGGCGCAGCCCCTTTGTCGACCCCACACCGCTGCTGAAACAGCTTGCACCGCTGGCTCCCTTTGCCTGGATTGCCAGCCCCGCTCACCTGCACCGGCTGGGCGACGCCCTGCCCCTGCTCGCCACTGAGCAGGCGCCGCAATTGATCTTCTCCTCCGGTGGCCCCCTCCAGACCGACGCCGCCCTGCAGATTGCCGAAACCCGCGGCGAAGCCCCGATAGAGGTACTGGGCAGCTCTGAAACCGGCGGCATCGCCTGGCGTCAGCAATGCGACAGCGATACGCCCTGGCAGCCTCTGCCGGGCGTTCGCACCCGCATCGGTGCAGACGGCGCCCTGGCCATCCGTTCGCCGATGCTGGCCCGGGATGCCTGGCACCACAGTGCTGACAGCGCAAAACCTGCCGGCGGTAGCGGGTTTACACTCGGCGCTCGACTCGACCGTATTGCCAAGATCGAGGGCAAGCGGGTTTCGCTGCCCGCCGTTGAGCAGGCCCTGCTGGCCCTGGACTGGATCGAAGAAGCCGCCGCCCTGCCCCTGCCCGGGCAGCGCATCGGTGCCGTCATCGTACTGAGCGAAGCCGGACACGCAGGGCTGGCGGTGCAGCTTCTTCCCGGCCTGCTGCGCCAGCTGCGCCGGGACCTGGCGGCGCGCCTGCCCGCAGCGGCGGTGCCCCGGCGCTTCCGACTGGTGGCCAGACTCCCGCGCAACCCCCAGGGAAAGCTGCCCCTGAGCGATCTGCGTGCGCTGTTCCAGCCCGCCCTGCTACCCCCTCTCCTGCGCTGCCAGCGCGATCAGGACACCCTGAAACTGCAGCTGCTGGTACGCTCGGATTCGCCCTGGTTTAACGGCCACTTTCCCTCGGCGCCGGTGCTGCCCGGTGTGGTCCTGCTGAAGTGGGTGGAGGACTACGCCCGCCGGGAGCTGGGTTTGCAGGGGGAGTTTCTGGGCATGAAAGGTGTCAAGTTTCAGCAATTGGTGCGCCCGAACACCCTGGTAACATTCCACCTGGACTACAATAGTATGAGCGGCTGGCTTACCTTTGCTGCCCGCTCCAGCGACGGCGATCACGCCCGCGGCAAACTGCGCTTTGGAGCCTGCGACTGATGCGCTGCTGCGCCCTGATTCCGGTCTACAACCATCCCCACCGGCTTCGCCAGCTGCTGGCCATGCTGGCGGACTACAGCCTGCCGGTGATTCTGGTCAACGACGGTTCCGGTCCCCACTGCACCGCGCTATTGCGGGAACTCGCCGCGACCGAGCATGCAACACTGCTGGAGCACAGCGAGAATCGCGGCAAGGGAGCCGCCCTGAAAAGCGGACTGTTCCACGCCCGCGCCCAGGGCTTCAGCCACGTACTGCAGATCGACGCCGACGGCCAGCACAACCTCGACGACATTCCGGCATTGCTGGCGCTGGCTGAGGCCCAACCCGGGGCGATGGTGAGCGGGGTACCCAGATTCCACAACATTCCGGCCCTGCGCTTCTACTCCCGCTACCTCACCCATGCCATGGTCTGGCTCAATACCCTGTCACTGGAAATCCGCGACACCATGTGTGGCTTCCGCATCTACCCACTGGCAGCAACCTGCCGGCAGATTGAGCAGCACCACACCGGAGACCGCATGCAGTTTGATACCGAGATCATGGTCTACCTGCACTGGGATGGCACGCAGATCGTCGGGCTGCCAACGGCGGTGGACTATCCGGCGGACGGCATCTCCCACTTCCGCGCCTGGCGCGATACCGCACTGCTGGCGATCAGCCACACGCGGCTCTTCTTCGGCATGCTGCGCAGACTGCCGCAATTGCTGGCGCGCAACTTCCGTGGCTGAAACAGGTTCTCCAGGCAGCGCGCGCCACTGGGCCGATATCGGCGAGGCCGGCTTTATCGCCGGTATGCGGCTGATGTTCTGGATATACCGCTACATCGGCGCCTGGGCCTTCACCCTCGTATTGCAGCCGGTGGTGCTGTTTTACTTTCTGTTTCACGGCGAGGCGCGCCGTGCCTCAAGGGAGTACCTGCAACAGCTGCACTGCTTCAGCGGCGGCAGCACACCGGCACCGGGGCCTCTCGCAAGCTATCGCCACCTGCTGGCCTTCTCTCGCTCCACAGTGGACAAACTCGGCGTGTGGGCGCGGCCGGATCTGCTGCAGAGCGTGCACTTCCCAAAGCGGCACCTGCTGCAGGCACAGCTCGACAGCGGCCGGGGCGCGGTACTGCTGGGAGCCCACCTCGGCAACCTGGAAATCTGTCGCAGCCTGTCCCGCGGCAACCCCGGCCTGAAGCTGAACATTCTCGTTCACACCCGCCACGCCGACCGCTTCAACCACCTGCTGCGGGACCTGGCCCTGGATGCGGAACTGGAACTGGTGGAAGTCAGCGAGCTGAGCCCCGCCACCGCCCTGCGCCTGTCCGCCTGTGTGGAACGCGGAGAATTTCTGGTCATCCTCGCCGACCGGGTGCCGGTCAATTCCCGCGGACGCTGCCAGCGCCTGCCCTTTCTCGGTCGTCCCGCCCCCTTCCCCGAGGGCCCCTTCATACTGGCCGGCCTGTTGAAGTGCCCGGTCTATACGGTATTCTGCACCCGCACGGAAAGCGGCTACGACATCGACTGCCAGCGCCTGGCGGAGCGCGTGCACCTGCCCAGGAAGCAGCGCAGCGAAGCGCTGCGAAAATACATGGCCAGCTATGTGTCAACGCTGGAAAACAAGGCCCGCAGCGCGCCCCTGCAGTGGTTTAACTTCTACCGTTTCTGGGACCAGTCCCCATGACCTCAGCTTCCCCCGCCCACCGGGACCGCATTGTCTTCGACGGCGCAGACCTCACCATCGAAGCTGTCGACGCCATCGCCGCTGGCCGCGCCCGGGCTTTGCTCAGCGAAGATTCCGACTTTATCGGCACGATTGAAGCCGGCGCCGGGTTTGTCCAGCGCCTGTGGCAAGAGGATGGGGTGGTCTACGGTGTCACCACCGGCTACGGCGATTCCTGTGGCGTCAGTATCCCGCCGACGCAGGTCGAACAACTGCCGCGCCAGCTCTATACCTTCCACGGCTGCGGTCTGGGAGAGCCGTTCAGCGTAGAGGAGACCCGCGCGGTGGTCGCCGCCCGCCTGGCCAGTCTGTGCCAAGGCTACTCCGGAGTGCGCTATCAGTTGCTACAGCACCTTCAGCGCCTGCTGTATGAGGATGTGATGCCGGTGATGCCCAGCGAGGGGTCGGTCGGCGCCAGCGGCGACCTCACCCCCCTGTCCTACCTGGCCGCCGTACTCGAGGGACAGCGCGAAGTCTGGCACCGCGGTAAGCGGCTCCCGGCCAGCGAGGTTTTCAGCCAGCTGGACTGGCAGCCCCTGCAGCTGCAACCCAAGGAAGGTCTGGCGCTGATGAACGGCACCGCAGTGATGACCGGACTGGCCTGCCTCGCCATCGCCCGGGCGCGCTATCTGGCCCAGCTTGCCAGCCGGGTGACCGCGCTCTGCTCCCTGGCCCTGCGCGGGAACGCCTTTCACTTTGACCCCGCCCTGTTCGCCGCCAAGCCCCACCCCGGGCAGGTGCGCTGCGCCGCCTGGCTGCATAGTGACCTGCGAGAGGGAGAGCTGCCGCGCAACAGCGACCGCCTGCAGGACCGCTACTCCCTGCGCTGTGCGCCTCATGTTATCGGGGTGTTGCTGGATACCCTCGATTTTGCCGGCAGCCTGGTCACCACGGAACTCAACAGCGCCAACGACAACCCGCTGATCGACCCCAGCGGCGAGCACGTGATGCACGGCGGACATTTCTACGGCGGCCACGTGGCCATGGCCATGGACAGCCTGAAAACCGCCGTGGCCAATGTCGCCGACCTGCTGGACCGGCAGCTGGCCCAGCTGATGGACCCGCGGCAAAATCACGGCCTGCCCGCCAATCTCTCGGGCGCAGGCGCCGACCTGCAGGCCATCAGCCACGGTTTCAAGGCGGTACAGATTGGCGCCTCGGCCTGGACCGCAGAGGCCCTGAAGCTGACCATGCCCGCCAGCGTGTTCTCGCGCTCCACCGAGTGCCACAACCAGGACAAGGTGAGCATGGGTACCATCGCCGCCCGCGACTGCCTGCGGGTGCAGACGCTGACAGAGCAGGTCGCAGCCGCCGGCCTGCTGGCCGGCTGGCAGGGTGTGCAATTGCGGCTGGACCGGCAGGAACTGAGCCTGGACGCCCTGCGGGAGGGCCCGCGGCAGAGCATTGCCCAGGTAGCCGAGCACTTTTCCCTGCTGGTGGACGACCGCGCCCTGGAGAGTGAACTGCGCGGCACCCTCGACGCCATACGCCGCCGCCACTGGGTGCTCTATGACTGAGGCCGGGTGTTGCTTTCCATGAGCTGCGACTGGCGCAACCTGCTGGCCATCTGGCTGCTGGCGCTGACGCTGGCCAGCCCCGGGACAATGGCAAACAACCAGGGCAGCGCATCTCTCCCAGCCACACAAAGCGCTCTCTTCGCCCGCCTGGGTGAGCACCTGCGACCACCTGCTGAAGGCCTGCAGGGCCGCTTCCGCCAGCAGCGGGAGCTGCCCTTCCTGCAGCGACCGGTGATCAGCAGTGGCCGCTTCCGCCTGCACAACGGCGGCGATATCGACTGGGTTATGGAGTTGCCGGAGCCCTCCATAACCCGCATCCGCGACGGCGTGCTCAGCATCGACGGCCGGACCCTGGACACTATCCCGGCGGCCGCCCTGCTACAGGCCCTTGCCGGGGGCGACACGGCGGCCCTGGCGCGGCACTTCGCCATCGTGCAGGAAACTGCCGCACTGCCCGCCGACGGGTCTGACGCAGCAGCCTGGCAGGTAACCCTGATACCCCGCGCCCACCGCCTGCAGTCGCTGTTCCACAGCCTGCATCTGAGTGGCGCCCGTTACCTGCAGCAGCTGCAGGTTGACCAGGGCGAGGGCAATATCACCCTGATCGAGTTCACCGAGGTTCGTGCACAGGGAAATCCGGCCAGTGACAAGCCCTGAGACGCGCCGGGGCCTGTGGCTGTGGTTGCTGGGGGCGACCCTGCTGCTGGCGCTGGCCTGGCTGCGCTGGCCGGGGCAATGGCTGCAAACCGACATTATGACCCTGCTGCCCCGGGATCAGGACCTGTACTGGCAGCAGCGGGCGGAAGCGCAACAAGCCAGCGCCTATGAGCGACGCCTGCTGCTGTGGGTAAAGGATACCGACCCACAGCGCGCCGATGATCACGCACAACGCTTTCTCGAAAGCGCCATGGCCGCGCTCGACAATGCCGGTTTCGAGACCCGGGATGTACTGAGCGCAGAACAGCAGCGCTGGCAGGCTACAGCCCGCGCCCTCACGCCCTGGCGTTTTGCCCTGCTGACCGGGGGCGACCAGCAGCGCCTGGCGCAGGATCCGGCAGGACTGCTGACAGACTACCGCCACTTCCTCTACTCGCCCCTGGGGGGCGCCGGCCTGGTCCAGCTGCGCCAGGACCCCGCCGGCAGTTTCCGCCGTTTTCTCAGCGCCGCGGCGCCCGCCTCCCCCGGCGGCGACGGCGCCGCGCTGGCCGTGCTGGAGCTATCGCCGGCCGGCATCGCCCTGAACCGCCTCGAACCCCTCTACCCGCTCTACCGTTCCCTGCGGGAGGAGGCCCGGGCCCAGGGCCTGCAGATGAGGGCCAGCGGCGCGCCCCTGTATACCGCCTACGGCATCCACAGTGCCAGGGGGGAGATCAGTTCCATCGGCTTCGCCTCCCTCGCCCTGCTCGCTGTCCTGCTGTGGCTGGCCCTGCGCTCTGCGCGCGCCCTGCTACTGACCCTGCTCTGTGTCAGCAGCGGACTGACTGCCGGCATCCTGGTGAGCGTCAGCCTGCTGGGACAGGTGCATTTGCTGGCGCTGGTATTCAGCGCCACCCTGATCGGTATCGCTGCGGATTACGCCCTGCACTATCTCGCCCACTCCCTGGCCCCCGGCTGGCAGCGGCAGCGCCCCCTGGCCCGGGTTGGGCGCGCCCTCGGTCTCGGCGCCCTGTCCAGCGTGCTGGCCTTCGGCGCCCTGGCTTTGCTGCCCTTTCCCGGCCTGCGCCAGATCGGCCTGTTGATGGCATCGGGACTGGCCGTCAGCTTTGCCACAGTGTGCCTGCTGTTTCCCGCCCTTTACCGGCCGCGGGAAGGCCGCAACCTCCCCCCCTGGTGCCGGCGCCCCCTGCCCTCTGCGCGCAGCAGCCGTGTCATCCTGGCGATGGCGGCCCTGCTCTGCCTGCCGGGACTCCTGTTACTGCAACCCGGGGATGACGTGCGCAGTTTCTACGCCGCACCGGCCAGCCTGGAAGCGGATCGGGAAGCGCTGTCACAGCTGGCCCCTGCCGGCGCCGACAGCCGCTATGTGCTGTTGCTGGGGCCGGACACGGAATCGCTGTTGCAGGCGGAAGAGGCGCTGCGCACTGCGCTGGATACCCCCCTGCAGGGCATCTCACAGTTCATTCCCTCCCGGCAACAGCAGCAAAGCAACCTGGCGCTGTGGCAGGCTCCGGCCGTGCGTACAGCGCTGACAAAACACCTGGAACAACTGGGTATGAAAGCTCCGGACCGTCAGCAAGTGCTGGCCTCACTGCAGGCGCCCGGCGCCGCACTGACGCCCGATGCCCTGCCCCCGAAGACTCTGCCCACCGGGGGTGCCGGCCTCCTCGGCTGTAACGGCGGCCAGTGCGCCAGCGTACTCATTCCCGCGGGGGAACTGGCCCCGTCAGACCTGGAGCAGATCCGGCAGTTCGCGGGCGCCTCCCTGGTGGATCCGGTGGCGCGGGTGAACGGTCTGCTTGGGCACTACCGCCACCTGCTCAGCGCCCTGCTGCCCGCCGCCGCCGTTCTGGTGGCTATTGTGCTGGGGCCGATGCTGGGCTGGCGCCGCGCCCTGTGGGCGGTCGGCCTGCCCGCCTGTGCCTGCCTGTTTGGCCTGGGCCTGCTGGGCTACCTGACCGCCCTGGGCGCCAGCGCCGGCAGCTTCAACCTCGCCCACCTGCTGGGCCTGATGCTGGTGCTGGGAGTGGGGCTGGACTACGGCGTGTTTCGCAACGCCTCCGCGGCCGATCATCAGGGCGCCACCACCCTGGCGGTCAGTCTCTCCGCCCTCACCTCCCTGCTGGCCTTCGGCATGCTGGCCCTGTCCCGGACGCCCTTTATCGCCAGTTTCGGATTGAGCATCGCCCTCGGCCTGCTGGCGGCCTGGGGCCTGTCCTGGCTCAATCCGGGTGACCGGCCACCGCCAAGGCCGTAACATAGCGCCTGACCCAGACCACCGCGGCTCCGCCGCCAACCGGAAAGACCCCGCGCTTGTTCTATCTCAATGCCTTCAATCTGATCTGCAACCTCGGGGCGAGCCCCGCGGAGCTCGCCGCACGATTGCTGCGCCGCAACAGTCCCCTGCCCGACCGGGAGACCCTGTTTCAGCGCCGCTACGGCGCCCTGTGCGGCGCCGTCAGTGTCGATCTGCCCCGCCTGCCGCCGGGGCTGGAGCGCTACGACTGTCGCAACAACCGCCTGGCGGCGGCGACCCTGCAGGCCCTGCGCCCGGCCATCGATGAGGCCTGCAGCCGCTATGGCAGCAACCGCGTGGGTTTGGTCATGGCCACCAGCACCTCCGGTACCGACAGCACCCAGGCGGCCATTGCCGAATCTATCGGCAGCGGCAGCGCCACGCCCGACTTTCACCCGGCACAGGGGATGCTCGGCGGCCTGGGTGAGTTCTGCGCCGCCCTGCTGAAAACGGAGGGCCCGGTATTCACGGTATCCACCGCCTGCTCCTCCGGCGGCAATGCCCTGCTGGCGGCGCGCCGCCTGCTGCGCCTGGGGCTCTGCGATGCGGTAGTGTGCGGCGGCGTGGACACGCTCTGTGAACTCACCGTGCGCGGCTTCGCTTCCCTGGAAGCCGTCTCGGCCGGTCTGTGCCGGCCCTTCGAGGCGGAGCGCGACGGCATCAATATCGGTGAGGCCGGAGCCGCCTTCCTGCTCAGCCGGACACCCTCCGCGCTGCGGTTCTCGGGCGGCGCCGCGAGTTCCGACGCCCACCACATTTCTGCCCCTCACCCGCAGGGCAGCGGCGCCGTCGCCGCCATACGCGGCGCGCTGGATGAAGCCGGTCTCCACCCCTCGGATATCGACTACCTCAACCTGCACGGCACCGGAACGCCCCACAACGACGCCATGGAAGCCAGAGCCCTACAGCGGGTGTTCGGCGAGGACGGTGTGGCCTGCAGCACCAGCAAGACCTGGACCGGCCACACCCTGGGCGCCGCCGCCAGCCTGGAGCTGGCCCTGTGCTGCCAGCTGCTGCTGGAGGAAGACCCGCGCCTGCCGCCGATGCAGCAGGGCTTCAACGCCGATCCGGCACTGTCTCCACTGGCTCTCTGCGACCACCATGAGCGGCCTCGCCGGCCCCTGAAACACTGCCTGAGCAATGCCTTTGCCTTTGGCGGGAACAACGTCTCCCTGATCGTCAGCAGAACCGATGGCCGCTAAGCCCACCTTTCCACCGGTGGCCGAACTGCTGCCGCACCGGCCTCCCATGCGCCTGCTGGATGCCGTGGTGAGCGCCGCCGAGGGGGAGATCTGCTGCGCCCTGCAGGTGGCGGCGGATGGTCGTTTCGACAGCGCCGGCAGCGTACCCGCCTGGCTGGGGCTGGAGTACATGGCCCAGGCGGTTGCAGCACTGGCGGGCTGGGAGGCACACCAACGCGGTGAGCCACCCCGGGTGGGCTTTCTGCTTGGCACCCGCCACTTTGAAACCAACACCCCGCGCCTGCCCTGCGGTGCGCAGCTGCAGGTCAGTGCGCGCCGCCTGCTGCAGACGGATAGCGGCATGGGGTCTTTTGACTGTCAGCTTTTGGGCCCCGACGTCAGCCAGCGCGCGCGCCTGGCGGCCTACGAACCGAAAGACCTGGAAAACTACCTGGAGCAGCCCGGACATGAGTGAACGCCGCGTACTGATCACCGGCGCCAGCCGCGGCATCGGCCGCGCCATTGCCACGGCCCTCGCCGCCGATGGCTACGAACTGCTACTGCACTGCCGCAGCCGGGTGGCACTGGCCGAAGAGCTGGCGGCATCGCTGCCGGTCCCCTGCAGGGTGCTCGCCTTTGACCTGGCCGACCGCGAGGCCGCCCGCGCGGCCCTGGAGGCGGACATCGGCGAGCACGGCGCCTACTACGGTGTGGTCTGTAATGCCGGCCTCGCCCGCGACGCCGCCTTTCCCGCCCTCACCGGGGAGGACTGGGACAGTGTTATCCACAGCAACCTGGACGGTTTCTACAACGTGCTCAATCCGCTGGTCATGCCGATGGTGAAACGCCGGGCGCCGGGGCGCATCGTCACCCTGGCCTCGGTGGCGGGGCTGATCGGCAATCGCGGGCAGGTCAATTACTCCGCGGCCAAGGCCGGTATCATCGGCGCCAGTAAGGCACTGGCGCTGGAGCTTGCAAAGCGGGAAATCACCGTCAACTGCGTCGCACCGGGCCTGATCGACACCGACATGCTGGAGGAACTGCCGCTGGACGAGGTAAAAAAACAGATCCCCATGCGCCGCCTCGGCAGGCCGGAAGAAGTGGCCTCACTGGTGCGTTTCCTGCTGAGTGACGGCGCCGCCTATGTGACCCGCCAGGTGATCTCCGTAAACGGCGGTCTGTGCTGACAGACCGCGCCGGTGAACCTAGCCGGTGACGGGTTCCGGCCGGCAGTACTGCCAAAGCGTGTCGATGCGGCGCACGGGCTGACGCACGTAGGGATTGCTTTCGTCCCAGGCATAGCCCGCCAGAATCGAGCAGATCATGCGGCGGATGTCATTGCCCTGGGGGCGGGCATGGAAAATGATGTCCTGGAAGCGACCGTCGTACCAGGCGTCGACAAAGGCGCGAAAGGTATCGACGCCGCGCTGCAATGGCTCCGCGTAATCCACCTGCCAGTCCACGCTCTCGCCGCGCAACTGCCGGTCCAGCACCTGCGCCGCCATACTGGCGGAGCGCAGGGCAATGGTGACACCGGAGGAAAACACCGGATCGAGGAATTCCCCGGCGTTGCCCAGCAGGGCAAAGCGTTCACCGGCCAGTTGGCTGACCCTGGCGGAGTAACCGCTGAGGCGGCGGGCCGGGGTGTCCCAGTGCGCCTGTGCCAGCAGCCTGTCCAGCACCGGATCCTCGGTGACCAGGGCTTGCAGGGCGGCGCTGTTGTCCTCGCCGTAGGGTTCGAAAAAGGAAGGCTCGGCCACCACCCCCAGTGAGGCGCGCCCCCCACTGAAAGGGATCAGCCAGTACCACACATCGCGGTGGATGGGGTGGACGGTGATCAGGATGTTGTCACGGTCGAACCCCGACCCAGCCGGAATGCCATCGACAACATGGGTGAACAGCGACGCCCGCAATGGAAAGCCAGAGGGCCGCTCCAGATCCAGCAGGCGTGGCAGCACCCGGCCAAAGCCACTGGCGTCGAGCACAAAGCCAGCGCGCAGTGAACAGGCCTGACCCCGCCCGTCACGACAGGACAACAGCGCGTCGGTCGCGCTGAACTCAACGGCCTCGACACTGTGCCCAAAGCGGATCTCCGCTCCCTGGCGTTGCGCCTCTGCCGCCAGCAGTTGGTCAAAACGGGCGCGCTGCACCTGGAAGGTTTCGCCAAAACCGCGGGAAAACTGCTCGCCAAAATCGAAGCCGCTGTAAACACCGCCGCGCTGGAACAGGGCGCCCTTCTTGCGCTGGAAGCCGGCGGCGCGCACCACGGCCAGCATGCCGGCTTCTTCCAGGTACTCCATACACTGGGGCAACAGGCTCTCACCGATAGAGAAACGGGGAAAATGCTCACGCTCCAGCACCAGCACGCGGTGCCCCCGCTGCACCAGCAGGGCAGCGGCAACTGCGCCGGCTGGCCCTGCGCCGATAACGATCACATCGGCGTCCAGCCCCGCGGTCATTCCGGTGCTACTGCCGTTAACAATTCATCCACCCGCGCCAGCGCTTCCAGCAGCGCTTCACCCCCCCGTCCCGATCCGCGGAAATGCTCCTCGGCCATCGGCGCAATGGCGCAGCGCCCGGGCAGCGGCTGCTCTTCCTCCAGCATGCAATAGAGGGTAGGCAGGAAGACAAACTGCAACCACTGCGGCAGGCTGAGCGTGTCCAGGCAGAAGGGTTCAGTGCTGGCCAGGGCTTCACTGGAAGGGGGGATCTTGTCCCACAGGCCGAGCCGACGCAGCTCGGCCTCGATATCGATCAGCGCCTCGGCGATGTCAGTGCGCATAGAAAGCTCCCCGGGAAAATTCGCAACACTGCCGCTCGCAACGGCAGCGGCGCATTGTAGCAACTTTCAGGGTGAGGTGAGGGCGGCGGGCCGCTCTCCAGCCTGGCAAAAACCCCCGACATCCAGGCCGGACTCGGGCGTGGTCCATTGCAACAGGGGCAGAATCCGGTCCAGTTCATTGGCGCTGGCGGCGACCAGATCATCGTCAAAACCCGGCTCTGCGTAGAACAGCAGGGCGTTGCTGCCACCGGAGTCCACTACATAGGCACCGTGCGTCTGCAACGCCCGCGCGATCAGCAGTGCCAGGGGGCGTTCCAGGTGCTCCTCGGGTTGCAGGTCCGCCGGCAGCCTGAGCAGCGCGCCCATCGGGATATGCCCGGTGTAGTTCTTCTCGCTATTGGCATCCTCCGTGGTCGCCGGCGGCACAAACCCGCGCTTCAGGAAGTTCAGGCTCAGGGCCACCGCCAGCGCGTGATCAATACGCCCCGCGTCCAGTTCCCAGCGCCGTATCAGGCCGCCCACTGAGGAGCCGCCATAGGCGCGGGTGCCGATGTGCCAGCCGGGACGTTCTGCCACACCGGTGCCGGGTGCATCCAGCCGGCGATAGATGTCCGCCTGGCCCGCCTCGTCATAGCGGAAAAACTCGTGGATGGTGGTGCGATCAGCCGACATCACCGCCAGATGGCCGTCGGTTCCCTCGGCGGGACGGGCGTCTTCGGGCACCGGGGCCTCTACGTAGTCCTCGAGCTTGCGGATGTAGATCGGCCGCTCTGGCGTCGTGTCCGCCGCCAGGTAGAAGGGAATGGACCAGCTGTTGCTGTTGATATGAACGTGGGCCTGTTCGCCGAGGTCGAGCGGCTCCCAGGCTGCATCCCCATAGGGTGTTTCCCCCAGAGATACATTCCACGGAGACTGGCTCGAGAAGGGCTGCCGGTACAGGTCCCGCTCCGCCACTGCAACACTGCCGGCGGCCACCAGCAGGGCTGCAAGCGGGGCGCACAACTGCGCCGACCAGCGCCGCTGGTATACCGGCATTCTGTTCCCGCCAATCTTCAAATCAGGTCTGCGCGCTCTGTAGCCCCAGCGGTGAGCGCAGCAGCAGGCTCACCAGTTCATTCTGCCTTCCGGTCTCAGTCTTGGCGAAAACCCGCTTCAGCAGATTGCGCGATGTGGACACCGAGTGACCGAGATTCTGCGCGCAAATCTCCAGTGAGTGCCCCTGCATGATCTCATTGGCCACGCGGGATTCGGCGGTGGTCAGGTCATACAGCGAGCGCATACGCGCCAGCGGGGCCTCCGACGCCTGCTCCGGATCCTGCAGGATGACAGCGGCGGCCGGGCACTGGTCATCGCTGAATACACTGGGTGTCAGGGGGTGGATCATGACACTGTAGGCGCGTTTACCCGAGGGCCTGCTAACCAGCAGGTCGCCACCGCCCAGCGGCACGGCCGGATCAATGGTAGAGGCGATGGTAGCGCGCAACAGGTTGCGCAGCTGCTGGCTCTCGCCACTGCGGCAGGCGCCGAGGTAGCGGGTGTTCAGCACCACGCCGTCGTTGTCTGCCACAATGCGCTCAGCCTGGGGATTCAGGTAAATCACTTCCTGCCGGCTGTTAAACAGGATGACCCCGTAGGACAGCATGTCCATCAGCTCCCAGGCGGACGACAGTCCAAGTGGCAGGCCCGCCGTGTGGCGCTTTAGCCGGAAGCTGCGCTGCAGGTGCGGCATCACCTTGCTGAACAGCGCCTTGTCCTGCTCCCGGTATTTGCCGCGGCCGGTCTTGCGCATGAACGACGCTGTCACCGTGTGATGACCGCCGTGCTCGACATAGAGGCAACCGGCCTGCTCCAGTCCCTGGGGCTGGAGAAAATGGCTGAACAGACGCTCCCGGTGCAGGCGCTTTCCCGGCAGCAAATCCTGGGTATAGGTGATACTGCCGGACCGCGGCGGGGGCGACATGTGACGCCCCACCTCCCGGTGGAAGCCGGCCTCCCGTTCGCGCGCGGTCAGCTCGCCGGCGGATATACCGATACTCGATACGAAGCCGCTGTGACGGGTATTGTCGTCGCAACAGTAAATACCAGCGGCCGCACTGTCGGTCAGCTCTGCCATCTCCTCCAGAAACACTTCCAGCTGGCCTGGCTCGAAAGTGGATTCATACAAAGTCTCTACTACTCTTACAAATTGCGGATTCATCGTGCAGCTCCCTGGAAACGCAACTCCCCGGGCGGGCAATGGCCCACCCACATGTTTCGGCTCAATCAGCAATGGTCCTTACAAGGCGCGGCACGTTATCGTGCTCTACTTTTATGTGAGCCAGGTCACATATTTGATAATTAAAGACCAAATCCCGCCTCATGTAAGTTGTTAATTTTTATTTTTCATGTTTTGGAATTTTTCACAGAGTTGCCCGTGCAGCCCCGGCCGGGACAGCGCACTCGCGCTCGGAACCTGTCGTGTGTGCGGGGCAGAAATGACACGATCAGGCGCGAAAATGCCGCGGTTGTCAGGAATTTGCGCCACTCCCGGTAGCACAGGAGACCCGCCCGGCAAGGCGGGCAGAACTTGCCGGGCTCCGCCACTGAAGCAGAAAGGCCATTTTTGCCGCGGAGTCGCACTGACCCGAACGGGTGAGAGAACGAAAATTCGGACGCCTGCGCCTGCGCCGGGAAACGGGCTTCCGCCGGACCGATCTGGCGGGTAGCGGCTAGACCAGCAGGCTGCCGGGGCCGGTCAGTACCAGTTTTACCAGGTCGGACTGCCGGTTGGTGCTGGTCTTGTGAAACACGCGCTTGAGCTGTGAACGCAGTGTCTCGCGGCTTACGCCACCGGCATTGGCAATCTCATTCAGGGTTTTACCGGCAGCCAGGCCGGCAGCAAGCGCGGCCTCACTGGGCGTCAAACGGTAAAGTTGCTCGAGAATGTAGCGCTGGGAGGAATTGCGGCGCTCGACATCGTAGAGCAGCAACATCACGCTGGTAGCCGCGGGCAGCAGGGGGCGCGCATCATCGCTGCTGGAGTAACCGCTGACGCTGATCGCCAGCGGAGCCTTGTCCTGCTCGTGTCGCGGCACCGCCACGTAACCATCCGTCATCACCCCCTTTATGTGGGAGGTACGGATACAGTGCTCTATCAGGCCGGCCAGCTTTCTGTCTTCTTCAGGGGATGCCACACCCAGCCTGCCGTCGACACAGTGAATACCGCCCGGTTCGCGAAACAGGCGCCGCGCCCAGGCGTTGCTGAACACCACACAAGCGTCCCGATCCAGCAAAACCACGCCGGTGGACAGTTGTTCATAGCGCTCCCGCACCACATCGTGCAGCACCGAGCGCTCCTGAACATGACGGTTGATCTCGAAGGCCTGCTGCACGTGGGGAGTCAGCAGTTCAAGCCGCGCAATCTCCTCGGCTGAAAATGCCTCGCCACCGTCGCGGCGACAGAAGGAAATATAGCAGTAGCCGGATTTTTTCAGGAAAAAGCCGCCGGACAGCCCGCGCCCGAAGTCGATACCGCGCAATCTGCCGTTGAGCCGCCGCGCCTGGCGCTGGCTGGCCGGCAATGTCGAGTGGCTGAGCACGCGACCCGGCTGCTGATCCAGTACGTAGCTGATCCAGTCGCTGTCACACAGCACATCGGACAGGTGCTTGTCACCGCCGCCGTCGGGAACAGCGATGCGGTAGTTAACCGAGGCATTGTAGCGGTCGCCGAGGGCAATCACGCCGTAATCGGCCCCTACCAGCCTCGATACCGAGGCCAGCGCCTGCGGCAGCCGACCAGCATCTATCGCCGAATCGTATATTTCGCCGATAATGCGGCCAATCTCTGAATTGATTGCCATCGACAAAGGTGCGATCTCTCCCCGACACAGCAGCCGCCCGTTGGCGACAGAGTCAGCCCTTCCATGGGGCCTGCGAATATCCAGAGTAGGCCGACAGGCACCCCCGGTCATGAACCATATGGGATACATGCTGCCAGGGACGGGTATTGAGAAATCGCGCTGCTAGTTGTCCACGGTCACCGGCGCAAAGCGGCCGCTGGCGCTGATGACGCCCAGCGCGAGTATCACAACGAAGAGCGCCGCATTGGCGGGTATCTGCAGGTTGAAATCGGTCAGGGAGTGAATGAGTAGAGCCAGCGTCCCCATGACACAGGCGAAGGCACACCCCTGCATGACCGGATCACGACGACGGAACAGGGCCCGCAGCGCGAGGTAGAGGCAGTAAATCACTGCCGCTGCCAGCAGGGCAAAACCCACCAGCCCGAGTTCGCTGGCGATTTCCACATAATCATTATGGGTATGGTCGTAAACCTGGGGAACAACGCCGGTACTGTAAGAGGGGTAGGTGCTGTAGTAGGAGCCCGCACCGGTACCGCTCAAAGGGTAGTCGGCAATAATTTGCAGCGACTCCTGCACCACTTCATCCCGGTGCTCGGTAACCGCCGAGGTCTCCTGCAAGCGCTGCACCACCTTTTCCACGCCGAAGAAATTGCCGACGATCAGCAGGTCGACCACCAGCAAACTGGCAAAGAACAGCAGTCCGGAGCGAGTGATGCGACGCCGGGCCGACAGGTAAAGCAGCCCGGTGATACCGAGACTGGCAAAGAAGGCGATATTGCCCATGCGTGAGCGCGTCAGCACCAGGGCGATGACCATCACTACCAGAGACAAGCGCAACAGTCCCTTGCGCCCCAGCATAGACTGCAGGAAGCGCCGCACACCGGCCCGCCAGTGAGGCGATCGCTCCTGCGCCAGCTCGCTGAGCAGCAGGCCGATACCGACCGCCAGGCACAGCTCCAGATAACCGGCCAGGTGATTGCGATTGACAAAGGTGCCCGTCGCCACGCCGCGGTAGGCCTCTTTCTCTACAACAAACCCGTACTCAAGCCCGGACAGGGTCATCAGGGAGCCATACGCGGCCTGGCAGACCCCGCTCACAATCAGCACGATTGAAAGCGCGCGCAGGCGCTGCCGGGAATTGACCAGCACCAGCGTCAGGCAGAACACCAGCACCAGGCTCAGGGATTCGAACAGTGCCGCGCGGCTGGCAAAGGGATTGAGGGACAGAGTTGGGGACGAGCCGGACAGTTCGTGAACTCGCATGGCCTCCGGGGACAGCACTGCAATCCAGGCGGGAGGCAGCGGTACGATCTGCAGGCACATCCAGGCCAGTGCGGCCACCAGCAGGAACAGGGCCGGAGCAGCCTGGGCCAGCGCCGCCCCGGTAGTCAGCCGCCCCCTCAGGTAGAGCACCAGCCATACCATGGCCAGGATCATCGCCGCCAGTTCGAACAGGGCCAACGCCCACCAGCGGTTGCTGCCGAGCGGCAACGGAAGCCAGAACAACAGGGCCAGAAAGCCGTAAAACAGCAGGCTGGCGGATGCAGGCTCAGCCTGCGCACTGGATTGATTCATCTGCGCCTACTTTAACTTGGCCTTATCTACGCTGCCCGCACGCTTGTCAGAGTGAATCAACAGGCCGGGGGCGCATTTGCGCCGCCTCCGCAAGCGGAGAGCGGCGATGCAGGAAAAGTAGGTCAGTGTGGACTGGGGCACACTTTTCGGATTTTGGGCCGGAAGAACGGGAAACCCCAGATGGGGTGACGACCGACCATTACCCAGCTGATGACTTTGCGACAGCCCTGGCCGTGACCACCGCCCCAGGCACCTCCCCAGTATCCGTGACCGTAGCCGCCCCAGCGGTTACCGCTCTGGTGCCATTTGCCACCGCGGTAATTGGCGGTGGGCAAGCTGGCGGGATGTCGCTCCTCCTCGAACAGTGCCTGATCCCGGGGCATGACATCAGCATTGGCCTGCCCCAGGGGCAATGCCAGTACTGCCGCGAAGGCAAGATAGCGCTTCTTCATCTGGTGACCTCCATATGTGTGAAGAAAACGGGTGTTTCACCATCAATACTGGAACAGCCCTGTCCAATTGGCCAACGCCAGGACCGCCAATACAAACCCGTTTGGGTGCAAAACGAACGATTGTCGCCCTGCATAACGTGCTGGAACGCATAGCAAGCCGCTTGCTCAAGGTTCGCCACCGGCGTTTTACCCGGCGCAGTCGCCTTCCGGGCATTACAGCTCTCCCTTTATATTCCGTATGTACTTTAAAGATTCACCCGTTTGGGTCAGCAGGCGTAAGCGGAGAGGTAAAGAAGCCTCACGTGACCCATGTGGTACACGCATGAAATCGCCAATGTCCAGCAGTATAAACAGCGCCGCCATTCAAGTGACTACAGAGGGAATTGCGCCATGAATATCGGCAGTCTTGGAATACACACCCCTCGCCGGGACTATGCAGGCGCCGTCGGAGGCGTTGCGGGCATTCCGGTAAAACGCCTGTTCCGCCGGCAGGATTGCCTGGCCATGAATGCGCAGATCTACCTTTGCATGCTTTTGGCGATGGCCAGTCTTTTATTGCTGGCCTGGTGGCGCAACGGCGCGATTACCGCCCCCTACCCGCAACTGGCCGGCTTTACCGCACTGGTAATGTGGCCTGTCTACCAACTGACGGGGGTCTTCCAGCAGTCCCGCGGACGTATACAGTGCCTGTTGCAGCTGACCAAGGCATGGGGGCTTACCCTCGGCTTCATACTCACACTGGGCTTTGTCACCAAGTCCAGCGAATCCTTTTCCCGCCTGGTGCTGGTCGGCTGGGCCCTGCTGGCCTATTCGCTGCAGGTGATCTGCTACCTCACAACACTCAAGCTACTGCAACGCTTCCACCTGCACTACGGCGAGCCGATTCGCACCGCCATCGTCGGTTCGCAAGCGCTTGCCCACCACCTTGCCCGCAGCTTCGATGACAACCCCTGGCTGCCGGACCGCATCATCGGCGTCATCGACAACAGTGTGAAGGGGCGCGACAGCTGGGACGGCTCCCTGTCGCCCTGGCTTGGCTACACCCGCGACCTGGAGCAACTCGTTCAGCAACACGGTATCCGCCGGGTATATATCGCCCTGCCTCTGTCCTGCTCCGACATGATTGAAAGCATCTACGACCGCCTCGTCGACAAGAACGTGGACATCATCTGGGCCCCGGACATCTTCTCCCTCAGGCTGCTTAATCACGGTGTCAGCGAGGTCGCCGGCGTCCCCCTGCTCAGCCTGTCTGAAAGTCCGATGGCCCGGGAGGGACAGGTGCTGGCGAAGTCGCTGCTGGACACGCTCGTTGCCTCGTTCGCCCTGCTCCTGCTCAGCCCGCTGATGATCGCAGTGGCCCTGGGCGTCAAGCTCACCTCACCCGGGCCGGTCTTTTTTCGCCAACAGCGCCACGGCTGGGACGGCCGCGTCATCGAGGTGATCAAGTTCCGCAGCATGTACATGCACCGGGAAGATGGCGACAGCGTCACCCAGGCCAGCCGTAACGACAAGCGTGTCACCCCGATCGGCCGCTTTCTCCGTCGCTCTTCAATCGATGAACTGCCGCAGCTATTCAACGTACTGGGAGGGTCGATGTCTCTGGTGGGCCCACGCCCACACGCCCTGCAACACAACGAGTACTACGCATCACTGATAAAGCCCTACATGATCCGCCACCGGATCAAGCCCGGCATCACCGGCCTGGCCCAGGTCAATGGCTGCCGGGGGGAAACCGAAAGCGTGGACAAGATGAAGCACCGGGTGGACTATGACATCGACTACATCAACCGCTGGTCGCTCTGGCTGGATATCACCATACTGGTGAAAACGCCGTTCACCTTGCTGTCCAAAGATATCTATTAAGCGCCCGCGCGATGCTCACCCTGAGTTCCCGCGACCCGCTTACCGGCCTGCCTGCACCGGGACTGTTAAGGTCCAAGCCCGGCGCCCTCGGCGCGGCGCTTTATACGCTGTTGTTCCTGAAGCTGCTGATCTCCTTCTCGGTACAACTGGGCATTCTGGGTGCCCTGAACTACGCACTGGATTTGCTGATGATGCCCCTCGTCGGGCTGGCCCTTGCCGTCTACTGGCAGCGCCTTGGCGAGGAGGCGAAAATCTGTGTCGGTGGCCTGCTCTGCTTTACCCTATACCTGGTCGTACAGGGTGCCTTCTACCACAGGCCCGGCGCCACTGTGATCTACTACACCCGTTTTGTGCTGCCGCTACTGCTGTACTTTGCCCTGATGTTGTGTGCGGTGAACCACCGTCACGCCAGTGCCCGCATCACCGAGAACATGGTGGCGCTGGTCTTCGTGCTCGGCTTTGCCGGCCTGCTGTTCATGCCCGACAACGTCAATCACGAGCAGACCAAGCTGCCCACCTATTTCGGCAACCTGCACAAAGCGGCCTATATATTTTCCGTCGCCCTGATCATCGGGACCCTGTGCTATCGCGCCCAGGCTCGCGGCCGCCAACTGCTGTTGCTTGGCATGATGCTGTTCGGTGTGTTCATGCTGCTGGTCGGCTGGTCCATTCGCACGCCGCTGGTACTGCTGGCGGTGTACTTCGGCATTCTCTACCTGTCCCGCTTCGGCGCCACCGGCAAGGCAACACTGTACCTGCTGGTACCCGCTGCCATCCTCAGCCTAGCCCTGCTCTCCACCGAAGTCATCGACTGGAACCGTATCTCCTCCGGCCGGCTGCACATGTGGCAGGTGAAGCTGCAGATGCTGTCCAGCGCCGACCTGTCACAGCTGGTGTTCGGTCGCGGCTTCGGCAGCGACTACATCGAGGTGGCAAACTGGTTCGGCGAGAAAGATTCACACAATAACTACCTGCAAACGGTTACTGAACTCGGCGTTGTCGGCCTGCTGTTACTGATAGCCAACCTGGTGCTGCTGTACCGGGTGCAACCCAACCGGCACGGTCGCGCACTGGTACTGGCCTACATCGCCACTGGCCTGTTCAGCAACGGCATCATCTATCGCCTGCTACCCGGCTATCTGGTGGCTGTCGCCCTGGCCTACATTGCCCTCGCCCAGGCAGCGCGCCCCCCTAACCACTCAATCTACACAGGACACAAGGGCCGACCATGACCTACCAGCGCCCCACCCGCTATTTCAACGCCGTCAGCCTCTATCGCTGTTACCGGGGCGACCCGGGCACGGGATTCACCCCACTGCGCAAGTTCGCGGAAGCGTTGAACTACTTTCTTTTCAACTGCTCCATTCCGGCCGCCTGTGTCATCGGAGATCGCACCTACTGCTCCCATCGCGGCATGTCAGTGGTGATTCACCCCCAGTCAGTGATCGGCGACGACTGCGTGATCGGTACCTGTGTCACCCTGGGAGGGCGCGGCAAGGGCATGGAGGGGGCACCGCGCATCGGCAACAACGTCTACATTGCTACCGGCGCGAAAATTCTCGGCCCGGTCAGCATCGGCGACAATGCCGTTATCGGTGCCAACAGTGTCGTCCTGCACGATGTCGCTGCCAACCAGACGGTGGTTGGCATACCGGCCACGCCCCTGCCCGCGCAGCCCCGGGACAGCAGCGAGATGGCGGCATGAGCTACTTCATCATCGGCGGCACCGAGAAAGCCGGCACCACCTCGGTCTTCGAATACCTGGCAATGCACCCGGGCGTGCGGCCGTCCCAGCGCAAGGAAACCGACTACTTTCGCCAGCCCAACTGCAGCGAGCAGGGCTACCGGGCTCTGTTTTCACCCGGCAGCGCTGACCAGGTCTGCATGGAGGCCTCGCCAGGCTACCTGGGACTGGCTCGCGATGTCGCACCGCGTATCGACGCCACGCTGTCCGGCTGCCGGCTGCTGTTTATTCTGCGCGACCCGGTTGAGCGCCTGCAGTCCAGCTACCGCTTCCATCGCAGTCGCTTTTTCATTCCGCAGTGGCTGGGTATCGACGACTACGTGCAACTTTGCATGGCCTACGACGAGGGTCGCATCGCCCTTGCGGATACCCCCTTCGACAACTCCTGGTTCCTGGATGTGCTGCCCGCCGGTCGCTATGCCGAGCATCTCCAGCACTACTTCGATCACTTCGGCGACCGCGTCATGCTGCTCGATTTCGACCAGTTGAACCGCGAGCCCGATACCGTCATGCAGCGCATCGCCGGAGCGCTGGACCTCGACGCCGGCTTCTATCGTGACTTCGAGTTCTTTCGGGCCAACGCCACCTTCCAGGGCAAGCACCACTGGCTGCACGCCCGGAGCATGAAACTCAATCACTGCCTGGAGCCCCTGCTGCGACGCTATCCGCGCCTGAAGCGACGTATCGTCGCCCTGTACCGGCGCGTGAACGGCGCCGGATTACCGGAGGATTCCACCCTGTCGCAGACTTCGGTAAACCAGCTCCGCGACTACTATGCACGCGACGTCGAGCGGGTTCGCCAGCTGCTGCGTGCCACCGGAACCCCAACCATTCACTGGAGGCACTTTCATGCCGCATAGTATCGTGACGATCAGTACCCGCGCCCCCGGGGGTATCCGTTCCGTCGTGGAGAATTACCAGCAGAGCGACGTTTTCTCGGGCTACGATGCCTACTGGCTCGCTTCACACGCCGAAGGCAGCGTTTTCTACCGCTGTGGCCTGTTCGCCAGCTGCCTGGCCAAACTGCTGTGGCTGCGACTGCGGGGGCACCGGCTCTACCACCTGCACATGGCGATGAAAGGCAGTTTCTTCCGCAAGTCGATCATCCTGTTCCTGCTCAAACTCAGCGGTGCAAGGGTCATACTCCACCTGCACGGCTCGGAGTTCGACCAGTATCACGAAACCGCCAGTGCGCCGGTGAAATGGCTGATGCGCCACACCCTGCTGGCCGCCGACTTCGTGGTAGTGCTTTCACGGCGCTGGCAGGAAACCGTGGAGGACATCGACAGCGGCATCCGCTCCCGCCTCATCTACAACTACGTAGAACCGGTGCCGGAAATACCGCTGACCGGCGCGCTGGCGATGCACCGGGCGCAGCCGGACGTGGTGCGCTACGTCTACATGGGAGAAGTGGGGCAGCGCAAAGGTATCTACGACCTGTTGCCGGCCTTCGGCGAATTGTGCAAGGTGTGCGACAAGGTCGAGCTCATCGTCTGCGGCAGCGGAGAAATAGATGCGGCCAGGGCACTGGCCCTTCAATGCGGCATAGCTGACAAGGTTACCTTTGTCGGCTGGATCTCGGGCGACGACAAATACGCCATGCTCAACAGCGCCGATGTGCTGGTGCTGCCCTCCTACCACGAGGGGCTGCCGATGGCGATACTGGAGGCGATGAGCCTGGGCAAATGCGTGGTCTCCTCGACCGTCGGCGGCATTCCCGAGGTGATCGCCTCGGGGGAGAACGGGCTCCTGCACAGCCCCGGCGATATCCCCGCGCTGGTGGAACTGCTGGGGCGGGCCGCCAATGCCCAGTGCCGTGACCAGCTGGGCCGGCAGGGCCGCAGCAGCTACTACGAACGCTTCACGCCCGGTTCCATCGTGCCGCAGATTCGCAAGCTCTATCATGAGCTCGCGTAAACTCCTGGCGGTGTGCTCCGGTGGCGGCCACCTGATTGAATTGCTGCGCCTTACGCCGGCGTTTGAAGGCTACAGCGTAGTACTCGCGTCCACCGCGCCGGAAGCCCCGGAGGGCCAAGCCATCGCGCGCTACTACCGGCTGACCGACAGCAACGCGACACAGAAACTGCGCTTGCTGCGCACCGCCTGGCAGACGGCCGCAGTAGTGTTTCGCGAGCGGCCCGATGTGGTGCTGTCCACCGGAGCGGCCCCGGGCCTCCTGGCCCTGGTCTGGGCGCGGCTGCGCTGTGACAAACTGGTGTGGATAGACAGCATCGCCAATCCGGAAAAAATGTCGCTGTCGGGTCGCATTGCCCGCCACCTGACGCCGCACTGCTACACACAGTGGCCTCACCTGCAACGCAGCGCCGGCGTGCAATACCTCGGCAGCCTGATACCGCTGAATCTGGAGCCGGGTGCATGATTTTCCTGACGGTCGGCACACAGTTGCCCTTTGACAGGCTGGTCGCCACGGTGGACGCCTACTGTGCAGCTCACCCCGGGGAGGAGGTCTTTGGACAAATCGGCGATGGCCGCTATCAGCCGGAGAATTTCGCGGCGGTTCCCTTCCTTTCTGCCACGCAGTGCCGCAGTCAATTCCGCCGGGCAGAGCTGGTCATCGCCCATGTTGGCATCGGCTCCATATTCACCGCCCTGGAATTTGCCAAACCCATTGTCATGATGGCGCGCCTGGCACAGCACAGTGAACACCGCGACAACCACCAGGAGCAGACCCTGCGTTATTTCTCGCGCCTGCAACACTGCTATCCCATCAACGATGCCGACCAGCTTGCCGACGCCCTGGTGCAGGCCCGGCAGCACCCGGAACAACGTGAGACGGTGTCCCGCTTCGCACCGGAAACCACACTGAATGCACTGCGGAAGGTATTGGCCTGACATGAACAGTTCGCCTCTGGAACAATCACTGACCTTTATTACGGGCTACCCCCGCTCGGGCACCACCCTGCTGGCCAGCCAGCTGAACCGACTGAGCAACGTGGTGGTCGGCCCGGAGAGCCAGTACTTTCGCAGCGCCTTCAAACAGCTGAAACACGCCCGCAACGGTCGCCAGTTTCTCGACACCCTGCTGCGCGACAGGCGGCTGCGCGACTTCGGCCTAGGCAATGACGAACTGCTCGACGTGGTGCGCGCCAGCGGCTTCGACCGGTCGCGTTTCCTGCACCATTTCCTGGCCGCTCACGCGCAGCGCATGGGTGTGGCGCAGCCGGCCATTTTGCTGGAGAAATCCCCGGGGCACATTCTCTATACCCGGCAGATTCTCGCCTGCTATCCCGATGCCCGCTTTATCTACCTGGTCAAGGATCCCCGCGATGTGGTGCACTCCAACCTGCAGGTGGACTGGATTCACTCCAATGTGCCGAAACACTGCGCTGCATGGAATATGTACAACGATGCCTTCGTCCGCCTTCATCGCGAGTATCCGGGCCGTGTTCACCTGATTCGCTTCGAGGACCTGGTGCTGGGCCAGCACCTGCAGCTGCGCAAAATCTGCCAGTTTCTTGGCCTGCCCTACGCCCTGGATGACAACAAGCCATCCGCGGTGGTGCCGGAATGGGAAACCCGCTGGAAGGCCGAGGCCAGTGGCGACATCGATCCCGGCAAAGCCTTTCGCTGGCAGCGCGTGGAGGATCAGCATCAGCATCGCCTGGTCAGCGCCATGACCCGCACCTACCGCGAAGTGTTCAACTACGACCGGGAACCCGAGGGCGCCCACCCACGATTCATACCCCGTGCCTGGGCCTACAATAGCTCAGCCTACAAGTCCCTGCTGCGCTTCCGGCGCATCTACCTGTAGGAGCCGCACGCCAGATGGCCAGTCTGCTACAGCGCATCGGCAACCGGGACCTGTTGCACAGGGGGGCCCAGGCCATGGTGCTGAAAGTCCTGTCTTCACTCTGCCTGCTCGGCTTCAACCTGCTGGTTGTCCACCACTACGAACCGACTCTCGCCGGTGAGTTTTTCCTCTGTATTACCCTGGTACTGGTGGCCAGCCAGTTCATCCGCTTTGGCATGGACAATGTACTGGTCAAGCAGGTCTCGGTACTGCGCAGCAGCAATGACCAGCAGCGACTGGCCACCCTGTGCAGCAGCGCTCTGCTGATAACCCTCATCGCCGGCATCGCGCTGGCATCGCTGATGTATGCTGCGGCCGACTGGCTGGCGGCTGCGCTGTTTTCCAAGCCGTCGATGGCACCCATGCTGAGGCTGATGGCGCTGGCCACGCCTTTCTATGGCGTGTGCTTACTGCTGAGCTATATCAACCAGGGCCTGTCGCGGATAGGCCTCCACATCGCCAGCCTCAACCTGGGCCAGGTGACACTGGCGTCGCTGCTGCTGGCCGGGGGGGTACACCTGGCGGGCCTGCCGGCGGGTATCGAGCTGCTGGCCGGCTCCTATGTCGCCGGTTGCGCACTGATGATGCTGTATATGCTGGCGTGCACCGCCAGGCAGGTGCAATTGGGGGCCGCCAATGTGCGCGTCGACAGGGTATTGCCGCTGGTACGCGAGTCCTTCCCGCTGTTTATCGTGGCGCTGACCCAACTGGTGATGGTATGGAGCAGCCAGCTGTTCCTGGGTGCCTGGGCCAGCGCATCCGATGTCGCGATCTATACCATCGCCCAGCGCGTGGCCATGGTGACCAGCTTTGTGCTGATGGCGGTGAACAGCGTGGTGGCGCCGCGCTTCGCGGTGCATTACCACAACGGCGAGATGCGGCAGCTGGAACAGCTGTCGCGGCTGTCGCTGCGCGTCATGCTGCTGATGGCGACGCCGCTGCTTGTTGCCATGCTGTTGTTCCCTCAGCCAATTCTGTCCTTGTTCGGGTCAGGCTATGCCAGCGCGGCGCCGGTACTGATCATTCTTGCACTGGGCCAGTTCGTCAACGTGGTGACCGGGCCCGTCGGCTACCTGCTGCAGATGTCCGGACACTACCGGCAGGTGCGCAACAATACCGCGCTGGCAGCGCTTACCGCGGTCGGCCTGAATGTCATGCTCACGCCGCAGTACGGCATTCTGGGCGCGGCGGTTGCCGCCGCAGTGGCACTGTCGGTGGTCAATCTGCTGGGGCTGTGGCAGGTGCGACGCCTACTCGGCTTCCGCCTGGCTGGCGCTATGAGGACAGCGTGATCAGCCCGCAGGCGGAGGTGCGCTGATCCCGGCCCGGAGTTCCGGCGATTGACAGTAGTCCCGCAGGTGATCGAGCGCCGCGTCTTGCCGCTCTCCGGAGGAGCAGACTTCACTCCAGGCGGCATAGGAGGCCAGCATTGCGCTGACGATATCCGGATTGCGCTGCAACGCACGGTCGATGTTCTGCAGCGCCAGTTGATGCGATGAAGCATCGAGCGCCGGCCAGTGCTCCAGCGCCAGGTCAGTCGCAAACAGTTGCACATCTTCCAGCCACGGCCCAAATCGCACCACATTGTCCAGCGCCTGGCGGAATGCCGGCCCCGGTGCGCGCTGCAGCACATACTCGGTGCGGGCAACATCCCACCAGTGATAGGGCCAGGTCGGGCGCAACTGTGCCGCGCGCTGAAACGCAGCCGCCGCGTGCCCGGCACTTTCACTGATCGTATCCAGCGGCAGGTTGTTGTTCTCGAAGCGGAACTGGTAGAGACGACCGAGGTTGGCGTGCAGTTCGGGATTGTCCGGCGCCAGTTGCAGCGCGTTGTCCAGCGACGAGCGCGCCAGCTGCCAGTCATTCTCCGAAGGAGTGTAAGTCACCGTCGCCAGCGGCGCTATGGTATCCAGAGTGGGCGGACTGTCCGTCGCCGCCTCTTCGGCCACTGCCACCGCGGCCGCCTCGGCCTCCAGGGCAGCCTGCTGCCATTGTTCCATCAGGCTCATGGCAGGCACCGATGCGATAGCGCCCAGCGTATCGCGAACAACCAGCGCTGCAGCGCCTGCTATTGCGACCAGCAAACCCGCTGCCAGCCCCTGTCCCACCCGTGTATTCATTCAAGTCTCTCCACCTGGAAGGCGCTCTGTCGTTACTTGCCGTGAATATCGCGAAGCAGCGGCGTCACGCCAGGACTGCAGCGGTCTTCCCGAAGGGCACGCAGTAATTCCCGGTGATATTGCCGCGCCAGGACCTCGGCGACATCGCTGCTGCGACTGTCACCCGGCGGTCGCTGGATGCGCTCGTCGATCACTCTGAGCAAAAGACTGTCGAGCATTGGCGACAGCGCCCCGACACCGGGGATCGCGGCGACATCCTCGCCATCGAACTGGCTGGCCGCAATCCGGTTGGGCAGGGCATCGGCCATGTCCCGTGCCCTCTCCTCGCCGACCACACGCGCGGCGGCGGCAACCCCTTCGCGCAACAGCGGGGGGCGCGCCTCAAGGTTGTGTGCATCGGTGGCGAGGATCATGGTTGCGTCCGATTCCAGCAAAGCCAGTGCCGCGCCCTGGGCCCGCTCGCCGAATCGGCCCACCACCGAGGCGGCCGTGAGTTGCATGATGCAGTCCATTTCCAGGAAGGGCGCGAGCCGGCGCGGGTCGCGCATGACGTCCTTGTTGCGTTCCGGGTGGGCGATCACCGGCCTGACCTTCATCTGCAGGAGATGCGCCACCAGCTTGTCGGCACCGAGGGGAATGTGACCGTGGGGAAACTCCAGCAACATCATGCTGTAGCCATCCATCTGCCCGAGAAACGGCACGCGCCCCTGGCGTATCAGCATCGGAATCTCGGGGGACAGACGCACTTCCGCGGCAAAGCCGATTTCAAGCGCAATGCCCCGGTCTGCCAGCGCCCGGCGAAAGCGCTGTGTACCGTCGGCTATATCCTGCGCAAAGTTCTCCCACCGCCCGGGGTGCAGGTGGGGCGTCATCACCGCGCGCTGAATGCCGTTGTCCACTGCCGCCTGCGCCAGCGCCAGGGCTTCCTCCAGGTTTCGCGCGCCGTCATCGATACCGGGCAGAAAGTGACAGTGCAGGTCTATCATGCCGGCGCCGAACTGTATGTCTCGTGATAGCCGCCATAGCCGTAGTCGCCGTACTTCTCCGCTTTCCTGATATCAAGGCGATTGAGCACGACACCGGTAATCGGCGAACGCGTTTGCGCCAGGTGGCCAAGGCCGATTTTCACCTTTTGTGCCGAGGTCGAATCTGCCTTCACCAGGTAGACAACCGAGTCCACATGGGTCGCTATCACCCGCGCATCGCTGACCGGCAGTACCGGCGGACAATCGACGATAACCCGGTCGTAGCGGTCACACAGTTCGTTGAGCAGTTCCCGCAGACGGCGGGAGGAAAGGAGTTCAAGGGGATTCGGCGGCACCACACCGGCACCGATGACATCCACATTCTGCCCTGGCAGCGCCACGATGGCGTCTTCGATGGCCGCTTTCCCGGCCACCAGTTCTGCCAGCCCCGCCCGCGCCCGGGGCAATTCGAGTTCGCCCGCTATGCTGGGCCGGCGCATGTCGGCATCCACCAGCAATACGCGCTCCAAGCGCGAGAAGGCCAGCGCAAGGCTGATGGCCGTGGTTGTCTTGCCCTCGTTGGCAACCGACGAGGTAATCATCATGGAGCGGTAAGGCTGGTCGAGGCTGGACAGTGCGATGCTGGTGCGCACCGTACGCACCGCCTCGGCGTAGCTGTTGTGCCTTTCATCCAGGAACAGGGGCTGCTGGCGATCGGCATTTTCCGCGAACTCCACCAGCGGCAACATGCCAAGCAGTGGCTGATTCAGTTTCTCCTCCACGTCGTCGGCACTCTTGATGGTATTGTCCAGCGCATCCAGCAGGAAGGCGGCCACAATACCGAGCACGATGCTGAGGAAGAACGCCAGCGCCACGAACAGGCGTTTGTTGGGTTTGACCGGGTCTGTCGGCAGAATGGCGGGAGAGATGATGCGCGCATTGACCGGCTGCATATCGTCGGTCTGGGAGGTTTCCTTTACACGATCGTAGAACATGTCATAGAGCTGCCGGTTGCTCTCCACTTCCTGCTGCAGCGCGCGCAGTTCCGACCCCTTGCGCCCCACCACGTGATAGCGCTCCTTGGCCTGGCTCAGAGCTTCGGCAATGGCAATCTCCTCCTGCTGCGCCTCTTCATAGATGGCGCGAATACTGTCGGCCACACTGCCGATATGACGGGACAGGCTTTCATTCGCCGCCGCGAGCTCTGACGCAGCCGCCACCATGCGCGGGTGCTTCGGACCATAGCGCTTGCCGAGTTCAGCCACCCTCACCTCTGCCTGGGCCGTGGCCTGGCGGAAGGTCTGCACCAGCGAATCGTTCAATACGCCGGGCAGGGAACTCAGTTCACCCGGCGATACTGCCGAGTCGCGCAGTTGCTGTACCTGCAGGTAGGCGGTCTTGGACTGGGAGACATGGCGCTGGACTTCGATAAGGCGACTGGTCAGCTCCTCGATTTCCTGCGCCGGCAGGGACTGCAGTCCGTCCATATCGACCAGCTGTTCGCGCTCGCGAAAGCTCTGCAGGCGCGTCTCCGATGCCTGCAGGTTCTGGCTCAATTCATCCAGGCGCCGGCGCATCCAGTCGCCCGCGCGCTGGGTCACATCCATGCGCGCGTCCAGCATGCTGTCGATATAGGCCTCGGCGTGGGCATTGGCGACCTGTGCCGCGAGTTCCGCATCGGGCGATTCAAAACGCACGTGAACCAGCTGCGTATCGAGAACGGGGTCGACATTCAGGTTCTTCAGGTAGGGCGCGGTCAGTTCCACCACCGGGTCGCTGACACCCTGCTCCGGCGCGCTCGCAAGAAAGGGCAGCCAACGGCCGATGCCACTCGCGCCCTCCGGTTCCGCTGCAACAAACTCCGGATGTTCGGTGAGGGAGAGACGCCGGATCACCCGCTCCGCCAGGGGGCGGGAGCGAAGAATTTCAAACTGGGTTTCGTAGTACTGCCGGGCTCCGGTATCAAAGCCGTAGACTTCTTCAATGGAGACCAGATTGGTGCTTTTGGATTCGATCAGCAGGGTAGCCGAGGCCTGATAGACCGGTGTGATCGCCAGGGTCACCAACAGCGTGATCAGGCTGACAATTCCGGCGAGCCCCAGTATCGCCCATTTCTTCCTGTCGAGAACATCCAGGTAGTGCCGGAAATCCAGCTCGTCATTCCTGCCCAGGCCTTCCCGAACCGGCAGCACCGCAATATCACGCAGGTCGTTCATGTCGTTGTCGCCTGTCTTTGCTGTCAGAAGAAGCTTCGTTTCACGGTGATCACGTCACCCGGCCGGATGGTGTAGTCCAGGCCCACCGACTGTTCGCTGGCCGGGTCTTTCGCGGGTTGCAAAGCAATGCGATCGCGCAGGGCGCGCTCGGTAAAGCCGCCAGCCAGGGCCACCACCTTCTGCACCGTCAGCCCCGGCTGGTAGGGAAAGCCGCCCGGCTGGCGCACTTCACCGTCGATATAGATCGGCCGGTATTCCTCGATCGCTACCGTCACGTCCGGGTTCACCAGGTAATCGCCCAGCAGGCCGCTGGTAATGCGCGCCTCCAGCTCCCTCACCGTCAGGCCCTCCACCTCCACTTCGCCGAGCAGGGGGTAATTGACGGTGCCCGATTCACTCAAGCGGAACGACATGCTCAGGTCAGGCTCATCGAAGACCTGGATGAGAATGTGGTCGCCCGCCCCCAGTTGATAGGCGTCGGCGCTGTTCACGCCCTGTGCCGACAGGGACAGCGACAGGGCGAGCAGGGTGGTGATCCACAGGCCGAAGGGGTTAGCAGAATTGCGCAGCATAGACAGGTCCGTCAGGTTCAAAGCGAAAAGGTGGCGCCGACGCGAATGACATTTTTGTCGTACATCAGCCAGTCGACTTCGCTGTCGCTGTCGGCGATGTCCGCACCGAGCTCAAAAGCCAGCCAGCGGCGCCACTGGTAGGTCAGCGAGAGGCGGTAATCGATAATGTCCTGCTGGCGATCGATGCCGATATAGTCCTGCTCGGTATAACTGACACTGACGCTGGACTGCAGGTTTTCCCGCCAGCCGTGGTTCCAGCCGAGGGTGTAAATCATCGTATCGATGAAGTCGCCCTCGCCGAAGGTTTCCTGTTCGGTGCGCGAGGCGTTGAGCTGGAATTCCGAGTAACTGCGGGGCAACCACAGCACATCCACTTCCCAGTCGAGCCCGGAAAAGTCATCCCGCGCGGCATCGCTGAAATTTTTCTCGACACTGCCGACCTTGACAGTGCCGCGGGTCACCCCGGATATATCCCAGGTGGCTCCTATCAGGTAGCGTGTCTCGCGGCTGTCGAGGGAGGCGGTGCCGGCAAAGGTCTCGGCGTAGGACAGTTCATTGCCCCGCACTTCCAGCAACAGCGAAGTGGCCGGCATCAACTGGTGGTAAAACGTCAGGCCGGCCTGGTAGTTGTCGTGGTCCCGGAAGCGTGTGCGGTCGCGGTGGTTGCGATATTCGGTGCTGCGCGCCCTGGCCGACAGTTTCAGGCGATTGCCCGAATCCCGCGCACCGAAGAAGTAGTCGCCGCCGAAGGAGGAAACGTTGAAACGATCCGGCTCGGTCACCGGCTCGCCATCCGGGTCAAAACCGGGTATTTCCCCGGTGTCCGGATCAATCCCCTGGGTCATGCCCTCACCGCGTCCCTGGTGCTTCAGGGAGAGATCTGCGTCGAGGGCCAGTTTGTGGCGACGGGCCAGGTCCAGGTTCATCCCGGCGCTGAAAGTGTGGTCTTCGTAATTGTCGTCACTGCTTTCCTGAACCCGGCCATAGTCGCCGCGATAGCCCAGGGTGTATGTCTGCCCGGCCAGGGCGTACTCGCCGTCCACGACCGGATTGATGCGCAGAATCCGGGTACTGACCGTGTCGTCGGGGGTAAAGAACAGGTTGTCGTCCCAGGCCAGTTCGGCACGCAGGGCAGGCGCCACGCTCAGGGGACCGTAATACCACTTGCCATCGCCGTCCTGGCTGGTAGCGGTGGCGGAGACACAACCCAGCGCCAGCGCCGCGCACAGCTGCCGGCGGCGAGCGATGCGCTCACCTCGCCTGGTGACCCTTCCCGGCGCGGTATGGGCGTGCTGATGCGGCAATGCAGCTCCTCCTTGTCAGCAACGTTGCAGTAGCGGGCGCGTCAGCAGAACAGCGCCACTGACACTGCCCGAGTCTACTCCGGGAGGCGCGACAATCCGTGTCCCAAATGGGCTACTTCGAGGAAAGGGCAGGTCAGGGCGATGCCTGACCGGAAGGGTGCCTAGTTCAGTTCGCGGGTAAAGGGCGGCAGGGAATCGAGGATGGCGCGGCCATAGCGCTTGGTCAGCAGGCGCCGGTCCGCCAGGGTGACCCGGCCGCTGTCCTCTTCGGTGCGCAGCAAGCGGCCACTGGCCTGCACCAGCTTCAGCGCCGCGTCGGGCACGCTGATTTCCATAAAGGCGTTGCCGCCGCGGGCTTCGATCCACTCGGCCAGACTGGCCTCGATGGGACTGTCGGGCACGGCGAAGGGAATCTTGGCAATCACCACGTGGTCGCAGTACTTGCCGGGCAGATCCACCCCCTCGGCGAAACTGGCGAGGCCGAAGATCACGCTGCCCTGGCCGGCGTCCACTTTCTCCCGGTGCTGGCGCAGGATTTCCTGCTTGCTGGAATCTCCCTGCATCAGGATGCGTTCGCGCCAGCGGGCATCAATGCCCTGAAAGACGTCCAGCATCTGGCGGCGCGAGGAGAACAGCACCAGGCTGGCCTCATCGGGCGCCAGCCACTCGGGCAGTTTCGCCACCAGGGCGGCGGTGTGCGCTTCGGCATCGCCCGGCTCGCAGTCCATGGGCGGCACCCGGAACACCGCGCGACTGTAGTCGAAGGGGCTGGCCACGACTTTGAAGCGGGCATCTCGCGACACTCCGGAGTGCAGGATGAAACGCTCGAAGGAGTTGAGCGCGGTGATGGTGGCCGAGGTGATGACCACCCCCGCAGCCCGCGGCCACAGGTATTCCTCCAGCAGTTCGCTGGCGAGGATGGGGCTGCAGCGCAACTCGAAGCCGTGCAGGCCGTTGTTCTCCAGCAGGGTGATCCAGCGCGCCATGGGGGGCTGCTCATTCTCGCCGCCGGTGGCATAGGCCTGCCACAGCGCCGCGGTGGCCTCGGCCCGGCTGAGCATGCCGCCGATATTCAAATGCCAGGTTTCCAGCTCGTCCTTGGTGACTTCGCTGAACTCGTCTTCCAGGGCCTCTTCCAGGGCCGACTCAATACGCGAAAGACTGTCGGACAGCGCCTGGAACTGGGCCGCCAGGGTCGCGGCAATGGGTTGCAGGGACTCGGGCACCCGCCCGTGGGGAAAGCGCAGGCGGGTCTCGTCGCGGCCGGGTTCTACCTCATCAAACAGCGCCGCCACCACCTGTTCCGCCACTTTGAGTGACCCGGTGGCACTTTCGATCTGCTCCGGCAGTTTACCCAGCTGGTGTTGCAGGCCCGACAGGGCACCCAGGATGGCAGCGCCCTGGGCCACGCTCTTGCCACTGTCCCCGAGCCAGGCCAGGGTGGTGTGAATACGACAGAAGCTGGCGAAGTGTGACAGCGCCTTATCGGGCAGGTGGTGACCCTCGTCGAAAATGTAGATGCAGTCCTCGGGCTCCGGCAGGATGGCGCCGCCGCCCAGGGCCAGGTCCGCCAGCACCAGGTCGTGATTGGCGACAATCACATCGGCGTGGGTCAGTTCCTCGCGGGCGCGGTAAAAGCTGCACTGGCTGATATTGGGGCAGCGGCGGCCGCTGCACTGGCTGTGGTCGGTGGTGGCGCCAAACCAGATCGGCTCGGGGATGGCACCGGGCCAGTTGTCGCGGTCGCCGTCCCAGTCGCCGCGCCCCAGAGCGTCGATCATCGCCGTGTAGACCGGCAGCGCCTCGGCTTCCAGCGGCACTTCAAACTCATCCGGGTACAGCGGCAGCACACCGGACTCGCCCTGTCCCTGGGTCAGCAGGCGGTCCAGCTTGGACAGGCAAACGTAGCGGCGCCGCCCCTTGGCCAGGGCGTAACTGAATTCCAGCTCGCTGTGACGGCCGATATCCGGCAGGTCCTTGCCCACGAACTGTTCCTGCAGGGCCACGGTGGCGGTCGCCACCACCAGGCGCTTGCCCAGGGCCTGGGCCACGGGAATGGCGGCGACAGAGTAGGCGATGGTCTTGCCGGTACCGGTGCCGGCCTCGATCACGCACACCGCCGGCTCGCCCGAGGGCGCTTCCCCGGGGCCGGGAATGCGGCCCAGGGCATTGGCGATTTCGGCAATCATCTGGCGCTGGCCCCAGCGCGGTTTCAGGGACTTTTTCTCCATCACCGAGGCGTAAGCCTCGCGGATGCGGTCCTTGAGAGCGTCGGTCAGCAAGGCGCGGGCGTTTTCCCGAGGCGCGCCAGTTTGCTCACCACGGCGTTGGCGTAGATGGCGAGGGCATAGGGCCGGTGGGCCTCGGGCATGGCCTCGATGCGGGCGCGGAAGGCGCTGGCGCTGCAGTCGCCCTGCTCGCGGTAGAGGCTCTCCGGCAGCGGGGCGTCTTCGCCGTGCAGCATGCGGTAGGCGTGTATGTTGCTGGGGTGAAGGCAGTACTCGGCCACGATCTGGTCATCCACCGCGGCGGCCACCGCATCGGCATCGGCATAGTCCCCCGTCAGCGGACGACCGAAGGAGACATGCACCCGCCCCTTCTGGCCGGCGATGCCGCGCCCGATGGAAGCCACATCTTCCTGCGCTGCCTTCTGATAGGAACCGGTGCTGGCGAGCTGGTGCAGCTCTTTGGCCTTGAGGGCGTCACAGGGGTCCAGCTCATAGGAAATGGCCACCGGCACGATGGCCAGTTCGCTAATATGTTCGGCAAAGCTGGCCTGCTGTTTGTCGCGGCTCATGGCCAGCATCTTGATCACCGCCGGCTCGGTGCGGTCGATGCCGTTTTTGGCCCGTCCCTCGCGCTGGGCAATCCACACCGGCGCGCGCTCCTCCAGCAAACTGTGGCGGATATAGGCCGACAGATTCCTCGAGGCGGCGAGCAGTTCCCGCGGGCCACTCACCGAGCGCTTGACGATAAAGCTCTTGTTCAGCCGCATCAGGTCCGACACCCAGGGCTTGGTCAGCAGGTTGTCGCCGATGGCGATGCGGATGGTCTGGTGGCCGCCCCGGTGCAGGGCGTAGTTGGTGAAGGCCGGGTCCATGGCGATATCGCGGTGATTGCTCATGAACAGGTAGGGGCGGGCCGGGTCGAGCTGATCGAGGCCCGAGACCGAGAAGCCTCCGGTCGTATCCTCGATCATGCGATCCATATAGGCCTTGACCACCATCTGCATGCCGTGCACGTCACTCACGCCGCGGAGCTGCCGCCCGAGGTAGTGGCGCACCAGTGGCCGACACAGGGCCGGGGCCAGTCGCGCCAGCCAGCCCAGCCGCAGGCTGGCCAGGGCGTCGAGCAGCTCCGGATCGTGGGTCAGTCGCGCCAGTACCGCAGGCACTTCCTCGTCGCGGTAGGGGCGGATGTCGGCGAAGGGGTCGGTCAAGCGGGGTTCTCTCGGAGCAAAGCGCGCACCATACCCAAATTCAGGGGTCGAGTCATCAAGCACAGGTGACCACCACCGGAAGCTTCTGCTAATCTTTGCGGCGCTGAACAACACAAAAAGGAAGACACATGGACGCCAGCTCAGCCGCATTGATGACCTTCGGAGTAGCCGCCCTGCTGACCAGTTGGGTATTGCTGCTGGTCGTATCCTGGAAGGAGGACTATGCCTGGGGCCTGTGCGCGGTGCTGCTGCCGCCCTTCGCCTACCTCTATGGCCTGTTTCGCCTCGACAAGGCCGGCCAGGCCCTGCTGGTCGCCATCGTCGGCTGGGTTCTGATCGGCCTGGCCTGAACCCGCATCGGGCTGGCGCGGTACAAGCATCCAGCCCACTGTTACCTATCTCCCCACCACAATGGGGAAGGTTACAAATCCGTAACGTTCTATCGGGTCAACTTCACCTAGAATGCCTGTGTCACGACTTGGGCGCGTCTGCGCCTGCCGGTCCGCCGGTCCATAGTGAACTACACGCATTTTGAGGAAGAGAGCATGAACCTGATCAAAGTGACCGCCGCGGCAGCCCTGCTGACCGTATCCGCCGGCAGCTTTGCCGCCAAACCCACCAGCATCGTGTTTCAGGCCAATGGCGAAACCAGCGATGGCACTCCCTATGCCGAGTACGTTGTAAAGTGCTCCAACGGCAAGCAGATGCCGCTGACCGCCTGGGACAAACGCCGCAAGTGGTGTGTTGGCGAAGCCAGCACCGATGGTTGCGAGAAGAAGCAGATCAAGGCCGCCAAAGCCGCCTGCGACGCTTCCTGATTGCCCGGTCGGCGCCTGCAGCAGGCAGGCGCCGACTGTTTTCCAGTCCCTCCCGTTCGATCAGTCTTCCAGATAGCGCCGGCGCAGTTCCGCCAGCTCCCGCTGTCCCACACCCATCACGTCTTCAAGGTAGCTTGTGATATCCGGATAGTCCTCCCGGATCGCCCCCAGTGCCGCCCCGAGATAGGCCTCGTCCACCTGCAGCATCGGCAGGATGGCGGCGCTGTCTGAGCTGGTCAGGCCGTATTTCTCCCGCACTCTGGCCACTTCCTTTTCGGCATCGTAGAAGCGACTGCTGAGCAGGTAGTCGCGCATCACCACCGCCTCCGGCACTCCCAGGGCCAGCAGCATCAACGCCGCGGCAAAGCCGGTGCGATCCTTGCCGGCGGCGCAATGCACCAGGTAGCGGGCGTTGTCCTGGTCGAGAATGGCCTCGAACATGCGCCGATAGACCGTCGCCTCCTCGCGCGCCAGCTCCCGGTTCACCGTGACCATGAAGTCGAACATGACCTCGGGGCCCGCCACATGGCCACCGGCGTCCTGCAGGAAGCCGGAGTTGTTGCCCGGCTGGATCGGCAGGCTGTGCACCTGCGGCGGCCGGCGACCCGGCAGGCGCGAGGGTTCACTCTCCTGCTCCATCTGCTGGCGAAAATCGAAAATCAGGTCCAGTTCGAGGGTGTCCAGCAGCGCCAGGTCGGCGTCATTGAGGCGCGCCAGGTGACCGGAGCGAAACAGGTAGCCCCAGCGCACCCGCTGGCCGTCCGCCGTATGGTAGCCGCCAAAATCGCGGAAGTTTGGGCTGCCGGCCAGCCCGAGGCGGCGCTCGGTCGCCAGCACTTCGGTGCCAAACTCGTCCCGCAGGCGAAAGAAATGACGGCGCGAAGCCGGCAGGCCGCTGATCCGGGCCCTGGAGGGCTCAATGTAGTGGGCCTCGAAGGCGGCGCCATCATCGGCCAGCGCCTCCACCGACACTCTGGTCGCGGGGTCGCTGGCCTGCCACTCGATGTGGTATTCCCCGTCGGGGTCGCGCCAGATGTGTACAGCTTCACTCAACAACATGTGGGATCCATCAATGCTTCAGGTTTACGGACAGGATAGGGCCTCTCTGTGACAACCGGCGCAGCGCCGGGTTCAGTCAGGTCAGGACAGCAGGTGGTGACCCCGGTACTCAAACACCGCCTGCAACAGGGTTTTCACCAGCTTCAGCTGCTGCTCCATGGCGCATTCACTGAACGGGTCCTGGCCCAGCAGGTCGCGGTACATCGGCGCCATTGTGATGTAGGACATCACCAGGTTGTTGAAGGCCATCACCGCCCAGGGCTGCAGGGCGGCGTCCCCCAGCACCGGCCCGGGCTCGTCCTCGAAGGAGCGGCTGCTATCGAACATGGGCCGGAACAGCTGCTCGATCAGGTCGCTGGTGCCCGGCCCCCCCGACAGGGCGGCGTGCTGCAGCAGGCGCGCCAGGTTGGGATTGGCGTGGTGCTGGCGCACGATGGTCTCCAGCCACTCCAGCACCCGCTCGTGGGTAATGGGGCCGGCCCGCAGTTCGGCGATGGGCCCGGAAAAATCGGTCACCAGGCGCGCCATCACCGCCCGGTACAGGGCTTCCTTATTGCGGAAATGGTTGTACAGGCTGGGCGAGCGGATGCCGACCCGATCCGCCACATCGCCGAGGGAGGTGGCGCTGTAGCCGCGCTCGGCGAACAGGTCCTCCGCCGCATCGAGGATGCGCTCCGCGGTTGAGGCAGGGGGAAGGTTGTCGGCGACAGCTTGATCGGACATGGACGGTACCGGGCAGAATTGAACTAACGGACGTTAGTATACTCCTTGCGACCAGCGCCACCACCGCCCCTGTACTTTCAAGCGGCAGCCCCAGCCACTATGCTGTGGCTGGTTCAAAAAACAGCAGCTGCCGCCATCTACACCGCAGCGATACCCAGAGGACACAGTGATAGCCCCGCAGCCACCCCCAGGGCCGAATATGCACAAACCCGGCAAACGCGGCCTGGCCCGCCTCGCGGCGGCCACCCGCCACTCCCGCGATGGCCTGCTCGCCGCCTGGCGCAGCGAGGAGGCCTTCCGCACCGAAGCCACCCTCGCCCTGGCCTTCCTGCCGCTGGCCTTCGTGGTCGGTGCCGACCTGTCCCACCAGCTGATCCTGGTGGTGTGCTGCGCGCTGGTCATCCTGGCGGAAATCCTCAACACCGCGATCGAGTCGGTGGTGGACCGTATCGGCCCGGAGCACGATCCCCTGTCGGGCCAGGCCAAGGATCTGGGCTCGGCGGCGGTGCTGGTGTCACTGCTGCTGTTCGCCCTCGCCTGGAGCCTGTCCCTGTGGCAGTGGTGGGCCAGCTGAGGGCCGCGCGCAGCTGTTGACAAGTGGGCACTGAATATGAATAATCGCGCCTCTTTGAATTTTGACCCCTTATTCGAGCTTTAGAGGACAGACACCGTGGCCAACTCACCGCAAGCCAGAAAACGCGCCCGCCAGGCCGAGAAACGTCGCAGCCATAACGCCAGCCTGCGCTCCCTGGTCCGCACCCAGATCAAGAAAGTCGTTGCCGCCATCGGCACCGGCGACGCGGAGAAGGCGAAAGAGGCCTATGCCTCCGCCGTGCCCGTTATCGACCGCATGGCCGACAAGGGCATCATCCACAAGAACAAGGCCGCTCGTCACAAGAGCCGCCTGAACGCCAAGGTGAAAGCCCTGGCCGCGTAAGCGCTTACCGCTTTCCACAAAAAAGCCGGCTCAACGCCGGCTTTTTTGTGTCTGTCGTTTTCCTTCAGCTCGCCTTGCGGGCCTCCTCGTCCTGCAGGGCGTGGAAATTCTCCACCATGCTCTGCTCGTAGCTCTGCGCTTCCCGGGTGTCCAGCGGACGTTCCAGCGCCGCCCAGTCGATGTCGCCGTCGGTGGCGGCGTTTTCGAACTCGAGCATACCCAGCTCCTCGAACTTGGGCCGGATTTTGTCGGTCAGCAGGCCAATCCGCTTGAGGTTGGGTATCACCCGCTGGAACAGCAGGTTGCGGAAGGTGGACATGACGAAGCCTTCCAGTACCTGCTTGCGAGTGGCCTCCACGTCCCAGCCGAAGTGCTGGAACACATCGGTGGCCACCAACCGCTCGCGGCTCACCACACAGGCTTCATAGGCGAACTGGGCGCGCTCCTCGCGCTCCTCGTCGCTCAGGGTCTTCACGAACTCTTCCAGATAGTTCACCCCGAAGGTCACATGGCGGGCCTCATCGCGGATCACCAGGTACACCACATCCTTCAGCACCGGATCCGGGGTGGTCTCGCGGGTGGTGTTGAAGGCGGACAGGGCCAGGCCCTCGATCACAATCTGCATGCCGATAAACTTCATGTCCCAGCGGGCATCGGTGAGGATCTTGTCGATGATGCTCTTCAGGTGGGTGTTGATCGGGTACATCAGCCCGATGCGCTTCTGCAGGTACTTGTTGAACACCTCGACATGGCGCGCTTCGTCGAAGGTCTGGGAACCGGCGTAGAGTTTGGCGTTCAGGGTCGGCGCGCAGGAGCAGAGCTGGGAGGCCACCAGCAGCGCGCCCTGCTCACCGTGCAGGAACTGGGACAGGCTCCAGGCGTTCATGTGCAGCCAGAATTCCTTGCGGCCGGCCTCGTCCAGATCCAGGTAGGGCTGGTAGGTATGCAGGTTCATCAACTCGGGCATGCGCTGCTCTTCCGGCCAGGGGCGGTCCCAGTCGATATCGACTTCTGGATCCCAGTTGAGCTGCTTGCCGAGGTCGTAGAGTTTCTTGATGCGGTCGTCCTGCACCTTGTAGTCCCAGTTGTAGGAACCGGTGAGGGGGGTCTGGAAAATTTCCGCAATGTAATCGACGTCGCCGCTGGTGAGCAGATCCTCCAGATCGGGGTTGTCACTGGGGAAGTCCGCCCCGGCAAATTTCTGGATTTTGCGGGGACTCTGCTCTTTCCACTCTATGCGCATGGCACATCTCCTTAATGTTATGGATGCCGTTGTCCACACTATGGGAGAGCAGCGCCGGGTCAACAAGGTAAAGTGTTGTCATTTTAAGGTCATTTATGGCCAAATAAGCCCCATGCCCAAGACCACCACGCCCGCTCAGTACATCCTGATCCTCATCGACATGGTGGAGGGGCAGGGCATTGCCCGCGAGCCCCTGCTGGCCGGCACCAGTCTGGCGACCGCCGGTCTCGGCGGCATCGGCGCCAGGGTATCGGAAGAGGACTTCGCCCGGCTGGTGAGCAATGCCTTTGAACTCACCGGCGACGCCGCCCTCGGCCTGCACCTGGGACTGCGCTGCAACCTCAGCGCCCACGCGGTGCTGGGCCAGGCCTTCATGACCTGCCGCGACCTGAGCCAGGTAATGGAGCTGTTCCTGCGCTACTACCACCTGCTGTCACCGGCCCTCTACCTGGAGTTCGAGACCCGCGCCGGGCGCTGCTACCTGACCACGGTGAGCACACCGCAGCAGAACTCCCTCACCTTCGCCTATGAATTGATGTACGCCTCTATCCTCAATACCCTGCGCGGCCTGCTGAACCTGCCACAACTTGAGCTGCGGGTGGAGGTACCCTATCCGGAGCCGGCCCACGCCGGCGAGTACTACGCCGTATTTGGCGAGGACGTGCACTTTAACGCCGCCCGCGGTCGCATCTCTTTCGAGTCGGCATTGCTGGATACGCAATTGCCCTCCTCCAACCCGGCCCTGCGCGCCCTCTACGAAGAGGAGTGCGCGCGCCTGCTGGCCGATCTGGAGGAGGAAGAATCGGTGGCCGAGCAAACCCTGCGCCTGCTGCGCAAGCTGGAGGGGCAGTATCCGCAGATGCCCCAGATCGCCCACATGCTCAACTTCAGCCCACGCACCTTCCGGCGCCGGCTGGAACAGGAGGGCCTGTCCTACCAGACACTGCTGGACAAGGTGCGCGCCGAGCACGCCACCCGCCACCTGCAGAATTCGCGCCTGCCGCTGTCCACCATCGCCTATCTGGTGGGCTTCAACGACGCTTCCAACTTCCGCCGCGCCTACCAGAAATGGACCGGCCGCTCGCCGCGCGAGGTTCGCGGTGGCCACTAGTGCCCTGTCGGTGTACGCGGGGGAAACGGCGGCACGGCAACTGCGCCGCGAGGGCTGGGACGCCAGCCTCTTCAGCCTGCTGCTGGGCGCCTCCGGCGGTCCCAAATGGTTCGTGCTGAGCGAGTTGGACCAGGTGCTGTTCGGGGACTTCCTGCAACGCAGCAATACACCGCTGACCACCCTCGGTTCATCCATCGGCTCCTGGCGCAACACCTGCCTGGCCCTGGACGACCCCGCCGCGGCGGTCAGGCGACTGCAACAGGGCTACCTCTACCAGCAGTTCTCCAGCAGGCCGGATGCCGCTGAAGTGAGCGCGGTCAGCGGCGGAATCCTGCGGGCCACCCTGGGCGAACAGGGCGCGGCCCGGGTGGCGACCCACCCGCGTATCCACAGCCATATCGTTACCGCCCGCGGTCGCGGCCCGGCGGCGGCCGGGCGCGGCCCCCTGCTGGCCTCCGCCATGGCGGCCGCGGCACTGGGCAACTCGGTGCACCGGCAGGCCCTGCGGCTGGGATTCCAGCGGGTGGTTTTCCACAGCGGTGCGCAGGCCGCGCCAGGACTGGAACTGGCGGATTTCCACACCCACTATGCACCGCTGGGGCCGGACAACCTGGCCGCCGCCCTGCACGCCAGCGGCGCCATTCCCTTTGTGCTGACCGGCGAGCGCGATATCCCCGGCGCACCCCCCGGCCAGTACTGGGACGGGGGCATCATCGACTATCACTTCGACCTGGCCCAGTACCGCGGCGAAGGCCTGCTGCTCTACCCCCACTTCCGCCCGGACATCACCCCCGGCTGGTTCGACAAGTTCCTGCCCTGGCGCACCCGCCCGCTGCAGCGGCAGGCCGTGGAACGGCTGGTATTACTGTGCCCCAATCCCGCCTGGGTCGCGCAACTGCCGCTGGGCAAAATCCCCGACCGCAGCGACTTCCAGCGTCTGGCGCCGGATGCGCGGGTGCGTTACTGGGAGGCGTGCGTGGCGCGCAGCCGCGCTCTGGCGGAGGAGTTTGCCGAGTTGGTCAGCGGCAGCGACCCCCTGGCCGGAGTGACCGTACTCAAGGGCAGAGCCGCTGCCTGAATCAGTGGATATGCTCGTCGAGGTAGCGCTGCACCTCGGCCTGCAGCATCTTCTTGAACGGCGACGCCAGCAGCCCCAGGCGCACCGAGACATCCACCACCCCGTCCTCGAAGGACAGCTCGCCGTCCACCCCGGAACCCTTGATACGCACGGAATCGCCGCGCCAGCTGGAGCGCACCCCGTGCTGCTGTTCCAGGCGCGCCGCCAGCCCCTCGGCGGCCTCGCGCAGTTCATCCCTGGGCATGGTATAGGCTTTGGTCAGGCGAAATCCGGCCACGTCTGTCGTCCTTTGCTGTTTGCGGCGAGTATAAGTCAGGCCGCCCCGCGGCGCATGACCAGCCAGTTGCCGGCCAGCACCAGCGCCAGGCCGAACACGGCGGGCAGGGTCCACTGGTACCCCTCCGCGACGGTGGATATCAGCAGCGCCACCACCGGGAACAGGAGGGAGCTGTAGGCGGCGCGGTCCGGCCCGATGCGACCGATCAGGGTGACGTAGGCCCAGAACGCCACTACCGAACCGAACAGCGACAGGTAGAGCAATGACACCAGGTAGGACGGCTGCCAGTCCAGACGAATCTCGTGCCCCAATACCAGCGCACTCAGGTAGAGGGCGCAGGCGCCGTAGAACATGCCCCAGGCGTTGCACACCAGCACCGGCAGTCCGCTGCGGGTATTGCGCGCCGCAAACAGGTTGCCCAGTGACGCACAGCAGGTGCCGGCAAAACACAGCAACAGGGCGCGAAAGCTGCTATCCGAGAAGCTGAACGCTTCCAGTTCCGGCAGGAACAGCACGCCCATGCCCAGCAGGCCCAGGGCTCCGCCCACCGCTACCATGGCGCTGGCAGGAATCCCCAGGAACAGGGCGCCGCCGACCATGTTCAGAATCACCATGGTGGAGAACACCACCGCGACGAGGCCGCTGGTCAATTCCGCTGTCGCGGGATAGATAAACACGTAGTTGCCGCTGAACAGCAACAACCCCTGGGCCAGTACGAAGGCGTGCTGCCCCAGGGGCAGGCGCAGGGACTGGCGGCGCAGCAGCAGGAAGGCAAACACCAGCAGGGCGGCCAGCATGGAGCGGTGGGCGATGGACACCAGCACCGACACGTCGCCGAGCTGGTATTTGATGGCGATCCAGGTGGACCCCCAGATCAGCACCGTCAGAAAATAGAGAACCACATTGTTCATGGACGCCCCGACCCCGGCAAAAAGCGCACTTTAGCACCGGGGCGGGACCCTCCGCGGGGCTTATTTTGTGATGAATTCCCCGGCGTACCAGTTGAGCATGGCGATCTTCTCGTCCAGCGGCTTGTCAGGCTCCATCTCGTAGACATTGCGGAAGCCGATGATGACGTCGGTCACGCCGATGGACTCCAGTTCCTCAATGCCCTCTTTGCTGAAGGCGTCCTGACCGGTGGTGAATACCCTGAAGGGACGGTCGGTCGTGCCGTACTCTTCGCGCAGACTGTTGATGCGACCGATGTAGCCGCGCAGGTCATCCATGGAAGCGCCGGCGCACATCCAGCCGTCGCCAACCCGCGCCGCGCGCTTGAGGGCGACATCGGCGTGACCGCCGATCAACAGTGGTGTGGGCGCGCTCGGCGCCGGGCACATCTTGTTGGCCGGCATGGAAATCAACTCGCCCTCGTAGCCGAAGAACTCCCCGCTTTCCAGGCCGCGCAGGATATCGATCTGCTCGTCGAAACGCTGGCCGCGTTTCTCCCAGGGCACCCCGCACACTGCGAAGTCCTCCTCCCAGGGGGAGATGCCAATACCGAAATCGAAACGGTTGCCGGACAGCACCTGGATGCTCTGCGCCTGCTTGGCCACTACCGCGGCCTGGCGCACTGCCAGCTTGTAGACAAACGTGGCGAAGCGGATGTTTTCTGTCACCGCCGCCATGTGGGCCACGGCGATCAGGCTCTCGACGAAGGGCACGCTCTCGAGAAATTCGCGGCTGCCATCCTTGTTATAGGGGTACTTGGAGCTCGCCTCCCGGGGGTAGCAGATGCTGTCGGGGATGGTGATGCCGTCGTAACCTGCCGCTTCGGCGGCTCGGGCCAGCGGTACATAGTGATCGGCCTCACACATACCGACCTGATAGCTGAATCTCATAGATGGCTCCTTGTTTCTGCGCGATTGCGGATTTGCGGGTGCAGAGGCCCTACAATGTAGCGACCGGCCGGCGCGCGGTCATGGCCGCCTTGAATTTTCGCCGGACTGGCCTCAAATACTGAACCCTCCAAGCTATGTTACGTACCAGAAGCGCCGCGGGATCAACCTCGCGGCACCAGAGGCCTCACACCCATGACCGAAAACGCCCCCTCCGCCACCGATACCAGCCTGCGCTTCCTGTTTGACGAGGCAGACTTGCGCGGCGAATTCGTGCAGCTCGACAGCGCCTACCGCGACATTCTCGCCCTGCACCATCACAGCCCCGCGGTCAGCCGTCTGTTGGGCGAGTTCCTGGCGGCCGCGGTGCTGTTGGCCACCACTCTCAAATTCGAGGGCAAACTGATTCTGCAGGCCCGCAGCGAGGGCCAGATTCCCCTGCTGATGGTGGAGTGCAGCAGTGAGCTGGAGCTGCGCGGCATCGTGCGCGGCGCCGAACAGGCCACCGCCGAACGCTTTGACCTGCTGCTCGCCAATGGCCAGCTCGCCATTACCATCGACCCGCGCAGGGGCAAACGCTACCAGGGCGTGGTGCCGCTGGACGGCGACAACCTGGCCCAGTGCCTGCAAAGCTACTTTGCCCAATCCGAGCAGCTCGGCACCCGTCTGTGGCTGGCCGCAGACGGCGAGCGCGCCGGCGGCCTGCTGCTGCAACAACTGCCTTCGCAACTGGTCACCGATTCCCGCCAGCGCGACAACTTCTGGGAACATGCCTGCACCCTGGCCGCCACCGCCCGCGATGAAGAATTGCTGACCCTGGCGCCGGCAGAGTTACTGCACCGCCTGTACCACGAGGAAGCCCTGCGCCTGTTTGAACCGCGCACACCCCTGTTTCGCTGCAGCTGCTCCCGCGAGCGCACCTTCGGTGCACTGGTGGCGCTGGGCCGCGAGGAGCTGGAATCCCTGCTGGCGGAGCAGGGCGCCATCACCATGGACTGCGAGTTCTGCAACAGCCGCTACCAGTACCAGCGCGAGGACCTGGCCGAACTGCTGCAGGGCAGCCCCGAGCCGCCCCTGCACTGAGCGCGCACCAGCAAATTGAACCGCCCTGCGGGCACCCGCGAGATGCCTGCAGGTTCGTCGATTTTTTCGCCAATTCAGTTCGCTTCGATACCGCTTTCTGGCATACTTTCGCCCCCCCGATACCCAACGAAATGGCAGTACCGGTCCCATGCAGGCTGGACGCCGAGAACAGGACACACGATGACCGCCGACATTAAGCCCCCCCAGGAACTGGTTGACCTGGGCACCGCGCAATTGATCGAAGAATCCCTTAAACGCAACGAAGGCATCCTCGCCGACACCGGCGCCCTGCTGGTCACCACTGGCAAGCGCACCGGCCGCTCTCCCGCAGACCGCTTCGTGGTGCGCGAGCCCAGCACCGAAGAAGCCATCGACTGGGGCAGCGTCAACCGCCCCTTCGACAGCGACAAATTCGATGCCCTGTGGGATCGCGTGGAATCTCACATCGCCGAGCGTGACCGCTTCGTTTCCCACCTGCACGTGGGCGAGCACAGCGACCACTACCTGCCGGTGAAAGTCGTCACCGAAACCGCCTGGCAGGGCCTGTTCGGTCGCAACATGTTTATCCGCCCGGCCCAGTACAACGTCGGCCGCAAGCCGGAGTGGACTGTCCTCAACGCGGCGGGCTTCACCTGTGATCCCGAGCGCGACGGCACCAACTCCGACGGCGTGGTGATCATCAACTTCGCGCGCCGCAAGGTGCTGCTGGCCGGTATGCGCTACGCCGGCGAGATGAAAAAAGCCATGTTCTCGGTGCAGAACTTCCTGCTGCCGGAAAAAGACGTGATGCCCATGCACTGCTCCGCCAACGTCGGCGACGAGGGCGACACCACCCTGTTCTTCGGCCTGTCCGGCACCGGCAAGACCACCCTGTCCGCCGACCCCAGCCGCTACCTGATCGGCGACGACGAGCACGGCTGGGCCAAGGGTTCAGTGTTCAACATCGAGGGCGGCTGCTACGCCAAGACCATCGACCTGTCGCAGAAGAACGAGCCGGTGATCTGGGACGCCATCCGCTTCGGCAGCATCATCGAAAACGTGGTGCTGGACGACGCGCGCCACGCCGACTACTGCGACACCAGCCTGACCGAGAACGGCCGCTGCTGCTACCCGCTGGAACACGTGGAGAAACGCACCGAGTCCAACGCCGGCGGCGAGCCCAAGTGCGTGATCTTCCTCACCTGCGATGTATCCGGCGTATTGCCGCCGGTGTCCATCCTGAGCAAGGAAGCGGCGGCATTTCACTTCCTGTCCGGCTACACCGCCCGCGTGGGCTCCACCGAACTCGGTGCCGAGGCCGGCATTCACCCGACCTTCTCCACCTGCTTCGGCGCGCCCTTCATGCCGCGCCCGGCCGGCGACTACGCCGAGTTGCTGATGAAGCGGATTGAGGACTTCGGCAGCCAGGTCTACCTGATCAACACCGGCTGGACCGGCGGCTCCGGCGCCCCCGGCGGCACCGGCGCGCGCTTCCCCATCCCGGTGACCCGCGCCATCGTGGCCGCGGCCCAGAGCGGCGCCCTGCTGAACGCGCCCACCGAGCACCTGAACATCCTCAACCTGGACTTCCCCACCGCCATTCCCGGGGTGGACGCCAAGTACGTCAACCCGCGCAACAGCTGGGGCGATGTGGCCGCCTACGACGAGCAGGCGCGCAAACTGGCCAACCTGTTCGCCCAGAACTTCGAGAAGTTCGACGTGTCCGAGGCCATCGTCGCTGCGGGGCCCCAGGCTTCCTGAGCGCACAGCGCTAACCCCGCAGGGCTCGCCATATGGCGGGCCCTTTTTCGTTGGGCGGATCAGGGCAGTGAGATGCGCTCGCCCTCGTCACCCGGCACCAGGGGAAAGCGCTCCTGTTGCCAGTCCTCCCTGGCCTGGGCAATGCGCTCGGCGCGGCTGGATACAAAGTTCCACTCGATAAAACGATGCCCCATTCGCTCACCACCAATCAGGGCGATGCGCGCCTCGCGGCTCGCGGCCACCTCGACAGTACTCCCCGGAGAGAGGACGGCCATGGCGTATTCCGGAATGTCGCAGCCGCTGATTGTCAGTGCGCCACTGGCGACGTACAGGGCGCGCTCCTGCACCTGCGGCAGTCGCAGACGCTGACCGGCCCGCAGGTGGGCCTCCACGTACAGGGTTTCGGCAAAGGTGGGCACCGGCGAAATCGCGCCATAGGCGGTGCCCATCATCACTCGCACCGGCACCCCGCCCACCTCCACCACGGGAATATCCTCCGCGGGGAAATGATGGAAGGCCGGTATCATTTCCTCCAGCGCCTCTGGCAGGGCCAGCCACAGTTGCAGACCGTGCAGGCGGTGATCGGTCGCGGTGATCTCCGCCCGCTCGCGCTCGGAGTGGACAATACCGCGCCCGGCCACCATCAGGTTGATGTCGCCGGGCACGATGGCCTGCAAACTGCCGAGGGAATCCCGGTGCAAGATCTCACCTTCGAACAGATAGGTCACCGTGGCCAGGTTGATATGGGGATGGGGCCGGACATTGATGCCCTCGCCGGCGCGAAAGTCTACGGGCCCCATATGATCGAAGAAAATCCAGGGGCCCACCATCCGCTGCTTCAGGTGCGGCAGTACACGCCGAACGGAAAAGCCCCCCAGGTTCCGCTCCCGGGGCCGGATCAGCAATTCAACACCGGCCTCGCCAGGGCCGCATTCACAGTCCTGCTCGAGGGATAGCGACTCGTTACTCATGGCGGCTCCTGTTCAGGCCACCGCCTCCAACACCATATTGGTCGGCGTCTCCGTCGCCCGCCGTACCTGACTGAACCCCGCTTCGTTCAACACCTCGGTAAGGCGCTTCTGCCCCGCCTGGGCTCCCAGCCCCAGCCCAACCGCCTGGGCCTTCGACGTGGGCACACAGATGGTGGTGGAAAAGCCGTAGAAAATGCCTGAGAGCAGGTTGAGGTTCTCCGCCAGGTTGTCGCCCGCCATCGGCTCCACCAGCATGAAGGTGCCGCCGGGCTTGAGCAGCCGGTGGATGTGCCGGGCCGCACCAACCGGGTCCCCCATGTCGTGCAGGGCGTCGAAGATGCACACCAGGTCGTAGTCGCCGGCACCGGGTATGTCGGTGGCGGCACAGCAGTCGAAGCTGAGGTTGGGCAGCCCCGCCGCGGAGGCGCGCTGTTTCGCCGTGTCGATGGAGGGGCCGTGAAAATCAAAGCCGAATACCTGGGTATTGGGATAGGACTGGGCCAGCAGTTGTGACGAGGAGCCCAGCCCGCAGCCGATATCGGCTACCCGGGCGCCGGCTTTCAGTTTGTCTTCTACTCCCTGCAGGGCCGGTATCCAGTGGCTGACCAGGTTGCTGACATAGCCCGGGCGGAAGAAACGGTCAGTGCCACAGAAGCAGCAGGTGTGGTGCTCGCCCCAGGGTCGGCCGCGGCCGCTGCGGAACACGTCCAGCGCCGTATCGTGGGTCGCATACTGGGCCACAACGGCCTGGAAAAAGCCCTGCATACAGGTCGGCTCGCCCTCGTGGGCAAACAGCGCCGCCTGCTCGGGGCTGAGGGAGAAGGTGTCGCTGTCGGCGTCGTAGTTCACGTAGCCAAACGCCGCGTTGGCGCTAAGCCATTCGCGCAGGTAGCGCGCATCCACGCCAGTGCGGTCGGCCAGGGCCTCGTGGCCGATATTGCCGCTCTCCTCCAGCGCCTTGTAGATACCGCTCTGGTCACCGATGTAGGCCATGAACAGCCCCATGGCCCCACCCACGTCGCCGAGCACCTTGCCGAACAACTGCTCGAACTTTGCTTCGTCAAATCCCGCTACCGCTGTCATGGCTGCCACCTCTGTTTCGGTTGTGGAACAAAAACACCCCTCCGCTCCCAGCGGGACGAAAGACTCGGACGACATGAAACCGGATCGGGAACAGACAGTTCCCGGTGATTGCGCAGCTTCGCTCCGGAAAAGCGGCTTTACGCCTGAACTATAGTCGAGCGCGGGAAATTTGCCCGCGCGTTCAGACCGCGGGCTCCGCCAGGGCCTGACGGCGCCTGGACAGGCGTTGCGCAACCTGTTCCCCCATCAGGTAGAGGCAGGGCACCAGCAGCAGTGTGATCCCGGTTGCAAAGAGCACACCGAAGGCGAGCGAGGTCACCATGGGAATCAGGAACTGCGCCTGCACGCTGGTCTCGGACATGATCGGCACCAGGCCGATGAACGTCGTCAGCGAGGTCAGGATAATGGGGCGGAAGCGGTCCTGGCCGCCCTGCAGCAGCGACTCCCTCACGCCGTGCCCGGCCGCGCGCAACTGGTTGATGCGATCAATCAGCACCAGGTTGTCGTTCACCACCACGCCGGCGCAGGCGATCACCCCCAGCAGTGAGAACATGCTGATCTGCCAGTCGAGAATCAGGTGGCCAAAAATGGCCCCCATCACTCCGAAGGGCACCGCGGTCAGCACCAGCAGGGGCTGGAAGTAGGAACGGAAGGGGATGGCCATCAGGGCATAGATCACCAGCATGGCCAGCGCCGTGTACTTGAGCATGGCGTCCATGAAGGCGCCCTCTTCTTCCAGTTCACCATCCAGCGCCAGGCTCAGGCCCGGGTAACGCTGCTGCCACTGGGGCAGGTAGCGCTGCACGATGTCGTCGACCACGGCCCGCGGGTCCGAGCTGCCCTCCGCCACGTCGGCGCTGACTTCCAGGGTGCGCTTGCGGTTGAGGCGCTCGATAGTCATGTAGCCCGGCTCGAAGCGCATCTCCGCCACCGTGGCAAAGGGGACTTCGGCCCCGGCCGGCGTGCGCACCCGCATATCCTGCAGGTTGGCGACGGAAATGCGCTCCTCCTCCGGGTAACGCACCATCACCCGCACATCCTCCTTGGTGCGGGGGATGCGCTGGGCCTCGGCGCCGTGAAAGGCCTCGCGCACCTGCCGCGCCAGACTCGCCAGGGTAATACCGAGGTTTTCCGCGGCGGGCTTGAGTGCCAGCACGATTTCCTGGCGCGGCGCCTGCAGGCTGTCGTTGACGTTGTAGACGCCGGGATAGCTCTCCAGCAACTGGCGCAACTCCTCCGACACCGCATTGAGACTGGCCACCTCCGGCGCCGCCAGCACCAGGCGGATGGGCTTGCCGCGCTCATTGATGGTGTAGTCGAGCTTGAAGTCTTCCACCGGGCCGAGATCGCCGATGGCCTCGCGCCAGTCGCGCGACAGGACCGCGGTGTCCACCTGGTCCGACAGCGTCTCCATTACCACTTTGATGGTGTTCTCATTGGCGCGGGAATCGATGTGCCCGATCACCGCCTCGCCGCCGTAGGCCGGGTCGGCGTTGTACTCGTCTTTCAGGCGCAGGGCAGCGCCTTCAATCTGGCGTAAAGCGGCGAGGGTGTCGGCAAAGGCGCCCCCCTCGGCCAGCTCCACCTCGGCATCGACATGATCGGAATTCACCGCCGGGAAAAAACCCGCGCGGATCCAGCCCCCGCCGTAGATCGCCAGGCTGACCAGCAGCAGACAGAGGAACAAGGCGCTCACCAGCACATTGCTGCGCAGGCAGCGTTCGAGGAAGGGGCGGTAGCGGGTTGCAGCAAACTGCGTCATGCCATCGGCACAGCGCAGGCGCAGTGACTCCAGCCTGCGCAGCGCGGCGAAGCGGCTGGGGCGCGGCGGCCGCATGTGGGCCAGGTGCGGCGGCAGAATCAGCAGGCACTCCACCAGCGAAAAGCTGAGAGCAATGATCACCACCGCCGGAATCGCGAAGGCCGCCTGGGCCATTTCCCCGGGCATGAAAAACATCGGCACAAAGAAAATCATGGTGCTGATAACCGCGAACATCACCGGCTTGATCACGCTCTGGGCGCCACTCAGGGCACCGCTGGCGCCGCCCTCGCCCGCGCTCTGGCGTGAGTGGATGGCCTCGCCGACGATAATCGCGTCGTCCACCACGATGCCCAGGATCAGCAGGAAGGCAAACAGGGAGATCATGTTGAGGCTGATCCCGGTGTACTGCAGCAGGAACAGGGTGCCCATGAAGGACACGCCGATACCCACGCAGACCCACAGCGCCAGCAGCGGGCGCAGGAACAGCACCAGCACTGCAAACACCAGCGCCAGGCCGCCGATACCGTTCTTCAGCAGGGTGTCCACCCGCCCCTTGAAGGGCTCGGAGGAATCGCGCCACATCACCAGTTCAACACCCTCGGGGAGGCCGGCGCGCGTCGCCTCCACCCACTGCTTTACGGTGTCCGATGTCGCCAGGGTGTTGGGGTGGGAGGTGACGAACACATGCAGGTTGAGCGATGGCTTGTCGTTGAAGCGGTTGCGGACGTCCACATCCTGGAAGCCGTCGACGATGGTGGCCACCTCGCCCAGCAGCACCTGGGTGCCGTCGCGACGGCTGAGCAGGGGAATACGGGCGAAGTCGGCGCCGGTGTAGGCCTGGCCGCGGGTCTGCAGGCGGATATCGCCGCCGGCGTCCTTGATGGCACCCGCCGGCAGGTTGAGGGAGGCGGCGCGAATGGCGCTGGCCACATCGTCGAAGGTGAGACCGTAGCGGCGCAGTGTGACTTCGGAAATTTCCACCGCCAGTTCGAAGGGCCGCGGCGTATCCAGTTCCACCACCGAGACATTGGGCTGGGCGGAAAGGTCGTCCCGCAGGCGTTCGCCCAGCTCTTTCAGGCCGCGCTCGCCGATATCCCCCGCCAGCGTGACGATGGCCATATGGTGGCGGAAGGCCATTTCCGTCACTACCGGGCGTTCGGCATCCACCGGGAAAGTATTGATGGCATCGACCCGGGTTTTCACCTCGGCGGTCAGGCGCTGCATGTCATAGCCGGGCTCCGCCTCGACCACCACGGTGCCCATGCCTTCCCGCGCTTCAGAGCGAATTTCCTTCACCCCGGTGAGGTCGTGCACGGCCTCTTCGATGCGCAGGCAGATCTGCTCTTCCACTTCGCTGGGGCCAGCCCCGGGATAGGACAGACTGACGCGCACCTGGTTGATTTCGAATTCCGGGAAGAACTGCTTTTCCAGTGCCGGGATGCCCCACAGGCCACCTACCACCAGAAACACCATCAGCAGATTGGCGGCGATGGGGTTGTGTATGAACCAGCGCACGGGCCCGTTCATCATCAGTATTCCACTTCCGCCACACTGCTGACTTCGCGCGCCGAGACCTGCGCACCAGCGGTGACATTGGGCGCCTGGTGTACGATGACCCGGTCGCCCCTTTGCAGCCCCTGCACCCAGACCTGGCGGGTATCGCCCTGCAATACCTGCACCGCCACCAGCCGGGTGCGCTCGCGCGCGTCCACCACCAGCACGCTGTCATCGTTGCGCAGGGCGCTGCGCGGCAACACGCTCACCTGGGGCATGCTGCGGCCCTCTATCGTGGCGTGCACAAAGAGACCCGGCGCCAGTGGCGGACGCTGGCTGCCGGGCTCGCGGGCAAAGGGGTCGCGCACTTCCGCCACCGCGTAGACCACACGGCTGTCGACATCGATGCTGGCGTTGGTGCGCACGATGCTGCCCTGCCACTGCCACTGGCGACTGCCAAAGCGCGCTTCGAGCGTCACCGCTACCGGCGGCGCGGCAGACTCCTGCTCGCCGGCGTAAGTCAGGGGCAGGTCCAGCAGTGTGACCTGGCGGTCCGTCAGGGGCAGTCGCACCTGCACGACATCGGTGGCGTAGGCCTCGGCCACCACCGCGCCTGGCGCCAGGTACTGTCCAACACCCACGTGCCTGGTGCTGATGCGCCCGTTAAAGGGCAAGCTGATACGGGTGCGCTCAAGATCCAGTTCGGCGGCCCGCAGATCCGCCCTGGCGCCCTCCAGCGCGGCTTCGGCGGCGGCGATCTGGGGTTCGCGCAAAAACAGGGCATTGGCCTCCACCGTACCGAGATCGCGCCACTCGCGCCGGGCCTGGCGGGCGCGGCCGCGCTCCTCCGCCAGACGCTGTTCTGCAGCCGCCACCTGGGAGCGGGCGCGTACGATCGCCAGGTTGAAATCCGCGTCTTCTATGCGCAGCAACTCGTCCCCCGCACGAAAGAAACCGCCGTCGGCAAAGCCCGGGGAGATAGCTTCCACCCGCCCGGCAACCTGGCTTACCAGGCTCACCATGTGCAGGGGCTCCACGGTGCCCTGGGTAGTAACGGCGATGGCGCGGGCAGCGGGTTCCACCGCGATTACATCCACCGCGGGGGGCGGCAGCCGGGCGGGCGCCTCCGGCTGGGGAGCCGGCTTGCCCACCAGCAATAGCCAGGATACGCCGACGCCGGCGACCAGTGCCAGGGCGGTCCACAGGGCCTGTTTGCGACCGGAAAGACTCATGCCGGTTCCTTGCTTGTCGGTAATGACTGCACTGTGCGTCCCGGGGCTGAACCCTTGCTGAATGCGGCGGGCGGGAAACATTCACCGCCTGTCAGGAATGGACAACATTCTAGTATGTTTATTCTAATTTTCTTACGTAGTCTGACGGCCAATGGATGAGTGTTCTCATCCCCGACACCACACTGAGGAGTTGAGACATGGCCGAACAAACCAAAGCTGCCGCCCCCAAGACCAAGGCTGCCCCCAAACGCAAAGCCGCCACCGCCAAGGCTCCGGCCAAGCGCAAGGCCGCTGCCAAGCGCAAGAGCCCGGCCGCCAAATCCACCGTGCGCTCCAACGTGCGCAAGGTCGAGAACAAGGCCGCCGCCTACGAGCGCGACGTGCGCAAGGCTGCCCGCAAAGCGGAAAAGGAACTCGAGAAAGAGTACGATGCCGCCGAGAAGTCAGTGAAAAAATACGCCAGGCTCGCCCAGGAAAACAGCCGCAAGGCCTTCCTCGCCAGCCTCGGTTTCTACGGCAAGGCCTACGACCAGGCCCAGGAACAGTTCGGCAGCCTGCAGGAGCGCATGGAAACCCGTCGCGCCAAGGCCTCCGAGGTTTACGCCGATCTGGTCAAGCGCGGTGAAAAAGTTGAAGCCGACGCCCGCGATGCCATCGACGACATCGAGATCCCGGCCATCGGCGACCGCAAGGCACTGGAAGCCAAGCTGGCAAAAGCCCGCGCGCGCTTCGAAGAGCTCAAGGGCAGCATCAGCGAGAAATTCGCTGCCTGAAGCAACAGACACATTTGCCCCTGTTCGCAGGGCACTCTTTCCGGGGCCGCAAGGCCCCTTTTTTATGTCCAAGGACGGACGGTAGATCGCGAGAGGCATGGATGCCGGTAGCGATCAATGTACAGGATGTACGGTATGCCGCGGGAGCCATGGAGGGCGGGAGCGGCGTGGTCAAATTCACTGCCCGACTTGATCTGGCCGCAAATGCACTGTTCCTCCAAAACCTGCTTTAATCCCCCCACACACCTCACAAGGGACAACTGCCATGAGCGACGAAAAAAACAAGGTGGGCGATATCGCCCGCAATATCTGGCTGGCGGGCGTCGGCGCCTACGGGCGCGCGGTGGACGAAGCCCAGGGGCGCCTGGAGAAAGCCGGAATGGAAACCCCCAAGCTGTTCCGCGACCTGGTGAAGGCCGGCACCGCGCTGGAAGAGGAAGCCCGCAGCGCCGGCGAGGAAGCGCGCAACTCGGTGGAAGAGCGCATCGCCCGGGTGCGGGAAAATTTTCGCCTGCAGCGCCAGGGTGATGACCTGGCCGCCCTGCACGACAAAATCGACCGCCTGAGTGCGCAGGTCGCTGCGCTCACCGATGCCCTCGCGGCAATCAATCCCCCGAAACGAAAGACCGCGGTGAAAAAGAAGGCCGCCCCGGCCAGAAAGGCAGCTGCCAGAAAAGCCGCCGTCAGGAAGACAGCGGCAAAGAAGGCCGCCGCCAGAAAACGTCCGGCCCGCCGCTGATCATCGCGCGTGAAAACCCGCGATCGCATTCTGGTGACCAGCCTCGCCCTGTTCAACGAGGAGGGCGAGGCCCACACCACCACAGTGGATATCGCCAACGAGATGAACATCAGCCCGGGCAATCTCTACTACCACTTCAAGGGCAAGGAGCAGATCATCGCCGAGCTGTTCCAGCAGTACGAGCTGGCGCTGGGCTCCACTCTGAACGCACCCATCGAGCAGCCTCTATTCGCCGGGCGCGGCGATGTGGAGAGCAACTGGTACTTCCTCTATGTAGTGATGGAGGAGATGTACCAGTACCGCTTTCTCTACCACAACCTGGATGACATCCTGCAGCGCTACCCGGACATCCGCAAAGGCTTCCGTCGTCTGGTGCAGCTGAAGCGAGCCGCCCTGGGCGCCATCTGCCAGGCCCTGCTGGAGCAATCGGTTATCGACGCTCGCGGCCAGCAACTGGCCGGACTGGTCGACAATATGGCGCTCAGCCTGACCTTCTGGCTCAACTATGACCAGCTGATGCACGGCAGCCGTCCGCCCCAGGTCACCATCCACCAGGGCGTACTGCAGCTGATGACCATGGTGGCGCCCTACCTGGGAGATGCTGAGCTCAGCTTTTACCGGGATTGCGAGCAGATCTACGTAAAAATGCTGGAGGATGCGGAGCCGCCGCAGATCTGATAGCGGCCCCTACTCTTCATCGTAATGCCATTCGGCGGGGTCGCTGATGAAAATGGATGCGTCGTCAGTCCCGGGTTCTTCCCCGGAAGCAGGGCCGGCCTCCACTGCACTGGCCCCGGAGGCAGGTTCAGGTGCCAATTCCGCGTCAGCCGGCAGCGCCAGGGTCGCGGTCGCCGGCTCGACAGCCGGGGAGCTGGCGGCACCGGTGTCGACCGGCTCGGGCTCGGGCTCGGGCTCGGGCTCGGGCTCGGGCTCGGGCTCGGGCTCGGGCTCGGGCTCGGGCGGCAGTATCGGTCCCTCATTCACATAAACAACCGCAGGGGAAACCACTGACGGCGGCGATTGCGATACCGGCGGGCCGTCATTCGGCAGCACCGCAGGAAGCGTGGCGAACTCCTCATCAAGCACGGTGTCCACCTCGCCGTGCGCCGGCTCGAGTGCCGGCTCGAGTGCCGGTTCTTCGCCTGCCCGTTCTTCGCCTGCCGGCTCTTCACTCGCCAGCTGTTCAGAGGGCGCCGTCGGCTGTGGCGTCTCCGGCAGCATTTCCTGCAGCCGGGTGCTGACAGCGGCAAAGAAACGCTGATAAAAACCGGTGTCTTCGATGGTGTCTTCAGAAACCTTGACCAGGGAATCGACACTCTGGCCAATGGGCAGGGAAATCGAGCCCACCGCGCTGACTCCGACACTGGCGGAGCTGCTGCTCTTCTTCAGGGCGTAAGTGGTCAGCAGGCCCGTCGCGAACACGGTACTTCCAGCGTTCTCGGGCAGGCAGGCAATGTTCATTTCTATGAACGTATTGGGCCGGTCATCCCGCTGCACCGCCTTGCGTGCCTTGATGCTCTCGCTATCGGCAAACTCCGTCAGGTAGCCCTGCCCCAACAGCACCCGGCGAGCGCTTTCACAGGCAGGTGCGACCCCGCTGTCGACGCGCATCTTGAACGGGCTGTCACTCGCAAAGTGCTCGTCGCTGTAAACAGCCGGCTGGTGGCTACAGGCGGACAGAAGCACCACGCTGGCGATGACCAGGAAAACGTTGGATCTATCGTTCATAGCGATTGCTTGGCACAGGCTGGTTGTGACGCTCCGATACCGACGTCAGGCGACTGGAAGGAGGGCTAGTGTAATGGCACTGGTCGGAAAAATGCGCCGTGAATAGTAACAATTTCGCAGGCCGGCCATGGCGCATCAACAGGGCAGATATCACTGTCCGATGTGGTGGCCTCGACTAACCACCACCTCAGCCGGCGTACCTGCCGTTTTCAGCAAACACCGGCCAGTTAGCGGCAATTCGCCCATCCTCGTAAACAGCGATGTCTCCAAACTGCAGAAAGACAAACTCACTCTGTGTGGGGCGAAGGAATATCCAGTCGTCGGGCTGCAGATCAATGCTGCTGGACCCGTTGAGCATTTCCTGGTTAGTCGAGCGCCCATACAGTGCATTGGTGCTCAGGCCGCGCGGCGATTCGGGAACCGCTTTCCAGTAGCCGCCATAGGTGAAAAAAGTGCGCTCCCGATTGGGGTCCCACAACGACTGCAGGGGCCCCACATTGATGCCCGGAATCACCAGCTTGTCTTCGCGTTTCAGCACCGGGGTGGCAATCCAGGCGGCCGCCCGGTGGTCGGCGAGACTGGGCAGGTCGAAGTCGGCGGGTTTGACCAGGCAGGAGCCTGCGGCGAGTTCGTTGCAGGGGAAGTCACCCTCGTCGTACAACTGGTAGGTCGGGCTGCCACCGGCGTTGAGTACCGCGTCCCGTGGCCACTGATCCCCGAGATGGGCCCGGGCGGTAGCGAGATAGCCGCGGTAGGCGTCCATCGCCTTTTCCCGGTAGTCCAGCGGGTCGCCGGGCACTTTCACGATATGCGGCTCGTAGCCCATCAAACCGGCAAAGTGCAGACGTGGGGAATCCTGCAGAATATCGAGTATTTCCAGCAGCTCGCTATCGGCAGTTACTCCCCCGCGATGCAGGCCCACGTCCAGTTCGATGCAGGCCAGCAGGTCTGTTTCCAGCGCCGCTGCCAGTTCTGCGTACTGTCTGGCCCGCGCCGGCGTGTCGAGCAGCCAGCGCAATTGCCTGGCAGGACTGAACGGGCCGCCTGCGAACTGGCGGTAGAAATTTTGCGCTGCGGCGACAGGCATGGGCTTGCCCAGCAGGATGTCGGCGTCGGGAAAGCGCTCGGCAACCAGGTTGATAAAGGGCTGGTGGAAGAGCATCAGACGCCGGCTGCCGGACTGCGCCATCACCGTATCGAGCAAGTCGGGGGAAGGCAGTGACTTGGCGACAATACGGTAATCGAATCGCCCATTGATGTGCTGCTGCAAGGTACTGATGTTATGCGTCAATTGCTGCTGATCAACGATCAGGGTCGGGCCTGCCCGCCCCGCCTGGTCCAGCGCCCGGCCCAGTCCGGCGAAGTAGGGACTGTGGTTTTCCCCGATGTCGCGCGGGCGGGCCAGCAGCGTCAGGCCGGCCGCACCCGCCAGGCTGCCGAGAATCAATGAGCGGCGTTTCATGGCGATACCGTATTAACCCAACAATGAGTGAAGGTAGGGGTTCAGAAAGCGTCCATCGGGGTCGTACTCCCGGCGTACAGCGGCAAAGTCATCCCAGTGCCGGTAGAGGGCCCGCAGGTCCTCCCTGCCCAGGGTATTCAGTTTGCCCCAGTGCGGACGCCCCTGGTACTTGCGGAAGATGGGCTCTATGGATTTGAAGTAGGGCTCGAAATCCTCATCGAAGTAGCGGTGCACCGCGATCGAACAGGAGTCTCGCCCGTAGAAGGGGCTGAGCCAGATGTCGTCGCCCTTGACGTAGCGGAACTCAATCGGGAAGAACACTTCCGGGTGATTGGCTTCCAGCACCTGGCGAATGTCCTTCAGGGCCGGGATGCCGTGTTCCCGTGGCAGGTGATACTCCATTTCATTAAAGCGCACGTTGCGCTCGCTGGCGTAGTTTTTCCACGACTTTTCGATGGTGACTTCGCTTTCCAGCGTCCGCATGTAGGCGCCCAGAATAAGCTCCCGCAATTTTGGTACGCTCTCCAGCCAGTCGCGCGCCAGCTTCAGATCCTCGACGCCCTCATTGGCATCCAGTTTCTCAGTGCTCGCAATGGGCTCATCGGTGAAATCGTGGGTATCGGTAAAGCCCATGCCGGTAAAGGGCACGTAATAGAATTCAAAATTGCGGTGTTGCCCAGCCAGGCTCTCTGCCGCTGCGACGATTTCGTCAAAGCTGCGCCAGTGGGATTCCCGCCGCAGCCGATAGGGAGCGATATTCTGCAGGCGCACCTGTGTGATGAAGCCGACCGCTCCCAGCGATACCCGCGCCGCCTTGAACAGCTCCGGGTTGTTGTCCGCGTCGCAGTCGTGCAGGTTACCGCGACCGTCTACCAGCTGAAGCCCCTGTACGAAGGTCGGCAGGCAGCCGATCGTCAGGCCGGTACCGTGGGTCGCAGTTGCCAGGCAGCCAGCCAGTGCCTGATCGTCGATATCGGGCATATTGATCATTGCCTGACCGACATCTTCCAGCGGTTTGCCCAGGTCACCCAGACGAGTGCCACCCCAGACCGTTGCCTGCAGGGAGGCGGGGTCGTGATCAACCAGCCCGCTCAGGCGCGACAGGGAGACGATAGTGCCGTCGGTTGGCACCAAAGGCGAGAAAGAGTGGCCAGCGCCAACGGGGCGAATAACGCCTTTGCTGGACGCAACCATTTCCTGCAACTCTGAAACACTCGCGGGCGCCACGCGGGCCTGCGGCAGGCAGTGCTGCGACCCGGACCAGTTCCGCCAGGGCAATTTCTTTCGTCCCTCCTGGAGTGACGCAGCCAGCGTGCGCAGCGGAGTAGCGGTGGCGCCGATACTCGCGGTCACCAGGGCAGTGAGCAGATCCCTGCGATTGAGCATGCTGTTAGCGTCCTTCTGCCATAAAGGCAATCAAGTCTTCGAATTGCTGTGCATCGCAATCCATGCACATACCAAACGGTGGCATGCCGCCATAGCCATTCACTACGCTGTCGACCAGCGTATCCATACCCTTGGCCAAACGCGCTTCCCACACGTTGGTGTCGCCGGTGAGCGGTGCGCCGGTTGCCGCGATGGTATGGCAGTTACGGCAGCTCCGGTTATAGACACCGGCCAGTTGCCCATCGGCGGGAACCAGGTCGCGGCTGGCGATTTCAAGCGGATTGGAAGCACTGCTGCCACCGTCGGAACAACCGGCGGCGAGACCAAGCATCGCGCAGGCCAGGGTCGAGCCGAGTCGCTTTGTTACTGGCATCGGGTGATATCCTCGGAAACTGGATAGGAATTGAGGCCGGTGTTACCACGCACCAACCACGGCACACACAATATATTAGTAGTAGCTATATTTTCAACTGTCTGGTGCCATCAGCAGGGTCTGCGATGCGCTGCAGGCCGTACCTCCTGCGGCTTGAACAATAGAATCACGTCCGCCGCGACAATCTCCAGCGCCGCACCCCGCCCCTTCGCCCACCACTCCCAGGTGGCTTCACTGAAAAAGCAGACGTGAGTCCGATCGTTCTTGTAGTGCCAGCCGGCGAAGGCCTCGCGATCGCGCACCAGCTTGGTCATTACCCCCAGCCAGCCGCCCGGGCGCAGGCACTGCCACAGGCGGTCCAGTTCGGCACCCGGACGGTGCAGGTGCTCCACCACTTCGGTGGCGCAGATGAAGTCGTACTGGCCGCCCAGCACCGCGGCGTCGGGAAAGTAGAACACATCGTAGAGCGCCACCGCGTGCCCGGCCTGCTCCAGCATGGCCGCCAGCGCCGGCCCGGGGCCGCAGCCGAAATCCAGGCCGCGGGCGGCGGGCGGCAAGCGCTCCAGCAGGGGATCGGCAAGGCGCGACAGGAAGCGGCGGTAAGCGGGGTCATCCACCCGGTTGTCGTGCAGGTCGTACTCGGCCTTCTCCGCATCGCGATCCAGGTGGAATGCCGGCGGCACGAACACCAGTGTGCAGTCCAGGCAGCGCAAGTAGGGCCGGCGCCGATCCCGGTAGAAGCTTTCTGTTAACCCGCTGTCACAAAGCGGGCAGTGCAGGGATTCGCTCATCTGCTATGCTTGCCGGCGTCCCACGAAAACACAACCCACCCAAGGAGCCAAACCATGACCATCAAGGCCGGCGACACGATCCCCGCAGCTACTCTCAAAACCATGGGCGCCGAAGGCCCCGTAGATATCACGACGGACGAAATCTTCAAGGGCAAGAAAGTCCTGCTGTTTGCCGTGCCCGGCGCCTTCACTCCGGGCTGCAGCAAAGCCCACCTGCCGGGCTACGTGGTCAACGCCGACAAGATCAAGGCGGCCGGCGTGGACACCATCGCCTGCATGGCGGTCAACGACGCCTTCGTGATGGACGCCTGGGGCAAGGCCCAGAACGCTGAGGAACTGCTGATGCTGGGCGATGGTAACGGCGATTTCACCGCCGCACTGGGCCTGGAACTGGATGGCACCGGCTTCGGCCTCGGCAAGCGCAGCCAGCGCTTTGCCATGCTGGTGGAAGACGGCACCATCACCCACCTCAACGTAGAGCCGGGCCCCGGTATCGACGTCAGCTCCGCCGAGACCATGATGGCCCTGTTGTAGGGTCATCAAGCGCTGGCGGGCACCCGTTCTACCCGGCTCGCCAGCCGCTCCCGATCGGCATCGGTGGCCGGCTTGCCGGTTTCGTAGTAGTACATCAACCCCGCCAGCACCCGCGTCAGTTCAGCTTCCAGCGGTTCCCGCGCGGCGTTCTCCCCCAGCCAGCTGCCCAACGCGCCGAAGGGCATTTCCACTACTATCGCCAGAGTGACCCGGGTAACCCGGTCGGTCACGGCCTGCATGTGATAGCGAAACTCCGCATGTTTGAAGGGCTTCATCGGCTCATCGCCCTGATGCAGGCGGATCGCGAAGCCCTGCCCCTCGTCCCAGGCGGTGACGGTCTCCTCCAGATAATTGCTGCCTGTCTGGTAGACCTTGCGCGATGCACCCACCCCCTCGGTTTGCGGCGTGGTGATCTCTGTCGCGGTCAGACCCGGGACATACTTGTGGGCCACCGACAGGTCGCTCATGCGCTGCCAGGCTTCGGTGTGGGACACCCCCACCTCACCGCTGACCGCCACTTCAATCGGCTTGCCCGGACGCATGGCGGCAACGGCCATCGCCGCGATTACGGCAACCAGGGCCAGCAGGACCCATTTCACTACTTTAGGCATTGGCGTACTCCCGACGCACCAGGGCGGAGGCCCCGATAGAAAACAGACAATAGGCGAGGAAAAACCAGAAGCCCGGCTCCAGCCGCGCTTCCATCATCAGCAGGTCACCCATCTGCCCGGAGGCGGCGCCGGCCATGTAGGCCACCAGCATCGCCATCACAAAGACATCGGCCATGGACCACTTGCTGAGGGCCGCGTTCAGGCTCAACAGGGGCCGGCGCAGGCCGCCACTGAAGGGCGTCAGGGCTACGGCCTGCAACAGCAGCTTGAACAGGGGAATGACCAGGCTGAACAGCACGATCAGCAGGGCCACCAGCAGGTTGCCGGTGCGCGCCAGTTCATTCACGGTGCCCCAGATGGAGCGGGTGTTGTGATAGACCACCACTTCACCCTCGATCTGGTCCAGCCCGAGAAAGCGGGAAAAGGCGCCCAGCATATTGCGGCTCTGGTCGTCCGCGCTATCGCCCCCCGCCAGCAATTCAATGCCGAGGTTGGCGATATCCGATTTCTCGATACTGCCACTCAGGGTCAGCACCGGCTGGGTGACACCCGGGTACAAAAGGGCGATGGATACTGCCATCAATAGCAGGGCAACAAGGCCGCGGGATCGGATCATGGCTCCTCCTCAATGAGGGGGCATGATACCGAAATGCCGCCGGCGGGGAAGTGCCGGCGGTGGCGGGAGTCTTCGCGCGCGGCTTACATTCCCGACGCGTCGAAGTTGGAGTAGAACTGGGAGTACCATTTGCGGAACTTGGCAATGGGGCCGTCGCCATCGCACAGCACCGGCAGGGGGCGGTAGATCTTGTGCTCCCAGATCGGCTTGTCCTCTTCCAGCTGGCCGACGATGTTGGCAATGATGGCGTCATTGACGCCGCTGCTCTTCACCTCGCCGTCCACCTTGGGCTGGGTAAAGGCAAAGCGCAGCACCACGTTTTCCTCGTCGATGGGCGTGGTCAGGCCCATGAGGAAGGTATCGGCGATGCCCTCGAACTTGGTGAAGCCCTGGCCGGGCCCCTGGGACCCGGTGTAGATGGCGCCGTCCACTTCGCCGCGCGGCGTCGGCATCCTGGCGCGCTGCACGCCCCGGGAGGTGGGGCCGTCGTAGGTAGTCTCCCACTCGGGCATACTGGCGGTGCGGTGCACGAACAGGAAGTGCGCCGGGTCGGCGGCGTTTTCCGCCATTTCCTGGGGATGGGTGGCCATGTGCCACTCGTAGCGCCGCAGGGGTGCCCAGTCATCGCTGTTGGCCTCCTCGTGCTCGATCACTTCCCACAACGGAGCCTCGCCCTCGGGGTGATACCAGGCCCACACCACCTGGTTTATTTCCACGGTGGGGAAGGCTTTCAGGCACTGCTTGCCCTGAACCTTGGGCGGCATGTTGCGGGCGTAGGGTACCTCGGTACACTCGCCGGCGCCGTTGAACTTCCAGGCGTGGAAGGGGCAGACGATGGATTCGCCCTCGATGCGGCCGCCGCGCTCGGAATTCTCGTGGATACCGTAGCCGAGGTGGGCACCGAGGTGGGGGCAGTAGGCCTCCAGCAGGCGGGCCTGGCCGGACTCGGTGCGAAACAGCACCAGCTCCTGGCCGAAGTATTTCACCGCGCGGGATTCGCCAACGGCCAGTTCGTCGGAGTAGCACACAACGTACCAGCCGTGGGGGATAGGCATGGGATAGCGTTTGCTCATGGCAGCGATCCTTATCAGTTAATTTTTTAAGGCCTACAGGGTAGCGCTGCCAGCGCCGCAGACAATGACGGATTCAGTCAGCGCTAGTGGCCGTAGCAATCAGGCCAGCAGCAGGTAGCAGACGGTACTGATCACCGCCACCCCCAGAAAGTTGAGAACCAGCCCCTCCCGCGCCATGCGCGCGGTGCTGATCAGGCCGCTGCCATAGACCACCGAATTGGGGGCCGTGGCCACCGGCAGCATGAAAGCGCAACTGGCGCTCATTGCGGCCGGCACCATCAACAGCATGGGCTCGATTCCCGCCGCCAGGGCCGCCGCCGCCAGGACCGGCATCAGCAGGGTGGTGCTGGCGGTGTTGGAGGTGGCTTCGGTCATGAAGGTGACCAGCAGGCAAATCAGGGCGATCAGGAGCCAGGGGCTGAGGTCGGTGAGACCCGCCAGCCACTGACCCATTTCAGCGCTGAGCCCGGAGACGACAAAACCCCGGGCCAGGCAGATACCGCCGGAAAACAGCAACAGCACACCCCAGGGAATACTCGAGGCGCGCTCCCAGGTCAGCAGCTTGCCGCCCTTGCCGTCGGGGATCACAAACATCAGCACCACCGCCAGCATCGCCACCGAGGCGTCATTGGCGCCGGGCAGGTCGAGCCAGGTGCTCCAGCCGCCAAAGGGCTCGGCCCGGGTCATCCAGGCCAGGGCGGTCAGACCGAATACCAGCATCACCCGTTTCTCTTCGCTGCGCCAGCCCCCCACCGTCGGCAGCTCCACCTGCAGTTGCGCCGTCATGCCCCGGGTCAGCACCAGCGCCATTAGCGGAATCATCACCACCACCACCGGCACGCCCCAGCTCATCCACTCGCTGAAGGTGACGACCTGCCCGGTGACCTCGGTATAGACCTGCATGAAGATAAGATTGGGCGGGGTGCCGATAGGCGTGCCTAGTCCGCCGACACTGGCGGCGTAAGCCACCCCCAGCAACAGCGGCACCGCCAGGCGCTCACGCTGGCTGGCGCCCTCCAGCACCGCCAGCGCCACCGGCAACAGCATCAGTGTGGTGGCGGTGTTGGATATCCACATGCTCAGGGTGGCGGCGGCCACCATGAAACCCAGCACCAGGCGACGGCCGCTGTGCGCGCCAAACAGGCGCACCATGCCCAGGGCAATCCGGCGGTGGGCGCCGGAATGTTCCATCGCCTTGGACAGCAGAAAACCGCCGAGCAGCAGCAGAATCATCGGCGAGCCGTAGGCCTGGCCCACCTCGGCCGGAGTCAGCACACCCAGCAGGGGCAGCACCGCCAGCGGCAGCAGCGAGGTCACCGGAATGGGAACCGGTTCGAACACCCACCAGATCACGCACCACAGGGCCACCAGGGAAACAATGGCCATATCGGTGCTGTAGCCTGCCCGGTACAGCAGCCAGGCCAGCAGGGCCGCCAGCAGGGGCCCTGCCGGCAGGGTCAGTCGCTGCAACAGTGCGCCGTTCACGATGCCGGTTTCAGTGGCACCCGCACCAGGCGGTCGCCGGTGTAGGAACCGACGTAGACCGCGTCATCGACCTGTACTGCCACGGTGCCGGCGCCCATCGGCGCCCCCTCGTGCCACAGCAGTTCGCGCCGGGCCAGGGTATCCGGGTCTATCTCCACCACCGCATAGGGCAGCAGGCTGGGCGTGCCGTGGGGCAGGTTGAGGCTGTCGAACAACTGCATCAGGGAGCCGTACTGGCTCGCCACCAGCAGCTTGCCCTCGGCATTCCAGCTGGCGTTGTCGGGCTTGGACACCGACACTTCGCCGAGCAGTTCACCCTCGGGCAGGCTGTACTTGGCCACCTTGTTGCCGAAGTACATGTTGACGAAGAAACTGTCGCCGGCCGGAGATAGAATGATGCCGTTGGGGAAACGCCCTTCAGTTTCGGGCAGCTCGGCATAACCCGCCGCGGGGGACCAGCGATAGACCACCCCGTTGTCGATGCCGATCACCGCCAGGAACAACTCCCACATGGGCGACCCGACGGACGCCATGCGGGTCACCAGAAAGCCGCCGTCAGGCAGGCCCGCCACGTCATTGAGGCTGGCGTCCTCTGGCGCCTCGACGCAACCGCGCCAGGCTACCTGTGACCCACCGGCCCCGGGCAGCCACTCGTAGAATTCCACGGATTCGCGACCGCCGTGGTTCACCACCAGCAGTTGCCAGCGCCCATCGGCGCGCCGGCGCAAATCGATACCGTGGGCCAGCAGGGTGGCGGGCGGCTGGCTGCAGGCGGCCTCGCCCCATTCCGGGTTGTCCTGTTCACGGCTGCGGTAGAGTGTCTGCACACTGTGGTCAGCGGTGTCGAGAAGAAACAGGCCACCCGGTTCGTGCATCTGGCCAAATACCAGGCCCTCACCATCGGGCGCAGCGACAATATCCTCAGGCGCACTGAGTCCGCAGACAGGCTCAATACCGTTGCGGCCTTCACAGGGCACAACACCGTCTTCGGCGCCGGCTGCACCGATGGCAAAAAGCAGTAAAACGAGGCCAATGCCGGGGGTCATTCTTATCATTGCGCTCTCCATTCCTTGGCGCCGACTATCCTGTCCCAGCCTCGGCCCGCTGTAAACCCCGGGGCTAGTGACCCTGTGCACGAAGCAGTACACTGGCTGACGCCATGACTACCACCACCCGAAGTTTGCCGGACGCCCAGTTTCCGGACGCCCTGATCGACCGCTTCCAGCGCCGCGTCGACTACCTGCGGCTGTCGGTCACCGACCGCTGCGACTTCCGCTGCGTGTACTGTATGGCGGAGGACATGACCTTCCTGCCGCGCAGGGAAGTGTTGAGCCTGGAAGAACTGTACGAAGTGGCGCGGGTATTCACCGGGCTGGGGGTGGGCAAGATCCGCCTCACCGGCGGCGAGCCGCTGGTGCGGCGCGGCATTCTGGAACTGGTGCAGCGCCTCGGGCAATTGCCCGGCCTGCGGGAGCTGGCCCTGACCACTAACGGCTCCCAGCTCGCCAGGATGGCACCGGCCCTGCGCGAGGCCGGCGTCAACAGCGTCAATATCAGCCTCGACACCCTCAACCCCCTGCGCTTTCGCGAACTGACCCGCAGCGGTGACCTCGACACCGTGCAGCGCGGCATCGAAGCAGCTGTGGCGGCGGGTTTTGAGCGCATCAAGCTCAACGCGGTCATCCTGCGCGGACGCAACGACAGCGAAGTGCTGGACCTGGTGCGTTACGCCCGCGGGCTCAGTATCGATATCGCCTTTATCGAGGAGATGCCCCTCGGCCCGATCGTGGAGCACGACCGCGGCCTCAGCCTCGCCTCCAGCGACAGCCTGCATCGGGAAATTGACGCGGCCTACCCCCTGCGCAGCGAGGGCGACCCGCGCGGCAGCGCCGGCCCGGCGCGCTACTTCCGCATGGACGACAGCCCCAGCCGGGTCGGGTTTATCTCCCCCCACAGCAATAACTTCTGCCACCTCTGCAACCGCGTGCGCCTGACGGTGTCCGGGCGCCTGCTGCTGTGCCTGGGCAACGAGCACTCGGTGGACCTGCGCGCCGTGCTGCGCCAGAGCAACTACGACAGCAGCCAGCTGGCTGCCGCCATTATTGGCGCCATGGACCTGAAACCCGAGCGCCACCACTTCGGTGAAGAGGGCGCCAGCGAGATCGTCCGCTTCATGAACATGACCGGCGGCTGAGCGCGAGCCGCACTAAGGAATCGCTTTGCATATCCAGGACTTTCCCCAACTCGAATCCATCGAGCGTATCGAGCAGGGCTTTGAGGCCCTGGGCTATATCTGCAGCACCAAGATCGCCACCGCCGTGTTTCTCGCCTTTCAGCTGCGCAAGCCGGTGCTGGTGGAAGGCCCGCCGGGAGTGGGCAAGACCGAGCTGGCGAAAACCTGCGCCGAGCTGCTCTCGGTGCCGCTGATCCGCCTGCAGTGTTATGAGGGCCTGGATGAAGCCAAGGCGCTGTACGAGTGGAAATACGGCAAGCAGCTCCTCTACACCCAGGTGTTGAAGGAGAAACTCGGCGACCTGCTGCACGGCGCCAAGGGGCTGGCGGAGTCGGTGGAGCGACTGCACCAGTTCGGCGACATCTTCTACTCCGAGGACTTCCTCGAGCCCCGCCCGCTGCTGAAGGCCATGCAGCAGGAACGCGGCGCCATCCTGCTGATCGACGAAGTGGACAAGTCCGACTACGAGTTTGAATCCCTGCTGCTGGAGATTCTCTCCGACTACCAGGTGTCCATCCCCGAGATAGGCACGGTGAAGGCCAGCGTTTCACCGATGGTCTTCCTCACCAGCAACAACAGTCGCGACATCTCCGACGCGCTCAAGCGTCGCTGCCTGCACCTCTATATCCCTTTCCCCAGCGTGGAGCTGGAGGAGCGCATCGTGCTGAGCCGGGTGCCGGACATCGATGCCACCCTGCGCCACCAGCTGGTGGCCTTCGTGCACAGCCTGCGCGATCTGGACCTGAAAAAGGCACCGGCCATTTCCGAGACCCTCGACTGGGCCCGCAGCCTGCTGTTGCTGCATGCCGAACAGTTGGACGAGGCGCTGGTGCGCTCCACCCTCAATGTGCTGCTGAAGTTCGAGGACGATATCAACAGCGCCGAGTCCGGCCTGGTTGAATTGCTGCGCGGCGCCGACAGCGCCGCCTGAAACGATGCAATCCGCCCTCACCGGCTTCATCCAGCTGCTGCGCAGTCACGAACTGCGGGTATCGCCGGCGGAGACCCTCGACGCCATGGCGGTGGCCAGCACCCTCGGCTACGCCGATCGTGAGCGGCTGCGCGACGGCCTGGCCCTGAGCCTGGCCAAGAGCGCCCGGGAAGAGGCCATCCTGCTGCGCTGCTTCGATCAGTACTTCGGCCGCGAACTGGCCGGGGAAAAGCCATCCGCGGCAACGCCAGCCGCCTCCGAAGCTGCTCCGGCGCCGGACCAGGACAGCGAGGATGCCCGCCAGCTACAGGACGGCGCCGCGGAGTTCCCGGAACTGGCGGAAGCTTTGCAATCTCCCCTCCTGCAGCAGTTGCTGGAAGATAATCGCACCGAGCTGTCGCTGTCACTGGGACAGGCGGCGGCCGCCACCGGCCTCGGTAATATCCGCATGTTCACCCAGAAGGGGCAGTACACCCGGCGCATGCTCGACGCCCTCGGGGAGGAGACCCTGCGCAGGGCGGTAGTGGCGCTGGAGCAGGCCGACAGCCCGCTGCTGGAGTTGCTGAAGGGCTACCGCGACCACCTGCGGCAGCAGGTGCGGGAGTATGTTGAGCGGGAGTACCTGCTGAATGCCCAGGGCCACAACCGCCAGTTCATGGACGACATTCTGCGCCGCACCCGCCTCAACCAGCTGGAACAACGCTACATGGATGAGGTGCGGGAACTGGTGCGCAAAATGGCGCGCAAACTGGCCGCCCGCCACTCGCGCAAGCCGAAGGTGCAGAAGCGCGGCCAGCTCGATATGGGGCGCACCCTGCGCAGGGGCATCGCCCACGACGGCATTATGTTTCACACCTACTGGCGCAAGGTGCGGCGCGACAAGCCACAAATCCTCGCCCTGTGTGACGTGTCAGGCTCCGTTGCCGCCTACGCCAAGTTCCTGCTGCTGTTTCTCTACAGCCTGCAGGACGTGCTGCCGCGGGTGCGCAGCTTTGCCTTTTCCAGCCACTTGGGAGAAATCAGCGACCTGTTCCGGGAACACCCGGTGGAAAAGGCCATCGAGCTGGCCAACTGGCGCTATGGCGGCGCCACCGACTACGGTCGCAGCCTGGAGGATTTCGCCGAACTGGCGCTGGCTGATGTCAGTTCCAGCACCACAGTGATCGTGCTGGGGGATGCGCGCAACAATGGCGGCGATCCGAAGCTGGAGATCATGCAGGGTATCTACCAGCGGGCCCGCCGCGTCATCTGGTTGAACCCGGAGTCGCGGCGCGCCTGGGGCAGCGGCGATTCGGAGATGTTGCGCTACCAGAGCGCCTGTCATTTCGCGGCGGAATGCAATAATCTGCAACAGCTCGAACGGATTATCGACCAGCTACTGCGGCTGAACCACTGACAAGAAGAACAACAGATGGCCTATCTCTGTAGGGATTGCAGCTACCGGGGGAAGAAGGGGGGCAGCGGCGGCGCTTGCCCCGCCTGCGGCTCTTTCAATGTGACGCTGTCCGGCGCGGCGCCGCCACAACGCGAGGAGCAAAGCGGCAACAGCGCACTGCGGATCAGGATCCTGATCGGCCTGTGGCTGCTGTTTTTCGCCCTCGTCGCCCAGAAGCTGCTGGAATAGGCGCCCGGGCTCAGTAGGGGCTGGTCTCGTCGTCGTCCAGGCCTTCCAGGCTCAGTTCGACCGGCGCGCTGCCCTGCTGCATCCGCGCCTCCTTGGCCCATTTGATCTTGAGCCTTACGTTATTGGGTGAATCCGCGTTGCGCAGGGCCTCCTCCTCGCTGATCAACCCCCCCACGTAGAGTTCCAGCAGCGCCGCATCGAAGGTCTTCATGCCGATGTTCTCGGATTTTTCCATCACCTCCTTGATGCCTTCTATCTGGCCCTTGAGGATGAGGTCCGCCACCATCGGCGTACCCAGCAGGATTTCAATCGCCGCACAACGCTTGCCGTCCACCGTGGGAATCAGCCGCTGGGAAACGAAGGCCTGCAGGTTGAGGGAAAGATCCATCAGCAATTGCGCGCGCCGCTCCTCCGGGAAGAAGTTGATGATGCGATCCAGCGCCTGGTTGGCGTTGTTGGCGTGCAGCGTGGACAGGCAGAGGTGGCCGGTTTCGGCGAAGGCGATGGCGTGCTCCATGGTTTCGCGGTCGCGGATCTCCCCGATCAGGATCACATCCGGCGCCTGGCGCAGGGTGTTCTTCAGGGCGTTGTGCCAGCTGCGGGTATCCACTCCCACCTCGCGCTGGTTGACGATACATTTCTTGTGCTTGTGCACGTATTCCACCGGGTCTTCGATGGTCACAATATGGCCGGAGCTGTTGCTATTGCGGTAGTCGAGCAGGGCCGCCAGCGAAGTGGACTTGCCCGAGCCGGTGGCGCCGACAAACAGCACCAGGCCGCGCTTGCGCATGATCACTTCCGGCAGGATGGGCGGCAGTCGCAGTTGTTCCCAGCTGGGAATCTCGGCCACGATATTGCGCGCCACGATGGCGACCTCGTTGCGCTGCACAAAGATATTGACGCGGAAGCGCCCGAAACCCGGAATGGAGGTGGCCAGGTTCATCTCCAGTTCCTTTTCGAACTCGGCGCGCTGGGTATCGTCCATGAGACCGTTGGCGATTTCCTTGATTTCGCCGGGCCGGAGAATTTCGCTGCCAATCGGGCGCAGGGAGCCCTCAAACTTGGCGCAGGGCGGCGCGCCGGTACTGAGATAGAGATCCGACCCGTTCTTGCTCGCCAGTAGTTTCAGCCACTCGGTAATCCGTTCCACGCCGCCTGCTCTCCTTCCCCCGCACAGAAGTTGCTGTGCGCCGTTGCCATTGTTGGTGTCATTGCCGGAATGACCGCGCCGCGGAAGCGGCGGGTTCGGCGCTTACTGTAGCAGTTTCGCCGGTGCCCACAAATGTCCGGGCACCGCGAGTTGCGCGCTGACAGCACTATGCAGACGCGAAGCCCGATACTATGCTATACAAACGTATAGTCAATAACAGGAATAAGAGACCATGGAAGAAGCCCGCCCCACCCCGGTGCTGGACGATATCGAAGGCACCCGCAGCAAACTGGCCAGCTGGCTGAGTGAACAGCGCGGTTATACGGTGGACATTCCCGCACTCACCGTGCCCGATGGCAACGGTATGTCCAACGTCACCCTGCTGTTCGACATGCAGTGGCAGGAAGGCGGTGAGACCCGCAGCCAGAGCTGTGTCGGCCGCCTGCAGCCGGAAATCGCCCGCCCGGTTTTTCCCAGCTACGCGCTGGAACCGCAGTACCGGGTTATGGAGGCTCTGGCGCGGCACACCGACATCCCCGTACCTGAACTGCTGGGCCTGGAAACCGACACCGCCCTGCTCGGCGTCGAGTTCTACATTATGGCCCGCATCGACGGCCGCGTGCCCTCCGACATGCCGCCCTACAACATGGACGGCTGGCTCATGCACGAGACCAGCGAAGAGCAGCGCGCCACCCTGTGGCGCGCCGCAGTCGACATGCTCGCCCGCTACCACCGCATCGACAGCGGGGCCCTCGACCTGCCGGAGCTGCAACTCCCGCGCGGCAAAACTGCCCTGCAGGCGCAGCTCGACTACTGGCAGGACTACCACGACTGGGCACTTGAGGGGCGCACCCACGAGATCGGCCAGCGCGCCCTGGACTGGCTCAAGGCCAACCAGCCCGAAGACGAACCCACCGCCCTGTGCTGGGGCGACTCCCGCATCGGCAACATGATGTTCGCCCCCGCTCTCGACGGAGTGGTTGCGGTACTGGACTGGGAGATGGCCGTCGCCGGCAACCCGGTACAGGACCTGGCCTGGTTCAACTACATCGATGCCACGTTCTCCGAGGGCCTGGGCTTCCCCCGCCTGTCGGGCCTGCCCAGCTATGAGGAATCCGTGGCGCAGTGGGAAGCCGCCACCGGTCGCAAGGCCGAGCACTACGATTACTACTGGATTTTCGCCGGCATGCGCTACGGGTTGATCATGTCGCGGATCATGCTGGCGACCGGGCAAGAGCAGGAGATTCAGGGCAACTTTGTGTGCAAGATGCTGGAGCGGTATCTGGATGAGCGCTAAAACCGCTCCTTGACGGTGAACAATACCTGCACATCGTCCACATCGTCATCGCGCACAAAGGGAAAGGCAAAGTCGATGTGCACCACCGAACTTTTTTCCGCCCGGCTGGAATTTAAACGGATACCAAAGCCGGCGTTGGCAAGCACCCCGCCGTTGGAGCCATTGTCCCCGCCTTCATACCAGGCCCGCCCCACATCCACAAAGGCCGCAAACCCCACCCGCAGCAGGCGGAAGGGGTGCCAGTCCGAGTAATAGCGCTGCTCGATATTCCAGACAAATGAACGGTCGCCCACCTGGTAGTGCAGATCGTAGCCGCGCAAGCCGTTGTTGCCGCCAAGTGTAAGCTGATTGTCAACGGTCAGACCATCGGTGTAATCGAGGCGCAGGCCGCTGAACAGTGCCCAGCGCTCACTCTGCTTGTACTGGTAGCGGGTTTCCACCTCCCACCAGAAGTTCTCCAGCTCGCGATCGTCGATGCCAAGGAAGCCGCTGAGCCAGGTGCCCACCACCCAGAACTGCCGGTCTTCGGCCAGCAGGGTATTGCTGTAGGCGCCGCGGAAAGCGAGTTGATCGCGGGTAGCGCCGAGACCTTCGCCGGAATAGCCGAGGGACCAGTCGTAGCGCTCACCGACGAAGATATCCTCGGTGCGCCCCAGGTAATCGAAGTTGTGCAGCTCGGCGAATTTGTCCTCCACACTCTGGAAGCCGATATAGGGATAGCTGTAGTCACGATCCTCCGGCAGCCGGGCGGGGGGGATATCGGAATCGCTGAAGTCGAAGGCGTGGGACTCGTAGTTGTACCCAAACAGCCAGCGATTCACCCGACTATCGACCTCCAGGGCGGCAGCGAGACCACCGTAGACCCGATACTGCTCGCTCTCGTGATCAAACTCCGACACCTCGTCGCCGCGAAACCACAGCTTTTCCTCAAGCTTTTGCTGATCGAGACTGGTGCCGGCAGACCAGGGCTCGTAGATGGAGAAAAAGGGTTTCTCCAGGCGCAGGCCGTGATCGTAACCGTCGTCGTTGTCGGTGTAGCGGGCGCGCATCTGCCAGCGGCTGCCGAGCAGGGCGGGATCGGCATAGAGCAGGGTGTAGCCGGCGCGCTCCTCATCGCTGTCGTACTCCACCAGCACCTGCTTGCCAGTGCCGAGAAAATTGGCGTCGCGAAAGCCGACGGCGTAGGCGTTTTCACCGCCACTGCGGCTCAGGGACAGGGAGGGGGTAAAAGTCCAGATATCGCGGGTGAGCACCTCGACGTCAACGTACTGGCCGCACCAGCGCCAGGGCCGCACCCTGGCGTCGTAAATGAAGCGCAGGTTGCGCAGGATGCGCTCTGATTCCTCGGCCCGGCGCTGTTCGTAAACTTCACCTTCGTGCAGCAGCATCTGGTCTTCCAGCACCCACTCGCGGGTAATGCTGTGCAGCTGGTTGGCCCAGCGGTAGACGGTGCTGTTTTCTTTCGGGTCCTCCATATTGAAGACCGAAAAGCGCTGGTAGCGGATGCTGCGAATACGCACACCCTCAGGTAACCTGGCTTCCAGCTGGTCGTGGTCGGTGGACGGCCGAAAGCGGAAAGCATCGGTGTAATCCTGCTCCGGCACCGTGACGCAGTGCTCCCCGGCGTCTGCACCAACGGCGACCGGCACGGTGCAAAACAGCAGGACTGCCAGCACAGCGCAACACCACCGCGACCGAAGAGGCAGCGTGACGACGCCCTGCAACATAGACCACGTCATTATCATTCTCTCAAGATAGCCCGCGCGCCGCGCACCGGCAACGCCCCCGGCCTGCCGTTGCTGTACTCAGCTTCGGCTCGGCGCTACACTTGCCCCCGGTTTGGCACCGGGCCGGCCAGAAGACAGGAGTGCTCAGTGTCAGCTCAGTTGCAACAACACCTCAAGGCCCTGTCCACACCGGACTCCCTGGCCCTGCTACAGCGTATCAACCGCGGCATCGAGAAAGAGAGCCTGCGTATCAGCGAAGAGGGGCGCATTGCCCAGAGCCCCCACCCCGTGGCCCTCGGCTCTGCCCTTACCCACCCGTCCATCACCACCGACTATTCCGAGGCCTTGCTGGAGTTCATCACCCCGGTGGATACTGGCGTGGAATCCAGCCTGCAGACCCTCTCCGACATCCATCGCTACGTCTACAGCCAGTTGGACGGGGAAATTCTCTGGAGTGCCAGTATGCCCTGCGTGGTGGCCGGCGACGACAGCATTCCGGTGGCGCAGTACGGCAGCTCCAATGTCGCACGGATGAAGACCGTGTACCGCTACGGGCTTGGCCACCGCTACGGCCGCGCCATGCAGGTGATCTCCGGCATCCACTACAACTTCTCCCTGCCCACTGACTTCTGGCAGCGCGAATGGCAGGAGGCCGGCACGCCCGGAACGCTCGAGGACTGGGTAACGAGTCGCTACCTGGGCCTGATTCGCAACTTCCACCGCTATTCCTGGCTGTTGATCTACCTGTTCGGCGCCTCACCGGCGCTGTGCGCCAGCTTCCTGCGCGGGCGCGACGGCCACGGCCTGCAGTCCCTCGAGCCGGAGGGCAAGACCCTCTACCTGCCCCACGCCACCGCACTGCGCATGGGCGATCTCGGCTACAGCAGTGTGGCCCAGCGCGACCTGCGGGTGTGCTACAACAGCCTCGACAATTACGTGGATGCCCTGCGCCACGGCATCATGCAGCCGCGCCCGGAATACAGCCACATTGCCAACGGCAAGAACGGCGACTACCAGCAGCTCAACACCAGCCTGCTGCAAATCGAGAACGAGTTCTACAGCACCATCCGGCCCAAGCGGGTGACCTATTCCGGCGAGACGCCTCTCAGCGCCCTGCGCCGCGGCGGCATCGAGTATGTGGAAGTGCGCTGCATCGACGTGTCGCCCTTCAGCCCGGTCGGACTGGATGCAGAACAGATCCGCTTCCTCGACAGTTTCCTGTTGTTCTGCCTGCTGGAGGACAGCCCCGCCTGCGACGAGGCCGAGCAGGACCGCATCCAGGCCAACCTGTCGGCAGTGGTCAACCGCGGCCGCGAACCGGGGCTGACGCTGATGCGGCGCAACGATCAGTGCAGCCTGACCCAGTGGGCGGATGAGCTGCTGGCGAGCATTGGCCAGCTGGCCGACCTGCTGGATACCGCCCACGGCGGCACCGCCTATCGCTCTGCCCTGTCAGCCCAGCAGGCCAAGGTCGACGACCCCGAACTCACCCCCTCGGCGCGGGTGCTGCGGGAACTGCGGGAACGCAACCTGCCCTTTTTCCGTTGGGCCCTGGCGCAGAGCCAGCACTGGGCCGAATACTTCCGCAGTGAGCCCTTGCCCGCGGCCAGCCGCGAGCGTTTCGCCAGGGAAGGCGCCGAGTCACTGGCCGCCCAGCGCGCCATCGAAGAGAGCGACGACATCAGCTTCGAGCAGTACCTCGCGCGCTTTTACGCCCAGTACGAGGCGGTTTAGACCGCTGTACCGTGAACTTCCTCGCCCACTTCCACCTCGCCTGGCCGGATCCGGGCCTGGTGGCGGGCGCCCTTGAAGGCGACTATTTCAAGGGGCCGTTGCGCGGCGATCACAGCGGCGACATCGAGGCCGGGGTAAGACTGCACCGGGCGGTGGACGCCTACACCGACAGCCATCCCGCGCTGGCCGCACTGCGACGGCAGTTCCCCCCGGCGCTGCGCCGCTACGCCGGCATCGTGATCGACATCAGCTTCGACCACTACCTGACCCGGGACTGGCAGCGTTACCACCATCGGCCGCTGCCGGAATTCAGCCGCGAGGTCTACCGCGTTCTCAATACACGCCAGGGGGAACTGACCCCCGGTGCCCAGCGCATGGCTCACCGCCTGCAGGAGCACGACATACTCAACTGCTATCATCGCTGGGATGCAGTCACCAGCACCGCGGAGCGCATCGGCAGCCGCCTGCGCCGCGGCAACGCCCTGGCGGGCCTGGCACCGCAGCTGCACCCCCTGCGCCCGGCCATGGCACAGGCCTTTGTCGATTTCTATCCGGATCTGCGTGACTTCGCCGCCGATTTCCGCCGGCAACTGAACCAATCGGCCAGCGCCGACTCCAAGCAGCGCGGCCCGCGCATTGCGCCGCCCCCCGAAACGCACTAACGTAGCCGCGCACCTCCCGGTAAGGACACGAGACACCATGCTGCAATCCCTGTCACCCCGCCTGGTCTTCTTTGGACTGGCCATCCTGGCCCTGGCCTCCATGCTCTTCGCCTACTACTACCTGCAACAGCATCTGGGCCTGGCACCCTGCCCACTGTGCATGACCCAGCGGGTCGCGGTGGTCGCCGGCGGCCTGTTTGCGCTGCTGGCGGCCCTGCACAATCCACCCGGCTGGGGACGACGCCTGTACGCGGGGCTCTGCGTGCTGGCGGCGGCCTTCGGTACCGCGGTGGCCGGCCGCCACGTGTGGCTGCAGCACCTGCCGGAAGACCAGGTGCCCGCCTGCGGCCCCTCGCTGGAATACATGCTGGAGACCCTGCCCTTCGCGGAAACGGTGAGCATGGTACTGATGGGGGACGGCAACTGCGCCGAGACCCAGTGGACCTTCCTCGGGCTCAGTATTCCGGAACAGACCCTGCTGCTGTTCCTCGCCATCCTGCTGGTGAGCCTGTGGCAACTGTTCAGGGCCCGCCCCGCAGCCTGAGCCGAGGCGCTATTGCCGCCCCCTGTAGAGCGGCATATAGTAGACGGCCAAGTCATGGCGCGAGCGAGGCCGGGACATGCCACACCGCAGTGAAGACCCAAGAGAACAATTCGAGGCGGTAGAACGCCTGCTGACTGCCTGGCTGAAGGAACGGCGCGCCCTGCTTACCCACTACACCGCGGTGGTGGTCGCCCTGGATGGTGAGCCCTCAGCCGCCAGCCTGCACCGCCGCCAGGTGGAATTGTGCGGGATGCTGGTGGATTACATATCCGCGGGGCATTTCGAGGTGTTCCACGAACTGGTGGAGGAGGCCGAACGCTTCAACGACGGCAGCTGTAACCTGGCCGCGGAACTGATCCCCGCCATCAGCGACACCACCGAAGTCATCCTCGCCTACGAAGAAAAGTACACCGGGTCGGATACCACCGACGACACCCTGTCACGGGACGTGTCGGCACTGGGAGAAATGCTGGAACTGCGTTTCGAACTGGAGGATCGGCTGATCGCCGGCCTTCACAACCGCCACCGGCGCCAGATGGCCACAGCTCGTTCGGCCTAGTCACCGGCAACACCGCGCTATCGACCGTAAAATTACCCCCGCAGGCGCGGGGGTAACGGTGGAATCATCACCCCCGCCCGGGAAGGACGGGGGCTATCGGGCTCAGCCCTCTGCGGCGGGCGCTTCTTCGGCTTCCGGCTCGACGATATCCAGCAACTCAACCTCGAACACCAGCGCGGCGTTGGGGCCGATCATGCCACCGGCACCGCCGGCGCCATAGGCCAGCTCGGAGGGAATGTAGAGCTTCCACTTGGAGCCCACCGGCATCAGTTGCAGGGCTTCGGTCCAGCCGGAGATCACCTGGCCAACGCCGAACTGCACGCTTTCACCACGCTTGTAGGATGAATCGAACTCGGTGCCGTCGATCAGGGTGCCGCGGTAGTTCACGTCCACAACATCTTCGGCACCGGGCTTCTCGCCCTCGCCCGCTTCAAGCACTTCGTACTGCAGACCGGACTCGGTGGTAACCACACCCTCGCGGGCGCCGTTTTCCGCCAGGAATGCTTCGGCGGCGGCGGCATTGGCCTCAGCCTGGGCGGCCTGGGCGGCTTCCGCCTCGGCCTGCATACGCTGCTGGTAGGCCTGCATTTCCGCCTGGATTTCCTCGTTGGTCATGCGACCTTCCTTACCTTCCATGGCGTCGCGCAGGCCGGCAGTAAAGGCGTCCACGTCCAGCGGCACGGCATCGGCTGACATGCGCTTGCCGAGACCATAGGCAATACCGTAGCTCAGGCGTTGCTGGGTGCTCTCCAGCTTGATTTCGGCGACGGCGCTGTCGGCGGCCGGCGTTTCGGCCTTCTCGTTACAGGCGGTCAGGCCGATCGCGGCAACCACAGCCAGAGGCAGTGCGTACTTCTTCATAGAGTTTTCCATTTGTCGATGAATGTATGTTATGTGCCCCGCCAACCCGTGGCTGCATCAGTCCGGGCGGGCCAACACCGCTGCGTTAAAACTGGCGGGATGCAAACGAAGCGCCCACGATAATACTACCCGCGGCACCCCCGGTGCCAGCCCGCTCGGGGACCGGAGCCGGCTCAGGCCGCAACAAGCGCCGCGGCCAGTAAAGCGGCGCGCTCATGTGCATCCCGCCTGTCGGCACCAGCAGCTCGCAATACCAGCGCGAGATTGGCGCTGGCAGTGTCCTCGCCCGGCGCTACCAGCCGGCCGCAGTCGCTGCGGTACAGGCTGTCCTGCAATTGGCGCTCAGCCTGCAGTTCCAGCGTCTTGAGCTGCTCGCGCAGGAGGGGTATCTGCGCCAGCCCCCGCCACTGCCGGCGCAATTCGCGCAGCGGAGCTATGACTGACTCGCGCAGGACGGCCGTGTCGGCAAGCAGGTTTGCCAGCTGATCCGCCTCCAGCACCCGCCCCCGGCTTGCCAGCCAGGCGGCGTAAAGCAGCAGGTTCACATCGGCGCCCAGTTCATCCTGGGCTGCCAGGCACAGGGCTTCAACGTCGGGCTTGGAGTAGTGGCTCAGTGAATAGTTCCAGAATGGGTTGTCCATGTTCCTCCGCCGGATGGCTGCCGGACGGCTGGCTCGCCCGCAGTGCAGCGAGTAGAATGCGCCGCCTTATGATCATACTACGCGATATCAGCCTGCGCCGCGGCACCCGACTGCTGCTGGACAAGGCCAACGTTACCATCCAGCCCGGGCAGCGCCTGGCGCTGATCGGTGCCAATGGCAGCGGCAAATCCAGCCTGTTTGCAATGCTGCTGGGCGAACTCGGGGCCGATGGCGGCGATATCGAGGGCATGAACAATCTGCGCCTGGCGCACATGGCCCAGGAGGTGGAGACCACCGAACTCGCCGCCGGCGAATATGTGCTGCGCGGCGATGCCGAACTGGCGCGCCTGCGGGACGCGATAGCCCGCCTTGAGGCGGCAGAAGACTACGCCGCCGCCGCGCCCCTGCACAGCGAACTGGAAGCCATCGACGGCTACAGTGCCGAGCGCCGTGTACAGCGTCTGCTGCAGGGCCTGGGTTTTGCCGATGGCGCCTGGCAGCGGCCGGTGTCTGACTTCTCCGGCGGCTGGCGTATCCGCCTTAATCTGGCGCAGGCACTGATGGCACCCTCCGACCTGCTGCTGCTGGACGAGCCCACCAACCACCTCGACCTCGACGCCACTCTGTGGTTGCAGCAATGGTTGCAGCGCTACCCCGGCACTCTGCTGATGATCTCCCACGACCGGGATTTCATCGATGCCACCTGCGAGCGCATCCTGCACATCGAGCACAGCGCCCTCAATGCCTATAAAGGCAATTACTCGGACTTTGAGGAGCAGCGTGCCGAGCGGCTCGCCAACCAGCAGGCCAGTTTCGAGAAGCAGCAGGAACGCATTTCCCAGATCGAAGATTTCGTGCGCCGCTTCCGCTACAAGGCCACCAAGGCGCGCCAGGCGCAGAGCCGGCTGAAAGAACTGGAGCGCATGCAGAAGGTGGCGCCCGCCCACGTCGACTCCGTATTCAGTTTCAGTTTTCCGGCGCCGGACAAAAGCTCCGATCCGCTGCTGCGACTGGACCAGGCCACACTCGGCTACGGCGACACCACCATTCTCTCCGGGGTGGAGATGACCCTGCGACCGGGCAGTCGCTACGGCCTGCTGGGCAAGAACGGCGCCGGCAAGTCCACGCTGCTGAAGTCACTGGTGGGCGAACTACCCCTGCTCGCCGGCCAGCGCCAGAGCGGCGAGCACTGCCGTATCGGCTACTTCCACCAGCAAACACTGGAGGCGCTGGATATGGACGCCAGCGCCGCGCTGCATGTCCAGCGCCTGAGCCCCGGGGCGCGGGAGCAGGAAGTCCTCAACTACCTGGGCGGTTTCAATTTCCGCGGCGAAGCTGCCACCTCCCCCATCCGGCCTTTTTCCGGCGGCGAGAAAGCCCGCCTGGCGCTGGCCCTGGTGGTGTGGCAAAAACCCAACCTGCTGGTACTGGACGAGCCCACCAACCACCTCGACCTGGATATGCGCAACGCCATGGAAGTGGCACTGCAGGCCTACGAGGGCGCACTGCTGCTGGTGAGCCACGACCGCCACATGCTGCGCAATACCTGCGACGAACTCCTGCTGGTCAATGGCGGGGTAGTGACGGAATACAGCGAAGACCTGCAGGCCTACGAGCGCTGGGTGCTGTCCAGCTACGATGACACGCCGCGGCAGCCGGTTGCGGGCAGTGTCCAGGAAGCCGCCGGCGACAGCGCCGCCAACAGGAAAGAGAAACGCCAGCAAGCCGCGGCCGCCCGCGCCCAGCTGCGCCCGCTGCAGCAGCGCATCAAAAAACTCGAAGCGGAGATGGCACGCGCGGAGCAGACGCTGGACGCACTGCGCGAGTCGCTGGCCGATCCCGCCCTCTACAGCGAGGACCGGCAGCAGGACGTGGCCGCCCTGACCCGCCAGGAAGGGGAACTGCAACAGCAACTGGAAACGCTGGAAGCCGACTGGCTGGAGCAACAGGAAACGCTGGAACAGTTGTCAGGCTGAACCCGCCGCACTGCGGATCAGGGCCAGTTTGCTGTCCCGGCTGAGCCGCTTGATGGCCGCTTCCCGCCGCAGCGCGGTGGAGCGGTCAGCGGCAGCATCGCACCAGCGCAGGGTGACCGGCCGGCGCCCGCGGGTATAGCGCGGGCCACCCGCCAGGTCGCCGTTGTGCTGGGCCAGGCGGCGCTGCAGATTGCGGGCGATACCGGTGTACAGGCTGCCGTCGGCACATTCAAGGATGTACACCTGCCACTCACTCTCTGCGCCGGGCGTGTGCGCCTGAACCTGCGCCGCCGCTCCAATGCCACCGGGCATATAGCCCCCCGCTCTAAACACATGACGAAATATTCCAGGGGCCTCGGTTGTGCCCCCCCGGGCCGGTGGTATGATAGCAGCCCTTGTTTCAGGCGGTTCCCCGGGGAGCCGCAATCAATCTGGAGAACACGATGAGCGAACAAATCGTACACGTCAGCGACACCTCCTTCGAAGAGGAAGTGCTGAAATCCGACCTGCCGGTGCTGGTGGACTTCTGGGCCGAGTGGTGTGGCCCCTGCAAGATGATTGCCCCGGTACTGGCCGAAATCGCCGCTGAGTACGAAGGCAAACTGAAAGTCTGCAAAGTGGACGTGGATGCCAACCCGGATGTGCCGCAAAAGTTTGGCATTCGCGGCATTCCCACGCTGATTGTGTTCAAGAACGGCAACGCCGAGGCCACCAAGGTCGGCGCACTGTCCAAATCCCAGCTGGCGGACTTCGTTCAGGAAGCCATCTAGCACCCCCGATCGGGCCCATTCACACGGGCCCGATCACCTGCTCAAACACTGCGGGGCAGGCGCCATCGGCGCTCTGGCCCCACACACAAAAAGCTGTAGACGGGTATACCGGGGCGTGCTACATTGCCTCTCGTTGCACCCTTCCGTGCCAATAATAAATCCGCTACTCACGTAATTTTACTGCTTGGAATCGCCTGGACCTCCACCCGGAGCTGTGCCAACCGGCATGTCGATTCGTAGCGCCTACCTTTCCCGAATTCAAAAATCACTCCAATTCCCTATGAATCTGACTGACCTCAAGACCAAATCCACCCAGGAACTGATCGACATTGCCAAAGAAATCGGCCTGGAAAACATGGCCCGTTCGCGCAAGCAGGACATTATCTTTGCCATCCTGAAGCGCCACGCCAAAAGCGGTGAGGACATTTACGGTGACGGGGTACTGGAAATCCTGCAGGACGGCTTCGGCTTCCTGCGCAGCGCAGACAGCTCCTATCTGGCGGGCCCCGACGACATCTACGTCTCTCCCAGCCAGATACGGCGCTTCAACCTGCGCACCGGCGACTCCATCTCCGGCAAGATCCGACCCCCCAAGGACTCCGAGCGCTACTTCGCGCTGCTCAAGGTCGGCGAGATCAACTTCAACCGCCCCGAGAACGCCAAGCACAAGATCCTCTTTGAGAACCTCACCCCCCTGTTCCCGGACCAGCGCCTGGCACTGGAGAAGGGCAATGGCAGCTCCGAGGACCTCACCGGCCGCGTGATCGACCTGGTCGCCCCCATCGGCAAGGGCCAGCGCGGCCTGCTGGTGGCGCCGCCCAAGGCCGGCAAGACCATCATGATGCAGAACATCGCCCAGGCCATCATCAGCAACAATCCCGAGTGCTACATCATCGTACTGCTGATCGATGAGCGCCCGGAGGAAGTGACGGAGATGCAGCGCTCGGTGGGCGCCCGCGGCGCCGAAGTCGTGGCCTCCACCTTCGACGAGCCGCCCTCGCGTCACGTACAGGTGGCTGACATGGTCATCGAAAAGGCCAAGCGCCTGGTGGAACACAAGCGCGACGTCGTCATCCTGCTGGACTCCATCACCCGCCTGGCGCGCGCCTTCAACACCGTGGTCCCCAGCTCCGGCAAGGTGCTGACCGGTGGTGTCGACGCCCACGCCCTGGAGCGCCCGAAGCGCTTCTTCGGCGCCGCCCGTAACATCGAGGAAGGCGGCAGCCTGTCCATTATCGCCACCGCCCTGATCGACACCGGCTCCAAAATGGACGAAGTGATCTACGAAGAGTTCAAGGGCACCGGCAACATGGAACTGCACCTGGACCGCAAAATCGCCGAGAAGCGCGTCTACCCGGCGATCAACATCCGCCGCTCCGGTACCCGTCGTGAGGAACTACTCACCGGCGAAGAGGAACTGGCGCGGATGTGGATCCTGCGCAAGCTCCTGCACGGCATGGAGGATCTGCCGGCGATCGAATTCCTGCTGGACAAGCTCAAGGACACCAAGACCAACGACGAATTCTTCATGTCGATGAAACGGAAGTAATTTCCCGCCAGTGAACTACACCGACCTGCGCAGTTTTCTCGCCATGCTGGAACAGCGTGGCGAACTGAAACGCATCGCCGCCGAGGTCGATCCCCATCTCGAGATGACCGAGATCGCCGACCGCACACTGCGCGCCGGCGGCCCCGCCCTGCTGTTCGAAAACCCCAAGGGTTACAGTACGCCTGTACTTGCCAACCTGTTTGGCACCGAACAGAGGGTCGCCCTGGGTATGGGCGCGGAAAGCATCGAGGCCCTGCGGGAGATTGGTGAAGTGCTCGCCTACCTGCGACAACCGGATCCGCCCAAGGGCATGCGGGACGCCTGGGACAAGGCGCCACTGCTGAAGCAGGTGCTGAACATGGGGCCGAAGCTGGTACGCAATCCCGCCTGCCAGTATCACGTCAAGGAGGGCGACGCGGTCGACCTCTACCAGTTGCCGATCCAGACCTGCTGGCCGGGGGACGCCGCCCCGCTGGTGACCTGGCCGCTGGTGATCACCCGGGGGCCGGAGAAGGAGCGCCAGAACCTCGGCATCTATCGCATGCAGTTGATCGGCAGGAACAAGTTGATCATGCGCTGGCTGTCGCACCGCGGCGGGGCCCTGGATTATCGCGACTGGCAACTGAAGCATCCCGGTCAACGCTACCCGGTGGCGGTGGCGCTCGGCGCCGACCCGGCCACCACTCTCGGCGCGGTGACGCCAGTACCTGATTCCCTGTCGGAGTACGCCTTTGCCGGGCTCTTGCGCGGGAGCAAAACGGAAGTGGCCGAGTGCTACACGCCTCTGTGCCGCGAACACCGCCTGCAGGTGCCGGCCACCGCCGAGTACATTCTCGAGGGCTACCTGGAGCCGGGAGAAATGGCCGATGAAGGCCCCTTCGGCGACCACACCGGCTACTACAACGAAGTGGAGCGCTTCCCGGTGTTCACTGTCGAGGCCATTACCCACCGCGAAAGCCCCATCTACCACAGTACCTACACCGGCCGTCCACCGGATGAACCCGCGGTGCTGGGCCTGGCCCTGAACGAGGTCTTCGTGCCCATCCTGCGCAAGCAGTTTCCGGAAATCACCGACTTCTACCTGCCCGCCGAGGGCTGCTCCTACCGCATGGCCATTGTCACCATGCGCAAGGAGTACCCGGGCCATGCCAAGCGGGTGATGCTGGGGGTATGGTCCTTCCTGCGCCAGTTCATGTACACCAAGTTCGTCATCGTCACCGACGACGACGTCAACGCACGGGACTGGAACGATGTCATCTGGGCCATGACCACGCGCATGGACCCGCGCCGCGACTGTACCTTTATCGACGACTCACCGATTGATTACCTGGACTTCGCCTCGCCGGTGTCCGGACTGGGCTCGAAGATCGGCATGGATGCCACCAACAAGTGGCCTGGGGAGACCAGCCGCGAGTGGGGCAAGCCGATCGCCATGGACCCGGCGGTGAAAGCGCGTATCGACGACCTCTGGGACGAACTGGGAATCTTCTAAACCCGCAATGGCAGGCCCGCGTCAGGAGCCTGCCGTCAGCCGCTTCGGCGCGGCGCGCTCCGGCATCGGCAGTTCCGGCAACTTCACGTCCCGCAGCAGCCCCTCTTCGAAGTAGCGGGCGCTGACAGTGGGCTCTCCCAGTGCGCCCAGCAGGCGACCTAGTTCAGCACAGACCTCCGGGGTGTGCCGCAACTGGTAGCTCGCCTCCATGTAATCGCGCGCCTTGCCCCACAGTTCATTGCGCGCCGACAGTCGGCCGAGACTCAGCAATAGCTGGGCATCTTCCCGATGCTCCGCCAGCCACCCCTCTGCCTGGGTGAGTTGCTTCGACGGATTGTCGCTGTGTACAAAGGCGTACAGGCGGGCCAGCTCGCTGTCCCAGTCCTGCTTGAGTGCCCGCAGGCAGACTTTCTCCGCGGCGCCGTGGGCATCCTGCGTAATCAGCAGGGCGACGTAGGCCCGCAGCAGATCGCGATCGCGCTTCCACTGGGGAGGCAGACTCTGCCAGCGCTCGTAGAGCGCATCCGCCGCGTTGTCATCTCTGGTCGCGCTGTATTGCAGGCGCCGCAGGTGTACGGTGCGCTCCAGGCTCTCCAGTTCCGCCTGCGACATCACCTTGTGTTTCGCCAGATCCGGCAGCAGGGCGGCGAGATTGTCCCAGTCCTCCAGACCGCGGTAGGCCTGGCACAACAGCTTCAGTACATGGGGGTGTTTCGCCGCGTTGCGCCGCGCCCGCACCAGGGTGGCGGCCGCCTGCTCGTATTGACCGGCGTCCAGTTTCATCTCCGCCTGGGTAAGCTCCACGGCAATGCCCGCCTCGGCATCGGAACGCTCGGCGGCGCCGAGGTATTCGCGCATCCTGTCGCTGTCTCCCAGCCGGTAGCTGGCGCGGGCGGCCACCAGGTAATTGATCAGCGGCGCCTCGTTATGGCTGGCGCCGCGCAGCAGCAGGCGGCGTGCCTTGTGCCAGTTGCCTTCGATAAAAGCGATCAAGCCGCGATTGGTGAGTCGCGCTGCCTGGCGCGATTTTCGCGCGCCCAGCCAGTGAGCCACCGAGTGCTGGCCACTGATCAGCTTGCGCAGCAGGCGCACCGTGAAATACAGCAGCAGGACCAGCGCCAGCAACAACAACAACCCCACCCAGAGACTGGTTTCCAGGGTGTAGTTGCCGTAGGCCACCAGCACATAGCCCGGGTCGGTCTCGATCACTGCCACCACACCCACACCCAGCAGCAGGGCGAGGAGGATCAGGACAAAGGCGCGGCGCATACGCTACTGCCCCTCCGCATCGGCATCCGCCTTGCGCTGCTCAATCGCCTGTTCCAGTGCGCGCAGGGAGGCGCCGATATCGGGCAATGATACGGTTACCGTTTCATCGGCAAGTTGCTGCAACCCGGCGTCGAGAGCGCGGGCTGCGTCGGTGTCGGAATCGGCGAACTGCTCCACCCAGTGACGAGCGCGCAGCAGGCTCTCGCGATAGAGGCGGGCGTTGCCGGACAGCAAGGCCACCTGGGCCTGTTCAATCAACATGCGCAGGTTCTGCCGCACCAGGCCCTCCCACTGGGGATCCATAAGCGCCTGCATGGGCACTTCGCGACGGCGGATGATGATGTAGTCGGAGAGTTTCTGCAGCGCCGCCTCATAGCCCTGTCGCAGGCGTTCGCGCCAGTCCTCGGCGGGAGCTTCCTGCAGGCGCTGCTCGGCTTCTGGCAATTCAAAGATGGCGAGGCTGGCGGCCTGTTCCGCCAGGGCGGAAAGGCGCAGGTAGAGGCCCTCGACATCCAGCGCCGGCACAGCGCGCAGGGAGGCGAGTTCTGAGGCAATGGCGGCGCGGGCATCATGCAGGCGGGTGTCGTCGAGCTGGCGCAGGATGCTGTCGGCGCTGCGCAACAGGGCCCGCGCGGACTCACTGTCACCGGTCATGATCAGGCGCTGGTTGGCCAGACGCAGCAGGTATTCTGCCTCAGCCAGCAGCCAGCCCTCGCGGTCGGTCGCATTGAAGCGGGCCAGTTCCTCGCCCTGCTGCGCTACCCGGGCCTGCATTTCGGACAACTGCTGCGAGAGGGACTGCAGGTTGTCGGCCTGCTGTGCCAGCCGCGGCTCAAGGGGAGCCAGGGCGCTGCGCAGATCGCCCTGCAGCTGCGCCTTCAGGGCGTCGTTGAACTGTCGTATCTGCGCCTGTTGCTCGCTGGCGTCCAGCACCTCGCGCTCGGTCACCGACTCCAGCAGCGCCAGGCGGTCGAGCAGCGCCGCCTCCCGCCGCTGGGCCTCCAGGACGATCCAGGCGCAGGCGCCAGCCAGCGCCAGCAGCAGCAACAATACGAAGGTCGCGAGGACCGGAAAGCCGCCCCTGGCAGGCTGAATATCCTGATCGAAGCGGTCGCTGGCAGCTACCGCTGCCGGAGCATGCGCCTCTGGCTTTTCGGCCGGAGATTCTGGCGCCGCCTTATCGTTGTCCTTATCGCTCACTCAATTTTCTCCAGTCTCTTGCCGCCACAGATCCAGGGCATCGAGCATGGCGCCGTCGGAGGCATTGGCCGCCACCCTCACCCGCTCCAGCCCCGCGGCACGGGCCTGTTCCGCTACCCGCTGCGAGGGCACGATGAAAGTAGTCTGCCACAACTGGGCGGATTCTTCCGCACCCAGCAACGCCAACAGATTACCCAGACCCTCGCCACTGCTGATCAAGAGGACATCAATCCGCCACTCGGCAAGGCGCCCGGCCATCGCCCCCGCCGGCAAAGTCACCGGCAAACGTCGATAACAGGCCAGCTGGTCTACCCTGGCACCGCGCCGCTGCATTTCGTCGCGCAACCATTCGCGGCCACCGCGCCCTTTGACAATCAGCGCACGCTGGCCGCCGAGCTCGCGCAATGCGGGTAACTGCAGCAGCCCCTCACTGTTCATCTCGGTCCCGGGCAGCTGGGCAACAATCCCGCAGTCCCGCAACTGGCTGGCAGTGCCCGACCCCACCGCATACCAGTTCACCCCCAGCGGCCACTGCGGCCAGTAGCGTTCCAGCCAGGGCATTGCAAAGCGCACGGCGTTGCCGCTGATGAAAATCACATGCTGGTACAGGTCCAGGTCCAGGACGCACTGGCGTGCAGTCGGCTCCAGGTCGGGCAGTGGCTGCAGTTCGATGAGTGGCTGGTGATAGACACGCAGGCCGCGTTGCTGCAATGCAGTACAGAGCGCCTGCGCCTGGCCTTCGGGCCGGGTGACCAGAACCCCGCTAGCGCCCATAGACCTCCGCCAGGATTTCGCCGGCGCCCTGGCGCAACAGGTCTTCTGCCACGGCGATGCCCAGCGCTTCCGCCCGGGCGGCCGGCGCGCGCGCTTCGGCGCGTAGCAGCAGGGAGCCATCGGGACGCCCGACCCGGCCACGCAACCACAGCTCATCGCCCTCCAGCTCGGCATAACAGGCGATGGGCACCTGGCAGCCACCTTCGAGGCGGCGGTTGAGCGCGCGCTCGGCGCTGACACAGAGAGCGCTGGATTGGTGGTGCAAGGGCTGCAACAAAGCCAGGGTGTCGCTGTCGTCGCTGCGCAGCTCTATCCCGACCGCGCCCTGGCCACCGGCCGGCAGTGACAGGCCATGTGGAATGCGCTGGCGGATACGCTCGCCCAGTTCCAGGCGCAACAGGCCGGCGGTGGCGAGAATGATGGCATCGTACTCGCCCTCATCCAGTTTGCGCAGGCGGGTCTGCACATTGCCGCGCAGGAACTTTACCTGCAGATCCGGCCGCTGCTGGCGCAGCTGGCACTCCCGGCGCAAACTGGAGGTGCCGACTACGGCACCCGAGGGCAGGCTGTCCAGCGCATCAAACTGATTGCTGACAAAAGCGTCGGACGGGTCTTCCCGCTCGCAGATCACACCGAGCATCAGGCCTTCGGGGAATTCCATCGGCACGTCTTTCATGGAGTGCACGGCAATATCGGCGGAACGATCCAGCAGCGCGGTTTCCAGCTCTTTCACGAACAGCCCTTTGCCGCCGACTTTGGACAGGGGCACGTCCAGCAGCTGGTCGCCGCGGGAGGTCATGCCCAGCAGTTCAACTTCAAGCCCGGGGTGGGCGCGCTGCAGGGCATCGCGCACGAACTCGGCCTGCCACAGGGCCAGCAGTGATTCCCGGGTTGCGATGGTGATACGGCGCGACATGAAAGGGTTTCCAGCATTAAAGGGCGCATGATAGCAGCCGGGGGAGTGCTCAGCGAATAACGGGCCGCTGTAGAGGGAGTCTTATCCTTGAACAGGAGCCCTGCACGTATGGACAGCGGCTCTGTAGGTCGGGAGCGATCAGGGGGTGTGTCTCCCCGGACACGCTACAAGCACGTCCATGTGCGCTCTTTGACGGCCATCCATGGCCGTCAACGGTCCGGGGAGACACACCCCCAGCTCGCCCCCTGGCACAGTGCGTAATTCCATGGCACTCAAATCAAGGTAATGAGTTTGAAAAGTCCACCTGTAGAGCGCGCACGGTGGCCGGGGCTCTTCCGGGACCGTCAGCGGGATCAGGAAAATCAATAGCTCCCCTCATCGGCCCAACAACCGCTCTTTCACCGCCGCAAGATGACGGCGGCTCACCGCCGGGCGCTGCTCGACACCTTCCAGTTCCACACACCAGCCCTCACTGTCGCGCGCCAAACGGCGCACAAAGCGCACAGCCACCAGCGCATTGCGGTGCACCCGCAGGAACTGCTCGCCAAATTCCTGCTCCAGATCCTTCAGTGCATCGGGCAGTAACAGCTCGCGCTGCGGTGCGTAGGCCGTCACATACTTCTGCTCGGCCAGGAAACAGCGTATCTCCGCCACCGGCAGCGTCTCCAGTCCGCGGTGCCCCTGGCTGCTGACCTGGCTCCGGTGCGGGGCGGCCTCCCCGCGCAGGGCCGCCACCTGGGCGCGGTTGACCCGCCCGGCCTGGTTCAGCGCCTGCTCCAGTTCCACCTCCCGCACCGGCTTCAACAGGTAGGCCACCGCCTGGTGACGCAGGGCATCGAGGGCGTACTCGTCGTAGGCAGTGCAGAAGATCACTGCCGGCGGCTGCTCCTGCGCGGCCAGGTCCGCAGCCAGCGCCAGGCCACCGCGACCCGGCATGCGCACATCCAGCAGCAGAAGTTCGGCGTCGAAGTCCCGCAGCAAGGCCAGCGCCGACTCCGCACTGTCCGCGCTGCGGCACTCTGCCTCGGGCCGCACCCTGGCCAGCAGACGCTGCAGGCGCTCCCTGGCCAGCGGCTCGTCATCGACAATGAGCACTTTCACTCACCCACCTCCGCCGCGCGCTGACAGGGATAGTGCAAGTGCACCTGGAATGACCCGCTCTCCCGCCGCCACTGCAGCCCGGCAGCATCGCCGAACTGCCCGCGAAGACGCTGGCTGATATTGTCCAGGGCGATGTGCAAGCCGCCCGCGGTTTCGTCCGCCGGCACCGGGTTGTCTATCCTGACCTGCAACTCACCCTCCCGGTGGGCGATCGCCACCTCGATCCGACCGCCATGCGGCAGGCGCGCAATGCCGTGGTACACGGCGTTTTCCACCAGCGGCTGCAGCACCAGGCTCGGCATCGGCAGGGAACGGGCACTGTCCTCCACCCGCCACTCCACCTGCAGGCGCTCCCCCAGCCGCAGCTGCTCGATACCCAGGTAGAGCTCGCACAGGCGCAATTCATCCGCCACGGTCAGCGTCTCGCTGGCTTCCCGCAGGCTGCAGCGAAACAGCTCCGCCAGGTCTTCCACCGCTTTTTCGGCGACCTCGGGGCGGGTTTCGATCAGGCTGGCGATACTGTTGAGGGTGTTGAACAGGAAGTGCGGGCGAATACGGGCGCGCAGGGCATCCACCCGCGCCTGTAACTCGGAGCGCTCGCGCAATTGCAGTTGCTGTTGCAGGTAGAAGTAACGCAGCGCCACGCCGGCGGCGACCAGCGCCACCAGCCCGTTGCGCAGCAATGTCCAGCCCTCTACCCGGCCGGGCGCGGACAGCGGGTAGACCCAGGAACTGGCGACAGTGCTGAAGGCGGTGACCAGCAGCACCAGCGCCAGGCTGCAAAGCGTGGCAGTGACGGTACCGAGGCGGGCAAAGGTCGTTCGCAGAAGGCACACCAGGGCGGTGCTCAGCAGCACCACCCACTGCACGAACAGAGAGGCCGTGCCCAGCAGGTTCCAGTCGAAGTGCGGCAGGCCGGCTTCGGCCAGGGTGTATACCAGCACCAGTAGCTGGGCCAGCAACACGATGAAAAACACCTGTCGCGCACCGCACAGATCGGGGATGAAAAACTCCCCCGGGTTGCCTTCCCGGCCCCCCGCTCGCCCCCTCGTGCCAGGCTGCATGCTTGCGCTCCCCCTGATTATTAGCTGGTATACTTGCATCCCGCTTTCGCACGGACAAGTGCGATCACACCGCGCCACCCGGCGCTACCGCCAACCAAGCAGGACTCAAGGGCAGCATGAGCAAGGAACAGGACACCAGCAAACTGTGGGGCGGCCGCTTCACGGAAGCCACCGACAGCTTCGTACAGCGCTTCACCGCCTCGGTGAACTTTGACCAGCGCATGGCCGCCGAGGACATCGAAGGCTCCCTGGCCCACGCCAGCATGCTCTGCGAAGTCGGTGTGCTGAATGCGGCGGAACTGGAGCAGATTCGCAACGGCCTCGGCCAGATCCGCCAGGAGATCGCCGAGGGCCGCTTTGAGTGGTCGGTGGAGCTCGAAGATGTGCACATGAACATCGAGTCGCGCCTGACCCAGCTGATCGGCAGCACGGGCAAGAAGCTGCACACCGGGCGCTCGCGCAATGACCAGGTGGCCACCGATATCCGCCTCTACCTGCGCAAGGCCATCGACGCCATCGCCGCGGAGCTGTCCCGCCTGCAACTGGGCACCATCGGCCTGGCCGCGCAGCACGCCCACACAGTGATGCCCGGCTTTACCCACCTGCAGACCGCCCAGCCGGTGGCCTTTGGCCACCACCTGCTGGCCTGGAACGAGATGCTGGAACGCGACTACGGGCGCCTGCAGGACTGCCGCGCGCGGCTCAACCAGTCGCCGCTGGGGGCCGCCGCCCTCGCCGGCACTACCTACCCGATTCGCCGCGATCTGACCGCCGCCGCACTGGGTTTTGACAAACCCACGGAAAACTCCCTGGACTCGGTCTCCGACCGCGACTTCGCCATCGAATTCTGCAGCTTCGCCGCCCTGCTGCTCACCCACCTGTCGCGCATGAGCGAGGAACTGGTGCTGTGGACCTCGGCGCAGTTCAACTTCATCGAGCTGCCGGACCGCTTCTGCACAGGCTCTTCCATCATGCCGCAGAAGAAGAACCCCGACGTGCCGGAACTGGTGCGCGGCAAGACCGGCCGCGTCAACGGCCACCTGGTGTCCCTCCTCACCCTGATGAAGAGCCAGCCGCTGGCCTATAACAAGGACAACCAGGAGGACAAGGAACCGCTGTTCGACACCGTGGACACTGTACTGGACTGCCTGCGCGCCTTCGCCGACATGGTGCCGGCCATCCGCGCCCGGGAAGACAACATGCGCGAGGCCGCCCGCCGCGGCTTCTCCACGGCTACCGACCTGGCGGACTACCTGGTGCGCAAGGGCCTGCCCTTCCGCGACGCCCACGAGGTGGTCGGCAAGGCCGTGGCCCACGGTGTAGCCAGCGGCCAGGACCTGGCGGAAATGTCGCTGCAAACCCTGCAGGGCTTCCACGCCGATATCGGCGAGGACGTGTTCGAGGTGCTGACCCTGGAGGGTTCACTGGCGGCCCGGGATCACCTGGGTGGCACCGCGCCGGCACAGGTGAAAGCCGCCGCGGAGCGTGCAAAGGCGAAAGTGGAGGCGCGCTCCTGAGGCCCCGGAGTCAGGGCCGATAGCGCAGGTCAAACTGGAATACCACGTCCGGCGCCGTTTCCACCGCGATATCCTCGATCACGGCGAAGTCCAGTGACCAGTCCGGTGCCGGGTGCCAGCGAAGGCCCGCGCTGAGCATCATCGCGGTGCTGCCCAGGGCGTCGATGGCGCTGTCTATGGGCGCGGCGTGGGCATCGAACTGGCCCAGCAAACGCCAGTCCCCGGCGAAACGCCAGCTCAGGGCGCCACCGGCAAACCACAGGTCGCGCTCCTGCCGCGGCCCCAGCATGGCCACCTCACCGGCGCGCAGATAGCCCGCCTGGGCGTGCCAGTCCAGCGGCAGACCGGCCAGGTCGGCGCCACTGGCGCGCAGGGCGACGTAAACGTCGCCCTCGCCACTGCCGGTAAAGTCCCGCGCATCACCACTGCCGAACTTGTAGCCCGCCGCCACTGACAAAGTTGCAGTCTCTCCGCGATAGAAGGCGTGTTGCAGGGCCAGGCTGGCATCGCCGATACCGCTACCGTCGTCCTCCAGGGCAAAGCGCAGACCCGGGTCGGCGTAGCGGTAATCGAGCACATCGCCGGGAGCCTCGCCGCGCCCGCCGTCGGGCATGCCCCAGAAGTCGTGCCAGCCGTCGATCGCACTGTCCAGGAAGCCTGCATCCTGGCGCAACCAGGGCAGCTCCAGCTGCAACTCCCAATCCGGTGCAAAAGCATAGCGCAGCTCCAGCGCCAGGCGCTGGGTCTCGCCGTCGAGGTTGAGCGCCTCGCGGGCACCCCGGTCGCTGACATAGTGGCTGGCGACACTGCCGTGCAGGGCCAGCTGCCAGGCGCCGGCCTCACCCACCGCAGCGCTGCGCTGGCTGGGCAGGCCGACCAGGCCGGCCACCGGGCTCAGGTTTTTGACGTAGAGGGGCTCTTCACCGGCGGCCGACAGCGGCAGGGATGTGGCGGCGCAACAAGCCGCCAGCAGGGTGCCGGCAGCCGCGGCGGGAAAAGGTCTGGCCATGCAATATCCACCTTCGCGATTGGAGTGATGCCGCGCATAGTAGCAGGCCGGCGGCGTAGAACCTGTGACAGTGCCGCGAATCCGGACAGGCTGGGGCAGCCGCTGGCTGCTGCGCCCCTCGGGCTTCTTCGGCACTTTGGCAAAGGCGGCTCGCGCCGGTTTCTGGCAATGGCTATAATCGGCCGTTTTGACACCGGAGCGGACTCCATGCGCCAGCGATTCGCGGCAGCCCTGATCCTTGCCGCCAGCGCACTGATCCAGTCCTGCGGCCAGACCGGCCCCCTGTACATGCCCGACACGCCGCCGCCGTCCAGCGACGACGCTGCGGCAGCGGGAAGCCAGGACAAGACCGAAACGGCCACAGAAGCCGCTGCCGAGGCAGCCCCGACTCCCGTTAACTGAAGACGCACATGACTCACTTTCACTACCAACAGGGCGAACTGTTCGCCGAGGGCGTGCGCGCCAGCGAGATCGCCCGCCAGTTCGGCACGCCCTGCTATGTCTACTCCCGCGCCGCGCTGGAGCAGTCCCTGGCCGCCTACCAGCAGGCGCTGGCGGATGTGCCCCACCTGATTTGCTACGCGGTGAAAGCCAATTCCAGCCTGGCCGTGCTCGACATCCTCGCCCGGCAGGGCGCCGGCTTTGACATTGTCTCCATTGGCGAGCTGGAGCGGGTGGTCGCCGCCGGCGGCGACCCGGCCAAAACCGTCTTTTCCGGCGTCGGCAAAACCGCCGCCGAAATGGCGCGGGCACTGGAGCTGGGCATCCACTGCTTTAACCTGGAATCCGCCGCCGAGTTGGAGGTACTAAACCGGGTGGCCGCTGAGCGCGGTGTGGTGGCGCCGGTCTCGGTCAGGGTGAACCCGGACGTGGACGCCCGCACCCACCCCTATATCTCCACCGGCCTGAAGGAAAACAAGTTCGGTGTCACCATGGAGGAAGCCCTGCGCGTATATCGGCGCGCGGCGGAGCTGCCCCACGTGGCCGTGCGCGGCCTGGACTGCCACATCGGCTCCCAGCTCACCGAGCTGACCCCCTTCATCGACGCCCTCAGGCGTCTGCTGACCCTGGTGGACCAGCTGGCCAGCGAGGGCATTTCCATCGAGCACCTCGACCTGGGGGGCGGCCTCGGCGTGCGCTACCGCGACGAAGAACCGCCGTCCATCGCCAGCTATGTCGCCGCCATCCGCGCGGAGCTGGGCGAGCGCCAGGTGCAGCTGGTGCTGGAGCCCGGCCGCTCCATCGCCGCCAATGCCGGCCTGCTCCTGACCACCGTGGAGTACACCAAGCCAACCCCGGCGCACAACTTTGCTTTGGTGGACGCCGGCATGAATGACATGATCCGCCCGGCCCTGTACCAGGCCTGGCTGGATATCCAGCCGATTGAGGCGCGGACGGAAGTCCAGCCGCGCACCTGGGACATCGTCGGCCCGGTCTGCGAGACCGCCGACTTCCTCGGCAAGGGCCGCGAGCTGGCGATTGCCGACGGTGACGTGCTGGCACTCTTTGGCGCGGGCGCCTACGGTTTCACCATGAGTTCCAACTACAACAGCCGTCCGCGCGCCGCGGAAGTGATCGTCGACGGCGAGCAGCTGCACCTGGCGCGCCGCCGGGAGACACTGGAAGACCTGCTGCGCGGCGAACAGCGCCTGCCCGATAAGGGCTGACCACATGATCCTGCGCTTCACCAAAATGCACGGCGCCGGCAATGACTTCGTCGTCATCGACCTGGTCAGCCAGCGCTGCAAACTGCGCACCCGGGATATACGCAAGCTGGCAGATCGTCGCTTTGGCATCGGCTGCGACCAGGTGCTGGTGGTGGAACCGCCGAGCCGGCCCGATGTCGATTTCCGCTACCGCATCTACAACGCCGACGGCGGCGAGGTGGAGCAGTGCGGCAACGGCGCGCGCTGCTTTGCCCGCTTCGTTCGCGAGCACAAGCTCACCGCCAAGAAGCGTATCTCGGTGGAAACCGCCGGCGGCATCATCGTGCTGCAGGTGCGCGACCGCGAGCAGGTGGAAGTGGACATGGGCCCGCCACGTTTCGAACCGGCCGACATTCCATTGCGCGCTGACCGCCGCGCGCCCTCCTACTCCCTGGCCCTCGGCGAGCAGCGCCTGGAAGTGGGAGCGGTTTCCATGGGCAACCCCCACGCCATACTGCGGGTGGACGACATCGACAGCGCCGATGTCGAGGGCCTGGGGCCGAGGGTAGAACACCATCCGGACTTCCCCCAGCGGGTCAACGTCGGCTTCATGCAGGTGCTCAACGAGGCGGAGATTCGCCTGCGGGTGTTCGAGCGCGGCGTCGGCGAAACCCTGGCCTGCGGCACCGGCGCCTGCGCCGCCGTGTCCTACGGGCACAGTCGCGGCTGGCTGGCGGAAACCGTGACAGTTCACCTGCCGGGGGGTAAGCTCTCCATTACGTGGCGGGGCGAAGGCCACAACGTCATGATGACCGGCCCCACTGCTGTGGTATTTGAAGGCACAATAAAACTCTGAGCGTCGGGTCAGCCGGAGCCGTCCACAGAGAGACCAGGGGAGAACAGGCCATGTCCGCCACCCAAGATGCCGTCGCACTCAGCGACGCCAGTGCACTGGATGACAATCAGGTGCGCGAGTACCTGAAGATCCACAGCGATTTTCTGCAGCGCCACCCGGACCTGCTCGATCACCTGCACGTCAGCCACGCCTCGGGCAGCGCCGTGTCGCTGGTGGAAAAGCAGGTGAGCGTACTGCGTGAGCGCAACATGGAAATGCGCCACCGCCTGAACGCCCTCACCATCAACGCCCGCGACAACGACAAACTCTACGAGCGCACCCGCGCCCTGATACTGCACCTGCTGGACGCCCGCGACCTGGCGGGGCTGTGCGACGCTTTCATACACAGCATGAACAGGGACTTCGATATCGAGTTCGCCAGCATCATCCTGTTCGGCGAGCCGGCCGAGTCCAGCGGCAACCTGCGTTTCGAAACCAGCGAAAAGGTCAAACTGGAGATCGGCAGCCTGCTCAAGGGCCGCAAACCCCTGTGTGGCGCCCTGCGCAAGGACGAGTTCGAGTTCCTCTTCCCCAAGGGCAGCGAGGTCGGCTCGGCCGCGGTGATGCCCCTCAAGGGCGACAACAGAGTGGGGCTGATCGCCGTTGGCAGCACCGACGCCAACCGCTACTACAACGGCATGGGTACCCTGTTCCTGCAACACATCGCCGATGTGCTGCTGCGCCTGCTGGAGCGCCTGCCGGGCGACGACAACTGACGTGGCCATCGAGGTCATCACCTTCGATCTGGACAACACCCTGTGGGACGTGGAGCCCGCCCTGCTGCGAGCCGAAGAGGCCCAGCGCGCCTGGCTGCTGCAGCACCGCCCCGGCACCATCGAACACCACGATCACGCCAGCCTGTGGGAATTCAAGAAGGACGTCTTCAAACGCCACCCTGAACTGGCCCACCACGTCAGCCGTTTCCGCCTGCAAACCCTGCGCGAGTTGCAATTACTGGCCGGCTATAGCGAGGCCGAGGCCAGCGCCGGCGCCGAGAGCGCCTTTGCCGAGTTCCTCGTCGAACGCCAGCGGGTGGAACTCTACGCCGAAGCGCTGGAGGTGCTGGCACAACTGGCCGGGCGCTACCGGCTCGGCGCGCTCACCAACGGCAACGCCGACATCTACAAGACCGACGCCGCCGAATACTTCGACTTTGCCTTTCTCGCCGAGGACGTGGGCGCCAGCAAACCGGCACCAGACATGTTTCATGCAGCGCTGGAGCTCACCGGGGTGCGGCCCGCGAATGTCACCCACGTCGGCGACAACCCGGAGCACGACATCGCCGGCGCCAGGAGCGTGGGCTTTCACACAGTGTGGATGAATGCAGCGGGCAGCGAATGGCCCGGAGGGGAGCCCGCAGACCGGGAGATTGCCAATCTGCGGGAATTGCCGGCGGCGCTGGACAGCCTGGCCGCCGGTTGAAGTTTAAATCGCGTCTTCCCCGGTTTCCCCGGTGCGGATGCGGATCACCTGCTCCAGGTCGGAGACAAAAATCTTGCCGTCGCCGATCTTGCCGGTGTTGGCCGAGTTGATAATGGCCTCGATGGTCGCTTCCACCTGCTTTTCGCCAACGGCGATTTCCAGCTTCAGCTTGGGCAGAAAATCCACCACGTATTCAGCGCCGCGGTAGAGCTCGGTGTGGCCGCGCTGGCGGCCAAAGCCCTTGACCTCGGTCACCGTGATGCCCTGAACCCCGATGTCCGACAGCGCCGTGCGCACATCGTCCATCTTGAAGGGCTTGATAATTGCGGTAACCAGTTTCATGCCTTTCAGCCTCCGGTGTGGTTGAACGTTCTATTATGGGTGGTGGCGCTCAAATGGCAATCAGGCGTAAACCGGGAAGCGACCGCAGATATCCAGCACCTTGCCCTTGACCTCTGCAATCACAGTGTCGGCATTGCCGTTTTCCAGGGCTTCCAGCACATCGCACATCCAGCCGGTCAGTTCCACGGTTTCAGCTTCCTTGAACCCGCGGGTGGTGATGGCGGGGGTACCCACGCGCAGACCGGAGGTGATGAAGGGGGAACGGGGGTCGTTGGGCACGGCGTTCTTGTTCACGGTGATGTTGGCATTGCCCAGGGCCTCGTCGGCGTCCTTACCCGTGTAGGGCTTGCCGATCAGGTCCACCAGCATCAGGTGGTTGTCGGTGCCACCGGAGACGATGTTGATGCCGCGCTCGATAAAGGTGCTGGCCATGGCGCGGGCATTGGCGACAACCTGCTTCTGATACGCCACGAACTCGGGGCTGGCCGCTTCCTTGAAGCTGATCGCCTTGGCGGCAATCACGTGCATCAGCGGGCCGCCCTGGCCGCCGGGGAATACGGCTGACTGGAATTTCTTTTCCAGTTCTTCATTGGCCTTGGCCAGGATGATGCCGCCGCGGGGGCCGCGCAGGGTCTTGTGGGTGGTGGAGGTCACCACGTGGGCGTGAGGGACCGGGTTGGGGTAGACACCGGCGGCGATCAGGCCGGCCACGTGGGCCATGTCGACCATCAGGTAGGCACCGACCTTGTCGGCGATCTCGCGGAACCGCGCCCAGTCCATCACCCGGGAGTAGGCAGAGAAGCCCGCCACGATCATTTTCGGTTTGTGCTCCAGGGCCAGGGCTTCTACCTGGTCGTAGTCCACCTCGCCGGTGTCGGCTTTCAGGCCGTACTGCACGGCGTTGTACATCTTGCCGGAAAAGTTGGGCTTGGCGCCGTGGGTCAGGTGGCCACCGTCGGCCAGGCTCATGCCCAGTACGGTGTCGCCGGGGGCGCACAGGGCCTGGTAGACCGCAGAGTTGGCCTGGGAGCCGGAGTGGGGCTGGACGTTGGCGTAGTCCGCGCCGAACAGGGCGCAAACGCGCTCGATGGCCAGGCGCTCGGCCTCGTCCACGTACTCGCAGCCGCCGTAGTAGCGCTTGCCGGGGTAGCCCTCGGCGTATTTGTTGGTGAGCACCGTGCCCTGGGCCTGCATCACGCGGGGGCTGGTGTAGTTCTCGGAGGCAATGAGCTCGATGTGCTCTTCCTGGCGACGTTCTTCATCGCCAATAGCGGCAAAAATCTCGTCGTCAAAACCCTGGATGGTCATGCTGCGGTCAAACATCGGTATCCCCCGGCGCGGTGAGGGCCCGGCTTCGCGCTATTGGCGGCAGGGGGCCCGGTTTGGAAAGGCGCACATTCTACTGAAAAACGCCGCGGCCGATAAGTCTGATAGCGACAACAGAAATGCCCTGTATTATTACTGTCACCTTTCAGACATATAGTAGTCTTCCACGACACCGATTCAGCAGGGAAACCGACAGCAGCAATGAATATCACCATTTTTGGCAGCGGCTACGTAGGCCTGGTGCAGGCCGCCATTTTCGCCGATGTAGGCCACAAGGTCGTCTGTATGGACATCGACGCGGCCCGGGTAGACCGCCTGCGCGAGGCTGACGTGCCCTTCTTCGAACCGGGCCTGGCCAACCTCATCCGCAACGGCCTGGACAGCGGCCTGCTGTCCTTCACCACCGACACCAAGGCGGCGGTGCAGGCCAGCGACTACCTCTTTATCTGCGTGGGAACGCCCCCCACCAGTGACGGGGCAGCGGATATGAGCCAGGTGATGGACGTGGCCTCGGCCATCGCCCGCTACATGGCCAGCCGCAAAGTGGTGATCACCAAATCCACCGTGCCGGTGGGCACCACCGACACCGTGCTGGCCCACATCAAGCGGGCCCTGCACGACCAGGGGCGCGACATCCCGGTAGAAGCGGCCTCCAACCCGGAGTTCCTGAAAGAGGGCTCCGCCGTCGCCGACTGCCAGAGCCCCGACCGCATCGTCATCGGCACCCGCTCGCCCACGGTGCTGGAACAGATGCGCCGCATGTACCAGGCCTTCAACCGCAACCGCGAGAAGATCATGGCGATGGATCCGCCCAGCGCGGAAATGACCAAATTGACCGCCAACGCCATGCTGGCCACCAAAATCAGCTTTATGAACGAAATGGCCAATATCGCCGAGGCGGTGGGGGCGGACATCGAGGACGTGCGCCGCGGCATCGGCGCCGACCCCCGCATCGGCTACCAGTTCATCTACCCCGGCTGCGGCTACGGCGGCTCCTGCTTTCCCAAGGACGTGCGCGCCCTGAAATACCTGGCCGGCCAGCACGATCACCGGGCGGAGATTCTCACCGCTGTGCACGACACCAACCAGCGCCAGAAGAACAAGCTGGCGGAGCGGGTGATGGCCCGCCTCGGCTACGACCTGACCGGCAAAACCATCGCCCTGTGGGGCCTGTCCTTCAAACCCAACACCGACGACATGCGCGAGGCTCCCAGCCGCTACGTGCTGGAGGGCATCTGGTCCTGCGGCGGCCGGGTGAAGGCGTTTGACCCCCAGGCGGGGCAGGCCTGCCTGGCCCTGTACGGCGAGCGCGATGACCTGGTCATCACCGAGCACAAGGAAGATGCCCTGGAAGGCGCTGACGCCCTGGTGATCTGCACCGAGTGGAAGGCCTTCTGGTCACCGGATTTCGAGCAGGTGAAATCCCTGCTGAAGCAGCCGCTGATCTTTGACGGGCGCAACCTGTACAACCCGGCCTACCTGGAAGAACTGGGCATCGAGTACTACGGCATCGGCCGCGGACGCTCGCTGCACGCGGCGGCCTGAACGGCGCCGGGTGGTTTACACCTTGCCCCCAGCCAGTGATACTCGGTTCTGACCTCAGCTAACGACATCGGGTATGACTGACAAGGCAGTACTGGGCTGGCGCGAGTGGCTGGCCCTGCCGGATCTCGGCATCGAGCGCATCAAGGCCAAGATCGACACCGGGGCGCGCACCAGCGCCCTGCACGCATTCTACGTGGAGCCCTTCGAGCGCGACGGTAGCGAGTGGGTGCGCTTCGGTATCCACCCCTGGCAGCAGAACACCGAAAAGGAAGTGCACTGCGAGGCCAGGGTGCTGGATAAACGCCAGGTGACCGATTCCGGCGGCCATCGCGAGCACCGCTACGTCATCCAGAGCCGGGTGCGGGTGGGCGAACGCATGATCGATGCGGAAATCACCCTCACCGACCGCGAAACCATGCGCTTCCGCATGCTGCTGGGGCGCACCGCCATGCGCGGGGCTTTCCTCGTAGATCCGGCACGCTCCTACCTGCAGGGAACTCGCCCCGGCGAGGAGGCCTGAACATGCCGCGCTCCCCGCTGGTGATTGGCGGCCAGACCATCGAGCCGGGCGGCCACTACACCGTGGACATCCCGGTGGCCCCCATGTACACCCATGACAACCTGTCGATCAGCGTAAAGGTGATCAGCGGCAAGCGGCCCGGCCCGGTGCTGTTCGTGTGCGCCGCCATTCACGGCGACGAGATCAACGGGGTGGAGATCATCCGCCGGCTGCTCAAGGACCCGCAACTCAAGCGCCTCAAGGGCACCCTGATCGCCATTCCCATCGTCAACGTGTACGGTTTTATCAACCACACCCGCTATCTGCCCGACGGCCGCGACCTCAATCGCTCCTTCCCCGGCTCCAGCCGCGGCTCGCTGACCGGACGCATCGCCCACACCTTCATGCAGGAAATCGTGGCTCACTGCAGTCACGGTATCGACCTGCACACCGGCGCCCGCCACCGCAGCAATTTCCCGCAGATTCGCGCCAACCTGGAAGACGAAGCAACCCTGGCCATGACCGAGGCCTTCGGCGCCCCGCTGGCCATCGACGCCAAGATCCGCGACGGTTCCCTGCGCGGCGCCGCCGGTGATATGGGCGTGCCGGTACTGCTGTACGAGAGCTGCGAAGCCCTGCGCTTCGACGAGATCTACATCCGCGCTGGCGTCAAGGGGGTGCTGAATGTGATGCGCCACCTGGGCATGCTGCGCAGGAGCCGCGCCAGGGCCCTGAAGAAACCGCTGATCAGCCGCAACACCCACTGGTTGCGGGCGCCAGAGAGCGGCATCCTGAGAGTGCTGGTAGCGCTGGGAGCCGAGGTACAGGCCGGCCAGATCATCGGCTTTATCGCCGACCCGCTGGGCACCAGCGAAGTGGATGTGGTGGCGGAGTCACCGGGCATTGTCATCGGCCGCACCAACCTGCCGCTGGTATACGAGGGCGACGCCCTCTTTCACATCGCCGAGGTCGATCGGCGGCGCAAGTGGGAGGTGGAAGCCTTTCACGAAGACTACCAACCGGACGAACACGAACTGGATCCGGAAGACCTGAGTTCAGCGCCGATTGCCGATTAGGCGCCGCGGCTGACTGTGTGCAGGTTCAGCCTCGCCGCAACAGCCACAGACGCAACCAGTGCGGGCGCCAGCTCAGGGTAAAGGCGACCGCGGCAGCGGACACCGCCAGCAGCATGCACCAGACCAGTGCCGCCATGGTCGGCGCATCCGCCAGCAGGCACAGCCACAATGCCAGCAGCAGCGCCAGGCTACCGGCGACCTGCAGTCCGCGCATTGCACCCGCAGACTGACTCGCCCCGCGACGCACCTGGCGCCAGTGTGCCGACTTGGCCAGGGCCAGCCAGGCCATGCCGCTGAAGCAACTGACGGTGGCCAGCAGCAACAGGCCGCCCTCAGCCACGGGCCGGCTCCAGCGTAGTGTCCAGCGCCGAACTATCGGCTGTGCCGGCGGTTCCCTCCGCAACACGCTTTCTGACACCCTCCCTGATGCGCAGCAGCGCGGCGGCCTTCACCGCGATGCCGGCGCTCGCCAGCAGGCAGAGATCGACACCGGCCACCGGCCAATAGCCAGCCGCCAGGGTTTTGCCGAGGTGGTCGCCAGTGGTGAGCCAGTTCAACAACACCGCCGCCACGGCCAGCGCGGCATAGGCCCAGCACTGCTCGCGCCAGGCCGGCGATATGAGCCCACGCGCCACCGGCGCGCTGCGCCAGGCCGCATGGGCCAGGGCCGCGAGCCAGCTGTACCAGAAGATGCGCTCCTGCCACAGGGCGCGGCCGAGCAGGTCTTCCGGCAGCAGCCGGTTGGCCACCAACATCGCCGAGGTCGCCACCAGCATGCCGGTGACTGCGGCGACGGCCAGGGCATCCACCCAGCGCACCAGGGCCGCCGGGGACTGCCCGGCCAGCTGGCGCTTGCGCTTTTCCACGAAGAACACGAAACCGGTAGCGATACAGACACAACCGGCCAGCCCGCCAAACACATACAGCCAGCGCAGCAGCCAGTGGCGGAAATGCTGCAGGTGCAGGCCAGTCAGGAATTCGTTCACCGAGAACACCGGTGACAGGGGCGGGTCCTCTCGCAGCACCTCGCCGGTGCTGGCCTTGAAGTGGACCCCCTGCCCGACCAGGGCAACCTGGTCGCTGCCGGCGCGGTAAATGCTGACATAGCCATTCTCGTCGCCGATGTGATCGATGAACAGGGAACCCACTTCGCCGGGCATGTCGCGCAGCGCCCAGCGTCGCTTGGCCTCTGCCACCATGGCGTCCACCGAGGCCAGGGCTGCCGGAATACCGGCCGGTTCGTGGGGCAGCCCGGTACGCTCGGCCTGCAGCACTTCGTGCTGCTTCGCCAGCGGCTCGAGCGCGGTCTGGCTCAGCGGAAAGTAGATACCGGCAAAGATCACCAGGCCGGTGAAGGCAAAGAAGAAGTGGAAGGGCAGCGCCACCACACCGGTCAGGTTGTGCAGGTCCAGCACGCTGCGCTGGGTGCGCTTGTGGGGGCGGAAGGTAAACAGCTCCCTGAACAGCTTGCGGTGCATGACCACGCCGGTTACCAGGGCCGCCAGCATGATCAGCGCCGCCAGGCCGACGATCCAGTAGCCCAGATTTTTCCAGTGCAGGTGCAGGCTGTAATGCAGCGGGTAGAAGAAATCGCTGCCCACCTGCAGTTTATCCTCGCTCAGGTAGGCGCCAGTGCGCGGGTCGATGCTGGCCCAGCCGTGCACGTGCTGATGGTCGTCACTGGCGTCGATCGGCTTGTTGGGAATGGCGAACTCACCGCCGATCTGCAATACCGGGTCGCGGTGGGTGGTGTAGGCGTAGAGAGAGGCCAGTGGCAGGGTATCCGGGTGGGGTATTTCCCCCTGTACCCGCAGTGCGGTGGCGGCCATGTCATCCGGGTGCGCGCGCAACCGGTCGTAGACCGGCTTGAGCACCGTATCGAAAGACGGCATCGGCTGCGCAGCAAAGCGGGTTTCAGGCACTGCCCAGCGGTCAATTTCGCGGTCAAAAACCGACAGCGAGCCGAAGAAGAAGACGGCTATCAGGACATAGCCCAGCACCAGCCCGAACCAGGTGTGTACCCAGGCCATGGCCTGGCGGAAATTGGCAAACATCGGTATTCCTTCCCTACGCTCCCGCGATCAATTGCTGCTGCAGCACCAGCGCGGCGGCACTCATCAGACCGCCGCCGGCCAGCAGAAGAATCCATACCCGCAGCATGTTACGCGCCGCCCACACCCACAGAAAAATCACCAGGTAAGCGAGAAAGGCGATGATCATGCACAGCGTACGGGCCTCGTCGTAAGCCATCCCCAGCGCCACCAGGCCGGCAATGCCGAGACTGCTGGCGCCCCACAAAAAGGCGTAGCCGCCGAGGAGGCTAGCGGCGATGCGGGAGAGAATAGCCAGCGCGAGCGGCGCCTGTTCAGAAGCGGTAGCTGACATGCAGGCTGTAGTCCATGGGTGTGCCGTAGCGGTATTGATTGAAGAAGCCGACCTGGCTGTAGTATTTCTCGTCCAGCAGGTTGTCCAGGTTGACCTGCACCGACAGGCTGTCGCTGAAGGCGTAGCGCGCCATCAGGTTGACCAGGGCGAAGTCGTCCTGGGTCAGTCTGCCCGGCTCCTGTGTAGCCGGGTTGCTGGTGGCGGCATAGATCTCGCCCTGCCAGTTGACGCCCCCGCCCACGGTCAGGCGGTTCCACTGGTAGGTGGTGAACAGTTTCAGCAGCTTGCGCGGTGCATCGGTGTTCACATCTTCGCCATCGGCATCCTCGGCGCTGAACTGGGTAAAACTGGCACTGAACTGCCAGTTGTCGCTGAGATTGCCCACCACTTCCAGCTCGGCGCCGGTGGTCTCGGTGCCCTGGGCGGCGTAGTAGAACATCTCCAGGGTTTCGGGATCGACAATACCGGTGGGCTCGGCGAGATTGTCCTGCTCGATCTGGAACAGGGCGAAGGAGGTTTCCAGGGCGCCATTCAGCCAGGCGCTCTTGAGGCCGGCCTCGTAGCTCTTGCCCTCCAGCGGATCGACAGTATTGCCGCTCGTGTCGCGCTCGTTCTGGGGCTGGAAGATTTCGGTGTAACTGGCGTAGAGGCGGTGCTGCTCGCCCAGGTCGTAGAGCACCCCGGCATAGGGAATGACCACGTCGTCGTCGCCGTAGTCGAGCACGGCACCGTACTCCACACCCTGGCGCTCCCAACTGGCCAGGCGGGCACCGAGGATAAACTTCAGACTGTCGCTGGCGGCTAGGCGCACGGCGCCGTAGTAGCCCTCCTGCTCGGTCTCGATATCCTGGTCCATGCGCGTGGTGTCGGACCAGCGCGGCTCCGGGGAGCTGCCGTCCCACGCGAAAAAGTTGCCGACGCTGTAAAAATCGAGGGCGGTCCAGACCTCGGTCTCGGCGGACTGCTCGCTGTGCAGGGCACCGAGCACGAACTCGTGCTGGCGACCAAACAGTCCGAAGTCACCGCGCAACTGCACATCGACACTGTCCAGCACCGACTCGCCCGAGGCGCGGTAGGGGAAGTAGCTCAAGCCCTCGCCCGTTGCCTTGTCGACATCGCCGGACAGGTACAGCAGCCGGGTTTTCTGCCCGTTTTCCACCCGGTTGTAGTTGGCCCTGAGCTGCCAGCCGTTGCTGAATTCCTGCACCGCATTCACGAAGTAGTTTTCGTTGCGGGTTTCCCAGCGGGTCCAGTCGGCGGCGGTGGACTTGGAGCGCGACCAGTCGGTGCGGGTGCCGTCGGTGAACCAGGTCGGCAGGGCGCCCCAGGTGGCCCCGGTGGGGTCATTCTGCTGATAGCTGGCGCCGACCCGCAGCAGGGTGCTGTCGCTGAGGTCCGCCTCCAGCACCCCGTAAAAGACGTCGGATTCCTCTTCCAGAAAGTCCTGGTAAGACTCGCCCTCGGAGTGCTTGGCCACCACGCGACCGCGCAGGGCCCCGTCAAAGCCCAGCCCGGAACTGACGTCTGCGGTGGTTTCATAGTTGTTCCAGCGGCCAAAGCCGCCGTCGACATAGCCGGTCAACTCGGTGTCCCTGGCGTGCTTGCGCACCAGGTTGATGGAGGCGGAGGGATCGCCGGCGCCAGTCATCAGGCCGGTGGCGCCACGCACCACTTCCACGCGCTCGTAGAGTGACATGTCGACCACGGTTTCGCCCGAGTCTCCCGCCAGGCTCCAGGGCAGCGGCACGCCGTCCACCTGGTAGTTGCGAATTTCGAAGCCGCGGGAGGAGAAGGTGTTGCGCACGTCGTCGATCTCCTGCAGGGAGACCCCGGCCGCATTGACCACGACATCGGAGATAGTGTCCAGGTTCTGGTCGAGGATGCGCTGCGAAGTGATCACTGTCACCGACTGCGGCGTTTCCAGCGGGGTCAGGCCCAGGCCGGTAGCCATGTCCATTTCCCCGGTCAGCAGGTAGCTCCCGGTGACCACCACCTCTTCCAGGTTGCCGGGCGCCTGGGCTTCGGCGGTGCCGCCATAAAGGCCGGCCTGCAGAGCGGCTGCCAGCACCGTTAATCGCACGCCGTGACTATGCATTGGAATCCCCTGTCGATTGTTTCCCGGCAGGCGCCGGGTCAACTGATTTTATGCGGCTTGAAATCAAACCGTAATTGAACTGCGAATTATTCTCATTATCAAAAAAAGGTCAAGCCAAAAAGTACCACCGCCACCGCGCTGACGCTATCTGTCATGCCCCCAAGCGGCGGGCAGACCTGCTAGAATGCCGCCCTCACTTCAACGCAGGGTTACCTTTTCCCATGGCCCAGTACGTCTACACCATGAACCGGGTCGGCAAAGTCGTGCCGCCCAAGAAAACCATCCTCGAGGACATTTCCCTGTCCTTCTTCCCCGGCGCCAAGATCGGTGTGCTGGGCCTGAACGGCTCCGGCAAGTCGACACTGCTGAAGATCATGGCCGGCATCGACACCGACATCCTCGGCGAGGCCCGCCCCCAGGCCGGCATCAAGATCGGCTACCTGCCCCAGGAACCCCAGCTGGACCCGGCCAAGGACGTGCGCGGCAACGTGGAAGAGGGCCTGCAGGAAGCCATCGACGCCCTGGCGGGGCTGGAGCAGGTCTACGCTGACTACGCCGAGCCCGACGCCGACTTCGACGCCCTGGCCAAGGAACAGGCGCGGCTGGAAGACATTATCCAGGCCACCGATGCCCACAACATCGAGACCAAGCTGGAGATCGCTGCCAACGCCCTGCGCCTGCCGCCGTGGGATGCCGACGTGAGCACACTGTCCGGCGGTGAGCGCCGCCGGGTCGCCCTGTGCCGCCTGCTGCTGTCCGCCCCCGACATGCTGCTGCTGGACGAACCCACCAACCACCTCGACGCCGAGTCCGTCGCCTGGCTGGAGCGCTTCCTGGAAGGCTTCCCCGGCACCGTGGTGGCTATTACCCACGACCGCTACTTCCTCGACAATGCCGCCGGCTGGATCCTGGAACTGGACCGCGGCCGCGGCATTCCCTACGAGGGCAACTACTCCGACTGGCTGGACGCCAAGGAAAAGCGCCTGGAGCAGGAAAAGCGCCAGGAGGCCTCCCACCAGAAGGCGATCAAGGCCGAACTGGAGTGGGTGCGCAGCAACCCAAAAGGACGCCAGGCCAAGAGCAAGGCCCGCCTGCAGCGCTTCGAGGAACTGCAGTCACAGGAATTCCAGGCCCGCAACGAGACCAACGAAATCTATATTCCCCCGGGCCCGCGCCTGGGTGACAACGTGATCGAGGTCAACAACCTGAAGAAAGCCTTCGGCGACCGCCTGCTGTTCGACAATGTCAGCTTCACCGTACCCAAGGGCAGCATCGTCGGCATCATCGGCGCCAACGGCATGGGTAAATCCACCCTATTTCGTATCCTGATGGGCCAGGAGCAGCCCGACGGCGGCGAAGTGAAGGTGGGCGAAACCGTACAGCTGTCCTACGTGGACCAGAGCCGCGACGATCTCGATGGCAGCAAAACCGTGTGGGAGGAGATTTCCGACGGCCAGGACATCATGCGCATCGGCAGCTACGAGGTGCCCTCGCGCTCCTACTGCGGGCGCTTCAACTTCAAGGGCTCCGACCAGCAGAAATTCGTCAAGGACCTGTCCGGGGGCGAGCGCAACCGCCTGCACCTGGCCAAGCTGCTGAAGCAGGGCGGCAACGTGTTGCTGTTAGACGAACCCACCAACGACCTCGACGTGGAAACCCTGCGCGCCCTGGAAGAGGCCGTGCTGGCCTTCCCCGGCAGCGCCCTGGTGATCTCGCACGATCGCTGGTTCCTGGACCGCATCGCCACCCACATCCTGGCCTACGAGGACGATGGCAGCGTGGTGTTCCACGAGGGCAACTTCAGCGACTACGAGGAAGAGCGCAAGGCCCGCCTGGGCAAGGACGCGGACCAGCCGCAACGGGTGAAGTACCGCAAGTTGAAGTGAGTCAGCCGTCGCGCACGAAAACAAACTGCCCGTTTTCGTGCCCGGCGTCCTCAATGGCGGCGAACTGCGGCACCTGGTCCAGGTAGCCGAGGTTGGCCGCCTCTGACCGCACCAGATCATAGACCTGGGCGTAGATCATCTCGCCGTTGATGGCCCCGGTGTTCTGCTGCAGCACCTGCAACAGGGCGCTGGCAAACACCGAGTGGTTGTCCGGCCCCTCGTCCAGCACCGGCATCACACCGCCGGAGGTCAGTACCGTGCGCGACTTGTTGGCCAGCCAGTACTTCATCAGTGCCGGAATACTTTTGCGGATGCGCGGCGCGGTGTCACGCACCAGGGCGCCCGAATAGCAGGAATCCGCCACCACCAGCACATGCCGGGCGCTGCTCTGCTGCAGCGTCTGGGTGAGGTCGCCGCTGGACACCGCCTCGCTATAGGGCATGCCCGGACGGTAATCGGTCGGCAGCCAGTAGCCGTCGCCAAATTCATCGACCTTGCCATGACCGGCGTAGTAAAGCAGCACGAACTGGTCTTCGCGGAACTTGCGCACGGCGTTCAACAGCTTGTACATCTCGGTCCGCTTGAGGTTGATCCGCACCTCCACATTGAAGCCGTAGCGCGCTTCCAGCAGCTGCTTCAGCTCGTTGGCGTCAAAGGGCGGCGAGGACAGGTCGGGCAGGTAATCATAGTCGTAGTTGGCGATGATCACCGCCTGGTAGGGGCCGGCCTTGAGGCCATCCGGCAGGGCAATGGGTTGGCGTTCAACCGGCTCGCCCCCGCCTCCCCTCATGGCCAGGGTGCGCTGCTGCTGCAGGCCGCTGTAGAGGTCGACATCGCTGGCGATACGGGTCCGCTCGCGCTCCAGCCCGGCTACACTGGCGTCGATGCCTGCAAGCCGGGTGCGGGCATCGTCCAGGGCCGCCTCCATGCGGCGCCGGTCCTGTTCGCTGCGCTGGCGGTTGAGCAGCAGGTCCTGTTCCAGGCGCGCAATCTCCTGCTGGTATTCATCCTTTTCCCAGCGCGACTCATCCAGGGCCATCTCCAGCGACTGCAGTTCCGCGCTGGCCGCTGCCAGCTTTGTTTTGGCGGAGGCCAGCTCCACCTCCAGCCAGCTGCGCTTGTCCACCTCCAGCGCCAGGCTCTCGCGCATGGCGCTGCGCTCTGCCTGCAGGACCTGCCAACTGGCCTCAAGGTCCTGGCGCTGGCCGGCCAGCTCGGTGATGGCCTGCTCCTGCGCCCGCAGGCGGCTCGCCAGTTGCGACTGGGCCTCGCCACCGCTGCGGCTGGCCTGTTGCAGGCTCTGCCGCAGTTCATCTGCCTCCTGCTGCGCCGCGGCCATGGCCTGCCGGCTTTCCCTGACCTGGGACTCCAACAGCTGCAACTGCTGGTCGGCACTGGACAGACTGGTGGCCAGGTCGAGGTTGCGGGCCTTACTCTGCTGTAGCTCCTGCTGGGCCAGGCTGAGCTGGCGATCGCGAATATCCGCCTGACGCACACTGGCCTTGAGTTGGGCCTGCTGCGCCTCAACATCGGCCTGCAGCAGGTCGATGGCCAGTTGCTGCTCGTTCAGGCGTGCCTCGCGCTGGGCCAACTGCTGGCGCAGGCTGGCCTGCTCTGCGCTGCTCCGGGTGCTGTCTTGAGTGCCCGCACCGGCAGCCGCAGCCAGCTGTGCTTGCAACTCGGCGGCAGCGGCTCGCTCGCGCTGCACCACGTCGGCCTGCTGCGCCAGACTATCCCGGGCCGCGGCCAGCTCCCGCTGCAGGCGGCCGGTGGTGTTGTTCTGCTGCTCCAGGGCCGATACCAGACTGTCGATTTCGCGCTGGGCCTCGCTCCTTTGCGCCTCCACCTGGGAGGCGAGCACTACCTCGTCGCCGAGATCGAGCGCCTGCCGCCACAGACTCAGGGCCTGCTGCTTGTCGGCGGCCACCCCCAGGCCCCGCTCGTAGAAATAAGCCATGCGGCGCTGGGCGCGGGTGTCGCCCTGCGCCGTGGCGAGCCCGTACCAGTGGGCCGCCTGGGTGTAATCAGGGGTGCCGAGCCAGCCCTTCTCGTAGATTTCACCGACGTAGAGCTGGGCCGTGGCGTCGCCACCCTCGGCGGCCTCGAGCCAGAGGGCCAGCGCGTTTTCGTAATTGGCGCGGTCGTAGAAGGTGTATTCCCCGCCGCGAATCTCGCACTCGTTGGCGGTCAGTTGCTGGGGTTTGCGACGCTCGAGGTAGGTCATGACGCTGCCCACTTTGCGCACCCGTCCGGGTAGCAGGCACAGCACCGGTTTGTTGGCGTCGACCTCGCCGTAATTGCTGCTCAGGCCCGGCGACTGGGCCGTTGCCGTTGCGCCGGGCAGTCCGCCCAACAGCAGGCCAAGCAGAAAACTGATAAAACGCGGATGCATGCTCTGGCTCCGTCTGGCCCCTTCCCAGAACTATAGTCCAGATTGCCCGTTTTGCCCTGCGTTCAGCAGTCGTTTAGCTGGGCGATACGCGCCTCGCTCATGCCCTCGCTCGCCGCTTCCGCCACCGCCAGCAGGGCCCGGTGGCGGGAGTGGATTTTCAGACCGTGGCAGGTGATCAGCAGGGCCTTTTCCCGATCGCCCTGAGCCGCTGCCTGCCGGGCCCAGTCGTGGTAGGTATCGAGCATCGCCATCACTCCGGCCCGGGCCGCTGCCGAATCCTGGCGCCCCAGCACGCTGGAAAAAGCCCGGTAGGCATTGTCCGCCCCCCCATCCATGATGTGCAGGGCACTCACCAGGTCGCCCCCGGCGAATTCCTGCTGGGCAATCTCCAGATAGACCTGCCCCTGCTCCAGCCAGCTCTGCAGGCGGGCTGCTTCGCCAACCTGCAGGGGCGCGGGATTGGCCGGCGTCAGGCTGTCGAGGAAGACCTGGTCCGGATCCGGGCCCTGCAGGTAGCGCAGGCCGAGCCACAGGGCCACCCCCGCCGCCGCCAGCACACTGCCCGCCACCAGCCACAGGCGCTGTCGATCGCGCTGGCCGGCCAGTGCCTCGTAGAGCAGGGGAGCCGAGGCCAGGCGGTCCTTGCGTGTGAAGGACAGGCCGCGCTGCAATACCCGCCAGCGGCGGGCACCCAGACCCGCGGGGCGCTCCGCCCGACGCCCTTCGCCCCGGGCCCGGGGCGCCGGCAGGCGCTTGAAGGGATGCCGCCCCGTCAGTACCTCATAGCACACACAGGCCAGGGCGTAGACGTCATCCCGCGGGTCCGGCGACTGGCCTTCGAACATCTCGCAACTGGCATAGGACGGGGTAAGCGCGCCAAGCTGGCTGGCGTCGAAGCGGGTTTCCGCCCGGCTTTGCACACCTTCCAGGCTGTCCTCACGGGCGCGGGCAATGCCAAGGTCGAGAATCTTGACCACGCCGTCGTCGCTGACAAACACGTTGTTGGGTTTGAAGTCCGAATGCACCAGTCCCTGGCGGTGGATGTAGTCCAGCCCGCTGCACATGCCTTCGATCAGCGGCAGCGCCTTCGCCAGCGGCAGACCGCGGGGATGGCGGCGCAGGAAGTCATCCAGCGGAAGCCCACGCATGAACTCCATAATCATGTAGGGCAGGCCTTCGTGCAGGTCGAAGTACAGCACGCGCACCACGTTGGGGTGGGACAATTGCTGACATTTGCGGGCTTCGCGCTGCAAGGCCATGCGCGCCACATCGTGGGCGGCAAAGCGAATGCCGAGGAACTTGATCGCCACTTCCGCGTGGCGGTCCTCGAACTCGCGGGTATACAGCAGGTCGGTGGCCTGGAAGACCCGTCCCATCCCCCCCTCGCCGAGTAGTCGGGTCAGCTCGTAGCGTCCGGAGATCACATCGCCAATGCACACGCCGCCCTCGCCGTCCCCGGGCGGGATATTCGCCTCGGCTCTCGTTATGGCAGAGTTATCGTGCCGGGTCGTCGCCTGGCTGCTGGCCGATCCGGAGGCGGGCAATGTCTTGTCGTCAAACGCATCCGCCACCTTGCCTGCCGACGCCTCCTGCTGAAAGCGGACTAGAAGCTGCCGCGTACGCCGATAGTGAAGAGGCTGGCGCTCACATCTTCCAGACCGAGGGTCGTAGAGTAATCGACAAAGGCGGTGATGCGATTGGCAAACACCGCGCTGACGCCAAGGCCAAGTTCAAAATAATCCTCATCCGGGTCGTCACTGCCTATCGTCAGGTTGAAGGTCTGACCGGTCTGCTGGGCGGCGTAACGCGCCGCTACAGTATCGGCATCATTGCGAAACTCGTGCCGCCAGGCGGCGCCAAGATAAGGCAAGATGACACCACTTTGGGTACTGAACGGCCTGCTGAACTGGAAGCCCAGGGATGATTGCAGGGATTCGAAGTCCTGATCCTCGTAGGCCAGGGCCAACCCGCCGGCGCTGGACTCGTCACCGGCCAGGGCCTGTTCGCGCTCGGTGTAGCCGTCCACCGTGACATCCAGGTAACTGAGCCCGACATCGAGGGCCAGGTCGACCACTCCGAGTTCGAACTGGGTGCCGGTGGACACCCCGACACCGAGGCTGTCGCTGTCGGTGGAGCCACTCATGGCGCGGTTGACCACCAGGTTCTGGCCCCGGTTGCCGCCGCTGCTGCTGCCGCGATAGGACACCCGGCGCTCGGTGTCGTAGTCGTTCATACCGTAGCTGACCAGCCCGTCGACGTAAAAGCGCCCGATGTTGCCGATGGCGTAGGCGCTCACCGCATAGCCGTCCAGCGAAAAGCCGCCACCGGCGACCCGTGAGGTCAAATCGTTCATCGGCAGGGGGGAACCACTGCTGTCAAAATCCACCTCGTAATCGGAATAGCCAAGGGCAACACCGACCACCGCACCGGAATCCAACAGGTAGTCGACCCCGAGGGTCGCGCCATAGGCATCGTAGTCGTACTGGTCCTCGCGAGCGGTGGCATCGCGGTCGCCGTTGCCATAGGCGCCGTTGACGAACCAGCTCCAGGGCGACTCGCCCTCCTCACCGGCGTTGCCGCCCACCACCGGCGCATCATTCAGGGCCAGACGGAGACCGCTGGCAGTGGCCCGGGCACCGGCGCGAATGGCGTCCAGGCGCATACCGATATGGGCAAACTGGCCGTTGGAACTCTCCGTGGCCAGGCGGCCCTTGGAGACCTGCTCCTCGCCAGTGAGTTGCTGCATGGCTTCGGCCAGTTGGCCGCTGGTCCAGCCGAGGTTGTTCAGCGCCGCATCCGGGTTGCCATTGAGCAGGTTGGCGGTCTGGACCATTTCGTTACAGCGGAAAAAAAGATCTTCCTCGGGGGTCGTGGCCGGCCGGTTCGCGCCAATGACGGGACGGTAGGTTCCCGCCAGTTCGCCACAGGTATTCTGCACCGCCTCGCCGGTGACCACCTGTAGTGCTGTGCTGCCCGGTGCGCCTGCTACCACCTGACCGAGGGTGGTATCCTGAGCGGCGAGCGGCATCGCCAGCCCGGCGAGAGGAATCATGAGATACAGCCTGACGTCTCGAAAACGCGTTTCCATGGCATGCCTCCTCGAAGGCAATGATTGCCCTCCTTCCCCAAACGTAGACCATGCCGCCCGTTTGCGCGAATCCCGGCGGGGCCACCCAGGTGAGTCCGGCACGCGGCCTCGTACCGGTCGCAGGCCCGCTGTACCGGGTGCCGCTCTGCTGGTCGCCCTGCTGGTTCTGTGTGCATCCTGCACCGGTTCGGCCCACCGCGGGGCCGAACAAATGGCGCAGGCGAGCGGCGCGCAACTGTCCTGGGTGGACGGGCAGGGTTTCCGGCACCGGGTGTTCAGCCAGGTGAAGGATCCGCAGCCCCGGCTGCTGCGTGTGTACCTCGGCGGCGACGGGCGGGCCTTCCTGACACCGACCACAGTGGCCAGCGACCCCACTCCGCAGGAGCACCTCGGCCTGTCCCTGATGCTGGCAGACCCCGGCAACACGCTCTATCTGGCCCGCCCCTGCTACTACCAGGCGGCGATGGACGCCAACTGCCAGGCGTCCCTGTGGACCAGCCTGCGCTACGGCGAGACCGTGCTGGCCAGCATGGAACAGGCACTCGCCACGGTATCGGGGCAGTACCCCACTGCGGAAATACACCTGGTAGGCTACAGCGGCGGCGGCGTGCTGGCCCTGCAACTGGCGCGGCGTTCAGCACGTATCAGCCAGGTGGTGACCGTGGCTGCGCCGCTGGATACCGATGCCTGGACCCGCCACCACCACTACACCGCCCTGCCCGCCGGACACAATCCGGCCCGGGTGGCACGGTGGCCGGCCAGCCTCAAGCAGGTACACCTCGCCGGCGCCGCCGACAGCCAGGTTCCGCCGGCACTCAACCAGCGCTTTCAAGCGCAACTGGCAGACAGCGGTGCAGCGGCGCGCTTTTACGTGTTGGCGGGCTTTGACCATCGCTGCTGCTGGGTACAACAATGGCCCGAGCTACTGCAGGACTATGCCCTTTGAGCGGCACCAGCCCGCCTCGCCAAGCCCGACGGGTAGCGCTATAGTGCGCCACAGGCCCCAACAGAAGGCGCAGGTATGATCGAAAGACGCCAGTGCACTCGCATCAAAATCGACTTGCCGGTGGAAGTACAGCAAGGCGGCAGCGTCTGGAAACAACGGCTGATCGACATTTCACTTAGCGGCGTGGCCACCGACCAGCCCGATGTCTGGGACGCCCAGTACAACGAACCCTTCACCCTGCTGATTCAGCTCGACGACGGCGATGAACTGGAACTGCACGCCTACCTGCAGCACGTGGAATCAGGCCGCCTCGGCTTCTCAGTGCAACATGTGGATCGCGAGAATATCGAGCCTCTGCGACGGCTGCTGGAAGACCACGTCGATGACCCGGCAGTGATCGCCGAGGAGATCAAGCGGCTGGGCTAGTTCCGGTTAGCACGTCTTCCCAGCCCCGCCCCGGTCTGTCAGTGCATCACACTCACGATGCCCGGTACCAGATGGGCGACGACCAGGCCCGCTCCTGGATGGTGCGGGGCACGCTGTCGTCGCAGCAGCCCTGCAGTGGTTCCGCAACCGCGTCCGGATTGGCGCAATTCACCCGGTTTGCCACACAAATTTGCTGTTGCCAACGACAGGAGGGATTTTCCACAACGCGACTGTAGTACACCGCGCCCAGGGCGGCGTCGAAATCCGGGTCGCGCCACACCGAGCAAAGACGCTGGTATCCGTTGCCCCGGGGCTGGCAGGTCTGGAGGTCCACGCCGGCGCCGTTGCCGGGGCTGCCGGCCACCTCATAGACCTCTTCGCGACTCTCCCCCGCACTGTCTACCCAGGCTTTGACCACCTGCACGCGCTGCAGCAATCCGCCGGGCGCTCCGTCTGTTCCAGGGTCCGACACTGCCGTCAGGATGAATTCGGGGGCACGACCCTCACTGTCTTCGCGCAGTAACTCGCCACCCATGGGCACCCCGCCAGCATAGCCCCGCGCGACCAGGTCAACCCGCTCGCAGAGATCGTCCTCGTAATCCCAGCCGCCGAAAAAGCGCAATTGAATGCGCGGGCCGCTGGTGGCGTAGGCCTCCCGGCGCTGCATGGCGCGGAACAGGGCATCGCGAGTGTTTTCCTCGGCGTACAGCACCGCCAGCCCGCCGGCATTCTGTTCCAGCCGATCGGGCAGCTGCGGCGCGCTGCCATCACCGCTGATGTGCTGGGCGCCATGATGGCCTGGGTTGTCCGCTTCATCCACCGCGCCAGCCGCACCCAGGTGGGTATCGGTGCCGCCGATAAAGCCGGTGGTAAACGGATTGGTACCCAACTGTCGCTCAAGCCGCAGCCCTTCTCGCAACGCCTCCCGCAGGTAGCGGCTGTCATCCTTCGGCGGCTCGCCAATAAACGAAAAGTACTTCTGCAGGAAGGAGCTGTAGGGCAGCTTTTCAAAGCGGCACAGTTCATCGATGGCGCCGGGGCCGCCGTAGCACTCCGACTCCCCCTTGTGCTGCACGATTTCCGCGAGACGCTCGTAGCGGGCGCGCTGTTGCGCCTGCTCTGAAGTCATTTGATCGCCAGACGATAAAAGGGCGGAAAACATAAGGCCCTGGCTGAGGTTTGAATTGTGGGGGATGGTGACCGCCTCGCAGCCACTGCCCCCGTCCCGGCACTCGTGGTCGAGCGCATCCCAGAGCTGTTCGGGCGTCCTCGCCTCTCGCGCACTGGCCGGATTCGAGGGAACCGCCTCACTGCGGAAAATAACATTGCGATGCAGGTTGGCGGCGCCGTCCAGCCCGCTCCATTCGTAGCCCACGAAGGTGGTGAATTCACAGGGCGCATTGTGTGACTGCGCAGCGGCCTGCGTGTCACGCCATACCGATGCCTGCGCTGCGGCACAGGTAGCATCCCCCGGCGGGCACAGGGTTTCGAGCGGCAGTACCCTGCTGGCAAACCGCTTGATCATGCGCAGGTAGGGACCATCGCCGCAGCTGTCGGCGCCCGGCCCGTCGTAGTTCGGGTCGCTGCACAGCCTTACTTCTCCGAGAGCTTCGGCATGATCGGTGACCGCGGCAAAATCCAGCGGCCGTTTCAGGCGCAGTTCACGGGGGCTGTCGCCCTGCGCATCATAGGGGGGCAATGAGATGGCCGCGCCGCGGGCAAAGCGGTAGCTGTCCTCCGGCTCTATCCGGTGATTACCCATGCGCCAGTTGGCATCCTGCGAGTAGCTGGTATGGACATGGAGATCGCCAAACCAGGCCTGCCGGTCCTCGCTGTAGTCCTCGCAACTACCGTGCGCAGTGGCAGCGCCCAGCAGCGCCAGCGCCGCAATACGTATCACCATCTCAGTATTCAGCCATTCAAAAGTTGAATTTCACCCGGACTCCGGCGTAGCGCTGGCTGTCCCGGGCCAGGACCTGGCCGACTGCCTGCTTGCCGCCGTACAGATTGCCCAGATTGGCCAGCGATACCGCATAGCTTTCATCAAACACATTGTTTACAAACAGCGTCACCCTGTAGGCCTCGCGCTTGCGCTCGACGATGCCCAGGCTCAGGTCGAGCACATCGTAGCTGTCGTACGCGGTCTGCGGATCCTGGCTGAGGTTGAAATTGACCTCATCCTGCCAGCGATAGGAAAAGTTGGCGAAAGCATCAAAGGGCAGTGAACCCAGTGTCAGGTTGTATTCCCCTGACAGGGTCAGCTTGTAGTCCGGCGAGTTGGCCAGCTCCGCCCCCGCCAGGTCCTGAACAGTGGCGCCCGGGGCGATTTCCACACAGCCTTCGACAACAGTCTGGCCAGGGTAGCACCGGGCGTTGGGGTACTCCTTCACGGTGGCATCAATCCAGGCGAAACCACCGCGCAGGACAAAGTTCTGCCCCAGCAGGGCAACCGCATCGATCTCAATACCCTGGGTTTCCAGCACCCCGACATTGGAGATGTCCAGTTCCACCTCACCGTTTTCATTGATCCGAGTGTTCTGCGCCTGGTAGTCGTCGTACTCGGTGTAAAACGCCACTGCGTTGAATTGCAAACGCTGGTCGAACAAGGTCGCTTTCACACCGAGTTCATAGGCATCTGCGTGCTCTGACGCCACCGGGGTGTCTGCCTTGTCCTGGTTAAAGCCGGTAGAGACATCGTAGGCCTGCCCCTTGTAGCCCCGGGTGTAGCTGGCGAACAGCATGGTGTCCTCGTTGAGGAAGTGCTGCAGTGACAGTTTGCCCAGCCACACGCCGTCGGAATCGTCCCCCTGGTAGCTCGCTTCAGTCGGCGCGTCGTAGAAATCGACCGAAATCTGTTCATAGTTGTAACGCAAGCCCACACTCAGGCTGGTCTGCTGGGAAAATCGCCAGTTGCCCTGGCCAAAGGCCGCCATGCTCTCGGTACCCGCTTCGGCCGCCCAGTCCGCCACCAGGATGGTGCGTTCGAAACTGCGGTCAGTGTCGGCGTCGGCATAATACAGGCCGAGCATGTAATCGAAGTTTTCATACAGCGGCGAATCGAGCCGCAGTTCCTGGGAAAAGAAAGACATCTCTACATTGGACAGGGAGTCGATGCCCCCGTGCAGAACGCCGCCGGTGAGCGCGCCCGCCACATCCACATCGGAAAAGTCGACATCCTCGGTATTGGTAAAGTCCCAGCGGTTCAGGGCAGTAATCGAGGTCAGGCTGAAATCGCCCATACTGTAGGCCAGCTCGAGGCTGCCGGACATGTCCTCGCTGTGGCCGTAGGACGGATTGTCCTGGCGAATTTCGCGGTTGTCGGGGCCGGGTTCGATACCCACCGCCGGATCCGCCGGTACGAAGCCCAGCACCCGCGCGGTCGGGTCCAGTGCGTGCCAGTTAATGCCGCAGCAGTCGACGGTATCCTCCCCGTAGTTGACGATGGCGGTGGCGGTAAGGCGGTCGTTCATATCCCAGCGGAATTTACCGCGGCCGCCGCGCGCCAGCCCGCCATTGAGCGATGAGCCGGAGGAGAGATTATCCAGGTAGCCATCGCGATCGTCGTAATAGGCCATCAGGCGGTAACCGGCGCTGTCACCCAGGGGTCCGGACAGGGTGCCCACAGTGCGCTGCTGCTCGTCGTCTGTTGCGACCAGTTCCAGGCTGCCTTCCAGCTCACTGGCCGGGCTTTTGGTGGTGACGCTGACCAGGCCGGCGGAAGCATTCTTGCCAAACAGGGTGCTCTGGGGGCCGCGCAGCACCTCGATGCGCTCCACGTCCACCAGGTTCGACAGGGCCTGACCGGGCTGCACCTGGGAGACATTGTCGATAATCACCGCCACACTGGGTTCCACCGAGATACTGAACACATTGGTGCCAATGCCGCGGATACTGATCGAGGTCTGCTGCTTGTTGTTGCCGCTGGACATCGTGAGCGAGGGCGACAGGCGGGTAACGTCGGAAAATTCCTGGATACCCATGGCCTCAATGGCTTCGGCACCGACGGCGGTAAGCGCCACCGGTACATCCTGCGCACTCTGGGCACGCTTCTGGGCAGTGACAATCACCTCTTCGAGTGCAGCAGTCTGGGCGAAAGCGGACGGGATCTGCTGGGTCAGCAGGATGGCGGCGGCCAGTGCCGCCTTGCGGGGAAGGGTCGGGTTCATAGCGCAGTATCCTGTAATCATTATCATATCTGCAGTGGCTAAATTGGTATTACCACATTGCCACCTTGCCAATATGCGCCCTTTTCATGGAAATGGCAACCGCCTGCCCACACGGTGCCCTGGCCGCCACTCAGAAGGTCATTGCAGAGAGATAGCGATAACTGTTGCGGGCGCTGTCGATCGGGTGTTCAGGCCGATCGTGCTCGACAAAGAAATGCCCTACACCGGCGTCGACTGCCGCCCGCGTCAAGGCGGGAAAGTCCAGCGTCCCGGCGCCGACATCCGCAAAACCACCATCCTCAGCCAGGTCTTTCATGTGACAACTGTTGATGCGCGCACCGTAATCACGCAGCAGACGCACCGGATCCTGGCCGGCCTTGCTGGCCCAGTACAGATCGAGCTGGAAACTGACCGCAGCCGGGTCGGTGTGCTGCAGCAGGTATTCGTAGGGCAGCACACCATTCACCGGCCGGAAATCGAAATCGTGGTTGTGGTAGGCGAAGCGCATACCGTGTTCGGCACAGAGCCGGCCGGCGGCGTTGAAAATCCCCGCCATGCGCTCAAGGCCGGCCATATCCGCCATTTCATCCGGCAACACGGCAGAAAGCACGATGGCTTCATAGTGCATTGCCTTTGCTTCCGGCAGCATGGCTTCGATGTTTTCGACAATACGGTCGCTGCTGCCCAGCTTGCGAAACAGGGCCATCGCCTCTTCCCGCGACAGCCTGGCAATATCCACCGGCATTTCCGGTCGCAGGCGACCATAGGGAGCGCGCAGTCCCACATCGTCGAGCAGCGCCTTCACTTCCCCAGGCGGCCGCCGGAACAGTCCCCCGGCGGTGGAAAACTCCACCTCGCGATAGCCGATGGCGGCGACCTCACGCAGAGTGCCTTCAAAATCTGCCGCCATGGCGCTGTTTACGGTGTACAGCTGCAAGCCAATGGCATTGAGCCGGCGCTCCGCAGCGAGGGCAAAACGCGAGGCGAGCAGCAAGCCCGCCGCTGAGGCGGCACCGCACAGGAATTGGCGTCGTTGCATCAGGGGTAGTCTCCAGGTTTCTGCCGGCGCCTGGCGCCGACCGGGTGGATTCCCGCCAGGGCGGGAATGACAGGAAAAAGCGGGGGCATCAGTTGTCACGCTCAGCCGGGATGTCCTGGCCGTCGCGGTGGATAATCAGTTTGTTGACACTGCCGTCGGGCTCGCTGACGAATTCGATCTGCACGCTGCCGTCCTCCGATTGGATTTCGAACAGGTTATCGTCCAGCTGGGTCAACAGGCCCTCGCCTCCCATGGTGGCCTCCATGTACAGGCCCCCGGGCTGCTCGCTGATGGCAATGGTGATAAAGCTGACCGAATACTCGCCGACGAAACGACGGAAGCCGCGGTCCACATACACCTGCCGCAATTCGTCGGCCGTCCAGGGTTGCTGGCGATCGGCACTGTTGGCGCGTATGGCCGCAGCTTTCTCCGGGTCGACCGCCGGGGCGGCATTGCCCCAGGCCCGGCGCAGGTAGGTCATCAGTCCCGCCAGGGTCACATCGTCGAGCTGCTCCAGGTGACCGTGGGGCGGCATCACGCCGTTGAAAGTAGCGCCCTTGACTTCTATCGGGCCGGTCATGCCCTGCAGAATAATCCGCCCCAGCCACTCCGGCGCACCGGTCACCCACTCCGCCCCAGCCAGGGGCGGCGCCAGTCCGGGAACCCCGGCGCCGTCTTCGCCGTGACAGGCGGCGCAATGGGAGTAGAACGTTTCACCCTGCGCCATCAGTGCCTGCTGGGCCTGGGACAGTGGCTCGATACCCAGCGCCAGCGGGTCGCCGGGCCAGGTAAAGGCCCGGCGACCCTCCAGGCGCGCCGCGGCCCGCTCTTCGCTGACCGCAGCGGCGGTATCGTAAAGGGGCGGCATAGCGGCCAGGCGCGCAGGCTCAAAGCCGGTGCGCAGGGTCAGGCCACGCAGTGCTTCCTGCATGGCCACTTCCTGCCAGGCATGTTGCTCCCCTGCGCTGGCCACCAGTTCCAGCAGATCCAGCAGGACGGGGTTGGCCGGCCCGGTAGCGGTCAGGTCGCCGCGCAGGTCGCGGTAGGCATTGGCCACTACCGCACCCAGCACCGCCGCAGCGGCCTCGCTGTACTCCGCCAGCGCCGGGGCCGCCAGCAATTCCGGCAGGAAGGCCATTTCCTGGCCCCGCACCGCGCGCACCAGGGCCTGGCGCTGGTATTCGTTGCGCAGACCACTCGTCATTTGCCGCAGCAGGCGCTGGCGCACCGCGGGTTGCCGGGCATGCCGCCCGAGGGCCAGCGTATATTGCATCTGCACCCTCAGGGGGGCGCCCTGCAGTTGATCGTCCAGTGCCAGCAGGGCGTCGGCCGACAGTAACCCGGCGCCGGCCCGCAGGGCATGCACCTGGCGCCAGGGGTCGCTGCCGGCGACCACCTTCTCGACGAGTTGTGCATGCAGCTCACCCCGGCCAGCCAGGGTCCACAGGGCGTGGGTGGCCGCGATGCTGTGCTCACCGGTCGCGATCTCCGCCAGCGGCCCGGCGAGGTCGCCGGTGCGAGCCAGCAGCAGGCGCTGGGCCGTATCCCGCTGCCAGCCATTGGCGGAGGAGAGCAGCGCCAGCAGATCCTGATTGCTGGCCGCGGCGAGATCCACGGTTACGCTGCTGCGGCCGCTCTCACTGTGGCGCACCCGCCAGATGCGCCCCTTGCCCAGCGGCTTGTCGAGGTGACGCAGCAGAATCTGCTCGCGCAGTTCGTCGGTCAGGAAATAGGTATCCTGCACAATGCCGCGGTACATATCGATGATATAGAGCGCACCGTCAGGCCCGTTCAGGGCGTCCACCGGGCGGAAGCGCTCATCGGTGGAACCGAGGAACTCGCGCTGCCCCCAGTCCGGGTCCTCGTACAGGCGATGCTCGGCGCGCAGCGCCATATCGCCCTCTTCATACAGGCGCAGGTGTGCCACCACATTGGCGGCCACTTCCGGCACGAAAACATCATTGGCATAGTCGGCGGGGAACTGGTCGCCGCGGTAGACGGCCAGGCCACTGACGCCGGTGGCCTTGTGCAGGCGACCGTCCTCGCGCAGGGTGCCTTCCAGGTAGGCCCGATTGACCCCCGGATTGACCCGCACCGAGAACACCTCGCTGGGATCGGTGAGATTGATACCGAGGCCGGTGTAACTGTTGCCACTGCCCGCCTCCACCACATCTTCACCGGCAAACAGATCCGCCTGCAGCCAAGTGGAGTTATGGTTGTAGAACAGGCGGCCCCGGTCATCCCGGGCCATGCCCCACTGGCCGCGCGAGGGTCCCTCGCGCACTTCCAGCTCTCCCTCCCTGAAGCGGAAACTACGCGTGGACTTGGCGTTGTAGAGCCAGTTGTCGAGACCGGTGAACAGGCCGTTCTCCAGGTGTTCCACGTTGCCCTCGTCCAGGTTGGGCGCATAATCGCCGACCCGGCGGCGCACGCTGCAGTCCGCCTCCGGCGTGGGCAGCTCGCAGAGCCATAAATTGGGCGGCTCACCCACCAGTACACCTTCGTTGGTGACCGCTACGGCACGGGGATTGACCAGTTTGTCCAGGAATACCTCGGAGCGGTCCATGCGGCCGTCGCCGTCGTCGTCGACCAGGCGCACCACCTGCCCTACCGGTTCGTCGCTGCCGTTGCCGTAGACATCGGGCATATAGCCCCGCATCTCCACCACATAGAGGCGGCCGTACTCATCCCAGGCCATGGCCACCGGATCCTCGATCAACGGCTCGGCAGCCACCAATTCGATTTCGAAGCCCGGCGCAATACGAAAGCGCTGCAGCGCCTCCTGTGGTGAGAGCACCGGCGCCGGCTCGGTGTCCAGCGTTTTATAACGTTCGTCGCGCCCCTCCTGCGACTCCTCTGGCGCAGCGGGAACAAACCACCACCAACCCGCCAGTGCGAGGGCAGAGACTACAAAGATCAATAACAACTTCTTCATGCGGCAACCTGACAGTTTATTGTTTTGAGGGTTTCGCTACGGAGCTACACTCCACCCAGACTGACAGTGGCGGCCAGCCGCACACTGCGTCCGGGCGCCGCAAAGCCGACCGCGGTCTGGTAGCCTTCATCGAGCAGGTTGTCGAGGGCCAGTTCCAGCGCCAGCCACCTGCTCGCCTGCCAGCCGAGGCGCCAGTCCAGGCGCTGCCAGGCATCGAGTTCCGTCACCACGGTATCGCCAGTGTGCAGGGATGAGGCCGGCACAGGGCTGCTCCACTGCAGATCCAGCCCGGTGTGCCAGCGCGGCAGGAAAGCCCAGTTCAGCCAGGCCCCAGCCTGCCACTCGGGACGGCCGAGCAGTCGGCTGTCTGTGTCGATGACATCGATATCGGTGTAGGTAGCGTGCGCCTGCAGGGACAGGTTTGCGCCGTCCTGCCAGCTCAGTTGCCATTCGCCGCCGCGGGTTTCCACTGCGCGCCGATTGACGTTGGTAAAGGCCACAGGATCGAAGTCCACCAGGTTGCGGTAGTGGTTGCCGAAAGCAGTGGCGGTGAACTGCAGCCCTGTCAGCGGCCGCCATTGCAGCCCCGCATCCCAGCCGCGGGCGGTTTCCGGCTGTAAACCGGGATTGCCGACCAGGCCGTGGCCCAGCGCAAAAAAGCTCGGCAGCTTGAAGCCTTCACCCCAGTTGGCCAGCACATCCAGCGAAGGCAGCAGTCGATAGCGTCCGCCGACGCGCAGGGTGGTCTCGCTGTCGAAGCCGTCCGGGGTGTCGTGTCGCACACTGGCCTGCAGCAGCAGGGGTTCCAGCGGCCGCGCGTGGACATCGGCGAACAGGCCGCGGGTCTGGCGCGACAGGGCATAATCGGTGGGCAGCGGAAAGCCGACGTCGAGATAACCGGTCGACTCCCCGTCTTCATCGCGCACGTCAGCCCCCAGGCTGAACTGGTAGTCAGCCCCCAGCTGCAGAGTATTGAGCCAGCTCAGCTGGCTGCGCTGGAAGTCGGTGTCACTGGCATTGGGGGGTACCGCCATGTAGGGCGCCACACCCGGAGAGCGATAGTCCTCGCGGTGTTCGAAATAATCCGCCGCGAGGCGGCTGCGCCAGTAGGCGGTAAACTGCGCCTCCCAGGCCAGTCCCGCGGTCAGATCACTGTAATCGCCATGATCGAGAGCATCGCTGCTTGCAAACAGGGGGCCTCCGCTCTGCTCGGGAAAGCTGCTGCGCTCGCCGTCCAGATAGCGCAACTGGCCGCTGAACTGGCGGTCAGTACCGGCCTGCCAGCGCCAGCGCAGGTTGGCGCTGTCGATGGCCCGGCTGCTGCCGCTTACCCTGCCATCGTCGTCGCGCGAGGCAAGATCGAGCGCCATCCCGAAATCGCCTACAGAGATGCCGGTTCCCAGGTGGTAGTCGCGATAGCCCGACTCCCCCAGTTCGGCGCGCAGAGTGGTGGGCCGTACGTCGCGCGGGTCACTGGAAATCAGGTTGATCACTCCGGCCAGGGCGTCGGACCCGTACACCGCGGATTGCGGTCCGCGCACCACCTCGATGCGCTCGATGCTGGCAACGTTGATATTGCTGATATCGTAGCTGCCGCCGCGGGAATTGGTCGGGTCATTGAGGGGAATGCCATCGAGCAGGATCTGGGTGAAATTGGCTTCGCCGCCACGCAACGATACGGCGGTCAGGCCGCCGCTTCCGCCCTGCTCCTCAACCAGCACGCCGGGCACGGTGCGCAGCACGTCGCCCAGCTGACGTTTGTTGAGCTGCTGTAACTGGGTGGCGTCGAGTACATTGACCGCGGCCGTCAACTCTTCGATCGCCAGGGGCACATGGTTGCCTGTGACTAGCACGGTTTCCAGCGCGGTGTTGTCATCGGCATATACGCCGGGCGCCAGCGCCACAGCGAGCACAAGGGTGTTTCGGAAAGCAAACTTCTTTGTCATAACATTACAATTGGCAGGTGATATTGCGCGCAGCCCAGTTCAGGCCCCGCAGTTGTCGGCCAGCGCCTGGGCCTGCATGCTCAGCTCCGCTGCGGCAAAGGCATGCGCCTGGGTCATGGCGTTTTCAGTGCGGTGGATACAGTCGAGTATCAACTGGCCGAAAAAGGGAAAGCCACTGCGACCCAGGCAGTCTTCAATCTGCTCGCCGCCGGTATTGACCAGCAGCAGGCGCGAGGCCGGCGCCTGGCCGCCGACGTCGAGGTACTTGCGCAACTCCATGGTGCCCTCGGTGCCGGTGATAAACGTGCGCCCGTCACCCCAGGTGCGCAGCCCCTCCGGGGTATACCAGTCCACGCGGGCGTAAAACGAGGCGCCGTTGTCGCCGGTCATCGACACCTCGCCAAAATCCTCCAGCCCGGGCTTGTCCGGGTGGCCGAAATTGGCGACGCGGGCGAAGTTGATCTGCGCGCTGGCGCAGCCGGCATAGGTCAGGAACTGCTCCACCTGGTGGGAGCCGATATCGGTCAGGATGCCGCCGTAGCGGGCCTTGTCGAAAAACCAGCCAGGGCGGGTGTCCTTTGCCAGTCGGTGCGGCGCCAGGTTGAGCACCTGCAACACCCGGCCGATGGCGCCCTGGCGAATCAGCTCACCGGCGCGCCAGGCGGCATCGTTGTGCAGCCGCTCGGCGTAGTACACCGCGTACTTGCGGCCAGTCGTTGCCACCGCCTCACGCACCTCGGCCAGTTGCGCCAGGGTGGTAAAGGGTGACTTGTCGGTGAAGTAATCCTTGCCGGCGCGCATCGCCCGCAAACCGATGCCGGCGCGCTCGCTGGGGATGGCGGCGGCAGCCACCAGGCGAATCTCGGGGTCGTTGAGTATTTCCTCGAAATCCGATACCGCCTTTACCCCCGGATAGGTATCGCTAAAGCGCTGCAAGCGCACCGGGTCGGGATCGTAAACCGCCTTCAGGGTGGCGCCGGCATCGCGCAAACCATTGACCTGGCCGTAGATATGCCCGTGGTCGAGAAACGCTGCGGCAAAGCAGAACTCCCTTTCGTCCACGACCTTTTCCGCGTCACTGGTGGGGGCATAGCTGGCCCCGTCCTTGATATTGCTCACGCCAATACCTTTGTCGAAGTGGTTAGATCAGTGCCAGGGCGACCGCCGTGCTGTAGCAGACACTGGCCAGCACGGTGACGATACACAGCAGCATGGCACCGTTGTACAGCAGGGCGCGGCCGCCCCGCGGCCGGTCGGGGCCGAGATAATCCTCGCGGTTATTCAGCAGCAGCCAGCCGAAATAGGCGATCGGCAGCAGGAAGCCGCAAATCGCCGAGGTCGGAAGGACCAGGTAAGCGCCGAGCGTGGACCACAGGAATACCCCGAGCACGGCCGGTGTCGGCAACAGTAACGCCAGCCGGTAGCGACGTGAGTGCGGCGCCCAGCCGAACAGGGCCGCGGCCGCCGCGCCGCAGCACAACATGTGCATCACCAGTGAGCCCACCGCCATGCCGAGTACGCCAAAGGCAAAGATCAGGCGCCCGGTAACCGGGTTCAGGCCGGCGTCGACAAACATGCTGGCTGCCTGGGCCGGGGCCAGTTTGCCCCGGATATCCAGACCGCTGCCGTGAAAGGCGCCAGCGGCGGCAATCGCCATCAGGCTGGTCACCAGGATATAGGGCAGTACCAGGCCAATAACGATATCGTAGCGCGCCAGTTCCCGGTGCTCACGCTGCCAGCCCCGCTCCAGCAGGGTATAGCCGTAGACGAAGGTCATGTTGATACCCACCGCAGTGCCCAGCGCCGCCATCACCGTGGTGACGCCGGCGGCGTCAGTGGGCAGGGATGAAGGCACAAAGCCGGCCAGCACGGCGCTCCAGTCCACCTGGCCGCTGAGGCTGGCGCTGGCCACCACCCAGGTAAAGGCCAGCACGATCATGGTACTGAGCAATTTGATGGCGGTTTCGAACACTTTGACTGGCCGCCCGCCAGCACCGTAGTTCCAGGCGGTGAAGGCGCACAGCGCCCACACCGCAACCGCCAGCAGGAACAGGTAGAGCTCTCGTCCCGGACCATCCTCGGGGCGAAAACCGCTGGCGACCGACACGATATCCTCCAGCATACCGGCGCTCAGCGGGTAGTGGGAAAAGCCCCAGATAATACTGGAGGCCAACGCGGCGACCGCCCACAGCCAGGCCAGCGACGGGCTGACGTAACGACGCATGGCTTCGTAGGGACGCTGGCCGCTACTCAGGGTCTGGTGTGACAGTGCAAACAGCATGATGCACCCGATCAGCATTGACAGCGGCTGCACCCACAGCAGTTCATAGCCGTACATCGCACCGATGGTGAGGGAAGTGATGGCACTGCCGCCGCCGAGGGTCATTGCCCCCTGCAGCCAGCCCGGGCCGGACAGGCGCAGGTAGGCCGGCAGGCGCGCCAGCGCCGGCCTTTGCGCAAGCTGTTGCAGCGTCTGGATTTCCAGTGTCTGTTCGCTCAAGGGGTGTACCTCTGGCCGCTGCCGCGCTAGCGGTAGGACTGGCTCATGTCGATGTTGGCCTCGATATCGGCTCTCTGGCGCAGGCTGGAGGCCTGTATACGCTGGTCGAGGGCGCGCTGGTAACGGGTGCTGTCCAGCGGCAGGCTGACACTGGCGTCATCCCAGGTGGACAACAGCATGGCGTTGGCCAGCGCCAGTGAATCCAGACCCTCGGCGGCATCGGCGATCAACGGTTCTCCCCGGGTGATGGCAGCGCAGAAGTTGGCCAGCACCGCGGCGTGCTGGTTGATGCTACGGTCCGGGGTGATGTCCTCGGTACGGGTCTCTGGCATACCGAACATGTCGCGGGTGCCGCGGCTGTACTCGGCCGTGCCGGGCGTGTTGTGCGTGCGCTGCAGGCGTGTACCGTCGAACAGCAGGCTGCCGCGATCGCCGACGATCTCCAGTCGGTTGCAGCCCGGGGCTTCGCCGGTGGAACCGACAAAGACGCCGCTGGCACCACCGGTAAACTCGAGATAGGCGGTGGCCTCGTCCTCGACTTCAATATCGTGGTACTTGCCAAACTGGCAGAAGGCGCGCAGCCGCTCCGGCATGCCCACCAGCCACTGGAAGATATCGAGGTTGTGAATGCACTGGTTCACCAGCAGGCCGCCGCCCTCACCACGCCAGGTGGCGCGCCAGTCGCTGACCTGAAAATAGACTTCCGGTCGAAACCAGTGGGTCATGGTCCAGCTGCAGCGCACCAGTGTTCCCAGCTCGCCGCTCTGCACGATATCGCGCATGCGCACGAACAACGGATCGGTGCGCTGGTTCAACATCAAGGCAAACACCTGGCCGGGGGCACGGGCAGCCAGCAATTGCCCGCCCTCCGCCAGCGACAGGCCAAGCGGCTTCTCCATCAACACATGCAGGCCCGCAGCAAGGGAGTAGCATCCGCTATCCAGGTGCGCAAAGGTGGGGGTGGCAATCAGGACGGCATCGCAAACGCCCGCGTCGACCAGTTCGCGGTAATCGCCAAAGTGCGGCACACCCAACTCGGCCGCCAGCGGGTGCGGATTGCGACTGCACACGGCAGCAACCCTGCACCCCGGCACAAGGCCGGACTGGATGTGCTGTATATGCTGCTGGGCGATATTGCCGAGGCCGATAACCCCGAGGCGAATTGTCGGGTCTGTTGTCATACTGTCCGGCTACCCTGTCATTATTTCCGGCTTGCCAGTACCACCCGACTCGGGCACACTCGAAATTCTGGCAAGGTGGTAATACCAATTTAGGGTCTCAGTTGGCTCCCCGGGTGTCAAGCTGTAAACGTCATGCAGCTCCCTTTGCGCAACGAGACGGACAGCAACCGTACCTTACGGCAGGCAGAGTATGCAGGAAACATGGCGATGGTTCGGCCCCGATGACCCGGTCAGCCTGCGCAATATCGTACAGGCCGGCGCCCGCGGCGTGGTGACCTCCCTGCACCACATCCCCACCGGTGAGCCCTGGCCGCTGGAGGAGATTCTCGAGCGCAAGCGCCAGATCGAGGCCGCCGGCCTCAGCTGGGCGGTGGTAGAGAGCATTCCCCTGCACAACGACCTGAAAACACGCAGCGGCAATTACCGCCAACTACTGGAGAACTACCAGACGTCGGTGCGCAATGTCGGCGCCGCCGGTATCGAAGTAGTGTGCTACAACTTCATGCCGGTGGTCGACTGGACCCGCACCAACCTCGCCTACAACCTGCCCAACTCGAGCCAGGCATTGCGCTTCGAGATGACCGACTTCGCCGCCTACGATGTCTGCATGCTGCAGCGGGAAGGTGCTGAAAACGATTATCCGGCAGCGCTGCTGACCCGGGCCAGGCAGCGTTTTGAAACGATGAGCGACGAAGAGCGCGCACTGCTGGAAAAAAACATCATCGCCGGGCTGCCCGGCGGCGAAGGCTCCTATGACCGGGAGGGCATTCGCCAGGCCATCGCCGAATTTATCGCCCTGGGTACCGAGGGCATGCGCGACAACCTGCTGGCCTTCCTGCAGGCCGTGATCCCGGTTGCGGAAGAGGCCGGCGTGCGCATGTGTATCCACCCGGATGACCCGCCCTTTTCCCTGTTCGGCCTGCCGCGGGTGGTATCCACCGCCGACGACGCACGAACCCTGTTCAACGCCGTGCCCAGCCCCAACAATGGGCTGACACTCTGTGCCGGTTCCTTCGGCGCCCGCGCCGACAATGACCTGGTGGGTATAGCCCGGGAGTTCGGCGAGCGCATTCACTTCGTGCACCTGCGCAACATCCGCCGCGAGGACGACGGTTCCTTTTACGAATCGGAACACCTCGATGGCGACAACGACATGGTGGGGCTGATCGACGCCCTGCTCGAGGAAGAGCAGCGCCGCGCCCGCGAAGGGCGCAGCGACCGCATTCCCATGCGACCCGACCACGGCCACCTGATGGGTGACGAAATCGGCAAGCCCGGCGTCAATCCCGGCTACTCCTTCGGCGGACGCCTCAAGGGCCTGGCGGAACTGCGCGGAGTCATCCACACCCTGGAAACTCTGCGCAAGCGGGCGGCGAGCTGAACATCCGGAAGCGCCCTGTGGGCGCCGGTGGCAGCCTGGATTGGCCTTACCAGTTTACCGCCTGCAGGCCTTGCATTAAGCTGCCTTCAGGGTGTGCCACCGCGGGCGCACGACCAACGCAATAACCCGGGGCAGCCAGGCATGAAGATTCGGACGGTAAAAGTACAACGGCTTTACCTGCAGGTGGCAGACCAGTTGCGCCAGCTGATACGCCAGGGCACGCCACCGCCCGGAGAGCGCCTGCCCTCGGAACGGGATCTCGCCGAGGAGTTCGGCGTCGGCCGCCCCACCATCCGGGAAGCAATGATTGCGCTGGAAATCGCCGGGCTGGTGCAGATTCGCTCCGGCTCAGGCGTCTATGTGCTGAAGCGGCCCGGCAAAGCCCTGCCGGTGGCCAACGATCCCGGCCCCTTTGAGATTCTCGAGGCACGCATGCTGTTCGAAGCCGAGGCCTGTGCACTGGCGGCGGAACGTATCGGCAGTGAGCAACTGGCAAGCCTCAGCGAACTGCTTGCGGAAATGGAGCAGGAGAACCAGCTGGAAACCATGACCGAGGCAGCCGATGAAAAGTTTCACTGCGTGATCGCTGAGGCCTGCGGCAACAGTGCTATCTCCGGCACAGTGCGCTGGCTGTGGCAATTGCGCAATGAATCGGAAATCAGCACCCACTTTCACCAGCGTGTGCGTCAGGAGGGCAGCCGCCCCATCATCGACGACCACCGCCGCATCCTCAACGCACTGCAGGAGGGCAAGGCCAGCGCCGCGCGCAATGCCATGCGCAAGCATCTGCAGCGGGTGATCGACGACCTGCTGGCTGAAAGCCAGGACTGATACCACCTTCTTACGAGTTGCCATGCACCGCCTGTCTGCCAATACCACCGACCAATTGCCCGCCACCGTCGAACACTTCGGGTATGACCGGACGCGCCTGCGCCACGGTATCCTCCACCTCGGCGTCGGCGCCTTTCACCGCGCCCACCAGGCGGTCTACACCGACACGGCGATTGCCCTGAGCGGGGGCGACTGGGGGATTGTCGGTGCCAGCCTGCGCAGCGACAGCGTAGCGCGACAACTCAATCCCCAGGATGGCCTTTACACGGTGCGCAGCGAAGATGCGAACGGCCAGCAGCTACGCCTGATCGGCGCTTTGCAACAGGTGCTGGTGGCCTCGCAGGAGCGCGACCGGTTAAACGCCCTGATGGCAGATCCCGCTATGCGTGTGATCACCTTGACCGTCACCGAAAAGGGCTACTGCCTGGGCGCGGACGGCTGGTCGCTGGACAGCGAACACCCGGATATACAGCGAGACCTGGATAACCCTGCCGCGGCAGTATCCGCCATCGGCGTGCTCGCCCACGGCCTGCATCTGCGCTATTGCCATTCAGCCGCACCGCTGACGGTGATCAGTTGCGACAATCTGTCGGAAAACAGCGCCCGGCTGGCGGCGGCCCTGCGCGACTACCTGCAGCTCAGCTATCCCGAGTGCCTGTCCTGGCTGACGGAGGCCGTTACCTTTCCCTGTTCCATGGTCGATCGCATCGTGCCGGCGCCCGGCGCCGGGGTACTGGAAGAACAGGCGCGGTTGCTCGGCCTGCGCGATGAAGCCGCGGTGGTGACCGAGGGCTTCAGCCAGTGGATTATCGAAAACCGCTTTGCCACGGATGTTCCCGACTGGGCCGGCGCGGGCGCCCTGTTGGTCGGGGACATCCGACCCTACGAGTCGCTGAAACTGGGACTGCTCAATGCCAGCCATTCCGCTATTGCCTATCTCGGCCTGCTGCTGGACAAAACCAGCGTGGCCGACGTGGTGGCAGACCCGCCGCTGCGCGACTACCTGCAACGCCTGATGGCCCGCGACCTGATTCCCGCCCTGCGGGCGCCGGCCGGCTTCGATCTGCCGGACTACGCAGACCAACTGCTACAGCGCTTTGCCAACCCCGGCCTGCACCACCGCTGCAGCCAGATTGCCATGGACGCTACCGAGAAAATTCGCCAGCGCTGGCTGCCGGCCCTGGAGGCCCGGTCCGGCGACCTGCTGCTGCGGGCGCTGGCCGCCTGGTGCTCGGTGGTGTTGCACAGCGACCTGGAAATTGACGACCCGAGGCGCGATACCTTGCTGGCGATCCGGGCCAGTACAGATGGGGATACAACCCGATTGACCCGCTTGCTGGGCACCCTGGGCATTGCCGTCAGTGAAGCGCCGCTATGGCGGGAACGACTCCCCGTCCTGCAGCGCTACTGCGCCGACATTCGTGCGGGAAAGCTGCGGGAATTGCTGGCGACCTGAGCAGCAACCCGGATACGACAGAGGGCGCCGCAGCGCCCTCCAGAGATTCACCGGTGCCGCGGGTAACTACAGCAGCAGGAACCAGGCCGCGGCGGCAGCGGCTACGACCACGACAGCCCCCACCGCTATCATCAATCCCTTGTTGCCAGACGACGTCCCGGCGCCAGCGGCGGCCGCACCCGCGGGCTGACTGCCGGACGGCCTGCCGGCAGACGCGGTTTCGGCGCCGGCGGCAGTCCGGAAGATGAGCGTGGCCACCCCCAGGCGAATCTCGTCGCCGTCCGCCAGATAGGCGGTCAGGCGCTTTTCGCCGTTGACGAAAATACCGTTGGCGGATACCAGGTTGACCAGCCGCCAGCGGCCGTCCTGGTGGATCAACTGGGCGTGGCGAGCCGACACACTGGGCTCGGAGATCAGCACCTCACAGTTCGGATCGCGGCCGATCTCCCAGACATCGGGTTCGCTGCCGTCCCCGAGCTGCAACTCCAGTGCCTCGCCGCCTTCCCCGGTTATCGATACCAGGATCAGGTGGGGCAGGTCGGAGGCGCGCTCCATCTGCAGCGGCGAGGTCTCGGCCTCGGCCATGGCATCCAGCGACAGCACCCGGGTGCTGTCACTGGTGCCGGAATCGGTCCAGCTTCCGGGAAGATCCACCGGCTTCGGCGAGGGCGCCGGTGCCGGTTTTGGAGGCGGCGCTGGCTCGGCTGCCGCCGGGGGCTCCGGTGGCGGTTCGGCTTTGGGTTCTGCAGCCGGTGCCGGTTCGGCGGCCACTTCAGGCGTCGGTGGCGGCTCGGCGGCGGCCATCGAGACCACCGTGGCATCGGAGTCAGGCACGCCAACCACCGTGGCATCCATATCGGCGGCGCCGCCGCTCAGCACGACCACGAAGGTGTACTTGTCAAAACTGAGGCTGTCGCCATCGCGCAGCGTGGTTTCGCCGCTGGTGACCTGCCCGTTGACCTGGGTGCCATTGGCCGAGCCCAGATCTTCCACCGTAAGACTCTCACCCTTGACCCGCAATACGGCGTGCCCGCGGGAAACCCGGGGGTCATCAATGGTGATCTCGCAATCAGCCGAGCGGCCGACCCGTTGCTCTCCCTCGAGAACAAGTCGGCTGCCGTCCGCCGCAACCAGTTCTGCACTAAACTCAGACATGATTCTATTCCCTGCTCAGCCCGCGGCAATAATGCCGAGGCTGTATACCACACTTCCCGCCACCAGTACCGCCGCAACCACCCAAAAAATGGTGCGATTGCGGCCCTGCTCTCGTTCCCGCTGCATCGCCTCCCGGGCCGCGGCGATCTCGCTGGCGGACATCATCTGGGTGGATTCCGGCTGACTCGGGTTCGGCGTGGTCGCTGCCGAGTTCTTGCGCGCCACGACCCGGCGCACCGCCGGGATCGGGGCCGGCACTTCCTCCCCGTCCACCGCTTCCAGTTCCGGCAGGCCGCTGTACTCACCGCTGGACGGATCGTAGGTCCACAGTACTTCCGGCTCCAGCAGCCCCGCCTCGGAGCTGGCGGCCACCCCCGGTAATACGATTACCGTAATATTGTCGCGCCCCCCGGCCTGTACTGCCGTTTCGACCAGGGCGTCGCAGCGCGCTTCCAGGGAGCGGTCGGAAGACAGGATCTCGCTGAGCACTGCGCTGTCCAGCACGTCCGACAGGCCATCGCTGCACAGCACCAGGACCTGGCCCGGCGCCAGCCGGCCGCAATTGATGCCCACTTCCAGCTTGTCGTCTTCCTGCAGGCCGATCGCCTGCACAATCACGTTCTTGCGCGGGTGATTGCGGGCCTGTGCCAGGGTGATCTGGCCCTTGGCCAGCAGGGCCTGGACATAGGAGTGATCCCGGGTCAGCAGCTTGAGCTGGCCGTCCCAGAGATAGGCGCGACTATCGCCTACCCAGGCCAGTTCGTAGTCGCCCTCGGAGAAGCGGGCCACCACCACGGTGGAGGCCATGCCGGCCTTGCCGCGCCCCTGGGCAACCGCCGCCATCACCTCGCGGTTGGCAGTGCGGATTCCCTCTTCAATGGAGCGGCCTGCGGCCACCTCGCGCTGAATGACCTCGCAGGTAATGGCGCTGGCCACCTCACCCGCCTGGTGTCCACCGACACCGTCGGCAACAATGGCCAGCGACAGGGACCCGTCCAGCAGGTAGGCGTCTTCATTATGATTGCGCTGCCCCACATGTGTGGCACCACTTCCTTCAGCAACCACCTCCAATGCGCTCACAAGCCCCCCAATACCTGGTTTGCACGCACCGCAAATTGTTGCGGCACGAAGGTGTTCTCATCTTCCACAGACTTGAACCATGCGTCCAGTAAAGATTCCAACTGGTCGGCATCACCGAGGGAGATAGCGAGGGTTTCCACCGCGAGGAATACCTGCTCCGCGGCGGTGAAATGACGGAAGCGACCGGCGGCCGCACGCTGCAGGAGTCCTGCACGCAAGCGGCGCATATCCTCGGCGCCGTAGCTGCCGGCGCTGACCTGGCGGGCGATGGGATCGAGCCTGGCCGCCAGTGACTTGGCCTGGGCGACCACCGCACTGCGGCTGCCGAGGGAGGCCTGGTGCAACTGCTGGATGCCGCTGCGCAGGGCGGCGGCATCGGCGCTGCCCAGCACGTCCAGCACCTCTGCCAGTACCAGCAGGCTGGCGTCATTCAGGCGCACGGTGCCGGGAGGCGTACCCTCCGGGGACCAGCGCAGGTCGTTCATCGGGTGGTGGCAGGCGTGACACTGGTAGAACGACAGTTCCGGCATCAGGCCCTGCTGGGTGAACCAGTCTTCCTGCAGCAGCTCCAGGGTCTGCTGGCCGCTCACCGCAAGACCGGCCAGCCACATGTTCACCGAGGCGATCGCCGGCTTGCGCTCGCGGTAGTCGGCATCCACATCGTAGTGGGCGGGCTGGTTGACGGTGAAAGTCTCCAGTTCAAAGGCCAGCCGCGGGTGACCGGCGCCCATGATCTGGTGGGTGGCGAACTTGTCCTTGGTGCCGAGATGGCAGGACAGGCACAGGCGCGCGCGCTCCAGGGGCTGCTCGGTAGGATACATGCCCTTGGCGAGATTGTCGGCGTGACTGGTGCCGGCCTCGGCGTGGGATTCCAGCCACTGCCCGGAGCCGCCGTGGCAGGCTTCACAACCGACCCCGTCGGAGATCTGGAAGCGACGCCCGCGCGCCTCGGTGGGGACATTATCGGCGTGACAGTCGAGGCAGATCTTGGCGCCCGCCGCGCTGGGCAGGCCCAGCTTGCGCGCAATTGCCTCGCTCTGCTCGGTCTGCAGGGTCCGGTAGGCGCGGCTGTGGTAGTCGCTGCGCAGCCAGATGCGGTACTCATTCAGCCAGACCGTCGAGCTCTCATCTTCGCTGACCTTGCCATGGCACACACTGGTGGCACAGCTCGCCACCCCCTCGTGGGGGTTGGCGCCGGTTTCCGGCAGCGGTGCCGCCTGACTCGCAGCTGACAGCCACAGCCCGGCCAGCAGGCCGGCCAGGTGGCGACCCGTGAGGGCGTTGAACAATTGCCTCATTGCCCTTTGGTCTCCTTGTTCACCGGCTTGTTCTCGACAAACCAGGGCTCGCCGTCCTCATTCAGGTAGAGCCTGCGCATTTCCTCATGATTCAGCGGCCGCGACCCGAGGCGACCGAACACCGCCACCTGGCCACCGGTTTCGTCCACACCGCGGTCCCGCTCCAGCGGACGGCTCAGGGACAGGGCGGGCGAGGCGGTGGGATAGCGCGCGATCAACTCCGGCTGCGGCTCCGGGCTGAAACCGTAGAACTTGGGCTGGCTGTCCGGCGAGGTGAGCTGGATCACCTTGAGGCCCTCGCGCCCGTCGGCCACATAGGCAAACAGGGAGGCGTTGGTGCTGGCCACGGTGACATCCCGGGCATCCGCCACCCCGTTGGTGAAACGGGTGAGCTGGCGAATCTGCTCGGGGTTGGTGATGTCGACGATCACCAGGCCCTCGCTGCCGGCGGCGACATAGGCATAGGTCCGCGCCAGGTGCAGACGGTGGGCCTGGGTCAGGGGCAGGGTATTGTTCGGAGTCAGCCGCGGCGCGGTCGGATCGGTGATATCCACCACCTTGAGGCCGTCGGCATCCGTCACGAACAGGTAGCGGAACTGCTGGGCCACCGAGTGCCCCCGGTTCAGCGGCAGGGTCGCCTCGACCGTCGGCTGCAGGGGGGTATCGATGTTCAGCACCACCAGCCCGCGATCGGCGATAACGTAGGCGTACTTGCCGCCGATCGTCATGTGCCGGGCGCCGTTGAGTACGCCGCCCTCGTTCCAGGTCAGTGCCCGCTGCAGCTGGTTGTTGCGCGGCTCGCCGTCACTCAGGGTGTCCACGTCCACCAGGATCAGGCCCTCCTGGGCGTCGGTGATATAGGCGTAGTCGTACAGCGGGTGGAAGGGCTGCTCCTCGTTGACCACCCGCATCAGTTCGCCCTGGTTGCGCGAGGGCTGGATGGGCTGGGTGGTGGGCAGCACGACACAGGTGGCATTGGCGCTCTCCACCTGGGTGTCATGCCCCAGCGGACTGAAGGGCGCGGTGATGATGCGCTGGGAAATGCCCTTGTTGGAGATGCTGGCCACATCGTAGACCTGCATGCCCTTGTCGCCTTCGGCCACGAACAGGTACTCGCCGCGCAACTGCAGGCACTGGGCCGGGCCGGAGCTGTGGCTGTGTCCGGTGTCCGCCGCCAGCACCCGGTCGTTGTCCAGGTGTTGCTGGTAGAAGTCCGGGTAGGCGTATTTCTGCAGGTAACTGCCACGCACCGCCTGGGGCTCCTCCCACTCGGTCACTTCCACCGCGTTGATATGCCCGTCCCCGCCGATGTAGGCGAAGTGACCGAGGAAGTCGAGGAAGTCGGCACCGAACATCATCAGGGTGGCGATGATGGCGTTGTTGTCGTTGCTCTTCGACAGGTGGCAGTCCTCGCAGTCCTTGGTCTCGGTCTTGCGCACGGTGTGCGGGAAGTGCGGGTTGAAGGCCTGCGAGCTGTAACCGCTGGCCGAGATCGGCGGCTGCTGGATGTATATGCGCTCGCGGTTGGAGTTGGTGGACGAAAGCACCAGCGCCGAGGTGGAGCGCACCGGCGCGTACTTGCCGCCCTTGGCCGTCTCCCGCTTGCCCAGCAGGAAGGTCTGGTCGCGGGCTACCTGCGGGTTGTAGGTGGCGAAGTTGCGGGTCTCCCCGCCCTCGTAGTGGTGGCGCTCGGTCTTGTTGTTGGCCTCGATGGGCAGGTGACAGCCGCCGCAACTGGTGGTCCAGGAGGTGTGGCAGGTGTAGCACTCCATTTCATCGTAGGAGTGGGCCAGGTCTTCATCGGCCACTTCCGTGCCCCATTCCTGGGTTTCGGTGTTGCTGCTCATCAGCTTGGCGCGGGCCGCCTTCTCGTTGTAGTGGGCGTTGCCCGGGGTCACCGCATCCTTGACCAGGCTGACTTCCCACTCCAGTTCCGGGTCCAGCACCGAGCGCTGGACCAGGGTATCGCCGATCCACTCGAAGCGCTTCTTCCCGTCCGGGTTGCGGATGGCACCGAGGTCGGTGCCGCCGTCCAATGCCGCCGGCCCGGAGGTGAACAGGTTGGGATAGGCCTTGGCGGTACCGTGGCAATCCTTGCAGTCGATCTCCACCGCCGCGGCAACCTCGCCGTAGAGATGGCCGTTGCCGTGGTTGTCCTGGCCGTAGTGGCAGTCGACACAGTGCATGCCCACATCCATGTGAATGGAGGACATGTGCACCGCCTTCTGGAATTTTTCGGGATCGTCATCCGCCACCAGGTCACCCTCTGCATCCAGCAGGTTGCCCTTGCGGTCGCGCTTGAAGATGGCGCGGAAGTTCCAGCCGTGGCCGTGGTAGTCGGCGAACTGGGTGTCCTTGAGCTGGGGGTTCAACTCCGACACGGTTTTCAGGAATTCCACGTCGGCCCACTTGCCGCGGGGGGCGGCACCTTCCGGGTTGCGCTCCAGCACTTCGTGACGCTCGCTGTCACTGGGATAGACCTGCTTTTCCGGCCACATGAAAGGCGCGTCGGACTCGTAGTCCCACATGGTGTAGCCCATGTAGGTGTTGATGAACATGTTGGGCTGGTGCATATGGCAGACCATGCACTGGCTGGTGGGAATGGCGCGGGTGAACTCGTGCTTCAGCGGGTGACCGCTCTCCCCTTTCGGGATGGTCGGGTCGGCCGTCTGGGTTACGCCGGTGTGTCCGTACTGGGCGTAGAGGGCGGAGTGATCCGGGTCCCGGTCATTGGCATACACCACGTGGCAGGAGGCGCAGCCGGACTGGCGGTAGTCGCCAGGCTGGTCATTGGTGCCCATGAACCAGGTGTGAGGGTCGTTGAGACGGGTCTTGGTGATGTTGATCACCGGCACCGAGATGCGCGCGCCGGTGCCCGGGCCGCGATTCGACTGGCGGAAGTCCGGCCGCCCCGGCTCCTCCAGCCGCTGCAACTGGCCGAGGGCATTGGGCAGGCCGGTCTCCGGGAACAGGTTGGAGATGTTGCGGCCGCCGCGCTCGAACACACGGAAGATATCCCCGGGCTTCAGGGTCTCCCAGGCGGGCAGCGGATAGAGAATTTCGAGGATGCCCATCTTGATCATTTCTTCGGTCGGCTTCACCGGGCCGGGAATGGCGGCCGGCTCGCCCTCGCGGGTATAGCCCTCGCCAAGGATGTAGCGCTTCAGCGGCAGAATACCGTTGTTGTAGGAGGCGCCGCCCCACAGCATGGCGGAGGTCGCCATCAGGCTGCGCTTGGCCGCCTCGATAATTGGCAGGTGGCAGGCGCCGCAGGCCTCTTCCACGATGCGGTAATCCGACGGGTTCATAAAACGCACGAACTCCGGGCTCTCCTTGTTGAGCAGGGTGTAGGTACGCTCCGGATTGGCGCTGGAGGGGTAATGCCAGGATTCGGGATACAGGGGCAGCACGTGAGCCTGTTCCATCGCATCAAGGTAGCCGGCGTCTGCCAGTGAATTCGTGCCACCCGGCTTGCGAACCGTGGCGTCGCCGCCATGGCAGTCGGTACAACCCAGCTTCACTGCCGGGTTGGCGTGCATGGTCTTCTGGTCGGTGGCCGTGTGGCAGGTGACACAGCCATCGGTCTTGGCGGCCATTTCCTCGGCCGTCTGGCTGACAGGGGCCGATGGCGCCGTCACGTGATTGCGCTCCACCGGCTTTTCGCCGGACGCGCTCAGGCTGTAGCTTACCGGCAGTGCCAGCAGCACCGCCCCCATGGCCAGTGCCCAGCACTGGAACAGTGTCGGCCTTCTCGGGCTTGCCTTGCGTTCCATCGTCTGCCCCTCAGAAAGTCAGAATCACGTTCAGTAACAGGGAGTAGGGATCCTCCTCCCCGTACAAATCATTAAAGCCCTGGCCCGATAGCAGCTGGGCATAGGACAGCCGCGCCACCACGTTCTGGCTCATGAAGGGACGCCAGATCAGGGCGGCGGAGAGATCGAGACCGATCTCCTCGTCCACATTGGCCTGCTGCCGCGCCACTTCCAGGACTTCGGTTTCGGCGAAGGCCAGGTAGTTGGCGTTGAATGACAGGCGCAGTTCCGGCAACAGGTCCAGGTCGACACCGGCCCCGGCCAGCCACAGGCCCGGGTTGGTGAAGTTGGACTGGCCGTGCTCCTTGGATGAGCGCATGTCGGGCAGCACCGCATTGCGCTGGGACAGGGCCACCCGGCCGCCGCCGATCAGAGGTACACCCTGGCGAATCCAGTAGCTGGTGTCGGCCCCGGCAAACTGCGGGTTCTCGAAAATGGCGGCGTAGCCCTGGCTCTTGTCGTCGAAGGGATCGTCGTCGCCGCTGGCGTAGAGGAAGGAACCGCGCAGGCGAATCCAGTCGAAGTCGATACCCGGTTCGGCGGCGAAGAAGAAGGCCTCGATATCCGAATCCTCACCGCTGAACACCCCGCCTTTTTCCTCACCGAAGGCGCCGTAGGCGGACACGGTCAGGTTCAGGCGCCCAAAGTGGCCGTCACCGTTGTAACCCACGTAGTAGACGTCGTAGTCACGCATCCGCTCCTGGCCGAGGGAGGCCGGGCGCTGGATGAAATCGTTGGTGTCGTAGAAAAATTCGTCTTCCCGGCTGCGGTTGTAGGCCAGGGTCGCCTGGGAGAAGAAGCCCAGCTTGGGCATGTCCTGCCAGTAGATATTGGCGAAGAACACATCGTTGTCGCGCAGGTCCTCGCTGACGTCGTTGAGGCCGGAGTTGGTGTCCTTCTCCAGCAGGCGGAACCAGGCCAGGTTGTACTGGAAGCGGTTGTTGTCGCGGGTGCCGAACAGGCGCGCACCGAGCTGGGCGTCCTGGAACAGGAAACCGCGGAAATCGCTGGAGAAGGGCTGGATACCCACCCGCAGGCTGTCGAAGTCGTAGCGATCCGAGACGTTGCGCAGGTGCTTGTCGACAAAGGCCGCCTGGATGCCCACATGATTGTCGTTGCGGGTGATGCCATCGCCCGGGTCGGCGTTGACGCCGGTGATCTCTTCCAGTTCGGTGTAGTTGTAGTTGAACACCGGGGTGAAGCGGAACTCCCAGTCCGGGGGCCGGAACACGGTATCGCCCTGGTAGTAGACCAGTTCCACCGCCACGTTCTGGTTGAACAGGGCCTGCTCGGTGCCGCCCAGCACGTCCAGCGAACCGGGGCCATCGGTGGACTGCACGCCCACCGGGGTCGGCACCTCGCGGAACTCCACCACGGTATCGGAGATCGCGGTCACGTTGAAGAACCAGTCGCCGTGGATCGGCTTGTCACCCTTGATGGTGTTCTGGTTATAGGGGTCCCACCACACGTTGGGATAACCCTCGGGGTCGAGGCTGTCGACGATGCGCCAGCGGTCCGGGATCGGCACCAGCGCCACGTAGTCCTCGGCGGTGGGCCGGGGGATGTTGGTATAGCGGCGCGGCACCACGTTGCGCTGCACCGCCACCGGCCGTTCGCGCAGGACTTCCCCGGTGGTTTCGTCCACCACCACTTCGCGATACTCACAGTCCCGGTTGGAACCGCCGGCGCGGCGCCGGGTACTGCGCCCGCGGTCGCGCGCGTCCTTGTCGTCGCAGGCCACCAGGGCCGGGTCTTCCTCCGGCTGGGCCTGGGCGCCCGCTCCCAGCAACAGGCTGGCACTGGCCGCCAGTGCCAGCGGCGGCAGCCAGCGCCGCAGGGAAGTGGCGGAAGAAGAGCAGAGGCGGTTTACGCGATAGGCATCCATGGCATCACTTCCCTGAACACACTTGCTGTTCATCGCTGTCGATGTAAGGGGTTTGCGGGCACTGGATATAGCGCAGCCGCTCACCGGCCGGGGTCAGGCGGTCGGCACGAATTTCCGGCGGTGCATTGTTGATGGCGCCGCCCAGGGCTTCACCTGCCTCGTGTACGCCGAGGAAAGAAATCATGTCGTCCTGGTCGATACCGTCGCCGGAGACGCCGATTCCGCCCACCAGGGTGTCGCCGCGGTAGACCGGCACACTGCCGGGGAAGATCTGGGTGCCGTTGGCGATGCGCGGCAGCGCCGACTCGACGCAGTTGGGGCCGACATCCGGCGCATCCGCGCCGGCGGCAAACAGCACGTGCTGCAGAATCTTGTTCAGGGCCAGGTCCAGCTGCATGCCGCTGGAGAACACGCTCCACTCGTTGTTGGCGAAGGACTTGCTGAAGGGGCCGTTGGGGTTGCCGCGGATACCGTCCGGGTAGAAGGGCCGCGACAGGTTGCCACCGGCGCGGTCAGAGAAGGCAGTGCCGTCGGTCAGGGCCTGGGGGCCGATAAAGGTCTGGGCGGCGTCCACGTAGTCGGGGATAAGCACCTGGGCCTTGGGCTGCAGGTTTTCATCCACATAGGTCGTGGGCGTTGTGATGCCGCGGAAAAAATCCGCCGCATCGGGCGAGGAGAAAATGGTCGCGGTGCGCGCCTTCTGCAGCGACACATCGGCACCGAACACCGGCGCGTCGCGGGTGCGCAGCATGCCAAGAATCTCACCCTGGCTGTCGACGATGGACACTGTCACTCGGGCCTGGCTGCCCACCGGGCGGCGAATCTGGGCCCGGGCGCGGTTGGCCACCGCAATCGCCGAACTCAGCAACTGGCGCACTTCGGCGGCGCTCAGGGCGGCATCGCCCAACTGCGCCGCATCGGTGCCGGCCCGCGGGGGGAAGCGATTGTTGTTGTTCTGGTCGACGAAGACGAAGGCGTCGAGATCGGCGAAGTCGGTGGCCGGGCGAATGCCGGAACCGGGCCGGCCAAAAGCCGTGCCGGCGATGATCTGGTTGCGGCTGTAGCCGCGCACCGCCACCAGGGCACCGGCATCGTTGAGGCTGTCGTAGGCCGGCGCCTGCTCCGGATCTTCGGGGAGGTCACCAAAATCGACATCGCTGAAGCGGAAGGTTTTGCCCTCTACCGTGATGCGGTCCGCCCGCCGGTCGGTCGGCGCGGCGTAGCCGAAGGTGGCGGCAAAGGCGATCTGCTCATCGATATCGCGGTCGGTATCCAGAATGTTCCTGTCGATGCTGTAGCGACCGTCGGCAATCACCCCGACGCCGCCGACGGCGGTGCCGTTTTTATACAGGGGGAAGCCACCCGGATCCGCCGACAGCCCCAGCGGCGAACGCTGCGGGCCGACAGTGGCCGTGAGGGGCAGCGCTACCGGAGCCGCGGGCACCGCCGTCTGGGGGCCGGTGGCGGCGAGCGTGAAGTCAGAGCAGGCCAGCTGGCTGAATTGCACCCCGAACAGCGGGCCGGAGGGCTGGTTCTCCTCCCCGGGATTGAAGTGTTCCTGCACGATCTGGTTAGCGGTACGGGTGGAGAAGGCGTTGCCTTCGCTGCTCAGGTAGGCACCGGTCACCGCCTTGGCAATCGCCGCCAGCGCATCACCGTTGGTGCCGGGTGGCAGCACCACGCCCTCCAGGCCGGTGGAGATCGTGGTGGGGAAGGTGGTACTGATGGTGACGGCCGGGCCGCTGTCGGCCATGCGGTGCACCGCCAGCACATTGCCTACCCGGTCCACCACTGCGATGGTGGCTTCCACCCCCAGGGCGCGGGACTGGGCAATAGCCTGACCGAGTACCTGTTTAACGTCACTGACCGTCAGCCAGTTTTCCTCGCCGGCGCACTGGCCGGTGCAGGGAGTATCGTCATCGTCGCGATCGGGCGATTCCCCGGCTCCACCACCACTGCCGCCACCACCGCAGGCACCGAGGGTCAGGGTCAGGCACAGGCCAACAATCCGCCAGTTCATCGTCACTCTCCTTGTTGCTCGCCCGAATCCGGCGGCTCAGCCTGGCCGTGGTTCGGCGGCATCATGCCCGCGTGGGAAGCCGGCATCTGGCGTGCCTGCACAGACAGGCTGGCATCGCGCTGGTGGAAGGCGTGGCAACCCACGCAACCCACCGTGGTCAGCCCCTTGTCTTCGGCGTGACAGGTCAGGCAGTTATCGGCACCGGGCATCAGAATATCCCGGGCGTCATCCGATTGACTGGCCTCGTGGCAGGCCTCACAGACTTCCGTCGACTCATCCCAAGCTAAGCTCAGGTGACTGGTATGGTCAAACACGCCCTTGGGATACCAGTCTTCGGTAATGCGAATGGGCTGCACATACCAGCGGTCGAAAATGTCGCTGGCCCCGGTGTCCATCACCTCGTGGCAGGTGATACAGCCGGTCTGCTCAAACTGGTACTGAGCCTCTTCCAGGGCCTCGGCGCGGCCGCACTCCAGGCCAGTACCCTGGCAGGTGGCGGCGGCGAAACGCTTGCCTGGCACACGGCGCGGCTTCTGGCCGGCGCGCTCGGCGCGCAATTGCGGGTCGGTGAACTCGCGGATGAAATGCGCTTCCATGGCGGTGATAGCGGCGCGCAGGTCGCCGTGGGGCAGTTCCAGTTCCGGGTCGAACACATCGAAGCTGAGGCCGTGGCAGCTGCGGCAGTGGGCGTCCATGGAAATCGGTTCGAAGTGCTCGCCGTCATCCTTGGGGGTGTGGCATGAGGCGCAAACCAGGGCCTCGCCGCTGGATTCGTCCTGCACTTTTTCCACATCCAGGTGCACGGCGTGGGTAAATTTCAGGTTGGAGCGCTCCTGCAAACCCGGCTCGCCAAGACGCACCCGCTCCACTTCCCAGCCGTGGGCGCCGCCCGGCCCGCGGGGGGTGAGCAGGCCGATACGGAACTCGGGGTGGGCACTGGCGGTAAAGGCGGTAACCGCCTCCATGCCCTCGGCGGCCGGCCAGTCCGCAGGGGCGGCGTGGCAATCCACACAGAGGCCGTTGTCCAGGCGCACCAGCCGCTGCGGCTCGTTGTGCTCGCGGTGACAACTGGCGCAGCGCTCGCCGGCGAAGGCCTCCGCCGGGTGCAGGGCGATGTTTACGTGTTCGGTCATGCCGCGGTGGCAGTCGAGACAGGCGGCGTCCTCCACCATCACGAACGGTGTGGTATGGCAGGCCTGGCAGTCTTCCGACACCCCGCTGGTATCGTGGGCCGCCACCAGCGGACCGCTGGACCAGAGGCCGTCGTCCGGCAGGGGGGAGCTGCGCAGGGTCTCCGCCAGTTCGTGCTTGAACACTCCCGCCAACGGCAGTATCAGGCAGGTGGCCAGCACCAGCAGGGCCAGTACCCAGCTCAGGCGCCGGTTGGTGAACAGCGCAGGCCGCAGCTCCATGGCGCCGCCGAAGCTGGCCCTGACCGGGCCAGTGCGGCGCACCTGCAGGCCGAGTTCAAACCCGGTGGGAGCCTCGAACAGGCTGAGTTCATAGCCGCCGACACTGAGCACCTGGCCGGGCGCCAGGGTCGCTTTGCGCTGGCTCTTCTCATCCAGCTGGAACTCCATGCCCTTCGCAACCACCTGGGCACCGCCCTTCGACGGCTTCAGTTGCAGGCTGCCCGGGAGGCCGGGCAACAGCACCATGGCATCGGCGCTGCCGAGAGTCAGCTCGCTGCCCTGGTACTCGTTCTCCAGGGCCTCGCCGCTGCCGCGGCCGGTTTGTCGTCTTACCAGGAAATACACGGCCGCTACCAGTAGATGAACACGGAGAAAATATGAATCAGCAGCGCCACCAGCAGCGCCACCGTCAGGGGTATATGCACAAACAGCCAGACCCGGATCAGGCCGCGCAGGCGGATCTCGCGCCGCAGCAGGTTGAGGATGACCCGGCGGCGGCCAAACAGGCCCAGCAGCTCGTTCAGCACCTCCGCCTGGGACTGCTTGCGGGCGTCGGGAATGCGCTCCGACAGGGCCTTGACGATAACGCCCTGCTCCGCATTGCCCACCGGTTTACTTTGGCCCGGCAGGATAATGCGCGAGTAATCCCGCGCCGACAGCTGACGCCAGGCGGAGCCGCCCAGGGCGGTCAGATCGAGGGCGGACAGGGCCATCGCCTGCAATTCGGCATCGCAGGCTTCCACCGTGTCGCGGATCGCGCTGTCCAGCTCGCCCAGCTCCTCCAGCCAGGCGTCGCGATCCTTGCCGGCATTGTTGGAAGCCAGCCGCCCGGGCAGGTGGATGTAGACGTAGAGACCGTAAAAGCCGGAGAAAATCACCGCGCACATCAGGGCGTAGGCCAGGGTATGGACATTCCATCCCACCTGGGCCGCGCTGTGCAGGGTGCCGATCAGCAGCAGCACCGCGCCGAGGTAGACGTGGGCTGAAGTCCAGCCCTGCACAGAACCCAGGGTCGAGCTGTAGCGGCGCTTGCGCACCCCCAGCACGCTGAGCCACACGATCAGCAGAGCGCCGACAGTGCCCAGCACATAGCCCTGCCAGGTGCCGCCGTTGGGCGGCTGGGCGGCACTGCCGCCCTGGCTCAGGTAGAGCGCGATCGAAACCAGCCCCAGCACCAGGGCCCATTTGCCGTAGCGAAAACCGCGCCAGGCCAGCAGCGATGTATGCATCAGTGGCCCTCCACCAGTTCGCCGAACTGCTCCGGCGACAGGCGCACGGCGGCGCCGGTGGGGCAGGCCCGCACACAGGCCGGGCCGCCCTTGCGCCCCATGCAGGCGTCGCATTTCACCGCCTTCTTGCCCGCGTCCTTGGCCGCGGCGCTGGGGGTGAAGTATTCCGGCTCACCGGGCCCGCTACCGCGCCCCAGCAAGAGCCAGGACAGCAGGCTCGGCTTTTTCGGCGCCGCGTAGCTGAGTTTGATGGCGTTGTAGGGGCAGTTGGTTTCGCAGTTGCCACAGCCGATACAGCTATCCGAGATGAATACCTCGCCGTTGGCCGAACGGCGAATGGCGTCCGGCGGGCAGTCCTTCATGCAGTGGGGCAGCTCGCAGTGACGGCAGGAAATCGGCACGTGCAAACCCGCCAGGGAGGCGCCCGCCTCCCGGTCGAGACGGGAAATACCGTTGTGGGTCTCGGCGCAGGCCTTTTCGCAGTTGTCGCAGCCGACGCAGAGCGTTTCATCAATCACCAGGGCGTTGGTCGCCTCGCCCAGACCCTCGCCCATCAGGAAGCCGATGGCCCGGGCGGCCTGGGGCTGGGAGGCCATGCGGTTGGATTTGCGCAGCACATCGGAGAGACGACCCTGCAGGGTGGCCACGTGTTCCGGCTGGCTGCCCACCAGGGCCAGGAATTCCGGCCGCCGGATGAGGATGGTCTCGGTGCGCACCGCGGCAGTCGCGGTGTCGCGGCGCTTGGGGGCACCCATAAGGGCCATCTGCCCGGCCAGCTCGCCGGAGTGATTCTGGTTGACCACGAGATTGGCGCCGCCGCGGGTGAGCATCACCGTGCCGCTGCGAATCAGGTGCAGGCAGTCGCCCTCTTCACCTTCGCTGAACAGTACCTCCCCGGCCTTGAACTGGCAGGTTTCCACTCGCCCGGCGATATCACCCAGCTCGGCCAGCGACAGCTGGGGCCGGAAGGCTGCCTGCAGGGCGCGCATGATGAACACCCGGTCGATACCGCTGCTGACCTCCTTGTTGGAGTTCATCAGCTTGACCATGATACGGCGCGGGGTCTCGATCAGGATGGCGTCCGCCGACACCACCGCGTCGCCCTGCCGCGGGCGGCCGGAAATCAGGCTCATCTCGCCGAAGAACTGGCCCGGCTTGATGGTATGCCAGGGCCCGTCCTGCTCCAGTTGCAGCTGCACTTCCCCCTCCACCAGGGTGTAGAAGGTGGTGCTGAATTCGCCGTGGCGGTACAGGGGTTCGCCGGCGGCAACGAAGGCCGTGGAGCGCTCCCCGCCCTGGGGGGCACGAGCCAGCTCCGCCGGCGGCAGGCTGACGATGATGCGACTCTCGATAATCAGTTCGCGGAAAGCCAGCGGGTTCATGCGCCGGAACATGGGCACCCGCTGCTGGTAGAGATCCAGCACGTCCTCGGCGTCCATCACATAGGGCAGGCCGGAGAACTGGTCCTGCAGCAGGGGGTAATCGGCGGGCTTGGTATCCTTGCCGTGGATGAACTCCACCACGTCGTAGCCCTGGTTCATCGCCTGCTTGATCAGCGGGTAGCCACCGAGGGCACCGATGATATACAGGCCGGGCACATTGCTCTGGTAGTGGCGATCCACGTCCGGCACGGCTTCCGGATTGTCGCTGGTGATGACAATGCCGCAGGACTCGACAAACTTGCGCGGTGGCACGGTGCCGAGGCGGGCGATGATGCGATGGCACTCGATACGCTCTTCACCAGTGGGCGTGCTGAGCACAATGGCGCCGGCCGCACCGGGGGATGCCGGCATTTCCAGCCCCGCCACGCCGCTTTCGTAACGGCAGTAGAACGGGCGGTTCTTGTCGTTGATCGCCGCCAGGACGGCGTTCAGGTTACCGTCCTTGGCGCGGCTGAACTCGTTGCGCCGGTTGACGATATAGACCTTGTTGTAATCGGAGAGGGCAATGGCGTTTTCGATGGCGGCGTCACCGGCGCCAATGACCACGATGGTCTCGCCCTTGAAATCCTCCGGGTCGTCGAGGGTATAGCGGACGAAATCGGATTCGGCATCGCCCGGCACACCGAGGGTGCGCGGGTTGCCCTGGGTGCCGATGGAGAAAACAATGTTCTCGGCTTCCACCACGTCGCCGCTGCCGAGTTTGAGGCGGAATTCCCCCTTTTCGCCTTCGATAGCGACCACTTCGCTGTCGTAGCGAATATTGATGCCGGCGGCCAGGGCCTCGTCCCAGACCCCGAGGATTTCCTCGCGCTTGCCGGCGGTGAAGCCGACCTCACTGCGCAGGTCCAGAAAGCCGGGCTCGTCCATGACGTGCTTGCCTTTCTGGTACTTCTGGATGGTTTTGGCGAAGGTGTTGAAACCTTCCAGCAGAACATAGCTGGGCTCGCTGACCCCCGCCTCCCGGTCGTAATGGGCGGCGCGGCCAGCGGCAGACAGACCAGCAGGCCCCGCTCCGACTACGGCAATGTGGTACCGCTTTGACACGGCTCTTCCCCAGCAGCAATTTGCGTTATAGCGGGTGGCATCCTGCCCCCTATCGCGTTCAATCCCTTGCCCCCAGGGGCGGCTTTTCTCCACCGCCTGCGGGCGCTTTTACTTTTATAGCACGGCGCCCCGCAGGACGCCGCATCCCTACTTTTCAGCCCTCAGGACTGTAGTGCAACAAAAAAGAAATCCCCGACTTCGTCACCGGCGCGTTTGATCGCCTTGAACTCGGGTGCCAGCTCCGGCTGGCGGCTTTCCAGTTTCTCGATCATATCCAGGTACAGGGCCGGCGCAGTGAGTACCGCCTTGTTGCTTTGCAGCACTTCAATAAAGGCATCGGCAAATACGGAATTGCGCGCATTGTCACTGGCCGGCAGCGGACAGTCCTTGCCGGACGTCATCAGCAGGCGCGCCCGGTTGGGAAAGCGCAGGCTGACATAGGCCTCGCTGTTGAGCTGGGCGGCGCTACTGGCCAGCAGGAAGGCCGGGTTATCGGCCAGCAGGCCGGCGAAAGAGGAATCCGCCACCACCATGATGCGCTTGGCCGGTAGCCGCGCCAGGTGGGAGCTGATCTGGGACGTCGGCACCCAGTAGGTGTCGTCCGGCGGCGGCTCGGAATTCACCGGCAGCCAATAGCCCACCTCGTAGTTGCCGCTCTCCCGGCGGTTGCCCCAGCCGGTGTAGTAAATCAGCAGGTTGTCTTCAGCGGTCAGCTCGCTGTTCATCTGGTTCAGTGCACGCAGCAGCGAGGCGTCGTCGCCGTTGGTGACCATCTTGACCTGGAAGCCGTAGCGATTGCGCAGCACCTCGCTCACCCGCTGGGCGTCGGACACGGAGGTGGCGAGCTTGTCGAGGTAGGTGTAGTCACCATTGCCGATCACCAGGGCGTAGTAGCGGCCAAAGTTCTTGCCCTGCATGTTGACCGGTTCCGGGGTCGCGAGGTCTTCGCGCACCGCCGGCGCCTCGACCGCTGCGCCGGCAGTGGAACCGCTGGCGGCCACTGCATCCGGCAGCGGCTGGCTGCGACCACCACTGGCTCTGGCTTCTTCCAGTTCGCGCTCAAGGCGGGCCTTCTCCTCGACGGCTTGCACCGCCGCGGCGGTCGCTGCAGCGGTGGCAGCAGAAACAGCCTGCTCCTGCTTCTCGGTGTACATCTCCGCCTGGGCGATCAGGGCCTTCTGGGCGTCAGAGCGGTACACCAGGCTGTCGTCGGTAATACCCCAGGCGGCGCGATACCAGTTGAGGGCCAGTTGCTTGTCACGGGGCACACCCTTGCCCATTTCATACAGGGTGCCGAGGTTGAACTGGGCGCCTTTGTGGCCCTGCTCGGCAGCGCGCTGGTACCAAAGGGCCGCCACCTCGTAGTTGGGCTCGGTGCCCAGGCCCTGCTCGAAGATCTCGCCCACTGTGTTCTGGGCCTCGGCGTCGCCTTCCTCGGCGGCGGGGAGCCAGACCTTGAGCGCAGTCTTGTAGTTGGCGCGATCGTAGGCGACGTATTCGCCGCCGCGGATGCGGCAGTCCTGGGCAGTTGTCTGCACCGGCCGGCGGGGGGTCATGTAAGTGGTATTGCCGAGCTGGCGCACCTGTCCGGGCAACAAGCAGTCGACGATGTAGAGATCCTTGACCTCGGCATCTTTGGGGATAGCGGCGACATCAGCGCTGGGCTGGCCACCACAGGCGGACAACAGGACGGCAAGGCAGGCGCCTGCAGCCGGAAGCCGCGCTTTCAGCCTTTTTATTCTCCCCGCCTGCGGCGGCGGAGAGCTCGTGGCTATAATTCCCTTCATGAGCTCACGCCGAACATTCCCTTTCGTAGTCAGAAACAGTAGTCCAACTGGGACGCCCCGACAACTGCTGAAGTCGGTATTCGTCACACTTCCACTGATTTTTATTGCAGCCTGTGAGCACATTCCCGGCCCGCAGCAACTGGCGCAACACTACCAGCTGGAAGCGGCCTGGCAAACCGGCGGTGACTTTTCCCTGCTCAGCCTGGCCCGGCCCGGCGCCCTGCACAGCCGGCGACTACATATTTACCTGGCGGGAGACGGCCAACCCTGGCACGGCTCCCGCCCGGCCCGCAATCCCACCGGACGGCGCAGCATGGCGCTGGAACTGCTGCAACAGGATCCTTCGCCGGCACTCTACCTCGCCCGCCCCTGTTACCACCTGGACACGATGCCTGCCAGGTGTACTGCAAAACTCTGGACCTCGGGGCGCTATTCCCCGGAAGTGGTGGCCAGTATGAGCGATGCGCTGACTACGCTACTTGAGAATCACTCCAATATCGAGGAAGTATTGCTGATCGGCTACAGTGGCGGCGGCAACCTCGCCCTGCTGCTGGCGCCGCGACTGCCAGCAACGGTGGCCGTGGCGGTGCTGACCGTGGCCGCCAACCTCGACACCGATGCCTGGACCGGTCATCACCGGGTGCTATCCCTCAGCGATTCACTGAACCCCGCCGTTGCAATAACCACCACAGCAAGCGAGATGCACCTGCAGGGCAGTGAGGACACCATAGTGCCGCCCACAACAACCCGGCTTTATTTCCAGCGCCATCCGGGAGCGAAGGCGATCCAGCTGCCGGACTTCGACCACCGCTGCTGCTGGGTGGAACAATGGCCGCGACTGCTGGCACTGGCCCCGCCGGCACAGCGCTGACCCCTAAGGCTCTGCGCCGCCCTGCTCACCCTCCAGTTGCTGGCGCAGCGCTTCCAGCGCCTTGTGGTTGGCCAGGTACTCGTTGTCCTGGTAGGACTGCAGCATGGTCAGCAGGTATTCGCGCTGGCGGGCAGACTGCAGGGTGGGCTCCAGCGCCACCAGGTGTGCCACCAGTTGATCGAGCCCCTCTTCCGCCTCGGCATTGCGCGGGTGCAGGGTATAGGCCTCCAGGTAATAACGCGAGGCGCCATCCCAGTCGCCGATGGCGGCGGACTTGTGACCCAGCTCCATATCGCTGCGGAACTGTTGCTGTACCGCCACCGGCAGTTCGTCAAAGGGCACTGCCGGGCCCTCGCCCTGGCTGGCCTTCCACGCCAGCCAGGCGGAGGTCAGTGCCAGCACGCCGACCAGCGCCAACAGGCTCCGGTTGCGGCGGCTGGTACCGGAAAACTCCCGCAGGAAGACGTCCGCCGACGGCGTGCGCTTGTCCTGCGGCAGCTGAATGGCATGGGCGATGGCTTTCCACTGGTGGCGCTTGATCTGCTTGATCGGCTGCGGGGTCAGCCCCTCCTGATAGGCCTCCAGCGCGGTGCGCCCGCCATAGGGATGCACCCCGGCGAACAGCTGGTAGGCCACCAGGCCCAGGGCGTAGACGTCGTCCGCCGGGTGCGGCGGCCGGCCCTGCAGCATCTCCATGGACGCGTAACGCGGGGTGAGCGCACCGAGCTCGCCGGCGTCGAAGCTGTCCTTGTTCAATTCGGTGTCGACAATGCGGGCAATGCCGAAGTCGAGAATCTTGATGCGCCCATCCACCGTGACGAAAACGTTGTCCGGTTTAAAGTCCGAGTGGACCATGCCCTGCCGGCGCGCATAGGCGAGGCCGGCGGCCATCTCGGTGATCAGCCTGGTCACCGAGGGCTTCTTGCCTTCGGCAAATTCCAGTGAGGTCCAACCCGACAGCGGCGCGCCCTTCAAATACTCCATGGTCATGTAGACCTGGTCGCCATCGCGATCGAAGTCGTACACCGTGACCACATTGGGGTGAGCCAGTTGCTGGGATTTCTTGGCTTCGCGCTGCAGGCTGATCAGGGCCTTGGGGTGGCGGCTGAATTCCGCCGACAGGAACTTGATGGCGACGTAGGGCTCGTCGTCCTGGGCCTCCTGCTTGCGCAGGTCCAGGGCTTTGTAAACGTGGCCCATGCCGCCTTTGCCAAGGCGCGCCTCGAGCACAAAGCGATCCTTGATCACCACCTGCTCCAGTGGGTCCGCCGCGGGTTGCCCACCGCCAAGGCCGTCCACCACCGTGGCATCAAGCATGACGGTTTCCGCATCCGCGGCGGCCTGCTCGTCGGCACTCAGCAGTTCGGTGGCAGGCAGGTCGGTTTCGAACTCGGGATTGGCTACACGCTCCGGGCGCACGTAGACAGTCTTCGCCACGGCCGCCTCTTCGCGCGCGCGCTCCGCGGCTTCATCCTCGAGCAGCACGGTCTTGTCCACGTCGAGAGGAGCGATGTTTTTCTTGTCGGGATGTTCGGCCATGGCTCAGGAGATAGCAGTCACAGGAAGCCCATGTATAGAAGATAGCGCCGCGAATGTATAGGGAAAAGCCGTAAAACCGGCGGCAGATCACGCCCCCCGACCCCCGGGCCGGGGGGGCACAATGCCCCTTAGTGCGCCGCCGCCCCGGTTCAGTCGATGGCGGCCAGGGCCTCTTCCAGGCGGGTCACGGCGATCACTTCCATGCCCTTCACCGCGCTGCGCGGGGCGTTGGCCCGGGGCACGATGGCCCGCCGAAAGCCGTGCTTGGCCGCCTCCGAGAGCCGCTCCTGCCCGCTGGGCACGGGGCGAATTTCCCCCGAAAGGCCCACCTCGCCGAAGATCACCATATCGCGCGGCAGCTGGCGATCCCGGTAGCTGGAGACGATGGCCAGCAACAGGGCGAGGTCAGCGCTGGTCTCCAGCACCTTTACCCCGCCCACCACGTTGGCGAAGACATCCTGGTCGCCAACCTGTAAACCACCGTGGCGGTGCAGCACCGCCAGCAGCATGGCCAGGCGGTTCTGCTCCAGCCCCACCGCCACCCGGCGCGGGTTGCCCAGCTGGCTGTCATCCACCAGCGCCTGGATTTCCACCAGCAGGGGGCGGGTGCCCTCCCACACCACCATCACCGCGCTGCCCGAGGCCGGCTCGGCGCTGCGATCGAGGAAGATGGCCGAGGGATTTTTCACTTCGCGCATGCCCTGCTCGGTCATGGCGAATACGCCGAGTTCGTTCACTGCGCCGAAGCGGTTCTTCTGCCCGCGCAGGGTACGGAAACGGGAGTCGTGACTGCCCTCCAGCAGGATGGAGCAGTCGATCATGTGCTCCAGCACTTTCGGCCCGGCCAGTGATCCGTCCTTGGTCACATGCCCCACCAGGAACAGTACGGTGCCGCTCTGCTTGGCGAAGCGGGTGAGGTAGGCGGCGCACTCGCGCACCTGGGAGACGCTGCCCGGGGCGGAGGTGATGTCCTCGGAGTGCACCACCTGGATGGAATCCACCACCAGTACCCTGGGCCGGTATTTTTCCGCCGCGGCGAGGATGGCCTCGACACTGGTTTCCGACATCAGGCGCAATTTATCGGTGGGCAGGCCCAGGCGACGGGCGCGCATGGCCACCTGCTGCAGGCTTTCCTCCCCGGTGATGTACAGGGCCTCCATGCCGCCGGCCAGGTGGCACATGGTCTGCAACAGCAGGGTGCTCTTGCCGGCACCGGGATTGCCGCCGACCAGAATGGCAGAGCCCGGCACCAGGCCGCCGCCGAGGACGCGGTCAAACTCCTCCGCGCCGCTGGAGAAGCGCGGCAGCTCTTCCAGATCGATATCCGCCAGTACCCGGGCCTCGGCCAGGGCACCGGCAAAACCGCTGCGGCGGTCGTTGGCCGCCCGCCCTGCGCCGCTACGGGCGGCGGGGCCGAGCCTGATTTCGCTGAGGGTGTTCCAGGCGCCGCAGTCGCTGCACTGCCCCTGCCACTTGGCGTAGTCGGAGCCGCAGTCATTACAGACGAAGGCGGTTTTGTTTTTGGCCATGGTGGAGGAGAATCCCTGCTGTGATTTTCGCGCGCGCCGGTTGTGGGCTCACCGGCAAGCTGGGTATGCTACCAGACTTTCACGGTCTCCCCCGGCGCGCCAGAGAGCACCTGTCGCCCAGGCCGGCAGGCCCCCGGCCTGTGCAAGCAGACCTGTCCCGATAATCTGCCGCCGCCCCGCGCGGCGGCCACAAGCGAGCTCCCATGACCGATTCTTCCCTCGTCCCCGAACAGCAGCTGGTGTTTTCCCCCGGCCTGGCGGCGACCATCGGGCTGGAAGAGGCCATCCTGCTGCAGCAGCTTCACGGCCTGCTGCAACACCGCCCCACGACCCTCCGGGAGGGCTTTGCCTGGCTCGAGGTGGAGCGCGGCTTTCTGCTGCGCCTGCTGCCGTTCTGGGAGGCGCCACAGCTGCACCGCATTCTGCGCAGCCTGGTGGACAAGGGCGTGCTGCTGGTCGGGTCTCCGCCCATCCACAGTGCCGAGCGTTTACTGTTTGCCCTCAATGAGCCGGCCACTGGCAGCGCGGGCGCAGGACAGCGTCATTCAGCGCCGGGCACGTTTTCCCGGGCGGCCGCAGCCGATAGCCGCGCCGACACACCGACACAGCGCCGCAGCGCGGCCCCGCTGCCCGCCCACTGGGCGCCCAGCGAAGACCTGCTGCAATTGCTGGCCCTGAACCACAACATACCGCGCCAGTTCGCCATCGACCAACTGGAAGATTTCATCTATTACTGGCGCGAGCGCGGCGAGACCCACCACGCCTGGGAGAACAAGTTTCGCCAGCATGTGACCGGCGCCTGGCGCCGCCACCAGCAACAGGAAGGCGAGGCCACCCGCCCCGCCGACCCCGAGCCCCTGGATCGCTACTGGCGCCCCAGTGAGGACGCAGTGGAGATCATGACCCGCGGCGGGGTGGACCCCGACTTTATCGAAGAGGCCATCCCCGAGTTCGTCCTCTACTGGCGCGAGCGCGGCGAACCGCCGGCCACCCTGAACAGCAAGTTCATCCAGCATATCCGCCTGCAGTGGGCGCGCTACAACAACGTGGCCCGCGGCGGCGATGCGACCCCCATCAGCAACGACTGGCAACCGGACCGGGATGTCTACGACATCCTGCGCCTGTCGCACATCGACGAGCAGTTCGCCCGCAACCTGATTGCGGAGTTCATCGTCTACTGGCGCGACAGCGGACAGGCCCACACTTCATGGAACAGCAAGTTCCTGCAGCATGTAAAATACCACTGGGCCAGACAGCACCAGGTACAACAGGCGGGACAACAGCATGACCGACAACAGCCGGGATCTCATTCAGCGGGTCGCACAAGGGATCGAAGCCTCGCAGACGACCTCAACGACACCTCCTGGGCAAACTGAGGCCGAGAACCGCCCGCTTGCGGCGGCGGAACATATCGAGGCCATCAACCAGATATTCGCCCTGTTCCGCCTCAACTATCACAACCAGTACTACGCCGCCTTCCCCGACGCCGAACAGCTCAAGCAGATCAAGAAGCTGTGGCTGGACTCCCTGCGCGACTACCCGGTGGAGCAGCTCCTGCGCGGGGCGCGCCACGCCATAGAACACAATGAGTACCTGCCCACCCTGAACCGCATGCACGAGTGCTGCCAGGCGGGGCTGGCCGAGTTCGGCCTGCCCTCGACACGCGACGCCTACGTGGAGGCCTGCAACGCCCGCTCGCCGAAATCCGCCCAGCGCTGGTCGCACCCGGCGGTATACCTGGCGGGGCGCGACAGCGAGTGGTTTTTTCTGGCCAACAATGCGGAGCAGAAGGCACTACCGGTTTTCGAGCGGCACTACAAGGAGTACTGTGCGCGGGTAATGCGGGGGGAGGCGCTGACTGTGCCGCCGGAACAGGCGCTGGAGCACCATGAGGCGGAGCCGCTGCCGGTTGAGGAGCAACTGGAGCAGTTGCGGAAGTTGCGGGAGGAGACGGGATTGTAATGGCGCGTTATCTGGCACTGCTCGCGGAATTCGCCGCAGCGGGAACGACCGGAGGCCTTCTCGGACACGCCGTGAACCCATCCATGGGGGCTTGAGTGCGACATCCATGTCGCACACAGTCCGCGAAGGCCCCCGGTCGCCCCCACTGCTCTGTCTGCACCTTGTAGCGAACCGCAGGAACCAAAAACAGAGTCCTGTGTCAGCAGTGGATGTGTCGGCAAGGCTACCGTCAAAAATCAGTAGTCCTCGTACGACCCCCGCGCCAGATTCTCGAAGCGCGTAAACTGCCCCACAAAGGCCAGCCGGCAGGTGCCAATCGGCCCGTTCCGCTGCTTGCCGATGATGATCTCGGCCACCCCCTTGTCGGGCGAATCCTCGTTGTAGACCTCGTCGCGGTAGATGAACATGATCACGTCCGCATCCTGCTCGATCGCGCCCGACTCGCGCAGATCCGAATTCACCGGCCGTTTGTTGGGGCGCTGCTCCAGGGAGCGGTTGAGCTGGGACAGGGCCACCATCGGGCACTGGAACTCCTTGGCGATGGCCTTCAGGTTTCGCGAGATCTCGGAAATTTCCGCGGTGCGTCCCTCCGAGGAGCCGGCCACCTGCATCAGCTGCAGGTAGTCGACCATCACCATGCCCAGTTCGCCGTGTTCGCGGGAGATACGCCGCACCCGGCTGCGCATTTCGGTGGGGGTCAGGGCCGGGGTGTCGTCGATGAACAGGGGGGCGTCCTTGAGCTTGGACACCGCGGCGGACAGCTTGGGCCAGTCCTCCTGCTCCAGCTTGCCGTTGCGGATGCGGGTCTGGTCGATCTTGCCGATGGAAGAAAGCATACGAATCACCAGCTGCTCCGCGGGCATCTCCATGGAGAACACCAGGATGGGCTTTTTCTGGCCCAGCACCGCGTTCTCCACCAGGTTCATGGCAAAACTGGTTTTACCCATGGAGGGTCGGCCGGCGACGATCACCAGGTCCGAGGGCTGCAGGCCGGAGGTCATGCGATCGAGGTCGGTGAAGCCGCTGGACAGGCCGGTAATATCGCCGCCGGAGGTAAACAGCTCCTCGATCCGTTCAATCGCCGCCTGCAGCAGCGGGTTCACTTCCTTTGGCCCACCGGATTTGGGGCCGTGCTCGGAGATCTGCATGATGAGGCGCTCGGCCTCGTCGATCAGTTCGTCGGAGCTGCGGCCCTCGGGATTGAAGCCGCTCTCGGCAATGCCCTGGGCCGCTTCGATCAATTTGCGCAGGGCGGCGCGCTCGCGCACCACCTTGGCATAGGCGCGGATATTGGAGGCGCTCGGCGTGTTGCTGGCCAGCTCCGCCAGGTAGGCCACGCCCCCGGCGGCGTCCAGCTCACCGGCAGCAGTGAGCTTGTCGGCCACTGTGATCACGTCCACCGGCTCCACCGCTTCGGCCAGCTTGGCGATGTGGCGGAAAATCAGGCGGTGATCGGGGCGGTAGAAGTCGTTGGCGCTGACCGCTTCGGCCACCGCGTCCCAGGCATCTCCGGCCAGCAGCAGGCCACCGAGTACCGACTGTTCCGCCTCGATGGAGTGGGGCTGCATCTTGATGCGGGCGATATCGCGATCGTATCCACCCGCCGCAGGCTCAGCGACCGGCTCGGGGGGATAATCGGCCGGGTAATCGGCACTGTAGTCGGGTTCGGACATGGAATGCAGTGGTCGTCTTGACGATCAATCAGGATCGCACAGGGTAACCAAGATCGCTGCGCGGATTAAGCGAAATTACAGCTTATTGCCCGCGGCGGGCAGGACACACAGAAACACAGACACCGGCCGCAGCCGGTGTACTGGAGAGCTTGCCGCCCGTCAGAGCCGGGCGGCGGGCAGTGAGTCGTTCGCCTTACTCGGCGACGACGGCGATAGCGACAGTCGCGGTGACGTCGCCGTGCACCTGGATGTCTACCTCGTACTCGCCCAGCTCACGCAGGGCGCCTTCGGGCAGGCGAACTTCCGACTTGTCGACTTCGCAGCCAGCGGCGGTCAGGGCATCGGCGATATCGCGGGTGCCGATAGAACCGAACAGCTTGCCTTCCTCACCGGCGTTGGCGCCAATGGTCACGCCCTCCAGAGCGCTCAGGGCCTCTGCGCGCTTCTCGGCGGCAGCCAGCGCTTCAGCGGCGGCAGCTTCCAGTTCCGCGCGACGGGTTTCGAACTCGGCAATGTTGGTTTCAGTGGCCGGAACCGCCTTGCCCTGGGGTACCAGGAAATTGCGGCCGTAGCCAGCTTTCACGTCAACCTTGTCGCCCAGGCCACCCAGGTTGACGATGTTTTCCAGCAAAATGACTTCCATCTTACTTTCCTCTATTTGCGGGGAGCGAACTCCCGCTGTTTAAAATTCTGTTTTGGCCTCAGTCCGGACCACTGCCGGACTTCGACTGCCAGCGCTGGCGAAAACGCAACCAGCTGTCGGCTATCGCCGCGGCCACCACTGCCAGCTTCACCGGGTCCAGGAACAGCCACAGCAGGTAGAACACCGCCAGCATGCCGCTGCCCTGCCCGCGCCACGCCGCGCGGGCGTGAACCAGTGCGAGACCGGCAAAGTTGAGCGGGATCAGGCAAATCACCGCCCAGGTTCTGTATTCCACCCCCAGGCTGGCCAGTGCCAGTGCCGCGAGGGCCAGTGCCAGCGTTACCGCCGGCGGGTAGTACAGGGCCCGAAATTCCGTGGCAAAGCCACCCGGGTTGTACAGGGCCGCCTGCCACCAGCGCGCCAGCAGCAGGCAGACGATGGACAGCAGGCTGGTCGCCGCGCCCATCATGCCGGCAATCTGTAACGCCGTGGGCCGCAGCAGTTGCACGGCCTGGCCGCCCTGGGCCGCCAGTTGCTGTTCGAGGCTGGCGAGGAACTGGTCAAAGAACCCCACCATCTGCTCCAGCAGACCCTGCCCGAAGGCCATCAACGCGAACCCGGTCAGCGCTCCCAGGGGGACACCGGCGAGCACCGCCAGCGGCAGGCTTACGGTGGTGCGCAGCACCAGCGCCAGGATCCCGGTGGATACCAGCAGGGCCAGTGGGCCGCTATCGCCGAACACGAACATCAGCGTTCCTGCCGGCAGCAGGGCCCACAGCAACAGCCAGGCGCCCTGACTTGCGCCTTTGCGCAAGGTGACCAGCGCCACCACGGCGGCGCTGATCCAGCACAGCATCAGGCTCCCGGCGCCCGCCACTGTCACCAGCAGCGCCTGGAAGCGTCCGCGCATGACGAATTCGGCCAGGGCTTTCATGACAAGCCCGCCCGAAGGCCCATTGTGGGGCTCAGTACGGCGCGGAAGATAAGCTGCTTACTGGTGTGAGTCCGTGTAGGGCAGCAGGGCCAGGAAGCGCGCGCGCTTCACGGCAGTCGCCAGCTGGCGCTGGTACTTGGCCTTGGTGCCGGTAATGCGGCTCGGTACGATCTTGCCGGTCTCTGAAACGTAGGCTTTCAGCGTGTCCAGATCTTTGTAATCGATCTCTTTAACGCCTTCGGCGGTGAAGCGGCAAAACTTACGGCGACGGAAAAAACGTGCCATGGTGAATACTCCTGTCTAAGCTCGGTCGTTACGGAAGAAGGGGGCGCTGACAGCCTTACTCGGCGTCGGCCTCGTCACTCTTCTTCTCTTCAGCGGAATCATCGCTAGTAGCCTTGTCGGCAGCCTGGCGCTCTTCAAAGCGGGTCTTGCGCTCGCGGCTTTCCTTCTCGGCCTTCATGATGAAGGATTCGTCGGTCACAGCCTCGTCGCGACGGATCACCAGGTTGCGGATCACGGCGTCGTTGTAACGGAAGGTGGTGGTGAGCTCTTCCATCGCGTCGTTGGACGCTTCCACGTTCATCAGCACGTAGTGTGCTTTGTGGATTTTGTTGATGGGGTAGGACAGCTGGCGACGGCCCCAGTCTTCCAGGCGGTGAACGGAACCGCCGTCTTTCTGGATGGTGTTGGAGTAGCGCTCGATCATGCCGGGCACTTGTTCGGACTGGTCCGGGTGGACCATAAACACGATTTCGTAATGACGCATTGTGTGCTCCTTACGGGTTAATGCCACCCGACACTCGTGCGAGGCGGTGTGGCAAGGAGATCGGCAGCCCTGGGGCCACCGGGTAAAATTCGAGGCGCGGATTCTACTGGCTTTGGGAGATGGGTGCAATAGCTTGCGAAAGAGCCACCTCCGACTGGATAGAGAGCATTCCCAACGCGGGACTCCGTAGCCCGGCACAGCGCCGGGAGGCGGCCTGCGAGACACGCCGTGGACCCATCCATGGGGGCTCGGCAGCGGCCATCCGGGCCGCTGACGGTCCCGCAGGCCGCCTCCCGCCCCTGCACCTGCCCCGGTACGAGTTTCTCCGGGACAGAAAGCCACCCCCGAAACCACGCCTGCTTCAGTGCAGGGTTCAGGTAGTGCTTAGCCGCTGCCTTCTCGCCTCAAACAGGCAGATGCCGGTCGCCACCGACACATTGAGACTACTGACGGAGCCGGCCATGGGCAATTTCACCAGGTGGTCGCAGACCTCTTTGGTGAGGCGGCGCATGCCGTCGCCTTCAGCGCCCATAACAAGGGCAATGGGGCCCTTGAGGTCAGCCTCGTAAAGGGACTGCTCGGCCTCGCCGGCGGCGCCGTAGAGCCACACGCCGCGCTCTTTCAGGGCCTCGAGGGTGCGGGCGATGTTGGTGACGCGCACGAAGGGCACGACCTCGGCGGCGCCACAGGCGACTTTGCGAGCGGTGGGGCTGAGGTCGGCGCTTTTGTCTTTGGGCACGACCACAGCATCGACACCGGCGGCGTCGGCGCTGCGCAGGCAGGCGCCGAGGTTGTGGGGGTCGGTGACGCCGTCGAGAACAAGGATGAAGGCGGGCGTATCGGCCTCGTCGACGTGGCGTAGAAGGTCCGCCTCCTGCCACAGGTTGGCCTCTTCCCCGGCGGCGGGCAGGGCCTCGGCGACAACGCCCTGGTGGCGCCCGGCAACGAGTTCATCCAGGGTCTTGCGCGGCAGGCGCTGGACATTGACGCCCTGGTTCCGCGCCAGTTCCAGGAGTGCGGCGATACGCTTGTCGTCCCGCCCCTGCTGCACCAGCAGGCGCTGCACGCTGGCGGCGCGGCGACGCAGGAGGGCGTCGACGGCGTGGATACCGTATATATGCTGCATGAAAACGTTCTGTTAATCAGTGGTGCCGGCGCATGCCGGTTTTGCCCTTGCCGGTGCCGGGCTTTTTAGCGCCCCCACTCTTCCTGGCGCCCCCCTTGCTCCCGCCGTCCCGGCGCTTGCCAGCCGATTTGCGCACGGGCTTGGGGCTGGAGGATTTCTTCCCGGGGGGCTTGCTGTCGATCAGCTCGAGGTCGATTTTCTTGTCGTCGAGGTCGACGCGGGCGACCTGCACTTTCACCCGGCCGCCGAGCTTGAAGATGCGGCCGCTGCGCTCCCCTACCAATCGCTGGCGGGCGGCGTCGAACTGGTAGTAGTCACCCGGCAGGGCGCTGATGTGAACCAGCCCCTCTATATAGAGGTCGTCCAGTTCCACGAACAGGCCAAAGCTGGTGACCGCGGCCACAGCGGCATCGAAGGTGTCGCCCACGTGATCCTGCAGGTACTCACATTTGAGCCAGGCCTGCACATCGCGGGTGGCATCGTCGGCGCGGCGCTCGGTCATGGAGATGTGCTCGCCGTGGACCGCCATCTGGTGCTCGTCGTAGGGGAAGATGCGCTTGGCCGGGATCGGCTCGGCGCCCTTCACCCGCTGCACCTGCTTGTTCTTTATGTTGGAGCGCACGACATGGCGGATGCCGCGGTGTACCAGCAGATCGGCGTAGCGCCGGATGGGCGAGGTAAAGTGGGTATAGGCCGGGTAGTTCAGGCCGAAGTGGCCCTCGTTCTCCGGGTGGTAGACCGCCTGGCTGAGGGAGCGCAGCATCATGGTCTGGATGACGGTGGCGTCGTCGCGCTCGGCGACCTGCTGCAGCAGGTCCTGGTAGTGCTCCGGCGCCGGCTTGTCACCGCCGCGCAGCTCCAGCCCCAGCTCCCCGAGGAAGCCGCGCAGGTTTTCCAGCTTCTCAGCGGTGGGCCCCTGGTGCACGCGATACAGCATGGGCAGGCCGCAGTTCTCGAAAAAGTTCGCGGTGGCCACGTTGGCGCAGAGCATGCACTCCTCGATCAGCTTGTGGGCGTCGTTGCGCACCACCGGCACGATGGCGTCGATCTTGCGCTGCTCATTGAAGACGATGCGCGTCTCCACCGTCTCGAAGTCGATGGCGCCCCGCTCGTCCCGGGCCTTGCGCAGCACTTTGTAGAGGCTGTGCAGGCGCATTACGTCCGGCGCAATCTGCCCGTCGATATCGCGGTGCCAGCCCTCTTCCAGCAATTCTCCAACCTGGGTGTAGGTCAGCCGGGCGTGGGAGTGGATCACCGCCTCGTAGAAACGGAAGCGCTTGAGTTTGCCACTGCGGCCCAGCTCCATCTCGCACACCATAGCCAGGCGGTCGACCTTGGGCTTCAGCGAGCACAGGCCGTTGGACAGGGCCTCGGGCAGCATCGGCACCACGCGCTCGGGGAAGTAGACCGAGTTGCCGCGCAGGGCGGCCTCCTCGTCGAGCGCCATGCCGGGCCGCACATAGTGAGATACGTCGGCAATGGCCACCCACAGGCGCCAACCGCCGATGCGCTTCTCGCAGTAAACGGCGTCGTCAAAGTCCTTCGCATCTTCACCGTCGATGGTGACAAAGGCCTTATTGCGCAGATCGACACGGTGCTCCTTGTCGGACTCGAGTGGCTCGGCCTCCAGCGAACCGGCCTCCCGCAGCACGGCCTCGGGCCACTCAAAGGGAATACCGTGGGAGCGAATGGCAATATCGATTTCCAGACCGGGGTCCATATGGTCGCCCAGCACCTCGACAATGCGCCCCTTGGCACCCAGTTTACGGGTGGGGTAGTCGGTAATGCTGGCGGTCACGATCTGGCCGTTTTTCGCCCCGCCCTTTTCTTTAGGCGGAATCAGGATGTGGTTCTGGATACGGGCGTTGTCGGGAATTACATAGCCGATGCCGCTCTCTTCCTGGTAGCGGCCGACGATGCTGCGGTTACTGCGGTTCAGCACCTCGACCACCCGACCCTCGGAGCGGCCGCGATTGTCGGTACCGGTGATCAGCACCAGGGCCTCGTCGCCGTCGAACACAAACTGCATCTGGCGGGCACTGAGGTAGATATCGTCTTCGTCACCCAGTGGGATGGCGAAACCGTAGCCGTCCCGGTGGCCCTGCACGCGGCAGTGGATCAGGTGGAGTTTGTCGACCGGCGCATAGACACCGCGCCGGTTCAGCATTAACTGGCCGTCGCGCTCCATGGCTCGCAGGCGCTTGCGCAGGGCATCGAGGTCGCGTTCGTCAGCCAGCCCGAGCCGCTCGGCAATCTGTTCGCGGCCCAGGGGCTGGTCGGAGTCGGAGAGAAGTTCAAGAATGACTTCGCGACTGGGAATGGGGTTATCGTAGAGCCGGGCCTCGCGCTCGGCGTGGGGGTCGGCAGACTTGCCTTGTTTGGCCATAGATTGGGGGCCTTCCTGGGATAATTGTCCGTTTCATAAAATTTTTGCCCGAGCAGTATACGCGAGTATTGACAGCGGCGCTTGGCAAAAGTAAAGTGCGCGCCCTCAGGTGGTGAGCGATGCTCGCAACCCGAATTGCCCAGGTGGTGAAATTGGTAGACACGCTAGCTTCAGGTGCTAGTGCTCGAAAGGGCGTGGAGGTTCAAGTCCTCTCCTGGGCACCAATTTAGAGAAAGGCCAGTCGATTGACTGGCCTTTTTTTTGCCCGCGAAAGCAGCAGGCCAAGACCATCCAGGGTGGCGGGGTATTCACCTCGCGCCGGCGGAAATAGCTTCACAGCAGAATGGGCAGGCGGTATGACCTCCGGTCTCAAGCAGGCTGGCCGAAAACTGTACTGATCAGGTAGGTCGTATAGCCTAAGTAACAGGCCAGCAACACGGCGCCGTCAATACGATTAATGCGGCCCGGCCCGCGGAACCCGTAGCCGAGGACAAACAGCGACAGGGTCAGGGCGGCCATCACCAGTATGTCCCGAGTGAAGACTTCCGGCGCAACAGCCAGCGGGTGAATCGCACCCGCGATGCCCACTACCGCCAGCGTGTTGAACAGGTTGGAGCCCAGGATATTGCCGAGGGCGATATCGTGTTCGCCTTTCCTGGCCGCAATGATGGATGAGGCCAGTTCCGGCAGCGAGGTACCCACCGCGACGATGGTCAGTCCGATAATCAGGTCGCTGACCCCGAAGCCATGAGCGATCTCCACCGCGCCCCAGACCAGAATGCGGGAACTGACAATCAGCAGGGCGAGTCCGGCCACCAGCCACAGGAGGGCGCGATTGACGGGCATGGCGCGGACGCCCAGCTCCTGCTCCATCTCGCTTCCCAGCGCATCGGTGCTCTTCCGCAGCCCCTGCCAGATAGTCCAGGCCATCAGCCCGGCGAATACCCCCAGCAGCACAATGGCATCAAGGCGGGTGATGGCGCCATCCCACAGTTGCCATGCCGCCAGCGCGGTCACCACCACGAGGATCGGCAGCTCCCTGCGCAGCACCTGTGAGTGTACGACGATGGGACTGATCAGGGCCGTCACTCCCAGGATCAGGGCGATATTGGTGATGTTCGAGCCATAGGCATTACCCAGGGCGATGCCGGGATTGCCCTGCGAGGATGCCAGGGCCGACACCACCATTTCCGGTGCAGAAGTACCGAACCCGACAACCACCATCCCGATCAGGAGCGACGGCATGCCGAAATGGCGGGCAGTAGAAGCTGCCCCCTCCACAAATCGGTCGGCGCTCCAGACGAGAAGCACCAGGCCAAAAATGACAGCGGAAAAAGCCAGCATCATACAGAACAAGAACCCCTTAACAGTTCGGGCCGGGCAGTTGGATCAACGACTGCGAGATCCTGCCCACAGTGATGGTCGCCCTGCCGGGCGAATAAACGGCACTATCGGGGCGAACAATGACAGCAGAGGCGGGAAAGAAGAAGGCAAACCAGCGGTAGTACTTCCCAGAATTCCAGCGGGAGGGGCAGCTTTGACAGTGCAGGGGGTAGCAGGAGAACGCTCGTGCCGGGTAAAAAAAAGGGGGCCCGAAGGGCCCCCAAACACGCATCCGAAAATGCGCCCGCAAGCTTATTTGGCGGAGACAAACTCCGGGTAGGCCTCGAGGCCACACTCGGACAGGTCCACACCTTCGTACTCTTCCTCTTCACTGACGCGCAGGCCGATGATGAGTTTGATGACATACCAGACGATCAGGCTGGAGATGAATACCCAGGCGAAGATCACCAGGGTGCCAACCAGCTGGCCCATAAAGGTCGCGTCGGCATCGGACAGCAGTACCGCGAAGATGCCCCAGATGCCGACCACACCGTGAACGGAGATGGCGCCGACGGGATCGTCGATCTTCAGTTTGTCCAAGAACACGATGCTGAACACCACGATCACACCGCCGATGGCACCGATGATGGTGGCCAGCAGGGGCGAGGGATCGGCCGGCTCGGCGGTGATGGCCACCAGGCCCGCCAGGGCGCCGTTCAGGGCCATGGTCAGGTCGGCCTTGCCGAACATGATGCGAGCCAGCAGCAGGGCCGCAATCAGGCCACCGGCAGCGGCGGCGTTGGTATTCAGGAACACGTTGGCCACTTCGTTGGCGACTGCGATACCGCCCAGCTTGAGGGTGGAGCCGCCGTTGAAGCCGAACCAGCCCATCCACAGGATGAAGGTACCGAGGGTGGCCAGCGGCATGTTGGCGCCGGGAATGGCGTTGACGCTGCCATCGGCCTTGTACTTGCCTTTACGTGCACCTAGCAGCAGGACGCCCGCCAGGGCCGCCGCGGCGCCCGCCAGGTGAACGATACCGGAGCCGGCGTAATCGCTGTAGCTCAGTGCGCCGATGAAGGGCACGTCCTTGCCGCCCCAGGTCCAGCCGCCCTCGATCGGGTAGATGAAACCGGTCATCACTACGGCGAAGGCCAGGAAGGCCCACAACTTCATGCGCTCGGCCACGGCACCGGACACGATGGACATGGCGGTAGCGACGAAGACCACCTGGAAGAAGAAGTCGGAGGCACCGGAATACACGGAATCGCCGCCGAAGCCATTCTCGGCGGAGTCCGCCAGCACCTGGGCAATCGCCGCGTCATCCATCTGGGCAACAGTGGTCACACCCGACAGGAAGAAGCCCCCGTCGTACATGAAGTGGTACCCGCAAATCAGGTACATGGTCGAGGCCACTGCGAACAGGGCCACGTTCTTGGTCAGGATTTCCGTGGTGTTCTTGGCGCGAACAAGCCCCGCCTCGAGCATGGCGAAGCCGGCAGCCATCCACATCACCAGCGCGCCGCACACCAGGAAATAGAAGGTGTCCATTGCATACTGCAATTCGTAAATATTGTTTTCCATGGGATAAGAGTCTCTCTGTTCTGTGATCCTGGGAGCTTTAAATAGCGTCTTCGCCGGTCTCGCCGGTACGAATACGAATCACCTGTTCCAGATCGGAGACAAAGACCTTGCCGTCACCAATCTTGCCGGTATTCGCCGCCTTGGTGATGGCGTCGATGGTCTGGTCGACCACGCCGTCAGCCACTGCTACCTCGATTTTTACCTTGGGCAGAAAATCGACCACATATTCCGCACCCCTGTAGAGCTCTGTATGGCCCTTCTGGCGCCCGAAGCCTTTCACTTCGGTGACCGTGATGCCCTGCACCCCGATCTCGGACAGCGCTTCGCGCACGTCGTCCAGCTTGAATGGCTTTACGATAGCCGTGATTAGTTTCATGGAACTCTCCCGGTGTTATATGGGCGCCCCGCGAGGCGCCGGTTCTAGCGTTACACGCCCCTGCTTACATGCTCTTGGAAATGGAGAACACCAGGTCGGGCTCGACCAGGTCGTCCAGATCGAAGTACTCGTCGCCATCCAGGTCGGTGCCGGTATATGCCAGGGTCCAGTCCACCGCCCAGTAGGAGGCGGTCAGGGCGACCGAGTAGTCCACGAAGCCGTCCGCATCGGTGGACAGGTAGCCACCGCCGTCCTCCACATCGTTGTAGCCAACGTGAAAGTCGAGAGACAGGTTGTCACTGAGCCCCAGGCTGTAGTCGGCGTAGTAGTACTTGAAGTCACCGGTTTCCGCGTAGTAGTCGTCGGAATAAGCCGCCCCCAGCGTCACATTCCAGAACGACACGCTGCCGTAGATTTCCTGGTAATCCCCTTCCAGGCCATCGTCACCGGGGTAGTCGTAGTACAGGTAGCCGACATCGACACCGACACCGCTTTCGGTCTCCATCGCCCAGCCGGCGTAATAATCAAGCTCCAGGGAACCGTCGACGCCCTCGCCTTCTGCCGTCAGGAAGTCCACCGAGGAGCCCCAGGTGCCCACATAGAAGCCGGGGCCAAAGGAGACATCGAAACCGCCCTGGATGGCGATGTCGTCGTTGGACTGGGAAATACCGCGGAAACGGTAGTCACTGGTCAGTGTCACGTTGCCACTGATTTCTACTTCGGCCATCGCGCCGGCCGCGCCGGTCAGGAGGACAGCGGCTGTCGTTGCGGTGAGCAGTTTCTTGTTGAGCATCTTTCATTCTCCTTGTAATAAATCCCCTGGCCGATTTTTTCGGGGTGAAGCTTGCTGCACACGGCTTCGGGAACGTTGTCATACCTGCACTGCCGGAAGTGCACGGCATGTGCCAGAAAGTTTTTTCTTCTTTTTAAACAAATAGTTATAACTATTCTGGCGATTCAGACCCGGATCACAGGCGGCAACGGCGCAAGCTTTGCGCACACTGTTGGTGCATCGCTCCCAAACAGTGCACCCAAATGACCTGTGCCCCACCGTAGTTTTCCACTAGACTGCCGGCCATCCCCACGGCAAACACAGCAGGTACCCCACATGGCGCTGAAACCGCCCCCCATCGGCGAGGTCATCCAGCAGATGAATGATCTGGTGGGTTCCAGCGGGCTGCGGGAGGACGTTGACCGCGGTGTACGCACCCTGGCGCAGGCGGCCATGAAGCGCCTGGATGTGGTCAGCCGGGAAGAGTTCGACGCCCAGGCCGCGGTACTGCAACGCACCCGTGCCCGGGTTGCCGCGCTGGAAGCGGAGATGGAGACCCTCACCCGGGAGGTGGAGGCACTGGAGAAAGGCGCCCGCTAAAGTACGCCAGCCTTTTCACGGTGCCGGTTTCCGAACATTGAAGTGTCCGGGGCGCCAGGCCCCGGCAAAGCGCGCGGCCCCGCCGCGCCAGGCTCAAGGATGAGCGATGGAACTGTCGGTGGTTTACAGCCGGGCGTCCTCCGGCATGGACGCGCCGCTGGTGCAGGTGGAAACCCACCTCGCCAATGGCCTGCCTGCCTTTAATATTGTCGGCCTGCCGGAAACCGCGGTACGCGAGAGCAAGGACAGGGTGCGCTGCGCCCTGCTCAATTCGCACTTCCAGTTCCCCGACCGGCGCATCACCGTCAATCTGGCCCCGGCGGAGTTACCCAAGGAGGGCGGGCGCTTCGATCTCGCCATCGCCCTGGGCATACTCGCCGCCTCCGGCCAAATCCCTCCTGACAAGCTCCCGCGGTATGAATTCTTGAGCGAACTGGCACTGGATGGATGCCTTCGCGGCTCCCCAGCAGTGATCACCGCCGCCCAAAGCTGCACCAAAGCGGGGCGCAGCCTGGTCACGGCACCGGCCTGTGGCCCCGCTGCAGCGGCGGTTCCCGGCAGCCGGGTGATCGTCGCCGAAGATCTGCTGACCCTGTGTGCCCACCTGGCCGCCAAAGCCACGCTCGATCACTGCCAACCGCTGGCAGCGCCAGCCGATGACACACACTATCCGGACCTGGCAGAGGTCATCGGCCAGCCACTGGCCTGCAGAGTGCTGGAAGTAGCCGCCAGCGGCGGGCACCACTTGCTGCTGAGCGGCCCACCGGGCACCGGCAAAACCCTGCTTGCCAGCCGCCTGCCGGGGATCCTGCCCGCCATGGATCGGGAACAGGCCCTCACCCATGCCGCCCTGCAAAGCCTGAGCGGCGACAGCGCCGCCCTGCACTACCGACGCCCCTTCCGCCAGCCCCATCACAGCGCCAGTGCCGCGGCGCTGGTGGGCGGCGGTGGCCGGCCGCGCCCCGGGGAAATATCCCTCGCCCACGGCGGTGTACTGTTCCTCGATGAATTGCCCGAGTTCAGTCGCCAGGTACTGGAGACGCTGCGCGAACCCATGGAGTCGGGCGAGATCACCCTGTCGCGCGCCCGCCACCGCTTTACCTACCCCGCCCGCTTCCAGCTGGTGGCGGCCATGAACCCCTGCCCCTGCGGCTACCTGGGCGATCGGGATCATCACTGCCGCTGCACGCCGGACCAGATACAGCGCTATCGGCAGCGCATTTCCGGGCCCCTGCTGGATCGCATCGACCTGCAGTTGGAGGTTCAGCGCATCAGCGCTGCCGATTTGTTGAGGGGGGAAACACGAGGCGAGCCCTCAGCCGTCGTTCGCGAACGCGTCAGCCGCTGCCAGACGCGACAGCGTCAGAGGCAGGGCTGTACCAACGACCAGCTAAGTAACAAGGCGCTGATGCAGGCCTGCCAGCTGGGCCGTGAAGGCGAGCAACTGGTGACAAAGGCGGCAGAAAGCCTGCATCTATCGATGCGCGCCGTACACCGGCTATTGCGGGTAGCGCGCACACTGGCGGATTTGGAACAGGCGGTCGCCGTGTGCCCAGCCCATCTGACCGAAGCACTGGCCTACCGAAGACTGTGAGTGGCCTGCCGCCCAAGGCTCGCGCTTGCTATAGACTAAGCGGGCACAGAAAGAGCTACCCCGCTGCGACAATAACCACCCCCCTGCTCGGGGTGTGGATACCGACATTACCAGACCTGGGTGACGCCTTGCTCGCAGAAGCGCAACCTCGCCATCCTCAAGCAGACCAAGCCCAGCGGAAGCAAACACCCGGTGACAATCGCCAGGCTGATGTTCAGCGCGCTCTCGTCACCCAGCAGGTGGTCGTTGATCCCTGCAGTCAGCACCGGCCCGAGTGTAAAACCAAGCAGGACGGATACAAGAATATATAGAGAAGTTACCTGGGCTCGCATATCGGCAGGGCACACCACCTGGAGAATCGAAGGTGCCAGACCCTGGGGTGCCGAGAGGACAAATGTGGCGCCGGCAATCAACACCACAGCCAGCGACAGGCTGGGCGCCAAAGGCGCCAGGGTAGCCAGCGGGATCATCGCCAGGGTACACCACTCGGTCGCCTTGATTTCTCCTTCTCCATGGCGCACACACTTCCGGTTCAGATAACCTGCCAGCCACCCGCCAAAGATTGGCCCTGTTGTCCCGAACAGCAGCAGCACCACACCGTACATAAAGCCCGCCTCGGTAATACTGATGCCATGGGTCCGCCTCAACGTTTCCGGCAACCAGATCAGGTAAGCACTGACTACCGTACCCAGAAGCAGGAAGCCGAGCGTCAGAAGGCCCAGGAATTGCCAGTTCCGCATCAGAAAGCGGCGAACATCAGCAAATTTTCGTTGCTGCAACGGCGCATTGTCCGAAACCCCCGCTGGCCTTGAGCGCTGCGGCTCTTTGACAGTCATCATCAACGCCAGCACAAGAAAGCCGGGCAGAGCGACAATCGGGAATGTCATCTGCCACGGCTTGATTTCGCCAATGAAGGGCACTGTCACCGGGTCCGCAGTCGAAACCAGCGCGACGACTGTAGATCCTGCGACAAGCGCGATGCCAGAGCCGAGATACAGACCCATCACGTACACGCCAATAGCACGCGACACCCTGGCCGGCGGAAAATAGTCCGCAATCATAGAGTACGCTGCCGGTGACAGCGCTGCCTCTCCCACCCCCACACCCATTCGCATCAGAAACAGCTGGGCATAGGTGCGTGACAATCCACACATGGCAGTCAGCAGGCTCCACAGGAAAACACCAGCGCAAATGAGGTACTTCCTGTTGTATCGATCAGCCAAACGCGCGATTGGAACACCCATAAAAGAATAGAATAGGGCAAAGGCGAATCCAGCCAGCCAGCTGAACTGGGAATCGCTGATCTGTAGATCGGCCTTGATCGGCTCTACCAGCAAGCTGATTATCTGCCGATCAATAAAAGCCACGGTATACGCGAATGTGAGCACCGCCACGACATACCAGGCGTAGCGCTCAGAAGCAGACTGTTCCACGCTCGACACCGCCAGATAGCCTATCCGGCGTTTGCTACGCGGCGGGGGCGCAACTGCTGGGCAGACGAGCCCTCAATGCTGGTCCGGTCGATATGCACACCGTACAAGCTTTCCGCTGCCTCTTCGCTCACTTTGCCATCAATGACGTCATCCAGGACCCGATCCAGTTCTCGCTCGCGGGGGTCGCCGTGACCACCACTACCCGTAGTCCAGAGTTTCAGCGTATCGCCCGGCTTCAGGACGAGCTGTACCTTGGACATGAGTGGCAGCTCATCCCCATCGCTGGGCTGAAGCACCGTTCTGCAATGCGGGCCCGGCAGACCACCGTCAAGTCCCCACGGCGCAAACTTGTGCCGGTCGCGTCGCACCGTGGCCATACCCTCACCTTCCAGCCAGGTAAACTCACAATGGTAACCCAGTCCACCGCGGTACTTGCCCGCGCCGCCCGAATCTGTCCAAAGCTGGACGGTCTTGAACTGAATTGGCAGCTCAGCCTCACTGACTTCAACCGAAAGGTGGAAAACGTTTGACGCATCATGATCCGTAACATCAACACCATCCTTCCCTGGCCGGGCGCCCATGCCGCCCATCCAGGGGCCGCCAACCGTAGCGACAACGCGCTCTCCGGTGGCACTGCGTGTGGTCCCCACATGAATCAGAGAGCTCTGGCCGCAGTTCGCGGCTGGCATTCGTTCTGGTATCGCCTGCGCCATAACACCGAGCACCACATCCACCACACGACGCAGGGAAACTGCCCGGGCATTGATAGGCGCTGGAAAACGGGGGTTGATCAGCGACCCTTCCGGCATATGGCAAGTTACCGGGCGGTAACCACCATCATTGTTCGGCGCCTGATCGCCGGTCAGAGTCCGCACTACGTAATACACAGCTGAGACAGCCGAGTAAGGAACATTGTTGATGGCCGTAGACACCTGATCCGCGGTACCCGTGAAATCAAAATGCAGCGAGGATCCTTTGACCGTCATGCAGCAAACCACAGGGAGCGGCTCGGCATCAGGGGAAGACCCATCATCGTCGAGGTAATCTGTGAAGTGATACTGGCCATCAGGTATGCGCTCAATCTCCAGCCGGGTCAGCTTTTCAGCATAATCCAGCAGTTGCTGCATGGCCGCGTTGACAACCGGTGCACCCCACTTTTCGAACATCTCCACTACCCGCCCCGCGCCGGTCATACAACCGGATATCTGGGCATTGAGGTCTCCGCGCATATTGGAAGGTGTCCGTGTATTGGACAACATCATGGCGAATAGGGCTTCGTTCCGCTCCCCCCCATCGTAAAGCTTGCACATCGGGATACGAAGCCCCTCGGCAAAGTGATCAAATACCTTGATCGCTGTACTGCCTGGTACCGATCCACCCACATCCTGATGATGCGTCATAGTCACGACATACGCCACCAGTTCACCTCCCGCAAATACAGGGCTGGCAACGGCAAGGTCGGGTAGGTGCGTACCTCCTGCATAGGGGTCATTCATAACATAAACGTCACCCGGGCGAGCAACCCCCTCAGGGAAGCTGGCGGCAAAGCGCTTGCCCAGCTCAGCGAGCACACCCAGATGAATCGGGATTGCCACCGCCTGGGCGACCGTTGCCCCATGCTTGTCGAAGATTGCCGAGGTAGCATCCTGCGATTCGGTCACGATGCTCGAATAAGAACTCTTCAGCAGGGTGATCTGCATCTCTTCGGCCGCGGCTGACAGCTGCCCCTGAAGCACCTGCAAGGTCACCGCATCAACTTCTGAAACTCTAACGTTATGGTTTTCCATGGTCTCTCTCACAGGCAAAAGGGAGTAGCGGAATCCGGGTCACAGACAAATCCAGCCACCCGCACGGCATCGCTTTTAGCTACTTTAGCAGAAGCCTTTTATGATCGACAAGCACTTTGTCAGAGTTATAACAGCAACTTATATACTTTGTTTATTGCCTTTTATCTCGTTCGCATATATCTTGAAATCTCAATACATCTACAAAAGTTAGATATTATCACGAAAGCTTCAACCCATAGACTGGAACAGGCCCGGACGGAAAGACCCATGAAAATAAAGCAATTTCTGCAGCTGATGAATTTTTATGCCCGATTCTCTCCCAGCTACACAAAAATCGGCTACTTCTCCCGCTCTGTCCTCTGGGGGCCCCGAAAGCGAGATGATTTCACCGGCCAGGTCTGGCTGGTTACAGGTGCCAACGCCGGGATTGGGCGATCCATTATGGAAACGGCAGCATCAAATGGCGCCCGGGTTATTGCCGTTGCCCGCAGCGAAGAAAAACTGCGCGATGCCATTGCCTCACTCCCGCCACAGGTCGCCGGGAAGGTTGAACCGGCTATTGCCGATATGTCGCTGAAGTCGGAAACCCACGCCCTGGTAGACAAGCTAGCAGGGGCGGGCATTACACTTGACGTCATCGTCAACAATGTCGGGGTAATGCTGGGCAGCCTCACCTTGACCAAAGAGGGCCTGGAAACCAGCTTTGCAACCAACCTGCTTTCTCACTATATCCTGACCGAAGGCTGCCTGTCGGCGGGGCTGGTCAACCAGGGCGCTACCATCATCAACATGGCCTCCGGCGGACTGTATAAATGGCCACTGATGCTGGACGGCCTGAACATTGACGACCCGGCGCTCTACAACGGAAAAATGGCCTATGGCTGCGCCAAGCGCGCGCAGATCACGCTAACCAACCATTGGAACCTCCATCACAAAGACTGCGATATTCGCTGCTACACCATGCACCCGGGCTGGACCCGCACACCGGGCGTGGACTCAGCCTTACCCGGACTCGTCCGCTACCAGGGGAAAATACTCCGCACCCCAGCCCAGGGCGCAGATACCGCAATCTGGCTTTGCGCCAATCGGCCACCGATAGCGGAGGGAGGAGAAGATGTCCTCTGGTTTGACCGCAAGGCGCGCAGTGCCCACATGTTCGATGCCACACGTTCGTCCCGGAACTCGGAAGCTGAAGTCATAAGCTATCTACAGTCCATGGCAAGCAAGTGAGGCCACAACGCAGATACCCCCCAGGAGCAGGAGGACCGCACTCAACACGGCCCAAAAGGCATTTATTGCCACCCTGCATCTCACGCCAGTGGCACCGATAACAAGAGGAAACGGCAGACATGCTACACAAAGGAAAAATCCAGACTGTGCTGGGCCCGATCGACCCCAACACTCTTGGCATAACCCTCCCGCACGAACATGTGCTCATCGATATGACCAAGGGCGCCTGCAGCGCCGAGTCATTGATCGAAGCAACCGAGAGCGCAAAGGCGGCGGCATCTGTTGTGGCCGCTGGCTGGGAGCCAGGCGAAGACGGGCCGGGAACGGCCGCCACCTGGGGCGCAAAGTGGAACGAACCCATCTGCCTTGGCAACCGCGCAGACGTGGCACGCAACTGGTTCTACTACGGAAACTATAAAATCAACTCAATTGACGATGTCATCGAAGAAGCCAATGCCTTCAAGCGCCACGGCGGCACTTGCATCGTCGACCAGACCTCGATTGGCCTGGCCCGGGACCCACAGGGCCTGCGGCAGGTATCTCACGCTACCGGCATTCACATCGTGATGGCGACAAGCTACTACACACATGAGTATCACCCGGGACACGTCGCCACATTAAGCATTGATGAGATCTGTGAACGCATTGTCAGGGACCTCGACACGGGGGTCAGCGGCGGCATCCAGGCAGGCATTATTGGCGAAGTAGGCCTGAGTACGCCAATGCATCCCGACGAGGAAAAGGTGCTGAGAGCGTCCGTGCGGGCGCAAAAGCTGACCGGCGCCGCACTTAGCATCCATCCGGGATTTGGTCCTGATTCCATCTGGGATGCCGTGCGCGTCATCGAAGAAGAAGGCGGCGATCTGTCGCGAACCATCATGTGCCATGTCGAGCACAGGCTCCCCGACAAACCGGCCCCGAGGTCTTTCGAGCCAGAGCCTTTTCTGCGCCTTGCGGAGACCGGGGTTTACCTGGAACTGGACTGTTTTGGCTGGGAGGAGTCTTTCCGCCAACGCGGCAAGATTGACATGCCAAATGACGCAATAAGACTGAACTATATCGCAGCCCTTGCGGATGCCGGCTACGAGCGAAAAGTACTCATGTCACACGATATCGCGCTTCAGCACTGGCAGAGGAAGTATGGTGGTCACGGGTGGCAACATATTCCGGAATCTGTCACCGCCTTGATGCGCTACAAAGGGTTTGACGAGGAACTCATCGACAAGCTCCTCGTTCAAAACCCGCGGGACATACTGACTATCGCCTGACGCTACCTTGCGGAGTGTCATGCAAAAGAGAGGTGAAACCGCCATCACCTCTCTTCCCGCTAGCTCATCAGGCGAATGACATCGATGCCGCACTGACCGGCTCACTGCACTCCGCGCAGATTGCCACCACCTTGAGCCTGTGACCACAGGGTATATGGTGGCGAACAAACAACTCCCCCTCCGGCACAGTCAACCAGCGATCGCCCCAAAGTGCGAGCATCAGGGGTATCTGGTAAAAGTCGAGACTTTTCTGGGTCAGAATATATTCGTAGCGTGGAGGCCGCTCGGAGTAGCGATTTCGCGCCAGCATTCCGTGGTTACTCAGATTCGCCAGGCGATCCGAAAGAATATTGCTTGAAATGTTTAGCTGCGCCTGAAACTCGTCAAATCTTGCCACACCGAAATAGGCCGCAGAAATAATCAGGAAGCTCCAGCGATCGCCGATAATATCCATCGAACGCCCGAAGTGCTCGGCTTCCACTGTCACTTTCTGCGAAGTCCGGGTCTTTCGCTCGGCACTCCCGGGCAAAAGCTTCAGCGATTCATAGCCCGGCCCCGTGGTAATAGCCACATTGTCAAAACTCACACCAGCCAGGCATTCTGCACAAACAAAATGCAAATCACTAACCGTGCCATGATCAGCGTGATTGAGCAAAACGGTATGCGGAGAGTCACGAAAAACCCACTTTGATTCCCACTGCCAAATCGCCAGCGCCCACATGTACAGATCCTGTCCCTTGGGGGTCAGCGAATAGATGACACGCCGCGAATCGGATTTGCAAGTTGACCTGGACAACACTTCAATCTGCGCGAGGTGCTTCAGCCGGCTACTCAGAATGCCCGGAGAAATGCCGTAATTATTAAGCCACGCATCAAAACTGTTAATGCCACGAAACAGGCCGAGAAGAATAAGGCAGGTCCAACGGTCGCCAATTTCATCGAGGGCTCGACGTACCTGCCCCTTGAGGATCCGGTCTTGAACATTTAATCCTGATTGTGGAGTGGAATTCACTGGCAATACAATTCGGACAATTAAGGAAAGGAAAACAGGGCGCCGATCGCGAAGAACGCAATCTAGTATCCGCGCAAAGGGCGGTTGACGTCAACAAAGCCAGGCGAGCGACAGCGTACGAAGAAACCGTGACATCTTGGTGCATCGACACCAATTACCCGAAGCCTTTCACGCCTGGGCGAAAACCCAGCTAATGCAGCCTATTGCTGGGACCAGCGCTCAGCATCTTTCACACTGACTGCAAAGCCTTTCAGGCCTATCCACAAGGTGATAACCGCCAGTGTCATGGTGACGCCCGCCACAATGGACAGAGACTTTGCAATGGCCATTGAGTCAGAGAAGACGAAATCCATAATGATTGCGACTGAGCTCGCACCGAAAGCTATTGAACTAAAGGATGCCACCATAAGGAAAAGGGACACGACCTGAGCACGCATTTCGTTAGGCGTTATAAGTTGCAGTGCAACGGGTGACAGAGCCTGCTGTAACGACACCAGGAAGATAGTCGCAGACAGTAAAGCTAGCGCGAGATGCTTATCCGACACCAGCGGGGTCGCAACCATCGCAGGCAAGGCCAATAAAAAGAAGATCATAGCAAGACGTAGCGAAGCATCCCTGTATCCCATCGATACCGCCTTGTCACAGGCCCAGCCGCCAAGGAGCACCCCCAGCGTGCCAAAAACCGTCAGAATTACGCCAAAAGCCGTTCCCGCCTCACCAATGTCCATCCCAAATTGGCGTCTCAGCAACTCCGGAGACCAGAACAGATACGACCAGAACCCGATGCCGCCGAGCGAATAGCCAATGAAAATGGGAAAATAGGACCAGCGCCGCTCCCAGACAAAACTCAACAGGGCTTTAACGGATACTTTTCCCCCTGGATTGGAGGAAAGGCGATGCCGTCGCAGCGGCTCCTTCACGGTGAAGCGGATCATCAGCGCCAGTAACAAGCCCGGCGCACCCACGATCATGAATACCAGTTGCCAGGGTCGAAAGCTCTGCAGGAACTCCGGCATCTGCGACGCGACATCTCCAATCATAGCGATCAATGCACTACCGGCAATGGTCGCTATCCCCGACCCAAGGAAAATACCGGTGGAGTACACCGCTATTGCCCGCCCCTGGGTTTTGACCGAAAAGCTGTCTGCAATGATCGAATAGGCCGCCGGAGTCAACGCGGCCTCACCGACGCCCACAGCCACCCGACCGAAAAATAACTGGAGAAAGCTTCTGGCAAAGCCACAGGAGACGGTAGCGAGACTCCAGAAAAATACGCCAACCGAGATAATGGTTCTGCGATTGAAGCGGTCGGACAGGCGAGCAATAGGCACGCCCATCGTGACGTAGAAAATCGAAAAGGCAAAACCCATCAGCAAGCTGATCTGTGTGTCATTGATCCCGAGATCGGACTTTATCGGCTCAACCAGTAAGGTAATAACCTGGCGATCAGCAAACGCCACCATGTAGGCGATTAACAACATGCCAACCGTATACCAGGCACGCCAGCCTCCTAGAGGCTCCTCGCTTTCTGCGGCAGCATTATCGTCCCGAGCCATCTACATCACTCCTCGAAACGCACCGCCATCCACCAGAATATTCTGGCCATTAATGAATCCGGATGATGTGCCACATAAAAAGGTGCAGACCTGGGCAAGCTCTGCCGGGTCTCCGACGCGCCCAAGCGGGTTCCCCTGCACAAGCTGCGCCATTGCATCCTCTTCGGTACACTGATTGTCCAAAGCCATTCTACTGAGGTGGCTTCTGAGAGACGGCGTATCGAATAAGCCTGGCAGCACTGAATTCACGGTTACATCACTGGCTCTCTTGTATCGGGCCAGGCCCGCTGCAAAACCCGTCAATCCCAACCTGCCTGCATTGGAAGTGTCCATATTGTCCATGGGCGCTTTCACACACTGGCTGGTTATATTGATAATCCGCCCAAATCCTCTGTCCACCATGCCATCATAGAACCGGGTAGATGCGAGAATACCCGGCAGCATGATGCTGTTCGCTGACTCGAGCCAGTCACTGTGAGAAAGGCGTCGGAAATCGCCAGGCGGCAATCCAGTTGCATGATTGATAAGAATATCTGGCTCCGGACAGCGATTAGCGACCAATGCGAGCGCCTCCTCACGCGTAGAGTCCGCAACCAGGATTTCGATCGATCCAGGCAGCTTACTTCCGTGACAGCATAGATCGCTCTCTTCTACCGGCAGGGGCGACACAACCAGTACTGCAACACCCTCAGCTCTCAGCGCCTTTGCGCAAGCCTGGCTCAAAGGCGTTTGCCCCCCAAATACGATTGCACGTTTACCAGCAATACCGAGATCCATAGTTGTAGTCTTCCCAGGGTTAACTCGTATTGAAACCTGTCCTTTGCCCGCGCCCCATTGATCAAGAGCAGACACCTGCAAGGAAAGATCAGGCAAGCCGGCGCACCGCTACTAACGCGTAACAGTGCACCGAACTCCAAGCGGCAGGATCAGCCAGGAGCAGCAGCCCTAGAGGAAGTTGTACTTGGCGCTAACGCCATAGGTTCTGGGCATACCATTAACATAGACTCCCCAGCCAGACCCCACTGGATCTGTCAGAGTGTCGTGTACAAAGACTTCGTCGGTCAGGTTCTTGCCCCATAGCGAAAGGCTGTATCGCGAATCAGGGGAAAGCCAGGTGATGCGGCTGTTAACCTGGTACTGGGAATCGACTTCCAGATTATTGACGATTTCCTTGTAATGATCGTCCTGCCAGACATAGTCACCAAAGAATCGCACGCGAGCGCCGCTGGAAAGATCAATGTCATAAGTCAGCGCCAGATTAAAGTTGTACTCTGGCGCATTCGGCAGCACGCGGGGCGCGCGACCAAATACCCCATCGAAGTTGACACCGGGATCATTATTCTCCGTATCCAGCCAGCCGAGCCCCGCCTGGATACGGAACGCTGTACTGACCGCCCAATCCAGCTCCGCCTCGAACCCTGTGATCTTTGCATCATCAAGATTGGTCAGGAAGTTCAAGGGCGACTGAGCCACCGGGTCGAACTGTGGCGTCGCCGCCTGGAGCCCGGAATAATCGTAGTAAAAGAGGGCTGCATTCAGGGTCACGCGGTTGTCGATCAGCTGACTTTTTACACCCAACTCGTAAGCCGTGATCTGTTCAGGATCAAATGGTAGCGCGAGACGCGGATTGGTAATCAATCCCGCATTGAAACCGCCACCCTTGTAGCCACGGGAAACCGACGCATAAGCCAGTATTTCCTCGGTAGGCGTATAATCCAGTGCAACACGCCAGGTTGGCTCGCTGCTATCGAGCTTGCCATCCACGCCGAAAGCGGGTGCCGGAATGGTCACGAGAACCAGTCGCTCATCGTAGGAAAAATCAGGCGGGAACAGGAAAGCTGTTTCTTCCTCAAACTCAATACTTTCATCGATCCAGCGACCACCGACAGAGAGCGCCCATTCATCGCTGATTCGCCAGTCTGCCTGCGCATAGGCCGCATAGGAATCGCGATCCTGGGTGTAGTCCACAGAGGCGCGAACACCGAGATAGTCATCAGCATAGATAGTTCTTGGCGGCGATTCCGAAACTTCATCATTGCTGAGTATGATTCCCGCAATCCAGCTGACAGGGCCATCTGTCGCGGAGGTAATTCTCAATTCCTGAGACTGCTGGCTGACATCGCTGTTAAAGACAAGATCCACAAACAGCAACGGATTCGCATCAGATTCCTTGGGTTGCGAACGGTCGTACTGCTGGAAATTGGTAATTGACGTCAGCGTAAAGCTGTCGAAGTTGAAATCCATCGCAAGCGTAGCGCCGTAGCTATCATTCTTGAGCTTTGCACCCGCATTGATCGGCGTATCGAGCCGGTTGGTATAATCGCCCGCATAATCCCGCCCATCCGTGTCACTGTAGCCGAGCACATCGACACATTCAGAAGGATTTGGAGCCCTGCCCGCCGCAAACGAAGAACAGTACTGGTTGGCGCCCGGTACGCCCCCGGCGAAGTCCTTCGACCAGAAGCCTATATGCTGGAATACGGAGGGCTGGGAGCGGTCGCGGCTTCCATAAATTTTCAGATTTGCGTCCAGGAAGTCACTTGGCTGCCAGCGCAGCTGCAGCCTGCCGGCGTTGATGTCCACCTCACCGAGGTCCTTGCCGCTCGTCCTGTCGTGTACATACCCTTCTCCCTGCTGTATGGAGTAGATTGCCGTTCGCGCGCTAACCGTATCCGAGATTGGTCCACCGTAGGCGGCTTCTACTTCCAGCCGGTCAAATTTTCCGTAATCCGCCCTGACAAAGCCCTCCGCTTCCTGACCGGGCTTGGCTGACAAATAGCTAATGGCACCGCCATTGGTGTTGCGACCAAAAAGGGCACCCTGAGGCCCCTTGAGCACCTCTACACGCTCCATGTCAAAAAGCTGCGCGCCCATGCTGACAAGCGAGGTCTGGAACACTTCGTCAATGAACAGCCCGACGCTCGGCGTATCACTAGCCTGGAAGCTGTTCATACCAACACCGCGGATGGTGTATATCGGCATCGAGTTACCCCAAGCGTATTTTATGTCCACGTTCGGCGCCTGGTTTGCAATCTGCGTAACGTCAGACCAGCCGTAATCGGCAATTTCGGCGCCAGAAAAGGCTGTCATCGCAATGCTTACGTCCTGAATGCTTTGCTCGCGCTTGTTGGCGGTCACTATCACTTCTTCAAGCTGTTGCGCTAACGCCGTCTTCGCTGAGACGGACAGCACACAGCTTGCGACAAGTGAAATATTCTTGATGTTTATTCTCATCAGCTTGCTCGCTCCATTTACAGGTATGCACTCACTTCAGGTAGCGCCAGTTGCCCACCCCACCACAATGACACTACAACCTTACATACTTTTGTGCAAGTGAGTTTGTTGTAAATATTCGCCACCGACCAGATGGCCCTGACTATGCCCAACAGATTCCGGAATCTTTCCGGCCATTCATCTACGTTTTGGCATAGTATAAAAGGATTCTGTCCAAGCATTGCTTCCGAAACTCATGCCGCGCAACACCATACTGTAGATACTACTAGACAAGTCTAATATCGTGGGATAGATTTCCGATTGCGGCAACCCAATCAGCCTCAACACAGCCCGGAGCAACGCCGTGGCACACCCGGAGTTCTAGCGTGAGGCGCGGCCCGCCTGTATCCGCGACCACACCAAGAACCTATAACAATGGAGAAAGCCATGAACATCCTGAATTACACACTGAGCATTGCGCTTCTGCTTGGCACTTCCACAGCCGTGGCTGCGGAACCCCCGCCCGCGTCCCAGGCCAGCCGCACTGAAAGCGGTATCACGGACACCATTGTTTCGAAAACCATGGAGTTCTCTCACACATGGAATACCGGCGACATCAACAGATACATTGGCAGCTACGAGCAGACAGGGGATTTTGCCCTGTACTACTCAGGGGGGCAGAACCTTGGCATAGAATCCGCCAGGGAGCTGTACCTCACAACCTGGCCCACCAAGCAGGCAATGGGGGAGTTTGAAGTTTTCAATGTAACTGCAAGAATTCTTTCCCCGACCACGGCCCTCTCACACGGGCTGTTTCAGCACCGCTTCCCGGACAAAACTGTAGACGGAAACTTCACCCTGGTCTGGAGGCTGCGCGACGATGGCGACTGGGAAATTGCGCACGAACACAGCGCAAGAATTCGCGTTGAAAAGAGGAACTAGATCACCAAGGCTTCGCCGGCGCGCACCTCGAGCCACGCGCCGGCCAAGCAATCGGCAGACGCGCTACCCGGGCACTCCACACGAATAGTGGTATGCGTAGTTACCGACACTCTTCCACCCAAGGTAATACTGCGGTGCCAATGCCACCAGCTCACAGCAGTTCAAGGTCGATGCAGCACGAGCCGCCCACAGCGGATCGCGCAAAAGCGCCCGCCCGAGCATGACGAGGTCGGCCCTGCCACCCGCAATGATCTCCGTGGCGAACACGGGATCTTCAATCAAGCCAACAGCAGCCACCGGAATATCGACTTCACGACGTATCCGCGCAGCTGCGTCGACCTGATATCCCGGATACAAGGGTATGACACCACTAGCGGGGGACTCTCCATCACACCCTTCACGGGGCAAATCCTTCATCACTGCAACCGTGTCAGGGCTATTGCCCCCGGAACTGACATCGATGATATCCACCCCCAGCTGCTTTAGCCGACCTGCCAGATATATTGAGTCATCAATATCCCACCCGCCGCTCAACCAGTCTGTGTACGAAATCCTCACAGACAGCACCGTATCGGCCGGGATCCGGCGCCGCACCCTAGCAGCGGTTTCCAGCAGGAAGCGCGAACGCCCGACCCTGTCACCACCATAGGAATCCTCTCGCTTGTTTGACAGAGGCGAATAGAAGCAATGTGGCAAATAGCCGTGGGCGGCATGTAGCTCAATCCACCGGTAGCCTGCCTCTACAGCATATCCGGCCGACCTCTCAAACTCACTCTGAACACATTCAATATCAGCCGCTGCCATCTCTCTCGGCACTGGCGCCCCCGGACCAAAACGGACTGAACTCGCCCCCATCACCGGCCACCCCCCCTCCCCCGGATACAGCCAGTGCACTGGAACCAGTCCGCATTCGTTATAGGGCCGCGCCATACTTCCTTTTCGGCCGGAATGCGCAAGCTGAATACCGGGCACCGCCCCCTGACTCTCAATGAAAGCCACCAATCGGCGATGAGCATCGACATGCCCCTCTGACCACAAGCCCAGGTCATAGGGGCTGATCCTGCCCTCCGGACTCACAGCCGTAGCCTCAGTCATAACCAGCCCGACACCAGCCGCCGCCCTCGCCCCGAGGTGCATCAAATGCCAGTCATTGGGCATGCCATCAAATGCACTGGTCTGAACCATAGGTGACAGCGCAATCCGGTTTCTGAGGGTGACCCCCCGAATCGAAAGCGGCGAGAAAAGCTCCCTGCCGCTTGCACCCGAAGCTGCACCCGCCCCTACTCCAGCCCCGGAACTCTCTTCCAAACCCGCCTCCCACATATGCTCCCCACGGCAATGGCCACCGCAGCAATCGGCGGGCCTTCGCACTCGATCAGAATCTAGATATCGTTCTGCAAGCATTTCACGATATAAATATATACATTAACGACAATAGCGCTTTTTTTATGCTTTACCAAATATACATCATTCGTATATATTACTACTATAATGAAAGGTAAAAGTTCCTGAACGCAGTATAACCGGAGATACCCATGATCACCATAGGCATAGATGTAGGCGGAACATTCACTGATGTATTCCTGAGAGATAGTGACAGCAAGCACTGGGTCGTACAGAAAGTCCCCTCGACGCCGCCCCATTTTGAACAGGGCTTCATGAACGGCCTTGGGAGCATACTTGGCAAGTCCGGATCGTCTGCGCCGCAAGTGGGTCGGGTGATACACGGCACTACCGTTGCAACCAATGCCATCATTACTGAAACCGGCGCTCGCGTTGGCTTTCTCATGACAGAGGGATTCAGGGATATTTTGTACATAGGCCTGGGATGGAGGCCGCACATGTACGACCTCGACATGGACCCGGTGGAGCCACTTTTTCTTGCTCCACGACGCCGGTCACTGGAAGTCAAGGAAAGAACAGACGTGTCAGGCAACATCATCACACCACTGGATGAACAAAGTCTTAGAAGTGCTGCGAAGTGTCTGGTTGAAGAACACGACGTAGAGGTTTTTGTGATCTGCTATCTTCACGCATACGTCAACCCGGAAAATGAGCGGCGCAGTCGGGACATCCTGGCTCAGATGTACCCGGATATACCTGTCAGCATTTCCAGCGATGTACTACCCAGGAAGCGCGAATATCGCCGATTGGTCGTCACTGGCTTTGATGGCTATGTAAAGCCGGCAGTAACCGACTATCTCACCAAGCTTTCTACCAGCCTGCAGGAATCCGGGATAAATGCCCCGTTCCATATCATGCAATCGCACGGAGGCGTTGGCGGAGTACCGAATATCGTGGAACGCCCCGTGCGCACGGTGCTTTCCGGCCTCGCTGCGGGCGTCATTGGCGCAGCGAATGTCGGACGCTCTTCAGGACACCCGAACTGCATCAGCTTTGACATGGGCGGGACGAGCACAGACGTTGCCCTTATCAGCGATGGCAAACCCATCATCACCAGCAATGGCAGTTTTGAAGACTATCCGCTCAACATTCCCATGGTTGACGTGAGAACAATTGGAGCCGGCGGCAGCAGTATTGCATATGTTGATGAGGGCGGGGCGCTGAAAGTCGGGCCGGAAAGTGCCGGCGCAGTACCCGGACCAGTTTGCTATGGTCGCGGCGGCACCAGGCCGACCGTTACCGATGCCAGTCTTGTACTAGGCTATCTAAACCCTGAATCCTTCGCAGGTGACCTCAACATCGACCGCGAAAAGAGCTTCAAGGCTATTGAGGAGCAAATTGCAAAACCGCTTGGAATGGATACGCTGGAAGCTGCACTTGGGATCCACGCCATTGTCAATTCAAACATGGCTCAGACGTTACGGCTTGTATCAATCAAGCGCGGCTTTGACCCAAGGGACTTCACCCTGATTCCCTTCGGCGGTGCCGGCCCGCTACAGGGTGGGCGTTGTGCTGAGTTTGCCAGTATCCGCAAGATCCTTGTACCACCGGCGCCAGGCGTGCTGTCTGCGATGGGGCTCATGCTGGCTCCAATTCAGCATGAGTCTATGGTCAGCTACGAGGCTACCGCAAGTGATACAAGCGTAGACAGCCTGCGTGAAGCACTGGCACAGCTGGACAGCCAGAACAGCGCCCGCATGAGCGCTGATGGCGTGGATACCTCCGACGTAATCATGGAGTACTACGCGGAGATGCGCTACGTGGGACAGGCCCACGAACTTGAAATTCCCATCGGATCTGAACTGGGCCCATCCTGCATAAATCACCTCATACAGCTTTTCCACGAAACTCATCATCAAACCTACAATCACAGTGACCCAGCTGCGCCGGTTGAGCTCGTCTCGCTGCGCAGCGTTCACCTCAGCAACGCTCAGGAACAAGCCTTGCTGGGCGAGGACGCAGGAACGGCGAAGGAAACCCCGGAGCCTACCTACCGAAGAATGTGCTTTGACAAGAGCATCGGCTTCGAGGATACCCCGGTCTATTCCCGTGCCACTCTGCCGACAGGCTTTTCGCTCATTGGCCCCGCCATCATTGAGCAACTCGATACAACCACACTGATCTATCGAAATCACCGTGCCAGCGTAGATGTCTATGGCAACATCATTATTGATGTTCCCGATACAGAATAAGTCGAAGGAGCAGGGCATGCATAATACAGTGGTAGACCCCGTCACCCGCGAAGTTATAAGCGGGATGCTTAACGCAGTGACTGCAGAGATGCAGCAGACTCTGATTAGTACGTCACACTCTCCAATCATTACTGAAGGGCAGGATGCCACTGCGGCGATCTTTGATACAGAGGGTCGAAACATAGCGCAGGCAACTGCCGTTCCGGTACATCTGGGCGTGCTTGTTGAGATGGGGAAAAGGTTCGCAGCCCAGTATCCCGAAGGAGTTGCGGAGCCTGGTGATATCTATGTTTGCAACGATCCCTACTGTGGTGGCACGCACTTGCCGGACATTGCGGTAGTAGCCCCTGTTTTCTATGACGATTACCTGGTTGGCTACGTTGCCACCATGACCCATCATCGCGACATTGGTGGCTACGCGCCTGGAAGCGTTAACGTAGAGGCAAGGGATCTGCACGCGGAGGGGCTCCGCATTCCCATAGTACGACTGTATCACCGGGGCGAATTGAACGATTCCCTCAATGCGCTCCTGGAATCCAACACCCGCACCCCCGAGAGCCTGCGTGGCGACCTGGGCGCACAGATTGCCGCATGCCGTACCGGCCTCAAGCGGTACTCACGTGTATTCTCTCGCTGGGGCAGGGAGACCATCGCCGAGGCAAATCGGCAATTGATGGATTACGCCGAATCACTCACACGAGCAGAGATTGGTCGCATAAATGACGGCGACTTCTACTTCGAGGACTGGCTCGATGATGACGGCCTTGATCCTGCCAATGATCCGTTGAAAATTGCCGTTACATTAAGGGTCCGCGGAGACGAAATAGAATTTGATTTTACCGGGACTGATCCACAGGCTACTTCTGCCATCAATAACGTCCCTTCCTCGACCAATGCCGTAGTGTTCTACGCAGTCCGCCTGCTGACCGGCGACCGAATACCGAATAACGACGGATGTTATCGCCCCATCAGAACCGTGCTTCCTGCCGGTACCCTGGTAAGTGCCAACTATCCGGCACCAGTAGCAGCCCGTGGAATGTCGCTAAAACGCATCGAGGACGTAGTGCTGGGCGCCATGATAAAAGCCGTGCCAGAGTTCTTCACGGCTGCCCATAGTGGCCAGTACACCATGGTCACTATCGCGGGCCAGGATCCGGAAACCGGTCGAGCGCTACTTGGGCATATTGGAGGACCTTACGCCGGCGGCCATGGGGCTCGTCCGCGCAAAGATGGCATCGATGTCACAGAACATGGCGCAACCAACGGCTCTCCCATTCCGCTCGAGGTAGCCGAAGCAAAGCTACCGTTGTTGTTCAGGCAGTGCTCGCTCTGGACCGATTCTGGGGGAGCAGGACGCAATCGCGGCGGACTCGGCTACCACGTCGATGTTGAATGGAGAGGGCCTGCTGTTTACGCCCAGCTACGACGCGAGAGGATGAAGTTCAAACCCTGGGGCGCCCTGGGAGGAAGCGATGCACCACTTTGCAGCACTGAGTTCTTCGGGATCGACGGTAGCAACGAAGAACTGCCTGGCAAATGCAGAAGGGCATTGATTGCCGGCGACAGGCTGTCCATCTATACAACCGGCGGAGGCGGCTATGGCAATCCTCGCGAAAGAGATCGTATCGCCGTCGAGAACGATGTAATCGATGGCAAGGTATCAGTTGAAGCAGCCAAAGAGGTATACGGCTACTCTGGCTAACCGGAAACCGGGGTTCAGTCCGGCAGGACGCGGCTCAACAACGAGCCGCATCTTCAAAAAGCTGGCCGTGCGGGGAATCCGGCATGTATGTATGATCGCTGACGATCCGGCCTTCCTCATTGAATACCATGAACGCAGAGAATGGCCAGCCGCGGGACTCACCCTCCTTCGTTGTCATGCGCACCTCTCCTTCGAAGGCAACGGAATTTCCGCTTGCTATGACTGTCCCGAAGACGATTTTCCGTTCGGCATAAACCCCCTCAATCTGGAGCTCCGCCTTTCGCCAGGCCTGCTTGAAGTTTCCTTCCCCGGAAACCCGGTGCCCCTGCAAAACTGCGACAACATCCGGCTCGTCCGCGTAGATTTCGTCAACCATTCGCGCAGCAGAACCCCCCGGGAGACGCCAGGCTTCTGCCCACGCTTTTATAACGCCCAGATTCCTCTGCTCCACTTCCAGCTGCTTACTGCTACCTGAAGTCATTTTTGTCACCTTCGTCGAATATTCCTGATTCTCTGATCTGGCCTGTAATGACCGCTGCGTCACTGACCTCATAAGCACCGGGTTCTTCGATATTGAGAATCCTGACAACCCGATCGACTGCGAGCAGCGAGAACCGATGGCTCCGAAAGCCGAGAGCAAAGCGCGTACAGTCCATTTCCAGACCAAGTTGCGTGTGATACTCACATTGGCCATCGGCCAGCATCAGTATCTTATTTCCCACTTCGCACCGCTCGCCCCATGCATGCATCACAAACGCGTCATTCACAGAAACACAACATATCGTGTCCACGCCGAGCGAAAACAGTTCCGATGAGTATCTTAGGTAGCTGGGAACCTGGAGTCGGGTGCTTTTCTCCGTGAATGCTCCGGGGCAGGAAAAAAGCACCACCGATTTTCCGCTAAACAGGTCGGCGGCGCTGACAATGGCAGGCCCGCTTGCTTCCAGCACTCTGAACACTCCATCTGGCAATTTCGATCCGGTGTCTATTCTCACTCTGACTCCCCGCTCAAGCACTGCCTGACATGAATCGGCTGCGCGCCACCAAGTACATATCTGCTTCTGCCCCGCATTTAACTCACCACCGCATTATTCAGACAGCGTATCCATCTGCGAAACCAGTTGTGCCCTGTCGTAGTACTCCCGCCAACTGACAACATGCGCCCCTTCCACATCCAGTACCGCAGCTACGGGAATTTCCCCGCGCCGGCCGTTCACTTCAAAAACATCCAATCGTTCCAGAAATACCGTATTGCCACATACTGCAATATTCCTGAGATTCAGCTTTAACATACCGGCACCACCGAACAGCCTGGTTAAATGCGCATTCAATGCTTCCCGACCCTTGGTCGGCGATCGATTCATCATGCTGTGAAACTCGCCATCCTCACTGAATATCCCGACGATGGCATCAACATCCAGCCCATTCCAGGCGATGACCATTTCATGGACTACAGATAGGGGATTACTTGTCATAACTACGCCCTCCAGAGAAGCAGGTATATCAGCGGAGTAACTCTTGTACACCGACAACCGATAGAGTATCGGCATGGCACCGACAATTCTACTACTATATTGCAAGCTATAGTAGACCCAACCTTCAACGTAGATCGTATATAAAGATAACCTAGAGAATTATTTGATATTAGTATTTATATTTCTAGTATTTTTGCGATAGCTATATACAGGGCGCCACCACTTTCTACAGAATCATTGCGGTAGCGGTGCCACTGGCAATCAACTTGCCATCTGCGGATAGGATTCGTCCAGTCACGGTACCCAAGCGCCGCCCCCTGTGCTCAACACTGGCCTCAACCGAGACATCCGGATCTCCCTGGCGAAGCGACCGCAGGAACTTTACTGCCAGATCAACGATCGTATGACGCTCACCGGGTGCCAGTGTTGTCATTGCGGCGCCCCCCATGGCCGTATCGAGTAGCGAAGCCAGTGCACCGCCGTGAACGCCACCGATAAGGTTTATATGGCTCTCTTGCGGCGTATAGATATAAACAACACTACCCTCCGCAATGCTGGCGACTTCATAGCCGAGATTGGCTGCCATACCGAAGCGCGCTTCGACATCGCGCTCGAACAGCCGCATTCTCTCAAGTCCGCTGAGGTGACCATACTCCTTATGATAATCAATCATCTGAAATTGCCTGCTCGTCGACCTGACCCATCTGCTTTTGTAGCTGCTGCTGAACTTCACGCCGAACGACTTTCCCCACCGCGTTTCTGGGTATCTGACGCCAGAAGTGAAAAGCCTTGGGGGTCTTCACCGGCCCGATACGCGCTTTGAGTGTCGCCTCAATGAAATCTGCGCCAATGGACTCGGTGTCCTCCACCCGCAAGACCGCCTCCACCCGCTCCCCCCAGTAGGCATCCGGCATTGCAACCACCACGCATTCACGAATGCCTCCCAGATCCATCAACGCAGCCTCGACCTCGGCGGGATATACATTAAAACCACCGGTGATGATCACCTCTTTCGCCCTGCCACAGATATAAAGATAGCCGGCGTCATCCAGGTACCCCAGATCGCCTGTATACAGCCAACCGTCACGAAGAGCTTCTGCGGTCTGCTTCGGAGCCTCGAAGTAGCCCGAAGTCACCAGCGCGCCCTTCACTGTTATCTCGCCGATTTCCCCCGGAGCCAGGGCGCCACCTTGCCGATCACGAATCTCAATCTGGACATGTGGGCCAGCCCGCCCGACCGAAGCTCGCAACTCCGGCCGGCACATCTCATCGGAGCCAAGCATGGTAATCACCATCGGCGCTTCTGTCTGGCCGTAGACGGTCGAGACACAGGGACCCAGTACAGCCTGTGCCGCCGCGATGCGCTCTCCCGGCATTGGCGCCGCGCCGTAAGTGATATGACGCAGACTACGGAACGCCTCGGGTGAACTTTCAGGCGCTTCTATCAGCTTGTAGATAAGGGTTGGCGGCATAAAGCTCACACTTACCCGTCGTTCCGTTATCAGCTGCACCAGGTGATGAGGTTCCGCCGATTGCGTAAGAACATGCCGACCACCGGCCGCCAGGAGCGGCAGGATATAGTGCGCCGCGCCATGCGTGAGAGGTGCCACAGCGAGATTGGTATCAGAAGGGCCCAGGCGATAGAAAGTATCAAAAGTTGCAATTACCGCTGCGACATTCCGGTAGCTCTGCAGTACTCCCTTGGGTTCGCCGGTAGTACCGCCGGTGAACTTGATAGCCATCAATTCATCCAGTGGCGGCCTGTCCGGGACGAACGGCTGGTCAAGGTGCGGTGTCAGCAGATAGTCAACACTATCCTTGGCGTCCGGTGCCGCGTCCAGGTACCTTGTTTCCACCGTGCAGTCAGACAGCGCCGACGCCGAGTAAACATCCACCAGTAACAAGGCCGGCTGCACCCGTTTCAAAGCAGCGAGATTCGTCTGGACCCCATTGCGCGGATTTACCGGCACCCAGACGCGTCCAGCCAGTAGTACGGCGAGGAAGGCGCAAAGGTGATCACAGCTGTTACGCGCACAGATGGCAACGCAGCCGCCCATCGGTACTTGCTCGACTATCGCAGCAGCAAGCGCTTCGCTGCGCCGGGTCAGTTCCCGATAGGTGAGTTGGACGCTTTCATCTTCGGCAGCAATCGCATCAGGATCAATGGCCAGTCCGCGATAGAGGCAATCAACCGGGTGATAATGTTCAAGCTGGTCTGTCATGTCAGCGCTGCAGCACCGTGACGACAGTCGCGGCCTCCTCAACCTCGTAGAAACCACCGCCGTTTTCGGCAACGGCCACTCTGGCTGCTTCCACTTGCCGCTTCCCGGCCCGGCCGCGCAGCTGGGTAGCCAGTTCAACCAGCTGTGCAACGCCCGTGGCACCGACCGGATGTCCCTTGGAAACAAGGCCTCCTGACGGGTTGACGGGAACCCTTCCCCCGAGCGCGGTGGCACCACTCTCACTGAAAGGCCCTCCTTCACCTACCGGGCACAAACCGAGGTTTTCAATCTGCTGAATCTCGGCGAAGGCTGATGCATCGTGGAGCTCGACTACATCTATATCCGCGGGATCAATACCGGCCTGTTCGTAAGCAGCGAATGCGGCACGCCGGCCGAGGTGGCGCTCATAGTCTGCTGCCTCTCGCTGCGTGCCGCTGACCAGGCTGATGCCGGCGACACGCACCGGGGCGCGGTCGCGAAAGCGATTTAACACGCGTTCGCTGCAGACAACCAGCGCCGCGGCGCCGTCGCTGACCGGCGCGCACATGGAGCGGGTGAAGGGCCAGCTGATGAGCTTGTCTGCGAGCACTTCATCCGCGCTCATGTTGTGCTGGTACTGGGATTGCGGGTTCATCGTCGAGTGCCAGTGATTCTTGGCGGCCACCGCAGCCAGCTGGCGCTGGGTGGTGCCGAAGGTTTTCATATGCAGCCGGGCGAACGCGGCGTACATATCCATGAAGAAACTGTGCTCGCCAGTTTTGGCGCCGCGCAATGCAGCGGGAATCAGGTCCGCCGCCATGGCGGCAAGCCGCGCGCGGGTCTCGTCCACTGTGTAAATGTCAGTGCCTCCAAGGAATGCCCGCAGCATCGCCTCCGGGCGATCGGGGAAAAACATTTTCTCCGCCCCCAGCACCAGCGCGATGTCACACAAACCGGCACGCAGGTGCGCATAGGCCTGCAGCAGCGCGGTACTGCCACTGGCACAGGCATTTTCCACATTCGCTATGGCGATGCCTTCAAATCCCATACTGCGCAGCGCGCACTGGCCGCGCACTGTGTTCTGGCCTTCCAGCAGAGCCTGCCGGGTGTTTGAAAACCAGGCGGCTTCGATATCACCGACGGTCAGGCCGGCATCTTTCAGTGCGGCCTCAACCGCCTCCCGACTGAGGTCCTTGACCGATCGTTGCGGGAACTTGCCGAGCGCCGTCATGCCAACGCCGACGATAAAAACGCCATCGCCCATCTCAAACACCTTCTAGCTGCGCATGAACTTGCTTTGCACGATGCGAAAGCGCGAAGTGACAAACGCCAGGTCCGCCAGGCAGGCATTGCCGGCGGGATTGAGCCCGGTGACGTGGAAGTCGGAGTAGGCCGCGGCAAAGTTGATCGGCATGCCGTGGAGATTTACCGCCACCGACGCGCCCACCGCATGATAGGCCTCTACTGCCGCTTCGATAAAAGACTCGTCCACAGAGTACACATGGGAGGTAATGGCGCCACAGTCCCGCGCGTTGGCGGTGGCGTCCGCCAGGCAGGCTTCAGCCGAGCTGTTGGCGATCAGAAAGGAGACCGGACCAAAGACCTCTTGGCGATAGAGTTCGCGGTCGCTTTCCGTCGCCGCTATCACCAGCGGTGACGCGGTTCGCGCCTCGGGAAACTCTGCATAGTGCAGCGGCGCCGAGTCCCTGAGGATGCGATCACCGGCCAGCTCCCGGTAGCGGGCAATATTGTCGGTCACCGAGGGATCAAACAGCGTCCCGCACAATGTGGCGGCGCGCCGCGGATCAGCCAGCCACCCGTCAACAGCCTCGCAGATCGCCGCCTGCACCTGCGCCAGCGGCACACGTTCACCGGCGACTTTCACCCCCGCCGCAGGCAGATGAATGTTCTGCACACTGGTACACATCTGCGCCGATGCCTGGCACAGGGACTGGGCGATGGCCCGCGCGGTGGCCGCGAGATCGTCAGTGGACTCCAGCACCACAGAATTGCAGCCGGCGGTCTCGGTGTACACCTGCTTGCCCGGGCAGTTCTGCTCAAGGTAACTGCCAAAACGCGGGCTGCCGGTGAAATCGATAATCGCCGTGTCGGGGTGCTCCACCAGGGCCAGCGCGGCGGGCGCCGCGCGGGTGTCGGCGACCATGGTCACCAGGTTGGGATCGAAACCGACCTCCTCCAGCACGGCGCGACACACCTTCGCGACCATGGCGACCGGCAGGGTCGCCGCGGGATGTGGCTTGAGTATCACCGGGTTCCCTGTCGCCAGCGAGGCGCACAGGGCGGGGTAGGTGTTCCACAGGGGGAAGGTTGCACAGCAAATCACCACCGACACGCCGCGCGGTACCAGGCGATAGCGCTTGTCGAGGCAGGCGGCGCCGTCGCCGCCGAAGCTGCGCTCCCAGCTTGCCGTTTCCGGCACATCACTCATCGCCTTGTGGGCGTAGGCCAGTGCCTCCAGGCCCCGGTCCAGGGCGTTGGCGCCGCTGCCGGCAAAGGCCATCACGTAGGACTGGCCGGAGGTATGCATGGTGGCGTGGGCATTGGCAAACAACTGCTCGCCGCAGCGCTGCAGTATTTCCAGACAGACACCCATCCGCTGCTGCGGGCTGGCCGCCGCCCAGTCTTTGCGGCCTGCGGCGATGGCCCCGAACAGCGCTTCCGGCGCCGGTGCCTCATAGCGAATGCCCAGCGGCTTGCCGGTATAGGGCGAGACCTCTTCTCCCACCCAGTCCGACACGCCCGGCTGGCCCAGGCTGAAGTCATTGCCCAGCATGGCCTCGAATGCGGCGCGCCCGGCGGCAGGCTTCTCTTCGCCGTGGACCTTGGTGCTGGGGCTTTCCGGCCAGCCGCTCCAGGAGTAGCGCCTGGCGCAGGCGTCGATGGCTTTGTCCAGCAGGGGACGGTGTTGGGAAAACCAGTCAGTCATGGCGGCGCACCTCGGCATAAAGGAATTGCAAGATGCCACAGCATAGTCTTGTTATGCAAGTATTTATATTTATAGTGCTATCCGGAACTTCTGACAGCCTTGCGCTCCAGGTTGAGAATCGTGAAATCCACTTCATCCGGGCGCACTTCTTCACCGCATTGATCGCACACAACCCGGCCTTGCAGGGCGTGGCCACAGGCCGTGTGGGTCAACTCCATCGGCGGGCCAGCGCCGTCCGGATCGCACCAGCGGTCACCCCACTGCAGTACGGTGAGGAACCAGGGAAAGAGATCCCAGCCCTTGTCGGTGAGAAAATACTCGTGGCGCAGCGGGCGCTGCTGATAGGGCCGGGTTTCGAAAATCCCCTGCTCCACCAGGAAGCGCATGCGGTCCGCGAGGATATTGGTGGCCACCGGCAATTCCCGGCGAAACTCGTCAAAACGGTGAAGATCGTGAAAGGCCAGTGCAATCACATTGGCCGTCCAGCGATCGCCCACCAGGTTCACCAAGTTGCGGTAGACATGCCGCTCACTGGGAATGGCATCGGCTGACAGGGAGGAGCGGCGGCGCACTTTCTTGTCGCGCACGTCGCGGGTTGCCCCCGGTCCCGGCTGAAAACTCACATCGCGCCCATCGACAGCGCCGTGACAGTGACCGCACGTCATCAGCGGCTCGAAGCGCTTGCCACAGTTGCGATGCACCAGCCTTACCGCCTGGATATCCGGGGTGTCGTAGTAGCGGTCCTCCCACGCCACCGCCATCAGGGCGTTGTGATAGAGGTCCACCGATTTGTGCGTCAGGTGGTAGCTGGGATGGCGCGCACCGCCGCGCCGCCGCAAACAGTCGTGATCCTGCAACCATTTGAGGCGGTCCGACAGGACGCCACGGGAAATACCGGTTTCCTGCAAAATACCGCCAAAGGAGTTAATCCCCCAGAACACTTCCTGCAGGATCAGCAGACACCACTTGTCCCCTATCTGGTCCAGCGCCCGGTTGATGGAGCTGGCGCGTGTTGTCAATTCAGTCATAAAGCCACCCGGCAACAACAAGCGGCTATTGTGCCCAATGCCGGCATCGAATTCATACCGGCAAAAGGGCGAAGGGCTGCAGCGACTGGAACGTCAAAAGTTCTTGGTCACCGTGAGTCCGTAAGTGCGCGGAGCCATGTAAAACTCCGATGTCACACCGGTGGGGTCCACAATAAGGTTGGACAGAACCAGTTCGTCGGTGAGGTTTTTACCCCACAGGTCGATGGTCAGGCTGGTGTCGGCGCTGGTCCAGCCCACACTGGCATCCAGCAGGCCCTCGGCCGGCTGCGCTTCCCGTTCACGATTCTGCGGGCCGAGGAAGTATTCGTCCTTCCAGCTGTAGGTTGCCCCGAAGTCCAGTGCCGCACCACCGTTCAGCGGCCAGCGATAGTTTGCGCTCACGGTATAGGCCTGCTCCGGTGCATAGGCCAGGTTGTTGCCGGACAGGTCGAGCCCGTTGGAATTGACGAACTCATCGTAGGTCGCGTCGTTCCAGCTGTAGCTTGCGCTCAGCGTCAGGTTCTCCACCGGTATGACATCGAAGGAAGCCTCGATACCCTCCGAGACCGCCTGCGCGTTCAGCAGGGTCAGCAGGAACAGGCTGTTCAGCTCAAACACCTGCAGGTCTTCGTAATCCATATCGAAATAGGACAGGTTGAACTGCAGGCGGTTGTCCCACCAGTTGGATTTCATGCCCACTTCACGATTGGTCACGAACTCGGGATCCACCGCCTGTGCCGCAACAGAAGGCAGGTTGGTCTGGGACTGGAAGGCACCGCTCTTGTAGCCTTCGGAATACGTAGCATAGAGCATCATCCCGTCCCAGGGGTGCCATGCGACCGACAGTTTCTGGGTCACTTTCGACCAGGAATCGCTGGCCGACACCGGCGCAGCAAATTCCGGCAGAATCAGCGGAACCCCGGAAGGCGTGGTGCCCAGGAGGTCGAGGGCATTCTGGGTAATGTCTTTCTCGTCCTCCGCCCAGCGCAGGCCGTAGGTCAGCGTCAGTTGTTCGGTAATATGCCAATCGGCCTGGCCGTAAACAGCCGTGCTCTTGGTGGTATTGTCCTGGGTGAACAGCACATCCCCGGTTCCGGCCAGTCCGAGCCCCTGTAGCAGGGTGCTGTACTGCGTGTAGAACTCTTCCTCGCGTTCGACATCTTCCTCCATGTAGAACGCGCCGAGCAGCCAGTTGAAGCGATCCGTACTGCCGGCCAGGCGGAACTCCTGCGACCACTGGGAGGCCTCTTCCTCCGCCGCGTCAATCACGTTTTCCGGCCCGGTGAACGAACCGGGGGGCAGCGGCACGCCAGGCGGCGAGGGTGCGTCCAGGTCAATTAGTGGCAGGCCGGTAAGGTCGTCCAGGCTGCTGTAGTCACTGAACCGCCAGGCGGTGATGGAGGTCAGCGTGGCCACATCCATATCGTATTCAAGGCGCGCCATCAGGCCGCCGGTTTCGCGCTCCTGGGTGGTATCGAACTGGGAGGCACAGTTGCGCACGTCAGCGCGGTAGCGATCCGACATGGCGCCTTCCCAGAACGGCCCCAGCCCGGCAATCGCCTTGTCCAGGTTGCGCACGTGGCGACAGCTGCCGTTGGTCTCGTTGTCGGCGTAGTCGGCGCCCAGCAGCAGCTCTGCGTTATCGCCGATATCAAACAGCAACTGGCCGCGCGCGCTCCAGTTCTCCAGGTTTCCGATGTCATCGCCGCCGTTGGCGGCACCGATGCTCCCGTCTATCAACTTGCTCGACGAGAAGTCACCCATACTGGCGATCTCATCGGCGGTAATCACGTTCTTGCCGAAGCCGTCGCGTTCGCGCCAGGAAAAGACCAGTTTCCCCGCCGTACTCTCGCTCAGGGGGCCAGACGCGAGCCCCTGCAGATGCAGCAGACCGTCGCTACCCAACGAACCGCGCACTCGCAGTTCATTCTCCTGGGAGGGGCGGCTGGTCACGATATTGACCGCGCCACCGTTGGTATTCTTCCCGTACAGCGTTCCCTGCGGACCGCGCAGTATTTCAATACGCTCCAGGTCGAACAGATCGAAGCCGATGCCGCCCGTGCGGCCAATGTAGACTTCGTCGATGAATACGCCCACCGCGGGATCGGAAGCCGCGGAATCGGAGCTGTTGCCAATACCGCGGATGTAAATACGCGGCTCACCGACATTGAACTGATTAAAGGTCAGGCCGGGCGTGCGATAGGCGATATCGTTCAGGCCCTCGATTTTGCCGACCTCGACATTGCCGCCATCCAGCGCGGCCACCGACAGGGGCACATCCTGAATACTCTGGCTGCGCTTCTCGGCGGTTACGATAACCTCTTCCAGTTGCGGTTGGGCATAGGCAGCCTGGTGCACGGCCATCGCCAGCGGAAGGAGCGCGGTTGCGGGCGCGCGGAACAGTGCTTTTTTCATGTAAGCCTCTCGTTTAACTTTATGGATTATAGGTGGGGCTATTTACGGCCAAACGGCGGCAAGCCGGGGGCCTACCTTCCGCTTAGCGGGTAGAGTTCTTCTCCTCGCGCCCAGGTCGCATGAAAACCAAAGGGAACCCGCTGCGGCAGACGAACACGCGCCACGGGCCCCGTTTCGATATCGGTGGCGTCGAAGACCAGGCAATGGGACTGCCAGTTCTTGCTGTCGGTGACCAGGGTGATGACGTAGCCGTCGTCTTCCGGATCAGCGGCGGTTGCGCCGCGGCGCGGGGCGTAGACCGCCTCGCTCCCGAACACACCCGGGCCGTAATCCCACTGCCAGCGACGACCGCTGTCGTTGTCGTACTTCACCAGCCCGGTAAAGCGCAGGGTATAGCCGCCTTCGTGGTGCAGGGGGATACGCTGGTGATAGGCGTAGCGGCCCTTGATCCCCATGTAGAGCGGGTTGGTCTTGTTGAACTCGGTATTGAGGTCGTCGATATCCCCCTCGCGCACTTCGCCCGTGCGCAGGTTGAAGGCCCAGCGGTAGTTGTTGGCCTCCAGGCGCATGTAGGCCAGCATCGAGGCCAGATCGCCCTCGCCGGGCTGGGCAGCGGGCATCGGGTTGATCGAGCGGCAGCCATCCATGAACAGCCAGTCGCCCTCTTCCCAGCAGTTGCTGGTGTGCAGGATGTAGCCGGGTTCGCACTCGAACCAGCGCACGTCGCTACCGGAGCCAAAGCGCGGTATCACGCCAAAGCGAATCGGCATGTCGCGGTGGAAGGTCAGCACGCGATAGCCGTGCCGGCGCAGCACATTCATATCGTGGAAGAACGGCAGGTCGTGCAGCACGGTGTAATTGCGGCTGACGCCAATATCGTGGGGCAGGCGCGGCCCGGGCAGATCGATGGCCACCTCGTGCAGCAGGCGGCCGCGCGCATCGGCCACGCCGTAGGTCATGTAGGGGGGCTCGTTGCCGTAGTCGAAAAACAGCAGCTCGCCTGTTGCCGGGTCAACCTTGGAGTGGGCGGACATGCGACGCTTGTCGCGCCCCTCCAGCTCAAAGTAACCGCGGGTACCAAGGTCGTGAGCATCCACCCGGTAGGGGTGGCCGGCGTTGTACCACAGGCTCATCAGGGAGCCGTCGAAGAAAAACACGTCGGTGTTGGAGGTGTCCTTGATACCAAAGGGCGACAGCTCGTAATCGAAGGGCCCCATAACGCCGGGCGAAATGGAGCGCCCGTCCCGCAGCTCACTGTGGCGCGCAAGGGTTTCCACATAGCGGTTGCGGTAGCGCGCCCGGCCCTCGTGGAAGTAAACGCCGTGGATCATGCCGTCGCCATCGAAGGGGTGGTGGCGATTCTTCGGCTCGAAGCGCGGGTTGGGACCGTTGCGGAAATAGGCGCCGCACAGGTCCGCGGGCAGCTCGCCCTCCACCTGCAAATCCCCGACATCCACCTCTGCGTTCACCGGCGCATAAGCGCCGTGCAGGTAAGGATTGTCGAGCTTGTAAATCCAGGGCTGGGTGTTATCGAACTCGGCGACACCGCCAATGCACTGCTCGACGGACGGGTATTCGGTGATTCGGCTCAGGGGCTGCATAGCTGACTCCCTCATTGTTATCGGGTTGGTGGCCCGCTGGTGCCGGGCCGCTGGCTCACAGAACCAGCCATTCAATACTTGCTTGCGTAACAAGACCAAAGCATATAGTCTATTTACAAAAGTGACAAGCATAAAAATGTTGCGGAGCACCGATGGACTATCCCGCCCTGTTGTTCGCCACTGCCGCCTTTGCTTTCGGTGCAGTGCTGTTGCTGTGGCTACTGAGCATCCCCCTGCGTGACGTGAGCATCATCGATATGGCCTTTGCCGGCATTCTGGCGGGGATCGGCGTGCTGGCCTTCGTCCTCGCCGGCACCATTGCTCCCCTGCAGCTGATGCTGCTGGGAATGGTGCTGGCCTGGGCGCTGCGCATGAGCTGGCACCTGCTGCGGCGCAACTGGGGCCACGGCGAAGACCCGCGCTACGCCAGGCTGCGCAGCTGGGTCGACAACGAGCGGGCCTTTATCTGGCTGAGTCTGCGACAGGTCTTTCTGCTGCAGGGCGTCGTCATCTGGCTGGTGGCCCTGCCGCTGCAGGTCGGCATGCTGGCCCCCGCAGGTATGACCCCCGGCGCGCTGGCCTGGGCAGGCTTTGCCCTGTGGGCCCTGGGGCTGGCCTGCGAAAGCATCGCCGACCATCAGCTGACCCGCATTCGTGCCGATCCGTCAAAACGCGGCACCGTACTGGACACCGGCCTGTGGCGCTATTCCCGCCACCCCAACTATTTTGGCGAACTCTGCGTGTGGTGGGGCATCTTCCTGGTGGCCTGCGAGGCACCCTGGGGTTTCGCCACCGTTATCGGCCCGCTGGCCTACAGCTACCTGGTGATCAACATCACCGGCCAGCGCACCCTGGACAAGAAAATGGCGCGTGAAAAGCCCGCCTACAAGCACTACATGGAATCGACCAGTGGACTTATCCCCCTGCCGCCACGCCGCAGGGCCTGACTCCGCAGCAGCACCAAACGGAACCTTGCTATGACCGACACTCCCGAGTTCTCCCTGTCCCGCCTGCGCATCCCGGCCTTTCAGGCGCCCATGTTCCTGCAGTCCGGCCCGGACATGGTGATCGCCGCCTGCAAGGCCGGCATGGTGGGCAGTTTCCCGTCGCTCAATACCCGCACTACCGAACAGCTCGAGGAATGGCTGCAACGCATCACCGCAGAACTCGACCCGGCCACCGACGCCCCCTGGGCCATCAACCTGATGATGCACCGCTCCAACGCGCGCCGCGACGAAGACCTGGCACTGGCGGTGAAGTACCGCGCCCCCATCGTTATCTCCGCCCTGGGCAGCCCGCGGGATGCGGTGGAAGCGGTGCACAGTTACGGCGGCAGTATCTATGCCGATGTCATCAATGTGTCCTTCGCCCGCAAGGCCATTGCGGCGGGCGTCGACGGTCTGGTGCTGGTGGCGGCTGGCGCCGGCGGCCACACCGGCCAGCTGTCCGGCTTTGCCTTTGTGGAGGAAGTGCGTCGCTTCTGGGACGGCCCCATCGTGCTCGGCGGCGGTATTTCCTCGGGCCGGGCCATCCGCGCGGCGGAAGTACTCGGTGCCACCTACGCCTACCTTGGCACGCGATTCATCGCGACCAACGAAAGCATGGCGGTCGACGAATACAAGCAGATGCTGGTTGCCGCGAGCGGGGAGGACATCATCTGCTCGGACGCCCTGACCGGCGTCAAGGCCAACTGGCTGCGCGGCAGTCTCGTGCAGGCGGGCTATGATCCAGAGAACATGCCGGCCTCTGGTGATATCGATATCACCCGTTCAGCCGGCGACAGCAAACGCTGGCGCGATGTCTGGGCCGCGGGCCAGGGGGCCGGCGCCATTGACGAGATTCTGCCGGTGGCTGAACTGGTGGAACGCCTGGTCAGCGAATACCGCGCAACCTGTGAGGGACAATAAAATGAAAACCAGCACACCCGAACGTATCCGCGAATATACCAACCGAGGGTTCTGGGGGCACGATACCCTGCACGGCCTGCTGGCCAATTGCGCCCGATCCCGCGCGGAGCAGTTGGCGGTGGCGGACCAGCCCAACAAGGCGGACCTTTGTGGCATCCCGCCCCGGCGCCTGAATTTCCGTGAACTGCAGCATTTCAGCGGCCGGCTGGCCAGCGAGTTGCTGGACCAGGGCATCGCGCCTGGCGACCGCCTCCTCGTGCAATTGCCCAACATCAGCGAGCTGGTGGCGCTGTACTACGCCTGCAGCCGCATCGGCGCCATCATTTCGCCGATCCCGGTGCAGTACGGCCGCCACGAGCTGCAACAGTTTGCCGCCACACTGAAACCCGCCGCCGTCATCACCCTGGCCGACTTCCGCGGTGATGACCTTGCCGCTCGCGCTGTGGCGGCGCTGGGTGACACGCCCGTGTGGACGCTCGGCGAAACCATCTGCACGGGCGACCCCGACGCGACGTTCGACGAAGCCCGACTCGCTGCTCACCAGGATGCCCACCCCGCCGACGCCAATGACATCGTCACCATCTGCTGGACCTCGGGTACCACCGGCACCCCCAAGGGCGTACCGCGCTCCCACAACATGTGGATCGCCATCGCCCGCAACACCATGGAAGCCGGCGACTACCGGGAGGGGGAAACCCTGCTGGCGCCCTTCCCGCTGATCAACATGGCGGCCATCGGCGGCTTCCTGTTCCCCTCCGTGCTGACCGGGTCCAGTCTGGTATTGCACCACCCGATGGACCCGCCGCTATACCTGAAGCAGCTGCAGGACGAGGGCGTCACCTTCACCATCGCCCCGCCGGCCCTGCTCAACCAGCTGGCCCACCAGCCAGCCCTTTGGGAAATGGGCGACTTCAGCGCGCTGCGGGCCTTCGGGTCGGGTTCCGTGCCACTGTCGCCGGCGATGATCGAAACCGTCGAAGGCGACTACGGCAAGGCGATTATTAATTTCTACGGCTCCAACGAGGGCATCAGTCTGTTTTCCACGCCCGTGACGGCGCCGGGTGCGGAATACCGGGCGGCGCTGTTCCCGCGACTCGGGGTGCCCGGCATGCCCTGGCAGGGCCAGGCCCACGCCAGCACCGTGACCCGGGTCATCGACCCGGACACCGGGCGGGAAATTACCGAACCCGGCCAGGCCGGCGAACTGTGTATCAGTGGCCCCGCCGTGTTCGACGGCTATCTCGGCCACGACGGGGAAGGCGTCTTTACCGACGACGGCCTGTTCCGCACCGGCGACCTGGTGGAGATCGCCGGCGAACCGCCGAATTACTACCGCATCGTCGGCCGCTGCAAGGACATCATCAACCGCGGCGGCATGAAGATTTCCCCCTCCGACCTGGACACCGTGCTCGAGGGCCATCCGGATCTCGCGGAGGCCGCCGTCTGCGCCTATCCCGACCCCATGCTGGGTGAAAAGATCTGCGCCTGCGTGGTGCCGGCCGCGGGTGCCAAGGCGCCGACACTGGAATCTCTGGCTGCCTGGTTGCTGGAACGCGGTGTCGCAAAGTTCAAGCTGCCCGAACGTATCGAGGTACTCGATGCCCTGCCGCGCAATCCGGTGGGCAAGGTGGTGCGCGGAGACCTGCAGCAACTGATCACAGAGGACTGAGCCATGACCAATATCTACATCCTGGGCGGTAGCCAGACCGACTTCGCCCGCAACTGGGCGCGCGAGGGCCTGGAAATCTACGATATGTTCCACGAAGCGCTGGGCGCCGGCATCGCCGATGCCGGCATCGAGCCGGAGCAGATCGAAGTCGGCCACGTCGGCAACTTTGTCGCAGATCTGTTCGCCCGCCAGGGCCAGCTCAACGGTTTCTTTGCCGAGGTTTATCCCCAGCTGTGCGGCATTCCCACCTCGCGCCATGAGGCCGCCTGCGCCTCGGGATCGATGGCCATGCTGGCTGCGATGCGCGACATCGAGGCCGGTCACTACCGTTGCGCTGCCGTGGTCGGCCTGGAGCTGATGCGTAACGTGGGCGGCAAAACCGGCGCCGAATACCTGGGGGCCGCTGCATGGGCCGGCCACGAGGCGACGGACTGCGAATTTCCCTGGCCCTTTATGTTCGACCGCATTACCCGCGAGTACGAAAACCGCCACGGCATCGACGGCGAACACCTGCTGCGTATTGCCGAAAACAATTTCGCCAACGCCAAGCGCAACCCGCTGGCCCAGAGCCGCGACTGGCAATTCCCCGCGGGCTGCTTCAGCGCCGACGATGAGCTGAATCCGGTGATCGAGGGCCGGGTGCGCAAAATGGATTGCGGCCAGATCACCGATGGCGCCGCCTGCATCATCCTCGCCGACGAGGCCACCGCCCGCGAGCACGCGCGCGCGAAGGGCTTGTCACTGGCGGATATTCCCCGCATCAAAGGGTGGGGGCACCGCAGCGCACCGATCTCCCTGGAGCACAAGCTGCGCTTGAGCGCCGGCCAGCCCCTGCTGTTCCCCCATGTGCGGGACATGTTTGACGATGCCCTGCGCCGGGCCGGGTACCGGCAGGTGACCGACCTGGACGGCCTGGAAACCCACGACTGTTTCTCGGTCACCGAGTACATGGCCATCGATCACAGCGGCCTGACCCTGCCCGGTGAAAGCTGGAAAGCCATCGAGGAAGGCCGCATTGCCATCGGTGGTGACTTCCCCATCAACCCCAGCGGCGGCCTGATCGGTCTCGGCCACCCGGTGGGTGCCACCGGCGTACGTATGGCGCTGGACTGCGCGCGACAGGTCAGCGGGCGCGCCGGTGAGTGCCAACTGGATGGCGCACGCAACATGGCCACCTTCAATCTCGGTGGCAGCGCCACCACCTGTGCCAGTCTGATTATCGGAGTCGATGCATGAAAGACGCCCTCATTTACGATGCCATTCGCAGCCCCCGCGGTCGCGCCAAAGAGAACGGCGGCCTGCACGCTGTCACCCCCCATGAACTGCTGAAGCAGCTTTACACGGCCATTGCCGAACGCACCGGCCTGTCGCCGGAACGGGTGGGCGATGTGATTCTCGGCTGTGCCACCCAGCACGGCGAGCAGGCGGGCAACATCGCCAAGGCCTCCACCCTCTACGCCGGCTGGCCGAGCCAGATTCCCGGCATGACCATCAACCGCTACTGTTCTTCCGGTATCGATAGCGTGGCCCTGGCCGCCCTCAAGGTGCAGGCCGGACTGGTGGATACCGCGATTGGCGGCGGCGTGGAAATGATGTCGCGGGTGCCGATGCTGGCCGATGATGCCCGGGTGTTCAAGGACCCGGCCTTCGCCGCCCGCTGCCAGATGCTGATGATGGGCAACGGCGCCGACCTCATCGCCACCCTGCACGGAGTCAGCCGTGAGCAGGCCGACGCCCTGGCCGCAACCAGCCAGCAACGCGCGGCGAAGGCCCGCGAAGCCGGTTACTTCAGTTCGATCGTACCGATCACCCGCCCCGACGGCAGCCAGTGCAGCGAGGACGAATGCATCCGCGGCGACACCACCGCGGAGGGCCTCGCCGGCATGGAACCGGCCTTCGCCAAAGCGGGCGCCATGGGGATTAATGCCTACCAGCTGGCGGCCCACAGCGAGCTGTCGGCAATCGAGCACATCCACACCCCAGGCAACTCCCCGGCCATGGCCGATGGCGCCGCCTTGGTGCTGGTGGCCGCCGAGGGCGCGCTGGACGCCAGGCCCCGGGCGTGCATCGTGGCAAGCAATACCGTATCGGCGGACCCCACCCAGGTGCTGTCGGGCTGTGTGGAAGCGACCCGCACGTTGATGGCGGAACAGAAACTCACCGCTGCGGATGTCGACCTGTTCGAGATTCACGAGGCCTTCGCCGCCATCTCGGTGATGGGCATGCGCGAACTGGCCATTCCGGAAGACAAGTACAACGTCAACGGCGGCGTGATCGCCCTCGGCCACCCGATGGGCGCCACCGGCTCCATGATGCTGGGCACCCTGCTGGATGAACTGGAGCGGCGGGGCCTGCACCGCGGCATCGTCTCCGCCGCCGGTGCCGCCGGTACCGGCAGCGCCATGCTGATCGAACGGCTCGGCTAACGCGATAACAAAAAACACCGTAAGGAATTTACCATGCACTACCGGCTATCACTCCTGGCCGCGGCCGCGCTCGCCGCGGCCTGCGCCAACCAGAACGGCACAGACTCCCTCAGCGCGGACAGCCGCTGCGCCGCCCTCGCCGGCCACACGTCGGCGGACACCACCGTAAGCAGTGCCCGCGAGATGCGCGACCACCAGGGCCTGCCCCCGTTCTGCCAGGTGGAAGGCAAAATTGAGGGCAAGGTGGGCTTTGTCATGCGCATGCCCAGCGAGAACTGGAACAGCAAATTCGTGGTAGCCGGCTGCGGCGGCTTTTGCGGCGGCCTGGACCCGGACAAGGCCGGCTATTCCAACAGCCTCAACGCCGCGCTGCAGGACGGCTATGCCGCAATCCTCACCGACAGCGGCCACCAGGCCCCGAGCTGGCAGACTGACTGGGCGCTGGACGACCCCCGCGCGCTGGAGCTTTACGCCGGCGAGTGGATGCCGCTGGCCGTTGCCAGCGGCAGCTCCCTGGCAGCCAGCTACTACGAAAAAGTACCCCAGCGCACCTATTTCTCCGGCTGTTCCAACGGCGGCAGACTGGGACTGTATGCCGCCCAGCGCCACCCCGACCTGTTCGATGGAATCGCCGCCGGCGATGGCATTTTCGACCTCAGCGGCAACGGCGGCATTCACGGTCTTTGGCTGCTACAGACTACACGCAAACCAGACGGCAGCGCCGTTATCTCCAAGGACAAAGTCCCCTTGCTCGCCGAGCACGTGATGCAACGCTGTGACAGCCTCGACGGCGTCGAAGACGGTATCGTCGCCCGCCCGGACCTCTGTGATCCCGCCCCCCAGGCCCTGCAGTGCAAGGGGGAAACTGGCGGGCAGTGCTTCAGCGCGGAGGAGGTGAACGCCATTCAGCGCCTGTACCGGGGTGCCACCGTCAATGGCCAGTCGCTGTTTCCCGGCATTGCTCCCGGCTCAGAGGCCTACTGGCCAATCTGGGTCGTCGGCACCAATGACAACATGGCCTGGGGCGAGAGAGCCGGCGAAGGTTACCTGCGACTGGCTTACGGCATTCCGGCCGATCAGCCTTTTCACCCCCACGATTACAACCTGGCCGCGGAAATCGAGCGTATTCGCTCCCTTGCGCCCGTGGTCGACGCCACCGACCCCAACCTCGACGCTCTCGCCGCCGCCGGCACACGACTGTTTTACTACCAGGGCCTGGCGGACCCGTTGATCCTGCCCGGCCGAGCCGCGGCCTACTTCGAGGAAGCCACCGCGGCGACTGCGCCTGAAGCGCTGACGGCATCGGCGCGTTTTGTTACGGTACCGGGCTTTGGCCACTGCTGGGAGCGCCCCGGGCTTACCGCCGATGACTTCAACCCCCTACAGATCATCGACCGCTGGGTCGAACAGGGCGAAGCACCTGACACCGTACTCGCGCACCAGCGCGACGCCGAGGGCACTATTGTCCGCAGTCGCAAGCTCTGTGCCCTGCCGAACCAGGCGGTCTACCAGGGTGGCGATCCGGACAGCGCCGACAGCTTCACCTGCTCAGCCCCGTGACGCGATAGCAACGTACTTGTCGAGAGGGGTGGCGCGGCCATGCGCCCGGTAGACGCCGCCTCGCTCGTCATCGTGCGCAACCGCCGCGAGGTCCTGATGGGGCTGCGCAGCGCGCGGCACGCCTTCGTTCCGCAGCAATATGTTTTTCCCGGCGGGCGGGTGGATGCCGGCGACGCTCGCGTGCCCACTCCATTTTCACTGCAGGAATCGACCCGGCAGCGGCTGGAGCACAGCGTCAGCGCCGCCCGCGGACGCGCCATTGCAATGGCCGCGGTACGCGAAACCTGGGAGGAAACCGGACTGCTGCTAGGCAAGCCACCGCAACAGCCACTGCGCACCCGCTCGCCGTCCTGGCGCCCCTTCTACCGCCAGGGCCTGGCGCCGGCGCTACACCGCATGGACTACTTCGCCCGCGCCGTCACGCCACCCAACAATGTGCGCCGCTTTGACGCCCGCTTCTTCCTTGCCGACGCGCGCCACTGCGCCGGCCAGCTGCGCAGCAATGGCGAACTGGAGGATCTGCATTGGGTGACTTTTTCACAGGCAGCAAAGCTGCCGATGATCGGGATTACGCGACTGGTGCTCGCGCTGGTGCAGGAAACGTGTGGCGACCAAAACGCCCGTCGCCAGGCCATAGCCGCTGAACCCGCAGTAGCCCACTACGAGTTGGTGGAACAACACCCGCCAAGCCCTCATATTCTCGACTGAGGCGCCCCCGGCACCTTCCCACAACCCCGCAAGGCACGCTTTGCAGTTTTACTCGCCCGCTCCGAAAGCGCGCAACTTACGACCGATTGTTCTTGCCTCGGGACTCTGTCTTGCCGGGTGACCAAAACTGGCGGGTGGGCAACCCGGCGTCTCCGTCACTATCACCCGCCTGACGTGCGGGCCGCCGGATCATCAGCGGCACCGGCTGCCCACCCCCCTCGGCGGCCGCAGCACTGCCGATATTGGGGCTGAAACTGGCGTTGATCGACAGGCCTCGCCGCGGGCGATCAAGTACGATGTCATCGGGATTGAACAGCGTGCGGTAGGCGCCGCAGGCCTCGCCGGCGTCGCAAATAAAGAAATCATTGTCCATGTCGGACCCGACTGTCAGGCGATAGCTGCCTTCTTTCACGCGATCAAAGCGGAAGGTGTAACCACCGTCCTCAGGTTCCAGTATCCGCTGGTCAATGGTTGCCCCCGCTTGGTCGGTCAACAGGACGTACAACACTCCCGCACTGGTTGCCGAAGCCCCGACCTCTTCGACGGTGGCGATCACTTCCACTTCGCCGCTCCCCGCGGAGCTGTCGATCCGCAACGTGGTCTGGTACACCCCGGGCGCCAGACTGCCGGGCAGCAATCTCAGGCGGTACTGTCCCAGCCCATTGTCGTCGACGGCTTCGGCAGCGACTTCCAGCCAGGCCACCGGGCTGGCGATACCACTGACCCGCAAGGTCCCGCCGCCGCTGTTAGTGACGGTAAAGAGCCGGGACTCAACGCCCAGCGCCACGTTGCCGGGATAAATCTGCAGAGTTGGTGCCGTGGTGTCCGGACCGGAATCCGCGGTGCTGGCGGTGCGCACTGCTTTCGCAGCGTCGAGCAGGCCGTGGCCGTACTGAGAGTCCCAACCCGCCTCACCCAGGTCCGTGGTCAGACGTCCCTGCTGCAACCACTGATCCACTTGCGCCGGTGTCAGCGACGGGCGCACCGCCTTCATCAAGGCGATGACACCAGCGACGTGGGGACTGGCCATTGAAGTCCCCTGCTGCGGTCCAATACCGAAACTGACTCCGGACCCGCTATCACTGCCCACCGTGCTGATAACACCATCAGTGTTACCGTCGCCGTCAAGATCCGCCGCCATGTCGCCGCCCGGCGCCACCAGGTCGAGGGTAGCGCCAAAATTGGAGTAAGACGCACGTACGCCGTTGGGGCCAACAGCACCGACCGAAATAACTCCCGGGTAGGCTGCGGGGTAGCTGGGCTGACTGCTGCTCTCATTGCCCGCCGCGGCCACGACAATTACCCCCTTCTCCCGCGCCCTGGAAATGACATTACGCATGGCCTGGGAACTGTCAGCGCCACCGAGGCTGAGGTTGATGATATCGGCCCTCTGTGCCGGCACGGTGCCTGAATCGTTGGCCAGGCCGGCCGCGTAGCGAACCCCCTGGGCAATGTCATAGACGGTACCTCCCTCCTCGCCCAGCACGCGGATTGGCATTACCCGTGTGCGCCAACCGACACCGGCCACACCGAGACTGTTATTGGTGGCGGCGGCCACGGTACCGCTGACGTGGGAACCGTGGTAACTGCTCTGCCCCGCCACGCCGCCATCGCCGGGATCTTCTGCATCCGGATCGATACCGTCGTTGTCGCCCGAGTGGTAAGGATCGCTGATAAAGTCGTAGCCATCGACGAACTTGCCACTCAGGTCCGGGTGCCGGCCCAGCACACCGGTATCTATCACCGCGACAACGACGTCTCCGCTACCTCGTGTGATGTCCCAGGCCTCGGCGAGATTGATCTGGCGATAGTGCCACTGCAACGAATAGTAAAGGTCGTTGGGTCGAGCGGCGGCGCGGTAGCGGTAATTCGGTTCGGCGAACTCCACGTCTGAGCGGTTATTCAAGGCCTTGATTGCGTTCAGGGCCCGCCATTTGCGCTCCAGTTCCCCACTGTGGAACTGGCCTGCCTTGCCGGAGTCGCCCGCAGCAGTCATTGCGCTAGCCACCGACAGGCTCGCCAGTGACTCGAGGCGCAAACGCGGCTCAGCGGCAGAAGCGGCCTGCGCCTGGGGACCTCTCGCCTGACGGTACTGCACCACTACCGCCTCCGGATCGAAATCCGCGGTTGCAGTGAAGCCACCGGCGGCTTCAGACGCGGGCTGACCGATTGACAGTGTGTAGTTGGAGGCCCCGGAGTAAGCAAAGACATTGATAGAATAGCGGCCACTCTGCGCCACAGTCAGGGATTCGTAATAGCTGGTATTGAGCGAGAAGTCGACAATCTGATCATTGCTGTCGAAAAGGTACAGGTCGAGGTCGCCCTGCTCCGGTTCCGACACATTAAGGGAAATCACCTGCCCCGCTAGCAGGTCTACCGTGTAGAAATCGTCCCGGTCACCGAAGTCAGTCGACGGCCCAGGCTCGCCGGCGTCGATTACATTGGCGTAGCCACCGATAGTGGCGGGATTGGACACAGGCTGCGACAGGGAAGGGTAGTCGTTTGGGGTGTAGGGAGCATTAATGTCGTTTACATCGCTATCCGCACGGGATTGCGCGGCTACCGTCACAGTGCCAGTGATGACGTGAAACGCCGCCGGCTCGAACACCGGCGCCAGATGGAAGACCCGGTTGGAGCTCAACACCGCCATCAAGGACTCATTGCCGGAAAAGCCGGTGGTGCTGAGCGCGCAAGCCGCCAGGCTGCCGCCACAGAAATAACCATCGCCCCGGCGCCAGCCCCTGAATACATGCTCGTCGTCCGCCACAGCCAGGAAGCTCTCATCGAAGTCCGTGTCGCGCACATCCAGCTCACACACGGCGCCACCTTCGCACTGGTAGCGGCCGGACTCGGTCTCGATTCTGCCGCCTTCGGGCACCTCAATACGGACTTTGCAGCCCGCCAACGCCGACAACACCAAGCCGGCCACAAGCAAATGTCGAGTGAACAATTTCCCGGTTCCTTTGTTGCTTCCTTGCAATATCGTCCGCGCTCGCTGTTACTGAAGGAGCGACTACCCAACCCGGGTGGTACGCAACTGGCGACACGCTGGCATCGCCATCAGATTTCCGCTGGACTGCGTCATACTATAACAAGCTTCAGCGAAATTGCTCGTCCCGCTCCGCCATGTCCAACAGCAATTGCGGTGGTGCGAATGCCTGGCCATAACGCGCCGCCAGCTCGCTGGCACGCCTGGCGAAGGCCTTTGCGCCATAGGCGTTGACACACTGGAACACCCCGCCGGTGTGCGGCGGAAAACCGATGCCCATGATGGAGCCGATATTGCCGTCGGCGACGCTGGTGAGTACGCCCTCCTCCATGATGCGGATGGCCTCCAGCACCTGCGGAAACAGCAACCGGTCGCGCACATCCTCATAGGGAATGTCGGTGTAGCCGTGCGGCGCAAAACGGTCCTTCAGCCCGGGCCAGGTGGCGATCTTCCGGCCCTTTTCATCGTAATCGTAGAACCCGCCACCGGCCTGCTGGCCTTTGCGCTGGCAATCCTCGATCATGACGCGAATCACCTCTGATTCCGGGGCATTCTCGAAGGCCTCTCCCCGCGCCTCGGCATCCTTTTTGCGCTGTTGCATGCCGTGGTAGGCGGTTTCAATAGAGATGCTGTCCAGGGTTTCCAGCGGCCCCATGGGCGAGCCATTGAAAGCGGCGGCGTTCTCGATGAGTGCCGGGTTGACGCCTTCCGCCAGCATGCGCTGGCCCTGGGTGATGGTCTGGCCGATCACGCGGGTGGTGAAGAAACCGGGAGCGTCCCTCACCACAATGGGTTTTTTACCCAGTTGTTGGGCGAGATCGAAGGTCAGGGCCAGAGCCTCGTCGGAGGTCTGCTCACCGGTGATGATTTCCACCAGCGGCATGCGCTCAGCCGGTGAAAAGAAGTGCATACCGATAAAGTTCTGCGGCCGCACCGATGCACCGGCCAGTTCGGTGATGGGCAGCGAGGAGGTATTGCTGGCAAAGATGGCATTGTCGCCGAGGGCGGCCTCGGTCTCCCTGGTCACCGCGGCCTTGATCTCGCGATCTTCAAACACCGCCTCGATCACCAGATCGCAACCGGCCAGGTCAGCAGCATTCCCCGTGGAATGTATCCGCGCCAAGAGGGCTTCGCTGGCGACCTCGTCCAGGCGGCGATCCCTCTCACAGGCTTTGATCGCGTAGGCCTTGCCCTTGTCGGCGCGCTGCTGGTCCAGGTCTTTCAGTACGACCTCTATGCCGACTTTGGCGGCATTGAAGGCGATGCCCGCCCCCATCACCCCGGCGCCCAGAATGCCCAGTTTCTTGACCTGGCGTTTCTCGACGCCTTTGGGTCGCGAGGCCCCCGCATCGAGCTGGTTCATCTGCACAAAGAAGGTGGTCATCATGTTGCGCGACACCTGGTCCAGCAGCAGGCGCTGGAAATAGCGCGCCTCCACCTTATGGGCGGTGTCATAGTCCACCCGGGCTGTATCCACTACGGCGGCAAAGATCACCTGCTGCGCCGGCATATTCCCCCTGGTCTGGTTCATCACGTTGACCGGGCCAAAGTAGGTAAGACCCTGGGTAGCGTCATCACCAGGCAGGCCACCGGGCATTTGATAATCCGTCTGCTCCCAGGGCTGCTTTGCCTCCGGGTTGGCCCTGATCCAGGCCTTGGCGCGAGCCGCCATGGCCTCTTCGGACTCGGCCAGTTCGTGCACCAGACCGGCTTCCAGCGCCCGCGGCGCGCGCAGGCGCTTGCCCTGGGCAATCAAGGGCAGGGCCTTTTCCATGCCGAGCAGGCGCACCAGCCGCACCACGCCACCAGCGCCTGGCATCAGGCCGAGCATGGCCTCCGGCAGGCCGATCTGTACTTTTGCGTCATCCAGCGCTATCCGGTAGTGGCAGGCCAGGGCAATCTCGTACCCGCCGCCCAGCGCGGCGCCGTTTATGCCGACAGCCACCGGCACCCCGAGCGATTCCAGCCGCCGCAGTGGCTCCTTGCTTTGCAGCAGCGCCTCGAACATCTGCTGACGCTCCTGCGGCGAGGGGTTGAGGTCCATTTCCAGCATTTTGGTAATGTCGCCACCGGCAAAAAACTGGCCCGGCTTGCCGGAGCGTATGTACACCCCGGCTATTTCGCCCTGCATCGCTTCCAGCTCGTCGAGGGCCTTGGGCATGGCCTCGGCGTACTCGTCGCCCATCACATTCACCGATTTGCCGGGCTGGTCGAAGATCAGCTCCACAATGCCATCGGCGTCTTTTTGCAAACGGATATAGCTCATGACGTCTCTCCTCAACCCTTACACGCGCTCAATGATGGTGGCGATGCCAATGCCGCCGCCCGCGCACAGCGTTACCAGGGCGGTGTTCTGGTCCCTGCGCTCCAGTTCGTCGAGCACCGTGCCAAGGATCATGGCCCCGGTCGCCCCGATGGGGTGTCCCATGGCGATAGCGCCGCCGTTGACGTTGATTTTGTCGTCGGGAATGCCCAGCAGGCGCTGGTAGCGCAATACAACAGCGGCAAAGGCCTCGTTGAGTTCAAACAGATCGATGTCCTCCACACTCATCCCGGCGATCTGCAAGGCCTTCTTCGACGCCGGCGCCGGCCCCCCCAGCATCAGGGTGGGTTCGCTACCGGTCAGGGCACAGGCGCGAATGCGGGCGCGGGGCTTCAGCCCGAGATCGCTACCGGCCTCGCGATTACCCACCAGCACCAGCGCGGCGCCATCCACCACGCCCGAGCTGTTGCCCGGCGTGTGAATACAGGCGAGCTTTTCCACCTGGGGGTATTTGAACTTGAGGAAGTCGCCATGGCCGTACTGTTCAAACACGGTGAAGGAGGGCTTGAGGCCCGCGAGGTTCTCCATCGTGGTCGGGCGAATCAGCTCGTCCCGGTCCAGCACCACCACGCCGTTGAGGTCGGTTACCGGTACCAGGGAGCGATCAAAATAGCCGGCGTCGCGGGCCGCCGCGGCGCGGCGCTGGGACTCGCAGGCGTAGCGGTCCACGTCTTCACGACTGAAGCCGTCCAGGTGGGCCATCAGGTCCGCTGCCAGGCCCTGGGAAATGCCGAAGCTGTGCATCGCCACCCAGGGGTCGCCAGCGGCGGCACCACCGGCGCCAATCCCCAGGCGCGACATGCTCTCCACCCCGCCGGCCATGCCCAGGGACTCCATGCCCGACATGACCTTCATAGCCAGTGTGTTCACTGCATCCAGGCCACCGGCGCAGTAACGGTGCAGCTGGGCGCCTACGGTTGCCTGGTGCCAACCGCTGTAGACCAGCGCCGTCTTGGCGATGTTCTGGCCCTGCTCCTTTACCGGCTCGCCGGTGGCGAGCAGTACATCCTCCACCCGCTCCTCGGACAGATCGTGCCGGTCGCGCATGGCAAGCAGTAGATTGCGCACCAGATCAACCGGCTTGACCTCGTACAGGCCGCCACCGGGCTTGCCGCGCCCGCGCGGGGTGCGAATGGCATCGTAGATGTATGCGTCCTGGGTCATGGGATTCCTCTTGCCTGGACTGGCCGCGGCGTGACTGCCGGCCACAATGATCAGTGGCGCCATCTTCCCGGCCAGATCATCGGCAATCCATTGCGCCAGGGGTCAGGGTCCGCTGACTTAATCCTTCAGCGGGCAGCTGTACCGTCGCCGGGCTGTGCTAGTCTTGGCCCGACGACAACAAGAATCCGGGGCACAGCATGGAAATGCAGGATGTCAGCCTGATCCTCCAGAAAGTGGGTGAATACGGCAACCTGGTGTTGCAGGGCCTGCTGATAATGATCGGCGGCATGATCGCCATTTTCCTGCTCTACCGCCTTGTCGCCTCCTTTGTGAAACCCGCCGGCACCTGGGCGCGATTGCTGAAGGTCGCCTTCGGCACCTTCTACGCCCTGATCCTGGTGATCACTGTGCTGGTGGCCGCCAACCGCCTGGGCTACGACGCCTCCGGTATCGCCGGGCTCGCGATCCTGGCGGTGCTGGTGGTGGCCACGATTGTTTTCTTCCTCATTCCCTTCCTGCCCCGCCTGCCCTTCTTCCCCGGCGACACCATCGAGGTCCGCGGTGTGATGGGTACAGTGGAAGCCATCACCGCCTACCAGACTGTCATCCGTACCTTCGACGGCCAGACGGTCTTCATCCCCAGCGCCCTGGTGATGACCTCGGCGGTGACCAACTTCAGCTGCAACCCCGCGCGGCGGGTGGCGATGACCTTCCCGCTGTCCCCCGACAGCGACGTGGAGTCCGCCAGCGCCGCCCTGGTGGCGCTGATGGAAGCCGACGAAAAGGTGTTGAACCAGCCCGCCCCCGCCGCCCTGGTGACCGGTATGGACCGCAACGAAATCAGCCTGTTCGCCACCTGCTGGGTGGCTACGCCGGAGTGGTTCAGCAGCCGGGACCGGCTGTACCGGGCGAGCCTGACGGCACTGAAGGCGGTGCCGGAAGTGTCGCTGGCCACCGGGCGCCTGCGAGTGGACCGCGGCGACGACTGATCCGGCCGGGCCATTCCTGCTACACTGGCGCCCCATTCACCACCCGTGTTGCCCCAGTGACCCAACTCAACCCCCGCCAACGCGAGGCCGTGCGCTACATCGACGGCCCCCTGCTGGTGCTGGCCGGCGCCGGCAGCGGCAAGACCAGCGTGATCACCCGCAAGATCGCCTACCTGGTGGAGCAGTGCGGCATCGACGCCAAGCGCATCGCCGCGGTGACCTTCACCAACAAGGCGGCGCGGGAGATGAAGGAGCGGGTGGGCAAGATCCTGGGCAATGGCGCCGACGGGCTGACGGTGAGCACCTTCCACCAGTTGGGCCTGAATATCATCCGCCGCGAGCGCAAGCACCTGGGCCTGAAGAACGGCTTTTCCATCTTCGACGGCGAGGACAGCAAGAACCTGATCAAGGACCTGCTGATCCAGGAGCACGGCTCCGACGGTGACCAGGCCGGTACCATCCAGCAACGCATCTCCAACTGGAAAAACGACCGGGTGCTGCCGGAAGAGGCGGTGGCGGCGGCCACCAGCCCGGCGGACATGCTCTGCGCCCAGGCCTACCTGCGCTACCGGCGGGCCCTGAAAGCCTACAACGCGCTGGATTTCGATGACCTGATTCTGCTGCCCACCATCCTCTTCGAGCACCAGCCGGAGATTCTGGAGAAGTGGCAGAACCAGCTGCACTACCTGCTGGTGGACGAATACCAGGACACCAACTCCAGCCAGTACCTGCTGGTGCGGCAGATCGTCGGCCTGCGTGGCGGGCTGACGGTGGTGGGCGATGACGACCAGTCCATCTACGCCTGGCGCGGCGCGCGGCCGGAAAACCTGAGCCTGCTGCAGGAGGACTTCCCGGCCCTCAAGATCGTCAAGCTGGAGCAGAATTACCGCTCCACCTCGCGCATTCTCAAGGCCGCCAACACCCTGATTGCCAACAACGAACACGTGTTCGAGAAGCAGCTCTGGTCCGAGCTGGGCATGGGCGACCCGCTGCGGGTGATGCGCTGCGCCAACGAGCAGGACGAGGCCGACCAGGTAGTGGCGGAAATCCAGGACCACAAACTGCGCAAGCGCACCCGCTATGGCGACTACGCCATCCTCTACCGCGGCAACCACCAGTCGCGGCTGATCGAACTGGCCCTGCAGCAGAACGGCGTGCCCTACCACCTCAGCGGCGGTACCTCCTTCTTCGCCCGCAACGAGGTGAAGGACATCATGGCCTACCTGCGCCTGCTGGTGAACGCGGACGACGACAACGCCTTCCTGCGCATCGCCAACGTGCCCCGGCGCAAGCTCGGCGCCAGCACCCTGGAGGCCCTGGGCGAATTCGCCAACGAGCAGCATGTGAGCCTCAGTGGCGCCTGCGAGCGCCTCAGCGAGGGCGTGCTGCCGGAAGCCGGACTGAAACGGTTGCGGGAATTCCATCACTGGCTGGAGCAGATACGCCGCATCAGCGCGGAGAAATCCGGCGCCGACGGCATTCGCCAGCTGCTGCGCGACATCGACTACGAGGACTGGCTGCTGCAGCTCAGCTCCAGCGAGGATGTCGCCGAGCGCCGTATGGGCAATGTCTACTTCCTGGTGGACTCCATCGACCGCCTGATGCGCGACGAGGAACTGGCCCTCGACGAGGCCATCAATCGCCTCATCCTGCGCGACCTGCTGGAACAGCAGGATGAAGAGGAAGCCGGACCCGACTGTGTGCAGCTGATGACGCTGCACGCCTCCAAGGGCCTGGAATTTCCCCACGTCTATATCATCGGCATGGAAGAGGGCTTCCTGCCCCACCGGGTCAGCGTGGAAGAGGACAACATCGCCGAGGAGCGCCGCCTGGCCTATGTCGGCATCACCCGCGCCCGCGAAACCCTGACCATGAGCCTGGCCGAGCGCCGCCGCCAGTACGGCGAGACCGTGCCCTGTGAACCCAGCCGCTTCCTGGCGGAACTGCCAGAGGAAGACCTGGTGTGGCAGGGCGGCGGCGAGGCCACGCCCGAGGCCAACCAGGAGCGCGCCGCCGAGACCCTCAGCGGGCTGAAGGCCCTGTTCGCCTGAGCGCCAGACCATGATCGACGCCAGCTACCAACTGATTCTCCTGTGCGCCTTTCTCGGGCTGGTGAGCATCGCCATCACCGGTCTGTCCCAGCGCCTGGGCGCTCCCTCCCTGCTGCTGTTCCTGCTGGTGGGCATGCTGGCGGGCGAAGACGGCCCCGGCGGTATTCACTTTGACGATGTCGGCACCGCCTTCCTGGTGGGCAACATCGCCCTGGCCATCATCCTGCTGGACGGTGGCATGCGCACCCATGTCAGCAGTTTCCGGGTCGGCCTGAAACCCGCCCTGTCCCTGGCCACCCTCGGCGTGGCCATCACCAGTGGCATCGTAGGGCTGGTGGCCGCCTGGATCCTGGACTGGCCCCTGCTCAACGGCCTGTTGCTGGGCGCCATCGTCGGCAGCACAGATGCCGCCGCGGTGTTCGGGTTGCTGCACGGTGCCGGGCTGGAACTGAAGCAGCGCAGCGGCGCCACCCTGGAGATCGAGTCAGGTACCAACGACCCGATGGCCATCTTCCTGACAGTCTCCCTGCTCGGCCTGCTGGGCAGCACCAGCAGTGGCAATATCGGAGTAGCGTTGCTGCTGGAGTTCCTGCAACAGATGGGCTTTGGCGGCATTGCCGGGCTGGCCGGCGGCTGGCTGCTGCAGAAGCTGCTGAACTGGCTGCACCTGCCGCGGGTCCTCTACCCGCTGCTGGCGGTGTCCTTCGGCCTCTGTGTGTTCGGCCTCACCAACCTGGCCGGCGGCAGCGGCTTTCTCGCCATCTACCTGATCGGCCTGCTGCTGGGCAATCGCCCCGTCAACTACCTGCGCGATATCCGCTGGCTGCTGGACGGACTGGCCTGGCTCAGCCAGATCGGCATGTTCCTGCTGCTGGGTCTGCTGGTCACGCCGTCGTCGCTGCTGGATGTCGCCTTGCCGGCCCTGGTCATCGCCGCCGCCCTGATGCTGGTGGCGCGGCCCGTGGCCGTGTTTACCTGCCTGCTGCCCTTTCGCCTTCCCCTCAAGGAGCAGGTGTTTATTTCCTGGGTCGGCCTGAAGGGCGCCGTACCCATCATCCTCGCCCTGTTCCCCTACCTCTCAGGCATGGAGCACAGCGCCACTTACTTCCAGGTCACCTTCTTCGTGGTGCTGCTGTCCCTGTGCTTCCAGGGCTGGACCATCGCGCCGCTGGCGCGGCGCCTGCAGCTGGACGTGCCGCCGCTGGTTGAGGACAGGGAGCACCTGGGTGTGGTCATTCCAGGCCAGGTGGATCGGGAACTGCTGGCCTACCGCATCCACGCCGGCAGCCCGGCGGATGCCTACGTGTTGGGCCGGCTGCCGCTGCCTGACAGCGTGAAAACCGTCGGGGTACTGCGCACGGATCAGGTACTGCAGCCCCGGGACGACTTGCGACTGGCGCCGGAGGACATCCTGGTACTGCTCACCCCCAGCCACGAGAGCGACCAGCTGGCCGGGCTGTTTGCCACCCTGCCCACCCGCTCCCACCTGGTCAGCAGCGCCTTCTTCGGCCCCTTCACCCTGCAACCGGACGTGCTGTTCGATGATCTCTGCGCCGCCTACGGCGTAGCGCCCGATCCGGACTTGGAGGGCCTCGACCTGGATGCGGTACTGCGCAGGCGGGTACACGCCCAGCCGGTGGTCGGCGACCGGCTGCGAGTGGGTAATATCGAATTGGTGGTGAAGCAGATGGCGCAGGGGCGCATCCTGCAGGTGGGCCTGAAGCTCTGCTAACCGGCGGCTATCATCTGGTCAGCGCGGGGCGGCGCAGGGCTACCATCCAGCCGATCACAGTAACGGCCCCCAGCCAGAGCACGAACCCGGCGACCTGCCCAAAGACCACCAGCAGCACGCCCGGCAACAGGACCAGTACCGCCATGGCCCATTTCTGCCAGGGCACCACGGGCGCCGGGCGCGACAGTCCATAAACCCTGCGACGCTTCGGATTGACCGCTGCCAGCCAGGCAAGACCGAGGCCGCTCAACAGACTGGCCACCAGAAACAGTATCAGGCTCATCATGTGGCCGCCCGGGGAGTCAGGGCGGCAAAGCGCGGCATCCAGCCGAGACCCGCGGCCACCCGACAGCAGATCACCCCCGACAGCACCATCACACAGTCCATGGCCACCACCACACCGTTGCCACCGGCCAGGGCCTCGGCCCAGGGTGTACCGCCCAGCAGCATCCGCGTAAAGGGCAGCAGTACGAAGAGAGCACCGAGGAAGCCGGCCAGCGTGCGGTGCAGCGCAGCCCGGGGCAGCAGCAGGCCCAGCGCGATGGTCAGCAGGGAGAAGCCGATAAAGCCGGAAGCCACCCAGTAATGGGTATCCGCGCGGCCGTAGCTGAGGAAAAAGACATGGGCGGCGCCCGCCAGGCCGATGGGCGTGCCATAGGCGACGACCTCCACACTGCTCGCCAGGCGCCGCCACAGCGGGTCCTCCTCGCGCCGCTGCAGCCACAGTTGCAGTCCGGTGATGGTCACATAGCACATGGCCAGCCCGAGGCAGACCCAGACAATCTTGGACAGCAGCCCGGCGAAGTGACCGAAATGCAGGGGGCCCATCAGGTCGAAGGCAACGGTGCCCGCCGAGGGGACAGTGCCGAGGCTGGGTTTGACCCCCAGAAACTCGCCGGTGGCGCCGTCGAACAGGTTAGTGGTGCCGGTCAGCTCACCCTCCGACGGCGCGTGGAATACCAGTACCTGCGAATCCGCCCGCCCCCAGTGCGACACCGAGGTGAACTGGGGGACAGAGCCGGCCTCTGCGGCCGAGCGCGCGTGGATGGCGTCGAGGTTCGCCATGGGTACCGGGGCGGGATCGCTCGCCTCCGGTGTACCCGACAGGGTTTCGAGGGCGGCCACCTGGTCGCCGCCGAAGGCCGTTATGGCCACCAGCGGCAGGCCAAGGGCAGTGGCAAAACTGAAGAATGAACCCGTGAACGCCAGCACAAACCCGAACACCAACCCCCAGGTGCCAGCCAGTACATGCCGGTCCTTCTTCTCCAGCAGGGCGCCGGTTGGGCGCGGTGCAACGAAGGCGTCCTTGATCAGGTGGCGGTGAATCAGCAGGCCCGAGATGGCGGCAACCAGCATCACCAGGCCGAGTATGCCGGTGGCGTAGAGCCCCCAGGGCTCCGGCAGGTGCAGGTTGACATGCAGATCGACGATAAAGCGGTCCAGGGCATCGCCGGGGCCGGCGTTGAACACCTCGCTGCCATAGTCTTCACGGCTGCGCAGCACTTCCCCGCTGCGCGGATCGATGTCCATCAGGGTACCGAAGTCTTCCATGTTGCCGGAGGCCGGATTTTGCTGGTGGGTGTGGAAATAGGCGACGATCTCACCGGCGGCATTGCCGAACAGGCTGACGTCCTCCCGCTGCGCCTCCGGCACGGTCTCGATAAGTTCACGCAGCGTGGCATCGACCGGCGCAGCCATCGGCTCCGCCACCTTGCTGCCGCCCACCGACCAGGCGCCAATCTCGTGTACCAGTACCGCCACCGCCCCGGTCAGCACCACCACATAGAGAAACAGGCCGCAGATCACCGCGGACCAACCGTGTACCGCAATCAGGCGGCGGGTTCTTTCCTGTGACAGCTTGATCATACTGGCTTCCTGCTAGGGATCGCCGCCGCGGCGACGACATAACTGACAACGACTGTCTTGCCCACTTTACCCAGCTCCCTGCATCATGGTTTGCACAGCCGACACCACCGGCACACCATTGGCCACCGCCAGGGCGAGGATCACCGCCCCCGCGCGCCAGGGCCGCGCGTCCAGCAGGGCATAGAAGAACAGCAGCGCCCAGATCGCCGGAAACAGCAGGATGGGAAAGGCCAGGTGGTTGATACCGGCGGCTCCCTCAGGGAACCACGCCGTCATACCGGCCATCACCAGTATCGAGGCGACCAGCACCAGGGGGCCGGCCACGATCCAGCGGGCAAGCAGCGGCCCGCGGCCCTGCCCGGCTGGTGTATCAGGGGTGTTGGCACTCACGGCGTACTGCTCTCCGGTGCGGGTGAAGGGTAAACGTACTGCGAATGAGAAATATTAGCACTACAGAGGGCGCGCTGCACATACCTCGCCGCCAGCGGCCTTGCTACACTGCCGGCCACTGTCGTCACAGGTTGTGAACCATGCCCCGCCTGCCCCGCTTTTTTTGCTACTGCCACGCAACTGCCCTGCTCATCGCAGCGCCACTGCTGGTCGCCGCGCCCGACAACTACCGCTATAGCGACGCCCACCTGCACGCCGTGGATTTTTTCCAGCAGGGCATGCCCCTGGGTGAACTGATTGCCGCCATGGACGCCGCCAGCGTGGGCGATGCCATGATCTCGGGCATGGGGCTGATGAAAAAGTGGCAGGAGGACGAGCCGAAGCAGCCGGACACTTACGCCGGCGACGACGCCCCGGTGTACTGGTTCAGTGCCACCGACGCCTATCTCGCCGCGGCCCTGCAAGGCCTGCCGGAAGCACAGCGCCTGCGGCTGCACCCCTTCCTCAGCGGTTTCAATCCCACCGACAAGAACGCCACCCTGCACCTTGAACGCATGGTAGAGATGTACCCCGGCCTGTGGCAGGGCATCGGCGAGGTCATCACCCGCCACGACGACCTCACTGCCCTCACCGAGGGCGAGACGCCGCGCGCCAACAGCGAGGCCATGTACCGGGTCTACGCCTTTGCCCGCCGTCACGACCTGCCGGTGCTGCTGCACAGCAACATCACCTCCAAACGCGAGCGCAACGCCCTGTATGCCGGGGAGGTGGAAGCCGCGCTGAAAAAATTCCCCGAGGTGCGCTTCATCTGGGCCCACGCCGGCACCAGCAAGACCCTGCACCGCTTCCAGGACAAACTGGACTTCCTGCACGGGGAGGTGGAGCGCCTGCTGGCGGCCCACGACAACCTGTACATCGACCTGTCGTGGACCGTACTGCGCCCCTACCTGCTGGACGGCAACGACCGGCCCGACCCCGAGTGGGTGGCGCTCGTTACGCGCTACCCCGGGCGCTTCATGCTCGGCTCCGACCTGCTGGGGCGCTACAAGAGCCTGGGGGAGAAACTGACCGACTACGAGTTGTTCCTGCAGGCCCTGCCCGGGGACACTGCCCGCGCCGTGGCGCGGGACAATTTCCTGGCCGTACTGCCGGAAAAGGGCGCCACGGGGTCAGAGCCCTTTATTTCTATGGGGTCAGAGCCCTTTATTTCTTCGAAATAAAGGGCTCTGACCCCGGTTTCACGGTTTCGCCGGTTTCGCAATTCCCAGCCGCGCTTTCACCCGCTCCCGCGCTCCCTGCACAATGGCGTAGAAACCGGGGATGAAAAACGTCCCCACCAGCAGGGCCGCCAGCATGCCGCCGAGGATGGTAATACCCAGTGACTGCTGCCCGGCGGAACCCGCCCCGGATGCAAACACCAGCGGCAGGATGCCGAGGATGAAGGAGATGGCCGTCATACACACCGCGCGGAAGCGCAGCCGGCCCGCCTCCCGCGCCGCTTCCCTGATGCCCTCCCCCTCGGCCTCGCGCCGGTGACGGGCAAATTCGACAATCAGGATCGCATTCTTCGCCGCCATCCCAATCAGCAGCACCAGGCCGACCTGGGCGTAGAGGTTGAGCGCATGTCCGGTCAATAGCAGCGCCAGAATGGCGCCGCCGATAGCCATCGGCACCACCAGGATGATCGCCGCCGGAATCGACCAGCTCTCGTACTGGGCCACCAGGAAGAGATAGACAAAGATCAGCGCCATGGCGAAGGCGATGGTGCCGGTCTGTCCCGCCTCCCGCTCCTGGTAGGCCAGCCCTGTCCACTCGATGCGATACCCCGCCGGCAGCCGCTCCGCCAGATCCTCGAAAGCATCCATCGCGGCGCCGCTGCTCACCCCCGGCGCCGCTGCTGCGCGAACGGACGCGGCGCGGAACATGTTGTGGCGCGGCGCCACATCCGGGCCGAGGATGGGCCGGGTGGTCACCAGTGTCGACAGCGGCACCATCTGGCCGCCGCCGGACTTCACATAGAAGTGATCCAGATCAGTGAGGTCCGAGCGATAGCTGGACTCCGCCTGCATGATCACCCGGTAGGTCTGGCCGAATTTGTTGAAGTCGTTGACGTACAGCGATCCCATCTGCGCCTGCAGGGTGGTGAAAATCTCGCTCAGGGGCACCCCCAGGTTCTTCGCCTTCACCCGGTCGATGTCGATGAAGTACTGCGGCACGTTGGCGCGGTAGGTACTGAACACCGCCTGCAGGGCCGGGTCCTGGTTGCCGTCCACAATCAGGTTGTTCAGCACCCCGGCCAGCGCCGCCGGTGAGCGCGACAGGGTGTCCTGCAGCATCAGTTCCAGGCCGCCCACGGCGCCCATCCCCGATACCGCCGGCGGGGCGATGGCGATGATCTGGGCCTCCGGTATCTGCGAGAAGGCGCGGGCATTGACCCGCTGGGCCAGGCCAAACACGCTGTTTTCGGGCTCCGGGCGCTCATCCCAGGGCTTGAGCACCACAAACAGTGTCCCCCCGTTGCTGGCCAGGGCACCGGTGAGGACGGAAAAGCCGGTAATGGCGGTTACGCTTTCCACCGCCGGGTCCTCTCTCAGCAGGGCGGTGACCTTGTCCATCACGTCGCGGGTGCGATTGAGGGAGGAAGCGTCCGGCAACATCACGTTGACCAGCATGGCGCCCTTGTCTTCATCGGGCACAAAGCCGGTAGGTGTATTGATGACCCCCAGTGCCAGGCCGCCCATCCACAGGGCGAACACCGCGCCTACCACCAGCAGGCGGCGCAGAATCCATTGCACGCCCCGGTCGTAGACACCGGTGACGCGCTCGAAGCCGCGCAGGAAACCCTGGTACCAGCGCGCCTCTTTCGGCGTGCCGGGCTTGAGCAGCAGACCGCACAGGGCCGGACTCAGGGTCAGGGCGTTGATCGAAGAGAACACCACCGCCACGCAGATGGTGACCGCGAACTGGCGATACATGACACCGGTAATGCCCGGTAACAGGGCCACCGGCACAAACACCGCCAGCAGCACCAGGGTGGTGGCGATCACCGCTCCGCCCACCTCCTTCATGGTGATGAGCGCCGCATCCACCGGTGACAGGCTAGGGTCTTCGCGCAGGTGGCGGTCGCAGTTCTCGATCACCAGGATGGCATCGTCCACGACGATGCCGATGGCCAGGATCAGGCCGAACAGGGTCACCGTATTGATGGACATGCCCATGGCCAGCAACACTGCGAACGTCGCCACCAGGGATACCGGAATGGCCACCGTCGGTATCAGGGTCGTGCGCCAGCTGCCGAGGAAGAGGTAGGTGACCGCCACCACCAGCAGCACCGCCGCGAACAGGGATTCCACCACCTGGGACACTGCCTGGGACACGTAGCGCGTCGGGTCGTAGCCAATCTGGTAGCTGAGGCCGTCGGGGAACTCCCGCGCCAGCCCGGCGACCAGCTGGTCCACCGCCTCGCCGGCCGCCAGGGCGTTGGCGTCGGCCATCTGGTACACCGCCACGTTCACCGCCGGGTGGCCGTCGGTCTCGCCGAAGAAGTTGTAGCCGGCCTGGCCCAGCTCCACCCGCGCCACATCGCGCAGGTAAATGGCGGAGCCGTCTTCCAGCGCCCGCAACACGACGCTCTCGAACTCCTCCACTTCCTGCAGGCGACCCTTGGTCTGCAGGGTGTACTCGGTTTGCAGGGGGCCGTCGAAGGGCGGCGCGCCGATCTTGCCCGCCGCCACCTGCACGTTCTGTTCGCGCAGGGCCGCGGCGATGTCGCTCACCGACAGGTCCAGGGCGGCCATTTTGTCCGGGTCCAGCCACAGGCGCATGGAATAATCCGCTTCGCCCAGAATATTAGCGTTGGAGATACCGTCCAGCCGCGCCAGCGCCGGCTGCACGTTGATCTTCACGTAGTTGGAGATGAATTTGTAATCCAGCGAGTCGTCGGGGGAGCTGAAGCTGACAATCTTCAGGATGTCCGGCGAGCGCTCGTCCACATTGAGGCCGCTGGCGGTCACTTCCGCGGGCAGCGCGGGCTCCGCCAGCTTGACCCGGTTCTGCACCCGCACCAGTGCCATATCCGCGTCGGTGCCCACCTTGAAGGTCACCGTGAGGCTGTAGCTGCCGTCATTGGAGCTCTTGGAGGACATGTAGATCATGTCCTCCACGCCGTTCACCGCATTCTCGATGGGCGTTCCCACCGTGGCTTCCACCACCTCGGCGGAGGCGCCGGCGTAATTGGCGCTGACCACGATGTTGGGCGGCGAAATGGCGGGATATTCATTGACCGGCAGGGCAAAGATGGCGATGCCGCCGATCAGTGTCATGACAATCGCGATGACCAGCGCAAACTTGGGCCGGCGGATAAAAAACGCGCTAAACATAAGTCAGCGCCCGCCCGCCGCGGGGCTGTCGCTGCCCGGCAGGGCTTTGACATTCACCGCCATGCCGGCGCGCACCTGCTGCAGCCCTCGCACGATGACCTGCTCGCCGGCCTCCACGCCCTCGCGCACCAGCACCGACTGGTCGAGGCGGTCGCCCAGCTCCACATTGCGCCGCTCCACTACACCGCTCTCGTTCACCACCAGCACAAAGCTGCCCTGCTGGTCGGCCTGCACCGCCGCCTGGGGCATGAACAGGCCCTGCATCAGGTTGGTGTCCTGCAGGATCACCCGCACGTACTGCCCCGGTACCAGGATGGAATGGGGGTTGGGTATGCTGGCCCTGGCCTCCATGGTGCCGGTGGCGGCATCGATGCGGTTGGCGAAGTAATCGATGCGGCCGACCTCGGGATAGGAAACGCCATTGGTCAGCTCCAGCGTCACCTCGATGCTTTGCAGGGCAGAGGGGTCCAGCTCCCCCCCGATGTGCTCGGAAACCGTGGATACATAGGTCGCCTCGCTCACCTGGAACAGGGCCTCGATGGGGTCGATACTGACCAGGGTAGTGAGATCGCCGCTGGTGGGGCCGACCAGATCCCCCGGGCTCACCCGGCTACGGCCGATGCGGCCGGTGATGGGCGCCTTGATCACCGTAAAGCCCAGATCCACCTCGGCGCTGGTGACCTGGGCCCGGGCGGACTCGATGCGCGCTTCGGCGTCGAGTTTCTTGGCGATGAGGTCGTCCATCTCCGCCTGCGAAATGGCGCCCTTGGGCAGCAGCTCCCTGCCGCGATTGAAGTTGCGCTCGGCATTGGCCTGGGCGGCCTTCGCTGAAGCCAGGTCGGCCGTGGCACGGGCCAGGGCGGCCCGGTACTCGGAATCGTCAATGGTGAACAGCACGTCCCCGGCCTCCACCAGCTCGCCCTCGCGGAAGTCGCGGCTCACCAGATAGCCTGTGACCTTGGCCTGGATGGTCACGTCCTCGCGGGCCTGCAGGCGGCCGACATAGGCGGACCGGGGCTGGAAGGGTTCGGACACCACCGTGTCGACCACCACTTCAATGGTGGGGGGCGGTGCGCTTTCTTCGGTACAGGCGGCAAGCCCGAGCAGAAGCGCGGGCACCAGTAATATTCGACGGTTCAAAACAGGCTCCCGGGCAGGGTTCAAAATTTCAGTCTAGTCCTAGACCCCGACCCATCACAGGAGTTGCGTTACAAATTTGACACTTGCCCTGCGGCGCCGGCTGTGAGCAACCTTGAAAATAGCGGAATTTACAAACTTTGCCGCCGCCGGAAACAGAAAGGCCGCGGCGCTATGCAGCAGCCGCGGCCCTTGACCGGCTTTGCACTGGCTTACTGGCTGCCTTCCACCATGTAGTCCACGGCGGCGATGACTTCCTCGTCGGAGCAGTTCACACAGCCGCCCTTGGCCATCATGCCGGTGCCGGGGATGCCCTCCAGGCCGTGTTTGTGCAGGGTGTCCATGCCCTTGGCGATGCGCGGTGCCCAGGCATCCACGTCGCCCAGTATCGGTGCGCCGCCGGCGCCGGTGGAGTGGCAGGCCATACAGGCGGCATCGAACACCTCCTTGCCGGAGCGGGGGCCGCTGCTGGCGGCGACCGCTGGCCCACCGCAGCTGCTGTCGCCCTGCAGGCAGACCTCGCCCATTGGGGCAATGCGTTCTTCAATGGCGGTGCGCTGACTCTCAGTGAGTTCGACCGCGGAGGCAGCAGCGGCTACAGCAAACAGTGCCGCGATAATTGTAAGAGTGCGGAGCATTCTAGCGATCCTTTATTCTGAGTGGCGCGCATTATAGCCAGATATGGGACAGGGGAAAACTCGCCTCTGGCCAGTGCCTGCAATTGCACCTAGGATAAGTGCCCGACACCCACCACCGCAAACAAGAGGCCGCCATGAAGCTCTACACCTACGACCCCGCCCCCAACCCCAAGCGCCTGCAGCTGTTTATCGACTACAAGGGCATCGAGGTGGACACCGAACAGGTCAACCTGATGAAGCTGGAGCAAATGAGCGACGCCTTCGGTGCGGTCAACCCCGCGCGCACCGTACCGGCGCTGGTGACCGACGACGGCCACCTGCTGACCGAGGTCATCGGCGCCTGCGTCTACCTGGAGGAACTGTACCCGCAGAAGCCGCTCCTGGGTCGCACCGCCATCGAGCGCGCCGAGGTCATCAGCTGGGATCACCGTATCTTCAACACCTGCCTGACCGCGGTGGCGGAAATCCTGCGCAACGCCAACCCCAATTTTGCCGGCCGCGCCCTGCCCGGCCCGCTGGAAATACCGCAGATTCCCGAGCTGGCGGAGCGCGGCCGCCTGCGCCTGGCGCCGTCGTTCCGGGCGATCAACGCCGCCCTGGAAGGCAAATCCTTCCTGGTGGGCGACAGCGTGACCCTGGCGGACATCGACCTGCTGGTGGCCACCGAGTTCTGCGGCTGGGTGAAGGAGAGCGTGCCCGAGGACTGCGCCAACATCCACGCCTGGCTGCCGCGCGTGAAAGACGCCCTGGGGCAGTAGTCCGGCACTGCATCACCGGCGGGGGCTGCGCAGTTTCGCTGTCCCCTGTGCCAGCTTCCTGCGCTATACATTAGGGATGAGCGCTCCCCGCACCGCTATCGCAGTCCTCGCCTTCACCGCACTCGCGCTGCTGGGTGCCTGTGCCCGTCCCGGGCCGGAGGGGCTGTTCGACGATTACCTCACCCGGCTGTCGCGCACCCTCGACGTCCCTCACCCGCCGGTGCAGCTCTCCGCTCCACCCCGGCAGCCCGACCGCGCCGACCTGCGCTTTGAATTCGCCACCAGCAACCTCGATGCCCTGGACTTCCTCGCCCTGTCAGGTTGCGAAGTGCAGATCACCATCGGCAAGCGCAACAGCAGCCTGGGGCGCATGGCCAGCGCCTCCCAGCGCCTGCTGCTCGACCTGGAATACCTGCGCCTGGCACCGGACTGCATCGCGGCGCAATTGCGCAAAGGGGATGCGGAACTGGCCGGCATCCTGCGCCAGGCCCACGCGCAGAAGCGGGAACAACTGCCCGGGCGTATTTTCCTCGCCACCCTCGGTGGCCCCGAGTACCGCAACTTCTGGCGTCGCCCCGGCGGGCTTGCCGAGTATCCACGCAACACCTCCAGCGCCGTCATCACTGCACTGGAAGCGATCAATGCGCTGAGCGAACGCTGGCTCAACGGCGACTACCGCGCCGACAACCGGGGCTTTGAACTGCTGCTGAGCGAAGTGAACAAAGGTGACGGCGGCGCCCTGCTGGCGGCCCTGGCTATGCAGTCCAACTGGCTTGCGGGGGCCGACGCCATGCTCGCCAGCAAAGCTGCGCAGGGGCCGCTGTGCCGCGGCCCGATACGGCCGGCCGCCGCCGACATCCTGCCCAACGTGGTGGCCACCTACTTCGCAGGCGATATCCAGCGCTGGTCTGCAGCGGTGAATCAACGCCAGTACGAACTACTGGCGCCGCTGCGGGCACTGGAGACACAACTGGACAACACCCTGCCCCCGGCCTACCGGGAGTGGCGAGTGGACAGGGAAAACCGCCTGGAGCGATGGCATACCGCGCCGCGCCGGCATGTCCAGGCAGTGCAGGAACTACTGGCGCCCTGCCAGCACTAATGGTGATGCCCACGGCAATACAGTGGGCCTGCAAAGCGGCTATACTCTTGTGCGCAACTGCCTGCCAGAGCCGGTTTGCCGTTGCGGCCGCTCGCGGCCGACTTACCGTCACACTCCAGGAGAAACACGATGTTGAACACCGTCAATCGAGCCAGCCGCGCGCTGGTTGTCGCGGCCGCCGCCCTGCTGATGGCCGCCTGCGCCAGCAGCCCGCCCAAACCCGATGTCGACTACAAAAGTGACTACAACTTCGGGGCGGTCAAAACCATTGCCTTCTACGCAGGCTCTGGCCAGGTCAGCGGTGACAACAGCATGCAGCTCAGCGACATCCAGATCGACCGCGTCGACGACGCCCTCACCTACGCCCTCAAGCAGAAAGGCTTCAACGTTATTGAAGACGCCAGCCAGGCGGACATGCTGGTCAGCTGGCACCTGGTGACCCAGTTCAAGACCGATGTACAGACCTACAACAGCCCCGGCATGTACGGCCCCTACTACGGCTACAACCGCTACGCGATGTACAACTGCTGGTCCTGCATGGGCGGCGGCACCGAGGTGGTCACCCGCAACTACACCGACGGCACCTTCATCCTCGACATGATCGACCCGCAGCTGAAGAAGTCCGTATGGCGCAGCACCATCCAGTCCCGTATCAAGGATACAGAGCACCTGCGCGACCAGGACGTGGTGAATGCTGCGGCGGTAAATATTCTCGGCGGGTTCCCGCCCGGGATAAGTGGTGACGTCCAATAACAAATTAGTGCCGGGTGCGGCAGTGAATTTGACCACGTCCCTGCCGGCTTCCATGCCTCCCGGGACGTACCGTACATCCTGTACATAAAAAACCCGCGGTGAGAGACTCGCCGCGGGACAGGGCGGGGGCCGGGGAAGATGGCCCCCAAACTACAGACCTTGCTCGTTCACCACCGCTCCACACACGGAGCGGCCAGACTATTACCCTTCCCGCTTGTCGATAACCAGTTTGCCGTCTTCCACCGGGATGCTGTCCCCCGGGTGGTAGGCCATGCGGATCGTCTCGGTTTCGCCGTCCAGCTCATAGGTGACGTCGTAACCACTGATCACCTCGCGGGAGTCCACCACCGTTTCGCAGCGAGTCTCGGTGGCTGTATAGGTATCGCCAGCCTGCATCTGCTCCTGGGTCTTGTTACCCGCGTAACCACCGGCCGCGGCACCGGCTGCCGTGGCTATTTTCTTGCCACTGCCACCGCCGACCTGGTTACCCAGCACACCGCCGATTACCGCACCGGCCACTGTACCCAGCACCTGGTGCTGATCCTTTACCGGACGCTGGCGGGTAACCGCCACGTCTTTGCACACCTCGCGAGGGTTATCCACGGTTTCGCGCACCTCGGTGACTTCCAGCACTTCTGCCTCGTTGGCACCCCCGCCCCCCGGAAGCAGGCCAAAACTGGCCAGCACACCACCCGCGGTGGCTACGGTTACACCCAATACTGCACCGGTTAACAATGACTTATTCATTCTGTATACCTCCATCGTCCATTGCACCAAGCTGCACACTGGCATTAGCTACTGTGCAGCTTTTCAGCAGAGGCCTTGCGGCTCTGTTAACTCTTTGACGCCTGAACCGGGCATGATATTCCCCAAACAAATACCATTTACCTATCTTTACAATCTTTGCTTATAACTTAACGCGCTATCGGGCCTCCCGCTGGGCCTGGCGCGGTAGCGGCGCTACAATCGTCGGCCCAGTTCAGCAACAGACCGCACTATGTCCGGATCACTCAAAGACCAGCTCCTGCAGGCGGGCCTGGCGGATGCCAAGCGCGCCAAGCAGTTCGACAAGGAAAAGCGCAAGGCCGCCCGGGTAGCCCGGCGCAGCGGCGATGCAGAAGAGGACGAGATCAAGGCCGCGGCCCGTCGCGCCCAGGCAGAAAAAGTCCAGCGCGACCGCGAGCTCAACCAGCAGCTGAACGAAAAGGCCCAGCGCAAGGCCATCAACGCGCAGATTCGCCAGCTGATCGACAACAATGTGGTGGATCGCAGCGGCGGCGAGATCAATTTCCACTTCACCGACGGCAAGCAGGTGAAGAAACTGTACGTGACGGCCATCCAGCAGAAGCAGCTCTCCGCCGGCCGCCTGTGCATCGCCAAACAGGGCGACCAGTACCTGCTGATCCCCGCCGTGGTGGCGGACAAGATCGCCGAGCGCGATGCCAGCCGCATCATCCGCTGCGAGGAATCCGACGCCGCCAAGCTGACCCAGGAAGAGGAGGAGTGGTACAAGGACTACGAGATCCCCGACGACCTCATGTGGTAAAGCCCGCACTGGCCACAGCGCGGCGCAACTGGTAGAACTGCTGCTTCCCAGACGGCACAAGACTATAAGGAAGCAGCATGCGCGCAGTACGACTCAAGGCCCCCGGCGGCCTGGACCAACTTATTCCCGGCGACATCACCCCCCGCGAGCCCGGCCCCGGCGAGATAAAAGTAGAAGTGAAGGCCAGCTCCCTCAACTTCCACGACTACGCCGTGGTCACCGGCATGATCCCCAGTGAAGATGGCCGCATTCCCCTGTCGGACGGCGCCGGTATAGTTGCCGCCGTGGGCGAGGGCGTGAGTGACTTCGCCGTGGGCGACCGGGTACTGAGCTACTTCTTCCCCCACTGGCTGGACGGCGGCCCCACCAGGGCCCGGCTGGGCGGCGTGCCCGGCGACAACGTGGACGGCTTTGCCAGCCAGACCGTGACCAAGCCCGCCGGCGCCTTCAGCCGCATGCCCGCCAACCTGGACTTTGCCGAGGCCGCCACCCTGGGCTGCGCCGGCCTCACCGCCTGGCGCGCGGTGATGGAGGAAACCCACCTCAAACCCGGTGACTGGGTACTGGTGCAGGGCAGCGGCGGCGTCTCCATTTTCGCCCTGCAGCTGGCGCGGATGATTGGTTGCCGGGTGATCGCCACCTCCTCCTCCGACGACAAACTCGCCCGCCTCGAGGCTCTTGGCGCCGAGGCCCTGATCAACTACAAAAGCACCCCGAAGTGGGGCAACAAGGTACTGGAACTCACCGGCGGCCACGGCGCCGACCTGGTCGTGGAAGTGGGCGGCTCCGGCACCGTGGGCCAGAGCGTGCGCGCCGTCGCCTTCGACGGCTGTATCAGCATGATCGGCGTACTCACCGGCATCAGCGGCGAAGTGCCCACCGCCGAGCTGTTCCAGAAAAACGCCCGTATCCACGGCATCACCGTGGGCAGCCAGCAACACCAGGAAGCCATGATCCGCGCGGTGGAGACCAACGGCCTCAAACCCGTGATCGACAGCCACTACCCGCTGGAGGACCTGGCCGAAGCCTTCCGCCACCAGGAGAGCCAGCAGCACTTTGGCAAGATCTGTGTGGATATTGGCTGAAGCGGAGCAGTGATAGACTCAGTGGGCGCGGTTCGGTATGATTCGCGTCCTTCCGCCCCAGCCACTGGGGCAAACCAGACCGCCCGTAGCTCAGCTGGATAGAGCGTTGCCCTCCGGAGGCAAAGGTCAGAGGTTCGAATCCTCTCGGGCGGGCCATTTCTACAGCGCCTTCCCAGTAAGCACCCACTAACATAAATCCCAGTTGGACCATATTTGGACCAAAACTGGACCATAATTAAAATTCCCCAAAATCGCCTTTTGAAACTTTGACCTTTAGCTATATTTGGTCCATGGCAAGCTCTGCCCAATTACGCGGCTCTACAAACTGAACGGGGATTCATCGTCTCTCAATTGACTATAATTGTCTTTGTTCCCTTGAAATAGCATGTGCACGCCCCCATCTTCCGAAGTAAGTCCGATAAGAGACCGGGGGTGTGAGCTTGGCTGAGAAATTCCAGATTCTTTCGCTCAGCGGTGGGGGAGCCCGGGGGCTATATACAGCTCGCGTTCTAGAAGAGCTGGAACTTCGCTTCAATACATCTATATCTAAACACTTTGATATGGTCTGCGGGACATCTATCGGCGGCATTCTTGCCCTAGGGTTGGCTGCTGACATACCTGCAAAAATTATCCGTCAATCCTTTCAGGACAACTTGCCAACAATTTTTCCACCTCCCGGGAGGTTTGCAACAGTAAAGCAGGCGCTTACGGCAAAGTTTTCCCCCGCCCCCCTCAAGGCTGTTCTCCTAGAAATATTTGAAGATCGCAGAATTGGAGATCTTAAAAATTGCGTGCTAGTGCCGTCGATCAACTATTCAGTTGGTCGAGTCCGTGCGTTTAAGACTCCGCATAACACCATGTTCTATCAAGATGCCCAACACACTCTGGTAGATGTCGCATTAGCCACCAGCGCCGCGCCCACATACTTCCCACTACATGAGATCGATAACGCCCGCTACGTAGATGGAGGCCTTGTAGCGAACAATCCTATCTTGATGGGAGTAATTGAAGCTTATCGTGCTCTCGAAGTACCACTGGAGCGATTATCAGGACTTAGTATTGGAAATATGGGGCAGGGCCTTGCCATTGACCACAATAAGTCCAATGACCTGGGCTACCGCGGGTGGGGCATGGGCCAAGACATCATTGCCCTCGCTATGTCCGCAGGTGAAAAGCTCTACTCCGACATGGCGAGAATGCTCCTGCAAGGCAGGTTAGAAATTATCGATAGCGAAGCGACCAAAGAGCAGGCTCACCTCCTCTCGCTTGATAACGGCTCAGCTGCTGCGACTGAGATACTCCTCGCGCACGCGAGCAGCGAAGCAGGAACACGAGTAAACGACGAGCGGGTTAAAGAATTTTTCCAGCACACGTCCAGAACGGCGCCAATAGCGCAAGACCATCAGGAGAGCAGTGACGATGCCAAAGTATGATGTGACAAAATTAATGTACGTCAGGTCTGAATCTGATCGACTGATTAACAAACTCGATGTCGATGATTACCGGGTAGCCCTAATGAAGGCAGCCAGAACCAAGGTAAGAAATGCGATTAAAACGGCGTTTACTGCTGCGAAGACCAACGAAACTTACATGGCCAGGATGAACGCGGCGGAAAGAACTGCGTTTATCAACATTGAACCCAGATTCTGGCCGCAAGGTTCCCTCGCCTACGGTACACAGAATATGCCCAGCCATACGCCTCCTCAACAGATTGATGTTGACGATGGCGTCTATCTACCCATCGAAGCGCTCCGCGACAAACCTATTGTCTTAAAACAAGTTTTTTTCGAGATTGTTGATACGGCCCTCAAAGAACTTGCAGTACTAGAAAACTGGGGCTTTGACGACCAAAAGAGCACCTGTGTACGCGTGGAGCTAGATGCAGTTACTCACCTCGACGTGCCCCTCTACGCCATACCAATTGAACGTTTTGATGAACTCCAGAAGGCAATGGGGCGTGCAGTCCTGAGTCGTGAGGCTGTCACCGATGACGGCGATATTAATCTACGCGCCCTTCTTGGTGAGCAGAAAGTATACCTCGCTCTGCGTGAAAGACCGCATTGGAAAGAAAGCGACCCCATCCGTATCCAGGAATGGTTTGAAGGGGAACAGAAAATTTTCGGTAGCATTTTTACGCGGACATGCCGGTACCTGAAAGCATGGAGAGACTTTAACTGGTTCAAAGGTGGACCAAGCTCAATTGCTCTCATGATATGCGTATGGGAAACCTTCAACGATCGCAAAACTAAGTTCTATACGGACAGCGAGGCGCTGCTCGCTGTTGCGCGCGAACTGCCTGCAAGATTGGAGGCGGGCGTGAAGAACCCAGTAGCGCCCGAAGAGACCGTCTTCCCCCGAGATCTCGACGACATAGAGTTCAACAGCATTATTCGCCAAACGACCCTTTTTTCCGAAGACATCCGAACCTCCCTTGAATCAGGAACTTCACGGCTTGGCGTAGTAGAAACTATGATTAAACACTGGGGCACCAGGGTACCTCACCGAGCGGATTGGGTGGTCTCCGCCAGCTCAGCAACAGCTGCAGTGGTCACATCGACCCCGGCTGAGCCGCAACCCAAACCAGAGATAGAAACAATGCGTTCCGGCACGGAGTTTCGGTCAGGTTGAGCGGTTCCGAAAACCAAACACTTGAGATCATTCACTATGCTCTCGCTGAAGCCGGATTCAAACGGTGTGCTTCCACCAAAGGCAATATCTATGAAAACACCATCACAAAATCCAACATAGATTTTGCCATAAGAGTCCACATAGAAGACCCCTACTTCGTTAAGAAGCCGCTCATACTGTTGGTTGATCGACCGGATGGACTTCCGACCTTACTGCCTCACATTTTCTTTGAAAAGGCACTTTGCTATCTCGACGATAGGGGCGTTGAGTTTGATCGCTACAATCCTCGATACAATGTTCTCGTAATGCTCACCGCGCTAGATGCGCTCCTGGAACAGCTCGTCTCAGATGAGGAATCGCTGCAAGCAGAGCTACGTAGAGAACTTCCAGCGTACTGGCAACGAGGCTGTAGTGACCCAGTATTCATGGCAGCCAATGGCGACTGCTTCATATATGAACTCTTTCGGAGGTCAAACCTAGATGGCGAACTAGTAGATGAAATTGTATTGGCAGACAGCACAGTCGCTGCAAAGAGTTGGCGCAAGAAGCGCATGAGCACTGACACCACAATATTGACTGGTCCGGGATTTATCTTTGATCTCCCCCATGACATCTCTATACCGTCGAAGGAGTGGCCACCTGACTCCATTTCCAAACTAGATCAATGGCTTGATCAAGATAATGCTGCGTCTGCGCGGCATAGATTATTGAACACTCTTTACATGTGCCTTGCTAAAAACGAATCGTGCTTCATTCTATTTCAGCTTCACAAAATGCTCTTTGGTGGCCTAGTCTCTTATTCTACCCCCGCGACCAAATTAGCTATCAGGCGAAGCTTTAAGGCCACCCAGCCGGGCAAACGAGGAAAGTCGAAGCCGCTACTTCCCGGTGCAAAAAGAATCTCGTCGCTGATTTCCCGCTTAGACAAGCTGGAGAAGGGAAGTAGCTTTCTGCGCTTTTCGGTAAACGACGCACGAGTTTCGACCATTAGTAATCGTAACAGCACGACCGAAAAGAGCTTGTCTAGCTTGAGAATAGTAGTTGTCGGCTGCGGCACTCTAGGAGGTTACACAGCAAGTCTTCTCTGTCAGTCCGGTGCTGGTAGCAATGGCGGCCGGATAGAGCTCTACGACTCTGATCAGCTCACTACGGAAAATTTGAGCCGGCATATCCTGGGAATTTCTTATGTTGGTGAAAATAAAGCGCGTGCACTAGAGCATTATATATCCCATCAATCAGCAGGCGATATCAGTATTCAAAGTCACAAGTGCAACCTCAGTGCAGACCAGATAGACTCTATTAGTCAGAATTTTGATCTAATTGTCGACACAACGGGAGACATCAGTTTCTCGACTTCGTTTTGCCATCAGATGCACCGATGCGACTATCCAACGCCCGTGGTTTATGGATGGATTGATGCTGGTGGCCTTGCCGCCCGAACTCTTTTGGACGTATGCAATTCTAATAGAGCTTGCTACGGATGCCTAAAAACAAGATCGACGGAAGGTATTACCTCAGAACGCTTCAAGCTTTTTAAGGCGGGCGCTACTTTACCAGAATGGAGGCCGCGTCCCTGTGGCCTGGGCGGCTACATGCCATTCTCCTCACAAGCGCCTGCCACTGCCGCTGGCCTCATTCTAAATCAGTGTCTCGACTGGGTTAACGGTTCACCGTCTCCACACTTTAGGCACATATCCCTCGACGCGAGAGTGTGTGAAACTAAAGACGCTGACATAAGGCCACTATTGGATTGTCCATGCTGCAGGATCGAGTAATCTTAAACCCAATTGGCGGATACATTCTGATTAGATCACGGGTATTTGAAACTCTAAAATCCTACACCCAAACAGGAAATCGACCAGAGGCTGGAGGTATCCTGCTAGGAAGCTATAGGGGTGTCCATCTTGAGATTACTGACGCCACTACCCCATTCCCGACAGACAAAAGCTCAAGAAATCACTTCAACCGGCTCAGCAAAGGTCATCAAGAATATGCCGAGCAGATCTGGTCGACTTCAAGCAGATTGGTCACATATATCGGTGAATGGCATACTCACCCCATACCCTCTCCAAATCCTTCTCATCAAGATGTAATTTCATGGACTCGCGACCTACCTTCCCGAAACATGCTTCTGCTTATCCAAGGATTGAGTGATGTATATATAGGTATACACTCCCCTACAACTGGCTTGATAAGTGTGCCTGAATAGAACCTCCAATCGTTAAAAGTAGAGAACGACGTTTCCTATGTGCAGCCGGCTATAACAGTGATTGAATTTATCGCGGCCCACTGGGCGTCGTAATAATCCTGCTGCTCCAGCTGCATCCACACAGCTCGCTCCCGAAACTCTGGGGGGTATCTCGTTAGTTTCGTCGTTAGTCCATCCTGTCAAGGCCTGGAAACTCCGCTAAACTCGGGGCGATAAAATTTTGACTTTTCGCTATGCGCGCTCCATGTGTGCATTCACTGGGCAGATTTTTAAGGCCAGCCTGCGACTCACATACTACATCCCTAGAAATTAGCGTTACAACCAACCTTTTCATAGCTCAAAAATCTCGATTTTGAGCGCGGAAAAATCGAGGCTTGCAGCCTCGATTTTTCAATGATGTGGTGGGATTGAACAACGCACTCTGAAGCGATCCCCAGCCAGTCTACGGCGGTTTCCCTGCGCCCAGCAGCCTTTCCATACCCGAGATACGTTCACCTTGCAGTCACCAAATACAGGCTGAAAGGAGTGAACTATGAGCAATACCTACCTCACCACCGATGAGCTTTCCGAGCGCATCAAATACGAGCCCCGCACCATACGCAACCAGCTCAAGGACAGCGTTCTTCTGGAAGGCGTTCATTACATCCGTCCCTTTGGCGGTCGCAAGATCCTCTACATCTGGGAACAGATTGAACAGGACATGACCCGGGCCAGCTCCACGCTGGATCTCATGAAAGGCGTGATCTAGGGAGGCGGAAATGGCAAAAGTAAACTCATTGGCAAACGGCACTCTGTTCTTCGATTTTCGCTACCGGGGCGTTCGCTGCAAGGAATACACGAAACTCAAGGACAGCCCCGCCAATCGAAAGCGACTCAGGATCATCCTGGAACGCATCGAGGCGGAAATCACCCTTGGTACCTTTGACTACGGGGCTTACTTCCCGGATTCACCGCGCGTGGAGCGCTTTGCCCAAGAGCTTGAACGTGTCTCACAGGTACAAAGCGGTCTGCCAACCTTCGAGGATTTCGCCAATACCTGGTTCGGGCAAATGGCCGTCGAATGGAGTGAGACGCACGCGATCACAGTGCGCGGCACCCTGGACAAATCGCTAATCCCAGCATTCGGTGCCAAGGCACTAAACAACATTTCAAAGGATGACCTCCTCGATTTCCGATCGGAGGTGGCGCGACGCAAGGGCAGGAAAGGGGGACCTATTTCAGCCGATCGGATAAACCACATCATGACGCCGCTGCGCATGATCCTGAATGAAGCCGCCCAGCGATTTGGCTTCACCTCACCTTACCAGGGAATAAAATCACTGAAGGTTCCTAAAACCGATGTACAGCCTTTCACTTTCTCCGAGGTAAAGGCCATTTTGGCTGCAGTTAGAACCGACTTCCGCCCCTACTACACCGTACGTTTCTTTACCGGGCTTCGCACCGGCGAAATAGATGGGCTGCAATGGAAGTACGTCAACTTCCAACGCCGCGAAATTCATATCTGTGAAACGTGGGTCAAGGGAAAGCTACGCCCGACTAAAACCGAAGAGTCAAATCGTCATGTCCAGATTTCTCAGCCGGTCTATGACGCACTGAAAGCACAGCACAAAGTCACGGGGAAAGGGGACTTTGTGTTCTGCGCCGACAATGCCCAGCCACTCAGCCATAACAACGTAACCAAACGCGTGTGGTATCCACTCCTACGCCATCTTGGCCTGGCGCGACGCCGACCTTACCAAACCCGGCACACAGCTGCCACGCTATGGCTTGCTGCTGGGGAAAACCCGGAATGGATTGCACGCCAGATGGGCCACACCACCACAGAAATGCTGTTCCGTGTGTACAGCCGGTATGTCCCCGACCTGACTCGCAAGGACGGATCGGCCTTCGAAGCCCTCCTGACCAATGTTCTCGATGCACCGGCACCAGAAAAGGAGACAGAACAATGAGTGAGACGAGCACCCCCTCAACTTTGTTGCAAAGTGCTATCGAAGCTGCAGAAACTCGACGGCGCCTAAACCGACTCCGTAGACTGGCCTCTGCACTTTGCCGACACTTCGATATCCAGCCCTATGAGGCGGGTATAGTGCCTTATATCGGTAGCGGAACCACGACGCGCAACGACTTGGCAATCTACCAATGGTTGAGAGATGAACTCCAGGATCATCACTGGCCAACTGAACCAAATTTCAAATCATGCGCCGAGACGCTTCAACTGGAGCTCAATCGACGCCTGCCTCCACACTTGCTGGGAGGGGGATAGCCATGGAGCCAGAATACACAGGACTTGCTGCACTCTCATACTGGTTGCTGTATTACGTCAGGGCACTACTCCGGACACACAGGACATTGAAGTTGAGAGATGCGAACACCAGCCTCCTCACCTCAATACGGCGCCATGGATTGAAGATAGATCTCCTGCGACACTGCACCCGGTGCGCGCTCTACTCTACGGGTGCATTGTTTGGAATTGAGATTGCCGAAGATTCTTCAAAGGATGAAGCAATTTCTACCTATGAATCGTAGTAAAGGTTGATGCTACTATGCATGGTCGTCAGCTTCGCGGCCATGCATTTACTTTCTTGAACAATGATTCAGGATTCACCAGCGCCATAATGTTCAGATGAAACTCTGTAGGAAATTGAATCACTTACAAATACAGGGATATGACGAATACACAATGACATCTCGGCCCACTAACGACAACGCACACGATCAAGGTATGTGTGCACCATATAGAGCCCCATTAAGCCACTCTCATCAATGAGTTGTACCGGAGTGGCGCCGCTGAAAGCTTCATTTGGCTGTGTCATCCAGCCGTAGAGCAATTTTCTATTGTGCGGGAACAGCAGTCGCAAGGATTTGTGGATGCCCAGCAAGATCCTTGCACGCTCCAGCTTGTCACGATCATTCGCCAAGGGTTGCCCGTTGCTATACCCAACTAACGCTCTACGATTCTCTTTGGGCAGTCCCAGCAAACTTAATTGCTCACCAGTAGAGAGCTTCCAGTGATCGAAAAGCTTCATGATCATCTTAATAATCCTGGCCTGCTCGCTACCCTGGATAAACTGGGCAGTAGTCATGCTCTCCTCCAAGCGTTACGCAACGCATCCGCGTAGCGATTATAACCCTCTTGATGATCAGGTAAAATGGTGCGAGCACGGAAGTGGCCATGGATCAATCTTCCATAATATAGTCATACTGTTAGTATGAATATTTCTCGATGCAACAATGAATGGGGCGACAACCGAAAGACGGTTCATTTTTTAATTATGACAGTTACAGGCTGCAAACTCAGTATCGTAGAAATGGTACGGCTAATGTGCAGAATTACCGAGACGAAACAGAAAGTCCACACTTGGAAGATTGTCAGTTTATCGACACCAATTCCGGATCAAATTGGACGGCCCGACGGCAATCTCACCATTGACACACACAATAAAGTTGCCTGGTCACTCTGTAATCCCCCCAAAAAATAATCGAGGTTTTGAGTAGAGACTTCTACAATGATCGCAGAAGGAGCGATAGATGAAAAAGTCTCGATTCACCGAAAGCCAGATACTGGCGATTCTGAAGCAGCATGAA
>NZ_VRYZ01000007.1 GCF_008064635.1 Parahaliea aestuarii
CGCGAGGCCCGAAGGTCCCCCGCTTTCCCCCGTAGGGCGTATGCGGTATTAGCATGAGTTTCCCCATGTTGTCCCCCACTACCAGGTAGATTCCTACGCGTTACTCACCCGTCCGCCGCTCTACTCAACCCCGAAGGGCCTTTCGCGCTCGACTTGCATGTGTTAGGCCTGCCGCCAGCGTTCAATCTGAGCCATGATCAAACTCTTCAGTTTAATCTTTTACCTCTACCCAAAGGGCAAGAGGGGTCATTTACGTGGTTACCCCACGGCAACAACCAAATCTCGGCTCAGACACTCGAAAATCAAGAATTCGTAATGAATCAATGAGTCACTTGTGTCTGATAATAGTCGTAGCTATTACCTCAACAAGTGCCCACACATCTGTCTTCGTCTACTTGTTAATCAGCCCCTGATCGCCAGGATTCAGGGTGTCAATCAGGTCGCTTTTCGCTGAGCGGCTTAGCCGCTCTCCCTGACTGAGGACGCGCATTATACGGATCGTTTCGGATGCCGCAAGCACTTTTTGTAAAAAACTTTCAGGCTTCTTACAAACCCGGAAGAGTTCGAAAACCGCTTCCGGGAGCGCCTTAACGCGAGGGGCGCATTCTACGCAAAACCGACCCGCGCGCAAGGGTGTTTGCAAAAAATATTTCAGACTTTTGCCGCCCGGCGCCAACCTCGCTGTAAGCGCCAAACCAGAAGCAGCCCCACCACTACAATATAGACCAAAGCCTCGCCCACGTCGGAGCGGGCCTGCCACAGCAGGTGCAGACAGGCCAGCACCGCGGCCGGGTAGATCAGCCGGTGCAATCGTTGCCAGTTGCGTCGGAGGCGACGCTGCCAGTTGCGGGTCGAGGTGACGGCCAGCGGCACTAACAACAGCCAGGCGGCAAAGCCCACAGTAATGTAGGGGCGCTCTGCCAGCTCCTCCACCAGGATCGCAGGTGACCAGCCCAGGTAGAAATGCCCGAAGGCCAACAGATGGACACAGGCATAGAAAAACGCGTAGAGCCCCAGCATGCGCCGGAGGCGCATCACCCAGGCTTTGCCGCTCCACTGCCGCAGCGGCGACACCAGCAAGGTGAGTGCGAGCAGACGCAGCGACCACTCGCCGGTCTGCAGCATGATGCGCTTGGCCGGATCCGGCCCCAGTCCGCCGCCAACGGCCTGCCACAACAGCAGCGCAAAGGGCACCAAACAGAGAACAAATACCGCCAGGCGGCCGAGGCGCTCGGACATCAATACAGCTTGCGCAGATCCATACCGCGATACAGACCGGCTACCTGCTCCTCATAGCCGTTGAACATGCGTGTCGGGATGCGATTGGGGTTGAACAGCGTCGAGGGCAACCGTCGCTCGTACTTCTGGCTCCAGCGCGGGTGGTCGACATCCGGGTTGACGTTGGCGTAGAACCCGTACTCCTGCGGTGCCAATTCCTGCCAGGAGGTCTCTGGCTGCCGGTCCAGCAACCGGATGCTGACGATGGACTTGATACTCTTGAAGCCGTACTTCCAGGGCGCCACCAGGCGCAACGGTGCGCCGTTCTGTTCAGGCAGTGTTTTGCCATAAAGTCCAACCGCCATCAGCGTCAACGGATGCATCGCCTCATCCAGGCGCAGCCCCTCGCGGTAGGGCCAGTCAATAATGCTGGTCAGAGAGCGGGTCCCGCGCATCTCCTCCGGGCGGTACAGGGTGCGAAACTCGACGAACCTGGCTTCGCTGCGCGGCTCAAAACGCTTGAGCAGGTCAGCCAGCGGGAACCCCACCCAGGGAATCACCATGGACCAGGCCTCCACGCAGCGCAGCCGGTAGACTCGCTCCTCAAGATCAAAGCTGCCGAGTATGTCTTCCAGATGCAAGGTACCGGGCTTGTTTACCAGGCCGCCAACATCGACCGCCCAGGGATCGACGCTCATCTCATCCGCGTAGCGGGCGGGGTCGCTCTTGTCGGTACCAAATTCGTAGAAGTTGTTGTAGCCACTGACATGCTCGTATGGGGTGAGGCTGTCGTCGGCGGCAAGCGGCTGGTCGGTTGCGCTGTACTCGAGTGCAGTTCTTTCCTGCTCCGCTGCGGCGCTGCCCGGCATCGATGCCCCCAGCGCCAGCGCTGCCCCCCCGAGCCCGGCGGCCCGCATCAGGTCGCGGCGCCGAAGGTACACCGACTCAGGCGTAATCTCACTCGATGGAATGGGCGGACAAATCGTACGCTGGGACATGGCGGCAACTCCTTAACGACCCGGTTATCGTTCCCTGACTCCGGCTAATGCGGCGCGTCACGGCAACACCCTGTCTTGTCAGAGGGCTGCAAGGGAAGAAGGTTCCCGCTCTAGTGCCCGGAAGTACGGCGCTGGCGCCAGTTGCGCACCTGCATCACCGGCCCCGAACAGGCGTAGGCCAGGAAGGCCAGCAGGAATACCAGAGGCGGATCGAGGGTCACCAGTCCGAACACGATGACCACCAGCACGATCACCACGAAGGGTACCCGGCCGCGAAAATCCACCCCTTTGAAACTGTAATAGGGGAAGTTGGCGATCATCAGGAAGCCGACAGCGGCTGTGAGGACACCCACCAGCACCGACACTTCCACAGGCAGTGCGGCGCCAACCCAGCCCTGATCATGACAGACCCAGACTGTGCTCGCGATAATGGCAGCGGCTGCCGGACTGGCGAGGCCGGTGAAGTAGTTCTTGTCCGCGGTATCGATCCGGGTATTGAAGCGGGCCAGGCGCAGAGCGGCACAGGCCACGTAGATAAAAGCGGCACTCCAGCCGAACTTGCCGAGGTCTCCCAAAGCCCAGCTGAACATGACCAGCGCTGGCGCCACGCCGAACGACACCATATCCGCGAGACTGTCGTACTCGGCACCGAACTTGCTGGTGGTGTGGGTAAGTCGCGCAATCCGCCCGTCCAGACCATCCAGCACACCGGCGGCGAAGATGGCAATGGCGGCGCTTTCGAAATCTCCACGCATGGCGGCGATGACTGCGTAGAAACCGGCAAACAGGGCGCCGGTGGTGAACAGGTTGGGCAGCAGGTAGATGCCCTGGCGACGCACGGTACGGCCGTTTTCCGATACCTCTTCCTCGTGCTCATCGACCAGCAGGTCGAGAGAGGGAGCAACGCCTGGGGCCGCGACGTCCGGTGCTTCAACATCCTGGTCCGGTGGTTCGTGCTGAGTCATGGTGGCTCCGCCATTCAAAGGGCCGACAGTGTATCAAACTGCCGGCGCAAAAGTGCTGGCGGCGACATCCCAGAAGGCCTTCACCCGCGGATCCTCCAGCGACGCCCGCGGTGCGCACAGCCCGATACCGAGGGCGGGCAGCGGTCGCCACACCGGCATGGCACTGACGCGCCCCGCCAGGCCACTGGTGCGTACTACCAGCTCCGGGGCAATACCCACGCCAAGACCCAGCCCGACCATCGCCACCACTGCCTCGTGACCGGCGACCTGGGCGTACATATTCGGCTGGATACCCTGCTCTTCAAACCACTGCTCCAGCATATCCCGTGTCGTTCCGCGCTCCGGGAAAATAAAGGGCAGGCGGCTCCAGTCAAACTCCGGCGCCGCACTATCTCCACTGACCGCCAGGCGACGCACCGCGCAGTCCGCCGCAGGCATACACACCAGCATCGGGCTCTCCAGCAACTGCAGGTAGCTCACCCGGCGGGGAAGACTGGTGGGTCGACCGGTCACCGCCAGGTCGTGCTGACCACTGAGCACATTGTCGACAGCGTCGGCCGGATCCCCGGTATGAAGCTGAATATCCACCCCGGGATGCCGGCTGCGAAAGGCCTCCAGAATCGGCGCCAGAATGCTGTAGGTAGCGGTGACCGAGCAGTACAGGCTCACCTCGCCAACCAGTTCCTCACCGGCCCCCAGCTGGCGCCGGGTTCTGTCCCAGTCGGCAACCGCGCGACGCGCGTAGTCGCGGAAATCGCGCCCCGCCGGCGTCAGTTGCACGGTGCGCTTGTCCCGCGCCAGCAAGCGGTGCCCCAGCAACTCCTCCAGCCGCTGAATACTGCGGCTGACGGCACTGACACTGAGATGCAACTGCCCGGCGCTGCGACTAAAGTTAAGGGTGTCTGCCACAGACAGGAATACCTGCAGGCTGCGTATATCCATCGGCGAGGATTTCACTGCCAGAATTTATTGCAATATACGCAATACTGTTTTCTATATATAGCGTTTTACGCAAATAAAGATTTGGCGTATCGTGCCCACCTTTCCAACTCCCAATACCAGAGGTAATACCATGGGCCAGAACTACTTCAACACCCTGCCACTGCGCCTGCAGCTCGAGGAACTGGGCAAATGCCGTTTTATGGATCGCAGTGAGTTTGCCGACGGTGTGGAAATCCTGCGCGGCAAGAAAATCGTCATCGTCGGCTGTGGCGCGCAGGGGCTCAACCAGGGCCTCAACCTGCGCGACAGCGGCCTGGACGTAGCCTACGCCCTGCGCGAGACGGCTATCAGCGAGCAGCGTCAGTCCTGGAAAAACGCCACCGAGAATGGTTTCACTGTCGGCACCTACGAGGACCTGATCCCCACCGCCGACGTGGTGATGAACCTCACCCCCGACAAGCAGCACACCAGTGTCGTCAACGCTGTCATGCCGCTGATGAAGGAAGGCGCCTGCCTGGACTACGCCCACGGCTTTAACCTGGTGGAAGAAGGCATGCAGATCCGCAAGGACATCACTGTGGTGATGATGTGCCCCAAATGCCCCGGCACCGAGGTGCGCGAGGAGTACAAGCGCGGCTTCGGCGTGCCCACCCTGATCGCCGTACACCGTGAAAACGACCCCAATGGCAATGGCCTGGACATCGCCAAGGCCCTGGCCGCCGGTACCGGCGGTCACCGCGCCGGTGTACTGGAGTCATCCCCCATCGCGGAAGTGAAATCCGACCTGATGGGCGAACAGACCATTCTCTGCGGCATGCTGCAGACCGGCTCCATCCTGTGCTACGACAAGATGGTGGAAAAAGGAATCGACTCTGCTTACGCCTCAAAGCTGATCCAGTACGGCTGGGAAACGGTCACCGAGGGCCTCAAGCACGGCGGCATCACCAACATGATGGATCGCCTGTCCAACCCGGCCAAGGTGCGCGCCTTCCACCTGGCCGAGGAACTCAAGGGCATCATGCGCGCCCTGTACGAGAAACATCAGGACGACATTATGTCGGGCCACTTCTCCACCACCATGATGGAAGACTGGGCCAACGACGACGCCAACCTGCTCAAGTGGCGCGGCGCCACTGCAGATACCGCCTTTGAACAGTCCACCAACACCGACGCCGATATTTCCGAGCAGGAATACTACGACCACGGCATCCTCATGGTGGCCATGGTTAAGGCTGGTGTGGAACTGGCCTACGAGACCATGGTGGCTGCCGGCATCAAGGCCGAGTCCGCCTACTATGAGTCACTGCACGAAACGCCGCTGATCGCCAACACCATCGCGCGCAAGAAACTCTACGAAATGAATGTGGTGATCTCCGACACCGCGGAATACGGCTGCTACCTGTTCGATCACGCCTGTCGCCCGCTGCTGAAAGATTTCATGGCGGGTGTCGAAACCGATGTGATCGGCAAAGGCATCGCTGGCGACAACGGCGTCGACAATCAGGAACTAATCGCCGTCAACGAAGCCATTCGCAACCATCCGGTCGAAGTCGTGGGCAAAAGGCTGCGCGGCTACATGACGGCCATGAAGCGCATCCTCTAGGCGGCGCTATACTCGACCAACAGGGGCCTGCGGGCCCCTTTTTCGTTCCCGGATGGGCAAGCAGGCTATCGCCGACCAGGCGCGCACCCACCTGTGTGCTGGCGGGCTGGGGATTTGCTCAGGCATGCGTTAACCTTGCCGCTTTTCAGCCTGTGGAGTAGACATGCGTTTTTCACTGACTCAATGCGCCCTTGCCGGCGGATTCATACTCGCCACCAGCGTCAGCGCCCTGGCTGCGGACAACCTTCAGCGCGCCAGGGAACTGACCGCAAACTATCTGCTGGTCGACACCCATATCGACGTTCCCTATCGCCTGCACGATCACTGGGAGGACGTGACCCAGGCCACCGAGAAGGGCGAGTTTGATTACCCCCGGGCGGTCGCCGGGGGCCTCAATCTGCCCTTTATGTCTATCTACACGCCGCCCTCGGCTGAGCTGGATGGCAGCGCCTACAACCTTGCCAACAACCTGATCGACCAGGTGGAGGCCATCGTGGCCCGGGCGCCGGACAAATTCGGCATCGCCGCCACACCGGCAGAAGCCGAGCAGCAAGTAGCTGCCGGTAAAATCGCTATGGCCCTGGGCATGGAAAACGGCGCCCCCATCGCCGGCGATCTGGACAAGTTGCGACATTTTCGTAAGCGCGGTGTCAGCTACATCACCCTCGCCCACGGCCTGTCGAATCACATCAGCGACTCATCCTACGATGACATTCGCTTCTGGAACGGGCTCAGCCCATTCGGCGCGGAGCTGGTGCAGGCCATGAACCGGCTCGGCGTGATGGTGGACATTTCCCACCTGTCCGATGCCGCCGCGGCACAGGCCATCGCCCTCAGTACAGTGCCGGTGATCGCCTCGCACTCCTCCATGCGCAAATTCACCCCCGATTTCGAACGCAACCTGGACGACAAGCTGACGAAAGCCCTGGCCGAGCGCGATGGCGTGGTGCTGATCAACTTCGGCTCCAGCTTCATCACCCGGGAAGCCAATGCCTACTTCAAAACCTACGGCGAAGCCGCCGATGCCTATGCCGAGCGCTACGGTGTTGATGAACATGCCTCAGAGATGGAGGCCTTCGAGGCCGACTACCGCAGCAAGCAGGCCTTCCCCTTCGCCACCGTCAGTGACGTGGCGGATCACATCGACCATGTGGTCAAGATCGCCGGGATAGACCATGTCGGTCTCGGCTCGGACTTTGATGGCGTGGGCGACAGCCTGCCTGTGGGGCTCAAGGATGTATCCACCTACCCCAACCTGGTCGCAGAGTTGCTGGATCGTCGCTACAGTGAAGCGGATATCGAGAAATTGCTCGGGGGCAATTTGATGCGGGTCTGGGAGGCGGTTGTCGCCGGCGCCACAGCGCCTGTCAATTGATGCCACGGGCATTAACGGTGCAAGCCCTCGCCGCCGGCCAGGCCGCGCGGCGAGTGAATGCAGGACCTGGCACCGTCGCGAGTGCCAGACGGCCTGGCAGCACCCGCAGCAAGTACCGGGCTACCTAACCAGGCAGGGTGACGTTCAGCTCCAGTACCGAGCAGTTGCCGTTCTCGTCGACCTGCACGTGCACGTCGTCCTGCTCAACCGGCACGTATTTGCGGATCACTTCGAGGATTTCCTGCTGCATGCGCGGCAGGTAGTCCGGCTGGTTGCGCTGGCCCCGCTCGTGGGCAACGATGACCTGCAATCGCTCCTTGGCGGTGGACGCAGAGCGGGGGCTCTGTTTGCTGCGGAAGTAATCGAGAAGACTCATCCTCGCCCTCCTCCCAGCAGCCGCTTGAGGAAGCCCTGCTTTTGCTCGTCAAGAAAACGGTGGGCGCGATCTTCACCAAGCAGGCGATCAACCGCATCGCTGTAGGCCTGTCCGGCCTGGGCATCGGCGTTGAGAATGACCGGCTCGCCCTGGTTGGAGGCCTTGAGCACATCCTGCGATTCCGGGATCACACCAAGCAGGGGGATCGCGAGGATTTCCTCGACGTCCGCCACACTCAGCATTTCGCCAGCGCTGACCCGCGCCGGGTTATAGCGGGTGACCAGCAGGTGCTCCTTTACCGGCTCCTGGCCTTCGCGGGCACGCAGGGATTTGCTCTGCAGGATACCCAGGATACGGTCGGAATCGCGCACCGACGAAACCTCCGGATTGGTCACAACGATGGCTTCGTCAGCGAAGTACAGGGCCATCTGGGCGCCCTTCTCGATGCCCGCAGGTGAATCGCAAACAATGTAGTCGAAACGCTCCTTGAGCTCTTCCAGTACCTTGCTCACGCCCTCTTCGGTCAGGGCGTCCTTGTCGCGGGTCTGGGAGGCCGGAAGGATGAACAGGCCCTCGGTACGCTTGTCCTTGATCAGGGCCTGGTTAAGCGTTGCCTCGCCATTGATCACATTGACGAAGTCGTACACCACCCGGCGCTCACAGCCCATGATGAGATCCAGGTTACGCAGGCCGACGTCGAAGTCGATAATGACGGTGCTGTGGCCGCGCTGGGCCAGGCCGGTGCCAATGGCGGCGCTGCTGGTGGTTTTACCGACCCCACCCTTGCCGGAGGTCACTACGATGATTCTTGCCACAAAATGGCTCCTGTAGATGTTGGAAAAAGTTAGGGGGTTGCTTACAGCGCAGAAACACTCAGTACATCGCCATCCAGGGCTACCTGGGCCGGCTTGCGCAGCACAGTGTCGCCGAGGGCATCACTGAGCAGAAAATGGCCAGCCACCGAAATCAGCTCGGCATCCATATGCTGGCAGAAAATACGGGCGCTGGCGTCGCCGTGCACCCCGGCCAGGGCGCGCCCGCGCAGGGGGCCGTAAATATGGATGTTGCCGTCGGCCAGGACTTCCGCCCCCTCAGACACCGGCGCCAGTACAATCAGGTCACCGCCTTCCGCGTAAATTTGCTGGCCCGAACGGACCGGGCGAGTAATGGTACGGGTGGGTCGGCCAGCGGTCACAGGCTGCTGCTCGGTATGCACCTCCAAATCGGGTGCAGGCTCCTCTGCCGGCACTTCAATGGAACGCCCGCGGCCGCCACCCGGCGGCAGCACTGCCAGGCCGGTCTGGGCCGCCTTGTCCTGGAGGCCCTCCGGCACAGCGCGGAAAGCGATAGGTCGCAATCCCTGGTCGCGACAGTGATCGAGCATGCCGGCCAGGTTAACCGCGTCGCTTTCTGCCCGCAGGGACTCCAGGCTGATGACAACGGGCGAGCCCTGAAACAGTCCCGGCGCGCGGGCAACTCGCTCCGAGAGCAGGGAGGGGAAAGCCTCTGAATCGTATTGATGGAGTTCGAGAACAACAACAGTGACGGTACTGCCCTTCAGCAGGAAGTCGGGGGTGCTCATACAGCGCAGAACTACTTCTTTTACAGCAGATGAAGGCAGCCATTATGGGGCGGCTCTGGCAGGAGTCAACAATCATCAGCCAGTGCGAATCACCGCAGCCACCCGGTCGGGGCAGGCTGGACTACACTGGAGCCAAAGCGCCGGCAATTGACCGCTGTGCAAAAAATGATCAGGGGGATGGATTTGACCAGTACGCTACGCACAGCACTGAAGATGGTTGTCGCTTACGCGGTAGCCGGGACCCTGTGGATCGCCCTGTCTGACGCCGCACTACAGGAACTGGCGGGGAGCGATGTCGAGCAGCTCAGTCGCCTGCAAAGTTACAAGGGCTGGTTCTTCATCGCCCTCACCTCGGCACTTCTCTTCCTTCTCAGCTACTATTTTCTCCGCCAGATCACCCGGCTGCAGGAGCTAGATCCGCAAACCAACCTGCCTCGCCACGCCCTGTTTCTCACCCACCTCGACGATGTGCTACAGGCGCCTGACGGCTCCATACGCCCCTTCCTTGTTTTGTTCCTCGACATTGATCGCTTCAACGACCTGACCGCCCGCATTGGCCGCGAACCGGCCGACGACTTCACTATCCGCTTTGGAGAAGCACTGCGCGCCGGGCACAGCGCCGACACATTGCTTTCGCGCCTAGGTTCCGACGAATTTGCCGTAGCCATCCCGCTCGACAACAGTGGCCGGCCGCACAAGTACCACACTACACGCCTGCGCGCCCTGTTCAACCGGGCCGCCCGGGAGGCCGGGCTCGAAGTCAGCTGCTCGATCGGCGCCGCTCTTGCGCCTGACGATGGCCAGGAGGCGTCAGCCCTGCTGGCCGCCGCCGGCAAGGCACTGCGCGCATCGCGGCCTCTCGGTGCCGACCAGATCAGCTACTTCAATGAACAGTGGGACAAACTGGAGAAGAACCGGCGCTCGCTTCTGCAGGACCTGCGCCGCGCCATCGACAACGGTGACCTGCAGGTACACTACCAGCCGCAGCTACACCTCGAGCGCCAGCGCATCAGTGGCTGCGAAGTGCTGGTGCGCTGGCACTGTCCGGAGCGCGGCACTGTGCCGCCGGATGAATTCATACCGCTTGCGGAGGAGCACCGCCTGATCGCCCCGCTCACCAAGCAGGTGATACTTAAATCCTGCACCGAACTGGGCGAGGTGGATCTGCTGGGTTCGACGCTGGACAGAGTATCGGTCAATATATCTGCTCAGGAGTTTACTGATCGCGACTTCCTGCCCCAGATGCAGGCCTTGCTGGGAGACCTGAGCTCGCTACGCCCCTACCTGCAACTGGAAATCACCGAGCGCGCCGCGCTGCTGGATATGAAGCGCAGCATTCATTACATCCGCAGCCTGCGCGAACAGGGCCTGCGCTTCTCCATCGATGATTTCGGTACTGGCTACTCAGGCCTGTCGATGCTGCGCGACCTGCCTGTCGACGAGTTGAAAATCGACCGCAGTTTTATTGTCGACCTGAACTCCCAGCCTCGCAGTGCCGCCATTGTTAGCGCCGTCGTCGGATTGGCCGATGTTTTTGGGCTGTCAGTGGTGGCCGAGGGGGTGGAAACCGACGGGCAACTGGAAGCCCTGCGGCGCTGTCGTTGCGAGGAGGTCCAGGGCTACTTGATAGCCCCGCCGCTGGATATCCAGAGGTTTCAGGCATTTCTCACCGGGCACTCCCTGCAGCATCCGGCCCGGGCCTGATACGAGGCCCGGCCCCAGGCATTCGATTCTGCGCCCGCAAAGGCTTTCGCAAAGCGCGCTACGGCGCCTCACCGGCATAGGGGTCAGCGCCGCCAGCGGCGATCCAGCTGTCCAGCTCCGACTCCAGCACCGGCAAGGGCACCGAGCGCAGCCCCAGGATCACGTCGTGGAAATAGCGCTGGTCAAAGTCAGCCCCCAGGGCCTCTTCCGCCTCCGCCCGCTTGCGACGTATCAGCATCTCCCCAAGTTTGTAGGCCAGCGCCTGTCCGGGCCAGGAGATATAGCGGTCCACCTCTGTCGTAACCTCGTGGGTGGACAGCGCCGTACGCTCGCCCAGGTAGGCCAGGGCCTGTTCACGAGTCCAGCCGAAGTAGTGTACGCCGGTGTCGATGACCAGACGACAGGCACGCCACATTTCATAGGACAGGCGGCCGAAATCCTCGTACGGCGTTTCATACACCCCCATCTTCGTGCCGAGCCACTCGGTATAGAGGCCCCAACCCTCCCCGTAGCCCGAGAAGTAGTTGTCGCGGCGAAAGCGCGGTATCTCGCCCGGCGCCTCCTTGGCGATGGCCGCCTGCAGGGCGTGCCCCGGGGCGCACTCGTGCAGGGTCAGGGCCGGCAGGTTGAACAACGGTCGCGACGGCAAATCATAGGTATTCATCAGGCAGCTGTTCAACCCGCCGCGACCGCTGGTATAGAAAGGAGCAATAGCCTCCGGCACCGGCAGGATGGTGAAGCGCCGGCGGGGCAGGAAGCCCAGCACCTCACCCATGTAGCCGTCCGCCTTTTTGGCGACATAGGCGGCATAGGACAGCAGCTCGCGCGGGGTCTTGGCGTAAAACTGCGGGTCAGTGCGCAGGAACTCAATGAATTCCTGCAGATTGCCCTCAAAACCCGTTTTGGCGATGACCGCCTGCATTTCCGCCTCGATTCGCGCCACTTCCGCCAGACCGCGCTGGTGAATCTCCTCAGGGGTAAGGTCCAAAGTGGTAAAAGCCCGGATCTGGGCCCGGTAGAAAGCTTCTCCATCGGGAAGGTCCCGGGCCGCCAGGCTGCTGCGCGCCTGCTGCAGGTAGTCGTCCCGCATAAAATCCAGAACACGGCTATAGGCCGGCACAACCGCCTCATTGATGGCCGCGAGAGCCTGCTGCTCAAGCGCCTCCCTTTCACTGCCGACGATGTTCTCCGGCATGTCCGCCAGCGGAGTCCAGAATGGGTTGCCCTGCCCCGGCACCAGGTAGGCCTCCAGCGACTTTTCACGCCCCGCCAGGGTCACCCTGGGCACGCTGTAGCCACGTTCCAGGCCGGCACGCATGTTGCCGAGGTTCTCGTCGAAGTACCGCGGGAGATCCCGCAGGCGCTCGATGTAGCGCTGGTAAGCGGCGATGTCCTCAAACCCCCCCATGCGGGGAAACAGGCCGGTCCAGAAGAAACTGTCGGAATTCAGTGGTGCCTGGAAGGTTTTGAAGCGAACCTCGTCGGCCAGTGTGGTGACAATCTGGCGGAAAGTCGCTGCGTTGATCTGCTCGTTGTGACTGAGCTGCTCCACCGGGATGGCATCCAGTTCGGCCAGTACCTGCTCCCAGTACGCCAGGTTCTCCCGCTGGGTGGCGGGATCAACCCTGGCCCAGCGTGAACCGGCCTGCCATTCCCCCTCGTCATCCAGCACCTTGCCCAACATGGCCTGGCGCCAGGCGTACTCACGCTCGTACAGCGCCTGCAAGCGGCCATCCGCAGTTTGTTGCTCTCGCTCCGCTACCGCGGATGCCTGCGCCAGTGTGGCTGGAGACACCAGCGTGAGGGGAATCGCTCCCAGCGTGAATGCCAGGGCCAGTCGGGAAAGGGTATGCACCGGGGGAATCTCCTGTGGGCGGACAGATCCGGCACTGTGAGGCCGGCAGAAAGTGGGCTTATGGTAGGACGTCGCGGATACCTGTCAACACAGCAGGTAGTGGTCGGGTCGCTAAAGAGACCGCCCGCCCACCGGGCCATTGCGGATTTTTACCAGAAATTTCCGGCGCGCCGGTTCCGTGTATCCATCCACAGCCCAGTCACTGCCGAACCAACCCTTGCGCACCAACATGGTGCACCGCATATGCCGGGCGACGAAAAAACAGCCGAAATATGCACCAGCAGTTCACACAGGTCGTTACGACGTGTAACACACTGGTGCCAGCTGCGAAGGGTCGCCGCCTTATCATTTAAACTGAGACCGAAATCCAGGTTTCATGCGGCCTTCAGGGGCTTGCAATCGACATGCAAAGTGTGGATATTGGTAACACATCGCGGTAACGCGATCATCCGGGACCTTCCCTACCACCGCTTTAGACCGAGGTAACACCCATGAAACAGCTACTTGCTATCCCCGCTCTTGTCCTGGCCGCCGGCGCCATGGCCGAATGCCCTGCCCAATTCCCCAGCGACGCGCCGGCGGTACCCAGTGGCCAGGCTGCTACCCACGAACAAATGTACGAAGCCCAGGTAGCCGTCAACGCCTATGTTGAAGCCATCGAAAACTACCTGGACTGCCGCTCCGAACTGCACCCCCTGCAGCAAAGCCGCAGCCTTTACCTGGCTGAATCTGTTGCCGATAGCTACAACGCTGAACTGGCCAAGTTCCGCGCCCGGGAAAACATGCTCGCGACCAACTGAGCTTGCCCCGATTCGACGCTGGACCGCGATAACCATATAACGAGCGGTCTGCGCCACCCCTCCCGAATACCTCAGTACTACCCGACACTCCCGCTAACCAACAGCGTTCCCATCCTCCACTGAAGTCACACCACCCGACGCCTCGCGCGGCAGCACCTGCGGCACAGTCAGCGGATTGCCATCGCGCACCGAACGGTAGGCCGGCGACGTAATTTCCACCTGGTGGCCATGAAACTCATCCAGAATATTGGCGTGCAGCTCGGAATAGATCCGCGGCAATAGCTCTGGCTTGAGGGTCCAGCCATTCACCTCGTAGCTGACGTAGTTGTCTTCCAGCGACAGCTGCAGCACAAAGGGCTCGGGGTGAGCGGAGATATGTTCAGTGTGCTGCGCCGCAGCCAGCAACAGCGCATTAACCGTCTGCCAGGGCACGTCGTAGCCAATGGTGATGCCGGTGTGCACCAGAATGCCCGATTGCCCCAGGTTCTTGCTGTAATTGACCACGTTACTGTTCAGCACCAGCGAATTAGGAATCGAGACCGTCACATTTTTCAGCGTCTGGATACGGGTGACAAAGGTACTGCGCTCGACGATGCGCCCGCGCACGTCCCCCAACTCGACCTGATCACCAATCTGGAAAGCGCGGGTGTAAGTCAACACCACGCCGGCCACCACATTCGCCACCGCTGTCGTGGAACCGAGGGAAATCAGCACACCGACGAAAATGGAAATGCCCTGAAAGGCCGGGGAACTGGAACCCGGAAGGTAGGGAAAAATAATCACCGCGGTGAGCGCATAGATCAGCAGGCGAATAATGCCGAAACTGGTGTGAGCCCACTCTGGATAGAAGTTGCGCAGATAGATGCGCCGGCTGGCAATGCCCTCGAAGATCAGGCCAATGGTACGCACCGTGTAGCGCGCCACCACCAGAATCACAATGACAGTGGCCAGGTTGGGCAAGTAGCCTACAAAGCCGTTCCACACATAGAGCAGCGCATGCAGCACCATCACCATCAGGTGGGCCGCCAGGCTCATGGTCCACTCCGAAGTCAACAGCAGGCCGATCAACGTCGCTACCCCGAAGATCAACGATAACACCCAGCTCAGGCCGCGCCAGACATTCATCCAGAACTGCTTCATTTCTTCGGCGGTGACAAGGTCCTGGGCCTGCCAGCGCAACGGGCTGAAGCTGGTCTCGGGCATACCCGCCATACCGTGCAGGCGCCGGCTGATCAGGAACCGGCAAGTGAGCAACAGCAAAAATGAAAGCCCGGCAATGGCCCCGGCGATCGCCAGTCTGATCAGTGGGTCGGCGGCGTCCAGGCGAGAAAAGAATGCCAGCAGGGAATGCACTTCAGGCAGCGTGTCGACCAGTTCCGCCGGGGTGATAGGAGATTCGGTTTCCGCCATAGCGCCTGTTGCCACTGCATTGAAGGTATGTTCATCTTAGCAGCCGATTCCGGCCCAAACACGCTGCAGGGAGAATTCCAGCCATGAATTACTGGCTGCTCAAAACCGAGCCTGACGAATACAGCCTTGACGACCTGCGCAGTGAACCCTCCGGGCAGGCCAGGTGGGATGGCATCCGCAACTACCAGGCTCGCAATCTGCTGCGCGACGCCGTGCAGCAAGGAGACCAGGTGCTGATCTACCACAGCCAGTGCCGTCCTGTTGGCGTCGCCGGCACAGCCGAAGTGGTGCGCGCAGGCTACCCCGACCCTGCCCAGTTCGACCCTCAAAGCCACTACTTCGACGCCAGGGCCAGCCAGGAAGCGCCGCGCTGGTACTGCATTGATATCCGCTTTGTCTCGGCCTTCCCGCACACCGTCACCCTGGCCGATATCAAGAGCGAGCCCGCGCTGGAAGACATGGTGTTGCGGCGCCAGGGCCGGCTTTCGGTGCAACCCGTCAGCCCGCAGGAGTGGCGGCACGTCCACGCCATGGCCGGCGGCGGGAAATAGTTCCGCACTCAGGCATTGTCATTGCCGTTCCTTTTAGCCTAACCTGATACATAACCCGGTGGTGGCGCCTCATCCCGCCGGGCAAAAGCTATAAAAATCAAACAAGAGGGATCGTCCATGTCAGTGTTCTTTCACCGTGCACCACTGGTTGCAGCCGTTGCACTCGCCAGCGCCGCCAACTTCAGCCACGCCCAGCAACTCGAGGAAGTGATCGTCACCGCACAGAAGCGGGCAGAGAGCCTGCAGGACGTGCCGATATCCGTTTCCGCTGTGCAGGGCAGTAAATTGCAGGAGGCGGGCATTCCCAATATGGCCGCCCTCGCCGACTATGTCCCCAACCTGCATATCGCCTCCGCCTCGGTCAACACCAACATCTATATGCGCGGTGTCGGTTCAGGTAATAACCAGGGCTTCGAGCAGTCGGTGGGCATGTATGTGGACGGTATCTACATGGGTCGCGGCCGCCAGTATCGGGCGGGCTTCCTCGATATCGAGCGGGTGGAGGTTCTGCGTGGCCCCCAGGGGACCCTGTTCGGCAAGAACACCGTGGCCGGGGCAGTGAACATCATTTCTCGCTCACCAGACCCCAGCGACGAGCTTTCCGGCGATGTCGCGGTGTCACTGGAGTCGTTTAACGGCAAGCAGATCGAAGGCGGCATAGAGACACCCATCGGCGATACCTTCGCCGCCCGCATCGCCTTCAAGCAGCGCGAAACCGACGGCTATGTGGAAAACACCCTGCTGGACGAACCTGAAGGCCAGATCGACGAGACCTCCTACCGGGTCACCCTGGTGTGGCAACCGACAGACACCCTGGACATCAAATTCAAATACAGCAATACCGAGTTTGAAAGGATCGGCGCACCGTCCTCCACCAAATACTACCTGCCGGCCGCCGACCGCGACGCGCTGTTCCCCAATCGCTCCGCCTTCGCCAGTATCGGCTACCTGCTCACCGACTTCTTTTACCCGGAACTGGTGGCCGAAGGCGAGAAAGAGTTTGTCACCTTCAAGGACAACGGCTACGGCACCAGCCAGGCAGACGGCATTGGTATCGGCATCAACCCCGACTCCAACGACGAGGACTACGACAACTACATGCTGGATGTGAACTGGGATGTGGGCGGCGGCACCCTGACCTCCATCACCGGCTATTCCGAATACCAGTACATCGACGGCGTGGATGTGGACTGGCTGCCCCTGCAGTTCATCCACCGCGACGACGACCAGCGCTTCGAGCAGGTCAGCCAGGAATTCCGCTTTACCTCACCGGGTGGCGAGTTCTTCGACTATGTGGCCGGCGTGTACTACGAAAAGAGCGAACTGGAGTTCGACCGACGCGTGACCATCGACACCAATATGGACGGACTGGTGCCCCAGTTGCTCGGCGCCAACAGCCTGTTCACCGTCCTCACCAACGGCGCCTACACCGCCAACCAGATCGCCCGCAATCACTACTACAAACTCGATTCGGACTCCTACGCGGTGTTTGGCCAGGGTACCTTCAACCTCTCGGACACTTTCCGGGTAACCGTCGGCGTGCGCTATACCGAAGAGAGCAAGGACGTAGTCAGCAGCCAGTTCCTCTCCGACGACCTGACCGGTATCGACAACCCGTCCGATAACTTCTTCCTCGGTTTCATTGAGGCCACCAGCTTCAACACCTACCGCTATAACTTCAACGAGGATCGCACCACCGACAAGTGGATTCCCTCCCTCAACGTACAGTGGGATGTGGGAGATGACAGCATGCTCTACGCCAGCTTCTCCCAGGGCTTCAAGAGTGGCGGTTTTACCGCGGCGGACGATCAGGAACCGGGGCAACTCGACATTGCCACCTACCCCTGCGTGCCGGGCCAGCCCATCGAAGCCTGCTACGACCCGACCGTACCCAACGACGATTTCGAGTTTGAGGATGAGGAAGTGGACGCCTTCGAAATCGGCGGCAAACACACCCTGTTCGACGGCAGCATGAACATCAACTGGGCGGCTTTCTACACTCTCTACGACAACCTGCAAACTTCCATCTTCAAGGGTGTCGGCTTCGGTGTGACCAACGCCGGTAAATCCGAAGTGCAGGGCATTGAGGTGGACATGCTGTGGCAGGCCACCAACAACCTGCGCATCGGCCTGAACGGCGCCTGGCTGGACGCCACTTACGATGAGTTCGAGAACGGACCCTGTACCGCGATCCAGCTCGACGTCGATCCTTTCTGCGGTACGCCCCAGGGCTTTACCAGCAACGACCTGAGCGGCGAGAAAACCCTCTACGCCTCGGACTGGAGCGCCACGGCCTTCTTTGACTATCTCTACACCTTCAACAGCGGACTGGAGCTCTTCCTGGGTGGCGAAGCCAACTACCGCGACGAGTTCAGCTCTTCAGGCGACAACGATCCTCTCGATTACATCGACGCCTACACCAAGGTGAACCTGCGCGCGGGGCTGCGCGGCGAGCACTGGGAGATGATGGCCTACGGGCGCAACATCTTTGACGAGGAAGCCTTCGCCCAGAGCTTCGACACGCCGGTGCTGGCGGGTACCCACACCCAGTTCATGGAAGAGGCGCGGGTCTACGGGGTGAGACTGAGGTTCATGTTCTGAAGCAGTGGCCAGCCCTCTGGGCAGAACGCATAAAAAAACCGCGCCCCTCCCGGGGCGCGGTTTTTTTTACGGCTGACAGCGACTACATGGGGGCGCCGCCATCCAGTACCAATTCCACACGACGGTTGCTGGCACGGCCCTCGGCAGTGGTGTTGTCCGCTATGGGGCGGGTTTCACCGTAGCCGATGGCAGTGATCTGCTCCGGATTCACACCGTGTTTGTCGATCATCATCTGGCGCACCGCATTGGCGCGGCGGTCCGAGAGCCACTGGTTGTAGGCATCGTCGCCACTGCTGTCGGCGTGACCTTCCACACTGGCCACCACGCCGGGGTTCTGCGCCAGGAAGGTAGCAGCTCTCGAGATTTCCGTGTCGAAATCGTGGGTGATGATGGATGAGTTGTGGGCAAACTGCACCGCCAGTTCCACCGCCACTTTGCCTTCGCCGGCATCGCGATAGCGGGCGTTGCCTGCGGTGAGGCTGGCAAACAGGGCTTCCTTGTCAATTTCAACCGGCGGCGGCGGCTCCGGCGGGCACAGGGCCTGGCCGTTCTCGTCGTCCGCATCGCGGGACAGGTTCAGTCCCAGGCTGGCAATTTCCTCGGCATTGATGCCCTGCATGTCCAGTGCGGCCAGCAGCAGGCCCATATTGGCCAGGGTGCGAGCCTGGGCAGCGGCGAGGTCGGTGCGGGCGCTGATGTAGGCACGCTGGGTGTCAAAGTACTCGTTCTGGGAATCCAGCAGATCCAGCAGTGTGCGCTGGCCGAGATCGAACTGATCCTGGTAGGCGCGGCGGGTCTTGTCCTGGGCCAGTTGGTTGCGTTCCAGGTACACCACCTGCTGTTCCAGCGCCTGGATGTCGTTGAAAGCGATCATGGTGTTCTGGCGTACATTCAGGCAGGCCTGCTTGCGCTGTTCAATCGCCGAGTTGTAGCGATTGTAGAACTCTCGCTTGCGCGCGCTGTCGGAGCCGCCGCGAAACAGGTTGTAGCTGGCCACCAGTTCAACCGCTTCCAGATCGTAGCGACCTTCCAGGCCGTCGGTGTCGTGCTCGATCTCGTTGCGGTAGCGCAGATCCACCCGCGGCATAAAGGGCGCATTGGTGGCATTCATCGCCGCCTGGGCGGCGCGCAGGTTTTCGATCGCCGCATCGATTTCCGGGCTCCGCTCATAGGCGAGGTCCAGCGCGGCGGAGCGCAGCTCGGGAATCTGGCCGGCGGGCATGGCGGGAATGTCCAGTTCATCGGCCGGCAGATCACCAATCACTCGCTGGAAGCGAGCCTGCACATCGTGCAGGTTGGTCATCTCGGTCAGCAGATTGGATTCGGCCAGCGCCACACGTGCCGCAGCCTGCTCCAGGTCCACCCCCTGGCTGACACCGCCGCCGGTACGCTCGGCGATCTTGTCATAGACCTCCCGATGGACGATGTAGTTGTCCTCGGCAAACTTCACCAGATTCTGGAAGCGTGCAGTGTCCAGGTAAGCCTGGGTGGCCTCCAGGGCAATTTCCTGTGACGTGCGCTGCAGGGTGTAATACTGGGACAGCTTCTCGTAACCCAGCCGGCGCACATCCTCCCGGGTGGCGAAACCGTCGAACAGCATCTGGGTGATACTGAAGCGGGTGGCGTCGCGGGAGTAGTCGTCGAAATCGATCAGGGGAGTTTCCCGATCTTCACGGCCTATATCCGCGTTGATATCTACACTCGGATAATAGCCGCCCTCGGCAGCACGCTGCGCTTCGCGGCTTGCTTCAAAGTCGTACCAGTTGGCGACCACACGCGGGTTGGTGGTTACCGCCTGCTTGACCGCTTCCTCAAAACTTGCAATTGGTTCCGCCTGTGCCGTCAAACCCGCTGTTCCCAGCACAACGGCTACCGCCCCTACCAATATCTTGCGATGACCTTTCATGGGTGTCTTCCCTGTTCCTGGATGCATATTTTTGTTTTGCAGCGTCCTGCCGCAAAAGAGTATTCCTCGCCGGAGGATAAGCGATTCCCTGTAAATCGCTATCAAATTGCAGAGAGATATGAAGTAGATCACAAATATTCACGTCTTTTCGACCCAGGCGGGCCAAATTACCCAAACTTCAATCTTTCACTACACTAAACTAGCGCCACCCATGGCCCCGGCCGCGGACAGATTATTGTTTTTACCAGTTGAGGCAGACCACATCACGCACCGGGTTTCAAAGCGACAGCCAATACGCTGGATCCACCTCGGCATCCTGGCGCTGGTCTGTTCTGCCCTGTCTGTGGTGGCCCAGGTCAACCTGGACCGGATGCAGCAACTGGCGACGAGCCGCTATGGCGCCAACACCGCCAATACCGTAGCCGAGTGGCGCGAGCTTATTGATGCAATTGCCACGCTGCCCGACGACAAGAAGGTGGAAAAGGTCAACGCATTTTTCAACCGGCGAGTCCGCTGGCAGCAGGATATCGATATCTGGGGGCAGGACGACTACTGGGCGACACCACTGGAAACCATGGCCAGACGTACCGGTGACTGCGAGGACTTCAGCATCGCCAAGTACATGACGCTACTGCTCGCCGGCACCCCCATCGACAAGCTGCGCATTACCTACGTCAAAGCCCAGATGGGGGGCAACCTCAGCAACCGCTACGAGGCACATATGGTACTGGCCTATTACCCGACACCCTCTGCCGACCCGCTGATCCTGGACAACATGGTCGATATGGTGCGGCCGGCATCGAAGCGCCCCGACCTCAAGCCGGTTTTCGGCTTCAACAGCAAAGGCCTGTGGGTGGGCGGCGCGGCGGCTCCCGCCACCAAGGACCCGGGGGCAAAACTTTCAAGATGGCGCGATCTGCTGCAGCGGATGAGTGCCGACGGTCTGGGATAGGCCCAGTCAGCAAACGGAGCAACTATGTCACTCTTCAAACAACTCTGGCTGGCAATCATCTTCCTGTTGATTCTGGTATTCGGCGGCAGCTTTGTGGTGAACAGCCTGTCGGCCAAGCGCTACCTGGAGCAGCAGCTCTACATGAAGAACTCGGACAACGCGACCGCGCTGGCGCTCTCGCTTACCCAGCAGGATGCCGACCCGGTACTGCTGGAATTGACCCTGTCGGCGCAATTCGACACCGGCCACTACGAAATGATCGAGCTTATCTCCCCCGAGGGAGACGTCATCATCCGGCGCGAAGACAAACAGACCATCACCGATGCCCCCGGCTGGTTCATCAAGCTCCTGCCCATCGAGGTGGAGGCGGGTCGCGCCGACGTGCAGAAAGGCTGGCAACAGGTAGGCACCCTGACCCTGCGCAGCCACTCCCGCTTCGCCTACCGCGAATTGTGGCAGAGCACCGAGAAACTGGCTCTGGTCTTCCTGGTAGCGATGATCGTCGCCGGCCTGCTCGGCAACTACCTGCTGCGCATCATCCTGCGCCCGCTGGATGACGTTGTCACCCAGGCCGAAGCCATTGGCGAGCGGCGCTTCATTACCACTGACGAACCCTACACACTGGAGTTTCGCAAGGTCGTTGCGGCGATGAACAACCTTTCTGTGCGTATCCAGAAAGTGCTCACAGAGGAAGCCCGCCGGCTGGAAAAATGGCAGCGCCAGGCGCATGTGGACAAGGTGACCGGCCTGACCAACCGCGAGCCCTTTATGCAAACCCTGGAAGCGGCACTGGAGAGCGACGACGTCAACGCCACCGGCACCCTTTCACTGTTGCGCATCAGCGGCCTGGCCCAGATGAACCAGATTTACGGGCGCCGCACCATCGACGGACTGCTCGGCGATATCGGCAAGGCCCTCAATGGCATCGTCGCTACCCACAGCCGCTGGGCGGCCTCGCGCCTCAACGGTTCAGATTTCGCGCTGTTGGCGCCCCGCTCCACCGAACCCGAGAAAGTCGCCCGCAACGTGCAGGAGGCCATCAACGACGTCTTCCGCCATCGCAGCATGGACAGCGATGTCAAACTACCGGTGGCTACCACGGTGTATGTCCACGGCGAGACCATCGGCGAACTGATGACACGACTGGACGGCGCCCTGCTGGCCACCGAAAAGCAGCGCGAATCAGGTATCAGCGTCGCCTACAAGGGCGACATGCAGATGCTGCCCATGCGCGAGCAGATGGCCCACTGGCGCGGCATTTTCGAACGCGCGCTGCAGGAGGATAAATTTACCCTGGCCACCTTCCCGGTTCTCGACCTGAGGAAAAACCTGATCCACTTCGAGTGCCCGGTACGACTGGAGTGGGAGGGAGAAACCCTGTCCGCCGGCGCCTTCCTGCCGTGGATCAACCGGCTGGAGATGTCCAGCGTACTGGACCAGCATGTCATCGACCTCGCCCTGCGCATGATCTCGGTGCGCAACAAGCCGATCTGCATCAACCTGTCGGTGGCAGCCGTGGTCGAGCCCGGCTTCCCCATGTGGATGAGCGAACGCCTGTCCCCGCACCCGGAAGCCGCCAAGCTGCTGTGGATGGAAGTACCCGAAGCCATGGCCTTCCGCCACCTCGACAACTTCAAACGCCTGTGCCAGCGCGCCAAGGCCTATGGCAGCAAGATGGGTATCGAGCACGTGGGGCACCAGCTTTCGGATATCGGGCAACTGCACGACGTGGGCCTGGACTACCTGAAAGTGGACGCGTCCTTCGTCCGCGACGTGGATACCAATGTCGCCAACCAGACCCTGCTGCGCACCCTGTGTACTGTCGGCCATTCAGTGGGCGTGAAAGTGATCGCCGAGGGTGTGCGCAGCGAAGCGGAACGGGACATGCTGCAGGAACTGGGCATCGATGGAATTACCGGGCCGGTAGTCACCATCGAGGAAAACTGATCAGCTTCCGCCAGAATCCCTGCCGGCGGTTAAGGCGCTCAGTCGTCGCCCAGTAAATCCAGGTCGTTGCGCAGGTCGCTGCGCAGTGACTGGCGGCGAAGCACTTTCTCCTGGGCTGACTCGGGAAGTTCGGTGAAGAGGATGACGCCTTTCTGGACCAGCAGTTCGACCAGGTCCTCCAGCACACGGACCATATCCAGATCCGAGGCAGACAAATGATCTATCATGCCGGCACTTTTCGCGATGAATACCCGCAACTCTGCATCGTCACTGGCAATCCACTCGTACCCTTCCAGCAAGTCATTGCTCAGGGCAGAAATCTGTCCGGCGCGGGTTCTCAGGACGTAAGGCAAGATGGTTGTTCTCCCGGTGGGTAAGCTTACTGCGCCAAACGTTCAGTGTAGCGCTGGAACTCAGAGTCTTTGAAGTACGTGGAGTGACCTGCTTCTATGCACTCCTTGATTGCCTTGACGGGTGCTTCCAGCCCCTCTCTGTCTTCAACACTCGCGGACTTTGCCAGACGTTTCGCATCTTCCAGCGAATGCGCCTGAATTTCGAGATACGCATCGCTGCCGGTTTCAGACACCAGCTGGCACTTGTATGAGTGGCGCGGTATCTCCTTGACGGCAGCGGCTTCAAATGCCACCAGAAGAAGCCCGACAATCACCGACAGACGCATCACATGTCCTGACATATCCAATCTCCTGTTACCAGCATTCCTGCTGGCGGGTACCCGTTGCGGTCTTTCTACCGCTGGAGTCCAGGCGCAGTATACCGCAGCGGCTATCGTTTGCCTGTGCACCACCGGCTATCGGCGTTGCTGAGACAATGTAACAAGTGGCGATAGTCCCTCCCGTACAGGGCGCCGCATCAACTGAATAATGACCTTCTTCCGAAACCATTGGGTCTACTTGAAACCCGAGCTCCCTCATATCCGTGGTGTAGGTATTCTGGTCAAGCAGAAACTGCTCTTGCCGGTTGGCCACATCAAATAACGCGGACATGCCATCGCTGCGCCGGCCTTTGATCAGGCTGTTCTGGTAGGCGGGCAGAGCTACCGCCATCAAAATACCAACAATAACAACAGCGATCATCACCTCAATCAGGGTAAATCCGGAATACCTGCCCGGCAAGGCTGTCCCTGAGCGGAATGCGGTCACAGCTGTATTCACTAGAACTCCTCCTGGAACCAGTAATTACCGTACGGAGCGGGCAGTGTAGCGTCGACATCACATACGCCGCCTACACAATTGCCGCCGTCGCCGTCGCCGTCGCCGTCGTCATCATCAATATCACCGGGCGGCGTACCGGGGGGCAGTAGCATCCTGACTTTGCCATCCGAACCAAAATGCACCGACGGAGTGTCTGGAATCACGCCTCCCAGCGCGAGAGTACTACGGGCGCCATCATATAGATCAATGACATACATCATACCGTTACCGGATTGAGGCTCGCATACATTGATATCACTCAACAGATTCGACGGTGTAAAGGTGGCCGCAAACACTTTGCCATTGATAGTCAGCGTCTTGGCCAGACTTTTCTCACCCGCACCCTGCAGGTTCAAATACCAGCCCGCGGCCCCCTGCAGGGCAGTTTCGGCATCCAGGCGTTCCTGTTCATCATCGGATTGCAGCAGGCCACTGGTTATGTTGAATAGGTCGCCATCGGAGACCGGCAGGCTGCACCGGAAATCCGTCAGCTCCTCATCTTCACACGCAGAGATAGAGGGGCGTGTAGTGGTATACAAATTCACGGCATAGTCACGGAAGAGGTACAAACGGTCCTGAACATCAGTGGAGACCGGGTTGGTGCGATCGCCACTTCCAATAATCACCGCATCAACTGGCACACCGTCAATTCGGACTTTAACTACATCAGGCGCATTGAAGAACCGCCGATCTTCCGATGCCAGCCCCGGATTAAAATCAGCCAAACGGGTCACATACCAGGAATCCTGAGCGGAATCCGGCAGGCTGTTTCCGGCAAGATCCACCCGCCACAAATTACCCCCGGTATCCCCGAAATAAATACGATCCGTCAGTTCGTCCGCGTTACTGTCTATTACCGTCACCTCCGCCGGAACTGAGTGTAGTAGGCCTGGCTCAACCATATGCGTTGCCGTGTTTGTACCTCCTGGGGACACGCTCCATATGAGACTTCCCGTCTCGGCGTCTACGATAAACAGGCCGCGGCCGCGGGTATCTACACGTCCAACTCCATCACTATCCTTATTGGTGTCATAACCTGCACCGAATATGAGAACCGGCTTTGAATTACCTGCGTCATCAACGTAGCCGGGTATCCGCGTCACCACCGGCTGCGACCAGGACTGACCCAACTCGGAAAAGCCACCGACGTCCGGACCAATGCGCCACATGAATTGAGGCGAGTCGGGATTGGAGACATTCAGTGCATAGTATGACCGCCCACCCCGCCGCTGGCCGATAAAGAGCCACGCTTTGTCACCAGCGCCCGAGTCCAGTGTGCCGTCAGCATTCTGATCAACGGTATACACAACGGGTGTCAGGTCCATGCCATAAATATTGTCGTTGCTGATACGATCTGCTTGCCTCGGCACCAATATGCCCGCCAGCTCCTTCGGGAAAAACGCCCAATCCTCCTGTCCGTTATCATCCCCAAACATATGGATAAAACCGGAGTTGGTACCGACAACGATGCGAAGGTCCGGATCACTGGCACTGAAACCAGTGCGAGCCCCATAGTTAATAATGGCCGGCTGGCTATGCAGGATATCGCCCAATGGCCACTTGCGGGTGTCATCTATACGGCCATCATCGTCGTCGTCGTAGGCATCGTAACCCTGGGCCCAGGCGAGTATCCGGCCAAGCCCGGTCGAATTGGACACGTTGAAGCGCCGATACAGATCATCATTCGTGGCCACTCCCATCGCTGCGGGTGTCACATTTGCGCTATTGAACCGTTCCAGCGCCCCTGACGCACCGATGTTGGAGTAGATATTTCGCGTAGCCGGCGACCGGGCAGCCAGAAGCCCTCCAACCCCACCTTTATCCACAAAGCCACCATCCGCCTCTCCACTCCAGTAAGTCGTAGCAGAGTCTTTGATGTAACCGGTGGTGCTGTCAATCGCGTCATAGCCACGGCTATCCACCAGAACGGCTTCGCCGTCCTGTATCCGCAATCGGAGCTTCTTGATATTGCCTATCCAGTCTACTGAGCTACTGGGCTTGAACATGGCATAGAACACCTCGTTGCGGCTCTGTGTCCTGGTAAATGTATCCACAGCGACAGCCGGTGAAGTAAACGTGGTATCTGTCGACAGGATGCCAACCAAAGCTCCCTGAAATGCTTCTGTCAGTTCCTGGGCATTATTTGCCAGATAGTACTTGCCCTTACCTTTCGCCGCGGCGTCCTTGAGCAAATCCTGGTCCTGGGTAAAGCCGATCGTGTAGGTAATGCCAAGCTGGTCACCATTGCTGTCGTCGCCGTCAAGGTCGGTCGTCGCCATATACTCCGCGAGTTCCGGCAAACAGTTCTTGGTGTTATCGCCGTCGGCATCCTGATACCGACTGCAGGTCTTGCCGGTCAATGTCTCTATGGCACTGTTTGCACCAGTATCACTCTGGGGGAAACCATCGGTGAGAAAGATGACATAGGTATACGCACAATCCGTATTTGGCGAAATATAAGTGCCATTGCTCTCTGCCGACATATCCCGGCTAAGCACATCATAGGTGCCGCGGCTGTCACTACCGGATCTGGCGTCATCGCCATACACGACACCCAGCCCGGCAATGTAGCGATAGGCCTCGTACATGGACTCGCAGATAGGCGTACTGCCGGCATGGTCAATGCGATTGACCATGTCGATCAGGTTAGTACGGTCATCCGTGTCCATGTTCTGGATAATTCGCTGAACAATCCTTCCCCCTTCGTTGTAATTGAACTCCATCAGGCCAAAGTCAATGCCTGGATTGGTCCTGATTAATGAGGTCAGCACTTCCTGCGCAATCTCAAGGCGCGACTTGTCTTCCTCGAGGCTGTCGTCATAGTGGTAGTCAAGCCAATGGGAGGTATAGAAGGTGTAAGCCTGATTACCCCAGTCAACGCCATTATCAGGCTCGGGGCCGTATTCCGAACCCGTCGCAACGTTGTCTTGCGGGTAGCCATTGGGCATGCCGCTACCATTCCCATCGTTGCGGTCGGTAACGTCATTCAGACACTCTACGTGAGGCAGGTCACTAACCGATTCGCCCGGCTCCAGGTTATGCACACCGGAGCTCAGGGAAATCCACTCGCCCGGGACAAAAATGTCCTCACACTGGCGGGTGGCGTCACCTTTGCGGACGTCGGCAACATCGATTTCGTTTTGTGTGCCGGTGGTGTAATCCCAACAACTGTCACCGGCCTCGTTGGTTGGCAAACTATCCAACTCGATATTGCGATCACGACCACAGCTCCGGTATGTACCCCAATGGCGGGTATAGTAGTAACCGCCAGTGCCGGAATCGTCACGTTCGTAGGAGTAACAGTTGTAGCGTCGGCTATCCCAGTCATAACCAACATAATTGCCATCATCACGGCAGTTGTTCCTTTCCCATCCGCGATTCGCTTGGTAGAGATAAACCAGTTTAAAACGTGGAACCGCCGTTTCCTCCCGGGCATAACACCCTGCACCGTCGGAGCCCTGATAGTCATTCAAATAAAACTGCCCGGCGGGGCACTGCCACGCGCCACACTGATCCTGTATCGTCTCTGAATCCTTCCAGCGCAGCGCACGGTTTGCCGTAAAGGAACCAAGATCGTCCAGAGGATCGTACGATGACGCACAACGATTCTGGCTGGCGTAAAACCAGTTGGGGTTGTCCTGCCAACTGCCATTGATGCGCACGCGCTCGTCGGGAATACTGCCATCGGTCGACCAGTAAATACGATTGGGATCAAAGGTCTCCTGGTAACTGCCATTAGGGTCGTACTCAGGCTTTTGCTGGGACACCATGGTGCTCATACTGCCCGAGTCATCAAATACAACCAGCACTTTCGGGCGCCCGCCTGCCTCGGCACTGAATTCAGCCTGATAGATTTCTGTGTCATCAGCAGCTGCCGGGGAAATACGAAGCGCACACACCAGCAGCAATGCCAGTGCTATTCGCAGAAAATTGAAACAGTTTTTCATCTCAGCCACCCAATCAGACGGTACAGGCACTATCGCGATACGCATGACAGATTCCATTGCAATCAAGACATGCCTAACCGCTTTCTCCCACTACTGTTTTTACCACTCCCAGTTCAACCTGAGTTCGCGCCCTTTCGACCACCTCATGCCGCGAAGTCACCCGGTAATAATCGCAATCAAAGGTTCCAACACTACTTCCGCCACGGTCAGATGCTGCCCTCGGGCAGTCCCGTCCAAACGCAATGAGAAACACATCGACATCGACACTGGGGGAATTCGGATCGATGACATTACGCAATGGATGAGGAGAGACTCCGTCAAACGGTTCCAGAACAACTTGCCGTCGGTTGAATGGATCCTTCGCGCCGTTCGCCAGCCCCAGCGCCGCATAAATGCCCGCCTCGGCAGCCTGAAACGACTGATACCCATCCTGAAGATTCGCAGAAATCTTAAGACCCAGAGAGCTGTTGTTTGCCGCCGTGATACTGATAATCGTAACAACCAGCAAAAACAGCAATGACACTACCAGGGCAACGCCCTGCTCATAGACACCATGCCTTTTACCCACAGGCCTCATGTTAACCTCCAGCACGCAAGGTCAACCCGGGATTACGCAGATTGACGCTACCGCTTAACAAAACCCGGTGAAAACGGGCGCCCAATGCCGCGCCGCTAAGACTGCGATCGGCAACCTGGTAGGTCTTTTCATCTGTGTGCCTGGGGTCTTCGCGCAGCGTGCGCATCAGCAGGAATATCTCTGCCACAACCACCCGATCCCAGTCGCCCCCGACGCCAGCGGCATTGGTGTAAGTATCTACATTTCCGTTGCCGGTGGTGTCCATACCAAAACGAAAGTTCATGGCCTCGACACCGGGCACCAGTTGCTCTTTTCGCAAGCTCCAGTTTGCACCATTGCGCTCCAGCACCAACCGGGTCAAGGTCGGCTCAGCCAGGTTTTGCACATAGAATGCTTCAAACACATAGGGCCAAGCCACAGCTAGCGCCATGGGGCCTCCCACTGACACATCGGGCTTCGTCACATCATCACCATCAATCAATACGCCGGCTTCGCTGTTGGCAATTAGGTAGGCCTGATCCGCCTCAAATACGTTGCCACCGCCGCGTACAAAGGAGATAACTCCATCCTTCGGCTGGTTGGGGTCAGCCGGGTCGGCATCGTACCGCGGTGAGGGTCTCGCACTTTTGATGACAAGCACGTCAGAGTTCGTGGCAGCATCACCAATACAGGAGAAGGCGTTACCATCCGTTGACCGAAAGGCAATCAGGTTGTCCGTGGTATTGAATACTGAAGCGTCCGCCCCGCTACCAGCCCCACAATCACCGGACACACTGCCGAGGTCCGGGCCTCGGCTGATATCACCACCCTTGGCGGCACCAAAGAAGCCACCGTGACGCAGGGAATAGGTCATCAACTGAATGGCAAACCTGCCATTCTCGGATAATTCGGAAAATTGCTCGACCTCGGTATACGATCGCTTGGATCCCAGGTAAACAGAAACCGCGCCCGCAATGACAATGGCGCCGAGAAGAATGGCAACCATAAATTCGACCAGTGAAAAGCCCCGGCTTCGGTGAAATATCCACACTGTCTGCTTCACAGGTCCCCCGCGTCGACAATATAACTACTCACAATTACCTGGCGGCGACTCCTGTCATTTCCTGCACTTGCACCTCCGCAGGTTCTCCCTCCAGCTACCACTGCATCGGTGGTCTCCTCCAACCCACGCCACTGAACAATGATGTTCAGAATACCAGTATTGGTCTTACCACTATCGGGGGTAAACACAATACAAGCCTGAGGTTGCACAAGCCCTCCCACAGAGCGGGTGGCACCACCGGAAACTACGGTTTCACCAGCGCCATCCAGTGCCTGCTCAAACTCCCAAAGATCGTGTGTCGCCAGTTCCACAGTTGTACATGACGCTGTATTGCAATTGGCGGCCGGTGCCGAGAGAGTGCTTCCACCGTAGACCACACTCCCGGCGGTATACGTCGTCATGCCCTGTGGGTTTGCGCGAATGCGTTCCAGCAGGTCATCCGCCACCGTCACAGCACGAGTACGCTGCATTGACTGGTGTTGAGACACTTTCGACAGCGCTTGCAAACTCACAATCCCCAGCAGGCCGATCGAGAGAATAACAAAGGCGATCAGCACTTCAATCAGGGTAAATCCACCCCCGGCACGCAATCCACTTCCCTGCACCCGGCGTAAAGAATGTGTTTTGAAGCTCGCGTTCATGGGCAATCCGCTGCTGCTATATCGTTAAAGGTTCCATCCGCCTGTGGGTGGGCATTAACGATATTGTTCCCATCGGTATCCGTTGCCGAACGCACAGAACCCACTGGCGATAGAATCAGCGAACTTGCGTGTTCTTCTCCCCGCTGATCACAAAACGTAAAGGCACCGTCAAAACCGAGGGCATTCCCCCGCTGGTCAAACCTGACCTGGTTACCGCCATCGAATAGCACGGCAATAGCATTTGATTCCAGATTCTTGACCTGGAATGGCTGATTCGGGTCTGCCAGAAAACTCTTGTAGCCCGAACTCCAATCACTGCCCACTAAACAATTTTGAGCACTATCAATAGGGCATACAGTAACCGCTGCCCTGCGCGCCATCGCTTCGGAGCGGGCATTGGCGAGGGTGGCCCGCAGGGCATACACCTCGGATACCAGTCGATTGTTACGAATCAGGTCCTGAAACCCCGGCGCAGCGACAAACAGTAAAATCGCCAGAATCGCCAGCACCACCATCAGTTCGATCAGGGTAAAACCCCGCTCGAGCAGGCGACCATCCAATGCTGTGTGTTGTCCTGCCATTACCCCGCCGTTTTTTTCAGCGCCAAGAGAAAATCCCTCAGCACAGCCTAATCGACTGCATCCGGCAAGCAAGCCGGCGCTGGACGAACGGCCGGAAAGTCAGATAACCGGTACTCCCCGGCGCGGAAATGTGAAATGCATCACACAGCAAAAGGCCCCGGCGCCTTGCGGCAGACCGGGGCCTGGAGATTGTTACTGCTGGTTGAGCTACTGGTCGATATTCAACTTGCCGCTATCCAGCATGCCCTGGATGACAGACTGCATGCTGTCGTGGCCGCTCACCAGGTCAACGCCCGTCAGGGTAATGGTCTGGTCGACATGGGTCGGTTCAGAGCCGCTGCCAAACTCGCCTGCACTGCTGACGCGAATGACAGTATCCGTGCCGTCAGAGGTGATATCGAGGTAGCTGGTCAGGTCCGCGCCCGGGGCCTCTTCACCGATCAGCAGGTCGCGCAGGTCGAGGACGTCCTGGCCTTCGTCACCGAAACCGATAATCGAGACATCGGCTTCGGCGTCGCCGGATTCGTCCAGCGCGAAGGCGAATACATCGTCACCCTCCGACGCCAGCAGGACAGGCGCATCGCTTACATGCTCCTCGAACTCGGTGACACCGCCTTTCTCCTCGAGCACTTCGCGCACGTGGGCCATGGCGTCCGCCTCGGAGACCGGCTCGTAGCCCGCGTCGGTCAGTGCAACAGCGAGTTCCTCCCCGCTCATTGTGGCCAGGTCGAAGCTCGCACTGCTGAAGTCCTGGTGAGCCTGCGCGGTGATCTCAATGCCGTTGTCGGGGTTACCGTCGGCATCCAGGGTCTGCAGGAACACAGCCATGTTCTCGACATACTCGTCGTTGAGATCGCCAAGTTCAGTACCTGCAATTTCCTGCAGGAAAACCTGACCGTCGGCGACCACGTCGTCTACCAGCATGGTGCCAAGGACGATGCTGCCAACGCTCAGGGTCACCCGGTCACCGGAGCGATAGTAGAAGCTGCCGTCCGCCTCGGTTTCGCCCACCAGGCCAGAGGAGGTTTCGTAGCGAATACCTGCCACGGCACTGTCCTGGAAGGTGGCGTTGTCCACCCCGGTCAGGTTGAGGGTGAAGGACGATTGCACTTCGTCACCGTCGCTGTCGCGCAGGGTGTAGGTAAACACTTCGCTGAGCTGATCATCGACACTGAAGGCATCGCGCGCCTCACGGCTCAGGGTGTAGTCGTAAGTGCCGTCGGCGTTGATGCGGATGGTGCCGTAGGTGCCGACAATCTCTCCGGAACCGTTGATGCCGTCCCAGATACGCTCGCCATCACCATCGGGGCCGTCGGCACCGAACTCATCGCCGCCGAGGGGGCCGCTAATGGTCGGCAGGTCGTCGGTGGATTCCAGCCTGGCGAAGAGGTTGAAGGAGTTAACCGCGCCTTCATTGGTGAACACGGTATCCACCAGGTTACCACTGCCGTCCTGGAAGCCCTCGATCGACAGGGTGAAGGTGCGCCCGTTGACTGAAATCTCCTGCGACGACACACCGGTGTTGAGGATCTGCATGATGTCACGCGGGTCTGCGCCATCATTGGGAGTCTCGGTGTGCTTCAGCTGGATGGTAGTCGAAACCGGCACTGACACGCCGTCGATCACCAGGTCGAACGACACGACCAGATCGGCCGAGCCCAACGAACCGGTATTGGTATTGATCGAGAAGTTGTTGTGCGACAAGGTCCCGAGAACAAACAGGGAATCCGTTTCGATGCCGACACCGGTCGTGGTGCCGGGCTGGAAGCCGAAATCATAGCCGGAGCGATCGGTGTTGCCGGAGGGGGTGCCCCACTCCAGATACACGCCATTGCCATCGGCAGACTCGATCAGGGTGCCGCCGTTGTCGGCATTGACCACATTTTGCCAGTCGGCCACAAGGCCGGAAACGCGCTGCTCACTCACCGGAATCAGCAGGGTCTGGCTATCGTCGTCGATACTGGCGGGAATATCGTCCTGGATATCTACGGTGACGGTGGTCGTCGTCGTGTTGCCCAACCCGTCGGAGACCAGGATATCGAAGGTCTCGACATTGTCTTCCACGGTGATACCGTCGTTGATGCCCGGGGTGTGCTCGAACTTGCTGGTCAAGGTGTAGGTAAAGGCGCCTGTCGCGGAGTCCAGCACAAGGTTGCCGTAGGTGCCGGTACCGTCGCCGCCATTGGCAAAGCTGAAAGTGTAGTTGCCATCACCGCCACTGGCGCCAATGGTTCCCTCGGCAACCTCGGTATCCAGACCTGGGTTGCTGCCAATAACATCCAGCGCTGCCTCGTCGACCAGCACGTCGGCACCGGTCACACTCAGGTCAGAAGCGGTGTGCGTAATGGTCAGCGTCGTCGTCGAGGTATCGCCATCGCTGTCCACCACGGTGTAGACGAAGGTGTCTTCCGCACCGGGCGGCACCGTATTCGGGTTGGCCTGGTAGGTGTAGCCGCCATCACTGGCCAGCACCAGAGTACCGTGGGCACCGGCAATGGCCACGCCGACGCCACCCGTTACCGGGCTGGAGGTATCGCTGCCACTCGTCACGCCCACGACTTTATCAGCCGCGAAGCCATCGGCGCCGGCAATGTCGTTGTCGGTCACGTTGCCGCTAACCGTCGCACCTTCCACTACGCTGGCCGTATCCGCAGTGGCGACCGGGACGTCATCGACGATATCGATGGTAATTGTGCCAGAGGCCATATTGCCGCTGGTGTCCTGCACCTGATAGCTGAAGCTTTCCGCCGCCAACTCGGTATGCGGACCCTGAACACTGGCCGAGGTCGGCCCTACAGGAGCGGTCAGTGTGTAGATATAGCTGCCATCGGCAAACACCTGCAGCGTGCCGTAGGTGCCCGTAAACGTTCCCGCGGTGTAGGTCAGTTCATCGCCGTTGGGGTCCGCCGCGTCGAGTTGCCCGGAAACCGATTCCCCCGTGCTGCCAGGGTCGCTGCCGGTGACCGCCGCAGGGGCGAGGTCGCCCTCGTCCTGAACCGTGTCCAGCGCGCTCTCGAAAACCGTGGCGCTCTCCGCCGGCGCGTTGGGCGAGCCATCGGTGACATCGATTGTCAGCACCGCGGTGGAGGTATCGCCGTCACCATCGGTCAGGGTATAGACAAAGGTATCGCTGTAAGTCGCGTTGGTTGCGGCCACGTAAACGTAACTGCCATCGGCATTCCAGGTGATCGAGCCCTGGTTGCCCTCAGCGGGTTCCAGCGCAGTCACCACGGCGTCATCTGCACCCAGCGTATCATTGGCCAGCAGGCCGCTTTCGGCCGCCACGTCCAGGGTACCGCCGGAAAGCACCACACCGGAATCGTCTTCGGCCTCCGGCACATCGTCGGTAATATCGATGGCCAGGGTGCCCACCTGGGTATCACCGTCGGCGTCGGACACAGATACCTCGAAGATATCCTGGGTCGTGTCGCCGCTGGTGTTGTCAGCCAGGGTATAGGAATAGCCGATGCTGCCGGCGGCAATACTGGTGACGGTCAGGACGCCAAAGCCGTTCTGGCCGGAGAAAGTCTGGCCAACAGCGGTCACTTCCTGACCGTTGATGGTGACACTCAGTGGGCTGTCTTCACCGCTGAAGGCGATGATGCCGGCGGTGGTTTCACTGTCGTCACCGGCAGAGCCGGCAGGTTCTTCACCGCGCACCGGCAGGCCGGCCTCGCTGACCAGGGTACCCGCTTCACCGGCGGCTGGCAGATCCAGTTCCACCGGGTTGTCGTCGATGGTGATGGTCACGATTGCAGTATCGGTACCGCCCTCACCATCGGTAATGGTGTAGGTGAAGGTATCAGTACCGTCGAAACCGTCGTTCGGAGTGTATTCAAAGCTGCCGTCGGCATTGACCACCACGGTGCCATTCTGCGGGTCGGTGTTGCCAGTGACTGTGAGCGGGTCGCTGTCCGGGTCGCTGTCATTGGGCAGCACGTTGCCAGACACCGGCGTGTTCACCGCCGTGGTAAAGGCGTCGTCCACCGCGTCCGGGGGATTGTTCTCCGGCGGGGGGGGCGGAGGCGGCGGGGGCGGCGGAGGTGGAGGCGGCGGTTCCGTGCCGTCCACAATCTGCACAATGCCCTGCGGATCCGCGATGGTGGCATTGGTGGCATTGCTCAGGTTAACGAAGAACTGCTCGGTCAGTTCCTCGATATCGTCTGCGTTGGTGGCGAACTGCACGGTAACTTCCGTGGTGCCGGGCGCAAAGGTAATGGTGCCACTGTTCGGGTCATAGTCCCCCCCGACAACGGTTGCGCTGTCGTCTGCCGAAGCGAACTGCACGGTGACCGGCTGGTCAACGGCGCCTGACAGGGTCAACGTTACGCTGGCGGTCTGGCCCTCGGTGACCACCACATCGTTGATGGAGATTTCCGGCACAAAGTCATCGACGATGGTGACGACACCTTCGCCATCGGCAATCGTCGCGCCACTGGCGTTACTGAGGTTAACGGTGAAATTCTCCGCGCCTTCCTGCAGGTCATCTTCATTGGTGGCAAAAGACACGGTGACCTGGGTGGTGCCGGGAGCGAAGGTGATTGTGCCGGTGCCGGGGTCGTAGTCACCCCCTTCCACGGTAGCGGAGCCATCGGCGCTGGCAAACTGGACTGTCACCGGCGAATCGCTTGGACCGGACAGGGTAATGGTGAGCGTCGCCGTGTCGCCTTCGGTTACCGTCACATCATCGATGCTCAGGAACAATTCGGGCGGGGGCGGCGGAGGGGGCGGCGGAGGCGGCTCAGGTATGGTCACCGTCACCGTGGCGGTATCGGAAGCATCGCCATTGGGGCTGATCGCGGTGTAGGTGAAGGTATCTTCACCGAAGAATCCGGGGTTCGGAGTATAGGTGACGGTGCTGTCGGGGTTAATGACAACAGTGCCGTTGGTGGCCTGGGTCACACTGGTGACAATCGCGCCCTCGACAAAGATATCGTTGTCGAGCACCTCAATCACCACCGGCTGTCCGGGTTCCGTGGTTTCAGCATCGTCAATGGCATCGACGGGCAGCAGGCTCGGATCCTGTTCGGACACCCCTTCCTCGCCAGTAAAGGCGGGGGCCTGGAGGCCGGAAAATTCGTCAGTATTCTCGACAATCCTGCCCAGGCGAATCCAGCTGTGGCCACCGCCCTCGGCACCGCCACCACTACTGGAACCGGCAGCAGTCGCTTCCAGTACGTCGCCGATATCACCGTCACCTTCAAGGGCGGCCAGTACGGCGTCGATGGATTCGTCTTCCACCGCACTCTCGTCGGGGCCGGCAGCGCGCTCGGCCAGCAGGTCGCGGGTCAGCGCCATTTCCTCTACGTTGGAAATGACAAACGGGTTGCCATCGGACAGGGACAGTTCCACATGGGCGCCGTCGGGGGTGACAACGGTCTCGCCCTCCATGATGACGTCGCCGGGGCGAATTTCGCGTAACTCGCCATCCTCATTGCGGGCGAAGGCCTTCCCGACTACTGCCACCACGGTTGCGATTGCTTCGTTGGCCATGAATCAGTTCCTTTTGTGAGCAGGCCCGACAAGGTTGCGGGCCACATCCGATACTGGGAATCTGCATACTAGGCCAGCCCGCGGGAAGAGGCATTGGACAAAAGGGCAGGATGTGCGGGGAATGTTGTGAGTCAGTTCACAGATGTATAAGTGGGGATGTTATTCATGGCCAGGGCGAGCTGGACCCGGTCCCGCACCCCCAGCTTGTCGAAGATGGAGGACAGGTGGGCTTTAACGGTGCGCTCACTGATATCGAGGGCCTCCGCAATTTCCTGGTTGCTGGCGCCGCGGGCCACACGCCCCGCCACCATCAGCTCCCGGGACGTGAGGGTATCCAGCTGGGGATGGGCCGGCGCCGGCGTCGGCACCACCCGCAGGGACAGCCCCATCAGGCGCTGCACCAGCTCCGGCAGCATCCACAGGCCGCCGTGTTCCACCACCAGGGCTATCTCGCGCAACTGTGAAGGCGCGGCTTCCACGTGGCAGTAGCCTACGGCGCCTTGGTTCAGCGCCTCGAAAGCCTCCGCTTCGCCGGGCACCGCAGACATCAGCACGACGCGGCTGCCGGTCGCCACGGCCTCTCGCACCCGTTCCAGGCACGCCGTGCGATCGAGACCGCTGGCATCCAGCCACAGGATTCGCGGATCCCGCGGCGCCAGCGACACTGCATCCGCCACGCGCAGGGCAGCGCGGGCATCGGCAAAAGCCTGCATCCAGCGCTGACGCAGCTGTCCACTCGAGGTTACAAAGAGTTGTTCCATCAACGCTCCGTCAACGCATACTGCTTGGCCCTGAGCACCGGCTTCATCAGGTAGGCAAGTATGGATTTCTTGCCGGTAAGAATATCGGTCTCCACCGTCATCCCGGGGATGATGGGCAGGTTCTCGCCAAGGGAGGTCTCTTCGGTGCGTACATTGATCTCGTAGAAGGGATTGCCCTCCTCGTCCATGATGGTATCGGCACCGATGTGCTCAACCACCCCCTCAAGGCCGCCGTAGACCACGAAATCATAGGCGGTAAATTTCACCAGCGCTTTCTGCCCAGGCACCAGGAAGGCAATGTCCTTGGGCCGGATGCGCACCTCCAGCAGCAGGGTGTCGTCCAGAGGCACCACTTCCACGATTTCCTTTCCCGGCAGCACCACCCCGCCAATGGTATTGAAATAGAGCTGCTTGACGGTGCCCTTGACTGGCGAACGCACTTCAGTCTGCTGCACCCGGTCGGACAGGCCGGTATTGGCCGCCTCCAGGCCATTGATACGCGCCAGGGTTTCAGTCAGTTCGGTGCGGGACTCATTGGCAAATTCGATTTCCACTTCGAGCAGCTTGCGCTCTGCCTCGGTGATGGCGGAGCGGATACGCTTGACCTGGGCCTGGGCCTGCTCGTACTCGCCACCGAGGCGGTTCACCTCACGTTCCAGGCGTAATATTTCCACTTGGGAGACTGCCCCGGACTGCACCATCGGCCGGGTAACACCCAGCTCCTGCCGCGCCAGCTCCAGGGAGCGGCCAAGCTGGCGAGAGCGCGCCGTCACCTCAGACAGTTCCTCCTGTCGCTGCAACAACTGCTCACTGGCGATTTCCTTTTGCACCGCCAGTTTTGCCTTGCCGGACTCGAACAGTGCCAATTCCTCGAGAACGATCTCCGGCACCATCTCCTGCCACTCCGCCAGCGGTGTGAAGTCCTCACCGCGCACTGCGGCGCGCAGGCGAGCGGCTTTCACCCGCATGGCCCTCAACTCCGCCATGCTCTCCCGCAGGCTGGATTCCGAGCGGGTCTGGTCCAGGCGCACCAACAGCTGCCCTTGCTCGACAATGCCCCCCTCCTTCACCAGGATTTCAGTCACCACACCACCATCCTGGGACTGGATCACCTGCACCTTGCGCGAGGGAATTACCTTGCCCTGGCCGCGGGTCACCTCGTCGATTTCCGCCAGCGCCGACCAGGCCACCAGAACGATTACCGTTACCGCCAGAAAATATAGTAGCGCCCGGGCCCGCAGCGGCTGCTGGGACAGGAAGGCGTTGTGGGCGTCCTGCTGCCAGTTGCGCGGCACATCGTCCGGATCTTTCAGCCAGGGGCCAAACAGTAAATCGGCCAGGGAGCGCTTCTTTTTCTCCGGGGCCGGTTGATCGAGTGGCAGTTTGGACAGGTCGTTCATTTGGCCGCCCCGATCTTGCCCTGCTGCAGGGCCTGGATCACGCTGTCGCGGGGGCCATCGGCCACCAGCTTGCCGTTGTCGATCACAATGATGCGATCCACCATCTCCAGCAGGGAGTTGCGGTGCGTGACAACCACCCAGGTGCGCCCTTTCACGTATTGCTGTAGCTGCTTCTTGACCGCAACCTCGGTGGAGTGATCCATGGAACCGGTGGGCTCGTCCATCAGCAGGATCGGCGGGTCGTGGATGACAGCCCTGGCCAGCGCCACGCATTTGCGTTGGCCGCCGGACAGGGAATCGCCGCGCTCCCCGATCAACATATCGAAACCCTGGGGGTGGCGGTTGATGTACTCGCCGAGGTTGGCGATCTCAGCCGCCCGCACCAGGGCGGCGTCACTGACATTGCTGTGGGACAGGGTGAGGTTGTCCCGCAGGCTGCCGTAGAACAGGGTGACATCCTGGGGCACATAGCCCACGCGGGAACGCAACTCAGTGGGATCAAGTTGCCGCAGGTCGATGCCATCCACCATGATGGCGCCGTCAGTAGGCTGGTAAAGCGCCATTGCCAGCTTCTGCAGAGTGGATTTACCCGAACCCACCCGCCCGAGGATGGCCACATGCTCGCCGGGTCGAATACGGAAAGACACATTATTCAGGGAGGACATCTCGCTGCCGGGATAGGCAAACGACACATTGCGGAACTCGATATCTCCCTGGAACATCTCCCGCGACAGGAACTGGGCGCCCTCGCTGCGCTCCATTGGCTGTGCCATTACATCGTCCAGGGACTGCAGCGCCACCCGGGCATTGTGATAGGCGGAGATCAGGCCGGCCACCTGGCCGAAGGGTGCCATTACCCGACCCGCCAGCATGGTGCAGGCGATCAGCCCACCCATACTCAGTTCGCCGGCGGAGATCAGGTAAACACCGGTGACGATAACAAACACGGTGACCATCTGCTGACTCCAGAGGGTCAGGTTCACCGTGGAATTGGACACCAGCCGCAGTTGCACCCCAACATGGGCCAGGAAGGAGGTGGTTTCCTCCCACTTGCGCTGCATCCGCGATTCCGCGCCCATCGCCTTGATGGTATCCAGGCCCACCAGACTCTCGATCAGCGTGGAGTTGCGCAGCGCCCCGGCGCGATAGGTGGTTTCCGTCAGCTCCTTGAGTTTGCCCTGGGTGGCCAGGGCGTAACCCAGTACGATCAGCAGGCCTATACCAATGGGGATGAGCACCAGGGGCGCAATCCAGGCGATCACGCCGATAAAAATCAGGGCGAAGGGCACATCGATCAGGGTGGTAATGGAAGCCGAGGTGATGAAGTCACGCACGGTTTCAAAGGAGCGCAGGTTCACCGCATAGGAACCCACCGATACCGGCTTGCTTTCCAGCCGCGAGCCCAGCACCCGCTCCATAATCTGGGAAGACAGCCGCATATCGACCCGCCGGCTGGCGAGATCGAGAAAGTAGGCGCGCATGGTGCGCAGGGTGATATCGGCGATCATGATGATCCCCACCCCCGCCGCCAGCATCCACAGCGTTTCCACCGCGTAGTTGGGCACCACGCGGTCGTAGACATTCATGGTGAACAGCGGCAGCGCCAGGGCAAAGATATTGATGAACAGCGCCGCCAGCAGCACATCCCGGTAGATGGGCGTATTGGCGCGTATGGCGTCCCAGAACCAGTGGCCACGGCTGGATTCTGTCTTGCGCGGCGTGCGCTGGTCAAAGCGAAAGCGCGGCCGGCAAACGATAGCCCGGCCGGTGTCCTGCTGGCGCAGTTTTTCGCCAGCCACCTGGACTGCCGCTTCATTGAGCTCCGGGTAGATCACCGAAGCGGTATCGCTGTCGCGATCCCAGGCCAGCAACAGGCAGGCGCGGTCCTGTTCCAGCAATACTACCGCCGGCAACAACTCGGCCTCGATCTCCTGCGCCGGGCGTTCGACGATCCGGCTCACCAGGCCCACACGGCTGGCCGCCCGCTCGAACAGCGTTGGCGTAAGGCGCCCGTTGACCAGCGGCAAGCCACCGGACAGGGCCTCGGGTGTGGAGGCACTCCCGTGGTAGCGACACAGTGCCAACAGGCACTGCAACAGGCTGTCGTCTTTCACAGCTGAATTCAAAGAGTCTGCCCCTACTATCTATCCTGCAAAACGCGCTTGGCCAAGCATCTGAAGAGGAAAGAATTATTGTCGCCGGGGAGCATAGGCGACTTGCCCGGCAAATGCCATCGGGGGAATGCGCCACCAGTCACAGTTCCCGCGCCGACTCGCCTCGCCGGGTCAGCGGAAAGGGCAACTGTGACCCGGCTCACACTCTATCGGGGTGTTGAAAGAGCCCGCTATAGCGCCAGTTGAGTGCGCGCCCGGCCGAAGGCCTCCAGCGCAAACTCAACGTCGTCGCTGCTGAGGGCGGCCGACATCTGGGTGCGGATACGGGCCTTGCCCCTGGGCACCACCGGGTAGGAGAAAGCGATGACATACACCCCCTGGGCCAGCACCGCCTCGGCAAACTTCGCCGCCAGTGCGGCATCGTGCAGCATCACCGGTACGATAGGGTGTTCACCCGGCAACAGTTCAAAACCGAGTCGCTCCAGCCCTTCCCGAAACTGGGCGGTGTTGCGGGCCAGTCGGTCGCGCAGGCTCGGTTCTTCCGCCACCAGTTCAATGGCCCGAATAGCGCCGGCGACCACCGGCGGCGCAACGGTGTTGGAAAACAGGTAGGGCCGGGAGCGCTGGCGCAGCAGGTCAACGATTTCGCTGCGAGCGGCGGTATAGCCGCCGCTGGCCCCACCCAGCGCCTTGCCGAGGGTGCCGGTGATGATGTCTACCCGGTCCATGCAGCCGCGCAACTCGTGGGTGCCGCGGCCGCCGGCGCCGACAAAGCCGGTGGCATGGCAGTCGTCGAAATGCACCAGCGCACCGTAGCGCTCGGCCAGGTCGCAGATTTCGTCCAGGCGGGCGATATAACCGTCCATGGAAAATACACCGTCGGTGGTGATCAGCTTGAAACGCGCACCGTTTTTATCGGCGGCCTGCAACTGTTCCTCCAGGTCCGCCATGTCATTGTTCTTGTAGCGGTAGCGCTGGGCCTTGCACAGGCGCACACCGTCGATAATGCTGGCGTGATTCAACTCGTCTGAGATCACCGCATCCTCCGGCCCCAGCAGCGTTTCGAACAGGCCGCCATTGGCGTCGAAGCAGGAGGGGTAGAGGATGGTGTCCTCTGTGCCGAGGAAGGCGCTGATCTTGTCTTCCAGTTGTTTGTGCAGGGTCTGGGTACCGCAAATAAAACGCACCGAGGCCATACCGTAGCCCCAGTCCTGCAGGCCCTTTGCCGCAGCGGCGTTCACTTCCGGGTGCTGGGCCAGGCCGAGGTAGTTGTTGGCGCAGAGATTGAGCACCTGCGCACCGCCTTTCACCCCCACCCTGGCGCCCTGTGCGGTGGTGATGGCGCGCTCTGACTTGTACAGGCCGGCCTCGCGGATGTCGGTGAGTTCTGCCTGCAGGTGTTGCTGGAATGGTCCGTACATGGTGAGTTCCTGTTTGGCGGGTGAAAAATGGATCCCCGCCTGCGCAGGCAGGGGTCCACTGAATTGTCACTAGATCAACAGCCGGGTCGTTAGTCCCAGTTAAGGATGACCTTGCTGGCTTCGCCGGCGTTCATCACCTCAAAGCCTTTCTCGAAGTCCTCAAAGCCCATGCGATGGGTGATTACCGGGGAGATGTCCAGCCCGGAGTCGATCATCACCGACATCTTGTACCAGGTTTCGTACATCTCGCGGCCGTAGATGCCCTTCAGCGTCAGCATATTGAAGATCACTGTATTCCAGTCGATCGCGGTATCTTCAGCGGGAATACCGAGGATGGCGATCTTGCCGCCGTGGCACATGTTAACCAGCATGTCGTTGAAGGCCTTCGGGTTGCCCGACATTTCCAGGCCGACATCAAAGCCCTCTTCCATGCCCAGGGATTTCTGCACGTCGGCAAGGGATTCGCGGGAGACGTTGACAGTCCGGGTGGCACCCAGCATCGCCGCGCGCTCCAGCCGGGCGTCGATCAGGTCGGTAATCACAATATGGCGCGCGCCCGCGTGTTTGCACACCGCGGCAGCCATGGCGCCGATGGGGCCTGCGCCGGTAATCAGCACGTCCTCGCCCAGCAGGTCGTACTGCAGCGCGGTGTGCACGGCATTGCCGAAGGGGTCGAACAGGGCGGCGACATCGAGATCGATGCCGGGGCTGTGCTCCCATACATTGGACATGGGCAGCGCCAGGTATTCGGCGAAGGCGCCGGGGCGGTTTACACCGATGCCCGAGGTGTGGGCGCAAAGGTGGCGACGCCCGGCCATGCAGTTGCGGCAGCGACCGCAGACCACATGGCCCTCACCCGAAACGATCTGCCCGGGGCGGAAGTCAATGACATTCGAACCCACGTCGACAATCTCGCCGACAAACTCGTGCCCCACTACCATCGGCACAGGAATGGTCTTCTGCGCCCAGGCGTCCCAATTGAAAATATGCATGTCGGTGCCGCAAATCGCGGTGCGCCTGACCTTGATCAGGACATCGTTGATCCCGACCTGCGGCTCAGGCACGTCCTCCAGCCAGAGCCCTGTACCCGCTTCTTTCTTGACCAGTGCTTTCATCTGTCATCCCATGCCTGCGCAGAGGCATTCACTATGGTGGAAAATTTCCGCTATAGTAGACGCCACTTTTCTTTCATACAAGACAAAATTCCCGGATAGCGGATATCGCCATGACCAAACCCGCCACTGACCCCGCCAGCAAAGTGCTCTGCGAGCGGGTGACCGAGCTGCGCCAGCGCAACAACTTCACCCTCGAACAACTGGCCGCAGCTTCGGGAGTCAGCCGCTCCATGCTCAGCCAGATCGAGCGCGGCCAGGCCAACCCGACGCTGGCGGTGACCTTCCGCATTGCCCAGGCCTTTGGCCTGAGTATAGGCGAACTGGTGGACGACCCCTCCGCGGGAGGGCACATTGAGATTGTGCACGGGGACGACCCGGCCCACATTTTTCGTGCCGACAGCGAATGCCAGATTCGCACCCTGTCGCCACTGCACATGGAAAAGGACGTGGAGTTTTACGAGATTGTGATAGCGCCCGGCGCCAGCCTGGAGAGCTCTGCCCACTTCGACGGCACCCGTGAACTGCTCACCGTGGCCAGCGGCAGCGCCGCCGTCACCGCCGGCAGCACCCACTGCAAACTGGGCGAGGGCGATTCCGCCCACTACCGGGCGGACACCCCCCACTGCATTGCCAACAGCGGCGAGACCACTCTGCGCGGCTACCTTGTGGTGACTTACCGCAGCTAGCGGCGCAGGGTGTGGGCGAGAAAGAGAGCCGCCGACAGCAGGATCACCGCCCCCCCCTGGTGGGCAGCCGCCAGCGACACCGGCACATGCAGCAGCAGGACGCTGATACCCAGACCGAGCTGCAGCAGCAGGGCCAGCACAAGCAGCAGCACCGCCAGACGCACCCGGGGCCGGGGCGCCCGGCGCCAGGCCAGGACAGCAAAGACGGGAATCAGCACCGTCAGGCAGTAGGCGAAAATGCGGTGATTGAACTGGATAGTGGTGATGTCCTCGAAGGCGTCCAGCCAGGGCGGCACGCCGCTATAGAGTCCGGGTGGCACAAAACCGGTGCCCATCAGCGGCCAGGTATTGTAGGCAAAGCCCGCCTTGGTGCCGGCCACCAGCGCACCCGACAGGATCATCAGGTAGACCAGCGCCACCAGCACCAGTGACCACCCCGCCAGCGGGCCATTCGCGCCGCCTTTCGGCGGCCGGGCAAAGCGCAAATCAAAGATCAGCCACAGCATGAAGGCATAGATCAGCACCGCCAGCCCCATGTGCGCGGTCAGCCGGTACTGGCTGACATGGGGGTTGTCCACCAACCCGCTCTTCACCATGTACCAGCCCAGCAGGCCCTGGCATCCGCCCAGCAGGAAAAGCAGCCAGAGCTTCGGCTGCATGCCCGCCGGCACCCGCTGGCGCAGCATGAAAAACAGCATGGGGAAGAAAAACAGCACGCCGATGGTGCGCCCCAGCAGACGGTGCAGGTACTCGTACAGGAATATCGACTTGAAGCCGTCGAGGTCCATGCCGCGATTGATCTTCTGGTACTCGGGGTAAGCCTTGTACTTGTCGAAGGTCTGCTGCCAGGCCTCGTCGCTGAGGGGCGGGATCACCCCCATCAGGGGCTTCCACTCCACCATGGACAGGCCGGAGTTGGTGAGGCGGGTGACGCCGCCGAGAATGATCATGCCGAATACCACGGCGGCACAGAGCATCAGCCAGGCGGCAATCTGGTGGTCATACTGGCGTTGCTGTTGGGACAGGAGCATAGTCGTTCAGCATTGGAAAATCGGGGCCGCATGATAACCAAAAGCGGCCGCCAGCGCAGTTCATCGCCGCCACCCCTCCTTGCAAACCCTAAGCCGCCGATTCCCCCAGCACCGCCAGCATGGCCTGGGCGGCCACCGACAGCGGCGCCCGGCGGCGTGTTAACACACCCACTTCCCGCACCAGCGCCGGCGAGCCGATCGGGCGAATGGCCGCTCCCATCTCTTCCACTTGCGCCGCGCTCAGCGACGGTACTACCCCCACGCCCAGTCCCGCCGCCACCATGCGCCCGATACTCACCAGCTGGTGCGCCTCGAAGGCCGGCGTCAACTGAAGGCTGCGCTCCGCCAGTGCATTGTCCACCATGCGGCGGATACTCGACGGACGCTGCAGGGCGATATAGGGGAAGGGCAGCAGGTCCTCCCAGCTCAATTCACGCTTGCCCAACAGGGCGTGTCCCGCAGGTAGTGCCAGCACCAGCTGGTCGCGAAAAAGGGGCTTGAAGGTGAGGTCCTGGGCCTCGCCGGGGTCGAAACTGACGCCCAGCTCTGCCCGTCCCTGGCGCACCATTTCCACCACGCTTTCGGCCACCACATCGTGCACTGTCACGTTGATATCGGGATATGTCCGGTGAAAGCGGGCCAGCAGCGCCGGCAAGCGGCTGGCGGTAAAGGTGGGCATGGCGGCGACATGGAGCTTGCCGCGGCGCAGGGCAAAGCGGTTGTGCACGTCCTCCAGCGCCCGGTCCCAATCCGACAGCAGGCGTTTGACCACCGGATAAAAGGCTTCGCCTTCCGGGGTCAGTGCCAGGGAGCGGGTGGATCGAGTGAACAGGCGTCCGCCCAGGGTGTCCTCCAGCTTGCGAATACTGATACTGAGGGCCGGCTGGGACAGGTGCAGCAGTTCGCAGGCCTCGGCGAAACTCCCGGAACGGGCCAGGGCGGCAAAGGCCCTGAGCTGCCTCTCACTCACATTCATTTATTTTTCCAATCAATTAATAGATTAATGAAATTTGTTAAATATAAGCGCCGAGGGCATGCTTCGGCAATGTTGCGGGAACGGCGGCGCGCCGTCCCGACTACACTTTTATCGTGCACCCACGCCAGTAAAGGAGACAGCCATGTCCGGATTCGACAAGGTGGTAGGCAGCTACGAGGAAGCGATGGACGGCCTCGAAGACAACATGACCATCGTGGCCGGTGGCTTTGGTCTCTGCGGCATCCCGGAGAATCTCATCAAGGAGATCAAGCGCCGGGGCACCACCGGACTGACCATCGCCTCCAATAATGCGGGCACCGACGGCAACGGCCTCGGCATCCTGCTGGAAGACAAGCAGATCAAGAAAATGATCGCGTCCTACGTGGGCGAGAACGCCCTGTTCGAAGCGCAGATGATGAGCGGCGAACTGGAGGTGGAACTTACCCCCCAGGGTACCCTGGCGGAGAAAATGCGCGCCGGCGGCGCCGGCATTCCCGCCTTCTTCACCGCCACCGGCTACGGCACCCCGGTGGGCGAGGGCAAGGAAGTGCGGGAATTCAACGGCCGCCACTACATTCTGGAAGAAGCCATCCAGGGCGACTTCTCCATCGCCAAGGCCTGGAAGGCGGATCGCATGGGCAACCTGATATTTCGCATGACCGCGCGCAACTTCAACCCCATGGCCATCACCGCCGGCAAGATTGCCGTGGTGGAGGTGGAGGAAATCGTCGAAGTCGGCGAGCTCGACCCCGACCAGATTCACCTGCCCGGCATCTACGTGAACCGCCTGATCCAGGGCACTTTCGAGAAAAACATTGAAAAGCGCACCGTGCGCAGCGCATAAGGAGACGTCACCATGGCTTTGACTCGTGAACAGCTCGCCCAGCGCGTAGCGCAGGAATTCCAGGACGGCTACTACGTCAACCTCGGCATCGGCATCCCCACGCTGGCCGCCAATTACATCCCCGACGGCATGCAGGTCATGCTGCAGTCCGAGAACGGGCTGCTGGGCATGGGGCCCTTCCCGCTGGAAGAGGAAGTGGACGCCGACCTGATCAACGCCGGCAAACAGACCGTGACCATGGTCAAGGGCGCCTCGATTTTTTCCTCCGCCGAATCCTTTGCCATGATCCGCGGCGGTCACGTCGACCTGACCGTGCTGGGCGCCTTTGAAGTGGACTGCCAGGGCAACATTGCCTCCTACATGATTCCCGGCAAGTTGATCAAGGGCATGGGCGGCGCCATGGACCTGGTGGCCGGAGCGGACAACATCATCGTTGTCATGACCCACGCCTCCAAGCACGGCGAGTCCAAGCTGTTGCCCGAGTGCACCCTGCCCCTCACCGGCAAGGGCTGCATCAAGCGGGTGCTCACTGATATGGCGCTCCTCGACATCGAGGGCGGCAAATTCATCCTGCGGGAACGGGCACCGGGCGTGAGCGTTGAGGAGATCGCCAGTCTCACCGCCGGCGAGCTGGTGATTCCGGACAGCGTGCCTGAAATGCAGGTCTGAGACCCAACCCGGACCTCCACGGACCGGCCTCTCGAGCCCCGGCGATGACAGTCGCCGGGGCACTGGCGTAGAATGCGGCCCCTCATTTATCCCCAGGCAGCCCCATGCCCCTGCTCAAGCTCGATCAAGTCCAACTCCAGTTCGGCACCCACAGCCTGCTCGACCACGTCGACCTCACCATCACCAAGGGTGAAAAGCTGGGCCTGCTGGGCCGCAACGGCATGGGCAAAACCACACTGCTGAAAGTACTGGCAGGCGAGATCAGCCCCGACGCCGGCGAGCGCTGGCTACGCCCCGGCGTGAAGCTGGCACGGCTGGAACAGACTCTGCCGGAAGCAGACGACGCCACGGTCTATGACGTGGTGGCCGGTGGCCTGCCAGAAGCGGGAGAGCACCTGAAGGCCTACCACCACCTGCTGCAGCAGGGGGCCGAGGTGGATATGAATGCCCTCGCCCGGGTGCAGCAGAAGCTGGAAGCGGTGGACGGCTGGAACCTGCAACTGCGGGTGGAAACCACCCTCAGCCACCTGCAGCTGCCCGCCGACGCCCTGATGCGGGAACTCTCCGGCGGCTGGCGGCGCCGGGTGGCACTGGCCCGGGCACTGGTGTGCGAGCCGGATATCCTGCTGCTGGACGAGCCCACCAACCACCTCGATATCCCCGCCATCGAGTGGCTGGAGGAGCAACTGCAACAGTTCCGCGGCGCCCTGATCCTGATCACTCACGACCGCCGCTTCCTGCAGAACGTGGTGAACAGTATCGCCGAACTGGACCGCGGCCATCTGTCAGTATGGCGCGGCGACTACCGCGGTTTTCTCGAGCACCGGGAACAGGAACTGGCGGCCGAGGAGCGCGCAAACGCCCTGTTCGACAAAAAGCTCGCCCAGGAAGAAGTCTGGATCCGCCAGGGTATCAAGGCCCGGCGCACCCGCAACGAGGGCCGCGTGCGCGCCCTGAAAGCCATGCGCGAAGAGCGCGGCCAGCGTCGCGAGCGCGTGGGCAAGGCCACTTTCGCCCTGGAGGACGCCAGCAGCTCCGGCAAGATCGTGGCCGAGCTGCAGGGCGTGAGCAAGGCCTACGGCGACAAGACCCTGCTCAGGGACTTCTCCACCATCATCCAGCGCGGCGATCGCATTGGCATCGTCGGCGCCAACGGCGCCGGCAAATCGACCCTGGTAAAGATTCTGCTGGGGCAGCTGGAGCCCGACAGCGGCAGCGTCAAACTCGGCAGCAAACTGGAGGTGGCCTATTCTGACCAGCTGCGCGGCGCCCTGGACCCGGAACAGAACCTGATCGACAACGTCTGCGGCGGCCAGGAGTTCATCGACATCAAGGGCAAGCGCAAGCACGCTATCTCCTACCTCGGCGACTTCCTGTTCAGCCCGGAGCGGGTACGGACGCCGGTCAAGGCCCTGTCCGGCGGTGAGCAGAACCGCGCGGTGCTGGCCCAGCTGTTCAGCAAACCCGCCAACCTGCTGGTGCTGGACGAACCCACCAACGACCTCGATATCGAGACGCTGGAACTGCTGGAGGAGATCCTGCTGGACTTCGACGGCACCGTAATCCTGGTCAGCCACGACCGGGACTTTATGGACCGGGTGGTCACCAGCCTGCTGGTGGTGGAAGGCAATGGTGTCGTCACCGACCAGGCCGGCGGCTACAGCGACTGGGAAGCGCGAGGCGGCAAGCTGCGTGAAATCACCGAAAAGCCCCCCGCCGCCAGGACTGCGGAAGCGGCCACTGCGCCTGCCAGCAAACCCGCGGCGCCCCGCCCCAAACTGTCCTATAAAGACCAGCGCGAGCTGGATGCCCTGCCGAAAAAAATCGAGGCGCTGGAACAGCGCCAGGCCGAACTGGAGGCCGCGATTGCCGACCCCGGCTTCTACCAGCAGGAACGCGAGGTCACCGAGCCGGTACTGTCCGAACTGGCTGACGTGCAGGAAGCGCTGGAAGCGGCCATGGAGCGCTGGATGGAGCTGGAAGAAGGCTGATCGGGCACGGATGGGCACCGGTCTTCGCGGCGCCCCGGCCCCTACTCTGGCAACACCAGCGCGGCAAGCGCCTCGCGTTCAAAATCCATCACCAGCGCCGTCTGCGCCCGCTCCCAGGCGCGCCGGGAGTGCAGTCGGGCCGCCGCTTGCAGCTCTGCATCCGGCAGCGCCGCAAGCGATGCCAGCGCCTTCTGCAGGCGCACCTGAACCGACAGCATGGCCGCCCCGTCCCGGGACAGGGGCGTCACAATATCGTCGAGCAGATCGAAGGGATCCAGGGCCGGCAGCCAGACCCGGGCCTCGCAGCACTCGTCTTGCCCATCGTCTTTCCCTCTCTCATCGCCGTCAGCCACCTCCGCCCGCGTCTGCACCCAGCGCGTCAACAGGCGAGTCGCGCGACCGATGATATCGATGGCCGTACCGGGATCATTGATTCCCGGCGACAGTGCCCGCGAGGCGATCTCGGCCAGTACGATAAGACCGAAGCGGGGGTCGAAGTCGAAGGTGCGGGTGGCGCCGATGGCAAAGGCTTCCCGCAGAGCATCCTCATCCGCACTGCCGCCCCCGGACACGGCTAACAGTGCAGTGCCACTGTCGACAAAGGTTCCCGGCACCGCACAGACAAACAGCTCGACATCGCTGTTTTGTGCCACCTCGATCAGCGCCGGTATATCAATGTGCCGTACGTAACCCACCTGGCCGGCGCTCACCCGGCGGGCAGTCTCCGGTATCTGTTCAGCCAGCTGCCCGCAGGGCCGCGCCCCGAGCCCGGGATAGCGGGCCCGTTCCAGCAGCGCGTCCAGCGTTGCATTCTCCACCCTCTCGGTGGTCTCGCTGACCCGCACCAGGTGCGAGAGATGGTCGATCCAGCGCAGCAGGGCCACCACAATCAGCACAATCACCAGTGCGGTGAGGGCAAACAGCACCACGTGGCCGCGCTCGCCGTAAACGCCGGCATTCAGTGCCACCAGCCCCACCAGGCTGAACAGGAAGGAGCCGATAAACACGCCGAGGGCGTGGCGGGTAATCTCGTTGTCGAGCACCAGGGTCGTGGCGCGGGGCGAAGTATTACCGGTCACTGCGCCGTGGGCAGTGACCATGGTCGCCAGTGAGAAGGTGGTGACCGCCAGCATGCTGGAGGCGAGAATGCCCAGCACCCGATCCGCGGCTTCCGCGGTAACGTACTCGGCGGTGCCGGGGGGAATGAGCGGCGCCAGCAGCGCCGCCAGAAACACCGAGCCCACCGCGGCCAGCGCGTACAGCAAGGCCGTCAGCCACAGCTGCCTGGCCAGTTGGCGCAGGGCCCAGTGCCAGTGGGTCGAGAGACTCACGTGGAGCCCCGGCGCAGGTCAGCCTTTAACCACCTGCCCGACAGCTGCCGCCAGGGCATCGATATTGCGCGCATTGACTCCCGCCACGTTGATGCGTGAAGAGTCCAGCATATACACACTGTGCTCATTGCGCAGCTTCTGCGCCTGTTCCTTGCTCAGGCCGAGGAAGGAGAACATACCCTTCTCCCGCTCGATAAACCCGAAATCGCGATCAGTAGCGGCTTCCAGTTGGTGGCGGATCTGGCTGCGCAGGGCGTTGATACGCTGGCACATGCCCTGCAATTCCGCCTCCCAGCTGGCGCGCAGCGCCGGGTCGGTCAGCACCTTGCCGGCGATAATCGCACCGTGGGCCGGGGGCATGGAGTACACCCGGCGCGCAGCCACCTGGGCCTGGCTCTGCAGGGCCGCCGCGGAGTTGCCGTCGCGGCACAGGAACAGGGTGGCGCCGGTGCGCTCGCGGTACAGCCCCAGGTTCTTGGAACTGGAGGCGGCCACAATCATCTCCGGCAGGCGGGCGGCCAGCAGGCGCAGGCCGGCGGCGTCGGCGTCGAGGCCGTCCCCCAGGCCCTGGTAGGCGATATCGATAAAGGGCAGGAAGCCCTGGTTCTCCGCCATGTCGGCAACCACGCCCCACTGCTCCAGCGACAGGTCGGCGCCACAGGGGTTGTGACAGCAGCCGTGCAAGAGCACCACGTCGCCGGCCTGCGCCTGCTTCAGGTCATCGACCATAGCGTCGAAGTTCACCCCGTGGCTATCCGGCTCGTAGTAGCGGTAGTTCTCGAACTTGAGACCCACGCTGCCCAGCAGGGGAATGTGCACCGGCCAGGTGGGGTCGGACACCCACACCTTCGCCCCCGGCACCGCGGCGGCAATCACCTCGGCGCCGATGCGCAGGGCGCCGCAGCCCCCCGGGGTCTGGATGCTGCTGATACGGCCCGCCAGCAGGGGCGCGCTGTCCTCACCAAACACCAGCTTCTGGATGCCGGTGTTGAAAGCGGCGTCTCCGGATGCCGGCATATAGGCCTTGGTGGTCTCTTCCTCAACCAGCTGGCGCTGGGCCCGCTGCACGGCGTCGAACACGGGGCACAGGCCCTGTTCGTCCATGTAGATACCGACAGTGAGATCCACCTTGTTCGGGTTGTCGTCGGCGCGGGCGGCGGCAGCCAGGCCGAGAATGGGGTCGGCGGGCAGCAGGGGCAGTTGATCCAGCATGAAGAGTTCTCCGTCAGGGTCGGGTCTACATCTCCGCCAACAGGGCGGTGAGCAGGGTCCAGAAAGGGGCTACGGTGTCGATCTGCAGGCGCTCGGTGGGCGAGTGGGCGCCGCGGATGGTGGGGCCGAAGGACAGGATGTCCACATCGGCCTTTTTGCTCTTGAGAATGCCGCATTCCAGGCCGGCATGGATGGCCTTCACTGCGGGCACTTCGCCAAACAGGCGTTCATGCAGGGCCTTGCCCCGGGCCAGCAGGGGGCTGTCGAAGTCCGGCTGCCAGCCGGGGTAGCCGCCCTTGTCGGTTAGTTCCAGGTCGGCCATGCGCGCCAGCGCGGCCATCTGGCGCCGCAGGGGATGGCTCTGGTCCTCGTTGAAAAAACGCAGGCTGGATTCAATATACAGGGCGCCGTCCTGCAACTCGCAGCGCGCGAGGTTGATACTGAGGTCCACCAGGTCCGCCGGCTGGGCGAGATTGTAGGATTGCGCGCCGTGGGGAAACACCGCCAGCACATCCAGTAAAGCGTTACTGTCGGCGGCACTGAGCACCGCTTCCGGCTCTGCCGCGCTCAGGGTCGTCTGCAATCCTTCGTCCGCCGCCGGCAGGTAGCCGCGCCAGTGGCCGAGCAGGGTGTCGAGGCGCGTCTGCAGGCTATCGGCCAGGTGCGAGGGGCAGGCAAACCAGACATCGCCCTCCCGGGGAATCACATTGTGAGCCACCCCGGCGTGGAAACGCGCCAGTTGCAGGCCCTCAACACCCTGCAGGAAGTCCACCAGCAACTTGATGGCGTTACCCAGTTGCTCGTGAATCTGGATGCCGGAATGGCCGCCCGACAGTCCCTTCAGGTTGAGGTGGAAATGGGCCAAACCCTCGGTAAAAGCACTGGCGTACTGCCGGCGGAAGGTGTGACTGTGGCCGCCGGCGCAGCCGATATAGAGCTCATTCCAGTCCTCGGTATCCAGGTTCAGCATGCGGGTGCCGCTGAGCATGCCGGCGTCCAGTTCCTGGGCGCCGCCGAGTCCGGTTTCTTCATCCACTGTGAACAGCAATTCCAGCGGCGGGTGGGACACGCTGTCGTCAGTCATCACCGCCAGCGCCGCGGCGCAGCCCATGCCGTTGTCGGCGCCGAGGGTGGTGCGGTCGGCCTTGAGCCAGCCGTCCACCACCTGCAGGTCCAGCGGGTCGCGATGAAAGTCGTGCTCCTTGTCCTCGGTTTTCACGGTCACCATGTCCAGGTGGTTCTGGATGATGACCGCCCCTTCGTCTTCGCGCCCCGCACTGCCGGGCACATAAACCACCAGGTTGCCGACGGCATCCGTCTTCCAGCTGCAGCCCGCGGCCTCGGCCTGGTCGATGACGTACTGACGCACTGCCGCCTCTTCCTTGGAAGGGCGGGGAATCTGGGTGAAGTGGTAAAAGTGCTCCCAGATATGGGCGGGAGCCTCGGGGTAGTGTTCGGGTTTCATGGGGCCTCCAAAAGGGGCCGGCATTATACCCGAGGCCGGGCTGCCATGACACGCGCCCGGCCGCCCGCAAACAGCCTACATGAAAGCGAACTTGGCGAGAAAAATGGCCGCCAGGAACCAGGCTCCGGGGGAGATGTCCCGGCGCCGCCCGGCGCAGAGCTTGATCGCCACATAGCTGATGAAGCCCACGGCGATGCCGTTGGCGATGGAGAATGACAGGGGAATCATGACGATGGTAATCAGCGCCGGCACCACTTCGGTGCTGTCCTGCCACTCCAGGCCCTGCATGCCGGTGAGCATAAGCATGGCGACGTAGATCAGGGCGCCGGCAGTAGCGAAAGCGGGCACCATGCCCGCCAGGGGGGCGAAGAAAATGGCGCCCAGGAACAGGGTACCCACGGTAACGGCGGTCAGGCCGGTGCGACCGCCGGCGGCCACCCCTGCCGCGCTCTCCACGTAGCTGGTAACGGGTGCGCAGCCCAGAAAGGCACCGAGCACACTGGAGGTACTGTCGGCCTTCAGGGCGCGATCCATGTTCTCGATATTGCCCTGCTCGTCCACCAGATTGGCGCGACTGGCCACCCCGAGCAGCGTGCCCGCGGTGTCGAACAGGTTGACGAACAGGAAGGCGATCACCACGCTGGTCATCGCCACATCCAGCGCACCGAGGATATCCAGCTGCATAAAGGTCGGGGCGATACTCGGCGGCGCCGCCACCAGGCCGTTGTACTCCACCTGCCCCGTCAGCAGTCCGATCACCGTAATGGTGAGGATTCCGAGAATGATGGCGCCGTGCACCTGGCGGATCGAGAGTATGGCAATCAGCAGAAAGCCCAGGCAGGCCAGCGCCGGGCCGGGCCGGGTCAGATCACCCAGGGTGAGGAAGGTCGCCTCGGAGGCGACGATAATGCCGCCGCTTTTGAGACCGATAAAGCCGACAAAGAGGCCGACACCGGCCCCCATCGCCACACGCAAATCGAGGGGAATGCTGTCCAGCATCCAGCGCCGGATGCGCGTCACGCTCATAATCACAAAGAGGATGCCCGCGAGAAATACCGCGCCCAGCGCCACCTGCCAGCTGTAGCCCATATCGGCCACCACCGTATAGGTGAAGAAGGCGTTCAGCCCCATCCCCGGCGCCAGCCCCACCGGCCAGTTGGCATAAAACCCCATGATGTAGCAGGCCAGCGCAGAGGCGAGGCAGGTGGCCACAAAGCTGGCGCTGGGGTCCATGCCCGCCGAGGCCATCATCTGCGGGTTCACGAAGATGATGTAGGCCATGGTGACAAAGGTGGTGGCGCCGGCGATCAATTCGCCGCGCACGGTGGTGCTGTGCTCGGACAGCCTGAAATATCGCCCGAGCAGGCCCTGATCCGGATTCTCCATGCGCGTTCTCTTCCCCTGGGTTCGCTATCGGGCGAGTTTACGGAATCGGCCTGCGGGGCACCATAGCCGCCGGGCCTGTGATAATCTTTCGGCTCTCTCCAGAGGAGCCAATGCCGATTCTCGCTGATCGGATTTGCCTTTAACCGCCGCGCAGGAACCCTTTTCATGGACAAGCACTACATCAGCGCCCAGCAACTACTGGAAGACTCCTTCCGCCTGGCCTGGCAGGTCTACGAGAGCGGTTATCGCCCCAATTACATTGTCGGTGTGTGGCGCGGTGGAGCCCCGGTAGGCATCGCGGTGCAGGAATTGCTGCATGTGCTGAAGGTGGATTCAGACCACATCGCCATCCGCACGTCTTCCTACACGGGCATCGACCAGCGCAGCCGCCACGTGCAGGTACACGGCCTCAATTACCTGATCAAGCGCCTGGAGTCGGAGGATTCGCTGCTGATTGTGGACGACGTGCACGACTCGGGCCTGTCGATCGACCAGACGATCAGGGATCTGGAAGCGGCCTGCAAGAAGAATACGCCGGAGATCCGTATCGCCACGCCCTATTTCAAGCCGGGGCGCAACAAGACGGGGCGCATTCCGGACTACTATGTTCACCAGACGGACGAGTGGCTGGTGTTTCCCCATGAGCTGGATGGGCTCACCATGGTAGAGCTGCGCGAGCACAAGCCGGAACTGGCGTTTATGGTGGATGCCATGGAAGGGATTCGGGGGAAATAGAACTTCCATCCAGTGTGGGAAATTGTCGCCGAGTGACGAAGAGTGCGACTTTGTAGGCCGGTCGCGAACTGGCGGTGTGCCTACCCGGACACGCTACGAGCACGTCCATGTGCGCTCTTCAGCGGCCATCCATGGCCGCTGACGGTCCGGGTAGGCACACCGCCACCTCGCTCCCTCCAACGGTGCAAGTGCCCCACTGGGAGCCGTAGTGAGAAAACTTAACAATCCGCCGAGAGAGCGCGCAGGGTGCCCGAAGCCCTTCCGGGACCGTCAGCGGCATGGATGCCGCTGAAGAGACTACATGGATGTATTCACGGCGTGTCCCGGAAGGGCTTCGGGCATCGTGTGTGCGGCTTAAGTGCGCAAAGCCAATCCAGACCCGCGCTGGTTCGGCTGCCGCAATCCAGCAGCACAGCCGAACTGGATATCACTCCCGCGTATAAGCCCTGACAATTTCCTCGTGCTGCGGAAAACGCTCCAATAGCAGCGCCCGCTTGCCCAGCGTCATATCCTCGTACTCAAACCCCGGCGACACCGCCTCCGATATCAGGCCGTAATCACCAGCCGGCAGATGTGACGCCTTCCACACGCCTCCTTTCACCGTGAGCTGCAAGCGCTGCCCCGCCGCCAGGTCAGGCCCCAGCACCGCGGTTTCCAGACGCCCGTCCGGGTGAATCATGTAGTAATGCACCGGAGCACCGAGGTGCCAGTAATGGACGATATCCGAGCGGTTGAGATGCCAGTGGCCGATGGCGGAGTCCGCCGTCAGCAGGTAATGAATGGAGCTGAGGCTGTAACGCTCGCCTGCAGGCGTTTTAACCCGGGGCTGGTCATCCGCCTGGTAGGTGCGCCGGAAGTAGCCGCCCTCCACATGCCCTTCCAACTGCAGTTCACGTATCACGGTGTCCTTGTCGGGCATGGTCAGACCCTGTGCCATGTTGCTCTCCCCCTGTGACAAACTGGTCGCCAGCAGAACAGCCAGCGCCAGCCCGGCGCGTCCCCTAGCCAGATTCCTGGTTTTTACGGTTGCCATTCAATCGTCCTCCTTTGCTGCCAGTGCCGCGCGGATTTCGGCGCTGCGCTCGGCCACCTGCCTGCGCAGGGCCGCCTCGTCCATGCTGAGCACTTTGCGATCCTGCATCAGCACCTGGCCGGCCACCACGGTGGACACCACATCGGTGCTGTCGAGCACATAGACCAGGTGGGAGGTAATATCGTAGAGCGGCTGGTGGCGGGTCTTGTCCACCGCCACCTGGATCACATCGGCCTGCATGCCGACCTTGAGCTGGCCGATTTCGCCGGCCTTGTGAATGGCCGCGGCACCCAGGCGGGTTGCCATCGCCAGTGCCTGCCCTGCCGGCAACTCGGTGGGGTCGCCGCTGTTGACCTTGTGCAGCAGGGCCGCCATGCGAATCTCTTCCCACATATCCAGGTCGTTGTTGCTCGCGGCGCCATCGGTGCCCAGACCCACGTTGACCCCTGCTGCCAGCATCGCCGGCACCGGCGAGATACCAGCGCCGAGTTTCATATTGGAGGTGGGATTGTGAATGGCCCCGACCCCCGCCTGCGCGGTCAGGGCAATGTCCTCGGCGTTGAGTTGCACCATGTGCGCAGCGATCAGCGGCTGGTCGTACATGCCAATCTTCGCCACATGCTGCACGGGCGTGGTCTGGTACTGCTGCGCCACGAACTCGCTCTCGGCAGGCGCCTCGGCCAGGTGCATGGAGATCGGCGCCTTCAGCTCGGCGGCCTTTTCCACCGTGGCGCGCAAGTGCTCCGGCACGACGGTATAGGGCGCGTGCGGCGCGAACGCCGGGGTAATGCGCGGGTCCTTGCCCTGCCAGCGTCGCACGAAGTCTTCCGCGGCGGCGAAGGAGTCGTCCCAGCCCTTGAAGCCCGGGCTGGGGTAGTCGATATGCGGGGCACCGATCACCGCACGCAGGCCGCAGTCCTGCACCACGGCGGCGATGTCGTCGGGGTAGAAGTACATATCGACAAAGGTGGTGGTGCCCCCCTGGATCATCTCCCAGCAGGCCAGGCCGGTGCCGGCGCGGATAAATGCCGGGGTGACAAAGCGGCCCTCCATGGGAAAGACGTACTGATTGAGCCAGGTCATCAGGTCGAGATCATCCACCATGCCCCGGAACAGGGTCATGGCGGTGTGGGTGTGGCCGTTGATCAGGCCGGGCATCACGACCCTGCCCGCGCCAGGCAGGGTGCGGCTGGCCACGTAACGGGCGTCGATTTCCTGGTGCGACCCCAGTGCAACAATACGATCGCCCTCCACCACCACCGCGCCGTCGCGAATCTCCGGCTGCTGCGGGTCCATGGTGAGGATGTAGTCGCCGTAAATAATCAGGTCCGGGGCGGCGTGAGCCGGTCCACTGCCCAGTCCGCCGGCCAGTGCGACACAGGCCAGCAGGCCGGCCACCGGCCCTGCCAATCGAGATATCACGGTTTCATTCCCCCTGTCATGAGATAGCTGCACCCGCAACGCAGCCTGTGCGGCGGTTGCGGAAAGCAATTCTGGTACTTTTGCTGAAACGGGCTGCGAGTTCCCTGCGATAAGAGTAAATTTTGCACACTTGTGCCAATAACACCAGTTGGGGTCGCCAGAGCCCTGCACATCCCCGCATAGAACAACATCAAGTGACCTTTGCTAGGAGACTCCCATGAAACGTTTCACCCCTGCGCGCCTGGCCCTTGCTGCCGCCACAGCGTCAGCCCTCAGTGCCGGTCCGGCTCTGGCCCAACTGGAAGAAGTGATTGTCACCGCCCAGAAGCGGGAACAAAGCCTCATCGACGTACCTCTTTCAGTGGCCACCCTGTCCGGTGAACGCTTCACCGCGCTGTTCGAGGGCGGCGCCGACATCCGCGGCCTGTCCGCCCGGGTGCCGGGCCTGTATGTGGAGTCCTCCAACGGCCGGGTGGCACCGCGCTTCTATATTCGCGGCCTCGGCAACATCGACTTCGACCTGGCGGCCTCCCAGCCAGTATCGGTGATCATGGACGAGGTGGTGAAGGAAAACGTCGTCCTCAAGAGCTTCCCCCTGTTCGACATCGACCGGGTGGAAGTGCTGCGCGGCCCCCAGGGCTCCCTGTTCGGCCGCAACACCACCGCCGGCATCGTGAAATTTGACTCCAACAAACCCACCTACGAGCCGGAAGGCCACGCCAAAGTCGATGTGGGCACCCTGGGCACGACCAACTTCGAAGGCGCCATGAGTGGCGGACTCAGCGAAACCCTGGCTGGCCGCATCGCCGTGCTCTACCAGAGCCGCGAGGACTGGATCGACAACGGCTTCACCGGCGAGGACGACGCCCTCGGCGGATTCGTGGAAAAAGCCGCCAAGGGCTTCCTGCTGTGGGAACCGAACGACCAGTTCTCTGCCCTGCTCGGCGCTCACTACCGGGATCTGGATGGCACAGCGGCCGTGTTCCGCGCCAATATCTTCGATCCGGGCAGCAATGACCTGAACGACAACTACGACCGCGATACGGTGTTCTTCGATGACGGCGACAACAATCCGCAGGAATACCAGAACGGCGGCGCCAACCTGAAGCTGGATTACGATATCGGCGCCGTTACCCTGACCTCCATCACGTCCTGGGACGAGGCCGACGGCCGCAGCCTGGGGGATATTGACGGCGGCAACCTGGTTACCGGCCCGGGCTTCATTCCCTTCCCCTCCGCCACCCAGGATTCAGCGGACGTGGAGCAGTTCACCCAGGAATTCCGTGTATCCAGCAACAGCGACGGCGCCTTCAACTGGCAGGCCGGCGCCTTCTACTTCGACGGTACCCTGGACGTAGAAACCGACCCCGGCTTCACTGCCCCTACGCTTGTTAACCACGACAACACCACCTGGGCGGTGTTCGGCCAGGGCGACCTGGCCCTCGGCGACCTGTGGACTCTGACCGCCGGTATCCGCTACACCGACGACGACAAGGACTTTACCGCCCCCGGCTACGATGTCAGCGCCTCTGACGATCATGTCAGCGGAGACGTCGCGCTGTCCTTTGCGATCAGCGACAACAGCACTCTGTGGGCCAAAGTCGGCAGCGGCTTCCGCGCGCCGACCATCCAGGGCCGCGACGTGGCCTTCGGCGCCGCCCCCTCGGTAGCGGATTCAGAGACCATTCTCTCCTATGAACTCGGCTACAAGGCGGAGCTGTTCAACAATCGCCTGCGCCTGAACACGGCCGTGTTCTACTACGAAGTCGACGACATGCAGTTCACCGCCGTGGGCGGTACCGACAACCTGATCCAGCTGGTCAATGCCGACCAGGGCACCGGCCAGGGCGTCGAACTGGACGTGGAGTGGGCCGTTACCGACAACCTGCAGGTGACTTTTGGCGCTGCCTATGCCGACACCGAAATCGAGGACGGCGACCTGCGCGTCGGCGGCTGCGGTTCCGGCATGTGCACCATCACCAACCCGGTGGACGCCAACGGCCTGGTGTTCGTAGACGGCAACCCCTTCCCCAACGCCCCGGAGACCACCTATAACTTCACCCTGTCCTACAGTGTGCCGGTGGGCCGGGAGTCCGAACTGTTCGCCTTCACCGACTGGTCCTACCAGGGCGACACCCAGATCTTCCTCTACGACGCGGTGGAGTTCCGCACCGAGGACCAGTTTGAAGGCGGTGTGCGCCTGGGCTGGCGCCTGCGCGACGGCGGTTACGAGATCGCCCTGTTCGGCCGCAACATCACTGACGAGGAGAACGTGCAGGGTGCCATCGACTTCAACAACCTGACCGGCTTCACCAACGAGCCGCGGGTGTGGGGTCTGTCTCTGGCTACCCGCTTCTGATGGCGCGTAGCTAGACTGAAAGCGATCTTCTACACTGGAAGAGCGCGTGTGAGAAAACCCCGGCCCGCCGGGGTTTTTTCTGCCCGGGCAATGATTGCCGTGCCTGACAACACAACAATAGAGGGCTGAATCATGTTTATTGTGGAAAGTTATGCCGTGGCGGTGGCACTGTGTTTTGTCACCATGCTGTGCTGGGGCTCCTGGGCCAACACCCAGAAAATGGCCACCCAGGAGTGGCGCTTCCAGCACTTCTACTGGGACTACTCGATCGGCGTAGTTCTACTGGCCCTGCTGATGGCCTTCACGCTGGGCAGCAGCGGCGAGCAGGGGCGCAGTTTCATCCCCGACATTTCCCAGGCCGACGGGAATGCCATCGCCATGGCCCTGCTGGGGGGCGCGGTGTTCAACTTTGCCAATATCCTGTTGGTGATTGCCATCGATATCGCCGGTATGGCGGTGGCCTTCCCGGTGGGTATCGGGCTGGCGCTGGTGATCGGCGTGATCGCCAACTACGACCCTGCCCAGGTACACAACCCGACACTGCTGTTTATAGGGGTGGCGCTGGTGGTAGTAGCCATTGTCATCGACGCCCTGATCTACCGCAAAATTCCCGGAGAAAAAGCCGCCAATGTCGGCAAGGGCCTGGCCATCTCCATCGTCGCCGGCATCGCGATGGGTTTTTTCTACCGCTTCGTGGCCCAGTCCATGTCCTTCAACTTCAGCGCGCCAGAGGCGGGCCTGATGACGCCTTACTCCGCCGGCGTGGTGTTTGCCATCGGCCTCCTCCTGTCCAACCTGCTGTTTCTCCTGCCGCTGATGTACAAACCGGTAACCGGTGAGGTCGCGCCACCCGGGGAGTACTTCAGCCGCGGCACGCCGCGCCTGCACATCGTCGGTATGCTGGGCGGCGCCATCTGGGCCACGGGTTTCTGTTTCAACATCATCGCCGCCGGCAAGGCCGGTTACGCGGTGTCCTACGGACTCGGTCAGGGAGCGACCATGGTCGCGGCCTTCTGGGGCGTATTTATCTGGAAGGAGTTCCGCGACACGCCGGCGGGCACCGGCAAACTGATCGGCGCCATGTTCGCCTGCTTTCTGGTCGGCCTGGGCCTGATCATCTACTCCAATCTGCAGGGGGCCGGCTGATGGCGCAGCTTCTCGTGGTCGGTTCCAGCAACACCGACATGATCCTGCAGGTGCCGCACCTGCCGCGCCCGGGTGAAACCGTGCTCGGCGGTACCTTCAGCACCGCCGCCGGCGGCAAAGGCGCCAACCAGGCGGTGGCCGCCGCCCGCGCCGGGGCAGACGTGAGCCTGATCGCCCGGGTGGGCGACGACAGCTTTGGTACCGCGGCCCTGGCCGGCTTCGCCGCCGATGGTGTGGACACCCGCTTCTGCAGCGTAGATCCGAAGCTGCCCTCCGGTATTGCCCAGATCCTGGTGGCGGCCGACGGGCAGAACTGCATCGGTGTTGCCTCGGGTGCCAACGACGCCCTCGCCGTGCGCCACCTGGAGGCAGCCAGCGCGGCCTTTCGCAGGGCTGCCGTGGTGCTGCTACAACTGGAGACGCCACTGGAAACCGTCCTCCACGCGGCCACTCTCGCCCGCGACGCCGACGCCGTTGTCATCCTCAATCCAGCGCCGGCCCGGGAATTACCCGCAGCACTCTACCCCCTGCTGGACATCATCACACCCAACGAATCCGAAGCGGAAATGCTGACGGGGATCGCCGTCGACAGCGAGGACAGTGCCGCTGCCGCGGCCAATGTGCTTCACGGGAGGGGAGTCGGCACCGTTTTGTTGACCATGGGCCAGCGCGGCGTGTACATGTCGCGCGACGATGGGCAAAATAGCGCCCAGCGGCAGCAGCTGCCGGCCTACCCGGTTCAGGCTGTGGACAGCACCGCTGCCGGCGATGTTTTCAACGGCTGCGTGGCCGCGGCCCTGGCCCGGGGACAGGCTCTGACCGATGCCATTGCCTTCGCCCAGGCAGCTGCCGCGCTGTCGGTGCAGACCCTCGGCGCCCAGACCAGCGCACCGCTTAGAGAGGCCATCGACCACTTTCTCCAGTCCCGTTAATCCAGCAAGGAATCTTCCGATGTTCAAAATGTTCCCTGTCATCGCGCTTGTGCTGCCACTGTTGGCGGCCAGCCTGTCACTGCGTGCGGCTGAGGGCCCCATCCCCGTCAAGGTGGTGGTGGTCACCATGTTTGAAACCGGCGCCGACAGTGGCGACGAAGCCGGCGAGTTCCAGCGCTGGAACGAACGGCTGCCACTGGACAAAGTCTTCCCGGCGCCGCACATGCACCACGACATCCACTACAACGAGAAGCTCGGCGTGCTGGGCATCGTCACCGGCATGGGCACGGCCAACGCTGCCGCCAATGTGATGGCCCTGGGACTGGACCCGCGCTTTGACCTGAGCAAGGCCTATTGGCTGGTGGCCGGCATCTCCGGCTTCGACCCGGAAGATGCCTCCCTCGGCTCCGTGGCCTGGGCCGAGTATCTCGTGGATGGCGACCTGGCCCACGAAATCGACGCCCGGGAAATCCCGGAAGACTGGGAGACTGGCTACTTTCCCCTGTTCAGCCAGGGCCCCAACGATCCCGAGCGCAAAAGCTACAGCCTGGGCGAAGTGTTCCAGTTGAACAGCACTCTGGTGGAATGGGCCTTCCAGTTCACCCGCGACATGGAGTTGCCGGACGACCCCGCCCTGGCCGCGACCCGCAAACTCTACCCCGACTACCCGGTGGCCCAGCGCACCCCCTTCGTACTCAAGGGCGACCAGCTCGCCGCCATGACCTTCTGGCACGGCAAGCTGCTGAACGACTGGGCCAATGACTGGACCGACTACTGGACCGATGGCAAGGGCGAATTCGTCAGCTCGGCCATGGAGGATACCGGCACCTTCCAGTCGCTGACCTACCTGCACGAAGCGGGCAGGGTGGACAAGAACCGCGTGCTGGTCTTGCGCACCGCCTCCAATTTCACCATGCCCCCCACTGGCAAGAGTGCCGCTGAATACCTGCGTGAAGAGCAGCACGACAGCTACGCCGGACTCGACGCCGCGCTGGAAAATGCCTTCCTGGTGGGCAGCAAAGTGGTACAGGAAATCAGCGGTAACTGGAGCCGTTACGCCACCGAGACACCGCAGGCAAAGTGAGTTCCGCACTCGCTTTGCCATTTTTTCACAATTATAGGCTGTACTTTTTACACCACTTGACAAACGTCCCGCACTAGACTCGAAGGTGTAGGGAATCCGTAGAGATGTAGAAGGTACAGTATGAAACGTCGCGATCAAGGCAAAGCGAGTCTGGTAGACATTCTTCGCAGCATTAAATTCAGCCGTGAAAGCAGCAGCCGCAACACCGACGATTGCAGCACGCATTTTGCCGATTTCGAGCAGCGCGCCCGCACCCGTCGCCAGTACAGCGCTGAAGACGCCCAGCTGATTCGCAGCGCCAACTAGGGCGCAGCCTGGCCAACCAGCGCAGCCGCCTGTGCTGCGCAGCTCCACAGCGGAGCGCCCCGGCGTTCCGTGCTAGAATTCGCGGCCATTTCCTTGCGCACTCACACAAGGACTACCCGTGAGCGACTCCCGCGATAACATCTACGCCGAGCCGGTCGACCCCGCCCTGTTTCGTTTTGACGACAAGGTGGCCGAGGTCTTCCCCGACATGATCAAACGTTCGGTGCCCGGCTACACCACCATTGTGGCCATGACCGGCCTGCTGGCCGGGCGCTACGCCAGCCCCGGCAGCAAGCTCTACGACCTCGGCTGCTCACTCGGCGCCTCCACCCTGGCCATGCGCCAGAATGTGCACCACAGCGACTGTGAAATCATCGGCGTGGACAACTCCCAGGCCATGCTGGAGCGCTGTCGCAGCGTGATCGATACCGACAGCCACGACGTGCCGGTCAGTCTGCACTGCGCAGATTTGCAGGACGTAGTCATCGAAGACGCCTCCGTTGTCGTACTCAACTTCACCCTGCAGTTCATCGCACGGGAAGAACGCGATGCGGTAATCCAGCGTATCCACGATGGCCTGCGCCCGGGCGGCATCATGGTGCTGTCGGAGAAGGTGACCTTCGAGGATCCCCACCTGGACGAACTCAATATCGACCTGCACCACAATTTCAAGCGCGCCAATGGCTACAGCGATCTGGAAATTGCCCAGAAGCGCCAGGCACTGGAGAACTACCTGCGCCCGGAAACGCTCGCCGAGCACAAGCAGCGCATTGCCGGGGCCGGCTTCGACAGCTGCGATGTGTGGTTCCAGTGCTTTAACTTTGCCTCGCTGGTAGCCCTCAAGCAGCAATGATCGACTACCAGCCACTGATCGAGCGCTGGCGCGATGGCGAACTCGACACCTGGGCCGGACGCTTGCCAGAGCAAATTGCCGCTGGCCTGTCCCACCAGCGCTACGGCGACCTGCCGCGCTGGCTGGAAGTGCTATCGGCCCTGCCAGACCTGCCGGTTACCGTGCGCCACCTCGACGGCGACCGTGTCGGCGCCGACTGCGATCCACCACTGGACGCAGTCACACAAAACGCCCTGCGGGAAACCCTGCAAGGGCTGCATCCCTGGCGCAAGGGACCCTTCGAGTTGTTCGGCGTGCACATCGATACCGAGTGGCGCTCAGACTGGAAGTGGGACCGCATCACTCCCCACCTGGATGACCTCGACGGCCGGCGGGTACTGGATGTCGGTTGCGGCAGCGGCTACCACTGCTGGCGCATGGCCGGCGCCGGCGCCGGCGAGGTGATCGGAATCGATCCGACGCCCCTCTTCGTGGTGCAGTTCTGGGCCCTGCAGAAGTACCTGCAGCAACCCCATGTCTGGCTGTTGCCGCTGGGCATTCAGGATGTACCGCCGAAACTGCAGGCCTTCGATACCGTGTTTTCCATGGGCGTCCTCTACCACCGTCGTTCACCGATGGACCACCTGCAGGAATTGCGCGACTGCCTGCGACCCGGCGGGCAGCTGGTGCTGGAAACCCTGGTGATCGAGGGTGGACCGGGTGACACGCTGGTGCCGGAAGGCCGCTATGCACGCATGGGCAATGTGTGGTTTCTGCCCAGCACGGATACCCTGCTCAGCTGGGCGCGCAAGCTCGGATTCGTCGACGCGGCGCTGGTGGATGTTGCCACCACCAGCGTCGAGGAACAGCGCGCCACGGACTGGATGCGCTTTCATTCACTGGCCAATTTCCTCGACCCGGAAGACGCGAGTAAAACCATCGAGGGCTACCCGGCTCCGCGCAGGGCGGTGATTACCGCCCGCGCGCCGGGCACTCGGAGAGCGAAAAATCCATGAAGCTGAACGACGGCGCCCGGACCGGCTTTTTCTTTGGCGCGACCTCCGGTGTGATCACGCCCTGCGGCCTGCTGGTCGGCCTGGCCGCCGGTACCGGCTCGGTCACCACCGTGATCAGCGGCATCCTGATCGTCGCCATCGCAGATTCAATGTCGGATGCACTCGGCATTCACCTGTCCGAGGAGTCCGGTGCCGGCAATAGCCACCGCCGGGTGTGGATTGCCACCATCACTACCTTCATCACCAAACTGCTGGTGGCGCTGACCTTCGTGCTCCCTTTCCTGATACTGCCGATGGATGGCGCGATCATTGCCGCCCTGCTGTGGGCCTCCATACTCATCACCTTTATGAGCTGGCAGATCGCACGCCTGCAGGGCGAACGGGCAGGGCCGGTGGTTGCAGAGCACCTGCTGGTAACCGCCGCGGTGGTAGTGGTTTCACACCTGGTCGGGATATGGATTCACGGACTGTTTGCCTAGCCTTCAGCTCGTGACAGAATCCCGCCGATGAGCGCTATCTTTTCCCACCCGCAGCTGGTGGTGGTTCACCAGATCGCCAGCCTGCTGCAACAATCCGGCATTGCCACCGAACTGCGCAACGAATACGCGGCGGGCGCCGCCGGCGAGCTGTCCCCCATCGATGCGTGGCCGCAGCTGTGGCTGCGGGATTCACGCCAGGCCGATTGGGCCCGGGAGGTCATCCGGCAGTTTCAGCACGCCGAGCCCGGTCCCGACTGGCACTGTCCCGCGTGCAACAATACCAGCCCCGACACCTTCGAGACCTGCTGGCATTGCGGGGCGGCGCGCAGCTGAAAATAGCGCAGATTCACGGCGCCAATCAGTGCAGGGCTTTTTCGAGCCGGTGCTCGTGGAACACATACTCGAAGACTTCGCGATAGGTGCGGGCAAAATGCACCGTCAAGCCGTCACGCAAGTAGTCAGGCAACTCCTCGAAATCGCGTTTGTTGGGATGGGGCAGGATCAGTTCCATGATCTTGCTGCGGCGGGCGGCAATCACTTTCTCGCGAATGCCGCCCACGGCCAGCACCTGACCGGTCAGGGTCAGCTCGCCAGTCATGGCCAGCGGGCGCTTGATGCGTTCCTTGCGCGCCAGTGACACCAGAGCCGTGGCCATGGTGATGCCGGCGCTGGGCCCGTCCTTGGGCGTGGCGCCCTCGGGCACATGCAGGTGCACCATGCTCATATCGAAAAAGTCCGGGTCGCAGCCGTAGTCCTTGAGGTGGGCAATCACATAGCTGTAGGCGATCTCCGCCGACTCCTTCATCACATCGCCCAGCTTGCCTGTGGTTTTGAAGCCCCGGTTGAGAGTGTGTATCTGGGAGGACTCGACGGCGAGCGTTGCGCCGCCCATGGCGGTCCAGGCGAGGCCGGTGACAACGCCGACGCCGCGCAGGGTTTTCTCCGGTGAAAACGGCGGCTTGCCCAGCAGGTCCTCGATATCCTTCTTGCCGACCCGCAGTTTCTCTTCGCTCTCGTCGAGCATCTTCACAATGCTCTTGCGCATGATGCGGGACAACTGTTTTTCCAGATTGCGCACACCCGCCTCGCGGCAGTAGGACTCAATCACGTACTTCATCGCCGCGTCGTTGATCTTCAGCTGATCGTCGGCAAGACCGTGACGCTCGAGCTGCTTGGGCCACAAATGGCCCTTGGCAATGGCGAGTTTCTCTTCCGCCACATAGCCCGCCAGGCGGATGATTTCCATGCGGTCCAGCAGCGGGCCGGGAATGGTGTCGAGCTGGTTCGCGGTGCACACAAACAACACCTTGGACAGGTCCAGGCGCAGGTCCAGGTAGTGATCCAGGAAGTCACTGTTCTGCTCCGGGTCCAGTACTTCCAGCAGGGCCGACGCCGGGTCGCCCTGGTAGGAGGCGCCGATCTTGTCGATCTCGTCCAGCATGATGACCGGGTTGGAGACTTCCACGTCTTTTAGCGCCTGCACCAGCTTGCCCGGCATGGCGCCGATATAGGTGCGGCGGTGGCCCTTGATCTCGGCCTCGTCGCGCATGCCGCCGAGACTGAAGCGATAGAATTTGCGCCCCAGGGCATCCGCCACCGAGTGGCCGATACTGGTCTTACCCACCCCGGGCGGCCCCACCAGCAGCAGGATGGAACCGGTGATCTCGCCCTTGTAGGCGCCGACGGCGAGGAATTCAAGGATGCGATCCTTCACGTCCTCGAGGCCGGCATGCTGCGTGTCGAGCACCTCGCGGGCGTGAGCGAGCTTGAAGTTATCCTCCGAGGTCACCCCCCAGGGCACCTGGGTGGCCCAGTCGAGATAGTTGCGGGTAACACCGTATTCGGGGGAGCCCGTCTCCAGTACCGACAGCTTGTCCAGCTCATCGTCAATGCGCTGGGCGGCGACTTCCGGCAGCGTCTTGCCGGCGATACGCTCGCGGAACAGTTCCACGTCCGAAGTGCGATCGTCCTTGGAAATGCCCAGCTCTTTCTGGATGACCTTGAGCTGTTCGCGCAGGAAGAACTCGCGCTGCTGCTCGGAAACCTTCTCGTTCACCTGGCTGGTGATCTTGCCCTGCAGTTCCGCTACCTCGCGCTCCTTGCGCAGCAGGGTCAGCGACTTGTCCATGCGCGACAACAGCGGCAGGGTATCGAGAATTTCCTGCAGTTCATCGCCCGCCGCTGAAGTAAGGGCTGCGGAGAAATCCGCCAGCAGGCTGGGCTGGTTGGGATTGAAACTGGACATGTACTGCTTGAGCTCTTCGCTGTACAGCGGATTCAGCGGCAGCAATTCCTTGATCTGTTGCAGCAGGGCCATGGCGTAGGCCTTGACCTCGTCCGAGTCGCGATCACCCTGGCTCTTGGGATACTCCACCTGCACCAGGTAGGGCGGCTTGTCATTCAGCCAGCGCACAATGCGGAAGCGCTTGAGCCCCTGGGCCAGAAACTGGCCGGGGCCGGCGCCGCTGCCCTCGGGGGGCTGGTGCAGGCGCACCACACAGCCGATGTCCGGGAACTGGCGTGGCCCGGGGCGCTCGCCATCGCCCTGGTCGACGTAGCTGAGACCGATCACATTGACTTTGGCCCTGGCGACAGATTTGAGGGTATCTCCCCAGTCTTTGGGGTTAATCGCCACCGGCTGTACCTGCCCGGGAAAGAACGGGCGCACAGGGTTGGGAATCAGGTAGAGGGTATCGGGGAGCATATCCTCCGCCACCGCCGGCGTCTGCCGGCCCTGTGGCTCCTCGTAAGACACTGAAAGCTGCTCGGTACCGCCGTTTCCGGATTCATCCATGCCTTTGGCCGCCTTGTTTCTCTGTGGAAAATGCTTCCCCACAATATGGGCCCGCACTGCGGGAATTCAAGCCGGGCCGCATTCAATACCGCAACCACAGGCGCTATACTTGCGGCCTTTTGTTTTTGCGGGCCCAGAGGCCCGCGCCACTCCAAAGGAGCACAGCGTGCATATCGAACAGGCCTCCGAGAGCGAGCTGAAAGCCCAGCTTGAAGCACTCTACGCCCGCTACGACCAACTGGCCGAGCGCAAGCTGGCCCTTGACCTCACCCGCGGCAAGCCAGGCAGTGCCCAGGTGTCCCTGTCCGACGCCCTGGACGGCATTCTCGACGGCGATTACCGCGCTGCCGACGGCACTGACGTGCGCAACTACGGCGGCCTCGACGGGCTGCCCGAGGCCCGCGCCCTGTTCGGTGCCCTGCTCGGCACCACCCTGGAGGAAACCCTGGTGGGCGGCAACAGCAGCCTGACCCTCATGTACCAGGTGATCGACTTCGCCATGAACGAAGGCCTGCGCGGCGAAGACACCGCCTGGGCGCTGAATGACAGGGTCAAATTCCTGTGCCCGGTGCCCGGCTACGACCGCCACTTCTCCATCTGTGAATACATGCGCATTGAAATGATCCCGGTGCGGATGCTGGACAGCGGGCCGGACATGGACGAAGTCGAACGGCTGGTTCAGGCAGACCCCTCGATCAAGGGCATCTGGTGCGTACCCCGTTTCAGCAATCCCTGCGGCACCGTATACAGCGACGACACCGTCGAGCGCATCGCGAAACTGCCGCAAATTGCCGGCGATCATTTTATCGTCATGTGGGACAACGCCTACGCCGTGCACACCCTGTATCCCGACGCCCCCGAACTGGCGTCCATCAGCGAGCTCTGCCGCAAGCACGACACCATGGACGGCGTATTCCAGTTCGGCTCCACCTCCAAAATCACCTTCGCCGGCGCCGGCGTTGCCTTTATCGGCTCCAGCGAGCGCAACCTCTCCACCCTCAAGGCCCACCTCGCCTTCCAGACCATTGGCCCGGACAAGGTCAACCAGTTGCGCCATGTGCGCTTCCTGAAGGATGCCGAGGGCATAGCCGCCCACATGGAACGGCACGCCGCCCTGATCCGCCCGCGCTTTGAAGCGGTGCTGGACACGCTGGAACGGGAACTGGCCGGCAGCGGCATGGGCGAGTGGACGGCACCCCGCGGCGGCTATTTTATTTCCTTCGATACCCGGCCGGGCCTGGCCCGGGAGGTGGTGGACCTGGCCGGCAATATCGGCGTGAAGCTGACCCCGGCGGGAGCCACTTTCCCCTACGGCAAGGACGAAGCGGACCGCAATATCCGCCTGGCGCCCACGTTCCCATCCGAAGCGGATGTGCAGGCGAGTGCGGATGCGTTTGTGCTGTGCGTGAAGCTGGCGAGTGTGAAGCAGCGGCTGGCGGAGATCGCCGCTTAATCATCCAAACATGCTGAGCGAGTCAATTCTCGCTGCGGCGGCGGCCCCCTGCCGGGAGGGACGCGAAACGACCGTCGACGGCCATGGATGGCCGGCGTCGAGCGCGCCATGGATGGCAAGCTGTTAGCGTGTCGTAGAGCGGCCCTGCCGGTAGGCGGGCGCCACCGAATTACAAAATAGAACTGCAGTGGACCGGTGAGAAAATCAGTCCTCCGTCTGCTGCCCCGGCAAATGCGCCCCGGAGAACGGAAAACTGGCCACATTGCTGCCCTCGCGCGCCGGGCTGTCGGAGACCTTCACCGAGCCCTCTTTCTCCACCTCGTCAATCCGGATCACCGACTGCAGCGGCACATAACTGCGCTTCACACCACTGAACTCGTTCTTCAGCTTCTCCTCACTCGGATCCACCACAATCTGCGAGCGCTCGCCGAAGATGAACTCCTCGATCTCGATAAAGCCCCACATATCGCTCTGGTAAATCTGCCGCGCAAAGACCTCGAACACCTGCGTGCCGTTCTGGAAGATCACCTTGTAGACGGGTTGGTTTGCCATGCTGTCCTCTGGGCGGGCCGCTCTCGACAGCGGCCGCGTGGTTGTCCCCGGCGACTCGGGTGGTAGACCCGATTCGTCAGGGCGCGCAATAGTACCACCGTGACAGGGAATTTCCACCCCACAGGCCGCGTAAATGCTGGGTTTTACAGGGATGACTCTGTATAATCCGCAGCCCTTTCGGAACCGGATTCGCCGCGGCAAGCGGCCACAAGCGTGCAAAAGAAGCTATACATCAAAACCCACGGCTGCCAGATGAACGAGTACGACTCCGCGCGCATGCGCGATCTGCTCGAGGCCAGCCACGGCCTGATCGCCACCGAAAATCCGGAGGAGGCCGATGTACTGCTGCTAAACACCTGTTCTATCAGGGAAAAGGCCCAGGAGAAGGTGTTCCACCAACTGGGCCGCTGGAAGCACCTGAAGCAGAAGAATCCGGACCTGATCATCGGTGTCGGCGGCTGCGTGGCCAGCCAGGAAGGTGAGGAGATCGGTAAACGGGCTCCCTATGTCGACCTGGTGTTCGGTCCCCAGACCCTGCACCGCCTGCCCGACATGATGGCCCAGCGCGCCGCCAGCGCAGGCAGCGGCCCGGGGGGCACGCTGGTGGTGGATGTGAGCTTCCCGGAAATCGAGAAGTTCGACAACCTGCCCGAACCCAAGGTGGAGGGCCCCACGGCCTTTGTCTCCATCATGGAAGGCTGCAGCAAGTACTGCACCTTCTGCGTGGTCCCCTACACCCGCGGTGAAGAGGTCTCCCGCCCGCTGGACGATGTGATCGCCGAGATCGCCCACCTCGCCGCCAGCGGTGTGCGCGAGGTCAACCTGCTGGGCCAGAATGTGAACGCCTACCGCGGCGACAACCACCTCGGCGAGACCGTGGACTTCGCCGAGTTGCTGCACTTCGTCGCGCGCATTCCCGGCGTCGAGCGCATTCGCTACACCACCTCCCACCCGGTGGAGTTTTCCGATGCGCTGATCGACGCCTACGCTGACATCCCCCAGTTGGTCGACCACCTCCACCTGCCGGTGCAGAGCGGCTCGGATCGCATACTGATGGCGATGAAGCGCGGTCACACCGCGCTGGAGTACAAGTCCAAGATCCGCCGCCTGCGCAAGATCCGCCCGGACATTTCCATTTCCTCCGACTTCATCATCGGCTTCCCCGGCGAGAGTGAGGCGGACTTCGCCGCCACCATGAAACTGGTGGAGGACATCGGCTTCGACACCTCTTTCAGCTTCGTTTACAGCGCCCGCCCCGGCACCCCGGCGGCGGAATTGCCCGACGAGACCGACGAGGACACCAAGAAGCAGCGCCTGCAGATCCTGCAGAGCCGCATCAACCAGCACGCCCAGGAAATCAGCCGGCGCATGGTCGGCAAGGCCCACCGGGTGCTGGTGACGGGGGTCTCCAAAAAGGACCCGGGCCAGCTACAGGGCCGCACCGAGAACAACCGGGTGGTCAATTTCGCCTGCGACGATCTCGAATTGATCGGCCAGTTTGCCGATATCATGGTCCACGAGGCCCTGCCCAATTCCCTGCGCGGCGAACTGCTGTGCGGTTGACTGTGCCCGATTCCCGTATATCCTTTGAATTTCAATCTCTTGCCCCCGTGGCCGACTATCGATTTGAACACTGAATCCCCGACGCCTCCCAGCGAGGCGGCGACACAACAAAGCCTTTCCCTGGAACCCAATGACCCGCGCCACCTGGCCCTGCTGTGCGGCCAGCTGGACAGTCACCTGCGCCAGATCGAAAAGCGCCTGGGTATCACCATCAACAACCGGGGCAACCAGTTCCTGCTGAGCGGGCCGGCGGACCAGGTCAGCGCCGCTGCCCGGCTGCTGCAGTACCTCTACGCCGAGGTCTGCCAGGGCGTGGGACTGTCACCGGAATCGCTGCACCTGCAACTGCAGCAATCCGGCCTGGAGGCACTCGATGAGCACGGCGCCGCCGGGGGCCAGGTGGCCGCCATCCAGGTCATTCGCACCAAGCGTGCCTCGGTCAAGCCACGCGGCAAGAACCAGCAGGGCTATGTACGCGCCATCAAGGATTGCGATATCAACTTCGGCATCGGCCCCGCCGGCACCGGCAAGACCTACCTCGCCGTGGCCTGTGCGGTGGAGGCCCTGCTGGAGGAGAAAGTACGTCGCATCCTGCTGGTGCGCCCGGCGGTGGAAGCCGGCGAGAAGCTGGGCTTTCTGCCCGGCGACCTGAGCCAGAAGATCGACCCCTATCTGCGCCCCCTGTACGACGCCCTCTACGAAATGCTGGGCTTCGAAACCGTCAATAAATACATCGAGCGTAACGTCATCGAGGTCGCGCCGCTGGCCTTTATGCGCGGGCGCACCCTGAACAATTCCTTCATCATTCTCGACGAAGCGCAGAACACGACCCGCGAACAGATGAAGATGTTCCTGACCCGTATCGGTTTCGGTTCCACGGCGGTCATCACCGGCGACGCCACACAGATCGACCTGCCCCGCGGAGTCCAGAGCGGCCTCACCCACGTCAGCAACATCCTGACCGAAGTGGAGGGCATCAGCTTTACCTGGTTTGGCAACAAGGACGTGGTGCGCCACCCGCTGGTGCAGCGCATCGTGGAGGCCTACGATGCCGCTGAAGACCGCGCCACCCCGCTGGACAAGAGCCGACCGTGACCCTGACCGTGGATATCCAGCGCGCCACCGCCGAACCTGTACCCGACGAGGACGACATACGACGCTGGATTGATGCCGCCCTGGCCGGCCACCGAGATGGCCAGGACACAGAAATCGCCCTGCGCCTGGTGGACCGAGAGGAAATGGCCATGCTGAACGGCCAGTACCGCGGCAAACCGCGCCCGACCAACGTGCTGTCCTTTCCCTCTGACCTGCCCGCTGAACTGAACCTGCCGCTGCTGGGCGACATGGTGATCTGCGCGCCGCTGGTCGCCGAGGAGGCCAGCCAGCAGCACAAGCCCGCCACAGCCCACTGGGCCCATCTCTGTGTCCACGGCACCCTGCACCTGCTGGGTTACGACCACATCGAGGACGGCGAGGCCGAGGCCATGGAAGCCCTGGAAACCCGGGTGCTGGCCACCCTGGGCTACCCCTGCCCCTACACTGAAACTGCCCATACCCCCTGCCCCGACGCGGCAGGAATCCCCGCAGACACCGCCAAGGAGCACAACCCCCAATGAGCGAAGACCGCAACGGCAGCGATTCAGGCGACAAGTCCTGGCTCGAAAAGATCGCCCTGCTTTTTTCCTCGGACCCTCACAGCCGTAACGACCTGGAAGAGGTTCTCCTGATCGCCGCCGAAAACGAGGTGATCGACGAAGACGCCCGCAGCATCATGGAAGGGGCGATGAAGGTCAGCGACATGCAGGCCCGGGACATCATGATCCCGCGCGCGCAGATGGTGGTGATCAAGGCGGAGTGCACCCTGGAGGAAATCCTGCCGCAGATCATCCGCTCGGCCCACTCGCGCTACCCGGTGGTGGGCGACAGCCCGGACGACGTGCTCGGCATTCTGCTGGCCAAGGACCTGCTGCCGCAGATTCTGGCCAAGGACAACGACAACTTCCAGATCCGCGACCTGCTGCGCCCCACCGTGGTGGTGCCCGAGAGCAAGCGCCTCAATGTGCTGCTGCGGGAATTCCGCGAGAACCGCAACCACATGGCCATCGTCATCGACGAGTACGGCGGCGTGGCCGGACTGGTGACCATCGAGGACGTACTGGAGGAAATTGTCGGTGACATCGAAGACGAAACCGACCACGAGGAAGACCAGTTCATCCGCAAGATCTCGGACGAAGACTACTTCATCAAGGCCCTGACGCCGATCGAGGACTTCAACGAGCACTTCAAGACGACCTTCAGCGACGAGGAGTTCGATACCATCGGCGGGCTGGTGATCCAGGCCTTCGGTCACATGCCCGCGCGCAATGAGGTCACCACCATCGACAACTTCGAGTTCAAGGTAATCAACGCCGACCAGCGCAAGATTCACAGCCTGCGCATGCGGCCGCTGGAAGAGTAACGCCGTGCCCGTGATGCAGCTGCCGGGGCGCCTGCAAAGCGTGGCAGTGGCGCTGGCCTGCCTGTTCGCCGGCGCGCTGGTCACCCTGTCGCTGGCGCCCTACAACTTCTGGCCGGCCGGCATCCTCTCCTGCCTGCTGCTGTGCGCCCTGCTCGACCGCGCCACGCCGCGCCAGGCCCTGTGGCGGGGCTGGCTCTACGGTTGCGGCTTCTTCGGTGCAGGCACCTCCTGGGTCTACGTCAGCATCCATGTCTACGGCTACGCCCCGGTACCGCTGGCGCTGTTTCTCACCGCGCTGTTCTGCGCCGGCCTGGCCCTGTTCCAGCTGTTGTTCGCCTGGTGCTATGTGCGCTGGGTGCGCGGCCAACCCGCCGGTGTGCTGCTGGGTTTTCCCGCCCTGTGGGTACTCTCGGAGTGGTTGCGCAGCTGGTTGTTGACCGGCTTTCCCTGGCTCTACCTCGGCTACGGCCACCTGGATACGCCGCTGTCCGGCTGGGCGCCGGTCACCGGTGTTTACGGCCTGTCCTTCGCCTGCGCCATCACTGCCAGCTGCCTGTTTATCAGCTGGCGACGCCGGCGCATCTCGGTATGGGTGTCTACCGCTCTGGCCCTGCTCATCACCTGGGCCGGCGGCGCCCTGCTGAGGCCGGTGGAGTGGGTGGCGCCGGCCAGTGAGGAGCCACTGCAGGTCGCCTTTTACCAGCCGAATATCCCCCAGGAACTGAAGTGGGAGCGCAGTTATCTGCCGCACATCCTGCGCCAGTACGGCGAGGCGATGGGCCCGCTGTATGGCAAGGACATCGTCATCTGGCCGGAGTCGGCCGTGCCGCGCTACTTCCAGGACATGCAGGACTGGTTCCGGCCGATCGCCGAACGCACCGGCAATGCCAACGGCACGCTGATCAGCGGCGTGCCCTATCGCGGCGACAGCGCCGGCGAGTACTACAACAGTGTGGTGGCCCTCGGCGACGGCGCGGGGGTCTACCACAAACAGCGCCTGGTGCCCTTTGGCGAGTACGTACCGCTGGAGGACTGGCTGCGGGGTCTGATCGCCTTCTTCGACCTGCCCATGTCCGGCTTCAGCGCCGGCGACAGCGACCAGCCCCCCCTGCTTGCAGGCCCCTGGCGCGTGGCACCGCTGATCTGCTACGAAATTGCCTATCCACAGCAGGCCGCCGAGGCCGCGCGCTCCGCCGACCTGCTGCTCACGGTCAGCAACGACAGCTGGTTTGGCGATTCCATCGGCCCCCTGCAGCACCTTGAAATGGCGCAGATGCGGGCCCTGGAGAATGGCCGCTACGTGCTGCGCGGCACCAACAACGGGGTGTCTGCGATTATCGACCCGCGGGGCAAAATTACGGCAGCCAGCGAACAGTTTGAGGAGACGGTACTCACCGGAGAAGCCCAGGTGATGCTGGGGCGCACACCGTTCACCAGCTTTGGTGTGTGGCCGATGATCGGCGGTTGTTTGCTGGCGCTTTTCGCGATGGGCATTGCCCAGCGGCGATAGTCGTTTTGGGTGATTTTCGGCTCAACTTCATACGCCACCTATCGTATCCCCCAGTGCACCTCCCCCGGTAAATCGCAGTACCATGACCCATCGTCATAATAATGAGGAGGGTAGTGGTGACCAAAAACACAGAGAACTGGGTGGAGATTCGCTCACGGGTCAAGACCTTCCTCGAAGAGAAAATCTACCCGGCGGAACCTGTATTACAGGGCAATGACCGCACCGCCGCCAACCTCGCCATGGCGGACCTGATCGAGCAGGCCAAGGCTGCCGGCCTCTGGGCGCTGGGCCACCCGAAGGAAATCGGCGGCCAGGGCATGCCCTTTATGGAATACGTCTACATCAATGAAGTGGTAGGTCGCTCGGAGTATGCCCAGACCGTGTTCGGCACTCTCAGCCACCAGGACTCCATCATGCTCAATCTCTACGCCTCGGAGAAATGGAAGGCGGAGTACCTGGGGCCGCTGGTGAACGGGGATATCTACCCCAGCTTCGCCATGACCGAGCCGGATATCGCCTCCTCCGACCCCACCCAGTTGCAGACCCGCGCCGAACTGGAGGACGGACACTGGGTCATCAACGGACGCAAATGGTTCACCACCGGCGCCGACCAGGCCGCCTATACCACCATTATGTGCCGCACCGAGCCCGATGCGCCCCCACACAAAGCCTTCAGCATGATCGTGGTGCCCACCAACACCCGCGGCTACAACATCCTGCGCGACACCCCGGTGCTGGGCCTCAACACCGGCCACTTCGAAGTCGCGTACGACAATATCCGGGTGCCGGAGGACCACCTGCTGGGCCGTCGTGGCGAGGGCTTCCTGATCGCCCAGAAACGCCTTGGCCCCGGCCGTATCTTTCACTGCATGCGCTGGCTGGGGCAAGCCCAGCGCGCCTTCGACCTGATGTGCGAACGCCTGCACGAGCGCAGCGCCTTTGGCGGCTCGCTGGCAGACAAGCAGCTGATGCAGAAGCACGTATTCGACAGCCTGTCCGAGATTTCCGCCTGCCGCCAGCTCACCCTGCAGGCCGCCCGCCGCATCGACAGCGGCGATCCGGCCCGTGTCGAGATCGGCGTAATCAAGGTGGTAGGGGCGCAGATGCTGCACAACGTCATCGACCGCGCCATCCAGGTCTTCGGCGCCAAGGGCCTCACCGACGACACCCCCCTGTCGCGCATGTACCGCCACGCCCGCGAAGGCCGTATCTACGACGGCCCGGACGAGGTGCATGTACAGTCGGTGGCGCGCCAGATTCTCAAGCGCTACCTGGATGGCGGCCCCGGCTGGGACTTTGGCGAACGCGACAGCGAACTGGTCTGAAGCGGCATCGGCATGGACAAGACAACCGTACAGGAGCGGCTGGGAACAGCCCTCTCCCGCAGCGTTAGCGAAGACTTCCGCGTTGACGGCCTGCGCCTTCTGACCGGCGGCTCCGCCGCCCAGACCTGGCGCTTTACCCTGCACCGCGACAGCGGCGCAGAGGACTTCATCCTGCGCCTGGCCCACGGTGGCGAGCCCTTCGAGATGGGCATCGACAAGCGCATGGAGGCCGCCGTGCAGTCTCACGCGGTAGCCCACGGGGTGCTGGCCCCGGACATCATCCTGGTCATCGAGCCGGAAGATCAGCTCGGTGAAGGCTTTGTCATGAAGCTGGTGGAAGGCGAGACCATTCCCCAGAAGATCCTGCGCCAGGAACGCTTCGCCAACGCCCGCCCGCGCATGGCGGCTCAGAGCGGCCGACTGTTGGCGGATATCCACCGGGTGCCGGTGGCGGAGCTGGACTTCCTGCCGGACCTCAGCGTAGCGCCGCAACTGGCGGCGCTGGAACGCTTCTACGCCAGCTTCGGCGAACCCGTCCCCCTGTTCGACTTCACCTTCCGCTGGCTGCAGCGCCGCATGCCTGCCGCCGCGCGCAAAACCCTGGTGCACGCCGATTTCCGCAACGGCAATCTGATGGTGGACGAGAGCGGTATTGTCTCCATTCTCGACTGGGAACTGGCCCACCTGGGCGACCCGATGGAAGATCTGGGCTGGCTCTGTGTCAATTCCTGGCGCTTCGGCAACCGCGAGCTGCCGGTAGGTGGTTTTGGATCCCGCGAAGACCTCTACCGCGGCTACCGGGAGGCAGGCGGCGAGCTGGATGAGGACGCTGTGTTCTTCTGGGAGGTACTCGGTGTGCTGAAATGGGGCTTGATCTGCCTCTACCAGACCGGTGTCCACCTCAAGGGCATCGACCGCTCCGTCAACCGCGCGGCCATCGGACGCCGCGTTTCCGAAACCGAAATCGACCTGCTGTCGCTGCTCAGCGATCCGCGGGCGCGCTGAAACGCGTCGCCCCTACCAGGAGAAGAGACATGCCCCTCAATCGACCGGACCGCAACGAGCTGGTAGCCAGTGTGCGGGAAATGCTGGAAACACAGTTCCTGCCGGTGCTCGAAGACAAGAACCTGATCTACCAGAGCCGGGTGGCCATCAACATCCTGAACATTGTCGAGCGCGAGCTCGACGGCAGCGAGGCCATGCTCGCCGCCGAACGGCAGCGTCTGGTTGAGCTGCTCGGCGAAGATGACGACGTCAAAAGACTGAATGAAAGGCTGGTCACAAGCATCCGCAACGGCGACTTCGACGACGATGACGAGGCGTTAATGCAGCATTTTCTGACGACCACCCTGGACAAGATCGCCATCGACAATCCGAGCTACTCTACATACACCGACTATCAGGAGAAGCGGCGCTCTATCAACTACTGAGCACCGCCCGGCGAGCCAGGACAGGCGGGGCACCCCGCTAGACAATCGGTAACGACAAGCCCCCGTCCACAGTGATACAGGTACCCGTCATGTAAGCTGACGCATCAGAGGCAAGCAACAGGATTGCACCGCTGAGATCGTCATATACGCCGAGGCGGCGCTGGGGAATACGCGCCAGCAGGGCCTTACCTTTTGGACTTTCAAGAAATTCGCCGGCGAGATCTGTGACGTAATAGCCAGGCGCAATGGCATTGACGGTGACACCGTATCGCGCCCACTCCACCGCCATATTACGAGTCAGGTGCAGCAGGGCGGCCTTTGACGCCGAATAGGGACCCGTGCCTTTTTGCACCGCCGATCCCAGGATGGAAGAAATGTTGACTACCCGGCCGGGCTTTTCCGCCGCTGCGAGACGGCGCACGGCCTCACGCGCAACCAGCCATGGCCCCTTCAGGTTTGCCGCCTGTACGTTGTCCCAGGTTTCCACGTCCGTATCCAGCAAAGAGGGCTTGGCCACCACACCCGCGTTGTTCACCACCACGTCGACAACGCTGTCCCCCACCGCAGCCGCGAACGCCTCCCTGACGCTGTCTTCGGAAGTCACGTCCATCGCCTGAGCGACGGCCTGGCCACCCGCTGCCTCGATCGCCGAAACCGTCTCCGTAAGCTTCTCTACACGACGGGCGCAAACGATAACGCGTGCCCCTGCTGCTGCCATTACTTCTGCAAAATGGCGGCCCAGGCCGGTGCCACCGCCTGTTACCATGACGGTCTTGCCGGTCAGGTCAAAGATAGAATCTTTCATGGTATTTTCCTGTCTTTACAACGCGTTCCGCTAAACTATCGCAGAATCCAGCCCCCTGTGAGCTGCCTGTTCATATAGGGTCAAATGTCAGACCACGCCTTCCGCGCGCAGGGCCTCAATAGCCCCGTCATCCAGCCCCAGCAGGCCACCGAGAATTTCATGGTTGTGACTACCCACCGCCTGCCCCGGCCAGTCCGTGCGGCCCGGAGTTCCCTCCAGTTTGGGCATGATAGCGGGAATATGCAGGGGCTTGCCGTCAACCTCCACCTCTTCGAACATACCCCTGGCATTGAAATGGGGGTCCCGCATCTGGTCTTCCACGCTGTACACCAACCCAGCCGGCACTCGCTCGGCTTCGAGAATGGCAACCACCTCCTCTGCCGAGTGGCTCGCACACCAGTCGGCTAGCGCTTTATCGATGACCTCGACATGTCGGACGCGACCTTCGTTGTGGGCCATCTCGGGATTCTCTGCCATTTCCGGATGCCCCGCCGCCACCATGAGTCGCTTGAAGATTGAATCGCCATTGCCGCCAATAATCACGTATTTTCCATCACTACAGGTGTAGGTATTGGTTGGCACAATGCCGGTTACGGTTGTGCCGGAAGCCTCGCGAATTACCCCGGCACCGGAAAACTCGGGGACAACGCCTTCCATCAGGTTGAACATGGATTCATACAGGGCTACATCCACCACCTGTCCTTCACCGCTATCACGCTGGCGCTGCAGCAAGGCAAGACAAATACCAAGCGCGGCATGAATGGCCGCAATCGTGTCACCGATACTGAGATTGGGCCGCACAGGCGGCTCCCCGGGAAAGCCATTCACAAAGCGGAAACCGCTTACACCCTCTGTCACTGAGGCATAGCCTGGTTTGGAAGCATAGGGCCCGGTCTGGCCGTAGCCCGAGATACGCGCATAAACTACGCCGGGGTTAGTCTTTTTGATGTCCTCTGGCCCCAGCCCCCAGTCTTCCACCACACCTGGCCGGAAATTCTCCACCACCACATCTGCCTTGCCCATCAGTTGGTACGCCAGTTCGCGGCCTTTCTCGCTGTTCAGATCGAGAGTGACGCTTTTCTTGTTGCGGCCCAGGCTGCGGTACCAGTAAGAGGTACCGTTATGCACTTCTCGCCATCCGCGGATGGGGTCTCCCCTGCCCGGCGGTTCAATCTTGATCACCTCTGCCCCAAAATAACCAAGAATGGTGCTGGTAAAAGGGCCGGCTAAAAGCTGGCCCAGTTCGATGACCCGGATACCATCGAGGGGACGCTGCGGCTTTGAAGTACTCATACTGTTCCCCAGCGAACGGTTACTGGCCCCGGTAACTCACCCGATACACCACACCGGCATAGTCGTCCGACAGCAGCAGGCTGCCATCCACCAGCGGCAGTAGCGCCACGGGCCGCCCCCAGTAGGAATCGTCTTCGTCGTTATTCAGCCAACCGTCAATGAAAGGCCGGTAAGCGGTGACTTCATTGCCCTCCAGCACCGCCATCTTCACCTGGTAGCCTACTTTTTTGCTGCGGTTCCAGGAGCCGTGCTCAACGATGAACAGGTGGCGGTACGCCTCCGGAAAGGCTTCTCCTTCGTAGAAGTACATCCCCAGCGGTGCCACATGGGCTCCCAGCTTTGCCACCGGCGCCGTGTAATCGCCCGGGTCTTTACCTTCGCCATACTCCGGGTCGCGCACGTCACCGGCGTGAAAATAGGGGTAACCGAAGTGCTCGCCGGGGGTGCTCACCCGGTTCAGTTCACAATCGGGAATATCGTCACCCATCATGTCGCGGCCGTTGTCGGTGAACCACAGCTCCCCGGTCTGCGGGTGCCAGTCAAAGCCGACGCTGTTGCGTACCCCGCGGGCGTAGACTTGGTAATCACTGCCATCGGCGGCCACTCGCAGGATGGTCGCGAAGGGCTCCTCTTCGTCGCAGATATTGCAGGGCGCACCCACCGGCACATAGAGGTGGCCGTCAGGCCCGAAATCGATGTACTTCCAGCCGTGGTGCTCCTCGGTGGGCAGTCCATCCACGAAGATCGAGAACTCCAGATCAGCACCGGAAGCCAGCTGGCTCTCGATAGCCGGGTAGCGGCGAATCTGGCTTACCTCTGCCACGTAGAGATCCCCCTCGTGCACCGCCACGCCAGAGGGCCGCGCCAGCTCCGAGGCAATCACCCGCTTCGCATCGGGACGTCCATCGCCGTCACTGTCCTCGACGGCGTAGACGTCACCCGCCGCACGGGTACCGATAAACAGTGTCCCCGCGTCTCCCAGCGCCATCTGTCGGGCATTGGCGACATCGTCGACATAAACCTCGATGACAAAGCCCTCCGGCAGATTCAGTTTCTCCAGCGGCAGCTCTGCCGCGGCGGCGCAACCCGCCATAGCCATCGCCAACAATCCACTTACCCAGCGCATACCACTCTCCTCACTCGACTTTGTCGGGCTGACCACAGGGCCACGCCACCGACAAATGCGTCATTATAGCGACACACCGGCAGGCTGCGTCACGGATCAAGGGTCACGATCGAGAATCACCGGCCCACTGCGCTCTTCGCCGAGTACATCCTCCGGGTTGTAAAGCGGGCAGTTGTCCATCGACAGGCAGCCACAGCCTATGCAGCCGGTCAGCGAGTCACGCAGCTTTTCCAGTTTGCGAATGCGGCTGCTGAGGGCTTCGTGCCAGCCCTCCGACAGGGCCTGCCAGTGCCGGCGATTCGGCGCCTTGTGGCGCGGCAGACTGGCAAATGCCGCCTCGATCTCGGCCAGCGTGACCCCCAGCTGCTGGGCGGCCCGGATCACCGACACGCGACGGATGACGTCCTTGCCATAGCGCCGCTGATTGCCGGCATTGCGGCCGCTGAAGATCAGGCCCCTGCGCTCGTAGAAGTGCAGCGCCGATACACTTACACCGCAGCGCTTCGCCACCTGCCCGACGCTCAGTTCCTGCCTTTCCATCCCTCTATCAAACCCCGCGCTCATATGCCCGAAAAAACGCTTTACCTTAACTTTAGTTGAGGTTTTAGCATGGCCTCACGATGTCGACAAGGAGCACATCATGAAAGAGCAGAACAACAACCGTAGCGATATCCACACAGCCGGAGCGCCGCACCGCCATGGCCAGTGGTGGCGGCAGTACTGCCGCCTGCTCCGCAACACCATGTACCTCAAATAGGAGAGTCACCCATGCTCAGAATTGAACACCTCAACCTCGTCGTCCGGAACCTCCCCCGCAGCCTGGCTTTCTACAGTGCCGCCCTGCCCCACTGGCGGGTTCGCGGCGAAGGCGAACAGGACTGGTACGGTACCCACCGCCGCTGGCTGCATTTCGGCGACGACTACAACTACCTCACCCTGAACGACCACGGCCAGGGCGACAACCGGGATCTGCAGGGCAACACCGTGGGACTGGCCCACTTCGGCCTGGAGGTCAGCGACCTCGATGCGGTGGTCGCGCGACTGGCAAAGGTCGGTTACCAGAAGGCCAAGCCCGGCAGCGACGACCCACATCGCAAAAACGTATACTTCGTCGACCCGGATGGTTTCGAGGTGGAATTTGTCGAATACACCAGCGACCAGCCCGCAGAGCGCAACCTGTACCGCGAGTGATCGGCCGGCCAGTCACCGGCATCGCGGCGCCCGCCGATAACTGTTAGAATTTCGCGCTTGATTTTGCCCCTGCACCCGCCCGATACAGCGCTGCAGCCGGGCCCTTCCCCGGAGGCGTCGAAGCGGCTGTAGCCCTGCGCAACCGTCAGCGCCCTGGATGGGCGCTGCCGAGCCCCCATGGACGGGTTCACGGCGTGTTGCGCAGGGCTGCAGGCGGTTCGGCGCCGGACCAGATATCAGCAGCCAGGATTCCGACGCGGGACCCTGGCGAGTTAACCGCAGCTCATTGCCCAACGCGACCAGAGACTAAACGCCCACAATGGACCAGCACTACAACGCCCAAGCCATCGAACAGTCCACCCAGCAACACTGGCTCAAGGACAACAGCTTCGCCGTGCAACAGGACGACAGCCGCGAGAAATTCTACTGCCTCGCCATGTTCCCCTACCCCAGCGGCCAGCTGCACATGGGCCACGTCCGCAACTACACCATTGCCGACGTCATCGCCCGCTACCAGCGCATGCTGGGCAAAAATGTGCTGCAGCCCATGGGCTGGGACGCCTTCGGCCTGCCGGCGGAAAACGCCGCGATCAAAAACAACGTGCCGCCGGCCAAGTGGACGGCCCAGAACATCGACTACATGCGCGAACAGCTGCGCCGGCTGGGCTTTGCCTACGACTGGGACCGGGAAATCGCCACCTGCAATCCCGAGTACTACCGCTGGGAGCAGTGGTTCTTCACCAAGCTGTTCGACAAGGGCCTGGCCTACAAGAAAAAGGCCGAGGTGAACTGGTGCGAAACCGACCAGACCGTGCTGGCCAACGAGCAGGTGGTGGACGGTTGCTGCTGGCGCTGTGACAACCCGGTAGAACGCCGCGAGATCGACCAGTGGTTTATCAAGATCACCGACTACGCCCAGCAACTGCTGGACGACCTGGGCCAGCTCGACCAGTGGCCCGAACAGGTGCGCACCATGCAGCGCAACTGGATCGGCCGCTCCGAAGGCGTGAACCTGCGCTTCGGCCTGCCCGATGGCGGTGATGTCCAGGTCTACACAACCCGCCCCGACACCCTGATGGGCGCCACCTACATGGCGGTCGCGCCCCAGCACCCGCTGGCAAAGGAAGCCGCCGCGTCCAACCCTGCGCTGGCCCAGTTCATTCGCGAGCAGGGCAATGTAAAAGTCGCCGAAGCCGACATGGCCACCATGGAAAAGCTGGGCATGGATACCGGCCGCACGGCCATCCACCCCGTCACCGGGCAGGAAATACCGGTGTGGGTCGCCAATTTCGTGCTGATGAGCTATGGCTCAGGCGCCGTGATGTCGGTACCCGGCCACGACCAGCGCGACTTCGAATTCGCCAACAAATACGGCCTGCCCATCGAGCAGGTGGTGGACAAGCCCGGTGAGGAGTTCCAGTACGACCCGAGCACCTGGCAGGACTGGTACGCCGACAAGGAAGGCACCATCAGCATCAACTCCGGGCCCTTTGACGGTCTGGACTTCCAGGGCGCTTTCGACGCCATCGCCAACTACCTCGAGGAAAAGGGCAAGGGCGAGCGCACCGTCAACTTCCGCCTGCGCGACTGGGGCGTGTCGCGCCAGCGCTACTGGGGTGCCCCCATTCCGATCATCAACTGCGGCAGCTGCGGCGCTGTGCCGGTACCGGAAAAAGACCTGCCGGTGGTCCTGCCCACCGAGGTGGAATTCGAAGGGGTGGGCTCGCCGATCAAGAAAATGGCGTCCTTCATCGACACCACCTGCCCCAAGTGCGGCGGCCCGGCCGAACGCGAGACCGACACCTTCGACACCTTTATGGAGTCCTCCTGGTACTACGCCCGCTACGCCTGCGCCCGCAATGACAGTGTCATGCTGGATAGCGAGGCCGATTACTGGGCGCCGGTGGACCAGTACGTGGGCGGTATCGAGCACGCCATCCTGCACCTGCTGTACGCACGCTTTTACCACAAGCTGCTGCGGGACGAGGGCCTGGTCAATTCCGACGAGCCCTTCACCCGCCTGCTGACCCAGGGCATGGTGCTGAAGGACGGCGCCAAGATGTCCAAGTCCAAGGGCAACACCGTGGACCCGCAGGACCTGATCGACCGCTACGGCGCCGACACCGTGCGCCTGTTCAGCATGTTCGCGGCGCCGCCGGAACAGTCGCTGGAGTGGTCCGACTCCGGCGTGGAAGGCGCCAACCGCTTCCTCAAGCGCCTGTGGAAACTGGTGCAGGGGCATGTCGAGGGCGGCGCGGTGCAGCCCCTGGATGTAAACAGCCTGGGCGAGGCGGAAAAGGCCGCCCGCCGCAAGACCCACGAAACCATCGCCAAGGTCGGCGATGACTACGGCCGGCGCCAGACCTTCAACACCGCCATTGCCGCGGTCATGGAGCTGTGCAACGAACTGGGCAAACTCGACTCGGCCAGCCCCCAGGGCCGCGCCGTGCTGGACGAGGGCCTGCGCGCCGTGGTGCTGATGCTCAACCCCATCGTGCCCCATGTCTGCCACAGCCTGTGGCAGCAACTGGGCGGCAGTGGTGAACTGCTGGATGCGCCCTGGCCCCGGGTGGATGCATCCGCCCTGACCCGCGAAAGTATCGACATGGTGGTGCAGGTAAACGGCAAGGTGCGAGCGAAAATGTCCGTGGCCGCAGACGCCAGCAAAGACGCGGTAGAAGCCGACGCCCTGGCCCAGGACAACGTGCAGCGCTTCCTCGATGGCGTGACGGTGCGCAAGGTCATTGTGGTGCCCGGTAAATTGGTTAACATTGTGGCGAACTGATGCCGGAGACCCTGATGTCACTTTCGTTCCAGCGCCTTGCCCGCTTATCCTTCGCGCTTGCGCTTTGTGGCCTGCTGTCCGCCTGCGGCTTCCAGCTGCGCGGCAACAGCAGCGCCACCGCCCTGCCTGAGAGCTGGCGCAGCCTCTACCTGGACACCGGCAACCCCAACAGCGAATTCAGCCGCGAAGTCATGGCGCGTTTTTCCGCCAACGGCATCACCTGGGTGGAAGAGCGCGAGGAAGCCGCCTTCATCCTGCAACTGGGGCCGGAAAATTTCAGCCAGCGCAACCTGTCGCTCAACCGCGAGGCGCGGGCGGCGGAATTCGAACTGACCATGCAGACCCGGTTTGCCGTGCTGCAGCCGGACAATACCGCGGTCATCGAGCCGAGCGGCGCCTCCGTCGTCAAACAGATGGAAAACGACCCGCGCAATGTAGTGGGCAAGGCAGAGGAAATCCGCATTCTCAAAGGGGAAATGCGCACCGAACTGGCACAGCAAATCCTGCGCCGTATCGGCTTCTTCGCCGCCAACGCCGCCGCCCAGCAGGCGGGCTGATCGCAGCGTGCGGCTCTATCCCGAGAAACTCGCCGCCCACCTCAAGCAACAGTGCCTGCCGGTCTATCTGGTCAGCGGTGATGAAACCCTGCTGGTACAGGAGTGCGCCGACCAGGTGCGCGCCGCCGCCCGCGCCGCCGGCTGCACCGAACGCGAGCTGATCGAGGTCGCCGGCAAGGATTTCGACTGGCAGGTGCTACTGAACAGCGCTGCCGACATGTCGCTGTTCGGCGACCGCAAGCTGATCGAGCTGCGCATCCCCTCTGGCAAACCCGGCGCCGATGGCAGCAAGGCGATCTGCGAATACCTGGAGCGCAGCAGCGGCGACGACATCCTCCTGCTGGTGCTCGGCAAAATCGACAAATCTTCCCAGAACAGCAAGTGGTTCAAGGCCATCGATGCGGCCGGCGCCTGGCTGCAGGTGTGGGAGGTCAAAGCCCAGGAACTACCGCGCTGGCTGCAGCAGCGCATCGAGGGTGCCGGCATGACCGCGGACCGCGATGCCCTGCAACTGCTGGCAGACCGGGTGGAGGGCAATCTGCTGGCGGCGGTACAGGAAGTGGAAAAGCTGAAGCTGCTGGCCCCGGACAACCACATCAGCGCCGAAACCGTCACCAGCGCCGTGGCCGACAATGCCCGCTTCAACCTCTTCGCCATGGTGGACTGTGCCCTGCAGGGCGATGCCGCTGGCAGCCTGCGCATGCTGCACGGCCTGCGCGGCGAAGGCACCGACGCGACCGTGGCCCTGTGGGCCCTGGCGCGGGAGATCCGCAGCCTCTACGAGTTGCAGGCACAGTGCCAGCGCGGCCCTTCGCAACAGCAGGTGCTGCAGCAGGCAGTGAAGCAGCGCAAGCTGTGGCAGAACCGCCTGCCCATGGTGCAGAGCGCCCTTGGTCGCCACGATCTGGATGCGCTGGGCGAACTGCTGCAACTGGCGGCTGCCGTCGATGGCAGTATCAAAGGCTACGCCCGGGGCAATACCTGGAACCAGCTCGACAACCTGGTGACTGCTCTTTCGGGCACACGGACAGGCAGCCTGGCTGGCGCGGGCCGTTAGCGCAGTACCGGCAACTGCAGACTGTTTTCAATCTTCAGGCTTTTCGAACAGCAACACAAAACGATCCGTCTTGCCGCGAATCACCGGGTCGAATACCTGCAGGCTGCGATCATCTTGCGGGTTGCGCAGGACCTCGGTGCCACCGATATAGCTCAGGCCAGCAGCTTCTATGTCCCGCCTGGCGACACTCTCCTCGATACGGTGCAGCGTATGGGTCGCTTCCAGCCCGGCGCCTTTCCGTGCAGCGTGGTCAACGATCAAAAATCGCCCTCCCGGCTTCAGGGCCGCAACAATCTGCCCCATGAAATCTTCCCGGTCGATGGCCGGCCAGCCCTCTTCGCCATAGTAGAGGTCGTGGTAGGACATGACGATCAGTGCCGCGTCCAGAGTATTGACGCCCAGTCCCAATTGCTCTGCTTCGCTGTCCAGTCGCTCCACGCCCCGCACATCGCGCCCGTCGAAGCGAGTGGCGAGCGCCTCGGTGGCATATTCGAGATAGGGCGCATTATTCTGCAGATAGACTTTGCCGCCCGGCGCGACCACCCGCCCGATCAGCTCGCTGTAGTAACCGCCGCCGGCAAAAATATCAGCCACCACATCGCCCTCACGCAGCTGTAGCAGGGCGAGAATTTCACCGGGATGGTCGCGGGCGTCGCGCTCCCTATCCGCCGCTGGCCGCTCCGGGCTCGCCAGGGCATCGGCGACTGTCCCGGCTTGCGCCAGCTGCAGTCCAGCGACCAGTGCGGCCACCAGAACGATCAAACCCGCCGTAGACTTACCCATCACCGCCTCCTGTCAGGCACCGTGCAATCTCCAGTGTCGCCCCGGAGCACCTGTCGCTCAAGCCAACTGGTCGCAACCAGAGCTCTACTCACCCCGTTCCGGGCCTATTGCATTATCCCCGGCGGCCGACTACTGTATATCCATACAGTTAATCACAGTAGCCCGCGGGAGCACTGCCATGAATCCAGCCAACAACCCCTTTGAACAGGTTATGCGCCACCGCGACACCTGGCGCGGCCGCACCTCTGATTTCAGCGCCATGACCGGCTCGGCCAACAGCGAACGGCACCATCCGGCGGGCCTGCCCACCGGCTACACCGGGCTCGACGCCGCCCTGGTGCACGAAGGCTGGCCGCCCGGCACCTGCATCGAAGTCCTCAGCGACAGCTGCGGCATGGGCGCCATGGGCCTGTTCCTGCCGGCGATGGAGACTCTCACTGCCCAGGGGCGCTGGCAGGCCTTTATCGCCCCGCCCTTCACCCCCTACGCCCCGTTGCTGAAGGCCCGTGGCGTCGACACTGGCCAGGTGCTGCTCATTCACCCCACCAGCCGCGAGCAGCAGCTTCGCAGTATCGAAAAGGCCCTGCGCAGCACCCACTGCAGCGCGGTATTCAGCTGGCTGGGGGCCGCTGATTATCCCTGCGACGAGTTGCGCAGGCTGGAACGGGCCGCCGCTGACAGCGACACACTGGCGGTGTTGTTCCGCGCTACCAGTGCCGCCTACAGCCCCTCACCCGCCGGCCTGCGGCTGCAGATAAGCGATTACCGCAAGGTGCGTATCCTGCAGCAGCTGGGTGGCAGTCAGTGGGGTGATATCTGTCTGTCAGCCGATGACGACATGCCCCAGCAGCCACAGCTGTGGGACCTGCCTGCTGCACTTTGACAGTGCCCTGCCCGCCCCCGACAATCCTCCGGCACAGGCCGAAAAGGACGGAACGGGCAGGATGAAATTCGATGAATGGCTGAGCGACTGGGGCGTCACACTCGGCGTAGGCGCCCTTATCCTGTTGATGATCTTTATCGTCTGGGATCTCGCCCGCCGCAGCAATGCCGGCAGGTTCGGCACAATGATTCTCTATATCGGCCTGGCGATGGGGATTTTCGGCTTCCTGATCAAGGTAGTGATCACCTACATGATGGAGCGGGCCGGGGTTTAGGTGAGGGTCTAGGTGAGGGGCCAGGCGAAGGTCCATGACAGGGTATAGCCGGGGAAGCCCCGGCTGCATAAGGCGGTGTCTACAACGCCGGAATCCGCAAACTCTGCCCGGGATAGATTTTGTCCGGATCCTTGAGTATGGGCTCGTTGGCCTTGAAGATCACCATGTACTTGCCGGCATCACCGTAGTGGGCCTTGGCGATGGCGCCCAGGGTGTCGCCGGACTGCACGGTATAGAACGCCGACTCGCCGGCAGGGCTCGCCGCAGGTTCTGCGCCACTGGCCGTGGCTGCAGCGGGAGCGTCCACCGACAGCTGGCAATCCACCTGGGCAATACCGTGCTGGTTGCCGGCGCAGAGTACGATTTTCTCCAGTGCCTCCTGGCTGGGGGCGGACCCTCTGAGCGTGGCCTTGTCACCGCTGACACTGACCTCGACCTGCTCACCGTCGATATCAAGTTCAGCCACCATACGGCTGATATTCTGCTGGCGCAGTTCATTCATGCGCTCCGGGGATATTTCCACCGGCTTGTTGATGTCCGGATTGTCGGTGCTGCCCAGTACTTTCTCGGTCAGCTTTTCTCCGGCCTCACTCACAAAATCGAATAATCCCATGGTCCCATCCACTCCTGTCCTGAATAAACACAGCCACCGACGCTGGTGGCCTGCATCCACTATAGTCCAGGATGTCACCGGGCGTACCATCACAACACCGGAATGCAAGGAGAACAACATGAGGCGAATAGCCTTGATTCAGGGCGACATCACCGACGCCAGCGTGGACGCCATTGTAAACGCCGCCAACGAGGGCATGCTGGGTGGCGGCGGCGTGGACGGGGCGATCCATCGGGCCGCCGGGCCCGCTCTTCTGGCCGCATGCCGCGAGGTGGCCGCAGTCAACGGCGTGCGCTGCCCCACCGGCGAAGCGAGAATAACCGCGGCAGGGGCACTGGATGCGCGGTATGTTATCCACACTGTCGGCCCGCGTTACGGAATCGACCCGGCACCGGCTCAGCTGCTGGCCGATGCCTACCGGAGCACATACCGGCTGGCACTGGAAAATGACTGTGTCAGCCTCGCCGTACCCGCCATCTCCTGCGGCGTCTACGGCTACCCTCTGGAAGAAGCGGCGACAATCGCCGTGGGCGTCAGCCTGGAAGATGAGTTCCAGCCGCTGGCGATCACTTTCTACCTGTTCAACGCGGCGATCCACCGCATCTGGGAAGCCGAACTGCAGGCGGCAGAGGGCCGGGCCTGAGCAGCGACCGCAGCCCTGGCGATAGCAGCCGCGAGCACCGCCAGCCGCGTCTCAATGCCGGGCTTCCAGCGCCTGCATTTCCCGGGCGATCGCACCGGGCGAGCCGGTGCGCCGCGCCAGCAGGTTATAGAGCCCGGGCACCACGTAGAGGGTGAACAGGGTCGCGGTGGCCACGCCGAACAGAATCACCGCGCCCAGCACATTGCGGCTCGCAGAACCCGGCCCGGTCATCAGCAACAACGGCAGGGCGCCGACCAGGGTGGACACGGTGGTCATCAGCACCGGGCGCAGGCGCAGGCCACAGGCATCGACGATGGCTTCCCGGAACTCCCGGCCCTCATCGCGCAACTGGTTGATGAACTCCACCAGCAGAATCCCGTTCTTGGTGGCGATACCGATCAGCATCAACAGCCCGATCTGGCTGAAGATATTGAACGACTGCCCGGTGATTACCAGCCCGGCCAGGCCGCCGACAATGGCCAGCGGGACCGTCACCATAATGATGGTGGGGTGGACAAAACTCTCGAACTGGGCCGCCATGACCAGGAAGGTCACCAGCAGTGCCATGCCGAAGGTGGCGTAAATGGCCCCGGTGGACTCCTTGTAGTTCAGGGACTCGCCTTTGTAATCCACTTTGGCCGATACCGGCAGTTCGCTTCTTGCCACATTCTCGAGAAAGGCCAGCGCATCGCCCAGGGCGACACCCGGGGCGAGGCTCCCCTCAATGGTCACGGCGCGCATGCGGTTGTAGCGGTGCAGGGCGGGAATGCTGGCCACGCTCTCCAGCGACAGCAGATTGGCCAATTGCACCAGCTCCCCCTGGTCGCCGCGCACGAATACGTTGCGGATGTCGTCGGGGCTACTGCGCTGGGACGGCTCCAGCTGCACAATCACCGGGTATTCCTCGCCGCGGTCACTGAAGGTCGTGGCCTCCTGTTCCGCCATCAGGGCCTGCAGCGCTTCGCCCAGTTCCTGCGCACTTACCCCCAGGGCGGCGGCACGGGCCAGATCGGTTTTCACGTGCAGCTGCTGCTGGTTCTTGCGCAGGTCGCTGTCCAGACTGCCAAACAGGCCGCTGTCCCGCGCGGCATCGACAACGGTATCCCGCCAATCGGCCAGACTGTTGTAGTCCGGCCCCTGCAGCACAAATTCCACCGGCGTGCTGGCGCCGCGCTGACCCAGCCCCGCCGGCAGGAAGGTCATAATGGAAACACCCGGCAGGTCACGCCAGTAGCCCACCATATCGTTGCGCATGTCGAAGGCCGAGAAGTCCCGCTCGGTCGAGCTGACCAGCGACACACGGGCAAAGGCGGCATCGGGTGTGGTATCCCTGAAGGAGGGTGACACAAACAGCACCCGCGGAATGGTGCCATCCTTCTGGCGTTCCAGCAGCGGCGCCTGCATTTCGGCAATGATGTCGCGCATGGTATTGACGTTGGTCCCGGTATCCGCACGGATGGCCACCATGACCGAATCCTGGTCTTCCACCGGTACCTGTTCCAGTTGCAGTGAACCCGCCTCGTGCCAGGCGAGCAGTACCGCCAGCACCACCACGCCGACCATCAGCAGGGGATGGCGCAGGCTCCACTCGAGGCTGCGTCGATAGGACCTCGCCAGGGCATCCAGAAACCGCTCGGTCCCGCGGTGCAGCCAGGACTTGCGCTCCTTGGCCCGCATCAACTTGCTGCACAGCATGGGCACCAGGCTCAGGGCCAGCACCGACGAGGCGATCACGGAGACACTGATGGCCACCGCCAGCTCGGAAAACAGGCGCCCGGTCATGTCTTCCATGAAGACGATCGGCGAGAAAACAGCGAGGATAACGGCGGTGGTGGCGACCACGGCAAAACCCACCTGGCTGGCACCGCGGCTGGCGGCCAGCAGCGGCGGTTCACCCTCTTCGATGCGCCGGTGAATGTTCTCCAGCACCACAATGGCATCGTCCACCACCAGCCCGATGGCCAGCACCATGGCCAGCAGGGTGATCAGGTTGATGGAGTAACCAAAGGCCAGCAGGGCGATGCAGCCCGCCAGCAGCGACAGCGGAATACACACCACCGGCACCAGGGTGGCCCGGAACGCCCCCAGGAACAGGAAAATCACCAGGGCCACCAGGGCGGTGGTAATCAGGAGAGTCCAGTACACACCGCCGATGGCCGAGCGGATAAAGGCCGAGGCATCCCCGGAGGGGGTGATACCCATGCCCTCAGGCAAGTCCTGGCGAATGGCCTCGATCTCCCGGTGCACGGCGTCCAGCACTTCAACCGTGTTGGCATTGGACTGTTTCACCACCCCCAGGGCCATACTTTCCCGGCCGTTGGTGATGAACAGCCGGCGGGTATCTTCACTGCCCAGGGCAACCCGCGCCACTTCGCCCAGGCGCACCAGGTGGCCGTCTTCGCCGCGGGTGATGACCAGCTGCCGGAAGTCCTGCTCGCTGTGGTAGGCCCGCTGCAGGCGCAGCGGGAATTCCATCGCCGTGGATTCCACCAGACCGGCGGGCAGCTCGATATTCTCGCGCTGCAGCGCGTCCATTACATCGCCGATACTGAGCCGCCGGGCGTTCAGTTTGTGGCGGTCGATCCAGATGCGCATGGAGCGGGCGCCACCGCCGTAGGTATTGACCGAGGCCACCCCGTCGAGGGCGGCAAAGCGGTCGCGCAGGTAGCGCTCCGCGTAGTCCACCACCTCCACCTGCGGCAGGTTGCTGCTTTCAACGCTGATAAAGACGATCGGCGAGGCGTCGCTGTCCGCCTTGGACACTGTCGGGCTCTCTGCCTCCTCCGGCAGGCGTCCCAGGGCCCGCGACACCTTGTCGCGAACGTCGTTGGCGGCGGCATCGAGGTCGCGGGACAGATTGAATTCGATATTGATATTGGAGCGGCCATCGATGCTGCTGGAGCGGATGGCCCGCACCCCCTCGATACCGCCCAGCTCGTCCTCCAGCACCTGGGTAATGCGCGATTCCACCACGTCAGCCGCGGCGCCCCGGTAGGTGGTGCTGACCGACACCGCCGGGATCGTCACATCGGGATATTCGCGGGTGGAAAGCTGGGTGAAGGCCATCACGCCGAACACCGCCAGCAGCAGCGCCAGTACCGTGGCAAAGACCGGCCGCTGGACCGACAGATTGGAGAGCTTCACGGTGCGTTACCCAGTTCAACCTGCCCGGTGGCCTGCATCACTGCTACGGGAATACCGGGGCGCAGGTTGACCTGCCCGCGAATGACGACGGGCTGCCCTGATTCAATCCCCCCTTCGATCACCACACCGCCGCCCACCCGGCGCGCCACCTCCACCGGCACCCGCACCGCCAGATTGTCGGCGTCCACGCTGTAGACGTAACTCGACTGGCCATCCTGGATCAGGGTCTGCTCTGGCAGCACCAGGGCCGAGGTCTCCCCGGCCAGCAGGTCGACCGTCAACAGCATCCCCGGGCGCAGGCGACCGCTGGCGTTATCCAGCACTCCGCGCACGGTTACCGCCCGCGTGATGGGGTCCACCCGGGTACCGACACTGCGCACCGTGGCGACAAACACGTCCTCCGGCCAGGCCGGGCTGTAGGCCTCTACCCGGTCCCCTACCCCAATCCGTGACAGGTAGACTTCAGGGATGGTGAAATCCATCTTGAGGCGGCGGGTATCGTCCAGCTCTGTGACCACCGTGCCGGGCGTGATCAGCGCGCCGACACTCACCTGACGGAAGCCGAGCGTACCGGAAAACGGCGCGTGCAGGCGATGATCTGCCAGCGCGGCCCGGGCCTGGTCCAGGCGGGCCTCTTCGGCGGAGACATTGGCCCTGGCGATATCGAGGGCCGCGCGGGTGGAGATATCCGCTCCCAGCCGGCCCAGGCGTTCCAGATCCAGGGTCGCCTCGCGCAGGGAGGCCTCCACCTCGCGCACCCGGGCCGCGGGTTCGGTGGTATCCAGTTCCAGCAGCAGCTGCCCCTTCTCCACGGTGTCGCCATCGTCAAAATGCACGGCGCTCACTTTGCCGCTGGTCACCCGGGCGGTGAGCACAACGGACTCAAAGGCGCTGAGGGTGGCAACGGATTCGATACGGTCTTCGATGGTGGAGGGCTGCGCAGTCCACAGCTCAACCGGCACCGCACGCACCGTGCGCTCGGGGGCCGGCGCCGCAGATTTCTCACAACCAGCAACGGCAAGCAGGATCAGGCCCAGGGGCCAGAATTTTCGTAGATTCATGGGTTCGCAATCGGCAGCGGGAGCAACGCCGCTTGGACAGGCAACGGCCCCGAAAGTTCGTCAGAGTAAGTTACAGATATCAGGCCAGTGCATCGAGCACCCTGGGCAGGGCATCGACGTACATCTGGACGTCTTCCAGGCGGCCCATGCTAACACGCGACCAGTGCGTATAGTCGCGGTAGATACCGCGGATCATCACCTTGTGCTCCGCCATCGCCGCCCGGAACGCCTCAGCGTCGATAGTACCCAGATCAACGAACATGAAATTGGTCTGCGAGGGCAGTGCCGTCAGCCCGCTGGCCTTTATCGCTTCCCCGACCATGTCTCGCGCCTCGCGGATTCTGGCCCGCGACATATCCATGAAGGCGCGATCTTCATAGCTGGCAATCGCCGCCGCCAGACCGGCCTGGTTAAGGCCGTACCAGCCGATTCCGTAGCGCTCCATGGACGCAATGATGTCCGGCGGCGCAATCAGGTAGCCCACCCGCAGGCCGGCCATGCCGTAAATCTTGGAGAAGGTACGCGCCACGATGACCCGATGCCCCTGCCTGACCAGCGGGATCATGCTGTTCTGCTCCGGCATTTCGGTGAGTTCGTTGTAGGCTTCGTCGGCCAGCACCAGCGCTTTCTTCGAGGCCTTGATACAGAAATCACGCATCCTGGCCGGTTCCAGCAACAGGCCGGTGGGATTGTTGGGATTGGTCACCTGCACCATGGCGATGCCGTCGTCGATGGCTGCGTACATGGCGTCGAGGTCGATGCCCATATCGGCCGTTTTCGGCGTGCGCACAATCTCGCCCAGGGCCTGCTGCTCGATGGCCCGGGCGGTGGTGTCCCAGAACAGGTCAGGGCCGAGGATATTACCGCTCTGCCCGGCCATCACCGCCGCCGCCACCAGGCCGCCACTGGATCCCGAGCTGAGCGTGACGTACTCGGGGCTGAGGCCGTGGTACTCGGCGATCATGGTGCGCAACTTCAGCGCACTGTCATCGACATAGTAGGCCCCCTGGGCACTGGCCTCGGCCAGCGCCTTGAGCGCGGCAGGGCTCGGACCGTAGGGGTTTTCGTTGGCGTTGAGACGGGCGACGCCGGGCGGCGGCCCGTAGCGCACGCTGGGGCGCAGAGGCGAGGGCTTCGCGGTAGCCGCCCGGGCCAGCCCCACTCCGCTGGCCAGCGTGGCGGCGCCGGCAACGGCACCGAGAAACATTCTGCGATTCAGCGAGACTGACATGGCTTGCTCCCTATTCCCTGTTAGATTTCTAGCGTCATCAATGCGTTCAAGCCTTGGCGTACATCGCCATTGCAACCAGCACCAGGTAAACACCGAAAGCGCGCTTGAGCTGGCGCTCGTCCAGGCGGTGCGCCAGACGCGCACCGATGGGGGCTGTGACCAGCGAGCAGGCAGCCACCGCCAGTAACGCCGGGACGTTGATGTAGCCGATGGAACCCCGGGGCAGGTTTTCCGTTCCCAGCCCCAGCAGCATGAAGCCGATGGCGCCCGGTATCGCGATCAGCACCCCCACGCCAGAGGCCGTGGCCACGGCCTGGTGCACGGGCCGGTTGCACAGCACCATGGTCAATACCGTCGCGGTGCCGCCGCCAATACCGAGCAGGGAGGAAAATCCACCGAGGGCGCTGGCCAGCAGTGCCCGCCCTGGCCCCACGGGCATGGCCAGCTTGCCCTTGAAGCGCTGGAAGGCATCCGGAAACAGGAAGTACACCGAGTACAGCAGCACGCCGATGGCGAACACCAGAATCAGTTCGCTACCGTCGACCAACGAGGCCACCAGCAGGCCGCCCCCCACGCCCACCAGTAGCCACAGAGACCAGTCCCGCAGCAACTGAAAGTCGACTGCCCCGCGCCTGGCGTGAGCAGTCATGGCGCACGCAGAGGACACCACGATCGTGGCCAGCGATGTCCCCACGGCCACCAGCATCAGGTGGTCGGTCTGATCGGTCAGGAAGGGAAATACCGCCAGCAGGGCCGGCACCACGACAAACCCGCCGCCAACGCCGAACAGTCCGGCGGTCAGCCCCGCGACAATGCCTGCACCGGACAACAAAGCCAGAAACATCAGCATTTCGGAGCCCATTCCCTCATCCACCCGACACACGGCACGGTTTTGATCCTTCCTGCACTGATTTGGGCACGCAAAGCACGCAATTGGCCCGAAACTGTCGCTCCACCATTGCCACTGCAATTTTGATACCAGCGAGAGCCGGTCAGGAAAGGGAACGGCCTACCAAGGCCAAGGCAGGCGGGAGCCGCCTGCAGGAGAGGTACTAGTGGGCCGGCGCGCTACACGCGCGCCGGCCGGAGGTCATCAGGCCTTGCCACCCCGGGCAACGAGCGCATCGATCTTGCTCTCGAGAATAGACAGCGGCACCGGGCCGTCTTTCAGCACTTCGTCGTGGAAGGCGCGGATATCAAAATCCTCGCCCAGCGCTTGCCGTGCCTTTTCCCGCAGCTCCACGATCTTCAGCTTGCCGATCAGGTAGGCGGTGGCCTGCCCGGGCATGGCAATATAGCGCTCGATGGCCTTGGTGGAATCCCCCGCTGAGTTGGGTGTGTTCTCCAGCAGGTAGTCGATGGCCTGCTCGCGGGTCCAGCGCTTGCTGTGAATGCCGGTGTCCACTACCAGGCGACAGGCGCGCCACAGCTCCATGGCCAGACGGCCGAAGTCGGAGTACGGATCCTGGTAGAAGCCCATCTCTTTCGGCAGCTGCTCGGTGTACAGGCCCCAACCTTCGGTGTAGGCGGTAAAGCTGGCGTACTTCTGGAAGTCGGGAATACCGTCAAGCTCTACCGAGATAGCGCGCTGCATGTGGTGGCCCGGAATACCCTCGTGATAGGCCAGGGCCTCCATCTGGTACTTGGGCATGTCCATCATGTTGTAGAGGTTGGCGTAGTAGATGCCGGGACGTGAACCGTCGGCAGGCGGGCCATTGTAGAAGGCCTTGCCCGCGGACTGTTCGCGGAAGGGCTCGACTCGCTTTACCACCAGCTCCGCTTCGGGAATCAGGCCGAACTGCTCCGGGATGTGCTCGCGCATCACGTCGATCAGGCGCGTAGCCTCTGCCAGGTACTCCGCGCGCCCCTCGTCGGTGTTGGGGTAGTAAAACTGTTTGTCAGTCCGCATGTACTCGAAAAAGTCGACCAGAGTGCCGTCGAAACCCACCGCATCCTTAATGGCATTCATTTCCTTGTGAATGCGCGCCACCTCCCGCAGGCCGATGTCGTGTACTTCGTCTGCGCTCAGGTCGGTGGTAGTAAACCAGCGCAGGCGTTCGGCGTAGAAGGCATCGCCGTTCTTGAACTTCCACACGCCGTCATCGCCTGAGGCCTTGGTCGCCTGTTTCTCGATCGCTGCGATGAGTTTTTCGTAGGCGGGTTTGACGACATCGACCAGTGCTGTTTTAGCCGCATCGAGCAGGCGCTGGCGCTCGTCGTCGCCGATCTCCAGTGCCGCAACCTTGGCCTGGAAGTCCGCCCACAGAGTTGAGTCCTCGGCGGATTCCTCGAACGGCACGCCGCTAATGACATTTTTCGAGGCCTGCAACATGGGCGGGTACTGCCAGTCCGCCAGTAGCAGGTTCTGTTGTTCGCGAATGGCCATCTGTTCGATGACCTCGTCAAACCAGGTGCCGACATTGCTCAGGCGGCCGATGTAATCCTCGGCATCCTTCACGCTCTTTACGGTGTGAATATTGATCAGGTTGCTGGCCACCTGGGTATGGGGGCCACGGAACTGCTGAATTACAAACTTGTGATGGCGGAAGTTGTCACTGTCGATCTGGCGCTCCAGATCCAGTTTGTAAAGATCGTAGGACAGTTGCTCGGAGGGGCTCAGGGCGGCGCGGTCGAAGCCGCTGATCTGTTCCAGCCGCGCCTCGAGGATGGCTCTCTCCTCCTCGTAGTATTCCTCGGAGTCCGGGTCCCACTGGTCATTGTTGAGCTTGATGCCGCGGTAACTGGCGCTCATCGGGTGGCGGGCCATGTCCACCGCGTAGTTCTCATCCAGGAAGGTGCGGAAGGCGGCACTGACATCGGCATCAGCGCTGGTCGGAGCCGGCCCGGCATCCGCCACGGATGCTGCCTGGGTCGCTTGCGGGGCCTCGGCCCCTGCCTTTTCTTCCTCTTTGGAACAGGCGCTCAGCAGCAGGGCACCCATCCCCGCCACGGCCACAGCTTGGGCTAGTTTTCTCAAAACGGATCCTCTCGTCGTATACATCGTCTTACACAGTGGGGAATATCGAATATTGCAGGACATGTCCGGCAAAGTTGGGGGCATCATCCCCCAGCGGGCAGCTGATTTCCAGTTTGGAGGGCGCTGCGCCAGGCATGGGAATTGTCCCGAACTCCACTCCCCCGTTGACCCGCGCAACGCCCGCCAGTAGCCACGACGGCCCTCAAGGCGAGTCGAAGAAGAATATAACCTCATGATTTTAAAATGTTTTTACCAATACAAAAGGTCATACACGATAAATATGAAATTATTATGACAACTGCATGACAGTGATAGATGCACCGCGAAAGACCGCCGTATGATGATTCTCGACACGGCGGGAAGCTGTCCTGCCACAACAACAATGCGCCGCGAGGCGCCGATACCAGCCGTTACCAAAACGGCGGCTCTGGAGGTACACACACGATGAAAACATTGACCAAGCTAGTCGCCCTGTCAGTCCTGCCCCTGCTCACAGCAGGCGCCTGGGCGGAAGTCACACAGGACTGCATCGTTGAAGGCACAGTGAACAAACAGAAAGCCCGCGAAACCGGCAAGGATGTCTACGTCAGTTTCCACTCCGCCAGCCGCGCCAGCGACGACGCCAGCTGCCAGCTCAACCGCCGGGGCAGCCGGGTGGTCTTCAAGGAGCCGCGCAACGCACTGATCGAAAACGCCCCGGACGGCGCCACCGTCCAGTACCGCTACACCGAACTGAATCACCAGCAGGGTGAGTGGACGCTGCTGAACGTTTCGCTGTAAACAAGCACGCTCAATACAGCAAAGCGCCCACCAAAGCGAAAGCAGCCACCAGCAGGAGCAGGGGCAGCCGCCAGAACCACAGCGCGGCGATACCAGCCAGCACCAGGCCGACATCGACTGCACTGTGGATGCTGGATTGCCACAGGGGCCGGTATAGCGCCGCCAGCAGCAGTCCAACCACCACGGCATTGACTCCGGCAACGGCCCCGGCCACACGCCGGCGCCTGGACAGGGTCGCCCAGCGCCCCTGCAAACCCAGCAGCAGCAGGAAACCAGGCAGGAAGATCCCCGCCACGGCCAGCAGGGCACCGGCAAGCGGCAGTTGCGGGTTCAGCAGTGCACCGAGGTAGGCAGACAGGGAAAACATGGGGCCCGGCACCGCCTGGGCGGCGGCATAACCGAGCAGAAAGTCATCGGCCGGGAGACTCCCCGCCAGCCCCTGCTGCAGTAGCGGCAGTACCACGTGGCCACCCCCGAAAACCAGGCTACCCGCCTGGAAGAAAGCGTTGAACAGGGTTGATAGCGGCTGGTCGGCGACCAGGGGCAGCAACAGGAACAGGGCGGCGAAACAGACCAGCGGCGGCCATTGCCAGCGCCCGTCCGCCGCTGTTCCTGCAGTTTCCTTACGCTCGCAAAGCAACCAGCCACCGACCGCAGCGCCACTCAGCAACACCAGGTACTGCGCCCACATCCGGCTCGACAGCAACAGCACGACGGTAGCCAGTAGCGCTAGCAACAGGGCAACTCGCCGCCGACAATACATGCGGCCCATCTGCCATACGGCATCGGCGACCACCACCACCGCGAGCAGCTTCATACCCTGGGCAACCCCCGCCAGGGGCCCTGCCATGACATCGGCGCCCCACACGGCCAGCAGGTACATCAACACCAGTGAGGGCAAGCTGAAACCGATGAATGCACACAGGGCACCCGCCAACCCGGCACGCTGCCGGCCGATGGCAAAGCCGAGCTGGCTGGATGCCGGCCCCGGTAGAAACTGGCACAAGGCGAGCAGATCGCCAAACTGCCGCTCGTCCAGCCATTGCAGGCGCTCGACAAAAGCGCGCCGAAAATAGCCGATGTGTGCGGCGGGGCCGCCAAAACTGACGCAACCCAGCAACAGAAAGCGCCACAGTACGGGCCAGGGTGAATGGCGTGTGCTCGAGCTCACGGCGGACTGAATCCCGGGTCAGACCAGCGCCACCACTGCGCTGATGACGATATTGAGGCCGATAGCCAGCAGCCCGGTAATGTAGAGCACCTTCGGTGCCGAGGGGGAAGGCAGTTCCTGCTCGCCCAGGCGGGCGATGGACAGGCGGGTCTGCCAGAAAGACACCATCGACATTCCCACCACCAGCAGACACATCCCGAGCAGGGCGCCCTCGGCCAGGAGCAGCGCATCGGAATCGATGGCGTCTTCTATCCCGAACTTCTTGATCAGGAAAGCCAGCGCCAAAATAGAAAGCTGGGTGCGCACCCAGGCCAGATAGGTGCGCTCAATGGCGTAGTAAACCCGCGGATCCTGCAGATAGGCCACGGGCCAGCCCTAGCCCCGACCCCTGGGCTTGTTGGGGCCGGCCTGGGAGTCCTTTTCGACGTAATCGATGATCTTGCTCGCCACATTGATGCCGGTGGCGGTCTCGATACCTTCCAGGCCGGGCGAAGAGTTCACCTCGATCACCAGCGGGCCGTGGGCCGAGCGCAGGATATCCACCCCCGCCAGGTCCAGCCCCATGACCTTGGCGGCGCGAATGGCGAGGCGTCGCTCTTCGGGCTGCAGTTTGATCACCTCGGCGGTGCCGCCGCGGTGCAGGTTGGAGCGGTACTCTCCCTTGCTCGCCTTGCGCTGCATGGCGGCGATCACTTTCTCTCCCACCACAAAACAGCGAATGTCGGAGCCGCCGGCCTCCTTGATGAATTCCTGCACCAGGAAGTCGGAACCGATCCCGCGGAAGGCGTTGATCAGCGCCTCGGCGGCTTTCTTGGTTTCCGCCAGCAGCACGCCGTTACCGTGGGTGCTGTTGGTCAGTTTGAGAATCAGGGGCGCACCGCCCACCGACTCTATCAGGTGATCCGTGGCCCGCGCCGAGTGCGCATAGGCAGTAACGGGCTGGCCGATCCCGCGCCGGGCCAGCAACTGGTGCGCCCGCAGCTTGTCGCGGGAGCGGGTGATGGCAATGGACTCATTGATCGAATAGGTGTGGCCCACCTCGAACTGGCGCAACACGGCGCAACCATAGGCGGTCACACTGGCACCGATGCGCGGGATCACAGCCTCAAAAGCCACCGGCTCCACCTGGTCGGCGGAGCGCTGGTAATACACCGTGGGATCGTTGGCAGTGATGTTCATATAGCACTTGAGCACGTCGATAACGCGCACTTCGTGCCCTCGCGTCTGGGCCTCTTCCACCAGACGCCGGGTGGAGTAGAGGTTCCGATTGCGGGAAAGAATACCTATTTTCATAAACCTGCCTGGTTGGTGAATGTGCAGCGGGTACCCGGGATCACCGGGACGCATTCCGCGCCGCCTCAAAACAGACTATAGGGGCCACTTTCAGAGAACGCAAAGCGGGCCCGTCAGCCGCTCGGGAAAGGCGGCGCATTATCCACGAATGGCCGCCACTGGCAATGAAAGTTCCAGCGGCGCTTAACTGGCCAAAGCAAAGTCCACTGCCATTGCGGCGTGGACTGCGGTCGTATCGAGCAGGCACACGGCGCTGTGCTCCTGCTGCACCAGCAGGCCGATCTCGGTACAGCCGAGCACCACGGCCTCGGCGCCGCGGGCGGCCAGTGTATCGATAATGCGCAGGTACTCGCCGCGTGAGGCATCGAGCACCTGCCCCTGGCACAGCTCCTCGTAAATAATACGGTGCACTACAGCGCGATCATCCGCCTCGGGCACCAGGGTCGAGATGCCAAAACCGCTGCTCAGGCGCTCGCGGTAGAAGTCCTGTTCCATGGTGAATGCCGTGCCGAGCAGGCCAATCTGGGTAACACCCTGCGCCGCCAGGGCTTTACCTGCGGCATCGGCGATATGCAGCAGGGGCAAATCCACTGCGGCCTCGATCTCCGGCGCCACCTTGTGCATGGTATTGGTACAGATCATCACGCAGTCCGCCCCGGCCGCGGCAACCCTGCCCGCGCCATCCACCAGCAGTGCCGTGGCGCCCGACCAGTCGTCCGCGCCCTGCAGGTCGGCCAGTTCCTGGAAATCGACGCTGTCGAGCACGATGCGCGCGGAATGCAGGCCACCCAGCGCCTTCTGCACTCCCTGGTTGATCAGGCGGTAATAGGTCTGGGTGCTCTCCCAGCTCATGCCCCCCAGCAGACCAATGGTCTTCATGAAAGTACCTCAACCACCACGCTGGTCGAGGACTTTGCGGCGGCTGTGCTCCATCAGGGCCCACAGCACATTGTTGGAACTGACCTGCCCCACCAGCTTGCCACCCTCCACTACGGGGCGCCGGCGCTGGCGGGTGTCCACCATGGCCTGGGCCACCTCGACAATGCTGGTTTCGGAGGTGCAGGTCTGGACATCGCCGTCCATCGCGTCCTCTACCAGCTTGTGCTCCGGGTCGCCATCGTTGTAAATGGCGGTCAGCACGGCGCGGATACAATCCAGTTCCGACAGGATGCCCACCACTGCGCCCTCGCCATTGGTGACAGTTAGTCCGGTGAGCTTGTACTCCAGAATCATGGAGATCGCCTTCACCAGATTCTCGTCCTGGCGGATGGTCAGGGGGTTGCGGTGCATGCAGTCGCGGATCTTGGTCGGGTTCGCCATGGCGATTCTCCAGTGTTGGAACGATAGAGCGATTGTATATCAGGCGGTCAATCGGACGCGCCAATCGTCAGCCCCAGGTGCGCGGCCATAAAGGCCCACATATCAGCGTACTCGCGAATCAGCATGGAAGTCGGTTTACCGGCTCCGTGTCCGGCGCGAGTCTGGATGCGTATCAGCACCGGCTCGTCGCCAGACTGTGCATCCTGCAGGCGGGCGATGTATTTGAAGCTGTGCCCCGGCACTACCCGGTCATCGGTATCGGCGGTCGTCACCAGCACCGCGGGATAATCACCGCCCTTCTGGATATTGTGATAGGGCGAGTAGGCGTAGAGGGCCTTGAATTCCTCCGGGTTGTCGGACGAACCGTAGTCATCCACCCAGAAGCGACCGGCGGTAAAGCGCTGGAAACGCAGCATGTCCATGACCCCGACCGCCGGAATCGCAGCGGCAAAAAGGTCGGGCCGTTGGTTGACCACCGCCCCCACCAGCAGGCCGCCGTTGCTGCCGCCGTAAATACCGAGGTGTTCCGGGCTGGTGTACTTCTCTGCCTCGAGGTATTCCGCCGCGGCGATAAAGTCGTCAAACACGTTCTGCTTCTGCAGTTTGGTCCCCGCCCTGTGCCAGGCTTCACCATACTCGCCGCCGCCGCGCAGGTTGGCCTGGGCGTACACCCCGCCCAGATCCATCCACGCCAGGCGTGTCACCGAGAACGTCGGGGTCAGGGAAATATTGAAACCGCCGTAGCCGTACAACAGGGTGGGATTGCTGCCATCCAGCTTGAGCCCCTTGCGGTGGGCGATAAACATCGGCACCCGGGTACCATCGGCGGAGGAGTAGAACACCTGTTTGACCACAAAGTCATCCGGGTTGAACGCCAGCTCCGGCGCCAGCGCGACTTCGCTCTTGCCGCTGTCGACATGGTAGCGATACACCGTCGCGGGGCGATTGAGGGAAGAAAAACTGTAGTAGGTGACAGGATCATCCGGCGCGCTGGCAAAGCCCGACACGGTACCGAGACCGGGCAGGGCCACCTCGCGCAGGGTTTTGCCCTGCAGACTGTGAATGCTCACCTTGCTGTGGGCATCCTGCAGGTAGTCCAGCACCAGCTTGTCACCCACCAGACTGGCCCCCTGCAGTACCGGTTCCTGCTGTGGCACGACTTCCCGCCAGGTGCCGCCCGCGCCCTGACGCAGATCGTAGCTGACTATGCGGCCCCGGGGGGCATCCAGGGTGCTGCGAAACAGGGCGGTATGGTCAACGACCTCGATCAGGGAAAAGTCCGCCCGGAATGCATCCTCAAGGACAGTGACCCGGCCGGCTTCGTCCTCGAGGTCGATGACTTCCACCCGATAGCGATCATCGGTGCCGATCCAGGTGTTGATGAACAGGTAGCGCCCACTGTGGCTGACCTCGGCGTTAAAGCCCCAGTCCGGATGATCGGGCCGCGCATAGACCTGCCGGTCCTGGTCCTGGGCCGTGCCCACCCGGTGGAAGTACACCGCCATATCGGTGTTCAGGCTCTGGAACTGCTCGCCCTCGGCCGGTTCCGGATAGCGGCTGTAATAGAAGCCGCTGCCATCCGCCGCCCAGCTGGCATGGGAGAACTTGATCCAGCGCAGTTCGTCGTCCAGCACCTTGCCGCTGCCGAGATCCTTTACCCGCCAGGTGCGCCAGTCACTGCCGCCGTCCTGGATGCCATAGGCCACATAGCGGCCATCGGGACTGACAGAAACCTCCGCCAGCGCCACAGTACCATCCTGCGACCAGCCGTTCGGATCCAGCACCACCTGCGGATCGACCCCCGGCTCCCTGCTGCGATACAGCACAGCCTGGTTCTGCAGACCGTCGTTGCGGCTGTAGAAATAGAAGTCACCGTAGCGCCGCGGGGTGGAATAGCGCTCGAAGTCCCACAGGGCGGTCAGGCGCTGCTCAATCGTCTCGCGCCCCGGCAGGTCGTCCAGGTAGCCGAAAGTGACCTTGTTCTGCGCCTCGACCCAGGCGGCCACCTCGGCGGACTCGCGCACATCCTGCTCCAGCCAGCGGTAGGGATCCTGCACGACGGTGCCGTGATAATCATCCTGCTGCTCAACGGTCTGCGTTTTCGGATAATCCAGCGCAAGCGCCGGCAATGCGCAGGCTGCAGCCAGGGAAACTGCCGGCAGCAGAACGCGGCTCAAGGGCTTCGACATGGTCTTCTCCAGAAGGCAAAGAGGACCTGCGATCATACCACTGGCGCCGCAGCCGGGGACTGCAGGGGCCGGCTGACCTGCATGATTTCTGCATCGTCCGGGTCGCGGCGCAGGGTGAAACCGAGACCGCGACAGAGCTTCAGCATTTTGCTGTTCTGGGCCAGCACGTCGCCCTCCATTTCCCGGAAGCCGCGTTGGCGCGCCATCTCCATCAGGCGGCGCATCAGTTCACTGCCGATACCCTGGCGTTGCATATCGTCCGCCACCGCCAGGGCAAATTCGCAGGACTCGCCGCCAGGATTGGCGACATAACGCGCCACCGCCTTGATGGCGGCCGCCTCGCTGTCGTCGTTCTCCACCACCACCAGGGCCATCTCCCGGTCGTAGTCGATCTGGGTAAAGCGCGCCAGCATGGCGGGCGTGATGTCGCCCATGCCATACATAAAGCGAAAATAGCGACTCTCGGACGACAGGCCATCGACGAAGCGCCGCTCCATCGCGGCATCTTCGGGCCGAATGGGACGCACCAGGAACTGGCGACCGTCGCGACTCGTCAATGCACTCGTCATACCTGGGGGATAGGGGTGGATGGCCAGATGATCGAAGGGCCCTGCCTCGCTGCGGACAGGAGACACCGCCAGCCAGGCATCCACCGCCAGCACACCGTTCTCGTCCACCAGCACCGGATTGAGAATCAGGCGCTGGATTTCCGGCAGCTCGCAGGCCAGTTCCGAGGCCCGCATCAGCAGTTCCACCAGTGCCTCGCGATCCACCGCCGGCAGGTAGCGGTGCGCCACCAGCTGGCGCTGGGCGGGGCTGCGCTGGATCAGTTCTTCGCAGAGGAACACGCTGAGCGGCGGGATCGCCACCGCGGTATCGGTGAGGATATCCTCCGCCAGTCCGCCGGGGCCAAAGCGGATCACCGGGCCAAACACCGGGTCGCGCTCGATCGCCACCACCACTTCCCGGGCGTGGGGGCGCAGTTCCATGCTCTCCACAGTCACGCCGTGTACCCGGGCGTCCGGCGCCCGGTCCGCTACCGCGGCGCGAATCTCCCGGTACGCCGCGGGTACCGAGTCCGCCTCGCGCACGTTCAGGCGGACTCCACCGACGTCGCTCTTGTGCGAGATATCCGGGGAGTTGATTTTCAGCACTACCGGCAGGCCCAGCGTCTCGGCGGCGCGCCGGGCCTCCTCCGGATCAGTGACGTTGGTACAGGCAGACACCGGGATATCAAAAGCAGCCACCACAGCCCGCGCTTCCAGATTGTCCAGATGCCTGCGCTCATCGCCCAGCGCTGCGCGGATAATGTCCCGGGCCTGTTGCACCCGCGGCGCGCGGTGTGCCGCCAGCGGCGGCGGTGCCTGCAGCAGCTTCTGCTGGTTGCGGTAATACGCGGCGAGATAGCCGAAACCGTTCACCGCCGCTTCCGGGCTGTTGAAATGGGGTATCCCTTCGCGCTGCAGTTTCCAGCGCCCTTCGCGCACCTGGTTCTGCCCCATCCAGCAGGCCAGCACGGGCTTGCGCTTGCCTCGCGCGGCGGCAATGACCGCCTCGGCACAGGCCTCGGGTTCGGTCATGCCCTGGGGGGTGAGCAACACCACCACGCCATCGACGTTGCGATCCGCCAGCACAATCTCCAGTGCCCTCTGGTAGCGCTCCGGGCCGGCGTCCCCCAGCAGGTCCACCGGATCCGAGAGGGACCAGTGGGGAGGCAGGATTTCACCGAGCGCCTCGATACTGGAGTCGGACAATTGCGCCAGCGGTACCTCGAGTTCCGCGGCGCGATCGGCCGCCATAACGCCCGGACCGCCACCGTTGGTGAGAATGGCCAGCCGGTCACCGGTGACCCGCACACCTGACGCCAGGGTGTTGGCCGCCGCCAGCAGTTCATTCACCGTATTCACCCGCACCGCGCCGGCCCGTTCGAGGGCGGCATTGAATACCTGGTCGCTGCCCCGGTGGCCGCCGGTGTGGGTAACCGCTGCCCGGCGCCCGGCCTGAAAACGGCCGGGCTTGATCACCACCACCGGTTTCAGCCGCGCCGCCGCCCGCAAGCCGCTGAGGAAGGCGCGGGCATCGTTGACTCCTTCTATGTAAAGCAGAATGCTGCGGGTATGGGCGTCGAGCGAGAGATAGTCCAGCACCTGGCCAAAATCGACATCGGCAGTGGCGCCAAGGGAGGCCACCGCGGAAAACCCCCGCCCACCGGACCAGGCGGCATCCAGCAGCGCGGTACAGAAGGCCCCGGACTGCGACACCAGCGCCACCGGCCCGTGACGCACCTCGCTGTGGGCAAAGGTCGCATTGAGGCCGAGCCTGGGGCGCATCACCCCCAGACAGTTGGGGCCGACCAGGGGAATGTTGGCGGCCCGGGCCAGTTCGACGATCTCGTCCTGCAATTGCCGACCCAGCGGGCCCACTTCGCCAAAGCCGGCGGAGATCACCACTACGCCGCCGACCCGCGCCTCAACACACTGGTGCATGACCCCGGGGATACGCTCGGCCGGAATGGCCATCACCACCAGGTCCACCGCCTGGCCGATATCTGTCACGCTGGCGAAACAGGTCAGGCCAAGAATGTCACTGTGGCGGCGATTGACCGGGAAAATCGCGCCCTTGAAACCCGCCGCCTGCAGATTGTGCAGCACCTGGTAGCCCACTGAACCCTGCCGCGGGCTGGCGCCGACCACAGCCACCGAGGCGGGTTCAAAGATGCGGTAAAGGCGGTGTCGTCTCATTGGCGCGCGGCCCTTAACCTGGAAGGGCTCCTGTACTAGAGTTACGCCCAGTATAGACGCCAGAGGATGGGCAATGCTCCCCGCCCGGCCCATTCCTGCGGGAGCCAATCGATGACTATTGCCTATATCACCCACCCGGAATGCCTCCAGCACGAGATGGGGCCGCACCCGGAACAGCCGGCGCGACTCAACGCCATCAATGATCGCTTGCTGGCCAGCGGCCTGGATGTAGCCCTGCGCCACTACGAGGCTCCGGCGGTAGAACGCGACCTGCTCGAACGGGTCCATGACAACGACTACATCCAGTCCCTGTACCTGCGCTCACCAACCAGCGGCCATATCCAGCTGGATGAAGACACCGCCATGAACCCGCACACCCTGAGCGCGGCCCTGCACGCCGCCGGCGCCGCCCAACTGGGCGTCGACCTGGTAATGAGCGGCGCGCACAGCAAGGCCTTCTGCGCCGTGCGCCCACCCGGACACCACGCCGAGCGCGCCCGCGCCATGGGCTTCTGTCTGTTCAACAATGTGGTGGTGGGCGCCTATCGCGCACTGCGGGATCACGGCCTGCAACGGGTGGCCATCCTCGACTTTGATGTGCACCACGGCAACGGTACCGAGAACATCGTGGCCGGCGACGAGCGCATTCTGTTCTGCTCTACCTTCCAGCACCCCCTCTACCCCTACAGCGGCAGCGGCCCCAGTGCCGGCAACGTGGTCAATACACCGCTGCCGACCGGCAGCGACGGCGCCGCGCTGCGCACTGCGGTAGAACGCGACTGGCTGCCGCGGCTGGCGGATTTTGCACCGCAACTGCTGCTGGTTTCAGCGGGGTTTGACGCCCACCAGGCCGACGACATGGCCGGGCTCAACTTCGTCGACAGCGATTACGCCTGGGTGACCCGGCGCCTCTGCGAGCAGGCCGACGCCAGCGCCGGGGGCCGGCTGGTATCCTGCCTGGAAGGCGGCTATCACCTGCTGGCCCTGGGGCGCTGCGTGGAGGCCCATCTCAAGGCCATGCTCGGCGCCACCTAAAGCGCACTGCCCGCCCAGCGCAAATTGATAAACCAGTCCGCGTTCGCGCCTTCGTCGCGGCCTTTACCCTCCGCCGCGGAGTGCTAGTCTAGGACTCTGCCCATTGCACCGGCAGCGCCATGGCGCTGCGCTGCCCCGGGCGTCTCCAGATAATCATAAGGACGGAGGATAGCGCGTGTACGACACCCTTATCATCAACGGTACGCTGGTCGACGGTACCGGCGCACCCGCCCGGCGGGCCGATGTCGCCATCCGCAATGGCCGCATCGCCGCTATTGGCACCGATCTCGGTGAAGCCCGGGAAACCATCGACGCCGGCGGCGCCCTGGTCACTCCCGGCTGGGTGGACACCCACTCCCACATGGATGGCCAGGCCACCTGGGATGCCCTGTGCAGCCCCGCCGCCCACCACGGCATCACCACCCTGATCATGGGCAACTGCGGCGTCGGTTTCGCCCCCTGCCGCGCCGATGACAGAGAGCGCCAGCGCATGATCGAAGTCATGGAAGACGTGGAGGACATTCCCGGCGCGGCCCTGGCCGAGGGTATCCAGTGGCAGTGGGAGAGCTTCCCCGAATACCTGGACGCACTGGATCGCAAACCCCGCGCCATCGACATCGGCGCCCAGGTGCCCCACTGCGCGGTGCGCACCTATGTCATGGGTCAGCGCGGCGTCAACAACGAGCCGGCTTCCGAGGACGATGTGCGCCAGATGGCCGCCATTGTCCGCGAGGGCATCGAGGCCGGCGCCATCGGCTTCACCACCTCGCGCACCAAGCTGCACACGACCCGCGACGGCCAGGTCATGCCTGGGACCTACTCCGATGCCGGCGAACTGCTGGGCATCGGCAGCGCCATCGGCCAGATGGGCAAGGGCATCTACGGCCTGGTGTCGGATTTCGACGACTGGGAGGAGGAAATGGCCTGGATGAAGCAGCTGTCGATCGACAACAACTGCCAGGTCAATTTCGTGCTGTTCTTCCGCGAGGAAAGCGACTGGGAGCGCGTCCAGAAACAGCTCGCCTATGTGCGCGAAGCGCGCAAGGAAGGCGCCCGCCTGATTCCCCATGTGGGGGCGCGGCCGGTCAACATCCTGATGGGCTGGGACGGCACCGTGAACCCCTTCATGTTTCATCAGCACTACGCACCCCTGGCCGGCCTGTCGCGGGAAGAGCGACTCGAACAACTGCGCAAGCCCGAGGTGCGCGAGGCCATTATCAATGAAACCCCCATCGACACCGGTGGCGACTTCTTCCTCAACGCCATCACCCGCGGCTACGATAACCTCTACGTGATGGGCGACACCCCCAACTACGAACCGCGCTACGAGGACAGCATCGAATACATGGCACAACAGGCCGGTGTATCCAGCGCGGCCTATGCCTATGACGCCCTGCTGGCCAACGGCGGTACCACCCTGCTCTACTGCCCCCTGTTCGGCTATGACAGCCGCGACCTGTCACGGCAGTTCGCCATGCTCAAGGATGAAAACTCGGTACTCAGCCTGGCCGACACCGGCGCCCACTGCGGTGTGCTGTGCGACGCCAGTGTGCCCACCTACCTGCTCAGCTACCTGGTGCGCGACCGCGCCAGCGGCGGCCGCCTGGGGCTGGAAGAAGCGGTGAAAATGCACACTCACGACACCGCCCGCTGCATGGGGCTGGACGATCGCGGCACCCTGGAACCCGGCATGAAAGCCGACATCAACATCATCGATTTCAACGCCCTGCAGGTGAAGCGCCCGGAGATCATCTTCGATTTGCCTGCCGGCGGCCGCCGCGTGTTCCAGGGCGCCGAGGGCTATCGCTACACCCTGGTGGGGGGCGAAATCATCATGCGCGACGGCGAACCCACCGGTCGCCTGCCCGGCAAGCTGATTCGCGGCGCCCAGCAGGCACCTGCGGCGGCGGCCGCCTGAACCGCCCGCCCACCGCCGCGGGCGGGCGGTGGGCACCAACCGACTTCGGTAATTCTGCACTGGCCGATTGACGGCCCCCGCAAGTGGGCAAATACTTCGCCGGCATTCCCGCAATACACCCTCAATAACACCCCGAGAGTCACTGATGTCCCAAACCCTGATCGTGATCGACAAACGCAGCGACTGGGCACCCTACTACCCCAGCGAGCAGGTGATCACCTTCGCCGACTACATGAACGGCAACTATCCCGAGGGCCAGGCCCGCACCCGGGTGATCAACCTCAGCCGCAGCTTTGCCTACCTGAGCCAGGGCTACTACTGTTCCCTGCTGGCCGAGGCGCGCGGGCACAAGGTGATCCCCTCGGTTCGCACCCTCAACGATCTCAGCAAGCGGGCCCTGTACCGCATCCACCTCGACGACCTCGACGAGGAGCTGGATAAAACCCTGAAGCACGCCGATACCGGCAGCGAAATCAGCCTGTTGAGCTATTTCGGCCACACCGCGGACGAGCGCTTTGGCGATCTGGCCAGGGAGCTGTTTGAAACCTTCCCCTGCCCCATCCTGGAAATCACCCTGCGCCACCGCCGCCAGTGGGAAATCGCCAGTCTCAAGCCGCGCTCACCGAAAGGACTGAGCGAAGAGGAAGAAAACGGCTTCGCCGCCGCCGTTGACGAATTCAGCCGCAAGGTGTGGCGCAAGCAGCGCGAGCAGAAAGCCGCCCGCTACGACCTGGCGGTGCTGGTGGACCCGTCCGAGGCGATGCCGCCCTCGGACGACAAGGCCCTGAAGCGCTTTGTAAAAGCCGGCAAGGAACTGGGCGTGGACGTGGAGCTGATTACCCAGCGCGACTACTTGCGCCTGCCGGAGTTCGACGGCCTGCTCATCCGCACCACAACCAATATCGACCACTACACCTACCGCTTTGCCAAGAAGGCCGAGAGCGAAGGGCTGGTGGTGATCGATGACAGCAACTCCATCCTGCGCTGTACCAACAAGATCTACCTGGCGGACCTGTTCCGCACCCACAAGGTGCCGTCGCCGAAAACCGTGGTGCTGTACAAGGACCAGCCCGGACAGCTGGATACCCTCGGCGACCAGCTCGGCTACCCCATCGTGGTAAAAATCCCCGACGGCGCCTTTTCCAAGGGCGTGGAAAAGGCGGCCAACCGCGAGGAGCTGGAGAGCATCTGCAAGCGCCTGTTCCAGCGCTCCACCCTGCTGCTGGCCCAGGAGTTCCTGTACACCGACTTCGACTGGCGGGTTGGCATCCTCGACCGCAAACCGCTGTATGCCTGCCGCTATTACATGGTGAAGGACCACTGGCAGATCTACCGCCACGGCGACAAGACGGACTCCGGCGGTTTCGACACCCTGCCCACCTTCGAGGTACCGCCGGCGGTGCTGGACGCCGCAGTGCGAGCCACCCGCCCTATTGGCGATGGCTTTTACGGTGTGGATGTGAAGGAAAGCAAAGGCAAGGGCTTTGTGATCGAAGTCAACGACAACCCCAGTATCGACAGCGGCGTGGAAGACAAGTACCTGGGGATGGAGCTGTACAAGATGATCATGTCCACCCTGCTCAAGCGGATGGAAGCAAAGCGGGGGCACTAGTGGGCCGTGCCCCCGTTCATATCATCAATGCCGGATTAACGCCGGCGTCATTCTCAGGCTTCGCTCAGCCGTGCGGTAACCTGGATCTCGATCTTCATGGCATCGTCCAGCAGGCGCGCCTCGAACACGGTGGCCGCCGGACGCACCTCTCCCAGCCATTTGTTCAGGGCCGGCCAGCAGGCTTCGAAGTCATCCCGGTTGGGCAGGATGTAGGTGACGCGCACGATGTTGGCGATACCGCTGCCGGCCTCCTCCAGCGCCGCCTGGATATTGCGAAAGCACTGTTCGGTCTGCTCGACGACATCGTCGCTGACGCGGTTGGCGGCGTAGTCATAGCCGGTGGTACCGGAGACGAAGACGTAATCGCCATCCACCACCGCGCGCGAGTAGCCAATTTTCTGCTCGAATTCCGAGCCGCTGGAAATCAGTTTGCGGGACATCTATCAGATCCTTAACCCGATAAAAGGAACCGCAGGCCAACCGGGTTCAATACAGCCTGCGGCAATCACGCTTTGTGCCCCCCGCGCAGGCGGTGATTCGCCATTGGGCGGGTTGCCCAGTGCTCCGATTTACAGCCGCAGCACCTTCTCGCCGCGGGCGATGCCCGCCACGCCGGAGCGCACCACTTCGAGGATTTCCGCCTCGGCCATGGCGGCGACGAAGGCGTCCAGCTTTTCACCGGTGCCCACCAGCTGGATGGTATAGACGTTGGGGCCCACATCCACAATCTGGCCGCGGAAGATGTCGGTGGTGCGCTTGACCTCGTCCCGCGCCGCGCCGCCGCTGGCGCGCACCTTGATCAGCATCAGGTCGCGCTCGATATGGGTGCCCTCGGTCAGGTCCACCAGCTTGACCACATCCACCAGCTTGTTGAGCTGCTTGGTGATCTGCTCGATGGTTCGGTCATCGCCGATGGTGGTCAGGGTCAGTCGCGACAGCGTGGCGTCTTCGGTCGGCGCCACATTGAGGGTCTCGATGTTGTAACCGCGCTGGGAGAACAGGCCCACAACCCGCGACAGCGCGCCGGGCTCGTTTTCCAGCAGGATGGAGATGATACGTCGCATGTTCAGGTCCTCTCGTTCTTGCTCAACCACATATCTTTCATGGAGCCGTTGGGCGCTACATGCATCGGGTACACGTGCTCCATCGGGTCGATGAAGATATCGAGGAAGACCAGCTTGTCTTTCATGGCGAAGGCCTCGTCCATCTTCGCATCCAGTTCGTCCAGCCTGCGCACCTGCATGCCGACGTGGCCGTAGGCCTCCATCAGCTTGACGAAGTCCGGCAGGGAGTCCTCGTAGGTGCTCATGGCGTAGCGGCCTTCGTACTGCATGTCCTGCCACTGCTTCACCATGCCGAGATAGTTGTTGCGCAGGTTGATGATTTTTACCGGCAGGTTGTACTGGGTGCAGGTGGACAGCTCCTGGATGTTCATCTGGATGCTGCCCTCGCCGGTGACACAGGCCACATCCGCATCCGGAAAGGCCAGCTTGGCGCCCATCGCCGCCGGCAGGCCGAAGCCCATGGTGCCGAGGCCGCCGGAGTTGATCCAGCGGCGGGGCTGGTTGAAGCGGTAGTACTGGGCGGCAAACATCTGGTGCTGGCCGACGTCGGAGGTCACATAGGCATTGCCGCCGGTGGCCCGGGACAGGCTTTCAATCACCTGCTGGGGCATGATCATGTCACTCTCGCCGTAGCGGCGTCCCGTCCACAGGCCGTGCTTGCCGCGCCATTCGTCGATCTGCTGCCACCAGCGATCCAGTGCGTCCTGGTCGGGCAACTCCGCGTCTTTGTTGCGCATTTGCTCGACCTGCTCCGCCAGATCGGCGAGTACCGACTGCACCGGGCCGACAATGGGGATGTCCGCCTGCACAGTCTTGGAAATCGAGGTCGGATCGATATCGATATGAATGATCTTGGCACTCGGGCAGAACTTGCTGACCGTATTGGTGACCCGGTCGTCAAAGCGCGCCCCCACCGCCAGAATGACGTCCGCGTGGTGCATGGCCATATTGGCTTCATACAGGCCGTGCATGCCGAGCATGCCGAGGAACTGGCGGTCGGTGCCGGGGTAGGCGCCGAGGCCCATCAGGGTGTTGGTGACCGGGTAGTTAAGGTCCCTGGCGAACTGGGTCAGCAGGCCGCTGGCCTCGCCCTGTACCACACCGCCTCCGGAGTAGATCACCGGGCGCTTGGCCGACAGCAGCAGGCGCGCCGCCTTCTTGATCTGCCCGGTGTGGCCGCGCTGGGCCGGCGAATAGGAGCGGATTTTAACCGCTTCCGGATAGACGTATTCAAATTTGGCATCCGGGCGGGTGGCATCCTTGGGGATGTCGATGACGACAGGGCCGGGGCGACCGGTCGTGGCGATATGGAAGGCCTTCTTGATCATCCCGGGGATGTCTTCCGGCTTGCGCACCATGAAGCTGTGCTTCACGATCGGCCGGGAAATCCCCACCATGTCGCACTCCTGGAAGGCGTCCTCACCGATCAGGTGGCTGGCCACCTGGCCTGACAGCACCACCATGGGAATGGAATCCATGTAGGCAGTGGCAATGCCGGTCACCGCGTTGGTGGCGCCGGGGCCGGAGGTGACCAGCACCACGCCGGGCTTGCCGGTGGCGCGGGTATAGCCGTCGGCGGCGTGGGTCGCCGCCTGCTCGTGCCGCACCAGCACATGGGGAATCTTGCTCGCCTTGAACAAGGCGTCATAAATATGCAGCACCGCTCCGCCGGGGTAGCCGAAGATAAACTCGACTCCCTCGTCCTCGAGGGCGCGGGCGATCATTTCGCCGCCGGACAACATCTCCACGATCTTTCTCCCTGGGCTGTTCAGGCCCAATCAAAACGCCCCGACGCGTTACCCTCGCCGGTAGCCGTTTCATCGAACTGTATGGAGAAGCCTGGAAAGCACCTGAACCGGTGCCGGCTGGCCACGCCACTCCCTGAACGGGCGAGACACAGCAGCGGTTCGCAACCTGCCCGCCTCCGGCTAGCGCCGCAGGCGGCTATCCTCGAAGGCTCTTTTCACATGCAGCGGGTGAAAAGCGATCACGAACCCGTGTATCGGTCGCCCTGCGGGGTAGCGCAGTGTCTGGCCCCCGGCACAGCCCATGCGGCCATACCGGTTTACGGGACTCACCATCAGCTGCACGCAAATCATCGCATTGCGGCAGTAGGCCAGGGGCTGAGGGTACTCAGCGTGGGCCGTTACCAAGGGTGAGACAGGGGCGTATTCTTGGTTCGCCGGCGCCGCCTGTCAACCAAAACGTGATTATTCCCCGGGGCGGCTTCGTTGCGCCCCCGGGACGCTTGCGATACTTTACGGGCAAAACAGCCAGCGAAAAGGCAACAATATGGGCGTGAAATCCACCGTTTGCGGGGCGCTGGGGGTGGCAACGGTCGTCGTCTCCCTCATCGGGGTACAGGCAACCGCCGGCACCACCTACTACCGCTGGCAGGACGAGCGAGGCAACCTCGTACACAGCGACCGGCCACCGCCACAGGGCGTGGACTATGAAGTCATCTCCACCGGCAGCCAGTTCAAACGGGACGTTACGGCAGAAGAAGGCGCGGTGCCCCGGGATTTAAAGCCCAGCGTCGACAACCGTTTTGAAAAAAAGGCCGTCAGAACGGAAGAACAGATCAAGAAAAACCCTGAAATCTGCGAACGCGCCCGCGAAAACCTCACCACGCTGGAAACCTGGGACGACGTGAACGTGAAGGATGACCAGGGCGATATCCGCCCGCTCACCGACGCAGAAAAGAAGCAGCGCACCGAAGAAGCCAGGCGCCAGATAGCCCTGCACTGCGAGTAGCAGGGCCCTGTTCCCCTAGAGAAACGCCGGACAGCGCATCTCCACTATCCGCCTGGGCCATCACGGGCAAGTGGATGCGGTAACGCTCTCGACCGCTGACCGCCCCGTGGCGGTGACCCGCACAATACGGGCCTCGGCGCTCACTGCGGGAGCTTGCTGGCAAACCTTGATCGCGGCGGCGGTGCTGGCAATTCCGGAGGGCTGGAATACCAGATCTATAACCGCACTATTGGGATCGATTATCCGATAGTCGGCTGGAATCGCCTGCTGCTGGTGGACCACCCGGTCGTTGGGATCGAGCACGATCCACCCCTGCCCCCAATCGCCGCTGGCGGCGCAGCTGCTGCCATTCGCCGTGGCGCACAGGCGAACCTGTGCATTGCGTTTGATCGCTTCGCCCCGCGCCAGAATTGCGCTGGACCGTAGCTCGTTGGCATAGCGCTTGAGCGCGGATACCGACTTCGCTGACTGAAAAGCAGGAGCCGCCAGAACCAGTAATACCGCCAGAATGACAAGGACGATCATCAGCTCTACCAGGGTAAAACCTTTGACCTGCCCGCCGCCGGACACCGGACCGGACCACCCAGCCCCCCCGAAACGGAAGCTGATCACGGCTGAATTTTCCAGTAGACCCGCCCTTTTGGCTGAACCCAGTTGGCGCCAACGTTGATCTGCTTGCTGCCGATGGCCGACTCCTCACCCCCGCAGCCGATACAGAAAGGGACAATCGTGCCATCATCCAGGATAACCCGCCCCGCCACCGGGGACGGCACCAGTCCGCCGCCGACAATATTGATTTTTTCTCCCTCGCCGGTTTGCAGGTCGACGTTGTAAGTCGTCGCGATACCCAGGTCCGCTTCACAGGAACCGGCATCCGGTGGTTTCGGAATATGCGTGCTGAAAGCAACACTGCCGGCCAGGGTCAATGCCGAGGAAACCACCTGTTCTGTGGGGTCCAGTGCCATCCTCCAGCCGAAATTGCTGAGCGTTTCACCACTGGGCAAGCCACTCGCAACCGTAACACTGGTAAGCCGATCCAGGCAGATGAGGTTTGCAGAACAGGTGCCGTTGTCGGTGAGCCACCCCGCCTCAGTGGGGTTGTCAACCAGAGCAAAAGCGTAATTGCTCACCGCAGCGGCGGCACCGTAATTCAGCACCGGCTTCTCACGGTCACCCGAGCCGATCAGGATAAATAACTTGCCGTCGCCGCCTTCCAACTGCACAACATCCGGGCCGAAAAGAAACTTGCGGCGTGCGGGACAGGGGGAGGTACTATCACAGCCCAGGGCAGCAATCTTCGTTATCAGCCAGTCGGCCGGAGCGGCACTGCCAACCTCTGAAGGTGCGCCGTCAACCAGCGGACCCGATATACGGTAAACATTGCCGCCGGTATCTGCCGCATAGGCAAACTTGATCCTGTTGTCGCCCTCCGCAACCGGGACAACTGTTACAGCACCAGGCACAGCGTAATCTGTGGAAAACTCGCGCAGTACCGCGCCACTGGCGCCGTCCATCACATAGATGCTATTGCCCTTGTCAGCGTTCGTGCAGGAAGAGTTCTGTGGATTGGGATTGCCGTTGTTGTCGTAGTCATCACAGGTATCGTAGCCGCCTCCCATAAGAATGACGGGTACGAGGGAAGGATCGGCCTCTCCATCATCGTATCCGGAGATGTAGGTCAGCGACGGCGGCGACCAGGTCTGCCCGATATTCTCCCAGTCCGAATGGGTGCAGGCATTACTGGTTTCCAGGTTCTCTTCACAACCGACCCGCCACAGCAAACTGGGTGAACCGATACTGGTAACATCGAAGGCATACACAGAGCGGCCACCGCGGCGCAGGGTGGCATACAGGAACTTTTTGTTCTCGCCACCGAAGGTGCCGTCAAAGGCCACCACCGAGCCGTCCATGCCGTAGTCCTTGAGGGTTCCCTGGGGGCCCGCCGGGGTACTGGTGGCCGGAAATTTTATGACCGGGTCATTGCTGCGCAGCCGGCCAAACTCACCGTTTCCAAACTCCATCGGCTTGAAGGCCCAGTGTTCCGCCCCCGCCGGAATCGCGCCACTGGCGGTGCTGCGATTGCCGTTGATCGCACGCAGAATGCCGTCATTGGCGCCGTAGAACACAACCACATTGGGGCTGGCATCAGTGCCGTAGTTAAGGGCCACTGGCCGCGAGTGAATCACATCGCCGTGCAGCGATGCGCGCATTGTCGTTGCGCGCTGATCCTCGTTGTCGACATCCTGGCCAACGGACCAGTTTGTCAGGGCATCGCCATTGTCTGCGTCTGCAGTGCCGTGAACGGCGAGCGCGCCTGCCGCATTCGCACAGTTAACACCTTGTGCCGCATCGCAGGAGTAGATCGTCCGCACCGAACTGTCCAGGCGCATCATATAGGCCTGGCCGCCCTTCTCTACCACCGGCCCGTCCGGCGAGTTCGATTGCGGAACCCCGGTTTGGCACTCACCACGCGGTACCAGAGGCGAAGCCCAGTAGCCGTCGGCGGTGAGCGGGGTCCAGTAACTGCGCGCACACTCCGTAATAAACCCGGTCTGGCTGTTGATCGCCTCTTCACCGTCGCCGCGAGCATCAAGCAACTTAAGGGCTTCGTTGGCCCCGCTGCCAACCAGCCCCAGGCGATACTGTTTCAGGTTGCCGTACCAACGGGGCTTGGCACCGGCGTCCGGGCGGAACATGCCGATGAACACCTGGTTGAGAAACGTACTCTGGGTGGTGGTACTGGCCGGCAGTGCAACGGAAGCGAACACCGAGTTGGTCGCCTGGATTTCAGAAAAAATCTCGTTCAGGGCGATGACGATCTCTTCACCGTTATTCGCTGACGAGTCAACACGAAAATACTTGCCGGCACTCTGTCTCGCCATACTTTCCAGCAGGTCGCTATTGCCCATGCCGTTGTTGTGGCCGCCGGGGCGGGGAGTCGGGTCGACATCGACTGTATAGATGGTCACACCCAGGTTGGTGCGCAGAAAGCGGGCCCATTCATCGGCGTAGTTGTCCTGGTGGGCACTGTACTGGAGCTGTATCTGCGTCGTGTCCCCACCTGCCGCAGACAGTTCACTACCGGCAGCGGAATTGCGCGAGTTGTTGTCTTTGGTGACGTTCCCGCTGGAAACGTTGTTGCCAATATAAATGATGAAGGTGTCGGCACAACTACCATCGGCCAGGGGGCTATTGTACCTGGTGGCATTCGATCCGGAGAGGGCGTTGCCTGCCAGTGCATGCACCGCATCGTGGGCAGCGGTGCCGCTGGTATTGCCGGCGTAGTCGCGGTTTGAGTTGTTACTGCTTTTGACCTTCGATCCGTCAACACTCTCCATGCCCTTCAGGTAGCGATAGGCTTCAGAGATATTCCGGGCCAGCGTTCGCGCGTTGGCACGGTCACCAGACTGATCCAGGCTGCCAACCAACGCTGAGTAGAGTGGCCGGTTGGTGGCATTCATGGGCCGAATGGCCGCCCGGATCTGGCCAACCGCCGGATCGCCAAATGTCATCAGCCCGACATTGAACTTGTCGAGTGGCAGACCGTTGAAGGTCGTTACCAGCGCCGCCTTTTCATTGTTGAAGGCTGTGTTCCAGTTCGCCGTATTATCGAGCAGGATCAGCACATTGGGCAGATTGTCCGACTCTTCCGCAGGGTTTCCCAGGAACAGGTCTATATCCTCAGCCCACCCGTATGACGTCCAGGCCACCATCAGCGCCAGGCAGATTGCATACAACGTTTCGTTCATTTTCATCTTGCTTATCCTTGGCGAGCACTGCTCACCATGCGGAATGGACCTACCTACACATCCGGGCACCGTGCGTTTTTCTGCACACTGTCAAGCAATACACGCACACCCTGAACTACCCGCACGCTTGCACCCGATCGCGGTTCCGTCGCTGTAGCCTGTAACTCCCAAATGGTGTTCCAGGCGCTCGACGCCGTCATGCTGGGTAGTGTCACACTGAAAGACAGGCTGGAACTGGCCTGCTCAGCCCTGACACAAACAGGGGTAGCTAGGTCCACCAGATAGTCGCCGCTGACGCCATCGTTGTTGATATCCACCGGTTCACCGGCCAGCGGGGCGGGCGCGGCAGTAAAGTCCGCACCGAGCCTGCGTTCAATGACCAGATTGGCGGCGGCAATGGCTTCTTCGCGGCTCTGCACATTGGCTACCGAACGCAGGTTGATCGTGCTGATCGAAAAGGCGGTAGACACCATCAGGCCGATGAGAATCAGCATCACCAGGCATATCAATATGGTGATTGCACCGCGCTGCCCGCCGGGCGACTGGAAAGGTATACCGGTCACGGAGCTGCCAACGGCGTCTCGCGCCGCCCCGATACATTGTGCAAGCGATAGGTGGAGCTGAATACATGCCGTTTATAGGCATCGTCCAGCGCGGCGGCAGCGATCGTCAACCCGCCCAGGTTATAGTCCTTGCTGTCACTGTAGCCGGGGGACTCTGTGTTCGCCCGTGCCAACAGGTGCACACGCAGACTTACGGTGTTAATCAGCTGGCCAACCGTGCAGCCGGCGCCGCAGTGGACATAGGTATCCGGCACTCCATCACCTCGATTGGTTGGGGTGACACGCTCAACGGGATCTTCCCAATTGACACCACTATTGTAAGTATAGTCCGAACCATACTGGACAACGCCGGTGGAGACTGAACGCTGGATATCCAGGCCGAGTTCAACACGAAAGCGCTCAATTCCCTCTACCAGAACCTGCGGCGACTGCTGGGCAAGTACACCGCCGCCATCCAGGTCAAACTCAGAGCGCACCAATGAAGGGATGCCGTCACCCGGTGTCATCGCGTAATCACGTACATAGTAAACATGCTGAACGAAGCGGTATATCGGAGCAATCGTACCGCCGCCTGCGGCGTTGCAATCCCGTTCACGCAGAGTATAGGGCCCCGTAGAAAAGACATAGGGACTGCCCGCTTCCAGTTCGAGCAGGCAGTTGGAGATTTGCAGGTAGAGCCGGCCCGCCACCTGTGCCGCACAGTTCACCGCGCCCGCAGCGCAGGTTTCAGCGTGGCGCACCACCAGGACATCGGTATTGGCCACTTTATTGGCGACGACCGCACCACAGGACCCCGGTGTTCCGCTGTGCACCTGGATCGGTATGGCCAGCAGTCCGTTTCTGTAGTCGGCTGACCAGGGAGTCGTGTAAGCCAGGCAGGGATCAGGTACAGCGGACGGCACACCAACGGGCGCATTCGACTCGCTGAAGTCATCAAAGTCGGGGATGTACCCTCCCAGGTAGCCCGCATGAATGACATCCTCTCCCACGAACTGCATGGCGAAGCGCGCATTCTCGATCTGGCTGCTGGTTTTAACCAGTTCCCGATTCGTTCGTGACATGCCGGCATACAACTCGGTCAAAGCGAGAATGATAATCATGCTGATCAGGCTGGCAATCATCAGCTCAACAAGGCTCAAGCCCTTCTGCAACTGTGATTGGGAGACCCGCGGATTTGCATTGGCCAGGGAGGCGTTCATCAAATGCTCTCGAGGTCCGCCATCCGGACAATGGTAGTTACATAGCGACGACAGCGGTCGTCTACACAACCGGTGGATGCGTCGTTGTACTGGCCGGCGGCGCAGGCCACCCCGGCGGGGGGCGCGTTAAGCGGTGTCAGCCCCTGCCACGTTACCGTGATCATATACTCGCGCACACCCGGTCCGACCGTTTCCTGGACGCAACCCCGACCGCCGATCATCGCGCCCACATCGGTGCCGGAACGGCTTTCAGCAGCGCCCTGAAGTGCGCGGCACCAGGCGATGTGGTCTTCCTCCTGCACCGTTGTAGCCGGCAGATCCGCACAAATGATCCCCACCCCGAGAGGGGCGGCCGTGACATAGCTGGCGGCATCATTTCGATTGGCCCCCATGCGGCTGGCCAGATCGTTGAGCAGGATCAAAGCCTGGGTACGCTGATAGGACTCCACCTCCGACTCATGCAGACGGGACTGCACCTGCATCAAACCCAATACACCGACGACGACCAGAACCAGCGCCACCAGAAGCTCGATCATCATTGCGCCGCCCTGCCCGGGCCACGATCTGCTCACTGTCGCTACCATTTGTCAGCGGGAGTTTTGACTCCCGCGCTATTCAGCGTAAGGCTTCCATCCACCGCCTGGCCGCCCACTGGCGTAAAGGTGATTGTGAAACTCGGCGCCGCGCCGGCTCCAAGGGTGATGCTGTAGTTGTAATGCTGGTCGACATCCGCCGGGAGTGCGTAACCAGAAGCTTCCAGCGTAGCCTTGTCGGCATAGGCGCGGTCCGACAGCAAAAACTGCTGCTGAAGGTTCGCGATTTCCATCATCTGGCCCTGCGCATCGACGCGGTGACCACGAATGACCTGGTTACGAAAACTCGGGAGCGCGACAGCCAACAGGATCGCCACGATGACCACGACGATCATCACTTCAATCAGTGTAAAACCCCTGTGCCGAACGTCTCGTGTTCTCATGACACCTTTCCAGACTCCCCTGTTTCACCATGGCTCCATTGCGGAGAACGGTATATCAAGTCCACGCTGAACCACCAGCCCGGATCTTATTGTCTTTTTTCGCAATTCTTGCTGATTCGGTGTCGAAATCAAGTGTTATCCGGACAAAACGTCCGATAGTTGAGCTGCCTCGCACTATTCAGCACAAAGCCCCTGGAGAAGTTGTCACGGCCCTGTCTTTCCGGACTATCCGTCAGGATCAGGGCCGATGCAAAGGCCTGTAACTGTTCAGCCGGGATTCCGCGCCTCGAACCGGGCATGACCATCACGATAGTCCGCCTGTATGATCTGGCCGATACCGAACTCCCCCGCCAGAATCTGCTGGGCCAGTGGGTTCTCGAGCTCCTGCTGAATGGCCCGTTTCAGCGGACGCGCGCCATACACCGGATCGAACCCGGCCTCGCAGAGGTGCTCCAGAAAGGCCTCGGTGATGTCCAGCCCCAGCTCCCGTTCTTTCAGGCGCTTGCGCAGGCCCGCCAGCTGGATGTCGGCAATGCCGCGTATCTGGCTGCGCAGCAGCGGATGGAACACCACGGTCTCGTCCACACGGTTGATGAACTCGGGCCGGAAGTGCTGGCCGACCACGCCCATGACGGCGGCTTTCATCCTGTCGTAGTTCTCCTCGCCGGCCATTTCCTGGATCAGGTCGGAGCCGAGGTTGGAGGTCATCACGATCACCGTGTTGCGGAAGTCCACCGTGCGACCCTGGCCATCGGTCAGGCGGCCGTCTTCCAGCACCTGCAGCAGGATGTTGAACACGTCCGGGTGGGCCTTTTCCACCTCGTCCAGCAACAGCAGTGAATAGGGGCGACGGCGCACGGCCTCGGTCAGGTAGCCGCCCTCTTCATAGCCGACATAGCCGGGGGGCGCGCCGATCAGGCGGGCCACGGAGTGCTTTTCCATGAACTCCGACATGTCCACCCGCACCATGGCCTGCTCGGAATCGAACAGGAACTCGGCCAGGGCCTTGCACAACTCGGTTTTACCCACGCCGGTCGGCCCGAGGAACAGAAAGGAACCGTTGGGCCGGTTCGGGTCCGACAGGCCGGCGCGGGAACGGCGCACGGCGTTGGACACCGCCACCACCGCCTCGTCCTGCCCGACCACGCGGGCGTGCAGGGCATCTTCCATGCGCAGCAGCTTCTCGCGGTCGCCCTCCAGCATTTTCGACACGGGGATACCGGTCCAGCGCGATACGACCTCCGCCACTTCCTCGTCGGTGACTTTGTTGCGCAGCAGGGTGTGCTCGCTGGTTTCCGCCGCCTGGGCGGCCGCGAGCTGCTTTTCCAGCGCGGGAATACGGCCGTACTGCAACTCCGACATACGGGTCAGGTCACCGGCACGGCGCGCGGTTTCCATGTCCAGCTTGACCTGTTCCAGCTCGCTCTTGATATGGGCAGCGCCCTGCAGCGAGGCCTTCTCGGCCTTCCAGATCTCCTCCAGGTCGGAGAATTCCCGTTCCACCTTCTCGATCTCCGCGTTGAGCTGGTCCAGCTGTTTGCGGGAGGCCGGGTCCTTGTCCTTCTTCACCGCCTCGCGCTCGATCTTGAGCTGGATCAGGCGGCGCTCCAGACGGTCCATGGACTCGGGCTTGGAGTCGATTTCCATGCGAATGCGGCTGGCCGCCTCGTCCACCAGGTCGATGGCCTTGTCCGGCAGCTGACGGTCGGTAATGTAGCGCTGGGACAGCTTGGCGGCGGCGATGATAGCGCTGTCGGTAATGTCCACACCGTGGTGCACCTCGTAGCGCTCCTTCAGGCCGCGCAGAATGGCGATGGTGTCCTCCTCGTTGGGCTCGTCCACCAAGACCTTCTGGAAGCGGCGCTCCAGGGCGGCGTCTTTCTCCAGGTGCTGGCGGTATTCGTCCAGGGTCGTGGCGCCCACGCAGTGCAATTCGCCACGCGCCAGGGCGGGCTTGAGCATATTGCCGGCATCCATAGAGCCCTCGGCCTTGCCGGCGCCGACCATGGTGTGCAGTTCGTCGATGAACAGAATGATGCGGCCCTCCTGCTTGGAGAGCTCATTGAGGACCGCCTTCAGGCGCTCCTCGAAGTCGCCGCGGAACTTGGCGCCGGCCAGCAGCGCACCGAGATCCAGGGACAGAATACGCTTGTTTTTCAGGCCTTCAGGCACTTCGCCGTTCACCACGCGCTGGGCAAGCCCTTCGATGATGGCGGTTTTACCCACCCCGGGCTCGCCGATCAGTACCGGGTTGTTCTTGGTGCGGCGCTGCAGCACCTGGATGGTGCGGCGGATCTCGTCGTCGCGGCCGATCACCGGGTCCAGCTTGCCCTGTTCCGCGCGCTCGGTGAGGTCGATGGTGTACTTGTCCAGGGCCTGGCGGGACTCCTCTGCCTCGGGGCTGTTCACGGCTTCACCGCCGCGTACCTCATCGATGGCAGCCTTCAGTTTGGCCTCGGTCACACCGGATGCCTTCAGTGCCTCGGCGGCGCTTTTCCCGCTGTCCAGCAGGGCCAGCAGCACCAGCTCGCTGGAGATATAGGCGTCGCCATTCTTCTGAGCCTGCTTGTCGGCCAGGTTGAGCACCCGGCCGAGGTCGTTGGAGATATGCATGTCGCCGCCGCTGCCGCTCACAGTGGGCAGGGCTTCGAGGCCGGCGCTGACTTTATTGGCAAGCCCCGGCAGGTCGGCGCCGGCTTTTTGCAGCAGCGGACGGGCGGACCCGCCCTGTTGCTGCAGCAGGGCCGCCAGCAGGTGGATCGGTTCGATGAAATTGTGGTCTTTGCCCAGCGCCAGGGACTGGGCGTCGGCCAGGGCGCTCTGCAGCTGGTTGGTCAGTTTGTCCATTCTCATAACAGGATTCTCCTTGAACTCCCGCGTTCGGATGCAGGTAGTTGCAATATCACTGTCGGAGTTATGGGGGTAAATAACCCTGATTCAAGCGGGGTTATATTCCTATTTAGTATCTAATCCTGCCATTTTAGGCATCAACTGAATGTAGTTAATACCTAAATCATGCCCACTCTATACGCAGTGCTGCCAGGAACCGCTTCACAGGCCTACTCTGAAGCGCTTGACCAAAGCCTGAACCTCGAACAGAACGGTGTTGGCACCGCATGGAGCTCCCAGGATTTAGTGGAAACCGACGTTAGGTTGCTTGGCTGCAGCTTCAAATTCATCCGGGCTGACGCCTCCAAGATGCTGATGTCTACGAGTCCGATTGTAGAACGCGTCGATGTAATCTGATACATCCTCGATCGCCAGCTGGCGGCTCTTGTAGATTCGCTTTTTGATTCGTTCCTTCTTCAGGCTGCTGAAGAAGGACTCTGCAACAGCGTCCCAGCAGTTGCCGCAGCGGCTCATGCTAGGTTCAAGCTTGTTCGATCGACAGAATCTGCGCCAGTCGTCACTGCCATACTGCGAACCCTGGTCGGAGTTAATGATGGTCCGATTTGGCTTTCGGTGGCGAACCGCCATCATGATCGCATCCAAGACCAGGTCGCGATGAATCGTATTGTGCGCAGCCCAGCCGATGACCCTCCTAGAGAAAAGATCCAAGACAATGGCTACGTAGAGCCAGCCCTCCCAAGTGCGGATATAAGTGATGCCTGTCACCCATATCCTGTCGGGCTACGACACATAAAATTTTCGCTTGGCCAAATTCGGAATGAGTTCCGCGGATTTACCGGCACGTATCGACGCGTGCGAAAACCCGCCTGCGCTCGCATACCATTTTCCCGCATAAGTCTGGCAACACGATGCTTACTGCAGGTTTCTCCGGCTTCCCTGAGGTCCAGGAACACGCGTGGGGCACCGTACACGCCCTGGCTGGCTTTAAACGACGCTCGGACCAATCTCAGCAAGCGAGCATCCTCCTTGGCTCGGTCTGACTTGGGATTTTTGAGCCATGCGTAGTAGCCGCTCGGAGCCACCTCAAGTAGGCAGCACATCTTCCTGACTACGTGCTTACTTTGGCAGGCCTTGATGAATTCGTACTTACGGCGAACTTCGCTGGGTTCCTTCTTTCTGTACACAATGCACCTCGGGCTCGTTGGCCAATCGAGTTATAGTGTCCACAGAATCTTGGCAACTCCATTTCTCGGTTGTTTTGAGACATGAACAACCGCAGTGAATGCCAGTTGACACCCTCGCATTGGCTCCCGGAAGCCACCAACAGCGTTGGTGTCAATGCCGCTGCCTCACTATCGAGAAGTCAACGCCTTCAACTGCATAGGTCTGCAGGCCGCGATGCCAGTAGGCCTGGCTGCCGGCTGCCTGGCGGAAGCGATATACCAGATGCTGACCACTACCATCGGTGCTGTGACGCTGCAGTTCAAGGGTACTGCTGTTGTCCAGCAGGTCGTAGCCCAGGGCCTGTTCCAGGCGGGGATTGGCCAGCGCCATCCCTCCCCCGCCAGGCGGCAGGTAACCATAATAGGGATCCGCCGTGGTCGGGGCACCCAGGTCGCCTGCCAGGGCATGGCTCTCCAGGTTCAGCTCGACGCCCGTGTGGGCCACCCCCAGCACCAACCCGTCGGCCACTTCGTCACCGCTCTCAGTAAACCGCGCGGCACTGGCATCCAGCAGGGTCACCGCACCGCTACCGGCCACGGTGGCCCACTCGCGGTCTAGGTCAACGATCAGGGCCGTATCCTCGTCGATGCCGTAGGCGCGTTTGCTATCGCTGGCCTGCATCGCCCGCACCAGACGGCCGAGACGGGCTTTGCGATCAAAATGCTGGTCAATCAGGCCAAAAGGGAAAAACCCGAGCCCGCGGGCCATACTCAGGCGGCCGCTGTCCTGTTCCTCGATCGCCGTGTAGTGCTCCGCCAGGGGTTGGGTCAGGGCCCGGAAGCTGTCGCCACCGGTGATCATATCCGCGCTCATGATGGCGGCGCCGGCACTGCTGCCGCCAATCACTGCGCCAGCTGCCAGGCGCTGGCGCAGTAGCTTCAGCAGCGGCGACTCCAGGCTCTGCTCATCCCGCAACAGGCTCACAATCCGCATCTGGTCGCCGCCGGTGAACCAGATGCCCGCGGCATCGCGGACGCCGGCAACCAGCGCCTGCTGCCAGGCATTGCGCTGCCACTGGCTTTCGTCCACATCACCGGTACTGCTGTCGTCTAGCATCGCCAGCGGAAATACATGCAACCGCTCTGGCGCCACGCCATGGGTCTGTAGCGTTGCCAGCAGGGCCGCAGAGGCGCGGGCGGGCTGGCCACTGGCAGCGGGGATCACCAGTACCGGCCCGGTCGGTAACAGGCGCTCGACAAAGGCCGCGTACACTGCGCGATTGTCATCGCGCAGGGCGCCACCCACGATCACCAGGCTGCCGCCGGCGGCCTGTACCCCTGTCGCTGGCCAGGCCAGGCCGGCCGCCAGCACCAGCGCCGCTATCAAGCGAGACATAGACACTCCTTACAGGCGATAGGTATAGCGCAGGGTCAGGAAGCGCCCCATGCTGTCGTGGTTGATGTAGTCGACATTGGAGGAAGTCCCCAGCACCCGTGGCGGATCGCGGTCGAAGACATTGCGCGCGGAGAGCTGCAGGGAGCTGTGCTCGGAGATATCCCAGCCGAGATTGAGATCCCACACGGTCCAGGAATCGACATCGACTTTGGCATCGGCCGGCAGGCCAATGGCCTCGAGCGTGCGAATGGCCGGGTCGTCCTCGTAGCCCGAGGTGTAGCGGAAACCGAGGCTCGCGCGCCAGTCACCCCAACTGTAGCGGGCCTTGCCGTTGGCCAGCAGTTCCGGGTACAGGTACTCGCCCGCCTCGTCGATCACCGGCGAGGCATCGGAGGCCTGGCGCTCGTACTCCATCAGGTAGGTGACATCCGCCAGCAGCGCCAGGGTGCCCGGGCCGACATCCAGGTACTGGGTGTAGGCCAGATCGATACCGCTGACGTCCTCGTAACCGAGATTGGTGAGCTGGAAGTGGGCGTCGGTGACGAAGCCGCCGGCCGCCTCGACACCGGGAACGCCGGTGGGCAACTCGCCCTCGCCGACTACCGGAAACTCGCCGGCCAGAGCGCGGCGGATGAAGTCGTCCTCGTCGATACCAATGACGTTTTCGTAGCTGATACTCCAGTAATCGAGGGTGATATCGATATCCTGTGACGGAGAAAACACCAGGCCCAGCCCCCAGGTATCGGCCTCTTCCGGTTTCAGGTCATCGTTGGACACATCCTCGGACAGCAGGGATTCGCCGTCGGTGTCGCTGATACCGTCACAGGCCTCGGGCGTTGCCATGCAGTCCACGGTGTAGGAGCTGAGCAGGGTCCCGGCGCCCACCTGCGCCAGCGAGGGCGCGCGGAAGGAGGTGGAGTAGTTGGTGCGCAGGATCAGGCTGTCCAGCGGCTGGTAACGCAGCGACACCTTGGGATTGAAATCGCCGCCAAAACTGTCGTAATCGTCATAGCGCCCCGCCAGTTGCAGGTCGAGGTTGTCAGCCAGCGGCACATAGAACTCGGCGAACAGGGCCCACTGGTCGCGCTCGGCATTCGCGCTGGTGGAACTGAAGCCAAGAACCGGCTCGGGATTGAAGGTGGAAGCCACGGCAACGCCGGAGGGTGTGTCACGAACCTCTTCATGCCGCCACTCGCCGCCGAAGGCCACCTTGACGGTACGGCCATTGAACTCGAACAGATCGCCGGAAACCACCGCATCGAGGGCGTACAGTTCGGACTCACCCTCGCGGCGGGCGGTAGTCCGTATCGCCTCGTCGATGCCTTCCGCCTGGCTGGTCTGGCCACCGAAGGGGTTGTACCAGAGGGTGGACTTGCCGAGGTCTTCACAGGTTTCGCCCACGAAGTCCGCATCGGGCCGCGCCGGGTTTACGTCCCAGCGCTCCACCCGGGAACCGTCACTGCACAGGTTGCCGAGATTGGCATCGTAGAACGCGCGGGAGATTACCAGGCCGCTGATGCCCTTCTGCTCCGATTCATTGCGACCGTAGGTCAGGGCGGATTCCAGCTGCCAGCCTGAATTGAAGGTGTAGTCGATTCCCGAGACGATGCGCATGGTCTCGGACTGCACATTCACCGCGCGCGGCTCGGGCAGTTTGCCCCAGGCATAGATGGGATAACCGTAGAAGTCCTCGAACGAGTCCAGCCCGGCATCGGCCACGATATCTTCCTGCAGGGCCGCCGGCCAAAGGGGGCTTTCCGGGTCGATCGGCGTGCGCGAGAAGTTGGCCGGCGAGCTGGTGCCGTTGGAGTCCGTTTTCTGGTAAATCACTTCATTGAACCAGCGAAAGCGCTCACTGGGAGTGAACTGGTAACTGGCATAACCGCCGAGGCTGTCGTATTCATCCAGCACCGAGGTGAAGCGATTGGTGTTGACCTCGCAGAATTCACCGAGGTTACCGAAGCCAAAATCTTCCGCCGCACAACCGCCGTCCCCCGGCTCCTCTGTCTGGTCGAAGGACATGGCGAAGTTGTCATAGAAGGATGGATAGATCCCCTGCTGACTCGGTCGCAGCGAATCGCGGCTGACCTTGCGGTCGCGCTGGAAGGTGGCCGAGCGTTCGTAGTAATCCAGCACCCCCATCACGTGGTGAACCTCATTGCCGGCCCCCGCCAGCAGGTTGAGGTTGCTGCGACCGTCGTCGGTATCGGCCCAGGAATCACCATAGGAGCCCGATACCTCGAAGCCCTCGAAATCGCTGCGCAGCACGTAGTTGATCACCCCGGCCACCGCGTCGGCGCCGTAGGTAGCAGAGGCGCCGTTGGGCAGGATCTCGATACGCTCGATGGCGGCGGGCGGGATGGAGTTGATGTCGATGAAGGAAGCCTGGCCGTTGGCGAAGGAGCTCACCGTGGCCCGGCGCCCGTTGATCAGGGTCAAGGTGGACCCGGTGCCCAACCCCCGCAGCGACACCGCAGACGACCCTACGGGCGTATCGCTGGACAGCGCGCCAGCCGTCGAGGTGCTGAAGGTCCCCGCCCCGCCGCCCGTGACGGTCAGATCCTGCATCAGCTCGCCAATGCTCTCGGCCCCGGATTCGAGGATGTCGTCGCGGCTCAGCTGAACCGCCTGCACTGCGCCCTTGAGATCGAGGCCCTTGATGTGGGTTCCGGTCACCAGGACCTCCTCCACGACTTCCCGCTCCTGGGCCGCGGCAGTATTGCAAAGGGAGGCGATGGCCAGGCTGCAGGCCGTGGCGATAGCGGTCCTGTGGAGCGACTGTGGCTTCTTCATGGTGTTCTCCATTCGGTCTTGGTCTTAGAAAGTTGAAATCCGGGGGCAGTGACAGTGACCATCACGCAACAGCCAGCGCCCGCGGCAGCTCACGGCCTCGAGCTGCCCGGCGGCGGGGTCATACAGCAGCAAATCGGCATCGGCTCCGGGAGCGATACGGCCCTTGCCGGCGAGGCCCAGGGCAGCAGAAGGGTTGGCGGTCAGTGCGCCCAGCACCGCCTCAAAGTGTTCGCCCCGCGCTGCAGCTTCCGCCAGTAATTGCAACAGCACCCCGGGGCCCGCCTGTTGCAGGCCTCGCAGTTCACCGTCGACATAGAGCGGCAGAGAGCCGCCGGCGTCGGAAGAAACGGTGAGACGGTCCGGGGGGACGCCGCAGGCCACTGCCTCAAGCAGGGCGTCGAGTGCGGGCACTTCCCCCTCGGCAATAAACTCCGGCGTGGTGGACACCGTGAAATCGATCCAGGCGCCATCCAGGGCAAGGGCCTGGGCCTCTTCGAATAGCGCCCGCGAACGATTGGCATGGGTGGGAAGAAAGCTGTCGCGGGGCAGATCGGCGCTGGCCAGGGCCTCCCGCAGCAGGGCCAGGCGCTGCTCGCCACCGCCCACATGCACCAGCACCGTACCGCGCTTGCCCGCCAGGGTCGCACCGAGCTGCACATCGGCGGCCAGGCGTACCAGCTCCGCCGCGCTGGGATGGCTGCCGCGGTGATCGGCAATCGCCACCTCGCCCACTCCCAACACCGGTTCGACCAGCACCAGGTCGCGCGCCACATCGCCGGTCAGGGTGACCGGGGGCACACGGTAGGCGCCGCTGTACATGTAGGCCCCAAGCCCCCTGGCGCGCAGCGCCATGATAGCCCCGTAAAGCACCTCCGGGCTGCGGCAAAGCGAATCAGTACCCAGGGCACCCACGGCGGTGGTCACCCCCGCGCGCAGCAAGTCTTCGGCGGAGAGTTCCGCCGTGCGATTACCAAACCCCCCTTCACCGCCACCGCCACAGGGGTGGGTCAGCAGGTCGACAAAACCGGGGAGCAGCCACAGGCCGCGGGCATCGATTTCCTCGACGCCAGTGCCGGACAGGGACAGGTCCTGACCCACCGCGGCGATGCGCCCGTCCGCCACCAGTACATCCTGCACACCCAGAGCCCGGGGCGAGTGCACCTCGGCGTTGCGTATCAGCGTTAACATGATTTCTCCTACTGGTATCCGATCAGCACTGCGACCACGACAAACACACTGGCCAGCAGCCACAACCCCAGGAACAAGCCGGCACTGGCGCGCAACCAGAGCGCCCAGTCGAGCCGCGCGGCGCCGAGGCTTGCCATCAGGCCGGCGGAGGTGGGCACCACCAGATTGCTGAGGCCGTCTCCCAACTGAAAAGCGAGCACGCTGACCTGGCGGCTGACGCCGACCAGGTCGCCCAGCGGCGCCATCAGGGGCATGGTCAGCGCCGCCTGGCCGGAGCCGGAGCTGACAAAGAAATTGAACACACTCTGGCCAAGCAGCATCAGCCAGGCAGCGGCCGTCGCCGGCAGGCCGTCCAGCGCCTGGGTGGCGTGGAACAGCAGGGTGTTCAGCAGGCTTGGCTGCTGCGGGTCATCGCCGCCCATCAGGTAAACAATGCCGCGGGCAAAGCCCACCACGAGCGCGGCGGGCAGAAGGTCGCTGGCGCCCCGCCTGAAGGCGGCCATGGCGCTGTTACCACTCATGCCATTCAGACCAAAGACAACACCGAGCACGGCCGCAACCGCGCCCAGCACCACAAACTGGGTGGCGATTTCAGGCAGGTAGTAACCGGCCCGGGCCACACCCCAGATCAACCAGGCCAGGGTGGCCGCCAGCGCCAGCAATACCAGCCTGTCACCCCAGCCCAGCCCGGGTAGCGGCGCGCTGACGCCCGCCTCCGGCACGACCGCACGCCGCTCCCGGCGTGCCAGGCGCAACACCCAGACCAGGCTCAGCAGGGTAAACACAGCCCACATCACCAGCCGCAGTGACAGCCCCGACAGCAGGGGCAGGCCGGCAATGCCCTGGGCGATGGCGAGACTGAAGGGGTTCATCCAGGAAGTGGCAAAGCCGACCTGGGTGGCGAGATAGGTCACCATCACCACCGTGCTGGCGCTGTAACCCAGACGCTGCAGTACCGGCATCAGGACCAGTACAAAGGGGGCCACCTCCTCGCCCATACCGAATACCGCTCCGGACAGGGAAAACATCAGAAACAGGACCGCCAGCAGGATTCGACCGTCCCCGCGCGCCAGCCCCGTCATCGCACCAATGCCGCGATCCACCGCACCGGTGGCAGTGACAATACCGAAGGCGCCGCCCGTAAGCAGGATGAAGGCCATGATGCCGACGGCGCCGCCACTGCGGCTACCGGACACCAGGCCCTCGTAAAGCGCGTTGAACAGGCCCCGCTGTCCGTCAGCGGCGAACAGGGCCAGGGGCTGGCCGGCCACGGTTCGGAAACTGTCCGGGTCGACCCGGGGCGCCGCGTCAGCTGCTCCCTCAACCAGTAGAAACACACCCGGCTCCACCACAAAGCCGAGCCCGAACACCAGCAACGCAATGCCGGCCAGGATCAGGTAGGTGTCGGGCAGCCAGCGCTGTGCACCGCCGGCCGCCACAGCGGGGACCTCAGTCGACAAGGCTGCTATCCCCTTCAAGTATCTGGTTGATGCGGGAGATGGCCTCCAGCGCCTCCTCCCGGTGGTGGGCGCCAATGGCCATGACCAGGGCATTCAGCACAACATCGATTGCCGCCGTGGTACTGGTAAACGTCATGCCCTGGCAGGACACCGTCAACGCATGATCCACCAGCGAAACAGCCGGAGCGGTGGCGCGATCGGTCACCACCACCGTTGTGGCACCGCGCTCCCGTGCTTCGCGCAGCACTTCGAGGGTTTCCCGGGAATACGGCGGCAGCGAGAAGGCGAGCACCGCGTCACCCGGCCGCAGGGCTACCAGCTGCTCCCGCGGCGAGGTGTAGCGCGTGGTCAGGCTGTTGACACGCAACCCGTGCTCGGTGAACAGGTAGGCGGCCAGGTCGGCGAGGTGGGCCGAGATACCCAACCCGAAGGTGAACAGGTGGTCGGCGCCGGCGAGCTGCTGCGCCACCGCCTCAAACTCACTCCCGTCGACACTGGCCAGCGTCGCCTCGATATTGTGCTGGGCCAGTCGCGCTACCGCCGCCAGCGGCGCCTGGGTTGCGGCGGAGGCTGTCGTGCGGCGACCGCTGCCACGCTCTTCCCGCAGCGCCTCAACCAGAGCCATCTTCAGGCCCGCATAGCCCTTGTAGCCGATGCGCTGGGCAAAGCGAACCACCGTTGCCTCGGATGCCCCGGTGCGCTCGGACACTTCCAGAATCGACAGAAAGGGCGCCTCCTCGAGATGCGCCAGCAGATAGTCCGCAATCACCCGCTGCTGGGGTGACAGGGAGGCGCCGTGCTCGACGATGCGCCCTCGCAGGCCGGAAACGGCCGCCTCGACTGTAGTTGCCTGTTTTTTCATCATTGCTCCAACTTAATTGCAAGTTTAGTTTCAGTCAATATATTTAATGAAAGTTTTCATTCATTGGCGCGAAACTGAATTCATCGCTTACAGACAGGGTATTCCTGCACCCACCATTCACCGCCTGAGTAGGGTGACACCAGGCTGGATATCGGTCTGAAGAAACCGACGACACAGGGAGGGCAGGCAGAGTACGAAGCGACCAACTCCACGCGGGGGCGCGAAGGCAGTCAACTTGTCGGGAACCGTCACACGGGAATTTCAGATTCAGAGCGTTTGAACAGCGCGATTGACGCGGTCAATGGGCTGTGTCGAGATGAGGGGGAATGCAGTTGTCGGTGTCCTCAACCTGGCCGGAAACCGCGCCTTGATAGAAGGCCCCGCGCACCTCCGGCGCCGGCCTCACTGCGATTTACTGATATCGATCAAGTGCTTCCAGGGAAACTTTATCAACACATCCCTGCGCTCCTGCGGCGACCGGTCGCCGTCGATCAGGCGGTAGGACGCTATCAGGGTGGAGGCCTCTCCCGCACCGTCCGGCGGACCGTCGATACCGGTGATAACCAGGATGGATGTCGTGTCGCGGTCGTGGAAGATGTAGGTCAGCTCCCCGGGGTACTGCAGCTTTTCGCTGTAGCTCAAGCCGCCCTCGGCAAAGCCGGCGTTGAAATCCAGTTGCTCCGGAGGCAGCTGCGCCGGGTCGAACATCTCTTTCACCATGAATTTGAACAGAAAGCGCAGGGCCCGCCGGCCCCCGCCCAATGCGGTGTACTCGCACTGGCTGTAGAACACGGGAATATGCTCATTGGATGCTACCGGCTTCACCTCGCGCAGCAGGGTGTTGCTGGCCACGTCCTCGGTGAGGTAGCCGCAGGCATCGGGCACTGTCTCCAGGCGGGAGGGCAAACCCGCGAAGGCCGGGGCGGGTAGTTGCAGGCATACAAACAGTATTATCAGTCGCAGGTAAGCCACTCAGAATCTCCCTTCACCGTGTCACTTAACCATAGGTGCCCGCCAGCGAGAGGTCCAGCTGCAGTCACCGCAGCTACTGCTCCTCAGAGCGGCGCCAGCAACCCCGTTGTGTAGAAATCGTCCAGTTGCCGCTGGTAGGGCGCAATTTCAAACCCGTTGTCTGCGAGCCACTGCGGGTTGTAGTAAGTATTCAGGTAGCGCTCTCCGGAATCGCAGATCATGGATACCACGCTGGCCTTGCGACCCTCGGCATTCAGGCGGGAGATGAGCTGGAAGGCCGCGTAGAGATTGGTGCCGGTCGATCCGCCGCAGCGACGGTTGAGCAGCTTCTCCAGAAAGTGGATGGTGGCGTAGGAGGCGGCGTCCGGCACCTTGATCATCTCGTCGATAACCGAGGCGACGAAGGAGGGCTCCACCCGGGGCCGGCCGATCCCCTCGATGCGGGACCCCTGCTGCGACACCAGCGAACGGTCGCCGCTGTGGAAGTAGTCAAAGAACACCGAGTGCTCCGGGTCGGCCACGCACAGCCGGGTGGGGTGGCATTTGTAGCGGATAAAGCGACCGATCGTCGCCGAGGTGCCGCCGGTCCCCGCGCCGACCACGATCCACGCAGGGACCGGCAGGGGTTCCAGCGCCATCTGCGCATAGATGGACTCCGCAATATTGTTGTTCCCCCGCCAGTCAGTGGCCCGTTCAGCGTAGGTGAACTGGTCCATGTAATGGCCACCCAGTTCATCGGCCAGCCGTGCGGATTCCGCATAGATGTCCTTCGCCTCGACCAGGTGGCACTGGCCATTGTAGAAGGTGATCTTGTCGATCTTTTCCTGGGAGGTGCCGCGGGGAATCACGGCAATGAATGGCAGGCCGAGCAACTGGGCGAAGTAGGCTTCGGAGATGGCCGTACTGCCGGAGGAGGCCTCGATGATCGGCGTGTCCTCCTGAATCAGGCCGTTGCAGAGCCCGTACAGGAACAGGGAGCGGGCCAGCCGGTGCTTGAGACTGCCGGTGGGGTGGGTCGATTCGTCCTTCAGATAGAGCGATACGTGCTCGACGGCGGGCAGTTCCACCTTGAGCAAATGCGTATCGGAGGAGCGCTGGATATCCGCCTCGATAATGGCGATGGCGCGATTGATCCATGGTTTGCTCATGGGTGTGTCCCCGGTCTTCGCCCTTGTCGATGCGGGCATTGTCGCAGACACCGCGCCCTCAGGCAGGATTTTTCAACAGCCGCTCAGGTAGCGAAGCAAATTACCGACGCCATGCGCCCGGTCTGCCCGTCCCGGCGATAGGAAAAGAAACGCTCTTCGTCACTGAAGGTACACAGGCCGCCACCGTAGACCGCGCTCACCCCCGCGGAGGCAAGGCGCAGCCGTGCCAGCTGGAAGATATCCGCCAGGAAGCGGCCGGGCCGGGATGACGGGGTAAAGCAGCTGGCCACGTCCTCACCGCGAACTGATACCGCACTATGACGCGAAGCCGCGCTTTGACAAAACGCTTCGCGCACCTCCGGGCCGACTTCAAAGGCGGCGGGGCCGATAGCGGGACCGAGCCAGGCCAGCAGCTCGTCGGGGTCACAGGGCATGGCGGCCACGGTGGCTTCGAGCACGCCGGCCTGCAGGCCGCGCCAGCCGGCGTGGGCGGCGGCAACACAGGTGGCATCGCGATCACAGAACAGAACCGGCAGGCAGTCGGCGGTGAGTACGGTGCAGGCGATGCCGGGCTCGGTACTGACCGCGGCGTCTGCCTCGGGAATACCGTCCCCACGCGCGGCTACAACGGCGGTGCCGTGCACCTGGTTGAGCCACTGCAAATCGCAACCCTCTGGCAGGTGCTGCCGTAACTGCTGCCGGTTGGCGGCGACATGCATGGGATCGTCGCCGACGTGATGCCCCAGGTTCAGGCCCTGGCAGGGGGGCCGGGAATGGCCACCGGCCCGGGTGGTACTGAAAGCAATCACGCCGCCCGGGGCGGGCCAGTCGGCGGGGATGATCATCTCAGTAGTCCCGCTTCGCGATGGGCGGATCGTCTTCGGCCAGCACGGTGAGCAGGTCCTCGATGTCACGCGGCAGCGGGCACTCAAAGTGCATGGGCTCGCCTGTTGCGGGGTGCTCGAGCCCCAGGGCCTCGGCGTGCAGGGCCTGGCGGGGGAAGCCGCGCAGTGTTTCGATCAGCCGCTGGGAGGCCCCCTTGGGGATGCGCGGGCGGCCGCCGTAAGTGGGGTCGCCGATCAGCGGGTATTTGCGGTGGGCCATGTGCACACGAATCTGGTGGGTGCGGCCGGTCTCCAGGGTAACGGCGATACGGGTGTGGTGACCGAAGCGCTTGGCGATACGGTAGTGGGTGACCGCGGGTTTACCGCCCACCGACAACACCGCCATTTTCTTGCGCGAGCGCGGATGGCGGCCCATGGGCGCATCGATAGTGCCGCCGCCGGTCATGGCGCCGATGCACACTGCGCAGTACTGGCGTTTGACGGTGCGGGCCTGCAGCTGGTCCACCAGGTCGTGGTGGGCCTGCAGGGTTTTGGCGGCCACCATCAGGCCGGAGGTTTCCATGTCCAGGCGGTGCACGATTCCGCCGCGCGGCAACTGCGCCATGCCCGGGGCGTGATTCAACAGGGCGTTGACCAGGGTGCCATCAGCGTGGCCGGCAGCCGGGTGCACCACCAATCCGGCGGGCTTGTTCAGCACCAGCATACTGTCGTCTTCGTAGACGATATCGAGGTCGATGGCCTGGGGCTGCCAGCTCACTTCGTCCTCAAGCTCCGCGTCCAGCGTGAGTTGACCGCCTTCGCGCACCTTGTCCCGGGGGCGGCAACTGACGCCGTCCAACAGCAATTCGCCGCGTTTGATCCAGCTCTGCAGACGGGAGCGGGAGAAATCGGGGAAGAGTTGTGCGGCGGCGGCATCGAGTCGCTCGCCGTCAAGTTCGGCCGGAATGGTGGCCTGTTCGCGGATGGTGTCCGCCATCTGTATACCTGCTGTGCTGTTGGCCGCCCGGCGGCCGGATTGAATGCGATTGGCGCCCTGTTTAAGCCCTTGCGCCACTGTGGTTAAATACGCCACCACAGTCCCGTCAAGTCTAACACGCGAGCGGTTGCCAACTTGTTGAAATCACTGAAAATCATTGCCCCGATCCTGCTGGCGGGGGCTCTCGCTGCCTGCTCCGGCAACGACGGACCCGACATTGCCGCCGACGCCGGCGAGCAGCAGATGTACGAGGAGGCCCAGCGCTACCTCAACAATAGCAACTACGACCTGGCGGTGCGCAGCCTCCAGCTACTGGAGTCCCGCTACCCCTTCGGCAAATACGCCGAGCAGTCCCAGCTGGAAATCATTTACGCCCACTACGGCGCCTACGAGCACGAGGCGGCCGTGGAAGCGGCGGATCGTTTTATCCGCCTGCACCCCCAACACCCCAATGTCGACTACGCCTACTACATGAAGGGCCTGGCGGCCTACTCCGGCGGGCAGGATATCTTCGCGCGCTTCCTGCCCACCGATGACACCAAACGCGATACCAGCCAGGCCAAAGAGGCCTTTGCCGAGTTCGCCCAGCTGGTGTCCCGCTTCCCGGCAAGTCCCTACGCGGCCGACGCCCGGGCCCGTATGGTCCACCTGCGCAATCTGCTGGCGCGCAATGAAATCAATGTGGCCAACTACTATTTCCGTCGCGGCGCGTATCTGGCCGCGGCCAACCGCGGCCGCTATGTGGTGGAGCACTTCCAGCACACCCCCGCCGTGGCCGACGGCCTGGCGGTGATGGCCCAGGGCTATATTCTGCTGGGGATGAACGACCTGGCCCAGGACGCCATCGATGTGCTGGTGCTGAACTACCCGGATCACCCCTCACTCAACCGGGACGGCGAATTCGAGAGCAGCTACACCCTCGAGGGCGCGCAGCGCTCCCTGATCAACAAGGCCACCTTCGGCCTGTTCGATCCGCCCGAGCCGCCGCAGTTTGACAGCCGCGAGCAGTACGAGGGTTAATCCCCCAGCGTCCAGCCCGAGGTGATCGGGTAGCGGCGGTCGCGGCCGAAGCCGCGCTGGGTGATACGCACCCCGATCGGCGCCTGGCGTCGCTTGTACTCGTTCAGGTCCACCAGGCGCAGCACCCGGTGCACATCTTCCGGCACCATGCCCGCGGCGATGATAGCTGAGGCGCTGCAGTCCTGCTCCACATACATCTCCAGGATACGGTCCAGCACGTCGTACTCCGGCAGGCTGTCCTGGTCTTTCTGGTCCGGGCGCAGTTCCGCTGAGGGCGGGCGCTCGATCACCCGCTCGGGGATACACGGTCCCAAGGCATTGCGGTAACGGCAAAGTTCGTAGACCAGGGTCTTGGGCACATCCTTCAATACGTCAAAGCCGCCGGCCATGTCCCCGTACAGGGTGGAATAGCCCACCGCCAGCTCGCTCTTGTTGCCGGTGGTCAGCACCAGCAGGCCCTTCTTGTTGGAGATGGACATCAACACCACCCCGCGGCAGCGCGCCTGCAGGTTTTCCTCGGTGGTGTCGGGCGCCAGGCCGGCGAACTCCTCGGCCAGTGACGCCATAAAGGACTCGTACATCGGCTCGATGGAAATCACCTTGTGCTTCACGCCCAGGGTGCGGGATTGCTCGGCGGCGTCCTCCACACTCATCTGCGAGGTGTAGCGGAAAGGCATCATCACCGCTTCCACCCGCTCCGGGCCCAGGGCCTCCACCGCCACCGCCAGGGTGAGGGCGGAATCCACCCCGCCGGACAGGCCCAGCACCACACCGCGAAAACGGTTCTTGTTCACATAATCCCGCACCCCCAGCACCAGGGCGTGCCAGGTGGCAGCCAGCTCGTCCAGGGGCGGCGCCACGTCGAGACCGCTGAAGGTTACGCCGCCGGCCTCGCAGCCGGCCCTCAGCCAGTACTCGCCCTCATCGAAATTGGGCGCCGCGGCGCAGACCTCACCCTGGGCGGACACGGCGAAAGAGCCGCCGTCGAACACCAGTTCATCCTGCCCGCCCACCTGGTTCACGTAGACGATGGGCAAGCTGGCGCTGCGGGCGCGCTCACCGACCAAACGCCAGCGCTCGTCGCGCTTGCCGCGATGATAGGGAGATGAGTTGATATTGATCATCAGTTCAGCGCCGGCCTCGGCGGCCTGGCGGGTGGGGGCGGGCTCCCAGATATCCTCGCACACGGTAAGCGCCACCTTTACACCCTGGATGTCGACGACACAGGGTGCGTCACCGGGCTGGAAGTAGCGTTTTTCGTCAAACACCTGGTAGTTGGGCAGGCACTGCTTGCGGTACTCCGCGACCACCTGGCCCCGGTGCAGCACGCCGGCCACGTTGTACAGGGCGCCGGCGATGCGGCGGGGGTAGCCCAGTATGATCCAGCCGTCGCCGGTCATGGCGTTGCAGATTTGCTCCAGCGCCTTGGCCACCCGGATTTCAATACTCGGGCGCAGCAGCAGATCCTCCGGCGGGTAGCCGCTGAGGGTGAGCTCGGGAAATACCACCAGCGGGGCACTGCAGGTGGACTCGGCCCGTTTCAGGGTCTCGATCACCTTGTCGGTATTGACCTCAAAGCCACCCACCAGGGTATTCATCTGGGCCATCAGAATGTTCAGGGTTGTCATGCTGCCTCTGCCGGTACCGCGTCAGGGGCGTATTCTCCGGGAAAGCGCCAGCCATCGCCAGCCCCGGTGGTGGCCAGATCCTCGACACAGGTGCATTGGGTGCTGGTACACTGAGGCCGGCTGTCCCGAGCCACTCCACCACAACAACCACGGTGCCCTGTGAACCGGCCAGCGATTCTCACCAACCCTCTCAACCACAACAGCAGCCGCCAGAACACGACCCTGTTCCGCATCTACGTTGCCTACCGCTCACTGCTGTCGGTGGTCCTGCTGGTCATGCTGATCAGCCCCAATACACGGCAGCTGGTGGGCGGGGTGAATCCCTCGCTCTATCTTTTCGTATCCATCGCCTACGTGGCCACCAGCGTGGTCCTGATGGGTTCACTGTCAGCCAGCTGGCATCTCAACCGCCGCTTCCTGTTCCTGGTATTCCTGGTCGATATCGGCGCCATCATCCTGTTGTCCGACGCCAGTGGCGGCATGATCAGCGGGCTGCCTGTGCTGCTGGTCATTACCGTAGCCGCCAGCGCGGTGATGATCAGCCATCGCACCCTGGCCACCCTGGTGGCGGCGCTGGCAGTGCTGGCGGTGCTGCTGGACACGGTGCGACTGATCAGTATCGGCAAACTGGACATCAACGCCCTGTTCCCGTCGGGCCTGCTGGGCCTGCTGCTGTTTGGCGTGTCGGTGCTGGTGCAGGGCATTGCCGTCCGGCTGGGGCGGGCCGAGGAACTGGCGCGCACCCGCGCCAGCGACCTCTACAACCTGCAGCGTCTCAACGAACAGATCGTCCAGCACATGCAGACCGGCATCCTGCTGGTCGCGGGGGATGGCCGGGTGCGGGTGATGAACAAGGCCGCCAGCACCCTGCTGGCGCCGGAGCGCCCGATGGCCGTGGAGCAGGGCCGACAGCTGGCGGAGTACAGCGAGGACCTGGCCTATCAGTACGCCCACTGGCGCGACAATGGATTGCACCGCGCCCAGCCCTTCCAGGTACAGGAAGGCGCGCCGCCGGTGATCGCCAACTTCCGCGAATTGCAGCCCGGTAATGACGGCGAGGCGCTGGTGTTTGTCGAGGACTATACGCCGGTCACCCAGTACGCCCAGGCGCTGAAGCTGACCTCGCTCGGCCGCCTCACCGCCAGTATTGCCCACGAGATCCGCAACCCGCTGGGCGCCATCAGCCACGCCGCACAACTGCTGCGGGAATCGCCCTCGCTGGACCCCGGCGACAGGCGCCTGACAGACATCATTCAGGAGAACAGCCTGCGGGTAAACCAGATCGTGGAGAGCGTGATGCAAATCTCCCGCCGCGAACCGCCAAAGCCGGAATACCTGTTGCTGGCCGACTGGCTGGCGAAATTTACCGGCGACTACCTCGATACCCTCAACCGCCCGGCCAGCGTCACTGTCAACTGTCCCTATCGCGATCTGCTGGTGGAGTTCGACCCGGAAAACCTGCGCCGGGTGCTCGGCAACCTGCTGGACAACGCCCTGCGCCACAGCAAAATCGCTACCGGCTCTGAATGTGCCCACATCGAAGTGGCGCTGGATTTCCAGACCACCCAGTGTTTTATCGACGTGATTGACGAAGGCCGCGGCGTGCCGCCGGGCGATCGCGGCAAGCTGTTTGAACCCTTCTTTACCACGGTGGAGTCCGGCAGCGGCATGGGGCTCTACCTGTGCAAGGAGCTGTGCGAAATCAACAACGCCTCGCTCAGTTACCAGCCCACCGACAGCGGCGCAAGCCGTTTTCGCCTGGCACTGAACAAGCGCGCCTTATAGACTGAATCGATGAAGCAAACCGTACTGATCGTCGACGACGAACCCGCCATTCGCGAACTGCTGGACATCACCCTGAGCCGGATGGGCCTGGCGACCGTCAGCGCCGCCTCCCTCGGCGAAGCGGAAAGCCACCTGCGGAACAACCCGCCCAGCCTCTGCCTGACCGACATGCGCCTGCCCGATGGCAACGGCATCAGCCTGGTGCAAACCATCGCCGCCGACTTCCCCCAGGTGCCGGTGGCGATGATCACCGCCCACGGCAGTGTGGAAACCGCCATCACTGCACTAAAAGCCGGTGCATTCGACTTTATCAGCAAGCCCATCGAACTGGAGCGCCTGCGCAGCCTGGTCAGCACCGCCCTGCGCATGGCAGATGCCGGAGACGCCGTCGACCAGCAAGCCATCCCGGGCCGGGGCCAGGAACTGATCGGCACCAGCGCCGTCATTGCCACCCTGCGACAGCAGGCCCTGAAACTGGCGCGCAGCCAGGCGCCGGTGCACATCCAGGGTGAATCCGGCAGCGGCAAGGAAGTCGTCGCGCGAATGATCCACAACCACGGCCCCCGGGCGACAGCGCCCTTTGTCGCCGTCAACTGCGGCGCCATTCCCCACGAATTGATGGAGAGCGAACTGTTCGGCCACGTAAAGGGCAGCTTCACCGGCGCCACACGGGACAAGCCCGGCCTGTTCCAGGCCGCCGAAGGCGGCACCCTGTTCCTCGACGAAGTGGCCGACCTGCCGCTGGCCATGCAGGTCAAGCTGCTGCGCGCCATCCAGGAGAAGGCCGTGCGTCCGGTGGGCAGCGGCGAGGAAGTCGCCACCGATGTGCGGGTGCTCAGCGCCACCCATCGCAACCTGGCGCAGGAGGTGGAAGCCGGCCGTTTTCGCAATGACCTCTACTACCGCATCAACGTGATTGATGTCCATGTGCCGCCCCTGCGCGAACGCCTGGACGACTTGCCGGCCCTGGTGGAACGTATCATCCAGCGTATTGCCGGCGAGGGCGACGGGCGGCCGCGGCTGCAGGAAGATGCCATGGCCGCGTTGCACACCTACACCTTCCCGGGCAATGTGCGCGAGCTGGAAAATATTCTGGAGCGGGCCTGGGCGCTGAGCGATGGCGAACATATCAGCGCTGACGACCTGCAACTGAACGTCCGCACACCAGCGGTTCGCACGAAAGCGGCGCGGGACGACAGTGCCGGCATTGACTATGAAGCGGCCCTTGGCGACCTCGAAGGCTACCTGGAAGATGTCGAGCGCCAGATCATCAGCGCCGCCCTGGAGCAGTGCCGCTGGAACAAGACCGCCACCGCCAAACTGCTCGGCATCAGCTTCCGCAGCCTGCGCTACCGCCTGCAGAAACTGAAGCTGGACGAGTAGCTACCAGCAGTCCCCCGTCGCACCGGGTGACGCACTGCGCCTGCCCTGCTGGTCAATCACCAGCTCCACACACTGCCGGTCGCGACGCTGTCGCAATTGGGCGGTGGCCCGGAAAACGTAGGCCATTGACGTAACCTCCTCCAGTACGACGCAGTAACAGCGCTGTTGGGCATCTGCCGCGATCTGCTGGCCCTGGGCATCGATACAGTGAGCTCCCTCCCCGAGCCCAAGTTCGGCAAAGGTTTCGGCATAGCGGCGGTGGTGAACAAAGAACTGCTCCTGCCGCGCCCGCAGGTGTTCCAGTGCCGCGATGGCGGTGCTGCGCTTCACCCGCTGCAGTTGCCGCTCATAGCCGGGCAGCGCCACCCCCAGTAACAGGCCGACGACGCACAGGGCAATCAGCATCTCCAGCAGGGAAAATGCCCTTTCCTTCACTGTGCCTGCCAACCTAGAGGTCATCACGGCCCGGCTCCCGCCAGTAGAGACGGTAGAGAACGGCCCCCCGCTGCGGAATCAACTTGTGAGGCAGGGAGGAATCGGGGTCCAATCCCGGTGCGCCCACGCCCGGCAGCAACAATCCATCGCCGGTGGCAATAACGCCGTGCGACAGGCCCTCCCCTACCCTCACTGCTGCACCGGCGTCTGTGGCCGCCCCAGCGTCGGACAGTCGCAGGCGATACAGCACACTGTGGCCGGTGCTACCTGTACAGCGCTGCTCCTCCGTCGCCGGCACGAAACTGGTGAGGTAGGCGGTCCCGGCTTCGGTGAGCGGCGCCGACAGGCCCTTCTCGCCGACACCGGGAAACATCAGACGCCACCCCCTGGCCACCGCGACGTCATCGGCCCCCGGCTCGCAGCCCGTGCCACTCACGGCACAGTCGCTGCGATCTGGCAGGTTCGCCGCTGTCAGCACCTGCGGTACTTGCAGTGGCGCCCCCGGTGCCACCGCATAATCCCTGAGGTAAAACAGTCCGTCCCGGGTTTCTGTTGCATTGGGCGCGGCGCGATTGCCGCTGGCGATCAGCACGCCGTCGAAGGGACGCCCTTCGCCATCCCGGGCGCGCACGATATCCGGCGGGTGAAAGAAACGCCGATCGCCACTGTCATCCGCCTCACTGAATGCCGCCAGTTGCGTCACTGACCAGTGCTGCCGCCGATGCCCCTCCCCCTCTCCCGGCGGTACATCCACCCGCCACAGGTTGCCGCCACTGTCACCGACATAGAGCCGGTAGATCAGGCCGCGACTGTCGCGCAGGGCGGCGGGCCGCGAGGGGATACTGTGTTGCAGCCCAGGGTGCTCGAAGCGGGTGTCGCCGCGCGCGGTGCCCTCCCCCTGCACGGCCTTCCACAACAGCTCGCCGCTGAAGGCATCCACCATGTAGAGCGCGTTGCCACGCGGGTCCGCGGCGCGTCCCGCGTCCTTGCCGAGGGGATTGCCAGCGGCGTCCCGGCCACCGTGATAGCCGGCGCTGACAATCACCACATCGCGGGGGCTTTCCTCAAACTGTACCCGCCCCACCAGGGGCTCGGCAAAACTCAGCGCCAGTTCGGGGTAGTCGCCACCAGGCAGGATTTTCCAGCGCAGGGAGGGAGCCTCGGCCGGGTCGCTGACCTCCAGCGCGTAGTAAGCGGCGCCGCCGCGGCGCAGGCCGACATACAGCAGGGCGCGATCGCCCTCGGCCACCTGTATCTGGCCGTCTCCGTTGTGATCCCTGAGCAGCGCCACCGGTGATCCATCGACTCCATAGAGCAAGCCCTGATTTGCTGTTGTCAATCCGGCGCGGCGCAGTGCCTGGTCCGCCAGCATTTCCAGGGGCAGATAGGCGAAGGCCTCGCGCCCGGCGTCTTCTGTAATGCCATCGGTATTGTCTATGGCGTGGAGCATGCCACTGCCGGACCCTACGAAGACACGCACCCGCGGGCCGGAAACGCCATCGCCCATCTGCGGGCCATAGCGCAGCACCAGGGGGCGGGAATGGAACAGGCCGCCGAGCAGCCAGGGCCGCACCTCCCGGGTATCCCCATCACCATCCGTATCATCGCGATCCTGGCCCCGAAGCCAGTGAATCCAGTCCAGCGTCGCCGCAGGGTCAACGGCGCCGAGGCTCCCGCCCAGATAGGGCAGGGCGTCCAGTGTGGCCTGGTCGGGGCTCAGGGCGATCAACGGGTTGGCTTCGCCGGGGTTAATCGTCGGCGGCTCCAGGTACAGGTGCCGGCCGGCCGTTCCCGCTGCCTGCTGGCGCAGGCGATCACCAAAGCCCCCCAGCCTGACGTAGTCGCCGTCGGCGCCCTCCGCCCAGGACGGCAAGGCTGCCGGGTCGGTCCAGTCACTCAGCGCCTGCGGGCTGATACGCCCCGCACCTGCGCCCTCACTCTGCAGAACCGGCTCCCCGGCTGCGTCCACATAGCGCCCTTGCGGTGCCGCTGCCTCACCCTGGTCCGACCCCAGGTAATACTTTTTCAGGTTGCCGGGCCAGGTGTATCCCGGCGCCACCCCCAGCAGGGGCAGGAAGACCTGCACGGTCTCGCCGGCTGCGGCCGACAACAGCCCCGGCTCGGCGAGGCTGTGGGCGCGCGGCCGCAGCAGATCCAGCAGGTCTGCAAATGGTGCGCCGCTGGCGGCTGCGGCGGTGCCGCCTGTCTCAGAGGCGCTCCGCAAAACCAGCCGGATGCGATTGCGCTGGGGACACTGGCCGAAGCGGCGACCCAGCTCTCCCTCTCCCAGAGTGTCGCGCCAGGCCGCCAGCACCGCGTCTTCAGAGATTTCAGAAGCGGATTCAGGCGGCGTCAGGTCGCGAAGGGCCCGCAGGTCCTCCAGCAGTTCAGCGCGATGCTCAAACAGTGGGCTGTAGATACCTGGCAAACGCTCCTCCCCGGCCACAAACAGCATGAGCGCCAGCTCCAGTGACGCCAGTTGCGGTTGCGACAGATGACTGAGCAACTGCGCCAGCGCGATGTCGAGGTGCGTCACACCTCCCTCGTGGCCATCCCCCAACAGGCTGTGCAGGGCCGGCAGTGCAGCGTTATCCGGCAAACATGTATCGAGACTGTCGCAGGCCACTTCATAGGCCGAGGGACGCAGATCCAGCGCCAGCAGCAGGTAGCCGCCCGCCGACGCATCACGGTAGATGTCGACATCGTCAGCAGCCGCCCAGGGCGCAAGTATGGCCAGCAATACAAGCTGCCAGCACAGCGCCTTCCTCATTGCCAACCTCCTCCCGTCCCCAGCCGGCGCCCGATACCCACGGCCAAAACCGCCCGACCACCGCGCTGATTGCTGTTGTCCAGCTCCGTGAATACCTCGAAGCACTCAAAGGCAAAAGCCGTAGCGCTGAATGCCGCGGGCTCCGGTGTGCGCAGTGCCAGTGCTCCGCCAGCGGGAGCCTCGATACGCTCGATATGAACCCGGGATGCCGCCACCGCCGTCTCCTGCAGGAGGTCAGGTAGCGGCAATGCGGATACGGCGCAGTCGCCCACCGTGACACAGCGTTGCTGCCCCGCCGCCAGCCCCGGCGTGAACAGGTCGGGCTGCTCCGCCACCACCTGGGCCACGGCAATGGCCTGCTGGCGCAACACTTCCTGTTGCTCGCCATTCGCCGCAAGGCGCAGCTCCAGCGAACTGTTCTGGCTGGCGGTGGCGGCAATCAGTGTCAGCAGCAGTAAAAAGCACAGTGCCACAGGCAGCACCAGCCCGGTCTCGGGGCGATACAGCGCCGGAGAAAAAGACCCGGTCACAGCGTCTGCACCGGCTGTGGCAGGTTCAGGTTGTGCAGATTGACCGTGCCGCTGAACCAGCGGCGGAGATAGCCGTCCTGGTCCAGCCCACCGCCATCCCCCTCTTCCAGACTGCGCCGATGGCCCGGCACCGGCGCCAGGCTGCGCAGCAGCAGGGCGACCCGCGCAGTCCGCGCCCGCTGCAGTTCCACAGCGTCGGGGTTGTCGGTGAAGCGCTCTGCACTGCCATCGCCGTTGCTATCGATACCGATGCTGAGCTGGAGGTCCTCCACCCCGTCCACCAGGCACTCCACCGGCCCCACGCTGTTGGCGGAAAGGCGTTCGACACAGAGCGTAGGCACGCCGTCACCCGGCTGCGACCAGGGGCGGATGAAAAAGATACTGGCGTAGACTTCCCAGTAGCTCACCCCCGAAGCCGGAGCGCGATCCACAGCCGGGAAGTTCTCACCTTCGCCTACGTAGCGCCAGGCAGCACCGCCATGGCCAATGCGCAGATACCACTGGGAGGCTTCAGCGGCGGAAATTCCTGCGGCAAAGGCACCGTTCTCCAGCGTCGCCTGCGCCGCGCTGCGTTTGATGACAAGGACATCGGTAGCCTGGGCGATGGCGCCTGATCCGGTGGGCAGGCAGCCCAGGTCATGCCCGTGCACACTGCGCCGCGCTTCGCCTTGGATATCGGCGATCAGATCGAGTGCCGGCTCGGGCGCCAGCGCCCATCCCGCGAGCCCACCGCAGCCCGGCGCACCGGCATCGGCCGCAAGCAAACCGGGTTCCGGCCAGCCACCGAAGAATCCCGCCATCGTCAGCTCGTGTTGCAGGAGCGACAGGGCATAGCGCCCGCTCTGTTGCAGGCGCGCGCCCTCCGCCTCCAGCAGCGCCTGGCGCCGGCTCTCCAGGTAGACCAGGATCAGGCCCGACAGCAACAGCAAACCGAGGGTCATGGCGATCATCAACTCGATCAGCGACAGCCCCCGGAGGCGTGGTGGCAGAAAAATGGCATTACGGCGTGCGGACATAGCTCACCATCCTCAGCGCCCGGCGCAGGTCGTCATCCATACCGGCGCTGCCGGCGCCACACCGCGGCTCAGTGCCATCATCGACAACGGCCCTGGTGCTTCCCCGCCAGGCAACTTCCACCGCTACCCCGGCACCCTGCTGGCGGATACACAGCAGCCCCTGCACCAGGCCACCGTCGGCGCGGGGGCCGGCCTGCACCGGAGCCAGCCCGGCCAGCACCCGGCGCCAGTGGGCGGCATCCGCGGCAGCCCGCTCGTTCGGCAAACATGGGGACAGTGCGCAGGCCGCAGGCGGCCCGGCCTGCGCCTCCGCGGCGGCGACCGGTGTCAAGCTTGCGTAATAGGCCAGCGCCCCCGGGTTGTCTTGCATCCTGGCCAGCACATCCCGGGCCAGGCGGGTCGCCAGGCTGCGTTGGGCCGCGTCGTACAACTGCTGTTGGGCGAGCCCCTGCAGGCGAATCAGCCCCAGTAAACCGACACCGAGAACCAGCAGGGCAATCGCCACCTCCAGCAGGCTGGCCCCGGCCTGCCCCTTGCGCTCAGGTCGCATCACAACGCCCCCAGCCCTGCGCCACGCGGGCCCGCCCCACCCGGTTGATGACCAGGCTCCAGCCGGGCGACTGTGGTTGCGCAATGGAGCAGACTGACAGGGTGAGGTTGCGGCGGGTGGCGCCGTCCGGGTAATAGGAGAAGGCTACATCGGCCCCCCGGCCATCGCTGGTGGCGATTCGATACCCCGCTGCAACGGCGGGATAGCTGCGCAGCAGGCTGGCAGCTGCGACGGTACCGTCCGCCGGAGGCGGGCCATCAAACACCAGCCAGCCCCCGGCGTAGGTGCCGCCGCAGGAAGGTACTGCCCCTTCGGCGTCAACGGCCGGGCAGAGACTTACCGGGCGGTGGCGAGCCGCCGCCTCACTGCGGGCCAGCTGGACTGCATCGAGCAATCTCGCTGCCTCGCTGCGCATCCGCGCGCCCTGTAACAGGGATTGCATGGAAGGCGCGACCAATCCCAGCACAATGGCCAGGATCGCCAGCACCACCAGCAACTCCATCAGCGTTAAACCCCCACACCGGTGCAGTATGCACACCGGGTGGGGCCGGAACATCCTGTTCACAGCACACCTCCCTGTCAGGGAGTGAGTCTAGGTCGCAGTGGCAAGGTCGCCAGCAAAGGGATCGATATGACGAAAAGCGCCCGGCTCGGATGGCCGGACGCTGGATGCGAGGCCGCACCGCGGGCCCCAGGCGCGGAAATCTAGAGGTTTTTGGCGGCGATGCGCAGTTCTTTCGGCAGGGAGAAGGTGACGTTCTCGGGGCGACCCTGCACTTCCACCGGCGCGCTGGCGCCCAGCTGTCGCAGACGCTCAACCACTTCCTGCACCAGCACCTCGGGGGCGGAGGCACCGGCAGTGATGCCGATACTCCCGACCTGGTCCAGCCAGGCGGGGTCGATGTCCTCCGGACCGTCGATCAGGTGGGCTTCGGCGCCCATGCGCTTGGCCAGCTCCCGCAGGCGGTTGGAATTGGAGGAGTTGGGAGAGCCCACCACCAGCACCAGGTCGCAGCGCGCCGCCAGCTCCTTTACCGCGTCCTGGCGGTTCTGGGTGGCGTAACAGATATCGTTCTTGCGCGGCCCGGAAATAGCCGGAAAGCGCTCGCGCAGGGCGTCGATAACCCGCGCGGTATCGTCCATGGAGAGCGTGGTCTGGGTGACGTAGGACAGATGCTGGGGATTGCGCACCTCGAGCTTGCCCGCCTGTGCCTCGTCCTCCACCAGGTAGATATCACCGCCGGCGCTGTGGTCGTACTGGCCCATGGTGCCCTCCACCTCGGGGTGGCCGGCGTGGCCGATAAGGACGCACTCGCGACCCTCGGCGCTGTAGCGGGAAACTTCCATGTGCACTTTGGTCACCAGCGGACAGGTGGCGTCGAACACCTTCAGACCGCGTTCCGCCGCTTCACTGCGCACCGCCTGGGATACGCCGTGGGCGCTGAATATCACGATGCAGTCGTCCGGCACCTCGTGCAGTTCATCCACAAAGACAGCGCCGCGCTCGCGCAGGTTGCCCACCACAAACTTGTTGTGCACCACTTCATGGCGCACATAGATGGGGGCGCCGAACAGGTCGAGCGCCCGGTTGACGATATCGATGGCGCGGTCGACGCCGGCGCAGAAACCGCGGGGATTGGCGAGTTGAATGTCCATCAATGGAGCTCGGTAGGTTCCACCCGGTGAATTTGCACATCGAAAAGGATTGTACGCCCCGCCAGCGGGTGGTTGAAGTCCACCGTCACCTCCTCGTCATCGAAGGCCACGATCAGGCCGGGCAGCTCGCCGCCACCGGCATCGGCAAAGGAAAACACCAGGCCGATTTCCAGTTCCAGGTCGTCGTCGAAGTGGCTGCGGGGCAGCACCTGCACATTGTTGTTGTTGGGCTGGCCAAAGGCGTCCTCGGGCAGCACGGTGAAGACCTGGCGCTGGCCGGGGTGCATACCGAAGATACAGCGCTCGAAGCCCGGCAGCAGGCTGCCGTCGCCCACCGCGAAGTTGACCGGCTCTCCGCCGAAGTTGGAATCCACTTCCGAGCCGTCTTCCAGGCTGACGGAAAAATTGAGGTACACCGTGGTGCCCTCGCTGACGGGTACATCCACCCCTATTCCTCCTCTGAGCCGGCGGCAGGCCGACCCAGGAAACTGTCCAGTATCAAGCCAATGGCGCCCCCGGTGATGGCCGAGTCCGCCAGATTGAACGCCGGGAAGTAGTAGCCGGCATAGTGTACGGAAATAAAGTCGACCACGTAGCCCAGCACCAGCCGGTCCCACAGATTGCCGATGGCGCCGCCCAGCACCAGCGCCAGGCTCAGGGCCAGCAGCCACTGCCCGCGCTGCAGGCGGTACAGCCAGGCCACCAGCAGGGCGCTGACCGCCAGCGCAATAGCGGTGAAAAAGTAGCGCTGCCAGCCGCCCGCATCGCTGAGAAAGCTGAAGGCGGCGCCGGAGTTGTGGTGCAGGGTCAGGTTAAACCAGGAAAACACAGCCACCGGCCGGGCGTACTCGAGATTGGCGCTGGCCAGCCCCTTGGTGTACTGGTCCAGGGCTATCACCACCAGCGCGAGCAGGTACCAGGGCCAGGCGCCCGTGCCGTAACGCATCGCAGTCATCTCAGGCGTAGCGGCGCTGTTCGCCGGAGCCGTCGATGTTCTCCACACAGCGACCGCAGAGCGTGGGGTGCGCCTCGAGACTGCCCACCTCAGGGCGGCGGTGCCAGCAGCGTTCGCACTTCTCATCGCCGGAAGCCACCACCTGCAGGCACAGGCCGTCGATCTCCGTGACTGCCACATCCGCTGGCGCATCCGCCAGCGGCGCAAGAGCCGCGCCGGAGCTGATCAGCACAAAGCGCAACTCTTCGCCCAGTTCGCCCAGGGCGGACAGCAGGTCGTCACTGCAGTAGAGGGTCACGGCGGTGTCCAGTGAACCGCGCACCCTGCCGGCGCCGCGCTGTACTTCGATTTCCTTGTTCACCGCATCGCGCACAGCCATGACCTGCTGCCAGTATTCGCGGCCGAGACGGGCGCCGGGCTCCAGGCTGGCGAGTTGGTCGTACCACTCCACCAGGAACACCGACCCGGCGCGCTCGCCGGGCAGGTTTTCCCAGATTTCCTCGGCAGTAAAGCTGAGGATGGGCGCCATCCAGCGCACCATCGCCTCGGCGATGTGGAACATGGCGGTCTGGGCGGAGCGGCGGGCCACGGAATCCGCCTGGGTGGTGTACTGGCGGTCCTTGATCACGTCCAGGTAGAAGCCACCGAGATCGCCGGTGCAGAAGTTGTGCAGCTTGTGGTAGATCTGGTGGAAGTGATAGGCCTCGTAGTCTTTCAGTAACTCAGCCTGCAGGGCCGCGGCGCGGTCCACCGCCCAGCGATCCAGCGACAGCATGTCCTCGCAGGGCAGCGCATCAGTGGCCGGATCGAAACCGCTGAGGTTGGAAAGCAGGAAGCGGGCCGTGTTGCGGATACGGCGGTAGGCATCGCCGGTGCGCTTGAAAATTTCGTCGGACACCGCGATCTCGCCGCGGAAATCCGCCCCGGCCACCCACAGGCGCAGGATGTCGGCGCCCTGGTCATTCATGGCTTTTTTCGCCGGGATGATATTGCCGATGGACTTGGACATCTTGCGCCCTTCCCCATCGACGGTGAAGCCGTGGGTGAGCACTGCCTTGTAGGGCGCCGCGCCGTAGGCGCCAATGCCGGTCAGCAGGGAGGACTGGAACCAGCCGCGATGCTGGTCGGAGCCTTCCAGGTAGAGGTCCGCCGGCGATTGCAGGCCCTCGCGCTGGCGCAGCACGCAGGCGTGGGTAACACCGGAGTCGAACCACACATCCAGGGTATCGCTGACCTTGTCGTAGTCCGCCGCCTCGGCGCCGAGGATGTCGGCGGGCTGCAGATCGAACCAGGCGTCGATGCCCTGCTCCTCGATCTTCAGCGCCACTTCCTCCATCAATTCACGGGTGCGCGGGTGCAGTTCGCCGCTTTCCCTGTGCACGAACAGCGCGATGGGCACACCCCAGGTGCGCTGGCGGGAGATACACCAGTCCGGGCGGTTGGCCAGCATACTGTCGATGCGCGCCTTGCCCCACTCGGGCAGCCATTGCACCTGCTCCACCGCGTCTTTGGCCGCATTGAGCAGGCCGTTCTGTTCCATGCTCACGAACCACTGGGGTGTGGCGCGGAAGATGATCGGGGTCTTGTGACGCCAGCAGTGGGGGTAGCTGTGCTCGTACTGTTCAAAGTGCAGCAGGACACCGCGCTGGCGCAGCATCTCGACGATGTCCGGGTTGGCTTTCATCACATGCAGGCCGGCGAAGAACTCGGTCTCCGGCAGGTACACGCCATTGCCGCCCACCGGGTTGTAGACCTCGATGTCGTATTTTGAGCCGACCACAAAGTCATCCTGGCCGTGGGCCGGCGCGGTGTGCACAGCGCCGGTACCGGCCTCGGTGGTAACGTGCTCGCCCAGCACCACGATCACCTGGCGCTCCAGGAAGGGGTGTTGCAGCAGTTGCCGGTCCAGCGCCGCACCCTTGCAGCGGCCGAGGATCTTCAGCTCGGGCAGGCCGAAGCGGGTCGCGCAGCTTTCCGCCAGCTCTTGTGCCACCAGCAACGCGCGACCTTCGCCTTCGATCAGCACGTAATCCAGTTCCGGGTGCAGGCTCACCGCCATGCTGGCGGGCAGGGTCCAGGGCGTGGTGGTCCAGATGGGGATGGCGATCTCGCCGCTGTAGCTGGTACCACAGGCGGCGTTGATGGCCGCAGGATCAACCGCCGCGTAGGCCACGTCGATGGCCGGCGAATGCTTGTCCTTGTATTCGACCTCCGCCTCCGCCAGCGCGGAACCGCAATCGGTACACCAGTGCACCGGCTTGAAGCCCTTGTGCAGATGGCCGTTGTCGATGATCCGGCCAAGGGAGCGCACGATATCCGCCTCAAAGCGAAAATCCATGGTCAGGTAGGGCTTGTCCCAATCGCCCTGCACGCCCATGCGCACAAAGTCCTCGCGCTGGCCGTCGATCTGGCGCGCCGCGAACTCGCGGCATTTCTGACGGAATTCCGCCGGCGAGACCTTCACGCCCGGCTTGCCGACTTTTTTCTCGACGTTCAGCTCGATGGGCAGGCCGTGGCAGTCCCAGCCCGGCACGTAGGGCGCATCAAAGCCGGACAGGGTCTTCGACTTGACGATAATGTCCTTGAGAATCTTGTTCACCGCGTGGCCCACGTGCAGGTCGCCATTGGCGTAGGGCGGGCCGTCGTGCAGGATAAATTTCGGCTTGCCCGCGCTGGCGGCACGGATCTTGCCGTACAGGTCCATTTCCTGCCACTGCTTGAGCCGCTGCGGCTCGCGCTGGGCCAGGCTGGCCTTCATCGGGAACGCCGTCTGCGGCAGGTTCAGGGTGTTCTTGTACTCACTCATGTAAAACGTCTACCCGTCAATTGACCGCCAGCCACTGCCGGGCGCGGTCGATGTCGCGGCCGATCTGCTCTCGCAGCTGCTCGACCGAGTCAAATTTGGTCTCTTCCCGCAGCTTGTGGCGGAAGGTCACCTCGATGTGTTTGCCGTAGAGGTGGCACTCGCGATCCAGCAGGTGCACCTCGAGATTGGCCTTGATGCTGTCGTTCACCGTTGGCCGGGTGCCGACGTTGGCCACCGCCGGCGCATTGATCATCCCGGCCCCGCTCACCGACACCACGTACACACCGGACAGCGGCGCCCGCAGCCGGTGCAACTCCATGTTGGCCGTGGGAAAGCCCAGGGTCCGCCCCAGCTGGCGCCCGTAGACCACCTTGCCGGAGATGCTGTAGGGCCGGCTCAACAACTGCCCGGCCAGGTCAAAATCCGCCTGGGCCAGGGCCTTGCGGATGCGGGTGCTGCTGACCCGCTCACGCTGCCAGGTGAATGTCGGGGTGGGCTCGGCCTCGTAACCGTAGCGCTCACCCTCGGCCTTGATGAAGTCCACATCACCCTGGCGGTCAGCGCCGAAGCGGAAGTCGTCACCCAGCACCACGTAGCGCACCCCGAGGCCCGCCACCAGCACATCGTCCACAAAGGACTGGGCGCTTTTGTGGCGCAACTGCTCGGTAAAGCGGATGCGCAGCAGGCGATCCACCCCCAGCGCCTCCAGCGCGCGGAACTTCTCGCGGAAGCTCATCAACCGGGCCGGGGCCTTGAGCGGCGCCAGATACTCCCGGGGCAGTGGCTCAAACACCATGACCACCGACGGCAGGCCATAGGCCCGCGCCTTTTCCAGCAGGTGGCGAATCACCGCCTGATGCCCCAGATGCACCCCGTCGAAGGCCCCGATGGTGGCCACGCAGCCACGGTGTCTGGGCCGCAGGTTGTGCAGGCCTCGTATCAGCTCCATGCAGGGCACCGCCCCAGTCAAACCAAACCGGCGATTATACGGAAAGGGCGGCCGGTATCCTATGGCAGCGACTGGCAATTTGCCCGGCGCGGCGCCGCTTCAAGCACCGCTGCGCGGCGTTCTGAGCTGGTTCAAGCGGGCACCCAGGGCCACCTGGCACAGCAGGTAGGCCGCCCCGCCGCCACCGCAGACCAGCGCGATCGACAGCGCACGCCGCAGCGCCCCCATCGCCGCCAGTTCACTGACCGCGGGCACCAGCCACCAGGCCACCGCGGCCATCAGGGCGGTGGCCACCAGCAGCCGGAGGACAAAACGCCCCCAACCGGGCTGGAAGCGGAACACGCCGTCTTTGCGCAGGCGGTGCCATAACAGGCCGGCATTGAGCCAGGCCGCGACGCTGGTGGCCAGCGCCAGCCCCACATGGCCGAGGTTGTACCAGAACAGCAGGGGCAGCACGAAGATGACGTTGAAGATCATATTGGCCAGCATGGCGATAATGCCGATCCGCACCGGCGTGGTGGTGTCCTGGCGGGCGTAGAAACCCGGCGCCAGCACCTTGATCAGCATGAAGGCGATAAGGCCCAGACTGTAGGCCTGCAGGCTGTAACTGGCCATGCTCACATCGCGGCTGCCGAGTTCCCCGTACTGGAACAGGGTCACCAGAATCGGCTCCGCCAGCACCATCAGCGCCACCGCGGCCGGCACCGCCACCAGCAGGATCATGCGCACCGCCCAGTCCAGGGTGAGCGTGAAATCTTCCCCCCGGGCCGCCGCCCGATGCGAGGACAGGCTGGGCAGGATCACGGTGGCTATGGCCACCCCGAAGACCCCCAGGGGCAGCTCGGTGAGACGGTCGGAATAGTACAGCCAGGACACGCTGCCGGTGGGCAGGAAGGAGGCCAGCACCGTATCCAGCAACAGGTTGATCTGGCTCACCGAGACCCCGAACAGGGCCGGCACCATCAGCTTGACGATGCGCCGTACGCCCTCGTGGCGGGTATCCCAGACCGGCCGCGGCACCAGGTCGAGACGGTACAGGGAGGGCAACTGGAACAACAGCTGAATCACCCCCGCCAGCGCCACCCCCCAGGCCAGCGCGTAAACCGGCTCGGCAAACCAGGGCGCCGCCACCAGCGCCGCGCCAATCAATGACAGGTTGAGGAACACCGGCGTTAATGCCGGCACCGCAAAACGGCCGTAACTGTTGAGAATGCCGCCGCAGAAGCCGGTCATGGAGATCAGCAGCAGGTAGGGAAAGGTAATGCGGACCATGTGGCTGACCGCATCGAACTTGCGCGGATCGTCGAGGAAACCCGGGGCAAACAGGGCCGCCACCAGTGGCGCGCCGAGCATCGCCAGGCCGGTGACCAGCAGCAGGCTCCCTCCCAGCACGCCGGCCACCCGGTTGATCAGGGCCTGCACCGCGGCGTGACTACCCTGTTCCCGGTAATCCGCCAGCACCGGCACAAAGGCCTGGGCAAAGGCGCCCTCGGCGAACAGGCGGCGCAGGAAGTTGGGAATCTTGAAGGCGACAAAAAAGGCGTCCGCCAGGGCGTTGGCACCCACCGTGGCGGCAATCACAATATCGCGCACCAGGCCCAGCACCCGCGACAGCATGGTCATGCTGCCGACCAGGGCGCTGGAGCGCAGCAGGCCGGGCCGGGCGGCGGGCGTGTTGGCGCCGGTTTCCGGGGCGTCGTTCATAGCGGGAGGCTAGCGCCAGCGCTCGCGCAGGGACTCGCCCTGCAGGGCCAGCCACTGCAGGGCGATCAGCGTATGCCCGTTCGGTATGCGGTCCTCCCGCAGCAACTGCAGGGCTTCCAGGCGGGGTACCGAGTGCACCAGGATGTCTTCATCTTCGCTGTCGAGGCCGTGCACCCCGCCGACATCGGCACGGCTGACGCGGCCACAGAACAGGCGCACCTGTTCGGAGCAGGCACCAGCGCTGGGAAAGTAACGGGCGATCGGCAGCAGGTCGGTGAGTTCGCAGTCCGCCTCTTCCCGGGCTTCCCGGTAGACCACCTCGGTGTCGCTCTCACCGGGTTCAACCACGCCGGCCACCAGTTCCAGCATCCAGGGGCTGTCCTTGCCGCGCACCGCACCGGGGCGAAACTGCTCCACCAGGATCAGGCTGTCATCTACCGGGTCGTAGGGCAGCACGCCAACCGCGTCGCCGCGGTCGAACACCTCCCGGGTCACCGGCGCGCTCCAGCCGCCGTTGAAGCAACGGTGCTGCACGGTCAGGCGACGCACCGAGAAATAGCCATCGAAGACCTGGTCTTCGGCCAGCACCCGCACTGCATCCGCGCCAAAGCGCAGGGAAAAACTCATCCGAAACGCCCCGCGGTGTACCAGTTAACGTCGCGGGCGTGGGCATCCACCTCATCCGCCACATCCAGCACCAGGGCAAACAGGGCCATGCGCACCAGTACACCGTTGTCGGTCTGGCGGAAAATGGCGAGGTTGGGGTTGTCGTTCAGGTCGTCGTCAAGTTCCCGGGCAGTTTCGCGGGAATCCCGCGGCAGCGGGTGCATGATCACCGTGTTGGGCTCGCAGTGCTCGGTGTAGATAGTCTGGTTGAGACGGAAGCGGCCGCGGTAGAGATCGGCCTCCTGCTGGGAGCTGAAGCGCTCTTCCTGGATGCGGGTGGAGTAGACGATGTCAACGTGGGCAATGCTGGCTTCCAGCGCCTCCGACTCCAGCGCCTCGTGGCCGGCAGCGCGCAGATCTTCGACAATTTCCCCCGGCATACGCAGTTCCTGCGGCGACACCAGCACCACCTGCACGCGGTCGAACAGGCACAGCAACTTGCACAGGGAGTGCACGGTGCGACCGTAGCGCAGATCGCCGACCATGGCGATGCGCAGACCGTCGATACCGCGACCGCGACCGGCGAGTTCCTTCTTGATGGTGTAGAGGTCCAGCAACGCCTGACTCGGGTGTTCGTTGGCGCCGTCGCCACCGTTGATCACCGGTACCCTGCTGGCAGCGGCGAATTCAGCCACCGAACCGGCGGCCGGGTGACGCATGGCGATGACATCCGAATAGCCACTGAGCACCCGCGCCGTGTCGTAGAGGGACTCGCCCTTGGCGATGGCCGAGTTCTCGAAACCGGTGGTCTCACGCACTTCGCCACCGAGCAGGTTGAAGGCGCTGCCAAAACTCACCCGGGTGCGGGTACTGGGCTCGAAGAACATGGAGCCGAGAATGGCGCCATCGAGCACCTTGGTGACCCGCCGCCGGTGGGCGTAGGGCTCCATGCGGTCGGCCACGGAGAAAATCGTCTCCACATCGGCGCGTTCGAACTGGGTGACAGAGAGAATATGACTGCCGGCGAATTGCACAGTGGACTCCGGGGGCTGGCGAACTTGGTGGGCATTATAGGGCCTGCCGGGGGCGTATGCCCATGCACGGGGCGTGTCGTATGATGGCCGGGCGACAAAATAACAACTTACTTTCCTGAGCAGGGGAATTTGCCATGGATCAACGACTGTTCTTCGTACTCGGCGACCTCGGCGCCAGTATCGCCGGCGGCGCCCTCATCGGCTGGCTGATCTGGCTGCTGACCCCATTGGGCTGGAATATGCTGCTGGTGATGGTGGCCGCGATGCTGCTGGGCATGGTGTTCGCCATCCCCCTGTCGCTGCTGTTCGGCTCCCTGTTCGGGGCCATGGAAGTGATGGTGCCGCTGATGCTCACAGGCATGGTGGCCGGCATGGTGGTGGGCATGCACGCGACGATGACACCCATCGGCGGCGCACTGGCGCTGCTGGAGGGCGCAGTATGCGGACTGGCCTGTATCGTCGCCGTGTGGGTGATGAACAACCACATCCGCGGGCCGCAGGCTCTGCCCCTGCGCGGGAGTCTCAAACATGACTGATACTGCAACACAGGCCAAATGGGACAAATTGGCCCCCAACTTCGACCTGATGGCCGGCAGGGGCACCGAGGCGCGCTGGCTGCCGGTGAAGCAGCAACTGTACAGCCGCATGGGGGATGGGCGCATCCTGTTCATGGCCCTGGGCACCGGGCTGGATATCGCCGCCTTTCCGCCGGACAGGCAGATCACCGCCATCGACATCAGCCCCGCCATGCTGCAGGTGGCGGAGCCGCGCGTGGCGGACTACCCCGGCAACCTGGAGGCCCGGGTCATGGACGTGCACGAGCTGGAATTCCCCGACAACCACTTCGACCAGGTATTCACCGCCTGCTCCTTCTGCTCGGTGCCGCGCCCGGTGGACGGGCTGCGCTCGCTGTACCGGGTGCTGAAACCCGGCGGCGAGCTGTGCATGTTCGAGCACACCGGCAGTCGCTACTTTCCCTTCAGCGCCATGATGCACCTGATGACCCTGCTCACGGAAAAAGTCGGCCCGGCCATGAACCGCCGCACGGTGGGCAATGTGCAGGCGGCGGGTTTTGAACTGGAGTCGCTCGACCATGTCTTCCTGGACGTGGTGAAAACCATCGTGGCGCGGAAGCCGGCGGCACCTCAGGCCAGCAGCATATCGCCGTAATCCAGTAGCTGGTGCAGCACCTGTTCTTTGGCGGCAGACAGTTCGCCCGAGCCTAGCAGCGCTTCGATCTCCCGCTGGAACTGCTCCAGGGTCAGCCCGCTGTCCGCCTCCGCTTCAGTCAGGCGCTGGTAGCGGAATTCCTCCCACTGCCCGAACTCCTCCTCGCTGAGGGAATCCGGGTAGTTGCGCGCCCGGTAGCGAAACAGCATCTCCGGCAGGCGGGCGTCCTCGAAGGGAAAACTCTGGCTGGCCAGTTGCTCCGGGGATGCCTCGCGCACGCGCGTCATGGTGCGTTTATCGGCATCGGGGAAAAAGCCGCCGCTGTAGAGCATGCGATCCGGGTCGGTGATCGGCGCCCGCTCGCGCTCGGCGTAGATGGCCAGCAGCTTGTCGGCGAAGGCCTGGGGGTTGGCGTTACGCTGTTCTCGCAGCGCCGCCAGGTGGGCGCGACAGCGGGCGCCGTCCAGGCCGATACGGGCCGCCACTTCCGGACTGGCCATCTTCGCCGTCACCAGCAGCGGGCAACGATTAATGTGCACGCTCTTCAGGCCCGGCCGCACACGGCCCTCGGGCATCTCATCACTGCGGGTATAGAGCAGTTGCGCCAGCTCCTCCGCAGTCAAATCAGCGAGCGGCGCCGGGTCGACGCCGAGGTCATAGCAGATGATCTCGTTGCGGTTCTTCGGGTGCTCCGCCAGCGGCACGATCAACGCAGTGTTGTAGCGCTCTGCGCCGAACATGCCCGAGACATGCAGTAGCGGCTTCATATTGGCAATATCCAGCAGCCCCGCCACCTTGCGCTTGTCCCGGTGGGCCAGCACGTAATCGTAGAGCCTGGGCTGCTTTTCTCGTACCAACCGCGCCATGGCGATGGTGGCATGCACATCCGACAGGGCATCGTGGGCCGCCTCGTGGGCGATGCCGTTGGCGGCGGTCAGCTCTTCCAGGCGAAAGCTGGCGTGGCCATCCTCCCGCAGCGGCCACTCGATGCCCTCCGGTCGCAGGGCGTAGGCCGCTCGCAGCATATCGATGATGTCCCAGCGGGAGTTGCCGTTCTGCCACTCGCGGGCGTAGGGATCGTAGAAATTGCGGTAGAGGGTATAGCGGGTCACTTCGTCGTCAAAACGCAGCGAATTGTAGCCCGCGCCGCAGGTGCCGGGCTGGGCCAGTTCGGCGTGTATACGGGCGATGAACTCGCACTCGGGCACGCCCTTTTCCAGTGCTTCCTGGGGGGTGATGCCAGTGACCAGGCAGGCCTGCGGGTGGGGCAGGAAGTCGTTCGAGGGGCGGGCGTAGATGACCAGCGGCTCGCCGACGGGATTCAGGTCGGCGTCGGTGCGCAGGCCGGCGAACTGTACCGGCCGATCGCGGGACGGGTCCGCGCCGAAGGTTTCGTAGTCGTGCCAGTAGAAGGTATCGGGCAATGCAAGGCTCCCCGGTCCGTTGCCATGGTAACAAAGGGCCCCTGCCTGCGCAGGGGCGACAGGGGTAACAGCCCCACCATTGTCATCCCGACGAAGGCCGGGTTCCAGTGTCGTCAGCGATCAGATCAGCGCAATCGCTTCTTCTTCAATCTTCTGTTGCCAGATTTTCGGACCGATCTCGTGCACGGAGGTGCCGTTGGCGTCCACCGCCACGCTGACCGGCATATCCTTCACTTCGAACTCGTAGATGGCCTCCATCCCCAGTTCCGGAAAAGCCACGACCCGGGCCGAGGTGATGGCCTTGGACACCAGGTAGGCGGCGCCCCCCACGGCCATCAGGTAGACCGCCTTGTGCTTCTTGATCGCCTCGATGCCGGCAGGGCCGCGCTCGGCCTTGCCGATCATGCCCAGCAGGCCGGTGTGCTGCAGGACGAAGTCAGTGAACTTGTCCATGCGGGTGGAGGTGGTGGGGCCGGCCGGCCCGACCACTTCGTCACGCACCGGGTCGACGGGGCCGACGTAGTAGATAAAGCGTCCCTTGAGATCGACTTCGGCGGGCAGGCCCTCGCCGGACTCGATCAGCTCCTTCATTTTCTTGTGGGCGGCGTCGCGCCCGGTGAGCATCTTGCCGTTCAGCAACAACGTATCACCCGGCTGCCACTGGGCCGCTTCCTCCGGAGTGACTGTATCCAGGTTCACCCGGCGCACGGAATCGCCCGCCTCCCAGCTGATTTCCGGCCACTGGTCCAGGTCCGGCGGGGTTTGCAGGGCCGGGCCGGAGCCGTCCAGTACGAAGTGGGCGTGACGGGTGGCGGCACAGTTGGGGATCATCGCCACGGGCAGGGAGGCGGCGTGGGTCGGGTAGTCCTTGATCTTCACATCCAGCACCGTGGTGAGACCGCCCAGGCCCTGGGCGCCGATACCCAGCTTGTTCACCGCATCCATGATCTCCAGGCGCAGTTCCTCGGCCCGGTTGGCGGGGCCGCGCTTGCGCAATTCGTGGATGTCGATGGGGTCCATCAGGGATTCCTTGGCCATCACCGCGGCCTTTTCCGCAGTGCCGCCAATACCGATGCCCAGCATGCCCGGCGGGCACCAGCCGGCACCCATGGTGGGCACGGTCTTGACGACCCAGTCGACAATGGAGTCGGAGGGATTGAGCATGACCATCTTGGACTTGTTCTCGGAGCCGCCACCCTTGGCCGCCACCTGCACATCCACCGTATCGCCTTCCACCACTTCCATATGAATCACGGCCGGGGTGTTGTCTTTGGTGTTCTTACGCGCTCCCGCCGGATCGGCCAGGATGGAAGCGCGCAGCACGTTGTCGGGGTGCAGGTAGGCGCGGCGCACGCCCTCGTTCACCATGTCCGCCACTGACATGGTCGCGTCCCACTGCACCTTCATGCCGATCTTGAGGAATACCGTGACAATCCCGGTGTCCTGGCAGATCGGGCGGTGACCGGTGGCGCACATGCGGGAATTGATCAGTATCTGGGCCATGGCGTCCTTGGCCGCCGGGTTCTGTTCCAGTTCGTAGGCCTCGTGAACCGCCTTCACGAAATCCAGGGGGTGGTAGTAGGAGATGAATTGCAGGGCGTCGGCGACGCTGTCGATAAAGTCGTCCTGGCGAATGACCGTCATGGCGAATACCTTCTTCGGTTACAGACCCCTCTGGCGGGTGGTCCTGGGCAGCTGAAAAAATGGGGCGTCAGTATACACCCCGGAGGGACAGGCGAGCCCCTTTGCCCACCCGGTAATTCATCAGATCAGGGCGCGCCGGCGGGACTCTGCATATTGCGCAGCTGGGTTTGCAGGGCGGACAGATCCGAGTTGATCTGGCGGCGGAAGGCATTGATGGAGTTCACCCACTCCTCGTTGCTCTGCACCCGCTTGTCCATCTTCGCCAGCTCGAGGTTGATCTTGTTCAGGCTGTCGGCCACCCGCTCCACCTCGGCGCCATTGGCCTTGGCGCTGGCCATCAGGCGCTCCATGTCACCGGCCACGCCGCGCAGCTTGGCGAGATCCGCAGCCGCCGCCTTGATCTGGGCCTGGGTCTCCCCCAGCGACTTCTCGGCGGCCGCGATCTTGCTGGCGTTGCTCTTGCTGGTGCCCTGCAGAGTCTTGTTGGCGCCCTCCAGTTCATCCAGGCGCGCCTTGTTGCGTCGCCAGGCGGAGGCCCACAGCTTGTCGACCTCGGAGTAGAGTTCCTTGATCTTCACCGCCATGGTCTCGGTATTCTGGCTCAGCCCCTCGTCCGTGTCGGACAAACGGTCTTCCAGGTCGGTAATGCGCTCGGTCGCCCGGGCCAGCAGGTGGTTGGATTGTTCCAGCTGGCTCTGCAGCTGCCAGGCCCAGGTGCAGGCCACCCCGGCCACCACCAGTGCCAGCGCTAAAAAGATATGCCCCCACAGCCCGCCGCCACCACCGCCGCTCCGGGCCGGCGCCGGGGAGGTCTTGCCGCGGCCGCCATTGCCCTTGCCGGACTTCTGGCTGCTGCGGCCACGGGAAGTGGCGAAGTGCTGTTCGTTGTCCCGGGTGGGGACGATGGAGGGAATGTGGTCGAGATCGTCTTGAGACATGGCCGCGCTAATAGCAAAAACGAGCCGCCATTATACATAGGCACCCAGAGAGCAGAAACCGAGGGGGCAGCTGCAAAAATACCCAGCCCACAACGAAAAAGCCGGGGAATTCCCCGGCTTCAGTGACACTCGCAACCGCCCTCAGAGGAAGGCCAGCAACACCCAGAGCAGCGCCGCGAGGGCGATACTGCAGTGAATCACGCCTTTCACGCTGGCCATCGGGCCCATTTTGCCGAACAGGGCATTGGCTTCCAGCAGCAGGATGATGACCGCGCAGGCAACCAGGCCGGTCATACTGAGATCGGCGATGTAAAGGTGCTTGGAGCCCAGCATGCCCAGCAGCATCGGGCCGGACAGCAGGGTGTTGGTACGCGAGGCCAGCCCCGCCTTCGCCGCCGCCACCGGGCCTTCCCCTTCCTTCATCCCCAGCACAATCTGCTGGTTGGGCCAGATAATCAGCCATACGTTGAGGAACATCAGGGTACCGGCGAGGGCACCAAGCCAGATCAGCGAGGCGCCGACCACGTTGCTCATGGCGCCGACAAAGTGCAGCAGGGCGAGACCGGTAATAAAGGTAAACATCGCGCCCCAGCGGAACCACCACAGCGCCCGCGGCGCCAGTTTTTTCATGGCGTCGGCCTTGGCGTCGGCCTCTGCCTCTTTGAAATATTCCGTCTGGACGAAATTGAAGTAGTACAGCATCCCTATCCAGACGATACCGAACAGGACGTGGAACCAGCGCAATACAAATTCAACGACAGCCATGGTGTTCTCCTTATTAGTGTTGTGTTGCCCTGTTGATTGTACACCTTGCACAAGTTGGGGGTACAAGGGGATTTCAGCCCCTTCTCCAGTCACACAAAAAAGCCCCGCCTCTCACGAGGCGGGGCTTCCTTGAAAGGACAGCGGATTGGGCTTACATCATGCCGCCCATGCCACCCATGCCGCCCATATCGGGCATGCCGCCGCCGGCAGCCTTGTCTTCCGGTGCGTCGGCGATCATCACCTCTGTGGTGATCATCAGGCCGGCCACGGAGCCAGCGGCCTGCAGCGCGGTACGGGTGACCTTGGCGGGATCCAGGATACCCATTTCCAGCATGTCGCCGTACTCGCCGGTTGCAGCGTTGTAGCCGTAGTTGCCTTCGCCGTTGATGCGGATGTTGTTCAGCACCACGGACGCCTCGTCACCGGCATTGGTCACGATCTGGCGCAGCGGGCCTTCCATCGCACGCAGGGCAGCAGCGATACCGGCCTGCTGGTCTTCGTTATCGCCTTTCAGGTCGGCGATCGCGTTGACGGCGCGAACCAGGGCAACACCACCGCCGGCAACCACACCTTCTTCCACTGCGGCGCGAGTCGCGTGCAGGGCGTCTTCGACGCGGGCTTTCTTCTCTTTCATTTCGATCTCGGTGGCGGCGCCAACCTTGATCACGGCAACACCGCCGGCCAGCTTGGCCACGCGCTCTTGCAGCTTCTCACGATCGTAGTCAGAGGAAGTGTTTTCGATCTGGACGCGGATTTCTTTCACACGCGCTTCGATGGCAGCAGCTTCGCCGGCACCGTCGATGATGGTGGTGTTGTCCTTGTCCATGGTCACGCGCTTGGCGGTACCCAGGTGCTCCAGGGTGGCGGATTCCAGATCCAGGCCCACTTCCTCGGAGATCACGGTGCCACCGGTCAGAACAGCGATGTCCTGCAGCATGGCCTTGCGACGGTCACCGAAGCCGGGTGCTTTACAGGCGGCAACTTTCACAATGCCGCGCATGTTGTTCACCACCAGGGTGGCCAGCGCTTCACCTTCAACGTCTTCCGCCACGATCACCAGCGGCTTGGACGCCTTGGCAACCTGCTCCAGCAGGGGCAGCAGTTCGCGGATGTTGGAGATCTTCTTGTCCACCAGCAGGACGTAGGGCGACTCGTTGTCGGCCGTCATGTTCTCCTGGTTGTTGATGAAGTAGGGAGACAGGTAGCCGCGGTCGAACTGCATGCCTTCTACCACGTCCAGCTCGTTCTCGAGACCGGTGCCCTCTTCTACGGTGATCACACCTTCTTTACCGACTTTTTCCATGGCGTCGGCAATGATCTGGCCAACCTGGATATCGGAGTTGGCGGAGATGGAGCCAACCTGGGCGATCGCCTTGCCGTCTTCACAGGGGATGGCGGCTTCTTCGATCTTGGCCACGGCGGCGGCAACGGCTTTGTCGATACCGCGTTTGAGGTCCATCGGGTTCATGCCGGCTGCCACAGCCTTCAGGCCTTCATTGACGATGGCCTGGGCCAGTACGGTGGCGGTGGTGGTGCCGTCACCGGCCTGGTCGGAAGCCTGGGAAGCCACTTCCTTGACCATCTGCGCGCCCATGTTCTCGAACTTGTCTTTCAGTTCGATTTCCTTGGCCACGGACACACCGTCCTTGGTTACGGTGGGGGCACCGAAGGACTTGTCCAGAATTACGTTGCGGCCCTTGGGACCGAGGGTTGCCTTTACTGCGTCTGCCAGGATATTCACACCGTTCAGCATACGCTGACGGGCATCGTCACCGAAAAGTACGTCTTTAGCTGCCATTGTCTAAATCCTTAATTTCTATACAGTTTCTGAATTTGTTTGGGGGGCTTACTCTACGACTGCGTAGATTTCGCTCTCACCCATGATGATCAGCTCTTCGCCATCGACTTCGATGGTGTTGCTGCCGGCGTATTGGCCGAATACAACGCGGTCACCGACTTTGACGGCCAGGGCGCGTACGTCGCCGTTGTCCAGGACCTTGCCCTCGCCAACAGCTACGACCTCACCCTGATTGGGTTTCTCTTTGGCGGAACCGGGCAGAAGGATGCCGCCTGCGGTGGTCTCTTCCTCTTCTTTGCGACGAACGACCACACGGTCGTACAGCGGACGGATTTTCATTTCTGAAGTTCTCCTAGTAACGATGTTATACAGGCCCCCGGCGGGGGTGATTGCTGAATTGGGGGCGCCTGAGTGGAATTCAAGGGCCCGGTTAGCACTCTTTGCAAGAGAGTGCTAATTCTAGTAGTGAACAGCGCCGAGTCAAGGTCGAAAAACGACGGGTGTACTTACAATTAGTTATTACAATTCAATGACTTATGAAATTATCAGCACTTAGTCATCGAGGCGGCGGTAGCTGCCTTCGATGGTATTGTGCTCGCCGCCATCGCGCCGCGGGGCGTAGGGCTCCGGCTGGGGGCCGGCAAAGAACCGCGCTATGCGCCGGCGCAGCGGGCCGATCAGCACCACCAGTGCCGCGACATCGGTGATCAGACCCGGCACCATTAGCAGCAGGCCGGCGAACCCCACGGCCATATCGTCCAGCAACAGGCGACCAGTGATCACCCGGCCACTCTGGGCCTCCCGCAGGTGCTGGAACATGCCCACGCCCTGCCGCTGCAGAACCAGCAGGCCCAGCACCAGGGTGGCAAAAACATACAACAGAGCGGTGAGAACACTGGTTTCAGCACCGAGTTGAATCAGCGTGGCCAGCTCCAGCCAGGGCAGGAGCATGAAGAATATGCGCATCGCGACCTCCTAATAACGCAGTTGTGGGGTCGCTGCAGCGAATTGCAAGGCTACCAGCTGTAATTGAGGCCGATTGACCAGGTCTGGTCTTTCTTGTCCACCGCGTTCTGTGCCGGCAGGTTATCGAAATCGTACTCCAGCTGGATGGTGGAGCTGAAATGCCCGTTGATGGGGTACTTCAGGCCGGTAATGGTGTCGACTTCAAAGTCGTCGCCACTTTCAAAGGCCTGCAGAATGGCGTGGCGGTGGAAAAACTCCATGCCCTTGTCGTTGAAGCGCCAGGCGAAATCCAGGTTCCACAGGAAGGCGGGCGTATCGCGGCTGGTGCCGTCACTGAAACGCTCGTCCACGTAGTTGATAGTGCCCTTGCCAAGCAGGTCGATAAAGCGGGTCTCCAAAAACTGGTAGCCCATCCCCATACCCACCAGGCTGCGCTGATCAATCTCCTTGAATTCATCTTCCTCGTAGGAGGCATTGCCCGCCGCAAACCAGCGCTCGGTGAAAAACTGGTCGTACTGGTAGCCGCCACGCCACATATCGCGGGCGGTGGCATCGGCCACCGTCTCCTCCTGGTAGCGCAGGCTGAGGGTATGGCGCGACTCGATAAAGCGCATCTCGGAGCGGGCGTCGACATTGAGCTTGCTGATGTCATTGTTGCCGGAGGAGTCTTCGGCGGCGACGTTGATGTTGCCCTTCTGGGTCAGGATGGGCGGCGGGTCGTTGACCGCCTCGCCCACTGCCACCACCAGTTTCCAGTCGGAGAGCACTTCCACGCCCTCTTCGCAGTGCAGCAGCTGGTGGTCGTCCTGCACGAACATCCAGCAATTGTTGAGCTCGCGCCCGCTGAGCTTGAAATCGTAATGCTCTCCGGATTCGATACGCTCAATGTGATACTGGTCGATCACCAGATCACCGAGCACGCCGGAGGACCACAGCAGATTGCCGTTTTCGATGCCAACCAGCGTACCGGGAATGGATTCACCGTCCGTGGTGTAGAGACGATCGGCCATCGCGGGCAGGGCCACCGCAGACAGGAGGAAAATACAGAGAGGGAGAAACAGCTTGTTACAGTGCGGAACTTTCAAGATACTCGTCGTTTTAGATCAGTGGGTTTAGCCGTGTCGCTGAACAACACAACGCGGAATTACCGTAACGCAACGCTCTCTCGCAACCACCTGCTCTGCCGTGGCCGACACCAGCGTCGATCTTAACCAGCGCATCTGGCAGGTGGTGGCGTCCATCCCCCCGGGCGAGGTGTCCACCTACGGCGACGTCGCCCGCTTCGCCGGCCTGCCCGGCGCAGCGCGCCGTGTCGGCTATGCCCTGCGCCAGCTGCCTCCCGGCAGCAAAGTGCCGTGGCACCGGGTGATCAACTCCCAGGGCAGAATTTCGCTGCCGGCGGGCTCTGCAGGGGAGTATACCCAAAGGGAGCGGCTGGAGGCAGAGGGGGTGCGGGTTTGTGGGGGGAAAGTTGCTTTGGGGAGGTTTCGGTGGCAGCCGTAGGACTTGCTGGAATTTCCAATAGCGTTGACCTGACTGCCGGACTGCGCCGCCCCTCGAGCTACCGTTTTGAGTTGGAATGCCTGCGCGGGCTTGCCATCCTGCTGGTATTCCTGTTCCACGCTTACGGTATCACCTGGGGCGACCGTGCAACGCAACTCACCCCCCTGAATGCGTGGGTAGTTGCCGGCAACACCGGCGTTACACTGTTCTTTGTGTTGAGCGGTTTTCTGCTAAGCCTGCCATGGCTACAGCACCTGCTTGCCGGATCGCCAGCGCCTTCCGTTCGGGCTTACTATCACGCGCGCTGCCTGCGCATCCTGCCGCTGTACCTGGTCTGGGTTGCCGCGGCGGCCCTGCTTACCGGTCACTGGTCAAGCGCGTTGCGCGCAGCACTATTCCAGCCGGTGGGGTTTTCGATGTTTCCCTACAGTGTGGTGTGGTGGACACTGTGCACTGAAGTACAGTTTTACCTCGTACTCCCGCTGGCCTTCTGGTGCGTTCAGCGCGGCGCTATCGCCAGGGCGATCCTGGCAACCCTGTTCATCACCTGGTTAATAGCCTATTTCTACTGGGCATTTCTCTGGGCGCCTGAGCAACCGTCGGTGTCGTGGTGGAGCTCCAAATCGCTGTTTGGGCGCCTGCCGGCTTTTCTGGTTGGGATTGCCCTGGCCTGGTGGTACGCCAGCCACGGCACTCGGATATCGGGAACACCAGGCAGATTTCTCGCCACCGCGACCCTCTTCGCACTGCTGGCAACCATGAGCTACCTGCTCTGGCGTGGAGCCAGTATCGGCGACAGCACCGCGGAGCGCTTGTGGCATATCCGTCATACCCTGGAAGCCATCTGCTGGGCTCTGTTGATTATCCTGTTCCTCACGGCTCGCCCGCTGGGCAGTGCATTACTTCTGAACCGGCCAATGGCGGTGCTGGGAAAGCTGTCTTACTCGATCTACTTGAACCACGTACCGATTCTGTTTTTCCTGATTTACCCACTGAAGACCGGCGGAGGTCATACGCCGTACCCGGACACGTTTGCCGCACTCTATATTCCGGGGCTTGCTCTGCTGATCTCGGTCTTCGCAGCCTGGCTCACCTACACCGGTATTGAACTGCCCTTTCTCAAGTGGAAAGCCGGACCTGCGCGGGCGGAACAGCCGGCCGCGGCGCACACCAGATAGCGCATATGTCCTGAATTTGATTGTCCGGCAGCCGCGGGGACGGGAGGCTGTCTATCCCGTACTACCTTCGGCACTGAGTTTTCTCGCGATACCCGAGTACCATTTTGACCAGTGCTCAGCCGCCTTTAGAAACTCATCCATGTTCGGCGCCTGCTCTTTAAAACCGACTCCCACAACAACCTGTGGCGAGACCTCACTCTTGCCATAACTGAAGACAGCACTGACGGCGAACCCTGAAAGCAGTGAACGAAAACCCTCTGGTGTAAAGCGCCAGAAATCATTGGGGTAATCGTGAATGGGGAAATCGAACACTGAACTGATAACAACCATACCGCCCGGTTCAAGGACCCGGAATAGCTCGCTCATCGCTTTGCGGGGATACTCGACATGTTCCAGTGTATCCAGACAAAGTGCAGTGCCTACAATCCCGGAGTCCAACTCAAGATCATGCAGGTTCAGGATACAGTCCACCCCGGGGCCTTCACGCATATCGGCGCCGATGTACTCAGCTCCCGGAAAAAGCGGCCGCAGGTTTTCGACCTCGGAGCCGCTTACCTGATATGCCCCGAATTCGTAGACCGGCGTTCGAACAGGCAAGTGATCAACACACAGCTGAACAAAGTGCCTTATGGATGCTTGCATCTGAAGATAATCTCCCGCCTGGAGGTGCTGCTATTGAGGGTTCAGAACAGCACTGGCTGCTGTTTGTGCGGTGCCCGTGAGGCGGCAAAGAACCAGGACTCCACGGCATAGCGGTACTCGGTGTGGTGTGAGGCGAAGCCGGTTCGATGCAGGTTGAATTCGTCGAAAAACAACGCATCCCCGGGGCGAAAACGGGGATTTTCAGCCGGCGTGGATTTTTCAATCCCGGCAACCAGGCCGGGCCCGACCGTCCAATCGAAATCCGCCCCCGCTGTGCCCGTTTCGTGGATCACCCGACGCGACGCCGGGATGATATCCATACCCGGTGCGGCGGCGTCGCCGCCACAGTCGCTGAGCGCAATCCACATATTCACAGTGCGAATGTCCTCCCCCAGAAAACGGCCGTCCTGATGCCAGCCAGCCACCTGCCCCGGATTGGGCTTTACCTTGCGCAGCACCCATTTTTTGACGGAGAGCAGAGCGGCTTCACCGAAATAACCTTCCAGCAACGACGGCAACCCCAGCTCTCGATACAGGGCTATCAGGTGCAGCGCCATGCGCGGCGAATCCACTGCCCAGACCGAGCCCGAATCCGCCGGCGTCCGTTTTCCGAGGTTACCAAACTGCACCGGGCCACCGGCCACGGAATTGGAACGCCCATACCAGCTACGATCCACCTCGGTCGCCTCGCCTTTGACAGCGGCATGGCGAGCGGCCAACGCGCAGTCGATGCCTTCGCGTAACATCGCAACCTGACCGGGCTCAACCAGCTCCCTGACAATCAAACCGCCACTGCCGAACACACCGGACTTCAGTGTTTCAATATCCAGTTCACTGGCATCGATGTCTGCCAGTTTACCGGCCTGTCTGGGGGCCTCGAATTCACGGGGCCATTGCAGTGGGTTCTCTGGCCACTGCATACGCTGGAAGGCCTCAATTCGCAGATCGAGAATACGCTGGTCCAAAGCCGGGTTCTCGCCGCGCGAGGCGAACTTTTCCAGCCTCGCTATGGCACCGGGATAGTCATCGGCTGCCAGCGCCGCCGCGACATCACTCGCAGTCTCACTATCCATGATGGACGCCAATACACTCTGGCTCATGGCGATTATTTGCCTCCGTCCTTTACTTGCTGGCCTGGCTGCGATCACGCAGATGGATTTTTGACGCCTGGCTGGGTAAATGCCCCATGAAATTCAAAGGCCGATCAGAAACCAGCTGGTCGTGGCCCCGCAACTGGCGATATTGGGATCGAAACTGATCGAGTCGCCGGCGCCGCGGTTCATCGCTGCTGTTGGTCGTGGTGCCACCGTGCAACTGATGAAAACTACCCTCTCCAACCAGTTGCACCAGGGTACTGCCCTCACTCTCCACGGCCCGCTTGTACAGGTCGATGTTCACGAAACCGCCGCCGGGAAGATCGAAACGTTCGTCCACCCCCCCAAGGCTCTCATAAAGGTGCCTGTGCAGAAACAGGCAGTTGGATTCAAACATGCGATTGAACCAGGTCACCCGGTCAGACCCGAGACCCAGGGGCGTTCCCACTTCAAACAGACGATACCCTTCTCCCGGCCATCCGATACGCTCCAGTAAAGCATCCTCACGTGCTTTGTCGTAGCCCTGCTGGATAGTCTCCGGCTGCTCGCCGGGACCCAGATAGAAGTAGCGGGTGGCTACGACAGGCTGCTCAAAGGCACTAAAGGCGCGCAGAGCCCACTGAAAAGCACCGGGTGTCAGCATGTGGGCACCGTCTATCATGATGCACAGAATGTCCCCCCTTGCCCGGCTAGCAGCGAGATTGAGCGCAGCGCAAGGGGAGGCACTCGCTTTATCGATGCGCAGCAGGTCAAGTGACATTCCCGAATAGTCGCTGCTATCCAGTGAAAGTGGCTGGGGAGAACCGTTGTCCACGACAATGACTTCGTAATCCAGTGACCTGGCATCCAACTGGTAGTTGGGCGCCAGTGACTGCAGGCTTCGGGGCACTTCCCGCTGCATATCGTAGGCAATGAGGACAACGCTGAGTTTCATACTGAAAATCCAGATATGGCGTACTTATTGAGAGCGGGGGCACAGAGTGCCGTCGATGGATTGTACGCCGTTGCGCAAATCCGGGCTCGCCTTGTCCCTGCTGACAAGGCGCTCATTGAGTACAACCGGCATACCCAGTTCGCCACTAAACACCTGTTCCTGTTCCGCACTCTGACCCAGGTAGGTAGGGTTACTGTATGCAACGTCTGGCGCCAGCGCCAGCGGCTCCTTCGTCCGGCTTGAGGCGACAGGCTCTCCATCGTAGAACATATCCAGCAATCCCCGCCGGAAAGACGGGGCAATACTGGCGCGCGTCATAGAATGACTGATGACAATTTCGGTACAGATACCCGGCGCCGGCTCTGGTGCTTGCAGTGACATGCCCAGTAGCGACAAATGCAGCTTTCCCCCGCTGCGGCGTAAGGTCCAGAATTCCTTCTGTTCCGCCAGCACCTCCTCGGGCGCAGAGGCAGCTGCCGGTGTCAGTGCCAGTGCCATACTCCATCCCTCGCTACCAGGGCTGCGCTGGAAGTCATTTCCTCTCAACAGCAGGCCCTTACCTGCTTGCTCCGCCACGACATCCACCTTGCGCAACCCCGTGCGCCAGTTGCGGTAATCACTGCGCATTTGCCGTACCAGGGCCGGCTTTTCGCTGACCTCTACAGCGCGCTCCACTCCAGGTTCAGACAGATCAAACAAAAAGAGGCTGTTGTCAATGGACTTGGTAAGCCGCCAGTTTCCGCCGGCATCCAGCGCACTCCAGCTATTGAGAAAGTAGTTCGACGACTCCCAGAACAGCGGCCTGTCCACTACAGGCATGCCACGAGCCGTGTCCAGCAGGTCATTCCTTCCTTTCGCAGAAGAGTCACCGCCAGCCAACTGCACCAGGGTGCCGATGTAGTCCTTGTAGGAAACAATGCCGTCAACTTCCCTGCCGGCAGGCAAGTGACCGGGCCAGCGCATCATCATCGGCGTCCGCAAACCCCCTTCGAGAAACTGGGCCTTGGTACCGCTAAAGGGCAGGTTGCTGGGGTACTGTCGGGCAGTTCCACCGTTGTCACTGGCGATGATGACAAGGGTATTCTCAGCGAGGTTGCGAGCATCCAGCGCCTCGATCACCTTCCCGACCAATGCATCGGTCTGCTCCACCAGGGCAAGGTAGCGGCCGCGGGGTGTATCTGGATGCCGCAAAGCGAAGTCTCCCATCGGCTCAAGCGGCGTGTGCGGGCCGTAGGTCCAATAACTGAGAAACCAGGGCCGACCATCATTCTTGCGCGCCTTGATAAAATCCAGCACACGCTGGCTCAGTATCTCTGAAAGATGCCCTTTGTACTGTAAAGGGTGGTTGTTGCCCTCCTGCAACCAGGGATCGCGATAAGTGGGCCGCCCCTCACGGAGTTCGCCGTCGGGGTGTGGACCGCGCAGCAGAAACTGATCCAGAAAGCCGAAGAAGGTATCGTAGCCCTGAGCCAGAGGCCAGGCTGGCAACGCGGTGGATCCGGCGTGCCATTTACCGATGTGGTGGGTAGTGTAGCCAAGTTCCCGCAGGCGTTCGGGCAGGGTTTCCACCTCCGTTGGAATACCGGCGCCATTGGGGCGAAAACCGAGAGCAGCGGGATCGAGCCCGGTCAGTATGCCGACCCGTGTCGCAGTACAGGTACTGTCGGTGTAGTGTCGATTGAAGCGCACCCCGGCTGCGGCAATCCGGTCAATATTGGGTGTAAGGCCGGTACTGCCGCCAAAGGCACCGACATCGTTGAGACCGAGATCATCCAGCAGGATGAACAGCACATTGGGCGACTGCGCCACTTCCCCGCCGGTTGTCTCTGACGGGCCACAGGCAACCAGCAGAAGGGCCAACAGAACCACCACGATTTTCCTGACAAAGGCGAGGGTACTCATCTTACCGGGTGATTCCGGGTGCTCCTACTGCCCGCCGGCCTGCTTGCCCTGGCCACCCTTGTTTTTGCCCGAGGTGAGCTCCTTGAAGCGCTTGGCCTGGCGCCGCGCTTCCAGGAAATGCGAGGCGTGGACATAGGTTTGCCGCAGCTTCTGGATATTGTGCTCGTCACCGGAAAACAGCAGGTTGAGCAAAGGCAGATCCGGCCGCTCACCCCCGGGTTTGCGCAACACACCCAGGCCGAAGCCGTGGTTGAACTTGAAGGTCTCGGGGTGGGAGCCTTCCAACTCCTCAAAAAACTTCCAGGCGCCAAAATCCTTGATCCGTGCCATGACATCGTGAAACAGCACGATACCGCCCGGCTTGACCTTCGGGTACCAGGACTCGAAATCTTCCTTCACCGCCTCGTAAGTATGCAGGCCGTCGATATGCAGCAGATCGATACTGTCTTCCTCGAAATGCCGCAGCGCCTCGTGGAAGAACATTTTCATCAGGTAGGTAATACCGCGGTAGTGCTCGCGGGCATGCTGCTGCACATCCTTGAAGATGGAGTCGTCATAGGCGTCGGTGTGCTCGTCGCCTTCCCAGCAGTCGATGGCGTAGGCGACGCCATCGATATCGTTCTCCACCATGGCCTGGCAGAACGTGAAGAAAGACAGGCCATTGTACACCCCCAGTTCCACCACGGTTTTTGGCCGAATGGCTTCTACCAGGTCATAGGCAAATGGCAGATGGTCCACCCAGGTGCTGAATACCATGCGCTTGGGTTCAAAGCGCTGCAAAGAGGGAGGGAAATACAGTAAATCGCTCATATTGGCTTCAATTGCAGGGGTTGAAAATCAGGACGACGAGATCACCGCGGCCAACAAACCGGCCCGGCACTGTCGCCAGCCTATGCGTCAGCCACTCTCACCAGCGGTGGAGCGGGCACTTTTTCCGGAACCAGCGCTCGCAAACAATCCACACGGGCTATGGACTCCTGCAGGAAAGGCATGGCGTTGGCAGAGATTTCACCCAGAAACAGGGGTTGGGTTTGCGGACTGACAAATTCTGCACCCCGTATTTCACGGTACTGGGCCCTGGCTGCCTCGATATAGGCGTTACGCGCCTCCGTCGCCTGCCCGCCAGTGGTTACACCGCCGTGGAACTGGTGGAAGGTGCCCTCGCCAATGCAGATAACATGCTTGATACCCGGCAGCTCACAGGCACGCTTGTAGAAATCGAGATTGATCAGGCCGCCGCCGCTGAGGTCGAACTGTTCGTCAAAACCCTGCAGTTCCTGCCACAAATTACGGGGCAGGCTGATACAGTTGCTTTCGCTGTTGGGCAAAAAAAATCCTGGAGCACAGGAGCCGCTAAAGCAACTGATATCGAACAGGCGGTAGCCGTCCAGCGGCCAGTCGATAGAAGCCAGCAGGCGCGCCTCTTCGGCGCTGCAATAGCCGCTGTTGACTGCGAGTTGCTGAAGTTCAGCGCCCAGGTGGTAGCCGGGCACGGAAACCACCGCCCGCGGCGACAACTGGTGGCCGAGCAGCATGTTGCGAACGACACCCGGGGTCAGCATCCGCGCGCCGTCAATCATGACGCAGATATGCTGCCCACGCGCCTGCCGGGCGCCAAAGTTGATGGCCGCGGCCGGGCTGGCTTCGGCGTCGACGCGGTAGTGATACTGGAAATTGGCAGGCAAACTATTGATGAATGCCTTTGCCATGGGGCGCGGCGACTCATTCTCAACCACAATGACTTCGTAGTCCTCGGCATGTACGCCCTGCTGATAGTCGAGGAACAGCGAGCGCACCGTCTTTTCGGCCTGCTCCGCCATATCGTAGACAATCACGACGATACTGATCACCGGTGGAGCGGGGGCAAGGGCATCACCACCCAGATCAGCCCGTTGCAGCAGCTTCCTCAACATCCGCTCAACCCCCTTCTACTCACCCGCTGCAGTTGCCAATACAGCCACCGCACCCGCCAGGGCAGGCCTGCGGTATGTACCTCGGAAAACTGTTTCAGTGATTCCTCATAAAAGTCCGACGCTTTCGGCTGGTCCGGCAGACGCAGCCACTTCGCGAGTTCAGTCGCCTCCTGCTGGAAAATCTCAGGATCGCGATCAAAACAGAGAACCGGAAAGCGGTGCTGGCGATACTGGAACAACAGTGCGCGATTGTAGTGATACCACAATGCCAACGCTTTCTGCCGCGGCATTTCGCTGCGGTGGTGCAGCGAGCGCGCCACCGCCTCGGGGTGCCGAAAAATGCCGACCATTTCGATGTGGGGGAAAATCGTCTTCCAGCCCTCGAACAGCAACAGCGCCCGCGGATCCTTGAAGCCCAGAATCCCGGCGCCGGCGTGCTCCGCCAGCAATGACCGGGCTGACGCCTGATGTTCGGGCCCCCAGACCGGATGCGCTGGAGGACTGTCCCAGCTACCGCCATTGTCCTGCAGAATCGTGTCATGCAGGTCGACAAAAGCCTGGTTCTCGCGATTGCCCTTGCGATTGTAGGGGTTCCAGGTATGGCACTCGCCGAGGAACAGGCCCGCGCCCTGCAGCGAACCGGTCAGGCAGCTGGTGCCGCTGCGGTGCATGCCGAGTATGGCAACCAGTCGTGCAGGGCCTGCGTCTGCTGCCTGGCCGGCTTCGGGCATCGTCCGCACGGCCTGATTCATAAGGCGGATTGCTGGATTGGGGGAAAGTGGGCTGGCATCGTAATTATTCTGGGGTACCTATCGATTTATAGCGCACAACATTGCCAATAAAATGCTATGCCTCGGCAGTATATACCATGGCTGACTGCGGATTAAACGGCTGATTCAAGCGTGCCCGCCCGGCGCCAGGGCGCCACCCACAACAGCATCAGCATACCCGGCACAGCCAGCACAGCGCAAAGCAGGAAGAAGCTTACCCAGCCGGTCTCCTCGACGATGGCGCCGGTGCTGGCATTGGCGAAGGTGCGCGGTAACGCCGCGAGAGCGGTGAACAGGGCGAACTGGGTCGCGGCAAAGGCCCGGCTCGCCTCCCTTGCGATAAATGCAGTGAAGGCCGCCGTGCCCAGCCCCACGCCCAGGTATTCAAAGGCGATCACCAGCGCCAGCAGCCAGAGATGGGCCTCGCTGGCGGCCAGCACGGCAAAGCCCAGGATACTGACAAGTTGAACCACGCCGAACAGCCACAGGCTGCGATTGATGCCGACGCGGATCATCACCACCCCGCCCAGCAGGCCGCCAAAGATGGCCGGCCACAGGGCGGCGTGCTTGGCGACAAGGCCGATTTCGGTCTTGGTAAAGCCCATGTCCAGGTAAAAGGGGGTGGCCAGCGCTGTGGCCATGTTGTCCCCCAGTTTGTAGAGGAACATAAAGGCCAGCACCGCCAGCAGGGGCTGCCACCCCTTGCGCTGGAGGTACTCCACGAAGGGGGCCACCACCGTTGCGCGCAGCCCGCCGCCCAGCGGCACTTCCGAGTCCGGCTCACGCACCACCAGCGTCATGGCAATGCCCACCAGCATGAAGGCGCCGGTGATCCAGAACACACTGTCCCAGGGCATCAGGTCGGCGAGAATCAGCGACAGCGAACCCGGCACAAGGCTCGATATCCGGTAGGCCTGCACATGGATGGAGTTGCCCAGGCCCAGCTCGGCATCGGGCAGAATCTCGCGGCGGAAAGCGTCCAGCACCACATCCTGGCTGGCGCTGAAAAAGGCGACGGCAAAGGCCACCCAGGCAATCACCAGCGTTGCCGACTGCGGCTGGAACAGACCCAGCCCGCCGATCGAGAACAGCAGCGCAAGCTGGGTGAACAACATCCAGCCCCGACGCCGCCCCAGCCGCCCCAGCAGGGGTGGCCGGTAGCGATCCATAAAGGGCGCCCACAGGAATTTCCAGGTGTAGGGAATGCCGACCAGGGAAAACAGGCCGATTTCCGTCAGCGATACGCCCTCATCCCGCAGCCAGGCCGGCACCAGTTGGTAGAGAACATACAGCGGCATGCCAGAGGCGAGGCCGATGAATACACAGGCGAGCATGCGACGATTGAAGATGGCGGCACGCCAGTCAACGCGGTTGCTAACGCTCGCGTCGGGTATTTCCTTCCTCCCGAGCTCAGCTCTCATTCGGCACTAATGCTGCTGTCATCATGTCACCAATAACTATTGATTATTTCTGGAAAGAGCGGCCAACCGCTCTACAACCCTGCGATCCAGACTATCCCAGATGTTCTGATCGGCGATGAGGTAAAGCACACCGCGCGCAAAAATTGAAGCCAGCTCCTGAAAATCCGTCCGCTCAATCTGCTTCATCAGGGCTTCGATAAAGGCCAGGACACTGAGTTTGTTGACAGAAAAGGCCTGGGTATTCTGCGCCATGGCAAAGGGCTTACTGAATAGCGGTTTACCTTGCAGAAACTGCTTTGATATCTCCCGATTTGCAGCTTCCCAGTTCTGGCAATAGCGGTTGTAAAGGCGGCGGTTTATGTACAGCACATCCCGCGGCGGTTCTTCAGGGCACAGGCGCTGGATGCGCTGTACGACCTGGTCGTTCAGTTTTTTGTCGAATCTGGTTACATTGAGGCAGCGCTTGATATACAACTGGGTAACCCCCAGCGCATCGTTGCGGCTTTCGCCGGCATTGCCACTCAAGGACGGTATGCCCATGAGGTCGCAAAAGTCGGCCAGGATGTCCCCACCAATCAGTTGGCCCGATTCGAATGGTCTCAGGATGATATTGTCCGGCCCAAAGGCACTACCCCACTCCGACACCAGCTGGAAATAGTCCTTCAGGAATATCTGATGGGTTTCATAGAACTCATAGGCGCTGCCACTCCACTGCCTGGTGCCTTTGACATCCTGATTGTAGAAGGAACTGTAAAGCTGATCCTGTGGCCGCAGGTACATCAGCACCTTGACATCGTAGCCATCCAGGGCCGTGCGGATGTCATCCAGTATGCGCGGAAGGTGGTGGGTCTGGCCAAAAAACAGCTCAGAGCTAAGAATGACTTTCTCTACTGCGCCCTGGTGGCTGGCCAGTTCATCCTCCAGCGCCTGCCAGGCCGTTCCCCTGGGAAAGGTTCCATACCAGACATCCGGCATCGGGTGGGGCTGGTATTTTGCAATAAGGTCGCAAACCAGGACGTGGTGGGCATCACCTTCGCGGCACTTGGCCGGGTACAGCACGCCCTGCTTCAGCAGGCTGCCTGCAGAAGCGCTGAGCGCACTTTGCAGGCTCGATGTACCGGTCTTCGGTGCACCAATATGAAGGTAGACAGTGGGTTTCAATTCTCTGCTCTCTGATCAATAGCGTAGGCACCAGGCACTCAAGGCTAGCGAATGATTTCGTGCATGGGCCGCGATGACAGTCGACGCTTGATCGCTCGCTGCACACGGAAGGGCACGACGGAAACCATCTTCGCTACCAGGGGGGTTCGCGCCAGGCTCCAGATGCGGGCCAGCACCCGCTCTTTGCGGGAAAGTTGTGGCAGCCCCAGGTGTAACTTGCGAGCGAAGCGGGCCAGGGTATCGTCTGAAAGTCTGGCCGCGTTACCGGTGAGCCCCGAAAGATACGTTTGCGGATAGAACTGCAGATCGATGGCGCAACCCGGCGGCTCCGACGAAACCTGCGGTAAGCCCGGAAAGGCCCTGTCATCCCGGACAGCCAGCCAGAAAGTGCGCCAATCGGCAGTGGTGGTATCCCAGGGCAGGACGGCACTCAGCGGCCTGCCGGCCACCCTTTCAACAAAGGCGCCGAGTTGCGGAACCACCACCGGCAAGCCCATGTGCAGGGCGACACTCAAGGTATAACTGTAGGTCTCCGGCCACAGCGCCGGGAACCACACCACGTCGGGCTGAATGTCGCCGACCAGTTCGTACACCCGACCATTATCGTAGGGGCCATGGGTGACCACCTGTTCCGACAGGGCGCGGTAGGCGTACCCCAGGAGATGAAATTCGATGCCCTCTTTGGCGAGCGCATTGGCCACCGCCTCGATAACATCCGCGCCTTTTTCACGGCTGATGGCTCCGACGACGAGCACCTTCAGGGGCCGGCCGCCATCAAAGGACCACTGCGGCGCGGGATAGGGCTGTGACAGGAGATAATCCGGGTGCCAGGCCACCACAGGGGTTTCAATATCGTAGAAGTGACAAAACCGGCGGGCGCAATCGGCGGAAGGAAAAATCACCCGCCGGGCAGCGCCGATCAGCAACTGCTGGTTTTCCCGCCACAGTGATGCCGTTACCCCCTCCGGTAGCGGGTAATGCGTCGCGCAGCGCTGATCGAAATCACTGTCGACAGGGTCCACATAGCGGGCGTCGCGGTCCGTCAGCGTGGGGTTGCCATTGACCAGATAGTAGTCGTGAACCGTCAGGTCGTGGCGGCAGTCCAAGGCCTCGGCCAACAGCCATAGGCGCGGTGGCAAGCCCATCGTATGGTGGAAATGGACGTGCCCGACGCCCAGCTCGCGCAGCAGCTGGACCAGTTCGTCGTATTCGCTGTCGATATCAAATTGAAGGCCGTCTTTCAGGCGCTCACCGGCGCTGAAAATGCTCAGCGCGACTGATTTACCAGAGCGCTCGGGCGTTAGCTGCAGAAACAACGCGTCACCGGCGTAGTAGCGCGCCAGTTCATCGACATGCTGCTGGGCGCCGCCACCCAGTTTATGCGAGATAGCCACAATTTTGGGCCTGGCCAGGGACGCGACCAGGTCGAACAACACCTCTGTGCGCGCTATGCGCGCCGGATCCTCACCAATGAAGCGCTGAACGGTACTGTGATAGTGCGGATAGCGGTCATCGAGGATTTCCATGGCAGCGGCAATTCGCGGACTCTGCTCCGCGGCGAAACTCACGCCACCCTTGTGATACACAAAGCAATTACCGAGATGGTAGTTGGTCCAGCCCGCAGCGTGCGCGCGCTGGCACCAGTCGTTCTCCTCGCCGTAACCGCGGCCGAAGGTTTCCAGGTCGAACAGGCCCACGGCCTCGAGGCAGTCACGGCGCAGGTACATGCAGCAACCCACACCGGAGGGAATTGGCCACAGGTTGCCCTCCAGCGGGCGCCGGGCAAAGGCATGGTCCAATTCTGCCAGGGACAGGCCGAACAGGAGTTCGTTGTCCTCACAGAAATTGGGAAAGCTCATGATGGTGGCATTGTTGGCGAAGGGCGTAACGCTAGCGACCTTCGGCTGCGAATAAGCCGCGGTACACAAGCGGGCCAGCCAGTCGTTGGCCACTTCCACATCGCTGTTGAGGAGAAGCACGTCAGCGTCCGGCCCCGCCGCCATGCCGCGATTGGCGGTGGCGACAAAACCGAGGTTCTCCGCGTTTTCCAACAGCAATACACGGTCGTGCGCAGCATCGAGCTCGCGCAGGTACTGTGTAATCTCCGGCTCCGGCGAACAGTCATTGACCAGTACCAGCCGCTCCCCGGCCGTGGTGGCCAGAACAGACTCGATACAGCTTCGCGTTTCCTCAAGCCCCCGGTAGACGGGGATGACAATATCAACCTTTGGCATTGGCTCTTAGCCGGCGAATGATCAACCCGGCAATGGGAAGGTTATAGATACGCTCCAGGCGCTCGTTGAGTTCCTGGATACGCGCGTCACGCGCTTCTACAGTATCCAGTGCGTGACGGTGCATTTCGCCGATTTCGTGCAGGCGGCGATCAAACTCCACGATCTGTTCGTCGCGCTCGGTCACGGTGGCCATGGCTTCCGCGAGTTCCTGCCCGGTGCGGGCGAGACGGCGATCGAACTCGGCAATCTGTCCGTCACGCTCGGCGATGGTATCGATGGCGGCGCGGTATTCTGCGCCCAACTGATCAATCTCTTCGTCGCGCTGTGCAATCGTCGCCAGTGCCTGGCTGTGGGACTCGCCGAGGGCAGTAAGTTCGGCGCCGCGAGCTGCGACCACCGTTGCCAGCTCGCTGTACGTGGTGAGCTGCGGGTAACGGGATTCTATCTCATCATTCAAGGCGGCAATATCCACCCTGCCACCCGGCGCAATCGCCAGCAAACCCTCATCGGAGCCAGCCACATGATGGCGTAGCTCGGAACGCACTGCGCCACTGGCATCCGCAACGGAGACACCGGACTGGCCGAGTTCAGCCAGCAGGGGCTGGAGCGCTTCCTGTGCATTACCGGTCAGGGCGGGATAGGGGACAAAGTGCGCCACCTCTGGCAAATCACTCTGCAGACGATCCAGATAGTGGCTGTACAGGCGCAGGCCAAAGCCCAGCGGGAAGCCGTCACGACGCTGCAGCGAGCGGGCCACCTCCAGCGGTGCCCGGGTCGCTATGCAGACCGTCACCGGTAGCCCCGCCGTGTCGCAGGCCTGCAACCAGAACGGCAGCGTCAGGCAGAAACGCGGGTCCTTGACCACCTCGATGGGCCCCGTGCCAAAGCCGCGGGACAGGATGCCTGCTGCCTCGGCCAGCAGGCCGTCGTTGTGATCCGGACGGGCCGCATCGACGCCGGCAGCGAGGCTGTACCAGGTCGCGCCGCGTTCCGCCAACAGTCTGTCGTTCAATGCGACGACCTCGGCATCTTCCCAGAAGCCCTCGTCATTGACACCGGCCATGGCTGCAATCAGGTGGTCGCCAAAGGTCCCACCGGCAGCGGCCAGGGCGGCGCACAGCGCCGACGTACCAGAGCGGTGCATGCCGGTGACCAGCAGCAAGTGCCGCTGTGGTTGCGAATCCGTCATCTGTGCGCCGCTCAGTCGTCGGTTTTATAGGGCGCGAAGATTTCCTCCATGACGCTGCCGTCGATTCTGGCGTCCTCGGTGATCATCATGCTCTGCTCGAAGTCAGTCATAGCAAGCTTGGTGAATTCTGCGCCGAGAGCGCGCTCAATCCTCTCCTTCACTTCCTCAAAGGGCAGGTAGTGCTCAGGCTTGATGCCATCCAGGCGGATAATGTGCACGCCAAACTGGGTCTCTACCAGGTCAGAGTACTGCCCTTCTTCGGCAATATCGAAAGCGCCACCGGTATAGCGCGGCTCAACGCCTTTTTCCCCGAGGCGGAACCACTTGTCATACAGGCCGCCCTTCTTTTTGGAGCCGGGGTCGCCGGAATACTTCTCCACCATTTCCCCGAAATCTGCGCCGTCACGCAGTTGCTGCAGCACGTCCCGCGCCTGCTCGCGCACAGGCTCCCTGTCGCACTGGCCGGGGGGGCACACAAAGAGAATATGGGAGGTCAGGCGCTGCTCGGGCACCAGGGCATACTTGTCTTTCTCGGTGGTATAGCGCTCTTCCGCCAGTTCTGACATGTCGGGAATTTCCAGGGTATCCACGAAGCGCTTGACCATGAAGTTGCTATTCACGCGCTGCTGCTTGAAACGCAACTCCCAGTAGGCATCGGGATCGTCCTGTTCGGTAATCTTTTCCGCGGACTGGGCCAGGCGCTTGTTCATCACCGCCATGCCGATCAATTCCAGGCGGTCGCCTTCATCGTTGGCCGCCGACCTACGCATCTCTCCACTCCAGCCGGCGACAATCCGCTCGAATTCCGCGCGGGAAATGGTGACATCACCATCTCGGATAAGGGGTTCGGCCTGGAGTTGCGCGGTACAGGCCAGCAACAGGGACATAGCGAGTAAACGTGAAAGCATATAGAAAAACCTCTGCAAAAAAAAACCGGCACCCTGAGGTGCCGGTTTGGATTTTACCTCAGCGTAGCGCCGGGGCGCTACGCTTCGGAGACGGACTTAGCTGGAAGTCACGTAGGAGTGCTCGATGATACGACCGTAGGTGGCGGCCGGGTTGCTCGGGAAGTTACGTTCCCAGGCTACAAAGCCGATCTTCGGAATCTCATTCTTGACAACATCAGTGGTATCACAAACGTAGGCAGCAATCGCAGTTGCAATCGCAGCCGAGCCGTTAGCGATGTTCACGCCTGCACTGCCAGCAGTTGCTTCACAAACTGCCTGAGTTTTGGCTAAGGAACTTGCTACAGACAACTCGGCCCAACCAAAGTTTGCGCCTTCGGGAGTCTCAACCACAATATCGGAGTTCTCGCTGCCCAGTACGGGCGCATCGCCCCACTGAACCACGTTCACTTCGAAGGGCAGTTCAGTCTGAACTACGGCGCCCGGGATCTGCGGAGAAACTACCAGGCCGCCTTCCGGCTGGGAGATAGTCTGCTCTTCACGATCGTAGACATCGAAGGTGGCAATCGCAGGAATATCACGGTTGTCACAGCCAGTCACTGTCAGCGGGGTATCGGTGCCAGGACCACCAGTCGCACCGAAAGTCGCGCCAGGAGCACAAACCACCTTGTTCTCGCCTTCCAGACCAGCGGTCATCAGCTGGGCGAAGTAGGCCGGCAGATTGAGCATGGTGTACTGACCGGGGAAGGTGATAACCCAGTCGGTGTTCACGTTCAGGGCCGTGTTGGCGGACCAGTCGTTGATCACTGACTCGCCACCCAGGTTGGCACGCAGCATCTGGAAGCGGTCGTTTTCATTGCCGCCCGCAGCTTGGGGGATACCGCCGGCCAGGTCAGGGTAGTCGAAGCCCAGCAGGTCGCCGCTGAACAGACCAGACTGCTGGTTGGTGATCGCAGGCTGAGCCAGGAAGCCGGTGATGTGAGTAGCGCTGTTACCGAACTCGGTGCCGCGCTCGGCATTACGCAGGAAGTAGGACACTTTCAGCGCATCGCCAGTGTCGGCGTAGGTGTTCAGACCCAGAGTCGCTTTGGTGGAGTCCAGACGCTGAACAGAGGTCAGACCATCGATAACACCCTTCTTGGTGGTGGCAACGCCGCCACGGAAGAAGTTGTCACGAACCGCATCACAGTCAGCCGGCACGCCATCGGAATCGTGCAGGGCAGAGGTGTAAATCGGCTGGGAATCGTCGGCGGAACCCATGCCGATGATTTCGATGTAACCTTCATCCGCGTCTTCACGGTAGATACCGGGCATAACGAACTTGCCGTTGGTAGTAGCCGGAGCGGTACAGGAGTTATCGGTGGTATTGAACACGACGTCGTCGCCTTCAGCCGCGATAAAGCCGGTCCATACGTCTTTCGGAGACAGAACCAGGTTAAAGTCGAGGGCGTCCATGGAGTCAGTACCACGACGCATACGCACTTTAACAACCTGGGTCAGGTCAGAAGTGTTGGTGATGTGAACACCGGTTACGAAACCGTCGCGCACAGAGTAATAGGGGATCAGCGCCAGGTCACCCAGGTCGTTACCCGCTTTGTCTTGCGCGGAGGTAACGCCAGTGTAACCCAGAGAAGCTGCAGCAACGGCTGCGGCAATACCCAAGGGCTTAAACTTTGCATTCATAAGAGGAGACTCCTAATGTGTTTTACTTCACAACCAAATGTAGAGATTGCTAGCGCTATTATTGCTAACTGCAGCTAGCTGTCAACCTGACAACCCCTAAATGTTGGCACTGTACCACCACTGACCATCCACCAGCAGCCATTGCTCTCTGAAGGTAGAAGGAAGCGCGCCAAATTTAGCTGAAACCAGAGTTTGTTTGGTCGGTTTGGACATGACCCGAACCGCCACACTTGCCACAGCTGCGCCAGCATCATAGTGAACTATTTCAAGGCCTGTCAACTGCCACTCGACCGTATAGGAAAATTGTTTCACAAACAGCTGCTTGGGAAAGGAAGCTCGGTAAGCAGGTGAAGCGTAGTCATAGGTCGCTTCAAAGTCGCGGTCGATGATCGTCTGCCAGCGCCCGCGCACACGCTCTTCCAGCTGCGCCATTTGCTCGGGGGACAGGGTCCTGGGTTGGGGTGACAGTGCGCTACAAGCCCCGAGCAGCATGGCCACAAAGACCATGAGCAGCGCGGGCCGGTACGTGGCGGTATTGGATAACATATTGAATCCCTTAACAATTAGCCCCGGAAAAGGGCAGGCATTATACGGATACCCCACCCCTGCGCATAGGCTAAAACGCAGCACTTGCACATTGGCGCCGCTGCCGTAGCACAAGGGCGTGTTCGTAGAGCTCCACATCCTGGCGGTGGTAGGCACGCACACGGCGGCGAAGCCCCGCGGGGATGTCCTCGGCCCGGTAACGCACTGAGGCTGCATTCAGCACCATCGGTTCCGCCTGCCGACCCAGAAACCTTGTGGAAAATTCACGCAAATCTTCTGTGTAAAACTCACTAATCCCCACGAAATCCAGAAACCGGAGGGGAAACCCGCGCAAAAATTCGCTGTAGACATTGCGCAGCTCGGGCGCCAGGCAAAAGCGTTCCAGCGTCCAGCCCTCCTCAATCACCCTGCGATGCAGGGAACTGGTGCTATCGGCATCGGGCTCGTAGTGGCGCGACCAGTAATGATAGTGAGACACCAGGCGCGCCACCGGTTCCCGCAGCCAGGTGACAAAGCGGCATTCGATATCGTCGCCCAGCAGCAGGTACTTCAGCGGCAGAAAATGGCCGTGCACACAGCGAACCGAGGCAAACGCATCCGCCCGGGCACGCAGCGCGTAATCGATCGACACCGCCAGGCGCTGATCCGGACTGGCGGCCAGGGGGTAGTCGTCGTAATCAGCCAGGAAGCCGCCACCATAGGCATCCTCCAGAACGGCACGAAAGCTCAGCCCGGCAGTCTTGGGCATATGCACCGAGACGAGCACAGGTTTTACTCTTCTGGCTGGGCCGGGCCGCGAATCAATTCCAGCGCACGCACCCGGGAACGCAGTTCGCGGCTGACGTCGCGCAGCTCCGATTCACTGGAGATGACACGCGGGGTAATGATCACGATCAACTCGGTGCGGCGGCTGGAGCTGTTGGTGGTACCAAACAGTGCGCCGACCACCGGCAGTCGATGCAGGAAGGGTACCCCGGAATCGGTTTCCGATGAATTCTCACGAATCAGGCCGCCCAGCACCACGGCCTCGTCCGAGCGCACCGCCACACGGCTTTTGATATTGCGTTCGAGAAAGGTGGTCTGGCCGGTTGCATCATCTGGCGCACCCACGTCAGTGACCGACTGCTCCACGTCCATGGTCACCAGGCGCCCGGCGTTGACGGAGGGCTTCACCGTCAGCTTGACCCCGGTATCGCGGTACTGGAAGTTCTCCGTCACTGTGCCCCCTTCCTGGACAAAGGACCCCTGTCGAACCGGCACCTGGTCGCCCACGTGAATGTAGGCCTCGTGGTTATCCAGCACCATCACCGATGGCGTGGAGATCACATTCACCAGCTGGTCCTTGGCCAGGGCATTCAGAACCGCGCGGATATCCCCCAGGGAATCGCTGATGGCATAAGAGAAGCCGTTGGCGATTGCCGGCCCGACGCCGGCATTACCCGCCAACTGGCCGACGCCGGTGTAACCGTCGCCAACGCCGCCGTTGAAGGTCCACTCCAGGCCGTACTGCAGCTCGTCCGTCAGTTGTACCTCGAGAATGCTGGCCTCGATGATCACCTGGGTCGCCACCACGTCGAGACGCTGCAGTGCGTCAGCGATGATGTCGAACTGCTTGCCCGTGGAGTAGATCATCAGGGCATTGTTCTCGTCGTCAGCCACCACGCGAACGTCATCGATCTCGGGATTGCCCGAGTCGACCACCGCGGCAACTCCGCCAGTACTGCCGCCGCTGCTGCCCGGGCCGGTATTGCTGAAGGCGTCGGGCCCGCTCAGGCCTTCGCCGCCGATCGATTCCGTACTCATCCCGGGCGCGACCCCGCCCTGCCCGAAGGAGGAAGCGGAGCCACCTGAGCCGCCGCTGCCGCCACTGCTACTGGCGCCGGTATAGATGCTCTGCAGCAAATCCGCCAGGCGGGTCGCAGTGGTATTCTGCACCGGATAGACATAGAGGCGCTTGGCAAAGTTATCGTCCGGCGCGGCATCGAGGCGCTTGATCCACTGGTCGACGGTATCGAGATAGTGCGCGCGCGGCGTTACGACCATCAGGCTGTTGAGTCGCTTGATCGGGATAATCTTCACCAGTTGTGCGAAATCACCCTTCTCCCCGCCCGAATTGAGCATGCCGTTCAGCACTTCTGCGGTTTCCTCGACCCCGCTGTGTTCCAGCGGAAACAGGCCCACCGACATGCCTTTGAGCATATCGACATCAAAGGTGTTCACCATATCCAGCCAGCCGCTGAGCTGGGTCTGGGTACCGGCCAGCATCAGCAGGTTGCGCACGTTATCCACGCGCAGGAAGGCGGACTCTTCCGCTACCGGCGCCAGAATCTCGGCCATATTGGCGGCGCTGATATAGCGCAGGGGTACCACAATGGTGCTGAAGCCGGTTCCCCGGTTGCCGGCGCTGGAGAGCTCGGGCGACAGCCGTGTAGCCTGTTGCGAGCCGGTCACGATATAGCGCCCCTGACTGTCGCGCACCATCAGCACGTTGTTGGCTTTAAGCAGGGATTCCAGCACCTGCAGCAACTGGTCGCGGGGTATTGGCGTGCGACTGCGCAGGGTGACCTTGCCCTGCACGGGGTGATCGACGATGTAGTCCAGACCGAGAATATCGCCCATCACCGCGTGCAGTACCTCGCCCAGCGGCGCCTCCTCGAAATTGAGGCTGACGGCGTCGCCAATCAGCTTGGCCTGCTCGGCCTTCTTCGGCGGATTAAACTGGCGGTCGGTGCCCCGGTACATTACCGGGTCAACCCGGTCACGCTCCTGAGCCTGCATTTCAGCCAGTTCGCTGGCGGACCGGGCGACACCCTTGGGCGGGGACTCGCTGCCCGCCGGCACATCCGCATCCGGCAACTGCGGCGCAGAGCCCTTGTACTGGTTCTCGAACAACGCACAACTGCTCAGGCAAAGCGTGAGCAGCAGCGGCGTAACGACCCGCGGAAATATATGCATTCCTTTCGTTCCTTGGTCCCGATTATCTCCGGCCACCCAGCACCAGACCATCTTCCTCGGGGACAGTGGTCTGAACTGCATTGCCGGTATCCGGTTGGTTCCCGGCCGCCTCGGCGGCGGGCTCCGGTTGACTGACGGCGGTGATCCCGGTGTCGGTACGCTTGAGCACCACGGTCCAGGAATCACCGTTATTATTCAGTGTGGCGCGGCCACCCTCGATTTTCCCGAGCACCCAGCCTTCGATGTTATCGTCGAGGTAGAGTCGCTGTAGTTTGTTCTTGTGCAGCGCGATAACGCCCTGCATATCACCCGCGCCAAAGACCCCGACAATTTTCAGGTCGGGCCGCTTGGTACTCGCCTTCTTCTCCGGCTCGGGCTGCTGCGCCACTACGGGCTCCGCTTCCAGTGGCCGGCGACTGGGGAAGAACAGTGGCCGGGCGCGAATCGCGGCGCTCTGCTCGCCATTCACCCTGGCGCGCTCTTCAATGCTGCCAACCACCAGCGAATCGGCCGCAGGCGCCACCGGATCCGGATTCGGCGGCAACAGCAAGTCCGCCGCCGTCAGGGCCAACTGCAGCAGTAACACCGCCGCAACCACCAGTACAGCCAACTCCAGGCGGCGCTCGGTCAACAGCGGATCCGACAGACCCCGGTAGCGGGACTGGATTACACGCAGGTTAAGCCCACTCATCCGTTTTGCCTCAGCGCCAGGATTTGCAGCGTCGCCGTAATCTCCTGGGTGTCCGGTGCGCCGCGCGCCGCGCGCCCGCGGGAGGGGTAGACCTCCATCGACTCCACCATCAGCAGCGGGTGGTAATTGGACAACTCCGCCAGGGCTATATCGAGTGCATCGACCCCGCCAACCACGGTCACCTTCACCGGGATGTGTTCCAGTTCGTCATCTTCCCGCGAAGGCAGCATCTGGCTACTGCTGATCGTCATGCCCGCGTCGGCGAAGATATCGCGAACATTCTTCTGCAGGGAAGCGGCGACCGAGGCCCGGTCGTCGGTCACCGGGTACACCAGGCCGAGCACCCCCGAGTCCACCTGGGCGGCCGCTTCCGTAAGCACCGATTCCTGATTCTTCAAACCCATGAGGCGGGCCACCCGCGGCTCCAGGCGCTCAATCTCTCCCTGGTAGTCGCCGCGCATGCCCAGCAAACTGAAAATGAGCATCAACAGCAACACCAGCGGCAATGCCAGTGTCAGCAGCACAAATATGGCGTCGCGGGGGTTGTCGCGAAACCAGTTCATGCCCCCTGCTCCTCGCGCAATCGAATCGTCACGTAAAATTGCTCGAGCCCGGTGTTGCCGAGCTTGGTAATGCCGCCCTGCTCGGCCGACACTTCGGAAAAGGCCGGCACCGATGTCAGCTTTTCTATCACTGAGGCGGCGTCGGTAGAGCGGCCACGCAGGCGCATCTCTGTCCCGCGCACTGAAAGTTCGACAATGTGTGCGTCGTCACCGAGCAGGCCTGTCAGCCTGGCCAGCTCCACATGGGGATTGGGGTACTGGCGGGAGACTTTGTCCACGCTGGTGATGGTCTGGTTGGCCGCGGCCAGCAGTTCGCGATATTCGGCGGCTTCGCGCGTCTCTGCGGTGACGCGCTCGGACAGCTCGCGGTACTGCTGCATCTCCATGAATTTGCCGCCCACGGAGACCAGCAGAATTGCCAGCAGCAGCAGAACTGCCATCACTACAAATCCGCCCATGCGCAGCAGGCGACGCTTGTAGCGCGCCAGGCGATGCCCCTCGCCAAAGCCGCGCAACACGATCGGGCGCTCTCCCGACTGCGCCCAGACCTCGCGCTCATTTACATCGTGGATGTCGTAGCGGGAACCGAGGTAGGTCATGGCGGCGCTGAGGGAGGTGATGGCAAGCTGCACTTGCAGCGACGTATCGTTGCGCGCAAGCAGACTCCAGCCCGATGCCGTGTCCTGGGCGGGGAAGGGACTGTTGCTGCTGACCTCCAGCGCCATTACAGCGTCGAGTTCGGCTTCCGCGGCTCGCGGCAGGCGCAGGGTTCGAAACAGCACCAGCGATTCGGGCAACAGGATGGCCCGGCACTCGGCCTGCTGCGCCGCTACCGGAACACCGCTGTGGAAGCACTGCGCGCCGGATTCGCCCTGCAACTCCACCACTTCATCCAGGCGCGCGCGCACCGGCGAGTGATCGCCCCACAGGAACTCCGCCCAGGCGCGCTGCCAGTACTGGCCGAGATGCCTGACGTCGTAGCCAAACAGCTGCCATTGTTGACCGGTGGTTTCGACGTTCAATGCTCTGTGCCTTTACTACCTTTTGCCAGCGCCCTTGGCGCTTCAATTCTAACCGGGTGCCAGGGCAGGTCGCTTTCGTTGCCCGGGGTCAATCGTAACCAGCGGCGACGCAACCAGCGCTGGTCGCCGTAATGTACCACGGCGTCGACGCGAAATACGGTCTCTGAACGGGGGCTCCAGGGCACGCGCGCACCGCTGCCAATGCGGCCAAAACCACCGCCCTGCAGGGCCTGCAATACTGTCTCCGGCATGGCAGCCCAGTTCAGAGAATCACTGCCGCCGGACACCGCCCGGATATCATCATAAATGGCATCCAGCAACGCGCGATTGAAGCCCGGCACTTTCAACAAATCCTCGGGCGACGACAGCTCCGCGGCATTCGCCATACCCAGCGCCCGGCGCCTGCCCATCGGCGAGCGCAACTCTACCACATTGTCTGCCAGCTGTTTGGCATCGCCCGCCGCCAGCCCCCCCCGGGCCACAAACAGTGCCGCCAGCAGCTGAGGCGGGGAGTTGAACACATCCACCAGGCCGGAAATGGGCACCAGGTTCACGCTCACCTGCTTGTCTCCCAGTGCAAATCGACCTTGTAGCGGCGGTTCTCCCCGGGCATTTCGCGGATCCCCGACCACCGATGTGAAGCGCGCCATCATCAGTTGTATGGCTCCGTCTCCCGCCGCCACCGCCACGGCTCGAGCTACATGGGCCTGGGCCAGCTTCGCATCCACCTTTGCCTGATACACAATGCCCGCCGCCAGCAAGGACATGGCTGCAAGGAACCAGACAACAATCGCCAGAGCAACGCCGGCTTGACTCCCTTGTTGACGCATGACAGTTGGCCGGTATTCCATCAGCGCGGCACTTCCATGATCAAGTCGGGCCAGTAACGGCCACGCGTGCTGATCCGCATACGCACCAGCGCGGGTGTGGTGCCGGCGTCCAGTTCCGCCTGCCAGTCCTCACTGAATCCGGTGCGGTAGGCGAGCTCGAATGCCTGCACACCCGCAATCAGGCGACGCGATGATGCCCCCTCCCAATCCAGGTCATGGGTGCTCATGGATACCGGCAACCATTGCAGCGTCAGCTCATCGTCCAGCTGCACCACACGCAGCAGGTAATTGCCACCGAAGCTCTCGCCGAACTTTATGTTCGCCTTCCACTCCAGGGATTTGGCACTGCCGCGAAAGAATGACCCTTCATCGACTCCGCCGCCAAGGGTCAGGCCACTGGCATTCAGGCCAATAGATGCCGCCCCCAACTGGTCCCGCAGAAAACTGCTGACCGTGCGCACCTCATCGATGCGCTCGATGGTGCGGTCGAGGGTAGCCTGGGTGGTACCAAAGGTTCTCAGGGCAGTGATCGTAGACAGCAGTATGAGCGACAGGATCGCCAGCGCGACCATGACTTCGACCAGCGTGAATCCCCGCATCGGCCCCATCGTGCGTGGAGGCAGGTCAACACTCATGGCTGCTTGCGGCCCTCGACCACCGAGTCCAGCACGATCTCGCGCCGTCGACTGCCGTCCTGCCACGCCACCCGAACCTCCAGGCGTTGCAGCTGGCCGGCCTGCAGTACACTGCTGGAAAAATCCAGCGGCTGCGCCTGTACCTGCCACAGGAAACCGCCGTCGGTCCTGCCGCTGGTAGTGCGTCCGCCGATGGGAACCTGCGCCGAGTCCGCCACCAGCGAGCGCGCCAGCTCCACGCCAAAGGCGTAGTGCTCATCGGTGCGGACATTGCGTGTGGCGCCGCTGATGGCCTGGTAGAGCGCGCCCAGCGACAGGGCCAGGATGGCAATGGCCACCACCATTTCCAGTAGCGAAAAGCCACTTTGCCGCTGGTATATGGCGTCAGCGTGCGGCATAGGTTTCCTGCGTCACGCCGCCCATCAACCAGTCGATACGGAGGCTGATACCGCGACCGCGCGGCGATTCGATATCAACGCCGCCACCGGACGCCCCACCCTCCGGATAGAAGCGGATGATGCCGGTATCCTGGCGATTCAGTTCGCTGGCAGATTCGACCGCGAGCTTGAAACCCTCCGGCAGGCGCACATCCTGGCCGCCGAGGCGCACCAGCCGCTCGCGCGGCACCACCTCAACGTTTTGCGGCTGGCCGCTGGTAATGGCCCGGTAGCGGGCACTGACCAGCAGGCCAATCACATCGCGCACCGCCTCGCGGTAGCGCATGCTGTCGTAAAGACGCACCGAAGCGGGTACCGCCACGGCCACCACAATGCTGGCGATCGCCAGGGCAGCGACCAGCTCCAGCAGGGTAAATCCACTGCGGCGCGAGGTAGTGGATGCGGTGCTAACGCCAGTTACCCACATCAGCATCTTCCCCTTCACCGCCCGGCACACCGTTCTGGCCGTAGGTAAAGATATCCACTTCTGCTTTCTCGCCGGGATACTTGTAGTGGTATTCCCGGTTCCACGGATCCAGGGGAACTTCGTTCGATTTCAGATAGGGACCGTTCCAGCCAGCGGCATTGGCCGGCTTGCGCACCAGCGCCTCGAGCCCCTCACTGGTGGAGGGAAAGCGCCCCACATCGAGCTTGTACATCTCAAGCGTCTGCTCCAGATCCTTGATCTGGATGCCGGCAGTCTTGGACTTGGCGCCGCCAAGCTGGTTCAGGACGCGGGGACCGACCAGGCTCATCAGCAGGCCGAGAATGGCCAGTACGACCAGTAGTTCCATCAGGGTGAAGCCGCGCTGGCGGCGCTGTCTGTGTTGGTGTTGCATCATGTTCTGCTTTCCTCGCGGATATTACTGAGATTGGATTCCGGTACGTCGGACCGCCTGCGCGGGAACGACCAGGGGACATTTCCCGGGTTACTGCCTGCACGGCTACGCCCCTTCACATCAGGCCGCCAGATCATTGACCGACAGGATACCCATCAATATGGAGATGATAATCACCGCAATGATGGCGCCCATCGTCAGAATCAGCACCGGCTCCAGCAGGGTAAGGCCGCGCTTGACGCCTGACTGGACGTGGTCGTCGAAGACTTTTGCCAGCTCCAGCATCATTTTATCCAGGCTGCCGGATTCCTCTCCGACCCGGGTCATCTGAATCACCATCGGGGTAAACATGCCGGTTTCTTCCAGCGCCACAGACATCCGCTTGCCGGCCTTGACCGCTGGCGGCAGTACCTGCAGCGCGTCTTTCAGCAGCGTATTGTCTACCGTATCAATGGCGATGGAGATGGCTTTCAGCAGCGACACGCCATTGCCGACCAGTGTGCCCACCGTGCGGGCAAACTTGGACATTTCAAATTCGAATACGATCCTGCCTACCAGCGGGGCCTTCAGCATGTGCCGGTGGAGGCTTTTGCGACCGGCGGCGCTGCGCAACCAGTTGCGCAAATAGAAAAAGGCCGCCACGGCCGCCAGGGCCAGTAGCCAACCCCAGGTTTTGATGAAATCGGCACCGGCAATCACCATGCGCGTCAGCGCCGGCAGGGCATCGCCCATATCTTCGAACAGGCTCTCGAACTGGGGTACCACGAAGCCCAGCATGACAATCACCGAGAGCACCGAAACCACCAGGAGAATGCAGGGATAGATCAGGGCTGAAACGGCGCTATCGCGGTTCGCCTTGGCGTTCTCCAGATATTCCACCAGGCGATCCAGCACCGCGGAAAGGTGGCCGCTGGCTTCGCCCGAGCGCACCATGTTGATATAGAAGGAGCCGAAAATTTCCTCGTGGGCGGCCAGAGCCTGGCTCAGCGACTTGCCGCCCTTTACCGCACTTAACAGGTCGCTGAGCATCGCATTCATGGACGGCTCGGCGGCCATGTCAATCAGCACCTTCAGCGCCCGGTCGAGGGGCAGGCCGGCGCGCAGCAGCACCGCAAGCTCGGTGGTCATCGACAGCACTTCCTGCCGCCCTGGCCCCTTGCCTTTCCTGGCCGGGCCATTGGCCGCAGCCAGACCCGGCTCCAGCTTCAGCAGTGTCAGCCCCTGGTTGCGCAGCTGCCGCGATGCCAGTTCCAGCCCTTCCGCCTCAATGCCACCCTCGGTGGCCTTGCCGTCGCGGCCGATCGCCTTGTACACAAAATGCGGCATGGACTCAGGCGGCCGGTGCGTCGACTTCTGCCCGCTGGGCAGCGGAGGCGATGGCTTCATCCTCCGACTCGGTCTGGTCCTGGGTCACGCGCATCACCTCTTCCAGCGAGGTTTTACCCGCGACGACCTTGCGCAGGCCATCCTCGTACAGCGTGATCATGCCCTGCTTGCGCGCTGCGGCGTGCAGCAGCGTCGCATCGGCGCCCGACATGATGACCCGGTGCATGGCCTCATCCAGGATGAACAGCTCGTGAATGGCGGAGCGCCCGGCATAGCCGCTGTCGAGGCACTGCTCGCAGCCGCGCGCCTGGAAGATGGTGGTCTGGCCCTCTCTGAGGAAGGGCTGCAAGCCGTAGCGCCGTATTGTCTCCGGCTCCAGCGCCACCTCCTGCTTGCAGTGCTTGCACAGGGTGCGCACCAGGCGCTGGGCCAGTACCCCGTTCACCGACGACGTAATCAGGAAGCGCTCCACCCCCATGTCCTCCAGCCGGGTGATGGCGCTGGCCGCGGTGTTGGTATGCAGGGTGGACAGCACCAGGTGACCGGTGAGGGCAGACTGCACGCCGATCTGGGCGGTCTCGGTATCGCGCATCTCACCGATCATGATGATGTCGGGGTCCTGGCGCAGGATGGCGCGCAGCGCGCGTGCAAAACTGAGCTCGATCTGGGACTGCACCTGGATCTGGTTCACTCCCTGCAACTGGTATTCCACCGGGTCTTCCACGGTGATGATCTTGAGCTTCTCGGAGTCCAGGGAGGCCAGCGAGGCGTACAGTGTGGTGGTTTTACCGGAACCGGTCGGGCCGGTCATCAACAGGACGCCGTGGGGGCGGTTGATCAGGGTCTGGTAGCGCGCCAGAGTATCGTCGGAGAACCCCATGTCGGTCAGGCTGAGGCGGATACTGCCGCGATCAAGCACCCGCATGACAATGCTCTCGCCGTGCACGGTGGGAATGGTGGAAACCCGGAGGTCCAATTCATGCCCCTTGACCCGCGTCATGATGCGCCCGTCCTGGGGCAGTCGCCGCTCGGCGATATTCATATGCGACAGCAATTTGATGCGCGAGGCGATGGCCGGCGCCAGGCTGGGTGCCGGCGCTTCCGGCGAGTCCTGCAGCACGCCGTCCACCCGGTAGCGCAGGTGCAGGCCGTCTTCAAACGGCTCGATATGAATATCCGAGGCGCCCATATCCACGGCGCGATGAATAATCTGGTTGACCAGGCGGATGACCGGAGCCTCGCTGGCGAGATCGCGCAGGTGCTCGATAAACTCGTCGTCGCTCTGGCCGGAAAACTGGTCTGACAGCCCGTCTTCCTCGCCCTCTTCAGCGGCCTCCAGGTAGCGCTCCAGAGCCTTGTTGATATCCGACTCCAGGCCCAGTTCGACCGCGGCGGGCCTGTCCATGGCCATGGATAGCGCCTTGGCGATAAAGGGGTCCTGCGGCACCGTGGCGGCAAAGGTCACCACATCGTCCGTGGCCGCAACGGGCACCACCGCATTGCTGAACAGAAAGTCCTGGGATACGCCGTCCAGGCGAATGACCTCGGCCGGGTAATCCGCGGCTGAGCGCAGGGGGATATCGAGCTGGGTCGACAGCGCCTGGGCCACGTCCAGATCCGACACCAGGCCCAGCTTGACCAGCACCTGGCCAAAAAGACCGCCCATCTCGTTCTGGGCCAGCAGGGTGCGCTCCACATCGCGCTCGGATATTTTGCCCTGCTGTACCAGCAGTTCGCCGATCTTGCTCATTACACGCCGTCGTTACATTTATAGTGAAAGCCCGGCGGTCAGCCGCCGGGCCTGCAAACGGCGCCATTGTAGCATGCAAGCACGGGCCCCCGCGCCAGCGGGAACCCGGGGCATTCAGGCTCAGGCGACCTCGAACAGCCCCGCCGCGCCCATGCCGCCGCCAATGCACATGGTAATGACCACATAGCGCACGCCGCGCCGCTTGCCCTCGATCAGGGCGTGGCCCACCATCCGCGCGCCACTCATGCCGAAGGGGTGCCCGATGGCGATGGCGCCGCCGTTTACGTTCAGTCTGTCGTTGTCGATGCCGAGTTGGTCGCGGCAGTACAGTACCTGACAGGCAAAGGCCTCGTTCAGTTCCCACAGGCCGATATCATCCACAGTCAAATTGTGGCGCTGCAGCAGTTTGGGCACGGCGAACACCGGGCCGATGCCCATTTCTTCCGGGGCGCAGCCGGCCACCGCCAGGCCGCGGTAGATGCCCAGGGGCTCAAGGCCCTGGCGCTCGGCCAGTTTGCTGTCCATCACCACACAGGCGGAGGCGCCGTCGGAAAGCTGCGAGGCGTTACCGGCGGTGATGAACTGCCCCTGCTTGACGAACTGCCCGTCCTTGAACACCGGCTCCAGGCTCTGCAGGCCTTCCAGGGTGGTGGAGGGGCGGTTGCCCTCGTCCTTCTCCAGGGTCACGGTCTCGTAGCTGGTTTCCTTCGTTTCTTTATTGAACACCGCCTTGGTGGTGGTCATGGGGACGATTTCGTCGTCAAATGCGCCCGCTTCCTGAGCTCTGGCGGTGCGCAACTGGCTCTGCAGGGAGTATTCGTCCTGCGCATCGCGGGAGATGCCGTAGCGCTCGCTCACTACCTCGGCGGTCTCGATCATCTGGATGTAGGCCTTGGGCGAGATATCCAGCACGGTTTTGGAGACGTTACGGTAGCTGTTCTTGTGCTTGGTCTGCACCAGCGAGATGGATTCCAGGCCGCCTGCCACGGCGATGTCGTATTCGTTACAGATGATGCCCTTGGCGGCGGTGGCGATGGTCATCAGGCCGGATGAGCACTGGCGATCCATGGTCATGCCAGAGGTGGTATCGGGCAGGCCGCCGGCGATGCCGCACAGGCGGCCGAGGTTATAGGCCTGGGTGCCCTGCTGGGCGGCTGCGCCCATGATGACGTCGTCGACCATGGCGGGGTCGATGCCGGCACGCGCCACGGCCTCACGCACGACGTGGCCGCCCATGGCGGGGGCTTCGGTGTCGTTGAATGCGCCCCGGAAGGCTTTGCCGATCGGGGTGCGAGCGGTGCTGACGATGACTGCTTCTCTCATTGGAAACCTCTGTTTCTCAGGTGATTACGTTTCAGTTTGTGAAAAATTCCCAACCTCAATAACCAAAGGGAAGGTCGTGCCGGCAGCGAAGCGGGGAGGGCTTGCGCAAACTCGCCGTGAATCCGTCCATGGAGGCTCTTCGCTCGCATCCATGCGAGCGACGGTTTGCTCCAGCCCTCCCCACTCCACTGCCTACCCCCGCGCCCGCTTGAAGCGCTGGTCGATCGGGACAAAAACTCTGCTACGCCCGCTGACTCGAACAGGATACGATCTCGCCGGTCATGTAGCCCGAGTAGTCCGACGCCAGGAACATCATCACATTGGCCACTTCCCACACCTCCGCCGCGCGACCGAAGGCCTCTTTCGACGCCAGTTCCTCCAGCAACTCCATCGGCGTGGTTTTCTTCAGGAACTCGTGAAAGGCGATGGAGGGTGAGACGGCGTTGATACGCACGCCGTGATCGGCGGCTTCCAGTGCCGAGCAGCGGGTGAGGGCCATCACGCCGGCCTTGGCGGCGGCGTAGTGACACTGTTCTTTCTGGGCGCGCCAGCCGAGGACGGAGGCGTTGTTGACGATAACACCGGCGCCGCGGGGCTGCATTTTTTTCAGCATGGCGCGGGTCATGCGCATGGTGCCGGTGAGGGTGATGTCGAGCACGCGGCTCCACTCGTCGTCTTCCATGTCCACCAGCAGTTTGGTGCCACCGAGGCCGGCGTTGTTGATCAGCACGTCGACGCCGCCCATGGACGCTTCGGCTTCGTCGATCAGCGCCTGTACGTCGTCTTCCACAGTGACGTTGGCGACTTTGCCGTAGACGGCGTCCAGGCCGGTCTGTTCTTTCAGGGTGGCGACGGCTTTTTCCAGGCGACCCTCGTGGATATCGCTGATCATCACGGCCCGGGCGCCTTCTTCCGCGGCGCGGGTGGCGGCGGCAAAGCCGATACCGGCACCGGCGGCGGCGGTGATGAGGACGGACTTGCCTGCCAGCAGGTTGTGGCCCTTGACGTAGGGTGGTGGTTCTTTCAGTGCCATAGTGATGTCTCTCTTTATCCTCGCGGTTCTCTCGGCATGCCGAGGGCGCGCTCTGCAATGATATTGCGCTGGATCTGGTTGGTGCCGCCGTAGATGGTGTCGGAGCGGGTGAACAGGTACATGGACTGCAGCCGGTTCAGTTCGTAGGGCGCCTCGTCCAGGATCTCGCTCTCCTGGCCCAGGACGTCCATGGCGAGTTTGCCGAGGTTGCGGTGCCAGGTGGCCCAGTACAGTTTGTAGATCATCGCCTCTTTCTGCAGGCTGCCATCCTCGCCACCGGAGAGCATGCGCATGCTGTTGTAGCGCAGGATCTTCAGGCCGACATGGGCATCGGCGATACGCTGGCGCAGCGCGGGGTTTTTGGCGGCGCCGTTTTCCTTCGCCAGCTTGACGATGGCGTCGAACTCGTTCTGGAACAGCATCTGCTGGCCGAGGGTGGACACGCCGCGCTCGAAGCCGAGCAGGCCCATGGCGACCTTCCAGCCGTCACCGGGAGCGCCGACGATATCGGTGTCGTCGCAAACGGCGTCGTCGAAGAATACCTCATTGAACTCGGAGGTTCCGGTGAGCTGCTCGATCGGCCGCACGGTCACACCGGGCTGGTCCATGGTCACCAGGAAAAAGCCCAGCCCCTTGTGGGCCACTGATTGTGGATCAGTGCGCGCAATCACAAAGCAGTACTCGGATTCGTGGGCCAGCGAGGTCCACACTTTCTGGCCGTTGATGCGCCACTTGCCGCTGGCCTCGTCAAATTCCGCCCGGGTTTTGACGTTGGCCAGGTCGGAGCCGGCGCTGGGCTCGGAATAGCCCTGACACCAGAACACCTCGCCGCGCAGGATGCCGGGCAGGTATTTCTGCTTCTGCTCTTCACTGCCGAAGGCAATGATGGTCGGGCCGGCCAGGGTTTCACCGATGTGACCGATGCGGCCGGGACCGCCGGCGCGGGCGTACTCCTCGTTGAAGATCACCTGCTGCTCGATGCTGGCGCCGCGACCGCCGTACTCCTTGGGCCAGCCAATACAGGTCCAGCCGCCCTCGGCGAGCTTGCGCTCCCAGGCCTTGCGCTCGGCCACCATGTGATGCTCGTCGCCGGGGCCGCCCCGATGGCGCACTTCCTCGAATTCACCGCAGAGGTTGTCCGCCAGCCACTGCGCGACCTCCTCGCGGAACTGCTCGTCTTCCGGGCTGAAGCTCAGTTTCATGCCGCGGCCTCCCCGTCGAGTATCTGTTGTGCCAGCCGCTCCCGGTGGTAGGCGGCGTCACCGAGAAAGGTCTCGGTGGACTTGGCGCGCTTAAAGTACAGCTGGATGTCGTATTCCGCGGTGAAACCTACCCCGCCAAAAAGCTGGATACCGCAGCCGGCATTGAAAAAGTAGGCCTCAGAGCACCACGCCTTGGCCACGCTGGCCGCTTCCGCCAGTTCAGCGCCAAGCGCACCGCCACTGAGCGCTTCGTCAGCAACACAGGCGGCGTAGTACAGGGCCGAACGCCCCGCTTCCACCTTCACCATCATGTCGGCGGCCTTGTGCTTCACCGCCTGGTAGGACGCGATCACACGACCGAACTGCACGCGTTCCTGCAGATAGTCGACGGTGATGTCCAGCGACTGCTGGGCGCCGCCCACCTGGTCAGCGGCGATGGCGACACGTGCGAGGTCCAGCACTTGCTGCAACTGTGGCCAGGCCTTGCCGGCCTCGCCCATGAGGGCCTCGGCACCCACCACAACACCGTTCAGCACGACCTCCGCCTGCTTGCGGGTCTGGTCCATGGTCGGCAGCCACTTCCGGCTGACACCGACGGTATCCGCATCCAGCACAAACAAACTGACTCCGTCGTCACCTGCACTGCCCGACTTGCGCGCCGCCACGATCAGGATGTCCGCCGTATGGCCGTCACTGACATAGCGGTAGGTGCCGTCCAGGCGATACCCCGCCCCCTCTGCGGTGCAGGTGGCGGTAATGGCATCGCTGTCCCAGCCGCCATTGGCCGAGGCATAGGCCAGGGTCGCCGTCTTACCCGCCACAATCTCCGGCAGGTACTGCGCCTGCTGCGCCTCATTGCCGGCGATGCGCAGGGCGTTCACACCCAGGCACACCGTGGAAAAGAAGGGCGAGCAAAACAGGTAGCGGCCCATCTGTTCCAGCATGGCCACCAGTTCCACATAGCCCAGGCCCATGCCGCCGTGCTCCTCGGGAATGTGGATCGCCTGCCAGAACATCTCCTGGCACACGCGATCCCACAGCGCGGCGTCGTAGCCCGCTTCCGTGTTCATCGCCGCACGCACCGCTTCACTGGTGGACACCTCGGCCAGAAAATCCGCCGCTGTGTCGCGGATCATCTGTTGCTCTTCGGTGAAGGCAAATTCCATATCAGGTACCCCAGACCTTTTGTGCAGGTACTTCGGTTTCGATCAGCCTGGCCACTGCATCTTTCAGTTCAGACGGCTGCCACTGGCCCTTCTTGTCCAGGCCTTCGGTGGTGCGCCAGCCGTCGCAGATGCAGATGCGCCCGCCCTCGGATTCAAACACGCGACCGGTGACGGCGGCGGATTCCGCCGAGGCCAGGAAGGCCACCAGTACCGACACATTCTCCGGCGCGAAGTGGTCGAAGCTGCCATCTTCCGGCGGCGCCATGCGCTGGGCCATTTCCGGCACTGCGCTGGTCATGCCGGTACGGGCGGATGGGGCGATAGCGTTGGCGGTAATGCCGTAGCGCGCCAGTTCCGCCGCCTGGTTCAGGGTCAGCGCCGCGATGCCGGCTTTGGCGGCGGCATAGTTGGACTGGCCAATGGAACCCTGCAGGCCGGCACCGGAGGTGGTGTTGATGATGCGCGCGTCCACTGCCTGACCTTCTTTGGACTGCCCGCGCCAGTAGTGCACGGCGTGGGAGCTGATGCAGAAGTGGCCCTTGAGGTGGACGGCCATGATGGTGTCCCACTCCTGCTCGGTCATGCTGGCGAACATGCGGTCGCGGTTGACGCCGGCGTTGTTGACGACGGCGTGCAGGCCGCCGAAGGTGTCGATAGCCTGTTTGACGACGTTCAGGCTGTCGTCGTAGTTAGTGATGTCGGAGGTGTTCACCGCAGCTTCACCGCCGGCGGCTTTGATCTCTTCAACGACTTTGGCGGCCGCCTCCTGGTTGATATCGTTGACGATGACTTTGGCGCCCTCTTTGGCCAGCACTTTGGCGTGCGCCGCTCCGAGACCACCACCGGCACCGGTGATGATCACTACTCGTCCTTCGCAGATTCCGCTCATTGTCTTTTGTTCCTTTGTTTGGTTCGCATTCTTTCTGGTTGTGTCGTTAGATTTCCGCGCCGGCGGCGAGGCAGGGCTTTCCCGGACACGCTGTAAATACGTCCATGTACGCTCCTATTCGGCATCCATGCCTCATAGGGTCCGGGAAAGCCCTGCCCCACCACCTACGCTACCTGCAGAGTAATCTTCAAACTCGTGCGGCAAGAGATCCAACATCAGTCTTAATGTTCACCGTCTTCGCTACCTTCGGCACAAACATCTAGCTCACTCCACCAGAGGTGAAGCGCCGGGGAGGGGCCTGAAGGGACTCTCTGCGACATGGAGAGCCTGCCCCTCTTTTCGGGCATGTCGCAGTGAAGCCCCCATGGAGAGCCCACCCCCGCTTTATCGGGTGCGGGTTCACGGCGTGTCCCAGAAGGCCCCTCCCCGGTGATTCGCCGCGCGACGGAGTACCTACCCGATAAGCCAGACCGTCGAGCCTGAAAACTACAGCCGCTCAAGGATAGTGACATTCGCCTGACCACCACCCTCACACATCGTCTGCAAGCCATAACGCCCACCCGTACGCTCCAGTTCATGCAGCAGCGTCGTCATCAACTTCGTACCCGTCGCACCCAGCGGATGACCCAGCGCAATCGCGCCGCCGTTCACATTCATCTTCTCGTGCGGGAAACCCGTTTCCTTCATCCACGCCATCGGCACCGAGGCAAAGGCCTCGTTCACCTCCGCCAGATCGATATCCGAAAGCTTCATACGCGCCTTCTTCAGAGCGTACGCCGTCGCCGGGATCGGTGCGGTCAGCATCCAGATCGGGTCGGCGCCGCGCACGCTCATGTGGTGGATGCGGGCGCGAGGCGTCAGGTTGTAGCGCTTCAGCGCCGCCTCGGAGACGATCAGCATGGCAGAGGCAGCGTCGCAGGTCTGGCTGGAAACGGCGGCGGTGATAGTGCCGCCCGCGGCCAGGGGCTCGAGTTCGGCCATTTTCGCCATCGACGTCTGGCGCGGGGTCTCGTCCATGTCGAGGCCATTGAGGGGCGCGATTTCACGATTGAAGCGACCCTCCTCGATGGCGCGCAGGGCGCGGGTGTGGGATTCGAGGGCGAACGCCTCCATCTCTTCCCGGCTGCAATTCCACTTATCCGCGATCATCTGCGCGGAGTTGAACTGGGAGACAGGGGTATCGCCGTAGCGCGCGACCCAGCCCTGGCTGCCAGAGAAGGGATCCTTGAAACCCAGGGGCTCGGCGGCCAGCATGGCGGAGGAGATGGGAATACTGGTCATGGTCTGCACGCCACCGGCCACGACCACGTCGTTGATGCCGGCCATCACTGCCTGGGCGGCAAAGTGCACGGCCTGCTGGGAGGAGCCGCACTGGCGGTCGACGGTGGTGCCGGGCACTTCGTCAGACAGGCCCGCCGCCAGCCAGCAGGTGCGGGCGATGTCACCCGCCAGCGGGCCAATGGTGTCGACGCAGCCGAAGATGACGTCGTCATACTCGTTGTCGGGAATGCCGTTGCGTTCCGCCAGCACTTTCAGTACGTGTGCGCCGAGATCGGCGGCGTGCACGTCGGCCAGGCTGCCGCGGCGGCGGCCGGTGGGGGTGCGCACGGCATCGACTATGTAGGCTTCTGGCATGGTCTTGCTCTCCTCTATCGCTCTCACTGTCTCAGTACAGCGGGCGGAAAATGGGCCCCTGCCTGCGCAGGGGCAACTCCAATCATTCAGCCGAAGGTGGTACCGGCACCCAGGGCAACACTATCGGCAAAGATGAACTCCGCCACCCGCTGCTTGTGGAAACCGGTGTCGCCAAAGGTGCCGGCCATGGCCCAGGCCTTCTTCATGAAGATGTGCAGGTCCACTTCCCAGGTATAACCCATGGCACCGTGTACCTGGATGCTGTTCTTCGCAGCCAGGTTTGCCGCCTCGCAGGCCACCAGTTTGGCGTGGGATACAGCGACCTCTGCCGGCTCGGCGTGGGCCAGGGCATAGGCGGCCCGCGTCACCGGCGCTTTGGCGTATTCCAGGCGTACCGCAACGTTGGCCATATGGTGCTTCACCGCCTGGAAGCTGCCGATCACCTTGCCGAACTGCTGGCGTTCGCCGGTGTATTGCACGGAAATATCGATCATGCGCTGGGCCAGGCCCAGCGCCTGGGCGGCGGCACCGAGGGCGCCACGATCGAGAACTGCCCGGTACAGCGCGGCGGCCTGCTCGCCACTCGCTACCGGCGCCACGCCATCGGCGATGTCGACAGCGTAAAGACGGCGCGAGGGATCGACGGATTCGTTGAAACGCGCGCTGAATTGCTCCGGCGTAAGCAGATAAAGCGCCTCCGGCTCGGCCCACAACAGCAGGCCGGACTGGGCGGCGTCCTCCGCCAGGCCATTTTCGCGACAGCCCACCGCCACCCGGGTCTCTCCCGCAGCAATCTGCGGCAGCCACTGCGCTGCGACTTCGCCACCCAGCTGGCTGATAACCGGCACCGCCACCAGGGCGGTGTTGACCAGTGGCTCTGGCAGGGCCACGTAGCCGCATTCCTGAGCGAGCAGAACGAAGTCGAGCTCGTTCATGCCCAGCCCGCCGTGCTCTTCTGCTACGGTGATACCGGTCAGGCCCATCTCGGCCAGTTGCTGCCACAGGCCGTCGTCGCGGCCGCTGTCGCTTTCCCAGATGCCGCGGATACGCTCGGGCGTCACTTCGTTGACCAGGAAATCCCGCACGGAATCGCGGAACAGGAGCTGGTCTTCGCTAAAGGTAAAATCCATCTTCAAATTCTCTATCTACTACCAAATCCGAGTGCTGTGATATTCGCCGCAGATCGAGGAAGCACCCCGCGCAGGGAAAGCGCGTATACGAACATACGCAACCGACCGAGCAGGGAGCTGACGAAGAGCCGCGGTGAATAGCGCATTGGTACTACCTGGGCATACCGAGCATGCGCTCAGCGATGATATTGCGTTGAATTTCGTTGGTACCCGCATAAATCGGCCCCGACTGGGCGAACAGCCAGCCATCCAGCCAGGTGCCCACGTCACCGGCGTCGGGCGCGTGGGGGAGCAGTTCGGCGCGGGCACCGAGGATGCTCATGGCGGTGGCGTGCATGTTCTGGTCGAGTTCGGACCAGAAAATCTTGTTGGTGGATGACTCGGCGCCGATCTTGCCGCCCTGTACCAGTCGGCAGGCGGTTTCGTAGGTGGTCAGGCAGTAGCTCTCGGCGTCCATCCAGGCGCGCATCACCGCATCGCGCACGGCCGGGTCGCGGTCAGCTTTTTCCTGGTTGGCTTTGTACAGTTCCACCAGGCGGCGCGCGGTCTCCTGGAAACGGGCCGGGGAGCGCAGCATCAGGCCGCGCTCGAAACCGGCGGTGGCCATGGCCACGCTCCAGCCGGCGCCCTCGTCGCCGAGTCGATTGCTCACGTCCACTTCCACATTGTCGAAGAAGATTTCGGCGAAGCCGGGCAGGCCGTCGAGCTGCGGGATTGGACGCACGGTGATGCCGGGCGTGTTGAGCGGCACCAGGATAAAGGTCAGCCCGCGGTGACGCTCGGAGTCCGGGTCGGTGCGGAACATGCCGAACAGCCAGTCCGCCCACACCGCGCGGGTGGACCAGGTTTTCTGGCCGTTGATGATGTACTTGTCGCCCTCTTTGCGGGCGGTGGAGCGAATCGCCGCCATGTCGGAGCCAGCGTTAGGCTCGGACCAGCCCTGGGCCCACACTTCCTCGCCGTTGGCCATCTTCGGCAGGATGCGCGCCTTCTGCTCGTCGGTGCCGTATTCCATCAGCGTCGGGCCGAGCAGGAAGATGCCGTTCTGGTTCACCCGCAGGGGCGCGCGGGCGCGGTAGTATTCTTCCTCGAAGATCAACCACTCGATCAGGTCGCAGCCGCGGCCGCCGAGTGCTTCGGGCCAGGTGACCATGCCCCAGCGGCCCTTATTGAGAGTGGCCTCCCACTCGCGGTGCTGCTGGAAGCCCTCCTCGGTATCGAAGGTCTTGAGCGGCTCGGCCGGTACGTGTTCGGCCAGCCAGCTACGCACTTCCTCACGGAAGGCGTTTTGTTTGTCGGTGTAGTTCAGGTTCATCGTCTGGCCTTAAAACTTCGCGTCACGTTTTTCGACAAAGGCGTCCCGGGACTCCTGGGAGTCACCCACGGTGTAGGCCTCCAGGGTGAAGCCCTGCTCCCAGCGGTACTTGTCCTCCAGGTTGCCGTCCTCGATGCCGGTCAGTGCTTCCTTGGCCAGCTTGACCATGGCCGGTGATTTCCCGGCGATTTTCGCCGCGATTTCCCGGGCGGTGTCGCGCAGCTGCTCCTTCGGCACGACCTTTTCCACGGCGCCCAGGCGGTAGGCTTCGGCGGCGTCGATAAATTCACCGGTGAAGTACATGTAGCGCACTTTCTGCACCGGGAACATGCGCTGCAGGTGGGCGCCGCCGCCCATGGCTCCGCGGTCGATCTCCGGTACCCCGAAACGGGCGCAGTCAGAGGCCACCAGGATGTCCGCCGCGCCTGCCATGCCGATACCACCGCCCAGCACAAATCCGTGCAGGGCGATAATCACCGGCTTGGGGTTGCGGTGGATGGCGCGGAAGGTCTCGTAGTTGCCCTTGTTCACCGCCACGATGCGTTCCGGGTGGGCGGCAAGCTCCTTGATATCCACGCCGGCGCAGAAGCCCTTGCCTTCGGCGGCGATCAGGATCACGCGCACGGCATCGTTGGCGCCCAGGGCGTCGATCTCCGCGGCCACCGCCATCCAGCCTGCGCTGTCGAAGGCATTCACCGGCGGCTTGTCGAGAATCATCTCGGCGATGCCGTCTGCGATGCTGGTTTTGAAGACTGCTGTCATAGTGTTTTCCTCTGTCAGGCGGCGCCGGCCCGTTGTGCCAGCGCTGCCAGTCGTTGTTCGGCTTCCGCGGCGATGCCGCTGATCAGTTCCTCGCAGCTCAGCAGTTCATCGATCACACCCGCCACCTGGCCGCTGGGCAACACGCCCTCTTCCGGGCGGCCATCCACCATCGCCTTCTGGATAATCATCGGCGCATTGGCGGACATAATGGCCTGGGCCGCGGTGAGATCGCCGGCGCCGCGCATGGCCACTGCCGATTTCAGCAGGCTTACCAGGCTGGCGCCGGTGTGCTTGCGGAAGGCCAGACCGTTGCGGACGGCGATCAGCAGTTTTTTCAGGCCACCGGCCTTTTCCAGCTCCGCCAGCAACTCATTCATGATCATGCGCTGGGGCAGGCCATCCATCGCCTCGGAACGGATGATCTGGGCCGGGTCCTTGCAGGCCAGGTAGCGCTGCAGGGTGGCATCGGGTACCGGGCTTTCTTTGGTGAGCAGGAAACGGGTGCCCATGGCGATACCATCGGCCCCCCAGGCCAGCGCGGCTACCAGGCCGCGACCGTCCTTGAAGCCACCAGCGGCGACCACCGGCACCTTGTCACCCACCGCATCAATCACCTGGGGGATCAGCAGGGTGGTGGGCACGGCACCGGTGTGGCCGCCGCCTTCCCCGCCCTGCACCGTGACCACATCGGCACCCAGTTCCACTGCCTTGATGGCGTGTTTGGGCAGGCCCACGGTCGGCATGCAAACCACGCCGGCATCCTTCAGCTTGCGGATGAACTCCGGCCCAGGCGAGCGGGAATAGCTGACCGCCTTGACCCCGTGGCGAATCACCATATCGACGATGTCCGCCGCGTTGGGCTGGTACATGTGGAAGTTCACACCGAAGGGTTTGTCGGTGAGTTCCTTCACCCGCAGGATGTCGCGCTCCATTTCCGCCGGCGGAATGGTAGCGCCGGCCAGGAAACCGAAGCCGCCGGCGTTACAGCTGCCGGCCACCAGGCGCGGGTCTGCCACCCATCCCATCGCGGTTTGCACGATGGGGTAGCGGCAGCCGAGCAGTTCGGTCAGGCGTGTGTTGAGGTTCATGCTTCCAGCCCCTTAGCCGCGAACACCCGGGGGGTTGTCCTTGATCTGGTAGGCCCGCTGGTTGTGCGGATCCAGCGCAGCGATGATGGCCAGCTGCTCCTCGGTGGGGGCGGCGGTAGTAGGCACCTCATCCGGCACCACAATGGCAAAGCCGGTGTTTTCCAGCACTTCTTCCACGCCCACCCCGGGGTGCAGGGACAGCAGGCGCAGCTGGTGGTCCGGGCCACCAAAGTCCATGACGCAGAGATTGGTAATGACGCGGTGAATGTCCACATCGCTGAGCGCGCGGCCCTTGGGCAGGCGCGCCGGGTTGTAACCGATGGACGAGACAAAATCGCACTCGCCGTCGATGAAGACGCGGTCATTGTGGGCCGGCACAAAGAAGCTGTTGCGGTGGCAGATGGAGTTGCCCGGGAAGCCGCGGGCGCCCAGCATCATCACCTTCGGTTGCTGGTAGGTGCCGCCAAGGGCGGAGGTGTTGGTCTGGCCGAAGCGGTCGATCTGGGTCGGGCCGAGCATGGCGTGGCGCTTGCCGCTCCAGACATTGTCGAAGATGCGCGAGAAGCCCATCCAGCTCTCATTGGCCTGCGCGAAGTCAGCGCCGCGATCGCCCAGCGGATTCGGCTCGGACAGCATGAAAGCCTCAGAGTCGGTCATCATCAGGTCCGGGTTGAAGGTCTTCATGGCCAGGCTGGCGCCCAGGCGCGGGATCACGCCGATACCGGTGGCGAGTTTCTCGCCGTCGTCGCGGAAGGCCTCGGCGGCCGCCACAATGCACAATTCAGCCAGGCTGTACTCAGTTGCTGCAGTCATTGAACAAATCTCCTCGGCTGATCAGTAAACGGGCAGGGGCAGTGCGCGGATGGCATCCAGGCCGCCAACACGCTCCTGGTACTCGGTTTCGGTCGCGGCCAGGTACTGCTCGGCGTAGGCGCTGAAGCCCCCGTCCTTGGCACTGGCGTTGTAGGCCTTGAAGTGCGGCACATCGAAGCCGTACTTGGGGTTGCAGGAGGTGGGGTGGGCACCGCCGGGGATTTCCACCACAGCATCGGTGATGCTGCGCTCCCAGAACACCTGCCGCGCTCGGGCCGGGTCCTGGAAGTAGCTGGTTTCAACCACTTCCTCGCAGGAGACGATGGTGTTCTTCGCGGCGCGGGCCATCCAGTCATCCAGGTAGTGATCCGGGCCTTCAATCTGGCACACGCCGCGCGCATCGGCGCGGTCGGCGTGAATCAGGGCCACGTCCAGGTTCAGCGCCGGCATGGCCACCCACTCCTTGTCATCGTAGGGGCTGTCGATCACCTTGATATCGGGGTTGTGGGTCAGGATGTCGGTACCCAGGCCTACCTCGGTGGGAATAAAAGGCAGACCCCAGGCGGCGGCACGCAGGCCCAGCAGCATCATGCCCTCGTCCACTTCCATCACCTCAATGTCGCCGTTCTGGCGCGCCTGGCGGAAGTAGGGCTCCAGGGGGATGAAGTCCAGGGAGACAAAGGCGAAGATCACTTTCTTCACCTTGCCCGAGGCGCAGAGCATGCCCACATCGGCGCCACCGTAAGCCACGATGGTGAGGTCCTTGAGGTCTGAGCGCAGGATTTCCCGCACCAGGGCCATCGGCTTGCGCCGGGGCCCCCAGCCACCAATGCCCACGGTCATCCCGTCCGAGATTTGCGCTACCGCCGCGGCGGCCGAAATGCGTTTGTCCATAACAGTTCCTTTCTCTCTACAGTGCCGGCTACCAGTTGCCGGCTATCGCACGATTCGCGCCATGCGGTAATCGTGTTTTACGAAATTCACCCCCAGGGTGCTCTCGGTGCGACGCACACCGGGGATACAACTGATGTGGCCGTGTACAAACTCGGCCAGGTGCTCGTTATTGCGCACCATGGTAATGGCCAGCAGGTCGGAGCGGCCGAGCATTTCCCCGACAAAACCCAGCTCGGGGATTTCTGCCAGCTGGCTTGCAACCTCACTGACTTGGTGGCTGCGCTCCACCTCGATCCAGATATAGGCCAGGCTCGCATCGCGGAAGCGGTCAATATTCGTTACTGCGGTGATGCGAATGAGCTTTTCCTCTTCCATGCGCTTCACCCGGCTGCGCACGGTGCCCTCGGTCACCCCAAGTTCCGCCGCGATCTGCCGGTTGCTGACCCGGGCGTCCCGGGACAGGCGCTCGACGATGGCGCGATCCACCTCGTCCAGTCGCCGGCGGCTCACAGGGGCACCCAGTCGGGCTGGTTTTTCAGTACATTCACCGCCAGCGACGGCGTCAGGCGGCGCACACCCGGCAGGGCGGCGAGCCGGTCGCTTAACAACTGGTGCAGGGCGGCCTGGTTCTCGGCCACGACCAGGGCCTCGATGTCGTGAGTGCCCACCACCACATTCACCGAAAACACTTCCGGGATGGCGGCCAGTTCGCGGGCGACACTTTCCGGTGTGCGGTTCTCCACCTGCACACCCACCGCCAGCAGCAGGTTGTAGCCCGCCGCTTCGATATCGGTTACCGCCACCACGCGCATGGTGTTGGACTCTTCCAGGCGGCGCACCCGGCCGCGCACAGTGGTCTCGGTCAGGCCCAGCTCCTTGGCCAGCGCGCGAAAGGGCATGCGACCATCCTCGCGCAACAGGGCGATGATGCGGTGGTCCACCTCGTCCAGTTGCGGGTGGAGTTCACTGACGGCCGCAGTGTTCACGCGCGCTCCGCAGCGGCCAGGTCCCGCAGTTCGTTCTTCAGCACTTTGCCGCCGGCATTCATGGGGAAGCTATCCAGGAAGCGCACCGAGCGCGGCACCTTGTAGTTGGCCATGTTCTCGCGGCACCAGGCGATCACGGCGGCCTCGCTGAGTTCTGCCCCCGCGTCTTTCACGATATAAGCCCGGGCCACTTCGCCCATACGCTCGTCGGGCACGCCGATGACCGCGGCGCGGGCGATGCCCGGCATGCTGCACAGGGCGTTTTCGATTTCCGCCGGGTAGCAGTTGAAGCCGCCGACAATGAACATGTCCTTGATGCGGTCGGTGATGCGCACATAGCCGTCGGCGTCCATCACCCCGACATCGCCGGTCTTCAGCCAGCCGTCGGCGGTGATGGTGCTGGCGGTTTCTTCGGGATTGTCGAGATAGCCCTGCATCACATTGAAACCGCGAAACCAGATTTCGCCCTCTTCGCCCGAAGGCACGGTATTGCCCTCGGCATCCACACACTTCATCTCTACTCCGTCCATGGCGCAGCCGGAGGTGTGGGAGATGCGCTCTGCGCTGTCGTCGGCGCGACAGATGGACACCACCCCGCAGGATTCGGTGAGACCGTAGGCGGTTACCACCACTTCAAAACCGAGCACCTCGCGCATCTGCTCCACCAGCTTTACCGGCACCGGCGCAGCGCCGGTCACCGCCAGGCGCAAACTGGAGAGGTTGTAATCGTCCCGCTTCGGGTGGGCCAGCAGCGACTGGTAGATGGTGGGCGGCCCCGGGATCATCGACACCTGGTCGCGCTCGATCTGGGCCAACACGGCGTCGAGGTCGAAGTTGCGCACCGGCAGGATTTTCGACCCGCTGATAATCGCCGCCAGCCAGCCCGCCTTGTAGCCGAAGGAGTGAAAAAACGGGTTGATAATCAGGTAGTTATCGTCAGCACTCAGGCCGACAGTGGCGCTCCAGGTCTCGAAGGCACGAATATTCTGGCCGTGGCTGGTCACCACCCCCTTGGGCTTGCCAGTGGTGCCGGAGGTGAACAGGATGTCGAGGGTGTCAGCGGGGGTCAGGGCGGCAGCACGCTCCTGGACTACGACCTCGCTGACCTCGGCACCGCGTTCCAGGAAGGCCTGCCAGTCCAGCTGGCCCTCGCCACTGCCCTCCAGCAGCACCGTACCCTGCAAGTCGGGCAAATCTTCCCCCTGCAGCAGGGCCGGGTACTGGATACCGAGAAACTCCGGCACCGTAAACAGCCATTTGGCACTGCTGGCGCGCAGGATGTAAGCCGCTTCAGAGCCCTTCAGTCGGGTATTCAGCGGCACCAGCACGCCACCGATAGTCTGGGCACCGAGGGCGGCCACAATCCACTGCACCATATTCGGCGCCCAGATGGCGATGCAGTCGCCTTTCTGCAGACCCAGCGCCGCCAGTGCACGCGCGGCCTGCAGGCGGGCCGCATCGAGACCGGCAAAGCTGAGCTCGACGGCACCATCGCGAATGGCAATGCGCTCGCCGTGCTCGGCAGCGGCCTGTGCCACCACCTGGGGTACCGTTCTCTGATTCTCGCTCTGGCTTGGCATGCGCGGGCCTCCCGGGCCGGCTGGTGGGCTGAAGTGGGGCAAATATAGGAGTCGATACCGGGGGCAGCAAGCACAATGCGTAAATTTTTAATCCAATTCCTACGCATAGTGCAACTATTCGACTCCAGGCGCTTAACTCCGCCGATCCACCTCTGGCACTATTCCCGCCGGCTATAAACGCCAGCCGAACCACCGGCTGCATAACCACAAAAAGGAGCACGCTGTATGAAGTTGAACACCGCCCGCACCGCACTCGCCACCGCCGTCGGCCTCGCCGCTGGCCTGCTATCCACCGCCGCCCTGGCCCAGGGCCTGGAAGAAGTGATCGTCACCGCCCAGAAGCGCAGCGAATCACTGCAGGACACCCCCATCTCCATCAATGCCTTCAACAGTGAAGCCATCGAAAGCATGGGCCTGACCAACATGAAGGACGTGGGCCTCGCCGCCCCCAGCCTGCAGACGCCGGCCTACCCCACCACCAGCAACAACCTGGCCTTTTTTATCCGCGGTATCGGCAATGCCGACTCCATCATCCTGACCAAGGACAACACCGTGGGTGTGTACTACGACGGTGTGTACGCCGGGCGCACCACCGGGGTACTGGCGGACCTGGCCGACCTGGAGCGGGTGGAGATCCTGCGCGGCCCCCAGGGCACCCTGTACGGCCGCAACACCACTGCCGGTGCCATCAACTTCGTCACCAGCAAGCCCAGCGGCGAATTCGCCCTCGACCAGACCCTGAGCCTGGGCAACTACAACTACCAGCGCTCGGTCACCAGCATCGACCTGCCGGAGATTGTCGGCGTGAAATCCCACATCTCCGCCGTGTTCACTGACCGCGATGGCTGGGTGGACAATGACGGTGCCGGCAAAATCCCCGGACAGGACTACGAGGACTTCTACCTCGAAGACAAGAAGGGCTTCCGCCTGGCCCTGCGCTACGACCAGATCGACCGCCTGGTGGTGGACTACACCTTCGACTACTCCGACATGGAAACCACCTCGCCCTACTTCCAGTACTCCGGCCCCACCGGCCCGGGCATGAGCGCCGCCGGCGGCGACATTGTGGCGAGCTACACCGAGCGCCTGGAACACACCTTCGACGCCAAAACCGGGGAGCGTCGCGCCTATTCGCTGCCGCGCACGGTAACCAAGGCCCGCGGACAGTCCCTGAGCGTCAGCTACGACATCAACGACTTCCTGACCTTCAAGTCCATCACCGGCTACCGGGCCTTCGATGACGATTTGTCGCAGAACTTCGCCGACTCCTTCGGCGGCGCCTCCGGCCTGCAGGTCAACACCATCACCGAGCACGAGCAATTCACCCAGGAGTTCCAGATCACCGGGGCTACCGAGCGCTGGAAATACGTGGCCGGCCTGTACTATCTGAAGGAGGACGGCAGCGCCGAGGAGATGCAGTACCTGGATCGCGCCCTGGTGGAGAGCACCGGCATCGTCGCCTTCGACAGCAACGGACCCTGCGTGTCCGGCGCCTTCGGTGCCGCGCCGCCGGTGTGCAACGTGCTGGACCCGTTCTTCTATCCCGCCTACCTGGGCGAATTCACCGTCGACAGCGAGGTGGAATCCTACGCTGCCTTCGGCCAGGCCACCTGGACCCCGGACGTGCTGGACGACCGCCTGGACCTGACCGTGGGCGCCCGCTACACCCAGGACGACCGCAGCGCCACCCGTACCAACGACGGCCTGCTGTGGAACGCCTTCGGCCCGGGCAGCAACGACTCCGACATCAGCCACCCGGACTGGAGCGCCACCGCGGACTACCGCTGGACAGAAAACTTCTCCACCTACGTGAAGGCGGCCACCGCTTTCCGCTCCGGCGGCTCCAGCCCCAAGGCGCTGGACTTCTCCGAGACTTTCGACGAGGAAACCCTGATCAGCTACGAGCTGGGCTGGAAGTCAGAGCTGTGGGACAACCGTATCCGCTTCAACGGGGCGGTGTACCAGACCGAGATCGACGACATCATCCTCGACTACCTGCCCGACCCGGTCAACAACCCGAGTATCGTCAGCATCTTCAACTCTGGTGAGGCGAAAATTCGCGGTGTGGAATTCGACCTGCTGATGGCCCTGACCAATAACTTCACACTCGGCATCAACTACGCCTATATCGATTCGGAAATCTCCGACGCCATCTTCCCCGATGGCTCCGATCGCACCGACAGCACGGTACTGGTGTGGGCGCCGGAGAACGCCTACAGCGTGGTGGCGGACTACAACGTGCAGCTTGGCAACCTGGGTGAGTTGAAGGCCCACCTGGACTACGCCTGGCAGGACGAGCAGTACGCCCTGGCCAATACCGACGCCGGGGAAGTGATCGTACCGGACTTCGGCATCCTCAACGGCCGTATCAGCCTGGACTACGTGCAGATGCTGGGCGGGGAGTGGCAATTTGCGGTGTGGGCGAAAAACCTGACCGACGAGGACAGCGTCAACTACCGCATCGGCCAGACATCCACCACCTACCTGCAGCCGCGCACTTACGGGGTGGATTTCCGCCTGCGGTATTGAGGATTTGAAGCCCCGCTTCGGCGGGGCACTTCTCCGGCCTAACCCTCAGGGAACTGGTAATCCTCAAACTGTTTGCGCAGTTCCACCTTCTGGATTTTGCCGGTGGCACCGTGAGGCAGGCTGTCGACGAACTGCACCGCATCGGGGGTCCACCACTTGGCAATCTTGCCGTCGAACCAGGCGAGGATCTCCGCTTCGGTCAGGTCTTCGCCGCCCGGCGCCTTCACCACGATCAGCAGCGGCCGCTCGCTCCACTTGGGATGGTAATGACCGATGACAGCAGCTTCTGCCACTTTCGGGTGGTCGGTGGCGACATTCTCAACCTCGATGGAAGAGATCCACTCGCCGCCCGACTTGATCACGTCCTTGGTGCGGTCGGTGATCGCCATATAGCCGTCCGGGTCGATGGTGGCAACGTCGCCGGTTTCGAACCAGCCATCGCTGTGAGCGCTGCTGCCCTCCAGCTTGTAGTAGCTGGAGCAGATCCACGGCCCGCGCACCATCAGTGAACCGTAGGCCACACCGTCCCAAGGCAACTCTTCGCCCTGCTCGTCGACAATTTTCATCTCCACCCCGAACACCGGGCGGCCGGCCTTCAGGCGCAGTTTGGCGAAGGCCTTTTCACTGTACTGATCGCGGGAATCGGTACTGGCGTTGATGCTGCCCAGAGGGCTCATCTCGGTCATACCCCAGCCGACGCGGGATTCCACGCCGTACTTTTCGAAGTCCTCCATGATGGAGAGGGGGCAGGCCGCCCCGCCTACGACAATCTGCTGCAGGGAAGCGACCGTCTCGCCACTTTTCTTCAGGTAGGCCAGCAGCGCCAGCCACACGGTCGGAACGCCGGCGGACTGGGTCACACCCTCTTCGTTGATCAGCGCAGCCAGGGTGGCACCGTCGCCCACCTTGGCGCCGGGGAAAACCATTTTCGCTCCGGCCATGGGACAGGTATAGGGAATGCCCCAGGCGTTGACATGGAACATCGGCACGATGGGCAACACCACGTCCTTGCGCGACAGGCCGAGAGCATCGGGCATCATCGAGGCGTAAGCGTGCAGCAAGGTGGAACGATGGGAGTAGAGCACGCCCTTGGGATTGCCCGTGGTGCCGGAGGTGTAGCACAGGGCGCAGGCCTCATTCTCGTCCAGCTCCGGCCAGTCATAGGCACTGCCCTGCCCGGCCAGCACATCCTCGTAGCACAGCAGGTTGTCCACTTCGCCGGTGGGCATGTGCTCTGCGTTGGTCAGGGCCACCCAACCCTTCACGCCGGGGCACTGGTCGGCGATGGCCGCCACCAGGGGCATGAAATCCGGGTCGAAGAAAACGTACTGGTCCTCGGCGTGGTTGATGATGTAGACCAGCTGCTCGGGAAACAGACGCGGGTTGATGGTGTGGCAAACGTAGCCGGAGCAGCTGGCCGCGTAGTAGGTTTCGAAGTGGCGGTAGTCGTTCCAGGCCAGGGTGGCGATACGATCGCCGCGCTGCAGGTTCCAGCCGGCCATGGCGTTGGCCAGCTGGCGCACCCGGGCAAAGGCTTCGCGGTAAGTATAACGGTGGCGGGGGTTGTCCTTCGTTACCGAGACGATTTCACCGCCGCCATTGACGCGCTCGGCGTGCTGCATGATGGAAGTGACCGTGAGCGAAGTGTTCATCATCAGGCCGTTCATGGATTGCTCCTGTATTAGTGTAATTGTCTGTTGGCCCCGTTATTGTTGTTCGGGCCGGGAGATGGCTGTCACAGCGGCGGCGCCACGGCTCCGCCTCAAGGTTTTTTCAGGTTACGCAGTACTATCCTGCAGCTCCCAGCTTTCGTCCTGATGCTGGCGGGCGCGCTGTTCCTGTTGCAATTTGATCAGGTGAGCCGCCATCGACAGCTTGGCCCACTCGTGGCGGCTGCTGTCGACATCGTCATACACCACTTTCACCAGTGCGTCGGTATCGGCTCTCCCCAGTTGCTCCAGGCCTGCCACCACCTTGCGCTCACGCTTCAGGCGGTGCTCCACCAGGTGGGCCACTTCGGCCCGCGGGTCGTCAATCACTGCGCCGTGACCGGGGGCGATGCACTGCAGCGGATAGTCCAGCAGCAGTTCAAGGGATTCGATATAGGCCTTCATGTCGCCGCCCGGCGGAACGATCACCACAGTGGAGCCCTTCATGATGTGATCGCCGGCGAACAGCATGCCCTCCTCTTCCAGCAGGAAGCAGAAGTGATTACTGACATGACCCGGGGTGTGCAGGGCACGCAGGCTGAACTCCGGGGTTTGCAGCAGATACTCATGCTGCAACTCCAGGGTGGGGGCAAAGGTATCGTCCTGGAAGCGGTCATCCGCGGGCAGGGCGCCGAGAACCTCGGCGCCGGTGGCCGCGGCCAGCGCCTGCCAGGCGGGCGAGTGATCCGGGTGGGTATGGGTGCAGACAATCCAGCGAATGTTGCCGTCACCCGCTTTGAGAATGGCCTCGATGTGCTCGTCGATGGCCGGGCCCGGGTCCAGCACTGCCACCTGCTCGCGACCCAGCAGGTAGGTGTTGGTGCCGGGGCCGGTCATCATGCCCGGGTTGGGCGCCACCAGGCGGCGCACCCGGGGGCTGAGGTCGAAAGGTATACCGTGTTCCAGCATGATTATCAGGCCAGGTTGTTGATGGGCACTACCGGATCGACGTCGGCTTCGTAGTCGACACCGTCGATCTCGAAGCCGAACAGGCGCAGGAATTCACGCCGATAGCCATCGAAATCGGATTCGGTGGCGAGATTATCGGTGCTGATCCGGTCCCAGATTTCCGCCACCGCCTCCTGCACTGCCGGCGCCAGTTCCTTGCGGTCAGCGCGCAGGCGGCCCTCGTCGTCCAGTTGCGGCGCGGCGCTGTAGAGGGAGTCCCGGAACAGGCCGTCGACCTGTTCGATGCAGCCCTCGTGCACGCCCTGCTCCTTCATCACCCTGAACAGAATGGCCAGGTAGATGGGCATGGCGGGAATGGCGGCCGAGGCCTGGGTGACTACCGCCTTCAAGACAGAAACACGGGCATCGCCGCCTTTTTGCGCGAGGCGCTCGCGGATATCAACCACCCGCTTGTCGAGGTCCTTCTTGGCCGCGCCGATGGTGCCGTGCCAGTAGATGTCCCAGGTGATTTTCTCGCCGATGTAGGTGTAGGCGGTGGTTTTGGCGCCCTCGGCCAGTACCCCGGCCTCGTCCAGGGCCTCGATCCACATCTGCCAGTCCTCGCCGCCCATCACCGCCACGGTGTTGTCGATCTCGTCCTGGGTGGCGGCTTCCAGGTGGAAATCCTGGATCTCACCCTTGTCGGTATTGACGCCCTTCTGCACCGTGTCGCTGCCGATGGGCTTGAGAGTGGAGCTGTGCACCACACCGGTGACCGGGTGCTGGCGACGCGGCGCGGCCAGGGAGTAGACCACCAGGTCCACCTGGCCGAGGTCGGTCTTGATCGTCTCTATGGCTTTCTGCTTGATCTCGTCGGAGAAGGCGTCACCGTTGATGCTTTTGGCATACAAACCCTCGGCCTCGGCGTGCTTGTGAAAGGCGGCGGAGTTGTACCAGCCGGCGGTGCCGGGCTTTTTCTCGGTGCCCTCTTTCTCGAAAAAGATGCCGAGGGTAGCGGCCCCCGCGCCGAAGGCGGCGCTGATGCGCGAGGCCAGTCCGTAGCCGGTGGACGCGCCGATCACCAGCACCTTCTTCGGGCCGTTCTCGATCGGCCCCCGCCCCTTCACATAGTCGATCTGCTGGCGCACATTGGCATCGCAGCCAACGGGGTGGGTCGTGGTACAGAGAAAGCCGCGAACGCGGGGCTTGATGATCATGTGTCGCTTCCTGATTCCATGCCTTGAACAGGCACCGCCGGAGAGCCGGCGGGTGCCGCGGGACCCGGAAGTTTAGCACAGGCCGCAGCCGATTCAGCCGCCCCCGGCCGCCTCAGCGATGGTCCGGCAGGTTGCTGATCCAGAGGGTCTGGTAGGGGGCCAGTTCCAGCTGCTGGTCGTGGTGTTCATACACTTCACCACTGATCAGGTCGCGCCACTGGTGGGCATCGATCAGGTTGATGTCCATCAGGTTCAGGGGCTGGGGGGCGCGGCTGATGTTGGAAATGCAGAACACGCTCTGGCGGCGGTCCATGCTCTGGCGCCAGAAGCCGAGAATGGCGCTGCCCAGGTGCAGGGTGAACTGGGTGGCGTTGGGGTGAAAGGCCCCCTGTCGGCGGCGGATAGCGAGCAGGGTTTTGAGGCGGCGGAATATCTGGCTGTGGCTGCTGTCCTGGTCGTCCAGGGCTTCCTGCAGCGCATCCAGGTTCCACTGGTGGCGATTGATGGAGCGGGCGTGGCCGGTGTTCTCCACCCGCTGCTGATCGTTGTGGGTGCCGAGCAGGCTGTGCAGGTAGATACCGGGAATGCCCTCCAGCCCAAGCATGATGGCATGGGCGCAGACAAATCGCTCCAGCCCCCATTCGTCGGGACCCTCCACCGTGCCCTGCAGGGCATCGACCAGCGCTATGTTGATTTCGTAGGGCCGGCTTTCACCGCTTTCCAGCGCGCGGTAGGAAACGTGGCCGCCAAAGGACTGCATGGTGGTTATGAGACTGTTCAACTCCTCGTCCGACAGCAGCCCCTCCGCCGGGCGCAGACCGATACCGTCGTGGGAGGCGATAAAGTTGAAGTAGGCAGTACCGTTCTGGGCCGGCGGCATGCTCATCACCCACTGTTTGAGATAGCGGCAGTCCCCCGTCACCAGGGTATTGAGCAGCAGGGGCGGCAGGGAGAAGTTGTAGACGCAGTGGGCCTCGTTGGCATTGCCGAAGTAGGACAGATTCTCCCGGTTGGGAATATTGGTCTCGGTAATCAACACCGCGTCCGCCCGCGCGTGCTCTACCAGGGTACGCAGCAGGCGCACCACCTCGTGCGTCTCCTCCAGGTTGAGGCAGTTGCTGCCGGGAATCTTCCACAGGAAGGCCACCGCATCCAGGCGGAAAATGCGCACCCCCATATCAAGATAGTGGCGCACAATACTGACGAACTGTTGCAGTACCTCCGGGTTGCGAAAATCAAGGTCCACCTGGTCGTGGCTGAAGGTGCACCAGACGTACTGGGTGCCTTCACTGGTTTCCACTTCCTTCAGCAGGGGCGAAGTGCGCGGGCGCACCACGGCAGACAGGTCATCCTGCGGAGAAGCGGTAAAAAAGTAGCCCCTCCCCGGCTCCTGCCCCTTGATGAAGTTCTCGAACCACAGACTGCGGCTGGAACAGTGGTTGATCACCAGGTCGGCCATCAGGTCGTAGTCGCCGGCGATGGCGCCGATGTCATCCCAGTCACCCAGAGACTCGTTGACGCTGGAGTAATCCAGTACCGCAAAACCGTCGTCGGAGCTCCAGGGATAGAACGGCAGGATGTGCACTGCGCTTAGCAACCCCTCGCTGTTGTCGTCGAGGAAGCGCTTCAGGGTCACCAGCGGCTTTTCTTCCCGGGCCAGCAGACTGTCGCCATAGGTGATGAGGATGACGTCACACTGGTTCCAGTGATTCACGTGCTGGGCCGGCGGGTTCTGCCCTGCCTCCAGGCGCATTACCGCCAGCAGATTTTCCGCCAGTTCAGCCAGCGGCAGCGATAGCGGCACATCGCGATAGATGGTCTGCAGGTGCTGCTCCACCCTGTCCCGCAGTGTCGGCTGTCCCTCGCCTTGCAGCATCAGTTCACCCCGCGTATTCCATGTTGTCCTGCTCTACAGCATCCAGCAAACGTTCCAGAATATCCGGAATGGCGCTCTCTACCCGGCTCCAGCTGGGAATGAAGGGCCGCTCCATGGGGCGGTCGAGGAAGGCCTCACCGGCTTTCATGATGTTCTCTGCGAACAGCTCCACCGCCTTTTCTTCATTGTGGATATCGAGAGTGAGCCCGTTCATCACCGCGTCATTGTGGTAGGTCTCCACGAAGTCTAGGGCGATGCGGTAATAGGTCGCCTTGAGCGATCGGAAGGTCTCCGTATTGAAGGTCACGCCACGGGTTGCCAGCTTGCGGAACAGCGCCTTGGCGATATCCGTGGACATTTTCGACAGCCCTTTGCTGGCGTCCTCTGCAGACAGCTCCTGATGCTTGTGATCGTAGACATCGGCAATATCCGCCTGGCACAGGCGGTTGTTGGCGTAGTTGCGGTACATCTCCGACAGCACCCCGATCTCCAGCCCCCAGTCGCTGGGGATGCGAATATCGTTGAGCACATCCCGGCGGAAGGAAAACTCCCCGGCCAGCGGGTAGCGGAAGCTGTCCATGTACTCGATGAATTCCATGTCCCCGAGGGTTTTCTTCAGCGCCCGCAGCAGCGGCGTGACCAGCAGGCGACTGACGCGCCCGTTGATCTTGCCGTCCGCCACCCGGGCGTAGAAACCCTTGCAGAACTCGTAGTTGAACTGTGGATGGGCCACCGGGTAAATCAGCCGTGCCAGCAGGGAGCGGTCGTAGGTAAGAATGTCGCAGTCGTGCAGGGCGACCGACTCTGAACGCTGGGAGGCCAGCGTGTAACCCATGCAGTACCAGACGTTGCGCCCCTTGCCCATTTCCCGCGGTGCCAGGTCGAAGTGCTGCAGTTCCTCGTCCAGCGCGCGCAGCCGCGGGCCGTCGTTCCACAACACCCGGTGGTGTTGCGGCAGGCGCGAGAAAAAGGCCAGGGCGCTGCGATACTGGCTCTCGTCGGCACGGTCCAGCCCCACCACAATCTGGGAGAGGTAGGGGACACGTTCCAGGTGATCCACAATCCCCGGCAGCGCGTCCCCTTCCAGTTCCGAGTAGAGGGAGGGCAGAATCAGCCCCATGGGACGACGCCTGGCGAAGCGCACCAGCTCGGCTTCCAGTTCCTCCAGCGGCCGGTCTGCCATATTGTGCAGCGTGGTGATGATGCCGTTCTGGTAAAAGTCGGCCATATGCTATTGCTCCTGGTTTTCGCCGGCCACAGCCGAGTGGTCGAGCCAGCGCGACACTCCCTCGGCCCATCCGGCCGGGCCAAACGCCCGACTCTGTATCACACCATCCACCCGGCGCAGGGCTGGAAAGGCATGCGCGGGTGAGCGCACCAGCAGCGCGGTAGCCGCCGCTTCCAGCATAGCGCAGTCGTTGCCGCTGTCACCGGCGGCCAGGTCTTGTACCGGCCCCGAAAAGCAAGCGCGCAGCCAGCGCAGGGCGCGCCCCTTGTCGGTATTACCGCTCACCGCCAGGAAACGCCCCCCCTGCAACACGGTGGCGCCGGCGGCTTCGAGATCGGCCTGGAAACGCTGCCTGCGCGACTCGCGACCGATCCAGTGAACCGGTTCGCTGTACTCGCGCTGATTGGCCTGCCGCGCGCGGGCCTCGGGCAGGCCGGTCAACTCCATGATGCCGCGGGTACCGAGGCGGAAGAAGCTGGAGAACTCGCCGGAATAGACTTCATCCATGGACTCCAGCAGTTCCAGCCAGCGCGAACGCGGTGGCGCGAACTCACGCACCCAGTAACCGTCGTAGAGGCGGGTTTCCGCCGGTGCCTGCGGGAAATAGCCCTCGGGGATAAACACCGCGGCGCCGTTTTCCACCACAAAGGGATGGCGATTGCGCAATTCGGCGCGCAACTGTTCGATTTCGGCCCGGGTCTTGCTGGTCACCGGAATCACCGGGATACCCATACGCTCCAGCGCGCGCAGACGCGGCATGGCGTCGGCATAGCTGTAGTTGTAGTGATCGAGCAGGGTGCCATCGAGGTCGGTAAAGACCAGCCGGGTCACGCTGGGAGTACTCATCGCGCACCTCCCGCCTGGATCTGCCGCTGCCCGTCGAGCCTGAACACGGTGCTGGCCCGCTCGGGAAGCGTGGCCAGGGACCACTCCGTCAGGCGCTGGTAATGCTGAATGAAGCGGGTGACCTGCGCCGGACTCATACTGCGCCCCAAATCCTCACTGCCGAGGCGTTGGCGCAGCTTGTCTTCCTGCTCCTGGCGCCAGCGTTGCACGCAGGCAAAGGACGGCGCCTGCAGCATCAGCCATTCATCCACCAGGGCATAAACCGGCGGAAAATCCCGCGCCAGCACTGTATTCACTGCCCGTCGCCATACCCCGTCCGGGTCTTCGTCGCGCTCCAGGGCATTGACCGCTTGTACCAGGGCCTCCTCGGGCTGGGCCTCCACCCCCAGGCACCAGCCCTCGAACAGAACGATATCCACCGCCTCGCTGACCTCGGCCCACTGCGCCGCAGGGCAGCGGTCGTCGCTCGCCTTGTCAAAGCGCGGCAAGCGCAATGCATGCTGCACCGTGAACTCGCCACGGGCTTTGAGACGCTGCAGGCAACTGAGCATCAGCGGCATGTCGTGAGTGCCCGGTACACCGCGGGTCGCAAACAGCGGATGGACATCCCTGGCAAGCACCTCACGCTCTGCCCGCGTCAGGTAGAAATCATCCAGTGACAGACTGACACAGTGCAGGCCGCCGTATGCTTCAAGGGCACAGGCGAGGTAGTCGACGAGTGTGGTCTTGCCTGAACCCTGGCACCCATTAATGCCCACGACGAAGGGTTCGCCTGCACTCTTTCGGTGCAGACACAGGCGATCCACCAGGGGGTCGAACCACATGCGGGCAGTGACCAGGTAGTCCGCCCCCAACTGGTGCCGCTGCAGGAAGTCTTCCTGCCAGGCCAGTGGGGGCGGTGTGGGCGTTTCGGCCACCGGTGTCATCTCCTGACTCGCTGTCTTGCAATACACAGTATTCCAAGAGCAGTTTTCATGCCAACCGGCTGCCGGCGCATTTCGCCCGGTACCAGTTCCCACCCCGCTGACAGTGGCGGGAACATGCCGATTGAGTTAGTTTCACCTGATGAGCACACCGTGCCCCACTCCCCGGCAGCTGACTGCCCCGCATCTGGCGCTGGAACAGCGCCGCCTCTACATCATCAGCAACAGTGGCTCCGGCCATCAGGACAGCGACAGGAGCCGGGACATCATGGCGTCGGTTCTGACGGATGCGGGGCGCCAGTTCGAATTTATTACTATTGGCAACCCTGCCCGCCTGCCCGCTGCGGCCCGCGACACCGCCGCACAGGCCCGGCAAGATGGCGGCATCGTCGTGGTAGCTGGCGGCGATGGCACCCTCAACACCGTTTGCCAGGCCCTGGCCGGCACCGGCATTCCTCTCGGGGTGATTCCACAGGGGACCTTCAACTATTTCGCACGCACTCACCGGATTCCGGAAGACACCGAAGCCGCAACACGCTGCTTGCTCGACGCGAAACTCGAAGCGGTCCACGCGGGCTTCCTCAACGACCGGCTGTTCCTGGTCAACGCCAGCCTCGGGCTCTACCCCCGCCTGCTGGAGGATCGCGAAGCCTACAAGAACCAGCTCGGGCGCAGCCGTATCGTCGCGCTGATCTCCGCTCTCGCCACCCTGAGCCGGGCCCATCGTGTACTCAGTGTGGAAGCAGAGGTGGCCGGCCAGTCGCGCGTACTGCGCACGGTGTCACTGGTGGTTGGCAACAACGCCCTGCAGCTGGAACACATCGGGGTGGAACTGGGCGATGCCCTGCGCCGCGGACAACTTGCAGCGATGGTGATTCGCCCGATTGGCACCCTGGCGCTTTACGGCCTGCTGCTGCGCGGCATGGCGCGACGCCTGGGCAGTGCAGAACACCTCGAGAGCTTTCCGTTTACCGGTATGCGCATCACACGCGGGCGCCAGCGCAGTATCAAGGTCGCGCTGGATGGCGAGGTGTCACGCATGCGCCTGCCGCTCAGGTTTCGCGCGGCGCCGCAGGCCCTGCCACTGCTGGTACCGCGCGACAAAGCGTCGGCGGAGACGCGGTGAATACAATCCTGCATATTTCCGACACCCACTTCGGCACCGAATTGCCGCGGGTACAGCGCGCCCTGCTGGAATTCTCGGTGCAACAGTCACCCGAAGTCATACTGCTCAGCGGCGACATCACCCAGCGCGCCAGGCGCAGCCAGTTTGCCGCGGCCCGGCAGTTCATTGAATCCCTGCCCGCCCCGGTGATGGCGGTGCCCGGCAATCACGATATTCCGCTGTTCAACCTCGCTGCTCGTATGCTGAATCCCTATGGCAACTATCGTCGATACCTGGGGCACGACCTGGCACCGGCCTTTGAGAGCGACTCACTGCTGGTGCTGGGAGTTAACTCCAGCCGGGCGGCACGCCACACCGACGGAGAAGTCTCCAGTGAGCAGGTTGAACGGGTGGCGCGGCGACTGCGCCAGGCGGGTGCAGGCCAACTGCGCATTGTGATGCAACACCACCCGGTTCGCGCGGTGGAGTCCTCCGACCTGGAAAATCTGTTGATCGGGCGGGAGCGCGCGGTACCGGAGTGGGTGGATGCGGGCATGGATCTGCTGGTGGCTGGCCACATCCACCTGCCCTATGTACAGCCCCTGCAGGGTTCGGGGCAGCGCCAGGCCTGGACAGCCCAGGCCGGCACGGCGATTTCCGACCGTATTCGCGGCGAGGTACCCAATTCCGTCAACCTGATTCGCTACAGCGCCAGCGAAAATGCCGGCAGCGCGGTCCGCGCCTGCCGCGTGGAACGCTGGGACTACTGCGAGGATTCAGCAGGTTTCACACCGGTAGAGCAGCACTCAATGGCCTTCCCGGAAAACTAGGGTGATGGGGCCGGGGCGCCGCACGACGCCCCGGCAAGTCTCAGAACAACAGCCTGCGGATATCCCCGAGCAGGTCCATCAGCTGCGTGCAAAAGCGGCCGGCATCGCCGCCGTTGATGACCCGGTGATCGTAGGACAGCCCCACCGGCATCATGTTGCGCGGCACAAATTCGCTGCCATTCCACCTGGGCTTGATCTCTGCCCGGGACACGCCGAGGATACCCACTTCCGGCGCATTGACGATGGGGGTAAAGCCGGTGCCGCCAATGCCGCCGAGACTGGAGATGGTGAAGCAGCCGCCCTGCATATCGGCCGGCTTGAGCTTGCGGTCGCGGGCCTTGCCGGCCATCTCCAGCACTTCTTCCGCCAGTTCCCACAGGCTTTTCTTGTCCACATCGCGAATCACCGGCACCAGCAGGCCCGCCGGTGTATCCACGGCCATCCCGATGTGAATGTACTTCTTGTACACCAGGCTTTCGCCGTCTGCGGACAGGGAGGCGTTGAACTTCGGATTGTCACGCAGAGCCACCGCGCAGGCCTTGAGCAGGAAGGGCATCGGGGTCAGCCTGGTGCCGCGCTTCTCCGCCTCGCCCTTGAGCTCCTTGCGGAAGGCCTCGAGGTCAGTGATGTCCGCCTCGTCGAACTGGGTAACGTGAGGCACGTTCAACCAGTTGCGCTGCATATTGGCGGCCGTGACCTTGTCCATCTTGCTGCGGGCCACATGCTCTACTTCACCAAAAGCAGAGAAATCCACCTCCGGCACCGGGGGAATGCCAGCGCCGCTGGTGGCCCCGGTGCTGCCGCTGAGGGCCGATTTCACAAACTCCTGCACGTCTTCCTTGAGAATGCGATCGCGGGGGCCAGTACCACTGACTCGCGCCAGCTCCACCCCCAGTTCCCGCGCCAGTTTGCGTACCGCGGGGCCGGCATAGACCGGGCCGCCCTTGCTGTCGCCACCTTTGTCGGCTGCAGCTGTGGCGGGGGTAGGCGCGGGTTTCGCCGGCGTTTTGTCCGCCGGCGCAGTAGCGGCGGGTTCCGCCCCTTTCTCGGGCGCCGGCTTGTCAGCCGGCTCCGCTTTGGCGGCGTTACCGCTGGCCTTCAGTTTCACCAGGTCATCGCCCTGGCGCACGCTGTCGCCTTCCTTGACCAGGATTTCCAGCACCTCGCCAGCATCGGTGGACGGCACTTCCATTGAGGCCTTGTCCGACTCCAGCACCACCAGTGAATCGCCCTCGGCAACGGTGTCGCCCACGGCCACGCTGATCTCGATCAGATCGACGGCATCGTCGGTGCCGATATCCGGCACACTGACCACAATCTCGCGGGTCTCTGAGGTTGCCGCGGCGGGTTCTTCCCCGGCGGCCTCCGGCTCGGCTTCCTCAGTATCTTCTTCACTGTCGCCTGCGGGTTCTGGCTCGGCGCCGCTGTCGTCACCGGACGACTCCGCGGCCTCGCTGTCACCGTCGTCGTCACCCTCGCTGTCGAGCACCAGAATGGCGGAACCCTCGGCGAGTTCGTCACCCACCGACACCAGCAGTTCAACGACGGTACCGGCGTGACTGGAAGGAATTTCCATGGAGGCCTTGTCGGACTCCAGTACGATCAGGCTCTGCTCCACTTCCACGGTGTCACCCACCGCCACCAGCAGTTCGATAACCTCGGCGCCTTCGGCGCCGCCAATATCCGGTACATTGACTTGTTGTTTTGCCATGACTGTCTCCTTGTATTCGGGTCGCTATCGGATTAAACGGACAGCGGATCCACCTTGTCGGGAGACACGCCCAGGGCGCGCATGGCTTCCACCACCACCCCGGTCTCCAGTTGGCCCTCGTCGACCAGCGCTTTCAGCGCAGCCACCACAATGTATTCCCGGCTCACCTCGAAGAACTTGCGCAGCCTGGAGCGGGTGTCGGAACGGCCGAAGCCATCGGTACCCAGGGTCACATAACGCCCCGGCACAAACTCCCGCAGTTGGTCGGAGAAGGACTTCATGTAGTCGGTGGCGACTACCACCGGCCCTTCATGACCGTCGAGCTGGGCCGTGAGATATGGCACACGCGGTGTGTCTTCGGGGTGCAACATGTTCCAGCGCAGGGCCGCCTTGCCCTCGCGCTGCAGCTCGTTGACGCTGGTCAGGCTCCAGATATCGGACTGTATTTTGTAGTCCTGCTCGAGGATTTCCGCCGCAGCTTCCACCTCGCGCAGGATGGTGCCCGCGCCCATCAACTGCACCCGCAGGCCCTTCTTCTTCGGCCCGCGTTTGAGCAGATACATGCCTTTTACGATGCCCTCTTCCACGCCCTGGGGCATTTCCGGCTGCAGGTAGTTCTCGTTCATCGTGGTGATGTAGTAGAACTTGTTCTCGCCTTCCTGGTACATGCGGCGCAGACCGTCCTGGATGATCACCGCCAGTTCAAAGGCGTAAGCAGGGTCATAGCTCACGCAGTTGGGGATGGTGCTGGCCAGCAAGTGGCTGTGGCCATCCTGGTGCTGCAGGCCCTCACCATTGAGGGTGGTACGGCCGGCAGTGGCACCGATCAGGAAGCCCCGGGCCTGGCTGTCGCCAGCGGCCCAGGCCAGGTCGCCGATACGCTGGAAGCCGAACATGGAGTAGAAAATATAGAAGGGCACCATCGGGTAGTTGCTGGTGCTGTAGGACGTCGCCGCCGCAAGCCAGGCGGAGAAGGCACCCGCCTCGTTGATGCCTTCTTCCAGAATCTGGCCTTTCTTGTCCTCTTTGTAGAACATGATCTGGCCGGCATCCTGGGGTGTGTAGCGCTGCCCGACGGAAGAGTAGATGCCGAGCTGGCGGAACATGCCCTCCATACCGAAGGTGCGGGCCTCGTCGGGCACAATGGGCACCACGCGCTCGCCGATTTCCTTGTCCTTCACCAGGGCGGAAAGCAGCCTCACAAAGGCCATGGTGGTGGAAATTTCGCGTTTGCCGCTGCCCTTGAGCTGGCTGTCGAAGACCGAGAGCGCCGGCGTGTTGAGCAGCTCCGGCTTGGCGCGACGGGCCGGAATCAGCCCGCCCAGTTCTTCCCGGCGCTGCTTCATGTAGCGCATTTCCGGGCTGTCTGGCGCGGGCCGATAGTAGGGCACGTTCTTCAGCTCGGCATCGGAAATGGGAATACCGAAGCGGTCGCGGAAGGCCTTGAGGCTGTCCATGTCCAGCTTTTTCAGGGAGTGGGTCTCGTTGTTTGCTTCGCCCGCCTCACCGGTGCCATAACCCTTCACGGTCATGGCCAGAATGACAGTGGGACGCTCGTGCTGGGCCACCGCCTCGGCATAGGCCGCGTAGACTTTGTAGGGGTCGTGGCCGCCGCGATTGAGGTACATGATGTCGTCGTCGGACAGGTCTTCCACCAGCTTGAGCGTTTCCGGGTACTTGCCGAAAAAATGCTCGCGGGTATAGGCGCCGCCGTTGTACTTGTAGTTCTGCAACTCGCCGTCGCAGACCTCGTCCATGCGCTGTTGCAGCAGGCCGGATTCGTCGCGCTCCAGCAGCGGGTCCCACTTGCGACCCCAGATGACCTTTTTCACATCCCAACCGGCACCGCGGAACACACCCTCAAGCTCCTGGATGATCTTGCCGTTGCCGCGCACCGGGCCATCCAGGCGCTGCAGGTTGCAGTTGACCACGAAAATCAGATTGCCCAGTTTCTCGCGCCCGGCCATGGAAATGGCGCCCAGGGATTCCGGCTCGTCACATTCGCCGTCGCCCATGAAGCACCACACGTTGCGGTCGCTGTGCTCGACCAGCCCACGACTCTGCTGGTATTTCATAACGTGGGCCTGGTAGATGGCCTGGATCGGCCCCAGGCCCATCGACACGGTCGGGAACTGCCAGTAATCCGGCATCAACCAGGGGTGGGGGTAGGAGGACAGGCCGTTGCCGTCTACCTCGCGGCGGAAATTGTCCAACTGCTCCTCGGACAGGCGGCCCTCCAGGTAGGAGCGGGCATACATGCCAGGAGCACTGTGCCCCTGGTAGAACACCAGGTCGCCGGGATGGCCGTTATTGGTACCGCGGAAGAAATAGTTGAAACCGACGTCGTAGAGTGTGGCGCTGGAGGAAAAACTGGAGATGTGACCGCCGAGGCCTTCGTCGTTGTCGTTGGCCCGCATCACCATGGCCAGAGCGTTCCAGCGCACCAGGGAGCGAATGCGACGCTCCATGAACAGATCGCCGGGCATCAGCTTCTCGTCAGCCGGAGCAATGGTATTGCGGAAGGGCGTGGTAATGGCAGGGGGCAGGCGCACGCCGGTTTCGGTGGCGTGCTTGGCCAGTTCCCGCAGCAGCCAGCTGGCCCGGTCGGGTCCGCTGTACTTCAATACGGCATCCAGTGCTTCCAGCCATTCCCGGGTTTCAATGGGATCCCTATCTTCGGTCATAAGCGGTATCGCTCCTGTGTCGATGTGCCGGCCGCTGCGCGAAAAAACTCAATTCTAATTTGATACTTAACTGCCGCAACGCGTCTCGGAAGTATAGGCGACGAGGTGGATTCTGCCCAAAAAACGGCCCTCCTCGCGCACCAGAATGTAAAAATACTACCGCATCACGCACCGGAATGGAACATAGGTTCTATTTTGGAATTATAAATAATCCCTGAGCGCACAGAAAAAAGCCCCGCACCGGGGGACGATGCGGGGCTTTTTGGGCCAAACCCTGTAGTAAATTTACAGGATCAGGCTATTCGATCACGTAGGCATCATGCCCGTCTTTGATTGCCGCGGGACTGCGGAAAATCCGGCCGGCGTCCGCAGGAAACTCTCCCCAGCGACCCGGCGCAACCGCCTGCAGGGAGCGGGGCTGATCCCGAAACTCACGCCGGTAATACGCCTGCCAGCCGGCCAGATCCATATCCTGTACGGCATTGGCCAACTGACTGCGACCGTCAAAGGCATACTGCTTCTTGGCAATCGATTGCCAGAAAAACTCGGCGCGCTCCCACAGATTCTTGTCGGGTTTGGTGATCTCGTGAATCAGCGCCCCCTGATGGCGGGCGAATTGCTCCGGCGTCACTGAATCCGGTACCGCCGCCATGAATTCAGTAATGGCTGCCGCCACCTGGGGGGCAGACGCATTGGGCGACTGGATCAGCAGCACCAGCCCGGGAACATCCAGTTGCGCCCAGGGCAATGCCGCCACCACATAACCCAGTTGCTGCTCGGTGCGCAGTTGCTGGAAGAAGCCGGACTTGATGATCTGGCCAGTGAGGGCGGTCGCCGCACGGTCAGACCAGGTATTACCGGCGCCCTGCAGATACCAGGCGACCACGGAGTCATCGTGGGGCACGTCTGCCGCCAGCTGCAGCGCTTCACCCGGCGCCAGCTTGAGCACCTTCAAAGGCGGCAGGGTTGGTGCAGCTCCATCGGGCAGCAGACTCGCAAGCTGCTCCACCACAGTCTCCGCCTGCTGCGGCAGGTAGTTGCCGTACATCATGGACTCGACGCTGGCGCTACTCCAGAACGCTTCGGCGTAGTCCTGGACATCGGCGAGCTCCATTCCCTGCAGCGCGGTGATCAGGTCCTGCTCACCCCACTCGCCGTAAAGCAAAGCCTCGCGCAGGTCGTCGATTACCTGGCTCGACGGGCGCTTGGCCACGGAATTCTGCAATCCGCGGATCATGTCGGCACGGATATTGGCAAAACGCGCCGGATCAAACTGCGGCTTTTTGACCGTGTCGAGCAAACGTGCCAGTAGCAGGGACTGCTTGTCGGTGTAGCCACTGACACGCAGGCTGATGCCCTGGGCGTGCTTATAGAGGTCAAAATTCAGGCCAGCCAGCAGGGCGGGGTAGGTAAACTCGTTCACCGCGTCACGCAGCAAGGCGGTATACAGCACGGCGCCAGCGGTCTGGCGGGCCGTCTGCCCGACCTCAGGGGAACGGAAATTGACGTAGATGCCCCCCTTGGGCAGACGGAACTGGGCATCCTGCAGGAACCACAGGGTCTGCCGACCCTGTTCCAGCATACGCTGGGGTACTTCCGGTACCGGCTGCTGTAGCGCCACCAGTTCGACATCATCGGCGATGAACTCATTGGGCGCCGGCAGATGCAGTTCAGGCTCAGCCTCCGGACTACGCCAGGCAGCCAGCCCTGCGGCATTGACCTGCCGCTGCGCATAGGGCACCTGGTAATGACGAGAAACCCGGTCTGTCTCCACACTGTCATCGGTGAGGGTGACCACGGCATTGTCCGGGGTTACCGATGCCAGCAGCTCCCCCAACAGCGCAGGCTGGTAGTCGGTCATCAGGTAGGGGCCGCGCAGCACATCCTCGGGTTTGAAGTAGTGCATGCCACTGGACAGGCTGCTGACGTAATTGATCGGCTCCGGGTCCTCCTTGAAGCGAAAGCGCAGGGCCGCCAGTTGCGACTGCTCTTCATACAGCCACTGTTGCGGCCCCTGCTCCCTCAGCATATCGAGATAGGCGAACAGTATTTGCAGAACACGCTGGTGCTGCGCCGCCCCCCGCTCCGTCAGGTTCACATTGACGCTGAACAGGGCGCCGCCACGCCAACCGAGGCCGGAGCCCGCCGACAGGCTTTCGGCCAGCCCCTCGGCCTTGAGCTGGGATAACACACTGCCCTCACCTTCATGACCGACCAGGTTGCCGAGGTAGGACAGCGGCTGAACCTCGTAATCGCTGCGGTAATCTGCCACCGGGAAGGAAACATCCAGTTGGCGCAGGGTCGCCTGGGGCTTGATCTCCACCATCATCGGTAATTGTTCAGCCGCGAACAGCGGCGCCTCAATGGGGGCCGGCTGGTAGTCGCGATTGGGTACCGGCGAAAACATGGGTTTCACCAGGGCCTCGAGTTCATCCAGTGACTCCTTACCCATGACGACCAGGCGCATGGCGTTGGCCGAATAGTGCTGGTGGTAGAACGCCAGCAGTTCTTCACGGATGCTGGAACCCGGGCGATCGGCCAGGCTGTCCAGGCTGCCCACCGCAAACTGGCTGAAGGGGTGTTCGGGATTCATCACTTCCTGCAGCACATCCAGCCCGCGCCGCGGATCGCTTTTCAAGCCCATCTGGTACTCGGCCTCAACGGCATTCTTTTCCCGGTCGACGTACTCGGCGTCAAAGCGCGGCGCGATGAAGAACTGGGCAAAACGGTCCAGCGCCTCGGGCAGGTAAGCGGCGTTGATATCGAAGAAGTAGTTGGTGTGTTCGAAGCTGGTATAGGCATTGCGGGTGCCGCCGTGCTCGGTCACAAACTCCTCGTATTCCGCCGGGTCGGGGTATTTGTCAGTGCCCAGGAACAGCATGTGCTCCAGGAAGTGGGCCAGGCCACCGCGATCGGCGGGGTTGTCGCCACTGCCCACCTGCACATCCAGCGAAGCGGCCGCCTTCGGCGTATTGGGGTCCGACACCAGCAGTACCTGCAGGTCGTTCTCCAGCGTCAACAGCCGGTAAGAGTGCTTGTCGTTGGGGCTTTTGGCCGGCGTGATGTCTGCGCTGGGGGCGGGGCCGGTGGCACAGGCCGTCAGCAACAGGGAATACACAAGCAACAGGGGCATCAGGCCCCGCCAGAAGGGTTTCACCGGCATGTTTTACTCCGTGGTTTGTTGAGTGGGCAGCGGCTCGTCCGCGCGGGTCGGCCAGGCATGGATAATGGCCTTGATCAAGGTCGCCAGGGGTATGGCGAAAAACACTCCCCACAAGCCCCAGATACCGCCAAAAAACAGCACCGCGATGATGATCGCCACCGGGTGCAGATTGACCGCCTCGGAAAACAGCAGCGGCACCAGCACATTGCCATCCAGTGCCTGGATAATGAAATAGGCCAGTACCAGATAGTAAAAATCGTTACCGAAACCCCACTGGAAATAGGCCACCATCACCACCGGCAGCGTGACCAGCGCGGCGCCGATGTAGGGAATAATGACCGACAGCCCGACCAGCAAGCCCAGCAGAGCGGCGTAGCGCAGCCCCATCCAGGCAAAACATATATAGCTGGTGATGCCGACAATCAGGATTTCCAGCACCTTGCCGCGCGCATAGTTGGCCACCTGAGTGTTCATCTCGCTCCAGATACGGCGCAGCAGCGGCCTCTCCTGCGGCAGGAAGCTACCGCACCAGGCGAGGATTTGCTGCCGGTCCTTGAGGAAAAAGAACACCAGGATCGGAATAAGAATCAGATAGACAAGCAAGGTGAGAATGCCCGGGATACTGGCCAGCGAACGGGTGACGAGTGTCTGGCCGAACTCGGCGATCTCCGACTGCGCCACCCCCACCACCTGGTTGAGCTGGGCCTGGTTGAAAAACTCGGGATAGCGCGCCGGCAGCACTCCCAGCAGGTGCCGGCCCTGGTCCAGCATGCGCGGCATCTCCGCCGCCAGTGCCAGCAACTGACGCCAGGCCATCGGCAACAGGCCGAGGATAAAACCAAAGAACGCGCCGACGAACACCAGGAAGGCCACACTCACTCCCACCCACTGGGGCAGGCCGTGCCGTTGTAACTGGGCGGCCAGGCCCTGCATGAGGTAGGCGAGCACAATGGCCGCCAGCAACGGCGCCAGAATGTCGCCGATGGTCATCAGCAGCACCACCGACAGGGTCAGCAGTACCAGCAGGAGCACCGACTCCTCTTCAAACAGGTAGCGGCGATACCACTTGCCAAAAATATCCAGCATCGAATCAGGCCTTCTGCAGCAAGTGGATATAGAGGCCTTCGCGGTCCTCCGATTGCAGCAGGTGGTGGCCCGACTGCCGGGAGAACACCTCGAAATCGCGCAGCGAACCCTGGTCTGTGGACAGCACCCGCAGCTGCTCACCGCTGGTCAAGGCGTTCAGCGCCCGCTTGGCCATCAACAGCGGCATGGGGCACTGCAGGCCAGTGGCGTCCACTTCCTGCACTTTGCTTTGCGACATCCAGGGACTTCCGGTTACGAGGGCGCGAACAGTATAGCCATTCGCCACAGCACACCCAACAGCGCCTGAACTTTTTAGCGCTGCGCGACTCTCAAATGGCAGGTATCGCGGCCCTGCGCGGATATCCCCGCGCCCGGTGCTTGACGTACAATGCCGGACAACCTGAATCCATGGGACTGAATCCTCACGTGCTGTTTCGCGGTAACCCTGCCCGCCTCCTCACCCGAAGCCTCGGCACTGCACTGCTGGCGGGGTCGGTGTGCATGTCAGCTCTGGGCCAGGGCACTGAAAACCTGAAACTCCCCAACCTCGGCGAAGCCAGTACCAGCCTGTTCTCCGCGGAGTACGAACACCAGCTTGGCCGCACCTGGCTGCGCATCTTCCGCAGTCAGGTACCCACGGTGAACGATCCCCTGCTGTTCGACTACCTGGAGAACCTGATCTACGATCTGGTCACCCACAGTGAGCTGAAAGATCGCCGCATTGAACTGGTAGTGGTGGATGACCCCAACATCAATGCCTTCGCCGTACCCGGCGGGGTGATCGGGGTAAACAATGGCCTGTTACTCTACGCCCAGAGCGAGGATGAACTGGCCACTGTACTGGCACACGAGATCGCTCACCTCAGCCAGCGGCACTTCTCGCGCCGCGTGGAATTCGCCAAGAATCAGCAGCCCCTGAACCTGGCCGCCATGCTGGCGGGCTTTGTCCTGCTGGCGGCCGGCGGCGGCGATGCGGGCATGGCGGCCCTGTCGGCAGCACAGGCTGCCGCCCAGGATTCGGCCCTGCGCTACAGCCGCAGCAATGAGGCAGAAGCCGACCGGGTCGGCATGCAAACCCTGTCCGCGGCTGGCTTTGATCCCCACGCCGCGCCGGCCATGTTTGAACGCATGTTGCAGGCCACCCGCTACGCCGGTGGCAACCGGGTGCCGGAGTTCCTGCGCACCCACCCCCTCAGCGAAAACCGCATCGCCGATACCCGCAACCGCGCGCGCCAGTACCCGGAGCAGGAAACTGAGGTCAGCCTGGATTTCCAGCTGATGCGGGCGCGGGTGAGCAACCAGCTGGCAGATACTCCCGAAGAAGCTGTGCAAAAATTCCGCAGCGAGCTGGATGGCACCAGCCTCTCCCATGAAGCGGCCCAGTACGGCCTGGTGCTGGCGCTGACCGATGCCGGACGCAGTGACGAAGCGGCGCTGCAACTGGACGGCATCTGGGCCAGGAACCCATCCCGACTGGAATACATCATCGCCGATGCGGAAATCGACATCGTCCGCAATGAACCGGGCAAGGCTGCGGAAAAGCTGGCCCAGCGGCTGAAGCGCTCACCCGGAAACCACCCCCTGACCATGACCTATGCCAAGGCGCTGATGCGCAACCAGCAGGCCCATGTGGCGGAGGAGGTCCTTATCGACCAGAGCAAGCGCAAGCCCAAAGATCCGGGGCTGTGGTATCTGCTCGCCGAAGTCCAGGGGCTGTCCGGCAATATCGTGGGGCTGCACCAGTCTCGGGCCGAGTACTTCATTCTCAACGGCATCCTGGACGAGGCGGAAAAGCAGCTCAACTACGCCCTCAAGCTGGCGACCAAGGACTATCCCACCACCGCGAAAATCCAGCAGCGTCTGCGGGACGTGGCGGAACTGCGGGAGCAGATGGAAGGCTAGCGCGCCGGCCCTTTAACGCGGAACGACTGTCAGGCGTTGCCCTTGACCTGCAGCCTGAGGTCGGCGGCGAAGTCCAGCATGCGGCGCAAGGGCACCATGGCCTGCTCGCCCACTGATGGGTCGACAAAAACCTCGTTGTCGGTGCGGTCGAAGACGGCCGCCAGGCTCTCCAGTTCGTTCATCGCCATCCACGGACAGTTCGCACAACTGCGACAGGTAGCGCCATTACCGGCAGTGGGAGCGATGATGAACTCCTTGCCGGGCGCCTGTTGCTGCAGTTTGTAGAAGATGCCCTGATCCGTGGCGACAATGAAGCGCTCGTTGTCCATCTCCTGGGCTGCGCGGATGATCTGCGTGGTGGAACCCACCCGGTCGGCCAGTTCCAGCACCGCGGCAGGTGACTCCGGGTGCACCAGCACCGCGGCATCGGGGTAGACCTTTTTCAGGTCGGCAATGCCGCGGGCCTTGAACTCCTCATGCACGATGCAGGCGCCATCCCACATCAGAATGTCGGCGCCACTTTTACGCCGCACGTAGTCGCCGAGATGGCGGTCGGGCGCCCAGATGATTTTTTCACCGTTGGCCGCGAGGTGTTCCGCCACATCGAGGGCGATACTGGAGGTCACCACCCAGTCAGCCCGGGCCTTCACCGCGGCCGAAGTGTTGGCGTAGACCACCACAGTACGATCCGGGTGCTGGTCGCAGAAGGCAGAAAATTCATCGATGGGACAGCCGAGATCGAGGGAGCAGGTGGCCTCCAGCGTCGGCATCAACACCCGCTTTTGTGGCGTCAGGATCTTGGCCGTTTCGCCCATGAACTTGACCCCCGCCACCACCAGGGTATCGGCCGGATGGTCGTGGCCAAAGCGCGCCATCTCCAGCGAGTCGGACACGCAGCCACCGGTCTCTTCTGCCAGGGCCTGGATCGCCGGCGCGGTGTAGTAGTGCGCCACGATAACCGCATTCTCTTCCTTCAGGCGCTGCTTGATGCGCGCCTTGAGCTCCTCCTCCTGCTGCGGCGAGAGCTGACTGCGCTCGGCATTGTCGAGGTGGAACTGCACCTGCTGGCGAATGGTTTCCAGTTTTTCGGAGGCTAGACTCATGGGGGATACTACGGGGGAAATCGGGTTCAGATAGGCCCGAAGTCTACCACAGTTTGGCGCGCTGGAAATTGTGCCGTAGAGTAGGGTCAGCGCCCGCGGTGTGCGGGGTAAATTCCAACAAAAGTAATAAAAGGAAGGCCAGTGAAGCAGTTCGATTATGTCAAGACCCGTCGCGAGGATGTGCGCCCCATACCCGAAAAGCAGGTGCCGCTGGTACGCTTCTTCCTGAAATGGGCCACCCGGGTCCAGGTGGCGGGCTTTCGCGCCAGCAAAGGTCGCATCATGAACACCTTCCCTGGCGGTTATCCGGTCTGCGTGGTCACCACCCTGGGGGCCAAAAGCGGCAAACCGCGGCGCATTGCCCTGATCCACCTTCCCCTCGGCGAGGACAAACTGCTGGTGGCCTCCCAGGGCGGCATGCCCATCAACCCCGCCTGGTACTACAACGTCAAAGCCAACCCCGAGCTGCAGATCATGGTAGACGGCGAAGAGCACACCTACGTGGCGCGCCAGGTAAGCGCCGGGGAAAAAGCCGAACTGTGGCCCCACCTCTGCTCCCTTTACCCCGACTTTGACGAATACCAGGCGCGCACCGACCGGGACATTCCTGTGTTCCGCTGCAGCCGGACCGACGGCCACTGAACGGCGCAATTGCAAAGTGTGCAACCCTGACCTATCGTGCGCCGACCTTTACCTACGCCGAATACCTGTGAGGACAACATGCCCCGTATTCCCAGCCTCGCGGCACTGACTGCTTCCGCAATACTCTGCCTGGCAGCCGCCGGGAGCAATGCCGACGAGCGTTTCGATCACTTTCAGGGCGCCCCCGCCGCCTCCGTCGCCGAAGCGCTGAGCAACCTCGAGGTCTACAACGAATACCTTGAGTCCCTGCTGGACAAAGACACGCAACTCAGCGATGCCGACATGGGCAGGATTCACCAGCTCAGCTACACCCTCGAAAATGCCATCAATAAGCTGCAGGAAGAGCTCAACGGCATCGCCGCAAACCTGGAAGAGGTGCACCTGGGCTCCGAACAGTTGCAGCGGGAGCGAGTACTTGAAAACGGCCGCGACTACCTCAAGCGCAGCCGGACCGTGACCGGACGCTGATTGATGGGCCGGCACCAAATCGCAAATATTTCACAAACAAGCACTAGAATTAATTTCAGAACCTGCGTATAACCCCATGTAATATAACGATTTAGCACGGGTCGACCAACGACCCATGATAGGGGCCGGAACAGGCCCGGACGACCATTCAGGGGCACAGGTGGAGCAGCACACCGTTCTGATCATTTCCGAGAATCCGGCGGACAGCGCGGTGCTATCGGCTTGCCTGCGACGCGCCCTGCCCCGCCGCTTCGCCCTGGCCAGCAACGACAATCTCGAGCGCCCCCTGGAAGCCCTGCTCAATCCCGACCTCGACGCGGTCATCCTGGCCGAGGGGCCGGAGTCCGAGTACCTGTTGCGACTGGCGCAAAAGCACTTTGTTCCCGCCCCCATTATTCTGCTACTGGATGAAGTCAACGAGCACACGGCCACCCGCCTGCGCGAGTTTGGCGCCCAGGACTACCTGCTGCGTGGTCAGCTACAGGACGCCCTGGTGCACCGGGTACTGGACTACAGCATTCAGCTGAAGCAGGCGCGCCTGACGATCGAACAACTCTCCAATCGCGACAGCCTCACCGGCGCGCTCAATCGCGCCGGTTTCAGAGCCCATCTGGAACGCGCAGCCGAACGCTCCAATCGCTATAACTTCACCACCGCCCTCCTCTATATCAACATCGACCGCTTCGCCAACATCAACGACCACTACGGTGAAAGTAACGGCGATGCGCTGATCCAGGCCCTGGCCCGCCGTCTCGGCAATAAATTGCGAAATACTGACAGCCTGGCCAGGCTCGGAGGCGATGAATTTGCGGTGGTGCTGGAAGATGTCGGCTCCGCTGCGGATGTCGAACTGATCGTGGGCAAAATGCTGAACTCGCTGTCAGCCCCGGTTCTGATCAATGACCAGCAGGTCTCTATCGACTGCAGTATCGGCGCCGCCCTGTTCCCCGAAGACGGCGCCGACGTCTCCGACCTGATAGAGGCCGCCCGGAATGCCATGCAGCAGGCCAAATCGGTCCAGGGCAGCAAGTACATCCGCTTCAGCAGCCAGATACAGTTCGACGTAACTGGCAGCAACACCCTGGCGGCCGAACTGCGCACCGCGGTACGCAAGAACCAGTTCGAACTGCACTACCAGCCGCGAGTCGATCTGCACACCGGCCTGCTGGTAGGGCTTGAGGCGCTGCTGCGGTGGAATCATCCGCAGCGCGGCCTGATCTGCCCGGGCGAATTCATCAAGGAGTGCGAGGACATGGGGCTGATGCGAACCATCGGCTACCAGGTAATCCAGCATGCCTGCCACGCCCTGAACTGGCTGCAGGACCAGGGTATGGAGCACGTTGATGTGGCGGTAAACGTGTCCTTTAGCCAGATCCAGGACGAGCGCTTCGTCGGCGTCGTCAAAGACATCCTGCAGCGCACCGATACCGACCCCAACAACCTGGAGTTCGAGCTGACCGAGAGCACCATCCTCAAGAGCCCCGGAGCTATCAAGGCGCGCATGGATGAGTTGCGGCTGCTTGGCATTTCCTTCTCGCTGGATGACTTTGGCACCGGCTTTTCCCAGCTCTCTCACCTCACAGAGCTCCCCATTTCCGCCCTGAAAATCGACAGCGCCTTTGTACGGGAGCTTCCCCACAACCCGCAACAGGTAGCGGTTAGCAGCATGATCATCGAGATGGCGCAGCGCCTGGGCATGAAGGTGATCGCCGAGGGCGCCGAAACCTACGAACAGGTAAGCTTCCTGCGCGAACAGGCCTGCCACCAGGTACAGGGCTTCTACTACAGCCCGGCCATTCCGTTGCAGCAATTGCCGCGCTTCGTTCAGGAACAGCGTTTCAAGCGTCGTGAACGTATTCCGTCCTGAGCAGGGCGTCACTATCGCTGGGTTTAAACCCGCGGTAGTGGTAGCCTAGCGGCGAAGCGAAAAGGCCCGGCCTCAGCACTCATGTCTTCCAGCACTCCCTCCAGGCTCCGCGCAAAAGTCCTTGTCAGCGACGACGACATCAACGTGCGTCTGCTCACCCGACAGTGCCTCGAGGCCGAAGGCATGACTGTGGTCGAGGCGAGTAACGGCCCGGAAACCATTGACGTTTTTGTGCGCGAGCGCCCGGACCTCGTTTTCCTGGATGTTGAAATGCCCGGCATGAGCGGGCTCGAAGTCTGCAAGCGCATTCGCCAGATGCCCCAGGGCGAATCCATACCGATCATGATCGTGACCGGCTCCGACGACCGCCAGTCCATCGACCAGGGCTTCGAGGCCGGCGCCACCCAGTACAAGACCAAGCCGGTGAACTGGTCGCTGCTGGGCCGTGACGTGCAGTACATGCTGAGAGCCAGCAACGCCTTCAACGCCCTGAAGCGACAGGAAGACCGCCTGCGCTACCTCGCGTATTACGATCCCCTTACCAGCCTGCCCAACCGACGCAGTTTCAACGAGCAACTCAACCGTATTCTCAAACGCAGCCAGCGCCGCGGCTCCAATGCAGCGCTTATGTTTATCGACCTCGATCACTTCAAGCGTATCAACGACTCCATCGGTCACGGGCGTGGCGATCGCCTGCTGGTGGAGATTGCCAAACGCCTGAGCAGTGAATTGCGTGAAGACGACGCCATCAACTACCTGGCAGACGACCCAAACGGCGAGCCCGTGGATGCCAGCACCGAAATCGCACGACTGGGTGGTGACGAGTTCACCGTAGTGCTGTCGGATGTGCCGAACTCCATCCACGTGGAAAACGTGGCGAAGCGGATACTGCGCAGCCTGTCGGAACCGATTGCCCTGCAATCACACAACCCGGTGGTGACCCCGAGTATCGGCATAGCCCTCTACCCACAGGATGGCACCAATCCCGATAGCCTGGTGCGCAATGCAGACACCGCCATGTACGCCGCCAAGGCCGAAGGGCGCGCCTGCTACCGCTTTTACAATGAGGACATGAACGCCAAGGCGGTAGAGCAACTCAAGATGGAAGAAGAGTTGCGGCATGCCATGGGCAATCAGGAACTGGAGTTGCGCTACCAGCCGCAGATATCCTCCAACAGCGGCGCCGTGGTCGGACTCGAAGCACTGGTGCGCTGGAAGCACCCCGTGCGAGGCATGGTGCCGCCCAATGAATTCATTCCGGTGGCAGAGCGCACAGGATTGATCATTGAACTTGGAGAGTGGGTACTGGAAGAAGTAGCCCGGCATTGCGCCTACTGGGATACCCTGAGCCTTCCGGACTTCCGGGTCAGCGTAAATATCTCCTCTATCCAGTTTAACCAGCGCGACCTGGCTAGCCGGGTGTCCCATATTCTCGCCGAGTCCGGCCTGCGCGCCTCACGGCTGGAATTGGAGCTGACCGAAAGCGCGATCATGACCGACGCCCCCACCAACATCGCCAGGCTACGTGAACTGAAAGCACTGGGACTGGCACTGGCGGTGGACGACTTCGGCACAGGCTACTCATCACTGAGCTATCTCAAGCGCTTCCCTATCGATACGCTGAAAATTGACCAGAGTTTCATCACCGATCTCGACAGCGCGGACGGTGCAGCTATCGTCGATGCCATTCTCGCGCTTTCCAGCTCGCTCAAGCTGCAGGTCATTGCTGAAGGTATCGAAACAGAAGAGCAACTTGGCTATCTACTGAAACGCGAATGCCATTTGTTGCAGGGCTACTACTTTTCCCGCCCGATATACCCGGAAGATGTTCCTACCTTGCTAAAGCAGGACTTCGGCCCGGTCCTCAAGCGACTCGCCAGCGCCTAGCCACGACCCGGACGATGCCACGCCTGCTTCACAGCCTCGCCTTTTCGGCTCTGGCACTTTGTGCGCTTCCTGCTTGGGCACAAACGGAACCCGAACTGATACGCGTAATGCTGCAGGGAGACTCTGCCAGCCAGCTCGGCACCCTGGTCAAACAACGCGGCGGCATCGTTACCCACAACCTGCACATTATCAATGCCGTCGGTGCTATGGTCAGCCGCGAGCAACTGGATGGCATATTGCAATCCCCACTTGTATCGCGCCACATCGACGATTTGTCGCTTACACCCGACGAAGAACCGCCCGAGCAGTGCAACGTAGGCGGCGCGCTGGAACTGGAGATCAGCCCTGCCGCGCTGCGCTGGCAGCTGTATAACAAGGGCGTCGACAGTATCAGGCTGAGCCGGCTGTCACTGGCCTTGCCAGAGCAGATGGGCGAACTGCAGGATGTGTACTACAACGGCGAAGCGCTGACTTACAGCAGCCGTGCGTCCGCCGATGGCAGCATTGAGTTGACCCTGACAGCTGCGGCGCAGGAACTCCCCCCCGGCGCCAGCGCATTGCTGGCACTACGCTTTGTCAACGACGCCGGCGATGAAGTGGCCATTAAGCAGCGGGACATCGGCATCACCGCGCAGTTTGTCGAGGGTTGCAACACCGAGCTGATCCCAGGCTATGAAAGCTACGGCAGCGATACCTATTACCCCGCCGTTGCCGGCGCTGCAGCCCTGCACCAGCTGGGAATTACAGGGCGCGGCATCACGGTTGCGGTGCTCGACTCGGGACTGTGGGAGCACCCATCGCTGAGTCACGATACGCGCGGACGCTACCGGGTGAAAGGCCGCTACGACGCCATCGCCGATCGCGCCGGCCAGGAAGTATTTGACGAAAGCGGCCACGGCACCCACATGACCAGCGTGCTGGCGCACAGCAGCCCCGTTCTACAGGAAGGCCAGCAAAACGGTAGCTTCATGGGTATAGCACCGGATGCCGATATCGTCGCTGTCAAAGCTTTCAACCGCTCGGGCCAGGGCGACTTTCTGGATATCGTCCGTGGCATCCAGTGGATCGTCGACCATCGGGAAGCGCTCGACATCAGGGTCCTGAACCTCTCCTTTGCGGCACGTCCGCGCTGGCCCTACTGGCTTGACCCCATCAACCAGGCGGTGATGCGGGCCTGGCAAGCCGGCATTACCGTAGTTGCTGCCGCCGGTAACGAGGGGCCGGAGTCGATGACCATCGGCTCCCCGGGCAATCTGCCCTACATTATCACTGTGGGCGCCACCACCGACTCCTGGACACCCGACGACCGCAACGATGACTACATCCCTGACTTTTCATCCCGGGGCCCGACCCCAAGCGCACATATCAAGCCGGATGTACTGGCACCCGGCGGCCACATTGCAGGCATAACCCGCCCCGGCTCAACCCTGACGCAGGAGCACCCCGACTACCTGTTGAGCAACGGGGAATTTGTAATGACCGGCACATCCCAGGCCAGTGCCCTGGTCAGCGGCATCGCGGCCCTGCTATTGCAGCTGGAGCCAGACCTCAGCCCGGACGACATCAAGTGCAAACTGACTTCCAGCGCGGAACCCGCCATCAACCGGGATGGCCGCCTTGCCTACAGCCCCTTTCAGCAGGGCTATGGTTCGGTCAACGCCAGCCGGGCTGTGACCCTGGGCAAGCTGGGGTGTGGCAATAGCGGGCTGGATCTGGCTCTCGATATCGACAACCAACAACATTACGAGGGCCCGGCCATTGTCAGTGAAGGCGGCTCCGCCACGCTCCCGGGGCTGGACGAAATGTATAGCGGTGAAGCCAGCGAAAAGGGTATGAGTGACAACCGCCGCTGGGGTGTGAAAGCCCATATCGAGCGCACCAACGCAGCCCCCATCAAGGTCTCTCCAATCGACTGGCAAACCCTTTACCAGGAGGAAAGAGACGCCATCCAGCGGCTGGCCGAGCCCGCCTCGAACGGCAAATAGCTCACTTCAGCTTCAAAAAGTAACTACTTTGCAAAACACTGCCCGGCAATGCTTTATCCTTTTTTTTCAATAACTTAGCAATAAAACCCGCTCTATCTCCCCCCCGACACCAAATTCAGGCCGGCTGACTACCCCAAAATGGGCATATACCTCCCTTCATCGCCACAGCCCCTATCCGTATAACAAAGTCAAACACCACAGCAAAAGGCTGTGAACCGCATCTCAGGGACGGATGCGAAGTCGGGACACAGGTCACAAATTGGCCTGTCAGGATTGTTTAGAAAGACAACTCAATTTTTGGTGGGGCGGCAAGATGAAAACTTCCTTTCTGGTGAAATCTGGGCAAATGATTGTTGGCGCAGCGCTTTGTGCCACATCTCTTCAGGCGCTGTCTGCAGGCCCTTCCTCAGACAATGAAAGCAACTACGGAGCTGCCACTTCGCAGGTTCATCAAGTTACCCACAGCTTGGCAACCAACGCCACCTACACTTCTAACGCAGGTTACAAGTGGGGAAGAAGCACCGAAGCAAAGACCCCCGCAGCCCACTGGGCGAGACAAGCTGCTTCCCAGGGAGAAAGCTACAAGTGGGGCCAAAACAGCGAGGCGAAGCAGCTTGGGTTCTCCAATACTGAATCAACTGCCTATTCATGGGGCACTGAAAGCTTTGCCGACCAAAGTGGCTACAAATGGAGCATTCGCTCATCTGCCGACCAAGCTGGATACAAATGGAGCATCCGCTCATACGCCGACCAAGCCGGGTATAAGTGGAGTATCCGCTCATCCGCCGACCAAGCTGGCTACAAGTGGAGCATCCGCTCCTTCGCTGACCAAGCTGGATACAAATGGAGCATCCGCTCATATGCTGACCAAGCCGGGTACAAGTGGAGCATCCGCTCCTTCGCTGACCAAGCTGGCTACAAATGGAGCATCCGTACATCTGCCGACCAAGCTGGGTACAAGTGGAGTATTCGCTAACAGCGGCGCCTTATACCTAACTAAAAATCAACTAGAGCCCGTCAATATTGACGGGCTTTTTTGTTTCACATCCCCCTGCAAGCCACATAACATCAAGTAGTCTCGATAACCCCAATCTATTAGACTCCAGATCTCAGGTCTAATGTTTTGGAATGCAGAATATGCGATATCTGCTCAAACTATTGTGCTTATCACCATTGCTTTTGAGCACACCAGTCAGCGCCTCTATTTCCGAAGCAGATATTACCGTCAGCTTTCACCCAGCAGTCTTTGCTAACGACCTTACCCAAAAAACAGTTAGTCAGATCTTTCAAGACTCTACCGGTGCCATATGGTTTGCCTCCCTGGAGGGCCTAAATCGCTATAATGGCCACGAATTGGAGAACTTCAGATATTCCCCAGGCAATCCGGGAAGCCTGAGCTCCGACAATGTGACGGGAATAGAGGAAGACAACGAAGGTACAATCTGGATTTCCACCATCGGCGGCGGACTAAATAGATTCGATTCTACAAAGAACTCGTTCTCTGCACTCTACGCAGACAAAAGCCAGACAGACAGACTGCTATCCAATGACATAAACACGATCTTCAAGGATTCATCAGGCCGAATTTGGGTGGGCCACTCAAATGCATTTTCATCATTTGATCCAAAAACGGAAAGATTCGATCACTATATCTCTGACAAAATATCTACTCCTCCGCTGGGAGAAGTTATTAGTTTTTCACAATCTACCGACGGAACAATATGGATTGCAACTTCTGAAGCTGGAATTCTAAAAGTAGACACCATCTCCAGAAAAATTCTACCTTTAAAAGCTAACTCTTCAAACGACACTTCCCCACCCACCAACAACATCATTGACACGATGATTGACAGCCAGAATCGGCTTTGGGTTGCCAGCTCTACAAGCGGCGTAGGGTTTCTAAACCTAAGAACAAATGAAAGACAGAACTTCAATCATCAAGCGTCGAATCTAGAATCAATACCTTCCAACTCGGTCTTCGAAATATTTGAAGATAAAAATGGATTTATTTGGCTAGGAACACAAGAGGGACTATGTCTATTCAATGAAAAAAACAAGGGATTCATTCGGATAAATACGACTAATGCAAATCTACCAAGCGATCCGATCTATAGTATTTTTCAATCTAGCGAAGGACAATACTGGATTGGAACATATGATGGGCTTGCCACTGGCACAAGGTTAATATTTCCAACGTACAACGAAGGAAACACAAACCTCTCTAGCGATTCTATAAATGCTTTCTCTGAAACAGGAGACGGCAGTTTTTGGGTTGGAACAGATAATGGACTAAACCGTCTTCGGCCGAACCACCAGAATTTTGAATGGATAAATCAGTATACCTTCCCCAGCATCTCCAGCGGCAAAGTAATGAGTTTGCTGGGGGAAGAAAATACTATCTGGGTAGGAACTTTTGATGAGGGCTTAAACAGGATAGACCTAGAAAACAACCAAGTGGAAGTCTTTAGAAAAAATGAGGGGAACCCAAATTCTATCCCTGCCAACGGCATAACCTCGATAATACGGGGTACAGATAAAAATATCTACATTGGAACCTTTGGTGGCGGATTAAGCATCTATGACGAAAGAAATGGTACGTTTACAAACTATCAATACAAACCAGGGGATACAAATAGTTTAAGTAGCAACAAGGTTATCGCAATCTACGAGGATTCGCTAGGAACAATTTGGATAGGAACAGAAAGCGGGCTGAACGGATTTGACCCGGAAAGAAAAACTTTTATCAGAATGTTCTCCGAAAGAGGAAACGCCAAAAGCTTATCTAACGATATGGTGTGGGCATTCTACGAAGATAAAAATGGAGATCTTTGGTTAGGCACCAATGGCGGTGGCCTAAACCGCTGGAGCTTGGAGAAAAGAAGCGCCAGGGAGAATTATTTTGACAAGTATGCGAACAACTCAGATTTCCCCAGTTCTCATATCTATGGCATTCAGCCAAGTCAAGAAGGGGGAATTTGGCTATCACATAACAATGGAGCCAGCCTACTTAACCCAAGTACCGGTCGAGCACGCCACTTTGGAATCAGGGATGGCCTCCAAGATAGAGAATTTAATTTGGGCGCATCATACCAAAAGTCGGATGGAAGCATACTGTTTGGAGGGAATCGGGGCTACAACCTAATTGACGATGACAATTATACAAATGAGAGTGAACCACCAAAGGTAAGTATCTCTGAAATAAGAATCATGAACCAAAGAATGAAGTTCGACGAGCCCTATAACAGTATAGATCAACTGAATCTTGGGTACAGGGACATCATGGTCTCAATTGAGTTCTTTGCTGCCCATTATACTAATCCAGACCTTATTAAATACGCATACAAGCTAGACGGAATCAATACAGACTGGGTCGTGTCAGAATCATCAAGGGTTGCAACGTTCACTACGTTACCCGCGGGCGAGTACACCCTCAGACTTGCTGCAGCGACGCCAAGTGGCGTGTGGAACTGGGATGCAGTACAGCTGCCAATCGTCGTATCACCTCCGCCCTGGCTGAGTAAGCCGGCATATGCTATTTACACCTTCTTTGTTCTACTGCTGTTATCGATACCTTTCTATAGGAGCAAACGTCAGTCACAGCTTGCGAAAAAAAGGCAAGCGGAACTTGAAGCAAAGGTTGTAGAGCGGACGAAGGACCTCGAAGATGCCAGAAAAGTCGCTGAGCGTGCAAATAGGGCAAAATCTGAATTCCTAGCAACCATAAGTCATGAAATCAGAACCCCTCTACACGGAATGATTGGGATGACCGACCTTCTTCTACATACCACCTTGAACTCACAACAAAGAAAGTTTGCTGATGCTGCGCGCAGCAGTGGCGCGGCACTTTTGAGCCTCATCAATGATATTCTTGATTTCTCAAAGATCGAGGCCAAGAAAGCAGTCCTAGAACGAACAACTTTTAACCTTCCAGAGCTAGTTGAAGACGCATGCTTTTTGCAGGCAGTTATGGCTAGAAGAAAAGGCGTACAACTACAACCCATAATAGATACCCCTTATCAAGTAACCTGCGTAGGGGATCCAACAAAAATTCGTCAAATACTTACAAATTTAATAAGTAATGCAGTTAAGTTTACACACGCTGGCCATGTAAATGTTTCTCTATCACTAAGTGAATACAAGACGGATACGACCAAAAGTATTGTAGAATTCACGATAACAGACACAGGTATCGGAATGGACTCTAATACTTTGTCGAGAATTTTTGATCCATTTACCCAAGCAGACGCGAGTACGACAAGGGAGTATGGCGGCACAGGGTTAGGGCTAACAATATGTCAGCAATATATTGAGCTGATGGAAGGAAATATAGACATCCAATCAAGATTGGGTGAAGGAACGAGGATTTCAATCACCATTCCCCTAGAGGTAAGCTGCACAAAGAATTTTAGTGGGGAATTGAGATTCAAAAAATCGATAATATACTCTTCAGATTCTATCCGAAAAAGAGCAATTGAATCGCAACTTTCACGATTGCTAATTGAGCCAACCCCCAAGATATCCGAAAGAAACATTTTCAGTTTAGCTGATAGCGATACGCTTATTGTAGTTGATCTATCGTCGCATAATTTTGGAACTGACCAACTAGGTGATTTTGAACTTTTAGATAATGTAATTTTGATTACATCAGATGAGATAGATGAGCCATGGGGTAATAGTTCACTACCGGTTGTAGAGTCACCGATCAGTTCTGGAAATTTGCTTAAGGCAATAGAAGCCTTAGAAAACAGGAGAGAAAAAGAGTGGGAGTCACCACTTGAAGCCTTACAATCAACACAATGTGCAAAAATACTCGTTGCAGAGGACGTTGAGACAAACCAAAGAATTATAAAGGAAATGCTTGAACTTCTTGGCCACAATGTGATTATTGCTGAGAATGGACGCAGAGCTGTTGAAATATTCCGCACCGAGAAAATTGATCTTATATTTATGGACTGCCAAATGCCGATCCTGGACGGCTTTGGAGCTTCAAAGCTAATAAGAGATTACGAGAGCAGCAGAGGCCTCTCGCAAACCCCAATTATCGCCTTGTCGGCCGGAGCCAGCGTAACTGACATAGAATTGGCTTCAAATGCGGGAATGAATCACTATATTTCAAAGCCATATAATCTCGACGACCTATCAAGTTCTATATCAGATTATTGCGTTGGGTATAACGGGAAGGCAGAAAAAACGAACCCTAGATGTAGTGAAATACAGTCAAAAAAATTAGCCAAACCAAACCTAGAAGCAAATCCAGAGCTTATAATAGTTTCAGCTATTGACAACATTCGATCGCTCGAGGATCAAACTGGCAGAAAAATACTTCCCACGATTTTCGACGGATATAGAAATCAGTTTGAAGAAAAGATTCTTGAACTGAAGAAGGCAAATGAGCTCGGCGACATTTCAGAAATTTACAAAACGTCCCATGCGATAAAGTCCATGAGCGCGAACATTGGAGCTGCAAAAGTTAGAAAGCTGGCCAGTGAAATTGAAGATGGCTCAAGAAGCGGAGAGGCCTGCAACTACAGCAGCGCCATAGACCATCTTGAACTAGCTCATCTAGAGTTTAACCGATACTTCAGAGAAAACTTTCTGATACAAAAAAATAATTATCTATAAATCGACTTAGAAAAAGCTCGATGCAAATATATTTACCTAGAAAAAAGGAATACTTGAGAAAAATTTACTTCTCTATAACTCTTACGGTCTTGTTTTCCCATGGGAGCGTATTTGGAAAAGATTTAAAAAATGAACGATTCTTTATATCAGAGGCAAGGGTATCCGAGAAAATATCCAGAAGCACAGTTCTAGATGTATTTAAATCTCAGAACAACTTGGTATGGATCGCGAGTGTAGATGGCATCACTATCTATGACGGTCACTCAGTTTCGCAGTATAAGGAGTGGGTCGATGAAGATGGCATCAGTCATCAGTTAAACATATCAAAGATAACAGAAACAAAGTCTGGTGTTATCCTTCTAGCAACTTATGGAAGCGGTTTACTTGCCTTTGATTTCCGCAAAAAAATAATTGTTCCTGCGCAAGTGAAAATACCTCTAGACTCCAGTATCGCAGAAAAAGACATTTCCTACATATATGTCGATTCAAAGGGGCTTCTTTGGCTAGGGATGGACTCAGGCTTACTCACATCAATTGATGTAAGAACTGGTTTTTCAGAGAGGCGCGCCAAATTGGATGGCCGGATATCAGATATTATCGAATCGGATCTTGGCACAGTCTACGCCACGAGCGCGAACGGTAATTTATATACGTCAACCACCAAAAATGATTCGTCTACTTTTGATCTGCAATCCATCTGTGGCATCCGACCATCCACATTGGAGGTTGTCCATTCGACATCTTCATCTACGCTGCTACTAGGTACTCGCGGTGACGGATTGTTCTCATTTAATGAGCAGTTGAATCGCTGCCAGAATGATGCGATTAGCAATCTTCATAGCGAAACTCTAGCTCACTCCATCGTGCACGAAATAGCCTATGATAAGTCAAGCGAGGTTCTATGGATTGGAACGGACCGTGGCTTACTCAGACATTCCCTTACCGATTCGGTGTGGTTCAATCATGACAACTCCGGATTGACAAATAATGAGGTTGTTAGCCTTCACCAATCTGGAAGCGGCATTCTTTGGATTGGCACTTATGGCGGATTAAATATTGGAACGCATTCTTTTTTTGAACGGTATACCACAACTCACTATCCGGAACTTAGTTCCGTTGTTTCTATAGACGGTGATAATGCCACTGGAACGTGGATAGCAACTTACAACAACCTATTTAGAGAAGATTTGGCGAGCAATGAATATTCTTCGATAAAACGTCTATTTCCTGATCTAGACACATCTTCGCTAGGAATTATGAGCATACATGTTAAAGATAACTGCATATATGTTGGAACGAGAAGTAAAGGTCTATTAAAACTTGATTTGCTTAGCAGGAAAATTTCAGTCTACAGTACCGACTCTCAACCTAGGCTTCCAAGCAATTCAGTTAGCGCCATTCTTTCCAAAAATTCAGATACGATTTTAGTAGGCACTTACGGGTCCGGGTTAGCTGTAATTCGTCGAAGCGATGACCATACCAAGAGCATTGAAGTGGTCGATAGTAGCAATGGCCTAGTTCACAATAATGTCACTGCCATCTTTGAGAAAAGTGATGGTGGCTTCCTAATAGGAAGTGAGGGCGGACTTCAATTCTTTTATCTTGAATCTAGAAATTTTCAAAATATTGATTTTTCTAGAAGAGGTAAGGGCTTCGTTAAAGTAGCCGTCTTATCAGTTACCGAGGACACTGATGGACGAATTTGGATCGGCACATTACGAAACGGATTATTTGTAATCGACAGAAGTGTCAGCTCAGAATCATTAGTAGCGGTTCCTGTAGTTTCTATTTCACCTATCGGCAATACCGTGTACGCACTTCAACCTGATGAAGAAGGAGCTGTTTGGGCTTCAACTAGCACTGGAATTAGTCGCGTAACGTCCGACCACTCGGTGAGAAATTTCCGATATAAGCATGGCCTTCAAAGCCCTGACTTCGAATTCGGCGCCTCACACAAATCACCCTCCGGCATCATCTACTTCGGCGGAAGCAATGGCTATAACCGCTTCGACCCATCCACCATTGATCTGAATAGCGAACCTCCACCTGTACTGCTCACCGGAGTAAATATCGCAGGGGAAGAGCTGGCGCTGAATTCCGCAGTCCATAAAGCATCCCTGATTGAACTGGACTACACCGACTACTACGTCACTTTCGAGTTCAGTGCACTGGACTTTATTGATCCAGGAAACAATCTGTATAGGTACAAGCTGGACGGTTTCGATCCTGACTGGGTAAGCATTGGCAATCGGAATACCGCCACTTATACCAACTTGCCTCCTGGCGACTATCATTTCCTTGTCCAGGCAGCCAATTCATCCGGCGTCTGGAATTTTGACGGCATCCGTCTTTCACTCGGGGTTAATCCTCCACCATGGTTCAGCTGGTGGGCCTGGTGCCTTTACGGTGTTCTTGTTGCCCTGATGATCAAACACGCAAAAAGCACCTACGACAGACAACTGATACACAAAGCCGCATTGCAATGGGCAGCGGATATGGAGCTGACGGCTGATCGCGCGTTGGACGATGTTCAGGAACAACTGGAAGAGCAGGCGCTGCTGGTTGAAACCATTCACCGCTTCAACGTCGACAGGCTGCAGCTTGTGCGCGAGTGCCTGACAAGACACGCTGCTTTCCTACCAGCTCCGCTAGATGAAGAGTGCCTGTACAGTTCGCAGAAACGCATGGATGCAATGATCTGTCTGGAACACTCGCTGCTGTATTGCCATGAGGAACTGCTGGCGAATATGCATGTGTACGTCAATGAACTCGGCAACAGGCTCTCTACCCGCAATGATGCAAATCAAAATGTGGTACTTGTGAACAATGTTCCCGAGCGACTTATCCCCGCCCGGTTCGCTCTACCCGTTTCGATTATTCTTCACGAGCTGCTGGACAACGCCTTTACTCACGCTTTTGAACCTGCCCCGCAGGGCGGCATAGTCATCGTTAAAGCCGAGTACGGTGATTCGTTGTCCATTGTGCAAACGTCTATCGAAGTATCAGATAATGGCGTTGGGTTGCCTTCTGCCATACGACTGGACGCACCCGAATCAGAAGGGCTGACAACCGTGCTGGAATTATCGGAAAAGTTGGGCGGCACGCTGTCGGTGACCCGGGATGCAGGAACAAAATTTACACTGATCGTCCCCGGGCCGGGCCAGGAGTGCCTGGAGGAGGTTTCTCCTGAACCCGGTGATTAGGCATATCGCGTACGCACTACATATACACCTCTCTGACAGTCAGCGAATGGGCATCTCAGGTTGCAGCTGGCTGGTAGTGCACACTTGTATTGCCTCCAGCCACTGGCGAGAGACAGGGCCGCTTTAACGCCCCACAAAGCAAGGTTGGCGTTTTTCTTTCTGCGCGGCGAAGCCCTCCTGAAGATCGGCGGAATCACGACAAAGGGCGACCAGGGCATCCGCCCTCGCGCTCTCCAGCGAACCAGAAGCGACTGCAGTGATAACCTCTTTCATCGATTTGACTGCCAGTGGTGCCAGTTGCGCCAGTTTTTCGGCAAAGGCGCCAACTTCATCTGCCAGGCTTTCGCGCGCCACCAGATAATCCAGGAAGCCCATTTCCAACATGGCGCGGCTGTCGAGTTGGTCCGCTGCCAGCAACAGGCGCTTGGCAGCGGCCACTCCCAGACGCTCCACGAATCGCTTGATGCCACCAACGGGATAGCACAGCCCGATTGCTGCGGCAGGTACACGCAAACGACTGCCTTCCACGCCAAAACGGAAGTCGCAACTGAGGGCCAACTCGACACCTCCACCGAAAACGTTGCCGTTAATCGCAGCAATTGTCGGGATGGGCAAAGCGGCCAGTTGGTCAGTCGTTTCCTGAAACAATTCACCCGATATCTTGCCACTATTCAGCTCTACCAGCGACGCACCGGCACAGAAGGTTTTTTCGCCCGCACCGGTAATCACCAGCACCCGCACTGTGCTGTCGCCCTGTATTTGGGAGAGAATGTCGCGGATGGCGTGCAGCTCAGCGCCGCCCAGGGCATTGTGCCGCTGTGGCACATTGAGAAGCAGCCGGCCTACATGCCCGGCCTGCTGGTATTGGATGGTGTCCGTCATGGTTCGCCTCATCAAATGACGCTGCATTTTCCCACAGCACCGCCGTGTCTACCATGCGCAGTGGACAGCGTTGTCATGTCCGCACCATACTTGCGGCAGACTGGGAGGTAGTGAAAATGAAGCAGCGTTGTGGCTGGTGTGGTGAAGATCCCCTTTACGTGGAATACCATGACACGGAATGGGGCGTACCCGTATACGACGATCCGACACTATTCGAATTCCTGCTGCTCGAGGGGGCACAAGCCGGACTGTCCTGGATTACCGTGCTGCGCAAACGCGAAGGTTACCGGCGCCTGTTTGCAAAGTTCGACCCGGTCAAGATTGCGAAAATGACCGACGCCCAGCTGGAGAAGCGTCTCGAGGACGCCGCCATCATCCGCAACCGCCTGAAAGTGTTTGGCGCTCGCACTAATGCGCGCGCATTTCTCGAAGTCCAGGCCGAATTTGGTAGCTTTAGTAATTACATCTGGGGCTTTGTCGATGGGCGGCCCATTCAGAACAAATGGAAGAGCCTGCAACAGGTTCCCGCAACAACGCCGCTGTCGGATCAAATCAGCAAGGATTTGAAGCGCCGCGGCTTTACCTTTGTCGGTTCCACCATCATCTACGCCCACATGCAGGCGACAGGCATGGTCAACGATCACACGCTGGACTGCTTCCGCCACAGCGAATGTGCCGGACTCGGTACAAGCCCCTGAGCTATTGGACTGGACAGCGACAAAAATAATACCTAAAGTTTGAATTTTAGACGAGGAAGTATGGGTGAGCCCGGATGCGGACCACCCGAATCGGCATGAGCCAGGATAAAACGAGTCCCTCACCTTTCAATCGCTCCGCCCAACACGATGCCAAGCGAACGGCCATCCTGTCCCAGGCGGCCAAGCTGTTCAATTACAAGGGATCACGGGCTACCACGCTGCAGGACATCGCAGCGACGCTGGGCCTGACCAAGACGAGCCTCTACTACTACGTCAAAACCAAGGAAGAACTGATTTACCAGTGCTACATGGCAGCGCTGCAGCATCACCTCCGCCAAATGGACGCCATTGAGGAACAGTACAGCCAACCTCTGGAGCGCATTCGCGCTTTCTTCCTCTGCCATTTTGAAAACTGGCTCGCCGCACAAGAGGGCCGGGGGCCACATATTGCGGCACTGCTGGAAATCGCTTCGCTGAAAGACCCCCACCGCAAAGAGGTAGAAACCGCCTACATCACCATGTTCAAACGCCTGCGCCAGTATCTGCGCGACGGTGCCAGTGATGGCAGCCTGCGCGCGCTGGAAAGCACCTCGGCCACTCGCGCCATCCTGGGTTCTGTTGACTGGGTTTTCTCCTGGCTGCACACGGTGGAGCGTGACGGTGTGATGACCATCGCTGCACAGGCCTTTGACGTACTTTGCCACGGGCTCTATCCGGGCCCGGGTGAGTACCATGCCAGCGCAAGTAGCGCTGGAGCGGCCCCGACGGCCTACGTGAGGGGGTTCGATCGCGAAGAGCAGAACCGCCTGAAGCAACAGGCTTTTTTCCGTGCCGGAACCTGGTTTTTCAACAAGCAGGGGTTCAATGGCACATCGCTGGACGAAATCGCCGAACACCTGAACGTTTCCAAAGGTGCCTTCTACTACCATATCAAGAACAAAGAGGACCTGCTCTACCACTGCTATCGCTACTCGCAGGATGCGATCGACCGCATATACAGTGATGCGCGGCAGTTACCCGGCAAGGGCCTGGAAAAACTCGCCCAGAGTTGCCAGCAGGTCTTCCGGGTGCAGAATTCCGACGACGGGCCGCTGATTCGCTACAACACGATTACCGCCCTGCCGATGAACCGGCGCAAGGAAATTCTCGAACGCACCGATGCCTCCAGCGCCTGCTTCGGCGACTTTATTCGCCAAGGCGTACAGGACGGCACGGTACGTGAAGTCGATGTCGCCATCGCCCAGCAACTGATCTCAGGCGCCATCAACGCTTCGATGGAAATTGGCCGCTGGCGGCGCGTTGACGACATCGAGAGTGCCGCCAATGACTATTTCGACATTTTTTATAATGGCCTGGTGACACGCGCCTGAGCCTTCAGCCAACCGACGGAGCCACACTTGACCGAGCTGCTGGACAAACTGATCAGCCAACTGGAAATCGAGCGCATCGATCGCTTTCTGTTTCTGGGCAGGAGCCCGAAGTTTCCACCCCGGGTTTTTGGGGGCCAGGTACTGGCACAGGCGCTCTATGCCGCGAGTCAGACCGTGGACAGCGAACGCCTGGTGCACTCCATGCACGGTTACTTCTTGCGCCCCGGCGATCCATCCCGACAGCTGGTTTACGAAGTTGACCCCATCCGCGATGGCGGTAGTTTCACCACCCGCCGGGTCGTCGCCAAACAGAATGGCGTGGCCATCTTCAACACCGCCCTGTCTTTCCAGGCAGAGGAGGACGGCTTGGAACACCAGTCGACAGCGCCAGAGGTCATCGCCCCGGAAGAGCTTGAGACAGACGCCGAGTACTGGACCCGGATGGCCGAGGAGCGACCCGGACTGGTGCACGACGGCATGATGATGCAACCCATCGAGCGCCGGCCGGTGCTGCGCCGGGATTTCGACAATCCGGAACCTACCGAGCCGATACAGCACTACTGGTTCCGTGTGCCTGCCGACATTGGCGACAATCCGGTACGACACCGTATGTTGCTGGCCTATATGTCGGATTTCGCCCTGCTCGGTACCGCCATGTTGCCCCACCCCTACAGCGGTCGAACTCCGGGTATGCAGGTAGCCAGCCTCGATCACGCCATCTGGTTCCACCGCCAGGCTCGGGTCGACGATTTCCTGCTCTATACCATGGACAGTCCGGCTGCCGGCGGTGGTCGGGGATTCAGCCGCGGCAGTTTCTATACGCGGGACGGTGTGTTGATCGCCTCAACGGCACAGGAATCCCTGCAGCGAGTACCACGTAGCAAAGACTAGTTCACCAGGGTCTGCAAACTGCGCCCGAGAGATGTCAGCTTCAGCCTGCCGCCATCCAGGCGTAACTCGGTAACCGAGGCGTTATCAGGCCAGAAACTCAGCACCTCATCACGTCCTTCAGCCTCTGCAACTGCCGCGTTGATTACCAGGAAGTGAGTGAAGACAACCGTCGGGTGCTGCAGACCTTGCAGGCCCGCCACAATAGCCCGACGCCACTGCCACAGGGACTCCGGCTGAGCCGACCACTGTTGCCGCATAAACTCCCTGAGCCAATGCCTGCGCTGATGCATGGCGACCGGTGCGGGGACCTCGCTGTAAGCCTGATCAATACTTAATGGCAGGCCACAGATTTCCAGCAGTGGCGCTGCGGTCTCGACCGCTCTTGCCCTGGGGCTGCTGGCAATTCGCCAGCTGGCGTCTATCCGTGTACCCAGTTCCTCCGCAGTTGTACCCGCCTGCTGTCGGCCAAGTTCACTCAAACCGGGGTCTTCGTGCTGCCCCCACTCGGCTGCCGCCTCGCCGTGGCGCACCAGCAGAATAGCCGTCACCGGTAGGTCACCAGGTTCTCGCCCTCGGCGAGTCCCATCATCTGCAGAAAAGAGCGGTCATTGAAATAGGACAGGGAAACCTTGTCGCCACTGTAGAAGAGCTGGGTTACCGAGCAGTTGAAGATCGGCTCGTAGAAACGGTAGGTATGTTCTCCACCGAGTCCAAGCACCTGTGCGACGGCTGTGGCAATGGTGCCGCCGGAAGTAAACACGGCCACGGTTTTGCCGGCGCCCTGCTCCCTCATCAACTCGGCAATAGCGTCACGCACGCCACTGGAATAGTCTGCCCAGCTCTGGATGCCCGGGTGCTGGCAGTCGGGGGAAACCCAGTGATTGAAGACGGCCTCGATCACCTTCTGGTAATCCTTGCTCTCGCTCAACCCCCTGTCCATCAACGCCTTGAGACGGACGTTGCTTTTCACCAGTTCCGGCACCAGATGCTCAACCTGCTCATCGTTGCGCACTTCGTTGAAACGCGGATCAATGTGATACGGCACCTCGCCCGGCTGGCTGGCCAGTGCCAGTTGGGCTGTTTCCCGCTGGCGCAGCAAGTCGCCACTGTAGGCCGCGTCCAGGTGAATCCCGTGGTCGGCAAGGTAACGCCCCATGGCAGTTGCCTGACGGCAGCCCAGATCCGACAGTTTGTCGTAATCGTCGGCGCCAAAGGATGCCTGGCCGTGGCGAATCAGGTACAGCGTGGCCATTACACAGCCTCGGGCAAGTTCAGCGCTTCCCGCGGGAAACGCAGTTTGCGACGATAGGGGAAGAAATCCTCGATATGCCCCTGGCGGATACGTTCCTGCAATCCCTGCCAGAAGGCGACTTCGTAAATATCACTGTGCATGGCGTCGAACACTTTCCTCGCGCGTTGGTTACCGGAGAAGAACAGGCGAAATTCCTCCGGAAAAATGTCGTTGGGCCCCACGGTGTACCAGGGCTTGCTGGCCAGTTCCTCAGCCTCGCTGCGGGGAGCCGGAATCTTGCGAAAGTTGCAGTCCATCAATGGCTGGATTTCATCGTAGTCATAGAACACAACCCGGCCGTGACGGGTGACGCCAAAATTCTTCAACAGCATGTCGCCGGGAAAGATATTGGCAGCGGCCAGTTGCTTGATGGCATTGCCATACTCATCCATGACAGCCGCGATCTGCTCATCGCTAGCATCCTGCAGATAGAGGTTGAGGGGCGTCATGCGCCGCTCCACATAGACGTGCTTGATAATCAAGGCTTTGCCGTGCTCTTCGATAAGCGACGGAGCAACCTTACGCAACTCGTCCATCAACTCTTCCGAGAAACGCTCACGGGCAAAGGCGAGATTGGTGAACTCCTGGGTATCTGCCATGCGCCCCGCCCTGTCCCAGCGCTTTACCAGCCGGTACTTGGCTTTCACTTGCTCGTGGGTCATTTCCTTGGGCGGGGTGAAGCGGTCCTTGATGATTTTGAAAACAAAATCGTAGGACGGCATAGTAAATACACTCATCACCATGCCCTTGATTCCCGGGGCGATAATGAACTGGTCTGTGGTGCGGGTCATATGCCGGTAGGCACAGCGGTGATAGTAGGTTTTGCCGTGTTTGTTGTAGCCCATCGCGCTGTAGATTTCCGAAATGGGCTTGGCGGGCATCAATTGCTGCAGGAACAGAACATACTGGGACGGAATACTCGCATCCACCATGAAATAGGAGCGGGTAAAACTGAACAGCACGCTGCACTTGTCGGCCCCGAACAGCACCGTGTCGACAAAAACCTCCGCTTCCTCGCTGGCGTTCTGCATCAGCGGGAACACAATCGGCATGGAGTCCGATCCGGCGGCGATACGCCCTACGATGTAGGCACCTTTGTTGCGGAAAAAGTGATGCTCCAGCATCTGGAACTCCAGCCCGTCGCGGCTGAGGTCAAAGCGTGGCGCCAGAAAATTTTCAATGGCGTCGACGATAAAGCCGATGTCCCGCTCCAGATTCTCGTAGGGCAGGCTGAAGGCGTAGTCGGCAAAGAGATTCTGCAAAAGCGCTGGCAGTGAGCCTTCCAGGGGATAGCGCCGCACCACCTTGCGGAAATCGGACGGCGGCATATCGCCCTGGGGCGAGAACACAAAAGCATGCTCATCGCGGATCTTGCGATGTTTAAATACCGCGCAGTAGACCGAGTTAAAAAACGTTTCGGCCATCTCGAAGTTGTTGTGCCCTTCAATCAGCCCGGCGTAAACAGCCTTGGTGTCCGTCCAGAACTGGTAGTCGCGCAACTGGTCGCCGGCGATCAGTTCAACCACATCCAGCACCGCCGTGGTCTTGGCCTTGTACAGATCAATCCGCTCGATCGATGAGGCGTGCATACCGTGCCAATCGGCATTTTCAAAGCGGGTGCGAGCGGCCAGGGTCACATTCTGGAATTCGGCGAAGTAGGACTCAAAGCCGTTGAGAATACTGCGGGCAAAACGCTCCTTCTTCTCCGCCTGGCTGACATCCAGTAGTTCAACCGACATCAAGACATTCACTCACAGTTTGGGGTTGCCGAATTTCCGTCTCAGTTTGCGCATGCCGCCCAGCCAGCGATCGTAATTGGCTGCCTTGTGGGCGCGGTAATCGGCCACTTCCTTGTGTGGCAGGATCAGGAAATTCTCCTCCGCCAGCCCTTCGATGACAGCCTGGGCCACCTGCTCTGGCGTGATCACGCCATCCACGCCCGCCGTACCACCGTCTTTATTCTCACCAATCATCCGTGTAGCCACCGCCTGCGGGCACAGTGCCGATACCTTGATACCCTGATCACCGTGGGTAATAGCCAGGGCCTCGGCAAAACCGATGGCAGCGTGCTTGGTAGTCGAGTACGCAGCGTCACCTACCTGGTTCAGCAGTCCCGCCGCAGAAGCCGTATTCAGGAAATAGCCCTCACCCCGCTCTATCATGCCCGGCAGGCAGGCCCTGGCAGCGTAGACGTGGGACATGACATGAATATCCCACATGGCCTGCCAGGTCTCGTTGGGGGCCGAGGTCGCCCACCAGGGCTCGCCATCACCGGCGATAATCCCGGCGTTGCTGCAGAACAAATCAATGCGGCCGTGCTTTTGCTCGACGGCGTTTACCATGGCAGCGATCTGCGCTTCGTCGCGCACATCCACACCAAAGGCCTCACCGCCGATGGCATTGGCGACGACAGCGGCGTTGTCTTTCTCCATATCCGCCACCACCACGCAGGCGGCACCTTCGCTGGCAAAGCGCTCACACAGCGCCTTGCCAATGCCGTTGGCACCACCGGTCACGACGATGACTTTGCCCTGTACCTGCATCAGAGCAGCTCCTTGGCAAATAGTTCAAGCACAGCAGTGTCATGAACGCCGAGCAGCATGGTACCCACCTCACCGCGTTTACCGGCTTCGCGCCAGGGCGCGAGGCGCTCGATGATGCGCTCCTTCGGACCTACCAGAGCAACTTCATCGAGCAGTTCGTTGGGCACTAACGCCTCGGCTTCTGCCTTCTTGCCTGACAGGTAGAGCTCCTGAATCCGCTGGGCGGCATCGCCGTAGCCCAGGCGCGTGGCGTAATCGTTGTAGAAGTTCTTGTCCTTGGCACCCATACCGCCGATGTACAGGGCCAGCCAGGGGCGCAGGGAGTCGTAGGCGGCGTCGAGATCGTCGTTCATTGCCACCGACACGAAGGGCGCCACGTCGAAGTTTTCCAGGCTCTTGCCATTGTCGGCCTTGTCGAAACCCTTCTGGATATGCTCACCCAGGACATCGAATTTATTCGGATCCATCCACACCGGGAAGACGCCGTCGGCCACCTCGCCAGCGCAGCGCAGCCCCGCTGGCGTGATGGATGCCGTGTAGATAGGGATGTCCGGGCTGCCCGCCAGAATCGACTTGAGCGGCTTGCCAAGGCCTGTGGTTCCGGGCCCTTTTTTGGGCAGCTGGTACATCTCGCCATCAAACTCCACCGGGCCGTCACGCTCCATGATCTTGCGCATGATCTGGATGTATTCACGGGTGCGCGTCACCGGCTTGCCGTAGGGCACGCCATGCCAGCCTTCCACTACCTGCGGGCCGGATGCCCCGAGGCCGACGATAAAGCGGCCACCGGACAGCTGGTCCAGTGACATGGCAGTCATTGCGCACATGGCGGGACTGCGGGCCGGCATCTGCATAATCGCCGTGCCCACGCGAATTTTGCTGGTATTGGCGAGGACCCAGGTGGCGGTGGTCACGGCATCGTTACCGTAGGCCTCGGCTGTCCACACGGAGTCATAGCCCATGGTTTCCGCCTGCTGGATGAGATCCAGGGGCAGGTGAATCTGTTTGCCGGAATAACCGAGCAGGAAGCCTAGTTTCATTGTTGTGCTCCGGTAGGTGGGCCCTGCGGCCCGTTTCCAGTGGGGTATCTACGTTACGCCCGCTCGCGCCCCGGGGCAAACCCGGGGCGCCGCTCAATCAGGCGCAACGCAGCTCGTCAAAGCGACCCTGGTGATAGTCACCGTTGCCGAAGGTGGCGTTGATCATCATCAGGCGCTTGGCGTAGTGACCAATGTCCAACTCGTCGGTCAGGCCCATGCCACCATGCAGCTGGATGGCCTCGCCGTAGATCAGCTTGCCGGCCCGCTCCACCATAACCTTGAGTGCGTGGATAGTGGCAGGGGCAGAATCAGCGCCCTCCTCCAGTTCGCACACCGCCCGGTACAGCAGGGATTTGGTCTGCTCGTAGGCCATGAAGGTGTCTACCATGCGATGCTGCAGGGCCTGAAAACTGCCAATAGCGACGCCAAACTGCTTGCGGGTCTTGGTGTACTCGAGGGTCTTGGCATTGAGTTGGGCCATGATACCGAGAGCCTCGGCGCCAAGGGCGACAATGGCGGACTGCACCACCGGCTCAACCAGCGCCATGCCCGCGCCCGCTTCACCGACCAGCGCACCGGCCGGCACCTCGACGTTGTCCAGCGTGATATTCGCAACGGTCTGGCCATCCATCTGCTTGTAGGTTTTCACCTCCAGGCCTGTGGCATTGGCCGGCACCAGGAACAAACTGATGCCATCAGCGTCGTACTGCTCACCTGACGTACGCGCGCTGACAATCAGCGCATCGGCATTGGCGCCGTTGAAAACGACGACCTTTTCACCGGACAGGCGATAGCTTTCGCCGTCCCGGGTGGCGCTGGTTTTGACATCGTTCAGTGCGAAGCGGCTCTGCCGTTCCAGGTAGGCAAAGGCACCCTGACAGCTGCCCTCAATCACCTTGGGCAGGTATTCAGCCGCGAGTGCGTCGCTGCCGCTGCGCTGCAACAGGCCGCCAAACAGCAGTACCGTGGCCAGGTACGGCTCCAGCACCAGCCCCTTGCCGAACTCTTCCATCAGCAGCATGGTGTCCACAGGACCGCCACCAAAACCACCGTGCTCTTCGGCAAAGGGCACCGACAGCCAGCCCAGCTCGGCAAAGGTCTGCCACTGTGCAGCACTCATGCCGGATTCCGAATCGGCGATGGTCCTGCGGGTTTCAATGTCGTAGCTGTCCTGCACGTAGCGGGCGACGCTGTCGCGCAGCATGCTTTGTTCTTCAGTGAAATCGAAATTCATGACGTAGTTTCCCCCGTGCTCACAGGCCCAGCACGGCCTTGGCGATAATGTTTTTCTGCACTTCGTTGGAGCCCCCGTAGACGGTCGCGGCGCGACCATACATATAGGACTGTCGCGCTGCGCTACCAAATTCATGGCCGAGTTGCTCTGCACTCAGGTCGTTGGGCAGCACACCCTGATAGTAGGCGGCAAGGTCCATTCGCAGCTCCTGGATTGCCTGCTGGATCTCGGTGCCCTTGATCTTGAGCAGGGAGGATTCAGCGCCCGGCGCGCCACCCGAAGCCACCGTGGCCAGCACGCGCAACTCGGTAAACTCCAGCGCCATCAGCTCGATCTCGATATCGGAAAGGCGCTTGCGGAACAGCGGATCATCCAGCAGGCGTACCCCGCCGTTGATTTCCTGTGAAGCCTCCTGGCGTACCGTTTCCAGGCCGCGCTTGCTATCCGCAACACCGGCAATGGTGGTGCGTTCGTGGGCGAGCAGCGCCTTGGCGTAGGTCCAGCCCTTGTCCTGCTCACCGATCCGGTTCGCCACTGGCACCCGCACATCGTTGAACTCTACCTCGTTCAGACTGTGGTGATTGTCGATGGACACGATGGGGTTCACCTTGATGCCCGGGCTCTTCATGTCAATCAGCAGGAAGGTAATGCCCTCCTGCTTCTTCCCTTCACTGTTGGTTCGCACCAGGCAGAATATCCAGTCGGCGTACTGGGCGTAGGTGGTCCAGATCTTGGCGCCGTTAACCACATATTCGTCACCATCCAGCACTGCCCTGGTTTTCAGGGAAGCGAGGTCGGAGCCGGAACCCGGCTCGGAGTAACCCTGGCACCACCAGTCGTCGCTGCGCAGGATGCGGGGCAGGAAGCGCTCTTTCTGCTCGTCATTGCCAAAGGTGTAGATCACCGGCGCTACCATCTGCAGCCCAAAGGGCACCACATCGCGAATGCCGTGGGCAGCGCGCTCCGACTCATAGATGTACTTCTGGGTGGGGCTCCAGCCGGTGCCGCCATACTCCCTGGGCCAGTTCGGCGCAATCCAGCCCTGCTCGAAGAGGCGTTTCTGCCAGTCCACTACTGCGTCCTTAAAGCTGGACTTGTCGGCCAGACGGGCCTGCAGCTCCTCGTCGTAGGCACGCTTGAAAAAGGCCCGAACCTCATCGCGAAAGGCGATATCCTCGGGGGAGAAGCGGGTATCCATATGAACCTCCTGGGACCTGAATTTGACCTTTGGGTATGTTTATTGTTTGGCGGGCATGTAAGATAGCGACATTCTCAAGTGTAGACAAGCTTACATGCTGCTGCGGACCGACATCTCCATTAACCGCGGGCAACCGGTCCGGCAGCAGTTTGCTGATTTTCCAGACGATCCTGTATCGGCGGCTATACTTCAATTCGTCCGCTATCCGGCGGTTGTCTGGCCCTGTACAAAGCCGACTGCATGCCGGGGCAGCTGCCGATGCCGGACGTCGCCTGCCCGACCATAAAGAACGTAAGTTGCGCCAAGATGATGAACCGCACGCTACCCGAGATCAGTGTCTGTACGACGACTTTTAATTCATCTGCCTATATAAGAGAGGCCATTGAAGGCGTACTGGCCCAGGACGTGGGCGTGGAGATCGAGTATGTCATCAGCGATGACTGCTCCAGTGATGAGACCCCGGAGATTCTTGATGAGTACGCCGGCAAGTACCCGGACATAATCCGCATCCTCCATCAGCCCGGGAATATCGGCCTGAATAGTAATTTCATGACGGCGGTTCGAGCCTGCAGGGGAAAGTACATTGCGCTGCTGGACGGCGATGACTACTGGATTGACCCCCATAAACTACAACTGCAGTACGATTTTCTGGAAAACCACCCGGACATCGTGCTGTGCAGTACCGCCTCTCTCAAGCTGTATCAACAATCCGGCGTCTACGAGCGCAGCCATTGCTATCTGCCAGCCAACACAGGAGAGGTCAAAGTCTTCGACACCGCTGAGATGTACAAACTGGAACCGTTCTGGCTGCCCACCCACAGCTTGTTGATCAGGGCGAAAAGCGTGGTGTTTCCGGACTGGTTCAAGGATGTTGTCTATGTAGACCGGGCCCTCAGGCTTATCCTGTCCCTGGATGGGGGCCTCGCATTTATCAACAGGATAACGTGCGTATACAGGCTGCACGACTCAAACACATCGTCGGACAGGCATACCTCACCTGAGGTGTGTCGGGGGTATATGCATACTTACAGGAACTTCTATCATTACTCCGGTGGACGTTTTCAAAGTGACGCGAGCAAGGCAATCAACCACTCACTGTGCGAAGAGCGACGCCGTATTCTGGCATCCTGTTCAGGCACTGACCGGGTAAAGCATCTGGCCGGGAATTTTCTTTCAGCGCTACGCCATTTTCAGATACTGAAACCGCGGGATTTCGCTGAGTTTGTCTATCACTTCCTGTTTATTAAGAGCCTGCTTTTGTATTCGAGAAGCGAAGGGCATCCAGATGCCGGATAACACGCCGAGCCAGGCAGACTGCTTGCAACCTGTAAGCCGTGAATGATTTTCTGAGGGCCAGATTCGGGTACTACGCCAGAAGAAACCTGCGGCGTGATGCTGGCGTAATTTACGGTCTCTTCACAAAACCAAACGTCTATTTCAGAATGCCCAAAGTTGCCAGTGGAACAATAGCCGGTGCCGTATCGAACGATACAACCATCTTGCCCCACGCCTACCACCCAACACGAATTCAGGGCCTTCTGAAGCTGAAAGCGCGATCCTTCAGGTTTACCTTCGTACGCCACCCGTTTACGCGTTTTGCTAGTGCGTACAAGTGGCTGACGGAGCGAAAAGAAGGTGGGGAACTGAACAGCTTTGACCTGCGCCAGTTGGAGGTCATACAGCGGTTTTCCGATATCAATGCCTTTTGTCGTGCACTGCCGGAGTTACTGGTAGAGGACGAGGTGCAGATGATCCATTTTTACCCCCAGTCGCTGTTTGTCTACTCCGGCGAGGAGCCACTGGTGGACTTTGTAGGAAAATATGAATCCCTTGAAGAAGATTGCAGGCGCCTCAATGACCAGCACAGCTATTCGCTGCAGATAGCTTTTGGCCCGAACAACAAGAACAGCCGAAAATCCGGACTGCAGGAACCGGTGGAATCGCTGTCGAGGCTTGGCCTGACAGATTCAGGTGTAGATTCGCTTGAGAGTTTCTACAACAACGATTTCAGGCTATTCAATTACTGAAATGTCGGCGCCAACCTATGCTGGTCACTATTTCAGATCCCGGATAATCGCCTTCCACATCGCATCCGGTGCGGCATAGGGCGCATAGATCGCCAGCCGGTCTGCACAGGCGCCGTATTTTGCTTTCAACATGCCGGCGATTTCCCCGGGCTTGCCGCGGGTGCAAAAGGCATCGAGAAAGTCGTCGTCCACATAGCTACCCAGTTCGTCCCACTTGCCCTCCTTGGACAGGGCATTCATTCTGGGGTGCAGGTCGCCCAGCCCAACGGCTTCCATTGGCGGTACATAGGCCGGCGTTGAAGCATAGAAGCCAAGCAACCCTTTCACGCTCTTTTCCGCCGCCAGGTACTCTTCTTCCGTTTCGCCGGTGATGACAATAGCGTTCACTTGCAGGGTGAACTCATCGCCCCCCCTACCTGCCTTCTCCAGCCCACGCTTCACCGCCGGCAGGGCTTTCTCGTTCAAAAACGGCAGACTGTTGAAGGGATGCACAATCAGGCCATCGGCCACCTCCCCCGCCACCTCTGTCATTCTGGGACCCAGCGCCCCGAGCATTATCGGGGGCACGCCATAAGCGTTGGGGCCGGGATTGAACATCGGTGTCATCAGGGTATGGCGATAGTACTTTCCCTGAAAATCCAGCCGGGTGCCGTTCTGCCAACAGTCAAAAAACGCTTTCACCGCGAGGATGTACTCCCGCATCCTCGCCGCTGCCGGATTGAACTCCAGGCCAAAGCGCTTTTCGATATGGGTCCTGATTTGCGAACCGATGCCGAGGCTGAACTTACCCCTGGAAAAGGTCTGCAAATCCCAGGCCTGGTAGGCGATGTGGGAGGGGTTGCGCGGGAAGGCAACGGCGATGCCGGTGGCGATATCCAGCTCCGGCGCGTGTTCAGAGGCAATGGCCAGCGGCAGGAAGGGATCCCAGCTGCCTTCCAGGCTGTAAACGCCGTCATAACCTATTGCGGCCAGGCGTTTTGCTTCTTCCGCGGCGCCGGTCAGGGGGGCATAGAATGGGCCGTCGATTTTCATGGCTCTGCGTCTCTTGAAATGTGTCAGTGATTCGCCTCTGGCTTGCGGTTACATTCCAGCCAACCAATTTGCGGGGCCTCACCCTCGATGTGGCAACGTACCAGCGAGCGGCGATACTCGGTTCTGCGCGGAGGAGAAAAGGTGTGCGTGATATCTATCTCCATACCGGATATTGTCTCGAGACGGCCGCTGACCGCTCTCCCGCTGTCACAGACCAAGCTGAAGTGACCGCTGACCCCGTTAACGGGATTGTCTGCATCAAAAACCAGCTGGAAATCGACCTTGTCCAGATGTTCCATCGCTTCCCCGGCCGCCTGAAAATAGCCCATCTGTATTTCCGGCCACTCGGGAATATTCACCACCGTCGACTGCAACTTGAACGAGTCGCTGTTGATAACGAAAAATTGCCATTCCATATCCCAGGGCCGCGGGCCCCAGGAATGATCACGCTCGCCGCGCACTTGCAGCACCTGATTTTCATCGTTGATACAGAGCTTCAACTCGGCCTTGATCGGCTGCTCAAAACGGTTGGTGCTATAGCCTTTGGCGCTGTGACTTTCTACGCTGCCGCCGCCGAGTGAATGAGCCGGCCCCTGCGCCTGGGCGACGAGATTCAGCTGCACCGGCACCATCACTCCCTGGCGGGGACCGGACAGCACCCGGGCAAAGCCCGAAACCACAAGCTCCCCGCTGTTCAGCGGCGCGGTCGCGGTGTAGCTGAAAGCAAGACCCCAGCCATCATAGGCAAACACCTGGTCGGCGCTACCGAGCTTCAGGGCCGAAAAAGGCAGCCGATATTCCTCAATCACCAGCCACTCGGCACCGTTAAACAGGTAGAGCCAGAACAGCACCCGCTGCTGCACCGGATGCCAGCCAATGCGGCAATGCCCCGCGTTGTTGCCTTCCTCATCGTACCAGTCGAAGAAATAGGACTCGTTCCAGTCCGGGTGATCCTCACTGAAAGGGTGGGGGAACTCATCCGCCAGCTCTATGCCAAACTGGGTCAGCGTTTTTTCATCGATCATAGCGGCCTCTGTTTGTGTTATGTGTGGTGCCAATCAACCCGGTAAGGGGGCCGCATCAGCTTGTCGCACTAACAACTAGTAGTTTATAGTCTCATAGATAATCACGGTTCACGAGAGGCTGCAAGGCCAGGCAGTTAGATCAGGGGATAGCACATACTCCCGGGGAAATGTCTCGGCAGAGCATCAACTTATGCCAAACCAAGCCACAAGCACCACGGCCGGAACTCAGCCGCAACTTCTCCAACTGCCGGACATCGTCGATGAATCTGTTGGCGGCAAGGCGTTCGGGTTGTCCAGGCTGGCGGCAATGGGGCTCCGGGTGCCGCCCGCCTTCGTCATTCGCGCCGCGCAGCAAGGCCACTACCCGGAGGGCCTGCGCGCTGCCTGGGCCGACCTCGGTGACCACCCCGTGGCGGTGCGCTCCTCGGCACAGGGTGAGGATGGCGCCGAGGAATCCTTTGCCGGCCAGTACGACACTGTATTGAATGTCAGCGGCTTCGAGGCATTGCTGGCGGCAATCGACACCTGCGTGTCATCCCTCGACAGCGACCGGGCCCGGGAGTATGCGGGGCGTGGTAACGGCGACGCTCCCGGCATGAACATCGTCGTGCAGCGCATGGTGAACGCGCGGGCCGCCGGCGTGGTGTTTACTGCAGACCCGGTCAGTGCACGGCGCGATGTCCTGGTGATAGACGCAGTGGCGGGCCTCGGTGAAGCCCTGGTCAGCGGGGAAGCGACACCGGATCACTTTGCCCTCGATCGCCACAACAGGATCATTCAACAATCTCTGACAGGAGACACACCGCTGCTTGCAGACGGTGAGCTGGAACTCATCGCAGACCAGGCGCGCCAGGCGGCCACTCATGAGGGTCACCCACTGGACCTGGAGTGGGCCATTGATGCTTCCGGCGAACTGTTCTGGCTGCAGGCCCGCCCCATCACCACCCTCCCCGCGGACCTCAATGAATTCGATACCCGCCTGCCGCGCCCGGACGATGTCCTCACCATCAGCAATATCAGCGAAATGATGCCCGGCGCTGTGTCGCCACTGACCGGCTCTTTCACTGGCTGGAGCATCGACTACGGGCTCCAGCACATGCAGGTGGCGGTAGGCGTGCGGGAGAAGATTGAAAAAGACTGGCAGATCACCGCCTGGGGTTATGGTCATCTCTTCCTGAACCTGACCGGCAATGTGGTGATGAGCGCCGGTACACTGGGTTCGGAACCGGAACAGTCTGCCCAGACCTTATGCGGCCGGCCGGTGCCGGAGCTCAAGCCGCTGCCACCGGCGCCGCTGTGGCGGCGTGTGGTAAACACGGGGAAATTGATTCGCTATGTCCTTCGCGCACCGAAAGTGGTGGAGCGTTTCGACCGGGAAGTGGCGGACTTCCACATCGCCAGACACCAGGACAGCGCCGCCATGATGGCGGAGTTGACGAAAAATGCCGGCTTTTACGAGCACGCCATGGCGGTGCATATCCAGTCTTCAGTCTTGTCCGGGTTTCTGTCGGCCATTGTGGAGAATATGGTTTCCGCTCGCGCCAACAACGCTACTGCAGAGGAACAGTCCGAAGCCATGCGCCTGCTGGCAGGTGCCAGCGGCGTGGAGAGCGCGGAAATGGTCACGCAACTGGACGCGCTGGTTGATCACATCGCCACCCTGCCGGGGGCAAAAGCGGCGTTTTGCCAGCAGACTCCCGACGCAGCCCTGCAATGGCTGCGCAGCGAAGCCGCGGTCAGCCTCCATTTTGCGGAATTCCTGTCCCGCCACGGCCACCGCGGCTACCGTGAACTGTGCATGCGCGACCCGGCCTGGGGGGAAGATCCTGAGTCGCTGGTGCAAAGCATGCAGGCCGGCGCCCGGGCCAGGCTCGCCGGTGCGGCCACCCACTCGGCCCGTAATACGGGCGTTGACACGGCCGGGCTCAGCCGGGGACTGCGCTGGATTCTGCCCCGTGCGCACAGCGCGGTGCGGCGCCGGGAGCACACCAAGTCCCACCTGGTAACGGTGGCACATCGATTCAAGTTGGCCTTTGCCCACCTCGGCGAATTACTGACCCGCGAAGGTCTGTTGCCGGATGCTGACCTGCTGTACTTCTTTGCCTTTGACGAGTTGCCCGCGCTTGTCGCCTCGCGGGACGGTGCCATGGTGCGCCAGGCGCGCTTGCGGCGCGACGCTTTCGCCTACCAGCAACGCCTGAGCTTCCCGGAGATCAGTGTGGGGCCGGCCATCCCGCTGCAAGCTGAGCCACTGGAAGCGGGTGACGGCAAGATCACTGGACGCCCCGCCTCCCGGGGCGTCGTGGAGGGGCGTGCGCGAGTAGCGCACACCCTGGCAGAAGCGGCCCACTTGCAAGCGGGGGAAGTCCTCGTGACGCCCATCACCGATATCGGCTGGACGCCCTATTTCAGCCTGATAGCCGGCCTGGTCACCGACCTCGGCAGTTCGGTGTCCCACGGCGCGGTCATCGCCCGGGAGTACGGCCTGCCCTGCGTGGTGAACAGCCGGGTCGGCACCCGGCTGATCAGTACCGGCGATCGCCTGCGCCTGGATGGCGATACCGGCGTGGTGGAGATCCTCTCTGCCGCCCCGTAGCGTTTCGCCCTTGCAGCCTGCCGGCGACCCTGGCGATCAGGAACCCACCAGGTCTTTCGCCAGCGCAATGGCCTTGTCAAGGTCGGTTTCGCTGCCGGTGCCGGTGTTGGCGGTGACATGAAAAACCTGGACACCATCGACGACGCTGAGCTGCCGCATTGAACCCTTCGTGGCCGGCACACTTGACGGGACCGACCCGACCATAGTTGACACTATCAATCAAAAGGCACATGATTGACTTTATCAACCATGTGAGCCAGCCATGTCCACCCCAGCCCTCAGCGACACCCTGCACCGACTGACCCATGCCTACAAACAGCGTTTGCGGATCGGTATCCGCAATGCCGGCATCGATCTGCCGATTACCCATGTGCGCGCGCTCAAGGGTATTGCCCGCAATCCTGAAGCGACCGCCGGCTCCATCGCCGCGCGCATGCAGCGCGACAAAGCGCAGATCACCCGTGTGCTGAAGGAACTGGAAGAAGGCGGACTGATCACCCGACAGGCACATCCAGCGGACAGGCGCAGCCAGTTGCTCAGGCCCAGCCGCAAAGGCGACATCCTGATTGCGAAACTGCAGGCGGTAGAGCAGGAGGCCATCGACACCATGACACGACAACTGAAACCCGGAGAGCTGCAGCGCTTTATCGCACTGGCCAACCTGATGGCCGACAGCGTCACGCCTTCCGAAGGAGATTGAACTGATGAATCGACCCCAACCTCGGGAACTGGAAGTGATCCGCTGCGCGTACATCACTCCCCACATGCTGCGCGTCACCCTCGGAGGCGGCGAACTCGAGAGCTTTCCTGCCGGGCAGGAAAGTGCCTACGTCAAACTGCTGTTTCCCCGCAATGACCTGCAAAAACCGCTGATGCGCACCTACACCGTAAGCCGGCAGCGGAAGGATGAAATCGATATCGACTTCGCCCTGCACGACAACCCCGGCCCGGCCTCATGCTGGGCAGCGCAGGCGCGCCCTGGAGACAGCATACTGGTGGGTGGCCCCGGCCCGAAAAAGCTGGTGAACCGGGATGCAGACTGGTTCCTGCTGGCCGGCGATATGACCGCCCTGCCCGCCCTCAGCGTCAATCTGGATCTGCTGCCTGAGAATGCCCGCGGCTACCTGGTGGTGGAGGTGCCGGATGAAGGCGACATCCAGAACTTGCCCCATCCACGCGGTATAGAGGTGCACTGGGTGGTCAACAAGGGAGACGCCGAAGTGCTGGCGCTGGCCAATAAGGTGAAGGCGCTGCCCTGGCTGCCGGGGCAGGCGGCGGTGTGGGCCGCCTGCGAATTCAGCGGCATGCGCAGCCTGCGCCAGTACTTCCGCCAGCAGCGCACAGTGCCCTCCAGTCACCTGTATATCTCAAGTTACTGGAAACAGGGACGCTCGGAGGACGAACACAAAACATTAAAACGCCAGGATGCGGAATCCGACAGGGTAGCAACAGGCGGCGGGGAAGCACTCGCCGCCCAAGCTGGCTAAGGTCGCGCTGGCAGGCTCCCGCGATCAGTACAGCAGGCTGTACAGCTTGCGCTGGTATTCGGCGGCAAGCGGGTCGCCCTTGCCAAGGCTGGCAATGGCATCGAGGAAGGACTTCTTGGTAGCGCCGTCGGCGTGGTTGATGTCCGCCTTGAGGATCAGGAACAGGTTTTCCAGGGCCTCCCTGGCGTAGCCATTGCCCGAGTAGGCCACGGCCAGTTGGGCGCGCAGTTCACGGTTGTCCGGGTCCTGCTCCAGCTGCTGTTCCAGTGCCTCGATCTCGGGCGATTTTGCCGCCTCGCGCTTCAGGGTGACCTGCGCCTTGAGCTGCTCCCAGGTCGGATCCTGATCCGCCAGGCGCACGGTGTCGAGCACCTGCTCGGCCTCATCCAGGCGCGTCGCCTCGATCAGGCAGTGGGCGTAGGCCAGGGTAATCTCGTGCTCCTGGCCGGAGTCCTCCCAGGCCTGGCGCAGGGTGCCCAGGGCAGCGCCGAAGTCGCCGTTGGCCATGGCTTCCTGGGCCATCTGCAACAGACCGTCCCAGGGCTTGGGCAGGTACTTGGCCAGCATCTCCCGCACCTGGGCCTCGGACTGGGCGCCGGCGAAACCATCCACCGGTTGGCCGTCCTGAATCACCATCACCGTGGGCAGACTTCGCACCCCGAACTGCTGGGTGATCATCTGCTGCTGGTCGGCGTTGACCTTGGCCAGCAGGAAGGCGCCGTTGTACTCATTGGCGATCTTCTCCAGCACTGGCATCAGCACCTTGCAGGGTTCGCACCAGTCGGCCCAGAAGTCGACCACCACCGGGCGCTGGTGGGACTCCTCGATCAACAGCCGGGCGGCGTTGGTTTCGTCGATATCGACGATAATGTCGGCGGCGGCATTCATTGCGCAGGCTTCCTCTTGGTATCGCTGGTCGGTGAAATCCGGAATTACTGGCGGTCGGCTTTCAGGCCGAGCACGTCCTGCATGTCGTACAGGCCCGGCTCCCTGGTCGCCAGCCAGCGGGCGGCGCGCACCGCGCCGCGACCGAAGGACATACGGCTGGAGGCCTTGTGGGTAATCTCGATGCGCTCGCCATCGGCGGCGAACAGTACGGTGTGGTCTCCAACCACATCGCCTGCACGCACAGTGGCGAAACCGATCGTCTCGCGCTCGCGGGCCCCGGTCTGGCCCTCGCGGCCGTAGATCGCCACCTCAGCCAGGTCGCGGCCAAGGGCATTGGCTACCACACCGCCCATACTGAGGGCGGTGCCGGAGGGCGCGTCGATTTTGTGGCGGTGATGGGCTTCGATGATCTCGATGTCCACATCGTCGCCCAATACCCGCGCAGCCATGTCCAGCAGTTTGAAGCAAAGGTTGACCCCGGTACTGAAGTTGGAGGCCTTGCACACTGCAATCCTGCCGGCTGCATCGTCAATTTGTTGCTGCTGCCTGGCGGTGAAGCCGGTGGTGCCGATAACCATAGCAACACCGTGTTCGGCACACAGGGCGACATTGGCGAGGGTGGCGTCGGGGATAGTGAAATCAATCAGCACGTCCATGCTGTCGATCACCTCGGACAACGCCCCGCTGACCGCCACGCCGTTCTTGCCCAGGCCCGCCAGCTCACCGGCATCAGCGCCGATCAGGCTGCTGTCCGGACGTTCCAGCGCCGCGGCCAATGTCACGCCATCGGCGGCGGCAACAGCTTCCACCAGGGTCCGGCCCATGCGTCCGGCCACGCCGGTAATCCCAATGCGTACACTCATGGTTTCATGTCTTCAAAAAAGTTCTTCACGCCCTCAAACCAGCTGCTCTGGCGCGGCGATTGCGAGCCGCCCCCCTGGCCGAGGCTGTCCTGAAATTCCTTCAGCAGCTCTTTCTGCTTTTTGCTCAGGTTCACCGGGGTCTCCACCACCGCCCGACACAGCAGGTCGCCCACGCTGCCGCCGCGGACCGGCTTGACGCCCTTGCCGCGCAGACGGAACAGTTTGCCGGTCTGGGTCTCGGCGGGAATTTTCAGCTTCACCCGACCGTCGAGGGTCGGTACTTCCAGCTCGCCACCGAGGGCCGCATCGACAAAGGTGATGGGCACTTCGCAGTAGAGGTTCTTGCCGTCGCGCTCGAATATCGGGTGCTGACGCACCGACATCTGCACGAACAAATCCCCGGCCGGGCCGCCGTCGGGGCCGGCCTCGCCCTCGCCAGACAGGCGAATCCGGTCGCCGGTGTCGACACCGGGGGGGACTTTCACCGACAGGGTCTTGGTCTTTTCCACCCGGCCCTGGCCGTGACAGCTGCGACAGGGATCGGAAATCGTCTTGCCGCGACCACGGCAGGCGGGGCAGGTCTGCTGCACCGCGAACAGGCCCTGCTGCATGCGCACCTGGCCCATGCCGCCACAGGTATTACAAGTCACCGGGGACGAGCCCTTGCGCGCGCCGGAACCGTCACACTCGTCACAGCCCGCCAGGGTGGGCACACGGATTTCCACCGTGGTGCCGCGCACCGCGTCTTCCAGGGAGATGTCCAGGGTATAGCGCAGATCAGAACCGCGCTGGGGACCGCCGCGGCCGCGACCGCCGCCACCGAAAATATCGCCGAACACGTCGCCGAAGATGTCGCTGAAGTTGCCGCCGCCGAAACCGCCGGCACCGCCGCCCATGCTCGGGTCGACCCCCGCATGACCGAACTGGTCGTAGGCGGCCCGCTTCTCCCTGTTCATCAGGACATCGTAGGCCTCGGTGGCCTCCTTGAACTTGGCGTCGGCATCGGGATCATCGGGATTACGATCCGGGTGGTATTTCATCGCCACCCGGCGGTAGGCTTTTTTGATTTCTTTGTCGTCAGTGCCGCGGTCAACTCCGAGCACTTCGTAATAATCGCGTTTTGACATGCTGGCCGTGGCCCTGTTGGTCTCTGCTTACAAATGACTACGCGGGCACTGTGTCCCGCGTAGGTGAATCCTGTCCGGCTGAGCCACCCCCGCGAAGGCGGGGGTCACTCAAACCCGGGGTAACGCCTGGCGTTACTTCTTGTCGTCGTTCACTTCCTCGAACTCGGCGTCGACCACGTCGTCGCCATTGTTCTTGGCGGAATCACCGGCGGCGTCGGCGGCACCTTCACCGGCAGCGGCCTGGGCCTGGTACATCTTCTGGGCCACGGGGCCAGTCGCCTCGGTCAGCTTGGTGGCTGCGGCGTCAATGGCGTCCTTGTCGTCGCCCTTGAGTGCTTCCTCCGCCTCGGAGATAGCCGCCTCAATGGCGGACTTCTCGTCCTCGGTGGCGTGCTCACCGCCCTCTTCCAGGGTTTTCTTCGCCGCGTGCACCAGACCTTCACAGGTGTTGCGCGCGGTGATCAGTTCCTCGAACTTCTTGTCCGCTTCGGCGTTCGCCTCGGCGTCGGCCACCATCTTCTCGATCTCGTCCTCGGACAGACCACCGGATGCGGTGATGCGGATGGACTGTTCTTTGTTGGTGGCCTTGTCCTTGGCAGACACGTTCAGGATACCGTTGGCGTCCAGGTCGAAGGTCACCTCGATCTGCGGCATGCCGCGGGGCGAAGGCGGGATGTCCGCCAGGTCAAAGCGGCCCAGCGACTTGTTCTGGCTCGCCTGCTTGCGCTCACCCTGCACCACGTGAATGGTCACGGCCGTTTGGTTGTCTTCCGCGGTGGAGAAGGTCTGCGATTTCTTGGTCGGAATCGTAGTGTTCTTCTCGATCAGCGGGGTGGCCACGCCGCCCATGGTTTCAATACCCAGGGTCAGCGGAGTCACGTCCAGCAGCAGCACGTCTTTCACGTCACCGGACAGCACGGCGCCCTGGATGGCGGCGCCCATGGCCACGGCTTCGTCGGGGTTGACGTCCTTGCGCGGCTCCTTGCCGAAGAAGTCGGCAACTACCTTCTGCACCATCGGCATGCGGGTCTGGCCGCCCACCAGAATCACCTCGTCGATCTCGCTGGGAGACAGGTCGGCGTCTTTCAGGGCCACTTTCACCGGCTCCATGGAGCGCTTGACCAGCTCTTCCACCAGCGATTCCAGTTTGGAGCGGCTCAGCTTGACCACCAGGTGTTTCGGGCCGCTGGCATCGGCGGTGATGTAGGGCAGGTTCACCTCGGTCTGCTGCGAACTGGACAGCTCGATCTTGGCCTTCTCGGCAGCCTCTTTCAGGCGCTGCAGGGCCAGCGGATCGTTGTGCAGGTCGATACCGGACTCTTTCTTGAACTCGGCCGCCAGATATTCGATCAGGCGCATGTCGAAGTCTTCACCACCGAGGAAGGTATCACCGTTGGTGGACAGCACCTCGAACTGGTGCTCGCCATCGACTTCGGCGATCTCGATGATGGAGATATCGAAGGTACCGCCGCCCAGGTCGTAGACCGCCACGGTGCGGTCGCCTTTAGCCTTGTCCATGCCATAGGCCAGCGCCGCCGCAGTGGGCTCGTTGATAATGCGCTTCACTTCCAGACCGGCGATCTTGCCCGCGTCCTTGGTGGCCTGGCGCTGGGAATCGTTGAAGTAGGCCGGCACGGTGATCACCGCGGCATCGACCTTCTCGCCCAGGTACTCCTCGGCGGTTCTCTTCATTTTGCGCAGGACTTCAGCGGACACCTGGGGCGGTGCCATCTTGTTGTCCTTTACCTGGACCCAGGCGTCGCCGTTGTCGGCTTCCATGATCTTGTAGGGGACCATCTTGATGTCTTTCTGGACGACATCGTCCTTGAACTTGCGGCCGATCAGGCGCTTCACCGCGAACAGGGTGTTCTGCGGATTGGTCACTGCCTGGCGCTTGGCGCTCTGGCCGACCAGGATCTCACCGTCTTCGGTGTAGGCGACGATGGAGGGCGTGGTGCGATCGCCCTCGGAGTTTTCAATGACCTTGGCCGTGGTGCCATCCAGTACGGATACGCACGAGTTGGTGGTGCCGAGGTCGATACCGATAATCTTGCCCATTGTTGTTCCTCCTTCAATGACCGGCTGTGCCGGCCATGTTCAATGCGATGTTCTCTATATTGGCGCTAGTTGATGCTTTTCAAGGGGAGCTTAAAAAGGGGTCAGAGCCCTTTTTGGCGCCCACCCGGCGCGCTCCGCTAGTACATTTCGGCCAAAAAGGGTTCTGACCCCATTTATTTGCTCACCATCACCATGGCCGGGCGCACCAGCCGCTCGTTCAGGGTATAGCCCTTCTGCATCACGGCGATCACCGTGTTGGGCTCTACCTCGGGGTTTTCCACCAGGCTCATGGCCTGATGCAACTGCGGGTCGAAGGGCTCGCCCTGGGGATCGACGGCCACAATGTTGAAGCGCTTGAGCACGTCGTGAAGGCTCTTCAGGGTCAACTCCACGCCCTCTGCGATGGCCTTGACCTGCGCTTCTTCGCCCGCTGCGGACTCCAGTGCGCGCTCCAGGTTGTCCACCACCGGCAGCAGTTCTTTGGCGAAACCTTCCAGGGCAAACTTGCGGGCTTTTTCCACCTCAAGTTCGGCGCGGCGCTTGGCATTCTGGGCCTCGGCCTGGGCGCGCAGCGCTGCATCCTTGAACTGGGCGACTTCCTCCTGCAACTGGGCGAGCGGATCGTCCTCGACGGCCTCAACCACCTCGGACTCTTCAGCGGCGGCAGCTGCCTCTTCGACAGTTTCAGGGGTGCTTTCCGGGGCCTCGGCCGCCGGTTCGATATCTGGCTGTTTCGGGTCTTTATCGGCCACGATTTCACTCCAATACAGGCGTTTTCATTACAAATAGATGCCACAAGCGGCGCCCTGGCCACCCGTGCACGGGATTCACGCAGAGGATGTGGGGGCCGGCCGCGGGGAATTCAAGGGCCGAATTGCGCGCTCAGTGAGACAGGGCCGAGGACAGCAGGCGGGCGGTGACATCGACGATGGGAATCACCCGCTCGTAGGCCATGCGGGTAGGACCGATGACCCCCAGTACACCGAGGGTGCGGGAGCCGTCGCCGTAAGGGGCGGTAATGACGCTGTAGTCGCCAAAAACCTCGTAGCCGGCCTCCTCACCGATGAAAATCTGGACGCCCTCTGCCCGGGAGCAGCGCTCCAGCAGGTGCAGCAGGTCCTTTTTCTGCTCGAAGGCGTCGAACAGTTCACGCAGGCGGGACAGTTCCCCGGCGGTGGCATTGCCCAGCAGGCGGGATTCACCGGCTACCAGGTAGTCGTCTTCATCATCCTCGTCCTGGTCCAGCGCCTGGCTGGCCAGATCCAGGGCCGCCTGCAGGTAGGTATCGATACGGCTGCGCGCCTCTTCCATTTCCCGCAGGATGCGCTCCTGTACCAGCGACAGGGCCTGGCCGGCGAAGCGCTGGTTCACCAGCCGCGCCGCTTCCTTCAGCTCCTTTTCACTGAATGGTCGCTGTGTGTGGATGATACGGTTCTGTACCTCGCGCTCGTTCACCACCAGAATCGCCAGTACCCGGTTGCCAGACAGGGGCAGGAACTCCACCTGGCGCAGCTGGCTGGCCTCGGGGCGGGGCACGGTAATCAGCCCGGCGTGGGCGGTGATGGCGGACACCAGGTTCGAGGCCGACTGCACCAGCTCGCCGGCGGGACGATCCGGGTTCAGCTCCTCGCGCAGGATGCGAATGGCCTCACTCTCCAGCGGCTGCACCTGCAGCAACTGGTCGACAAACAGTCGGTACCCGGCGACAGTGGGCACCCGCCCGGCAGAGGTGTGGGGGGAGTGCAGAAAACCGCGCTCCTCCAGGTCGGACATGACATTGCGCACGGTAGCGGCGCTGACCGGCAGGCCCGCCTCCTCCAGCAGGGTGCGAGAGCCCACCGGTTGGCCGTCCCGGATATGTCGCTGTACCAGAGCCCGCAACAGGGTGAGCGCGCGTTCGGAAAGTTCAGGTGCCGCCATACCATCTCACTGTCGGTTTCTGGCGTTTGTATCATGAAAATGGGGTCAGAGCCCTTTTTTGTTCGCAAAAAAGGGCTCTGACCCCGCCGAAAAATCGACACGTGCCGGCACCCGGATGTTCCAGCGGGGCCGGCAACGCGTTATAAAAGACGGCAACACTGGCAGGAGCTCCGCAGGTTTTATGCTCACCCATATCAGCATCCAGAACTACACCATCGTCGAAGCGCTGGAGATGGAATTCAGCGGCGGCATGACCGTGATTACCGGCGAGACCGGCGCGGGCAAATCCATCATGCTGGACGCCCTCGGCCTGTGCCTGGGTGACCGGGCAGACCCCAAGGCGGTGCGCCACGGCACAGACAGGGCCGACATCAGCGCCTGTTTTGACCTGGCCGACAATCCCGCGGCCCGCGACTGGCTGGGCCGCCGCGACCTGCTGCAGGGCGAGGAATGCCTGTTGCGCCGGGTGGTGACCGCCGAGGGCCGCAGCCGCGCCTACATCAACGGTAGCGCCAGCACCGTGCAGGACTGCGCCGAACTCGGCGGCCTGCTGATCGATATCCACAGCCAGCACGCCCACCAGTCCCTGCTGCGCAAGGGTGTGCAGCGGCAGCTGCTGGACGCCTTCGCCGGCCAGCGCGAACTGGCCCGCGGCGTCGAGAAAACCGCCTCCGACTGGCTGCGCCAGCAGCGCGAGCTCGAACTGCTCACCGGCGCCCGCGACGAGCAGACCGCCCGCGCCCAGCTGCTGGCCTACCAGGTGGAGGAACTGGATGCCCTGGCGCTGCAGGAGGGCGAGCTGCCCGAGCTGGAGGCGGAGCTGAAACAGCTGGCCAACGCCGAAGACATACTGCGCAGCGCCCACCAGGCCCTGGAGTTGTGCGAGGAACTGGCCAGCGACAGCCGCCGCGCCCTGCACCTGATGGAAGACGACGCCCATGCCGGCAGTGCCGCCGGCAACGCCCGGGAACTGCTCGATTCCGCCGCTATCCAGTTGCAGGAGGCGCGCTCGGAGATTCAGCATCATATCGACGCCGTCGAGGTGAACCCGGAGCGTCTGCAGGAGGTGGAGAAGCGACTCGAGGCGATCTACGACATCGCCCGCAAACACCGCGTAAAGCCGGAGAATCTTGCCGAACTGCACACCCAGCTGGCGGAGGAGGCCGGCGCACTGGCCGGCGGTGGCGCGCGCATCGAGGAACTGCAAGCAACACTGGCAGAACTGCTGGCGCGCTACGAAGCGGATGCGGGTAAATTGTCCAAGCTGCGCGTCGGCGCTGCCCGCAAACTGGAAAAGGAAGCCGGCAAGGTGCTCGCCACCCTGGCCATGGAGCACTGTCGCTTCGAGATCGCCCTGCCCCGCCGCGAAGGCGGTGCCCCCCACCCCCAGGGGCGGGAGGAAGTGGAACTGCTGATCAGCACCAACCCCGGCAGCCCGGCCCAGCCGCTGGCAAAAATTGCCTCCGGCGGTGAACTGTCGCGCATCAGCCTGGCCGTGCAAGTGGTCACCGCCAGCTCGAGCGCCCTGCCCTGCATGGTCTTTGACGAAGTCGACGTGGGTATCGGCGGCGCGGTCGCCGAGGTGGTTGGCCGACTGCTGCGCAAGCTGGCCGCGGACACCCAGGTGCTTTGCGTCACCCACCTGCCCCAGGTGGCATCACAGGGTCACCAGCATTTGCAGGTCACCAAGATCAGCAGCAAACAGTCCGCCCACACCGAAATGGTCCGCCTGGACGGCGAGCAGCGCACCGAGGAAGTGGCGCGCATGCTGGGCGGGGTGAAGATGACCGAGCAGACCCTCGCCCATGCGCGGGAGATGCTGGCTCAGGCGGAGGAAAGCTGAGAGACCATGGCGAAAAGATAGCGGCTCCGCGCCCCCCAGCGCGGAGCCGCCCCTTCCCCTTCAACCATGCAGGCCCGCCTCAATCGGGCACTCGCCCCGGGCCAGCTTGCGGGCGCGCTCCACCAGGGTTTCCTCCATGGCTTCGCGGCCGATCATGATTACGAAGTCGCCCTTGTGCAGGCCGTCCAGGGCGAACTCGGCGAGTTCATCCAGGTCCTGCACCGGCAGGTCTACGCCGATGGCCTTCATGCCTTCCATGAACTCATCAAAGGTCATTTCACCGCCGGCGGGCACCGGCTTTTCCCGCGCCAGTTCCGCCGGGCGGTTGCGGCGCGTGGTCCAGATGCCGGTGGGCAGAATACCGCCCGAAGGATAGAAAATGCAGGCGCGCAGCTTGCTTTGCTGGCCCACCAGTTGCGCGTTGAGGCACTCGGTGATGATGGACACCCCGGCCTTGCTCGATGCGTAAACCGACTGATCCGCCAGCGGTGAAATACCGCCGTCGCCGGAGCTGGTGTTCATGATGATGCCCTCCTCCCCGGACTCCAGCATGCGCGGCACAAAGGCCTGGATACCGTGGACCACACCGCGCACGTTCACACCGTGTACCCACAGCCAGTCGTTGGGGGTGGTTTCCCAGACATTGCAGTTGGTCACCGACACGCCGGCGTTATTACACAGCACGTGGCAGGCGCCGAACTCCCCGAACACCGCATCCGCCAGCTCGTTGACCGATTCTGGCTTGGACACATCGGTGACGATGGAACGAATCACCGCGCCCTCTACCTCCCCGGCCAGTTCCGCCGCAGTGGCCTCCAGGGCCGGCGCTTCCACGTCCGACAGCACTACTTTCGCGCCCTGTTTGAGAAAGGCGCGGGCGAGGGATTTGCCGACACCGCTGGCGCCGCCGGTGACCACGGCCACCTTGTTATTGAAGTCCTTCATGAATCACTCCTGGCAGTTGTTGTTTATTGTTAAATGAATTGGCACCGCGTACTACGCGTTGGTTTTTACCCACAATTCCCTGAACACCACGGCGTTGTGGTCACTGCCGTCACGCTCTGGCTCGCCGTCCAGTTCGAGTTTGGGAAAACGCCGGAACAGCTCGCACATCGTCAGGTAGAGCTGACGCTTGGCCAGCGCGGCGCCGATGCAGTAGCGCGGGCCGTAGCCAAACAGCACGTCGGGATTGAACTCCCGCTGTACATCGAAGCGCTCGGGTTCGCTGTAATAGGCAGGGTCGCGGTCTTTCAGGTGGGGCATCAGCAGCACCATCTGCCCTTTGCGAATCTGCTGGCCCAGCAGCTCCATATCCTCCGGCGCATAGCGGGCGAAGCCCATCTTGGACTGGGTGGACCAGCGCATGATTTCACTGAAGGCGTTGGAGAAGGCGTCCGGCGAGGCCAGTGCAGTGGCTACCTGCCCGGGGTGCTTGAGCAGGGAGTAGACCGACCACTGCTGGGCGACCAGCGTGGTGTCGGCACCGGCGCCAATCAGCGCGAGGATCAGGGTGACGATGTCCCATTCACTGAATTTGTCGTTCTCGGCCTCGATTTTCAGCAGCACGCTGAGAAAATCATCGTCCTCGCCCGGGTTGGCGCGGCGCTCGGCGATCACCCGCTGCAGGATTTCGATGGCTCGGTTGCTGTCCTGCCGGGCCGCCTCGCGACGCTCATCGGAGATGGTCGGGTTCCAGGTCTCGGTGAAGGTGAGCACCACCCGTTCGATCTCGGGCCAGTAGCGCTCGGGCACACCGACCATGCGACTGATGGAAATAAAGGGGATACGGCTGGCGATCTTCTCGATGTAATCAAAGCGTTCGACATCGCCCAGCTCGTCGAAGAGCTTTTCCACGTCCGGCTTGATGCGGCGCTGGATCTCATCCACCACGTTGCGGGAGAAGGCCGGTGACACCACCTTGCGAATCAGGCGGTGATGGTCGTGGTCGGCCAGCAGGCTGTGGCCAATCATGGCGCGCTCAAAATTGCTCCACTGGTCTTCGGGGGGGCGCGGCGGGGCGAATTCCCAGTCGTAGAAATCCGAGGACAGGTACTCCCGCCGCCAGCAGTCCATGATGTCCGGCATGCGGGTCATGATCCAGGCCTGCCAGGGGGCGTACCACACCAGCGGCCCGCGACTGGCCAGCGCCAGGCACTGGGGAATGGGGTCGCGGAGGTAGGCCTCTGAGGACGGGTCAAACAGGGTTTCGATCGGGGTGTTGTTATTGGCTTCTGTGGCGGCGTTCATGGCCTCGCTCCTGTGGCGATCACTCGACGAGCACAAATATACATATGTGCATTTTTGCTCACAAGTTTACTTTTATTAATCTGGCGACAGGCGCGGCCCGCAGCGTAAAACAACGCCGCCACAGAAACACAAACCCCGGCCTGGGCCGGGGTTGGGAAGGAAAGTCGAAAATCGTCCGGAGAGAACCCGGGAGACGGTGGCGCTCTACTTGTCGTCGGACTTGCGTACGTAGAGCACCAGGGAATGATCCACCAGTTCGAAGCCGTGCTGCGCGGCAATTTCGCGCTGGCGCCGCTCAATGATCTCGTCGTGGAACTCCACCACGTCGCCACTGCTCACACAGACCATGTGGTCGTGGTGATCGCCCCGGGCCAGTTCGAACACCGAATGCCCGGTTTCAAAATTGTGGCGCGTCACCAGCCCCGCCGTCTCGAACTGGGTGAGCACCCGGTAAACAGTGGCCAGGCCAACATCCTCGCCCGCATCCAGCAGGGCGCGGTAGACATCCTCGGCGCTGAGGTGCTCGGCACTGTCACCAGTGGATTCCAGTATTTGCAGGATCTTTACGCGAGGCAGGGTGACTTTTAGGCCTGCTTTGCGCAGTTCCTGATTCTCTACGGCCATGGGCGAGGGGTTCTCGTTGCGTTGCGGTGGGGGTATGATGCCACCCCTGTTACTGAAGTGGAAGTTTAGACCCTATGCGCAGCCTTTTCCTCCTGCTGATTGCGATTTCCCTGAGCGGCTGCGGCGCCCTGGGCTTTCCCGGCGTATACAAGATCGACGTGGAACAGGGCAACCTGGTGAATCAGGACATGGTGGATCAGTTGCAACCCGGCATGAGTCGCCGCCAGGTGCGCTTCATACTCGGCACACCGCTGGTGGAAGACCCCTTCAACCAGAGCCGCTGGGACTACCCCTACGTGCTGCGCAACGGCAACGATATTATCCGCAAGGCGCAAATGACGGTGCACTTCGATGGCGACAGCCTGGTGGATGTCACCGGCGATTACCAGCCTGACTGGGCCAGCGGGAGCACCTCAGATGACAGCGGCGACAGCGCCGAATCCGATTCCGACGACAGCCGGGCCTGAGCCCGTCATTCCCCGGCGTCGTCCTTGCGCCGCTCCTTGACCCGCGCAGCCCGCGCCTTGCGTACCTCCTTGGGATCGGCAATCAGCGGGCGGTAAACCTCCACCCGGTCGCCCTCGCGCAATTCCTGCTGCGGGCCCACCACCTTGCCAAAAATCCCCAGCTTGGCACTATCCACGTCCAGGCCCTCAAACAGGCGCTCCAGTCCGGCCCGGCGCACGGCGTCAATGGCTGTGGTGCCCCGCGCAACCTGCAGCGGCACAATGGCCTGCTTGTCCGGCAGCGCGTAGGCTACCTCCACGTGGATACTTTCAGCGCTCACCGCACTCCCTCCTGTCCATAAACCTGCCTGGCGCGCTGCCCCAGCGCATCCACCAGATTGTTGCTCACTTTGTCGAAGAGTCTGGCTGCCGCCAGGCCAAGCACCGCATTGGACGCAGTGAATTCAAGCTGCAGGGTCACCTTGCAGGCGCTCTCGCCCAGGGGCTTGAAACCCCAGTAGCCGTGAAAGCGGTCGAAGGGACCGTCCAGCAACTCCAGGCGAATGGCACGGTTTTCCTCGAGAAAATTGCGGGTGCTGAAGCTGTGGCTGATTCCGCCCTTGGACAGATCCAGGCGCGCCTCCACCAGGTTGCCTTCGCAGCGCAGGATTTCGGCGCCCACACAACCGTCCATAAAGGCCGGGTAGGCCTCGATGTCATTGACCAGATCGTATATCTGCTCTGCCCGATAGGGCAGCAGCGCGCTGCGGTTGATGTTCGTCATGCGTCCTGTGAGGTCAACTCGCCGGCCACCACCGCGACCAGGCGGCCGTCAGCAGGACCAGCGCAATAGCCGGCGGGGCAATATAACGTAACAGCCCGTACCAAAGCGAAAAAAATCCGTCCTGCTCGCGGTACAGGCAGGCCCGCAGCAGCTCTCGCCGCATGCGCCAGCCGGCGAACAGGCACAGCAGCAGGGCATTGAGCGGCAGCAGCCATTCACCCAGCAGTCGATCCAGTTGTACGAACAGGCCATCCGGCCGCGCCGGGTTATCCGCCAGCGAAACCGACAGCAGCACCACCAGGGATGCGCACAGGCCACCGGCCGCCAGCACCGCCGCGCCGCGGCGCAGGGGCAGGCAACTGCGCAGGGCCTGCACCACCACTTCCAGCAGGGCAATGGCGGCACCCAGTGCGGCAACCACCACCATCAGGAAGAACAGCGCTCCGAACAACTCGCCACCAGTGGCGTTGCCAAAGGCATAGGGCACCGCCACAAACAGCAGGCCGGGGCCCGCGGTGGGGGCCAGATTGTGGGCGAACAGCACCGGAAAGATAGCGAGTCCGGCGGCGATGCTGATCAAGCTGTCGAACAGGGCAATGGCAATCACGCTGCGCCCTACCGGAATACGCTCGGGCGCACTGGCACCGTAGACGATACCCACCGCCAGGCCGATGCCGAGGGTGTAGAAGGCCTGTCCCAGTGCCGCCCGCAAAGAGTGCAGATTGAAATCGAGCAGCTGGGCGGAAAACAGAAACTCGCGGGCAGCGGACAGGTCTCCCTCCGCCATGGCGTAGCGCACCAAAACCCCCAGCAGCGCGATCAAACCCGGCAGCAGCAACCACGGCGCCAGGCCAAGCCCACGGCGCAGGCCGCAGCCCACCACCAGCATCACCGTCAGCAAAAACACGGCCTGCCAATACAGTTGCGCGGGCAGGTCCAGCAGCAGCTGCTCGAAATACTCCCCGACATTGACCAGACTGGCGGAGGAGAAGGCCCCATCGTGAATACTGCTGGCAAAGGCCAGTGCCCAACCGGCCACAACCACGTAATAGGCCAGTAGCAACAGGGCGGACACGCTGGCCAGCACGCCGACCCAGACCCAGTGGCGAGAGCGCAGGGAGCGGTCGGCACTGTCGCGCAGCGCCTGCAACGGCCCGGCGCGGCTGTAATTGCCCAGCGCCACTTCGGCAATCAGCACCGGCACCGCCAGTACAAACAGGCACAGCAGGTACAGCAGCACGAAGGCGCCGCCACCGTGCTCACCGGTGAGATAGGAAAAGCGCCAGAGATTGCCGAGACCGACGGCAAAAGCCGCCAGGGCCAGCACGAAGGTCATCCGGGAGCGCCACTGGGCCGGGGCCGAAAGGTTACGCAGCAGCAAGTGAAAAATACCCTTTTATCATGGAGTTAGATTGCATCAGGGCCGCCGCGATGAAAAGGGAAAGATTCACCTTCCCCGCGCCGCAGCGCTCCGTATAATGCGCGCCATGGCCAAGAAGAAACCCAAAGTCTCTGACAACGTGATCGTGCGCAACAAGCGCGCGAGTTTCGATTACCAATTGCTGGAAACCTTTGAAGCCGGGGTTTCCCTGACCGGCTGGGAGGTCAAGAGCCTGCGCATGGGCAAGGCCCAGCTGACCGACTCCTATGTGCTGATGAAAAACGGCGAGGCCTGGCTGCTGGGTGCCCAGATTACGCCGCTGGATACGGTGTCGACCCATTTCGTCACCGACCCCACCCGCACCCGTAAACTGCTGCTACACAAGAAAGAGCTGGCAAAGATCCTGGCGGCTACTGCCCAGAAAGGCCAGACCTGCGTCTGCACACAGCTGTACTGGAAGGGGCACCTGGTGAAAGCGCGCATCGCCCTCGCCCAGGGCAAGCAGAGCCACGACAAGCGCGACACCGAGAAGGACCGCGACTGGGGCCGGCAAAAGCAGCGCATTATCCGCGACAACGTCAAGCAATAAGCCGTCCCGCCTGCTTATGCAGGAACAGTCTAAGCCGCGACTTGCGAAAGCGGGCCCGGCCAACCATAGTTAAAACGCAGCCGGCGCCCGCGCCCTCCACCTGGCAATTGGCAAAGGCAACAACACCGGCTGCGGCAATACGGTTATGACACCGCAATACTCTCCCATGGAGGAGAGCGCCAGGCGAGGGGCCCTGGCGCGATGCAATCCCCTCGCCACAGGCTGACAAACCGTCCCGGCCGCATTCGGGTGGCACTCTGCCAGTCGACTGCGGCTTTCTATTGTCCGGACTCCAATCCCTTCCTGCGCCTGTGTGGATTCACATGAGCGCCTGCAGTGTTGTCGTTACCCCCACGGCCATCAATACAGCCACCGCCACCTGCCGGTACAGGCGGCTGCCATAGCGGTGGAACAGGTAATAGCCCAGCCGGTCGCCAAGCAACATGGCCGGGAAGGCCAGCAGGAACAGCAGCGGCGATTGCACCGTAACCAGGCCGGCCAGGCTGTAGGAAGCCAGAGCCATCACCGCCGAGAACAGGAAGAAGGTCATCAGCAGGGCGCGCGCTCGTCCCGGGTCACTCTCCGCCGCCACCGCATATACCACCACCGGCGGGCCGGGAATGGCAAAGGCGCCATTCAGAACGCCGGATGCGGCACCGGCCGCCGCCCGCCATCGCGCTCCCGGGCGCGGCCCCTCTTGCGCAGGGCGATACAGGGTCAACGCCAGCGAGGCGGACACGACCGCCAGCCCAATCCACAACTGGAACTGTGCTGGCGACAGGCCCGCCAGCAGGGAAGCCCCGACCAGGGTACCCAGCAGGGACAGTGACAGCATCGGCAACATGGGGCGCAGAGGATACTGCCCCCAGTAGGTTTTCAGGGTCAGCAAGCTGACCGCCAGCGTCAGTGATGCGCTGAGCACCACCGCCTGCGTGGGTGGCATGATCATGGAGAACACCGGCACCGCCGCCAGCGCAAAGCCGAACCCGGTGAAGGCGCGCATCACCGCGGCGAAGACGACCACAGCCCAGACCAGCGCCAACTGCGCAAGGTCGAGCTGAACCAGCCAGTCACCCGCCAGGCTCACAGTGCCTCCCCCGGATGCCGGTAGCTATCGGGACTCTGTTCAGGCTGCTGCGCGCTCCGCCAGTTGGTTCACCCGCACCAGCCGCCCCGGATACGCTCCGGTCAGCTGATCGTTCTCCAGCACCACCTCGCCGGCGACAATCACGGCGCGATAGCCGCTCGCCTCCTGCAGCAGGCGCTGCCCGCCAGCGGGAAGATCCTGCACCATGTGCGGCGCGTGCAGTCGCAGGCGCTCGATGTCGATCACATTGAGGTTGGCCTTGAGCCCCACGCGGATGCGGCCGCGATCACCCATGCCACAGTAGTCGGCGATATCGCTGGTCAGTCGGCGCACCGCGTCTTTCAGCTCCAGCTTGCTGCCACGCTGGCGATCGCGAGTCCAGTAGCTGAGCAGGTAGGTGGGGAAGCTGGAGTCACACACCGTGCCCACGTGGGCGCCGCCGTCCGACAGCCCCATGATGGACAGCGGGTGCTGCATCATGGTGTACACATTGTCGTAGTTCATCTCGGTGTAGTTGTAGATCGGGAAATAGAGCAGTTCCCGGCCGTCGTTCTCCAGCATGAGATCGTAGATCATCTCCAGCGTGGGTACGCGGCGGTCCTTCGCCATCTGCAGCACCGAGGTTTCCTCGGTCTGCTCGTAGTCCGGGTTTTCACCCAGGCGGAAGGTTTTGCTGGCGACAAAGTCCACCGCTGCCAACAGGGCGTCGGCGATGGGCGGCACCGGCGTGCCATCGCCGGCCATCGGCTCGGACTTTTCGCTCAGCAGCTGCGCCTTGAAGGCCGGATCGCGCATCTGTTCGACCCGCTCCGCCAGCGGCAGGTGACAGATACGCTTGTAGCTCGGAAAACCGATAAATGGGTGGAATGTACACTGCAGGCCCACGGTCACACCAATGCCCCGTGGGGCCGTCTGCAGGCGCATGTTCAAGCCCTGTTCGGCGGCCTGCTCCGCCCGCTTGATAATGCGCAGCCACTGGTCCGGCGCGAAGTCCCGCTGCATCAGCGACAGGGAAAAAGGGCGGCCGTTGGCGGCGCGGGCGAAGGTTTCCAGCAGGTCAAACTCTTCGTCAAAGCGGTCGCCGTCGTCGGCCACTCGCTCCAGGTTGAAATCGTTGACCGCCTGCAATACGCCGTGGGAAAGGCCGTCAAAGGCGCTGGCGATGCCCGCCAGTTCACCGCTGGAGGCTTCCGAGGATGGCGTCCAGTCGCCGTCCGCACTGCGATGTACATCGGAGCGCCCCGTGGAGAAGCCAATGGCGCCCGCGTCCAGGGCCTCGCGCGTCAGGCGGCGCATCTCGGCGATGTCACTCTCGGTGGCTTCCTCGTCGAACACGGCCCGCTCGCCCATCACATAGACCCGCAGCGGGTCGTGGGTCACCTGTACGGCAAAGTCGATGCTGTGGGGTTTGGCGTCAAGGGCATCCATGTACTCCGGCAGGGTTTCCCAGTCCCAGGTGATGCCCTCTGCCAGCGCGGTGCCGGGGATATCCTCGACCCCTTCCATCAACCGGATCAGCCTGTCGCGGTCAGTGGCGCGCACCGGCGCAAAGCCCACGCCACAGCTGCCCATCACCACGGTGCTCACGCCGTGATTGATGCTGGGCTGCAGGTCCGCATCCCAGGACACCTGCCCGTCGTAGTGCGTGTGCAGGTCGATAAAGCCGGGGGTTACGATCTTGCCGGCGGCGTCGATCACCTGCGCGGCTTCGCCAGCGCATTCGCCCACCGCCACAATGAGCCCGTCCTTTACCGCGACATTGCACTGCACCGGGTCGTTACCTTCACCGTCGAAAACGGCGCCATTGATGATCTTGAGGTCGAATTGCATGGTCTCTCCCCGGCTGCGGCCGGTCCTGTCTTCTGCTGGAACGGTCCGGGCCCATGGCCCGGTCACACTATGGGCAGAAGTCTAGACAAGCCCGCTGTGGGCAGTAAGGGTTAAATCAGGCCAAGTCGGGTGATTACAGGCCGGGGCGGAATGTCAGGCACCGATTACAGCCCACCCTCTGCCTGCAGTGCTAGGGGCAGAGGGATAGCAAACTGCTCCGCCCACGGGGCGAGGTCAGCCATGATGCCCGGGTAAAGGTCCACCCCCTGGGCCAGCTGCTGCTGGCGCAGCTCCCAGGCGCGCCGCCCGGGGAAACGCGCCGGGGGCTGCCCCGCCGGCACTGCGCTCTGCTCGCAAAGCGACTGCAGCGCGCCGAGCTGGCGGCGAAAGTTCTCCGGCGTGGTAAAGGCGCCGGGATCGATAACCTGCAGAAACACCGAATTGGCTTCGCCGTCATTACGCGCGGCCGCATCGGCCCGCCCGTAACCGCCCAGGGCCATACTCAATACTTCGGTAAACACCGACAACGCGGCACCCTTGTAACCGTGGGCGGCGCCGCCGATGGGCATGATGCTACCGCCCTCCCCCAGCGCCGCGGGGTCATCGGTGATCTCCCCCGCGCGGTTCTTCAGGCAGGGTTCGGGCAGCCGCTTGCCCTCCCGCTGCGCGCGCGCCACATAGCCGCCGGCGGTAATCGACATACTGATATCGAACAACAGCGGGCAATCTTCCCCCGGCGCCGCGAAGGCGATAGGGTTGGCTGAAAACAGCGGATCGATACCGCCAAAAGCGCTGACCGTATTTTCCGCCGGGGTGGAGCAGGTCATCAGTACCGCGTAACCCGCCTCCACGATGCGTGGCAGGTAGGCGGCAAGGCAGGCGATGTGCTGGCTGCGGCGCAGGGTGGCCGTCACCACACCGTGCTCCGCCACCCGAGCCAGCGCCTGATCCAGCGCCAGGCGCACCACCCAGGGCCCCGGCAGAAAACCGGCGTCCCAGTTAAACAGGGCGCCGCGATCAGCCAGTACCTGCGGTTCCCCGTCAACGCGGCTCTCGCCACCCTGCAGCCAGCGCAGATTGTGCGGCACCCGGTTCAGGCCGTGAGTGGAAAAGCCCATCAGATCCGCCTCCAGAAACACCTCGGCAAGTACCGCGGCACGCTCCGGTGCCAGGCCTGCCCCTGTAAACAGGCTGGCGGTAAATTGCTGCAGGTCTTCGGCCTTGTAGCGCGCGGTCATTGCATATCCCTGTCCAGTAAATTCACTTCACCCTAGTGCAGAGCGCCCCCCGTCATCAAGCCGGCTGCCGCACGGTATGGGAACTTTCGCAAAATTCACGGTCAAAGTCTGTGCGGAGTGCGTTATACTCCGCGGTTCACTTATGGGGGCGATCTGGATTCGACGACGGTTACAAACCCTGAGGTGCATGCCGTGATGGTAGCGAATCACGTTAATCCAAAGCTGCAAACTATTAGTTGCCAACGACGACAACTACGGTGCTCAACTGGCTGCGTAAGCAGTCCGCTGATAACACCTTCTAGTGGCTTCGGCCCTAGCGGTCTTTAGCAAGGTGCCAGTATCGCGCTATTGACTGTCATACAGAACTGGATCGCTGTGAAGCCTGCCTGGGGTGGATCGGCTAAAACTTATACAGGCTCGCCAATCACGTCCTGACCGTTGGGCTGTGAACGGCTAAATCAATTAACGGAAACTAAGCATGTAGAGCCGAAGGCAGAGTGCTGGCGGACGCGGGTTCAATTCCCGCCGCCTCCACCAAACACGCCAAACTGAAGGGCCTGGATATTGACTTGTCCAGGCCCTTTTCTTTTCCAGGATCAGCGTAAGTATGCTGGCTCTGCCCTATAAACGGCACCGGAAAGGTGGGCTCTACCCCATAAACGGGGGATGGGCATCCATCCGTACCCGATTGATAATGCCATCCCACCCACAGTGGGTCAGTACCCTCAACCGGTAATTCTCAAAGTTTCTGAAGCCGTAGGCCCGTCTCG
>NZ_VRYZ01000008.1 GCF_008064635.1 Parahaliea aestuarii
TGACTATATCGAGCTGTTCTACAACGAACGGCGGCGTCACAGTTCTAATGAGCAGCTATCGCCGGTAGAGTATGAGCGGCGTCACCAAAAGCGGCTGGAAAGTGTCTAAGGAACTGGTGGCGATTCAGCCCCTCGGCCGGGGTCGCGCACGACCTTCGCCGCTTTGCGCCTCGTCTCAAACTCGCCCGTGGGGCGAGTTTGTCGAACCGGAGGGCCCAAACCAAGTCCTCACTCAGCCCCATAAATGCAAAAGGGCCGCCCTTTTGGGGGGCGGCCCTTTTGCATTTATGGCGGAGAGCGAGGGCTACCAACCATGTAAACCCAAGTCTATCTACACCCAAGCCGCCCCACTTAGATATACGCATTGCGTATATATATCAGTAACTTAGGTGATTGCCTTGTAAATTACCGTCTGCTATTGTCCACCCCAGTCACATCATAAATAGTATGGCAATAGGTATGGTAAGCAGGGGAAAAGCAGAAAGAAACAAACTGAAAGCAAACCAGCTTTCTAACCTTGGCGCCGGAGCGCACAACGACGGGGGTGGGCTATACCTCAAAGTTACGCCGCCTAACGGGCGATCATGGGAGTATCGCTGGCGGCGGCAAGGTAAATTGAGATATACCGCTCTTGGCAGCTTTCGCGACTACACACTGAAGGAAGCTAGAGAGCGCGCCGCAATTGCAAGGAATGCAGTGAAAAATGGCAAAGACCCGAAAATCGCCCTTTACGGTGACAGCACCATCCCGACATTTGAGGAAGCGGCTGGCAAATACATTGCCGCCCATTCCCCCGGCTGGAAAAACGCCAAACACAAACAACAATGGGAGAACACACTAAGCACATACGCATTCCCGAAAATCGGCAGGAAAAGCGTTTCTGAAATCGGCATGGCTGATGTGCTGGACGTACTCGAACCTATATGGCACAGCAAGCCGGAAACCGCTAGTCGGGTAAGAATGCGTCTTGAGAATATACTGGCGTGGGCAATGGCCCGAGGCTACCGCGAGGGGTTCAACCCAGCCGTGTGGCGGGGCAATCTGCAAGCCCTACTGCCAGCGAAGGAGAAATTGCAGCCCACCAAACATTTCAGCGCCCTGCCCTTCGCTGACCTGCCTGACCTGTACGCGCGGCTGGCTGCCAAGTCATCAATTTCAGCCTATGCGCTCCGATGGACCATTCTGACTGCCTGCCGCACCGGAGAAACCATGCAGGCCCAATGGAGCGAGATTCAGGGTGATGCTTGGGTAATCCCGCCAGAGCGTATGAAGGTGCGCAAAGAGCACCGCGTACCCCTATCTGACGAAGCACTGGGTGTGCTGAAGAATCTGAACGAAGAACACAGCCACCTGTTTCCCGGCCTGCGTGCGCCCCACATATCCAATATGGCTATGGCCAAACTGCTGAAAGAAATGCAGCCGGGCGTGACGGTGCATGGTATGCGCTCCGCATTCAGAGATTGGGCAGCCGAGGAAACCAGCTACCCCAACCATGTCGTTGAAATGGCGCTAGCGCACACAGTAGGAAATGCCGTTGAAGCTGCATACAGGCGCGGCGACCTGTTCAACAAGCGCAGGCAGTTAATGGATGACTGGGCCAAATTCCTCACCAGCGCGCCCGACACAGATATCGAATCAGAAACCGGGGCCGCGAGCCCCACCCCTAACCCTAAGCACAAGGAAAACAGGACGTGACAGAAGCTGTACAAAAAATCGACCAGAACAATGAAGCCATCGCCAGCCTTGCGCTTGGGTTGCATGAACGCTTTAGCGGGCTTTCCAGCCTATTCACTGCCATTGGTAACGACCACAATGCCAGCGCCAACGTGCGCCGCCTTGCGGCCATCGGGCGGCAGCTAGCGTGCGACCATGATGACGTTGTGCTGGCCACAATGATCGACATTGCAAATGATTTGGGGCTGCACGAGGGGGCTGAAGCAGTACCACGCTACATTGCCGAGTACGAGCTAGAACTGCACGACAAGGCAGCGTAATCATACGGGGGTGCAATGCCCCCGTTTTTCATTCTGCAAATGCATTTGTTTTCCCTTTGTTTACCCTTCTATAACCCCCTGTTTTTGTGGCGCTTTTTCAGTCAGCACAACACTCACCCCCGGGCAATGCGGTGCCGACTGGGCATCAATAGTTAATTGGGTTTCCGTGCCTTATATTCCGCCTGTCCAACGACAACAACGGCAGACAGAGGAAGCCTATCAATGCAAACAGTAGCCACCGCCAACACTTCAGACCGCGTACTTTCCATCCAACAATTCGCTGCAAAGTACGGCATTAGCCGCCAGACCGTGTACAACGAGCTGGCGCGTGGAAAACTCCGATCAGCAAAGATTGGCCGCCGCCGAATCATCACGCCACAACATGAAGCCGATTACTTGGCACAGATTGAGGCTTAGGCGCGACCAGAAAAAAGAAAGCCCGGCGTCAAAGACCGGGCCAAAGAAGCGAAAGCAATTATCCCTAAGACGAGGAAAGCAACGAAAAATGAAATCACCTTGAGGACATGAAAATAGTGACACAGACAGCAGGCGCGAACAATTCAAGCGACCTATCACCCTTCCAACTGGCAGGCATCCCGCTATTTGAGCGCGGAATTAGCGTCATGCCAATTCTACCGGGCATGCAATTCCCCGGCAGATATGCGGGCGGCGAGTGGAAGCCAATGCCGAGTTGGCAGCAGTACGCAAACCGCATGGCCACTGACCTTGAGCTTGATGCTTGGGAAAGCTGGCCGGGTGCGGGGGTGGGAATGTGCCCCGGCAAGCTATCCGGCATTATCGCCCTTGACTTCGACCACGAAGGCAACGGGGCGCAAGCGGCCATTGAAGCCATCACACCGCCAAGCCCGGTGCGCAAATTCGGCAGCAAGGGCTACACCGCGTTTTATCGCTACAACGGCGAACATACGCAGCGCTTCAGCATAAAGGGTACTGACGGCAAGGGTGAAAGAATCCTTGACCTGTTGAGCGATGGCAGCCAAACCGTTTTGCCGCCAACAGTCCACCCCAAGGGCGGGCATTACAAATGGCTGACAGTGGAAACGCTGGAAACCATTGACTTTGACGCGCTGCCCACCCTGCCGGATAACTACAGCGAATTGGTGCGCGAAGTGCTGGCACCTTACAGCGTGGGGGTGCATGAATCCAGCGGCCAACCGCTTGGCGAGGAAGTGCCCGACTACGATATATCGGAAACCGAGTGGCGAGAGCTGGCCGGGGCGCTCGACCATGTGCCATATCAGGACTATGAACAGTTTGTAAGGGTGGGCATGGCCCTGCGGTCAATCGGCGGGCATGGCTTCAAGCTGTGGTGTGAGTGGGCCAAGCGTTCACCGGAATTCCGCGAAGGCGAAAGCGTTGACTACATGCGCCGCAAGTGGGCGGGCTTCCGTAGTGTTGACGGCGGGCTGACCTATGAAAGCGTATTCAAGTGGGCGCGGGAATATGGGTGGACTGACCCGGAAGTGCCCGACTATGCCGCGCAACTGCTGGCAGGGCTTCAGGAAAAGCAGAAGGCAGTCAAGCGCACCGGCTTGCACTTCCTATCAGTGGGCCAGCTTGGCAACGTGCAGCCGCCTGAATGGCTGATTAAGGGGCACTTGACCGTTGACAGCCTCGCCATGCTTTACGGGCCTTCGGGGGTGGGCAAGTCATTCATTTCCTTTGATTGGGGGCTGAGTGTAGCCGCTGGCGTCAAGTGGCAGGGCTTTGACGTGCGCAAAGGTGGCGTGCTGTATATCTGCGGTGAAGGTAAAAACGGTATCAATGCGCGCATACGGGCTTGGGGCGCTGCGCGGGGGGTGGACGTGGAAGCGCTGCCGTTCCTTGTGTCCTCGCAGCCGGTGGCCTTCCTCGATTACATGCAAGTGAACGAATTGGCTGAAGTGATGAACGGGCTGCCCTTTGTTCCGGCGCTTATCATCATTGACACACTCAACCGTAACTTTGGTGACGGTGACGAAAACAACACAAAGGATATGTCAAGGTTTGTTGACGCGCTGGCACGCCTGCGGGCAATGACCGGCGCTTGCATCATGCCAGTACATCACACCGGCAAGATGGACACCGAAACCGCGCGGGGTAATAGCAGCCTGCGGGCTGCCCTTGATACTGAAATCAGCCTGACCCTGCGTGACGGTGATTTGCAGTTGGGCTGTACAAAGCAGAAGGACGCGGAACAGTTCACCCCCGTATCGCTGGCGCTGGACGTGGTGACAGTAGGCACCGACCCCGAAACCGGCGAAGACATTACCAGTTGCGTTGTGGGCACCACAATGGCGCAGGAAGGGGCAGGGCTGGCACAGCAGCTATTGGAGGGTAAGCGGGCCGGGAAGCACCAGAAAACGGCGCTGGCCTTGCTACGCGAGCATTCCGCCACATTCCGGGTGAAAAACCCGAATGCCAGCTTTGTATCAGTGGCAAAGCGTGACCTTATCGACTTGCTGAAAGGTGCAGGCATGAGAGAGCAGGCCCGTAGGCGCGTAATCACATGGCTCGAAGACAACCGCGTTTTGGGCACAGTAACTTCGCGGGTTTTCTCCATTGATCAGGCCGCAATTACCGCTGCATGAAGCTTAGATTTTTCGGCACCACCTTCATTTGGAATTTTCTAAATGAAGGGTAAATGATGGGTCAAATGAAGGGTTCCATTTTGGATGAAATGATGGAATTACAGGGGCAAATGATGGAATTCAGGCACCAAATGAAGGTTTTCCGTTTTAAAAAAACGGCAAATGAAGGAATTGACCAATCCTGCCGATTCCACCCCCACTCTCTTAAAAGAGTGGGGGGAAGCGGTTGGTGTGCTTTCTATTTTCAAGAGTTCCTGCTGTTCAACTTTCGAGAAAATCATGGGGGTGGTCGGATTGCCACTTTGTTAAAAAATACCATCCGTACTTTAAATGACTGAGGGCCGGGCACCGGCGACAATACGCATATGGAAACGATTGATTCACCACGCGACCTTGAAAAGCTGCTGAAACAGCACGGCTTCTCACGCCGGGAAGCAATGCTTTTAACAAGCGGCGGCTGGCCAGCACTTCGAGCGTTCCGTGAACACAAGATTGAGAGTGGACTGGAAGAAAGGCCGCGCTCAAAGGTCAGCAAGTGGCTTTCCGCTAAGTGCTGACCAACCTTCGCCAAAGGGTAAGACGATTCGCATTGCTGCGTGAGGCAGTACATGGCTGGGGTCGATTCGACCTGCGTGATGCAGGCTTTCGGGTACATCGGATGAACCAAAGGCATTCCAACTACCGTTACTACGAGAGCAACAAACTATGAATCTGAATGAAATTAGTTCACTGGTTGTAAAACAAGGCGAAGCCGTGCAGGGCTTCAAAGATCGCTATGAAGGCAAGCTGGCGGAATTGGAGGAAAAATTCTCCCACCTAGACCACGACCTGACTGACCTTGCTCAAAAGCAGGCGGCTGGCCGTATGGCCGTGCCGGACGGCCCCGCAAACAGAGGCGCAGATATTAAGGGCGCGTTTAATGCTTTTCTGCGCAAGAACGACAAGGACGGGCTGCGGCAAAAGAGTTTGTCCACCACTGTGGAGGCTGAGGGTGGATACACTGTAATCCCGTACCTTGATGATGTTCTTATCGGCACCATTGCAGAAACTAATCCAATCTTGCGCGACAGTGCACGAAAGGTTATCGACAGCAACGAGTATCAGCAGGTATTCACCGTTTCCGGTGCCGCCTCTGGCCGCGTTGCGGAAGGTGTAGCGCGCGCTGAAACTGGTGTGCCGACCTATGCGCGCCCAGCTATCAAGCTGACAATGCAGTATGCCTACCCGAAAGCTACCGATGAACTGGTGCTGTCAAGCTCCTTTGACATGGTGGGCCATGTTCAGAGCGAAATCGTGACTTCCTTCGACGCGGACTTTGAAGCTGAAATGCTGAAAGGCAACGGCGCGGCACCGAATCAGAAAGGCATTCTTTTTGCTGCTGATAGCTACGATGTCGATGGCGTGCGCAGCTTCGCCAGCTACCAGCTTGTGAAGTCCGGCGCTGATGGTGACTTTGGCTATGACGCGCTGGTAACGCTGATTCACTCATTGAAGCCGAAGTATCGCAAGAAAGCCAAGCTGTACGCCTCTACATCAGCCATTGAAATTATGCGCAAGTTCAAGGACGCCAACGGTATGCCCATCTGGCAGGACGCCAACGGCACCACTGGCAAGCCGCAGAGCATCATGGGCTATGTGGTCGAAGAAGTACCGGAAATGCCTGAAGTGGCAGCGGGAAGCAAGTCGGTGATGTTTGGCGACCTGTCCAAAGCCTACGCATTTGTTAGCCACAGCACTGGCCTGCAAATCCTCCGTGATCAGATCACTGAACCGGGATACACCAAGTTCCCATCACGGATGTTGTGCGGTAGCGGCCCGATGGACACCCGCGCGCTGAAGGTGATGGAACTCGCGGCCTGACCCAATGGGGAGGGGGCGGCTAAATCTCTAGCTGCCCCGCCCCGAATACCGTCAGGGTAGTGACGTAAACGCAATGTCAGTCAGAGAATTCCTGTGAACACTTTTCGAGGCAATCATGAAGCAGACCAGTAACCACAGCGACATCGAATTTTTGGCCAAGTGCCGCAACCGGAATTGCAACGAGCGATTCATGACAACCAACCTTGACCCCAAATCGCAAGTTTGCGGCGATTCATGTAAGGCAGCGGTGGAGGACGCAAAAATGCAGCGCGCCGAATCACTTTGGCAGCCGCGTATCTGCGTGCAGTGCCACGCCGAATACCAGCCCATGACCAATACCGCCAAATATTGCGGGAAGGTATGCCGTGATGCTGCAATCCGTGGCCGCTATCACAACAGGCAGGGCGAGCTTGCTGATTCATCCAAGCAGGTTCAGGATGCCCGCCTTGCGGCTGAAAGGCTGATGACCCCAATGGCCGAGGCCACTACCGTGGAAGCACTTGAAGCGGCCCACAGTGCTGCTGAGGCTGCCGCTACGGGCCATCTGCGAAGCTTCATGCAGTCTTGCCAACAGCGGCTATTGCGTGGCGATTCCGAGCGTGCAGCGGCAGGCTTCATCGCCGCAGTGGCTGAAACACAGGCGGCTATTCTGGCGCAGTTGGGGGCGACTCGGTGACAAAGCGCTTGCCTGATAATGTCCACAAACTGCGTGGCACGTTCCGCAAGGATAGGCATGGCGGCGGGGGTGGTGGCAAGCCACCCCCTCCCACAAAGCCGCCCAGCGCCCCGCAGTGGCTTCCTGACGCAGCCAAGCGGGAATGGCGCAGGGTGGTCAAGGCGCTGGCCGAATTCAACGTATTATCAGCCCTAGACCGGGGCATTATGGTGCAGTACACGCTTCTCTACGCGCAGTTGATTGAGGAACCGTGGGCCTTCACGGCGAGCCAACATGGCCAGCTACGCTTGTGCATGGTGGAATTGGGATTCACCCCCAGCGCGCGAAGTCGCTTGACGGCTTTGCAGCGCACCGATGGTGAAGATGATTCGGATGGGTGGTCTGACCTGTAGCTTAGTTGCTGGCGGGCTGTGGTGGCTCGCTGGCGTCCTTTTCGCACTGGTCAATAAAGGCGGCAATCTCGCCAATATGGCGGCTGCAAATATCTCTCACGGTTGCTGTTCTATCAAAATCTTTTTCGTCGTCGAAATAGAAAGTGCCATACAGCGAAAAATCGGCGCGCCCCTGTTGTTGTGGTGCAGAAGCCTGCGGAACACTGAAGTTAAAATTCACTGCACCGGGCTGCGGGGGTATATATCGAGGCGTGCCCGGCCTAACTGGGCCGTAATGAACGGAACGCGAGCGCAGCCCAAATTCACGGAGATAGAATTCAGGACGCTCATTTTTAAAAGCCCGTGCCGCGCCTTTTAGAAGTTTTCCACCATCCTCAAGGCAAACCACGGCGCTGTAGCATCCGTTCAGGCACGCACTCAAGTAATAAGTGTATTCCTGCTCGAATGTTTGGCCGTTTGTAATGGGGGTGCGCTCGGTTTCGACCCTGTCCATCAAAGCGAGGAAAAAGCGGGCTTCGTTCAGCTTGGCACGGGCGCTGTTCAGCGCTTTTTTGCTAGGCATTCGGTGTTCAGCCATCTTTTGGCAAAATGGTGGCCTGACGTCCTTCAGTGGCACCCCGCGAGGCGCTCACCTAAAATTTTGCATTAGACTTCTTTTAGGTCTATCAAAACCCCCACCGGTATGTTCGGGTCCCAAGATATCCCGCCCGCATATTTAAAGTAGTCAGTTACTTCTTTTAACTGGGCTACATGGGATTCAAAAAGTGTAAACCGGTAGGTTTTCTGAACATCGCATTTTTGTGTGTTTGTATTAACTTCAACCGTTAGATGGTACTCCCCGGCCTCCCAAATGTATTTTTCGGCGAAAAAATCATGAAATGGTTGTACAAGTTCGTCGTTCAGCTCAATGAATCCCTCTGGCTCGCCGTCTATAGCGGCTCGCTTCGCTTTAAAGTCTGCTTGCAATTTCGCTTCATTCTTTCTGTAGACAGTTTCTTCTTCCCGGCTAAACCAGATTAGAAAGTTGACATTGTGCGCCCACACCTCGCCCGGCGACAACGAAAACGGCGTGAACAACAAAGTATTCTTGTCGCCCTGATTTTGCAGGTAGTTCTGCGCTGGAAGAATCGCGATTTCATTTCCATCGCGCTTTATTTTCGCGGATACACTCCTAATACGAACATTTCGACCGCCTGTATTCTCAATTATTAGGTGAAGCTGTAAGTTTGGATTGCCAACTTTATGGTTGATGGCAATTTTCGAGTAAAGCTCGATTTCAAGCCTTGCCCGTTTGAACCAGACGAGAACTGGCGGAAGCTGTGACAGCACGACCGCCAAAAAAGCTACAACGACTGCCCAAAATGTCCAGTCTGCATAGAAGGGCGCTACCTCTGATTCCACGATTTTTCCTCACGCAATGGTTTATTCATTTTCGGGGGTATCGTCAGAGTTATATATCACTTGATACCAAGTCAATGGCAAGCATTTTACTTCGCTATGCTTCCACTCTGGGATGCCTATACGGACAGACAAGCCGCCCCTGTCATGCAGGGCCGCTTGAAATAACCTGTCTAAGAAACCCTTTGTGGCGCAGATATTCACATGCGCCAAGTCAGAGTCATAGAAGTTGACCATACCCAAAGGGCACTTTCCTTCAAGGTTTTCAATACTGCTGCCATCAACTTCCAACAAGTGAATGATTACAGCCTCAAACTCGAAAGTGCCATGCTCCGAACGTGACGCGCCGGAATCCAGACGTAGGAAAGGTGAACTAATGCTGTCCGCCGCATTCTCGCTATGGGCGAAATCGCCAAAGCTTATGCCGGTGATGAAAAGCTGCATTGGTTCATCAAGGCAGCGCTCCCCCATAACTTCTTCAAGTGAAGGGTGATACCGTTCCACAGTAACGCTCCCTGTCTGTTGTTGTGGCATTGATGGTAGCGCAGGGGCTGGCACACACAAAGCCAAGCGGACTATTTCAAAGTATGCAGGGGCAGGCACAAAACCTAAAGTATGGGGACTGGTATGGGAAGCCAGAAACGAAAAAGCCCCAACTACTTGATTTTAAACAAATAATTGGGGCCTATATGGCGGAGAGCGAGGGATTCGAACCCTCGATAGGGGATAAGCCTATACACCCTTAGCAGGGGTGCGCCTTCAGCCACTCGGCCAGCTCTCCGGAACAGATTGTCTGCTTTGTGTCAGGGGGTTGGGCTACTAGCCTCAAGGCACCTCAACACAGGCGCGGCATCATACCACAATGGCTATAAATTCAAAGTGTTGCAGCGGAATTCAGCTGGAAGATTCTTCTTTCTTCGGCTCGTCTTCACCGCCATCCTGAATGCGGTTGTAGATTTCCTCACGGTGTACGGCCACGTCGCGGGGGGCGTTGACGCCGATGCGTACCTGGTTGCCCTTTACACCGAGGACGGTAACGGTTATTTCATCGCCTACCATCAGTGATTCTCCAACCCTGCGTGTCAAGATCAGCATAATGTCCTTTTCTCCAGTCTTGTGCCTGTTGGGTTGTGGGTATAACGCAACATCTACCGCTCCGCCGATCCGGGTGGCGCGGGGCAAACCTGTTCGGTCATAAACCTAGTTGTAGTTCAGTTTCACAAGATAGCAAAACTGTAACCTTCATCGAATCGACTACCAGGGTATTAGGCAGGCGTTTCGTCCTGAGGTTCCTTGTCCAGGCCAAAGGATGAGTGCAGCGCACGTACGGCCAGCTCCAGGAACTTTTCTTCGATAATCACCGAAATCTTGATTTCCGATGTGGTGATCATCTGGATATTAATGCCCACTTCCGCCAGTGCCGCGAAGGCCTGGCTGGCAACACCGGCGTGAGAGCGCATGCCCACGCCAACCACTGACACCTTGGCGATCTTGCTGTCGGAACGCACGTCCCGCGCGTTGATGTCTTCCGCCACCTGCTTCAATACATCTTGCGCGCGGTTGAGGTCGCCGCGGGCCACGGTGAAAGTGAAATCGGTGGTCTTGTCGTCCGCCACGTTCTGGACGATCACGTCCACTTCGATGTTGGCGTCGCCGATGGGGCCGAGAATACGGTGGGCAATGCCGGGCATATCGGGCACACCCACGACGGTGAGTTTGGCCTCGTCGCGATTAAAGGCGATGCCTGCGATTGTCGGGGTTTCCATCTGCGAACTGTCCTCCAGCGCAATCAGTGTGCCCGGGCCTTCCTTAAAGCTGTGCAGGACCCGCAGCGGGACGTTGTACTTGCCTGCGAATTCCACGGCGCGTATCTGCAACACCTTGGAACCCATGCTGGCCATCTCCAGCATCTCCTCGAAGGTGATGCGATCCAGCCGGCGGGCGCCATCCACTACCCGCGGGTCGGTGGTGTAGACGCCGTCCACGTCGGTATAAATCTGGCACTCATCGGCCTTCAGCGCAGCCGCCAGGGCAACCGCCGTGGTGTCGGAGCCGCCGCGGCCGAGGGTGGTAATGTTGCCCTGCTCGTCCACACCCTGGAAGCCGGCGACAACGACGACGTAGCCTTCGTCGAGGTCGGCGTGCAGGCGCTCATCGTCGATATCGCGAATACGCGCCTTGGTATGGGCGTCATCGGTGAGGATGCGCACCTGGCTGCCGTTGTAGCTTTTGGCCTTCACACCGCGCTTGTTCAGGGCCATCGACAGCAGCGCCGTGGTCACCTGCTCGCCGGTGGATACCAGTACATCCAGTTCCCGCGGCACCGGGCGATCCTGGATCTCGTGGGCCAGGGCGATCAGGCGGTTGGTTTCACCGCTCATGGCGGACACGACAACCACAACGCTGTGGCCGTCTCCGCGGAAACGCGCCACCTTGTCGGCCACCTGCTCGATGCGCTCGATGGTGCCGACAGAGGTGCCGCCGAATTTTTGTACGATCAGGCTCATGCGCTCACTCTGGGCCCGGATTCCAAAGGGGCGCCATTTAACACCAATAGCGCGCCCTTGAAAACCGGCAATAGTGCGGAATGGGACGTGAGTCCGCCTTAACCTGCAAGGGTCGCCGCGACCCAGTCGGGCACGGTTTTGAGCGTGTCGTCGAGGGCTGCCACATCGCTGCCGCCGCCCTGTGCCATGTCCGGACGGCCACCGCCCTTGCCGCCCAGGCGACCGGCGAATTCCTTCATCAGGTCGCCGGCTTTGACCCGCCCGGTGAGATCCTTGGTGACGCCAGCGGCCAGGGCGATCTTGTCGCCCTCCACGGCCGCCAGCAGGATGACGCCACTGCCGAGTTTGTTCTTGCACTGGTCCATCACGTCGCGCAGGGATTTGGCATCGCCCCCTTCCACGTTGGCGGCCAGCACTTTCACGCCGTCCACGTCCACCGCGGAACTGGTGAGGTCACCGCCCGCGGAGGTGGCCAGCTTCTGCTTCAGGCGCGCCACTTCTTTTTCCAGCTCGCGCGCTTCCGCGCGCAGGGCGCCGACCTTGGCCGCCACGTTGTCGCGGGTGCCCTTCACCGCTTCACACACTTCCGCCAGGCGCTCTTCCACCGCGTCGATCGCCGCCAGCGCTCCGGCGCCGGTCACCGCCTCGATGCGGCGCACGCCAGAGGCTATGCCGGATTCCGACGTGATGCGCATCAGGCCGATGTCGCCGGTGCGATCCACGTGGGTGCCGCCACACAGTTCCACCGAGAAGTCGTCCTCGCCCATGGCCAGCACACGCACTTCATCGCCGTATTTCTCGCCGAACAGGGCCATGGCGCCAGCCTCCATTGCCGCCTCCATGCTCATCAGGCGGGTGGAGACCGCCGTGTTGGCGCGAATCTGGGCATTCACCATCTGCTCAATGGCTTTCAGTTCTTCCGGCTTCACCGCTTCGAAGTGGGAGAAGTCAAAGCGCAGGCGCTCGGAGTCCACCAGCGACCCTTTCTGGTTCACGTGGTCGCCCAGCACATTGCGCAGGGCGGCGTGCAGCAGGTGGGTGGCGGAGTGGTTGAGACGGGTGCGCTGGCGCACGCTGCCATCTACCTGGGCCTGCAGGGTCGCGCCAACGGCAACCGAGCCTTCAAGCACCTTCACGTGGTGCAGGTGGTGGCCCTGAACCTTGGTGGTATCGGTCACTTCCAGGCGCAACCCGGCGGCGCTGAGGTAGCCGCTGTCGCCCACCTGACCGCCGGACTCACCGTAAAAGGGGGTGCGATCCAGCACCACCACGCCGCTTTCATCCGCGCCCAGTGCACTCACCTGCTCGCCATCCTTCAGCAGGGCGGTAACGCTGCCCTCCCCGGCCAGGCTGTCGTAGCCGGTGAACTCGGTGCTGCCGTCCAGCTTCAACACGTCGTTGTAATCGACCTTGAAGCTGCCGCTTTCCTGGGAGCGACTGCGCTGCTCGGCCATAGCCGCCTCGTAGCCGGCGACATCCAGGGTCAGGCCGCGTTCGCGGGCGATGTCGTTGGTAAGGTCCACCGGGAAGCCGTAGGTGTCGTAGAGCTTGAACACCACCGCGCCGGGGATTTCCTCTCCGCTTTGCAGACCGTCCAGGGCTTCGTTGAGGATGGCCAGGCCGTTGTCGAGGGTTTTGGCGAACTGCTCTTCCTCGGTCAGCAGGGCCTTTTCCACCTGGGGCTGCAGCTTCACCAGTTCCGGGTAAGCCTCGCCCATCTGCGCCGCCAGGGTGGCCACGAGCCGGTAAAAGAAGGGGCCGCTGGCGCCGAGCTTGTTGCCGTGGCGGATGGCGCGACGAATGATACGGCGCAGCACATAGCCGCGGCCCTCGTTGCCGGGCATGACGCCGTCGCAGATCAGGAAGGCGCAGGAGCGAATGTGGTCGGCAATCACCTTCAGGGAGTTGTGCGCCAGGTCATTCACGCCCAGCACCTCGGCGGCGGCGCGGATCAGGGCCTGGAACAGGTCGATCTCGTAGTTGCTGTGCACGCCCTGCATCACGGCCGCAACGCGCTCCAGGCCCATGCCGGTGTCCACCGAAGGTGCGGGCAGGGGGTGCATTTCGCCGCTGCTGTCGCGGTTGAACTGCATGAACACCAGGTTCCAGATCTCGATGTAGCGGTCCAGGTCGTCGTCCGGGCTGCCAGGTGGGCCGCCGGGCACGTCTTCGCCGTGGTCGTAGAAAATCTCGGAACAGGGGCCACAGGGGCCGGTATCGCCCATCTGCCAGAAGTTGTCTTCATCCAGGCGCGAGATGCGCTCCTTCGGGAAGCCGATGTCCTCGATCCAGATCTGCTCGGCCTCGTCGTCGGAGATGTGGCAGGTGACCCACAGCCGCTCTTTCGGCAGCTTCAGTTCCTCGGTCAGGAACTGCCAGGCGAAGCGAATCGCATCGCGCTTGAAGTAGTCGCCGAAACTGAAGTTACCCAGCATTTCGAAGAAAGTGTGGTGGCGCGCGGTATAGCCGACGTTTTCCAGGTCGTTGTGCTTGCCGCCGGCGCGCACGCAGCGCTGACTGCTGACCGCCCGGTTATAGGGCCGCGGATCGGCGCCGAGGAAGGTGTCCTTGAACTGGTTCATCCCGGCGTTGGTAAACAGCAGGGTCGGGTCGTTGCCCGGCACCAGTGAGCTGGAGGGCACACGGGTGTGGCCCTGCTGCTCGAAATAACGGAGGAAAGCTTCGCGTATCGCTACGGTCTTCATAGGGAGTCTCTACCGGAAAAAAGTGCGGGCTCAGCCCAGCATGCGCGCTTCGGCCAGGGTGGAGCCGGCCAGGATGTGCAGGTGCAGGTGGAACACAGTCTGCCCCGCCCCGCTGCCATTGTTGACGATCAGGCGAAAGGCATCACCGACCCCCAGTTGCTTCGCCACTTTGCCGGCGGCCAGCATCAAGTGCCCCAGCAGGGCCTGGTCCTCCGGCTCGGCGTCAGACAGTTTTTCAATGGGCTTTTTCGGGATCACCAGTACATGCACCGGCGCCTGCGGGTGGATGTCATTGATCGCCACGCAGTGCTCGTCCTCGTAGATGAAATCCGTCGGGATTTCGCCGCTGATGATTTTGCCGAATATGGTGTCTGACATTGGTGCTGTGTCCCTTCCTGAGTGTTGACAATGGATGCCTGCCTGCGCAGGCATGACGGAAGTAATGGCCGGCATGGCGCGCCGCCTTCTTGCCTAGCCCAGTTTTTCGTCGGCCGTGAGCTGGCGGGCCTCGCTTTCGAGCATCACCGGAATGCCGTCGCGCACCGGGTAGGCCAGGCCGGAAGCCTTGCACACCAGTTCTTCTTTCTCGCGATCGTACTCCACGGGCGCCTTGCTCACCGGGCACACCAGGATGCTCAACAGCTTGTCATCGATCATGACGGTCTCTGCGGGTCAAAAAATGGGCGGCCATTATACGGGTTTTGCCGCCCAGTGGCAGCGCCCCTGCCGGCGCCGCCGGCGAAGCGTTCGCCCGCCGTGCCGTTGCCGGTCCCGCCGCCCCGAATCGCTGGCGCGCCGGCGCGCCGCGACAGTAGAATGCCCGCCATGAGCAGATACCGACCACCGCGCCGCCGCGGCTCCACCTACATCACCCCCGAGGGCGAGGCCGCCCTGCGGGCGGAGCTGTACCAGTTGTGGAAAGTGGAGCGCCCCACCGTTACCCAGACCGTGCACGAGGCGGCCAAGAACGGCGACCGCTCCGAGAACGGCGACTACATCTACGGCAAGCGCCGCCTGCGGGAGATCGATTCCCGGGTGCGCTTCCTCAACAAGCGCCTGGACGAGTTGAAAGTGGTGGATCGCGCCCCCGACAACACCGGCAAAGTGTACTTTGGCGCCTGGGTCACGCTGGAAGACGAGCATGGCGAGGAACAGCAGTGGCGCATTGTCGGGCCCGATGAATTCGACCTGGCCGCCGGCAAGCTGAGCATGGACTCGCCCATGGCCCGGGCCATGCTGGGGCGCGCCCTGGACGACGAGGTGACCGTGCGCAGCCCCACCGGCGAACGACACTTCTATATCACGGAAATCCGCTACAGCCCTGAGAACACCTGAAAAACCGGGCAGGCTGACCCACCCTCGCCACAATAACAACAACAGGGAGCACCCTTGACCGACCACAGCCCCAATGTCCGCCAGGCCAACTATGCCCTGGCCCTGCTGCTACTGGCCTACATCCTCTCTTTTGTTGACCGCAACGTGATGGCGGTGCTGATTGGCCCCATCCGCGCCGAGTTCGCCATCAGCGACTTCCAGTACAGCCTGCTGCACGGCTTCGCCTTCTCCATGTTCTACATTGTGCTGGGCCTGCCCATCGCCCGACTGGCGGACCGCCACAACCGGGTGCGCATCATTGGCGTCGGGGTATTCCTGTGGAGCCTGATGACCTGCCTGTGCGGCGCCGCGCGCAGTTTCGGCGGCCTGTTCCTGGCCCGGGTGGGCGTCGGCGTGGGCGAGGCCGCGCTGTCCCCGGCGGCGTTCTCCCTCCTCAGCGACCTGTTCCCGAAGGAGAAACTGGCCCGCGCCCTGGCCATTTACAGCCTCGGCATCACCCTGGGAGGCGGCCTGGCCTACGTACTGGGCGGCGCGGCCTACGCCTGGTTTGCCGGCATGGCACCGCTGAGGCTGCCGCTGTTTGGCGCGGTCTCGGCGTGGCAAATGACCTTTATTGCGGTGGGTGCCCCGGGGCTGCTGCTCACCGCGCTGCTGATGCTGCTGAAGGAGCCGCCCCGCCAGGGCGTCGCGCAGCGGTCGGTCACCGCGGGGGTCAGCCTGGCCGACGTCTGCGCGCAGTTTCGTCGCCACTGGCTGGCCTACCTGGGCATTATCGGCCCGCTGTCGCTGCTGGCGGTGCTGGGCTACGGCACCATGGCCTGGTACCCGGAGTTTCTGATTCGCAGCTTTGGCATGCCGCGCGACTCCGCCGGCAGCCAGTTTGGCACCCTGTTCCTGGTGGCCGGCAGCCTCGGTACGCTGGCGGCGGGCTGGTGCGTACAGCCGCTGATGCAGCGCGGTTTTGTCGATGCGCCAGTGCGGCTGATCGGCCTGATCGCCCTGCTGTGGATTGTGCCGGCCAGCCTGGGGCCGCTGGCGCCCAGCGCCGCCCTCGCCCTGCTGGCGGCGGGACCTATCGTGTTCTGCCTCAATGCCTATTACGGCGTGGGGATTGCGGCCCTGCAGTTCATTACCCCCAACCCGATGCGAGCCCAGGCCTCCGCCCTGCTGCTGTTCTGTACCAACTTCTTTGGACTGGCATTGGGGCCAACCGCAGTAGCGGGACTCACCGACTTCCTGTTCCGCGACGAGCAGGCCCTGAACCAGTCGCTGGCCCTGTTGCCGCTGCTGGTGTGTCCGGCGGCGGCAGTGCTGGCTTTCGCCAGCCTCAGGGCATTCCGCGGCGCCGAGCGAACCGTCGAGTGACGGTTCAGAAGGTCCACTCCACACCCACCGATGCGGTGCGGGGCTTGTTCGGCCGGGCTCCGTCGGGCTGGCGCGAGACGATGGCCTGCTCGTCGAAGGCGTTTTCAAGCTTGAAGAACACCGCCATCTCCGGGGTGTATTCCAGGCGGCTGATAAAGTCCACCACCAACAGGTCTTCACTGCGGTCAAAGCGGCTGCCGCCGTTATTGCAACCCACGTCCATGCACATTTCGTCGATGTACTTGGCCACCAGGTAATTGTTCCAACCCATCGCCGTTTCCAGGCCGGCGCGCAGGCTGAAGATATTCTCCGGCACTGAAGCCAGCCAGTCGCCATCTTCAAAACCGGTTGCCTGATTGTCGTCGCTGATCGCAGCGTCGGTGTAGGTGTACACCAGGTTCAGGGGAATGCTCATGCCGCCGGCGTCAAGCACCGTCCCTACCTGCAGCTCAGCCCCCTGAATCAGGGCTTCGCCGGTATTGAACGAACCAGAGGTGGCGCCGTTGCTGCAGGGGCTGGCGTTGGAGCAGTTCTCGGTCTTGTTGTCGAAATCACTGTAAAAGCCGATCAGTTCCAGGAACCAGTCGCCGTTGTAGCGCAGGCCCGCTTCCCAGTTGTCGCTGGTTTCCGGCTCCTCGTTCTCTACCGCGCCGCCACCCAGGGGGGAAAAGCCGCGGTGAACACCGGCCAGCAACTGCCAGTTGCCGCTGAGGTCGTAGGTGAAAGATACGCCGGGCAACCACTCGTCACTGTTGTTGCCAATGCGGCCGGGAACGTCGGAACGTTCGGGTGTGCTGTACTGGCGCCGGCTGGATTCCACATCCTCGTAGCGCAGGGCGAGATTGACTTCGAGCACCTCATTGACCTGCCAGGTGTCCACCAGCCACAGGCTGACGGCATCCGCCTCCTCCAGGCGATTGTCACTACCCGTGGGCGCATCGATAACGCCGGTGAATACCAGCTCACCGTTGATCTGGTCGTAGAATTCCTCCGGCTGGTAGCGGTCCATTTCGTCTTCGTGGACTCGACCGCCTACAGCGAGCTGGTGAGCGCCCAGGTCCACGTCGAAATTCAGGTCGACACCGCGGGACTCATACTCGCGGTTGTTGTGTTTGTAGGCCAGACCAGTGGCATCCACGGTGCCGTCCAGAATGCCCTGGGCGGTGGCATCGCCCCCATTGGCGGCCGTGATCAGGGCGTTGCCGCCGCCGAGCTTGAACCAGTCGCGGGCGAACTCGTTGTAATAGGCGATGGCGGACAGGTTGACCCGCTCGCCCAGCTCCCGGCGATAGGTCAGGTTGTAGCCCTGGTGGTCGTTGTCCATCTCGTCGATGCTGGACAGGCCGTAGCGGCGATCCGGGTCGCGGTCAAAGTCGCTATCGGTCAGGCCGAGGTAGGTTTCGTCAGAAATCTCTGTGGAATACTGGGCCTTGAACAGCAGGCTCTGCCGCTCACCCTCCCAGCCCAGCTTCAGCAGGTAATCCTCAATGTCGTAGCCGGAGCTGCGGCTACTGCGATCGATATCCTTGAAGCCGTCGCTGCGGCGCTGGGCGGTTTCCAGCAGAAAGCCGAACTCTCCCGCTCGGCCGCCGAATGAGGCCAGCAGGTCGACCTCGTCATGCTGTCCATAGCGGAAGTTGACGCTGCCCTGGTTCTGCCCGGGGATGGGGGTTGAGACCATATTGATCACCCCGCCCGTGGTCTGGGGGCCGTAGCGCAGCAGGGGCGCGCCCTTGATGATCTCGATGCTGTTCATGCGCAGGGCGGTGGGAAAGTAGTAGGCCTCCGGGTTGGAATACGGCGCCGGAGCAATCATCACGCCGTCTTCCATCAGCGTCACTTTGGAAGCGCGCTCGGAGGTTGCACCGCGGATGCCGATATTCGGGCGCAGGCCATAGCCATCCTCTTCCTGGATGTAGATCCCAGGCACTGTCTTGAGGAGCTGGTTGACGTCGTTGGCCGCCTCGATGCGAATCTGTTCAGAATCGACCAGGGCGCCGGAACCGGGCAGGGTCCTCGCCGCCTCCCGGGAGCCGACAATGGCGACTTCCTCGAGGGCCGATTCTGCCATCGCGGAGGTGGCAACAACACTGGCCAGGGCCAGTGCGAGGGGCGACTTCTTCATAATGTCTCCATGCAAGAGGCGCGCCCAGCGGGCGATGGGCGCATTCTTATAAAAGGAGACGAATAGTAATCGGATGTATTCTCATCTACAACAGAAAAGCCCGCCCGGCAGTATTCTGAGCGCTACCGGGCCGGCTGTCATGCTCACCGGGCGAAGCTACCCTCCTCCGCTGTAACCATCGGTAAAGCAGGCGACGCCCGCGCCACAGGTATCGACGAACTTGCCCTCACCCTCAGGCCGCAGAAACTCAGACTTCTGCCGCTGGGCAGCCGGTTCCTTGCGCGGCAGCGAGTGGGGGTCCTCGCCAAAATCGGGCTCGAAGGGCGCGGTATTGGTAATGGGAGGCGGGGCGGTGCCGCCGTCGTCGGCCCCGCCGCCCACCGGGCCATCGTCCCAGATGGTCAGCACCGAACCGGTAAAGTCACCCGCCGGCACCGGCTCCAGGGCCACGTAGGGATTGCTGTCCGGGTGGCGGCCCGGCTCAACCGCGGGTACCCGCAGCCTGGCCCCCAGCGAGCGCGCCATGAATTCCGCCGCCCACATGCTCACCTGGTGATCGCCATAGGCCACCTGCATCAGCACCGCGTGGCGCGGTGTATTGGGCAGTGGCGCCTGCTCGATGTGGTAGGCATAGCCGCTGGATTCGGCCCGGTCCCACAGCATCTGCACCATCGAAAGCAGCAGGCTCTGGTCCTTGATACTGGGGTAGCCACCGCCGTCCTCGCCGGTGCCGCTGCCGCTGAAGAAGGGCTTGTAGGCATCGAAATCGATGCTGCGCCGCAGCAGGAAGCTGTAGTTCATGCCGGGCACGCCGAGCACGCCCCGGGTCACATCCTGGATCACCCCCATCAGCGCGCCGCCGAGGATTCCGCCCTGGCTATTGCCGTCGTAGTACACCGTGGTGTGGTCGAACACGGCTTCGCCCCCGGCCTGAAAGAGCGGGTCAGCCACAAAGCCCTGCTCGTGCTTGAGCAGGCGGGCGAGGAACATGAAATTGAGCATACCCTGCTGCTGGCGATCAAAAAAAGGCGGCATCAGGCTGAAGTCCTGCAAGGCCGCGACGGCATAGCCCACATCCTCCCGGGCGAAGCCGCTCCAGTCGGTGGCGCAAAACAGCATCTGGTGGTCCAGGGCCATGATGTCCACGTTGTTGCCGGTACCGCCCTGCACTTCCGCCGCGCTGCCCAGCAGACCGTGGCCGTAAAGTGAGGGGCGCGCCACAGCCAGTGGAGGAGCGTCGAAATCTTCCGCCACCGAGCGGGGAATGCGGCACACGAAGTTGGCCTCAAACAGGTTGTCGCCGCCCATGCGATCCGGCAGGCCGTCATCGGGTTCGCCGTAAAAGAAGCCGGAACCGGGGCCGCCATCCTCGCTGTCGAGGAAGTTGGGCACCATGAAGGTCCCCGCCACCTCGCGCGATATCTGCTCGTCCTCGCCATCCTGGCAGCCGTCGTCGCCGCAGGGGATGAAGTCGGTCACGCTGGTGACAGTGTATTCCGGCACCGCGCCGCCGAGGTCGGCGAAGGCCTCATCACGGATGTGCAACAGGCGGCCGGTGATGCTGTCCACGCTGGCCACGGTGAAGTCCCAGGCAAGATACAGCTCTTCCCGGGGGATACCGGCCTCGGCGAGGCTGGCGAAAATGTCCTCCATCGCCTCGCGCCGCTCCTCGATGGCGGTGTTATCGGTGAGCGTGTCATCGCGATAGGCGGCGAACACTTCCGGTGCCGGAATCAATTCACCGTCCGCGTCACGCAGGTTGCGCAGGGCCACGATGTAGCGTTCCCCGCGCTCGAACTGCACCATCGGGCGGATGATGAACAGCTGTTCCCCCGGGTCGTCGGTGTTGGCATCGAGCTCGCCGAAAACCAGGTGCTGCTCACCGGTACCGGCGCGAATCACCACCACCGGCGAGTCCGGCGACAGGGATTGTTCCAGGTCGGTAATCGGCGGCACCCCGGTCTGGGCAAGGTCCAGACCCGGTATATGGGCCAGCAGCATCTGCGAGGGCGAGAAGCCATCGTTGCGATTGAGCTCCGCCGGGTCCACCCGGACATCCTGCCGGTTGGCGGGCAGGGACTCCCGGTTCAGGTTGACGCGGCGGCCGGTATCACTGCTCTCATCCGCCCGGGTCAGGGCGTCCGAGGGCCAGGGCAACAGGCAGTCACTGCTGTCGAGAATTTCGCAGCGGCCGGCATTGGGGGTGTCGATGCTGATGGTCGGTGGCGGTGGCGGCGGTGGTTCGGGGGGCACAGGAGCCCGCGAATCACTACCGTCGGAGCAAGCGGTCATCAGGGCGATAGCCAGGGCCGCGAACGGGACGCGACTGCATTCTGTCATCCAGCGCATGGGAACTCCTTATCGTTATATATTTCCCGGTTGCCCAGCCTACTGCCAGGCGGCGCAGCCTGCAATGTCGCGGCCCGGGGAGCTACTCCAGCGCCGCGTAGACCATCGACTCCAACTGGCCGCGGAAGTTGAAGGTGCTGGAGGGCATCAACTGGGTCAGGAACAGCACGGTGAGGTCCTCTTCCGGGTCTACCCAGAACAAGGTGCTGGCCAGACCGCCCCAGAAGAAGCTGCCGGCGGAGCCGGGATAGCCATTGGCCACCGGGTCCAGCTTGGTGGCAAAGCCGAGGCCGAAGCCGACGCCTTCGTAGGCCGTTTCGCTGAAACTGCCGATGGCAAATTGCGACAGGTCCACATCCCCCGGCAGGTGGTTGCGGGTCATAAAATCCAGGGTGCGACTGCCGATGATGCGTTGGCCGTCCAATGTGCCGCCGTTCAGCAGCATCTGGCAGAAGCGGTAATAGTCGCCGGCGGTGGACAGCAGGCCACCACCGCCGGAAAAGAACTCACGACCGCTAAAGCGGCTGTCCTGGCCGTCGTCGTTCATCACCAGCTCTTTTTTCAGGTTGCGCTCGTAACAGCTGGCAAAGCGCGGCAGTTGCTCCGGGCGCACATTGAAGGTGGTGTCGCGCATGCCGAGCGGCTGGAAGATAACTTCTTCCAGGTAGTCTGGCAGCGGCCTGCCGCTGATCACCTCGACCAGGTAGCCGCAGACATCGGTGGCCAGTGAATAATTCCAGCGCTCCCCCGGCGAGAACTCCAGCGGCAGCTGCGCCAGTTGGTCAATCATGGACTTGAGCGTATAACCGGGCGCTGGATTGCCCACCTGCAGCTTGCGGTAGGCATAGTCGATGTTGGATTCGCGCAGAAAATCGTAGGTCAGGCCCGAGGTGTGGGTGAGCAGGTCGCGCACCGTCATCGGCCGCTGGCAGGGCACCGTTTCGAACAGCGGGAAGGAGCCGGCCTTGCGCACCTGCAGATTGCGAAATTCCGGGATAAAACGGTGCACCGGGTCGTCCAGCGCAAACAGCCCGCGCTCGAACAGGGTCATCAGGGCCAGGGAGGTGACGGGCTTGGTCATGGAATAGATGCGGAACACCGTGTCTTCCGTCATCGGTTCGCCGCGGGCCAGGTCGCGCTGACCGGCGATGTCCAGGTAGCAGACCCTGCCCGCGCGAGCCACCAGGGTGATACTGCCGGGGATTTTGCCGGGATCGATGTAGGCACGGCGCAGGTGTTCTCCCACGCGATTGAGCTGACGGCTGTCCAGGCCGACGGATTCAGGTGTGACCAGTTCCATGTGTTCTCCCCGGGGCTTTCTATTGTTGAGGTGGCAGTGTCGATGTTAATCGGCAAATAGACAACTGCGGCCAGCGGAAAATGGGGCCGGCCCGCAGCGGGCGACCTGGCACCTCAGCAGCCGGAACGCAGATCCAGCGTCTTGAGGCGTTTGCGCAGCGCCGGGATCACCTCCCCTTCGAACCAGGGATTGCGACGCAGCCAGAGATTGTTGCGCGGTGAGGGGTGCGGCAGCGGGAAAAAGCGCGGCCCGACATCACGCCAGCGCTGCACGCGCTCGGTCAGAGTCTGCTTCGGCGCATCGAGGTAATATTGCTGGGCATAGCTGCCCACCAGTAGCACCAGCTCGATTTCCGGCATGCGTTCGAGCAGCGGGGCGTGCCACATGGGCGCACAGGCCGGGTCCGGCGGCAGGTCGCCGGATTTACCGCGGCCGGGGTAGCAGAATCCCATGGGCACAATGGCGATGCGGGATTCATCGTAGAACGCAGCCTTGTCCAGCTGCAGCCAGTCCCGCAGGCGGTCGCCGCTGGGGTCATCCCAGGGCACGCCACTGGCGTGCACTTTCGTTCCCGGGGCCTGGCCCACAATCAGCAGCCGCGCGCTGGCACTGGCGCGCAGCACCGGGCGCGGCCCCAGCGGCAGGCGATCTTCACAGTGGCGGCAGTCCCTCACCGCGGACAGCAGGTCGTGCAGGGGCAGGCTCGCAGATAGTTTCACAGTCATGGATTCCGGGGCCCTACAACCTGTTCAAAAAGCGCGCAATCGTTTGCCCGTCCGCGGGCCTGCTGCTAATATCGCGCCCTCAAACCACCACCCCCAGAACCCACTGTTTTTCGACATACCGGAGCCCCCATGAGCCGTCCGTCCCTCGTTGAGCTGGAAAACCACCAGGACTTCATCCAACGCCACATCGGGCCCACTGTCAAACAGCAGCAGGCCATGGCGGAACAGCTCGGCTACAGCTCTCTGGACGCCCTGATCGACGACACCGTGCCCGCCGCGATTCGCCGCGAACAGGCCATGGATCTGCCCGGCGCACAAAGCGAGCAGAACGTGATCGCCAGGCTGCGCCAGCACGCGCAGAAGAACAAAGTGTTCAAATCCTTTATAGGTACCGGTTACGCCAATACCTTTACGCCCGGCGTCATCCAGCGCAATGTGCTGGAAAACCCGGGCTGGTACACCGCCTACACCCCCTACCAGCCGGAAATTTCCCAGGGCCGGCTGGAAGCCCTGCTGACCTTCCAGCAGATGGTGATGGACCTTACCGGCATGGGGCTGGCCAACGCCTCCATGCTGGACGAAGGCACTGCCGCCGCCGAGGCCATGACCCTGCTGCAGCGGGTGAACAAGAAAAACCGCAGCCAGACCTTCATCATCGCCGAAGACTGCCACCCCCAGACCATCGCCGTGGTAAAAACCCGCGCCGAAGCCCTCGACATCGATGTCGTCATCGGCGACCCGGCGGAGCTGATCGGCTCCACCGACGCCTTTGGCGCTCTGCTGCAGTACCCCGGCACCTACGGTCACCTGAACGACATCGGCCCGCTGATCGACAAAGCCCACGAGGCCGAGACCCTGGTGACCGTCGCCGCTGACATCATGGCCCTGCTGCTGGTGAAGTCCCCGGGTGAACTCGGTGCCGACGCCGTGGTGGGAAATACCCAGCGTTTTGGCGTGCCGATGGGCTTCGGCGGCCCTCACGCCGCCTTCTTTGCCACCCGCGACGCCTACAAACGCTCCACCCCCGGCCGTATCATCGGCGTATCGGTGGACCGTCGCGGCAACCAGGCCCTGCGCATGGCCATGCAGACCCGCGAGCAGCACATCCGCCGCGAGAAGGCCACCAGCAACATCTGTACCGCCCAGGCCCTGCTGGCCATCATGGCCGCCTTCTACGCCATGTATCACGGCCCGATTGGCCTGCAACGCATCGCCCAGCGTATACAGCGCCTCACCAGCCTGCTGCAGCGTGCCCTGGCCAGCGCCAACCTGACGCCGGACAACGACCACTGGTTCGACACCCTCACCTACACGGTGGGCGACGCACAGGGCGAGATTGCCGCCCGCGCCGTGGCCAAAGGCTGCAACCTGCGCCTGATCGGTAGCGACCGACTGGGCGTATCACTGGATGAAACCAGCACCGCCGCCGACGTGGACATGCTGGTGGAAATCTTCACCGGCAAGGCGCCCACCAGCCCCTGCACCAGCTTCGACAACGAAGTGGCGGAACTGGATGGCATTCCGAATGGCCTGCGCCGGAGCATCGACTACCTGCAGCACCCGCTGTTCAACGACTACCACTCGGAAACCGAGATGCTGCGCTACATGCGCCGTCTGGAAGAGAAGGACATCGCCCTCAACCGGGCCATGATCCCGCTGGGCTCCTGCACCATGAAGCTCAATGCCACCACCGAGATGCTGGCCGTCACCTGGCCCGAGTTCGGCGCCCTGCACCCCTTCGCCCCCGCCGAGCAGACCGCAGGCTACGCCGACCTGCTGGCCGAGCTGGAGCACATGCTGAAAGAGTGCACCGGCTACGACGCCATCTCCATGCAGCCCAATGCGGGCTCACAGGGTGAGTACGCCGGCCTGCTGGCCATCCGTCGCTACCACGAGAGCCGCGGCGACCATCAGCGCAACGTGTGCCTGATCCCCTCCTCCGCCCACGGCACCAACCCGGCCAGCGCCGCACTGGCGGGCATGAAGATCGTGATCGTGGAGTGCGACAGCAAGGGCAACATCGACATGGCCGACCTCAAGGCGAAAGCCGAGCGCCACACCGATGACCTGAGCTGCATCATGGTCACCTACCCCTCCACCCACGGCGTGTTCGAGGAATCCATCATCGAGCTGTGCGACGTGGTGCATAAACACGGTGGGCAAGTGTACGTGGACGGCGCCAACCTCAACGCCCTGGTGGGCCTGGCCGCGCCCGGCAAATTCGGCGCCGACGTATCCCACCTCAACCTGCACAAAACTTTCTGCATTCCCCACGGCGGCGGTGGCCCCGGCATGGGCCCGATCGGCGTGGGCGCCCACCTGGCCCCCTTCCTGCCCACCAACCCGGTGCGCCCGGTGCCGGGGCTGGACGAGAACAACGACGTGGTATCCGCCACGCCCTACGGCAGCGCCTCCATCCTGCCTATCTCCTGGGCCTACGTGGCCCTGATGGGTGGCGAAGGTCTGACCCACGCCACCAAGGTGGCAATCCTGAACGCCAATTACATTGCCCACCGCCTCAAGGATCACTACCCCATCCTCTACACCGGCACCACCGGCAACGTGGCTCACGAGTGCATCGTGGATATCCGCCCGCTGAAGGAAGCGAGCGGCATTAGCGAGGAGGACATCGCCAAGCGTCTGGTGGACTTCGGCTTCCACGCCCCCACCATGAGCTTCCCGGTACCGGGCACGCTGATGGTGGAGCCCACCGAGTCCGAGTCGAAATGGGAACTGGACCGCTTCTGCGACGCCCTGATCGCCATCCGCGAGGAAATCCAGGCGGTACAGGACGGCAAGCTCGACGCCTCAGACAACCCCCTGGTCAACGCACCCCACACCCTGGCCGACGTGGTGAACAGCGAATGGGAACACGCCTACAGCCGCGAACAGGCCGCCTACCCGGTGGAGTCCCTGCGCGCCGGCAAGTACTGGCCGGCGGTGAACCGGGTGGACAACGTGTACGGAGACAGAAACCTGCATTGCAGCTGCCCGGCGATTGACAGCTATCGGGATGGTGAGTAGCTGTCTCGATAAATGGCGTTGACCGAATGCGCGACCGGTGGGCACAGGTGCTGACCGAAATCGCGCCGCACTGCCGAGCTTCGCCAAACGCCAGAACGGAAGGCAACGCACCTGTGCGGATACAAGTTCTGCTACTGACATTGCTATTTCTGTGCCTTGCCTCTCAGGTTCAGGCCCAGTCTTCGGGCGGCTTCTCACTGCCGGGCATTTCCGAGCTGGAAAAGAAACTGACCGGTGATGGTGCCGGGAACGGCGAAGGGCAGCCGACCGGAGATGAAGCCGCCGCCGACAGTGGGCAGTACCGCGAAATCCTGGAGCAAACCCTGGCCCTGCGGCGTGAGATCGACGCCAACCGGGAAACTGTCGACGAACTCAAAACGCAGGAAAATCAGGCGCCACGCCAACGCGCCGAACTCCAGCAGGCACTCGACGATGCTCACCACCAGCAACAACAGGCCTGGCACAAACAGTATCGACAGCTTTCCCTGGCAGCACTGGTCGACGAACTCTCCCGGCAACTCGACGCGCTTGATGTAAACCAGCAGAAGCTGGCCGAGGTAAGCAGCGAGCTGACCCGTGCGCAAACCTTGCCGGAACAGGCCCAGACCACCATCAGCGACAGCCTTGCGCGAATGGACGACATCCACCGGCAGCTCAACCGCCGGAACATCAACCTCGACGAACTGGAACGGACCCGACTGCAGACCGAACTGGTCGCCCTGGAGACACGGATTCAGCTGCGCGATCAGGAGCTGTCCGTGGCCAGCACTCTGGAAGAACTGGCGTGGATGCGTAAACGGGTGCTGGAAGCTGATGAGGCGATCATCCAGGCACGCCTGGATGTGTTGCAGCCGATGGTCAATCAACAGCGGGAGGAGACTCTCGGCCGGGATATTGATGCAGCCGACCCATCCCTGCCTGGCGAATTGGCCGAGCACCCGCGATTCAAGGAATTCCAGGAGCACAATAACAGCCTGCGCGATCAAATCAGGCAGGCCAGTGATGATGTCAACGACCTGATCCGTGCGGGGGTCAATGCGGAGACCCGACTGGACCGGGCGCGCTTGCTGTCGAGTACCGTCAACGATCAGATCAGCATGCTCGATGGCAGCCTGTTGCTCTCTCGCATTCTCTACGAGCAGCAAAAGAGCCTGCCCGAATACAGCCCCCGTGAAGGTCTGGACAAACAGATCAGCGATATCCGCCTGGAGCAGTTCGATATCCGACAGTCCATACAGGAACTGGAAAGCCAGGCGCCGGAACTGAACGACAGCAACATCGACCTGAGCGAAACTCAGCTGCGGCAGGTGCAGGATGCCCTGCAGCGCCTGCGTGATACCCGGCTGCAACTGCTCACCCAGCTCGACCAGGAACTGAGCCGCAAGCTCAACATCCTGGTGCGTCTGAACCTGTCCCAGCAGCAATTGCAACGCATCACCAGCGACCTGCATGAGACCATTTCCGAGCAGACCTTCTGGATGCCCAGCGCCCAGCCTCTACCGTCGTGGATTCAGGGCTTTCCGGGCCAGGCCAGCGCGCAGCTGAAAGATATCCCCTGGTCCCACCTTGGTGAGGATGGCGGCAATCTGCTCAGGACCAAGTGGCCCTGGTTGCTCCTGCCGCTGTTATTCGCCAGCGCACTGTGGTTCTGGCGTCCCAAACTGCGTGCGCACATCCAGGCACTTAACGGCGACATCGGTATCCTGAAGCGGGACAGCCAGCTGCACACCCCCCGGGCGATCATCTACACCGCTGTGCTGAGTGCCCCGATTCCCCTGGCGCTGAGCCTGGTGGGCTGGGGCCTGTGGGCGCAGGTGGGCCCACTCGGTACGGTGCTCGGCGCCGCCCTGGCCAAAATCGCCTTGCTGTGGCTGGTGTTTGAACTGTGCTACAGGCTGCTGGCTCGCGACGGTATTGCGCAGCGGCATTTCCGCTGGAACCCGGCCGCCAATCTGGTGCTGCGCCGGCGCCTGCTGGTAGTGGGTCTGACCATGGTACCGATGACCCTGGTGATCGCCTTTGGCGAAGAATGGCCGGCGCAACTGAGTAACGACCGCATTGGTCTGGTGACGATGATCGCCTGCTTGATGATCATCAGCGCGACGCTGACCCGGGCTGCCCTGGCCTATCAGGCGCGTCGTTATTCCAACGCGGTCAAGGGCGGAGCCGTGATACTTTGCTGCGGAGTGCCCCTGGCACTGGTGGCGCTGATCGCCATAGGCTATTACTTCACCGCGGTGCGCCTGTCCGGGCGTATGATCGATACCCTCTATCTGTTGCTGCTTTGGATACTGGTAGACGCTACCGTCGTCCGCGGCCTCGCGGTGGCCGCGCAGCGTCTGGCTTTTCAGCGTGCAGTAGCGGAACGGGAAGCGGAGCCCAGGGAAAACATAGAAGGTGTTGACGTCGAGGAGCCCCAGCTCGAACTGCAGCAGGTCAACCAGCAATCCCTGCGACTAATCCGGCTGGCGGTGTTGGGCCTGTTCGGCCTGCTGCTCTACTGGGTGTGGTCGGACGTAATCAACGCCTTTTCCTACACCGATACCATCGTGCTCTGGCAAAGCACCGAAGGCAGCGGCCTGAGCGCCACCAGCTCGCCGATCAGCCTGGGCGATGTCATAACGTCCCTGGCCATAGGCATCGCCACCTTCATGCTGGTGGCCAACCTGCCCGGGCTACTGGAAGTGCTGCTGCTGTCGCGTATGAACCTGCGCCAGGGCGCCAGTTACGCATTCACTACGCTCCTGTCCTATCTCCTGATTCTGATCGGGGTGATCGTCGCCCTCTCTACCCTGGGGCTCTCCTGGAGCAAGATGCAGTGGCTGGTGGCCGCCCTGGGTGTGGGCCTGGGCTTCGGGCTGCAGGAAATCTTCGCCAACTTTATTTCCGGCATCATTATCCTGTTCGAGCGCCCCATCCACATCGGCGACGTGATCACTATCGGTGATCTGTCCGGCACCGTCAGTCGCATCCGTACCCGCGCCACTACCATCATCGACTTCGAGCGCAAGGAGATCATCGTTCCCAACAAAATGTTCGTCACTGAACGGTTGATCAACTGGACCCTCAGCGACACCGTCACCCAGTTGAGGATCAAGGTGGGGTTTGCCTACGGCTCCGACCTGCAGACCTGCCACGATCTACTGGCAAAGGTGGCCACGGAGAACCAACGTGTACTACGCGATCCGGAACCACTGATTCTGTTCATGGCTTTCGGCGCCAGCACCCTGGATCACGAACTGCGCGTCTACCTGGGCGAGATCGGCGACATCCTGTTCGCCACCGACGAGCTCAACCGGGCTATCGACAAAGCCTGTCGCGAGCGCGGCGTGGAAATTGCCTACAACCAGATCGGGGTGCACCTGCACTCCACCACCGACAACAGCGGGGCCGCCGGTGACAGCGACAAAAAAACGTCGGGGCGCCCGGGGAACGATGTTGACGACAATTAGGTAGAGGCCGGGCGAGCAGCCACAGCCCCCCTTCAAGCCAGGCTTCAGGCGTTTACGCTGAAAACCAGCCCTTTAAGCTGGTCAATCCGGCCGGCAATCCTCAGCATCTCATCGGAGGGGTACTGGCGAATCACCTCGCCGGTTTCCCTGTCCACCAGCCGGGTAATGGTTTCCGGCGGATCGCCGCTCACCTCGAACACCACGCCATAGGGACGGAGCACCGTGTTGACGCGCTCTACCTCCGGCAAATACCGCTCCAGCGTTACCGGCGCCCCGCCTTCGGCATCGTCGCCAACCCAGGGAGTCACTCTGTCGAGCGCAAGCGTGACTCGCTCTGCGCCTGTAGACAGCGGCAGAGAAACCACAGCCCCGACACTCTCATTCACCGAACTCATTCCCGCCCCCCCGGATATCCACTCCCAAAGGGAGCCTTATGCCACACGTATCGGCGAGATGGGTATATTCTTTAGCAATTTGACTAATCAATGGCGCCCTACTTCAGCTTTCACTTTTCACGCTTCACGCCAGGTGAGGGAGCGGCGCGCCAGGGCAATGCGCTGATTTTCGGCTGTGTGCCACCCGGCAGCGGCAACCGGATTGCCCTGGATACTGTTTCGGAATGAAGCGATGCAGGAATTTTTTTTTGTCGCCATGTCACAAACCGGTGCGTGACTTCGTCTTATGTTCAGCGATACTGCAAACTGACAGGAGAATCACAATGCAAGCACGCCTGGACCCATGGAACGCCAACTCGCAGGCGATGAACGCCATGTTGAATCTGGAAAACTACCTGCAGGACAGCAGCCTGGAATACAGCATTTGCGAGCTGGTGAGAACGCGCGCATCTCAGCTGAACGGTTGCGCCTTCTGTCTGCAGATGCATACCAGTGACGCCCGCAAGGCGGGAGAAACGGAGGAGCGCCTGTACCTGCTCAATGCCTGGCGCGAAGCACCGGTCTATACCCCCCGCGAACGCGCCGCCCTGGCCTGGACAGAGGCCCTCACCCTGGTTGCCAAAACGGGCGCGCCCGATGCCGATTACGAACAGGCCAGGCAAGCGTTCAGCGACAGGGAACTGGTCGATCTCACCTTGCTGATTGGCGCCATCAATAGCTGGAACCGCATTGCCATCGGGTTTCGCAGTCAGCCTGCTGTCACCCCCACTGGTCTACAATCTTCCGCGGTTTAAAGGAATCATTACATGACGGCTTCCGAGGAATTCCAGGCCAATCGCAGTCGTCTTCAGGGCCTGGCTTACCGCATGCTGGGCTCCGTGGCAGACGCAGAAGACGTGATACAGGACGCTTACCTGCGCTGGCACGATGTGGATCGGGCGGCCGTCGAGAGCCCTGAATCCTATTTGACCACGGTGGTCAGCCGGCTTTGCCTGGACCGCCTGGGCGAGGCCAGGCGAAAACGGGAAGTGTATATCGGACCCTGGCTACCGGAACCTCTGCTTACCTCCCACGCTGAAAGCTCTGCATCCGCGGAAGATAAAGAGCTTTCACGGGATATTTCCTTCGCGCTCATGCTCGCCCTGGAGCGTCTTTCCCCTTTGGAGCGGGCGGCATTTCTCCTTCACGATGTGTTTGAGCTGAGTTATTCAGAAATCGCGGCGACATTGAATCGTGGCGAAGCAGCCTGCCGGCAACTGGTGACACGTGCCCGACAACACATTCAGCGAGACAAGACCCGCTATCGTGTGGACGCGGATCAGAATGAGCAGTTGGCCAGCGCATTTTTCCAGGCGTCCCGCCAGGGCGATATCGCCACTTTACAGAAACTGTTACTGGACGATGCGGTACTGCATGCTGACGGTGGCGGCCAGCGCACCGCCGCACGAAAACTGATGCATGGCGCCAGCAGGATTTGCCGCTTCTTTGCTGGCCTGGCCTCAAAACAGGCGGATACTCCGCCACACTGGATGATACCAGTGACCATCAACGGCGGGCCGGGTGTGCTTTCACTCGAGGCGGACGGCTTACTACAGGCTGCTACCGTCCGTATCGAACAGGGGCACATTAGCGATATCTACATCGTACGCAACCCGGAGAAGCTGGCGCACCTTGCGCACCTGGTGCCAGAACAGGTTGAGAGCGATCGCACCGGCTGAGCCTGTCCCGCTCATCATGTGCACAGGCAACTATGCCTGTCTGTGTTCCACAGCTTCCTGGTGAGACTTCTTTCCGTGCGCGTCGAGTTCGGTATTCGCTCCCAGGGGCGGAAGATAAAAAAGCCAGATTGCGAATATGGGATAGTGGCCTGCGCAACGTCCTCGCTACTATTCCTGCCCCCGCAAGCGAATGACGTCTTCCCGACACTGTATAACTATGACAATTCCTCGAATGCCGCCGACGACCTCTGCCAATCTTGTTTGCAACGGGGCAGAAGTCTCGCCACTGCCGCTTCAATACCGGTGCAACAAGTCCAGTCCAGCTAACGCGCTCCTTCGCACTCGCTGCTTATCGGGCTTGCTGGGCTCAATCGCCCTGCTGTGTTTGCCAAACCCCGCGCTGGCTGTAACGGTGGGCTCGGGCTTGTGCGCCTCAACCGTCAATTCGACTGCCGGCATCACTGTGTCGAAAAGTGGCGGGAACTGCACCATCAACTTTGCTTTTACTGGTGCTCCGACAACCTGGGTGATTCCCGCGGGTGTCACTTCCGCGCAGTACACTATCAAGGGCGCCGGCACTGCCGGTCTTAACGACTATACGGGCGGGCGCGACGCCGCCTTCTCCGGCACCGGCACTATCAGCCTCACTCCTGCTTCGAACATCCAGATCCGGGTCGGCGGAATGGGTGCGCGGGCCTCAGGTTACTTCGGCGGTGATGGCGGTGGCTACAACGGCGGGGGCCATGCCGGCGAAAACTTTGCTGGCGGAGGTGGCGGCGCCACTGACCTGCGCCTGCCGCCCTACGGATCAGCCAACCGGTTTCTTGTCGCGGGGGGCAGTGGTGGTCTGGGTGATCGCAATCTGGAACCTCGCTACTCGAACCCGCACTTTGGCGAGGACGCTACAGGCGCGACTGGCGGGCAGGGTGCCAGTTCTACATTCTGCAATGGCCTTGCCGGCGCGAACGCATCTTCAGGCGGAACTGGCGGGGCCTCTGTCTGCCGCGGTGGCGGCGGCGGTGGCGGCGGCTATGCCGGTGGAGGTGGCGCTGGCAACCCGACCACCGGCAGCAACAGCAGCGGTGGCGACGGTGGCCGGGGCTCCTCGTATATCGATCCAGCCTACGGCACGTCGTCGACAACATCCGTGTGGAGTGCAGGCAATGCCGGCACCAACACCGATTACTCGATGTACACCCACCGGAAGGCCGCCGGAAGCCTTGTCCTGACCTACACACCGCCAATCGTCGCTCCGGGCGCCCCGACCATTGGCGCCGCCACCGCCGGGAATGCTCAGGCATTGGTAAGCTTCACAGCGCCGGCATTTAACGGCGGCGCAGCCATCACCGGCTATACCGCCACCAGTACGCCCGGGGGTCTGAGCGCCAGCTGCGCCTCGTCACCGTGTACCGTTGCGGGCCTGAACAATGGCACCAGTTATACCTTTACCGTGACTGCGACCAACAGCGCCGGTACCGGGGCCGCTTCCGCAGACAGCAACAGTGTCGTGCCCAGAACTGTGCCGGAAGCGCCCACTATCGCCACCGCCACCGGCGGTGACGCCCAGGCATTGATCAGCTTCACTGCACCGGCAGTCAATGGCGGCGCAGCGATCTCCGGCTATACCGCCACCAGTACTCCCGGGAATCTGAGCGCCAGCTGCGCCTCGTCACCTTGTACCGTTGCGGGCCTGAACAATGGCACCAGTTATACCTTTACCGTAACCGCGACCAACAGCGCCGGCACAGGCAACGCCTCTGCCCCCAGTAATGAAGTCACTCCCCAGGGCGATCTGGACGGTGATGGCGTCGACGACGGCATCGACGCCTTTCCCGCAGACCCCCTGGAATCGGCTGACGGTGACGCCGATGGCATCGGCGACAACGGAGACGCCGGTGGTACCGGCATCGGTATCCGCCTGCTCAACGCCCCACTTGGATGTCACTTCAGTCGTCCGGTCAGCGCCAACCCCGTCACCGCCGATGGCGCACCGGGAACGCCCCTCGATATCGAACTGGATTTCCAGATCGATGGCTGCGGCGCCAGCGTTCAGGTACAGGCGCTATTCGGCCAGGCCATTACGGAAGGGAGCCTCGCCTACAAGCGCGGCGCGGACGGCACCTGGACCGAGATCCCCGGCGCCGTCATCGCGGGTGCGACCATCACCTACACGATTGCAGACGGCGGGCCGCTTGACGCTGACGGGCTGCTGAACGGGTCGATCTCCGACCCGGTCACAGCCCTCGTGCCGGCTGCTGTCAGGCCGCAAAGTGTTCCAGTACTTCCCCTGTGGGCAATGCTGACCCTGGCACTGGCACTGGGTGCTGCGGCAGTCACCGCCCTGCGACGGCAAGGACATTACCCGGGGTAATTCTGGCAATGCATGGCAATTGAGTGTCATTATCGGGATGTCTCAACAACGATAACTGAGCCCCCATGGAGTCACTGGAGAAGATCCTGTTCGATGCCAACGACCAGGCCTCCGCCCAGAACTGGCTTCCACTACAGATTGACCAGACCAGCCCGGGTGTTTATAGCGGACAGTATCGCGAGATCAACTTGCCGGGCATCAAGGTGGTTACCGAAGCGCAGAGCTGCCTGGTGCACAAGCGCGGTTTTATGGAGGAAAACTACTGCACCTTGTCATTTGGCCGCAAAATGCGGCCGGCGACTGACCCCGCCGGACCTGGCCAGTCGCGTCTCTCCGAGCACCTGATTCATACCGACACCCTGTTCCTGATATCCGCCGGCACCGAATTCGACGTGCATGTCGGTGGAAATACCGAGACAACCTACTTCCGCTTGGAACAGACCGACTTTCTCGAGCGGATTCGCCTGCTCGATCCGCAACGCTGGGAAGGAGGCACTGACGGCCTGTTGCGATTCAATACCCCCGACCTGCAGGCCCTGGCAGACCTGCCCGAGCTGCTGCTTCGACGGATTTCACAGGAAGCGCCGGGGAATGCGCAATGCACTGCCGCGGAGCTGAGCCGTCGCATCGGTGATCAACTGGCACTCGCCCTCGATACGGCACTGCCCGGCGATCTCAACGGCTCGCCGACCCTCGCGGCCCGGCGCCGTGCAGTGGGGCAGATCAGAGCGATAGCGGAATCGCTTGAAGATGTGCTGGACTCACAATCCTGCCCCACCGTCGTCGATCTGTGCCGATTGACCGGCGTGAGCCAGCGCACCCTGCAATACAGCTTCAAACACCTCCTGGGGCTCTCGCCCAATGCCTACCTTCGCATCTACCGTCTCAATCGGGCCCGCTCGGAACTGCTCGAGCCGGCTTCTTCCCGGGTTAACGTTACCCAGGTGGCGACCCGCTGGCACTTCACCCATCTGGGCAAGTTCGCCGGAGATTATACCGCCCTGTTTTCCGAGGCCCCCTCGGTCACCCTGCGCCGCTCCATTTGCCAGCGTTTCGGGCACCCGGTGCAGTAGGTCCGTCGCGGGCCGTCTCCAGTTCGCGGGCTGTACCGCCAGGCAAGAGCGACCAGCCGCGCCTAGTTCAGAAACTCCGCCCGTGTGCTGGCGTTGTTCTTGAAAGCGCCGCCGAGGGCTGTAGTCCGGGTCCTGGAATTGCTGTCCATCACACCGCGCGCCTTGACGCAGTAATGAGTCGCATTGATCGTAATGGCCACATCCTCGGTTTCCAGCAGTGTCTGCAGCGCCACCAGTACCTGCTGGGTCAAGCGCTCCTGTACCTGGGGTCGCTGGGCGAAGAAGCGGACGATGCGGTTGATCTTGCTCAGGCCGATGATACGACTGCCCGGAATATAGGCCACCCGGGCGCTGCCATCTATTGTCACGAAGTGATGTTCGCAGGTGCTCACCAGATCGATATCGTCGATCAGCACCATTTCCTCCACGCCCATCTTGTTGTCGATCACCGCGACTTTCGGGAACCGGGTGTAGTCCAGCCCGGCGAAAATCTCGTCCACGTACATCCTGGCGATACGGTCGGGCGTGTCGCACAGGCTGTCGTCTGCCAGGTCCAGCCCCAGGGTGCGGGTAATCTCGGTAAACGCCGCGCTGATGCGGCGAAACTTCTCGTCGCGGTTCAGGCCATTGTCCACCAGCGGTGTTTCCAGCCCGCGTTCGACCAACGCATCGCGCACCCGGCGGGCATCATCGGACAGGGCGGGGGAACGAGTATAGGCGGGGTAGCTGGCGACGACGGCATCCATTGAATTCTCCTCTTCGGGCTCGAGCTTGATACGGGGGCAGCGCGGCGGCGGATTACCGGGCCGGAGAAAAAAGCCGGCAGCTAGGCAATGGGCCAGTCTGCCGCATCCACAATGAACTCGGGCTGGGTCGCACACTCGCCGCTCCAGCGCCGCACAAAATCGCCCTCCGGATCGTATAACGCGGCCTGTTTCTCCAGATTGAAATGCCTGCCACCCCGGGGATCGGCACCGACACCGGCGATGTACTGCCAGTTACCGTAGTTGCTGGCCACATCGTAATCGATGAGGTGCTTCTCGAAGAAAGCAGCGCCGTAGCGCCAGTCCATGTTCAGCTCGTTCACCAGGCAGCTGGCGGCGATCTGGCGACCGCGATTGCTCATCCAGCCCGTGGCCACCAGTTGGTGCATGAGGGCGTTCACCAGGGGATAGTCCGTCGCCCCGGCGCACCAGCGGGCGAAGTTGCGGGGCTCGAAGGTTCGCAGGTGCCGCCGGCGGCCGCGCCCACTGGCGCGGTACAGGGCAGGGCCGTCCTGGTAAGCGCGCCAGTGAAAGAACTCACGCCAGAGAAATTCACGGTACAGGTGCTGCGTGGACTCGCTGGCTCCATGGTCGCGCTCGTAAGACCGCAGCAACCAGGCAATACGGCGGATCGACAGGGAGCCGGTAGCCAGCCACGGGGAGACGGCGCTGGAAGAAAACAGGCCCTCCAGGTCGTTGCGGGTTGCCGTGTAGTTGTCCACTGCGCGCTCTCGCAGCATCCAGGCGTTGAGGCGCTCGCGCCCGACCCCTGATCCCCCTCGTGCAATGAATGCCGGGTGCGGGCGAGTCGGGGACTGCGCAATCTTTCTCGTATTCAACGATTCCGGCTTGGGCGGAAGGTGCGACTCACCCGACGGGGGCTCGGGGTTGAGATGTTCTACCTGCTTGCGAAATGGCGTGTACTGCGAGGGCAATTGGCCCCCCTGCCAGGGCAATTTCGCAGCTGAAAACAGGGTATTGCCTGCGTGAACCAGCAGCGGCACCGCCAGCCTGAGGGCGACCTGCTCCACTGCCCTGCGTTCATACTCGCCGGGCGCTCGGGCTACGCCGACACGCCTCACCGAAAAGCGCTCGACGAGCTCCGGCAACCACCGCTCCGGCGTCCCCTGCAATACCATCAGTTCCTGACCGCGCTCCCGCAGCGCCGCCTGCAACGCGGCCACGGATTCCCGCAGGAACCGCGCCCGCTGCGCGCCCACGCCGGTCAGATTGCACCAGGGTGGCGGCCGCGGCCAGAAATAAACGCACAGCAGGCGCGTCGCCACGGCATGGGCCGCGAGCCCCGGGTTATCCTCCACCCTCAGGTCATTGCGGAACCAGTACAGCTCAGTCATTCCCTCTCCCAAACGCTCCCTGCATTAGGGTACGGGTGTCAGGGCCAAGTGGTTCACGGGAAGTTGATCCGGGCTGAGGCCAATTGCGTAGCAGAGTCATCGACACAGGATATCCCTATCCTTTTTCACCTCCACTGACCTGCAGGGCATGGAACAACGGCGGCGCGCCGCATTGATCATCCGCCCTGGGGCGAAGAGCGCCACACGCTGGCCAATAATCCTGGCGACTGGCCACTACAGCCTTAACCACGTCACCACCTCGCTGGTGGAGGCCGCCCACCAGACCGCCGCCCGCTACCAGCGGGATACTTCCGAGTTCGATGCCAGCGGATTAACGCCCGAATGGCGCAATGATTTCCATGCCCCGATGGTGGCGGAAGCCGATATCCGATTGGGATTGACGCTGCGTGAACACCAGCAGTTGAGCATCAATAGCACCCACCTGGTAATCGGTGAGATCATTTTCGCAGAGCTTCCCGATCACTGTCTGCGGGATGATGGAGCCATCTGCCTGGAAACTGCCAATAGCGCCGCCCTGAGCGGCCTGGACACCTACTTCAGGCCCAGCTACTGCCGGGCCGCCCTGCTCGCATCCCGCGTGGCCTTGAACTCCGACCCGTCCTTCCACTGCGGCCAGCGGGAGGAATCGGCGAGGTCTTCAATGATCTGCCGGATCAGCTCGATATCCTGTACGGCACCGGTGAGGTCCCAGTCGGCGGACCAGGCATCGCAGGTCTTGTGGTAACAGTTACCCACGTAGTCACTGATCCACTGGTTGCCGGCCTCGCGCCCGCCTTCCACCAGGTCCGCGCCGCCGGCTATCCCCATGATCAGCAGTACCGGCACGCCCTCCCGGGCCATGGAAAAATGATCGGCGCGATAGAACAGGCCATTTTCGGGCAGATTTTCCTCGGTGACATAGCGGTTTTGCTGTGCGGCGACTCGCACCATGTCATCCTCGAGTTCACTCTGGCCTTTGCCCACCAGAATCACATCGCGCGCCGCGCCGGCGGTCTGCAGGATATCCAGGGTGAAGTTGGCCACGGTGGTTTCCAGGGGGTAGACCGGGTCCGCGGCGTAGGCTTTGGAGCCCATCAAGCCGGACTCCTCGGCGGTCCAGAAGGCGAACAGCACACTGCGCTCGAGCGGCGGTCCGGCCTTCAGTACACGGGCAATCTCCAGCACGCCGGCGCTGCCGAGAGCGTCGTCATTGGCGCCGGGGTGTACCGTGCGCCCCTGGGCATCGGGCTCGCCAAGGCCGAAGGCGTCCCAGTGCGCAGAGGCCATCAGGACCTCCCCGGGGCGTTCTGTGCCGGGCAGCAGCCCCAGCACGTTGCGGCTGTCGAAGCGACTCACCTGTACAGCAAGGCTGGCATTGAAGTGCACCCCCGGCAGTTCGAAGGCCTGGAAATCCGGGCGCCGGGCAGCCACGCGCAGGGCGTCGAGGTCTTCGCCGGCCATCGCCAGCAGTTTTGTGGCAGCGTCGTTGTGCAGCCAGCCCTGGACGGTGATACTCGGCGTGCCTGCGGGAGGCTCGGCCAGCGCCACCTGCTCGCCAGGACCGGCGGCCGCCACACTCCAGTTGTAACCGGCCGCCCCGGTCTCGTGAATCACCAGCGCGCCCAGTGCTCCGCGGCGCGCGGCCTCTTCATACTTGTAGGCCCAGCGGCCATAGTAGGTCATGCGGCGGTTGCCAAAGCGGCCCGCTGCGGGCTCGCCGGGCGCCGCGGCAAAGTCCGGATCGTTCACCAGGAATACGGCGATTTTGCCCGACAGGTCGATGTCGCCATAATCGTCCCAGTCCTGCTCCGGTGCACTCACACCAAAGCCCACAAACACCAGCGGCACGTCTTCGGCCTTGATGGACTCCCGGGGCTCGGCCGTGGCGAGGGCGATATCTACGCCCTGCTCGAGGGCGAGACGGCTTCCGGCGGTGGCGAAGGCGATCTGTGCTGGAGTTTGCACCAGCGTGCGCATCATGGGCACCGCCTGGGTCCACTGGCCGTCGGGCCCGCCCGGCTCGAGGCCAATGGCCTGCATGCGCTGCACCAGGTAGTCGACGGTCTTGTCCTCGCCAGGCGTCCCCGGAGCACGCCCTTCGAAGGCGTCGGAGGCCATGACCTTGACAGTCTCCGACAGCTTGTCCGCCTGAATGGCCCGCTGCCCGGCAGGCGCTTCAGCCAGAGCCTGGACAGGCAGTGTGAATGCCAGCAGTACCGTGAGGATGCTTCGCATGTGATCAATTCTCCGCGGTTTAATGGCTTCAGGGTAACGCAGAGTGATCGCGGTTTCAGCGTTAGGGGCGGTGATCTCCTGAAGGTACCTCTGGCGCGGCCCCGGGATCGCTCTGTCGCGCTCAACACGAGCGATTTGGGAAGCTAGCGAGGAATTGCGCTGGACGCCAGGCTCGCTACTATGGCCACACACTTCGCGTAATGCCGTTACAGGTTTGAATGACCCACGAATTGCCAGCTCGAGCATCAAGACGGGAACAGGACTCTCGCAATACGGTGGTTTCCCTGGCGCCATGACCAACACAAGCCGCTCAAAACGCGCCCGGCTGGATCGTTTTGTCAGCCAGCAGACCGGCATCAGCCGCCGGGAGGTGCGTCTGCTGCTGGCCCTACAGCGTATTCATGTCGATGGCGAGCCGGCTCACGCGATAAACCAGGTGATTGAGCAGTTCAGCCGGGTGAGCCTGGACGGGCGCATACTGCAGAGTGCACGTGCCGTCTACCTGATGCTGAACAAGCCCGCTGGCGTGGTGAGTGCTACCCGGGATGAGCGGCACCGCACGGTGATCGACTTGCTGGGGGATCGCGACACCAGTGATCTGCATATCGCGGGGCGGCTGGACGCCAGTTCCACCGGCCTGTTGCTACTGACCAACGACGGGCGCTGGTCGCGCTGGCTCTCTTCGCCCGAGCAGCGCATAGCAAAGCGCTACCGGGTGACGCTGGCCAAGCCATTGACGCCGGACTACGTGGCGGCATTCGCCGAAGGCATGTACTTCGCCTACGAGGGCATTACCACGCACCCGGCAGCACTCACCATTCTGTCTGAATTTGAAGCGGAAGTGGCGCTGACCGAGGGCCGCTATCACCAGATAAAGCGCATGTTCGGCCGCTTTCGCAACCCGGTGCAGACGCTACACCGGGTGGCCATCGGCAGCCTGGAGCTGGACCCTGACCTTGCGCCCGGGCAGAGCCGGGCGCTCAGCGCCGACGAGCTGGCGCGCCTCGCAGCAGCGAAAGCGCAGTAGGACGGGAAATAGGCCCTGCGGCAGGCCTGGCCGCATTGCCATGACATACTGCTAGTATTCCCCTGCACGATATTGAAAGGGTGGACCATGCGGGCGTTACTCTGCTTTTTTGTCTTTCTGATTATTTACGGGTCACTCTATCCCTTCACCTTCGAGCTGGACTCCTACCATCGGGACCTGCTGACCCCGCTGCTGGATTTCAACCCGCTCAACACCGGCCGCGGCGACATGGTGGCGAATCTGCTGCTGTTTATTCCCTTCGGCTTTCTGGCGATGCCCGGCTTTCCCGGCGGCAAACGCTCCCGCCGGATCGTATTGGTCCTTTTGATCGGTTTTGTGCTGGCCTACCTGATACAGGTGGCGCAGTTAATCGTGCCCGGCCGCACCCCGAGCGGCAGCGATGCGGTGTGGAATCTGCTCGGCTGCGCCATCGGCTGCGCCCTCGCCAGCCTGCCGGTGCCGGAAAGAGTGTCTGGCGTTCTCATGCCAGGCGGATTGCCTTCAATTCCGCTGGCACTGGGCCTGCTCTGGCTAGCCTACAACTGGGCGCCCTTCGTACCATCCATCGACCTGCAGTTGCTGAAGGACAATCTCAAGCTGATCTCTTCCTCGTCACCCGATCCCCTCCGGGTGCTGCAGAAGCTGGTGATGTGGCTGGTGATCTTTCACTTTTTTCACAGTACCGGGGGCCTGCTGGCAAGGGAGCGTTACTATCCGCTGATTGTAGCGGCAACACTGTTTGGCAGCCTGTTCATTGTGGGCCACGCGACGACCATTGAGCATGTCGCCGGCGGGGTATTGGCGATTCCCGCCTGGTGCCTGGTCCGCAAACACCGGCGCCCGTCACTACTCGCCTTGCTACTGGGGGTGTCCATCGTGGCGACAACTTTCACACCCTTCGATCTGCGGGAGCTACCCGCCACCTTCAGCTGGATACCCTTCAGCGGGGCACTCGACGGCAATATGCTGATCAATGTCATGGCCATCTTCAGCAAGCTGGTGATTTACGGCAGCCTCACCTGGCTGCTGGTGGAAGCGGGCTTCGCGCTGCGCACAGCCGCCCTGATCGTGGCAGCGGGTCTGTTGGCAAGCGAGCTGCTTCAGGTCTACTTCCGCGGCCCCACCGCGGAAATCACCGACCCTCTCCTGGCCCTGGTGGTCGCCGTCACCTTGCACGCCTACCAGAAAGCCGTAGAGGCCCGTATGCCACAGCGCCCGACCAGCCCCGCAGTGCCTACCACTGAAGCAGCATCGGCCGCGAGCGCCGCACAGGGCGACGGCGCGACACAGCAGGGCCAGCGCACCATCCAACTCAACCTCCACCGATACCAGGCGGCCTTCGTGCAAGATGTTGCTGCAGGTCTCGGCTGGAGCAGTCAGCAGTTGTGCAGCGCCCTGCTGGCGCTGGCGCACAATGGAGAAGTCTCAGACAGTACCGAGGACACCCTGCAATCGTTCAGGGTGAGCCCCGAGGTCATGCTCCGGGACCAGCGCTGGGTGGTGCTGCCCGTCACACTCGACGAACAGGCCAGTGCAAGCCTGCAGACTCTGGCCGCCGCGGGACAGCGCAGCGAGTCCAGTACCTTGAGGCAGCTTATCGACAAGCAGATAAACAGACTGTCTGTTACCTGATCAAACGCCCTGTCGCCGGGGCACCCGCCAGCCCCACACGGCCACGCTATGCAGAGCGACCTGGGGGCACGGTTTCGCGTTACCTACGCTGCGCGCGCCGCCGGGGCCTGCCGCCTGTGCGCAGACTTGACCGGCGCAAACGCCAGACTGGGGTCATCCACCGGCCGCTCCAGCAATTGCCGGACATCGTGGCGATAGTCCATTTCCACTCGCCAGGGCGCCTGCCGGCCCTGCCGCGGCAACTGGCGCCTGCCGCGCTGGACATAGCCGGCCTGCAGCGAATCAAGAATCCCCGCTTCCTCACTCATGCCGGCCGGCGCACGCGGCGTGACCGAAGCCAGGCCGCGCTCGTCCATGTGCTTCAGCAGACGACAGACATAGCGTCCGGCGAGATCCGCCTTGAGTGTCCAGGAGGCGTTGGTATAGCCAAAAAACCAGGCCAGGTTGGGGAGGTTCTGCACCAGGGCACCGCGGTAGGTCATCTGCTCTTCCAGGCGCATCCGCTGGCCGTCGACACTTACCCCCATGCCCCCCATCATCTGCAGGTTGAGGCCGGTGGCGGTGATGATAATGTCGGCCTCCAGGGTTTCTCCCGAGCGCAATAACACGCCGTTCTCTGTGAAGCGCTCGATATGTCCGGTCGCCACCGAGGCACTGCCCTCGCGCAGCACCCGGAACAGGTCGCCGTCGGGCACCGCGCACAAACGCTCGTCCCAGGGCATGTAGGCCGGACTGAAGTGGCGCATGTCGAAATCGGGGCCCAGTTGCTGGCGCGCCTTGCGCAGCAGGTGCCGACGCATGAACTTCGGCCAGCGCCGGCAGGCCTTGAAGGTCAGTTGTTGCAGGATGATATTGCGCCGCCGGGCGAAACGATAAGCCAGGTCCCCGGGCAGCAGGCGTGCCAGGACGCCAGTCAGGCGGTCCTCGGCCGGCAGCGAATAGACGTAGCTGGGCGAGCGTTGCAGCATGGTAACGTGCCCGGCTGTCGCCGCCATTGCCGGCACCAGGGTGACCGCGGTAGCACCGCTGCCAATTACCAGGACACGCTTGCCGCGATAGTCGAGATCCTCCGGCCAGTGCTGCGGGTGAACGATACGCCCGCGAAAGTCCGCCTCGCCGGTAAATTCAGGGCGGTAGCCACTGTCGTAATTGTAGTAGCCGGTGCAGCTCATCAGGAACCGGCTGCGAAACTGCCGCGTCTCCCCGCTGCGCTGGCTCGTTGCCTGCAGGATCCAGCACTGCTCCTCGCTGCTCCAGTTGGCCTCGCTCACCTGCAGGCCATAGTGAATCTTGTCATCGAGTTGATACTCTGCGGCGGTCTGGCTGATGTAATCGCGGATTGAAGTGCCATCGGCCAGCACCTGCAGCTTGTTCCAGGGCTGGAAGTCATAGCTGAAGCTGAGCATGTCGGAGTCCGAACGGATGCCCGGATAGCGGAACAGATCCCAGGTGCCACCCATATTCTCGCGGCGTTCGACGATGGCGACGCGCTTGTCGGGGCATTCGCGAGCCAGGTGGCAGGCGGCGCCGATACCTGAAAGGCCGGCGCCGATGATCAGCACATCGTAGATGTCATTGCGCATATCTGTCTGCATGTCTCCATACTCCCGGCTTTGTCACCGTTATTCTGCGGATGAGGCGAGCATAGCCTGTCGCTATGGGCCATAATTGACTTTGAGCGACAGTTTTTTATCTTTAAGCGACACACTGCAGGAGGGAGCGCCGTGCACGGCCTGATTCGCGCGACCACATTGCGCGGCTACGAACAACTCGTCACCGAGCTTGGCGGCGACCCGGCACCGCTGCTGCGGCGCTACCACCTGCCATCTGCCGGCCAGCAGGTTATCGAACGATTCATTCCCTACCGCAATGCAGCGCTGTTGTTCGAAACAAGTGCCGCTGAGCTCGACTGTCCCGACTTCGGCCTGCGGCTGTCGCGCTATCAGGGCTGGGAAACGCTGGGGCCGGTCGCGGTTATTGCACGCAATGCCCGCACCGTGCTGGACGCCTGTCGCAGTATTGCCCGCTATTTATATACCCACTCCCCGGCCCTGTCCCTGGAGCTACGGACGAATCCGGCCGACGGGTCGCTGCAGTTCAACTACTGGATCAACGAACTCAACCTGCAGCAGAACCGCCAGGCCTACGAATTGAGTCTGGCCAACGGTTTACAGTTGCTGCGTCTTCCCGCCGGCAGGCAACTGCGGCTGTGCCGCGTCGGCTTCCGCCACAGCCGCATGGCCGATGCGAGTACGTATCGCCAGGTCTTTGGCTGTACTGTGGAATTTGATCGCGAGTGGTGCGGCTTCCAGATCGATGCCGATCTCGCCAATCAGACCATCGACCAGGCCGATGCCGAAACACACCGCCTGGCGACAGCCTACCTGGAAGATCACTATGCGGCGCGCGGACAACACCTGACAGAACGGGTTCGCGGCCTGATAGAGCAGCTCCTTCCCACCGGCCAGTGCACCGCACGCAATATCGCGGACCACCTGTCACTGCATCCTCGCACCTTGCAGCGACGGCTGGCCGATGAAGGTCAGCGCTATGACACCCTGCTGGATACCGTCCGTCGCGACCAGGCGGATTACTACCTGCGTCAGCGTGGCCTCTACCTGAGCCAGGTCAGCGGGCTGCTGGGCTACGCCGAGCAGAGTGCTTTCAACCGCGCCTGCCGCCGATGGTTCAACACCACCCCCAGGGCCTACCGGTCGCGGCTGCAATAACCTGCGGATCGGCGACAGCCAGCCGGGTCCTCCCCGGCCTGGCTGTCAGATATTGGAACCCTGGGACGCCGCGGCGCTCGCCACCAGATCCTCGGGGCCCATGATGATGTCGCGGTAGCTGCCGCCGGCGGGAATCATCGGATACACGTTCTCCTCGGCGTCGACAATCACATCCAGCAGGTAGGGCTGGCCGGGGTCCTGCAGCATCCTCTCGTAAGCAGCGCTGAGTTGCCCGGGGCGGGTCACGCGCTCCGCCGCCACCCGGTAACCCGCCGCAATAGCGGGAAAGTCCGGGTAGATGTCCACCTCGTCGGGGTGCTTGACCCGCATGGGGTCCGACAGGTCCGATTCCGCCCGGTGCCCGCCGTAGATCATGTCCTGCCACTGGCGGACCATGCCCAGCCACTGGTTGTTGATGACCACCACTTTGACGCCAATGCCATAGCGGTGACAGGTGGCCAGCTCGTGGATGGTCATGTTCAGCGAACCGTCGCCGTCGATGTCGATCACCTGCCGCTGGGGGCACGCCACTTTCGCCCCGATCGCGGCCGGCAGGCCGTATCCCATGGTGCCGAATCCCGAGCTGCTCAGGAAGGAGCGCGGCTGCCGCGACTGGTAGTGCTGCATCGCCCACATCTGGTGCTGGCCGACACCGAGGGAAACAACGGCATCGCCCCCGGTGACCTCGTTCAGCAGGGCGATGGCGTATTGCGGGCTGATACGGTCGCTCTCGGGAACCCGGTAGGGATGATCGCGCTTGAGTTGCCCCAGGTAGGCCAGCCAGTCAGCCGTCGGACACGGCCCGACGCCGGCCAGCAACTGGCCCAGCGCAATGCGCAGGTCGGCACAGATAGGCAGTGTGACGGTCTTGTTCTTGTTGAGTTCGGTGCGATCGATATCGATGTGGATGATTTTCCCGGTTGCGATAAAGGCATCCACATTGCCCGTCACCCGATCGTCAAAGCGCACCCCCAGCGCCAGCACCAGGTCCGCCTCGTTCACCGCCACGTTGGCATAGCGGGCGCCATGCATACCAAGGGTGTGCAGGGACAGCGGGTGGCCCGGTGGAAACGCGCCGTGCCCCATCAATGTCATGGTCACCGGGCAGGCCATTTTTTCCGCCAGCGCCAGCAGCAGCGCCGCGCAATCCTGCGAGGCGACACCACCGCCAGCGTAAATCACCGGCCGGCGGGCTTCGGCTATCAGGCGGCAGGCTTCGCGCAACTGGTGCGCTTCTACCCCGCCCGCGGTTTTTTCGGGCGCTTCGATGACGGCCGGTATGCGCGGCGCAACATAATGCCCCTCAGGGTCGCGGGGGTACTGCTGCTGGATATCCTTGGGAATATCGATCAGCACGGGCCCGGGCCGCTGCCCCGCCGCCAGGGCGAAGGCCTCCCGCACTGTTTCCGGGATGTCGCCAACCCGCCGCACCAGGTAACTGCGCTTGGTGACCGGCCGGGTGATAGCGACGATATCCACCTCCTGAAAGGCATTCTTGCCGAGCAGGTGGGAGGGTACATTGCCGGTGATCGCCACGATCGGCGTGGAATCACTGTGGGCATCGGCGATACCCGTCACCAGGTTGGTCGCGCCCGGCCCGGAGGTCGCCAGGCAGACCCCCACCCGGCCAGTGGCGCGGGCGTAACCCTGGGCGGCGTGCACCGCGCCCTGCTCATGTTCGGTACGAATACATCGAATGTTGTAGTCCTGCAGAACATCAAAAATTTCCAGGTTGGCCCCCCCGGGGTAACCGAAGAGCGTATCCACCCCCTCCGCCAGCAAGGCCACCGCCAGTATCTGGGCACCGCGCAGGGCCTGATCCCGCTCCGCCGGGAGAATGTCCTCAAGACGCCCTCCGTGAACCGTGGACGTGTTGTTATAGGTGACGTTGTCGGCGCTCATTGGCCACTCCATTAATGAACGTTGTTCTTTGCGGCCAGCAGCGGCCTGCGAACAGTCTAACGGGAAGCGCTGGTAGAATTTATGCCTTTTTGTCGGACAAACCCCCACCAAAAGGTATTTTTAATATCGAATTTGAAAATTTGCAGTAGTATTTATGCCCATAAAGCGAACCCAGGGTATCCACTATGCAAATTGATGCCACCGACAGACGCATCCTCAAACTGCTGCAGCGCGACGCCAGCCTCTCCGTCGCCGAACTGGCGGAACAGATCGGCATGTCGCAGCCACCTTGCTGGCGGCGCATCAAAAAGCTGGAAAGCAGCGGTTTTATCGAGCGCCGGGTGGCGCTGCTGAACAGAAAACAGCTCGGCCTGCGTGTGGTGGTCTACACCGAGGTCAAGCTGTCGGCGAACGGCCGCCAGGCCGTCGGCGACTTCGAAGAAAAAATCCAGTCCTTCCCCGAGGTCACCGAGTGCTACGTCATGCTCGGCCAGAGCGACTTTTTACTGCGCATCGTGACCGAAGATGTAGAAAGCTACGAACGGTTCTTCCGCAACCACCTGTCACAACTCCCCGGGGTGCAGGATATAACGTCCTCAGTGGCCCTGAGCGAAGTCAAGTACAGTACGGAACTGCCCATCTAGCGGCTGGAGCAGCGGGGGCTGCTCAGCCGGGCTCGGCGACCCGCAACACCATCTTGCCGCGGTTGTGGCCCTGCTGGAGAATGCGATGAGCCTCTGCCACATCGCGCAGGGCGAACTCGCGGATGGGCGGCAGGGTCAGTTCGCCGCTTGCCAGCAAACCTGCAATTTTCTCCAGAGTAGCGGCGCAGGCGGTATCGTCCATGGTAGAAAACACCCGCCTGACGCCGCGCTGTGCGGCCGCTTCCGCCGCCGCGGGTATATCGCCATCGTCCACCAGCGTCGGGATGCTGACAAAGGTGCCCCCGGGGCGCACCAGGTCCAGGCCATCGGGCAGAGTGCTCACGCCAACGGCGTCCATCAGGTAGTCCAGCCCGCCCGGTGCCCAGTCGGCAATGGCGGCGGCAATGTTCTCGCGGCGGTAATCGATGACACGCTCTATCCCCAGTTCGCGCAGGTAGTCCACATTGGGCGTCGAGCAGGTCGCCGCCACCCGGGCACCCGCCCAGCGGGCAAACTGTACGGCGAAGCCGCCGAGCCCTCCGGAGCCGCCGTGTATCAGGGCGCGCTGGCCGCGCTCCAGTCCGCCGCGATCAAACAGGCCCTGCCAGGCGGTAAGCGCCGCCACCGGCAGGGCCGCCGCCTCGCGAAAGCCCAGGGCCGCGGGTATGCGGGCCACCCGGTCCTCGTTGGCCAGGGTGTACTGGGCATAGCTGCCCTGCCCGCCCTGGCCGTGGTTGGTCGGCGTACATACGCGATCACCCACCGTCAGGCCGGTCACCCCGTCGCCGACGGCGGCAACCACACCGGCCGCGTCGAAGCCGATAATGTAGGGGAAGCGATAGGGGCGGTACTGTTCCAGGTAACCCTGGCGGTTTTTCCAGTCGGCGGGATTGATACCGGCGTACGCCACTTGTACCAGCACTTCGCCCGGGCCGGGTTGCGGTGTTTCCAGCTCAGCGTATTCCAGCACTTCCGGGCCGCCGGTGCGGCGGATAATCATGGCGTACATCAGGGGTTTCTCCAGCAGTCGGGATTAATCGTTGTGCAGTTCAGCCGCCAGCGCGCTGCTGGCGAAGAAGCCGAAGGCATGGGACAGCTGCACATCCAGCGCCTGAGCGCCGGACTCCGGGTCAAACCAGCGGTCTACATGGGCCCAGTGATGGGGATGTGTCATGTACGGGCCGGTCAGGCCCTCGAGGTCGGCGAAGTCCTGCTCCCACACATAGGTCCACGGTGCACAATCAGCGCGATGCCAGTGCACCGCGCTGGCGCGGCTGAGACGCCAATTGCGTATTGCGGCAATGTGCCGGGGCATTTCCAGCAGGTCGCGCTCAAAGCGCCCGGCCCTGTCTGCGTCCACCCCGGGCAGCAGGCGGAAGAATGCCGTGCGCTTTACACCGCCTTGCAACAATGGGTCGCGCAAGCCCGCCCCCAGGCTGTCCAGTCGCTGGGCGTGAACGGCGCCGCAAAGTCGCTCGAGTGCGGGCGCAATCCCCCCCTGCCATGCGGGGCTTGCCTGGGCCTCGGCGGCAGCCCTGGCGTCTGTGTAGTACAGGTCCCAGGTATAGTGGCCAGCCGCGTATTCCGGCGCCAGGTTACGCAGCAGATGACTGGCCTGCAGCCCGGGCAACCCGGCGGTGAGTTCATTGAGTAGCGCCTCCAGTTCCGCACCGGCACCGGGGTCATCGATCAGGGCGAGTTGGGCAGTCTCCCGATAGCCGCGAACGGAGGCTGGCCGATCGATGGGCTCTGCTACCGCCGGCAGGTTCCCGGCGCTGTCTTGCATCAGGTAAGTGCGCTCGCGCGACAGGCAGAGCTGGTCAAGCGCCTGCCAGAACGCGGCCACCTCCGCCGTAGCGGATTGCGCGCGCATCACCCACCAGGCTTCGGGGCTCTCAACCTGCCATTGCACCCAGAGCGTCAGCGGAGAGTCTGCCGTCAACAGCGGCGGAGAATACTGTAGCGACTGAAAATGCAGGCCACGCTGCCCGGCCTGCTGCCGGTATTGCCCCTCCAGCAACTGCTCTACGCGGTGCGCATCGGCCGGTGCCACCACGATACGGTCCATCACGGTAATCATCGATTGGTCTTCCTTCTTTTGTGTCGCATCAACCCGCCAGGGTTGCCCGCGGTAGTGGCGGGACCAGGCTTCACTCGCCGGCGGGCTTGATATCCGGGTGGGCATAGTCGGGGATGACAGGCGGCGGCAACACTTCCCTGCCATCCAGGCTGTGTACCGGCAACCCCATCGCCAGGGGAAAGTGCAAACTGTGGGTCAGCAGGCCGCTGCGCTCGCGCGCCGGCAGCTGGCACAGGGCCAGGGCGGTTTCGACCAGGTATTCCACCGGTTCGGTTGGATAGTCGGCCGGAATGTGCACGTCCGCTCCAGGGGTGGAAATCGCGGTGCTCGGCGCCACCAGGTTCACTGCGATATTGTCATCCAACAGTTCTGCCGCCAGCCCTACCGTAAAACGGTTGAGAAAAGCCTTGGCGGCGGCGTAGATGGTCGCCCCGCCGAAACGGGCGAAATCGTCGTAACGATCGACAGGAATCTGCGCCGTCACCGATCCGACATTGACAATCCAGCCGGCCCCTCGCTCGCGCATCAGGGGGATGGCCGCCTGGCACAGCTTGATCGGTACCCGCTGGTAGTGATTGAAGGTCTGGTCGATGACCGCATCGCTCATGTCACTGACCTGCGCGTACTGGGCAAACCCCGCGTTGTTGACCAGGATATCCAGGCCGCCGGCCGCCTCCGCCGCGCGCGCCACCAGGCTGTCGCGCTGCTCCGGTACATCGAGATCGGCGGCGAGGGGAATGGCCCGGCCACCGGCTCCCTCGATCAATGCTACGGTTTCCATCAGGGTGCCGGGCAGCACCACCGAGGCATCCAGACTGCGCGCGCTGACCACCACCGTAGCGCCGGCACTGGCCAGCCGCCGGGCTATGGCGCGGCCTATGCCGCGGCTGGCGCCGGTGACCAGGGCCACCTTGCCATCGAGTGTTTTCATAGTTGCCTCCAGGCGCATCGTCTTATCGGGTTTTACAAGGCAGTGTAAAAAACCGAGCAGACTCCGCGAAGGCTAGTTCCGACCAGACAACCGGACAAAAGTGCTCAGAAATGCAGATAGGCTACCCGGCGCCTAGCGCTCTGTCGGCGGAACCAACTCGCTCTTCCACAGTTCGCCGCGCTCGCGGAAGGCGTTGGCCACCTTGTCCCAGTGTGCCTCGCTGTTGTTGGTAAACAGGATGTGGAAGAAGGGGGCGTTGCGAAATTCCAGCACTTCGGCGCCGTTCTCGCCGGTCTGGTAGCTGTAGGGCGCGTCCGACGGCACAAAGAAGCCGTCGCCCTTGCCCAGCACTTTCTTGCCCAGGTGAATCTCGCCGCCGAGGACGTAGTACAGGCAGTCGGCGTTGTGGGAGTGGCGCGGCAATACGAAGCCGCTCTTGAACCAGGCATAGCAAAGGCTGAAACCGCCGGGCTTTTCATCGCGATACAGGCACAGGACCTTCTCGCCGCCGCCCTCGGCGCCGCCGGCCTCCACCACCTTGGTAAAGCCGGCGATCACGCCTTCGTCCATGCCCTGCATGGGCATCTGTTCTTCGGTGAGTGGTGTCGCCTCCGCGGCGCGAAAAATACGGATACCGTCGACGGCTTTTTTCTGATCAGGGGATACCTGCGACATTGCGCCAGCTCCATTTTTATAGGGATGCAGTGATACTGCCGCCTGGACAGCGCATTGACAATGGAACGCGGGGGCGAAGGGCTACAGGCGGTACAGGTGTCTAGACCGGGAACAACAGGCACCTGCTGTAAGCTTTGGCAAAATTGTGTGAGTACGTTTTATGAATATCGATTTTTCCGCTACATCCCACCTGGTGACCGGCGGCGCATCGGGGATTGGCGCAGCGATTGTGTCCTACCTCGCCGACCACGGTGGCAGCGTCCTGATTGCCGACATTCATGACGAGGGCGGCGAGGCACTGGCGGCCCGCTGGCCAGACCGCCAGGTGCGCTACCAGCGCACCGATGTCACCGACTTCGACCAACTGGAGAGCGCCTGCCAGAGCGCCGTGGACGCCTTCGGCAAGCTGGACGGCGTCGTGTGCAGCGCCGGCATCGGCAGCCTCGGCAATACCACAGACCTGCCGCTGGCGGACTGGGCTCGGGTCATCGATATCGACCTCAACGGCGTATTCTACAGCTGCCGCGCGGCGCTTCCCCACCTGCGTCAATCGGGGGGCGGCTGTATCGTCAATATTGCCTCCCTGAGCGGCGTGCGCGCGGATCACGGCTTTGCCGCCTACAACGCCGCCAAGGCCGGCGTCATCAACTACACCCGCACCCTCGCCCTGGATCACGGGCCCGAGGGCATTCGCGCGGTAGCGGTCTGCCCCGGCCTGATCGACACGCCGCTGACCGCGGCCAGCGCATCCATCGAGGACATTCACCGGCCCTGGCTAGATGCCATCGCCCTGGGGCGCAGCGGCCGGGCCGACGAGGTGGCGAAACTGGTCGCCTTCCTGCTTTCGCCGGCGGCCAGCTACATCACTGGCACTGAAATTGTGATCGATGGCGGGCTGGGCAGCAGCAACAACCAGCCGAACCTGCCGAGGATCATCGCCGCGATGGCTTAGCCGCCACCGCCGCGCTGGAAGCGGGGAACGCGGCGTTGACGGGCACCAGCTGGCCAGCAGGCGGCAGGAAATCAGTGCAGTTTCGCCACCAGGTCCCGCTGCAGTCCGCGGCACAGATAGAGATAGAGCAGGCCGGCCACCCCCAGAATAACCACTGTGGTGGTCAGCGACTGGCGCAGCCCCAGGGCGCTGGCCTCCAGGCAGGCCTGGGCGCGGGCTTCGCCAAGCGTGGCCAGCAGGGCACTTTCACTCGCTTTGCACAGATCCAATGTCAGCTCAGCTGCCCAGGGCGTCGCCTGCAACAGTGCCTCCATGCGCAGGTCACTCAGCAGGCCCACCCACAGCGGGCCAAGGCCATAGCCCACCAGATTGACAATGAACAGGAAGAACGCCACCGCGGTGGCCCGGGAGCGGGTGCTCACCAACCCCTGGCAGATAGTGTACTGGGCGCCGAGGTAGCTGTAGTGCAGGACAGCGCCGACAACCATCAGGCTAACGGCCATGCCGGGGCTGGCGGCAGTCAGGCCAAAGAAATACAGGGGTAGCGACAGCAGCAGCCCCACGCCGGGAACCCAGGCCACCGCATTGCGGAAGCGCCCGCTGATACGCTCAGTGAGGTAGCCGGCGAAGAAGGCCCCGAAAGACGCCGCCAGACCCAGCGGCACCGCCACTTCCATGGCGACCTCGCCCACCGACATGCCATAGGTCCGCTGAAAGAAGGCCGCCTGGAAGTTAATCAGCCCGTAGCCCACGAAGGCCACCAGCGACGCGCCGGCGGTGTTGATCCAGAAGCTCGGCTTCGCCGAGAGTTCCGCCATGGTTGCGCGAAAACCGAGTTGCTCCACCACTTCCGTCCCCGGCGGATCGGCATAGCCGCGCGGCGGCTCCTTGATCACGAACAGGACGATTACCCCGATCACGACACCGGGAATGCCCAGTGCCAGGAAGGCCTCGCGCCAGGAAAACATCTCCGCCAACGGGCCGCCGAAGGCGTTGGCCAGAACCCCGCCGATGGTAATGCCCATGGAGTAGATCGCCAGCGCCCGGGCGCGGCTGCGCGGCGGGAAGTAGTCGGCGATCAGGGAATTGGCTGGCGGCGTACAGCCGGCTTCGCCAATGCCCACGCCAATGCGGAATACCAGCAGGGAGAGAAAGCCGCCGGCCACACCGCAAAGAGCAGTCATACCGGACCATAGAATTACGCTGGCGGCGATGATACGCACGCGATTGTAGCGCTCGGACAGGCGTGCGATGGGTATACCCATCACGGTGTACATGAGGGCAAAACCGAAGCCGGACAGCAGGCCGAACTGCCAGTCCTGCAGGCGGAACTCCTCGATGATGGGCTGGGCCACCACCCCGATCAGCACCCGGTCAATGAAATTGAGGGTGTACACCAGGGTGAGGGTGTAGAGCACAAAATTGCGATAGCCCGGGGTACCAAAGCCCTCGCCGGTGTATGAGCCGGGCGCTGCCGCTGCCTGGATAGACGCCATAGTCGTTCCCTTGCTTATTGTTATCCGTTCAAGCCGGGGCTGCCGGGGTGCCGACACTGGCGGTCACCGGGCAGCCGCTCTCCATACTACGGAATTCGCAGCCTTCTGCCGAGTACTATTTTCGAATTTTGGGTATCTTTACAGACGAACAGCCACTACGACAGCGTTCAGGCAATCCGTCTCGAGGCAGGGGGCTATAGTGACGAGCTGTCCAGGTCCCGCCGTCGCCGCAGGCGCCGGCGCTGCAACAGCGCATCCGCGGTGTAGAGAAGCAGGCCGAGCCACACCAGTGCAAAGGTCAACAGCTTTGTCTCGGTGAAGGGCTCGTTGAATACCAGCAACGCCAGCACCAGCATCAATGTGGGGCCGAGGTACTGCAGAAAACCTACGGTGGAGAGATTGAGCCGCCGGGCGGCAATATTGAACAACAGCAAAGGCAGCAGGGTAAGCGGGCCGGCAAACAGCAGCAGGCTGTTCAACTGCATGCTGTTGTGCAGCAGGTTGCTGGTGGGGCTGTCGCTCCACAGCAGGTAGGCCAGCGCCAGGGGAAACATGAACAGCGTCTCAACTGCCAGGCCGGTGAGGCTCTCAACCGGCGCCTGTTTGCGCACCAGGCCGTAGAAGCCGAAAGACAGAGCCAGGTACAGGGCCACAATCGGCAGGCGCCCAAACTGCCACAGCTCGTGGGCAATGCCCACAGCCGCCAGCGCCACCGCAGCCCACTGCAGGGTGCGGAAGCGCTCCCCGAGGAAGACAATACCGAGCACGATATTCAGCAAGGGGTTGATGTAGTAACCCAGGCTCGCTTCCAGTACCCGGTTGCTGTTGATGGCCCAGATAAACACCAGCCAGTTGCTGCCAATCAGCAGCGTCGATAACAGCAGCACCCGGAGGCGGCGATGGTCTCTCAGCGTCGCCCACAAATCCGGCAGTTTGCCCATTACCAGCAGCACCAGCAGCGCCAGAGCCAGGGACCAGAGGCTGCGATGGGCGAGAATCTCGGGGGCCGGTATGTGTTGTAGTGCCTTGAAATACAACGGCGCCAGACCCCAGATGAGAAAGGCCACAATACCCGCCAACAGGCCGGTTGCGGCTGCGTTTTTTTCTGCCATCAGGAATTGCGCCTCAATTGCGAAGGAAGAGCCAGTCCACGGCCCGCCAGAAAAGCCGCTGCATTCTAACGCCGCCCGCGGCCCCAGCCCAGCGCGAACGCACTCTTCTGGTGCGCTTCAGGCTGACTCCCTGAACCAGCGTGGACGGCGCCGACCGGCCCACTTGCCCCGGTCCGCCCCAGGCACTTCAATGGCTTTGAGCAACCATAACAAGGAGCCACCATGACCTGGTTCAGCCCCGCGACGTCCCGGGATGGCGTCCTGTCGACCGTGCCGGATTTCCAGCGGGGCTTCGATGCCCTCTACGCCAGCCTGTGGTCCCAGCAGGCCATGCCCGCCGCCATTCTGGAACTTTGCCGGCTGCGCATTGCCCAGATGCACCGCTGTGAGGTGGAGTGGCAGCGCAAGTCCTTTGCCCTGCCGCAGGAACAGCGCGACCAACTGAAGGACTGGCACCGCAGCCCGGCCTTCAGCGCGGCGGAACGGGCCTGTCTCGACCTGTGCGAAGTCTACACCGCCGACCCGGCAGCCATCAGCGACGCCCAGGCCGACGCGGTCAAGGCGCACTTTGGTGAAGCCGGCTTTGTCGCCCTCGCCGAGGCCATGGGCCTGTTCTTCGGACTCACCCGCCTCAGCCTGTTGTGGCAACTGCAACCGGAGGGCCTCCTACATGACTAGCCAGCCCCGCGCCCACGGCCCGGGCACCCAGAGCGGCGACCCGGTGCGCGATTCCGCCCTCGCCCTGGTGCCAGAAATTCTGGAGGCCTACATTCCCCTGTCGCGTGCCGTCTGGCTCGAGGGGCCACTTGGCCCCGCCCTGCTGGAGATGGTGCGCCTGCGCAATGCCCAGCGTGTGAACTGTGTATTCTGCCGCAACGCCCGCTACGACATCGCCAGAGACGACGGCCTGACCGAAGAGAAAATCGGGTGGATGGCCAGCGAGGAGGGACGCGAGCAACTGAGCGAACAGGAGCGGCTGGCCGTGGCCTTTGCCGATGCCTACCTGGAGGGCCCCGACAACCTGTCGTCCGACCTGCAGGCAGAACTGGCTGCAGCTTTCAGCCCGGCGGAAATCGCCCACCTGTCTCTGGCCCTGCTGCTGTTCAATACATTTTCGCGCTGCGCGGTCACCATCGGCGGCATGCCCGACAGCCTGCCCGTGATGGAGGTGTCACTGCCCCCGGCGTGACGCCTCCCCCTGCACTGAAACGGGTACCGCAGCAGCTTCATCCGCCGCGACTTCCTGGTCACTCACCCCCGGGGGCAGCAGACCGGGGCAGGGCTGGACGGCGGTCGGCAGACAGCGGGGCCAGTCTGTGTTGCGCATCGGATCGGGGCTGTCCTGCCAGCCGATAAACTCAATCGCTTCCAGTGGCGTGGACTCGCGACCCGATATCTCCGCCACCAGGCGCAGACCATCGGTGTAATAGGCATCGTCAGTGAGGTTGGAGGCCGGCGCCTCACTGCTGGATACGCCCACGCCCTGCACAAAAGCGAAACGCTTCACCACGCCGGCCACCATCAGGCTTTGCAGCAGGTGCTCCCGCGACTCGTCGACATTGGCATCGATGACGTGGGTCACCAGATTGCGACTGCGGGTGGTGGGTTTGATACTGACAACACGGCTCACCTGGCCCAGCCACACCGAGCGCCCTTCAAAGCGAAACGGCGCCAGCCACAGCCGGATGTGATTGCGCTGCAGTATGGTGTTACGCGCCCGCTGTACGGCGATGTCCTGGGGGCGGCCGAACAGGTACAGCGGCGACACCGGCGCCACCGGATAGGCGGCGCCAGATATCGCCGCACCGATCAGGCGCTGCACCGTATCGGTATCGATGCGATGAGTGAATGACCAACCACCACGGGATAGCCCGGACAGCACCTCTGCGGCATTCCCCAGCAGCACCAGGTTAAGCGGATCGCCAATGGCAGCGCCCTCCTCGTCCTCGGCGCAACAGGGTAGCGCCCGCAAGCGCTCACGCAACTGCTCACGGTCGAGATCGGGCCGTTCCTGGCCAATGTAGATCTGCTCCGGCTTCAGGCGCTCGAAGTCAAAGTTGCCGTCGGGCAGGGTGACGGAGAAATCGAAATGTACCGCGTGTTGCTCGCCGACCAGAGTCACTCCCAGGTAGCGCCCGCCCTCCTGGCGCGGCGCCAGCACATAGCCTTCGGTAACAGCGCCGGCAGTACTCTTCAGTGGCATGGCCAGTTGGTGGAACTGGCGGGTAATACGCTCGTCGTCAGCGCCAAAAAAACGCGGCTGGAATAGTGCCGCGGCTTCCCCCGGCGCAAAGTAACTGGGGTCCAGCGCCGCCACCAACAGCCAATGGCTGTGGTCACTGCGATTATCAATACGAAGCCAGATGGCCTGTAAACCGACTTCGGCGAGATCCACGCCGTAGAGTGACTGCGCCTGGGCATCGGTGAGCAGCGTCGTCGATACGGTAAGCTGGTGCTGGCTTTGAGTGCGGATATCGTTCCTGACCGGAACCTGGTTGCCGGGCTGATAGTTGCTGCATGCCGCCAGCACGCAAAACTGGCTGGCATAAAAAACCAGAGCAAGCATTCGGGCTGGCCAGCTCACGGCGCCGCTCCGTCCGGTGTCAGTTCTGCGCCAACGTAGCGCACAATCGTTTCGAACAGCAGCGCCCGGGGAAAGGGCCGGGAATCGGCCCTGGCGGCAAAAAATGCCAGCTCTTGTTCGATATCGATGGCCAGCCCCCAGTGATCGCTGTCGAGATAGGCCAGCAAAGTCGAGCCCGGCAGCATCGCTTCTTCAGGCAACACCTGGCCGTCGTTGTGCCGGTTGTCGCGTGCCAGCAGGCGCCAGCTTGGGCGCAGCCCCCGCGCCAGGTGCTCACTGGTCGTGAAGCCCAGCAGGGTGAAATAGCGGATATGTGGTGGCAGAGGGTTCTCGGCCAGCCACTGGCGGCGAGTCACGGGCAGCAGGCTGTCCACCACCTTGCCGTCCCCCGGGTCGCAGCGCCCGGCCAGGGCACTGCTGAGAAAAGTGTCGTAGGCCCAGGCGCCCTTGGCGGCCACTGCACTGCCATTGACCGGCCCCGCCACGCTGACCACCGCATCCACCTCTGCGGCCAGTTGAGGGTAATCGGCCAGAAAACGCAGGATATCCACAGCGCCTTTGGAGTAGCCCAACAACACAGTCTGCTGACCCGGGCGGGGCGGTTGTGCGTCGAGCGCAGTGGCGATCAGCCGGGCATTGCGCCGATCCCCCGAACGACTCTCAATGGCGATACTGACAACCGGCAGGCCCTGTTGCTGCAGTGCGTCGATGCCCCGGTAATAGGCCAGGGAGGCCTCGCCAAAACAGCCGGAAAACGCACCGCCCACCACGAACACCCGCAGGTCTGGTCGCAGGGGCGGCAGCAGTGCTGCGGAATGAAGGACCGTGTCCGCATCCAGCTACAGCCACTGGGCGCAGTCCGGCAGCCCCGCGCCCACCCCGCCCGCCGCAGCCAGCGAACAGAAAACAGCAGCAAAAGCGCTGCGATCATCCTGCGCAATCCGGGCGGCGGGCAAAGGTAGCGTCTCCTGCAGCTCGTGGCGGGCGGGCAGCGCCGAGCAGGCGGACAGGCCAACGCACAACAGAATTGCGCGCAGCCCCTGCATCGACCGTCCATTCACCGTGGCAATCAATTGCGTGTCTCTTGCTGCGATTTATTGGGGTCGAAGGTACCATAGAAAGCTGCGGTTGGTGGACGGGATGCGCCGATCAGAAAAAAGCCGCAAAGGCAGCCGGGGGCTCATGAGGACGTTAATCAGGCGATGGCGACAACTCGGGTTGTCCGCGCGTATTCTGCTGGGGCTCGCCCTCGGCATACTGCTCGGTATATTGCTCGGCGAGCGGGCTACCGCCCTGCAACCCGTTGGCGATATCTATATCCGCCTGATGCAGATGACCGTGCTGCCCTACCTCATCACCTCACTGGTGATCGCTTTCGGCCAACTGGAGGTTGGCGAGGCCAAACGCCTGGCCCTGCGTGGAGGCAGTATCCTGCTGGTGACCTGGCTGCTTACCGCCCTGGTACTGGTACTGTTCCCGCTGGCCTTTCCCGAGTTCGTTACCGCGTCGTTCTACAGCGAGGCCCTGATCGAACAGCGGGAGCCTTTCTCTTTTACCGACATCTACTTTACCGACAACCCTTTCGCCTCACTGTCCAGCAACGTGGTTCCGGCCATCGTGGTGTTCAGTTGCCTGGTCGGTATCGGCCTGATGACACTGCCGGATAAAGACAAACTGCTGGCGCCAATGCGCATCTGGAACGCAGCCATTGTCCGGGTCACCCATTTCGTTATCGGCCTCACCCCGATCGGCGTGGCCGCCCTCAGCGCTGTACTGGCGGGCACCATTACCCTGGAGTCATGGCTGCAACTGGAATTCTACTTCGTGGTCTTCGCGGTGGCGGCCCTGGTGTTGGCCTTCCTCGTCCTGCCCCTGCTGGTGACGGCGGTAACGCCCTTCAGTTACCGCGAGGTGATCGGCGTGGCGCGCGAAGCGCTGCTCACCGCCTTTATCGCCAACAGCGCCTTCATCGTGCTGCCGATTCTGATCGATCGTTGCAAGCACCTGTTCGAGCGCCACGGCCTGCTGGATGAGAACACCGACTCGGCAGCGGAAGTAATGATTCCGGTGATGTTCAATTTCCCCAACGCTGGCAAGCTGCTGACCCTGCTATTCATACCTTTCGCCGCCTGGCTTAGTGGTTCACCCCTGCCGTTCAGCGACTTCCCCACCCTGCTGGCAGCAGGCATCCCCAGCTATTTTGCCAAGGCCCAGATGGCCCTGCCCTTCCTGATCGACCTGTTCAGCCTGCCCCAGGACCTGTTCCAGCTCTACATCCCCACCACTATCCTCACTGGAAAATTTGATTCCCTGGTGACGGCAGTCAACCTGATTGTGTTCGCCCTGCTGGCGGCGGCCGCCATGGGCGGCTTTCTGGTACTGGACAGGCGGCGCATACTGCGCGCAGCGGCCTGCATTGTCGGTGGCACCGCACTGGCTGTGGCAATGACGGCTCTGACCCTGCGCGCCATGGTGGACACCAGCTACCACATGGATGAAGCGCTGCAGAACATGCACCTCTCCAGGCTGCACCCTGAGACCGTGGTGCACCGGGTGCGTCCACCAGCGGACCCCGCCCCCGCCGCCAGTACGCGCCTGGACTACCTGCGCGAGCGCGGTAGCATCCGCATCGGTTATACCCCCGACAACCTGCCCATGAGTTTCTTCAACCGCCGCGATGAACTGGTTGGCTTCGACGTGGAACTGGCAGAGGACTTTGCCGAGGCGATGGACCTGACGGCGGAGTTTGTACCGATTACCTGGCCCGAAGTACCGCACATGCTGGAGCAGGGAGTGATCGATATCATGCCGGGCATCTGGTATCGCCCCTACTGGTTCAGTCGCCTCCAGCTCAGTGCTCCCTACTTTACCGGCACCATGGGCCTGGCCACCCGCGACCACCGCCGCCACGATTTCCACAGCGTGCGGGACCTGCGCAACAGCAGCGGCCTAGTGATTGGCATCCCCCTGGACTCCAGCCAGATACGCAGCAGCATGGAATACTATTTCGGCGGCGCCGATGTCGAGTTTCAGGTGCTGGAGTTCTGGGGTACCTACTTCGAGGGCCAGGCGCCGGAAGTCGATGCTTTCCTGATGCCGGTCGAACATGCCTCCGCCTGGAGCCTGCTACACCCGGAGTTCACCGTTGTCGTGCCGCAGCCCGACCCGGTGCGACTGCCCTCTGCCTTTGGCCTGGCCATTGGCGACAGCGGCCTGCGCCACATGGTCAATGAATGGATTGTATTCGCCGAGCATTCCGGCCTGATCCAGCAGCACTACAAGTACTGGATCCTCGGTGGCGGCGCCGAACAGCGACCGCGACGCTGGTCCGTTCTGGACGATGTATTGGGCTGGGAGCCGTAATGGGCACCCGGCCCCACCGGAATAGACAGAATTCAGGAGGACTTGCGCCCGGCCAGCGCCAGGAAACCCAGTGTCAGCAGGCCGCCGAGGCACCACAGCGCCAACACGCCCAGCTCCATCAAGCCTATGCCGCCGGAGCCTTCCAGGGGTGCCCAGAGCACCAGCAGGTATATGGTGAGTAGCAGGATCGCTACCAGTAGCAATCGGCCGTAGCCTTTGCGTGATGATTCCTTTGTGCCACTGCCGATAGTCGGCAACAGTTCGCCCAGTGATCTCATTACATCCGTCCCTGCATCTTCCAATGATTGCCAGTTGGGGGCTTGAAGCATAGTCAAATCCCCGGAGATTGCAGTGTCCGGATGGCAAAATTGTGGGCCAGCTCGCAAAGAAAGAGGCCGGCCGGCACTTTAACTGTCGATGCGGCGCCGCTCCCGCCCCGAGCGACGGTCTTTTGCGACCCACAGACCGTTGATTTCACAGGGAAAACTGTGATGTTGCTCACATCTTCGCTCTGATTCAGCCCGCGTCACAAAAAATCGTGGATTGCGACGCGGCCGCCGCGCTGCCGCGTTGCAGTGCGGCTCCGACACATAGGTTCGCGCCGACGTGGTAAATACAAACACGGCCACCCCCAGGGCCATTAGCAGCAATACCGCAAATATGTCGAACGTAATCTCCATGCGTCACTCCCCCCCTGTGATTCTTCTTATTCGCCGACCTGAAATTACGCCAGGCTGTCCAATCAGGGCAAGCGACCCGGACCAGCTGGCGTCCACCATCATAAGCAATATTCAAACCAACTTGAAATTACGCACGTTTTTCCGGGGTTTGGCCACCGGTGGACAGGGAGTCGTGGCGCAGAGGAACTTCGAGTGTCAGAAAAACTGACAAGCACTAATGATTCAGCGCACACCCTCGCCAAAGAGGACAACTTCGGTAGTACTGAGGATGATCATAAAGTCCAGGAAGACGTTATGGTTCTTGACGTAATACAGCTCGTACTGCAACTTCTGGCGCGCATCTTCCTCGCTGGCGCCGTAGGGATAGTGCAATTGCGCCCAGCCGGCGATGCCCGGCTTGACCTGGTGACGGGCCGAATAGAAAGGGATATTGCGCTGCAATTCTTCCACGAATGTCGGGCGCTCTGGCCGCGGCCCAACCAGCGACATGTCGCCCCGGAGGATGTTGAGTATCTGTGGCAGCTCGTCGATACGCAGCCTGCGAATGATCGCGCCAACGCGCGTGATTCGGCAATCGTTCTTGTCAGCCCACCGGGCCTTGCCGTCTCCTTCTGCGTCAACCCGCATACTGCGCAGCTTCAGCAGGTCGAATACCTTGCCGTGCAGGCCCACCCTCTGCTGGCGGTAGATAGCCGGCGTACCGAAGCCATCCTCAATCCAGATGGCAAGCAGCGTCAGCATCATGATCGGCCACACAATCATCAACAACATCAGGCTGGCGCCGATATCAAATAGCCGTTTGCTGATCTGACGCCAGGTGCTGTGCTTGAAGCCGTCGGAAAACACCAGCCAGCTGGGGCTGACGAAATCGAGCATGATTTTCCCCGCCTCGCGCTCGAAGAAGGTGGCCACATCCAGTACTTCAATACCAGAGAGGCGGCATTGCGCCAGCTCATCAATGGGAAGCGCCTTGCGGCGATCATCCAGGGCGACAACAATCTGATCCACATCCATCGTCGTCACCAGCTCCTGCAGCGAGGGGGGAGACTCAACGACGTTTTGCCCTTCCACCTGGACTGGTTCGCCGTTGCTGCGAACAAAGCCGACGAAGCGAAAACTGCGGCGATCGCTGTCACGGCGCAGCCACCCCAGCGCGGTATTGGCACGCCAGCCTGTGCCGAGCACCAGAACACGGGATTTCAGCTGTTCAATGTCGACCAGGCGGGAGAAGATGGCCCGGCTGAACAGGCAGAAGACAAAGGCGACCAGCAGTGACTGGGCGAAGACACCCCGCCACAGGTGAAGGTTGGGCAACAGGTAGAACACCAGTGACATGCCCAGGATAGTGAGCACGAAGGCACTCATCAGGCGCAGCAGCACACCGCTCGAGCGCTCCCGCAGTTGCGGCTTGTACAACCCGACCGCCACCATCGATGCCATGCTGACAACGGCGAACACCAGCGCACGCGGCAGGATCGAGGTAATGTGCTCCCCCATCGGTTCCTGCTCCTGCAGGAAATACAACTGCGCACCGAAGTAGAAGGCGCCGAAAAATAACAGGCCCTCGATCATTGCCAGCAGGTAATAGACGGTGTGCACATGGTGATTGAACAATCTTATGGTGCGCATGCTGATTCCCGGCCGGTGGGCCTGATCGCCTGGACGATGTTCATACCAGTACCTGTCCCGGAGGGGGGTGGCTCAGGAAACCATGAGGGCTCGCACTGTAGCCGTAGGCGCCGGACTGAAACACCACCACAAGATCACCGACATCGGCCCGTGGCAGGGTGACCTTGTCAGCAAGAATATCCAGTGGCGTACACAGCGGACCGACTATATTCACCTGTTCCTGCTCGGGGAAATCTATCCGGTTCCCGATACACACCGGGTAATTCTTGCGAATCACCTGGCCGAAATTACCGGAGGCCGCCAGGTGGTGGTGGAGGCCGCCATTGGTGATCAGGTAGGTATCGCCGCGCGAATGTTTGCGGTCTACGACCTCGGCGATATAGACCCCGGCCTCGGCGACCAGGTAACGCCCCAGCTCCATGACCAGGTGCGCACCCTGCAGCTGGCGCCGGGCTGCCTCGCAAAGCCGCTCGAGATTGGCGGCTATAGGATCGAGGTCTAGGGGCCGTTCCCCCGGAAAATAGGGGATGCCCAGCCCGCCGCCGATATTCACCCAGGAAGGCGCGACAGGCAGGCCCTCGGCAAGCCGGGTCGCCAGCTCCAGACTGAGGTTCTGGGCTTCGATAATCGCCTCGGCCTTAAGATTCTGGGACCCGGCGAAGATATGGAACCCCTGGAAAGAAAGTCCGAGTGCAGACAGTTCACTGAGCATTTGTGGCACACGTTCTTCGTCGACGCCGAAGGGTTTTGGGCCACCGCCCATTTTCATACCGGAAGTCTTCAGTTCGAAGGCGGGATTCACCCGCACTGCCACCCGGGGTGTAATGCCCAGTCGCTCTCCCTGCGCCGCCAGCCGGCGCATTTCGCCCTCGGACTCCAGGTTCACGACAACGCCTGCGCTCACCGCCGCTGCCAGTTCGCTATCCGACTTGCCGGGCCCCGCGAAACTGACCAGCGCCGGCTCGACGCCACTGTCCAGCGCGAGCCTGATTTCACCGGCGGAGGCCACATCGAGGCCGTCCACCAGTTCCTCCAGCAACTGGATTACAGCCGGCATGGGATTGGCCTTCACCGCATAATGTATGTGCAGTGCCGGCGGCATGATGTCGCGCAGAGCCGCCACCCGTTGGCGAATCAAACCGCTGTCGTAGGCGTAGAAGGGGGTCATGCCGACCCGGGCGGCCAGTTCGGTCGCCGTGTAAGGGCCGATGACAAGCTGATTGTCACGGGTGGAAAACTGCGTTATCGGCGCGTGTACCGGTGCCGTCCTTGCAACCATGTTCACTCCTGGAAATACCGGCTGTACTCAGTCGCCAACGACTTTCTGTCCAGCTTGCCATTGGGGCCGAGCGGCAGTTGAGCGAGCACGATCACCGCCTGGGGCACCATAAAGCTGGGGAGCTCCCGGCGACAGTGTAGCAGCACCGCCTGCTGGAGTTCCTCGGCCCCCTGCTCTGGCCCGGCGCTGACCAGCACCAGGATGGCCTGTCCGAGTACCGGGTGCTGCAAACCGACAGCCGCCGCCTGGGCGATGGGGGCGGCGCCGTAGACCACTTCCTCCACTTCGGTAGGACTGACGCGGTAGCCCGAGGTTTTGATCATTTCGTCTTCACGACTGAGGAAGTAAAGGTATCCCTCGCTGTCCCGCCGCACACGGTCGCCCGACCATACCGCCAGTTCCGGCGTTGACAGTTCACCCGGGCGCCCGGGCGCCGGGCGAAAGCGCTGGGCGGTCAGCTCCGGTGCATTCCAGTAGCCCATTGCCACCAGGGCGCCCCGGTGTACCAGTTCCCCGGGTTCATCGGGGCCACATTCCCTGCCCTCGCTGTCGACGACCAGTATCTCGGCATTGGGAATGGCCCTGCCGATTGAATCGGGACGCAGCGCAACCTGCTCCGGAGGCAGATAGGTTGAGCGAAATGCCTCGGTCAGCCCATACATCAGGAAGATGCGCGTTTGCGGCAATCTGGTCACCAGGTTGCGCGTAGTGGTTGTCGGCATGGCGCCGCCGGTATTGGTGATGTAACGCAGCCGCTTCACGACCGCGGGCGGCCAGTCGAGCCCGGCCAGCTGGTTCCAGATGGGCGGCACCGCACCCAGCCCGGTGATCTCGAAACGCTCCAGTGCTCGCAGCACATCCCCGGGCAGCAGGTAATCCATCAACACCGCACTGCCGCCGCAGAGAAACATGGTGGTGAGCTGGCTGAGGCCCGCATCGAAGCTGAGAGGCAACAGCGCCAGTACCCGGTCTTCCGCGGTGTTTTCCAGATAGCTGGCGACGCTTTCCGCCCCGGCCAGCAAATTGCGATGCGAGAGCACCACACCCTTCGGATTGCCGGTGCTGCCGGAGGTGTAGAGGATGGCTGCCATATCTGCGTCAATGCGGCCCGGCGCTGTTGCCCCGGGGTTTACCGGTGCAAGGAAATCTGTCCACCCCACGACATCCGGCTTCCCGGCCTGTGCAAGTGGTGCATCAACGGTTACCACCGTCTGCAAATCAGGGCATTGGAGAAGCACGTCCTGCAAACTTTGCAAACGCCGGGAGGTGGTCACCAGCACCCGCACATCGCAGTCAGAGAGAATATGCGCAACCTGGCGCGGTTTCAGCAGGGGATTGACGGGAACGAACACACCGCCAGCGACCGAGGCCCCGAATATCGACACCACCGCCTCCGGCTGCTTCGGCAGGAAGCAGGCTACCCGCCCTCCCGCCGGCAACCCCGCCGCCAGCAGACCCCGCGCGAAGGACTCGCAGTTATCCCACAACGCCTGGTAGTCCAGCGAATCATCGCGGTAGTACAGCGCAGTGCTGGAGCCGAACTGCTCAGCTCCGCGCTGCACAAGATGATGTACCTGATGTAACTGAGAGGGCATCGACGGTTCAGTTCCCGATTCGGGGTCATCCTGTTGGGGCATTGTGAAAAATTGTATATGCTAGCTGGGACCCTGCTAAGAGATTGTAGCCGCAGGCTTACCAATTTGTGACGCAGTCGCTGAATATGGATGCAGAGCCAGGAGGAAAAGGGCCGGTTCCCCCCGTAGCGGGGCAGGCCACCATCTCACCGCAGGCGTTGAAGCGCTGGAAAAGGCGCTCGGCACTGCATCTGACGCCGGCTGTTGTCACCCGGCTTATCGCCGCCTGGGCACTGCTGTCGCTGGCTTTGGCTCCCTTTCTGGACTTCCCGCTGATCGGTGCATGGGGCGCGGTGCTGGGGCTCGTTTACCTCGGCCTGCTGTTCCTGATCCCGCGGCTGTGGCTCTACGTCATTCCACTCGCGGTGGTGCTGCCCGATTTCGCCAGCTATACCGGCCGTGAGTTCTACACCCTGCTCGACCTCGCGGTGCTGACTACGATAGCCGGCTCACTCTGCTTCAATCGCTATCATATTCAGGTTCTGCGCCCGTCCCGAGCTGTTGTCGGTATCGAGGTACTACTGGTACTCAGTCTGGCCGGCTATACCGCCTGGCACAGTTTTATCTCACCGCCCGGCGCCCTGAAAAGCCTTCCCTGGAACGACCCCGCCAACGCCTATATGGCCGTCAAGGGCATGCTCTGGGCGCTACTACTCATGCCCGCCTATGGCTATGCCATGTCGCGACACAAAGCGGCAACGACGAGGGACCTTACCACCGGTTGTGCCTGCGCGGTGATGGTCCTGCTAATGCTCACTGGCATCGACTTTTTCGCCGGCCTTTCAGCGCCTGCCGCAGCGTTGCCACCGCTGTATGCTGCCAGCGCATACCTCGGTCACTACGCTGGCAACAGCGGCGCCCTGATACTGCTGTTGATACCCATGCTGCTGTACAGCGGCATCCACAACCGGCACCTGCTGATCCCGGCCTGCGGTCTGGTGCTGACCTGCTGCCTTGCACTGTTTGTGAGCAGCCACACCATTGCTCTGGCCGTCTCTGCGGCAACGGTGCTGTGCTACCTCGGACTGGAGGCCCTCGGCGCGCCCCTGCGAAGGCGCTGCGCGCAGTGCGCGTTGCTTGTGCCCGTCATCTTGTTGCTGCTGGTGGTGGATATTCTCAATCTCGGCAAGCCCGGCGTCCCACCTGTGCAGCGCACCAATCCCGAGTCGCGGGAACTGACGGTGCCAACCCTGCTGCTTGGTCACGGTGCCGGCTCCAGCCAGCGGCGTGACAATGCGCAATATTCCGCCATTGAGATTTCCGACCGGGGCGGCAAAAGCCTGCTGCAGCTGCACCCCAACCCGGATCTGCGTTTCCGCAGCCTGCTTGGCCAACCTGTCAGGCTAAAAGACGACGGGCTGTACACATTGGCGGTCAGTTCCCGTATTGACGCTGCCGCGACACTGACCTTCCTGCTGTGCAAAGGCCTTCCCCGGGTTCCTGAGAGCGAGCCGGAGAACTGTCATGTAACAGCACTGCCGCTGGAGCAACGCGAGGGACAGCTGGCCCGCCACTCGGTGGAACTGGAGGCCGCGGACATCCTGCGGGCCTTGCCTGATGGCAAGCGGCCCAACCTGTTTTTGCTGCGCAACGACAGCGACGGTAGCAGCGTTGAAATCGACTCGGTCGCCCTTATCAGGGACGACCTTAACCTGCTGAGAAACAGTTCGTTTACCGAGGCCTTCGATCTCTGGATCCATCATTTCCCAGGCAGGGAAAGCGTCGGTAGTTCGCTCTATCGCGATCTTTTCTACGAAGTGGGCGCACTGTCGATAGTCACCCTGCTGTGGCTGATGGGTCTTTCCCTGTACCGTGCCAGCCGGACGCATTCCGCGACGTCACTGGCACCTGCATTTGCCGCCGCGGTAGCCGGCATTGCCCTTCTCGGCCTGGCTGATTCCCCCCTGCAGTCACCCCGGGTAGCCCTGGTGTTCTACTGCTTCCTGTTCGCGAACCTGATATCTCTGGGCCCTCCGCGCGAGCAGACCTAACCCCCCGCCGCCCGGCAGTTAGCGGTATTGAGAGGTGCGTCACTTGCAATCGCAGCCAGATGGTGTTGAATGCTCCTAGGCGTCCAAACGTCTGCAATACCGGGCGAAAGCCCACCACTTACCTGAGAGGATCTGCACGCGACCATGAGACTGCTCGCCACACTTTGCCTCGGCGGCCTCCTGGTCTCGGCGGCTGCACTGCAGGCTGTGGCTGCGGGGAACGCGGCGCCCTGGGTAGGCACATCGTTCAGGGGGACACCCTGCCGCGGCGAGTGGATGAACTTCGGCCCCTACGACTACCTGCAACGCAATGCTATTCCCAAGAAGCTGAGTATTGTCGAAAGACACCACTTCACTCCGGAGATGGAGCAATTGCTTGCCGGAGAGCAGGTAGTGCCCAATATCGACTACACCCTGCGCGCATGGCCCAACCACCACCGCGCACTGTATTCCATCATCCGCGTTTACCTGATGGGCAATGTGCAGCTCGGCCAGCGCAAGGGCAGCACACCGGAATGCTATCTGCAGAGAGCCCTCAACTTCAGCCCCGAAGACCCGGTTGCACATATGCTGTTCGGTATCTACCTGCAGCGTTTGGGAAAGACCGACGAAGCGATGCAGATGTACCAGAAGGCGGAACAACTCGATCCGGTCAATATGCAGATCAAGTACAACCTGGGGCTGCTACTGGCCCGGCAGGGAAACTACGCTGCTGCCAGGGAATACGCCAATCAGGTCTATAATGCCGGTTTCCCACTGACCGGACTCCGGGAACAGTTGCAGAAAGCCGGCCAGTGGCGGGACGCTACAACGGGTAGCGCAGTGAGTGAATAGCCCTCATCCCTGACGACACTACTGCCACCCGCAAACCCGTCCCGATAACCTCACCGGCTGAAAACATGCAGTTCACAACGCGAAAGTCCATCGCATTCAGTATCGCGGCGCGCTATGTCAGCCTGCTGGTTTACTTCGGCTCTACTATGATTCTGGCCCGGCTACTGACGCCGGAAGACATCGGCATCTACACCGCCGGCTTCTCTGTGGTAGCACTGGCCCAGCTGTTCCGCGACTTCGGACTGAACCAGTACCTCATCCAGGAACGCGATCTCGACCGCGACAAAATCGCCAGCGCATTTACCCTGACCATCATCCTTTCGTGGCTACTTGGCGCGGTGCTGGCCCTCATCAGTGGCGCTGTTGCGCGCTTTTTCGGTGAGCCCGGCATATCGCCGCTATTGAAGCTGCTGTCGATCAATTTCCTTATCATCCCGTTCGGCTCAATCACCCTGGCCCTGCTACGCAAAGCACTGCGCTTTCACATCACCTCCAGCATTGCAGTCATCGCATCGCTGGTCGGTGTGGTCGTGTCCGTGGTGACAGCCCTACAGGGAGCGCGCTACTTCTGTCTTGCCTATGGCGCCATTGCAGAGAGCCTGTGCATGGTTCTCGGCTCTCTCTGGTTTCGCGATCCGCGGCTTACCTTCCGCCTGGGCTTGCGTGGCGCCGGCCCGATTCTGAAGTTCGGATCCATCATTGGTGTTGGCAATATCATCCATCGCCTGTCCATCAGCGGGACCGATGCTATGGTGGCGCGCTTTATGGGGCTTTCCGCACTCGGCTTCTTCTCGCGAGCCTATGGCACATTCTCCCTGTTTGGAAGGCTGTTTACCGGCAGTGTCAGCAGCGTGATTCTGCCCCTGTTCTCGCGCGACAACCATGATACTGAAGCGCTCGCACGCGGCTATCTGAAATCCCTTCACTATGCCATTGTGTTTGCCTGGCCCTTCTTTGCCTTCCTCTATGTCTATACCGCCGAAATCATCCTGTTGCTCTACGGTGACCAGTGGGGCGAAGCGGTTGCGCTGGTGAAAGTGCTCTGCCTGGGCGGCCTCCTGCTGCCTCCCATTCTGTTCAGCGATAATCTTTTTGTTGCCTTTGGCAAGCCGGAAATAACCCTCAAGATTCGCGCCAGCGCCAACCTGATCAAGTTGGCGCTGGTCGCTGTCGCCTGCCAGTACAGCCTGCTCGCCGTCTGTTTTGCACTGGTAGGCTTTCACGCGGTCAAGCTTGTGGTATCCCTGTATTATCTGCGCCTGACCCTCGGTGTCGGCATGACATCCATTGCAAAATCCGCGCTTCACGCACTGCCCTGCCTGGTCGGCGCAATGCTACCGGCGGTGATTGTCGGCCAGTACCTGCTGGACAGTCAGCTCGGCCTGGTGCTTTCGATGTTGCTAATCTGTGCAGCCACCGCCGTCGGCTGGCTCGCCGGCTTATTGATCAGCAAACATCCCTTCAGTGAGGAAATCTACGCCATGATGTCCAAGCTTCCCGGCTTGCGCTCTTTCCGGAGTGGGGGGCGATGATTTCTGCGTTAAAGTATTCCCCACCGGTCGCAAAGCTTGCGCGCTACTGGTACGACTGGCGCACACGCCATGTTGAACAATGGATATTCGTCGCAACCACCGGCCGCAGCGGCACACTGACCCTGGTTGACCTGTTCGCCCAGGTGCCCGATTGCGTTGCCCTGCATGAACCCTATCCCGCCATGCACGGCGAAATACTGCACAGCGCCAGTTACGGTGATAAGGCAAGAGTCACGCGCTTCTACAACACACGCAAAGCCGTAAATATCCGCCGCAGCGCCGTCGGCGCCCGCAGCTACCTGGAGGCCAACCATCTTTTTATCAAGTCCTTTGCCGAGCAGGCCGCGGGTGATTTCAGGCAGCGCACCCGGGTCATTCATCTGGTGAGAAATCCGGACGGCGTTGCCCACTCCATTTACCAGCTGGAAGATGAGCCCGGGACGGTGGCAGGCAACCGCTGGTGGCTGGACTATCGCGCGCCTTCCAATCTGATCTCTCTGGCCGATGCGCTGGAGCGTCACCCCGAGTATTCCCACCCCTATTTCAAGGGACTGTGGTACTGGTTCGAGGTCGAGGCGCGCATCCAGCACTGGCGCGAGCAGTGGCCGGGCATCCCCATGGTCACTTTCCACACCGAAGATTTCAGTTCCCTGCAGGCGGTCGGGGATCTGTTCTCGTCGCTCGACATAAACCTCGAAGATACCCGGCTCGAATCCATGATCAATGTGCGCCGCCACGAGCGCGCTCACCAGAAACGGCGTGCGCCGCTGGCCCTGAGCGAGCGGCAGGCAATGCAGCAAGCCTTCCGCTGCCTGCTGGAAGAGCGTGGCTTCCATCTCCCAGGGTCCTACCAGCGTTATGCACACCCGAACTGAAGCTGTGGATACCGCACTGGTGCTGGACGCGGACACGCTGCCGGCACTGGGCATTATCCGCTCACTGGGCCGCTCCGGCGTCAGGGTCATTGCCGCTTCCAGTCACGCCAATGCCATCGGCGGTTACTCACGCTTTGCCGCAAAACATCTGCGCTACCCCGATCCCATGTCGGAAACAGCCGCCTTTCTCGACTGGGTCCAGCGGCAACTCAGGGACATCAAGCAACTCGCGCTTGTGATTCCGGTCACTGAACGCAGCCTGGTCCCGCTATCCCGACATTTTGCCGGCCACGCGGACAGGTCGCTGTTTGCCATGGCCAACGACAGCGCACTGGAGCAGGTCCTGGACAAAGCCCGGACCGCCGAGCTGGCCACTCGCTGCAAGGTGCCGCAACCTAAGAGCTGGTCACTCAGCAATGCGGGACAGTTGCATGCTCTGTCCGGTGAATTGCCCTACCCGCTGGTCATCAAACCCGCGCGCTCCATTTCCGACGGCAGCACTCGCCGGCAATTCAGTGTGCGCTATGCACACACCCCTGAAGCGCTACAGCGCAGCGCCGCGGCGATGCTGCCCACCACCGACCTGATTCTGCAGGAATACTTCAGCGGGGATGGTATCGGCGTCGAAGTGCTGGCCATGTGCGGGGAAATTCTCTACGCCTTCCAGCACCGGCGACTCCACGAGGTTCCACTGAGCGGCGGCGGAAGCAGCCTGAGGCAGAGCGAGGACGTCAACCCGGAACTGCTGGCGGCAAGCAGGCGACTGCTGTCTGCTCTGGACTGGAGCGGCGTGGCGATGGTCGAATTCAAGGTCCAGGCGAGCACCGGGCGCTATATCCTGGTTGAGATCAATGGTCGCTTCTGGGGTTCGCTGCCCCTGGCCCTGGCGGCGGGTGCCGACTTTCCCCGCCTGTTGTGGCATATGCAGCGCGACCTTCCATTGCCAGATCTGCCCGCCTATCGTCGGGGTATCCGCTGCCACAAACTGTCCGCCGAACTACACTGGTGTGAGGCGGTGTTCCGCCGCCAGGCCGACACTCGCCTGGTGGCTATTCCCTCGCGCTGGCGCGCAATTCGCGAAACCCTCTCCATGCTTCTTCCCGGACACCATTTTGACGCCCAGTCCTGGTCCGATCCCCTGCCGGGCCTGGTGGATCTGACCCGTATCGCGGTGCGTTATGGCCAGCGTGCGGGCGGCGCCGTTGCCGCTGGCGTAAAGCGGACTCTGTACCGCTTCGGTAGTCGCTGGTCGATCGCATCCCGACGTGCAGGCCAGGCGCGCCGCATCCTGTTTGTGTGCTATGGCAATATCAATCGCAGCGCCCTCGCGGAAGTCGCTGCACGTCATGGAGTACGGCAGGACCACAGCACTGTCGAGTTCCTGTCGGCCGGCTTTCATACTGAACCAGGCAGGGAAGCGGATCCGCGTACCGTGGCACTGGCCGCTGAGAAAGGGCTTGATATGACCACTCTGCGCTCCCGTGTGCTGGACGATGAACTGGCTGCATGGGCGGATCTTATTCTGGTCATGGAAGCTGAGCAGATCTCCACCGTCAGGCAGCGTTTCCCCCGGGCGAGCGTCCTGTTGCTCGGTGGCTTGCAGGGGCCGTGCTGGCTCGCCAGTGAGATCCCCGACCCTTACAACCGCTCGGAAGACGCCTACCGCGAGGCATTCCGGATGATCACCAGTGCCGTCAGCAATCTGCGCGCCCTGGCTGCTGGCGCCGCCAAAGAGAGTGCCAGTGATGGCTAGATACGGGCTTCTACTCGGACTATTGACGCTGTGCGGCATCGGCATCGCCCTGCTCATCGACTACCTCAAGGCACATCCAGACCTCGACCAGTACGTCTATAAAACCACCCCGGCCGGCGCGCTGCGTCTCGACATCCTGCGCCCGGATCGCCCTTCGCCGGAGCGCGGTGCGATCCTGTTCCTGTTCGGCGGCGGCTGGATCACCGGTCAGCGGGAGCAGTTCCTTCCGCAGGCGCAATATTTCGCGCAGCAGGGCTGGCTGAGCGTGCTGGTCGACTACCGCGTTGCCAACCGCCACGGCAGTACACCCCTGGATTCACTGGAGGACGCTCGCGATGCCTGGGACTGGTTGCAATCCCGCAGCGAGATGCTGAATATCGATCCCCGGCAGGTCGTCCTGGCCGGCGGATCCTCTGGCGGTCATCTCGCCGCGTGCCTGGCAAGCGGCTGCGGTACCAGGCTGGCGTCACCGCCGAGTGCGCTGATACTTTACAATCCGGTTCTGGATCTCGTTGCAGCACACCCGGATGATGGCTTTTCTCCCGAAGAAATGGCCCTGATCGAGCAGCTATCACCCGCTGTCAGAGTACAACTTTCGCCCGGGCGGGCGCTCTGTCAACTGGAGATGCCCCGTCTGCTGTTGTTCGGGGACCAGGACCCGCTTTATCAGCGCTACCTTGAGCTTCAGTGCGCTGACACCAGTAGTTCGATTGCACCACTGGAGGTGGTCACCTGGAGCGCCGTTGGCCACGGATTTTTCAATCATTCACCCTACCTGCAACAGACCAGTGAACGGATCGCCGATTTTCTGCAAAGAGCAGGTAGCGCCGATCCGGAATCCGGCCGGCAGAGCAACCGGTAACCCAGCGAATCGTTCTCCTATGTCGACAACCCTCTTCGCACACCATGAGTTCGCTTTCATCGCCGGCGTCCACCGCAGTGGTACCTCACTGGTACACGAACTGCTGCGGGCGCATCCAGAAATCAGTGGTTTCAAGGATACGCCGGCCTATATGGAAGACGAGGGCCAGTTCCTGCAATCGGTCTATCCCAGGGGCGAGGTCTTTGGCGGCCCCGGCCGGTTTGCCTTCTCGCCGGACTCGCATATGACCGAAGAACACCCGCTGACCACCCGCGAGAATGCCCAGACGCTGTTCTCGCAGTGGAGCCAGTACTGGGACCTGAGGTGTCCGGTACTGATTGAAAAATCACCACCGAATATCGTGCGCACACGCTTCCTGCAGGCCCTCTTCCCGAACACCCGCTTCATCGTCATCCTGCGCCACCCGGTTGCCGTTGCCTACGCCACCCAGAAATGGAGCCACACATCGATTTTGTCGATCATTGACCACACCCTGACCGCCTACGAGCAGTTTCTGCGTGACCGCCCGGCCCTGCGGCAGTCACTGTTGATACACTATGAAGATTTCGTGCTGGCACCTCAGAAGCTGCTGGATGAAATGCTCGACTTTCTCGGTTTGCCGTCCATCCCGCTGGATCGTCCGGTGCAACAGGACGTCAATGCGCGCTACTTCGAACAATGGCAGAGCGATCGTCGCAAGTTCTGGAAGCCTGTCCCCCGGCGCCTGCCAAAGGCACTGGAACCGCGTGCACGGGCGCTGGGCTACAGCCTGGAATCGCTGGAGCGCGTCGAACCCGGCTAGTGACCGCGCGCCCTCTACTCGCCGGCGGCTACGATTCCGTTGAGCCAGGCGGCCAACAGCAGCGTAACTTTTTTACGAGCCGATTGGCTTGAAAATGCCTGGTCAGCGTCCGGGAGTTCCTCGCGCTGGGTAACTTTTCTCTCCGCCACGCTGCGCCAGCCCGGGTTTTGCTGGATCAGTGCATCAAACTCACGACTGACCAGGCTGCGCCCGCTCATCAGCAGCAGGACAGGTCCGTCGAAAGCCTCCAGCCCCCGGCGCATCCGCTCGATAAAGGGCACACCGCGCGCCGGGGCTACAGTACCCCCTGGGCCGGTGTCTGCATCATGTTTCACACGCGACACCAATCGGCGACGAAGCGCCCGACCGGCATCGGCCGCATAACCTGCCAGGTCGTATTCCAGGCGCAGCAGTTTTAACCAGAAAGATTTTTGCACCAGCCGCTGCAAGTAGTGGCGGCGAATGACGACGGCCTGGGTTTCGCTGCTGGAAACCCAGGGATTACCCACAGCGATGGCGGCAATCCCCTGCAGTGCATGAGCGTGAATCAGAATGCCGGAAGCAGCGTCACAGCCACCCCACAGCACGATGCGCTCGATCTCGGGCAGGGCCTTGCGGAATGCTGCTACCGCGCAGGCCAGGTCGGCACCAATCTGCTCAAAACCACGGAACTCCCCGCCGCTATCTCCCATGCCCCGGTAATCGAAGCGCAGTACCGGAAACCCCTGGGCCGCCAACTGGTCTCCCATCTCAACCAGTCCGCGCCCGACACCGGCGCGGTACTGCGGTCCGCCTGCCACCACAGTGACCAGGCCGACCGCTTGCATCCGCCCGGGGCGATGAACAACCCCGACCAGCGTGTCTCCTTCGCATTCGAACAACAGTGGTTCTCTGGTGACACTGGTCAAAGCGGATACAGTTCCTTCAGCAACTGCAGCAACTCCGGCGTTGCGGCCCGTTCATTCAATTGCCAGATCGCGGGGCCGCTGAAACAATGCAGCTCAGGCCGGACTCCGGCTGCCCTGAGGGCCGCCAGTGCCTGTGCCGTCGCCAGACCCGGCTCCACCTGTCCCTCATTGACATGTTCCAGCCACAGCAGTGGCAGGTCCGGGAGTTTGAATGCGGTCAGCTCCAGTTGCTCCAGCGCCAGCATCAGCGCGCCCGACGGGCTGTAGCCACCGATTTCCAGCGATTGCCCATCCTCCCACAGGCGATGGATCTCGTCAGAACTGATCTGACCGGAGCCGCGCTCAACGCCGGCGGCAATACGCTGGCGCACCAGCTGCCGCACAAAACGCTTACCGGATGCTACGGGTTGTAGCAGTAGCAGGCCTGGAATCGGGTGACTTGCAGAGGAGGCATAGAGGCCCGCCAGCAAACAGCCGCTGCGAATGCCCCACAGTACCGGCGCCTGCCCATGGCGTTGGTGAATGTCTTCTACCACCTCATCAATATTGCCCAGCCAGTCTTCCAGCGTAACGTCTTCAAACTGCCCTTCGCTGTCACCGGTGCCGCAATAGTCCATCAGCGTGCAGCCATAGCCGGCCATCGCAAACTGCCTCGCCTGGGCAGACGCGAGCGCCCGGCAACGATTCATTTCCTCGGCGAACGGGGGAAGGTAAAGCACCTGACCCCGGGCGGCGTCCCGGGGCTGGAAAGAAAGGGAGAAAACCCGCGCGCCGGGGCGCCCCAGGTAGCGGGCATCCAGTTGTTCACGTGTCACGGTATCCGTCATACCTGACTGGATCTGACAAACGCGCTGTGAAGTTCAGTCGGCATGTTCAGGCCAGCTTTTCGTCGATAAAGTCCACCAGTGTCCCCACGCTTTCGAAAATATCGGCGGAAATCTCATCGTCGTGAATTTCGCACCCTGTCTCGTCTTCGATGGTGGCCAGGATTGAGGTAATCGTCAGGGAATTGAACTCCGGCAGGGCGCCCAGCAGGGCCACATCGCGATCGAAATGCGCGGCCTCATCCAGCTGCAGGTTGGTTTTCAGGATACTTCTTGTCAGTGCCAGGGTGTCCATACGCATGGCTCCTCTGTTGGACATTGGTAATTGCTGAGCACGCCGTTTAACCGGTGTCAGCGCGTTGTAAATCGATTGAGCATCGCCCGACAACCAAGCCATGCGGTATAAATCTGCCAGCGCAGGGAGGCCCCGTTTGCTGTCGCTTCTGCGGCAAAACCAAAGGCCCTGCCCAAATCTCCCTGCTCCGTCATCACCCGGGCCAGTTCACGGTTCACCTGCGAGAGCTGGCGCCGGCACTGCCTGCGCAGCGCGGCGGAGTGCAGACCAAGCATCGATTTACTCAACAGCTGGCGCCGGCTGGCCAGTCGTTCCGTACGATGCAGTAGACTGGATACACTGTCGCGGTTCTCTCCCGCGGCAGTGTAGTGGCGCGATACCGTATCCGGCAGCAGCAGCATATGGCTGGCGGCATCCACGGCCCGCAGATAGAACTCGAAATCCTCTTCGTAACGCTGGTACTCGTCGAAGCCGCCAATGTCGTTGAAAAACTGACGCTGGCAGATAGTGGTATTCAGGTGGCAAAAGCCCTGGTATCCGGCAAGGTCTTCCAGCGTCAGCGGATAACAACCCTGCTGCATCTGTCTTCCGGAGCGCTGTAAGCGCGGCGCCAGACGGTGCAGCCACAGTGGCGCTTCCCGGCCACTGACTGCGTCAACGGCAACCTGGTTGGCAAACAGGACATCCACGCTGCCTGCTGCCGTCAGCGCGGCATGCGCCTTCTCGAGATAGGCCGCGTCAAGCCACTCATCATCGTCGTCGAGAAAGGCAAGGTAGCGGCCGCGTGCATGCCAGGCTCCCACATTGCGGACATAGGCGGGGCCGCGGCCACGTTTGTGGCGGCCGAGATGAAGATAGTCAACGCTACAATCCAGGGCGGCGATACCTTCCCTGCAGGACGTGGCGCATTCCGCCTCGGAGCCGTCGTCCACCACCACCACTTCGAAATCGCGAAAGGTCTGCGCATCCACCGAAGCCAGCGCACGAAAGAGCACGTCGATCCGGTCGCGGGTCGGGACCACAAGGCTGAAAAAGGGCCCTGACTCGACCATCGCATCCGTCGGCATCGCCCTATCACCAGATATCTGCACCCAATAACCGCCCCGTGTGGTCTCTCATTCCGGCGCTGAGGAGGATAGTTCGGATACTCCATCCACACCACCGTAGCCGGAGTGTATGTAACCACTCACGCTGTTGTATATGGTCATTGCCAATGAGAGCCTCACATTGGTACCCCGCTCACACAATAGGCTACACTCTGTTCCAGAATGTCCCGGCCGCCAGGAGCAAGGCCTCGCCACAGTAGCCTCCGCCGATGGCAGTGCTGCAGACAAGGCTACCACTATGTCCAATACAAACTTTTCAGCCCCCGTTTTCGCCCTGTGTCTGGCCGCCGTGACGGCACTCTCGCCCGGTTCCCCGGCTGTGGCTGCCACAGCGGCACCGGAGCAGACGCTGGCCATTGACGATAAAAGCGCCTGGGACCGCTATATCAGCATTCGGCGCGCCATGGAAAACGGCGGCATACTGCCAGAGCCGGTCAGTAGTTCCCCCACCACGCCTATGGAACCGCAAACTCCGACAACATCCATTGCAGACAGCGAGAAAGACACGCCACCACCCACCGACAACGCCCCCCCGGCGGTACCGCCTGAGGAAACTCCGCAGCGTCCATCCCCCGAAGCGGCCCTGGAGCCGATGGTCTATACCCGGGTACCCCGCACCCATGGCCAGCACACGGTCACCCTGCGGGGTGGTGAAAGCTATACCCTGCACAGCCCCGATATCTGGGACAGGCTACCGGATACCAAGCATGTCTTTGATGGTTTCAATGCCCCCGGCCAGCTGGTTTACCGGGACGTTGATGGCAGCGAACGGGTGCTCTACGATTGCATGCAACGCGAAAAGCCCTGCGTGCCCCTCGATCCGGCGGTTTCTCTCGACGGCAGCAAAATACTGTTTTCTGTATACCGGGCAGACAGGCTGCGCAACGCCTACTTGTCCGGCACCACCCTGCCCAACCAGCAACTGGGTTCGATCACCAACGCCCAACTCCATATCGTCGATGTGGCATCAGGGGAAGTCCATCCCCTGCCACAACCAGCGGGAGCACTGGATGTCAGCCCTACCTGGCTACCCGATGGGCGCATCATGTTCGCCTCCAACCGCGATCCGCAACGCGAACCCTTCCTCGACCGCATTACGCCAAACAACCGGGCCGATCCGCGCTTTTACATCGCCAATGCCGATGGCAGCGACGTGCATCTGGTCACCCAGCACGAGGTCAGCACGGCCATGCACCCCTACCTGCTGCGCAGCGGCCGGGTGGCCTACGGCTCACAGTGGCTCAGTCACAACCTGCCCTATATGAGCACCAACGGCGGTGTTAACTGGCCGGGGACGCTGGACAATATGTGGGTGGTGATGGACATGGACTATCGCGGTGGCGATATGACCGCGCTCTACGGTGCCCACCGTGCCTCACTGAAAACATCGACCGGCCGCACCAAACACACCAAGGCACTCCACTTCCTCGGCGAGCGTCGCAACGGAGACGTCTGTGTCGCCAACTACTATCGCGGCAACAACCTGGGTCTGGGTGACGTCATCTGCTGGGCACCGGAGCCAGTCGGAATAGAAGGCGCCCTGCCACGTTTCCAGCCCCGCAAACTGTACAACGTGGCAGACTGGTCGCGCTCCGACGACAACCCGTCCTTCAGGGAAAACGGCATCTACCAGGGAAAGATCGGCTATCCCGAGGGCGCGCCGAACAACCAGCTGCTGCTCACGGTGGGCCGCGGCTATTGCACCCAGGTGTCGGGCTCGGTCACGGGTTTCCAGAACGCTGTCGCCGGGCAGCCGGGGAAGCTCGCCTGTGATACCGGCCTGTACCTGACAACCCGCATTCCCTCCAGGGACATGGATGACCTCACCCTCGTTGTCGACGCCCCTGAGTGGCACGAGTTTGGCGCCCGCATGGTGGTCGCCAGACAGGTCGACACGCCAGCGCTGTCCAATACCAGCGACGGCAGTTGCCAGCTGGCCAGCAGCGACGCAGGAACGGCGGAAACAGCGCCCTACAAGCCCTACCACTTCAACCACAACTACCGGGTATCGGCCAACAACGGCGGCGAGATAGACGGGCTCCCTCACTCCCAGCTGGCCGGCATCCGCTTCTGGGAGGTCATACCCAACGGGTCCAGGCGCAGCTTTTCCAACTTCACCGGCAATCGCCTGCGCCTGCTGGGTGACACCCCGCTTCTGGCCGACAAATCGTTCAAAGTGTCACTGCCCTGCGATACCCCCTATATCATGGCTGGCATCGACGCCCGGGGCCGGGTTATCAAACGGGACCAGATCCCGCAGTCACTGCGCCCCGGGGAAAAGCGGGTCTGCAGCGGGTGCCACCTGCACTCCCGCAAAGGGCGCCCCTACGAGAACAGCGAGGCATTCCTGGCGGAGCCGGTAGCGCTGACCAGCGCCACCCCGGTGCCGGTGTACGAGCGCGACATCAAGCCCATCTTCGCCCGCCGCTGCCTCACCTGCCATGTCAGTGACGTACCTCTGATGGACTACGACGATCTGGTCTGGGACCAGTTCCAGACCTCCGTCACCCCCGAGCGGCGACTACAGGTCAGTCAGTCTAGCAATGAAAAACGGCGCTTTGGCCTGCAACGACCCTACACCAGCAAATACGTCAACAGCATGTTTGCCAGAGAGAGTCTGCTCTACTGGAAGGCAGCCAACGAACGTACCGATGGCCGCAGCGACGCGACCTACAGCGACGATATCGATTTCGGGCCGCCTCACCCTACCGATATCACCGATGACGAGCTAAGGATCCTGGCCGAGTGGATCGACTCCGGCGCCACCCGGATTATCCCGAACTGACCGCCGCCCGCCTGTATCACCAGCCGCGGTTCTGATCCCGTTGCGCCCGAGACGAATGGCCGGGCCGTTTGCCGCCATTTGCCCCCGCAGCACAAAACCGGATGAGCGCAGCACGTTGTCCCGCAACCGGAGTTCGGCGGGGCCTGCTGGCCAGTTGAAAAGATAGAGCGTCTGCAACCCGGCGAAATCCTCTGGCGACTCACCGAGCTCCAGCAGCGAGTTTTCAATGCTGACCGAGGCCGCTCCGTCGCGGGCACCACAGCCGGCGGCGCTTTCCAGCCCGATACCGATCAGGTCCCGGTTGTCAGCTCGCACACTGCGTTGCAGGGCCACATTGTCGAGTGACAACACGCCACCACAGGGCAGGTCAATCACCCGACTGTGGCGGCTGTCGCCACCACGAAGCTCGCTGTCCTCTATCGTCGTCGACATCGCCCGCGATTTCAGCAGGTGTCCGAGGTGATGCGATTCCCCCAGCAGGGACCCGATGATTTCCAGGCGGTCGATGGCGCCGGCATAGACCACATGAGACAGACTCTGCGCGCCGCCACCGCGACCTATATCGCCGATATTGCTGTTGCGAAGCCTGAGCACGCCGCCCCGGTTATCCGTCATGATGCCCATTGCGGTGTTACGGATATGCACCCGGTTCAACGTGACATCAAAGTTGCGGCCTGCAATGCGAATCCCGGCCAGGTTGCCGTCCTGTGCGCCCGCCGCCGCGCCGTCTGCGTGGAAGTCATTCACGATCACCGGGCCACTGGCACCTTCGATCACCAGGACCGCCTTGCCGAGGGCAACGCCCTGCAGCCTGACACCCTGCATATTCAGCTGCAGGGCTCTGCGCACCACCAGGCCACCAGCATAGGTGCCGGGCGGCAGGCTTAGCGTGGCGCCCGGCCGCGCGGCGTTTACCAACTGCTGGATAGGGGACACTGGCGCAAGCGCAGGACTCACCGCCTGCGCCGCAACCTCCGGTGCCAGGGAATACAGGGCGAACAGGCTCGCCACCAGGCTCTGTTGGAAACACCACATTGCCGTCCACCTCCCCTGCCCGGCCTGTCCCCTGTGACAATGGCCGGGACCCTCGCCAGACGCTCGGCACTGTATCGCAGTTTGGCAGCACAGCGCTTGAGTTTCACCCGGCATGTGACCAAACTATCGGCCACTAACGCCACGATGTACCACCCTACACAATCACGGCAAAGGACAGCGACGGGGCAAAGGATTACATGGGTATATCAGGAGACCAGTCCCCGGCCGGTGCAGAGGTGCCTGGTTTTCTCGCTGCTCTGCACTCCGCTGGGCAGGCCTTTGGCGAACATCAGCTGAACAACGGGAACTGGCAGACAGCCACTGCCGGCACCAAGGCAAGCGCATTTGCGCCACAGCCGGTATTTCTGTCGCCCGACGGTCAGGTACTTGTCGTTGCCCAGGGGCGATTCCTCTGGCCGGCCGGGGAGTTCGCGGACACGGCCTCCAGCCTCGGGAATGGAGCGGCGCTCTACAGTACCTACAGGGAATACGGGGCGGACATGGCCCGCCATATCAAGGGCCACTTCGCCTTTGCCCTTGTCGACAGCGCCAGGGACACCCTGATCGCCGCCACCGATCGCTTCGCTACAGTGCCGATCTACCACACCTGTCGCGACGGGGATATAGCGGTCGCAACCCGGCTGGCGGATTTGCAGCCACCGCTGGGAGATGACCCCCTCAACCGGCAGGCCCTGTTCGACTACTGCTATTTCCATTTTGTCCCGTCCCCTACTTCGATCGCCACCGGCGTCGGCAAACTGCCCGCTGCCCATGCCCTGGTGTCAGCCCGGGGCGATGTTCGGATAGCGCCCTACTGGCTGCCGGATTTCAGCGCCAAGGCTCACGCCACTGCGCCGGCGGAGCGCGAGGCGACCTTGCGGCGCCTGTTGGGCACAGCGGTACAGCGCAGCTGTAAAGATGCCCGCCGTCCCGCCGCCTTCCTCAGCGGAGGGCTGGATTCCTCGACTGTCGCGGGATTTCTCGCCGAACAGCAGAACGGGGCAAGCGCCTACTGCATCGGCTTCGACGCAGAAGGCTATGATGAAACCCCTTTTGCCCGCATCACCGCATCCCATTTTGGCCTGCAACTGAGAGAGTACTACCTCAGCCCCGAGGACATCGTGGCGGCCCTGCCGGAGTTGGCGGCTTCAACCCAGGAGCCCTTTGGCAACTCGTCCATACTGCCCGCGTATTTCTGTGCGCGACTGGCTGCCGAAGAGGGCGTGGATCTGATGCTGGCGGGCGATGGCGGCGACGAACTCTTTGCCGGTAACGAGCGCTACCTGCGCCAGCGCGTGTTTACTCCCTACCAGCGGCTGCCCGGCGGGCTGCGCCGGGGCCTGCTGGAACCCATGGCAAAACGCCTGCCAGGCCGGTTCTCTGCCACACGCAAGATCGCCAGTTACGTGGAACAGGCAGCCACTCCCCTGCCCGATCGGCTGCAGAGCTACAACTTCCTGCACCGCTTCCAGCCCACACAGATGTTCCAGCCGGGTTTTCTCGACGCCGTCGACCTGTCCCGGCCCCTCAATCTGCTGCGAGAACTCTACCACCGCCCGGCCGCGGGAACCGAGCTGGACCGGTTGCTGTATCACGACTGGCAGGTCACGCTGGCAGATAACGACCTGCGCAAGGTCGGGCACGCCTGCCAACTGGCCGGCGTGCAAGTGGCCTATCCACTGCTCGACACCGACCTCGCAGATTTTTCCATCGGCATCCCGGACGCCGTACTGCTGCAGAACGGTTCACTGCGCGGCTTCTACAAAAAGGCCCTGCGCGGCTGGTTGCCAGACGCCACCCTGAACAAATCCAAACACGGCTTCGGCCTGCCCTTCGGGGTGTGGATGAGGGATCACAAGCCGCTGCAGGAACTGGTCTACGGGAGTATTTCCCGGCTCGCCGAGCGGGACATTTTCCGCCCGGAGTTCCTCTCCCGCTCAGTCGCCCTGCACCGCGAGGGGCACGCAGCGTATTACGGCGAGCTTCTGTGGGTACTGACTTGCCTGGAGCTGTGGCTCGGCGCCCGACCAGACGGCGACGAAGTGAACTGAATGTCCATGCTCCACACCCTGATGTCCCGCCTGCTGCCTGTCCTTACCGGTACCCATCGGCAACAGCGCCTGGCGATTCTCAACTACCACCGGGTGCTGGCAGCGCCGGATCCAATGCGACCCAATACACCGGTGGTCGAGGATTTCCACTGGCAAATGACCCTCCTGTCACAACACTTCTCACCCCTGCCCCTGGATGAGGCGGTCACCCGGCTGCAGGAGGGAACGCTGCCGCAGAGGGCCGTTTGCGTCACCTTTGATGACGGTTATGCGGACAACGCCAGGCTCGCAGCGCCAGTACTCGCCAGCACCGGAGTACCCGCCACGGTCTTTGTCGCATGCGGCTTCCTCGACGGTGGTTTGATGTGGAACGACGCCGTGATGGAGTATGTGCGGCTCGCCCCGGAGGGAAATTTCCTGTTCCGCGAACAGCGGCGTGCGATTCCCGCCACAACAGACCTGGCGGGGCGTCGCAGCCTGGCCTACCGCATGATTGGGGAAATCAAGCATCTTCCCGCCCACCAGCGTGCCCTTGCCATCGCGCCGCTGCTGGACAGCGATGTAGCACTGCCCGGCGACCTGATGATGGGCGCGGACGATGTCCGGCAACTGGGTGCCGAAGGCATTGCTGTAGGTGCACATACGATCTCCCATCCAATTCTTGCCAGCATCGGCGACGACGAGGCATGGCGGGAAATCAGCGAGGGCAAACACCAACTGGAGGAGATGATATCCGCTCCTGTCACCCTGTTTGCCTACCCGAACGGCAAGCCCGGCCAGGATTACAGCGATCGGCACTGTCGCATGATTGCACAGGCCGGTTTCAAAGCGGCTGTATCAACCCGGCCCGGAGTCGCCGGCCACAGCAGCGACCCTTTCCAACTGCCGCGTTTCACGCCCTGGGACAAAGACCCCAGCCGCTTTCTGGCACGCCTGCTCCTGAGCTACAGGCACATTGTCTAGCCAGTACTGCCCGTATCCGGATTCCGGTCAACTCGCCCCAGCAGGCGACCTGACTTGCGCCCCAGATTGCCAATCTCAGCGCGTATAAAACGAAACAGATTGGCAAAATAGGGCCGCGGATCTGACCTCGTCAGCAGGTCGTTGTGGACCCCGGGGCGCAGCGAGTAGCTGAGCATCTCCAGCAGCAGCACTACCTTGTTATACCAGCGAACCCCGGGGCGGCGAAGCTGGTTGACCAGGCAGGCTACCTCCCCGGGCCAGGTATCACGCCCGATAAGCCCCGGTGTCGACCGCATTACAGCGCCCCCGTCCAGCGACGGCACCTGCCCGAGATAGCAGGCCACCTGCAGGGCCGGAAAGTCCGCGCCCGCACGTAAATCGAGGTTGAGGTACTGCCAGTAGCGGAAGTTGATCTCGATAAGAAAAAAGCGTCCGGTGGCGGCGTCAAGGCGGTATTCCAGCATGGCGACCCCCTCCCAGTTAAGGGCTTCAAGCCGGAGTAATGCATCGGCTTCTATCGCCTCGTGTCGCGCGGTGCGTCGCCGCGACATGGTGCCATTACTGTGCGGCTCCTCATGGCAGTCCTCGACCGTTGAGAGCAGGCGCGCTTCGCCCTGCCAGCGCAGTACACCAACACAGACCTGTCTCCCGGTGCAGCCCTGCTGTACCAGTACACACTCGTAGTCCTGCAAAATTTCCGCCGCCGCCCCGGCCACAGCCCCCGACTGTTCGATGTGTAGCAGGGCCCCCTTGTCCGAGCGCTCCCCGTTGGCACTGCGCAGGTGACAACCTTTCAGGTAATAGCCATGTTCTCCCTGGGGTGGCAGAGCGCCCCCGGTATCCATTGCATCGGTCAGGATCACGTGGGGGGGCTGGGTTTGCCGAAACTGCCCGGCGCCGTCACAGGTGCTGAAGAAACTGGCGATAAAGGCCTTGTCCAGGCAATCAAATACCCGTTGGCGATCGGCAGACAATGGCAGGTAGGCAAGAAACTCGTCGAAATGCGCTTCCACCGCCAACAGGAAATTGCTCGACGGAATAATGACGCCGATAGCGTGATCGCGAAGGTATCCACGCAGCCAATCGATATAGGTTTCGTCGCCATAGGGGGGGTGCACGACACGGCTTGAGGCGTAGGCGGAAACAAATCCCAGTGCATCGCTGCGGCTGGAACAGGCATGGACATTGTGGCCAGCAGCGCCGAGGGAACGAATGACACCTAGCCCGGCCCGGGTATGAGATTCAGGGACGAGAACGTTCGCCATCCGCAGCCTCGAGATTCAATTGCCAGTGCCCCGGCCCGGTGTGCAGAACTGTCAGGCCCAGGGTATTCTGCTCGGGATGAAAGCCGTTGTGTTCACGTCCCAACCTGCGGCTCACCCGGAAGCGTCCCACCACCTCCATACCCAACACTTCGTGCGCACGACGAGCCGATGAATTGCCACCCTCTTCCGCGCAAATAATAATCCGGGCCGAATGGCATGCAAAGGCATCGCAGGCCCGCGCCTGAAACAACCGGCGATAAACGCCCTGACGCCGGAACTGCGGCGAGACGAAAGCTGAATACAGGGCCACCACCCGCAAACCGCCAAAATCCAGCCGCTGACGGACATAGGGAAAGTAAGCAGAGGAATCTCCGGGATTGCTCCAGCCGACGCCGGCAACACACCCGCCAATCTCACAGGTAAACATCTCATTGCCGCCGGCCAGGCTCGCCTGCATTTCCCGTCGGGCCAGATCGGCCGCCCTGCCTGCCACCAGTGCGGCCACTTCATCCAGGCGTTCGATATTGTTCTTCTGAATATCACTCTGTACGGTACAACCTCGGGCAGCGCGTTCATCTGCAGCGCAGATGATCAGTTCGCGATCCAGATAAATCCATTCACTGACGCTGTTGTGCCGCAGCTTGTGCAGCACCCTGCGGGCGAACCATCTGACTGCCTCGAACATCGGGTTGATTGGCCGTCCGCTATTGCCCGGCTTTGCTGTCGGCTCAGTACCTTGCGTGGATTTATTCATGGCAGGCTGCGCACTTTCCTGGCGGCACCGGAATAGCGGTGCAGCAATCCCAGCTGAGTACTCATCTTGCGGCTGCGGAGATAGTCGCAGAAGAGTCCGGTTTTCAACCCCGCTCCGTGGGCGAGTTGAATGCCCATCGATTCCCAGTAGGAGTTGCACTCGATGACCAGTGGCCCGCTATCGGTCACTGCCACGTCCCAGGCCAGTATATCGGCACCGGTCAGTAATTCCGCCGCGCTGGAGACGAGGTCCATGACCTGCGTCCAACAGGGGATCACGCTCCCCTCAATGGCAGCACCGCTGAGAGGGTGCTGTGGGAATCGCTGTACCGCACCCCGCGTGTCCACTGTGGCGGCCCGACCCAGCCGTCCCGAGGCGAGATCGATGGGCGCGGATAGCCCGCCGCGCGAGACATTGTCGACGATGCTGTCTCCCCTGCCTATGCGCAGGCTTGCCATCAGGATCTTTGCGCCATCCAGATATACAGTAAAAATGCGTATGGTGTTGAGCGAAGCCGGATTCAGCGCAGCCAGGCTCTGATGACCGGTAACGCCGGTTTCCGCGATATACCCCCGCGCCACCAGTGCTGCAAGAGCCTGCTCCGCGGCGCCTGCAGCACCGCTGTCTCCGCCGTCTCCGCTGCGCCAGTGCAGTTCGCCGCGCTGTGGGTCACAACGGAAAATACCGTCGGCCTTGCCGCCGAACCGGGGCTTGAGGAAGACCGGGGCCACAAGACTTTGCAGCCAGTGCCTTGCCTCTTCGTCAAAAACCGGAAACTGCCGCATTCCCAGCGGGTCGAAATCGCCGAAGGCCGCCAGTATATCGGTGCAGGGAATTCCCCGTGCAGCCAGGTGGCGATTCAGCCACAGTTTGTCTTCTATCCGGGCGCGCTCACTTTCCGGATTGATGGGCTCCAGCCACTGCCAGCGTGCCCAGGACCCGGTATAGGCGGCGCCATCGCCGGCTTTATGCAAACCGAGGTGGTAGTAATCCCGGGCGCTGATCGCACCTTCGCGCAGCAGGCGACCCTGGCCGTAGATGCGCGCCAGAAAGGTCAGGGGAGACCGCAGGGGGTCACACTGCCGGCAATGTTCCGGAAGCCCCTGTAACCACTGCGACAGGAGCCTAGTGCGCTGCAGCACGGCGTAGGCAAAGCGGTACCACCAGCGAAGGCCGGTGCCAGGGCTGCCGTCAATGCGGCGTGTGGTCATCGTCTGGAAATCCTTCGCAGCATAGTCAGAAAACCGCTCAACTCCGCCTCCAGTTCCAGCTCCGACAGCGACTCCCCATCGAGAATGCGCGGCAGTGCATAGGGATTTTCGCCCCTGCGACACAGGCCGATCTCGGTGGTGGTGGCACTTTCGATGCCCTGGCGTCGCAGCACCTCCCAGTCGGACGCCTGGTACTGGCCGCTCGGATAGCAGAAGTGTTCGAAGGGCCCCTCTCCCACTCCCGTCAACCAGGACCGGTTGTCGGCCAGTTCCTGCGCCAGGCAACTTGTGCCGTTACAGGTAGTGCGATGGCGGTGAGTGTGCAGTTGCAGGTCGATCCCTTTTGCGCTGGCTTCGCGCAATTGATCGCGACTGGCCAGGCGAAAGGCTGGCCCTCCCCAGACCGGATCCTGCGCCAGGCCTGTGGCGCTGATGACACTGCACAGGAAAGCCTGGCGCGCATCGTCATCTGCCAGTGTCGACGCGTGCTCAATCACCTGGTCGGTCGCCCGGTGCAAAGCGATGGCGTCGCCCGCGGGGCAATTCAGCTGCCCAAGCCCGGGCAATGGCAACAGCGTGGAATCGCGTTCTCCTGCCGCCCAGCGACTGAGGGCATAGGCCAGTGCGACATTCAGCACCGGCCGCTGGTTATGGGCGTAGTAACTGGTGACATAAAGCGTCGCCGGGAAACCCGCCTGCTCCAGCGCCGGCACCATATGTGCAACCGTCGACGCCCAGCCGTCATCGATGGTGATGACAACGGCCCTGGCTGGCAGCCGCCCCTGTGCCAGGCGCTCCAGGGCAACCGGCAGCGGCAGCACCCGCGCCCCCCAATCCTGCAGGAAAGCCAGACGCGAGCGGAATTTCCCGGGACTCATGAAGAGGTAGTTGCCATAGTGACCTGGCCCGTCCCAGATCCCGTGATAGCAGAGGATGCGCAGCTCGCGTCGCGTCAGCCAGCTGCACAGGGCGAACAGCCCCAGTGCGCGGGCAATCCACAAGAGGCCGTGCTTCACAGGAGGCGCCCCCGGGGGCCTGCCATGTGCCCCTCCTGAACGACCGCCCGCCCGCCGACTGGACCGCCGGCAGCAGGATCGCCTACACGCTGCGTCAGGCTGCGCAGAATCACCGCCATCGCGACGATGTGCCAGGGCAGGTCAAAGTAAGTCAGGCTCAGGAAGGCCCCCCCCGACATGTAGGCCACCAGGCTGACCTGCAGCATGCGCGCGAGAAATACATCGTTTTCGGACCACCCTCCCGCGCGGTTGCCGATGATGATCGCCAGTGATCGCCAGGTGAGCCCGAGTATCAGGAGGAACATCAGCAAGCCCGGCCAGCCGTGATCCGCCAGCGGCGCGAAGTAGATGCTGTGCGCAACGAACACCCACTCGGGCCGGGGTGCATAGCGATGGAACATCTCCTTGGTCCAGGAGGAAAAGCCGGCGCCCACGATCGAATCGTTGGCGACATTGAGCGAGTATTCCCAGGAGTTAAGACGCTGCATGGCGGATGCATCTTCCTCGTAGTTCTCGATGGTCTGCATGCGCTCGTGCCAGCTGGCAGGCATAAAGGTCAAAAAGACAACGGCAGCCAGCACCATTAGCGGCGCGGTCAACAGCTTGGAACTGCTTTTCCACCAGAAGAAGCCTGCCACTGCGGCAATGGACACCAGGGCACCGCGCGACTGGGAGCCGAACACCGACACGACGCTGAGGCCGATAGCAGCGATGATCAGCCATTTCAGCTTGCGGTTTTCGCTGTACATCCGGTACAGATAGATCATCAGCGGAATGATCATCAGCACCGCCACTGCCAGTGAATTGTTTTCCTGAATAAAGCTGCCTGTTGGCCCCCAGACACGGAAGGCCCCGCCGGTGAGGATGGTAAAGATGCCGCCTTTCACGCTGAAAAAACCGATGGAAACCACGATGGCGATAATCAGGTAGTCCAGTTTTTGCCGGTCGTTGATCAATACCAGGGTCAACAGCGCAACCAGCTGTATCTTGAGCACCTTGGTGAGCTGGATCATCGCCATGTCCGGATACACCGCCAGCGCGGTGGTCAGGCACATCCAGGCCACGAACAGCAGCCAGACGGCGGTGACTCCGGTCAGCGGGAACGTTTTCCTTTCCCGGGAAAACAGGATCGCCACCAGCAACGTCAAAGCGACGATCTGGGCAAAGGGCATGTTGTAGGCAAAGCCGTAGGTCAGCCGGTGCGGGTTCATGTAACTCAGCCACGACCACACCAGGATGCCGATATAAGGGCGCCAGAGGATCAGCGGCAGGCTGCCAAACACCAGGGCGGTCACCAGCAGGTCGCGCAGTCCCATTTACTCAGGCGCCCCGCTTCACGAACTGACCCGGCTTGTCACATAGCGGAACTTGCCGGATTTCTCCACGCGCAGCTCCCCCACCGGGTTTACATTGACTGCCACCCCCTGCCCCAGGCGCCGGCGAAAGCCGTCGCCGATACGCATGACATGTGCTTCGCCGAAACCCGGCCCGGGCACCAGCTCGACATCCACCTGGTCCACTGATTGCTGCACAATTTTGAAGGCACTCACTTCCGGCATGTCGCGAAGTATATAGATCAGGGCCAGTCCGTGAACCCGGGTGCCGTCCTGCGCTACCAGGAAATCGGTACTGCGGCCCTCCACTTCCGCCAGCACCGGTAACCCGCGACCGCAGCTACAGGGCTCTGTTGCCAGGCGGCCGATGTCCCCGGTGCGGTAGCGGACAAAGGGGAAGGCACGCGTCGCCATGTGCGTGACGACGATTTCCCCGCTCGCCCCCACCGGCAGCGGCGTGCCATCGCTATCGACAATCTCCACCACCTGGTCATCGGCCGTCAGGTGCAGACTGCCGGCGGGGCACTGGTGAGCCACGAAACCGGCGTCCCTGCCGCCATAACCGTTGGCGACCGGGCAGCCGAAGCAGGACTCGATGGCCGCGCGCTGATGGTCGTAGAGTCGTTCGGATGTGACAAATACCACCCGGATGCCCAGGTCGTGCATCGACCAGCCAAGCTCCTGCGCGCGCCCCGCCAGCAGACTGATGGCCGAGGGGTAGCCAAACAGCATTTTCGGCCGCCGCCGCCGGATCTCCGCAAGATAGTCCTCCATCTTCCCGGCCGACATTTCAAAGGCAGACAGCAGGCGCGTGCGGAACAGCCGATCGCGCCACAGTCGCACGCGGTCCTGGGCCCCCAATTCGATCGGGGATCCCCAGATGACAATCTCCGGGTCACCGATGTCCACGCCCCACCAGCGGGTGGCCCGCCACTTGGCGGCGACATCGTGGCTCACCCGCTCGCTGTCGAGATAGAACACCAGCGGTTCACCGCTGGAACCGCCGGTATTGAAACGCTGCAGTTCACCGGCCCGCTCCGAGCGCAGCGAGCTTTCGTGGGCGCGGATTTGCTTCTTGTCCAGCAGCGGCAACTGCGCCAGGTCCTCCAGGCTTTGCAAGCCAGATGGCTTGAAACCAGATTGCCGGAAGAGGTCGCGATAGTAGGGGACGTGCTGGCCGATATGGCTCAGGAAATCCCGCAGCCGCACAAGTTGGGCGGCGCGAATATCTGCCTGCGATTGCCACTGCGCGCCCTCCATCTGGCGCCAGACGGCTACCGTTGAATGGCCTTTCAGGCGTTCGTGCAGGGGGAACAGGGCGCCGCTGACCAATCGCGTATACAGGCTCATGGCGTTACCACGGCGGCGCGGTACAGGGCCAGCCACTGCTCGCGCACGGCCGGCCAGGTATAGGCGCGGGTTTGCGCCAGGGCGGCGGCGGCGATACGGCGATAGAGTCCCGCATCCTGGGCCAGCGCAAGCACCGCATCTGTCATCTCCTGAGGGGCATCGGGTGCCACCAGCAGTCCGGTGACGCCGTCCTCAATGATATAGGGTACCCCCCCTACCGCGGTGGATACGACCGGCAGGCCACTGGCCATCGCCTCCAGGACCGAGTTCGGCATGTTGTCCACGCGGGACGGGTTCAACAGCACGTCGGCTTCGGCGTACAGGCGCGCAACGTCTTCCCGCGACAGCCGTCCGGCAAAATACACACTGGACGCAAGGCCCAGTTGCTCCGCCAGGGCCTGCAGGGCGCTGCGCTCGGGACCGGTGCCAGCGATAGTCAGTGTACTGCCGGGCCTGTGTTCCTGTATCAGCGCCAGACTGCGAATCGCCGTATCGAGGCCGTAAAGCGCCTCCAGGTTGCGGGTCACCGCCAGCCTGAGCGGGACCGCCGCCCCCGGCATGCGTTCGACCGGCGTAAAGCACTCCGTATCAACAATATTGGGAACCACCGAACAGGTCACCTGGTAGCGCCCAAACACCTCCTGCAGGAAGCCGGAGGGCACCGCGAGCGCCGTCGCCCGCCGCAACGTGGGCAGTACCCGGGAGGCCGAGGCCGCCAGGTAATCCGCCGCGCCACCGCCGCGATAGTTGACGATAAGCGGTACCCCCCGCCAACTGGCGAGCCAGATCAGCGGTGCCGCATACAGCTGCCATGACCAGCCGGAATTTGCCATCAGGTGTACCAGGTCGACGCGCCCCAGCAGGCGCCAGCAATGCCACAGGTAGGGGATCAGGCGAAACAGCGCGCGCAGGCCCCGAACCCGGCCTATCCATCGCGGACGGTAGGGGGCATTGACTGGCAGGACGTCAACCTGCACGCCCTCCTCGCGCAGCAGGCGGGCCAGTTGTTCCGTCTGCATGGCCATGCCGCCGTTGGGTGGCGGCAGGGGGCCGACCAGCCCCAGCTTCACTGCAGCCCCCCGTAAACACCACGGTAACGGGCGACACTCGCCGTCCAGTTGCGCTCGGTCTCCACATAGCTGCGCCCCGCGGCGCGCAGTGCGGGCCAGGTTTCCGGCTCGCTGTACAGGCGGTCCAGTGCGCCGGCCAGTGCATCGGCTGAACCCGACTGAAACAGGACGCCGTTGTCGCCGCTGCGTATCAGCTCGCGGTGCCCCCCCACATCGGAGGCCACCACCAGTTTGCCTTCCGCCATCGCCTCCAGCGGTTTCAGCGGTGTCACCAGGTCGGTCAGGCGCATCGAAAGGCGCGGGTAGGCAAAAATATCCACCAGGCTGTAGTAGCGCTGCACTTCCTGGTGGGGCACCCGGCCGGTGAACACCACCCGGTCATCGAGATCCAGTTGGCGGATCCGCTGCTTTATCAGCGCTTCCTGCGGCCCGCCGCCGACCAGCAACAGGGCGAGGTCGGGGTGGCGTGAACGCAGGGCCGCCATGGCATCGAGCAATAGCGGAATCCCCTCGTAGGCATAGAAGGAACCGATGAAGCCGGTGACCCTGCGTCCTTCCAGCCCCAGGCTGGCCGCAAGCGCCGCATCCCGCGGGCGATCCATGGCGAAGGCCTGCGGGTCCACCGCGTTGGGGATGACGGTCACCTTGGCCGCATCGATACCGCGCGCAACAATGTCCGACTTCAGACCTTCGCAGATGGTCGTCACGGCGTCGGCCTGGCGGAACACGCGACTCTCCAGCGCCCGGGTCAGGCGGTAGCGCGCACCGCCCTCGGCACTGGTACCGTGATCCACCGCGGCGTCCTCCCAGAACGCCCGGCACTCGTACACCAGGGGCAAACCGTGGCGACGGGCGACCTGCAGTGCGGCCAGTCCGTTCAGGGCCGGGGAATGGGCGTGCAGCATATCCGGTCGCTCGCGCTCCACCACCTCCTCAATACGCCGGGCCAGCGTGCGCACCACCTGCCACTGGCTGGCCACCGGCAGGCGCTCCAGCAGACTCCCGGTGGCCTGCGTCCGGTAAAAGCGCAATCCGTCGACCTCTTCCTCGGCGGGGCCGGCCAGGGTGTGCTTCAGGCCCGTTACATGACTGGTGATCCAGCCGCATTCGCGCTGCGCCCTGAGGATACTGCGGGTGCGAAAAGTATAGCCGCTGTGCATGGGGATGGAGTGATCCAGCACATGCAGGATGCGCAGCCCTTTCATCAGGCCACCCCCAGGTCGTCATCGCGGGTCGCCGCCTGGAACATCAGCAGCGACCAGAGCGGCGCGCTGTATTCGCGGCGGCCCGACTGGTGGTCGTCCACCAGCTTGCGCAATGTATCGGGATTGAACAGACCGCTGTCGGCCAGTCCGCCCTCGAGCAGCGATTCGCGCAGGCGCTGTTTCAAGGGACCGCGGAACCAGCCGCCAATGGGCACGCCGAAGCCCATCTTGGGCCGGTAGAGCACGTCCTGTGGCAGGTGCGCTTCCATGGATTTTTTCAGCAGGTACTTGCCCTCCTGGCCCTTCAGCTTGAGTGCCGGGGGAAGCCCCGACACCCACTCGGACAGCGGGTGATCCAGCAGCGGCACCCGCACCTCCAGCGAATGGGCCATACTGGCCCGGTCGACCTTGGTGAGAATGTCGCCCACCAGGTAGGTTTTCATGTCCAGGTACTGGATCAGCGACAGCGGATCTTCCGTCGGGCAGCGCCGGGCGTGCGCATCGAACACCGCATCGACCCGGTAGCCCTGCAGGGCGGAGCGCAGGGAGTCACTGAACAGGGCTGCGCGCTGCCCGGTCGACGTCAGGGAAACGGAGTGCAGGTAGGCTGCCACCGAATCCCGCGCCAGTGCCTGGAACGTCGTTTTGGCGCGCAGCACGCGCGGTGCCCAATCCGCCTTGGGATACAGGCGGCCGAGCGGCCCGAACACCGCCCGGCGCATGCCCAGGGGCAGGCTTGAACGCAGCCGCTCTTCGTTCATATGCCAGCGATAGCGCCGGTAGCCGGCAAAATTCTCGTCGCCGCCATCGCCGGAAAGCGCCACCGTCACGCGCTGCCGCGCCAGCTGGCAAACCCGGTAGGTCGGCAGGGCCGAACTGTCGGCATAGGGTTCGTCATAGAGTTGCGCCAGCGTGTCCAGCAGGGAAAAGTCGTCGCTGTCGACACTGTGCTCGGCATGGTTGGTGTGATAGCGCCCGGCCACGGTCCTTGCGTAGCTGGTTTCATCGTACTGGGCGACGTCAAAGCCAATGGCGCAGGTATTCACCGGCTCCGCCTGCTGCTGCGCCATCAACGCGACCACGGCGCTGGAATCCACACCGCCGGAGAGAAAGGCGCCCAGTGGCACTTCGGCAATCATCCGGATGCGCACCGCTTCGCGCATTCTCTCCACCAGTTCCGCGGCAAGGTCACTCTCGGAGTGGGCTCCGGCCAGGGGGGCAAAGGGAATATCCCAGTACTGACGCTGCTCCGGTAACGTCGCACCGCGGCGAAACAGCAGGGTGTGCCCCGGTGACAATTTGTGGGTATCGCGATAGATGGTCTTGGGTTCGGGGATGTAACCCAGGGCGAAATAATCTTCCACTGCCTGTGGATCGATGCGCCGGTGCAACGCCGGGTGCGCCTTCAGTACTTTCAGCTCTGAACCAAACAGCAGCCTGCCGTCCGGCAGCAGGCTGTAGAACAAGGGTTTGATACCAAAGCGATCCCTGGCCAGAAACAGGGAGCCGGCATTGCGGTCATACAGGGCAAAGGCGAACATCCCGCGAAAGCGCGTAACGCAGGCCTCGCCCCAGGCCTGCCAGGCGTAAAGGATCACCTCGGTATCGCAGCGAGTGCGGAACTGGTAGCCGAGCGCCTGCAACTCCCTGGTCAGCTCGGGGAAGTTGTAGATCTCCCCGTTGTAAACAACGCAGACATTGCCATCGGCACTGGACATCGGCTGCTGGCCGCTGGAAAGGTCGATAATGGACAGGCGGCGGTGGGCCAGGCCGATGCCGGGCTCCAGGTGAACGCCGTCCTCATCGGGCCCGCGGTGAAACTGCACCCGATTCATCGCGGCCAGTTCGGCGGCGTCAACCGGCGCGGTTCCCCGCGTATCGAAAATGCCCGCAATACCGCACATAACGCTGCTACTCCCTGAAGTCTGCAGAGGCCACGGAATACCCGCTGGCGGGTGCCAGCCCCAGCAGGCGGTCGTAGAGGCCGAGATAGTTTTCAATGGTTGCGGGCCAGGAAAAACGCTCGCACACGAAGCGCCTGGCATTTGCGCCGTAGCGCTCGCGCAAGCCGGCGTCCGTGCACAAACGCGCCAGTACCGTTGCCAGCGCCGTCGCATCCCCCACGGGAAACAGCTCCCCATGCTCGCCGGGATGCACCAGCTCCGGATTGCCGCCGACGTCACTGGCCACTACGGGCAACCCGCTGGCCATGGCTTCCAGCAGGGTATTGGAAATGCCTTCGCCGAGAGAGGGCAGCACAAACAGGTCCATACAGCGCAGCAACTCCGGTATATCGTCGCGGTCGCCGGGCATCCACAGGATATCCGTCACCCCGAGGTCGCGGGCGTTCTGTTCGAGCCGGTCGCGCATGGCGCCCTCCCCCACCAGCACGATACGCAGGGCGGCTGCCAGGTCCGGCTGGGTCTCGCGCAGGTCGGCCACCGCTTCCAGCAGCGTATGCTGGCTTTTCACTTCCGCCAGCCGCCCCACGGTACCGATCACCAGAACATCGTCCTTTCCGGAAGGCAGGAAGGCCGCCGGCAATAACTGCCGGCGCAGGACGGCACTGGCGCCGGTACAAAAACGTTCGATATCGACGCCGTTGTAAATCTGGGTCAGCCGCTGCCGCGGGACACCGATGCTGCTCACCAGCCAGCTGGCAAGATCCTGGCTGACGGCGATGTAATGATGCACACAGCGGCGCATGACGCGGCGAAACAGGCGGTAGCGGCGATTGCTGCCGTCGAGATCGGCCATGTCACGTCCGTGCTCGCCGTGTACCCGTCTTATTCCGCTCAGCCCCAAGGTCGCCAGTTGCGCCTCCAGAGGGGCGAGATTGCGGCTATGGACAATCGCCGGGCGCAATTCACGCAACAGGCGGCGCAGCCTGCGATAAGCAGCCAGATCGGTGCCCGGGCGCATGTGCAGCTCATGGACAGTGACACCATCAGCCTTCAGTCTGCGTTCGAAGCCCGCTGCCCGGGTCAGGCAGATAATAGCGTGGCGGTAGCGTCCGCGCGGGGTGCCGTTGACGATGTGCACCAGGCCGTTTTCCAGGCCGCCAGTGCCCAGGGCATAGATGATATGCACCACCAGTGGCGGCTGTTCGGGCGCCATATCAGCCACCCTCCTGTGCCGCGATAAACCGCTGCATGACCGCGACGGCACTGCCCGCCTCGTCATCCGGCGCGACCAGCACCAGGCGCTCAGTCCCCTGACCGTTGGGGAGCAGGCGCTGCCACAACTCGAGAACCTTGACCAGGGTGGCGCTACCGGTGCTGAAATCACCAATGCGATACCAGTACCAGATGCGCATTCGCTGTCCCTGATCGGTGATCTGCGCTTCCTGAACCGTGAGTGTGCGATTGCCCGCTTGCACCTGCCGGCTGCGGAGGTCGCGGACTTCCCGCTGGCTGGAGGCCGGATTCAATTCGCGGAAGTGCACGGCGGCCTCGACGCCCGGTACCGGGGGAAACTGCTGGATTTCAAAGTAGAGTTGACGGTCGGCACCGGCATGTACACTGCGAACGATGCGATCCGCCCCGTCGCTGCGCGGCTCCCAGGGCCAGTCAATCGCGGCGCCGGCTGCCCCCTCAACAGCGGCTACACCCTGGGCGGCGCCCCCCACGGGGAATCGCCCCGCCACCAACCACCAGGGACTCCAGGCAATTGCCACGGCCAGCAGGCCTGTCAGCAACAGACCTGCCGGCGTCGCGCCGCCACTTGCCACCCCGACACGGGGTATCGGCGCGGGCGCCGGCGGGTCCATCCAGAACGATCCAACCCAGAACAGCAGCAGCATCACCACCCCGAAAAATACCCATCCGTAGATCAGGTGATCCACACCCGCGGCCAGTTCACCGTTGCTGACATGCCCCAGCATGACAATCAGGTAGGCGCGCAGTGCATTGGCCACAATCGGGAGCAGCAGGGAGACCACGGCGAACAGCGCGCGCTTGCCCCAGTGCGTGTAGTTCAGGTAGGCGTACAAAACACCGAGGGTAAAAGAGGCAATCAGGTAGCGCACGCCGCTGCAGGCCTCGACGACCCGCCAGTTACCGGAGGGCAGGCTGAAAAACATCCCCTCGCGATAAACCGGCACGCCGGACAGCTCTACCATACGCACGGTGGCAAAGGCGGTAAATTCCTGCAGTGGTGGAATCAGGCCCTCCCCCACCGGCACCGCCAGAAAAAGAAAGCCGAGGGGGAAGGCGATCCAGCGCACCACCTGGGTGCCGAGGATGGCCCAGGTGCCGGTGACCAGCAGAGCAACCAGTGCCAGCTGGCTCACCACGTTGACATCGACCAGGAAGGCCGCCAGCCAGAGCAGTGCCACGGGAACCATAAGCAGGAGCCCAACGGCGCTGGGCGCCGGCACCAGCACGCGCAATGCCGCCCGCTGGCGGTAAACCAGCCAGGCTGCTATCGGCAGAATCAGGTAGCCGTGGGCAAAGGTATCCGACCTCGCCCAGATGTCTTCGATCCCGCGGGCGGTATCGCGAAACAACCAGAGCACCACCGCCCAATAGCCCGCGACAGCCGCCCCCGCCCAGTACCAGGTATGCCGCCCATCCACTGGGGTGCTGTGCAACGCCGCGTCAGCCACAGTCAGCCAACCGGTCGCTATGACGACTTGCTTCAATCCAGCGATCGATCCGCGGCAGGGACGCACCCCAAGTGAAATCCGCCAGCACCCGCTGCCGTGCCGCCGCACCGAGCCCGGCGCAGTCGCCATCGACCAGCGCCGCCAGTTGGTCGCAGTAGCCCTGCGCATCATCCGCCAGCAGTACCTCGCGCCCGTCCACCGCGGCAATACCTTCAAGGCCGGCGCCGCTCACCAGCACCGGCCGCGCCATGGCCATGGCCTCCAGTACCTTGTTCTGTACGCCCCGGGCAACCCGCAGCGGCGCAACCGCAGCGAGGCAGTGCTGGAGGTAGGGTCTGACATCCTCGACCCTGCCGGTCACCACCACGCCGGGAAGATCCGCCAGCTTCTGTACCGCCGCGGCTGGATTGCTGCCGACAATATGGAATTGCAGACCCGCTCGCCGCGCGCGCAGTTGCGGCAGCACCTCGCGGGCAAACCAGTTCACCGCGTCAATGTTGGGCCAGTAATCCATGGCGCCGGTGAATACCAGCGCGCTCGCTCCGGGCTCGAAGGGATTGGGGAACGCCTCCGAAGGATCGAAGTAGGTGTGGTCGACGCCGTTATTCACATGGTCCACCCGCTCAGGATAGATCGCGACCCGCTCGCGAAACAGGGCTGCCTCTGCCGACGACACAAACAAACTGGCCTGCGACTGGCAGTGCAGGCGTCGCTCGAACGCCTCGAGGGTCGACGCCTCGCGCCGGTACAGCCAGGACAGGGGCCAGGTCTTGCCCTGCGCGTACTGGCGCCACTTGTCCGAGTCGACATCCACAAAATCGACGACCCGGCAAAGATCATCAAAGCGCTCGTCGGTCAGGTACTGCCCCATCGCGCCAGAGAAAATAACGGCGTGGGCGATGCCCTGCGCCCGCACTGTCTCGCTCACCCAGCGCTGCATGGCAGGGCGATGATACAGGGGCAGTGTCAGCGGTTCGGCACGCAACACACAGCGCGTCAGAGCCAGGGGGCCGGGAATCCGCGGCCGCGGCAGCAGTTTGTAGCTGCGGCAATAACGCGCCAGCGTCTCGGCATGCCGCCAGTCGTCCCGGTCATCCACAAAGGCACCCAGGTGTACCTCGTAGCGCTCGCTCAGGTAGCGCAGCAAATGAAAGGAGCGAATTTTGTCGCCCTTGTTGGGGGGATAGGGAATGCGATGACAGAGCAGCAGCAGTGGCCGGCGTGTACTGGGGATTGGCTGCGTCATCGGTCGCTACTCAACCCAGGCTACCCGCGATCAGGGGGCCCACCCGGTTGGCAACAGCGAGCGGCAGACGCTGCCAGGTGTTGATCAGCAGTTTGTAGCGCGGGTTGGCGGGGCTCAGGTTTGGCAGGTCCGTCGCCCGCACCAGATAGTATTCATAGGGCAGTGGCTGGGGTTCGAAGCCCCAGTTCTTCTTGAAGCTGAAGGGGCCGGTACCCGCCTTGCTGCGACCGAAATCAAAACCCAGCACGCCCTCTTCCACCGAGCGGCGCATCAGCTCCCAGTACATAAAGTGGTTACAGCCCTTGATGTCGCGGGCCCGGGCCACGCTGCCGCCATAGTAGGGCAGCACTTCCCCCCGGTGATAGAAGCTAAGCACGCCGGCCACGTCCTCGTCCCCTTCGCGAATCATCAGGATGCGGCAGTCCTCGCCAAAGGCCTGCCTTAGAATGTCGAGGTAGCGGCGTGAAAAGACCGGAGTGCCCAGGTTGCGCACACTTTCCGAATAGACCCGGTACAGTCGCTCGGTGGATACAGTCTCTTCGCTTGAGAGCCCCGCAGCCATGCCCTTGCGTATCATCGCGCGCTGACGATTGGGTATCGAGTTAAGGTTGCTGTCGTGATCGGCCGACAGCTGCCGGCGAAAGGTATAGTACAGATCCTTGCTCGGCCAGCCGCTGTTGCCCGGTCGCGTCGAGCGCAATTCCAGGGCCCCGACCTGTAGCCGCTCTGCCAGGGCACAGGCCGCTTCGCGCAACGCCTGGTCGGCCGCCTCCGTTTCTGCGACGACACCCCCGTACACACAGAACGGCAGGCTGGAGAGGGAGTGACCAAAAAGCCGGCTTTTTACTTCAGCCAGGGGCAATACGCCCACTATCCTGCCGTCCCGCTCGGCGAGCAGGCTGTGCGGGCGGTGGCCAAAGGCCTGTTTCAGTACCGCCGCCCACTCGAAGCGATGACAGAAGGTCGCGGTATCCTGTGCCAGAACAAAGTCGTTCCACTGGGGGCCGTCGGCGGCCCCGGCCTCGCGCACACTGAGCGTCATACACCGGGACCATTCTCAATCGGGTAGACACGGTCAACCCGATCCCAGGAAAAATCGCGCAACAGGCGCTGCAGGCGCGACTCCATGCGCTGCAGGTTCAGATAGTGGCGAAAGCGCGCCCTGGCGCTGGCGCCTTCAATGCGCGGCTGCCCCGGGTCGATCTCCCAGGGATGAAAATAGAAGTTGCCGGACTCACCCTCCACATCGTTGATACGGCGCAGGCACCAGCGCGACAGGAGATAGGGGTAAAGACGGAACCAGCCGCCACCGCCGCAATTGAAGTTGCGCCTTGCGATCGTCACCGTACTGACCGGAATCTCCAGCAGGCGCCCCCCGGCGGCGGCAAAGGGAAAGCGCGGCGCTTCTGGCATGCCGTAGAGGTCGTGGTGAATGGGTACGATACTGGAACTGTAACGATAGCCGGCATCTGCCAGTTCATCCAGCGCCCAGAGGTTGGCGGCACCAATCGAATAGCTCGCGGCCCGGTACCCCTGGACAGCGCAGCCGCCAATATCCTCGAGGGTCGCCCTGGTGCGCCGGATGTCCTCGCCAAACTCGCTTCTGTCCTGCTGAGTAACGCGTACATGGGACCATCCGTGACTGGCCAGTTCGTGGCCCTGAGCCACAATGCGCCGCACCATGTCCGGGTGCCTGGAGGCAACGCAGCCCAGGGTGAAAAAGGTTGCCTTCACGCCCGCTCCGTCAAACAGGGAGAGAATGCGATCGACATTGGCCTCGACCCTGCCGGGCATGTCGTCCCAGTCGGAACGGGATACAGCCGATTCGAATGCCGACACCTGGAAGTAGTCCTCCACATCCACCGTCATGGCATTGCACCTGGGCTGGGCACCGTTCCCGCGGGAGGTATTCATCAACCCGCCACTAGCCAGTCGCCAATCTTGCCGGCGATGCGCTCAGCCGCGCGGCCATCCCACAGGGGAGGGACACGGCCGGCCTTGCCGCCGGTTTGACGAAATTCACGATAGGCGGCAAATATGCGATCCGCCGCGGTGCCGACAATAGTGTTGGTGCCCTCTGTCACGGTAATCGGTCGTTCGGTGCTATGGCGCAGGGTCAGGCAGGGAATTCCGAGGGCGGTGGTCTCCTCCTGCAGTCCTCCGGAATCCGTCAGCACCAGGGCACTGCGCTGCATTACGCCCAGCATTTCCAGGTAGCTTAACGGCCCGGTGACCCGTATGCCTGACGAGGCGAGCCGCCCCTCAAGGCCGAAGGCCTCGACCTTGGCCCGGGTTCGCGGATGCATCGGGAACAATAGCGGCATGTCCGCACTGATTTCGCAGAGCACATCCAGCAGGGTCTCCAGCACCTCCGGGTCATCGACGTTCGAGGGCCGGTGCAGGGTGACCAGGCCGAAGGGCTCGCCAGCCACAAGCGGCTCTGCGAAGCGCTCAAAGGTGCGCTCCGCGGGGATCGCCAGTTCCAGGCTCTGCATCAGGGAATCGATCATGACATTGCCGACAAAGAGAACCCGGGCGGGGTCGATTCCCTCGCGCTGCAGATTGGCCGCCGCGTCCAGCTCCGTGGTGAACAGCAGATCGGACAACTGGTCAGTCAGGATGCGGTTGATTTCTTCCGGCATGGCGCGATCCCCGCTGCGCAGGCCGGCTTCCACATGAATCACCGGAATGGCTTTCTTGACCGCCACCAGGGAGCAGGCGATGGTCGAGTTGACATCGCCCACCACCAGCACCGCCCGCGGCGGGTTGGCGTCCAGTTCCGGCTCGAAGCGCTTCATGATTTCCGCGGTCTGTACCGCGTGACTGCCTGAACCGACTCCCAGATCCAGGTCCGGTTCGGGTATCCGCAACTGGGTGAAAAAAGAGGCTTTCATCGCCGCATCGTAGTGCTGGCCAGTGTGCACCAGGCGACAGGGAATCGGCACCGCCGCGGCGCTGAACGCGCGCATAATGGGGGCGATTTTCATGAAATTCGGCCGGGCGCCCACTACGCAAAGTACGTGCCCCCTCGTACTTTTCTGAGTCATTGCTGATTACCTAAATCTGGTAACGGAACTGCAGAAGAACGCGGTTCTCCTCGTACTCGTCCAGGATGTTGTCTGAGCTGCGCTCGTTGTACTGGTAGGACAGGCCGACGCTGGTCCGCCGCCCGAACTTGCGTTCCAGGCCGATGGTGGCGCGGGCGTTGTCCGAGTCAGGCGCCAGCAGGCCCCGGCGCTGGTCCGCCTCCCGGCGCGTCCAGGACAGGCGCAGGTAGGTGCTCAGCCTCGCGCTGAGCGCGCGCTCGACACCCACTCCCGCATAAACAAAGGTGTCTTCAAACCCGTCCTCGGCGCGGGTTTGCTCGGAGTGAGACGCATTGGCCGAGAACGTGGTCCTGCGCCCGGTAAAGCGGTAAACCAGTAAAAAGCGCTCGTCCAGTATCGGACTGTTGGTAATGGTCGTCTCCTCGCCACCGTCCCCGATGATGCCCTGGTCGTTCGGCAAGCCACCGTCGACCAGGTCGTCGACGTTGTCGGCGAAGGGGTCGGTGCCGCGCAGGGATCTGTCGTAGGTCAGGTCTCGCAGGTAACTCGCCCGCAGCGTACTGCGTTTGTGGCGGTAGGAGATGGATGCCCTGGGCGATTCGCCAAAAAAGCGCTCGCCGGTTCCCAGTTCCACCGTCACCCGCGAGTTCGGTGTCCAGGTCACCCCGACGTCCCAGTAGCCGCCGTCGGAATCCTGGAACACACTGACATAGTCATTCCATTCCTCACCGACGTAGGCGTTGAACTGGATACTGCGGCTCCACTGAAACGCCGCCCTTACCTGTGCCGATGACAGCTGGCTATTGAAAAGCTCATCGCCGCCAAAGCGCTCTTCGTATTCGATATCACTGTAATTGCCTCCGACACCGACGCTGAATCGCGACAGTTCCGGGGATGTGCCCAGGTCAAACTGGACCTGCTGCCGCTGGTTGTCATCCAGCACGTCCTCGGTGTTGTGCTCTTCACTGTAGCGATAGCGCAGCGACAGGCTGGCGGTATCAGTCAGGCGCCGGGCGATATAGGGTGATATCGCGTACTGGTAGCTGGTATTCAGGTTGCCGCGGCCATCCAGCGCATCTTCGCCGCCGGCGGCGAAGGGGTTGATCCGGTTCTGGTCGGCAAAAGCAGTGGCATCGAGGAAAAACCAGTTGCTCAGTAACTCCGAGGAACCGTTGAAGCGAATACGCGGCGCCGGCGATATGTTGTCGGCCCCGGACACGCCGCACTCCACGTCGCTGTCTTCCATCGTGTTGAACTGGGCGGCGGCGTAGAGATCCATCCTGGCCCTGGCGCCCTCCCCTTTCAGCCGCACATTGGGCGTGAAAACTCCGATAGTATCGTCCAGTTTGTCGGTATTGCGCAGGCAGACATTGTCGGTATAAATCGCCCCGGCCGTGAATCCCGCGCCGCGCGTCCACTCGGCGGAAACCGCCGGCTCGACCAGCAGGCACAGGCCAAGGGCAGCGACAAGATTCGGCTGGGCCACGCGGCGAACCTGTGGGAAGCAGCGGCTCACGGGGTCACCGCCGGCCCTTCGGAATCCGCCGCCTGGGCAGCGCTCCGTCGTTCGAATTCCTCGTGGCCGTAGCCGTAGCCGTAGCCATAGCCGTAACCATAGCCATAGCCGAAGCCCATGCGGCGGCGACGGTTGCCGTTGAGCACTACGCCCACCGCCTTGTCCTGGCCTATATGCTCAATCGCTTCCACCACCGCCTGCTGCGGGGTGCGCCCGGCGCCGACAACAAACACCACCTGACCGACAAAACTGGCGAGAACGCCCGCCTCCGTAGTCAGCAACAGGGGCGGCGAATCAAAGACGATGACGCGATCACTGTAGCGCTGGGACATCTCCATCATGAGGCGCTTCATGCCCTCACTGGCCAGCAATTCATTGGACTTGGCATGAACTCGCCCGGCCGGCAGTATGCTGAGCTTCTCCATGTTGGTGCGGAACAGCACATCGGCCACTTCGAGGTCCCTGTCCTCCAGCAGGTCGATAAGACCAAGGCTGTTGCGCGGCACGCCCAGCAGGCGGCCGGCGGTAGCCTTGGCGACATCGGCATCGACAAACAGTACCGTTTTGTCCATTTCCATGGCGATGCTCAGGGCGAGGTTGATGGACGAGAAGGTCTTGCCGTCGCCCTCGAGTGCGCTGGTCACCATTACCAGATTGGCGAAGCGGATATCCGCCGCCATATCGCCTTCGATATTGCGCAGGATGGGGCGCTTGATGGTCCGGTATTCCTCGGCAATCATGCTGCGCGGTGTGGCCGGTGTCAGCATGCCGCGTTTGTGCAGGTCATCGAAGGGGATGTTGATCATCCTGGACGTCGCGGGGCGGTGTGCGGGGGCTTTCTCTGGAGGTGAAGGGACGACCGCTTCTGCCGCCGTGCTATCGACCAGCTGGGAACCCGCCTTGTGCACGGTATCGCCGGATCGCGCCGCTTCCCGCGCGGACGCACGCACCTTGCCGAGTTCGCTGACCGCTTTCTCAATTATGCTCATAAATCCGGGCCCCTAATCATCGATTCCACCTAGACGCTCAGTCCGAACAAGGAACTCTGGCCGAGACTGAGGCCGAGATAGGTAGCAACCAGGGCAATGACCAGGGATGCATAGGTGAGGGAGGCAAAAAGATCCTTGCGCTGCTCCTGCGCGGTCTGCACCAGGGTAACCGTTCCCAGCAGAGGCAGGCCGGTGACGTTCACCAGTGTGCGCGGGTCGGACACCACCGGCGAAAGGATGGACAGCAGCAAGCCGGTGCCAATGCCTCCACCCACGCCCAGCAGCAATGCGCCCGCATTGAGCAGTGGCTTGTTGGGGTCGCTCGGCTTGGTGGGCACGAAGGGCGGGTCGATGACCCTGAAGGTGACACTGGATGCCTGCTGCTCGACGTCCTCCGACAGGCGCGCCGATTCGCGACGCTGCAGCAGCTCCTGGTGCTGTGAGGCGAGCACGTTGTAGTCGCGATCGAGCTGTTTCAGCTGCGTCTCTACCTCGGGAATACTGTTGACCTTGTCTTCCAGCACCCCGACCCGGCGCTGGTATTCGGCAACGCGCACTTGCAACTCGGCAACCCGCGCCTCGGTTTCGGCCAGCATACTGCGCATACCCTGATACACCGGGCTGCCGGAGAGCTCGGTATAGCCCGCACCGCCCGTCGCCATCGCCAGCTCCATTTCTGCCGCCTTTTCCCGCTGCAATTCATCCAGCAGGCCCTGCACCTGCCTCACCTCGGGATGTTTGTCGGTATAGCGCGATTTCAGGGTGTCCAGTTGCACCTGGAGGGCCTGGATCCGGGCATCGAGAGGGGAGCCGCTGGCGCCACTGGCAAGAAAAACCGGCACTTCGCCCGCGAGTTGGCTCTGCAACTCCCTGCGCCGGTTTTCCGCCTCGTTCAGGGACAGCCGCGCCGCCGCCAACTCACCCTTGGTGGTTTCCAGCCGGCTGTAATAACCGCCGCCTCCACCAGGCAGCACATCCACGTTTTCCTGTTTGAACCGTGCCAGGCGGTTTTCCGCCTCAACCAGGCGCTTCTCGTATTCGGCAATCTGCTCGTCGATGAAACTCTGGGCGCCCGAGCTGTCGTCTCGCTTGTCGGTGCGCGAGCTCTCGATAAACACCGTGATCAGCGACTGGGCGATGCGCTTGGCCATCTCGCGATCCGAGTCGCGCACAGAAATGGAGTAAAGCGATGAGTTGCCGCGGTCGCCGCTCAGGGAGATGGCCTTGCGCAGATCGGCGACCATGTCTTCGCGTTCAAGCTCGGTGCTGACATTGAGATCCAGGTCTGTCATGCGCATGAGCTTCTCGAGATTCGGCCGGCTCAGCAGGGTGCGGCTCATCATCGCTATACGCTGATCGATGTCGGGCTGGATTGCCAGCCCCCGCAGCAAGGGGCGCAGGACACTGTTGGTATCGACATAAATCCTGGCGCTGGCGACATAGGCCTCCGGCAGCCGCCAGATCCAGACCCAGGCGGCAATGGCGATAAGCCAGGCCACCACCAGTACCAGCCAGCGATGCCGCCATACGCCCAGGGCGTAGGACCAAATTTGTGCCAATGCGTCCTGCATTTACCTGTTCCCGCGAAAACGTCGACTAGAACCAGGACTCCGAGATGATGACGATATCACCCGGCATCAATGCCAGATTGGCCGAGATATCGCCGTCCTTCAGCAAATCATCCAGTCGCAGTTTGTAGGACTTCTGCCCCTCGTCCCCGGTGCGCACCAGTACCGAACCATTGCCGTCGGCAAATTCAGTCATGCCGCCGACAGCGATCATCAGGTCAAGCAGCGTCATATGCTTGCGGAAGGGCACACTGGCGGGCTGAGCCGCCTCGCCAACCACCCGCACCTGCTGGGAGGGCACTCCGACAAAACCATTGACGATGACACTGACTACCGGCTGGCGCACATACTCGCCATAGGACTGCTCGATATCCCGTGCCAGCTGGGTTGAGGTTTTCCCGCTCGCTTCCAGATCTTCAACCAGCCGGGTGGTGAACTTGCCGTCTGGCCGGACCACACCGACTGAAGACAGCTCTTCATTACCCCAGACGAACACTTCCAGCGTATCGCCCGGACCAATGACGTAATCAAAATCCGCCGCGGCACGCTGCGCCTCCGACAACGGGAGGCTGCTGTTTCCGGCGCAGGCTGCAAGCAACATCGACAGCAAACCTGCAAAACCGACGCGAATCATTCCCCCCATCAAGCCGGCCCGCACCTTTCCTTTCTGCTCGGACATTTCTACCTCCTTGTGGGCAACCTGCACCCTGAATGTTATCCCCATGAGCATAGCACGCAGCCGAAAGTTCGCTGCAACTACCCGGCCTTTATGTGAAAGACATCACAACAGGTCAGGCAGCGTCTCCGCGCGGGCGGAAGTTGGTGCTGCCAGCTCTGCGCCGAGTTCGACCCACACCATGCGCTCACCCCTCTCGACAGCGGCCTCCCCTTCGGGGAGGCCGGGCAACGCGGCGTCACTGCCGCGCCCTTCAACCCTGAGGCGCTCGCCATCCACCCCCAGGGCCGACAGCGCCATTGCCACTGCGCCCGCACGCCGCTGCGAGAGTTCAAGATTATAGTCGGCCGATCCTACGGTATCTGCGAACCCGGTAATAATGACAGGCGACAGGCTGTCGACCTCGCGCAGGAAAAGTGCCGCTGCCGCCACCTGCTCGCGGCCAGCGGCATTGAGTTCAGCACTGTCAAAGGCAAAGCGGATGAGGGCGAGGGGCCGGTCCACCGCTGCAGTTGCGTCTTCGGCCAGGGAGTCTGGCGTAGCCGTTGCTTCACGCTGGTCCACAAGGTCTTTTACAGGGATTTTAGCCGCACTTACGACGACCGGCTGCAACAGGGCGCGCTCTGGGGGGGGAAGCACCTGAGCGGCCTCCACCCCGGCTGTAGCCGGCGGCCTCTCCCTGTCAGCTACGGCAGGCGCTTTGGCTGATACCGATTGAGCCAGGCGGTCGATAAAACCTTCATATCCCGGCCAGAATCGCGCAGCCAGCAGCCACGTCACCGCCAGCAGCAGGAAAAACAGCGCGGCCTTCAACAGCCGCCCTGGCGCCCTGGAAGTACGCCGCTGTCGATTCCCGCTTCGAGCCGGGGTAGTTTGTCCCGGTTTGCGCTTGACCGCGGCGGCGGCCGCATCGGACATCGCCGGCGCAGTTGGCGTTTCGCGCTGTCTTTCTACCTCCGGAGCTGCCGCTTCAGGAAGCTCTGCTGCTGCCATCGCTGGCGCAGTGGATTTATCCGGGACAGCCTCCGGGGCCGGGCGCGGCGAAGGCGCCCCCCGCTCTACACCGGCTTTTTTTTTAACGGCACCACCAGTAGCTCCGGGGCTACAGCCGCCTCTTCAGAGGGAGGCGACGTCAGCGCTGGCTGCGCGCCCTCCAGCTCGCTGGCCATGCCGGACTCATGTTGGGCGGAGGCCGGTGCAGTCACTGGCGAGGAATCGGGGATCGGTACCGGCTCATCAAATTCATCTTCCACTGCAAAGTCACTGTCATTGAACTGCCGGCCAGCGGCGAGATGTTCAGACTGCAATTCGCGGATGACTTCCTTCACTTCGGCACTGCCCAGGGCGTGCTTCTGTTCAACCAGACAGTGCAGCAGCAGCCGGCTGCAGATCAGGTTGATACGGCGCGGTACCCCCTCGCTGAACTTGTGAATCAGCGGATAAACCGAGCGACTGATGGCGGGGTCATTCTGCCAGCCCACCTGTTCCAGGCGATGGCGGATATAGGCTTCTGTCTCGTCCGCCTGCAGGGCGGTCAGGTGACTGGCGGCCACGATACGCTGGTGCACCTGCTCCATTTCCGGTCGCAGCACCAGCTCCCGCAGTTCCGGCTGCCCCAGCAGAAACACCTGCAGCAGGGGCTGACCCTTGCTCTGGATGTTGGTCAGCAGGCGCAGTTCCTCCATCGCGGTCAGCGACAGGTCCTGGGCCTCATCGACGATCAGCAGGGCGCGCCGCTGCTCCCGGTTCCATCGGTGCAGCAGCTCGGTGAGGCCCTGTAAAAGCTCGCCCTTCTCCACCACGCTGGTGCTGATACCAAAACTGTAGGCCACCATCTTCAGCAGGTCATTGGCTTCCAGCTGGGTGCAGACAAGGTTGGCCGTGGTAACGGATTCGTCTGCGAGGCCATCGATCAGATCGCCAATCAGGGTAGTTTTGCCGGTACCGGGGCGCCCGGTAATCATGGCAAAGCCCTCGGCGCGCATATAGGCATAGGTCATGTAGGCCCGGGCCTTGGCATAGGCCGCATGCTCATAGCGGAAGTGATGATCCGGGCTCAGCCGGAAAGGCTCGGCGGTGAAATTGAAATGGCGTTCGTACATATTGACGCAGTATCTACCGGAGCTGGGCGCAGGTCGCACGAGCTTTGCAGAGCGGGGCCGGCTTTGCAAGCCCGGGCCACAGGGCTTGCAAAGCCGGTCGCAAAAGAGCCGCAACTGACAGCGGCCCGCTCATCCCGCCTCCTTCGCCACTTTGCGGTCGGTGGCGCCGGTCCCGGCCCCCGCTCGCAGGTCCATACAGGCCTTGCGCAGCAGATGCGGCAGCAGAAGGCGCAACGGCATGCGCAGGTAGTGCGATCGCACATAGAGGCAGAAGAGCGCAAAGCCCGTGAGCGGCAGCCGGCAGCTGCTGTGACCGGGCGTAAAGGCGCGCCTGAACAGAAAATCCATGAAAGGCCCCTTGAGGGCCGCCAGGCCAGTGGGGCGCAAAGCGGCGATCAGCTCCGCCGGAAGCGGTGTTTCCAGCACCCGCGCCGCGTGCAGGCAGGCGTAGTAAAGGGGCCGCTCGAGCCCCATGCTGTGCGCCCGGGCCAGCAAACGGGCGTAGAACTGAGGGCCTTCGAGTCCGGCAAAATGTCGCAACAAGCCATCGAGGTCCAGCAGGTCGCGCAGGCCGTGCCCGAATTCCCCCTCGTGGAACAGGTGCGCCGCGCTGTGCAGCACCATGTCTTCCGGGCCCAGCACCATCACACCCGGGCTCGCCTCCACCGCCTGCCGCCACAGCGCGGCTGCATCGATCTGCCCGGTGGACGTGGGCGGCAGGATAGTGTGGTGCACATCCAGTGTGCTGCGCCGCTGGCGGTGCCCGAGGGGGGGAATTTCATGCATCCACTGGCGATAGTAGCGCTCGTTGTAGGGGTCGATCTTGCCCGCCGACCAGCCGTGACCGGCCAATACTCTTTCCACGGCGGGCAGGGCGCTGGTGTGTACCAGTATGTCGATATCGGACATCAAGCGGCCCGCCGCGGGTGGCAGGCCGGCAGTAATGTAAGCCGCCCCCTTGAGCAGCAGCACGGGCTCACCCGCTTCGGCCAGGGCCGGCCTGAGGTGGTCCAGCTCGTGCGCAAGCCCCTGACACTGTTTGCGCTGCAATACCACAGCAGACCCCAGATGACGGGCCACCTCGGCGGGGACTTGGCCACTCACCCCTGCCGCCCAAAGTCGCGCTGCCAGCGACGCCAGCAGATGGGACTGGCGCGCCTGGGGTATGACCACATCCCACTCGGCCGGGGACAAGCGGGCGGCGCGCTCAGGTGCTCTCAGCAGGTCGACCAGCAGTACCACCTCAGGCAACCTCCCGCACCAGCTCATCGAGGCGTTCCAGCGCTGCGTCGAGGGCACTGTAGCTGAGATCGAAACAGTCCAGTCCGTCCACGAAATGACACATGGCCTCGAAACCCACCTCACCCATCAGGCTGTAGTTGAACGAGTGATGCGCGGCGAACAGAAAGCTCTCCGCCCGCCCCTTGGGTCGCAGCGCTAGCGGCGCTCCCGCACGGTACTCGGGAAACACCATGAAGCGGGCGGCTATCGGCTCCGGGCGATGGCTGTCTGGATGGCCGTCCGCCTTGAGGTGGGCCACGCTCCCCTTGTGCGTGTCCCGGGACAGGGGCCCCAATAGCGCGCTGGCGCCCCGCTCGCGAATAATGTCGATGGAATCGTTCTTGAGACTGACAGGCCGGTACACCGGCACCACCTCGCGCCGGCCGGGCGGAATCAGCGCGTGCTCGTCAGACAGCACACGCCAGCCCCGCAGCGCCAGCGCGGCACACAGCGTACTTTTCCCGGCGCCGGGCAGCCCGGGCAGGATCAATGCCACACCGTCCTTTGCCACAACCGCCGCATGCAGCTTGAGGTATTCGTTCATGGTGACCGACAGGCACCAGTTCAGGCCCCACTCGAGAAAGGCATAGGCCTGGGCACGGGGCACACTGCCAAAAGGACGGTGTTCATCCAGCATGAAGTCGAGTTGGCCGCGCAAACGCTGGCGCAGCCCGGCCGGCGCAAAACTGACGTGAAAATCGGCGAAGCCGTCCCGCGGCGCCAGGGGGAAATCTGCGTAGAGAAGTGCCAGTCCCCGGGCAACAATGGGCTCGGGGCTGCGAATGGCATAACGGTAGGGGCCAACACGCAATCGCACGCCCTCCCCTGCCAGCGCACTCTGGAGGCCATCCGTACCGAGGGTAGACAGCGTCGGGGGACTCACAGGCGGCGCACCAGGCCTGCCGCTGCCAGCTCCGCCAACAGGGTTGTCGACCCGGGATCGGCCCATGCCGGCGAATCCAGCTCATGCTCGTCAGCCGGCTCGTCTTCGGCGAGGCGATTCAGCAAACTGTGGGCAGCCGCACTGATCAGGTGGGTATCGCCGCTCGGCGCGTGATAGCACACCACAACGCCTTCGTTGCGATTATAGAAATGAAGGGGGCCGGTCAGCTCCCACACAGACATGCCATTGCTCCTTGCCCAGGCCAGACAATGGCATTATTGCAGAGTGCAGGTCAAAGGGGATGGAAGTTGTTCACAGTCCGGTCGACAAGGCGCGGCTACCAGGGCTTGCCATGGCCGTCTTTGCCCTTTTCATAGCCCCAGTCCATGAACTCTTTCTTGTAGTCCCGGTCGGATTTCCAGCCATATTTGTCGCTTTCGTGCCCGTCCTTGTCGCCCCAGTCGTGATCATCGCGCTCGTAATTGCTTACACAGTACTTGCCTTTGTGATCATTCAACTCGTAGGAGCCACCGGACTTCTTGAGGTATTTCTTGAATTTTCTTACCTCTTCGAGCTGGTCGTCTGTCGGCGCGGAGGAACCACTACCCCCGCCATTGACGTAGGAATCCCAGACATGCTGCGACACGCAGACCTTTTTGCCGCCGTCGCCATGGTGATCGCCACCGCCCCAGGCCACGCGACTGCCCAGGGTGAGCACAACGGCTCCACCGATGGCCGCAGAACGCGTAAACCGCCGGCGCGACTGCCCGTGAATTTCGCCGGCGGGAGGGTCTGCGTCCGCGTCCTGTCGTTTGTCGAGTTCCTTATCCATGCCCATTTACCTGTCCTTGAGGCCCGCAACAGCTGGCGAAGAGGCGAAACGCCTGCCGCCGCCATGCGGGCACAATCATGAAGCACATACCATGCCATTCACACAAGCCCATGATTCCACAGGGCTTTTATCACCGTACTTCCAACGCCTGGATGCCCGACATCCATCGTTGTAAAAAATACTGACACCCATCACCGAATTGGACGACGACCCGCACATCATAGTCGCCATACCGCAATCCCGCCCGCTTCGGCTGCGCGCCGCTCCAGCGCCGACTTGACATCGATGACCACGCCGTCAGCCGCCAGCAACTCGGCGATGCCGTCGAGCCCCCGCGCCAGGTAGGCGCGGTGGGGCACGGCCAGAACCACTGCCTCGGCATTGGCGAGGTCGGCCCAGTCGGACAGCGTCAACCCGTACTCCTCCACCGCTTCGGCGGCGCTGGCCAGCGGGTCGTGCACACGCACGTCACAGCAGAAGTCCTGCAGCTCCCGCACAATGTCCACAACGCGCGAATTACGCAGATCCGGGCAGTTCTCCTTGAAGGTCAGCCCCAGCACCGCGACCCTGGCGCCGCTGACCGGGTGACCGGAGCGCACCAGCTGCTTGACGGTTTGCTCCGCGATGTACTTGCCCATGCCGTCGTTGGTCTGCCGCCCGCCCAGTACCACCTGGGGGTGAAAGCCAACGCTCTGGGCTTTGTAAGTCAGGTAGTAGGGATCGACGCCGATACAGTGGCCTCCAACCAGGCCCGGCCGGAAAGGCAGGAAGTTCCATTTGGTGCCGGCGGCCTCGAGCACATCGAGGGTATCGATACCGAGCCGGTTGAAGATCATCGCCAGTTCGTTCATCAGGGCGATATTGAGATCCCGCTGGGTGTTCTCGATGACCTTGGCGGCCTCCGCCACCTTGATACTGGCGGCGCGGTGTACACCGGCATGCACCACACTGCCATACAGGCCGGCCAACTGCTCCAGGGTTTGCGGACAGTCCCCGGACACCACCTTGGTGATGGTCTGCAGCTTGTGCTCGTTATCGCCGGGATTAATCCGCTCGGGCGAATAGCCAATACTGAAACCCGCATCCGACCCGGGCAGCCATTTCAGTCCCGACTCCCGCTCAAGGATCGGGACGCAGACTTCCTCGGTACAGCCGGGGTACACGGTGGACTCGAACACCACGGTTGTACCCTTGCGCAGGTGCCGCCCCACCGTCAGGCAGGCGGATTGCAGGGGCCTCAGGTCGGGCCTGCGAGCCTCGTCAATCGGCGTTGGCACCACCACGATGACTACCGAGGCTTCCGCCAGCTGCGCCGGGTCAGAGGTCAGCTCCAGCAATCCCGCCGCGGCAAACTCCCCGGATTTCACTTCGCCACTGGGATCGAAGTGGCCGCGGTAGTGGGCCAGCTTGGCCTCGTTGACATCGAAACCGATGGTCCTGCGCTGGCCGCCGAAGGCCACCGCCAGCGGCAGGCCGACGTAGCCAAGCCCGACTATGGCAATTGTCTCACTCACTGATTGACCACCTTGTTGTCCTGTCTGCGTTGTTGCCAGAACCAGCGCACGGTCGCCTCCAGCCCCTGGGCGGCGCTATAGGCCGGGGCATAACCCAGCAAGCGGCGCGCCTTGTCGATATCGGCCTGTGAATGACGCACGTCGCCGTCGCGAAACTCGCCGTAGCGTGGGGCCGACTCTGCGACGTCGATACCGAGCGCTTCCAGGTTGCCGCAAATGAGGGCAAACAGCTCGTTGAGTGTGGTGCGGTCGCCGACCGCCACATTGTAGACCTGGTTGGACGCCGCACTGTCCTGCGCCAGCGCCGCCAGCAGGTTGGCCTGCACCGCGTTATCCACATAGCAGAAATCGCGCGAGGTCTCGCCGTCGCCATTGATGTGACAGGCCTCGCCCTGCAGCAATTGTTCGATCCAGCGCGGTATCACCGCGGCATAGGCCCCCCGGGGATCCTGACGGGGCCCGAATACATTGAAGTAACGCAGCCCGATACTGTCCTGGCCGTAGCTGCGCGCGAAGACCTCGGCGTATAGCTCGTTGACGTATTTGGTGACGGCATAGGGGGATAGCGGTTTGCCGATATTGTCTTCCACCTTGGGCAGGGCCGGATGGTCACCGTAGGTCGAGGAGGAAGCGGCATACACAAAGCGCCGGACACCGGCATCGCGCGACGCGATGAGCATCTGCAGAAAGCCGTCGACATTCGACTGGTGGGTGCAGAGTGGATCCTGCAGCGAGCGGGGAACACTGCCGAGTGCCGCCTGGTGCAGGACGAAATCACAACCCTCCACCGCGCGACGACAATCATCCATGTGCCGGATATCACCCTCGACAAAGCGAAAGGAGCGCCAGGCAGTCTCGCCGACGGCGCGGTGCACTTCCTCCAGGTTGGCGCGATAACCGGTGCTGAAATTATCGAGACCCACCACCGCCTGGCCGTGTCGCAGCAAGGCCTCAACCAGGTGAGATCCGATAAAACCGGCCGCACCGGTAACCAGCCAGGTACGCTGGTGTTGAAGCCGCGCCACCAGGGCGTCTTCCATGCTCATGCCAGGAGGTTCTCCGGGAGGTCAACTGCAGACCCTACTGTGTTCTGTGTCCCAATACAGTGAGGTCGTCATTTACAGGATTGAGGCCAGAGTATAGTGTCTACGACAAATTCGAACCAATGCAAAGCGTGATTCGGCCCGCAGTTCCGCGATGCAATTTGCGGCCCCGAGCCACAGCCAGGGCCCTCCATGCCAGCGAATATCGGCCTCTACAGCTATCTCTCGGCCTGCGCCGCCTTTGCCACGCTGACGGTGTTGCTGCTGGCCTCCGGACGCCAGCGTCCTTACGCCGGGCTATTGATTGCCGCCAGCTTCCTCACCAGCCTGTGGGCCGGTATCGTCGCCCTGGGAACACTGGCAGAGTATCCACCGGTCACCTGGATACAGCTCGCAGAGCTTTCCCGCAATGCGGTCTGGCTGTTCCTTCTGGTGCGCCTCAGCGCCAACCAGCTTGACAGTGCCGGCGAGGCGCAGCGCACGCGGCGCTGGAACCTGCTCTTTGCCCTTGCCACCGGCCTCGCCCTCTGCCTGCTCCTACTGCCCGACCGCCTGGCCGGGGACGTTCCGGAATTTGCCGGCACAGCGCGCAGTATCAATCTGGTGACCTGGCTCAGCATCGCCATTATCGGCCTGGTGTTTGTGGAGCACCTGTTCCGCAATGCCTCGGAAAGCGAGCGCTGGTCCATGAAGTACCTGTGCATGGGCCTGGCCATCCTCTTCGGCTACGACTTTTTCATGTACGCAGAGGGACTACTATTCCAGCAACTGGACCCCAACATCTGGCAGGCAAGAGGGCTGGCAATCACCATCGCCACACCGCTGCTGGCGGTGGCCATCGCCCGCAATGCCGATTGGCAGTCCAGCCTGCATGTATCCCGCCAGGTAGTGTTTCACTCGGTAACCCTGGTTGCGGCGGGTCTGTACCTGGTTGCCATGTCGGTGGTGGGCTACTCCATCCGCCTCTTCGGCGGCACCTGGGGGGGCGTGCTGCAAACATCCTTCCTGGTGGCGGCTATCGCCATGCTGGTGGTGCTGCTGCTGTCCGGTAAACTGCGCGCCCGCACCCGGGTGTTTCTCAGCAAGCACTTTTTCAGCTACCGCTACGATTACCGGGAGCAGTGGCTGCGCTTTACCCACGCCCTGGCCGATGCCGAAGAGAATGTACCGGAAGGCATCGTCAGCGCCATGGTACCGCTGGTCGGTGCCCAGGCCGGTCTCCTTTACGCCGCCGATGGTGGCCACTATGCACTGCTGTCCAACTACCAGATGCCCGCCCCCGAGGGCGAACAGGAGATGGGCGACCTCCCGCGCTGGCTGGAAGAGACGCAGTGGGTTATCGACATCGACGAATGGTCAACTTCCCCCGACCTGTACGGGCATCTGCAACTGCCGGCCTGGGTGCAGCGGGTGGACAAGCCCTGGCTGATCGTACCCCTGCTGTTCGGCGCCCGCCTGGCCGGCATTCTGGTGATCCGCCGCTCAGACCTGCAGAGCGCGATCAACTGGGAGGAGCGCGATCTGCTCAAGACCGCAGGCCGCCAGGCCGCCAGCCATCTGGCCCAGTTCATGGCGCGCAAGGCTCTGGTCCAGGCGCGACAGTTCGACGCCTTTAACCGGCTCTCTGCCTATGTTATCCACGACCTCAAGAACATCCTCGCGCAGCAGTCGCTGATGGTCGCCAACGCAGAGAAGCACAAACACAACCCGGCTTTTGTCGACGACATGATCGCCACCATCAATAATTCAGTCGCCCGCATGACGCGCCTGATGGAGCAGATGCGCAGTGGCCTCCGCGACAGCCAGCCCGAGTCGCTGGATCTCGCCGAACTGCTGCGCCATGTGGTGGAGAGCCGCGCCGGGCAGCCGCCCCGCCCGGCCCTGGAAATCGGTCCGGGCAGTTTTACATTACAATCGGATCGGGAACGGCTTGCCACCGTGTTCAACCACCTGATACAAAACGCCCAGGAAGCCTGCGACAAGCACGGTGCGGTTTCCATCTCCCTGGGCCATGCGCAAGCGTCGTACATGGTGTGCATCCGGGATACCGGCAAGGGCATGGACAGTGACTTCGTTGCCAACCGCCTGTTTACGCCCTTCGACAGCACCAAGGGGCTAACCGGGATGGGCATCGGTGCCTTCGAAAGCCGGGACTATATCCGCAGCCTGGGTGGCGACATTACGGTGGAAAGCGAGCCCGGTACAGGCTCGGCATTTTATGTCCGCATCCCGGTTCAACAGGACAGTGACTACGTAGCGGCCTGAAGCCGCAGCAGAAGGAGTTGATGTAGCGGTGGACAAGAAACACCTGTTAGTCGTGGAAGACGACAAGGGACTGCAGAGTCAGTTGCGCTGGGCCTTTGAGGACTTCGAGGTCGCCATTGCCGGCGACCGGGAAGAGGCCATCGCACACCTGCGCCGCTTCGAACCCGGCGTGGTCCTGCTTGACCTGGGCCTGCCGCCGGACCCCGGCGGCGTCACCGAGGGTATGGCAACGCTGACGGAAATCCTGTCCCTCTCCCCGGATACCAAGATCGTAGTGGTGACCGGCGACAATGATCGCGCCAACGCAGTCAGGGCTATTGGCCTTGGCGCCTATGATTTTTACCAGAAGCCGGTCGATCCGCAGCTACTCGGCCTGATAATCGATCGCGCCTATCGGGTACACGAGCTCGAAAGGGACAACCGCCGCTTTTCCCGGATTGAAGACAAGATGCCGTTGAACGGCATCATCGCAACCAGCCCGCAGATGCTGAAGGTGTGCCGCACCGTGGAGAAAGTCGCTCCCACCAACGCAACCACCCTGCTGCTCGGGGCCAGTGGCACCGGCAAAGAGCGCTTTGCCCGCGCCCTGCACGACCTCAGCCAACGCGCCAAGGGGAAGATGATTGCCATCAACTGCGCCGCCATTCCGGCCAATCTGCTGGAATCCGAGCTGTTCGGCTACGAGAAAGGGGCTTTTACCGGCGCCACCCAGACCACCCCCGGCAAGATTGAGTATGCCGACGGGGGCACCCTGTTCCTCGACGAAATCGGCGATCTTCCCCTGGAGTTGCAGGCCAAGCTGCTGCGCTTCCTGCAGGAACGGGTGGTCGAACGAGTGGGTGGGCGCAAGGAAATACCGGTCGACGTCCGCATTGTCTGCGCAACCCACCAGGATCTCAGTACGCACATCAGCGACGGCCGCTTTCGCGAAGACCTCTACTACCGCATCAGCGAGCTGGTGATCAATATCCCCCCCCTGCGTGACCGCGATGGCGACGCGCTGGTGCTGGCGACGGTGTTCCTGGATCGCTTTGCGAAGGAGATGGGACGCAATATCAAGGGATTTGACGAGCAGGCGCGGCGCGCCATCGAAACCCATCACTGGCCCGGGAACGTGCGGGAACTGGAGAGCCGGGTCAAGCGCGCTGTCATTCTCTCCGACAGCATCAACGTCAGTGCCGAGGACCTGGAACTCGAAGAAGTGGACTTCGAGGACGCCCCCTTCAACCTCAAACAGGTCAGGGAAGAGGTCGAGCGCAAGGCCATCCGCCGCGCGCTCAGTCACTGCAAGGACAACATCTCCGATACGGCAACGCTGCTCGGCATTACCCGGCCGACCCTGTACAACCTGATGGAGAAATACCAGCTGAAGCCCTGAGGCGTTTCAGACCTGAATTTCCCGTCGCAGCTGATCCGCCAGCGACTCCATCACCGGCAGCAGCAGGTCATAGACACGGACAAACCCCGCTTCCGTGCCGTAGTAGGGGTCGGGGATTTCCGGCGCCGTGCAGCCAAACTGCGACAGGTCTGCCACCCGGCCCTCGAGATCATCCGGGGCACGGTCCCGCAGCCTGGCCGTCACCCGCCGGTCCAGCCCCAGTATCATGCGGTGGCGGCGAAAATCCTCCGCACAGATACCGCGAGACTTCACTCGCGACAGCGGAATACCCTTTGCCGCCAGCACCCTGCTCGCTCGTGGATCCATGAGCCGGCCAGCGACCGTCACCTCGGTGCCGGCAGAAGCGACCCGACAGGCGTTCTGCATGCCCTTGCGGCGCAGCACCTCTGCCAGCATGAGTTGCGCCATCGGTGAACGACACAGATTGGCGCGGCACACCAGCAGCACGCTGTAATCGGGAGGCCGCCGGAAGCCAAACAGTTCAGTCAGTTTCATGTCGCCGGATCGGACAGTAAATCGTGCAGGTAGGTAACCGGAATGGCAAAGGACATGCCCACCAGTTCCATCTTTTTGCTGAAGGCCGCGCGACGGGTCAGGGCGCCGATCACTACGCCGATCACCTCTCCCGTTCCCGCATCAACGACCGCGCTACCGCTGTGTCCGGGCAGCACCGTGGCATCCATCTGGTAAATCAGGAAGCCGTCGCGCAGGGCCCGAATCTGGGCTGCGGAAAGTTTCTCGCCGCCCCGGACCGGCTCCGCCGCGGGTGCTACCGCCGAGATATAGCCGAAGTGCGTGACCGGATACGCGCCGGTAGTGATGCCGGCCGGGTAACCGGAGAACACCACCGGCGTCCCCGCGGCGCGATGACTGCGCCCCGCCAGGGGCAGGGTGGGCAGCGCCGCACCCCCCACCACCAGCACCGCCAGGTCATGTTCAACATCGCGTCGCTCCACCACGGCGGGGCGCGCCTGCACCTGCTCCCCGCTGCCGGTGAAGATCACCAGTCGCTCGCGGGCGCTGTCAATCTGGTCGACAACATGGGCACTGGTGACAACGCGGGAACCCGGCGCGATCGCAAAGCCAGAGCCGAGAAAGCGCCCGGCCGGCTGGCCTCCGTGCTCCGCCGGTTTGCTGGCAAGCGTACCTACACCGACCGACGCGGGAGCGGTCGCCCCAACCACCTCACTGCGGTCGGCGCCAGACACCGGCCCGGCCTGGCACAGCAACAGAGCCAGGAAAAAGGCCAGAATACCGGGTAGGGGCCCGGCGCCACTCAGCAGAGCCCGGGCCATCAACTCACGGTGCTGCGTCAATGTCCCTGAGCAGTGCCTCGGCGGCGTCGCGCTCGGCAAAATCAGGATAACTTTCAAGGAGCTGGCGCAGGTTCTCCGCGGCCTCTCCCTGCGCCTGGGCGGCGTTTGCTATTACTGCGCCGTGATAGAGAAACTCCGGGTTGTCCGGATGGCTGCGCACCAGCTCGCGAATAATGCGCCGCGCCTGATCGTGATCGCCGCTGGCCGACAGGACCATGGCCAGGGTGTCCTGCACTGCCGGCGCGGCATTGCTGGCTTTGCTGGCGTGCTCGATATAGGCCAGTGCCCGGGCGGTTTCGCTGTCCTTGAGCATCCACGCCAGGTTGTTGAGGGCAATGACGTTATCGGGGTCCTGCTCGATGATCCTGGTGTACTCCTTCACCGCCTCGCTTTCGCGGCCGTTCGCAAGGTACTTCGCCGCCAGGGTCAGGCGCGCGGGGATGTCGTCCTCACGCTCCTGCACCCAGCTTTCCAGCAGATCGATGGCACTTGCGGTCTGCCCCAGCGCTTCATACTGGCGCTGCAGATTCAGCACGCTGTAGGTGCCCGGCTGCTTTTCAAACAGTGCCTGCAGAATATCCAGCGCCGCCTGCTGGTCACCTTCCAGTTTCGCCTTGCCGGCGAGCATCAGCTGGGTTCTGGCGTCGTCGGGAGCAATCCGCTGCAGCGCTTCAATCTGCTGTTCGAGCAGCGCCAGCTGTTCGGTTTCCAGCGCGTAGCGCCCCAGGCTGATCCTGGCTCCTGGCTCGTCGGGCTCCAGTTCGACAACTCGCTCCAGCTGCACCTGCATCTGCGGCAGGTCGCCCATGCCCTCATAGGCGCGTGCCATGAGGCGGTGGTCTGCCGCGCTGCCATTGCCGGACTGCAGCCAGGGCTGCATCTGGGCCACCGCTTCGCTGTACTGCTTCAGTTCCAGCAGCGCCCGCGCATTCAGGCGTCGCACCACCGGCGAACCCGCCGCTTCCGCCGACAGGCCGGTGAACGCAACGGCGACCTTTTCCGGCTGGCCAGTGGCCAGGTAGGTACGGGCCAGGATAATGCGCGGTTGCGGCCTGTCGGGATGGGCGGCAATGGCGCGCTCCAGATAGACAAGCATCTGCTCCTGGTTATTGGAAACCCCTTCGAGTGCAGCCAGCGCCAGCAGGGTGCCAAGGGCGTTTTCGTGCACTTTGAGCACTTCGAGGTAGTGATTCCGTGCGGTGTCGATGTCACCGTCGGCAAAGGCCAGCGCTGCCAGCTGGTGCCGGGCAGCGGGGTATCCGGGGTCCAGTTCGATGGCGCGCTGGAACTCGTCGCGCGCCTGATCACGCTTGTCGTCCGCCAGCAGCACCTGCCCAATCAGTACGTTGCCATAGGCCTCCTTGGGATTCCGGGCCTGGTATTCCCGCGCTGCGACAAGGGCGCCATCCACATCCCCTTCCTTCAGGCGCGTAGCCACCAGCAGGGTGTCGCCGCTGGAGGATTCGGGATCCAGAGCGATGGCCTCATTCACCAGCTGCTCGGCCTCCGCATCGCGGCCGGTGCTGGCAAAGCCCGCCCCCAGCCGCACGCGCGCCGAAGCCGAGTCGGGGCGCATTTCGGCCACCCGGGACAGGATGCCAATAGCCTCGTCCGCCCGCTGCTGGGCAACCAGCGAATTGGCCAGCGTATTCATCACTTCGACATCGTTGGGATTGCTCTCGAGGAGCTCGCGGGCCAGCGCTTCTGCCTCCGCCGCCTTGCCGTGGCGCACCCACAGGGAGGCGATCAGGCGCTGGCCGGAGGGGTTCTCCGGCACCAGTGCGTAGAACTCCTGGGCATAGCGGTAGGCCTTGTCCTGGTCACCCAGCTGCAGGTTGGCCATCGCCAGCAGCAGCAGTGTGTTGGGCAGGCGGAACTTGTCCGCCTCCGCAATCAGCAGGGCCGAGTTCGCCGCCTCGTACTGCCCCTGGTTCACGCGCAGCAGGCCCAGGGCATAATTAACCGCCGTACTCTGGGGCACATGCTTCAGCAGCCAGTCGATATCATCTTCGGCGGCGTCGAAATCTCTTATCTGGATATAGGTCAGGGCGCGTTGTAGCCGGTATTCGAGATTGCGCGGCGCCAGCTCAACCGCCTTGCTGTAGCTCTCCAGGGCGCGCTCCTGCTGGCCGGCACTATTGGCGAGTGCGGCGCCAAGGCTCCAGGCGCGGGCATCGGCGGCCTCACTGTCAAGCAGGGGGCCCAGGGTCTCGCTGGCCGCGTCCAGATCGCCACTGGCGGCCTGGTTGCGCGCCTTTGCGTAGAGCAGATAGGGGGAATCCGGAGTAAGTTGCGCAGCCTGCCCAAGCAGTACCGCGGCGCGCTCCACTTCTCCCTGATTGGTATAAACCAGCGCCTTGGCGGTGATGACTGTCGCCCGTTCGCTATCGGACAGGCCCTGCACCTCCAGGTCGAGCAACTCGTCGCTACGGCCCAGTTGCTCCCAGGATCTCGCCAGCATGGAAAGCAGTTCGTCGCGCCCCTCGGGGCTGGAGGACTGGACACGCTCCAGCTCCTTCTCGGCGGACAAGAGGTCACCGGTTTCAAAGTACAACTTGCCGAGCAGGTAGCGCGCATCCCAGTTGCTGCCGTTCTGCTGCAGGGCATTTTTCAGGTGAATGATCGCCTCCGGGTTGTCACCTTCGGCCACCGCGCTCTCTGCCCGGGCCAGGTAGTCGGCGTCCGAGGCCGACTCCGAGCAACCCTGCAACACTGCCACCAGGAACAGGCAGGCCAGCCAGAACCCGTGTGAGAAATCCTTCATTGCCCTTGCACTCCTTGTATCCCTACGACAGTGATTATTCGGCTCAGCCCACTCTAAAGTATCGGGCCCGGGGGGCAAACCGCCGCGCCGCAGCACAGCGTGCGCTGGTTCACAGATGGAAAGGAATGTCGGCGCTACCCCGCTGCAGTATAGACCGCGGCTACGCCACGCGAGCGAGGCTCAATAAAACAAACTCCCCCGGCAGTAACTGCACAGGGGAGTTTTAAGTGGAAGGGAGTGAGGGCGAGGTGCCGGCTCGAAGGCCGGCACATGTACACTCAGCGGGCGTTGCGCCGACGCCAGCCCACCAGGGCAAGGCCACTCAGACCGAGGCCAAACAGGGCCAGCACTGAGGGTTCCGGCACACGTGCGGTCAGGTTGACCAGGAACTGGAACTCGTTGAGACCACCTTCCGGAGTCAGCAGGCCGACACATTCGGTATTGCCGGCGCCCAGCACCGCTTCGCAGGCCTCTGGAGCCAGCACATCCAGCGGCGATCCATCGGCTTGTGACACAAAGAAGTCATAGAAGAAGCCGTTGAAGAAGAAGCTGGTGTTCAGCGGGCCTGCACCCTGCACGATAAAGGCATCCGGGCAGGGATTGCTGCCACCGGCAGCACAGGGATTCGCGGCATTATCGGTTTCCAGGAAATTGATGGTCTGGGTACCGCTGGTGGGGAAGACCCCTGCAGGCCCCGCACCAATGGCCGGCTGCATGGTGTACCAGGTATCCAGGCTCGCCATCACCAGGGTGTTGCCATTCACCACATTGTTCTGGTGCTGGTACAGGGTCGCCATGGCAGAGCCTTCCCAGACCCCCGAACCCGGGGCGGTCTCGGTCAGGTTCAGCAATGAGGCGGTGCCATCAGCCCCGATGCCGGCAAAGGCGCTGGTGCCTATATAAGGGTTAACGATGTTGATAAAGCTCTGGTCGTCATCCCCGGGCGGCCACAGCAGGGTCGCGTCGCCAGCCAACGGGCCGGCAGTAATTGGGTTGGCCGTCTCGGCCGGCCCGCCTCCCTGAACAGTGCCGCCGGTCCAGGCGGCAAACAGCGCCCAGTCCCAGCTGGTGATGGGCATGGCGGCGGCCGTTCCACTGAACAGCATTGCCAGCCCGAGCCCGAGGCCCTTAACAGCAGTGCCAAGCCCCTTAGAGCTGCCATCCTGCCGGTCGTTTTTGCGCGATAACAATTTCATCTCTTTATCCTCCACCTGGTAATCAGGTGCTGTCCAAACCGTTCATTCCGTGATCAGTCAACAACCATCATTGGGTGATCGCTGCTTGCCCCTGCATGGGTGCAAACACGATGCCAAAAGCCAAAAATGGCGGATTCTCAACAGCTTAAAAATTGATCAATTGATTGTTTCAGGCCGGCTGTAAAGGCAGCTGACAGCCCGGGCGGGCATTCGCCAGCCGCCTGGTACCGGCGGGAGCCGGGGTGACCACCATGACGAAAAAGTGTGACGCAGATCACTGTCGACTGGCTTTACAACACTGGTCGAAGAGCAACGAATCATCACTAGCTAATTTTTATTCTTCAATAATTTCAATGGCTTGCTAGTTCTGGCACGAAGCCTGCTAAATCAGGGGTGAACAAGCCGGCTTCGTAAATTCGGGGCTCTTATCCAGAAACAGAATTTCCCATGGGGGACTCACAATGAAAAAGCTGCTCCAACAACTGACCCTTGCCGCTGGCGTAATCTTTGGTGCGTCGGCCAATGCTGCAATTATTGAAGTCGTAGATGTCGTAGGACCTGCGAACATGTTTGATAGCAATGGCCTCCAAAACAATCTTGTTTCTGGGCTAGCATCTGGCAGGGGTTACAACACCGTAAACTTCACTCACGATCTGACAGATAACCCCGAATTTCCCTTCGAAGATGTTATCAGCGGTATGATCTCCATTGCGCTCTATGACGATCAGGTGAGCTATTGCCTACCCTTCGTTGGTTGCTACAACGGTGACGACCTGGCTTTGGAAGTAGCCCTGATTGTCGTTGCGGGTTTTGATTTTGAGACAGGAAATATCAATTTTGGAACTGGTGGAGGATTTAATGCGGGACTCGGCACACAAGCGTTGACTGATGCCGAAGCCGGATCCGTAGCTGTGAATATCTCGCCATTGGTTGGTTTGGGGGCAACTGATTTTTATGTGGGGCTTTCAACGCTTACCCTCCAAGTTGAATCCAACCCGGTTCCAGTACCCACCACACTGGCCCTCTTCGGCCTCGGCCTCCTCGGCCTGGGCGCCGTTCGCAAGCGCAAGCAAGCGACCGCCTGAAACTCGATAATTCGCCAGCGGGCACCTCGCCCGCCCGGCGAAGCGAACGGCAAATAGAGCGCCCGCTGTATTTGCCCACCAAACCCCGGAGCATCGCGCCCCGGGGTTTTCACTTTATAGCGCCGTCAAAAACAACCTCGGGGCATTTTGCTCTGCCAGGTCGGTCAGCCCGGGCTATCTGCACGTCACACCACATTTTTCTATCAACACAGACACACTACCCAAAGCCAGGCCATCAGACTGCACTCCATCGCCACCTTCCTCAAAAACTAACAAACGCACGCTAATAAACGCCTTTATATACACTCCCCTATTCCATCCACGGGGCGGCTAATAACCACTACCAAGCTGTTATTCCCGGCCAACATGAAGGCCCGTGCCTTTGCGCCCAATCAGTCTCTAAATACATCGGCACAATAGCAGGGGCTTGCCTATGCTTCCCCACGGTAGCGCGCCCCACTGCGTACCCGAACTCTTCTGACTCTACTATTGCAGTGTTTCGCGCCAATCCTGACCGGGCTCACCAGGACGGCAAGCCCGGCCGGGCGTACAACCCGACCGCGTCGGGCATGGTTTCAATCTGGGCTGTCTGAGGAGGGAGGGCATATAACGTTGACAGAATACGAGTGGTATCCACGCCTCTCGCGTTACATAGATAGAGGCGACAAAAAAACACAGGTGTGAATCGCCGGACATTGCTTTCTCCGGATAGAACAATCCCAAATGGAGAACAAACCCATGAGATACCTACTGTTAACAACGCTGGCAGCGGGGCTTAGCCTGCCGCTGATCGCCAGCGCCAACCCCACCAACACGGCCGATACCGCCGACACCCAGACGGCCACGGCTTCTTCCACCGCGGACAGCGCGGGCGCTTCGGCGAACGAGCTATCCACGGCCCTCACCGTCACTGGCGCCGGCAATGGCAACGACCTGAGCAACAACGCCAACAACGCCGTCACCGACTCCCAGAATACCGATGCCAGCTACAACGACTCGGGCAACCTGGGGCTGGCCGTTGACAACGCGGGCAATACCGACAACAGCGCCACCGATTCCAATAACTTTGGCCTCGGTGTTACCGATTCCTTCAACGTCGATTCCAGCAACAACGACTCCGGCAACCTGGTGTCCAACTTCGACGGCGAATGGAATACCAACAACAGCACTAACGGCAGCGAAAACCTGACGGTGGGCCTGGATAACATTGGCAACACCAATGCCAGCACCAACGACAGCTTCAACGCCACCTCCACCACCGATCTCAGCAGCGAGTACAACGCCAGCACCAACGACAGCCTGAACAGCACCTACGGGCTGGACAATGTCGGCAATACCACGGTGGGCGTCACTGATTCCGGCAACACCACCACCACCGACTCCGGCAACACGATGATCAATATCGATGCCATCGTCAGTGTGGCGACCCTGTCCGGCACGGTGAGCAACAACAGCCTGCCAATGAGCCCGGGATCAAGCTACACCTCCAGCAACACCATTTCGGAGGGTTCCCTGAGCGATGTGGCCGGCATTACCCTGGTTGGCCAGAACGGCGGCGCGAACAGCCTGATACAGCAGAACGTATCGGTGCAGTCCACGTTGAACCTGAACTAGGGTGAGCACCCAAGGAGAACTGTCATGAAACGCACACCGCTATTTTGCGCACTGGTTCTGGCAACAACGGCTGGCGTGGCCTGGGGCAACCCCACCAATACAGCCACGACGTCGGCTGTTTCGCAGGATGCCGCCGCCACCTCGGACGCCATGAACAGTGGCGCCTCCGCGAACGAGGATTCCTTCGCGGCCACCATTACCGATACGCTCAACGACAACAATCTCAGTGACAACTCGGACAATTCCCAGTCCGGTTCCTTCAACCTCAACGAGAGCAGCAATAATTCCGAAAACGTCGACGCCACTTTCAGCAACGTGTTGAACACCAACAATGCGCAGATGAATTCCGGCAATGTCGACGCGGATCTGTCCGGTGTCGGCAACTGGAATAACAGCAACAACAATTCCTTCAACGCCGATGTTACAGCCACCACCCTGGAAAACGAGGACAACAGCTACAACGACTCCGGCAATGCCGATATCACCGCCTCCAATATGCTCAATACGGACGAGTCGGTGAACAACAGCGGCAATGTGAACGTCAGTCTGAATGCCTCGGAAATGGTCGATGAAAGCATTAACAACAGTGGCAATACCGACGTCACCGTGACCAATGCCTTCAACTCGGATACCGAGGTGACCAATTCCGGCAACGTCGACACCACCAACTCCGGCAACCTGAACATCGATGCAGCGGTCGCCCTGAACCTGGCGGATCTTGAAGCCACGGTCAGCGACAACAGTGTCATGATGGGTGCACCGGAAGGCGGGTCAATGATTGACTCCGCCAATGGTATCGCAGCCTCCGGCATTGGCCTGTCCGGTATCACCGGCATCGCCCAGAACGGCGTGGCCAACAGCCAGATCCAGCAGAACGTCAGTGTGCAGTCCGAGCTCAATCTCGGCGGTGGTGGCGGCTCGCTCTAGCGCCACTGTTGTGTAAACACTGTTATTACTTGCTGATCCACTCTCGGCGTCCGGCTTCGCCGGCCGCCAGAGGGGTGCCCACGAGGCAAGGAGATCGCGATGCCAGCAAGGACTTTGGCGGCGCGCATGGCGTGCGCCGCAGCGACACTGTACGCCGCAACCGCAGTGAGTGCCGAACCGCCGCTTTCCGCCAGCCTGGCGCCAGGGCTGCAACCCGTGGACAGCGCCGAGCTCGACCTGCAGCGGGGCCGAGAGGGCCTGAATGTCGATGACATGGTAGTGCTGCTGGGTGAGGTACGGGCCGACGCCCATATCAGCGACAATGTACTCACGTCGCAGCAGACCGGCGCCAATCTGGTGGAAGCCGGTGCCTTCGGAAATGCCTCCGGACTGGTTTTCTCGGTGCAGAATTCCGGCAACCATGTGGTGATCCAGAACACCACGCTGATCAACGTCAACATGCAACCGTGAGAACAAACGCCGGCCAGCGGGCTGCAACCTGGCCCTGGCGCCTGCTGGCGACACTGTTCTCTGTGACCTGGCCTGCGCTGGCCGCGGCCGGCAGCGTCAACCTGCCGGGCGCTGGCGGCATGGTGCTGAATGTGCCCGTTACCAGCTTTCAGGAGCAAAAGTTTGCCCGGGTCGTACCCCAGGCCTTTGATTTCAGTTGCGGCTCTGCCGCCGTGGCCACACTGCTGACCTTCCACTTCGAGCAGCCGGTCACCGAACACGCCATTTTCGTCGACATGTACGAAAGCGGTGATAAGGAACTGATCCGGGCCAAGGGCTTTTCGCTGCTGGACATGAAACGCTATCTGGAGCGCCAGGGCTACCGTGCGGACGGCTTCCGCGTGTCGCTGGACAAATTACAGGAGGTCGGCGTGCCGGCCATCGCGCTGATCGACACCAGTGGCTATTCCCATTTCGTGGTGCTGAAAGCCATCGACAGCGAATACGTCGTGATTGGCGACTCGGCACTCGGCATGCGCGCCATGCCCAGGACGGAGTTTGAAGGTATGTGGAACGGCATCGCCTTTCTCATTCACAACCGCGCGGATGTGGCCAGGCGCAACTTCAACCAGGAGGAGGACTGGGCCTACCTGCTGTTGCCGCCAACGCACAAGGCGCTGTCGCGGCGCACGCTGGCCGAATTCACGCTCAGTCTTCCGACCCGCAGTCATGATTACTGATGTGCGCAGGCTGATTCTGTTCTGTTGCTGCCTGGTCGCCACAGGGGGCGTGGCGGCGTCGGGCGAAGACGGCCCCGCCCTGCCGGACTACGTGCACTACGCGGCCCAGGAGGCCCGCTTTGGCAGCGCCCTCGATAGCGGGCAACTGGGCGAACTGCGGGGCGGGTTCACCACCAGCGATGGCCTGCAGTTCGCCTTCAGCATGGAGCAGGTCACCCACCTCAACGGCGAGGCGCTGTCACAGGTCAGTGTCGTCATGCCCGTTTTCGGCCTGGCGGGAAATACCGCCACCATGGTGCGCGGTGCCGATGCACTCTCCCAGGCCAGTGCCGCCGGCAGCTTCAGCTTGAGCGGACTGCCGGGCGCCTCGCCTGCGGCGGGACTCGGCCTGCCCATGCTCATCCAGAACGCCCTTGACAACCAGCACATCGAGAACTTGACTCTAATCAATCTGGATATTTTCGGCACGGATACGCTGCGGGGCGGCATGATTCACCAGCTGGTTGAAACCACGTCCATCCAGTCACTCAGGCCCTAGCGCCCCCCCTCTTCCATGCGTACCTGTACCGGCGGTTTGATCCCGGCACACCATCTGTCGCCCGGACGGCTGCCTGAACTGTAAGCCCTGACAATAACAAGCGGAAACCGGCTTATGACAGACAAGCGACTGCAATACCGCACGTTTCACGCTGCTATTGGCCTCGCCCTGGCCACCACCCTGATTACCGCCACGGCGCCGGCGGGCGCGCAGGACGCCCCGCCGGAGCAGCCGGTCGGCGAAGCGCCCGAAGAAAGCCCCCAGGCGCCCCAGGTGGTGTTCAGTGACCGCGGTGTGCGCGGCCTGCTGACCCCCGCCGGCACCACCGTCATCGAGCCCTCGTTCGCCTATACCCACTCCTCCTCCACCGCCGTGGCCATCGAGGGCTTTACCATTCTTCCGGCGCTGGTAGTGGGGCTGATCAACGTCGCCCAGGTGCAGCGGGATTCCTACATCGCCGCGGTATCGGCACGCCACGGCATTGGCGGGCGCTGGGAAGCCGAAATCTACCTGCCCTACGTGTACCGGGACGAGGCCACCCGGCAGCGGGATATTCTTGACGGCTCCTCCGCCGACTTCATTTCCGACACCGAGGGCCACGGTATTGGCGATGTCGAGGCGTCCCTGCGCTACCAGATCAATAGTGGCGCCGGCGGCGGCCCGGTGTTCATCGCCAACCTGCGCGCCAAGAGCGATACCGGCGAAGGCCCCTTCGATGTCGAACGCGGCACCATTTTCAGCGACGACGGTGTGCGGCTGACCGATGTCTTCCAGGAGCAACCCACCGGCTCCGGCTTCTGGGGTGTACAGCCCAGTGTCACCGCCATCTACACCACCGCACCGGCGGTGCTCTACGGCAGCCTGAGCTACTTCTGGAATATCGAGCGGGACGTGGGTGGGGAAACCGGGAAAGTGGACCCCGGCGACGCCGTGGGGCTGAGCATGGGCATCGGCTTCGCGATCAACCAGCGCACCTCATTCAGCCTGGGCTATGAGCACAACACGGTGTTCAAGACCCGGGTCGAGAACGACAACGGCCTGGATGCCTTGTTTGAGCGCATCCAGGTGGGTTCCTTCTTGCTCGGTGTGTCGATGGCGACTTCCAGCAAGCGCAGCTGGAACCTGTCACTGGCGGTCGGGGCCACCGACGCGGCCGCCGATGTGCAGCTCACCCTGCGCGTCCCCACCAACCTCTAGGCCACTGGACAGGTGCTGTCTTAGCCCAATACCGACCAACATGTTGAACCCGCGAGTCACAGGTTACCGCTTCCTGTAGGTTAGTCCTCCGCCCCGCTGGGCTATAGTGCGGCCTCCAACCCCAAGCGGAGACTGCCATGTTCTACGGCTGGCGCATTGTCGGGGGCGTATTCCTCGCCCAGCTTTTTGTCACCGGGTTTATGACCTATTCCTTCGGCTCCTTCATGGTGCCCCTGCAGGAAACCTTTGGCGCCACCCGTGCCCAGGTCAACCTCGGCATGACCATTGCCACCCTCACCGGCCTCATCATCTCCCCCATCCTGGGCGCCATGACCGACCGCTTTCCGGTCCGCTTGCTGATGGCCGCCGGCACCCTCATTTTCTGTGGCGGCCTGTACGGCATGTCCCTGAGCCAGAGCATCTGGCAGTTTGTGACCCTGTTCGGGGTGTCGATGAGTTTTTCCGCCCTGCTGCTGGGGCCGCTGGTGGGCTCCACGGTGATCTCGCGCTGGTTCAACCGCGCCCGGGGCAAGGCGCTGGGTATCGCCGCGGTCGGCACCTCGGTGGGCGGCCTGGTGCTGCCGGTGGTACTGGGCCAGTGGATCGCCGAAGACGGCTGGCGCAGCGCCCTGGAAAACCTGGCCCTGATCGCCCTGGCGATGCTGTTGCCGCTGCTGTTGCTGGTCATGCGCAGCCACCCCTCGGACCTCGGCCTCTATCCGGACGGCCAAACGCCCGATGGCAGCGCCCCCCAGGCGCCGCCCGCCATCGGTCTGAAAGACATCATCCGCCACCCGGCCTACTGGAGCATCGGCCTTACCATCGGGCTGCTGTTCAGTGTCTATTCCGCCTTGATGGCCAACCTGGTGCCCTACGCCCAGGGCACCGGTATTAGCCTGGAGGCTGCCGGCGCCCTGATGACGGTCATCGCCGGCTCCGGCCTGGTGGGCAAAATCCTGTTCGGCATGGCCGCCGATCGCATCAGTCTGCGCCTGGGCCTGTGGATCGCCATCGGCCTGGTGCTGACGGGGTTGCTGATCCTGCAGACCGAGCCTGGCTATCCCCTCAGCGTGCTCGCCTGTATCAGCATCGGACTCGCCGCCGGCGGCATGTTGCCGGTGTGGGGCGCCCTGCTGGCAGTGATCTTTGGTGTGGCCAGCTACGGCCGGGTGATGGGACTGATGAACCCGCTGATCACCCTGCTGGTGATGCCGGGTTTTGTGATTACCGGCCACCTCTACGACCAGAGCGGTCACTACCACGGGGCATTCTGGCTGTACTGCGGCGTGCTGGTGGTCGCCGCCGTGATTCTGGGGCGGCTGAAGATGCCCTCACCGGAAGGCATCCCCGCCACCGCCACCTGATCAGCGGGTGCGCTGCCTACAGCGACTCGAAGTCGTCCGTCAGCAGGCAGTCGAAGCGCAGGGCGTCGTAGTGGCGGATACCCGCAGCGGCCTCCTCGCTGATCACCTCTTTGGCTACAGCGTCCGCCAGGGCGCTGTCCAGGTCCTGACCTGACACCTTGCCCTTGCGCCAGGCGCGCTGGAAACGCTGGAAGGTGCCGTCCACCTGCAGCAGGGTCTGGTAGGTGCGCTCCACCCGACCCACGGCATCCTCCCCATCCTGCGGCAGGTAGATGTGCTTCGCCAGCAGGCTGCGCACCGGGTTGGGTTCCATGATCATGTCACCCAGGCGGCGCAGTTGCTCATCGCTGGGCCCTTTGTGAATCCGGCCCAGCGGGAAGCAGGCCAGGCGGAACGCGCAACCCAGCACTCGCACCGGGAAATTCTCGAGGAACCCCAGCAGGGCGTTCTGGGCCTTGTACAGCGCCTGGGCCAGCGCCACCTCAACATGCAGGTCCAACGCCTCACTCGGTGCTTCGTGCTCGCGGAATTTGAGCAGGCTGCAGGCAATAAACAACTGGCTGTGCACATCGCCGAGCCGCGCCGAGAGCATCTCGCGCCGTTTCAGTTCCCCCCCAAGCACGCCGAGAGCGACATCCGCGCACACCGCCAGCGCGGCGCTCATATGGTTGAGGTGCTGGTACCAGCGCCGGCTGAAGTCGTCGCAGCCAGCGGGCACCGGGCTGAAATACGAACCGCTGAAGCCGAACAGCTTGAGGCGGGTGATGTTGCTGAAGACGTGACCCAGGTGCTGCAGTAGCAGGCCGTCGAAGGCCTGCAGCCCGCGATCGCGATCGCCCTCCTCCAGGGTCTGCATTTCGTCGAACAGATAGGGGTGGCAGCGCAGGGCACCCTGGCCGAAGATCATCAGCGAGCGGGTCAGGATATTGGCCCCCTCCACAGTGATCGCCACCGGTATTCCGCGATAGGCAAAGGCCATGAAATTGCGCGGCCCCAACTGGATAGCCCGGCCGGAGACCACATCCATGCCGTGATTGACGCTGCTGCGCATGAGTTCGGTAGCGTGGTATTTGGCCATGGCAGTCACCACCGACGGCGCCCCGTCCTGCAGGCTGCGGGTCACCAGCTGGCGCATGGCCTCCAGGGTGACCGCGGTGACGGCGATATCCGCGGTGGCCTCCTGCACCCCCTCGAACTTGCCCACTTCCATATTGAACTGGCGGCGGATACGGGCGTAGGCCCCCACCGTCAGGTAGTTCATTTCACCACTGGCCGTGGCCAGCGCGGGCAATGAGATACCGCGCCCCACCCCCAGGCACTCGATCAGCATGCGCCAGCCGCGGCCGGCCATCTCCGGCCCGCCGATGATCCAGTCCAGGGGAATGAACACATCGCGGCCGATGATGGGCCCGTTCATGAAGGGCGTTCCGGGGTTGTGACGGGTGCCGATCTGCACGCCCTCTGTCGTCGCCGGCAGCAGTGCGCAGGTGATGCCGTAGTCCTGCTTGTCCGGGTCGCCCAGCAGGCCCTCCGGGTCGCGCAGCTTGAAGGCCAGCCCCACCACCGTGGCAATCGGCGCCAGGGTGATCCAGCGCTTGCGGAAATTCAGCCGCAGGCCGAGGATTTCCTCACCCTCGAAGGTGTCCCGGCACACCACCCCGGTATCCGGGATGGCACCGGCGTCGGAGCCCACCTCCGGGCCGGTCAGGCCGAAACAGGGGATCTCCTCGCCCTTTGCCAGCCCCGGCAGCCAGCGCTGTTTCTGCTCGTCCGTGCCGTATTTCATCAACAGTTCGCCGGGGCCGAGGGAGTTGGGCACCATGGCGGTGACGGCGCCGGTAATGGAGCGGCTGGCGATTTTGCTCATCACCCGGCTCTGGGCGTAGGGACTGAAGGCGCGACCGCCGTACTCTTCGGGGATGATGAGGCCGAAGAAGCCCTGTTCCTTGAGGTACTGCCAGGTGCCCTCGTTGAGGTCCTGCTGCTGGTAGACCTCCCACTCATCGATCATCCCGCACAGGGTCTCGACTTCATTGTCGAGAAACGACTGCTCCGCCTCGCTCAACTGCGGGGGGTCAATCGCCTGGAAGCGATTCCAGTCCGGACGGCCGGAAAAAAGATCCTTCTCCCACCAGGTGGTGCCGGCCTCCAGCGCCTCCCTTTCGGTATCGCTCATCGGCGGCATGGCCTTCTGCAACAGGCCGTAGACCGGGCGGGTGAGCCACTGCTGGCGCAGGGGGGTGTAGTTCAGTACCACCGCCCCGGCCAGTACCGGCCAGAACAGCCACCACATGCCGCCGGCGAACAGGGCCAGCACAAACAGGGTTAACAGGAGCAGAACCGAACCCGCCAGCAGACTCACCCGGTAGTACAGCAGGGCCGTCAGCACGGCGATGAACAGGATCAGGGCCAACAACATCGAAACCTCCAGGCAGAGACCAGTTCGGGGAATTCCCCTTCACTTTGGCACATTTTTGCCCGCCTTGCCGGGAATCACACTTGAAAACGGCTGCGCGGGCCCTATTTCTGTTCCTGCCCCCGGCGTGTCTTACCCAGAGCGTCTCGGGCAGACATCAATGACGACGTGTTGCTTCTAATGGAGAATATGTGATGAATACTATCGATTTGACCCCCCTGTACCGCAACAGCATCGGCTTCGACCGCATGGCCAGCCTGCTGGACGCCGCCTTCCGCAGCGATGCGGCCGGCAACGGTTACCCCCCCTACAACATCGAGTCGCTGGAAGACGCGCGCTACGCCATTACCCTGGCGGTGGCCGGCTTCGCCGAAGGCGATCTGGAAATCAATGTCGAGGGTGGTGTGCTGACCGTGAGCGGGCGCAAGCAGGAAGAAGGCGAGCGCAGGTACCTGCACCGCGGCATCGCCAACCGCGCCTTCGAGCGCAAGTTCAATCTGGCGGAGCATGTGGAAGTGACCGGCGCCCGCCTTGAGAACGGCCTGCTGACCATCGACCTGGTGAAGGAAATTCCCGAGGCGATGAAGCCGCGCCGGATCAGCATCGGCAAGGGCGCCCTGGAGCACCAGCGCGACACCAGCTACGCTGCCTGACCGCCGCACCTGACCAGGGGCCTGTCAACCGGGCCCCTGCAACACCATCCCGGAGCACCGGGCGGGGCACGCCCTGCCCGGTGCTCCTGTACGTTGCCTTCCTTATTCGGCGGACTGCTCGTAGACCACCTTGCCGTCCACCACCGTCATCAACACCTTCGCCTGGTGAATGGCGTAGGTATCCATGTCGAACAGGTTGTCGCTCAACACCACGAAATCCGCCTGCTTACCGGCCTCCAGCGACCCGATCTGCTCCTCCAGCCGCAGCTGGTAGGCGGCGTCCAGGGTATAGGCGCGAATCGCCTGCTCCAGGGTGATGCGCTCCGACACCGGCGGCTGCACCTTGAAATCCGGGTCTCCCGCGGGCTGCCGGGTCATCGCCATCTCGATATTGACCAGCGGGTTGAGGCCGTCCAGGCCGATCCAGCTGGCCGGGTAGTCTGTGCCGAGGGTAATGCGGCCACCGCCGGCAACAATGGAGCGCAGGGGATAGAACTTCTGCAGACGTTCCTTGCCGAGGAACTCTTCGGCAATATCGTCGTAAACGTACCAGCTCGGCGTGGACTGGGCGATCACATCCAGTTTCCCGAAGCGCTGCACGTCGGCCGGGTCGACAATCTGCAGGTGACAGAGGGTGATGCGCACATCGGCATCCGGCAGTTCCGTGCGCACCTGTTCGGCGATATCCAGGCCCATGCGCACCGCGGCGTCGCCCAGGGTATGCAGGTGCAGGTCGACCCCCGCCTCCGCCGCCGCCATGATGACTGACTCCGCCTTGTCGGCGGACACCAGGGAATCCCCGCGATGCCCGGGGGGATTGAGGTAGGGTTCCAGCAGGTAGGCGCTTTTGGCTTCCACCGTGCCGTCCAGCGAGACCTTCAGCATCCGCAGGTCAAAAAATTCCGAGTGGAATCGCTCGTTCAATCCGTCCAGGGTGGCAAGGGCGCTGTCGAGCTTGGCGTCGGTGTTGGTGTAGAGGGAGCCGACAATGCGCACCGGCAGGCGATCCTCCGCCACCAGTTCTTCCATCAGGGCGAAGGTGGCCTCGCCGCCGTCCACCATCCCCGCGTCAAAGGCGGCGGTGATGCCCATCGACGACATCGTGCCGAGGAAGGCATTCGCGCCCCGGGCGAGGTTGGCGGCGTTGACCACGCCCAGTTTTTCGCTGATCCAGTTGAAGGCACCGCCCTCGATCAACCAGCCCGTGGGCTGGCCATCCTCGTAGCGCTTGTAATAGTGGCGACCGGGTACAGGGTCTTCGCTATCGGCGTTCAGGCCCACCGCTTCCATGGCCTTGGTATTGATCCAGGCGGTGTGAAAGCCCTCGTCAAACAGCATGACCGGCCGGTCGGGCACCACTGCGTCGAGCATTTTCGCCGTGGGACCCTGCTCGCCGAACACAGCGCCGAGGAAGCCGTAGCCCACCAGGGGATTCTGCTGCGGGTTGGCTTTGGCGTATTCCGCCACCGCTGCCAGTACCTCGTCGGGGCCCATGTCCGGACTCAGGGTCACCGAGAATACCCAGGGAAAGGTATCGCCGACGTGGATATGCGTATCGATAAAACCCGGCAGCACCAGCTTGCCCTCCAGGTCGACGGTCTCGGTACCGGCATCCACCTGCGCCAGGGCATCGCTGTCACTGCCGACGAAGGTCAGGGTATCGCCGTCGAGCACCATGGCCTCGGCCCAGGGCTGGGCCTCGTCCTGGGTATAGATGCGGCCGTTGTACAGCAATTTATCCGCCGCGCTGCTGTACAGCGGCAGGGCAAGAAGGGCAGCGGCGAGCAGGGCCGGCCAAGAAGCGGACCGAAGTGGCCGGCGCGGCGCGTCATTGCCCCGCCTGGATTGGGTGTCATTCATAGGCTTTCTCGCTGTTCACAATTCGTTGAAGAAGGCTTATCCCCATAATCTGTGGACAATCCTGTGGGTTAATCATGGGCAAGTTTGCTCAGGGCAGCTACAGTCATGATTCAGGGCGCCTGCCTAATTCCTGAACAGGCGCTGTTGAAACAGATACTGCATCAAGCCACGGGTGGCCGCTATCCCTCCGCATCCTGTATCATTGCGCCCTCCATTCGCCTGCGCCTACTTGCCTGTGCCTGTGCCCCACGCTGTCGCCCGATGAACTCCCTCAGCGCCAACGACCTGCCACTCCCCGCCGACCTGTCGGTTGCGTACGCGGAAGTCGCCAACCTGGCGCGCAAAGCATTTAGCAACTGGCTGAGCGACGTCGATGTGGCGGACAGCGTCAAAGCTCATCTTGCACTGCTGGAGAGCACCGTGCTCTCCATCGCCCGGACGGATCAGGATTTTCTGTCACCCGGCCAACACCCCCTGCACCGACTGCTCGACTGGGCGGGAGTCGCTTTTGCCGGGGTCGACGATACCAGCAGTGCAGGCCAAAATGCACTGGCGATACTGCAGGCCCTGTGCCGCATGCTGCAAGCGGATGACGCGGCCCGGCAGAAACTCTCCAGCGCCCTGCGGGTGTCCCAGGACCGCCTGCAGCGACTTGTCACCGAGCACCAGCGGCAGGCAGATGAATCCTGCCAGCCCGTCAACAGGGCTTCGCGACAGCTGATCGCCTCGCTGCAGGTGGCGGAGACCCTGAACCAGTATCTCGATACGCCGCTGCCCGAAGCCGTTGGCGAATTCCTGTCGGGGCCCTGGCGCACCTGCGGCAGCCTGACGCTGGAGACCCGGGGGCGCTCGAGCGAGGGCTGGAAGGTATTCTCTTCCGCCACTGAACGGCTCATCCAGGTTGTCAGTCCCGGCGAGATGACCCAGGCCCGGCGGCGGCAGGCCCTCGAGTTCACCAGCGCCCTGCCCAGAATTCTTGAGCGGCTCTGTGGCGACAACACAGTCGAGTACGGCGCCTTTATCCAGTCCCTGTTCGGGGTGGAACAGGTACTGCTGCAGATTGCCAGGGGTACCGAACCAAAGACCGGCGACATCCCCCTCCTGCAGGGCCGCGAAGTGCTGGCGGCAGGTGCCAGCGAATACTTTTCAGCCCTCAATGACTGGTACCGCCATGCACCGGGCAGTGGCCACATCCGTATCCGGCTGGGGGCAGTGGATATCGGCAACGACCGCCTGCAGTTCTACCGCTTCGACGGCGAATTGCAGCTTGAACTGTCCTCCCTGGAGGCGGAGGCCCTGGCTCACCGCGGTGAACTGGTGCCGCTTGCCACCAGGCATGCCGCCTTCAGCCTGGCGCTGGCGGCCGCCGCGGGCATCGCCACCACGGACGATTTCCGCCGTGAGTTTGGCGTCCCGCCACCGCGGGTGCAAAAGCAACAGGCACAGGAGAACGAGCGTCAGCGCCGGGATGTCCTGCTCTCGAGTCGACAGAAAAAGGCAGAACTGGCCTCCAGGGAAGCCGCCCGGCGATTGCAGGCGGAGACCGAGATGCAGGCAGAAGCGGCGCGGCAGGAAGAGGCTGTCCTCGAATACAGAAAGCGCTTCGAGGCCAGGGCGAGGGCCGCTATCGCCGAGCAGCGCCGGCGTCGCGAGGCAGAGGAGTCTGGGCAGCATCCGGCCGAGACCGACGCCCCCGCCGCGCAGGCCTCAGAGCCAGCGATTCCGGAGGACGCGGAAGTTGCCCAATACCGGGAGCATCGCAAGCGCTTCTTCGAGCAGGAGCTCACCGCCGTGCAGGCCGCGGCCAGCCTGGAGGCAGACGTTGCCGCCACCGCCTCCGGCGCGGCGGAACAGGCCGCCGAATCGATCAAGGGCACCATCGGCACCTGGTATGCCTTCCACGATGGCAGAATCCCCCTGCTGGCGAAACTCGCCGGCTTTGAAAAGGTATCCGGGCAATTCCTGTTCACCAACCGGCAGGGGCATCTGATCCGCAAGCTGGTAATATCAGAGCTGACCGAACTGATAGCGAGCGGGCAGTTTGCCGCTGTGACCATGGTGTTCTTTGATGTCGGATCTGGACATTAGCACCCCGGCGACGGAGCGACGCCACCTGAGGCTGCCGGTGGCGGCAACGGTATTTATCGAAATTGACGCTGCAACGTCAACGGATGCCGAGCCCGCGGTCGAGGTGTGCACAGCCCGGGACGTGTCCCGGGGCGGACTGCAAGTGACCCTGAGCCGCGCCCTGCAGGTAGACCAGCTGGTACAGGTGGCCGTCCGCCTGGATCACCAGGATACGGAGGCCCCGCTGTTCCTGGTCGGGCAGGTGGTGTGGTGTCAGCCAGACGAGGCCGTGCCAGCTACCTTTGCCGCGGGTATGCGCTTCCTCGATGTCGCTGGCACCGAGTACCAACGCTGGAACGACCTGCTGATAGAAGAGGAAAACCGCGGCGCCGATTAGGCGCGCGGGGTGTTGTCAGGCGGCCTGGCAGGTGCCGGCGCCGGCACAGGCCAGCACTGCGGAGGGCCCCTGGTAGTAATAGCCCTGCTGATAGCGGATGCCCTCCAGTTGCAGTATGGTCGCCTGCTGGGCGGTTTCTACCCCTTCAGCAATACACAGCGCCCCGATTCGCGCGGCATAGAGGCCCAGCATGCGCAGCATCTGTGCGTACTGGGGCTTCTCGCCCACCTTGGCAACCAGGGAGCGATCCACCTTGATGATGTCAGGTGACAGCTCCAGTACGTGGTGCAGCGACGCATACCCCGCCCCGACGTCGTCTACCGCAACGCGCACGCCCCTGGCGCGAGCCCGCTCCAGGTGCATCAGCACCTGTTCATAGTTCCCGATCGGGCGCGTTTCAGTAATCTCGATGACCAGTTGCTGTGGTGCAACAGCGCCATTGAGCAGACCCTCCAGGTAGCCGCTGCAGATCCCCTCCTCTGACAGGTTCAGGGAGAGGAACCCCTGGCAGGGGGCGCTACAGGCAAATGCCTTGATAGCCGAATGGGCCAGCGCAATCTCCAGTTCACCGCGCAGCCCCCGGGTGTCCGCCAGGGCGAGCATGTCGAGGGGCTTGATCCCGTAGCCCGCGAAAGAAGACAGCGCCTCGTGGCCGATTGGCCTGCCGGTGCTGGCGTCCATCAGGGGCTGGAATGTAGCTTGATAGCGACTATCCCCCAGCAGGGCATCAATGGTCTGGCCCTCTACCAGCGGCGTCGATTGCGCAGACAGCAGCGAACGCAGCGTGATGACCGTAGCAAAGGCCTTCTCCGCCAGATAGGCCAGCAGGGCGTCGCGGCTGACCTCCGCCCCCGGTGCGCTGCAGCCGAACTCCCCGAGCGGGACAGCGGCCACTCCGTCGATGGCCACGCACTCCCAGGGGCCGCCCGCCGGCACCTTGCCCAGCGGGTCGATAGACACCCCGGGGGCCGGCGCAAAATACGCCTTTACCCCGAATTTCTCTTCACACTCAACCACTGCGCGACCCAGCAAATTGCCAAGCAATTCGCGGCCGTATCCTGCCTCCAGACTCATGCCTTTACCCATGCTGATCCAGTGCGCACCGACTGGTAGAGGCGCGCAAATACGAATGCAAACAGCCGCCCCCTACTGCCTGGTAAGCAGCGGGAACGCTGTGAATCCTTGAAAATCGAACGGGAGTGGCCCCGCTGGGGGCCTTTCTTCAAGTGCAGTGGGTACCGCTGCTGCAATGACGGTGGCCGGACGCTGTCACAGGACAGTGTCTGGCAAACCGCGTTTTGGAAGTCCCTAACGTGGGGCAACGTCTCGTAAAGTTACCCCGGTGCGGCAGTCTGTGCTGCCATTCACGGCCGAGGCCGCAGGGCCCGCATAATACGCGGATCAGTTCATCTTTCTGTGAATTATTTGACATTGATCGCAAAGTTAATGTTTTCATTAGACACATAGTTGGTGCTCTGGTACCGATCGGCACCGGGCCAAGCGGCCATACCCGGTGTTCGGATGAGGAAAAGATGGCGCCGTTCGTCTCATTAGGAGAATAATCAGGCCCCGGTCCCGCGCGCCCACTACGCGGGTGGACCGACATGGAGGGGGCGTCAGCAGACGGGACAGATAATGGGTAGAAAACTCGTGCGGGTACTCGCTCCCTTTGCCGTGGTTGCCGGCGGCGTCGGGGTGTTCATGCTGCTGCACGCCACCCGGCCGGTACCGGAGCAATCCGGGGAGAGCGCCAGGCCGGTCAGTGTCTATACCGCAGCGGTGACCCAGCGGGATATCACCCTGCAGGTACACACCCAGGGCGAGGTGCGACCGCGCACCGAGCTGGACATTGTCAGCCAGGTCAGCGGCCGAATTGTCGAAGTGTCCCCGGAATTCACCGAGGGGGGCGCCATTCGCGCCGGCGAAACCCTGCTGCGCATCGAAGACCTGGACTACCGCCTGGCCCTGCACGAAGCCCAGGCCCGGGTGGCCGAGGCACAGGTTGGCCTGGAGCAGTCCCTGGCGGATGCCGATGTGGCCCGCAAGCAGTTGCGCAACCAACCGGATGTCTCCCCCCTGGCCCTGAAGAAGCCACAGGTGGCCGAGGCCCAGGCCCGCCTCGCAGCCGCGGAAGCGGCGCTGGAACAGGCCCGGCTGGACCTTGAACGCACGCGTATCAGCCTGCCCTTTGACGGCCGCTTTACCACCACCCAGGCCGACCGCGGCCAGTTCATCAGCGCTGGCACGGTGGTCGGTCACGCCTTTGCCACCGATGTGGTGGAAGTCCGCCTGCCGCTGGCGGATGCCCAACTGGCTTCGCTCGGCCTGCCCATCGGCTTCTCTGCTGCCGCTGGCGAAGGGCTGCCGGTGACGCTGAGCGCCCGGGTCGCCGGGCAGCAACAGCAGTGGCGGGGTCGGCTGACCCGGCTGGACGCCGCCATCGACCCCGGCAGCAGAACCCTCTACGGACTGGCGGAGGTCGCCTCGCCCTACCGCGACAATGTGTCCGACGGCGGTATGCCACTGGCGGTGGGCCTGTTCGTGGAAGCCGTCATCAGTGGCCGGCAATTGCCCGGGGCGCAGGTCATCCCCGCCGCCGCCCTGCGCGCCGGCAATACCGTGTACATCGTGTCCGCCGAGGGCACCCTGGACATCCGCGAAGTCGAGGTCCTGCAGCGCAACGCGGAGCAGGCGGTGATCAGCGCCGGCCTGGAGGGCGGTGAACAGGTGGTGATCTCGGCCGTGCGCAATCCCATCCAGGGCATGGCGATCCAGGGCATCGACGGCGACGCCAACGCCGTGGCCAACCACCCCTGAGCCGGAGGCTGATATGGAACGCCTGATCCGCTGGTGGGCCTTTAACCCGGTCGCGGCCAATCTGCTGATGGTGGGTATCCTGCTGTCCGGCTACCTCGGCTTTCTCGCCATGGAGCGGGAGGCCTTCCCGCAGTTTGTGGTCAACCAGGTCCAGGTAGAGGTCACCTGGCCAGGGGCAGCGCCGCAGGAGGTGGAGGAACAGGTTATCCAGCGCATCGAGGAATCGCTGAAGGACCTGGACAACGTCAAGCGGGTCAACGCCACCGCCACGGAAGGCCATGGGCGCCTGGACGTGGCCACCTACACCTACGTCGATATCAACGACTTCCTCAATGAAGTCAAAAACCGGGTCGACGCGGTCATTGGGCTGCCCCGGGACATCGAGCCCCCCAGGGTCAAGCGCACCCAGTTCCGCGAGGAAATGATCCGGGTGGCGGTGCACGGCGATGTCAGCGAACGCGAACTCACCCGGCTGGCGGAAGACCTGCGGGACGACATGGCCAAACTGCCCTGGATTTCGGTGGTGGAGCTGTTCGGTACCCGCCGCGAAGAGGTCACGGTGGAGCTGTCGGAAAGCGCCATGCGCCGCTACGGACTGGGCTTTGACGACGTGGCCGCCGCCATCCGCGGCAGTTCGGTCAACCTGTCCTCGGGCATGGTGCGCACCGCCACCGGCGACATCCGCCTGCGCGCCCGCAATCTGGCCGATAGCGCCGACGACTTCGAGCGCATTGTGGTGCGCCAGACCGACGCCGGGGCCATCGTGGCCGTGGGCGATGTGGCGCGCGTCATCGACGGCTTCGAAGAGAATGAAATCCTCGCCACCATGAACGGCCAGCCGGCGGTACTGCTGCAGGCCCTGTCCACCGACAACATGCAGGTGGTACAGGCTTCCGAAGCCGTCAAAGCCTGGATGGACGAGGTCCGCCCCACCCTGCCCCGCGGCATGGACCTCACCCTGTGGTTCGACACCGCCGACATCTACAACAGCCGCATGTCCACCATCGGCAAGTCCGCCTATATGGGGCTGGCGCTGGTGTTTGCGGTGCTGATCCTGTCCCTGCGCCCCAAGGTGGCCCTGTGGGTCACCGTGGGTATCGCCGTGGCCTTTCTCGGCACCTTCGCCATGTTGCCGGGCAATGATGTTTCCCTGAACGTGATGTCCACCTTCGCCTTCCTGCTGGTGCTTGGGATCGTGGTGGACGACGCCATCGTGGTGGGCGAGAGCATCCACCAGGAGGCCCACGTCACCGGCGGCGGGCCGGAATCCGCGGTGACCGGGACCTTGGCGGTGGCCAAACCGGTCATCTTCGCCGTGCTCACCACCATGATCGCCTTTGCCCCCTGGTTCTTCCTGGACGTGGAGGGCGGTCACATGACCAAACAGTTCTCCATCGTCATCACCGCCGCACTGACCATCTCCCTGATCGAGGCCTTCCTCATCCTGCCGGCCCACCTGCGGCACCTCGAGCACCGGGAAAAGCTCGGCGGCTGGCGCGCAAAACAGAAGGCGCTGGAAGAGGGCATTGTGCACTTTGCCAACACCCGCTATCGCGCCCTGATCGGCTGGGCCGTCCGGCGCCGCTACCTGACCGCCGCCCTGTTCATCGCCACCTTTATCATCAGCCTTGGCCTGTTCACCGCCGGCTGGGTCAAGTTCACCTTTTTCCCCGAAGTAGAGAGCGACCAGATCTACATCAACGTGGAGATGCCCGCAGGTTCCCCCTACTCCCGCTCGCTGGAGGTGCTGCGCGTCCTGCAGGAAGCGGAGAAGAAGCTTATCGCGGAAGTGGAGCAGACAGCCAGCGACAGCGGCGGCAGCGGCGAGCTGGTACGGGGCTGGTACACCCGCTCACGCCGCGACAGCGTCATCGCCATCGTGCAACTGGCGCCGCCCACCGAGCGCGACCTCTCGGCCCGCGAAGCGGCGCTGCGCTTCCAGGAACTGGTGGGCGACATTCCCGACGCCGACGCCATCACCATCAACTACACCCTGAACGACCAGGGCCCCGCCCTCACCTACCTGCTGCAACACCGCGACCTGGCGGTCCTGCGCGCCGCCAGTACGGAACTGCAGGCGCAGCTTCACACCTACAGTGGCGCCTATTACATCCGCGACAGCCTGCGTGGCGAATCCGACGAGATTCACCTGCAGTTGCGCCCGGGAGCGGAGAAGCTCGGCATCACCCTGGCCCAGGTTTCCAGCCAGGTGCGCCAGGCCTACTACGGCGAGGAAGTGCAGCGCCTGCCGCGGGAAAACGGTGATGTGCGGGTAATGCTGAAGTATCCCCGGGAGCTGCGCGAGAGTCTTTCCTCCCTCGACCACTTCCGGGTGCGGACCGCTGACGGGCGTGAACTGCCACTGCTGTCGGTGGTGGATGTCGAAGTCTCCAGCGGCGTACAGCGCATAGAGCGCCGCGACGGCGAACGCACCCTGCAGGTATCGGCCGACGCCGTGCCGGAACTGGTCAGCGACATCAATCGCGATGTACAGGACAACTTCCTGCCGCAGCTGGGCGAGCGCTACCCCGGCCTGACAATTCTCAAGGGCGGCCAGCAGGAAACCGAGCAGGACTTCATGCAGCAGATCACCTCGCTGTACCTGGTGGCGGCCTTCGCCATGTATACGCTGATCGCCATTGCCTTCCGCTCCTACGCCTTGCCCCTGCTGATCATGACGGCGATTCCCTTTGGTTTTATGGGCGCGGTGTTCGGCCATCTCCTGTTCGGGATTCCACTGGCCCTGTTTTCCTACTTCGGCATCGGCGCCGCCGCCGGCGTGGTGGTGAACGACAATCTGGTGCTGGTGGACTATATCGGCCGGCTGCGGGCCCAGGGCAAAGACGCGCTGACGGCGGTCATCGAGGCCGGCGTACACCGCTTCCGTCCCATCCTGCTCACCACCCTGACCACTTTCATCGGCCTGATCCCGATCATGGCAGAGCGTTCCACCGAGGCGCAGTTTCTAAAGCCAGCCGTACTTTCACTGGCCTTCGGTGTACTGTTCGCCCTGTTCGTCACCCTGCTGATGGTGCCGGCCCTGTACCTGATCGGCGAGGACTGCTCGCGCCTCTTTGCAAGGGGAAAAGCCTGGTTTCGCGGTGAGCGCGGAGTCGTCGGGGAACACAGCGCCCGCGACAGTCAGTAGGCCGGCGGTGCAGGACATCGCCAGACAGCGGCGATGATGGTCTGCGGCGACGGAGCTGGCTGGCGCGAAGCGACTACTTCTGGTGCTTCGCCTTCCACGCGTCGTAAGGCATGCCGTAAATGCGCTCGCGGGCACTGTCGTAGTCCATCTCCAGTCCCTCCTCCTCGGCGGCGGCCATGTACCACTTGGCAAGGCAGTTGCGACAGAAGCCGGCCAGCTCCATCAGCTCGATGTTCTGCACGTCCTTGCGGCTGTCGAGGTGTTCCAGCAGGCGGCGAAAGGCGCCGGCCTCAATGTTGTTGAGATTCGACACGGCATTTCTCCTTATTGATGACTTGCGGGTGGAGCGCGTTTGTTATCGGGACATCGTTATCCAGTCGCCTTGCCCGGCACGACGGGCCCGGGGCTATTCGCCCATGTGGGCCACGCTCCTGAGGATCAACTGTACCAGACGGGTCTGGCGTGTCACCCCGGTTTTGGAGAACACCGCGCTGAGGTGGGACTTGCCGGTATTGCGGGAAATGTTGAGCTGCTCACAGGCCTCATCCAGGGTGGCGCCATTGGCCAGCAAGAGGGCCAGGTTGGCCTCGGCCCGGGTAAAACCGAACAGGGTCATCAGCACCGCCTGTGGCGCATCCCGCGGCTGGCTGGGATCGGAGATAAATATGGCCACGGAGGGATTGCGGCTGCCGTCGGGCGCCGCCACCAGTGGCAGCGGGCGTATCAGAACGCCCGCCCCTGGCGCTTCCGGCCCGGACAGGCGCAGGGCGCGGATAAAGGCCGGCTCGCCCCGCAGGTGGGCCTGCATTACCTCATCCAGGCAGGCGCGAAAGGCCTGGTTGTCGGCGCGGTCCGCCAGGCGCAGCTTGCCGTTTTCCGACTGCATCCAGCGCCCCTCCCCCATGAGCCGCTCGGCGGCGCGGTTGCTGTGCCGGATGCGGGCGCTCTGGTCGAGAATAATGGCCGCCACCGCCATGCGGTCCACCGCGTTGGCAAACAGGGAGCGTTCGCTCTCCACCCGGGCGATACGCGCCTGCAGGCGAATGGTCTGCTGGATATGCGGCAGCAGCTGCTTGCACAGAGCGCGCTCCGCGGCGGAGAAGTTGTCCTTCTCCTCCACCCTGGCGAAGCGCAGGCGCGCGCTGTTGCCGAGGTCGTCCCCCAGGTCCGCTCCCATCAGGTGGCGCACCCCGGTGCCCTTGACGTACTGCTGGTAGTAATCCGACGCGTAGTACTCCTCCGGCGCCATGAACTCGTCCATGGTGTAGACCTCTCCCGCCGGCAGATTGACGAAGGGGTCCATGGCGAAATAGCTCTCGTTATAAGAGTCAAAGATGGCCGAGGACAGCACTACCGAGTTGATCACCACGCCGGCGTCGCCCGCCTTTGGCGCGCGCAGGATCAGGGTGACAAAGTCAGCGCCCAGGGCCTGCCCCAGCAGGCGCAGAAATTCCTGCCACGGCGGGTCCGCCACCGGCCCCCGGGACAGGGCCAGTAGCAGTTCATTCATGGCAGCGGAAATCTGGTAGTCGCGGGGCACCGGAACAACTCGTGTAAATCAGGCATTGTCCGGTGAGGATGCTACGGGGTCAACGCGGGGCGGCACGGCCGCCCCGATTGCAGGTCAGACCGGCATGTATTCCCCGCCGTTGACATCCAGCCCGGCGCCGGTCACCGCCGCGGCGTAGTCCGAGGCCAGGAAGATGGCAGCCTTGGCGCAGTCGGCGTCGTCGGGAATGCTGCCCAGCGGGATGTTGCGGCAGACCTCGGCGATCATCTCGTTCTTGTCGCGGCCGGTTTCCGCCACCTGCCAGTCGAAGTAGCCCTCCACTGACGGGCCCCACATCCAGCCCATGTGGGCGCTGTTGACGCGGATATTGTCCTTGCCCAGTTCCAGCGCCAGGTGCTTGGTGGCGTTGCGCAGGGCGGACTTGGTGCTGCCGTAGCCGCCCTGGGTGGCCAGGGGCTTGTGCTCGACCATGGTGGCGATCATCACAATGGCGCCGCCACCGGCCTTGCGCATGGCGGGTATGCAGGCCTGGGTAAGCTGCATGGTGCCGAAGAAGTTGACCTCCATACTGCGGCGCCAGCCGTTGAGGTCGGCGACATCGATGGGCTCAAAGCTGCCGGGGTCGTAGGCACTGTTGAACAGCACATCGATGCGCCCGAAAGCCTCTTCCGTTTTCGCCGCGAGATTGCGGCAGTGATCGACGTTGCTGATATCGGTGGGCACCTTCAGCACCTTGGTACCGAGGCCCAGTTCATTGATCTCCTGCTCGGCGATATCCAGCTTGGCCCCGGTGCGCGCCGCCAGTACCACGGCGGTTGCACCCTCCTTCGCCGCCAGGGTGGACAGTTCCTGCCCCAGCCCCGGCCCGATCCCGGACACGATCACGACTTTGTCTTTCAACAGCATTGGTTTGCTCCTCGGTTGTTATGTTGTAACCAGTGGAGTTCAAGACTGCCAGCAGCCGGCAGCGGCGGCACCACCCTAACGGGCGAGACGGGGTGAGAAAGAGGGGGTGGTTTAGAGGATTGAATCAGCGGGCAAATCCGCCAATCCGTGCCAAACTGCATGGATTACGCCTTGGGAATCCCGGAGCAGCTGATGGCTTTTGATGAATCCCTGTCTTACCTGCTGGAAGAGCGCCGCATCGCCACTTTGACGACCTTCGATGTGCAGGGCATGCCCCATGTCACCGCCGTCTGGTTCCTGTGGCAAAACGGGGCGCTTTACCTGACCACCAATGACCAGAGCGGCAAGGGGCGCAACCTGTCCCGGGACCCTCGCATGGCCTTGTGCATGGAGTGCCGGGAAGCCGGTCGCGAGGCGGGACTGAGCGCATCGGGCCGGGCCGAGCTACTGACCGGCGAGAAGGCCTCAGCCCTGGCCGGGCAGATCAACGGCAAGTACCTGACGCCCGCCGCATTGAACCACCCGGTGGTGGGGACAGCGTTCAGCGGGATGTCCAACCTGGTGGTGAAACTGGTTCCCGAACGATGGATTTCCTGGGACATGGCCGCGCTCGGGGATGCGCTTTTCCCACCGGGAAGTGATGCCTCCGGGTTTTTCTATCCCACGCTAAAGTAATCGGACTGAGCGGGCTTCAGCCATATTCGAGGGCGACTTTCTCTGCACCCACGCGGTCACGCAGGGCCTGCAGAAGTTCGTCCGATGGCATCACCTGCCAGGCCTCGCCCAGGCGCACCCTGGCACTGTTGTCGGGCTGGCGGTATTGCAGCGCCACCGGGCAGTTGCCGGGCCCCGCCTGATTCAGTGTCTGCGCCAGCCAGTCGGTGAAGGTCTCATCCACCAGCTCACGGTTGAGCTCGATGATCAGGGATGACGCGTAGTTTTCCCGCGCCTGTTCCAGGCTGCGCACGGTCTTGGCGCGCATGGCGAGGCCGCCGGAGTAATCGTCGTGGGCGACGCTGCCCTCGGCGATGACGATACTGTCCTTGACCAGCAGTTCGCGGTACTCGTTGTAGGTATCGGCGTAGACGGTGACTTCGATGCGCGCGGAGCGGTCGTCCAGTTGCAGCACCGCCATGGTGTCGCCGCGTTTGGTTTTCATGGTGCGGGTGGCGACGATCAGCCCCGCCAGTACCTGGCTGCCCTGTTTGTCGCCGCGCACATCGGCGATGCGGGTGGGGGCTAACTTGCGCACTTCCGTTTCGTAGTCGTCAATGGGATGGCCGCTGAAGAACAGGCCCAGGGCCTCTTTCTCACGACCCAGGCGCTCCTTGCCGTTCCAGGGCCGGGCGCTGCGAAAGCCGGCGTACACGTCTTCATCGCCCGATCCCGCGGCGGGCACCACTTCGCCGAACAGGTCGGTCATGCCGCTGTCACGGTTGCTGGCGCTCTGCTCTGCAGCTTTGAGGGCGTCTTCTACACTGTCGATGAGTACCCAGCGCTCCACCCCCAGGGCGTCGAAGGCGCCGGCGTTGATCAGCGCCTCGATGGCCTTGCGGTTGACCTTGCGCGGGTCGGTGCGGGCGCAGAAATCGAACAGGTCGGTGAAGGGGCCGCCCTCTTCCCGCGCCGCCAGCAGGTTGCGCACCGGCCCCTCCCCCAGGCCCTTGATGGCGCCGAGGCCATAGATCACTTCCTGTTCGGTATTCACGGTGAACATGTACTGGCCGACGTTCACATCGGGCAGTTTCACCGTCAGGCCCATGCGATTGCACTCTTCGTAGAAGAGAACAATCTTGTCGGTGTTGTCGAGTTCCGAACTCATCACCGCCGCCATAAAGGGCGCCGGATAGTGGGCCTTGAGCCAGGCGGTCTGGTAGGACACCAGGGCATAGGCTGCCGAGTGGGACTTGTTGAAACCGTAGCCGGCGAACTTTTCCACCAGGTCGAAGATCTTCATCGCCAGGTCGCCGTCGACGCCCTTGGCCCTGGCTCCTTCCTCGAAGATGCTGCGCTGCTTGGCCATCTCCTCGGGCTTCTTCTTACCCATCGCCCGGCGCAGCATGTCGGCGCCGCCGAGGGTGTAGCCCGCCAGCTCCTGGGCAATCTGCATCACCTGCTCCTGGTAGAGGATGATGCCATAGGTGGGCTGCAGGATGGGTTCCAGCCACTCGTGCTGGTACTGGGAATCGGGGTAGGAAATGGCCTCGCGGCCGTGCTTGCGGTTGATGAAGTTGTCCACCATGCCCGACTGCAGCGGGCCCGGGCGGAACAGCGCCACCAGGGCCACGATATCTTCGAAACAGTCCGGCTGCAGGCGCTTGATCAGGTCTTTCATGCCGCGGGATTCCAGCTGGAACACCGCCGTGGTTTCCGCCGACTGCAGCAGGTCGAAGCTGGGCTTGTCGTCCAGCGGAATCTGCATGATGTCCAGCGGGTCTTCGCCGGCGATAGCGCGCACCTCGTCGATCATCTTCACCGCCCAGTGAATGATGGTCAGGGTACGCAGACCCAGGAAGTCGAACTTCACCAGGCCGGCGTCTTCCACATCGCCCTTGTCGTACTGCGTCACCAGGCCGGAGCCGGTCTCGTCACAGTACAGGGGGGAGAAATCCGTCAGCTTCGACGGCGCGATAACCACACCCCCGGCGTGCTTGCCGACGTTCCGGGTTATACCTTCCAGCTGGACTGCCATATCCCAGATTTCCTGGGCCTGGCTGTCCTCCCGCAGGAAGTCACGCAGCACTTCCTCCTGCTCGATGGCCTTGGACAGGGTCATGCCGACTTCAAAGGGAATCATCTTCGACAGCTTGTCACCGAGGCCGTAGGACTTGCCCTGGGCGCGGGCCACATCGCGCACCACCGCCTTGGCGGCCATGGTGCCGAAGGTGATGATCTGCGATACGGCGTCCCGCCCATACGTATCGGCCACGTATTCGATCACCTTGTCGCGCTTCTCCATGCAGAAGTCGACGTCGAAGTCGGGCATCGACACCCGCTCCGGATTGAGGAAGCGCTCGAACAGCAGATCGTACGCCAGCGGGTCGAGGTCGGTAATCTCCAGCGCGTAGGCCACCAGCGAGCCGGCGCCGGAACCCCGCCCCGGCCCCACCGGGATGTCGTGCTGCTTGGCCCAGCGGATAAAGTCCATCACGATCAGGAAGTAGCCGGGAAAGCCCATCTGGATAATGGTTTCCAGCTCGAAGTCCAGGCGCTCGCGATAGGTTTTCTGCGTCTCTGGAAAGTCGGGGGCAGCGTTATCGAACAGCACCGCCAGCCGCGCGTCCAGACCCTCGTGGGAGAGCTGACGGAAGTACTCGTCCATGGTGAGCCCCTCCGGCACCGGGTAGTCCGGCAGGTAGGGCTTGCCCAGTTCCAGCGCTACGCTGCAACGGCGGGCGATGGCCACCGAGTTGGCCAGCGCTTCCGGAATGTCGGCAAACAGCTCCGCCATTTCCTCAGGCGAGCGCAGGTACTGCTGTTCCGTGTAATTGCGAGGCCGGCGTGGATCGTCCAGGGTGCGCCCCTCGCGGATACAGACCCGCGCTTCGTGGGCCTCGAATTCATCGCTATCGAGAAAGCGCACGTCGTTGGTGGCCACTACCGGCAGGTCCAACCTGTCCGCCAGCGCCACCGCGCCGTGTAGCGCGATTTCATCGCCGGCGCGGCCGGTGCGATGCAATTCCAGGTAGAAGCGCCCCGGATAGATCTCCATCCAGAAACGCGCCCGCTGCTCCGCCAGTTCCAGCTTCTCACCGACAATCGCCTGCCCCACATCCCCGGCGGTGCCGCAGGACAGGGCCAGTACGCCTTCGGCTTTCTCCCGCAGCCAGTCGCGCCGGACGTAGGGCATGCCCAGGTACTGGCCCTCGAGGTAGGCGAGTGAAATGAGCTCGGTCAGGTTGCGGTAGCCGGTGTCGTTCATGGCGAACAGGCTGATGGCAGAACTGCGCTCGTCCTCGTCGCCTTCGCCGTCGCGAATGTGCAGGTCGACGCCGAATACGGGCTTCACGCCAGCGCCAAAAGCGGCCTTGTGGACTTTGATCAGCGCGTAGAAGTTGGCCACGTCGGTGATGCCAACGGCGGGCATGCCGAGTTCGACGCAGCGGTTGATGAGTGGCTTGACGCGGACGAGGCCGTCGACGAGGGAGTATTCGGTGTGGACGCGGAGATGGACGAATTCGGTCATGGGAGGGAGTTTAACGCCGGGGGTTTGGTGTGACTACTGACGGGCTGGATTATTGTGATTGCTGTTTCATATTGCAGGTTTCGTATCGGCGGCTTCGATAGGCCCACATCGACAGCCGTAGGAGGTTTCGATAGGCTCCGCACCCGACGCCGGCGCGGCCCTTCCGGGACACGCTGTGAATACGTCCATGTACGCTTCTCTTCGACATCCATGTCTCAGAGAGTCCCTTCAGGGCCGCCCCGGCACCGGGCGCTACTCACTTTGCCCCCAAGTACGGTGAATTCTACGACTGCAATTTGAGTGCGATCCCCAATATCTTCGTCAAACGAATTAGCCGCGGTAGCGGGGGTAGGCCCCGAAGGGACCGTCAGCGGCCTGGACGGCCGCTGCCGAGCCCCCAGGGATGGGTTCACGGCGTGTCCCGGAGGGGCCTACCGCCGCTGCCGCGGCGGTGCCGATGCGAGGTTAGTAACCCAGCCAAGGAGCCAATCAAAACTGGATTACCCAAACTGTGACGGCCAGGACAATGGATTCCTGCCTACGCAGGAATGACAGGGGGAGGGCAGGAACGACGGGGCAGTGTATCGACCCGGGTCTAAGCCCCCGCCAGCAAGGCCCGCACCGGCGCAAAGCTGCGGCGGTGCACCGGTGTCACCCCCAGTTCCCGCAGCGCCGCCAGGTGCGCCGCCGTCGGATAGCCCTTGTGTTTGGCAAAGCCGTAGCCCGGGTACTGCGCCTCCAGCGCCACCAGTTCACTATCCCGCTGCACCTTCGCCAGGATCGAGGCCGCCGCGATGGCGGGGACCCGGTCGTCGCCCTTCACCACCGGCTCCGAAGGGTAGTCCCAGCGCGGCAGGCGGTTGCCGTCCACCAACACATAGCCCGGTTGCATCGACAGGCCATCGACGGCGCGTTTCATCGCCAGCAGCGAGGCGTGGAGGATATTGAGCTCGTCGATCTCCGCCACGCTGGCCCGCGCCACACACCAGGCCAGGGCCTGCTGGCGGATAGTCCCGGCGAGGACTTCCCGGCGGGCTTCGCTGAGCTTCTTGGAATCCCGCAGTCCGGCAATCGGTCGCTGTGGATCGAGAATGACCGCGGCGGCGACCACATCGCCAGCCAGGGGACCACGCCCCACTTCGTCGACACCGGCAAGGTCGGGACCGTCGAAACTGACGTGGAACAAATCATCCATCGCGCTCGCTCCCGATACTCACCCCAGCGGCAGTGCCGGGGCGGCCGTGGATGGTATCCAGCAGGGCCTCTGCGGCGCGTCCGGCAAAGCCCAGTGCCAGCTCCCGGTGAATGGCGTCGAAGGCTTCGCGCTGTTCAACTGCCGCACCCTGACCCGCCAGTAGCGGCTCCAGTGCGGCCACCATGGCCTCCGGCGTGGCATCGTCCTGAATCAGTTCCGGCACCAGGGCGCCCCCGGCGAGGATGTTGGGCAACGCGGCGAAGGGCGTTTTGACCAGTCTTTTCACCAGTGCCCAGGACAGGGGCGCCATGCGATAGGCGACCACCATCGGGCGCTTGAGCAGCATCGCTTCGAGGGTGGCGGTACCGGAGGCCAGCAGCACCGCGTCGGCCGCAGCCATGACCTCCCGGGAGCGACCGCTGACCAGGGTCAAGGGCAGCCCGGGATAGGCCGCCAGCAGGGCGCTCACTTGTGCCTCGCGCTCGGCATTGGCGGCGGGAAGCACGAAGTGCAGATCCGGGTGCAGCAGGGACAGGCGCGCCGCAGCCTGCAAAAACAGGGGCGCCAGCAGCCCCACCTCACCACCGCGGGAGCCGGGCAGGAGGGCCAGCACCCGTCCCTCCCGGGGCAGCTGCAACGCCGCGCGGGCGGCGGCGCTGTCCACCACCAGCGGTATCTCATCCGCCAGCGGGTGGCCCACAAAGCTCGCCGCCACACGGTGTTCGGCATAGATCGGCAATTCGAAGGGGAACAGGCAGAGCATGCGATCCACTGCCCGTGCAATGCCCTTCATGCGACCGGCGCGCCAGGCCCAGACAGTGGGGCTGACCAGGTGAGCGGTGGTGACACCGGCCCTGCGCAGTTTGCGTTCCAGGTGCAGGTTGAAATCGGGGGAATCGATGCCGAGGAAGATGTCCGGCGGATTGTCGCGAAAGTGCCGGAAAACAGCGCCGCGAATGCGCAACAGCTCGGGCAGGCGCTTGAGGGGCTCGACAAAGCCCATCACTGACAGGCGCTCCATGGGGAACAGGCTGTCCAGCCCCTGCTCCGCCATCAGCGGGCCACCGATACCCTCCACCACCAGGTCCGGGTGGCGCTGGCGCAGGGCGGCGATGACGCGGGAGCCGAGGATATCGCCAGAGGCTTCGCCAGCCAGTATGCCGATGCGCATTACTGCGCTAGCGAACGATGCCGCGCTCCGAGGCGCGTATGGAATCGATCAGCATCTGCACTTCGGGCGTGTCCCGCAGCATGGTTTCCAGGCGCTGCAGGGCCAGTTCCAGGGTGAGTCCCTGGCGGTAGATGATCTTGAAGGCCCGGCGCAGCTGGCTCAGGGTTTCATTGGAAAAACCGCGCCGGCGCAGGCCCTCGACGTTGATGGTCTTGGCCTCGGCGGGCTGGCCGCTGACGGTGACGAAGGCGGGTACGTCCTTGCCGATACCGGTGGCCATGCCGCTGAAGCTGTGGGCGCCGATCTTGCAGAACTGGTGCACCAGGGTATAACCGGAGAGGATGGCCCAGTCACCCACATGCACATGCCCGGCCAGGGCGGCGTTGTTGACCATGATGATGTGGTCGCCCAGCACGCAGTCGTGGCCGATGTGCACATAGGCCATGATCAGGTTGTGGTTGCCGATGGTGGTCTCGGCGCGGTCCTGAACGGTGCCGCGGTGAATGGTCACGTTCTCGCGGATCACGTTGTGATCGCCGATGACCAGCCGGGTGGGTTCGTCGCGGTACTTGAGATCCGGCGTCGCCTCACCCACCGTGGAAAACTGGTAGATGTGGTTGTTGGCGCCGATCACCGTCGGCCCCTTGATCACGACATGGCTTTCGACAATAGTGCCGGGGCCAATTTCCACGCCGGGGCCAATATAGGTCCAGGGGCCGACGCGTACGTCTGCCGCCAGTTTCGCACCGGGATCAACGATGGCCTGCTCGTGAATCATGGTCGCGCTCAGGCCTTGCGGTCTGCGCAGAGAATGGTGGCGGAAGCGGCCAGTTCGCCATCCACGTCGGAACTCACTTCAAACTTCCAGATCCCGCGGCGGTCACCGAGGATCTTCGCCCGCAGCATCACCCGGTCACCGGGCACACAGGGCCGCTTGAAACGCAGGTTGTCGGCGCCGACGAAGTAGTAGATGGAGCCATCCGCCGGGGTTTTTTCCTGGGATTTGAAACCCAGGATGCCGGCGGCCTGGGCCATGGCCTCCACCAGCAGTACGCCGGGGAATACCGGCTTGTCGGGGAAGTGGCCGTCGAAAAAGGGTTCGTTGATGCTGAGGTTCTTGTAGGCGACGATAGACTCGCCCAGGTTCAGCTCCACCACGCGATCGACCAGCAGGAAGGGATAGCGGTGGGGCAGGTATTTACGAATGTCTGCAATGTCCAACAACATGAAGCGGGATGTCCTCTGTATTAACTGTGTTCTGACCCGTCATCGAGCCGCGACTCGACGCTGGCCAGGCGCCGCTGTATGGCGTCCAACTGGGCGAAGCGAACCGCGCTGCGCTTCCAGTCCCTGGTCGTGGACATCGGGGTGCCGGAGGAATACGAGCCCGCTTCGGTGATCGATTTGGTGACCATGGTCATGCCCGTCACGTGAACGTTGTCGCAAATCTCCACATGCCCCACCACACCCACGCCACCTGCGAGGGTGCAGTTGGCACCTATAATCGTGCTACCGGCGAGGCCGGTGCAACCGGCTATCGCGGTATTTTTTCCGATGCGACAGTTGTGCGCGATCTGTACCAGATTGTCGATGATGGCCCCATCTTCGATCACGGTATCTTCAATCGCACCGCGATCAATGGTGGTACAGGCCCCCACTTCCACGCGATCGCCGAGCCACACACCACCCAGTTGATGGATTTTTTCCCAGCCATCGGGGCCCGGCGCAAAGCCGAAGCCATCGCCCCCCAGCACCGCCTGGGAGTGAATGGTGCAGTGATCGCCCACCCGCACATCGTGGTAGAGCACCGCGTTAGGGTGAATGCGGCTCCCCGCCCCCACCCGACTGCGCTGGCCGATATAGACGCTGGCGCCAATCACGGCGCCGGCACCGATCACGGCACCGGATTCAATGACGGCGTTGGGGCCGACTGCAGCGGAGGCATCCACCGCGGCGTCCGCTGCCACCGTCGCCGCAGGGTGAATACCCGGCGGGGGCACAGGAGCGCGATCGAACAGGCCGCTGACCCGGGCAAAACAGAGGTAGGGATCGTCCGCCACCAGATAGTCGACCGGGCAGGTATCGGCAAGATCCGGCGGCACAATCACCGCGCCCGCCCTGGTCGTGGCCAGTAGATGCTGGTATTTGCGCTGGGCCAGAAAGGCCAGCTGTTCGGGCCCGGCGGCGGTGAGCGTCGCCAGACCGGTCAGTTGACGCTGGGCGTCACCCGAGTAGGCCAGACCCAGCTTCTCTGCAAGCTCCCCGAGTGTAATCACGCGCCAGGGCCTATTCAGCCAGTGTGACCAGCCCCTATTCGGCAGGCAACTGGTTCAGCTTGTCGGTCACTTTGGCAGTGATGCTGTAGCCAGCGTCGGCGTGAATCACCGACTGACGCTGCAGCAGCAGGCCGATGCCTTCGGTAGTGATCAATTCGCGCAGCACTTCCTGTACCCGCGGGGACATTTCCTGCAGCAGCACCTGGCCGGCGGCCTGTTCGGCCTTCTGCAGCTTGCCAGTAACGTGCTCTAGGTCGGACTGTTTGCTCTGCAGTTTCTGGCGCGCAGCCACCTGCTGATCGGCGCTCATCACCGCGGCGTCTTTCTGGAAGTCTTTCAGCAGCTTGTCGAACTCTTCCTTGAGTTTGTCGTACTCCGCCTTGTCGGCTTTGTAGTCGTCCTGGTTGCGCACCGCCGCCAGCTGCTTCTGGGCGTAGTCGGTCTGCAGGATGGCCTGTTCGAGATTGACCACCGCGATCTTGCCTTGCGCCCAGCCCAGGGTGGGCAGGCTCAGGGCCAGGGTGGCGAGGGCAATTTTCAATAGTCTGGACACAATAAACTCCAATTATCAGTAATAAAAAAGGTTAGAAGCCGCGGCCAAGGGTGAACTGGAAGACCTCTTCCTCATCCTCGGGGCCCGCATTCAGCGGCTTGGCAAGGCTGAAAGTCATGGGGCCGAAGCCGGTAATCCAGCTCACGCCCACACCCACCGAGTAGCGGAACTCGTCGCCATCGATATCGAAACAGTTGATCTGGTTCGAGGAGCACTGGGTATTGAATACGTTACCCGCATCCACGAAGAAGGCCGAGCGCAATTTGCTGCGATCCTTGATAAAGGGCAGCGGGAACAGCAGTTCGGCGCTACCCTCAATCAGCACGTTGCCGCCAAAGGGATCGGAATCACGACCGGGGCGATAGGTGTTGTACACCAGCTTGCCGGTGGCCGGATCGCGGACATAGCCAAACTGCCGGCCGTCGGGGCCACCGCGCTCAGTGGCGGTACCGTCCTCGTCAATTTCCGTCGCCGGCTGGTTCACGTCGTAAATTTCAGGCGGCGTACTGCGCGGGCCCAGGGTGTTGTTCTCGTAACCGCGCACCGAGCCAAAACCGCCGGCAAAGAAATGTTCGTAGAAAGGCAGGCTCTCGGAATCGCCGTAGCCATCACCGTAGCCGAGTTCGGTGCGGAAGCGCAGGGTCCACTCGTTGACAATGGGGAAGTAGATTTCGCCGCGATAGGTCAGCTTGTAGAACTCCAGGTCGGAGCCGGGCACCGCTACTTCCAGCGCCACCGACTGGCTGGCGCCGCGGGTGGCCAGACGGCCGCGGTTCAGGGTGGACTGGGTCCAGCTGCCGGTTACGGTCCAGTTCAGGTACTCGTCGCCGTGCACGTCGAGGAAGCCCGGCTCGGTGGGAATGGTCAGGGAATCGGGCGGCAGCGAATCTATTGGCAGCAGCACTTCCGGCGCCGAATAAGTGCCATCCTCCAGCAGGTTGCTGTCGTAGTAGAAGTCGACCCCGTCGATCAGGCGCGGGCTGGCCTTGATTTCCTGCACCGCGAAACGGCCGGCGGTGATCTCGGTGTTGGAAACGCCGAAGCTGAAGCCCAGACGCTGGGTTTCACCAATCGGGTAACCGAAGTTCAGGGCCGCGCCGAGCGTGTCGGTGGTGTAACTGGCCACGTTCACTTCTGACAGGTCGGTGGAGCGGTAGAACACGTTGAAACCGCGGCTGACACCGTCCTCGGTGTAATAGGGGTTGGTGTAACTGAAATTGTAGAGGTCCTGGTAGCGGGAGCTGTTCAGGGAGATGCCCACCCGACGGCCGGTACCCAGGAAGTTGTCCTGTTGCAGGTTGAGGCCGAGGATCAGGCCCGCATCCTGGGCGTAACCGAAGCTGGCGCCGATGCTGCCGGAGGACTGCTCTTCCACCGCGAAGTCGACATCGATCAGGTCGTCGTGGCCGGGCACTTCCGGCGTTTCCACTTCGGCTTTGCTGAAGTAACCGAGACGCTCCAGACGCACGCGGGACTGCTCGATGGAGGCGGCGGAGGCCGGCGCGCCTTCCATCTGGCGCATTTCCCGGCGCAGGACGTCGTCCGCGGTTTTCATGTTGCCCTTGAAATTCACACGTCGCACGTAGGTGCGCTTGCCCGGATCGATGAAAAATTTCATCGCCACGGTATTGTCGTCCTCGTTCACCTCGGGGATGCCGGTCACCTTGGCAAAACTGTAGCCCTCGTTGCCGAGACGGCGGGTCAGGTATTCCTCGGTGGACGTCACCAGCTGCTGGGAGAAGGTCTGGCCTTCACTCACCAGTACAAAGCGCCGCAGATCCGACTCCGGCAGCACAAGGTCACCGGACAGGTCGACTTCACCCACGGTGAACTTCTCGCCCTCGGTCACGTTGGCGGTGATGTAGACGGCTTCCTTGTTGGGTGAGACCGACACCTGGGTGGAGTCAATGGTGAACTGCAGGTAGCCCCGGTCCATGTAATAGGAAGTCAGGGTTTCCAGGTCGCCGGTAAGCTTCTCCCGCGAGTATTTGTCGTCGTTGGTAAAGAAGGAAAACCAGCCGGTGGTTTTCAGTGCAAACAGGTCGGTGAGCTCTTCGTCGTCAAAGACCTCGTTGCCCACCACATTGATATGCTTGATGGCGGCCACGGTGCCTTCGTCCACATCGATGTTGACAGACACCCGGTTGCGCGGCTCCGGCAGTACCTCGGTTTCAATATTGGCGTCATAGCGCCCCTGCTGCACGTACTGGCGCTGCAGCTCCAGCTGCATCCCCTCGAGGGTGGAGCGCTGGAACACCTGGCCCACGGCGAGGCCGGCGCTTTTCAGGCCGTCCATCAGGGCCTCGGTCTCGATGGCCTTGTTGCCCTCGATATTGATCTCACTGATGCTGGGGCGTTCGGCCACCACAATCACCAGCACGTTGCCGTCGCGGCCGATACGGATGTCATCGAAATTACCGGTGGCAAACAGGCTGCGGGATGCGGCGCGCAGGGCTTCCTCGTTGACGAGATCACCCACCGCCAGCGGCATGGCGGCAAACACACTGCCGGCGGAAATCCGCTGCAGGCCCTCGACACGGATATCACTGACAATAAAGGAGGACGAAGTCTGGGCGGCCGCCAGGGGAGCCACCGTCGCCGTAGGACCTGCAATGGCCAGCTGGAGCGCCAGCCAGAGGGGAAGTCGCTTGCTCGTAGTCTTGTCAAACACCGGTATGGGCCTGCCCGAAGTCAAGTTGATTGATGTTGCTTTTATCCCGCCACACTCGGTCTGATTAAAGGCGTGCGAAATCGTTATACAGGGCCAGCGCCATGATCGAGAGGACCAGGAACAGACCCAGTTGATACCCCAAAACTTGTATTTTCTCTGGTACGGGGCGCCCGGCCAGCAGCTCCACGGTGTAGTACAGGAGATGCCCACCATCCAGCACCGGGATCGGCAACAGATTGAGAACACCCAGACTGACGCTGAGCAAAGCCAGGAAGCTGATATAGGACTCCAGGCCCGACTTGGCGGACGCGGTGGCCACTTTAGCAATGGTGATGGGGCCACTCAAGTTTTTTGGCGAGATCAGCCCCTGCAGCATTTTCTTGATGGAATTAAGGGTAAATACCGTCAGATCGGCGGTGCGCTGCACGCCGGCCCCCAGTGCTTCCAGCGGACCGCGGGAAAAAGTGCGCACCAGTTCCGGGGGCATGTCCGGGACCACCACTGCCACACCCACCCGACCAAAGGCCTCGCCGTCCTCGTCGAGAATGCGCTCAGGGGTAATGCTGGTGGTTTGGCGGCTGTCGCCTCGCTGCACCTGCAGCTCGATGGACTGACCCGGGCGCGCCCGCACGTACTCGACCCAGTCCTGCCACAGGGGCATGGCGATACCGTCGGCGCTGAGCACCCGATCACCGCTTTGCAGGCCGGCGCGCTCAGCGGGGCTGTCGGGGGTAATTTCGCCCACTACGGGGAGGATGTCCGGGGTGTACATGGTGAGGCCGAGGCCGCCGAAGAGATCGGGCTGCTCCTGGTCTGCCAGCCACTCGCTGACGATGGCCTCGGACTCGTAGATGACGTCGGAGTCGGGGTATTTCACCGCGAAGGCGATGGCGCCGCTATCGCCGATGCGATCCAGTAACTGGAAGTTCACCGCCTGCCAGGTGGGGGTTTCGCGGCCGTCCACCGCGACGATTTCCTGGCCCACCTCAAGGCCGGCCACGTCGGCGACGGAGCCGGGCTTGACCTCGCCAATGACCGGCGCAAAGCCACTCTCCCCCGCCATGAACAGGCACCAGAAGGCGACAATGGCCAGGGCAAAGTTGGCCAGTGGGCCGGCCGCCACCACGGCGATACGCTGCAGTACCGGCTTGCGGTTGAAGGCCTGGTGCTGCTCCGCCGGATCGACGTCGCCCTCCCGCTCGTCCAGCATTTTTACATAGCCGCCGAGCGGTATCGCCGCCACGCTGTACTCGGTGCCCTGGCGGTCGCGCCAGGTCCACAGGGATTTGCCGAAGCCGATGGAAAAGCGCAGTACCTTGACCCCGCAGCGGCGGGCCACCCAGAAGTGCCCGTACTCGTGCACGGCCACCAGCACGGCGAGGGTGGCCAGGGTAATGGCGATTGTGTACAGCAGATCCATCAGTGTTTCCGTTTCCCCACAAGGGTGTGCGCACAGGCTCGCGCCTGCGCGTCAGCAGATTCGACCACAGCCAGCGAGTCGGGTTCAACTACCGGGATGTCGGCCAGGGTCTGCTCGATAATCGCCGGGATGGTGTCGAAGCCGATGCGCCCGTCGAGAAAGGCGGCCACGGCCACTTCGTTGGCGGCATTGCAGACCGCCATGGCGGTACCGCCGGCACTGACCGCCTCGCGCGCCAACCGCAGACAGGGAAAGCGCCCGGTATCGGGGGCCTCAAAGTCGAGACGACCCTGGGCGATCAGGTCCAGCGGCGCCACGCCGGCGTCGATACGCTCGGGCCAGGCCAGACCGTAGGCAATGGGTGTACGCATGTCGGGGTTGCCGAGCTGAGCGAGCACCGAGCCATCATCGTACTGCACCATGGAGTGCACAATACTCTGGGGGTGCACCACCACCTCGACCTGCTCCGCCGGCAAATCAAACAGCCAGCAGGCCTCAATCAGCTCCAGCCCCTTGTTCATCAGGGTGGCTGAGTCCACCGATATCTTGCGCCCCATATCCCAGTTGGGGTGGGCGCAGGCCTGCTCCGGTGTGGCGGCCGCAATCTGCGCGGCACTCCAGGTGCGGAAGGGGCCGCCAGAGGCGGTCAGCAGCACTTTACTGACACCGGCGCGACCCGGGCGACCGCCGCGATCCACCGGCAGGCACTGAAAAATAGCGTTGTGTTCACTGTCGATCGGCAGCAGCAGAGCGCCGGACTGGTGCACAGCATCCATGAACAGGTGCCCCGCCATCACCAGCGACTCCTTGTTGGCCAGCAGCACCCGCTTGCCCGCCCGGGCCGCCGCCAGCGCCGAGGGCAGACCGGCTGCGCCAACCACCGCGGCCATGACCGCATCCACCGACGCGTCAGTGGCGATGCGCAGCAATCCTTCCTCACCCTGCAATACCGTGGTGCCCAACTCGGCGGGCAGGCTACTGCGCAACTGCTCGGCGCTATCGGGACACATCATCACCGCGTATTCCGGGCGATGGGCGAGGCACTGTTCGCGCAGGGCATCCACCGAGGTATTGGCGGCCAGCGCCCAGGCCCGATAGCGATCAGGGTGGCGAGCGATGACGTCGAGGGTGCTGACCCCAATGGAACCGGTAGAACCCAGCACCGACACGGCCTGTTGCGCAAACTGACTCATAGAATGCTTACCAGCCTGCCAGCAGCAGGCCAAGGGCAAATACCGGAGCGGCACCGCAGATACTGTCCAGGCGATCCAGTACACCGCCGTGTCCGGGCAGGATGGAACCGCTGTCTTTCACGCCGCATTCGCGCTTGACCATACTGACGGCAAGATCGCCCACCACCGAAGCGAGGGCGGTGCACAGGGTCACAAAAATGACCGCCATCAGAGTGACATGTGCCATCTGCGGCGGCAGCAGGTACCAGAACACGACGGCCAGCAGCAAGGCCGAGGCCATGCCGCCCCAGAAGCCTTCCCAGGTCTTGGCGGGACTGACCGCGGCTGCCAGTTTGTGGCGACCGAAGGTCTTGCCGGCAAAGTAGGCGCCGATATCCGCCGCCGCCACCACCAACACCATGCACACCATCAGGATGCCGCCACGGGGAAAGGTCAGCAGGTAGACTGCTGCCACCCAGGCGAAGGACATCACCAGCAGGCCCATAATGCTGCGGGCGGGGACGCTGCCCCAGAGTACGGCGCTGGCTGGATAGCCCTTGACCCACAACAGCAGAAATGACCACCACAGGCAACCCAGGCCCAGTATCGGCTGGACATCGCCTGGCTCCGGCTGCTGTCCCAGACCACAATAGACATAGAGTCCGGCCAGCACGCCCAGGTTGAGCAGGACGTAGAGGCCGCGCGCCGGTGCCGGACGCCAGCCCGCCAGCGGCGCCCACTCCCAGGCACCCAGTGACACCACCAGGGCAAAGAACAGCGCCAGCCCGGGCAGCGGCAGAAAGGCCATCGCCGCCAGGAACAGGGCCGCCATGACCAGCGCGGTAAAAACCCGCTGCCTAAGCATCACCGCCTCCGGCGACCAGGTCCCCGGGAGAACGCAGACCAAAGCGACGCTCGCGCCGGCTGTAGTCCGCCAGGGCGCGGGCAAACTCCAGCTCGCCGAAGTCCGGCCACAGGGTATTGGTGAAATAGAGTTCGCTGTAGGCAAACTGCCACAGCATGAAATTGCTGATACGGGCATCGCCCCCGGTGCGGATACACAGATCCGGCGCCGGCAGGTCAGCCACCGCCATGTGCGCTGCCAGGTGCTCGGGCGTCACGGCGTCTGCGGCAAGCTCGCCGCGCTGTACCTGCTCAGCCACTTTGCCGGCCGCCTGAGCGATATCCCACTGGCCGCCGTAATCGACGGCGATCACCATGGTCGCGGCGCTGTTGTTACAGGTAAGTTGTTCGGACTGGCGCATCAGGCGCTGCAGGCGCTCGCTGAATCGGTCGCGACGGCCGATAAAGCGCAGACAGACATTGTCCCGGTCAAGTTCGCGCACCTCGTTGCGCAGGTAGCGCGACAGCAGGGCCAGCAACGCACGCACCTCGGGCTGGGGGCGCCCCCAGTTCTCGCTGGAAAACGCGAACAGGGTCAGCACCTGCACACCGGTGTCGCGGCAGGCGCGCAGCACGCCCCGCACCGCTTCAACCCCGGCGCGGTGGCCGGCGGGCCCGGGGACGCCGTTGCGACGAGCCCAGCGGTTGTTGCCGTCCATGATGATGGCAACGTGGCGGGGAACAACCTGGTCTGCTGCGGAACTCCCCTTCCCAGACCCCTCAACTGTAGACATGGACGCGATGGCTTAGATTTCCATCAGGTCTTCTTCTTTGGTGGAGAGCATGGACTCCACCTTGGCGATGTATTGGTCGGTCAGCTTCTGCACCACATCCTGGCCGCGGCGCTCGTCGTCCTCGCTGATTTCCTTTTCCTTCACCATTTCCTTCAGCATGGCCATGGCATCGCGGCGGGCGTTGCGCACCGATACCCGCGCCGCTTCCGCTTCGGACCGCGCCTGACGGATGTAACCCTTGCGGGTTTCCTCGGTCAGCATGGGCATGGGAATGCGGATCACCTCGCCGGCGGTCGCCGGGTTGAGGCCCAGATCCGACTTGTAGATGGCCTTCTCGATGTCGGGAATCATGCTTCTGTCCCAGGCAGTCAGCACCAGGGTACGGGCGTCTTCCACGTTGACATTGGCGACCTGGTTGAGAGGTGTCTCGGCGCCGTAGTAGGTCACTTTCAGGCCGTCCAGCAGACTGGGGTGGGCGCGCCCGGTGCGGATTTTGTTGAAGTTGTGGGTCAGCGCTTCCAGGCTTTTGTCCATGCGCTCAGCGGCTTCGGACTTGATATCTTCAATCATGTTTCTCTCCTTTTTATGCCTTGCTGCCGGGTGCTACTCGATCAGAGTGCCGTCCTGGCCACCGCGAACGATGTTCAGCAGCGCGCCGGGCTTCTCCATCTCGAATACCCGCACCGGCATATTGTGGTCCCGACACAGACAGATTGCCGTCAGGTCCATCACTTCCAGTTTCTTGTCCAGCACCTCATCGTAACTGAGGCGGTCGTATTTCACCGCATCCGGGTCCTTGAAGGGATCGGCAGAGTAAACCCCGTCCACCTTGGTCGCCTTCAGCACCAGTTCGGCTTCCACTTCGATGCCGCGCAGGCAGGCGGAAGAATCCGTAGTGAAGAAGGGGTTACCGGTACCGGCGCTGAAGATCACCACATCGCCGTTGCCCAGGGCGCGAATCGCCTTGCGCCGGTCGTAGTGGTCCACCACGCCGCTCATGGGAATGGAAGACATGACCTGGGTGGCGATATTGGAGCGCTCCAGCGCATCGCGCAGGGCGAGGGCGTTCATCACAGTGGCGAGCATGCCCATGTGGTCGCCGGTCACCCGGTCGAGACCCGCTGCCTGCAGTGCCGCGCCGCGGAACAGGTTGCCACCGCCGACCACCAGCCCCACCTGCACCCCGATACCGACCAACTGGCCAATTTCCAGCGCCATGTGGTCGAGCACTTTGGGGTCGATCCCGAACCTTTCGGACCCGGTGAGGGCCTCACCGCTGAGTTTCAGCAGGATACGCTTGTACTTTTTGTCGCCTGAGCCTTGGGGCATGAATCTGGTCTCCTGAGCTGGGGGCGTATATTACAGGACATTAGTGTTACACCCCAGTGCTATTTGGCTGCGGCACGCTGCTCACGCAACGAAAAACGGGGCCTTCCGGCCCCGTTCGAATCGTGCGCTGTGGCTCAGCCTTTCAGCTGCGCTGCCACCTCGTCGGCGAAGTCGACTTTCTCGACTTCGATACCTTCACCCACTTCAAAGCGGACGAAGGAAACCACTTCGGCACCGGCGCTGGCGACCAGCTTGCCAACCGTGGTGTCGGGGTCCTTGACGAAGGCCTGCTCCACCAGGGAGTTTTCGGCCAGGAACTTCTTCACACGTCCGCCGATCATCTTCTCGATGATTTCAGCCGGCTTGCCGGACTCGGCGGCCTGGGCGGTGTAGATTTCCTTCTCCTTGGCAATGGTTTCTTCCGGCATGTCGGCCGGGGAAACCACGCGCGGATTAACCGCGGCAACGTGCATGGCAACGTCTTTCGCCAGGTCCTGGTCGCCGCCTTTCAGCTCAACCAGTACCGCGATGCGGTTGTTGCCGTGCACATACTGGCCAACCACGCCGGCGTCGGCAGTGATCAGCTCAACACGGCGAACGCCGATGTTTTCGCCAATTTTCTGCACCAGACCTTCGCGGTCGGATTCCAGTTCACCGGCCATCAGGGCGGCAACGTCGGTCTGCTTGCCGGCGAAAGCCGCTTCGGCAACCTTGTCGACAAAGGCCAGGAAGCCGGCATCGCGGGCGACGAAGTCGGTTTCGCTGTTCACTTCCAGCACGATACCGTAGGAGCCGTCTTCAGCCACACGGGTGGCAACCACGCCGTCAGCGGCGGTGCGGCCAGCCTTCTTGGCGGCCTTCATGCCGCTGGACTTGCGCAGTTCTTCGATGGCTTTCTCAACATCGCCACCCGCTTCGGCCAGGGCTTTTTTACATTCAAGCAAGCCCAGTCCAGTGCGCTCGCGGAGTTCTTTAACCAGTGCTGCAGACATAGTGTCCTCCTGCTAGTCCCCCTGGGGGGAAAATCTTTTCATGCGAAACATCCCCGCCTGACGTTGCCGCCACCGGGGATAATGAGGGGCCCCGGTGACAGTATCGTGACCGGGGCGGGCGGGGCTTACTCGGCGGCCGCTTCGGCAGCTTCTTCGACGAACTCGTCCTTGGTCACCACGGCCTCACCGGATTCAGAGCGACCGGCGATACAGGCGTCGGCCACGGCGGTAACGTACAGCTTGATGGCGCGAATCGCGTCGTCGTTGCCGGGGATGACGTAGTCCACGCCATCGGGGTTGGAGTTGGTGTCCACCACGCCGATCACGGGAATACCCAGCTTGTTGGCCTCGGAGATGGCGATGCGCTCGTGGTCAACATCAACCACGAACAGCGCGTCAGGCAGGCCGCCCATGTCCTTGATACCGCCGATGGAGCGCTCGAGCTTCTCCATGTCGCGGGAGCGCATCAGCGCTTCTTTCTTGGTCAGCTTGGCGAAGGTGCCGTCGGCCTGCTGGGCTTCCAGCTCGCGCAGACGCTTGATGGAGGCGCGGATGGTCTTGTAGTTGGTCAGCATGCCGCCGAGCCAGCGGTGGCTGACATAGGGCATGCCGGCGCGCTCCGCCTGCTCCTTGATGATCTTGCCGGCGGCACGCTTGGTGCCTACGAACATGATCTTGTTCTTGTTGCCAGCCATCTTCTTCACCAGCGTCAGCGCTTCGTTGAAGGCCGGCACGGTGTGCTCGAGGTTGATGATGTGGATCTTGTTACGGGCACCAAAGATGAACTTGCCCATCTTGGGGTTCCAGTAACGGGTCTGGTGACCAAAGTGTGCGCCCGCCTGCAGCAGGTCGCGCATGCTTACTTGCGACATAATAAATACCTTGTATTTGGGTTAGTCCTCCACATATCCCCCGCCCCAAACCGGCGAACCGGCACCCTGGGAGAGGTTGCGATATGTGTGCGGCGTTAGTGTTTTCCCGCCAACGTCGACGCTCCCGGATAGAGAGGCCCCGCGGCGAGGCGCGCTTTATACCACAGTGACAGGCCAGGTTAAAGGCGAAACTGGCGCCAAATTGCCGATTCTGGCACCGGTCCTGCACTTTTGCCGACAGCTTGCGGTAGAATAGCGCCCCTCAGCCATCCTGGCGCGGCAAAGATACGCCCGGATTTCGGCACCAAAGTCTGTATTTTCAATAGGTTAGAAATGGCGGCATCCATCAAATCAGCGCAGGACTTCGAACATATGCGGGTCGCCGGCCGGCTCGCCGCGGAAGTACTGGAAATGATCGAACCCATAGTGGAACCCGGTATCACCACCGGCGAACTGGACCGCATCTGCCACGAGCACATCACCCGTGTGCAGAACGCCATTCCCGCCTGCCTCGGCTACCACGGTTTCCCCCGCTCCATCTGTACTTCGATCAACGAGGTGGTGTGCCACGGCATCCCCTCAGACAGCAAAAAGCTGAAGAGCGGCGATATCGTCAATATCGATGTCACCGTGATCAAGGAGGGCTTCCACGGCGATACCAGCATCATGGTCATGGTGGGCGAGGTGCCGGAACACGCCCAGCGCCTGGTGCGGGTCACCCAGGAATGCCTGTACAAGGCACTGGACATCGTGCGCCCCGGCACCACTCTCGGCGATATCGGCCACGTCATACAGCAGCACGCCGAGAAAAACTATTACTCGGTGGTGCGCGAGTACTGCGGCCACGGTATCGGTGAAGTCTTCCACGAAGACCCACAGGTGCTGCACTACGGTAAACCCGGAGCCGGCCTGGTGCTGGAGCCGGGCATGACCTTTACCATCGAACCGATGATCAATGCCGGTCGCCGCCACACCAAACTCAACCAGAAGGACGGCTGGACCGTGACCACCAAAGACGGGCGCCTGTCCGCCCAGTGGGAGCACACCCTCGGGGTGACCGAGGACGGCTGCGAGATCTTCACCCGCCGCAGCAACGAAAGCTTCTGAGGGAGAGCCAGCCCGCATGACTGCCGCCACCCCCGCACTGCCCGAGGCAATGTTCGATGTGACGGCCTTTACCGCCGACCTCGAGGGCACCCAACCCATCCCCCGCTGCAAGGCGGCGCTGAAAAACGCCGGCGCCTACCTCGACGGGCAATTCCACGCCGGCGTCGAAGCGGGCGACCTGATCCGCCTGCGCGCCCGCTTCATGGACGCTCTGCTTGGCACCCTCTGCGATTGCCAGCAGTGGCCGGAGCAGTTCGCCCTGGTGGCTGTGGGCGGTTACGGCCGCGGTGAACTGCACCCGCGCTCGGACGTCGACATCCTGCTGCTGGTCGGCGACGACAGCGAGAGCTGTCGCGAACCCATCGAGTCCTTCCTGACCCTGCTCTGGGATATCGGCCTGGACGTCGGCCACAGTGTGCGCAGTGTGGCCGAGTGCCGCGATGCCGCCGCCAGTGACATCACCATCCTCACCAACCTGATGGAAGCCCGGGTAATTCGCGGTAGCGAGGCCCTGATGGCCGCTGTGTCGCAAGCTATCGCCCCGGACAATATGTGGCCGATCGGCGAGTTCTTCCGCGCCAAGATGGACGAGCAGCAGGCGCGGCACAACAAGTACGCCGACACCGAATACAATCTCGAGCCCAATGTGAAGGGCTCCCCCGGAGGCCTGCGCGACCTGCAGGTGATCGGCTGGATCGCGGAGCGCCACCTGGGTGTGGCGGGCATCGACGACATCCCCTCCGGCGAATTCCTCACCCCTGACGAACGGCGCATCCTGCAGCGCGGTCGCGAATTCATGTGGCGGGTGCGCTACGCCCTGCACATGGTCACCGGCCGCGAGGAGGACCGCCTGCTGTTCGATCACCAGCGTGCCCTGGCCGAACTGTGGGGCTTTGAGGACGGCGACAAGCTGGCGGTGGAGCAGTTCATGCAGCTCTACTATCGCTGGGCCCTGGCCCTGGGCCAGCTCAACGAAGTGCTGGTGCAGAATTTCGACCAGTCCATTCTCGCCGCCAGCGGCGACGACGAACTGCGCGAGATCAACGAGCGCTTCCGTACCCGCAACGGCTACCTGGAGGTCATCGACCCCAACCTGTTCCGGCAATACCCGCCGGCCCTGCTGGAAGTGTTCCTGCTGGGGGCACAAGACAAGAGCATCCTCGGCATTGGCGCACCCACCATTCGCCTGATCCGCGACAATCGCCACCTGATTGACGACCATTTCCGCGCCGACCCGCGCAACCACCAGCTGTTCCTCGATATCCTGCGTTCGCCCTACAAAGTAACGCGCCAGCTGCGGCGCATGACGCGCTACGGCATCCTCGGCACCTACCTGCCAGAGTTCGGGCGCATCGTCGGCCAGATGCAGCACGACCTGTTCCACGCCTACACCGTGGACGCCCACACCCTGGAAGTGATCCAGAACATGCGCCGCTTCCAGAAGGCGGATTTTGAAGAGCGCTTTCCGGTTTCAAGCCGGGTGGCACGGCGCCTGCCGAAAATCGAGTTGCTGTACATCGCCGGCCTCTACCACGACATCGGCAAGGGCCGCGGCGGCGACCACTCGGAGCTGGGTGCGGTGGATGCCGAGCGCTTCTGCCAGCAGCACGGCCTGCTGCAGCGGGATACCAACCTGGTGGTGTGGCTGGTAAAGAATCACCTGCTGATGTCCGCCGTGGCCCAGCGCAAAGACATCTCCGATCCGGAAGTGATCCAGCAGTTTGCCCAGCATGTGGGAGACCAGCACCGCCTGGACTATCTGTTTGCGCTGACCGTGGCGGACATCAACGGCACCAACCCGAACCTGTGGAATGCCTGGCGCGGCAGCCTGCTGCGCCAGCTCTACACCGAGACCAAGCGCGCCCTGCGCCGGGGCCTGGAAAACCCGGTGGACAAGCAGGTGTGGATCGACGAGGCCCGCAACGCCGCCATCGATATCCTCGAGTACCGGGGCTTCACCCTCGAAGAGCTGGACGAACTCTGGCAGGAGCGTGGCGAGGACTACTTTTTACGGGAACGCGCAGAGGATATCGCCTGGCACACCGAGGCCATCGCCGGTCATCACGACAAGAGCCAGCCGCTGGTGCTGATCCGCAGCTCCAATGATTCCAGCGTGGCCAACGCCACCCAGATATTTATCCACGCGGTCTACACGCCCCAGTTGTTCTCCCGGGTGTGCGCCGAGCTGGAACAGCTCGACCTGTCGGTGCACGACGCGCGCATCTACAACGCCAATGACAACATGACCCTGGATACCTTTTTCGTGCTGGATACCGACGGCGCCTCCATCGCCGAGGATGGCGCCCGCCTGCGCCATATCAAGGAGCACCTGTCCCGCAGCCTGGGCCAGGACGGTGGCAAGCCCAGCGTGGTGCAACGGCTGACTCCGCGGCAGATGAAGTCCTTCGCCATTCCCACCGAGACCCGCATGAGCGTGGACAGCATCAAGCACGTCAGCGTGCTGGAGGTGGCCTCGCCCGATCGCCCCGGCCTGCTGGCGCGCATCGGCCAGGTGTTCGTGGAGCAGGACGTGGTGCTACAGGCCGCCAAGATCCAGACCCTCGGCGAGCGGGTGGAAGACGTGTTCTTCATCACCGACGAGGACGACCAGCCCATTACCGACCCGGCGCGCTGCGAGGCCATCCAGCAGGCCATCCGCGACCGTCTCGACAAACAGCTTTAAACAGGCTCCGCCACGATGAATCCACAGCTCGAGCTGCTGCACCCCTACCCCTTTGAGAAATTGCGCGAACTGTTCGCCGACATTACCCCCAGCGCCGCGCACAGCCCGGTCGCCCTGTCCATCGGCGAACCGCGCCACGCCTCACCGCCCTTCGTGCTGGAAACCCTGGCCGGGCATCTGGACAAGCTGGCCAACTACCCCGCCACGGCCGGCATTGCGGCGCTGCGGGAAGCCATCGCCAGCTGGCTGACCGGCCGTTTCCAGTTGCCGGGTGTCGACCCCGAACGCCAGGTGCTGCCGGTCAACGGCACCCGGGAAGCCCTGTTCGCCATCGCCCAGGCGGTGATTGCGCCGGGCAGTGGCGCCAGCGTGATCTGCCCCAACCCCTTCTACCAGATCTATGAAGGGGCGGCCCTGCTGGCGGGAGCAGAGCCGGTGTTTATCGACTGTTTGGCCGACAACGGGTTCATACCCGACTTCGACAGCATCGATGAAGCACAGTGGCAACGCTGCCAGCTGCTGTACCTGTGCAGCCCCGGCAACCCCAGCGGCGCGGTACTGCCACTGGAAACCCTGCAGCAACTGATCGCCCTGGCGCGGCAATACGACTTTGTTATCGCCAGCGACGAGTGCTACTCCGAGATCTACCCGGACGAGGGCAATCCACCCCCGGGTCTGCTGCAGGCCTGCGCGGCGATGGGCGATACCGACTACCGCAACTGCCTGGTATTCCACAGCCTGTCCAAGCGCTCCAACCTGCCCGGCCTGCGCTCCGGCTTTGTTGCCGGCGATGCCGACCTGATCGGGAAATTCCTGCGCTACCGCACCTACCACGGCTGCGCCATGCCACTGCATCACCAGTACGCCAGCATCGCGGCCTGGGGCGACGAGGCGCACGTGGTGGAAAACCGCCGCCTGTACCGGCAAAAATTTGACGCCGTGCTGGGCATCCTGGGCGGCCATCTCGATGCCTGCCGTCCCGATGCCGGTTTCTACCTGTGGCCCGCCACACCGATCGCCGACACCGACTTCGCCCGCGCCCTGCTGCGCGACGCCAACGTCACCGTCCTGCCCGGCCGCTACCTGGCCCGCGATGCCGGCAGGGGCAATCCGGGTGAAGGACGGGTGCGCATGGCACTGGTAGCCGAACCGGCGGCCTGTGTGGACGCGGCCGAACGCATTGTCGATGTCATAAAAGGGCTGTAAGGCCGTGCTGAAAAAAGCCGAGCGGGTTGACTACATCCTGCAGCGCCTGCAGCAACTCTACCCCGAAACCCCGGTGCCGCTGGATCACACTGACGCCTTTACGCTGCTGGTAGCGGTATTGCTGTCGGCCCAGTGCACCGACGAACGGGTCAACCAGGTCACCCCCGCCCTCTTCGCGCTGGCCGATAACCCGGTGGACATGGCGGCGCTGGATGTGGAGCAGATTCGCGCGATAATCCGCCCCTGTGGCCTGTCACCGCAAAAGTCAAAGGCGATCAAGCGCCTGTCGGAGATCCTGCTGGAGGAGCACGGCGGCGAGGTGCCGGCGAATATGGAAGCGCTGGAGCGCCTGCCCGGAGTCGGCCACAAGACGGCCAGTGTGGTGATGTCGCAGGCCTTTGGGGTGCCGGCTTTCCCGGTGGACACGCATATCCACCGCCTGGCCCAGCGCTGGGGGCTGACCAGCGGCAAGAATGTGGTGCAGACGGAGCGCGACCTGAAACGGCTGTTCCCGGAGGCCTACTGGAACCGGCTGCATCTGCAGATTATTTTCTACGGGCGGGAGTTTTGTACGGCCCGCGGCTGTGATGGCCGGGTGTGTGAGATCTGCCGCACCTGTTATCCGGAGCGGAAGCATCCGAAGAGGACGTTGAAGGCCTGAACGTTCTAACGTGAGCGGCTGGTTTCGAATTTTTGCAGGGCAGTTACGGCAAGAACGAACCTGATATATGCAGTGGCGGCGCGGCCACCGGGAATGCCTTCGATTCTGGCTATCTACCAATCAAGTAAGCCGGCACCCGCTCTTTCTGCTTTCTTCAATATCCTGCCGCACCACCGCCGGCGGTTCTGGCCAGATCCTCCGATGCTTAAATCGAAGGGACGTCGTCGGAGAGGCCCTTGGCGGACTCTACGAGGCATGGATGCCGAGTAGAAGCGTACACGGACGTATTCACAGCGTGTCCGCAAAGGGTCTCTCCGATGGCGGCCCGCCACCAACCTGGTCAACAGGAGAAGCAAAGAGTCTTTGCAAACCCAAAGCGGAAAGCACTGGCGCCGCCAAAACCAACACTTGTAACCCCCCAACCAACCCGGTTAGCATGCGGTGAGCCTCCCAACTAAATAACAATGGGTGTCAGCTATGACGGAGTATCTTGCAATACCCGTGGTACTGGGCGTCGTGGGACTGGTAGTGGCATTCGTGATTTATCACGTAATGACCCGACACAACCACGGCGAGGGGCAAGTCAAAAAGATCGGCGACCAGATTCATCTCGGCGCCATGGTCTTCATGAAGCGCGAATACCGAATGCTCGGGTTATTCGCGCTTGTGCTGCTTATCTGCCTGTACGTATCCCCCCTGGGCTTCAACACAGCCCTGTCCTTCCTGGTCGGCGCCCTGGCCTCTGCCACTGCCGGCTTCCTCGGTATGTTCGCCGCCACCAAGGCCAACGTACGCACGGCGATGGCGGCGCACAACCACGGCGCGCCACTGGCGCTGACCATCAGTTTCTACGGCGGTTCGGTGATGGGCCTTTGCGTGGCCTCACTGGGTCTGGTGGGGCTCGGCGGGCTGTACTGGTACTTCGGCGGCGACCCGGCCACGGCACACGCCATTCACGGTTTTGGCATGGGCGCCTCTACCGTGGCGCTGTTTTCCCGCGTTGGCGGCGGCATCTTTACCAAGAGTGCGGACGTCGGAGCGGACCTGGTGGGCAAGCTGGAAGCGGGCATCCCGGAAGATGATCCGCGCAACCCCGGGGTGATTGCCGACAATGTCGGGGATAATGTCGGGGATATTGCCGGCATGGGCTCGGATATTTTCGAGTCCTACTGTGGCGCGATGATCGCCTGTATTGCCATCGCTTCCACCATGCAGGTGGCCCACAGCAACGAGTTGATGTTCCTGCCACTGGCGCTGGCATCCCTCGGGCTGCTGGCGAGCTTTGCCGGTATTGCCCTGGTTCGGTTGCGCTGCAGCTCCGCACCAGAGGCGGCCCTGCGCACCGGGACGATTTTTGCACCGGTGGTGTTTGTGATCATGGCCTGGGTGCTGATAGACAACATCGGCGTTGGCACCCATGTCTGGTGGTCGGTGCTGTGCGGCGCAGTGGGTGGCGTGCTGATCGGGCTGATCACGGAGTACTACACCGGCTCGTCACCGGTGCGCAAGATCGCCCGCTCGGGGGAAACCGGGGCCGCCACGGTAATGATCACCGGGCTCGCGGTGGGTATGCAGTCGGTGGTTCTTCCAGTGCTGTTTCTGGCCGCCATCATCTTCATCTCCACCCACCTCTCCGGCCTGTACGGCGTAGGGATTGCCGCGGTCGGCATGCTGTCGACGGTGGGCATCACCATGGCTATCGACGCCTACGGCCCGGTGGCGGACAACGCCGGCGGCATTGCGGAAATGGCGGGCATGGGCGAGGAAACACGCAAGATCACCGATAGCCTGGACGAAGTGGGCAACACCACCGCCGCCATCGGCAAGGGCTTTGCCATCGGCGCCGCGGCCCTGGCCGCACTGGCCATCATCGCCGCCTTCGTCGAGACGGTGCAGGTTCACAACCCGGACTTCTCCCTGGAGCTTTCCAACCCGGTGGTACTGGTGGGCATGTTCATCGGCGGCACCATTCCCTTCCTGATCGCCTCTATCACCATGACGGCTGTGGGCGACGCGGCCTTCGACATGATTAACGAAATCCGCCGCCAGTTTCGGGAAATTCCCGGCCTGCTGGAGGGCAAGGCCGAACCGGATACCGCTCGCTGCGTGGACATCGCCACCACCGCCGCCCTGCGGCGCATGATCCTGCCCGGCAGTATCGCGGTGGCCGCGCCGGTGCTGGTGGGTTTCGGTCTGGGCGCAGCATCACTCGGTGGCATGCTCGGCGGCGCCCTGCTGGGCTGCGTGCTGATGGCGCTGATGATGGCCAATGCCGGTGGCGCCTGGGACAACGCCAAGAAGTACATCGAGAAAGGCAATCTCGGCGGCAAGGGTTCCAGCACTCACGCCGCGGCGGTGGTCGGCGATACCGTGGGCGATCCCTTCAAGGACACCTCGGGCCCCTCCATGAACATCCTGATCAACGTCATGGCCATCGTCAGCCTGGTGATCGCCCCCTTACTGTGACCGGGTTCACAACCCTGGGCAGAAGTCCGCCCCGGACTGGCACGATCCGGAGCGGAACCCCCGCAGCTGTCTAGAATGGGGGTTTTGAACTAGCCTTGAATAATAAAGGGGCACCGGGGGTAAGTATGATCGTGGACGGTGACAACCTGTTTCAGTGCATGTCGCGGATGATCGCCGAGGGTTGCGAACCCACAGAGAACGAACAACTGCTCTGGGATCGCTACGGCGAAACCGTCGCCATCCTCATTATCGATTCGTCCGGTTTTTCCCGCACCTCACAGCGCCACGGTATTGTCCATTTTCTGACCCGCCTGATGCAGCTGCGGCAGATCTGCGAAGCCATCATGCAGCAGCACCACTGCAAACGCCTGCACTTTGAAGCCGACAACGCCTTCGCCACGTTCAATAGCGCCGCTGATGCTGTGCGCGCGGCACTCACCCTGCAAAGGGCTGTATACCGCTCCGGCCTCATGCTGAATGAACAGGAGCGTTTCCGGATCAGCGCCGGCATCGGCTATGGCAGACTGCTCTACTCCGAGACCCTGGAGGGCTATTTCGGAGAAGAAATGAACATTGCCTCCAAATTGGGTGAAGACGTTGCCTGTGGCGATGAAGTGCTGATCTCGGAAGCAGTCTATCGCGCCGCCAGCGAGGTGATGCCGCAGGACCTCCAGCCCTGCAAGGTCGAGATATCCGGTATCAGCCTGAGTTACTACCGCTACTGCTTCCAGCCGGAGTCACCGGGTGTGCGGGAAGTTCGAGCCGGTCGCTAATCTGCCTGGCAATCAGAAAAACAGCGCCAGGGCCGCCCTGATCACCATCACCCACAGCGCCAGGGAAGCCACCAGGTAAACCAGGAAGCGGTGCATGACCTTGTTGTACGAACAGTGCACCAGACTGTGCAGGCAGCGAAACACCACAAATACCCAGGCGCAGGTGACGTAGAAACTGTCCACCTGGGTGTAGACGGTGAGATACAGGCACAGGGCGTAAAAGACGACCGGCAGTTCCACCAGGTTGCGCAGGTTGTTGGCCGGCGCCTGTACCGGGGCCGGCAACAGCGATTCCACATCCCCCGGCGCTTTCAATTGTTCCGCATCGATGTTGTTGGCGCCGAGATAGGCCATGCGGCGAACGAACATGACCAGCCACACCACCATCGTCAGCAGGAACATGATCATTACGGGGGCCGCCAGGCCCTGCAGGGAAGCATTCATCGGGTCATCCTTATTCTGGTTATGATTTGGAAGCACCACGATAGCAAAGCAGCGCATTCGTGCGCTACAACCGATCCTGCCGATTTGCTATGCTACGCGCCCTCTGCAACACCCCCTTCATATCCATTTCGCAGGAGCGCCCCGGTGATTACTCTCTACGGCATCAAGAACTGCGACACCGTGAAGAAAGCCCGGCGCTGGCTGGACGAACACGGTATCGACTACCGCTTCCACGATTTCCGCGAGGACGGCCTGAGCAAGGCACAAGTGGAGGGCTGGATTGCCGAACTGGGCTGGGAAAACCTGCTGAACAAGCGCAGCACCAGCTGGAAGGCACTGCCTCCGGAGCAGCGCGATTCGATGGATGAGCGCAGCGCCACAGGCGCGGTGCTGGAACAACCCACCCTGATCAAGCGCCCCCTGCTGGACACCGGCAAGGAGCGGCGCACCGGCTTCAAGGCCACCGATTACCAGGCGCTTTTCAGCCGCCATACCCTCTGAATACAGCACAGGAATTTGCACCATGACAGACGCGGCATTCGCCTATGGACTCGGCATCGGTACCCACAACAGCAAGGGCGAATGGCTGGAAGTCTATTTCCCCCGGCCCCTGCTCAATCCCTCCCCGGCCCTGGCCGAAGCACTGGCCGGCTGCGACAACCAGAGCGCCCTTGACGGCGGTGCACTGACGGCCCTGAAGGACAAACTGGGCGCCGCCGGTGAGGCCGCCGAAGCGGCGCTGGTTGGCCAGCTTGCCGACAGCCAGTCGCCAGTGGTGGCAGTGTTGTTATCTGGCGATACCGCCCCTACCTCGGTGCCGGAGGCCTACCTCAAGCTGCACCTGCTGTCCCACCGCCTGGTCAAGCCCCACGGCACCGTGCTGGACGGCATGTTCGGGATACTGCCGAATGTGGCCTGGACCAGCGAGGGCGCCGTCGCCGTGGACGAACTGCCGGCGCGCCAGCTGGCCGCGCGCCTGCGCGGCGAAACCCTGGAAGTCAGCTGCGTGGACAAATTCCCCAAGATGACCAACTACGTGGTGCCCACCGGCGTGCGTATCGCCCACACCGCGCGGGTGCGCCTGGGCGCCTACCTCGGCGAGGGCACCACCATCATGCACGAGGGCTTCGTCAACTTTAACGCCGGCACCGAGGGCCCCGGCATGATCGAGGGTCGCATCTCCGCCGGCGTCAGCGTGGGCGCGGGCTCCGACCTCGGCGGCGGCTGCTCCACCATGGGCACCCTGTCCGGCGGCGGCAATGTGATCATCTCCGTGGGCAAGGAGTGCCTGCTGGGCGCCAATGCCGGCATCGGCATTCCCCTGGGGGACCGCTGCACCGTGGAGGCCGGACTCTACCTGACCGCCGGCACCAAGGTGCTGATGCTGGACGCCGATGGCAAGGTAGTGGAAACCGCCAAGGCGCGCGACCTGGCGGGCAAGTCCGACCTGCTGTTCCGCCGCAACTCGACCAACGGCGCAGTGGAATGCCTGACCAACCGCAGTGCCATTGAACTCAATCACGAACTACACGCCCACAACTGAGCGAACGATACCGTGGAAAAAACCCTGGCCCTGGCCTGTGAACTGATCCGTCGCCCCTCGGTGACCCCCGAGGACGCAGACTGTCAGCAACTGATGAGCGAGCGCCTGGCCGCCATTGGCTTTACCTGCACCGATATGCCCTTTGGCGAAGTTCAAAACCTGTGGTCAGAACGCGGTAGCGAAGGCCCCATTGTGGTCTTCGCCGGCCACACCGACGTGGTGCCCACCGGGCCGGAAGGCCAGTGGCAGTCTCCGCCCTTCGAGCCGACGCTGCGCGACGGTTTACTGTACGGCCGCGGTGCGGCCGATATGAAGGGCAGCCTGGCGGCGATGATCGTGGCCTGCGAGGACTTCGTCGCAGCCCACCCGGATCACAAAGGCCGCATCGGCTTTCTTATTACCTCCGACGAAGAGGGACCGGCGGTCAACGGCACTGTGAAGGTAATGGAGTCACTGCAGGCGCAGGGCAAAGCCATTGACTGGTGCATTGTGGGGGAACCCTCCAGCACCACCGAGCTGGGCGACGTGGTCAAGAACGGGCGCCGCGGGTCGCTGGGTGCGACCCTCACGGTCAAGGGCGTACAGGGCCATATCGCCTACCCCCACCTGGCGGAAAACCCGATCCACCGGGCGCTGCCGGCGCTGGACGCGCTGGCCAGGGAAGTGTGGGACCAGGGCAATGCCTTCTTCCCCGCCACCAGCTTCCAGATCTCCAACATCAACGGCGGCACCGGCGCCACCAATGTCATTCCGGGCGAACTGACCGTTCTGTTCAACTTCCGCTTTTCCACCGAGGTCACTGACAGCGAACTGCGCCAGCGCACCGAGGCCATTCTCGACGCCCACGGCCTGGATTACGCCATCGACTGGAATCTGAGTGGCCAGGCCTTTCTCACCCCCAGCGGGGCACTGGTGGAGGCGGCAGTACAGAGTATTCGAGAGGTTGCCGGCGTCGACACCGAGCTGTCCACCGCCGGCGGCACCTCCGATGGGCGCTTCATCGCGCCCACCGGTGCACAGGTACTGGAACTGGGTCCGGTCAACGCCACCATCCACAAAATTGACGAGTGCGTACGCGCCGATGACCTGCCCCGGCTGGCGGCCATGTACCGGGGCATCCTGGAGCGCTTGCTACTGGACTGAGTCCACCTGCTGCTGCAGGGCACCGCGCACCAGGTTCACGTTCATCTCACCCGGCACGACCACCACCTCGCCGCTGTCCAGGCGGTCGAGGCTGATGGCCACCACCTCTTCCACGGTCATCCACATCTCCTCGGGGAAGCGCGATTTGTCAAAGCCGGCAAAGTGCTCTGTGTGGTGGATTTCAGTGTGGGTAAAGCCCGGGCACAGGCACTGCACACGGACGCCCTGCCCGGACACTTCCTCCTGCAGAGAGCGGGAAAAACTGGCCAGGAAGGCCTTGCAGGCACCGTAGACGGCGGTATTGCGCATCGGCAGCAGGCCGCCGATCGAGGCCACATTGATCACTGTGCCCTGCCCCGCCTCCAGCATGAAGGGCAACGCCGCCCGGCACAGCTGAACGCTGGCATCCACATGCACCCGGATCATCGCCATCTCGTCCTCGATGGAGGAACTGGCAAAGGGGCCCAGTGTGCTGAAACCGGCATTGTTGATCAGGTAGGTCACCGGGCCCTTCTGGCGCAGCGCCTCAATCGTGCGAGCCACCCCTTCCACGCTGGTGAGGTCGGCGATCACCGGGATTATTTCACACTGCCCGGCCAGTTCTGCCGCCAGTGCTTCGAGCCGTTCAGCGCGGCGCGCCACCGCGATAATGCGGTCGCAGCGTGCGGCCAGTACCCGGCAGTACTGCTCGCCAATGCCAGAAGAAGCGCCCGTTACCAGTGCACAGGTTCGTTCCATGATGATTGTTCCCCGCAGTGAAAAGCGCCCAGCTTACCCCTTAGCGCCGAGCGTCGCGAGCACGTGCACATCAAAGCGCACCGCCTTGCCGCGGATCGCGTGGGAGGGCTTGTGCGCATCCAGTGGCGGGGCCTTCAGCGGGCGTTTGACCACCACCCTGGCAACCGGCTGTTGCAGTGCCCAGCGCAGCAGCACCTCGCTGTCGCCTTCGTCTTCGGGAATACCGATCAGGCGCTGGAACAGCGCCATCTCTTTCTTCACGGCGGCACTCTTGCCGCGGTGAGGAAACATGGGATCGAGGTAGATCACATCGACAGCCGCCAGCGATGGGCCGGGCAACTGCCGGGCATCACCCGCTGCCAGCTGCATGCGCCGGGCGGTTGCCCGCAACCACTCGTCGTCGCTGCAGCGGGCCTGCTCCAGGCCCGATGCCAGCAAGGCAGCCACCACCGCGTGGCGCTCACAGAGCGTGACCTCGCAGCCGAGATCCGCCAGTACAAAGCTATCGCGACCAAGACCAGCCGTGGCGTCCAGTACCCGCAGCGGCGATTTGCGCCCCACGCCTATTGCCTTGCCGAGCAATTCATTCTGGCCACCGCGGCGGCGCTGACGCATACGCCCGCCGCCAAAATCGACACTGACCGGCCCCGGCGCCCCGGGTCCGCTCTGCACGAGGGCGAGGCGCCCCTGTTGCAGGCTCAGCAGCAAATCGGGGGGCGTCGGTGCAAGGGATTCTATCAGGGGCAATCCCAGCTCACCGGCCAGCGCCTGCAGACGCTCCCTGTCCTCGTCGTTGTCACAAACGACAGCCAGGCGCGGCGTATCCATCGATCAGGCGTGTTCGCCGCGGGACTGACGCGACTCCAAGCGGGCGTAGTTGGCGGCGATGGCCTCCATGTAGGGATTGCCGTCACCGAAGTGGCGGGCTGCGTAGTGGTAGGCCCCGTTGAAGCCCTCTTCCAGGCGTTCACGGATGACCCAGCGGATAAAGGCCGGGGTGGAATCCAGCAGGTCATCCGGTGTGCGGTAGGTGGCACCGAGATAACCCTCTGCCTGCACACCGGCGAGGCCACCTTCGACAAACTCGGCGAACAGACGATCGCGGCACTTTTCAACGTAGTTGGCATCGGACAGCTGGGCGATAAGATCGGCGGTGCCCATCAGTTCACCCAGCCTTCTTTCGGCGGCACTGCGAGCCGGTAGCGAGTCCGGGTGGCGTGAACAATTGGTGAATTGCACCGCCCTGGAGGCCGGCCCGACCAGGCGCCGCAGGCCAACCGTGGGCAGGTAGTCCTGCAACCAGCGGGCGCTGCGGCTGACGTGAACTCGGGTGTAGGCGGCGCCGTTTTGATGCCGGGTATCGTGCGTACGGCGGATATAGCCGGAATCGTGAAACAACGCCGCACACAGTCCGGCCAGCGCCAGGTCTGCGCCCAGCCGCTCCTTTTCCGGGACGCTGTGCTCGTGACCGTCGATGAGTCGCACCATGGCCAGGGTGACATCAAGCACGTGCTGGATGTCGTGATAACCCACATCGCAGGCGTGAAAGCCGGGGTAATCTCCGCGGTACAGGCGGACGAAATCCTCCACCAGCCCCGCTATCGTATCCCGGGAGAGGTCGGGATAATGCCGGCTGAACAACCGGCAAATCTCGGCAGTCACCGCGTCTGCGCTGGTTACATCCACGGTCGCGGTCACATCGAGATGTGCGAGGCGGCGCTTTGGCATTCTATTCTTTCGGCCCCCGGTCTCGCGGCAGGTTGCGCAGCAGGCTGGCAAGATCTTCTATGGATTTGTCGATCGAAGCCGCCGGCTGCTGGCGGGCATCCGGGGCCATATCATCCGCTTCCTCGTCAAAATCCAGGTTCGCCCCCTCGAGGCCCAGCTTCAGAGCACCATCGGCAAACTCGATATCCAGTTCCAGGTTGTAGGCGGTGCGCGACAGGCCGTGCTTGTCGATCACGCGAAAGCGGCGGGCCGCGCGGCGCTCCCCGACCTCGTTTTCACCGGTCAGGCCGCAGCGCATGCTGACGATGGATTTTCCGGAGAGCTGGATACCCTCCACCGTGCCCAGGGCCCTGCTGCAATGCTTGACGAAGGCCGGCGCCCGCATCGACTCCACACTGCCGTCATCGCGGCGCACCTGCGCGCTGAAGTTTCCCACCAGCACCTGGTGGGGCCTGGCAAGATCCACCATGCGGGCGAGGTCGATGGTGACATCACCCACGATGTAGCTGAATACGGTGGGGTTGACGCCTTCGGCCTGATAGAGCTCGTAGTGACTGCCGGCGTGGTAGGCGCAGCGAATCACCGGCACGGTATTGCCGCGGGACGCCGCCCTGGCCACCGCGTTGTCCGCCACTACCAGCAGCAGAAAGGTGAACAGGTCCTGGTTGGCGGTCGGGCTGTTGTCGCGGTTCCACACGTAGTAGCCGTCGCCGGTGGTGGTGCGGGCGAAGTTGATATCCACACCCTTGCCCTGCAACTTGTTGTAGGCCGAGTTCATGGAGTAAGAGAGGCTGTTGAGCTGACTGGCCTGTTCAAACGGGGTGAACAGGGAAAATTCCGCAATATCGAACAGCAGCACGCCGCGGCAGTCGACATAGCTGATGCCATAGCGCTTGATCAGTTGCTCCACGGCGCCCTGTACCGCGGGTTCTTCAGCCAGGGCGGTTTCCAGCTTGATAAAACTGGGGGCCACATCCAGTCGCGCGGCAATGGCGAACAGATCTTCCCGCGACTTGCGCCGGCTGCCGGAAATCAGCTCGCGCACGAAGTGCTCGTTGTCGCTGCCATCATCACCGGGGTGAGCGCAGTAGTTGCCGAGAAAATAGTGGGGGACAAACAGCACCAGCAGGCCGCGCTCGTCGGCGCTCCAGCACAGTACGATGTTCTGACCCAGCCGCCACTGCTTGCGCAGAGTGGATTCCAGCGATTTGAGGTTACCGCGCTGGACCAGGCTGATGACGGTTGCACCGTCCTTCCGCGGCGCCTCACCTTCCCTGTGCTTTCCGGATTGTTCGTCCATGGGGTGCTCGTAATTGGCCGTCTGAAGAGCTAGCATTATATTACCCGGCCAGCAGCGACGTCACGGCGGCGACTGGCCGTAGCGACCCGCCACAGCAGCATTCCGCCCCGATCACTCCAGGCGGCATCATTCCGGGTACCACGTACAACGCTGTTAATAAGAGTATCCTCATGCGACACCCCATCCCTGGCGTACTGGTCTTGCTTGTTTCCTGCCTGCTCGGCGCCTGCCAGCAGTACGACGTCACTGTCAATGAGCGCCGGGTCTACACGCCGCTGCCCCTGTTCACCGACTACAGCGCTGCCGATCCATCACTGCAGCGCTGCCTGGAGAGCACCATCGACAGCCACAAAATCTCCAGCGCGAGCCAGCTGCAGGAACTGTCCTGCCGCAACGCCGGCATCCGCAGCCTGGAGGGGCTGGCCACCTTCAGCAGCCTGCGCAGCCTCGATCTCAGTGGCAACCAGATCGACAACATCACTGTCCTCGCCGACGTGTTCAACCTGGAATCGCTTTATCTCAGCGACAACCAGATTGTCGACCCCCTGCCCCTGGCCGAGCTGCAGGCCCTGAACAGTGTCGACCTGGCCGGTAACCGCAGCCTGCGCTGCCCGGATCGCCAGGCCCTGTTGCGAGTGAGCCACCTGCGCCTGCCCGTTCACTGCGACAACTAGCAGCGCTTCGTGTTTTTTTATCGCGCTATCGCCTACCTGCCCTTTCCCCTGCTCTACGCAGTGGCGTGGCTGGCATACCTCATCCTCTATTACATAGCAGGCTATCGCAAAGCCGTCGTCTACCAGAACCTGCAGCACGCCTTTCCGGAGAGAAACGCGAGTGAAATCACAGTTCTGGCAAAAAAGTTCTATCGCCAGCTGAGCCAGACAGCCTTTGAAATCGTAAAAGCGCAGCGCATGCGGCCGCGGGACTTCCGCGAGCGTGTGCAACTGCGCAATCCCGAACTGCTGCTGGAAAAGAGCCTGGATCAGACTCGCTCGGTGATTGTGCTCACCATTCACCAGGGCAACTGGGAGTGGATGCTGCACGGCGCCACCACTGCCCTGGGCATTCCCATCGACCCGGTTTACAAGCCACTGCACAACCGCACGGTAGACCGGCTCATCTACTCCATTCGCAGCCAGTTTGGTTCCCGCCCCCTGGCCATGGACGAGTCCACCCGGGATATTTTACGCCGGCGCAGGGAGTTCCGGATCTTTGTGATGGTGGCGGATCAGTCGCCCATTCGCAGCGAGCGCAGCTACTGGACCACCTTCCTCAATCGCGAGGCGGCCTTTTACCAGGGCAGCGAAAGCCTGGCCCAACTCACCGGCTTCCCCGTGCTGTTTGCCCAGTGCCGGCGCCAGCGCCGGGGCCACTACGAGGTCATCTTCCACGAGGTGGGGGAGCCGCCCTATGACAAGGGCAGCCACAACGTCATCGACCGCTATGTCGAGCTGGCCGAACAGGCCATTCGCGAGGAGCCGGAAAGCTGGCTGTGGAGCAACCGTCGCTGGAAGCGGGACAGGCGCAAAGAAGACGCCGCGGCGGCGGAAGAACTGGCCGGCTGAATTAAAGTTCCAGCCAGCCGAAGCCGCCCTGCTGGTCGGCCCACACTACCCGCTCGTCCAGTTCGCCGTAGACCTCGGTCAGTGCGGACGCGGCCCGCTCCCGGCAGTTGTTGTTCTCGCTGATATGGGCCACCACCAGGTAGCGCAGCGCGCTGTGCCCGATCTCCGCCAGCAGGGCCGCCGCCTGGCGGTTGTTGAGATGCCCCCAGTCACCGGCCACCCGCCGTTTCAGCGACGCCGGATAGGCGCCGGCCTGCAACAGGTCCAGGTCGTGATTGAATTCCAACACCAGGCCGTCGCATCCGCGGTAGTGGCGCACCACATGGGGCGTGATGCTGCCCAGATCGGTCAGCACACCCAGTGAACGCCCGCCGTGGGAAAAGCGGTACTGGCAGGGTTCCCGCGCATCGTGGGGCACCGCCACCGGCTGCACCTCGATAGCGCCCACCCGGAACCGGGCTTCGCTGTGAATACAGCGCGTTTCAAAGCAGTCCTCCAGCCGGCCGCTGCCGAGAGTACCGTGGGTGAGGTAGACGGGGATGCGGTGACGGCGCGACAGCCGCGCCACCCCGGCGCTGTGGTCGCTGTGTTCGTGGGTCACCAGAATGGCGTCGATGTCGCCCGCGGCAACACCGAGGCGACTCAGCCGGCGCTCGGTTTCACGCACCGAGAAGCCACAGTCCACCAGCAGCAGGGTATCGGCAACCGCCACCAGGGTCGCATTGCCCTTGCTGCCGCTGCCGATGGAGGCGAAGCGCACCTAGCTGATGTTTCCTTTAATGATGGCCAGCAGCGATTGCTCCTGGCGCTTGTCGTAAGCGGCCCGTTCACCCTGCGGAATCAGGCGGATATTGACCGCGCTGTCACCGTCCGCCGTTGCCAGCACTTCGAAGGCCTGGCCGGCCAGGGGGTGTTCATCGTCGCCAAACAGCCAGTCAAACCAGCCATCCTCCTGCTCGCCCTGGGGGCCGAGGAAGGTGACGTAATAGGTACCGGCGCTGCGATCGCGATCGGTAATCTCGAAACTCGAGTCCTCCAGCGCCTTGGCCAGCGAGGCCCAGGCGCGATCAAAGGGCAGGCCGAGATGGATGTAGGTATAGCCTTCCGGCGATTCCTGCATGGCTATCTTGCCGGAAGCGCTCATGGCCTGGTCGGCAATCATCGACACCGGCGCCGAGTCCGCGCTGTTGGCGATGTACTGTGCCACTGCCTTCAGCATCTCCCGCTCCTGGGGCACGTTGTCGGACTGCGCGGGCCAGTTGTTGTCGCCCGGATCGGCGCCGCGCTGGTTCATCTGCTTGACGTGCAGCTCGCTGGTACCGCGCTGTACACCCTGCTCGATGCGGTAGCGAAAACGCGAGGGCACCGGCTGGCCTTCCAGCTCCACCCAGTTGCTCTCCATAATGCCGGCGCGGGCATCCATGCGCCCTACCTGGATGCCGGCGGCCGACAGGAAACCGCGTACCTGCGGCCAGAGCTGGCCGGGGGGAATGGCGATCAGAGCCCAGCTGTTGTCGGCCAGGGACTGGATGCGCACCACCTCATCGGCGGCACCGGCCACCAGCGGCGTCGGCCGGGGCACTTCAAACTCCCCCGACAGCACCAGTTCCTCGTTTACCGGCGGGATCGGGTAGATCTCCTCCAGAGCACCCACTTCGTGCCCCTCGGGCACCCGGATTTGCGGGGTTTCCCGCGCGTCCTTGTAGTCTTCGGATTTGTCGCGGAAGGCGCCGCCGTCGCCGAACAGGTAGCTACAGCCGGCGCTGGCCAGCAGCGCAGCGCAGAGGCCGGCTTTTGCTGTGTTGGTCAGGAACTTGCTCATTCAGACTCCCGCTGATTCCATGGCTGCCAGTACCTGGGGATGGTACTGGGCATCGAGTTCGGTCAGAGGCAGGCGAATGCCGCTCTGGATCAGGCCACGCTGTTGCAGGGCCCACTTGACCGGTATGGGGTTTGCCTCCAGGAACAGGGCCGCATTGAGGGCGGCCAGCCTGGCATCTTCGGCGGCGGCAGACTCGCGGTCGCCGGCCAGGGCCAGGCGGCACAGATCCGCGACAATCTTCGGCGCCACATTGGCGGTCACCGAGATATTGCCGTGGCCGCCGCCGAGAATAAACTCCAGCGCAGTGGGGTCGTCCCCCGAGTACAGAGCGAAGTCCGCCGGGCAGCGCGCCTTCAGGTCGGGCAGGCGTTCCAGGTCGCCGGTGGCGTCCTTGAGACCGATCACATTGTCGAGGGCCGACAGTGCCACAACCACGTCGTTGTGCATATCCACCGCGGTGCGGCCGGGCACGTTGTAGAGAATCTGGGGCACATCCACCGCCGCGGCAACGGCGCTGAAGTGCTGCAGCAGGCCGCGCTGGGTGGGGCGATTGTAATAGGGAGTAACCAGCAGGCAGGCATCGGCGCCGTTGTCCGCCGCAGCGGCGGTCAGCTCAATCGCCTCGCGGGTAGAGTTGGCACCGGTGCCGGCGATTACCGGGATGCGCCCCTTGACGTAATCCACGCAGTAGCGAATCACTTCACAGTGCTCGGGAACGCTCAGGGTCGCACTCTCGCCGGTGGTGCCCACCGCGCCGATGGCGCTGGTACCGGCTTCTATATGCAGGTCGAGCAGTCGCGCCAAACCCTCCCAGTCCAGGCGGCCGTCGGGCTGCATCGGGGTGACCAGGGCGACAATACTGCCGGTTATCATGCGTGTTCTCCAGATTTGCAGGGTTGGCCCCGGCGCTCGCGGGGACCGGCCGGAGCTGGCCTGGCGCCAGGGGCACCGGGCGGGCATGCCGGCGGGAAAGTGGGCAATTATCCATGTAGGGGGCCGGATGACAACCTGATTACGCTAAACTGGAAGAACATCCCGGACCCTTGACCATTCCCGGGTCAGCAAGACAGTGGAGGACATTATGACACTCGCGCGATTCGCGCTGCCAGTACTGCTCGCCGGGCTGCTGGCCTGCGCAGCCACACTGGCCCAGGAGCCGCCCCGCATCGAAGAGCTCTCCTTTCTCGACCGCCAGTTCATGACCCAGCAGCGCCAGAATCTGGAAGACCTCGCCCGCCGCCACTTCGGCCAGGGCTTCAGCGGCGAGCGCGAACAGGACCTTACCCTGTTGCAGCGCCTGCTGGACGACGGTGTCGTCGGCTCACAGGACACCGCACAGCTGCAGGCCATGGGCCTGGTGATGGGCGACCTGCTGGCCGATGAACTGGACATGCACTGGGTGGTCTACGAGGACAACCTTGGTCGCAGTCGCGCCCTGCGCTACCGCGACAGCGACAACTACCTGTTCCCGATGACCATGGTGTCGCGGCGACGGGAAGCGGGAAACACCCTGCCGGTGACAGAGATCTACCAGAAGGCCTACGACATCATCGACCCGCTGCGCGAAGAGCTTCCCTTCCGCTAGCGGCGGTTGCCAGCGCCGCGCGCCAGCCAGTAGACTGCCCTTTCTCCCAGTGAGTCACAGCGACGGCATGAATCCCCAAGCGCCTGCCTATGAGTTGATCGAAGACGCGCCCCATGCCCTGCGGTTGACCCTCAGCGGTGACTGGGTCCAGGCCCAGGCCATTCCCGACTTTCCCGCCCTGCGCAGCGAATTGCTGGCCCTGTCGCCAGAGCAACTGGCTGTCGACGGCAGCAGCCTGGGAGAGTGGGATTCGCTGCTGATGGCCTTCCTGCTCCAGTGCCACAGCTTTTGCAGCGCCGAGCAGATACCCTTTGCGGCCCACAACCTGCCGGGCAGTGCCAACCGCCTGCTGGAAGTCGCCACCGCCGTGCCCTCCCACCAGCGCCCGCAGGAAGTGCGCCCGCCCCTGCTGGAACGGCTCAACCCGCTTGTGGCCCTGCGCTCCCTGTGGGCTGACCTGCGCGAATCTGTCGCCTTCCTCGGCGACCTGGGCATCGGCCTGGCGCGTCTGGTGAGCGGGCGCGCCAACACCCGTTTCAGTGATTTCCGCCACTTCTGCTACCAGGCCGGCCCCGATGCCTTCGCCATTATCAGCCTTACCAGCATCCTGGTGGGCATGATCCTCGCCTATCTCGGGGCGGTGCAGCTGAAGCTGTTCGGGGCGGAAATTTACGTGGCCGACCTGGTACTGATCGGCATGCTGCGGGAGATGGGCGTGCTGATGACGGCGGTGGTGATGGCCGGCCGCACCGGCGCCGCCTACGCCGCCCAGCTCGGCACCATGCAGACCAACGAGGAGATCGACGCCATCACCACCATGGGGGTATCGCCGGTCGAGTTCCTGGTGCTGCCGCGGGTGCTGGCCCTGCTGGTCATGCTGCCCCTGCTCACCATCTACGCCGACCTGCTGGGGGTAATCGGCGGCGCCATCGTCGCCGGCGGCATGGGCATCACCATGCTGCAGTACAGCGCCCAGATACAGGATGCCATCTCCCTTACCCACTTTATGGTGGGCCTGTCCAAGAGCCTGGTATTCGCCGTTCTGATCGCGGTCGCCGGCTGCCGCTCCGGCATGCAGTCCGGGCGCGGTTCGGCGGCGGTGGGTAACGCCGCCACGGACGCGGTGGTCACTGCTATCGTCTACCTGATCGTGGCCGACGCGGCGATGAATATCTTCTATCAGCAGCTGGGGATCTGAGGTGAGTGAGCAACCCCACATCAGCATCCGCGGCGTCACCATGGCCTACGGGCCGCGGCTGATACAGCGCGACCTCAGTTTCGATGTCAACCGCGGCGATATCTTCGTCATCATGGGCGGTTCCGGCTGCGGCAAGAGCACCCTGCTCAAGCACATGCTGGGGCTGATTCAGCCGGCCGCCGGTGACATTCTCTACAACGGCAAGAGTTTCACCCGCGCCGACCCGGCCAGTCGCGACGCCATGCGCCGCGGCTGGGGTATCACCTACCAGTCCGGCGGGTTGTTCAGCTCCATGACGGTGGGCGAAAACGTCACCCTGCCGATGCAGCTCTACACCCGCTACAGCGAGGCGGAAATCCGCGATGTGGTGAACTACAAGCTGGCCCTGGTCGGGCTCGCCGGATACCAGTCCTACTATCCCTCGGAAATCAGCGGCGGCATGCGCAAGCGGGCAGCGCTGGCCCGCGCCATCGCCCTGGACCCGGACATCCTGTTTTTCGACGAACCGTCCGCCGGCCTCGACCCGATCAGCTCCAGCCTGCTGGACGAACTGATCGTGCAGCTGAAAGAATCCATCGGCGCCACCGTGGTGATGGTGACCCACGAACTGCCCAGCATCTTCAGTATCGCCAACAATTCCGTGTACCTGGACGCCAACAGCAAAACCATGATCGCCTACGGCAACCCGCGCGAGCTGCGCGACCACAGTGACCAGCCCGTTGTGCGACAATTCCTGGCCAGAGAGGCCAGCGCAGCGGCGGAGAATGCGCAATGAGTGAGAACAGCCACAGCGTCGCCATCGGCGCCTTTATCCTCGGGGCCCTGCTGATCGCGGTTACCACCATCATTTTCATTGTCGGCAGCGGTATCGGCAGCGGGCATGAGCGGGTGGTGATGGTGTTCGACGGTTCGGTCAAGGGTTTGTCGGTCGGTGCGCCGGTGGCCCTGCGCGGTGTGCAAATCGGCCAGGTAACCCATATCAACCTGATCCTGGACAGCGACAACGACGAATTGATCATGCTGGTGGAGGCTGACCTGGATGCCGACAATGTGCAGAAGCGCGGGTCCAATCCCCAGGAACTGACCGAGATGCTGATTGAGCGCGGTATGCGCGCCCAGCTCAACACCCAGAGTCTGCTCACCGGCCTGCTGTATGTACAGCTGGACTTTCACCCGGACACCGTCATCGAGCTGCCCGAGATCGACTCGCCCTACCTGCAGATCCCCACCATTCCCACCAACCTGGAAAAGCTCAGCCGGCAGATTGACGAGATTGATTTCGCCCAGGTGGCATCCGATCTCAGCGACATCGCCACCGGCCTCAAGTCGGTGATCACCGACGAGAAGTTCCAGACCCTGCCGGGCGAAGTCAACGCCACCTTCCACTCAATCACCGCGCTGAGCGAGGATATCCGCTCCACCCTCGGGCGCCTGGAACCCGGCGTAAACCAGCTGCTGGCCAATGCCAACAACACGCTAGGCACCGTGGACGACAACCTGCCGCGGCTGGTGACCCTGGTAGAGGAGAAGCTGGCGGTGGTGGAATCCACCCTGCAGAACTTCGACCAGACGCTCAAAGGGGTGGACAACCTGATCGCCGAGGACTCACCCACCACCTACGAGCTGAACCGGGCCCTGACCGAACTGGCCGAGGCCGGCCGCGCCCTGCAGCTGCTGGCGAAAACCCTGGAAGAACAACCCGAAGCGCTGCTGCGCGGCAAGAACGAGGACGCCCCATGATCGCTGCCACTCAACGCCTGCCCGCCGCGCTGCTGCTGACGTTACTGCTCACCGCCTGCGGCAGCACCCCGCAAAGCGACTACTACCGCCTCAGCGCCAGCGGCAAGGGCGGCAGCGGGGACGCTCCCTCGCTGGGCATTGGGCCGATCGCCATTCCCGAGTACCTGGATCGCAACAGCATGGTGTTCGCGCGCGGCGACAACCAGTTGCACATCGCCAGCTACCAGCGCTGGGCCGAACCCCTGGGCAAGGGCGTCAGCCGGGTACTGGGGCTCAACCTTTCCGGCGCGCTGGACACCCAGAACATCCGCCCCTTTCCCTGGGCCGCCAGCGACCGCCCCGCCTACGCGGTACAGGTCTGGCTGCTGGAACTGGATGCCAGCGCCGAGCGCACCACACTGGTTGCCGAGTGGCGTTTACATGACCCCAGGGAGCAGCGCGAGATTGTGCGCCGCATGGGGCGCTATGAAGACAGCGGCAGCGAGGACGGCGCCGCCCTGGCCGCCGCCTACAGCCGCCTGCTGCAACGCCTCAGCGACGACATCGCCGCCGCCGTGCGCGCCGAGATGACTGCCAAGCGCTAGAAATGGTCCGGGCGCAGCATGGCGTCCGAGCCGCCGTCTACAAAGAACATCGCGCCGCAGATAAAGCTCGCCTCTTCACTCAACATAAAGCGCATTACATTGGCGATATGGGCCGGGCTGGCCATGCCGCCCCAGGGCACACTGGCCTGGAAATCGCGCATGGTCTGGCCCAGCTGCTCATCGGCAAAGACCTGGTCGGTCAGGGGCGTCTGGGTAATGCCCGGCGCCACCGCGTTCAGGCGCACTCCGGCTTTCGCGTAGGGCACCGTATTGCGGCGCATCCAGGTGGCGACCGCGCGCTTGGAACCGGCGTAGGCCACATGGCCGTCGCGCTCCTCCACCAGGGCGCAGGCCGCCGCCTCATCCCCGGAAAGACAGGCCTGCACATAGGCGTCGTCCGCCGGAATCATCGGCGCGGAGTTGGATGACACAATCAGCACAGTGCCGCGACGCTGCGCCACCAGATCCTTGAGCCCCTCAACAACGGCCACCACGGCGAAGTAATTCACCTGCGCAATTAGCGACAGCGGCCGCGCCACCGGCGGCAGGCCGGCGCAGGCGATGAGGCCATCCAGCCCATCCGGCGCCCGTTCGCGCACGCCATCCACGGCAGCCTTGCGCCCTTCGGCAGTGGACAGATCGGCGATGACGTCGCCCTCTTTGATGTCGACGGAAATCACCTGGTGACCGGCCCCGGTCAGCTGCTGGCGCAGTTCGCCACCAATCCCGGTGGCGCCGCCTGTCATTGCGTAGATGGCCATGGTGTTGCTCCTGAATGCTGATTTGGGAGCTGGATTGTTGCCTATTCGCGGCGGGGGATGAAGGGGGTTCAGCTGCTGTGACGAGGCGGTAGGACGGTGGCTTAAGTGGTTGTACCGCACTCTTGGCTTTGGCTGGAGATGTTAGCTTTCTTGGGGGGTGGCTCTAAGCGGTTTCGGTGGCGGCACCCGATCAGGCAGCACCCTTACGAAACACGCTAAAAGCATGACATACCCAAAAAGAGGGGCAGGCTCTCCATGTCGCGCTCTTCAACGGCCATCCATGGCCGCTGCCGAGCTCACATGGACGTGCTTGTAGCGTGTCGCGGAGGGGCCCTCGGGGAGAGGGGGCCGCCACTCAGCTAGAACAGAGTCATCCAGAGCTTAAAAGTTATACCGCAACTCCACCCCGTACATGCGCGGCTCGCTGCGGCGATCCCAGGACGGTGAACCATCGGAAAAGGCCGACGCGGTTTCGCCACCCAGGCCACCCGGATCCACATTCTCCGGCTCCCAGTCCGTCGCGTTCACCACAAACGCTCCCACTTCCCAGCTCTCACTCGGGCTGTAGTAAGTGACGCGCGCATTAAGCTGCTCCTTCTCATCCGAATCCGGGCAGCTGCTGAAGGGCGGCGCATCCAGGTCGCCGGTGGCAGAATCATCCGACAGCACCAGCTCGCCATCGATCTCCGTAAAGCGATAAATCTCGGATGGCAGACCCTCCGCGGCATTGTTCACCACAAAGGTACAGCTGTCGCGCTCGACACCGTCGCTGTAACTGTAGGCCGCCGAGAGCACCATCCGTGCCCCGCTGTCGAAGTCCCAGGTGTAATTGCCGCCGACACTGAAGTTCAGGTCGGGGGACTGGGCGAAGTCTTCGCCGGAACGGTCGATCACCTGGCAGGCGCCGTCCACCACCGTGCGATCGGCGCGGCGGGTGTACTCAGCGTCCAGCAGGCCGGTATTGAAGAACAGCTCGAGGGACGGAATGGGCAGCCAGCTCACACTGATTTCTGCGCCGTCGCCCTCCACGTCGGAGGTCTCGAACAGGTAGGCCCCGGTGGTGGAGTTCAGGCAGGCGCCCTCAATAAAGCGCAGTTGCTGCAGGTTGTCGTATTCATACTGGAAGACCGCGGCATTGACCCGCAGGGTGTTGTCGAACCAGCTGGATTTCACGCCGATTTCGTAGTTGGTGACCTCCTCCGGGTCAAAGGCCGGCGCCAGGATTTCGCCGGCACTGTTAAAGCCCCCGGCCTTGTAACCCTCGGAGTAGGAGGCGTACAGCAGCACGTCGTCGGCCACCGCCCAGTCCACCACGAAACGCGGGGTCACCTGGGACCAGCTCTCCTCGGACACCAGGTAGCCCAGCTCGCCGTTGGGGTCATAGTTGCCATTGGCGTCGATGCGGGTCTCGGTGGGAAAGCCGAAGGCCAGTACGTAATCGTTGAACTCGGTATAACGCCCGAACTCCTTGGTGTCCTCGGTGTAGCGCAGGCCCGCGGTCAGGGAGAGGGTATCGGTGAGGTCGAAGGTGGCATCGGCAAAGGCAGCGTAGGATTCGTATTCGCCATCGATGAAGATGTTTTCGACGAAATCGGCGCCGGCGGCAATGGCTTCGGCACCGCTGCTGAAGGCGCGCCGGCCGAAGGGATCGGGGATAACCTGGAAAGCGATGTCCAGCGGTTGCCCCGGTGTCAGGGCACTGTAGGGCACACCGATTTCACGCTCGGCGATCAGTTTATCGAGAGACTCCGGCCCCAGGGTGATGCCGCTCTGCTGTTTGGCGTGCTCCCAGGTGTAGTTGACGCCGGTGGTCCAGCGCCAGCGCTCGCCGAGTTCGCCGTCCAGGCGGAATTCCTGGCTGAACTGCTTGTTGCGCTCGCGGTTGAGGTCGTTGAAGCGGTACAGCAGCTCGGCGGAGCCGTCCTTCTCCTCGGGGTTGAAGGTGCTGTACTTGCGCCAGGCGGTGATGGAGGTGAGAGTCGCGGCATCGAGATCCCAGGTGACGTGCAGGGAGCTGCCGAACAGGTAGCGGGTTTCCGCCAGGCGCTCCTCGCTCTCCACCTTGGTGAAGCCCGCGCCGTTGTCGCGCGGCCCCCACACGGCGCTGGAGGCCGGGCGCGAATCCTGGTCCACCTCGTCGTACTCGGCGCGCAGGATGATGTCGAGGCTGTCGGTGGGCAGCCAGCGCAACTGGGCGTTGATCGACTTGTTGTAGCGCCGCGCCAGGTCGTCGCCGTTGAACACGTTGTCCACCCAGCCATCGCGCTTGTCGTAGAGCAGGCCGGTGCGGAAGTAGAGATTGTCAGTCAGGGGCAGGTTGAATACACCCTCCAGCTGGCGGCGGTCGTAGTTGCCGAGGGTGGCGCGGGTCCAGCCCTCGGTTTCGTTGACCGGCTTGTTGGTCACGTACTGGATGGCGCCAGCCGCGGCGTTGCGTCCGAACAGTGTGCCCTGGGGGCCATTGAGAATTTCCACCCGGGCGATATCGTTGAAGGCCACCTTGGAGCCACCGGAGCGGCCCACGTAGACGCCGTCTACATAGACGCCCACCGCCGGGTCGGCGCCGACGCCGAAATCGTCGGTGCCGATGCCCCGTATCGCGTAGTTGGGCTGGTTGGCACCGCCTGAAATCGTCACGTTGGGGGTAAAGGCGCCCAGATCGCCGATGTCCCGGGCGGCAAGATTATCGATGCGCTCCTCGCCGAAGGCCTCGACGGAAATCGGCACATCCTGCAGCCCCTCCTCGCGTTTCTGGGCGGTGACCAGCACCTCTTCCAGGCCCTGGGCCCAGGCGCTCTGGGTGGTGGCCAATGTGGAGTACACAGTGGCAAAAACAGCGGTGGCGAGCAGCGTACGCTGCCGGCTTCCACGGACGGATACAGACATGACAACCCCCTGGCAATGCGCCCTTGGTGACGCTTGTTTTTAGTTCATCGCCGGCACGGCGGCCAGCTGCAGTGGCCATCTGGGCAGCCGACTACTATCTCAGTTTGCCCCAGAGGCGGGCGCCGCGGCAACAGGAATTGGTACGTTGGTACTACTTTTGCGAGTGAGCCGCCCCGGTGCCGAGTTGCAGGTCGACGTGGCGCAGCAATATCCGCCGCGCCTCGGACTCGCTCAACTCGCCGAAGGTCAATTCCGCCTCCAGGCGGTAAATCAGCCCCAGCCCGATCTGGGTATCGGAAAACGGATCGTCGCTACCCGCACGCTCCAGCAAGGCGCCCACCTCGGCGGCAAACTGCCGCTCCTGGGCCTCGTTGAGGGCGCGCAGGCCGGCATCGCGGCGGGCCTCGTGCTTGAAGGCCAGTTCAATACTGCGATCCTCCACCGCGGCAGACTGGCCGATGACGTGATCGGCCAGCACCGTCGCAATTTCCTGCACCAGCTGCCCCCGGTCTCCGTTGTCCGCCTCGGCCCGCTGCAGGCAGTCCAGTAGTTGTTGCTGCAGGGCCAGCACCGCGCCGGCGCGCTGCTCGGCGAACCAGGTAAAGGCCTCGCTGAGCAACTGACCGATGTCGCTGAAGTAGTAAGTGGTGGCCGCCAGTGGCACCCCGGCTTCCTTCGCCACCGCCCGGTGGCGCACCGCGCGAATGCCCTCCCGCGCAATCAGGCGCAGGGTGGCCTCGAGAATCTGCTGGTGGCGCAGGCGGCCTTCTGCTCGACGCTGGCGGCCCTCTGCCCGACGCTGGCGGCCGCCCTGTTCGGACTTGATTGAGGTTTCTGACATAGCCGCACTGTGCCGCGAAGCTCCCGGGTGCGCAAGCACCGGCGAGATGACAGCGCCAGGTCTGCATTGATAAACCCCCGGCTCAGGGCCTCCGGCGCCGCCTTCCGCCGGGACATGGCCAGTAGTACTCTGTGCCGCGATTTTTCAGGAGGCAATCCGATGAGCGACAAACCCCTCGCCGCCGCCATTGACGGCTGGCATACCCTGGGTGAGCAGCCGCACCTGATCGGCACACGCTGCTGTGGCTGCGGCACTTACTTCTTCCCCAAACAGACCCACTACTGCAAGAACCCCGACTGTGACAGCAACGAGTTCGAGGAAGTGGAATTGAGCCGCACCGGCACCGTGTGGAGCTACACCAACGCCTGCTACAAGCCGCCTGCGCCCTTCGTTGCGGCGGAACCCTTCGAGCCCTACACCATCGCCGCGGTGCAGCTGGAAAAGGAGCAGATGACGGTGCTCGGCCAGGTGGTGGCAGGCGTCTCGACCGCCGACCTGAAAGTCGGCATGCCGATGGAACTGGTGCTGGAGACCCTGCACGAGGCAGAGGACGACATCAAAGTTACCTGGAAATGGAAGCCGGTCGCCTGAGGGCGCCCAAGGCAGGAGAATACTATGTCCAATGAAATCGCCATCCTCGGCGCCGGCATGCACCCCTGGGGCAAGTGGGGCCGCAATTTTGTCGAATACGGCGTGGCCGCGGCCCGCGAGGCCCTGGCCGACGCCGGAGTGCCCTGGCGCGATGTGCGCTTCGTGTCCGGCGGCGCCACCGTGCGCTGTGGCTATCCCGGTTACGTGGCCGGCGCCACCTTCGCCCAGGCGCTGGGCTGGCAGGGCGCCGAGGTCAACACCTCCTACGCCGCCTGCGCCTCCGGTTCCCAGGCCCTGGCCGCGGCGCGCAACAAAATCCTGGCCGGCGAGTGCGAAGTGGCGCTGGTGATCGGCGCCGACACCACTCCCAAGGGCTTCCTGGCGCCGGCCGGCGGTTACCGCCCGGAAGATCCGGACTGGGTGCGCTTCTACCTCGGCATCACCAACCCGACCTACTTCGCCCTGTACGCGCGGCGCCGCATGGACCTCTACGGCGACACCCAGGCGGACTTCGCCAAGGTGAAAGTGAAAAACGCCGCCGCCGGCAGCAAGAACCCGCGTGCCCGCTATACCAAGTGCTTTACCGAAGAGGACGTGGCCGCCTCCGCCATGGTGGCTGACCCGCTGCGCCTGATGGATATCTGCGCCACCTCCGACGGCGGCGCGGCGTTGATTGTGTCCAGCGTCGACTACGCCAAACGCATTGGCAAGGGCGACGCCCCGCGCATCGCCGCCATCTCCACGGTCACCCCGAGCTTTGCCAGCGGTGTGGTGGAAATGCCCGATATCGCCACCGACTCTGCGGCGGCCGAGGGCATCGAGGCCCAGAGCTTCCGCGCCGCCCTGCCGATCAAGGCCTACGAGGAAGCCGGCATCGGCCCCGAGGATGTGGACGTGGCGGAGGTCTACGACCTCTCCACCGCGCTGGAACTGGACTGGATTGAAGACCTGCGCCTGTGCGAGCGCGGCGACGCCGCCAAACTGCTGCGCGGCGGCGACACCCGCATTGGCGGCCGCATTCCGGTGAACCCCTCCGGCGGCCTGGCCTGCTTTGGCGAGGCGGTGCCGGCCCAGGCCCTGGCCCAGGTCTGCGAACTGACCTGGCAACTGCGCGGCCAGAGCGGCGAACGCCAGGTAGAAGGTGCCAGAGTGGGCATCACCGCCAACCAGGGCCTGTTCGGCCACGGCAGTTCGGTGATTATCAAGCGCTGACTACAGCAACTGTCCTGATCGGGGGCCGGAACCGGCCCCCGGTTTTAATTGCGACTTTCTTCGATCTGCCGTGCCATGGCCAGCACTCGCCGCGCCTCGTCCACGTGCATGGTCTCCACCAGCTTGCCGTCCAGCACCGCCAGGCCCTTGCCCGCTTTCTCTGCCGCGGCCCAGGCCTCCAGCACCCTTTCCGCCCAGCTTACCGCTCCGGCGTCGGGGCCAAACACGGCGTTGGCGGCTTCAATCTGGCTCGGGTGGATCAGGGTCTTGCCGTCAAAGCCCAGCGCCCTCCCCTGCTCGCAGATAGCGCGGTAGCCGTCGGCATCCTGCAAATCCAGGTAGACACCGTCCAGCACTGCCACGCCCGCCAGGCGAGCCGCCATCACCGCGCGCCCCAGGGCGTACTGCAGGCCCAGGCGATCGGGACGGTGCGGCACACGCAATTCGGCGGCGAGATCGGTAGTGCCCATCACCAGCACCGACACGGCGGCATGGCGGGCGATGGTATCGGCGGCGGCGATCCCCGCCGGGGTTTCCAGCATGGCCCACAGGCGGATATCCCGGCGCCCGAGCTGCGCCAGCAGTGTGCCCACGCTGTCCAGTGCCTCGTCGCTTTCCACCTTGGGCAGGCACAGGGTATCCACGCCGGTAGCGGCCATCGCCTGCAAGTCGTCCCGCCCCCAGGGCGTGTTCAGGCCATTGCAGCGCACCACCAGCTGGCGCTTGCCGTAACCACCGGCGGCCAGTTGCGCTACCACCGCGTCGCGGGCAGCGGCCTTGGCGTCCGGCGCCACGGCGTCTTCCAGGTCAAAGACCACCGCATCGCAGGGCAGGTCGCGGGCCTTGTCCATGGCTCGCTGGTTGGCGCCCGGCATATACAGTACCGAGCGCAGGGCTAGTTCAGTCACGGGCGTCCTCTTTGTTTTCACTGTTGCCATCGGCATCGCTGCCGCGCACACTGGCCTGCTTCAGGTAGGCGATGAGGTCGGCGCGACGCTGTGGATCGGGTACGCCAAGGCTCATCATGGTGGAACCCGGGAACATGGCGCGGGGATCGGCCAGCCACAGATCCAGCAACTGCGGGGTCCACACGAATTCGGCATTTTTGAAAGTTTCTGAATAATAGTCAAAGCCCGGCTGCTTGCCCGCCACTTTGCCAAAGATCCGGTACAGGTTGGGGCCGTTGTTGTGCCCCAGGGCCGGGTCGGGGTAATGGCAGGTACGGCAGGGGCCGAACACCAGGCGCCCGCGTTCCACATCTCCGGTCAGCGCGGTACCGGCACTGGTCACCGCGGGGCCGGCCTGCTCCTCCGGCTGGGCGAGGCAGCCAACGCTCAGCAGGCAAAGTAGTGCCAGGCAGCCTTGATAGTATTTCATGCGCTCACCTCCTGACGGGCGACACTGCGACCGGCGCGACGGCCAAAGAAGGTGCAGTCCCCCACCGACAGGCCGCTCGCTGCATAGGGTGCCGTGGGCAGGCCCGCCACCGTGCGACCGGCGGCGTAAAGCCCGGGTATGGCATCGCCAAAGCTGTTGATTACGCGGCCATCCACGTCGGTGTGCAGGCCGCCAAAGGTATGGGCCGGGAAAAAGGCGCGATTCACCGACAGGTCCCACACCCGGTAGGGCGGCCCCTGCAGCGGGCGCAGGTAGTGGTGGCTCTTGTGGAACAGGGGGTCGCGCCCGACACTGGCGAAACGGTTGTAGTAGGCCACCGTGTGCTGCAAAGCCCCCTGGGGGAAGCCGGCCAGGGTGGCGAGGTCGCCGATGGTGGCGCTCTCCGCCACCAGGGGAAAGTTGTCCTGGTGCATCTGGTAGGCGCTCTGGTCGTCGGTGATCAGGTAGGCGCGGCCCTGCTGGTGGAAGGCGATGGCGTCGCCCAGTACCCCGTGATAGGACTCCTCGGAAATAAAGCGCTGGCCGAACTGGTTGACCACGATACCCGACAGCACATTCTCCGGCGGGTACATGGGGGCGATGGCAAAGCCCTGGTGCATGCGCAGGGCCTCGGCGCCCGCGGCGATGCCCATGTTGATTCCGGCACCGAGATCGCCGGCATTGCCCCAGGGCACCGAGCAATCGTACAGCTCCGGCGCATAGCGCTTGAGCATCTCGCGGTTGTGAATAAAACCGCCGCAGGCCAGCACTACCCCGCGACTGGCGCGAATCCGCAGGCGCTGGCCGGCTTCATTTTCCACCACCATGCCCGCGATACGCCCGTCGCTTTCCACCACCAACTGACGCCCGGCCAGCCCGGCCCGGGTGGCCACACCGGATTCGGCGAGGCGGGCCAGCAGCGCTTCCATCAGGCTGCGCCCCCCGTTCATGCCCGGTACGCCCGGCACGTGACCGCGGGGCGCGGGGCGCGCCGCCTCCGTTGCCGGCCAGGCCTGTTCGTTGCCGGAGTAATAGAGGGACTCATCGCCAAAGGGCAGGCCCTTGGCCGAGGTCATTTTCTTCTTGTAGGGCACGCCCTGCTGCACCAGCCAGTCGAAATGCTCGGGGCTGGATTCGCAGTACAGCTGGATTTTATCAAGCTGTGGATGGAGGGTGCCGGCGGAGACGATGAAGTTGTACATCGCCTCGGCGCTGTCTTCGACTTTCAGGGAGCGCTGCAGGGCGGTGCCGCCACCGGCGTATACCACACCACCGGACATGGCCGAGGAGCCGCCCAGCTTGGGCAGCGACTCAACCAGTAATACCCCGGCGCCGGCGCGACGCGCCTCCAGCGCGGCGCTGACCCCGGCGGAACCGGAGCCCGCCACCAGTACCTCGGTGGTGATATCCCAGCTCTTTACCTCGCCGCGGGGCAGCAGCGCAGGTGCCGCCGCGGCCCCTGCTGTCGCAAGGCCGAAGCCGGCGGCGCCCGCCAGCCCCTGCAACACCCGGCGCCGGCCGATGCCCGCCCCCTCCCGTTTTTTGTCCATGCCTTGCCCCCTGCCTGTTGTTATTGCTTGAGCTCAGCCAGCGCTCAATCCAGTTCGCAGATGTACTTCAGCTTCTGGTTGACCATGTAGGTGCGGTGGCGCGGCCCACCGGCCTGCTCGTCGCCACTGGCGTAACCCGCATCGCCCTCGTAAAGAAAACAGATACCGCCCTCGATAAACACCATGTTGGGCGCGTAGATCATCGCCTGGCGATCGCGCACCACGCAGCGCGCGGCGTTGCAATCGATGTGCGCTGCCAGGTCCACCAGGCTGACAAAGGTGGGTGGCATCAGGTTGAAGGGGTTGTCCGGGTCGTCGATCTCGGCCAGTGCCTGTGCTGGCGACACCCAGCGGTGCAGGGCAATCTCGCCGCCGTCCACCTGTACTTCCTGGTCGTCTTCCAGCACCGCGAGGAAGAACCAGGTGGCAAAGCGCTTTTTGGCGCCCTCCGGGGTGGTCCAGTGTGACAGGTACTCGAGCTGGTCTTCGGTAATGACCAGCCCCGCCTCCTCGCGGGTTTCGCGAATCGCCGCATTCACGGCGCTGTTGTAATCATCGCCGGGCACGGTGATATCCGCCGGGTCGACACGGCCGCCGGGGAATACCCACTGCCCGCCCATGTGGCGCACCGCCGTGCTGCGCTGCACCAGCAGCACTTCCGGGCCGGCGGGCGCATCGCGCATCAGGATCACGGTGGCGGCGGGATAGATCGGCGTCACCTCGTCGCTGGTTTCAATCACGGCTATTCTCCCCCGTCATCAGGGAAAGAAACGACTGATGGTATCGACCACACAGGCCGGGCGCTCGCCACCCTCGACCTCGATGGTCATGCGCACCACCACCTGCACCCCGCCTTTCACCTCTTCGGCGCTCACCACCTCGCCCACACCGCGCAGGCGGCTGCCCACCGGGACCGGCGCCGGGAAGCGTACCTTCTCGCAGCCGTAGTTCACGCCCATGGAGAAGCTTTCCACCTGCAGGACTTGCGGCAGGAACAGGTTGGCCAGGGACAGGGTGAGATAGCCGTGGGCGACGGTTTTACCGAAGGGGCCATCGGCGGCCTTGACCGGGTCGACGTGAATCCACTGGTGATCGCCGGTGGCATCGGCAAACTGGTTGATGCGCTCCTGGGTGACTTCCACCCACTCACTGTGACCGAGTTGGGTGCCCTCGCTACCGAGCAGGGCGGCGGGGTTGGCAAAGCTTGTCATGACTGTTGTCCATCGTCGTTGCAAAAAACGTGCGGGGGACTATAGCACCGGCACCGACCCCCGGCAGCCGTCGCGGTTTAACTGTGTTCACTGCGCACCAATTCCGGGGGTGGCCTTCAGCGCAGGATCAGTACAGGCACGGTGCTCGCCGCCAGCATGCGCGAGGTATTGCTGCCGACAAGGAATTCCCGAATGCGGGAGTGCCCGTAGGCCCCCATCACCTTCAGCTCGATGCCGTGCTCCTGCTGAAACGCCATCAGCGCGTCGATCACCTTGCCCTGTATCAGGTGCGGCTGAACGCTGTGCCCCTGACCCGAGAGAATGCCGCAAACGCGTTCCAGTTGCTGTCGATGGTCAGCGCTGTCATCGCCCACCATCACGATGTGCCCGGGGATGTTCGCCAGCAGCGGGCTTGTGCTGATGCGCTCGATGGCGGCGTCGGCGGTTTTGCTGCCGTCGTAAGCCAGCATGTAATTACCGGGGGCGTGAAAAGGCTCGGTCGCCATCAGGATCGGCGTGTGGATGGCCCTGACCACATTCTCGATGTGCGAGCCAATCACCTGCTTCTCGAGGGAATGATCCTCGCCCAGCCGGCCGACAACATACAGGCGCGTATCCGCCTCGCATTCCAGCAGCGCGTCCAGCAGATGATCGTGGCGCTGCTCCACCTCGACATGGGTAGCGCCATGGTCGCTGCAGCGCTGCCTTGCGGCCTCGAGAATGTGCTTGCCATGTTCTACCGCCAGCTTGTTGCGGCGCTCATCCAGTTCGGTCAGTTCGGCGAGCAGGTGCTCGCGGCTGCCCAGGCCAATGGCGCCGGAGAGGTCTTCCGTGGCGGGTGATATCGATTTCTCCAGCACATGGAGTAGCTTCACCGGGGCATCCAGAAGCCTGCTGGACCAGGCGGCCGCGTCAGCGACAGCGGATGAAATGACGGAGCCGTCGATACAGGCGGTTATACGGGCTTTCATGCGTTTCACTGCCTCCTTCCTAGTGACCGGCCATCAGCTTCTCAACTTCTTCCGGTTTGTCGTAGACGCCGAAGCGGTCCACCACGGTGCGCGTGGCCTCGTTCATACCCACGATATCAACCACTGTACCCTCGCGCCGGAACCGGATCACGATTTTGTCCAGGGCCGCCACGGAAGTGATATCCCAGAAATGCGCCTGGCTCAAATCTATCGTCACACGGTCGACCACCTCCTTGAAATCGAAGGAGTCCGCAAAGTGCTCGGAAGAGGCGAAAAACACCTGGCCAATCACCGCATAGCGGCGGTGCCCCTCCTCGACCAGCTCACTCCTGACGCCCATGAAACGGCCAATCTTGTTGGCAAAGAACAGCGCCGCCAGCAGTACGCCCACGAACACCCCGATTGCCAGGTTGTGGGTGGCCACCACAACGACCACCGTGCTGATCATCACAATATTCGAGGACAGGGGGTGCTTCTTCAGGTTGACCAGGGAATCCCAGGAGAAGGTACCGATAGACACCATGATCATCACCGCGACCAGGGCGGCCATGGGAATGAGCTTTATCCATTCGTCGAGAAACACGACCATGATCAGCAGCAATACACCCGCGGTCAGTGTCGACAGCCGCCCCCGGCCGCCGGATTTCACATTGATCACCGACTGCCCGATCATCGCACAGCCAGCCATGCCGCCCATCAGGCCGGCGCCGATATTGGCAATACCCTGGCCCTTGCACTCACGGTTCTTGTCACTTTTGGTATCGGTGAGGTCATCGACAATGGTGGCCGTCATCATGGATTCCAGCAAGCCGACCACGGCCAGCCCCAGTGAATAGGGCAGAATGATCTGCAGCGTTTGCCAGGTCAGCGGAACATCCGGCCAGAGAAAGACAGGCAGGGTATCGGGCAGCTGCCCCATATCGCCGACAGTGCGAATATCCAGCTGCAGGAACAGGCTCACAGCGGTGAGTACCAGGATGCACAACAACGGAGAAGGCAGCGACTTGCCGACCCGGGGAACAAGGGGAAAAAGATAGATGATCGCCAGGCCCGCGGCCGTCATGGCGTAGACGTGCCAGGTGACGTCGATCAGTTCCGGCAACTGGGCGGCAAAAATCAGTATGGCCAGCGCATTGACGAAACCGGTCACCACCGAGCGGGACACAAAGCGCATCAGGTCTCCCAGCCGCAGGAAGCCCGCCACAATCTGCAGTACGCCCGTAAGGAGCGTGGCCGCCAGCAGGTATTCCAGGCCGTGTTCCTTGACCAGCGTCACCATGAGCAAGGCCATGGCGCCGGTAGCGGCGCTGATCATGCCCGGCCGCCCGCCGACAAAGGCAATCACCACCGCGATACAGAACGAGGCGTAAAGCCCTACCTGGGGGTCGACACCGGCAATAATGGAAAAGGCGATAGCCTCGGGAATCAGCGCCAGCGCCACCACAAGGCCGGCCAGCAGGTCACCACGGATATTGGAGACCCAGTCGTGTTTGATGGATTCGATCATTGTGTACCTATACTCGCGTCACCCATGCCGTGCATGTGCCGGGTGCGGAAAATCAGAACGTGAGAATTGCACAGGGCACCCGGCATTGCGGACACCTCGAAGCTTGCCCTTTCCTGATCAGCAGGAGAGTGCAAAAAAGACGGGAGGGGATGTTACGGCGGCGTGGGCAACAGAAGACTCGGGGGCGACAAAAGCGGGGGATTATACCGGATTCCCGACCGGGAACAAGGCGGAGATGCCTGCTCCTGGGCGTTATCGCCCGGGCCTGGCTATGTAGTGCTCTTAACGTTTGGCACACGTGCCGGCTTGGAGCCGCATCGCGGCGGAAAATCGGTCACCGTGCTGCCATTGGTTAGCATTAATCAAAGTCCATAAGTGTGTACTCAGTTTCATCCTCATGATCAGAGTAATCAACGCTTCCATTGTACCCATGCATTCCGCACAGAGTCTCTATATGTGCGATCTTAACAGGTGAATCCCCTTGCTCTATTTCATGGATCCAGAATGCCGGATTCAAGTTGGGTTTTGGTTGAATCTCACATTTAAATCCTCGGATTCGCGAGTATGCTTGCTCTACACAGGCTTTCAGTGTGAATGAACCGTCATCTGCCAAATCGCGGATGAGCCAAGTAAGAATGTGGCCCATAAACTCCTCAGCGTGCTTATGCAGAGGTATTATGCACCTAGTCCAGAAACACCCCCTACCTTCTTTCCTGCTTTTCCTCCCCAATTGAACCAGGCACTGAAAAGAAGCGACAACAGTTTGTCTTGACCCTATCTTTGCTGCGTTACAGCCAAGGTACGACAGAGTTTCCATGCACCGATAAACAAAATGATCATCACCAGAATGGATCGCGTCAATTCCTAAAGATTTGATAAGATGGGCATACCCAGCTATGTTCCACCGGTCCAATGTCCGATCTTTTCCATTGACAGAATCCTCTTCAATCTGATGGACAGCTAGCTCTAATACGGAATGAATAGCATTCAAAACTTTCATCGGAGCACCACATTGCTTTGATGTCAGCATGACTGAGCCCAAATAGGTAACATCCGACATTATATTTTCCGTCATCTTCCCCAAAGGGTCCGAAACAACCTCTGGCGTGCGGAGAAGTGCGCAAAGACGATTTGTAAGTGCCTCTATATATGCACCCTCTTTGTCTTCCTGAGTGATCCAGTTTATTAACCCGCGGAAGCGTTTGTGCGTGATTGATGCCACGCCTCCTATCTCTCGATAGTCATTTTTTGAATGTGATTCCAAAGAGTAAGATGCAGTCGCTAAGGGCACCATAACTTCAATGCTTTCCATAAACACAGGATAGTCATTATTTGAGAGTGCCTGCTTTGCAATGACAATAGCCTTGTCCCACAGGTCGCCCTCAGTTACTCCGAGTGTATCCGGAGAGAATGACCACTCGTGAGCTGGAATCTGAAATCTATTACGATTCGCTATATATTTTTCGTGGGCCTCAACCTCTTTAGATACTGCTGCATATAGCTTGTCGTTGTACTTCCTTATATTCGCTTCGGTGAAGATTTTTTTTGCGTACCTCATTGGATCGAGATAGCTAATAGTCAATTTTGCGTTATCAAAGGATGCCCAGACTATAATTGGCAACAGCCAAAGGGCCAGATGCGCATAGACGTCTGGGCTGATTAAGAAACAAATTAACGGAACAAACGGCATCGTCATAAGCAGATATATATTGATCCATTGACGCTGCGATGGCCTGTCCAAAATTGGCTTGTACCTTGATAGCTGATAACCGAACAAGGTGAAATTTATTGAGAAAAATGCGCTAGTGAAATTAATCCCGAGGAGCCATGGGGCAATCTCATTTAAATCCTGCCCCAAGGAAAGCAGCACGAGAGCTACCTGAATCACTGCCAGTATCAGGAATCTCATATGCTGGTCTCGCAAATGAATGCTAATGCCCGCGCAAAGCGCGCGAGGTACGAGCGTCGCCTTTGACGCGTTTGTTATGTGCCGGTTTCAAAATACTTTTGCTCCATGTAGCTCATTAAATCTCTTATCGAGGATTCAACAAAATCGAATGAATCTATTAGATATTCGCTCGTGACACCTGCCCGCCCAAAATATGTGCTCGTTATATAAAATTTTTCATCACATTTCATCAGAGGCTTATCTACATCATTCGTCATATCGTCCAAGCTCCCATTGGAATGTACGATAAAATTTCTAACTTTGTAGATATCCGCTACCTTTTCCAATTGTATATTTTTGAACTCGAATTCGTAGTTTAGAATATTTTTCATATATTTATTCGCGCGAGACAACAAAGACCCTCTGCCTACCTCACGAAAAGAGAGAGTTTTATTTTCCTTTTCTTGGGCATATTTCAATAAAGCACTTATTGAACTTTCTAGAAGTGAATAAATAGATACAAAAGCCGGATTTCTAATAACTCTAGGAATTTCTTCTTCAGCTATAAGATAGCAGTATCGGTATTCGTCTTGGTCAGCACCTCTATTCTTCTCTTCTTCTTTTGCAATGTACTCTGAACCAACTCTTTCAATGCTGATTTCCATGATACCAAGATAGTCTCGAAGCATTGAGAGTTCTGGCTTTATTCCAATCCCAGGATAGTTTATATCCATATTTAAAAATGCTGTTATTGCTACCATCTCTGTTCTACCTTAGGCACATAACAGTTAAATCCGGAGTATGTGCATATCCGCATACTGTGGCTAGTACTGGGCATTTGTGTCCATAGCTACTCAACAATATCCAAATATAGACTAGTCATGTTTCGTAACTCGTATTTATATCTGTACACGCAGCCAATAGCTGCTGATTCACTCAGTGGGCCAGGGCCAGGCCAAACTCATTCGCTGTGTCGCGGCGCATTACCCGGGCACGTCCCCACCGACTCCAGCGATGGTGGTTACAATGCGACTGTCGGATTCAGATTTACGATAGCGCACGGCGCACAAGTGCTATTTATGGCAATGCACCTTCCCTGTCTTCTTTTCCATATGGCAGCACTGCCCGGGCGGTGAGCTCTTGCGGCAGCCTCCACCATGTGCAAAGGCAAGATTGCTGGCAATAAGAAGCGCGAGCACCAAAGTCACTTTTTTCATTATCTGATCCCCGTAATAAACCCATATCGTTGTTTTTGTTGATCGAACAATGTTAGCCCATACTCCGTGCAACCCCCGCGGCGCAGGCCGCCAATGTGACGCAGTTAACAATTTCCACATGCGTCAGGGCCGATTCCCGAGCCCCTATCGACCGCATCCCCACCATTCATCGCACAAAGCACTCAACTCCCCGCAGGCGCCTTGAAAGGCCCCAGGTGATGGGGTGATATACACCTGTATAACACCTTCGGGGGAACACCAACATGTCCAGTTCGTCGCCCGGCAGCGAGACCCGCGCGCACTACCTGATCGACACTTTCACCCGGCACCCGCTGGCCGCCAACCTGTTGATGATGATGCTGGTGCTGGCGGGCATCTGGGGCCTGCGCCAGCTCACGGTGCAGCTCAATCCACCCCAGCCCAGCCACAGTGTCAGCGTGGACATCAGCTGGCCGGGGGCTGCCGCGGAGGATGTGGAATTGCTGATCACCCAGCCGGTGGAATACCAGCTGCGCAGCCTGCAGCACCTGAAAAGCCTGACCTCCACCACGCTGGAAAGCCACAGCAGTATCCGCCTGGAATTCGAACGCGGCACCGACATGGGCCTCGCCAGCGACCGCGTCAAGCAGCAGGTGGCCCAGACCCGCGACCTGCCCGCCGATATGGAAACGCCGGTGGTCAGCATCCACGAGCCCATGGAGACGGTCGCCGCCCTGCTGCTGGCGGGCACCGGCTCGCTGAGTGAACTGGCGCCGCTGGCGCGGGACATTGAAAGCCAGTTGCTGGCGCGCGGCATCGACCAGGTGGAGTTTCGCGGCGTGCCGGAAGAGGAAATCGCCATCCAGGTGGACAGCAAGACCCTCTACACCCTCGGCCTGCCGCTGGGGGAAATCGCCCGTCGCATTCTCGACAACAGCGCCGATGTCCCCGCCGGTAGCGCCGGCAGTGGCCAGCTGGAACGCAAGCTGCGCAGCCTGGAACAGCGCCGCAGCGCCCAGGGCTTCGCCGAGCTGCCGCTCAGCACCGGCGACGGCGAGCAACTGGTGCGCCTGGGGGACATCGCCGACATCGAGCGCCGCGAACGCGACCACCAGCGCCACCTGCAATACCAGGGCAAGCCCGCCATTACCCTGATCCTGCGCCGCGCCGCCGGCTCCGACATCATGGGCGAGGCCGACATTCTGCATCAGTGGTACGCCGAGAACCGCGCCTCCCTGGAGCAGCAGGGCGTACAAAGCGTCATCTGGCTGGAAGCCTGGCGCTTCGCCAAAGAGACGCTGATGCTGGTGGTCAACAACGGCATCGGCGGCCTGCTGCTGGTGGTTGCCACGCTGTACCTGTTCCTCAACGCCCGCGTGGCGGGCTGGGTCACGGCCGGTATCCCGGTGTCCTTCCTCGGGGCGCTGGCGGTGTTCCACTTCCTCGGCGGTTCCATCAACTTCATCAGCCTGGTGGGGGCGGTGATGGCCCTGGGCATCGTGGTGGACGACGCCATCGTGGTGGGCGAGCACGCCCTGTCGCGCTTCGAGGCCGGCGCCAGCCCCGAGCAAGCCGCCGCCCAGGGTGCCCAGCACATGTTCGCCCCGGTGATGGCTTCATCGCTGACCACCCTGGCGGCCTTCCTGCCGCTGATCGTGCTGGACGAGCCCTTTATCCGCGAAATACCACTGCTGATGGTCTGCGTGATCATCGCCTCGCTGATCGAGTGCTTCCTGATCATGCCCGGCCACCTGCGCCACAGCTTCCAGGCGATGCAGAAGCAGCCTAAACCTTCGCGCTTCCGCACTGGCTTCGAGCGCCGCTTCAACCACTTCCGCGATGCCATTTTCAGCCCCCTGCTGCTGCGCGCCCTGGACAATCGACGCGCGGTGCTGGCGCTGTCGCTGGGCGCCTTTGTCGTCGCCCTGACCCTGCTGGCCAGCGGTCGGGTCAAGCCGGAGCTGAATATCAGCCTGAACTTCGAGTTTGCCGACGCCTACCTGCAGTTTTCTGCCGGCGCCAGCGAGGCCGACAAGCAGGCGGTGCTGGAGGAAATGGAGCGCACCCTGCTGGCCACCAACGAGGCCTTCGGCGGCAACGTGATTGTCACCCACGTACCCCAGCGCAACTGGGCCATGCTCGAACAACAGCCCCGCACCGGCCCGCAGTACGCCGCCCTCTGGGTGGAACTGGTGCCACCCAACGAGCGCGAGGTATCGCTGGCCGAGTTTTCCGCCGCCTGGCAAGAGCGCGTTACGCCCAGCCCCTACGTGGAAACCCTGCATTTCAGCAATGGTGAGGACAACTGGCCGGACCTGCAGCTGTACTTCAGCGGCGCCGACGTCACCAGCCTGAAGGCCGCCGCCGAAGAGTTGGCAGGCCACCTGGCCCGGATGCCGGGCGTCAACAACGTGTTCGACGACCTGCCCTACGGCAAAGAGCAGTGGGTATTCAGCCTGACCACCGAGGGCCGCGCCGCGGGACTGACCAGTGCCGATATCGGCCGCCAGCTGCGCGCCGCCTACGAGGGTTACCGCCTGCAGATATTCACCGAGGACCGGGTGGAGCTGGAGGTGCGGCTGTCCCTGCCGGCCCGGGAGCGCTTCGATCTCGCCAGCATCGGGCAGCTGCCCATCAGCACGCCCGCCGGCACCGTGCTGCCCCTGTCCAGCGTGGCCGAGGTCGGCACCCGTCGCGGGATCGAGCGTATCAACCATCGCGACGCCCGCCAGGTGATCAATGTCTACGGCAGTGTAGATCGCAAACAGAACACCCCCATGGCGGTGATCGCCGAGCTGGAGGAGAGTGTGATTCCCGAGATTACCCGTCGCTACGGCGTCACCTACGGCCTCGGCGAACGCTCCGCCGAGGAAGCGGCAACCTTCCACGACATGCTGCTGGGGGCGGTGATCGGCCTGCTGCTGATCTATCTCATCCTGGCCTGGATCTTCGCCTCATGGAGCTGGCCGCTGGCGGTGATGCTGGCCATACCCCTGGGCCTCACCGGCGCCCTGGCGGGCCTGCAACTGATGGACCTCAACCTCGGCGCCATGGCCATCATGGGGCTGTTCACCCTCACCGGGGTAATCGTCAACGACTCCATCATCCTGATCAACGCCTACAAGGCGGCGCGCGACGCCGGCCAGCAGGTGAACGAAGCCCTGCTCAGGGCCTGCCGCAGCCGCCTGCGCCCGGTGCTGCTGACCTCGCTGACCACCGCCTTCGGGCTGGCGCCGATGATGCTGGAAAGCTCCCCCATCGGCCAGGTGATGGCGCCGCTGGCGGTGGTTATCTGCTTCGGCCTGCTGTACGGCTCTACCCTGATCCTGTTCACCATTCCGGCGGTGCTGTCGCTGCTAGAGAGTCTGTCGCTGCGTTTGCAGCGCCGCCGCGGCACCCGTATTTCCCCGTCCTCTGACATTGCAGGAGTTACCCCATGATCGCCCTGACACAGCGACTGCAACATGCCCGCCAAGGTCTGGCCGGCAGAATAAGCGGCAAAAACCGCGTATTGCTGGTCATCCTCGGCGCCGCCATTCTGGGCAGCACCGCCCTGCTGGCCACGGCGCCACAGCCGCCACTGCCCGAGGTGACGGAAAAAATCTGGCCGGTGAGCGCGGTGTCGGCCCGCAGCGAGAGCCTGTCACCGGAGCTGATGCTGTTCGGACGGGTGGAAAGCCCCAACCACGCCGCGCTGCGCAGTGACAGCAGTGGCGACGTGCTCGCCGTCCATGTCCGCGAGGGCGAGCGGGTCAGCCGCGGCCAGTTGCTGGTCAGCCTGGACCCGGCCCACGCCGCACTGGCGCTGGAGCAGGCCGAGGCCGATCTCGCCGACGCAGAATCGGCACTGGCCTCCCTGCAGGCCGATATCCGCGCGGAGCGACGGGTACTCGAACACATGGAGGACCTGTACGCCCTGACCAGCGCCAAGGCAGAGCGTCTCAAGGGGCTGAACGAGCGCCAGCTGATCGCCACCGAGCACATGGAAAACACCCTGCAGGATGTCGCCCGCCAGGGCATTGAACTGGCCCGCCAGCAGGCCCGGGTGGAAAAACACCCGCAGCGTCTGGCCAGTGCCGAAGCGGCCCTGAACCGGGCCCGGGCCCAGCGCGACGACCGCGCCCTGCGCCTGGCGGACACCCGGGTGGAAGCCCCCTTCGATGGCCGCATTTCGGTGGTAGACGCCGCGCCCGGCGACCGGGTGGACCCGGGTTCACCCCTGCTCAGCCTGTACGACACCGACGCCATGCGCGTGCGGGCGGCCCTGCCGGAGAGCCAGCTGGAGCCGATCAAGCGGGCTTTGGCCAGCGGCCAGACGCTACATGCCTACATCAACGGCAGCGACACCGCCCTGCCACTGGAAACGCTGGCCGCCGCGGTTGGCAAGGGGCACAGTGGCATCGACGGCCTGTTCCACCTGCCCGCCGGCGCCGACCACCCGGAACTCGGCCGCGCCATTGACCTGCGCCTGGTGCTGCCGCCCGTACCACAGACCGTGGCACTGCCTGTACAGAGCCTGTACGACAACCGCCGCATCTACCTGATCGAGAATCAGCGCCTGCGGGCACTGGAAGTGACCCCGGTAGGCCAGCGCAGCCGCGAGGACGGCAGCCTGGAAATCCTGGTGCAGGCAGATGCGCTGAGCGCGCAAAGCCAGATACTGGCCACCAGCCTGCCACGGGCCGCCGATGGCCTGCGGGTGGAAACGGTAGCGCCGGCAGTGGCCGCGCGTTAACCAGCGTTAGCTTCGAGCGCGGTGTCGGCGGGTTCCTTTTGCAGGCCCGCCGGCATACCACCGGAAACTGTTCGTCGTTCAGGGTTGGGCAGCGGCAGGCAAATTGGCTATATTCATGGCACAGTTTGTCATTCTCTGCCTGGAGCCCATCCAATGGACAATATCGACCCGAACACACTGCTGGAAACCTACATCATTCCCTGGGGAATCAAGATCGCACTGGCCCTGATCATATTCATCGTGGGTCGTATCGTTGTCGGCATTCTGGTCGGGGCGGTGGAAAAATTCATGGAAAGGCGCCGCATGGACGATGTCCTGGTGCGCTTCCTCTCCTCCATTATGCGCTGGGTGCTGTTGCTGTTTGTGGTCATCGCGGCCCTCAGCCAGCTCGGGGTGGATACCACCTCGCTGATCGCCCTGCTCGGTGCCGCCGGCCTGGCCATCGGCCTGGCGTTGCAGGGGTCCCTGTCCAACTTCGCCGCGGGCGTGATGCTGATTGTTTTCCGCCCCTTCACCAAGGGCGATTTTGTGGAGGCGGGCGGCGCCATGGGCGTGATCGAAAGCATCAGCATCTTCACCACCACCATGACCACCCCGGACAATAAGGAAGTGATCGTGCCCAATGGTTCGATCCTGTCCAACAACATCACCAACTACTCCGCCCGCGATACGCGCCGGGTGGATATGGTGTTCGGCATTTCCTACGAGGACGACATCCGCAAGGCCAAGGAGATCCTGGAGAACATCCTCGCCAACGACAGCCGCGTACTGGCCGATCCGGCGCCGGTGGTCGCGCTGGGCGAGCTGGCCGACTCCTCGGTCAACTTCCTGGTCCGGCCCTGGGTGAAGGCAGCCGATTACTGGGCGGTGCTGTGGGACACCAATGAAGCCGTCAAGACCCGCTTCGATGACGAGGGCATTACCATCCCCTTCCCGCAGATGAACCTGCATTTGCCCCAGCCGGAAGAAAAAGAGGCCGAAGAAGCCTGAATAGTGCGCGGCGCAAGCCGCGCAGCATTACAAGTTTTTCACAGCCGCTGCCGCCCGCCTGTGGTATAAAACTGCTTTCTTTTCAATCCCCGCTTCGGCGGGGGTTTGCTTATCGGTATTTCCTGTGGCTCTGAGCAAAAAACAAGTTCTCCTTTCCCTCGTCATGCTCGCCGCCGCTTTTGCGGTCACACTGCTGCTGTACGCCTCGCGCCCCTCCACGGAAATCGCCGAACCCGCCTATGTGCCGGTCACCGTAGACGTGGCGGAGGCGGTGAAGGAAACCATCCGCATCCCCGTTCAGGCCCAGGGCACTGTCACCCCCCTGCGCAGCACCCGCCTGATTACGGAAGTCGGCGGGCGCATCACCGAGGTATCCGATGCCTTCAATGTCGGGGGATTTGTCGCTGCCGGCGATGTGCTGCTGCGCATCGACCCGCGCGACTACCAGACCGCCCTGCTGCGCGCCCAGTCCGCCGTGGCCTCGGCCGAGAGCCTGCTGGCCCAGGAGAAGGGCCGCGCCCAGGTGGCCGAGCGGGAGTGGAAAAAACTGCCCGCCGGCAGCCAGCGCAGCGAGGAGGCCAAAGCCCTGTACCTGCGCAAGCCGCAACTGGAACAGGCCGAAGCGGAACTGCTGGCGGCCCAGGCGGACCTCAGCACCGCCCGCGACAATCTCGAACGCAGTATCATCCGCGCCCCCTACGATGCCCTGATCAACGCCAAGTCGGCGGAGTTGGGGCAATACGTCAGCCCCGGCACCGCGCTGGCCGACATCATTTCCGTGGATGTGGCTGAAGTGCGCCTGCCGATACCCCAGGGCAAGCTGGAATACCTGGACCTGCCCGGCCTCGGCGCCTACCCGCAGGGTGCAGACATCGACCTCTATACCGATGTCGGCGGCGAGGTCAACCACTGGACGGCACAGCTGCATCGCAGCGAGGGCGTGTTCGACGAGCGCTCGCGAGTCCTGTACACCGTGGCCCGCATCGAGGACCCCTACGCCCTGAAAGATCCCCGGCGCGCACCGCTGCGGGTCGGCACCTTCGTCAACGCCAACATCCGCGGCCGCGCCCTGCCCGAGCTGGTGGCGCTGCCCCGCTACGTGCTGCGCGCCGGCAACCACCTGTGGGTAGTGGACGCCGACAACCGCCTGCGCGACCGTGAGGTGAGCATCCTGCGCACTGGCGGCGACCTGATTTATGTCTCCGCCGGACTGGAAAACGGCGACCTCGTCTCCCTTACCAGCCTGGACAGTTCCCTCGCCGGCTCCAAAGTCGACGTCGTTTCCAGCCGCAGCTCGGTGGATTTGCGCCGCGAATACCAGGGTGAAGCACCACCCGGGGCCGCGGTGGAGGCGGCCCAGAGCAACGCGCCAGCGACCGCGCAGGAAGACGCCGCAACGCCCGGCGCGGAGGCCTGATGCAGGACAGCCAACCCGTGCCCCAGGGCATCATCGCCTGGTTCGCCCGCAACCCGGTGGCCGCCAACCTGTTGATGATCATCATCATGGTGGTGGGCCTGGGCAGCGCCTTCACCATCCAGCGTGCCATGTTTCCAGCCTTCGACCTGGAGGTGGTGTTCATCAACATGTCCTACCCCGGGGCGCCGCCGGAGGAAGTGGAGCAGGGCATCGTGCTCAAGATCGAGGAGGCCATCAACGACGTCGACGGCATCAAGCGGGTGGAATCCGACGCACTGGAATCCCACGCCCGGGTGATGATCGAGCCGCTGGAGGGCACCGACCTCAACAAGCTGATGGACGACGTCAAGAACCGCATCGACGCCATCCTGTTTTTCCCGGAAGAGGCGGAAAAGCCGATTATCAGCCAGCCCGAGCTGCTGTTTCCGGCGGTCACCCTGCAACTGTCCGGCGAACTGGGCGAGCGCAGCATGAAAACCCTGGCGGAGGAAGTGCGGCGCGAGCTACTGACCTACCCCGAGGTGTCAGCGGCGACCATCGTAGGCGCCCGGGAATACGAAATTTCCATCGAAATCTCCGAGCAACTGCTGCGCGAGTATCACCTGAGCCTGGGTGAAGTGGCGGATATTATCTCCTCCTCCTCCCTTGACCTGCCCGCCGGTTCGGTGCGCACCGAGCACGGCGATATTGCCCTGCGCACCCTCGGCCAGGCCTATGTGCAACAGGACTTCGAAGACATCGTCCTGCGCACCAATGCCGACGGCACTCGCCTTATGCTGGGCGACATCGCCACAGTGAAAGACGAGTTCGAGGAAGCCGAGGGCTTCGCCCTGTTCAACAATCGCTACTCCCTGGGCATACAGGTCTACGCCATGGGCGAGCAGGACATCATTGACACCGCCCGGGTCACCAGGGAATATCTGGAAGAGAAAAACCGCACCCTGGCCGACAATGTGACGCTGGAGCCCTGGTCCGACATCACCTTCTACCTCGAGGGCCGGCTGGGCATGATGTTCAGCAACCTCGCCATGGGCGCCCTGCTGGTGTTCCTGGTGCTGGCCCTGTTCCTGGAGATCAAACTGGCCTTCTGGGTGATGCTGGGCATCCCGGTGTGCTTCCTCGGCGCCATGGCGATGATCAATACGCCCTACATCCACGCCAGCCTGAACATGATCAGCATCTTTGGCTTTATCCTGGTGCTGGGGATTGTGGTGGACGACGCCATCATCATGGGCGAGAGCGCCTACGCGGAAACCGAGCGCCACGGCCACAGCGTCGACAATGTGATACGCGGGGTCTACCAGGTGGCGACCCCCGCCACTTTCGGCGTACTCACCACCATCGTGGCCTTTGCACCCACCCTGTTCGTCGACGGCATGTTCGCCGCCATGCCGGCCGCCTGTGGCTGGGTAGTGATCCTGTGCCTGGTGTTCTCGCTGGTGGAATCGAAGTGGATACTCCCCGCCCACCTGGCCCACAGCAAACCGACCCGCAACCGGCTGCTGCTGTACATCGACCACCGCCAGGAAGCCATCAACGGCTGGCTCAAGACCTTCATCGACCAGCGCTATACGCCCTTTGTCGCCCGCTGTGTACGCAACCGCTATCTCACGCTGGCCACCTTCATCTCCGGCCTGATCCTGTGCGCCGGCCTGCTGGCGGGCGGCGTGGTGCGCACAGTTCTGGCGCCGGATGTGCCCGGCGAATTCCTGCACGCCGATGTCACCATGTCCGAAGGCAGTCCGGAGGAGCGCACCCTGGAGGCCATCCAGACGGTGGTCAAGGCGCTGGAAGAGGTGGAGGCGGAGCACAAGCGCAGCCACGGCGGTGAAGAGCTGGTGAAACATATCTTCGCCTACGGCGCCAGCCGCGTCTCCGGCGGCATCGATGTGGAGCTGACCAAAGAGAACCAGCGCTCCATCAGCACCCGCGAGATCGAGCGCCGCTGGCGCGAGAAAATCGGCTATATCCACGGCACCGAGGTGCTGGCCATCTCCAGCGCCGACGGCCCCGAGTTCGGCCCCAGCATCGCCTTCGACCTGATGCACAGCAACTTCGAAACCCTGCGCGCCGCCTCCCAGGAACTGGAGGAAGCCCTGCGCCACTACGAGGGCCTGTACGACATCCGCAACGGCGCCAGCGACACCCGGGACGAATTCCACATCGACATACTCCCCGAGGGCGAGGCCCTGGGCCTGACCCGCTTTGACCTGGCCACCCAGGTGCGCCACGCGTTCTACGGCGCCGAGGCCCAGCGTATCCAGCGCGGCATCGACGAAATCCGGGTGATGGTGCGCTACCCCCGGGCCGACCGGGAAACCGTGAGCAGCCTGCACGACATGTTCATCCGCACCCCCGATGGCAGCGAGGTGCCCTTCGGCACGGTCGCCCGCCTGCGGGTGGAGCAGGGCCTGCTCAAGGCCACCCACATCAACTACCAGCGGGCTGCCGAAGTCACCGCCGAGGCCAACAAGGACCTGGTCGAGCCCAGCCGCGTCATGGCCGACATCCAGCAGCGGGTGATGCCGGGGCTGGTGGAAAAATACCCGGGCCTGCGCTGGGCCGTCTCCGGACTCGCCGAGGAAGAGGCGAAGATGGGCCGCAGCATGTTGATCGGCTTCAGCCTGGCCCTGTTCGGCATCTACGCCCTGTTGGCGGTGCCCACCAGGTCCTACCTGCAGCCGCTGATCATCATGGGCGTGATTCCCTTTGGCGTGATCGGCGCCGTGGTGGGTCACTGGATCACCGGCTACCCCCTGTCAATGATGTCGCTCATGGGGGTGATTGCCTTGTCCGGAGTGGTGGTCAACGACAGCCTGATCCTGGTGGACTACATCAACAAGGCGGTGCGCGATGGCGTGGCGCCGCTGCAGGCGGTAATGGACGCCGGCACCCGCCGCTTCCGGGCCATCCTGCTGACCTCACTGACCACCTTCTTCGGCCTTGCACCCATGCTGCTGGAGCGCAGCGCCCAGGCCCAGGAGATCGTGCCGATGGCGGTGTCACTGGCCTTTGGCATTGTGTTCGCCACTGTCATTACCCTGCTGCTGGTGCCCAGCCTGTACATGATCCTCGACGATCTGGCGCAGTGGAACCAGCGCCGGGAGCAAGCGGCCCTCGAGGCGGGCGCCAGCACGGGGCACTGACCGGACATGGACCTGGCCAGCCTGATCGCCGCCAGCGGCGCCCTGCTGGGCGCGCTTATCGGTTTCGCACTGGCCCTGCCGCCCAACCGCCACACCGCCGCCAACCAGCAACTGGCGGCGCTGATGGGTCTGGTCACGATTTACCAGCTCTCCACCATGGCTCGCCACAGCCCGGACATCCGCTGGATGGACCCGTTGCAGTTCTTCGGGCTGGTGATTTTCCTGCTGGGGCCGGGGCTCTACCTCTACACCCGGGCGCGGATCTCCGATGACAGCCGCTGGCAATGGCGCCAGCTGCGGCACGCCCTGCCCTTTCTTCTCCTGGTGCTGGACTTCCTGCTCGGTGCACTGCTTGGTCGCGAGGGCCTGGCGGCCCACTACCCCCGCACCGTTGGTGTGCTCTGCTATGTTCACCTGCTGGCCTACCTCGGCGCCAGCCTGCGACTGTTGCAGCGCGCCCGGCGCGAGGCCGCCCTGCCACCCGGCACCCTGCGCTGGCTCGCCAGCCTGCTGTGGGGCTGCTGCGCCCTCGCCCTGCCGGGGCTGCTGTTCGCCATCGGTCGCTGGCTGCCAGATACTATCGGCTGGCCCCAGCAACTGTGGTCCATCACCCTCACCGTGGGCATGAGCTACCTGATCGCCTTCTTCGCAGTGCTCGACCCCTCGGTGTTTCACGCCAGCCGGGCGGCGCGAGCGGAAAAGAAGCATCGCGGCCGCTATGAAACCAGCAGCCTCGGCAACGACCAGGCCGAGCAGCTGTGGCGGCAATTGCAGGACCTGATGCGCGACGCCAGGCCCTACCTGCAACCCCAACTCAAGGTGGGGGAACTGGCCGGCCAGCTGGCAGTGGCCCCCAACCACCTGAGCCAGGTGATCAACCAGGTCGGTGGCCAGAGTTTTGCCAGCTTCCTCAACGCCTACCGGGTGGACGCCGCCAAGGCCCTGCTGCGCAGCAGCCAGCCCGGTGAGCGCACCATGCTCGATATCGCCCTTAGCAGCGGTTTCAATTCCGAGTCGGTGTTCTACAAGCAGTTTCGCGCGCTGGTGGGCCAGACCCCGAGGCAGTACCAGCAGCAAGGCTGATTTCCCGGTTTTTTTCCGGTTTTTCACTCCTCTTTTGTAAAAACGGAGGCGGCGAGCCCCGCTTGCGGCGATGTTGGGCTGGTGCGGCGCCGGTTGCGACCGCCTGCCACCGCGCGCCGCACCTCATAACAGTCAATAAAAGAGGACTACACAATGCCATCATTTACCCTCAAACCCCTGCGGCTGGCGCTCGCCACCGCGGCCATGGGTCTCGCCCTGCCGGCCTGGTCACTCGACATCCTGGTGACCAACGACGATTCCTGTAACGCCGAGGGCATCAACGTGCTCATGGACGCCCTGGAAGCCGCCGGTCACAACGTCACCATGTACGCCCCGGCCGGTGAACAGAGTGGCCGCAGTGGAGCCGTGTCCACCGACATCGGCCAGAGCTACGGTATCAGCAACGTGGGCTTTCACGGACCCACCAGCGCCGGCAACCGGTTTTGCGTCCGTGTACCCGCCGCCAACCCGGCTGAAGGTGCGGAAGATGAGTTCATCACCATTAGCGCCACGCCAAAGGACAGTATGCTTGTCGGTCTGGCCCGGCTCGGAGATACACCACCAGACCTGGTCATCAGTGGTATGAATGACGGCCAGAATATCGGCACCACCGCCACCTCTTCGGGCACGGTGGGCGCCGCTATCGCCGCCATTCTGGAAGGCGTGCCCGCCATTGCGGTCAGCCACAACCGCTTCAGCGGCAGCGAGGGCATGAGCAGGGAGGCCCTGGCCGACCTGGTGGTCGATGTTGTTGCGACGCTGGAAGCCGCACGCAACGATGGCGAGCCCCTGATGCCCGAGCTGACCGCGCTCAATATCAACAATCCGGCAGGACCGGTGCGCGGCATCGCCTACACTTCCCTGGGTTCCCGTTCTGACATTCTGCTCGGCCCGACCGCCAACGACAGCGGCGGTGTGGATGTGTCCTTCAACGGCCTGGTAACCCTGTCCACCCTGCTCGGTGACGCGGCGCTGGCCGAGGAACTGGCCAATAATCCGGCAGCGGACCTGGAAGATTTTGCGGCTGCCGGCCTGGACATCACCGATGAAACCAGTATGTCGGCAGCGGGCTATGTCACCATCACCACCATGGACGGCGACTTCACCGCTGGCCTGCGCAAGCGGGAGCTGATGCAGCTGAAACTGCGCGAACTCAGCGCGGGAGGTCAATAATGCGGCACCTGATTCCCGGCCTCGCGGCCTGCGTACTGCTGGCGGCCTGCAGCGACTCGGGGGACAGCCGCCCCGACACCCCGCCGGAACCGCCGGCGCCGCCACCGCCGGCGGTCACCGACCTCGACAGCACCGGCATCTATCGCGGGCAGATCATCACCGATGACGACAACCTGGCATTGGTCACGGTGAGCCTGGCGCGCGACGGCGTCACCGCGGTGGCCATCGACAGCGACGATGACGAAATCGCCGACATCGTGCTGTGGGGGGACACCAGTGAGTCCAGCGGTGAACTGCACTTCAGCGGCAGCGACGGTCGCGACGGCAGCAGTGTGGAGCTGACCTTCAGTGTCGAGGATGAGGTGCTGAGCGCCGCCATCAGCCTGAACGGGCTGTCTGGCGATGCCAGTGCGCAACTGGCTGCAGACAGTGTCGCCAGCGGGGCGCCGGAAGGCACCTTTGCGCGCGAGGACGGCATCGGAGGCCTCACCGAACTGAGCATTGCGGCGGACGGCAGCGTCACCCTCAGTAGCCCCTGCTCCGGCAGCGGCGAACTGGGCGCGGCGGACAGCGCGGTGAACCTCTACCGCCTCAGCCTGGAAAGCGATTGCCTCAACTGGGAGGCACTGGTATCCGTCGGCAGTGTGGAAGGGGGCGGTGCCCTGCTCTCAGTGAGCGGCGCCGACAACCTGGATACCCGCCTCTACCAGCCCTGAGGCCGAGGCCGCTGACCGGCAAGCCCGGTCAGCGGCCATTTCAGAACAGCAGCTGCAGGTCTACAGCGGCGCGGCGCAGGCCAGGCAGCGCATATAAAGATGCCCCGGGTCGCGCAGTGAAGCCACCAGATCCGCCGCCTCGTTCAGGGGCGCCAGCAGCAAATCAAGCGCAGCGCTGTACTTCCTCATCGAGCCGGTCGAGCTCACCGGACCCAGCGCCAGTGCGCCACTGCGCTCAGCCAGTTGCTGCAATAGCATCTCCCGCGACGACAGCGGTTCGCTGACATACTCAACCTGTGGCGACTCCAGCCCCGCCAGGTCGGCGGCGGCGGCGATCGCCTCACGCAGGGAACCGAGCTCGTCCACCAGGCCGTGGGCCTTGGCATCCGCGGCGCTCCATACCCGCCCCTGGGCCACAGCATCCACCTGTTCAACGCTCATGTCGCGGCCGTCGGCCACCAGTTGCAGGAAGTTGCGATAAGTGAACTCCACCGAACTGGTCAGGGCGCTGGCCACCTGCTCGTTCAGGGGCCGGTCCACGCGGAGGGAACCCGCCAGCGCGGTGGTGCCCACACCGTCAGTGTTCACCCCCAGCCGCCCCATCAACTCTTCAAAGGTGGGAATGGCGGCAAACACACCGATGCTGCCGGTGATGGTGGCCGGCGTGGCGAAAATGCGGTCGGCGCTGGCGGCGATGTAGTAGCCGCCGGAGGCGGCCATGGCGCCCATGGATACCACTACGGGCAGCCCTTCAGCCTGGGTGGCCAACACCGCCTGGCGAATCACCTCGGAGGCAAACACACTGCCGCCACCGCTGTTGACCCGCAGCACAATGGCCTTCACGCCATCGCCGGCCGCGGTGTCGCGGATCAGCCGGGACAGGCTCTCGCCGCCGATGGTGCCGGGGGGCTGGTCACCGGGCAGTATGTTGCCCTCGGCGGTAATCACCGCCACATGCCCGGCGCCGGGCTGGATCAGGTTGGGACCGCGTTTGCGGCCCACGTAGTGCTCGAAGGGCACCGCCTCAAAACGCTCCTCCTCGTCGCGGGCGCCGACAATCCCGGCCAGGTAGTCGTTGGACTGGTGGTGGGCCATCAGCTCGTCCACCAGCCCGGCTTCAAGGGCCGCTTTGGCGGTATCGCCCCCCTGGGCCTGCAAGACATCGGCGTAACCGTTGACGTAGGCGTTCACCGCGCCCGCCTCCAGACTGCGGCGCTGCTCCACTTCGCCGGTGTAGCGCTGCCACAGGTCACCCAGCCAGCGCCCGGTGATTTCGCGCTCGCCGGGTGACATATCGTTGCGCAGGTAGGGCTCGGCGATGGACTTGTGCTCGCCGGCCTTGAATACGTGCACATTGACCGACAGTTTGTCGAGGGCGTCGCGGAAATAGTTGCGGTAACTGCCGAAGCCCTCCATGGCCACCGCGCCAAAGGGGTGCAGGATCACGGTGTCGGCCTGGCTGGCCAGCAGGTACTGATCCTGGGTGAAATAGTCACCGCGGGCGATGACCGGCTTGCCGCTGCTGCGGAAGGCGTCCAGCGCCTCGCGGATCTCCAGGGTCTTGCTCATTCCCACATGCAGCAGGCCGTCCAGTTCCAGCACCAGGGCGGTGATGGCAGGATCATCCGCGGCGTAGCGGATGGCATCCAGGATGTCGCGCAGTTCCACCTCGTGGCTGGCCGGATTCTGCTCGCCCACCAGGGCCAGCATCGGATCCACCGATTTGCGCTGGTCCACCACCGTACCGGTGGGGTTGAGAAGCAGCGCCGCCTTGTCCGGCAGGGGGGTCGGCCCGCCGCCGGTGAAGACGAAGTAAAGCAGCACCAGCACCGCCAGGAACAGGATGTTGGACAGCGCCACGCGCACCCGGGTGATGAAATTCCACAGGCCGCCAAACAGGCGCCGCAGGGCCGAGGGTTTGCTCATTCTCTGTCTCCGATCAATGAGTTGGGGGCGTCACCCTCAACATTTATGCGCTGCTCTCGCCGCGCTCGCGCAGTTCCCGCGCACGCCACCGCACGTAGAGCATGGCGGCGCAGAACAGGCTGACCACTGCCAGCATACCAACGACTGCCAGCACGCTGCCGGGATTTGCGAAAAGGCGCTCCACCAGTGCGATAAAGTACAGCAGGCTGACAAAGCACAGCCAGATGTAGCTGCGCAGTCTATCCCCCAGCATGCCGGGCAGGAACAGCAAAAGCGGCAGCAGCTTGCCCAGCCAGATCACCCAGGGCACCTGCTGTAGCCAGGCATCCAGCAGTTGCTGAGCAAACAGTACAGTCCAGGCCAGCCAGGTAATCTGCCAGCTGAGCAGGGACAGCCCCAGGCGCCGCCCGCTATTCATTTGGCCAGCCTCGCGGCAAGACTTGCCACTCGCCGCCCGAGGGCGCGGCACAGGCTGGCCTCGGTGTCGTCCAGCGCCCGGCTGTTGTCGTTGCCGGCCCAGTGGGAAGCGCCGTAGGGCGTACCCCCCGATTCGGTGCTGAGCAGGCCCGCCTCACTGTAGGGCAGGCCCGCCATCAGCATGCCGTGGTGCAGCAGCGGCAGCATCATGCTCAACAGGGTGGTCTCCTGCCCGCCGTGCAGGCTGGAGGTAGAGGTAAAGACAGCGGCGGGCTTGTCGATCATCGCGCCACTCAGCCACAGCCCTGAGGTACCGTCCAGGAAATATTTGAGCGGCGCCGCCATGTTGCCAAAACGGGTCGGGCTGCCCAGCAGCAGGCCGGCGCAGTGACGCAGGTCGTCGAGGTCGCAGTACAGGGGGCCGTCTTCGGGAATGTCCGGGGCGCTCTGTTCGCAGTCGGCGGACACCGGCGGCACAGTGCGCAGCCGCGCCTCCATACCGTCCACCGTGGCCACCCCGCGCGCCGCCTGGCGCGCCATGTCAGCAACGGCGCCATGGCGGCTGTAATACAGCACCAGCACATAGGGGCTAGTCACCGCCCGCTAACCCAACAGGTCCAGTACGTTCTCCGGCGGCCGTCCCAGCACGGCGCGCTCGCCGCGCACCACGATGGGCCGCTCAATCAGCCGGGGCTCGCTGACCATCGCCGCCAGCAATTCCTCATCGCTGCTGTCGGCCCCGAGCCCCAGCGCCTTGTAGGCGTCCTCGCCCTTGCGCACCAGCTGCGCTGGCGTCTTGCCCAGCTTCGCCAGCAGGGTGCGCAGTGTGGCGGCGTCCGGCGGCGTTTCCAGATACAGGATGACGTCCGGCTCGATGCCCTTGTCCTGTAGCAGGGCGAGCGTGTTGCGGGATTTGGAACAGCGCGGGTTGTGGTATATCTGGGTGTCGCTCACGTCGGACTCCGGTCGTTGCTTGAGGCCGCGAGTATAACAAAGGCCAGCGCTGATAATCCCTTCGCCCGCCGCCCGCGCTCGTTGCTCCCCCCGCCCCGTGCCATAATGCGCGGCATGGACGCTCTCAACGACAAATTCAAAAAAATCTGGCCGCGCATCCCCTACGTGGCGCAGCGCTTCGGCGCCGATCGCTGCTCCGACAACGCCGCGGCGCTGACCTACATGAGTCTGTTTGCGCTGGTCCCGCTGATGACCGTGCTCTATACCATGGCCTCCGCGGTGCCCGCGTTTACCGGCCTCGAGGCGCGCATGCAGGATTTGATGTTCGAGCACCTGCTGCCGGACACCAGCACTGAACTGGAGGCCTACCTCGAGGACTTCTCGCGCCAGGCCAAGAACCTAACCGGCTTCGGCATTGTCTTCCTGGTGGTCACCGCGGTGCTGATGCTGCGCAATATCGAGCGCGCCTTCAACCTGATCTGGCGCACCGGCGAGAATCGCAGCGCGCTGTCCAGCTTCCTTATCTACTGGGCCGTGCTCAGCCTCGCGCCGATCACCATCGGCCTGGCCCTGGGTATTCCCGGCATGGTGGCGGCGGCGGCGCTGTTTGTCGAAGACTACGACGTGATCGGCGTGACTGATCTGCTGCTGCAGCTGACCCCCCTGTTGCTCACCGCCGCCGGCTTTACCCTGCTCTATGTCACCGTACCCAATTGCCGGGTGCCTTTCCGCCACGCCCTGGCCGGTGGATTCCTCGCCGCCGTCGCCTTCAATCTCTCCCGCACCCTGTTCGCGAAACTGGTGGCGGGCTCCAGCATCACCTTTATCTACGGCGCCTTTGCCGCGGTTCCCCTGTTCCTGCTGTGGATCTACCTGTCCTGGATCATCGTCCTGCTGGGGGGGATCTTCGTGCACAGCCTGTCCTCCTACCAGAGTTCCGACCAGGCCGCGCGGCCCACCGCACTCAAGGCCCTGGACGTGCTCTATCTGTTCTGGAGCCGCCAGCGCAGCGGCCGCCCGGTGCGCGAGCTGGAACTGCTGAGCGGCCGTATCAAGGTGGTACAGGGGCTCGATAGCGAAACCTGGCGCAACCTCAGGGAAATTTTCATGCAGCACAACCTGATCGCCCAGGACCAGCGCGGCAACTACTTCCTGTGCCGCGACCTGCACACCATCAGCTTCTGGCAGGTCAAGGAGTGGGTGAATGCCGAGCACGCCCTGGACCGGGAAGACATCGAAGCCCAGCTGGACTGGCAGCAGCGGGCCTACAAAATGCTGCGCGATGAACGTCGCCACCAGCGCGAGCACCTGAACATGAACCTCGTGGAGCTGTTTGAAGAATGAGAACCTGCGTACTGGCACTGCTATTCACCCTGCTCACCGCCTGTGGCGAGCACAGCGACAACAGCCCGGCGGGCGGACTTTCCAGCTACCGCGGCCAGTGGGTGGTAGTGAATTACTGGGCGAAATGGTGCAAGCCCTGCATCGAGGAAATCCCCGAGCTGAACCGCCTGAATGAAGAACACGCTGACATCCAGGTGCTGGGGGTGAATTACGACGGTCTCACCGACGACGCCCTGGCGGCCCAGGTGGCCGAACTCGGGGTCGATTTCCCGATCATTCCCGACCCCGCAGCGGAACTCGGCACACCGCGGCCAGTGGTGCTGCCGACCACGCTGATTCTGGATGCGGACGGTGCCCTGGTGAAGACACTGGTGGGGCCGCAGACCGGTGAATCGCTTTTGGCGGAGATAAAAAAACCGGCCCAGGGGGCCGGTTAGAACAGAGATAGGAGCTATCTCCAGGGGGTTTGGACCTGACGGGGTTCCCGCGGGGCCCCGGGACTGTCGCTCGCCCGGGCCGGCGTGGGGTTTACCGCCTTACCACTGGTTATTCAGACGGCCCTGATTCCGTGAAGTTCCCGCCTGTTGCAAAAAAAATCCGGCGGATTTTGCAGCCCCGCCAGCCGTGGACATCACCATCCCCGGGGTCTAACCTTGCAGCTCTCACGGCGCCCCGCGGCGCCGGGCTGTCACTAGGAGCACGGACCTATGGCCAATATCTACGATGACAATGCGGGTACCATCGGCAAAACCCCGCTGGTGCGCATCAACCGCATCAGCGAGGGCAACATCTTCGTCAAGCTGGAGAACCGCAATCCGGCGATGTCGGTGAAGTGCCGTATCGGTGCCGCCATGATCAACGCCGCCGAGAAAGACGGCAGCCTGAAACCCGGCATGACCATCGTCGAACCCACCAGCGGCAATACCGGTATCGCCCTGGCCTTCGTGGCGGCGGCCCGGGGTTACGGCTGCACTCTGGTGATGCCCAACACCATGAGCCTGGAACGGCGCCAGCTGATGAAGGCCCTGGGGGCCGATATTATCCTCACCGAGGGTGCCAAGGGCATCCCCGCCGCCATCGCCAAAGCCGAGGAAATCCTGGCCTCTGACCCCGGCAAATACTGGGGCCCCCACCAGTTCGAAAACCCGGCCAACCCGGCCATCCACGAGGCCACCACCGGCCCGGAGATCTGGGAGGACACCGACGGCGGTATCGACATCCTGGTGTCCGGTGTCGGCACCGGCGGCACCCTCACCGGCATCTCGCGCTACATCAAGAAAACCCGCGGCAAGGCCATCACCACCGTGGCGGTGGAACCGGCCAGTTCCACCATCATCGCCGCCGCCAGGGCCGGCGAGGAACCCAGCCACGCGCCCCATAAGATCCAGGGCATTGGCGCCGGCATCCTGCCCGCCAACCTCGACCTGGACATGGTCGACGCGGTGGAACAGGTGGGCAATGAAGAGGCCTTCGAGTGGGCCCACAAGCTGATGCAGCGGGAGGGGATTCTCGCCGGCGTTTCCTCCGGCGCTGCGATGGCGGTGGCCGACCGCCTGGCGCGACGGCCGGAAAATGCCGGCAAAACCATTGTCGCCATCCTGCCCGATTCCGGCGAGCGCTACCTCAGTGGCCCGCTGTTCGAGGGCATGTTCAGCGACAACGAGCTGGTGCAGTAATACTTACGCGCCGCTGGCCCTGTCGCGCAGGGCCAGCAAGTGCTGCCGCGTCGCCGGCCACTCGCTGTCCAGCACACTGAAGTACACCGAATTGCGCAGATAGCCCTGCTGCACCACCATGTGCTGGCGCAGCACCCCCTCACGCACCGCGCCGATGCGCTCCAGCGCCCGCTGGGAACGCAGGTTGCGCTCGTCGGTCTTGAACTCCACGCGAATACAACCCAGCTGCTCGAAGGCGTACTCCAGCAACAGCAGCTTGGCCTCGGTATTGACCCCGGTTCGCTGCCAGTCCGCTCCCAGCCAGGTCCAGCCGATTTCCAGCCCGCGATGCTCCGGGCGGATATTCAGGTAGCGCGTGCTTCCCGCCACCCTGCCACTGCCGGTATCGACGATGGCAAAAGGCAGGTAGGCGGAGCCGGTAACTGCCTCGTCGATCCAGTGCCGGGTATCCGCCAGATCCACAAAGGGCCCCCTGGGCATATAGGCCCAGTCCGCTTCGCTGCGCCCCTGTCGATAGAGGCCCTGTGCATGCTCCGGGGACAGCGGCTCCAGGCGTACCCGCTCCCCGTGCAGGGTGACCGGTGTATGCCAGCGGCTCACGGCACGATCACCGTGGAACCGGTGGTGCGCCGCGCTTCCAGGTCGCGGTGGGCGTCAGCGATACGCTCCAGGGGATAGCGCTGCTGAATCTCCACCCGCAGACGCCCGTCCAGTACACGCTCGAACACTGCCGCGGCAGAGTCCCGCAATTCATCAGTGGTGCCGGTGTAGGTCACCAGCGTGGGGCGGGTGACGTACAGGGAGCCCCCCTGGGCCAGCCGCTGCAGGTCCACCGGCTCCGGTGCGCCCGAGGCATTGCCGAAACTCACCAGCATACCGCGCGGCTGCAGACTCGCCAGGGAAGCGGCAAAGGTGTCGCGCCCCACGCCATCGTAAACCACCGGCACCCCGGCACCGCCGGTGATGTCTGCGACCGCCGCGGCCACGTCCTGCTCGCTGTAGTTAATGACGTGGGCGTAGCCGTTGGCAGCCGCCAGTTCCGCCTTGGCCGCGGAACTGACCGTGCCGATCACGGTGGCGCCGAGGGCGCTGGCCCACTGGCCGAACAGCAGTCCGACACCACCGGCGGCGGCGTGAAACAGGCAGGTTTCGCCACTCAGCAGCGGGCGGCAGCGCTGCAAAAGATACTCCACCGTCTGGCCCTTGAGCATGACGGCCGCTGCGGTATCGAAGTCCACCCCCTCGGGAATCTTTACCAGCCGCGCCGCCGGCAGGTTGAGGGCCTCGGCGTAGCTGCCGATACCGGCGGAGCAATAGGCCACCCGGTCTCCCACGGCAAGATCGGCGCCCTCGCCCACTGCAGTGACCACGCCGGCACCCTCCGTGCCAAGACCCGAGGGCAGGGGCATCGGGTAAAGCCCGCTGCGGTGATAGGTATCGATGAAGTTGAGGCCAATGGCGCGGTTCTCCACCTGCACCATGCCGGGACCCGACGCTTCCAGGCTCACCTCGGTCAGGGTCATTGCCTCCGGCCCGCCAGCGGCGGTGATCTGTACAGCTCTGGTCATCTCCTGCTCCTTGTATTGCTCCCCCTGCGACCGGGGGGAATCGCGTTATACTGCCAGACAATCCCCGGCAAGCTGAGAAGCGACATGCGGCGCCGCTTCACTCACACAGAGCGTTTTTTCTCGCTGTTTACCATCCTGCGGCCAGGAGAGGGGTACGCGGCCAAACGCCTTTGCCTGCAGTCGTTTGCCATCATGTTCGCCTACTACCTGCTGAAAGTCATCCGCGAACCGATGATCCTGGCGGAGGGGTCGGCCGAGCTGAAGACCTACTCCACTGCCGTGCAGGCGGTACTGCTGATGTTGATAGTGCCGGTGTTTGCTGCCCTTTACCGTCGGGTGCGCGACAGTGGCGAGAAGCATTTTCTCTACCGCAGCACAGTGCTGTTCTTCGCCGTCCACCTGCTATTGTTCGCGGCGGCCTGGGGCGCGGGGCTACCGGTTGCCGTCACCTTTTATGTATGGCTGGGCATCGCCTCGGTGATGATGCTGGCGGTGTTCTGGGCCTTCTCAGCCGACCTCTTCAACCTGCGTTCAGGCCAGCGTATTTTTCCGCTGATTGCCGCCGCCGGCGCCCTCGGCGCGCTTGTCGGCTCCGGCATTTCCGCCGATGTGGACCGGCACATCGGCCACGGCGGCGTTATGCTGGTGGCGGCCGTGCTGTTGCTACTGGCCGGCGGTCTGGCCGATTCCACTGCCCGCCTGGTGCCCGCCGGTTCCGCCGCGATCTCCGACACACAGCCCGCCACCAGCCCGGCCTACCCCCTGGCGCAGGGCTTTCTGGTAGTGTGGAACAGCGCCACCCTGCGCCTGATTGCCGCCCTGGTGATCCTGCTCAACCTGATCAACACCAACGGCGAGTACATCCTCGCCAGTTTTGTCACCGAGTACAGCGGCACCCTCGGGCGCACGGAAGCCGACCAATACCTGACCGTGTTCTACGCCCGCTACCTGTTCCTCACCACTGCCCTCGGCTTTCTGATCCAGCTCTTCCTGGTGTCGCGCATTTACAAGAAGGTGGGTATCGCAGGCGCGCTGTACATACTGCCGGTGCTGATGATCGCCAACTACAGCCTGATGGCCCTGGTGCCGGTACTGGCGGTGGTGCGAGCCGCCATGATGCTGGAGAACAGCGTCAATTACTCACTGGAAACCACCACGCGCCACGCCCTGTTCCTGCCGGTGCGGCGGGAAGAAAAGTATGTCGGCAAGCAAACCATAGACACCTTTTTCTTCCGCCTGGGTGATGTCCTGTCCGGGGGGTTCGTGTTTCTGGCCAGCGCCCTGGTGGGTCTCGCCCTGCAGGGCTTTATCCTGATCAACGCAGTTCTGGCTGTCGCCCTGCTGCTGGTTTCCATCGGTATTGGCAGGCGCCACAAGGAAGACGCCGCCCGCAGCCTGGCCAATCATCCGCCGGTCGCCACCGACCAGCTGGACGACATGGTCATACCCGCCGGCAGCCTGACCCGCCTGCAGCTCGCGGAAGACACCTTCATCGACCCGGACGTCGGCGACGCCCTGCGCTACAGTGCCCGCTGTGACGACGGCGAGCGACTGCCCCAGTGGGTGACCTTCGACAGCCTCAAGCGCCGCTTCCATTTCCATCCGCCGGATGACAGCAGCGGTCACCTGCGGATCAAGGTGGTAGCACGGGATTTCGACGGGCTCGAAGCCGAGGTCAGTTTTAACGTGATTTACGGCGCCGGGGTGTCGCTGGCCTCCTCGTAATCCCGGAACACCCTGCCGGCATAGCGTGCGGCCACCACCCAGGCCACCAGCAATACCAGTGTCACCAGACTGAGATAGCGCAGGCTGTCGAAATCGCCGAAGGCGTAGGTCAGGCCGAGACTGATCAATACCGCCACCGCCTTGGCGAAGCGCTGCACAAACATGTCGATGAAGGCCTTGGCGCGATACTTCTCCGCCGCTGTGGTGGGTACGTAGAGCGCTTCCTTGGCGGACTGGTTGATCGAGTAGCTGAAGCCGTTGTCCGCGGTGTTGAGCAGGCTGCCCACCCACAGCGCCGGAAAGACCAGGAAGGCCGCTGATCCCATGGCAATGGTGCAGGGCAGCACCAGCAGCGCCAGCCCCACACCGAAGCGGGACATCACCAGCCCGGTGAGAAACAGCTGTACCAGCAGGGAAACCCAGTTGGTGATTGAAAATACCAGGGCAAACTGGGCGCCGATCGCCGGGCCGCTCAGGTAGTGGGCGACAGTGGCGGTAAACTGGTAGTCCATGATGGTGGAGATGATCTCGTAGAGTCCGACGATCGCCACCACCGCCATCAGGTAGCGGGAGCGAAACACCAGCGCGGCGCCCTCGGTAGCGGCGCTGCGCCGGGCCTCCTCTGGCTGCGGCGTCGACAACTCCGTGGATGGCACCTGCACGTGGCGCCCGGCTACCCAGGCCGCCACCACGATCAGCAGCGCCAGCACGGCACAGATCCCGAGCCACTCGGGATAGGAAAAGCGCTCGATATTGACCCGCACAATGGTGGAGCCGAACACCCCGCCGGCCACCCCGCCGAGCCCCACCAGCCCGTACAAACGCCGGGCAGTTTCCGGGTACACCGCATCGTTGAGAAAAGCGAAGAAGGTCGCCACCATCAGGGTGCTGAACAGGTCGCCGAACAGATAGAAACCCCACACGCCGCTGTCGCCGAGCTGTGACAGCCAGCGGCCGAACAGGCCGTAGCACAGCAGGAAAAAGCCGCTGAAAACAAAGCTCAGGTGCTGGCGCCGCAGGTGCCGGCTGAGCGCGGTGAACACCACCACCGCGACAAAGGCTACCGCCATGTTCAGCACCTTGGCCAGCAATTCCGCCTGGGCGGCGCTGAAGTCCAGCCCCAGCAGGCTGAAGCCCCCGGCGTCGTAGTACTCGATAAACAGGCCCTTCTTTAGCGGCTTGAGAATCCAGAAGCTGGTGATGACCAGGAAGAAATAGCTGAACATGGCCAGCGCCAGCGGCCACTCACCGCGGCGCACGTCCATAAAGGCCTGCAGGGGATGATTCACCGTATCCTTCATTGGAGATTACGCCAGTTCAGGACGGGTCAGAGGTGCGCAGTGCCTCTTTAACAATCAGGTCTCGACGCTCGAGTATCGCCTCAATCTGCCGCGGATGGAGGTAGCTGCCCAGTTCAGCCCGGAGCTGTTCAGCGTCCAGCGCCTGCAATTGGCGAATCAGCAGGTCAGACACCCGCAGGTCCACCTTGCGGTACTGCTTTGGTCGCTTGTGCGCTGAGCGAAAGGCCAGGCTGTGGTCGATAAAGCGCAGCATGTAGTCATCCCTGGTCCACAGGATATTGGTGAGATTGCGGTCATCGTTGTGAATCAGGATGTCGAACACAAAACGCAGGCGGTACTGCTCGGTCTGCGGGCAGTAACTCTTGAAGGGCAGGTTCTGCTCCAGCCGGTCGCGCTCGTTGATGGTGTTGTCGACCCAGTCGGACAGGGCCCCTTCTGTGCCCTCCACTTCGCCGATGACGGCGGTGGGCACCATCTGCAGGCCGAGCAGGCGATCCAGCTTGTAGGCCGCCACATCGTAGACGTAGCGGTCACTGTCGTCGGCGGTGCGAATACTGTAGTGGGTTTTGTTCTGCAGGCCGGGGTCGGTGTCCTCGTACTTGAACACCGCGTCGTTGCGCTTGCCGTCCCGCTCCTGGGTCACCCGCTTGGGCTTGGTGATACCGGTGCCGATGTCCTCCACCGCCACCACCGGGGCGCTCTGCATGAATGCCTCGAGTTCGGCGTCCTCCATCCCGGACAATTCCATGGCCAGGTCGCGCGGCTCGGGCACCGGCGCTGCCCGGCCGGACTGCCCGAGATAGTGCACATAGCTGTCGTCGCCCTCGCTCACCAGGGCCGATGCCCGGCCCTTGTACACGCTGGTCAGCATGCCGGTGTCCAGGCGCAACACCAGGCCGTCCATGCGCGACTGTACGTCACCCCGGGTGGGCGTGTGGCCAATCACCAGCTGCCTGGCCCCCACCTTCTTCAGGAACACCTCGGTATTCCAGCTCTCGGCGTAGGGGTGGCAGAGGGCGGAGCCGCGGTACCAGTTGAGGCTCTCGTCGCTGAAGACAAAGGCAGACTGGGCTTCAAACACCGCCTGCAGCGGGTCAAACCAGTCGGCACGGGTGCCGGGATTAGCGGCGGCGAACTCCTCGGCGCGGGCATTGAGATAGTTCAGCCGGTCGTGGTAGCCCACATGCCAGGGCATCACGCCGGCTGCGCGCAACTGGCCCATGTTGTCGAGAAAGTCGCGCAGCTCGCCCATCATTTTATCGTTGAGATCGACGAGGGAACTGAACGCCGGGCTCCTGGCGATGCCCCCATGCATGTAGACCCTGTCATTCACCTGCACCGCGAACTGTTGTTGCAGCAGCCAGTCACCTATCGCGCCGCCCGGGGAGAAGGCCTTGCGCAGGGCGACAAACCCCGGCGGGTACTCCTGCTCAAACAGCGTGCGTACTTCGGCCTCGTCACCGCCCGGGTTCACGGCGCGATAGGCCTGCCACAGGGCATCGCGGTCAGACGCGCTTTCATCAGCGGCGAAGGCGGCATATTCCTCGGCCGAGACATAGCGCAGGTCGCCGGTCATCACCATCACCTCGTGATTGCCGAGCGTCAGGTGCACGTCACCGCCGGCGGCCCGGGCCTGCTGCTGCAGCTGCATGAGCAGTTCCACCACCTTGCGTGAGCCCGCGCCGCGGTCGACCAGGTCACCGGTTGACACCAGGTGGGTACGGCCGCCGACCCACTGATTCTGCTGATCAATGACCTTCACCTCCCGCAGCAGTTGGGTCCAGTCATCGAACGCGCCGTGAACATCCGCGAAGGCCACCACGCGACTGTCAGTCTCAAAGGTATATTGCGGTGCAGCCTGGGCTGCGGCCGCCAACAGGGCCGTCATCCACCACAGACAGATGATCATTCCGCTACGATAGTCGTCCAACACGCTGCTCCCCTTCCACAGTGTCCCAGTCGTTGCCTGCCCGGTATCCGGGCGGCTGCTTCAGTCTAGATGAGATTGCCGCACTGCGCCCGCCGCCGGGCCACGAGTTACGTTAGAATAGCCCATCGACACTGACTGGAATGCCCACCGTGCTGCAAGAGCTCCCCCTCGACCGCCAACTGCGTCTCGCCCTCGATCAACTGGCGCTCGAAACACCCACACCGGTGCAGGCCCAGATGATTCCCGCCGCGCTCGCCGGCAGCGATCTGCTGGTCAGCGCCGAAACCGGCAGTGGCAAGACCCTGGCCTACCTGGTGCCCATCCTGCAGCGCCTGCTGAGCGAGCAGGCACCGCGCGATGCCGGTGCCCTGGCCCTGATTCTGGTGCCCACACGGGAGCTGGCGCGGCAGGTGCTGAAAAGCTGCCGCGAACTGACGGCAAAATCCCCGCTGCAGGCCATGGCCCTGACCGGCGGCGCCGACTTCAAGTACCAGAAAGCCCAGTTCCGCAAGAACCCCGAGATTGTCATCGCCACCCCCGGGCGCCTGCTGGAACACTGTGAAAAAGGCAGCGCGGACCTGTCGGCCTTGAAGGTGTTGGTACTGGATGAGGCGGACCGCATGCTCGATATGGGCTTTCGCGACGACGTACTGAAAATCGCGGGCTTCTGCAGCCCCGGGCGCCAGACCCTGCTGCTCTCCGCCACCCTGAAAACCCGGGGCATGGGCGAACTCGGCAACAGCCTGCTAAAAGAGCCGCAGACCATCGCCGTCGACCCGCCGCGACAGGCCCAGGCCAGCATCCACCACCAGCGCATCCTCGCCGACAGCGTCGACCACAAGAACCAGCTGCTGCTGGCCCTGCTGGAGAACAATGAAGGGCGCCGCAGCCTGGTGTTCGCCAACAAGCGCGTTACCGCCGAGCGCCTCAGCGGCCTGCTGGGCCACCACGGGCTGAAGGTGGACAGTTTGCACGGTGAGATGAGCACGGAGGAGCGCAAGCGCGTGATGGCGGCCTTCCGCGAGGGCAAGATACACGTGCTGTGCGCCTCGGACCTCGCCGCCCGGGGGCTGGATGTGCCGGACATTGAGACGGTGATCAACTACGACCTGCCCCACTCCGGCGACGACTATGTACACCGCTGTGGCCGCACTGGTCGCGCCGGCGCCACGGGGGTAGCCATCTCCCTGGTGGAAGCCAGCCAGTGGAACCTGATGATCAGCATCCAGCGCTATCTGAATATGGATTTCGAGCAGCGCGCCCTGCCCGGCCTGAAGGCCAGGTACAGCGGGCCGAAAAAAACCAAGGGCTCGGGCAAGGCGGCGGGTGGCAAGAAGAAAAAAACCGGCAAGGATGGCGCCAAGGCGAAGCAGCGGGCGCGGGATTCGAAAAACAAGGGCAAGCCGAAACGCGGTAAACCTAGTGGTGCGGTCAATGATGGGACTGGGCCGTTGATGAAGAAGAAGTAGAACTCTGTGCCTGGGTTCTGAACTTTCGCCACAGTCGCTTCGGTCCCGCCCGCATGACCTGGGATGCCTTCCTGGACACGCCGTGAATACATCCATGTAGGCTCGACGGCAGCATCCATGCTGCCGACGGTCCTGGAAGGCATCCCAGGCCATGCGTGCTCCTGCGGCGGACTTTACTGCCTCTCCACTTCGAATTTGATCTGGTGGAACTGGCTCCGTAGCAGGTTGCAATATGTGCAGATACGAAGTGAGGCAACTGAATTCACCGCCGATAGAGCGTGTGCGGTGCCCGAGGCCCTTCCGGGACCGTCAGCGGCATGGATGCCGCTGAAGAGACTACATGGATGTATTCACGGCGTGTCCCGGAAGGGCCTCGGGCATTGCGCACGTGGCTTCAAGGCACCAGTGCCACTGAAAAAATGGATCCCCACCTGCGTGGGGATGGCCTGGGACCTCAACTACCGGATTCGCTCTGCTCCGGCCCATACCGCGAAAACCACTCCAGAATCGCCGCCACCTTGCCAATCAGCTGGCTCGGCCGCTTGTAGATCGAGTGGGAAGCGCCCGGCATGCGCACCATCGCCGTATCCACCCCGCGCAACTTGAGCGCCTGGTAGTACTGCTCAGTCTCCGGCATCGGCGTGCGCAGATCCGACTCGCCCGTGAGCAGCATCGTCGGCGTCGTCACATTACCCACCCGCGACAGTGGTGAACGCTGCCAGTAAGTCTCGGGATCTTCCCAGGGCATCTTGTCGAACCAGTAGCGCGCGAAATAGGGGGACATGTCCGCCGTGAGTACAAAACTGGTCCAGTTGATCACCGGCTTGGCCACGACCGCGGCGCGGAAGCGGTCGGTGCTGCCGACAATCCAGGCGGTGAGCACGCCGCCGCCGGAGCCGCCAGTCACGTAGAGTTGGTCCGGATCCACATAGCCCTTCTCGATAACCGCGTCCACCACGCTCATCAGGTCGTCATAGTCCTGGCTGGGGTAGTTGTGGTGAATCAGGTTGCCAAAGTCCTCGCCGTAGCTGGTACTGCCGCGGGGGTTGGCGTAGACCACCACATAACCCGCGGCCGCGTAGAGCTGGATTTCCGCGGCGAAGTGCGGGCCGTAGGTGGCGAAGGGGCCGCCGTGGATCTCCAGGATCATGGGATAGCGTTTGCCCGGGTCAAACCCCGGCGGCAGCGCCACCCAGGCCTGGATGTCCCGCTGGTCGAAGCTGGATTTCACCCACAGTTCTTCCACCGGGGCCAGTTCGCGGTAGTCGAGCAGGTTGGCATTCAGGTAGGTCAGCTGGCGGTTGCGACCGCTCTCGCCCACCGCCAGTTCCGCCGGAAAGGCCGCTGAGCCGACGGTGTAGGCATAGACTCCATCGCCGCCCACGGCAAAATCCGCGCCGGTGTAGGGGCGGCCGAGTGCCGTGCCGCCAAGATCGCGGGCCAGTTCGGTGATTTTGCCGGACAGGCTGGTGGCGGCGAGCACCGTGGCGCCCCTGTCGTCGTACTGGAAGTAAATGGCGCGGCCGTCGCCGGACCACTGGGGGTCGACGATATTGCGGTCCAGTTCGGCGAGCAGTTCGCGCTTGTCGCTGCCATCGCGATTCATCACATACAGGCGATTGCGATGGTAGCCCATGCGCCGATCGTCCCAGCCGGTCCAGGCGATACGCTTGCCGTCCGGCGATACCGACAGGTCGCCGTCCGGACCCTTGCGATCGGTTAACGCGGTCAGTTCGCCGCTGGCGACATCGATACGGTAGATGTCGGTGTTGGACACATCAATCGCCCAGTCGGCGTTGCGGTTGGCCGAGACGTAGAGGGCGCGACCGTCGCCGGACCAGGCGATGCTGCCGTCGTGATGAAAGTCACCCCGGGTCAATTGCCGCGGGCTGCCGCCATCGGCGGGCATGACGAAAACATGGCTGTAACCCACCGGTTTGTCGCCACTGCCGTCGTTGCGATAGACACTGCGATCCACCACCACCGGCGGCGCAGCCCACTCGGCACCCTCCGGCCTGGGCGGTAGTTTGCCCATCACCGGGGCGTCCTGCGGCACGCGCATGGCGAAGGCCAGCCACTTGCCGTCGGGGGACCAGGCCAGGTTTTTGGCCTTTTCCGGCAGGCGGGTGAGCTGGGCGCTGCGGGGGCTGTCCAGCCAGCTGACAAAGATCTGCGAGCCGACATCGTCCTTGCTGATATAGGCCACCCGGCTGTCATCCGGCGACAGCACCGCACCGCTGATATTGTTGGGGCCGCTGGTCAGGGGCTGCTCGCGGCCGGAGTCGATATCCACCAGCCACAGGTTGCTGCGGGAGCGGTCCTTCATGATGTCCATGCTGTGGCGCAGGTAGAGGGCGCGTTCGCCCTCGCTGTCCACCAGCGGATGGCTGGCGTAGCGCAACTGGAACACATCTTCCGGCGCAAAAGTGGGTGCGGCCAGTGCTGCGGTGGCGCCCAGCACACCAGCGGCAACACCGAGGATCGCGGCCAGGGCCTGCCGGTGTTTGGTTTGTCGCGGGCTATTCATTCCTTCTCCCTTTTCAGTTCGGTTACCATGGCCCTTCACTCATCACCCTGCCACGCACTGTCATGTCCAATCCCCTGCTCGAATACCACCACCTGCCGCCCTTTTCGCGCATTCGCACAGAACATGTGGAAGACGCCGTCCGCCAGTTGGTGGATCGCAACAAAACGGCCATCGATACCCTGCTGCAAAAGGGACAATCGCCTGACTGGGAGAACACCCTGCAGGTTATCGAAGATCTGGACGACGACCTGGAACGCGCGTGGGCGCCGGTGTCGCACCTGAATGGCGTGATGAACTCGGAGGCCCTGAGGGAGGCCTATAATCGCTGCCTCCCGCTGCTGTCGGAGTATAGCACCTGGATGGGGCAGCACCGGCCCCTGTTCGAGGCCTGCCAGCAGATCGCTGACAGTCCCGCGTACGCCGCCCTCGACAGGGCCCGGCGCAAGGCCGTCGACAATACCCTGAGGGATTTCCGGCTGGCGGGCGTCGCCCTGCCGCCGGCACAGCAACAGCGCTACGGCGAGCTGAAAAAGCGCCTGTCGGAACTGGGCAGCACCTTCAGCGAGAACGTCCTGGACGCCACCAAGGCCTGGACCCGGGCGGCCAGCGCGGAGGAACTGGCCGGCCTGCCCGCCACCGCGCTGGCCAGTGCGCGCCAGGCCGCCGAGCAGGCCGGCAAGTCCGGCTATCTGCTGACCCTGGAATTTCCCTCGGTACAACCGGTACTCACCTACTGCGACAACGCCGCCCTGCGGGAAGAGGTGTACACCGCCAACAGCACCCGCGCCTCGGATCAGGGACCACACGCCGGCCAGTGGGACAACAGCCCGCTGATTGCGGAAATCCTCGACCTGCGCCTGGAACTGGCGCAACTGCTCGGCTTTGCCAGCTACGCCGAACTCTCCCTCGCCACCAAGATGGCGGAGAGTCCGCAACAGGTGCTCGGCTTCCTGCAGGACCTGGCCGCCCGCGCCCGCCCCCAGGCGCAGCAGGAGTGGCGCGAGCTGTGCGACTACGCCCGCAGCGCGCACGGGGTAGAAACCCTGCAGGCCTGGGATGTGGCCTACTACGCGGAAAAACTGAAGCAGGAGCGCTATAAGGTCTCCCAGGAGGAAATCCGCCCCTACCTGCCAGTGGATCGCGTGCTGGGTGGCATGTTTGAACTGGTCGGGCGGCTGTACGGGCTGGAAGTGGCTGAACTGGACGACTTCGACAGCTACCACCCGGATGTGCGCCTGTTCGAGTTGCGCCACAAGGGCGCAGCCATCGCCCGCTTCTACCTGGATCTCTACGCCCGCAGCGACAAACGCGGCGGCGCCTGGATGGCGGACTGCCGGGTACGCCGGCATCGCAACGGCGAACTGCAATTGCCGGTAGCCTTTCTGGTGTGCAACTTCACAGCCCCTGTGGGCGACACCCCCTCCCTGCTCACCGAGCAGGAACTGACTACCCTGTTCCACGAGTTCGGCCACGGCCTGCACCACATGCTGACCCGGCAGGACGTGGCGGCGGTATCGGGCATCAACGGCGTTGCCTGGGATGCCGTAGAGCTGCCCAGCCAGTTTCTGGAGAACTGGTGCTACGAGCCGGAGGCCCTGGCTTTCATCACCGGGCACTACCAGACCGGTGAGCCGCTGCCGCAGGCACTGCTGGACAAAATGCTGGCGGCGAAAAACTTCCAGTCCGCCATGTTCATGGTGCGCCAGCTGGAGTTCGGCCTGTTCGACTTCCGCCTGCACGGCGAGTGGTCGCTGGAGAACCCGCCTTCAGTGCAGGGTTTACTGGACGAGGTGCGACGCGACGTGGCGGTGGTCATTCCGCCGGCCTGCAACCGCTTCCAGAACGGCTTTTCCCACATCTTTGCCGGCGGCTACGCGGCGGGCTACTACAGCTACCTGTGGGCGGAAGTCCTCTCGGCCGATGCCTACTCCCGATTTGAGGAAGAGGGCATTTTCAACCCGCTAACCGGTGCCGACTTCCGCGACAAGGTGCTCGCCGTGGGAGGGTCGGTGGATGCCATGCAGCTGTTTGTCGATTTTCGCGGTCGCGAACCGGAGACTGCGGCGCTGCTGCGCCACAGCGGCATCGCGGCCTAATCCGCCGTCCACAGGGCCCCGCCGCGCTGCCCGGGGCCCGAGGCTACACAGACCTCCACCTCGCGCAGATCTTCGCCCGCGGACAGGGTCCGCAGCTTGCCGAGCAGATAGTGGGCGAACTCCTCCACCGTCGCGTTGCGGATGGGGAGGATGAGGGTATCTTTGCGCAAGAACAGCATGTCGTCCCCGGCAAAGCGCACCCGGTAGTAATCCCCGTCCTCTGCAATGTGCTGGTGTAGCGACTCCCCCGCCAGCAGCATGTACTCGTCCAGCTCATCGCAGAGCTGCTTGATACGGCCCTTGTAAACGTTGTAGTCGGCAGAGAAGCCATTGTCCCCCATCGGCGCCACAATCCGCGCCGACACGGAATAGTTGTGGCCGTGCAAGCGCTCCCGCTCGCTGGCGCTGAAGATGGTGTAGTGGGCAGCCGAGAACTTGTGGCTTTCCTTGTCGATATAGAGTGTAGTCAGGCGCTCCATCGGACCGTTCCGCTTGCGAGGGCCGCCCATTGTTGCGGCTGGCCCCGATGATGGCAAGGGCGCCCGGCGGGGTAGTTCAAGCCAGTGGACTCTGCCGCAAGCCCGGAAGTCGACTGCTTCAGTTCAAACAGAGTGGCCCTGTCTCAATTGAATCCAGCGGCAGATAGGCGGCATACTGCGCTGCGAACTTACCGCAGGAATCGCCACCATGAAAACCGCCATCATCACCGGCGCCAGTGTCGGCATCGGGCGCGCTGCCGCGGCCCGTTTTGTCGCCGACGGCTATCGCGTCTTCAACCTGGCGCGTCGGGAGTGCCCGGAAGCCGGGGTGGACAACCTCAGCTGCGACCTGGCCGGCGACGCCGATATCGCACGGTGCTGCGAGACCGTTCTCGATGCAGTTACTGCCAGTGACAGCGTGGCCCTGATCCACAACGCCAGCCAGATGCGCAAGGACAGCACGATGGACTGTGACAGCGACAGCCTGCGGGCGGTGCTGGAAACCAATGTGGTGGCGATCAACAGCATCAACCGGCACCTGTTGCCGTCACTGCCCGCCGGCTCCAGTCTGCTCTACGTGGGCTCCACCCTGGCGGAAAAGGCGGTACCCGGCTCCTTCAGCTACGTCCTCAGCAAACACGCCCAACTCGGCATAATGCGCGCCAGTTGCCAGGACCTGATGGGCAGCGGTATCCACACGGCGCTCATATGCCCGGGCTTCACCGACACCGAAATGCTGCGCACCCACATCGGCGACGATGTCACGGTAGTGCAGGCCATCTCCGCCATGAACAGCTACAACCGTCTGATCGAGCCCGCCGAAATTGCCGAGTTGCTGCACTGGGCCCACCACAATCCGGTGATCAACGGCTCGGTACTGCACGCCAATCTCGGCCAGCGGGAAAGCTGAAGTGGCGGGCAGTCCGGCACAGGCACTGATGCCGGCGCTCCTGCAGGAGCGCCGGGAGCGGGTGTTTCTGGTGCTGGCGGGAACCTTCCTCGCCGCCATGACCCTGCTCAATGTCATCGGTATTACCCGCTTTATCCAGCTCGGGCCAATGGCACTGGCGGTGGGCGTACTGCCCTACCCCCTGACCTTTCTCTGTACCGACCTGATCTGCGAGCTGTACGGCAAGGCCCGGGCGAATTTCCTGGTGAGTGTGGGGCTGGGTTTGAATTTCCTGATTCTGGCGGTGCTGTTTCTCGGGGATGCCATTCCGTCCGTACCGGCAGACCAGATGCCACCCTGGCAGATACTACAACTGGCGGCGCCGGTGGCGCTGCCAAACGGCGATGTGGTGGAGGGCAGTATCGGTCTCTATCAGCTCATCTACGCCACCACATCCGGCGCAGTGTTTGCCTCCATGCTGGCCTATATCGCCGCCCAGTACTGTGACGTGCAGCTGTTCCACTTCTGGAAGCGGGTGACCAGGGGCAAGTATCTGTGGGTGCGCAATAACTTCAGCACGCTGATGAGCCAGATGGTGGATTCGGTGATGGTGATCAGCGTGACCTTCGGCGCGGCCTTCCTGCGGGGGGATATCGCCTTCAAGGCGATACTGGTACTGATCGGCAGCAACTACCTGTTCAAGGCGACGGTCGCCCTGCTGGACACCGGGCCCTTCTATCTTGCCGTGCACTACCTCAAGCGCTACCTGCAGCTGTCTGAGGGGGAATACGCGGTACCCGGCGGGGCTGCCGAAGCAACACCCGCCGGGTAGGAGAAGCGATTTAACTTACGGCCGCCAGAGCTGGCGGTTCTGCTCGCTTTTGCGCCAGGTACTCCTCGGCCAGTTGCTCGGCAATCGACTCGGTGGAACTGTGGCACTCGTCGGCGCGCCGCAGCACCTCCGCCAGAGACCCTTCGATACGGGCAATATGCTCCCGCTTGCTGGCCTCCGCCGAACCGGCGCGCTGGTGGTGGACGTCGATGATGCCGCCGGCATTTACCAGGAAATCGGGGCAATAGAGAATGCCCAGATCGCGCAGGTGATCGCCGTCCTGCGGGGTTGCGAGCTGGTTGTTGGCGGCACCGCACACAATCCCCGCGCGCAGTTGCGGAATGCTCTGCTCGTTCAGGATGGCACCCATCGCGCAGGGGGCGACGATGTCCACTTCCCGCTGCAGAATGTCCTGCACATCGACGACAATCACTCCGAGTTCATTCACCGCGCGCTGCAGGTTGTCTGCATTTACGTCGGCACCGTAGACCGTGGCGCCGTCGGCACGCAGGTGCCGGGCGAGGTAATAGCCCACATGACCCAGCCCCTGGATGGCGACTTTCAGGCCCTTGAAGTTGTCGGCGCCCAGGCGGTGGCGGATGGCTGTGCGCATACCCAGGTAAACGCCCCAGGCGGTGCTGGGCGAGGGATCCCCGCCAAATTCGTTGTCTTCCAGGCCGCTCACCCACTGGGTGCGCTCGCCGATCACCTTCATGTCCGCCACGCCGGTGCCGGAATCCTCCGCGGCCACGTAGCGACCGCTCTGGGAATTGACAAAGTCGCCCATCGCCAGCAGCAGCTCCCGGTTCTTCTCAGTGCGCGGGTTACCGATAATCACAGACTTGCCGCCACCCAGGGGCAGGCCGGCCAGAGCGGACTTGTAGGTCATGCCGCGGGACAGGCGCAGTACGTCGCGCAGGGCGTCATCGTCACTGGCATAGGGGTACATGCGGCAGCCGCCGACACCGGGCCCCAGGGTGGTGTTGTGCACGGCGATAATGGCGCGCAGGCCGCTATCGCTGTCGGAGCAGAAAGACACCAGCTCGTGCTGGTCAAAGGCCGGGGCAGAAAACACACTCATCGCCATTCCTCGGTGGGTTCAGTCAGGGTTACAGATCAGGCCGCGTCGACGATTTTCACCGCCGCGGCACGGGTTTCGCCGCGCAGTTGCGCGAGCAGCTGTTGTTTGCGAGGTTCCAGGTTCGCGCGGTTGCGATCCTTGACGTGACCAAAGCCGCGCAACTTGGCCGGCAGGCGCGCCAGTTCCAGGGCCACCTCGTAGTTGCTGCTGTTCAACGCGCCGAGCACGCTTTCAAGCACTTCTTCGTAGTCTGCGATGTCGCGACGCTCCTGCTTGCGCTCCTCGGTGTAACCGAAGATATCCAGGCGAGTGCCGCGCAGACGACGCAGTTTCGCCAGCCAGCCAAAGGCGCTCATCATCCACGGGCCGAATTCCTGTTTGATCAGGTGGCCGGTATTCGGATCGCGTTTGCTGAACAGGGGCGGTGCCATGTTGAAGCGCAGCTCGTAATCGCCTTCAAATTGCTGTGCCAGTTTTTTCTGGAAGCTGCCATCCGTGTAAAGACGCGCAACTTCATACTCGTCCTTGTAGGCCATCAACTTGAACAGATTGCGGGCCACCGCCACGCTGATGGAATTGGCCTGCTCCGCGCGCGGGTCGGCGGCGCGCACACGTTCGACCTGGCTGCGGTAGCGCTCGGCATAGGCCGCATCCTGGTACTCGGTAAGGCGCGCCACCCGGTCGGCAATAATCTCGTCCACGGATTCCAGTCGCGGAACCGGAGCCGGTTCCAGCTGTTCCACCAGGGCCAGGACCTTCTCCGGCTGGTGGGCGCAGCGGCGCCCCCACAGGAAGGCGGCCTTGTTGAAGGACACCGCCACGCCGTTCAGTTCTATCGCCTCTTCCAGCGCTTCGGCGGATACCGGTACGGTGCCGCGCTGCCAGGCAAAACCCAGCAGGAACAGGTTGGAGGCAATGGAATCGCCCAGCAACTGGGTGGCAATCCGGGTGGAATCGATAAAGTGAGTGTCGTCACCCACTTCCGTACTGATTTTGTCCTTCATGGACTGGGTAGGGAATCTGGCATCCGGATCCAGGATAAAGGCCGAGGTCGGCACTTCCGCTTCGTTAACTACCGCGTGAGTGCGGCCCTGGGCGACCTTGCCCATGGCTTCGTAGGTGCTGGTCACCACCAGGTCGCAACCCAGCAGCAGGTCCGCCTCGCCGGCGGGAATGCGCACCGCCTTGATGTCTTCCTGGTTCTGGCTCACCCGCACGTGACTCACCACGGCGCCGAACTTCTGTGCCAGGCCGGTCTGGTTCATGGTGGCGCAGCCCTTGCCCTCGATATGGGCGGCCATCGCCACCAGGGCAGTGATTGTCAGTACACCGGTACCGCCTACCCCGGTCACCACGGTATTCCAGGGGCGATCCAGCGAGGGCAATTGCGGCTCCGGCAGGGGATCGAACACCACCTGGCTGTCGTCGCCGATACCGCCTGGCTTGCGCAGCTTGCCGCCGATCACCGAAACAAAGCTCGGGCAGAAGCCGTTGGCGCAGCTGTAGTCCTTGTTACATGAGCTCTGGTCAATCTGCCGCTTGCGACCCAACTCGGTCTCTTTCGGCAGCACCGACAGGCAGTTGGACTTGACGCTGCAGTCGCCGCAGCCTTCGCAGACCGCGTCGTTGATAAACAGGCGCTTGTTCGGGTCGACCATTGTGCCTTTCTTGCGGCGACGGCGTTTTTCCGCCGCGCAGGTTTGCACATAGACGATGACGGAAGTGCCTTTGTAGTCGCGCAACTCTTTCTGCAGGGCGTCCATCTCGTCCCGGTGGTGCAGGCTGAAGCCCGGTATGCCGGAGATCTCGCCGCGCCAGGCATCGGGGGCGTCGCTGACCAGCGCAATGCGGCGCACGTTCTCAGCGCTCACCTGCCGCACCACATCGCCCACACTCAGGGGGCCGTCGATGGGCTGGCCGCCGGTCATGGCCACCGCGTCGTTGTAGAGGATTTTGTAGGTGATGTTCACCTCGGCGGCGACGGCGGCGCGGATTGCCAGCAGGCCGCTGTGGAAATAGGTACCATCCCCCAGGTTCTGGAAAATGTGTTTGGTCTCGGTGAACGGCGCCTGGCCGATCCAGGTCACCCCTTCGCCGCCCATCTGGGTGAAGGTGTGGGTCTCGCGATCCGGCATCCACGTCGCCATGTAGTGGCAGCCGATACCGCCCATGGCGCGACTGCCTTCGGGCACCTTGGTGGAGGTGTTGTGGGGACAACCGGAGCAGAAGTGGGGCATCCGCTCGATCGTCTCCCGCGGCGTGGCGAGTGACGCTTCCTTGCGGTTGATCCAGTCGACACGCTGATCCATCAGCTCCGATTTGAAAAAGCGCTTGATGCGGCTGTGAATCGCCAGCGCCACCATCGCGGGGGTCAGTTCACCGAGATTGGGCAGTAGGTCTTTGCCGTTCTCGTCGAACTCGCCGAACACCCGCGGGCGCGCCGCCACCGGGTAGTTGTAGAGCTGGCCGGTCAGTTGGTCCTCGATAATGGAGCGCTTCTCTTCCACCACCAGGATTTCTTCCAGCCCCTCGGCGAATTCGTGGGTGGTGCGCGGCTCCAGCGGCCAGGGCATGCCCACCTTGTACACCCGCAGGCCGATCTGGGCGGCGACTTTGTCGTCGATCCCCATGTCCTCAAGCGCCTGCATCACGTCGAGGTAGGCCTTGCCGGAGGTAATGATGCCAAAGCGGGCGTTGGGGCTGTCCACCACGATACGGTTGAGCCCGTTGACCCGGGCGAATTCGCGGGCGGCGTAAATCTTGTACTTGTTGAGCCGCAGTTCCTGCTCCAGCGGCTTGTCCGGCCAGCGCGCGTGGACACCGTCCGCGGGCAACTGGAACTCCTCGGGAATCACGATATCAATGCGGTTGGGGTCGATGTCGGCGGAGATGGCCGAATCCATATTCTCGGTAATAGCCTTCAGCGCCACCCAGCAGCCTGAGTAGCGCGACAGTTCCCAGCCGTATACGCCCAAGTCAAGCACTTCCTGCACGTTGGCGGGACTCAGCACCGGCACCGAGGCACCGATGAACATATGCTCGCTCTGGTGCGGCAGGGTGGATGATTTACAGGCGTGGTCGTCGCCGGCCACCGCCAGTACACCGCCGTATTTGCTGGTGCCGAAGGCGTTGGCGTGCTTGATGACATCCATGGAGCGGTCGACACCGGGGCCCTTGCCGTACCACATGGAAAACACGCCATCGTACTTGCCACCGCGAAACAGGTTGGTCTGCTGGCTGCCCCACACTGCCGTAGCGGCGAGATCCTCATTGATGCCGGGCTGGAAAACCACGTTGTGCTTGTCGAGCCAGGGCTTGGCCCGCCACATGGCCTGGTCCACCCCGCCTACGGGGGAACCCCGATAACCGGAAATGAACGCCGCGGTGTTCAGGCCGCGCCGCTGGTCACGCTGGTGCTGCAACATGGGCAGGCGCACCAGAGCCTCGATACCCGTCATGTAGGCGCGAGTGGTATCCAGCGCGTATTTGTCGTCCAGCGATACTTTGCGAACAGCGTTGTTGCCGTGGGTAGTCATATCCAGCTCACCTCTTTATTGCGGCATAGTGTCACCCAGAAGTATAGGAATTGTTATTTGATCTACAGGCTCCAGCGGCCATAGAATGCATAGAATATGCACTGAAATATTATTTTGAGGATAGTATGCCTACTTCTTTGGCAAAACAGGATTTGGACATCCTCCGTCTACTGCAGCGGGACGCCACCCTCAGCACCGGAGAGATCGCCGAGCGGGTGAACCTGTCCCAATCCCCGTGCTGGCGGCGTATCAACCGGCTGGAGCAGGAGGGCATCATTCAGCGCCGGGTGGCGCTGCTCGACCGGGACTCCCTGGGCATGGAGGTGGTGGTGTTCGCCACCATCAACCTCACCTCCACCGGACGCCAGAATCTGATGAGCTTTGAAGAAGATATCGTGCGGCACCCGGAGGTCATGGAGTGTTACACCATGACCGGGATATGGGACTATATGCTGAAGATCGTGACCCGGGACATCCGCCACTACGAAGAGTTCGTGCGCAACACCCTGACCGCCAGCCCGGCGATCCGCGAACTGCACTCCCACATGGCGGTGACCGAGATCAAGAACAGCACAGAGCTGCCGCTGGATACCCAGCTCTGAGCCCCGCGCCAGCCCAACGCCACGAACAGGATGTCATGAACCTGCACAGCAAGCTGCCGGATGTCGGCACCACCATATTTACCCGCATGTCCGCCCTGGCGCGGGAACACGGCGCCATCAATCTGTCCCAGGGTTTCCCGGACTTCCCTGCCCCCGAGGGACTGCGTCAGGCCCTGGCCCGGCACGCACTGGAGGGCCATAACCAGTATGCGCCGATGATCGGCGAGGCCGCCCTGCGCGAACAGGTCGCCCTGCAATTGCAGAACTTTCGCGGCGTTGCAGCGGACCCGACCGAAGAAATCACCATTGTCCCCGGCGCCACCGAAGGCCTGTTCTGCGCCATCATGGCGCTGGTGGGCCGCGACGATGAAGTGATCCTGCTGGACCCGAGCTACGACAGTTACGAACCGGCGGTGCGCCTGGCCGGCGGTCGCGCGGTGCATGTTCCGCTAAACAACCGAGACTTCAGCGTGGACTGGGAGCGCGTGACCGGTGCCCTGTCACCCCGCAGCCGCATGATCGTCATCAACAGCCCCCACAACCCGACCGGCGCGGTGCTCAGCCACAGCGACCTGGAAACCCTGCAGGCACTGGCAGAGCAACACGACCTGCTGGTGGTGAGCGACGAGGTCTACGAGCATCTGGTGTTCGACGGCGCCCGACACCACAGCGTGCTGCAATACCCCGCCTTGCGGGCGCGCAGTGTGGCCGTCTATTCCTTCGGCAAGACCTACGGCGTCACCGGCTGGAAAACCGGCTACTGTGTGGCCCCCGCTGCGATCACTGCCGAGTTGCGCAAGGTGCACCAGTTCAACTGCTTTGTCGGCGTCACGCCGGTGCAGCTGGCGCTGGCGGACTTTATGGCGGCAGAGCCGGCCTACCCCGCTGCGCTGCCGGCCTTCTACCAGGCCAAGCGCGACCTGCTACAGCGGGCCCTGGCGCCCTCCCGTTTCCGCCTGCGCCCGAGCCCCGGCACCTACTTCCAGTTACTCGATTACGGCGCTATCAGCGATGAGCCGGATCACCAGCTGTGCGAGCGCTGGACCCGGGAACACGGTGTTGCCAGCATCCCCATTTCCATCTTTTACCAGGCCCCGCCACAGCAGCACTTCCTGCGCCTGTGCTTTGCCAAGCAGGACGAGCAGCTGCTGCGGGCCGCGGAGGTACTATGCAGGATTTAAAAGTCAGCCTGGTCCAGTGCGAACTCGCCTGGGAGGCTCCGGCCGACAATCGGCGCCAGTTCGATGAGATCATCGCAGCCACCGCCGATACCGACCTGATCGTGCTGCCGGAGATGTTCACCACCGGCTTTTCCATGAATGCACTGGCCAATGCCGAGGCCCCGGGAGGCGCGACCGAACAGTGGCTGCAGGACAGGGCCCGCGAGCACAACTGCGCTCTCACCGGCTCTATCGCGGTCCAGGCGGGCGACGCTGTCTACAATCGCATGCTGTTCGCGACCCCGGAGGGCTGTGACTTTTACGACAAACGCCACCTGTTCCGAATGGCGGGCGAGCACAAGCGCTACGCACCGGGTAGTGAACGGGTTATCGTGAGCTGGCGCGGCTGGCGCATACTGCTGCAGGTCTGCTACGACCTGCGCTTCCCGGTGTTCAGTCGCAATACCGGCGACTACGACCTGGCCGTCTACGTGGCCAACTGGCCCGCGACCCGGCGCTTGCACTGGCGCAGCCTGCTACAGGCGCGAGCGATCGAAAACCAGGCCTGCGTGGTGGGAGTGAATCGTATCGGCAGCGATGCCAGGGGGCTCGACTACAGCGGCGACAGCCTCGCTATCGACGCCCAGGGCGCCATTCTGGCAGACCCCGAAAATGAAAACGGCACCACCAACGCTGTGTTGGACGGTGCCGCTCTGGTCAAGTACCGGGAAGCTTTCCCCTGCCAGCTGGATGCCGACGGCTTCCAGCTGGCGGGTATCACCACCCGGTGAGCGCCACTTACTCCTCGTAAGTGACTTCCAGGGTGGCCATGGTGCGGCGGTTCTGCGCGCGGCCTTCCTTGGTGTCGTTGGTAGCGACCGGCTGGGCTTCACCGTAACCAACCGGCTTGATGCGGCTGGCGGCAATACCGTACTGGTTAACCAGCATGTCTTTCACAGCGTCAGCACGGCGCTGGGAGAGCTTCTGGTTGTAGTCGTCCGGACCAACGCTGTCGGTGTGACCTTCCAGTTGCACGTCAACATCGTCGAAGCGTTTGAGGAAGTTGGCCAGCTCGCCGATATCGTTGAAGTACTGCTCCTTCACCTTGCTGGAGTCGAAGTCGAAATTCACCTTCAGCTTGATGGAGGCTACGCGCTCAACCGGCAGCGGACAGCCGTTGGCATCAACGCGGGTGCCGGGGGGAGTGCCGGGGCACTGGTCCTTGTCATCGGTAACGCCGTCACCGTCGGAATCCACCGGCGCCGGGGGTGGCGGCGGGGGCGAATCTTCCTTCACTTTACCGAAGTAGTAGTTCAGGCCAGCGGTGAGCAGCACGTCGTTGTGGCTCTCGTCCAGGCTGTGCACCAGGCGGGCTTCGAGGCGGGCGCCGAAGCGGGAGGTCAGCATGTAGCGGACACCGGCGCCGGCGTTCAGTACGGTTTCCACGGAATCGATACCGTTATCGGCCTCGAAATCGATTTCACCACCACCGAAGGCCAGGTAGGGACGCACGCGGTTGCCGCCACCGATGTAGCTGCCACCGTAGTACAGCATGTCCAGCTGCCAGGTGGCGACGTCGATGTCGACACCGTTAGTGTTGCTTTCATCTTCTGCGTAGAAGATCTCGGCCGCCCAGTTGTCGTCAAAGGCGTACTCCAGGCTCACCCAGGGCGTTGCGGTGTCGTCGATGTCCCGGTCTCTATCGAAATACCACTGACCGATCCCCCCGTTGATTGTAATGGGCACATCTGCGGATGCGGGGACCGCCAGTACCGAAGCCAGCGCTGCGCCGGCTGCAAGGGAAAGAATTCGTTTTTTCATTGTTACACATCTCCTGATCAAAAATACGCACGCCCGAGCCTAGTCGCGCGACCCTACGTCACTTCAATATAGCAGTGATTTTTGAACTTTCTAATAAAGTTGGGGTGGAATTTTTACGGTGATATTTGCGCATTTCCCGGGAATAACTCCCAGATAGCGCCACCGGCTACCAGTCCAGCACCCGTTTTACGAAGGGCACAGTCAGCGCCCGCTGCTCCGCCAGGGAGTGACGGTCGAGCAAGGCGAGTATGTCCAGCAGCTCCGGCAGTGCCCGCGGCGCCCTGACGACAATGAAACGGGCCACTTCCGGCGGCAACTGCAACCCCCGGCGCCCGGCCCGAAAAGCCAGCACCCGGCATTTGTGCTCATCATCACTGTCTGGCAGATGATATACGATCCCCCACCCCAGACGCGAACGCAAATCGGCCAATTGGACTGCCAAATGCCTCGGCGCCGCATCCGCTGCCAGCAGCAGGCGGCAGCCTGCGGCCCGGGCGCGATTGAAAAAGTGGAACAGAGCCTGCTCCCAGGTTTCGTCGCCGGCGACGGCCTGCAAGTCATCCAGGCACACCAGGGCAAGGTTTTCCATGTCCGCCAGCACTGCATCCGGCGGGTGATCCAGCAACTCCGCCAGCGGCAGGTAGAGAGCGCCTTCACCGGCCAGGTGGCAGCTGGCCTGTAGCAAATGGGATTTGCCACTGCCGCCAGCCCCGTGCAGAAAGATCACCGGCTCGCCACAGGGCTCCAGTTGCTGGCGCAACTGGGGTAGCAAGGGCGCCACTGACTCAGTGGCGAGAAAATTGTCCAGAGTGGCGTCGTCGCGCAGGTGGACATTGAGGGCGAGCTGATGCCCGCCGGGCGCTGCACTCGACACGCTCATTCTCCGGTGTAGAGATCGCTGGCGCGATAGTGCGCCACCGCGTGCCTCAGGAAGACCATGATCACCGCCGACACCGGCAGTGCCACCAGCACGCCGACAAAACCGGCAATCTGGCCACCGGCCATCAGGGCGAAAATCACCGCCACCGGGTGCAGGCCAATGCGATCCCCCACAAGGATGGGCGTCAACACCACCGACTCCAGCACTTGGCCAATGCCGAACACCAGCGCCACCAGCAGCAGCGCGCTCAGCTCGTGGAACTGGAACCAGGCCACCAGCAGGCTGCTGACGATACCGACGATAAAGCCCAGGTAGGGCACGATACTGGCCAGCCCCGCCACCATGCCCAGCACCAGGGCCAGCTGCACACCGACAATACTGAGGCCGAGGCTGTAAATCACCCCCAGCGCCAGCATCACCAGCAACTGGCCGCGAATAAAGGCGCCGAGCACTTCGTCGGCCTGCCCGACCATCAACGAGGTGTTCTCCTGCCAGGCCTTTGGCACCATGCGCAGGATCTTGCCCATCAGGATGTCCCAGTCGCGCATCAGGTAAAAGGCCACTACCGGCACCAGGGCGAGATTGAACAACCCGGCCAGGAGACCGGCGCCCGAGCCGGTAATACCGCGCAGGGTGGAGGCTGTCGCCTTGCCCAGGGACTGCCAGTTCTCGGCCAGGCGCGAGGTCCAGTCGATCTCGGGCAGGGCGGATACCGGCACACTGAAGCGGGCCTGCAACCAGGGCAGAAGGGTGTCGGTGATCCAGCGGTAGATGTCCGGTATTTTGCGCACCAGGGCGTCCACCTGGTGGACCAACGCCGGAATGGCAATCAGCAGGGCGATTGCCAGCAGGACGGTGAATATCAGGAACACCACCGACACTCCCAACCCGCGCCCCATGCCGCGCCGCTCCAGCATATCCACCAGGGGGTCGCCGAGGTAGCCGATCAGCGCACCGAGCACAAAGGGCAGCAGAATGGGCTGTAATAGATAGAAAGCCAGCCCCAGCGCGACGAGGACAGCCAGCAGCCAGGGCCAGCGCCGTGGCCCGAGGGGACCGCCTGTCATCGACTCTGCCACTGGTACCTCAACTCACCTGTCGCGCCCGGAGCCGCCGCCGGCACCAGGCGCTTGTTCAACTGGATAAGGGAGGCCAGCTGGCTGGCATCGGCCTGGGCACTGAGGCGAAGTTGCAGGCGGTCACCGCCAATATGCTCGACCCTGGCCTGCTCCACCGGTTCCAGCCCTTCCAGCCAGGATACGATCGCGGCGTAGTCGGCGTAGCTGCGGACGTTGCTCACGGTCATGGCCGTACCGGAAGCGGGCGCGGTACCGGCGGCGACCGCGTAGCGGGCGGCCATGGTCTCCGCGACCAGAGCCGCGCCGGCACTGAGAAAGGCTTCCCGGGATTCCGGGGATGCGCTGCGATCCAGGCGGTCCTGATCCGAGAAATACGCCCAGTCCCCGAGCCACTGGCCGCCGGACAGTTCACTCAGGCGCCCCGCCAGGATGTCGTCACTGCGATAGCGCGACGAGGCCTGGCGCAGCGCCACCTCTCCCAGTGACCAGGCCTGCTGCGGCGACAGGGCTGCGGCATCGGCCAGGTCAAACAGGGGGAAGCGCAAAGGCACGCCGCGGGCGCGGAAATCCGCCTCCAGCTGGCGCACCAGGTCCGGTGCCGTTTCGCGGTTCACGAACTGGCGCCCCTCGGGGGAGTCCTGTACCAGCCATAGCAGCACCGATGGCCGGTTGGCGGTCCACAGTGGAGCACCGGCCTCGCTCAGCAGGCCGGACACCCAGCGCTGGCTGAACTCAAAGCGGGCTGCCAGGGGCTCTTCGGGGTTGTCAGTGCGCGCATAGGAGAACTGCTGGGCCTGGGACACAGCGCCCCTGAGGGCAGCGGGGATACCCGGCAAGCTCAGAACCTCGGTGCTGCCGGAGACTTTGACCAGCACCTGGGAAAGGGCCTCCCGCGCCGCCCGCGCCAGTTCCTCCTGGCTGCGATCAGTCACCGGCGCCTGCCCGGTGTAGAGATCCTTTACCACCTCGGCCCGGGCGCCGAGGGGCACCACCAGGACAAAACCCAGTAGCAGCAGGGCGCCTCGGCGCAGCAACAGATTGATCACAGACTCCCCCGGACAATTCGGCAAGGCCAGCATTGTAGCAGCCCCGGATAACAACTGAAGCCGCTATCGACACTCCGCCCCGCAACGGCGGCACTTGTGTGAACAATTGCGCCTGCGGGGTGTATCACCCGGGCAATACCGCTAGAATAGCGGGCCCTCCAGATCCCCAATACCGGACCCGTACCAAATGAGCACAGACAAGGGCGCGCCCTCCCTCAGCTACCAGGACGCCGGCGTCAATATCGACGCTGGCAATGCACTGGTCGAGCGTATCAAAAGCGTCTCCAGGCGCACCGCCCGTCCCGAGGTGCTCGGCGGCCTGGGTGGCTTCGGTGCCCTCTGCGAACTGCCTGCGGGCTATCGCCAGCCGGTGCTGGTGTCCGGCACCGACGGCGTCGGCACCAAACTGCGCCTGGCCATGGATCTCGGCATTCACGACACCATCGGCATCGATCTGGTAGCCATGTGCGTCAACGACCTGGTGGTCGCCGGCGCCGAGCCCCTGCTGTTCCTCGACTACTACGCCACCGGCGCCCTGAATGTGGATACCGCGGTGGATGTGGTCACCGGTATCGGCCGCGGCTGCGAGCTGGCCGGCTGTGCCCTGGTGGGCGGCGAGACCGCCGAAATGCCCGGCATGTATGAGGGCGAGGACTACGACCTTGCCGGCTTCTGCGTCGGTGTGGTGGAAAAGGACGAGATCATCGACGGCAGCAAGGTCACCGCCGGCGACGCGCTGGTCGGTATCGCCAGTTCCGGACCCCACTCCAACGGCTACTCCCTGATTCGCAAGATTATCGAGGTCAGCGGCGCAGACCTGCAACAGCCGCTGGGGGACACCACCCTCGGCCGCGCCCTGCTGGAACCCACCACCATCTACGTGAAGCCGCTGCTCGCCCTGTTCAAGCAGGTGGAGGTAAAGGCACTGTCCCACATTACCGGTGGCGGCCTGCTGGAAAACCTGCCCCGCGTTCTGCCGGAGAACTGCCGCGCGCACATCGACACCACCAGCTGGCAGTGGCCGGAGGTATTCCACTGGCTGCAGCAACAGGGCAACGTGCAGACCCGGGAGATGTACCGCACCTTCAACTGCGGCGTGGGCATGGTGCTCTGCGTGGCACCGACAGAGCTCGACAAGACCCTGGCAGCCCTGGCCGACAGCGGCCTGAATGCCTGGCAGATCGGTCGTATCGAGCAGGGCGAGCACGGCGTTGAGCTCGGCGAGGCATGAGTCACGAAGCCCCTCGCACCCCCCTTCCCATCGCCATCCTGATCTCTGGCCGCGGCTCCAATATGGTCGCTTTTATCGAGGCTGTCGCAGCCGGCCAACTGGATGCCAGGATCGCCCTGGTGCTCAGCAATAATCCCGATGCAGCCGGCCTGGAAAGAGCCCGGGAAGCCGGCATCGATACCGCAGTGATCAACCACCGTGACTACGCCAGGCGGGAAGATTTTGACGCCGCCATGGTGGCCCGGCTGCGCCAGGCCGGCGCTGAACTGGTGATACTGGCCGGCTTCATGCGCATCCTGACTTCTGTGTTTATTACCGCTTTCCGGGGGCAGCTGTTGAACATTCACCCGTCCCTGCTGCCCAAGTACCCGGGCCTCAACACCCACCAGCGCGCCCTGGACGCCGGCGACAGCGAAGCCGGAGTGACGGTGCATTTCGTCACCGAGGAACTGGACGGCGGCCCACCGGTGCTGCAGGCGCGGGTGCCCGTACAGCCGGGCGACAGCGCAGACAGCCTGGCGGCGCGAGTGATTGTTGAGGAACACAAAATCTATCCGCTGGCCGCCCGCTGGTTTGTGCAGGGGCGGCTGACGCTAAGCGAGCAAGGAGCGTTTCTCGATGGCAAGCGATTACCGGATACCGGCCTCACCTACCAACCGGACCTCGACAGGGCCGCAACGTAGCCTGGCCCGGGGCATCGCACTGCTGGCAGGGGTCTTTTTCGGCCTGGCGCCGCTGCTGGCATCTGCCGTGGACAATCTGCGCCCCTACACTGCCGAGTACAACACCAGCGCCCTGGGCATGCACCTCACCCTGCACCGGGAACTGAAAAGTGACGGCGATGGCGGCTACACCCTCACCAATGGCGGCAAAATTCTGGTTGCGGGCTTCCACGAAGTGGCCGTTTTCAGCGTGCGCGATGGCGAGGTCATCCCCAAATCCTATGTCTACCAGGGAACAGGGCTGATCAACCGCCGCCGCGAAGTGCACATCACCCCCGGCGCCGACACCCTGCGCAGCCTGTACAAGGGCGAGTGGTACGAACTGCCCAACAAACCCGGCACCCTCGACCGCCTGAGCCAGCAGGAACATCTTCGCCTGCTGATGCTGAGCGACCCCAACCCGCGGGATGATCTGGTCATCACTGTAGCGGACGGCCGCAAGATCAAGGACTACAACATCGAATTTGTCGGCGAGGAAATGGTAGAAACCGCCCTCGGGCCGGTGAAAACCCTGCATTTTGCGCGCCTGCACGACGACCCGGATCGCACCTCGGAAATCTGGGTGGCGCCGGACTGGGACTACCTGATGGTGAAAACCGTACACGTCGAGGACGACAGGCCGGTTGAAGTCCTGCTGACCAAGGCCAGTATCGACGGCGTACCGGTCGCTACCGGCGACGAATAACGATGGGGCAAAGGGGCGCAGCACTGCGCCCCGGCAACATCAGGCCTTGGGCAGGGTCACTCCGCGCTGGCCCTGATACTTGCCGCCGCGGTCCTTGTAGCTGGTTTCACAGACTTCATCGGATTCGAAAAACAGCATCTGCGCCACGCCCTCATTGGCGTAGATCTTCGCCGGCAGGGTGGTGGTGTTGGAAAACTCAAGGGTCACATGGCCCTCCCACTCCGGCTCCAGTGGCGTCACGTTGACGATAATGCCGCAGCGGGCATAGGTGGACTTGCCGAGGCAAATGGTCAGCACATTGCGCGGGATACGGAAGTATTCCACGGTGCTGGCCAGGGCGAAGGAGTTTGGCGGAATCACGCACACATCCCCCTCCACATCGACGAAGCTCTGCTCGTCAAAATGCTTGGGGTCCACGGTGGCGGAATTGATATTGGTGAAAACCTTGAACTGGTTGGAACAGCGCACGTCGTAGCCGTAGCTGGAGGTGCCATAGGAAATCAGGCGGCGATCGCCGTCCTCCCGCACCTGGCCCGGCGCAAAGGGCTCGATCATGCCGGCGCCCTCGGCCATGCGACGGATCCACTTGTCTGACTTGATACTCACGCGTGCTCTACTCCTGTGTCAGTCGTCGCTGATGCTGATATTGGGGAACTGCTGCACCCCGCCGCCGTCGGCCTGGGCCGCCAGAGTGGCGGCAATGGCGCGAGCGGCGCCGATATAGGCAGCCGCCTCTGGCGAATCGGGGTGCGACACCACGGTCGGCCGGCCGGCATCGGTCTGCTCGCGAATGGACAGGGCCAGCGGCAGGCTGGCCAGCAGTGGCACACCGTAGTCCGCCGCCACCCGGCGGCCACCTTCCGCGCCAAACACGTGCTCGCTGTGGCCGCACTGGCTGCACACGTGCACCGCCATATTCTCGATGATGCCGAGGATCGGCACGTCCACCTTGCGGAACATCTCGATACCCTTGCGGGCATCCAGCAGGGCGATGTCCTGGGGCGTGGTGACGATCACCGCGCCGGCCACCGTGGCCTTTTGCGAGAGGGTCAGCTGGATATCGCCGGTACCCGGCGGCATGTCGATAATCAGGTAGTCCAGTTCGCCCCAGGCGGTCTGCTCCAGCATCTGGGCCAGGGCGGAACCGGCCATCGGGCCGCGCCACACCATCGGCGTGCGCTCACCGGCCAGATAGCCCATGGACATGGTCTTCAGGCCGTGGGCCAGTACCGGCAGCAGGCGTTCGCCGTCGGCCTGCTCGGGGCGGGTGCCCTCGGCCAGACCGAGCATGCGCTGCTGACTCGGGCCATAGATGTCGGCATCCAGCAGCCCCACTTCCGCGCCGTCTGCGCGCAGGGCCAGGGCCAGGTTTACCGCGGTGGTGGACTTGCCAACCCCCCCCTTGCCGGAGGCGACGGCGACTATATGCTTGATCTGGTTCATGGGTATGGGCATCCGCTGGCAGCCGCTGAAAAGGGCCGCTTGGGCAAAGGGCGGCAGTATACGCGCCCGCCTGCGCATCAACAATGGCGCCCGCCGGGGAAGAGGGCCGAAAGCCGCGCCAATACTGGCTCCAGCGGGTGAAATGGCCCGGCAAAACCGCTATAGTAGCGCCCCTTTTTTGCACCGGACAGACAGGCAGACAATGGCTGAGCACAGCACCCGCGACATCCTGGTCACCAGCGCCCTCCCCTACGCCAACGGCTCACTCCACCTGGGCCACCTGCTGGAGATGGTGCAGACCGATATCTGGGTGCGCTTCCAGAAGTCCCGCGGCCACCGCTGCCACTACGTCTGCGCCGACGATGCCCACGGCACTGCGATCATGCTCACGGCCGAGAAGCTCGGCATCACCCCCGAAGAGCAGATCAAGCGAGTACAGGAAGAGCACGAGCGCGACACCGCCGGCTTCCTGATCGGTTTCGACAATTACTACAGTACGCATTCGCCGGAGAACCGCGCCTGGAGCGAGGAAATCTACCGGCGCCTGCGCGCCAACGGCCACATTGCCACCCGCGCCATCACCCAGGCCTTCGACCCGGAGAAGGAACTGTTTCTGGCAGACCGCTTTATCAAGGGCACCTGCCCCAAGTGCAAGACTGCCGACCAGTACGGTGACAACTGCGAGGCCTGCGGTGCCACCTACACCCCCGCGGAGCTGATCGACCCGGTTTCAGCCCTGTCCGGTGCGACGCCGATTGAAAAGGAAAGCGAGCACTACTTCTTCACCCTGCCGGCCTTTGCCGACATGCTGAAGACCTGGACCGGCTCCGGCACCCTGCAGCCGCAGATCGCCAACAAACTGCGCGAGTGGCTGGACGCCGGCCTGCAGGAATGGGATATCAGTCGCGATGCCCCCTACTTCGGCTTCGAGATTCCCGACGCGCCGGGCAAGTACTTCTACGTGTGGCTGGACGCTCCGATCGGCTATATGGCGAGCTTTCAGAACTACTGCGAGCGTGCCGGCATCGACTTCGACAGCTACTGGCAGAAGGACTCGCAGGCGGAGCTCTATCATTTCATCGGCAAGGACATCATCAATTTCCACGGCCTGTTCTGGCCGGCCATGCTGCACTCTGCCGAGTTGCGCACGCCCACCGCGATTTACGCCCACGGCTTCCTGACGGTGAACGGCACCAAAATGTCCAAGAGCCGGGGCACCTTTATCAAGGCCAGCACCTATCTCGCGCACCTGGATGCCGAGTACCTGCGTTACTACTTTGCCGCCAAACTCGCCGCCTCAGTCGACGACATCGACCTGAACCTCGAGGATTTTGTGCAGCGAGTGAATGCCGACGTGGTGGGCAAGGTAGTCAATATCGCCAGCCGCTGCGCCGGCTTTCTGAACAAGGGATTCGACAACACCCTCACTGCTGACTGCGCTGAAGCGACACTGGTACAGGACTTTATCGACGCCGGCGACGGTATCGCCGCCCTCTACGAAGGCCGTGAGTTCAACAAGGCCATCCGCGAGATCGTAGCCCTGGCCGATCGCGCCAACCAGTACATCGACGAGAAAAAGCCCTGGGTGCTGGCGAAACAGGCAGGCAGCGAGGCGGAAGTCCACGCGGTATGCAGCGTCGGCATCAACCTGTTCCGGGTGCTGATGACCTACCTGAAGCCGGTGCTGCCGGCGATGGCGGAGAAAGCAGAGGCCTTCCTCAATACCTCGCTGGACTGGACCGCCCTGTCCGCCCCGCTGACCGGCCATCAGCTGGAGAAATTCCAGCCCCTGATCACCCGCATTGACCCCAAACAGATCGAGGCCATGCTGGAGGCCAGCCGGGAAGAAGCGCCGGCCACCGCCAACGCGGCCGGCAAGACCGCCGCCAGCGGCAAGCCGGATTCCGGCAAGGCCAAAGCAGGGCCAGAGCAGGCGGCCGCGGACACCATTGCCTTCGAAGACTTCGCCAGGGTGGACCTGCGGGTGGCGGAAATTATCGCGGCAGATCATGTGGAAGGCGCCGACAAGCTGCTGCGCCTGACCCTCAGCCTCGGCGAGGAGCAGCGCCAGGTATTCGCCGGCATCAAGGCGGCCTATGCGCCGGAGGACCTGGTCGGCCGCCTCACGGTGATGGTGGCCAACCTGGCCCCGCGCAAGATGCGCTTTGGCCTGAGCGAGGGCATGGTGCTGGCGGCGGGCCCCGGCGGCGAGGAGATTTTCCTCCTCACCCCCGACAGCGGTGCCAGCCCGGGTATGCAAGTTAAATAAACCAGCGGCGACGTTATGAGCTTATGACAAATCGCAAGTTGTCTGTCCCGCTGTAACTACTTACCATTAGCCGCTTGACTGAAACGGACAGAAATTCGCCGCCTGAGCGCTGCAGACGATCACTCAAACAATGTTGGCTGACTATTCCATCCTGTTGATCGGGGCCATCCTGGTCAACAATTTCGTGCTGGTACAGTTTCTGGGACTGTGCCCCTTCATGGGTGTATCCAACAAACTGGAAACCGCCATGGGTATGTCGGCGGCCACCACCTTCGTACTGACACTCGCGTCCGTGTGCAGCTACCTCGTATTCAACTACCTGCTCGCCCCCCTCGGGCTGGAATACCTGCGCACCATCTCCTTTATTCTGGTCATTGCCGTAGTGGTGCAGTTCACCGAGATGGTGGTGCGCAAGTCCAGCCCCCTGCTGCACCGTGTGCTCGGCGTCTATCTGCCCCTGATCACCACCAACTGCGCGGTGCTGGGCGTGGCCCTGCTCAACATCAATAAAGAACACAACTTCCTGCAGTCGCTTTTCTATGGCTTCGGCGCCGCCGTGGGCTTCTCCCTGGTACTGGTGCTGTTCGCCGCCATGCGCGAGCGACTGGCAGTGGCGGATGTGCCGGTGCCCTTCAAGGGCGCCGCCATCGGCATGGTCACCGCCGGCCTGATGTCGCTGGCCTTTATGGGCTTTGCCGGGCTGGTGTAGGGAAGTATGTTTGAGTTGATTGCACAGTATCCCCTGCTGGCGGCCCTGTTTGCCCTGGTCGGTCTGGGTTTGGTATTCGGCGCTGTGCTCGGCTTCGCCGCGGTGCGCTTCAAGACCGAGGGCGACCCCATCGCCGACCAGATCAACGCCATCCTGCCCCAGACCCAGTGCGGCCAGTGCGGACACCCCGGCTGCCGCCCCTACGCCGAGGCCATCGCCGAAGGCGAGGCAATCAACAAATGTCCTCCTGGCGGCGAAGCAACCATCCAGGCCCTGGCCGACCTGCTGGATGTCGAAGCTCTCCCGCTGGACGAAGAGCACGGCGAAGAAAAGGTCAAATCGGTGGCCTTCATTCGCGAGGACGAGTGTATCGGCTGCACCAAGTGCATCCAGGCCTGCCCGGTGGACGCCATTCTCGGCGCCGCCAAGCAGATGCACACTGTTATCGCCAGTGAGTGCACTGGCTGTGACCTCTGTGTGGAACCCTGCCCGGTGGACTGTATCGACATGATCCCGCAGGAGGAAAGCCTGCAGACCTGGCACTGGAAACTGCCCGAGCTCGGCCGCGCCAATGTGGACATCATCGCCAGCGATGCGCAGACGGATCGCGCCGCATGAGAAAGATTTTTGACTTTCACGGCGGCATCCATCCGCCAGAGAACAAACAGCAATCACTGGGCGAGCCCATCCGCGACGCCGGCATCCCGGCGCAGCTGGTGGTGCCCCTGTCCCAGCATATCGGCGCGCCCTCCAGCCCTATCGTCGCCGTCGGCGACCGGGTCCTGAAAGGCCAGGTGATCGCCGAGGCCGCAGGCTTTGTCAGTGTCCCGCAGCACGCGCCCAGTTCCGGCACCGTCGCGGCCATCGAGGAGCGGCCCATTCCCCACCCCTCCGGTTTCCATGCCCTCTGTATTGTCATCGACTGCGATGGCCGGGATGAGTGGCTGCCCCACCGCGGGCTGGAGAACTACGAAGGCGAAAGCCCCTCCGATCTGCTGGAGCATATCCGCGAGGCGGGCATCGCCGGCATGGGCGGCGCCGGCTTTCCCTCGGCGGTCAAACTGAAGGAAAAACCCGGCGCCAGCATCGATACACTGATCATCAACGGTACCGAATGCGAGCCCTACATCACCGCAGACGATGCACTCATGCGGGAGCACGCCGCGGAGATTGTGGCCGGCGCGGAAATCCTGCGCCATATCGTCGGGCCGAAGAACACCCTGATCGGAGTGGAGGACAACAAACCCGAGGGCATTGCCGCGCTGCAGGCGGCCGCCGAGGGAACCGGCATCGAGATTGTGGTGTTCCCCACCAAATACCCCTCCGGCGGCGAAAAGCAGCTGATCGAAATCCTCACAGGCCGCCAGGTACCCAGTGGCGGACTGCCGGCGGATGTCGGTGTTGTATGCCAGAACGTGGGCACGGCAGTGGCGGTCTACGACGCCATTGTGCACGGCCGCCCACTGATTTCGCGTATCACCACGATCACCGGCGAAGCCGTGAGCCGCCCCGGGAATTACCGCGTTTTACTGGGCAGCCCCATGCAGCACCTGCTGGACCTGGCGGGCTTTGACCCGGCGCGCAACCAGCGCCTGGTCATGGGTGGGCCGATGATGGGCTTCACCCTCACCGACTCCGCGGTACCCGTGGTGAAAACCACCAACTGCCTGCTGGCCCCCAGTGCCGAAGAACTACCTGCGCCGCCACCGGCCCAGGCCTGCATCCGCTGCGGCCTCTGCGCCGAAGCCTGTCCTGCCAGCCTGCTGCCCCAGCAGCTATTCTGGTTCGCCCGGGGCAAGGAATACGACAAACTCGAAGAACACAATCTGTTCGATTGCATCGAGTGCGGCGCCTGCTCCTGGGCCTGCCCCAGTCATATCCCGCTAGTGCAGTACTACCGCGCCTCGAAGGCCGACATTCTGCAGCAGCGCCGCGACCACGAGAAATCGGAGCAGTCGCGGATACGTTTCGAGGCCCGGCAGGAACGACTGGCCCGGGAAGAAGCGGAAAAAGAAGCCAAGCGCCTGGCCCGCAAAAAGGCGGCAGAGCTACGCGCCCAGCAACAAGCTGCCGAGAGCGGTGACGATAGCGGAGCGGAAGTCGACCCTATCCAGGCGGCCATCGAGCGGGCCAAGGCGAAAAAAGCCGCCCAGCAACAGGCCGCCGGCGGCGAGAGTGAACAGGACAAACTGGAGAAGGCCGTCGCCAGCACCCGCAAGCGCCTGGATACCGCCAGCGCCAAGCTGGAGCAGGCCAGAGCCGAGGGTTCAGACCTGATCGACGCCCTGCAGAGCGGGGTCGACAAGACGCGCGCCAAGCTGGAGGCCGCAGAGAAGGCGCTGGCCGAGCACCTTGCCAGCCAGGACAATCCCCCCCCCGCCAGCGAGCCGGCGGTGGCCAAACCCAGGAGCGCCGCCGAGATCGCCATTGCAAAGGCCAAAGCCGCACGTGCGGCAGAGGCGGACTTGAGCCCGCAGGAAAAAGCCCGCAAGCAGCTCGACAGCCTGCGCCAGCGCCTCGACAAATCCGAACAGCGACTGGCACAGAGCCGGGAGGCTGGGGAAGACGAGAAAATCGTGGAGGCACTGGCCGCTACCGTGCAGCGCCTGAAAGAGAAAATCAGCGCGCTGGAGAGTGAAGCCGAAAAGGTGGAAAGTCCCTGATGGCCCTCCTGCGCGTCACCTCCCCCCACGCCCACGGCCCCGCCAGCACCCAGAAGGTGATGCAGCAGGTGCTGCTGGCCACCGTGCCCGGCGTGATTGCATTGATCCACTTTTTCGGCTTCGGTGTGCTGGTCAATATCGCCTGGGCGGCGCTGCTGGCTCTGGCCTTTGAGAGCCTGGCCCTGAAGCTGCGCGGCCGCGAGCTGGGCTTTTACCTGAAAGACTGCAGCGCCCTGGTCACTGCCGTCCTGCTGGGGGTCGCGCTGCCGCCCTACTCGCCCTGGTGGCTGATCGCCGTGGGCATGGCCTCCGCCATCCTGCTGGCCAAGCACCTTTACGGCGGCCTCGGCTACAACCCCTTCAACCCCGCCATGGTCGGCTACGTGGTGCTGCTGATTTCCTTTCCGGTACAGATGACCACCTGGGAGGCGCCGCGCGGGGTGGGCGAAGTGCCCGGTCTGCTGGACGCGCTGCGAGCCTGCTTTACCCCCGCCAGCTTTGACGGCACGACGGCTGCGACACCACTGGATGTGCTGAAGCAGAACAACAGCCTGCTGCTGGAAAATCTGTGGGCCGCCGAACCGGTGTTCGGCCGCTGGGCCGGCATCGGCTGGGAGTGGGCCAACATCGCCTTTCTCGCCGGCGGCCTGTGGCTACTGTACCGGCGTATTTTTACCTGGCACGCGCCACTGGCCTTCCTCGCTGTACTGGCCCTGATGGCGGCCCTGTTCTACGACGGCGGCAGTTCCGCCAGCGGCGGCTCTCCCCTGTTCCACCTGCTCAGCGGCGCCACCATGTTCGGCGCCTTCTTCATCGTCACCGATCCGGTGACCTCGGCGGTGTCGGTACGCGGGCGGCTGGTCTACGGCGCCCTCGCCGGACTGCTGGTCTACCTGATCCGGGTGTGGGGCAATTACCCGGACGCGGTGGCCTTCGCGGTGCTGATCATGAACTTTGCGGCGCCCTTCATCGACCACTACACGCAGCCGCGCACCTACGGCCACCGCAAACCCGCCAAGCGTCGGGAGGAAAGCTGATGCTGGGCCAATCCATCAGCCGCAACAGCCTGCTGCTGGGGCTGTTCGCCGTGATCACCACGGTGCTGATCGCCGGCACCTACCTGTCCACCCGGGATCGCATTGCCGAGGCCCAGCGCCAGGCCGAGGAAAAGGCCCTGCTGGAAATCATCCCTGACGAGCGCCACGACAACAACATGCTGGACGACACCGTGACCGTGGCCGCCGGCACTCTGGGGCTGAAGCAGGACAAGCCCGCCTATATCGCGCGCCGCGGCCAACAGGCCATCGCCGTGATCCTGCCCGCCACGGCCCCGGACGGCTACTCCGGCGCCATCGAACTGATCATCGGCGTCAATCGCGATGGCAGCGTGGCCGGGGTGCGGGTACTTAATCACCGCGAGACCCCGGGGCTTGGCGACAAGGTGGAACTGAGCAAATCCGACTGGATACTGGGCTTCAACGGCCGCTCCCTGGAAAACCCGGAGCCCGATAGCTGGGCAGTGAAAAAGGACGGGGGCGCCTTCGACCAGTTCACGGGTGCTACCATTACCCCGCGGGCGGTCGTGGCCGCCACCAGGGGCGCGCTGGAATACGCCCGCGACAATAACGGCAGACTGTTTGGCGTCGCCGCCGGCGAAAGCGCCAATACCGCTGACCAGGGAGCAGAATAATGGCCGCTTCGGACTATCGCGAGCTCAGCCTGAATGGCCTGTGGAAAAACAACCCGGCCATTGTGCAGTTACTGGGCCTGTGCCCCCTGCTGGCCGTTACCGGCAGTGTAGTCAATGCGCTGGGGCTCGCGGCGGCCACTACCCTGGTACTGCTGTGCTCCAATACCGCCGTGTCACTGATACGCAATGTGGTTTCCGATGCGGTGCGCCTGCCCGTGTTTGTGATGATCATCGCTGCGGCGGTGACCTGTATCGAACTGCTGATGCAGGCCTTCACCTACGAGCTGTACCAGATCCTCGGCATCTTCCTGCCGCTGATCACCACCAACTGCGTGATTCTCGGTCGCGCCGATGCCTACGCCAGCAAGAATCCCCTGCCCCTCGCCATGTGCGACGGACTGATGATGGGCCTGGGCTTCGGAGTGATTCTGGTGCTGCTGGGGGCGTTGCGGGAACTGCTCGGCACCGGCGCGCTGTTCGCCAATATGGATTTGCTGTTCGGCCCGGGCGCCGCCGACTGGCACTGGGTCATGGTGCAGGACTACCAGGCCTTCCTGCTGGCCATCCTGCCGCCGGGGGCGTTCATCTTCACCGGGCTGATCATCGCCGGCAAGAACCTCATCGACAGCGAGATCAAGCGCCGCCAGGATGCCCTCAAGGCCCGCCCGGTAAAAGGCTCCAAGCGGGTGCGGGTCACCGGGACCATTTCCTGACAGTACGCGTCGTTTTCCGGGACGGGCTAGCCAATTTGTTCGGGGCTAACTTGCCCGGGGCGCTTCAGTCCGACGCCGGCCCCAACACCAATAGCGTATCGAGAATCTCATCCACCGCGGCATCGTCCATGCCGCGGTTCTCCTCGTCACAGCTGTAAGTGACGAAAAGCAGCATGGCGTCGCTGGCCAGGTACCACTCGCGGACTGCGGCGCCGTCCTCGGAAAAAGCGCTGTGCACGCCGCTGAAATCGCCCCGCGTCACTGTGCGCCAATCACCCGCATCGGGGCTCTCGGCGCGGGCGATGCCGGCGACTTCAGCGGCGTCGAAGATGCCCGTTTCCTTGTGCAGGGTACTGATCTCGATACAGCCGACATCGTCCAGGTCACCCACCAGGATGGTGTCGTCCTCCGCCTCGGCCCACCACTCCGGGGGGATCAGCAGGCTCCACCATTCGGTTTCAAGCACGTTCACGTTCGACTCCTGGTTGCAATGACATAAGTACCGCGTCTTCGCGGCCTTCTGCGGCGGGATAGTAGTGTCGCCTGCGGCCGTCCTCGGTGAAGCCGAGGCCCCGATACAGGGCCAGTGCCGCTGCGTTGGAAGCCCGGACTTCCAGCAGGCAGCGCGCTGGTAACGGCCTCACCTCGCCCAGGGCGTGGTGCAACAGGCGGCTGGCCAGCCCCCGGCGCTGCGCCACGGGCGCCACCGCCACATTGTGGATACTCAGTTCGTCCAGTACCCGCTGGCAGACCACAAAGCCGCGAACAGCACCGTCCACCTCTGCCACCCAGGCAAACTCACCGCGCGCATCCGCGGCGACCGCATCCAGAAACTGGGCGGCGGACCAGGGTGAGAGAGACACAGAGGCATCGATCTCGGCCATGGCCGGCACATCGGCGGGCAGCGCCCTGCGCAAGTTGAGCGTCACCGCGCTGACTCCGCAAGGTGCAGCGGGCGAATCGCGTCCCAGACTCCGCGCTTGAGCCCCGGGTCCGCCAGCATATCGGCGGAACCGGCCGGTGCAACGACGCATTCGGCCCCGGCGGGGCGCGCCGCCCCCAGGTGGCGCAGGGCGCCTTCACCCAGGACAATCAGGGCGCGGCAGCCGCGCTCGTCGAGTTGCCGCTCCAGGAAGGAGTGCAGGGCCGCCTGGGCGGCTGCCTCGCCGAGGTCGAGTTGGCGATTGTTGTGCGGCGGCCAGTCAAAGCGGGCCACCTGCGGAGTGCCCCCCGCCCCCAGGGCCTGGGCCATGGCCCCAATCAGCTTGACCTGGTCGCGGCCCAGAACGGCGCGGGGCAGCGATTCCAGCCACAGCCAGTGGCCGGCAAACACCGCGCAGAGGGTGAAGCGGGCGACCGGGGGTGACAGCGCTCGCTGTGGCTCAATCTTTTCGTTCGCCGCCGCGGGAGGTGGCACCGGGGTCGCAGAAGGGTTGCGCAGCATCGCGCCCACGTCGGCGGGCACTAGCGCCTCTGCTGCTGTCGGTGCCGGTTCTGGTGCGGCCGGCACGGCCGCCTGAATCACATGACGCCGGCTCGGCGCCGCGCCAGGCAAATCCCTGCGCGAGACATGACAGTCGATACCGAGGGCGGCGAGATAGGCCTGCTGCTGGATAATGTGGGCTTGCGGCATGATTCGGGTGCTGGCGGAAAGTGCCAGTCTACCAGTTTTTTCTGCCCGCCCTACAGCAGGCGCCAGCCGTAGCGGTTGAAGAACTGGATGCCGGAGCGGCAGAACAGGCGGATGTGCTGCCAACCTTTGCTGGCGGTGTAGCCGCCGTGGTGAACAATGCGCATGGCCGGGTTGAACACCACCCGCCCCTGCTCGGCGATCCGGAGGGAGAGGTCGAAATCCTCGAAGTACATAAAGAACTGCTCATCAAAGCCGCCCACCGCCTGTAGCGCCCGCGTGCGCAGCAACATACAGCAGCCGCTGGCCAGCGGCACGTCGACGAGTTCCCGGGCGTCGGCCAGTTCACGCATTTCATAGTGTTCCATACTGCGTCGTAGTATGCGCCTCAGCCAGGACTGACCGCTGGCGCGCGCCAACAGCACCAACAACGAGGGTTGGCGTTTGCACAGGAACTCAGTGGCACCATCGCTGCCGCTGGCCGCGGGAGCCATCAGGGCAATATCCGGGGCGGGATGAAGGCTGGCCAGGGCCTGCTGCAGGGCATCGGGCGCCAATTCGACGTCGGGATTGAGGACCAGGTGGTATTCACTGTCGAGAGCATCCAGCGCCAGGTTGTGACCGCCACCAAAGCCGCGGTTCGAAGCCGACGACTGCCAGCTGCAGCGCAGCCATTGCGGGTCGCAATGCAGCAGGGGTTCAACCTGAGCGCGATATCCGGCCGGTGAAGCATTGTCCACCACCGCAACGGCAACCGGTGTGTGTAAAAGGCCGCTGTTGCTGGCCCGCGCCACCGCCTTTTCCAGGCTGGCAAGCGTTGCATCCAGCAGCACCGCATCGCTCTGGTATAAAACCAGAGACACTGACAGGGAAGCGGGATTGGGCGGCGTCGACATGGCGCGCATGGTAGCAGGTCGCCCCGGCCAAGTAACCGCAGCGCCATCCGCTGAGGTGCTATCATCGGTGCGCTCTTTTCACCCGGATGGCATCTTTAAATGGCGAAAAACGGCTTCCTGCGAAAATTCGGCCCCGGACTTCTGGTGACCGCCGCTTTCATTGGCCCCGGCACCATTACCACTGCCAGCAGTGCCGGCGCCCATTTCGGCTTCGCCCTGCTCTGGGCCCTGGTGTTTTCCCTCTTCGCGACCATCGTGCTGCAGGAGATGGCCGCGCGCCTCGGCCTGGTGACCCGGGCCGGCCTGGCCGAGGCCCTGCGCAGCTATTTTCACAGCCCTGTTCTGGGGCGGGCGGCAGTGCTGCTGGTGGTGGCGGCAGTCGGGTTCGGCAATGCCGCCTACGAGGCGGGCAACATCGCCGGCGCCGCCCTGGCACTGGCCCTGGTCAGCCAGGCTGGCAGCGGCCTGTGGGCCGCAGTCATCGGGCTGGCCGCGGCCGGGCTGCTGTACAGCGGCCGCTACCGGGTACTTGAATCCTCCCTGATAGTCCTGGTGCTGGTGATGAGCGCGGTGTTCCTGCTTACCGCCTGGAAAGTCTCACCCTCCCCTGCCGCCATGCTGGAAGGCATGCTCAAGCCATCGCTGCCAGCGGGCTCGCTGATGACCGTCATCGCTCTCATCGGCACCACGGTAGTGCCCTACAACCTGTTTCTGCACGCCAACGCGGTGCGCGAAAAGTGGCCACAAGACATGCCCACCGATCAGGCGCTGCGCGAAGCCCGCTGGGACACCGGACTTTCCATCGGCATCGGCGGACTGATTACCCTGGCGATACTGAGCACCGCCGCGGTGGCCTTCTTTGGCACCAGCGCCGTCTTCACCAGCGACTCCCTGGCGCTGCAACTGGAGCCGCTGCTCGGCACCTGGGCACGCTATGTGTTCGCCGCGGGGCTGTTTGCCGGCGGGCTTACCAGCGCAATTACCGCCCCGCTGGCCGCCGCCTACGCGGTGTGCGGAGCCCTGGGCTGGCGCAATGAACTGTCTGCTCCCGGCTTTCGCGTAGTCTGGCTGGTGGTATTGCTTACCGGCACCATCTTCGCCGCCCTCGGCAGCAAGCCCCTGACGGCCATTCTGTTCGCCCAGGTCGCCAACGGCTTCCTGCTGCCCGTTGTGGCCGTGTTTCTGCTGGTGGTAATGAACCAGCGCAAACTGCTGGGTGAGTTTACCAATGGCCCGCTGGCCAACCTGCTGGGGGGGCTGGTGGTGATGGTTGCCTTCGGGCTGGGAGCGGTAAAGCTGATGGGAGTGGCAGGCGCCTTCTAGCACATTCACCACCGACGCGATCCCGGCAGCGGAACCTGCGTGACATTCAGCTCGCCGGGGCACCCCGACACTCGCCCGAATTTGCCCCTGGGGACCGCTTCCGGCTGTTTCTGGAGAAAATTACAAAAAGTCCGTATCGCCATGTTATCCATCGAGTTTTTGTGGAATAACCGTGGTAATCTGTGGTCGCAGCACAACGGGGCTACGGGCCCGACCAGCAGCGGTCGGAGGCCCAACAATGACCATCAGGACGCCATAAAAGCTTGATAACAGCGGGCACAAGGGGAAGACAATGATCACTCGCTATGCCAGTCTCTGCAGCCGTTTTTCGGCGCTTCTCGCGATATTCGCACTGCTCACCGCCTGTGGCGGGGGCGGCGGTGGTGGAAGTGACGGCGGCTTCCTCCCTGTAGATCCGGAAGATGATGCCTACTTCCTCGCCCTCGGCCTCGAAGACGCCGACGGCAACAGCACCAATACCATCAGCACTTCAATGCCCGCCACGCTAAAGGTCAAGGTTACCCGCGAGGGCCCCAATGGCGCGCTCATTGCCGATACCCTGGTCACCGCAGATGCCAGCATCGGTATACTGACCCCGGCGACAGCCCTCACCAACGCCGAGGGTATCGCCCTGTTCACCCTGGAAGCAGACGGTGAAACCGGCGCCGGCGCAATCACCGCGACCGTCACCAATGAGGACGGCCTTGCAACTTCGCAGACCCTGAATTACCAGGTTGGCGCCGCGGGGCTGCGCCTCGGCCACTTCGACGGCAATGGCCTGTTCATTGAGAACGAAATTGGCGTCCACCCCAATTCCGACCTGGTCTACCGCGGCTCCGCCGAGGTCTTTGTCGACATCGTGGACGAGAGCGGCCAGCGTGCGACCAGCACCGAGGTGATTACCCTGAGCAGTAACTGCCTCGCCACCGGCAAGGCGACACTCGAACCGGCGAGCCCGCTGGAAACCACGACCGGCAACGTATCCACCACCTTCACCGCCATCGACTGCGCCGGGGCCGACGAGATCACCGCCACCATCGAGGGCGGCCAGGGCCAGGCTTTCACAACCCTCAATATCGGCTCACCCCGTGCCAACAGCCTGACCTTTGTCAGCGCAGAGCCCGACCTGATCGTGCTCAAGGGCACCGGCGGGGGCAGCAGCCGCCAGGAATCCTCCGTCGTCACCTTCCAGGTGATCGATTCCAGCAATAACCCGCTGCCAAACGTTGACGTCAACTTCTCACTGAGCACTGCCGTGGGCGGCCTGGCGCTGAGCCCGAGCTCCGATACCAGCGACGAAGAGGGCCTGGTACAGGTCACCCTGTTCTCCGGCGATGTCTCCACCGTGGTGCGCGTCATCGCCTCGGTAATGGCAGGTGACGGCAGCGGCCTGTCGCTGTCGACTGTGTCCGACATTCTCACTGTAAGTACGGGCCTGCCGGACCAGAACTCCATCAGCCTTTCGGTTGAAGGCAGTTTTGTGGTTGAAAGCGGGTTTTCCATGGACGGCATCCAGCGCTGCCTGACAGTGCGCATGGCGGACAAATTCAACAACCCGGTTCCCAACGGCACCAGTGCAATCTTCACCACCGAGTACGGCACTATCGACCCGTCCTGTGTCACCGGCGAACGCAATGGCGAAAGGGCCGTTTCCATTCCGGCCTGTGGTGGCCCCACCCCTCCGCCAGAAGGCCAGTGTGATGTACTCTGGACCAGCGGCGAGCCTCGGGTCCCGACCCTTCCCGATGCGCAGGACGCCATCAAGACCATCAACAACACGGGTTGCCCCAGCCTCGGCGGCGCCACCGGCCCCTGCCCTGACGACCTGCTGTATGTTCGCGGCGGTCGCTCCACCGTTCTTGTCACCGCCATCGGTGAAGAGTCCTTCGTTGACCGCAACGGCAACGGCGTCATGGACGAGGACGAAAGAGAGCTTTTCGCCAACCTGCCCGAAGCCTTCATCGATCACAATGAAGACGGCTTTTACACGCCGACCCTGCCCGGCTGCGGCAACTCAAACTCACTGCAATGCCTTGCCGGCTCTGAAGAAACCTTTGTGGACTTCAATAGCGACGGCAGCTACAACAACAACGACAGCCCTGCGCTGTACAACGGCTTGCTTTGCCCCCCGGAGGGCGATGGCGTCTGGTGCAGCAGAACCCTGGTGAATGTATTCGACCAAACCATCCTGATACTGTCGGCGGGAGATACCGCAGTTGGCTGGCAATTCCAACTGGCCAGAGGCTCCTCTGTCCAGCAGGGTACAACCGAAGGGCGCGACTACGTAGTCTACATATCGGACCTCTTCAATAGCCGGCCGCCCGCAGGTTCCACCGTCACCATTGCCTCCACCGACGGGCAGTGCCAGGCGTCGAAGGACTCCTTTATCGTAACCAACACCACCGGGCGCGGCGCCTTTGGCGCGGCATTCCAGGTACTGAGCAGCAGCGGCGACAATCCCGATTCACAAACAGAACAGGGATGCCCCCGGGAATCCGGAACCGACACATTGCGCGTAACGCTGTCACCCGGTGATGGCGGCGCAGCGGAATCCATACTCTACACCTGCGGCTGGGATAACGATGCGCCCCAACAACCCCCGGCGGATCCCAACTCCCCAAGCTGCTAGCCGACAGGCAAGTCGCACTCAAGGCCGCATGCATTCCGTGCGGCCTTTTTTGTATCCGACCCACAAAAAACCGCGGTATGATGATTCGGCGATGATAGACGCACCCCACACTGATTGAGCCGGAACGGGAACGGCGGCGTGACTTTCCCACAAAATCTGCTTTAGTTAGCTCATTCCTCCGCGGAATCTGCACCGGAGCTTAAATGGAACTCAGGCTGGGCAATATCAGGATCACGATCAGGATGACCGTGGTACTGATTTTCATGCTGGCAACGCTGCTGACGGCGGCGCTGGCCATCGGCCTGCAGTACTACTTCGGCCGCCAGCTGGCCCGGGAAGCCACCACCGAACTGTTCACCCTGGCCTCCGGCGCTCTGATGACGGAACAGATGAATTTCGCCGTCGGCAATGCCAGTACCCTCAACCTGCTGGCAGAGAATGAAGCACTGCTCACCGGGGACGACGAAGGGAAGATGCTGGAAACCTTCGCCCAGGCCCTGATCACCAATCCCCTGCTGTACGGCATTTATATCGGCCGTGCGGATGGCAGCATGGTGGAGTTGGTCAACCTCGACGTACAACCGGGCCTGCGGCGCTTTCATCTGGCGACGCCGGACGATCGCTGGCTGGCGATCAGGGTCACCCCTGGCCAGGAAAAGGCAACCCGTAGCTTCCACTACCTCAACGCCGACCTGGTCGAGCGGGTGCAACGCAGTGAACAGGTAAACTACGACCCCAGCGCCCGCAACTGGTACAGCAAGGCGATGGAGAACAAGGGCCAGCTGCACCGGACGGATGTCTACCTGTTCTCACAACTCGGCGCTCCCGGTCGCACGGTGTCACGCCGGGTAGGCAACAGCGACATAGTGGTTGCCCTGGACTTTACCCTGGAATCCATTTCCAACTGGCTGCGACAACAGCAGATAGCGGAATTTGGCGACATTTATATTTACCGCGCCGACGGTACCGTAATGGGCACCTCCGCCCGCACCGGTGAGCAGCGTGCACTTGCTGCCAATGGTTTGCTGTCGCTAAACCGCGAAGAACGCGCACTGATGGAACGCCTGTCACCCATCACCGTTTCCAATGAGATGGATTGGCCACCCTTTGACTACGCACTGACTGGACAGCCCCGGGGCTATTCCATTGATCTGATCCAGTTAATTGCCGAAGAACTGGGACTCGAAGTGGAGTTCGTCAACGGCTACACCTGGTCAGAGCTGGTGGAACGCTTTCGCGAAGGCCGCATCGACCTCTTGCATTCCGTTTTGCTGACTGCCGACAACGCCCAGTGGGGACAAGCCTCCGACGCCTACTTCACACTGCCCTACGCCATCGTCACCACCCAGGGGCACAAACCCGTCTCCAGCCTGTCCGAACTTGCCGGCCGGCAACTTGCCATTCCAGCTGGCTGGTCAGTGATTCCGGTTATACGGGAGCGCTTCCCCCAGATCGGTATCGTCGAAACTACCAGCACTCTCGCTGCCATGCGACTGGTGCGTAACGGGGAGGTTGACGCAGCGCTCGATAACGAGGCCATCCTGCGCTACATAGAACAGCACTACTTCCTGAGCGGGCTGCAGTACCACAGTAGTGTCGATCTTGGATCGGGACCTGTGCCGGACAGTCTTCATATCCTTGCCGGCGAGCGCCTGGCTCCGGCCCTGCCGCTGATCAATCGCGCCATTGCCAACATCAGCCAGGCCCAGCGGGACGAGCTGAACCATCGCTGGCTGGATTATTCCCGGACCAGCAACGGAGCCAGTGCCGGTGTTGTCCCCACTGAAACGATGATTTCACTGATACAGTCGCCCCATCTGTTCGACACCCTCCGTGAAGTGGTGCACGAGGGCGAGCCCCATTTCCTGTTTGTCTCGCCATCTATTGCAGCCGGTGCCGACCAACTCTACTTTGGCGTACTGGTAAAGCAGGCCGCTATCATCGGCCCCTTCCTGGAAAAGGTTAAACTGTCCGCAGCCATTACCGGCGGCCTGTTCATCCTGCTGCTGCCGCTGTGTTGGGCCTTCGCCTCTCCCATAGTCTATCCCATACGCCAGCTGGCGCTGGAGAATGACAAGATTCGCCTGCGTCGTTATGACGAAGTGAATCGACTGCCTTCACGTGTGCGGGAAATCGACGACCTGTCCGATTCCATGGTCAGTATGGTGCAGGCCATCCAGGCCCACGAGGCCGCGCAACGGGAGTTGATGGACGCCTTCATCCGCCTTATCGCCCAGGCCATCGACGACAAATCACCCTATACCGGCGGACACTGTGAGCGGGTGCCGGAACTGGCCCTGATGCTGGCCAAGCACGCTTCCGACTCCCAACTCCCGGCCTTTCGCGACTTCAAGCTCGACAGCCAGGAGCAGTGGCGCGAATTCCGCATCGCCGCCTGGCTCCACGACTGCGGCAAAATCACCACGCCCGAGCACGTGGTCGACAAGGGCAGCAAGCTGGAAACCATCTACAACCGCATTCACGAAATACGCACCCGCTTCGAAGTGCTGTGGCGGGATGCCGAGATCAGCTACCTCAAGGCCTGCCTGGCGGACCCCGAAGCAGAAGCGGAGCATCGCAAGACGCTGGTGGCCTCGCAGCGGCAACTGGTGGATGACTTTACCTTCGTTGCCGAGTGCAACGTGGGCGGGGAATTCCTGGGTGACGACGCCCAGGCGCGGCTGCGCCAGATCGCCGCAACGACCTGGCAGCGTCACTTTGACAACTGCATCGGCCTGTCGCCAGTGGAAGAACTGCGCCAACCCCTGCAAAAAGTGCCGCTCCCCGCCACCGAGCCTCTGCTGGCGGACCGCCCCGAGCACATCATTCAGCGCACTCACAGCACGCACTATCCGCCCGAATACGGGATCAACATGGATATCCCCGAACATCTCTACAATCTCGGGGAAATCTACAACCTGTCCATCTCACGCGGCACGCTGACAGCCGAGGACCGCTTCAAGATCAACGAGCATATGATCAGCACCATCAAGATGCTGGAGAGCCTGCCTTTCCCCGATGAACTGCAGAACGTGCCGCGCTACGCCTCAACCCACCACGAGACCATGAAAGGCACCGGCTATCCGCGCAGGCTGCCCGGCTCAGAGCTGAGTGTGCCGGAGCGCCTGCTGGCAGTGGCCGACGTCTTCGAGGCACTGACCGCCGCAGACCGGCCCTACAAGAAGGCCAAGCCGGTCAGTGTGGCAGTGGATATCCTGCACAAGATGGTGGAGGACAACCACATCGACCGCGACAGCTTCGAGCTGTTTATCCGTAAGAAAGTCTATCTGCAGTATGCCCAGCGCTACCTCGCGCCTGAGCAGATTGACGAGGTGGACCGCGCAAGTTACCTGGGCCGTGCACTGTAACGTGGTCGCCCCTTTTGGCCTGCTGGCCTTCTGCTGCCTTGCTGTACCGCTGCGGGCAGAGAGCATCAGTGAACTTGAAGCACGGGTGGCAGATCTGCAGGCGCGATTGAACGCGGCAGAGCGGGATCTACAGGCTGCCCGGGACGCCGCGAGCAAATCCCGGGAAGAGTCGGAGGTACTGCGGGCCGAATTGCAGCGCAACCGCGAGGCCAACGCCGGCTTTAGTATCGGGCCGCTGACCATTGGTGGCGCCATGCGCGTAAACTATGTATACGGCAGTTACGAGGGCTACGATGATGGCCCCAGCCGCGCCGGACACGGCGGCAATGTCGAGCTGGATACTTTCCGTATCAACATGGCGCTCGAACAGGGGCCACTGGTCGGCAAGCTGGAATATCGCTGGTATCCGGCCGGCAGCGGCCAGAACTACAGTTTCCTGCATACCGGCTGGCTCGGCTATCGCCTGTCGTCGCAGAGTCACCTGGAGCTGGGTGTGAATCGTGTCCCCTTCGGCGCCGGCCCCTACGGCATCAGCCAGAGCTATTTTTTCGACCAGCATTACTATGTGGGCCTTTCGGACGACCCCGACCTCGGCGCAAAGTACAGCTATGCGGGCGACGACTGGGCCGTTGATCTGGGCTACTACGTCCACAATGAACCGAGCTTTTCTGGCCGCAGTGAAGACAGCACCCGTTACGGCTACGACGTGGTGCGCTGGCGAGAAAGCATCGACAGCGACGGCAACGTGACTTTCAACGGCGCGCGCAGTGGCTTTCGCGAAGCCGACCAGTTCAACCTGCGCCTCATCCGCTACCTCCGCTCTGAATATGGCGACACAGCTATCGGCGCCTCCCTGCAGTACGGCGGACTCGATGGCACAAATGTCGATGACGGCGAACACTGGGCAGCGGCCATGCACCTGGTCCAGAATATCGGAGACCTGACCATTGGCTTTCAGGCCAGCCGCTATGAGTATCACATCAGCGCCGACAACCCCTGGCGCAGTGACGACCTGATTCCAATGGGCGCCTACGACTTCGCCTGGCCAGTCGCCGCCCAGGCCTGGGTGCCAGCCATTTCCGTCAGCTACAAGCTGGTGACCAGCAACATACCCTGGCTCGACTCCATTCGCCCCTACCTGGAATGGAGCAGTATCGTAAAGGATGAGGACAGCTTCAACGACAGCCAACTGGTGGTAGTCGGCGCGGCACTGGCACGAGGTGGCTGGTATATCTACAGCGAAATGACCTATTCGGACGGTAACTATTTCATCGGCAACGAAGGCGACGACTACAGCCGAATCGACATGGTGAACGACTTTGGCGTCTCCGGAAACAATCGCTGGGACTATCGCTTTAATATCAACTTCGGCTATTACTACTAATGGCCTTCCGTATTCCGATCCGCATTGCGGTGGTCACAATTTTCGTTCTGGCCACACTGACTACCACTGGCATTGCCCTGGGGCTGCAGTACTACTTCAGTCAGACACTGGCCAAATCCGCCGCCACCAATCTCTACACCACCAGTGCCAATGGCATAGGCCTCGCGTATAACGCGACCCTTGAACGCACTGATTCGGTCATCCGGCTGCTGAGTACCAATACCAAACTACTGCAAACTGATGCCCGCGATGAACAGCTGCAATTGTTCCGGCGCACGCTGGAATACAATAACGCCCTCTACGGCCTGTATATCGGCCGGTCGGACGGCAGCTTCCTGGAGCTGATCAACCTCAACCACAGCACCGACACACGCAGCCATCTACTGGCGACGGTAAGTGATCGCTGGGTCATCGTTGAAATCAGCAGTGCAGGGAGCGAACGTCAGCGACAGTTTACCTACCTCGACGAGCATTGGCAGGTGCGTGCAACCCGCTCGGAAGCGACCGACTACGATGTCCGCAACCGCGACTGGTATCGCCAGGCACTTGCCAAACCCGGGGTATACCTCAGTGCCCCCTACCTTTTCGCCCACCTCGGCGCGCCGGGGCAGACTACCTCCGCACGCGTCCTGGACAGCGGTGTAGTGGTAGCCATCGACCGCACCCTGGCCGCCGTCTCCGAAAGCCTGGCAAAGCAGGATCTCCCCAGAGGCAGCGAGCTGTATATCTACGACGAACAGGGAGGGCTCGTCGCCTCTTCGTTGCGCCAGCAGGACAAATTTGCCAGCATTCCTGTGCCACAACTCACTCTCAGCTCCGATGAGCAAGCCTTTGTCGATAGCCTGCCAGCGCTTAAAGTCTCCAACGAAATGGACTGGCCACCCATAGACTATGCGGTACTCGGTGAGCCCCGGGGCTACGCAGTGGATGTCATCCACCTGATCGGCGCCATGACCGGCCTGAAATTCAACTTTGTAAATGGCATGACATGGCCCTCACTGATCAGCGAGTTCCGCGACGGCACGCTGGATATTCTTCAACCCATCGGTATTACCGAGCAAAACCGCAACTGGGGCGAAGTCATCGACAGTTTTATGCAGCTGCCGCTGGCACTGGTGACAACGCGCGACAAAGCACAACTGCGGTCACTTGCGGAACTCTCCGGTAAACAGATCGCTATCCCCAAGGGCTGGGCTGTGGCCAGCATGGTGCGCGATTACTTTCCGGAGATCACTATTGTTGAGACCGACAGTCCCGCCGATTCCCTGCGCCGGGTGCGCGATGGCGAAGTGTTCGCGACCCTGGATAACGAGCCGATTCTGCGCTATGTGCAAAGCCACTACTACATCAACGGCCTGCGTTATCACAGCAACCTGGATTTCGGCGGCCACCCGGTTCCCGATGAAATGTCCATGCTGGTACAGCCGGGTCAGCTGCAACTGGCGCACTTGCTGAATCGGGCCATTGCCGCCATCGGCCCCGAACAACGGCAGGCACTTGCGGCCAAGTGGCTGACCGAGGACAACCAGCAAACCGAAAACATAGACGCAGGAACTGTCCCTCTGGACCTGATGATAAGCGCAGCAAGCGACCAGAAGCTGCAGTCCCGGCTGATACCTGCCCACTATCGCAGCAAGCAATATTTCACCTACGTGGAGCCGCTACTAAGCCATGAGAGCAGTCGCTGGTATCTCGGCGTGCTGGTTCCACGGGAGGCGGTGCTCGCCCCATTCAACGAAAAGGTCTGGCTGTCCGTGATTCTGACCGGAATCATGCTGCTGTTGCTGCTTCCCTTTTCATGGGTCTTCGCCGCCCCCATTGTCGAACCTATCAAACACCTCGCCGTCGAAAACGAGAAGGTTCGACGGCGCGAGTACGACGCAGTTGTAAACTACCCGTCGCGTATCAAGGAAATCGACGACCTGTCCGATTCTGTGTTCAACATGGTGCAGGCCATCCAGGCCCACGAGGCCGCGCAACGGGAGTTGATGGACGCCTTCATCCGCCTTATCGCCCAGGCCATCGACGACAAATCACCCTATACCGGCGGACACTGTGAGCGGGTGCCGGAACTGGCCCTGATGCTGGCCAAGCACGCTTCCGACTCCCAACTCCCGGCCTTTCGCGACTTCAAGCTCGACAGCCAGGAGCAGTGGCGCGAATTCCGCATCGCCGCCTGGCTCCACGACTGCGGCAAAATCACCACGCCCGAGCACGTGGTCGACAAGGGCAGCAAGCTGGAAACCATCTACAACCGCATTCACGAAATACGCACCCGCTTCGAAGTGCTGTGGCGGGATGCCGAGATCAGCTACCTCAAGGCCTGCCTGGCGGACCCCGAAGCAGAAGCGGAGCATCGCAAGACGCTGGTGGCCTCGCAGCGGCAACTGGTGGATGACTTTACCTTCGTTGCCGAGTGCAACGTGGGCGGGGAATTCCTGGGTGACGACGCCCAGGCGCGGCTGCGCCAGATCGCCGCAACGACCTGGCAGCGTCACTTTGACAACTGCATCGGCCTGTCGCCAGTGGAAGAACTGCGCCAACCCCTGCAAAAAGTGCCGCTCCCCGCCACCGAGCCTCTGCTGGCGGACCGCCCCGAGCACATCATTCAGCGCACTCACAGCACGCACTATCCGCCCGAATACGGGATCAACATGGATATCCCCGAACATCTCTACAATCTCGGGGAAATCTACAACCTGTCCATCTCACGCGGCACGCTGACAGCCGAGGACCGCTTCAAGATCAACGAGCATATGATCAGCACCATCAAGATGCTGGAGAGCCTGCCTTTCCCCGATGAACTGCAGAACGTGCCGCGCTACGCCTCAACCCACCACGAGACCATGAAAGGCACCGGCTATCCGCGCAGGCTGCCCGGCTCAGAGCTGAGTGTGCCGGAGCGCCTGCTGGCAGTGGCGGACGTCTTCGAGGCACTGACCGCCGCAGACCGGCCCTACAAGAAGGCCAAGCCGGTCAGTGTGGCAGTGGATATCCTGCACAGGATGGTGGAGGACAACCACATCGACCGCGACAGCTTCGAGCTGTTTATCCGCAACGGGGTTTATCTCGAGTACGCCGAGCAATACCTAGCCCCGGAGCAGATCGACACCATAGACGAATCAACCTACCTCGGCTAGGCATTCAAAAGCGCGGGGTGTAGAAGTGGCAGTAAGGTTCCTTGCCGGTTTTTACATAATAGTTCTGGTGGTATTCCTCAGCCTTCCAGAAACGACAGAGCGGCAGGACCCTGGTAGCAACATCCATGCCCTTGCCCTCAAGGATAGCAACCAGCTTTTCTATGATTTCCCGCTCCGAGTCATCACCCACAAACACGGCAGAGGCATATTGTTCACCTAGATCCGGGCCCTGACCATCAACCTGCGTCGGATCGTGGATCTCAAAGAACAGTTTTGCCAGTGTTTCGTAGTCAACACGCCGAGGGTCATAGCTGACCTCTACGGCCTCTAGATGACCAGTGGTCTTATTACAGACCTCGCGGTAGCTCGGGTTTTCCTGGTGCCCTCCCATATAACCGGACACCACATCCAGCACACCGTCCTGCTGCCGCATGAGATGTTCCACACCCCAGAAGCAACCTCCCGCAAAGTACGCCTTCCGCATGGCTGTGCCCTCCCTCTGTTGCCACTCTTCATGACTGACAAATATCATCGATACGGAATTTACGCAGTGACGGACATTCTTGACCGTCAGCATCTCGCCCTGAAAGACATGCCCGAGATGCCCATCGCAGTGGGCACAAAGTATCTCGGTGCGCCGACCATCGGCATCCACTTCTCTCCGCACTGCGCCGGCTATCTCGTCGTCGAAGCTGGGCCACCCACAATGCGAGGGAAACTTGTCTTCGGAACGGTACAACGGTGCTTCACAGCGGCGGCAAAGGTAAAGGCCCGCCCCAAAAAAATCATCGTACTGACCGCTGAAAGGGCGTTCAGTGCCTTTCTCGACAATGACCCTGTGTTCTTCCGGGGTCAATGGCTTCCAATCATCACTCATACAACTGGTTTCCTGTGTGCAAACCGGTAGAACCATACATAGGGCTTTATTTACAGGCAATAAAAAACCCCGCGGTACAGCGTACCACGGGGTTTGTATTAAAAGCCTGGCGATGACCTACTCTCACATGGGGTGGTCCGGCAATCCGGGACCCCATATAAAGCGCGGGGTCTGCCCGTGTGGGAGTATCGAACACACAAAGTAAAACGCCCCGACCATAACTGATCGGGGCGTTTGTATTAAAAGCCTGGCGATGACCTACTCTCACATGGGGAGACCCCACACTACCATCGGCGATGCATCGTTTCACTACTGAGTTCGGAATGGGGTCAGGTGGTTCCAATGCTCTATTGTCGCCA
>NZ_VRYZ01000009.1 GCF_008064635.1 Parahaliea aestuarii
CGGACACCACGGCTTCCGAGTAACAATGCAAACCCCGCGTCGCTACGCTCCGATGGGTGGCAGCTTTGCTCCGGTCCGGGTGGCAGCCTTCAAATGGAATGGGTGGCAGACTTCAGCGGTATACGCACAATCTCCTGCTGCAGGTCTTCTTCTACGGTGCGCTCCAACGCCCGGTAAAGAAATTCCGCCTGAACCGTTGCGTCAAAGAAGCGGAAGTAAACTGCATCATTGCCGGTGGCCGGCAGATCCGGCGTTGCCGGGGCGTATTGCGTGCGCTCCCGCAGCGGACTGGAGAATGCCTGCAGTACCGCTACATACTCGTTGAGCTTCGCCAGTATCACAGCTGAGACCGGTAGCACGATACCCTTGGGAGTGAAGCCCGCATTGGCGAGCACCTCGTGGATCAGGTACCGGTGGATTCGGCCGTTGCCGTCCATAAAGGGATGAATAAATACGAAACCAAACGCGATGACTGCGGCATACACTACCGGATCGAAAGTTAGTCCGGCTTTGTCGTTTTCCAGGCCAGCTGCATTGGCTGCAAGGCGGGCTTTGGCCGCGGTATCCAGCAGTCCTTGCATCAGGTCCTGCAGGTCCTCAGGCCTGGCGGGCACGAACTCGACTCGCTGGCGATAGCCCAGGTCTTCACCGACCCAGTTCTGCTGGTGGCGCCAGCAAAACTCATGGAAGCGGGGGTCGATGATGGCGTTCTGCAATTCCAGCAGGCGATCCTCAGTGAGGGGCTCTCCGGTGTCGGCCTGGCGCAGCAAGTCCGCGAAGCGTTGCGCCCGGTCGGGGGAGGGCCTTTCTCTCTCCACCTCAAAAGAAGTTTGTGTCTCTTTCAGGTAGAGGAAAGCCGCCGCCCGGCGTAGCAGGTCCTGGTCGTAACGCGCCAGTGCTTCACGGGTTCGTTGACGCAGGTCTTTGTTCACCATGGCTTTCAGGTTATCGGTCTTGCGAACCATGGGGCAGAATGCGCGTGTGCCGGGGAGATTGTTACTGACTCTGAAGCGAGGAACCCTTTCGCCCGTGCCTGACGTGAATTCCTGCTTCTGATCCACGATGTCGACGTACTTTGCTTTGGGGGGAACGGGATCATCGATGGGGAGGCGTCGCCCTGTTATCCATTCATACAGGAAGCAGCCACGCCGGGCGTAGGTGGAAGTCGGGTTCTGCAGAATCCAGTCACAGAGGACATCGGGCGAAAGCTGATCAAATAACAGGCTGAGCGCCTGCAGGTTCAGGCCCTCGTACCGCAGGGCAAACTGGAGGTGGGCAGATGCTTCCGGCTCTGGCTGGTAGTTGGGGGCAAACAGCTGCAATTGGTGCTCGCCCAGGTCCTGGCTTTGGCGTCCCTTGGTTGCACTGTCGATGTAGCAGTGCTGCCACAGACCGATCACGGGTAGCTGGTATTGCTCAATGAGCCAGCTGTATCCTGCCTTTTCTCTCATCGGACCCTTTCCGTGCTCTGTATCCTGAAAATGGACGCAGCTGGACAGAAAATGACGCCGAGTATCAGTTTTCCGTATTTTTTGCCGCTGACAACGATTCCGCGCCCAATTTTGGGACGATAGGCTACTTTGCGTTAAAAAAACAGAATCAGCGGCAAAAAATCAGAGGGTATGCGTATACCAAGCCAGGCCTGCCATCCCGGCAAGCAGCTTGAGGATGCTTGTTAGGCTTGTTCTGACCCTGACAGATGCGCCGCTGACGCGGCTCGGCGCAATCCCCTCAGGCCAGGTTCCACTTCAAATCCAGGTTCTTGTCCAGCCACAGCGACTCCAGCGCATACAGGATCTCGGTGAGTGTCTGCGGTGGTTTCAGGCGGCCGTCGTCGCCGAAGATTTCCGGGAAGTGGAAGGCGAAGCGGGTGTTGTCGTCGTAGCGGCGTACCAGTACGGCTGGCAGGTTGACGCTTTTGTCTTCGAAGGCGAGTTCGATGTCGGCCTGCAGGCCGGGGCTGGCTTCGAGGATGTCGGACTGCACGCGGATACCGGTCACGCTGAGGTCGGCGGGGCGCACAATGACGGCGCCGTGTTCGCTGCGCACGGTCACACGCAGTTGGGCCAGTTCATCGGGGCGCAATTGATCCAGGTCCAGGCGGTAGCCGCGACGCCGGTTGGCGCGGGCTTCGTTGTGGGCGCGGATGAACTCGGCGATCAGGGGCAGGTCTTCGTCGGCGATGCGGGCTTCCCGGGCGTTGTCGCCGGAGCCAATGGTGAAGGCCATGCAGTCGCCTTCGCTGCGAATACTCAGTTCTCCCGATTGAATCTGCTTCATAGTGGACCTTTTGCGCTGAACCCAGCCCGACTTATAGAGCAAGCGCGCGCGCAATGGAACCGGTGGGGGCGGCCACTACCCTAAATTGGGAAGTGGTGAACACTTCGGCCAGCCGGGGGCCGCTTTGGCGCCCCCGGCTGGCCGCAGAGGGTCAGAAGTCGTACATCAACCGCACGTAGGCGAAGCGCCCGTTGAAACCGCCCGGCGACCACTGGCTGTAGAGGTTGCCCACGCCGGCGGCGGCGTTGGGATTCTCGTCCGGGGTTTCGTCGAACAGGTTGTCGGCGCCCACCACCACGGTAAAGCCCGGGTTGTCGAAGCTGTAACCCACTTCCGCGTCCACCACGCCGTAACCGTCGTAGGGCAGGGTGTCCTCCGAGTCGTACCAGTCATCGAAGTAGCTGTAGCGGGCCATAAAGCGCCAGCCGCCCATGGTGTGATTGGCCATCACATTCCAGCGGGTCTCCGGCAGGGCCTCCTCCAGCTCCTGGATGCGCACCTCGTCGATCAGGCCGGCGACGAAGCTCTCCACCGTGGTTTCGGTCTGGTTGTAGGCCAGGTTGAAGTCGGTCACCCCGAAACTGCTGTCCATGCTGTAGGTGGCAACAACATCAAAGCCCTCGGTGTTGGTGTCGAAGCCATTGGCGAAGAAGCGGAAGGTGGAAAGGCTGTTGGCGCCGGCCACGCCCTGGGCAATCAGGGCGTCGCGCTCGGCCTCGGTCAGTTCGAAGTTCTGCGAGGTGCCCAGGCGGTCATCCACGTCGATGTTGAAGTAGTCCACGGTCACCGCAAAGCTGCCCAGTTCGAAGATCAGGCCGGCGGTGTAGTTGGTGGATTCCTCCGGGTCCAGCGGCTGGCCGCCGCGCAGTGCCGCCACCGGGCTGGTGGCGGGGATGGTGCCGTTGTTTTCCAGTTCGTTGGTGGCCAGGTTGAACTCGGTGGACACGTTGTAGGCGTTGGACTGGCCCGGTGTCGGCGCGCGGAAGCCGGTGCTCCAGGAGCCGCGCACGCCGATGGTGTCGGTGACCTGGAAGTGGGTGGCCACCTTGCCGTTGGTGGTGGTGCCGAAGTCGTCGAAGTCCTCCCAGCGCACCGCCACCGCCAGCAACCAGTTGTCGGTCACGTCGGCCTCGAGGTCGATATAGGCTGCGATGTTGGAGCGGCTCCAGTCGCCGGCGGCCAGCGGGCCGAAGCCGGGAAAGCCGTTGGACGCGGCGCTGAAGCCCTGGTCGGCCAGCGCGCCCACTTCCCAGGAAGCCTGGTCGCCGATGGTGATCTCGAATTCCTCGTCGCGCCACTCGAAGCCGCCGGCGATGTTCAGGTCCGAGGCCAGGCCGATATCCACCGGGTAGGACACATCGACGTTGAAGTTCTTCTCGAACTGGGTGTAGGCGCCGGGGTCGAACTCGGTGGGCGACTGCGGGCCGAGGGAGGCGTTGACGGTGTTGATGATGAAGAAGTCGGCGTCGTTGTAGCCCACGCTGCCGCTCACGTCCCAGGCCAGGCCGCCGTCGGTGGTGCCGCGGGCGCCGGCCACGAAGGAATAGTCCTCGGTTTCCGCGCCGAAGCTGGGGGTGAAGCCGCCGGGGAACATCTCGTTGAACACGAAACAGTCGGGGTCGTCGATCACCGCCTGCAGGCCCGCGGCGTCATCGGTGCGCAGGTTGGTGGGGCAGTTGCCTGACAGGTCGTCGGTAATGTCGCCCACCAGACGCAGGTTGTTGCCGTCGGCGTCGGTGCCGGCACCGAAAACCCCGGCGCGGGTGTCGGGGTTGCGGAAGTAGAAACCACCGGTCACTTCCTTGGAGGCGTAGTTGCCGAAGGCGTAGGCCTCGGTGTTGCCGCTCAGGTTGAGGCCGAGGTTGAAGAAGGTCTTCAGGTCCTCCTCGATTTCCGGGTTGCCCCAGATCTGGGCCGGGTCGGCCACGGCGGTGTTGCCGCCGGCGATCAGGGCGGCGGCGTCGTCGCGCTGCACGCTGCGGTTGGTGGGGTCGGACTCGCCGTATTCAAAGCTGGCGTTGACGAAGCCGTTGGCGGTAAAGGGCAGGCCGATATTGCCGGCCACCGCGTACATGGCCTCGTCACTCTCCTCGGTGTACTGGCCGTACTTGGCCTCGATGCTGCCCCCCTCGCTGTAGTCCTTGAGGATGAAGTTCACCACCCCGGCGATGGCATCCGAGCCATACTGGGCGGCGGCGCCGTCGCGCAGGACTTCCACCTGTTTCAGGGCGATGGCGGGAATCACGGAAATGTCCGGCCCCTGGGCGCCGTCGTTCACGCCGTTGCCCAGCCAGGAGATCACCGCCGCGCGGTGCCGCCGTTTGCCGTTGACCAGGACCAGGGTGTGATCCGAGGCCAGGCCGCGCATGTTCGCCGGGCGCACCACGGTGGCGGCGTCCGAGATGGGTTGGCTGTTGACGTTGTAGGAGGGCACGGTGTTGCGCAGCAGGGTGGTGAGGTCCGAGGCGCCCTGGTTGCGGAATTCGTCACCACTGAGGACGTCGATGGGGGCGGCGGAGTCGAACACCGATCGCGCCTCGCGCCGGGTGCCCGTGACGACCACCTCTTCGAGCGCGGTGTCGTCCTGGGCGTTGACCACCGGTGAATAGCCGGCGGTGAGTGTCACCTGGGCGGCGACCGCCCAGGCCAGCTTGCTGCGTCTGAAAATCTGCATAGTGAGTTCCCTACCTGAAGTTTGTTGTTTTACGTTCTTCTGGCAGGCGGCGTTCTCCGCCTGCCGGCGGTCGCCCGGGCCTCTCCGCACCCGTTGTCGGCGTCCCCACGGTTTAAACTACGCGGCTGTTGCTCGGGTTTGAAAGGTAAAAAGTGGTAAAAATCACGCCTGCGCAGGGCGCCACTTGCACCAGAATCGAATTTGTGAGCAGTTTTGGTGCCGAAGCTGGTGCGTGAAGGGTACTGGTCAGGCGAGTGGTGGCAGGGGGGGAATGCCGGACTTGGCCGGCTCACCGGCGATTTCGCGCACCAGGCGCGGCACCAGGTAGCCGGGCAGGCGGGCGGTGATGGCGGCGTGCAAGCGCTGTGCGCGCTGCTCGTCGACTTCGAAGTGGGCGGCGCCCTGTACGCGGTCCAGCAGGTGCAGGTAGTAGGGCAGGGCGCCGCGCTCGAACAGGGCCTCGCTGAGTTCGGCCAGGGCGTCCTCGCTGTCGTTGACCCCGGCCAGCAGCACGGCCTGGTTGAGCAAGGTCATGTCGCGTTCGCGAATGCGCCGGAAGGCCTGCGCCACGGCATCGTCCAACTCATTGGCGTGATTGCAGTGCACCACCATCACCGATTGCAGTCCCGGCGGGTTGAGCGCGTCCAGCAGCGCCGGTGTGACCCGGTCCGGCAGCACGATGGGCAGGCGGCTGTGAATCCGCAGCCGCTTCACGTGGGCAATGGCGGCAATGTCGGCGCACAGGGCCGCCAGGTGGTCGTCCTCGGCCACCAGCGGGTCGCCGCCGCTGAGGATGACCTCGCTGATGCTGCTGTCCTCGCGCACGTAGTCCAGCGCCTGTTGCCACTCGCGCCGGCTGTTGCGGTTGTCGGCGTAGGGAAAGTGGCGGCGGAAGCAGTAGCGGCAGTTCACCGCGCAGCCGCTGGCTACCACCAGCAGCAGGCGCCCGCGGTACTTGTGGATGATGCCGGCGCGGGGGTTGGCGCCGCCGACTTCCCCGGTGGGGTCGGGGCCAAAGCCCGGGGCCTGGGCCAATTCCCCGGCGCTGGCCAGCACCTGGCGCAGCAGGGGGTCCTGCGGGTCGCCACGGCGCATGCGCCGCACAAAGGCGCGCGGTACTTTCAGGGGGAAGTCGCGGCAGGCGGCCTCGCTCAGGCCGACCTGTTCCGGGTGCAGGTCGAGTTCCCGCAGCAGGCTGGCGCCGTCGCTGATGACCGTGCGTAACTGCTCGCGCCAGTCGGCTACCGCCGCTGCTGGCGCGCTGTGAATGATGTGCATGGTGTGTGCTGTGGTGGTGGCGGGGTTGGGGTTGCGCCGGTTGGGAGCCTTCAGCCCCTGCCGAGAGCCTTCAGCCCCTGCAGAGAGCCCTCAGCCCAGCCGGTCGCGAAGTGCGTAGAATAACATGCCTGCCACCAGTCCTGGCCAGCGCAACAGGGTGCCGCCCGGGAAGGTGTGGGAGGGCACCCGGGCCATCAGGTCGAAGCGCGTGGCGTTGCCGTGTATCGCCTCCGCCAGCAGCTTGCCCGCCAGGGTGGCGGTGGGTACGCCGTGGCCGGAAAAGCCGTGGGCGTAGAACACGCTGCCCGACAGGCGGCCGAAATCGGGCATGCGGTTCAGGGTGATGGCCAGCGTGCCGCCCCAGCCGTAGTCAATGCGGGTGTCGGCCAGCTCCGGGTAGATGCGCAGCATGTACTTGCGCACGAAGTTGCCGATGTCCGCCGGAAAGCGGCGGGTGTAGGACTCGCCGCCGCCGAACAGCAGGCGGTTGTCGGCGGACAGCTTCCAGTAGTTGATCACGAACAGGGTGTCCGACATGGAGGTGTCGTCGCGAATCAGCCGTCGCGCCAGTGCCGCGTCCAGCGGTTCGGTGGCCAGCATGTAGTTGTTGATGGGCATGATGCGCCCGGCGGTGCGCGGTTCGAGGTTTTCCAGGTAGCCGTTGCAGGCCAGCACCAGGTAGCGCGCATTGACCTGCCCCCGGTCGGTTTTCACCCGCACCCTGTCGCCTTCGCTGTAGGACAGCACGCGGCTGCCCTCAAACAGCTGCGCCCCCTCCTGCTGCGCCGCTGCGGCGAGGCCGAGGGCGTAGTTCAGCGGGTGCAGGTGGCGGCAGCCAGTGTCCAGGGTGGCGCCGTGGAAACCCTGGCCGGAGGTCATGTCCGCCAGCTCGTCGCTGTCGACGTAGCGTATCTGCTGGTAGTTGTATTCGCGGTTGAGGTGCTCCACGTGCTCGCGCAGATCGGCGGCGTCGCCCGCCTTGGAGGCGACGTGCAGGTTGCCCTGCTTCAGTTCGCAGTCGATGCCGTACTCAGCGATCAGGGCGCAGACGGTATCCACCGCCTCCAGCCCCAGGTCCCACAGGCCGTGGGCGGCGTCTCTGCCGACCCATTTTTCCAGGTCGTGCTGGTCGGCGCGCTGGCCGGTGCCCACGTGGCCACCGTTGCGGCCGGAGGCGCCCCAGCCCACCTTGTTGGCCTCCAGCAGGGCCACGCTGTAGCCCAGCTTGCGCAGGTGAATGGCGGAGGACAGGCCGGTATAGCCGCCGCCGATGATGCAGACATCCGCCTCCACCTCCCCCTGCAGGGGCGGGAAAGCGAGTTGGCGGTTGGCGCTGGCGGCATACCACGAGTCGACGTGGGCCTGGTTCTGGGGATGCTTTGTCATGTGTGAACTATAACGGTTGCCAATGTGGGCCACGGATACCACGTTAGGGTTAGCCCCCCTTGCGGCGCTGTGACGCCTTCAGGATACTCAGTGCTTTCATCACTGTGGAGTCCCCATGGACACCGACATTCAGGCGATCAAAGATTGGCTTCGCGAACACCGCATCTCCGAAGTCGAATGCCTGGTTCCGGATATGACCGGTAACGCCCGCGGCAAATTCATCCCCGCCAACCAGTTCCTCGGCCTGGGTCACCCCAAACTGCCCGAGAGCATCATGATCCAGACCGTCACCGGCGAATACTGTGACGACCACTGGGACTTTGTCGAACCCACCGACGCCGACATGATCCTCAAGCCGGATCTCTCCACCCTGCGGGTCGTGCCCTGGGCCCGCGAACCCACCGCCCAGATCATCCACGACTGCTACAAGCCGAGCGGCGAGCTGCACCCGCTGTCGTCGCGCTCGGTGCTGCGCAATATCCTCAAGTTGTATGAGAAAGAGGGCCTGAAGCCGGTGGTGGCGCCGGAGGTGGAGTTCTACCTGGTCGCCAAGAACACCGACCCGGACTACGAACTGATGCCGCCCAAGGGGCGTTCCGGCCGCCGCGAATCCGCCCGCCTGTCCTACAGCATCGATGCGGTGGCGGAGTTCGAGGACTTCGTGGAGGACATGTACGACTATGCCGACGAGCAGCAGTTGCAGGTGGACACGCTGATCCACGAGAACGGCGCGGCGCAGATGGAGATCAACTTCCTGCACGGCGACGCCCTCAAGCTGGCCGACCAGGTGTTCGTATTCAAGCGCACCGTGCGCGAGGCCGCCCACAAGTACGGCATGTACGCCACGTTCATGGCCAAGCCCATGCAGCGTGAGCCGGGCAGCGCAATGCACATCCACCAGAGCGTGGTGCGCGCCGACACCGGCGAGAACATTTTCGCCGACAAGGATGGCAACTTCACCGAGGCCTTTCTGGCTTACATCGGCGGCCTGCAGCGCTATACCCCCGAGCTGATCAGTCTCTACGCCCCGAACGTCAATTCCTACCGCCGCCTGGCGCCGGACATCGCAGCCCCCATCAACTTGAACTGGGGCATGGACAACCGCACCACGGCCTTCCGGGTACCCCACGACAAACCCGAGGCGACCCGGGTGGAAAACCGCTTCCCGGGCGCCGACGCCAACCCCTACCTGGCGATTGCCGCGACGCTGGCCAGCGGTTACCTCGGCATGAAGCTGGGGCTCAAGGCCACCGAGCCCCACCAGGGCACCGCCAACGAAGACGAAGTTGAAGTGGCGCGCACCCTGGAAGAGGGCCTGCGGCAGCTGCATGACACGCCGGAGCTGCAGGACATGTTCGGCGAGCTCTTCCTGCGCGCCTACGCCGCTGTGAAGCTGGACGAATTCGAGGAATTCAACCAGGTGATCAGCTCCTGGGAGCGCGAGCACCTGCTGCTGCAGGTGTGAGCGGGGCAAACGGGTAAGGCGGGCGGAGTGGGCGGCGTGACAGAGCAGGTAACCTTCCTTGGCAGCGATCGCCGCTTCCGTGTGTTCACCGCAGTCAAATACCTCACCTTTCTGCTGCTGAGTTTCAACATCTACCTGTTCCTGGACGAAGAGCTCACGGCGATGGAGTACACCTTCACCGGCGGCGTGGCCCTCGGCCAGATCATCCAGGTCTTTTCCACCACCATCGATACCGCGGCCTGGGTGGTTTTGCTGCTGCTGTTCGAGCTGGAAACCTCGGTACTCGACGACGCGCGCATTCGCGGCGCGGTGAAGTACGCCCTGCACGGTACGCGCCTGCTGTGCTCCGCCGCCATCGTCTACGCCTTTACCGGGTACTATGCAGATGCGCTCTCCCTGCACCAGGTGACGGCCCTGGCCACGTCAGACGCCTGCAGTTTGCTGGGGCAGGGCTTTTCCGTCATGGTGGATCACGATGATTACCTGCCGCTGGCGGCCGATAACTGCGCGAGCTTCGGGCCGGAACTGTACCGCCTGACCGGCCTCGACATCGTGACCGATGCCGGGCACCTGCACGCGGTCCAGCTACTCGGCTGGACCGATGTGATCAACGCCGGCGCCTGGATTCTGGTGGTGGCGGTGCTGGAGGTGGAGGTTCGCCTGCAACTGCGCGGCCACCTGTCCGACCGCATTATGTACGGCTCCCGCTACATCAAGTTCGTGCTTTATTTCACGCTGTTCGCCGCGGCAGCCTACTGGGGGGTGGCCGGCGACTTCCTCGACTTCTGGGACGCGGCCCTGTGGCTGTTCGCCTTCATCTTCATCGAGATGAACGTGTTCGAGTGGCAGCAGACCAGCCCGGGTTCAAGTGAACCGGGCTAGCCGCAGCCGCTGAGTCCTCTGGGGCGGACTCAGAGCTCCTCGTCCAGGCCGATGTGTTCGACGCGCGGGTATTCGCGCCACTGAAAGGTCTGGCGGTGGTCGCAGATCAGGCAGCGGTGTTCTATGTCGCCGCTCTGCGGGTGCATGTCGCCGCAGCGGGTCATCATGCCGGTGCCGCAGGCATCGCAAATGTAGTTGACCTCCACCGGTCGCACTTCGCGTTTTGTTTCGGGCATCCGTTTGTCTCCTCGATTGGGCCGCCTATGCTAGCGCGACTCCGGTATTCGAGGAAGCGCCCTTGATTAGCGGCCGGCGCCGGTTAAGCTGTGCCGGAACCCGACTGGAATGCGCCCGGTGGATACCGAACTGCTCAGAACCTTTCTCGAAGTCCGCAATACCCGGCACTTTGGCCGCGCGGCGGACAACCTCTGCATCACCCAGGCGGCGGTAAGTGCGCGTATCAAACAGCTCGAGGAGTCCCTCGGTGCGACCCTGTTCACCCGCACCCGCAACAACATCCAGCTCAGCGCCGAGGGCGAGCGCCTGGTGCCGCACGCGGAGACGGTGCTGCTGGCCCTGGCCCGGGCCCGCCACGAGGCGCAGCTGGGCGACGCCGGGCAGCGACAGCTGCGTATCGGCCTGCGCAATGGCCTGTGGGGCGACGCCCTGCAGCGCAAGCTGGCGGCCCTGCGCGACAGCGATCCGGGGCTGCGTCTCAACCTGGCCAGCCTCGAGCCGGGAGAGGCGGTGCGCAGGCTGCTGGATCGCTCCCTCGACTGCGCCCTGCTGTGCGACCCGCCGGGGCTGGCTGAACTGGACAGCCTGGCAGTGGGCGAATTCAGCCTGCGCCTGTACGGCAGCGCCGGGCGTCAGTCCCTGCGCCGGGCGATTAATGGCGACTATGTCTACATGGACTGGGGTGGCAGTTTTGCCCGCTTTCATGTGCGCCACTTCGGCGACCAGGCCCTGCCGGCCATGAGCACCAATATTGTCGAGCTGGCGCTGGCGAGTATTGCCGATGGCGGTGCCTGCTACCTGCCGGCCGGCCAGCGCCAGTCACTGGCCGGGCGCGGCCTGTTGCCGGTGCGGGGGGCGCCCGTACACACCCGGCAACTGTCGCTGGTGTTTCACCCCGAGGCCTCCCAGCGCGAGACGATAGAAGCTCTGGCCCGCCGTTTTTCAGGCTTGCGTCTGTAGCGCTTGGGGGTGGCCGGCGCCGGGTAGCAGGGGAGGGGTGCCCGTTGCGGCTGCGGGGGCAGCCGCGGGCGAATGCGGTAGGACCAGGCCCGCGGTTTAGAAGTCGTCCAGTTCCAGGTCGTAGTAACCCAGTTCTTCACGCAGGCGACGCTGTTCGAGTCGCTGCTCGGCGCGACGGCGTTTTTCCGCCAGGCGCTGCTTTTCAGTGGATGCGGGGATGAAGTCGTCATCGCTGTCCGACAAATCGGCCAATACCGGCTCGAAGAAGTCGTCCAGGTCGTCGCTGCTCGCCGTATCCTGGTTGGTGTCACCCATGGTTTATCTGCCTCCAGATGATTTTTACCACGTCATCTCGGCGCAAATATCACTCAGGGCAGGGGGTGAGTAAATCAATATTTTGTTACTGAAACGATAAATAAAAATTGTCGAACCGGTAGCGGGTGCGTAGACGGAAAACGTATTTCCATGCTGGAAATACAGCGATTTTCTCATTCACTATGAGAGGCGGAGGCCGCCGCGCCGTTGCGCCTCCTTGCGCGAGCCGGGCGGGGGCGAAGCGCCCGGTAGTCCCTGTGCCAGTGGCCGGCGCGGCGACCCCCTCTGAATGCAGGGCAAAAGCCGTGCCAGCAGCCGGTTGCGCGGCCGGTGCCGGGGATGGAGGGGAAAAGCGGGTGTCCGCCGCTGTCCGGCGGACAGGGGCGGACGCGCCTGTCAGCGGGCGCTAACGGCGGCCAGTATCAGGGCGGCGACGGTGTCGGCGCTGCCGGCACAGCCGTCCACGGTGATGTCGGCGTAGTGTTCGTAGAGCGGTGTGCGCTCGCTGAAAATATCGGCGAAGCTCTGTGCGGCGCCGCTGGCGATGCCGCGCAGGGGGGCCGCCGCGACCCGCTCCTCCAGCACCGGCAGGTCGACCCTGATATACACCACCGGCCCCGCCTCGCGCAGGCGCTGCATGATGGCCTCGCTGTAGACCACACTGCCGCCGGTTGAGATCACCGCCCTCTCCAGATCCACTTCCAGCAGCACTTCCTCTTCGATCTGGCGCAGGGCCAGGTGGCCGCGGCCGTCGACGATTTCCTGCAGGGTGGCGTCTTCGCGCAGCTGGATGGCGAGGTCGGTATCGGAGAAGGCGAGGCCGGTCAGTTTCGCCAGAATTACGCCGACGGTACTTTTGCCGGCGCCGGGCATGCCGATCAGGCTGATGGTGGAGGGCAGGTGAGGGTCGCGCATGCTGGCAGTTCCGGGCTGGGCTGTAAAAAAGGCGCCATTATCCGGCTCGGCGCCGCAGGCACAAGCCCCGCAGGGGCGGTCAGTGGGCCCAGTCGCGCTCGGCGTGGAACTGTCGCGACAGGTAGTCCATCTGGTCGGCGAGAATCCGCTCCTTGGACAGGAAGTGCCACTCCCAGATATTGGGCCGGAACGGTACCGCCAGCAGCGGCATGTGGGCCTCTTCCGGGGTGCGATCGTCCTTGGCCCAGTTACAGCGTTTGCAGGCGGCGACCACATTTTCCCAGCGGTCTAGGCCGCCGCGGGAAGTGGGCAGAACGTGGTCTCGGGTCAGTTCCGCGCGGCTGAACTGGCGCCCGCAGTAGAGACAGCGGTGGTCGTCGCGGCGGAACAGGGTGCGGTTGCACAGTGACAGGCTGAAGGTGGACACGATACGGCCCTGCAGCGCGATGATGGGTTGCAAATCGATGCGCGAACGCTGCCCGGAGAGGCGCTGGATGCCGCCGAACACCGGGGGAAGCGGATCCCCGACGCCGTATACGACATCGCCCCTGGCGTAGGCGGAAATCGCCTCCTGTGCGGTAATCCAGCCGCGGGGTTGGCCCGCAAGATCCAGTTTCAGGATGGGTTGCATGGGCTGCCACAGTAGTGGGTTTCATCCAAGCTACTGCAAATCGCGCGGTTAAACAATCACGGGAAAATGACAGTGCGCGGGACGTTCTCGAGGCGGGTCCGGGAAAGATCGCCCGGCGCGGATACAGGGGCGGTGAAAACGGCTCCCCCGGCTTGCGGGAGCCGCCTGCGGGATCAGGCGGCGTGCGCGGTGGCGGCGCTGTTGGCGCTGCGGAAATCGGCCAGGAAGGTGCTGAAGCGGGGGCTGTCTTCGGCCGCCATGCACAGCAGGTTGTGGTAGACGGAGCTGTCCAGCAGGCAGATGCACTGCTGCAGCAGGGCTTTGCCGCGAAAGGCCATCAGGTTGATACTGCGCTGGTCGGCGATATCCCAGGCCATGCGGGTCATCCACACCGCGGTGGTCGGGCGCAGGCCGAGGCCGTGACTGAGGCGGTCCTCAACGGACGCCATACGCAGTTTGGTTTTGAAAGTGCTGATCATTGCAGTCTCCATCGGGATGGGTTCAGGCAGGGTTTCAGTGTAAGAGAGAGCGCCGCATTGCCGTATTGCCAATGGCGCCAATCGCGTGGCCCCGGGCGCCACGCGTGCTATTGCTGACGGGCGCGCTAGCGGGCCTGCCAGCTGGCGCTGACCAGGCGCCTGTCGCCGTGCAGTACGTGGCCGCTGAAGGTTTCCCCGGCGCGCACTTCGCCCACGCCGGCGGGGGTGCCGGTCATGATGATGTCGCCGTCCTCCAGCGACAGAAAGCCGGCCAGCTGCTGCAGCACGGTGCGCGGCGGATACAGCATCAGGCTGATATCGCCCTTCTGCCGCAATTCGCCGTCGACCTCCAGTTCCAGGCCGAGGCCCTCCGGCGCGCCCGCGGGCAGGGGGACAAAATCGCTGAACAGGGCAGCGCCATCGAAGGCCTTGGCGCGCTCCCAGGGCAGCCCCTTCGCCTTCAGCTGGCTCTGCAGCTCGCGCCGGGTGAGGTCCAGGCCAAAGCCCACGGCGGCCAGTGCGCCACCCTCTACCACGAAGGCGAGCTCGCCCTCGTAGTGCAGGGGTTCACCGAGGCGGGATTGCAGCTCGCTGCCAATGGCGGAATTGGGCTTCAGGAAGACCACCATGTCGTCCGGTACTTCGTTGCCCAGCTCGGCGATGTGGGCGGCGTAGTTGCGGCCCACGCAGACGATCTTCGAGGGCGTGACGGTGCGCCCGTCGACAGTGACAGTATTCATCCCGGCGGTGCTCTCGCTGGCAGTGTTGGCAAGGTCATCCCGGGGGCGGCAACCCCCGGGGCGGGCGCATTCTAGCCCCGTCGCCCGGCAGCGGCAAGCGGCCCCCCGGGGGCTGCAAACGCAGCGTTCGCCGGCGTTTCAGGCGGGGAAGTGCAGGCTGATGCGGGCGCCTTCCAGAAGCTGGCTATCGCCGATGCGCAGCTCCCCGTCGTAACTGGCGGCGATGTCGCCGGCCACCGCCAGGCCGATGCCCTGGCCGGGCGCCTGGGTGTCGGCGCGGATGCCCCGGTGCCGCACTGTGTCGCGCAGGGCCGGGGCGATGCCGGGGCCGTTGTCCTCCACCGCGATTTCCAGTTCTCCCGCCTGTTGCCGGGCCAGGATGCGGACGGCACCGGCGCCGTGCTTGCAGGCGTTGTCCACCAGGTTCCCCAGCATTTCCAGCAGATCCCTTTCGTCGCCGCGAAACTGCGGTGCCCCTTCCGCCACGATTTCGAAGGTCGGCCCGCGCTCCGCATAGACCTTGGCCAGGCTGGCGCAAAGGCGCTCTGCCAGTTCCGTCACCGGCACGCTGTGTAGCAGCGCCTGTCCGCCGCCGATTCCGCGCTGCAGCTGGTAGTCGACAATGTCCTGCATGCGCTGCGCCTGCTCCCGTACCAGCGCGGGAAAGGCCGGCTGTGCCGGATCTGCGCTGGCCACCACGGCGAGCGGGGTTTTCAGGCTGTGGGCGAGGTCGGCGAGAGTGTCGCGGGCGCGCTGTCGCCGCTGTTGCTCGCCCTGCAGCAGGCGGTTGAGGTTGGTGGTGAGGGGGCGCACCTCCGCGGGGTAGGGGCCTTCGAGCCGCTCGCTGCGGCCGGCTTCGATGGCGGCGACGTCTGCCGCCAGGCGGCGCAGGGGCCCCAGGCTCCAGTACAGCACCGCCGGCAGGGTCAGGGCGAACAGGAGGGTCGAGCCCCCCAGCCAGAACCACAGGTGGCGGCGATAGGTGGCGAGATCCGCGTCCACCGCCGCGCTGCTTTCCAGCACGCTGAAGCGCAGCGGGATGTCGCGGCCCGAATCGGTTTGCCAGATGACCTGGTAGTCCAGCCGGTAGAGGTCGCCGTTGCGCCCGAAGCGGCGCTCCCCCGGGGCGAGCGGCGCGCCATCCCAGGGGGCGGCGAGGGTCAGGGCGGAGTGCGACTGCCACAGGACCTGGTTGCCGGCGCCACTGACGCGCGCGTACAGACCGGAGCTGGCCTGGTTCAGGCGCGGCTCGAGCATTTCCGTGGGCATCTGCAGGCGGCTGTCGTAGTCGGCCTGGGCCAGCAGGGTCATTACCTGTAGCTGCAGTCGTTCCGCCTGGGCGGCCTCGATACTGACCCGGTGGCTGCGCTCCAGGTACAGGCCGCTACTGCCGAGGAACAGCAGCACCAGCAACAGGCTGGCGAGCAGGATGCGGGCCGACAGCGAGTGCAGTGACGCGCTCACCGGCCGCTGCTGGCCAGGACAAAGCGATAACCGGCGCCGCGCACGGTCTCGATCGGCTTGAGGCTGCCGTCGGGGTCGAGCTTGCGGCGCAGGCGGCCCACAAAAACCTCGATGACGTTGCTGTCGCGGTCGTAGTCCTGGTCGTAGAGGTGGTCGATCAGCTCGCCCCGGCTGACCACCTCGCCGGCGCGGCCGGCCAGGTAGGCCAGGGTTTCGAACTCGAAGTGGGTCAGTTCTACCGGGCGGTTGTCACGGCTCACGCTGTGGGCGCGAAAATCGATGCGCAGGGGGCCGAACGCGGCGCGGTCGTCCGCGCGCCCGGCGGCCCGGCGCAGCAGGGCATGGGCGCGGGCCTCCAGTTCGGGCAGGTGGAAGGGCTTGGTCACATAGTCGTCGGCGCCGGCCTCCAGCCCCTCCACCTTGTCCTGCCAGTCGGAACGGGCGGTGAGAATCAGCAGCGGCAGGGTGAGGCCATCTGCGCGCCAGCCGCGCACCAGCTCCATACCCGAGCGCTGTGGCAGCCCGAGGTCGACCAGGGCGAGGTCAAAGGCGTACTCCCGCGCCAGGTAGTCCGCTTCCCGCCCGTCGGCCGCCTGCTCCACTTTCCAGCCCGCCGCCAGGAAGTGCTGCGCCAGGCGGTCCTGCAGGCGGCTGTCGTCCTCGACGATCAGCAGGCGCACCGCTCAGTCCTTCACGCTGACAGTGATCACGCGGCCGTTGTCGAGCAGCAGCCGCACGCGGTAGCCCCTGCCCTCCCGGCTGACCTTGAGCACCTTGCCGCCGTGGCGCGACTGGGCCTGGGCGGCCGCCTGCCGGGGTGACATCCCCTCCGCTTGCTGTGACTGCCCGCGCTGGCCCTGCTGCTGCCCTTTTTGCTGCCCTTTCTGGGCATGGGCCGGGCCCGGCGCCAGGCTGGTGGCCAGCAGTGCGCCGAGCAGGAAGGTGGCAAAGGTGGGGCGAAGTCGGGTGAGTCGCATGGTTGCGCCGTGGCTGGTGAGTGGATTGAAGGCTGCCGGCAGATCTTAGCGCCATACAGGAGGCGGGCAAACCGTGGCATCCATTCTGACGGCCTGAAGATAGCCGCGTGCAGATGAACAGCGCCTGAACGGCCCGCATCACGGCGCTTCGCCCCGTTCAGCTTGCGTTCATACGGCCTCACCTACTGTGGGGGCGACGTTACGGTACTGAAGGAGCTGCGTCATGAAACACCTGTTGGGCATTTTGACTCTCGGTGCACTGCTGGCCGGCGCCAGTGGCGACCTGCTGGCGGATGACCGCCATCGCGGTGACCGGGATCGCTGGCACAAGAAAGAGCATCGCGACCACCACTGGGACAAGCACTATCGCAAGCACCATGCGCCCCCGCACTGGAAGAAGCATTTTCGCGGCCCGGGCTGGTCGCGTTATCCCGGTTGGCACCGCCACGACCGCGACCGCTACCACGGCGCCTTCATCGGCCTGCCGGGGCTGAGTATTTCCCTGCGTCACTACCACGACGGCAGGGCCTGTTTCGACCGGCATGACCACCGTCACAGGCACTGACGGCGGCGCCTGGGCGGGGCGATAAAAGCAAGGGGAGACCTGGGGCCGCAAGGCCCCTTTTTTACTGACTTTTTTTGCTCACGGGCAACTCCTATACTCTGTGCTGGGGCGGCGACCGGCCGCACCGCAGGCATGGACTGGCCGCTCTGATATCCTTGGGGCGGCAACGGCAAGGGGCAGCCAAGTGGTAGACCAGAGCAATAACAAAACGGGTGATGCGCCCACCGAAACGGGTGGCGACGCCACCGAGGTCGGCAACACCGAACCCGCCGGGCAGGGAACTGTCACCGGAGCAGCGACCTCGACCGGCTTCGACCGCGCCGCGGAAATGGCGCGGGAGGCCCAGAGCCAGCAGGGGCGCCTGTTGAATGGCCGCTTTGTGCTGGAGGACATCCTCGGGCGCGGCGGCATGGGGCTGGTGTACAAGGCCCAGGATCTGCGCAAGGTAGAGGCGGAGGATCGCAATCCCTATATCGCGGTCAAGGTGCTGGGGCAGCAGTTCAGCCAGCACCCGCGGGCCTTTGTGTCGCTGCAGCAGGAGGCGGTGAAGTCGCAGAAGCTGGCCCACCCCAACATTGTCACGGTGCACGACTTCGATCGCGAGGGCGACACCATTTACATGACTATGGAGCTGCTCAAGGGAGACCCCCTCGACGCCCTCCTCAAGCTCGAAGCACCCTTCAGCAAGGAGGTGGCATTTCGCTATTTCCGCGACCTCTGCTCGGGCCTGGAATACGCCCACAAGCGCGACCTGGTGCACTCCGACTTCAAGCCCGGCAATATCTTCGTGACCACCGGCGGCACCGTCAAAATCCTCGACTTCGGCATCGCCCGGGCGGCCAACAAGAACGCCCTCAGCCACGAGTTTGACGCCGGTGAACTGGGCGCCCTGACGCCGGCCTACGCCACCGTGGAGATGGTGCGCGGTGAGCCGCCGCGTTTCAGTGACGATATCTACGCCCTGGCCTGCGTCCTCTACGTCATGCTAACCGGCGAGCATCCCTTCCAGCGCAAGAGCGCCGCCGAGGCCCGCGAGCTGGGCCTGAAACCGGCGCGGCCGGAGGGGCTGAATAACCAGGAGTGGCAGGTGCTGGCGGCGGCCCTCAGCTTCGACCCGGCCAAGCGCCCGGCGACCATCGCCGCCTTCCGCGATGCGCTGATACCGCCGCGCAAGGGCAGTGCCAAAGCCGCCATCGCCGCGGTGGTGGTACTGGCGCTGGTGGCCGGGGGCGGGATTGGCTGGCAGCAGTACCGCGCTGGCCAGGCCCAGCAGGAAACCATACAAAGCCGCCTGAAAGCTGCCCAGGACTGCTTCTTCAGTGGCGATTTCGCCTGCGCCAGCGAGAACGCCCTGGTGGCCAGGAACCTGGCGCCGGACAACCCGGAGGCCGAGCGTCTGCTGAGTGCGGCGCGCAAGGAGCAGGCCGAGCGGCAGGCGGTGGCGCAGGTGGAGGGGCGCCTGCAGGAGGCGCGGGACTGCCTGGACGCCGGCGATTTTGCCTGCGCCCGGGTCAAGGCGCGGGAAGTGCTGGCGCTGCAGGCCGGTGAACCGCGGGCGGAAGCGCTGCTGGAGCGGGCCGAGCGCGGCAGCCGGCAGCTGCAGATTGACGGCATTGTGGCGCGAGCCGAGGCCTGTCTGGGCGAGGGCGATCTAGAGTGTGCGCTGGAGTCCGCCGATGAAGCCGAGGCGGCGGGCGCCTCCAGCGCCGATCTCTACCCCCTGCGCCAGCAGGTCGAACAGCGGCAGGCGCAGTTGCAGGCCGAACAGGCGGCGCTGCAGGAGCAGGTCGCCGCCCTGCAACAGGAGGCGGAAGACTGCCTGCAAGCGTCCCGCTTCGACTGCGTGGTCGAGCGGGCGGACGCGTTGCTGGCGCTGGATGCCGGCAACACCCGCGCGGTGGAACTGAAACAGGCCTCGGCCTCCGCCCTGGCCCAGGCGCAGATGAACCAGCGCACTGCGGACACCCTGCTGGACGCCGCCCGCGACTGTCTTGCGGCGCGCAATTATAGCTGTACCATCGCCAAGTCCGAGTCGGCTTTGGCCATCGTGCCCGGCTACGGGCCGGCGCGTGAACTGGTGCAGCAGGCCGAGAGCGCCCAGAGCGCCGCGAAAAGGAAGATTTCGATTGAGTGAGCTATGTTTGAGGTATGTGCAGAGGCCACAGGAGGTGCCGTATGCGTAGATTGAAACCCCTTAGCCTGTGTTGCTGTGCGCTGCTTTGCGCCGGCTATGTCAGTGGTGCCAATGCGGATTTTTTCAGCCGCCTGAAGGATGTGGTGGAGGACACGGCCAAGCGCACCACCGAGGCCATCATTGTCCAGAAAACCCAGGAAATCATCCGCGACATGATCATCGGCTACACCTCGGTGCAGACCAAAACGCCCGAGGAAGTGAACCGCGACTATGAAAAAGAAACCGGCTCGCGGCCGGTGAATACCACTGTGTCTGCCTATCGCACCGAAATCCTGCCCGGCGATGCGGTCAGCCCCGGCACCAAAGTGAAGGTGAAATCCTACATCGAGGTGGTGGAGGGCAGCAGTGGCAAGCCGGTGGTGCTGGAGGAGCGCCTGACCATCTGGGACAACGAGGACAACACTATCGCCCTCAAGGCCATGACCAAGGAGGCCGGTGAGCGCGGGGGTGGCTTTACCGGGGAGTTCAGCTTCACCCTGCCCGACGGCCTGCCCCAGGGTGTTTACCCGGTCAGTTCCGACCTGATGCTGAATGGCGAGCTGGTGGGCGACAAGCGGCACAGCCTGCAGCTGGTATTCCTCGCCGGCGAGACTCCGCAGCTGCTGGCGCTGGCGCCTGTCGCAGGCCGCTAGCCTACCCTACTGGCGCCGGTTCTCGCGGCGCCAGTTCCAGGGCGCCTGCGGATTGCCCCGGGCCCAGAGTCCCAGGCGCTGCTGCCGCGCGGCTTGCTCCGCCGCTTCCAGCGCCCGCTCGTGGGGCGCGTGGTGGCGATACCACCAGGCATGCCCGCTGGCCACCTGGGCCAGGTTGAGGTTGTTGTCGCCGACGTAGACGGTGCCCACAGCGCGCCCGTAGTCATCCCGGTCCACCACCACCACCCCGGCCTGGCGCTGGTAGGCGAGCCTGTCCAGGGACTCGCGGGCGGCGCGGCCGCCATCCTGAGCCAGTTCCGGGCTGTCGATGCCGTACAGGCGGATTTTGTGCTGCTCGCCGCTGCTGTCCAGCAGCGACAGGGTGTCGCCGTCGCTGACGCGCACCACCCGCCCGCCCAGGTCGAAACGGGGTAGCGGGTCGCCCTCGCGGCGCTGGCCCTGCTGTTCCAGCGCGTCGGAGGCCTGGCGCCAGCCGGCGTCGGAGCGGTTGAGGGTTTCTCTGGCCTGTTCCAGTAACTGCTGTGGCCAGCTGATCTCGCCGCGGGTGGCGAGTTGCAGGGCGCTGACCGCCAGCGCCAGGAACAACAGGTTGCGCAGGCCGCGGGTCCAGGGCGCCCGGGCGAAGGATTTGCGGCTGCCGCGGCGCTGGCGGCGAAAGGGTGGTCGGGGCATGCAGTGTGTCTGTCCGGGTCGGGCCTGCGGGCATCATACCCCAGTGCGCAACAACTCAGAGGCCCGGCACCTTGATCGCCGACAGATCGATGCGGTAGGCGCCGGGCTCCAGGCTGCGGCGAATCAGCAGGGGCTCGTCGTTGTCCGCTTCGCTCTGCAGGTCGACCACCCGCGGCGCGGCCAGGCTCCGTTTGCCGTCGTCCAGCAGCAGCATCACCTTGGGCTTGAGGCGGCGCACGCGGCTCTCGGCCACCACCACGCCCACCTCGCCGGAGCTCAATTCCACCAGCGTGCCGGCGGGGTAGACACCGATGGCCTTGATAAAGGACTCCACCAGCTCGGCCTGGAATTTGATGTCGCGCAACTCGTAGAGGGTGCGAATCGCCGCCGAGGGGCTCATGGCCCGGGCGTAGGGTCGCTCGCTGGTCAGCGAGCCGTAGGTGTCGACAATGCCGGCTACCCGCGCCACCGGCGGGATCTCGTCGCCTTTCAGGCCCGCCGGGTAGCCGCTGCCATCGTAGCGCTCGTGGTGATGGGCGACCATGTCGACCACATCCTGGTTGAGAATACCGCTCGCGTTGAGAATATCCTGGCCATAGCTGACATGCCGGCGCACTTCCCGGACTTCGTCCGGCTTGAGTTTGCGATTGGCTTTCAGGACCTTCGGGTCGATGCGCAATTTGCCCACATCCATCAGCATGGCGCCCATGGCCAGCGAGCGCAGGTCGGTGCGCGGCAGGCCCAGTTCGCGGCCCAGGGTGACGGCCCAGATGGCGGTGCTCAGGGCCTTGTGGTAGCTGTACTCGTCGTGATGTTTGAGTCGGGTGATCCACAGGCAGGCGTCGGGGTTGCGGCTGACGCTGCCGATCAGGGGCTCCACCGCGCGCTTCAGTTGGGCCGCGCGGATCTTGCCGCGTTCGTTGACCTGCTCGAACACCTGCCACAGGTCTTCTACCAGTGTGTCCAGCGCCGCCACGGCGCGCGGGTGCTCTTCCTCGAAGTTGCTGTCGTCGCGGTAGGGCGCGAGGTCGCGCCCCTTGAAGATATGCGACACCGCCTGCCGCTTGCGACCCTTGCCCAGCTTGCTTTGCAGGGAGCTTTCGCCCTGCCGGCTCTTGCGTGCATCCACCATGACGTAGGTGCAGAAGTTGCGCAGTTGCTCGATCTGCTGTTGGTTCTCGATCTGGAAGCCCTGGATGGGAAAGGGGGTTTCCAGCCAGGAGCGATCCAGCGCGCTGACATACATCCCCTGCTCCAGATCCTTGGTCAACACTTTTATGGTTGTCAGCATACGGTTTCCAGCCCCTCACCCACTGTGCAATCCAGTGATGGATACGCCAAAGTCTACGTTTGCGTATCACCGGCGGCAGTGTTTTTCTGGCGATAAGTCCAGAAAAATGTTCCGCCCGTATTCGCCGGAGCGATGCCCGTGCGCGTGCGTTTATGCTAGTGTCCCGTTCACAAACCCGCCTGAATATTGGGAGAAAGCGTCGGTGCCAGAGGGTGGCCAATTACCAACCGTTGCGGCGTCCGGGCCGCGCACGCTGCCGGACATTCTGGCCCTGCAGGCCGAAAGAACACCGGAGGCAACAGCCTTGTGGTGGCAGGGTCAGGCACTCAGTTACCGCTATCTGCAACAGCGGGTCGAGGAACTGGCGGCGACCCTGGCTGCCCGCGCGGCGCCGGGAACCCGGGTGGGTGTGCTGGCCTGGAACTGCCCGGAATTTGTCGAACTGATTTATGCGGTGCCGCTGGCGGGCCTGGTGCTGGTGCCGCTGAATGCGCGCCTGGCTCCGGCGGAATGGCTGTACCAGCTGCAGCAGTCCGGGGTGGAGATGCTGGTCGGTGACAGCGCCCTTCTGGACAATCTCCACCAGCACCCGGACTGCCCGGCGGGCCTGGAGTGCGTGGCGTTGGGGCCGGACTTCGAGGCCTGGCGCCGGGCTGGCGGGGCGGCTGAGCTACCTGCCCTCGATCCTGCGGACCCGGTCTGGATCCTGTATACCTCCGGCTCCACCGGCCGTCCGAAAGGCGCGGTGCTCAGCCACGCCGCCTTTCTCGCCGGGTTGGCGTCCGCCGCCCTGGGGCGGCCGGTTGCAGTGGGTGACCGCTATTACTATCCCTTTCCCCTGTTCCATGTGGCGGCCCACAATGTGTTGCTGCAGCATCGCTACGGTGCCGCGGTGGTACTGGCGCGCAGCTTCGAGGCCGGCGATACCCTGCGCAGCTGTCGCGAACTGGGGGTGACCACCATGTCCCTGGCGCCGACCATGATCGCCATGCTGCTGGAACACCCGGATTTTTCGCCGGCGGATTTCGCCACCGTGCGTTCCATCGGCTATGGCGCCGCCGCCATGCCGGAGTCCCTGCTGCGGCGATTGCTGGCGGAGACCTCTGTCGGCCTCTGCCAGAGCTACGGCATGACCGAGCTGGCCGGCAGTATCTCTTTTCTCACGGCGGATGATCACGCCTGCGCGGCGGCCGGCGAAACCCAACTGCTGCGCTCGGTCGGGCGCCCCCTGCCCACGGCCGAGGTACGCCTGGTCGACGAGGGCGGGCGCGACTGCCCGGTCGGTGAGCCGGGGGAGGTGCTGGTGCGCGCCGACCAGTGCATGTCGGGATACTGGCGCCAGCCACAGGCCTCGGCGCGGGCGCTGGTGGGCGGCTGGTTGCACACCGGTGATGTTGGCCGCTTCGATGCCCGGGGCTATCTTTACCTGGTGGATCGCAAAAAGGACATGATCATCAGCGGTGGCGAGAACGTGGCCTCGCGCGAGGTGGAGGAAGTGCTGCGTCGCCATCCCGCGGTGCGTGATTGTGCCGTCATCGGTTTGCCCCACGCCCGCTGGGGCGAGGTGGTAGTGGCGGTGATGCAGCTTGATAATGCGGTGACTGACGAGGCGCTCGCCGGACACTGCCGCGGCCTGCTGGCCGGCTACAAAACCCCCAAACGCTGGCTGCGGGTGGATGCCCTGCCGGTCAACGCTGCCGGCAAGGTGGATAAACCCGCGCTGCGAGCCCGCTTTGCCGGCGAGGCGTGCCCTGCCGCCTGAATCCCGACATCAACAAAACCTGCAACCTGGAAGGAGCACACCATGAATCCTGCACACATTGTCGCGCTGCTGGCCCTGTGCCTGCCGACCCTGGCCCTCGCCGACGCTGTCAGCCCCGAGGGCCAGTGGCGCTCCATCGACGACGAGACCGGCAAACCCAAGGGCGTAGTGGAAGTGCGCATTGAGGAGGGCGAACTCAGTGGCCGCCTGCTGCGGCTGATCGAACCTTCGGAGCCCGATCCGGTCTGTAAGGCCTGTGAAGGCGAGCGCAAGGATCAGCCCATCGAGGGCATGGTGATCCTGTGGGGGCTCAGCGGCAGCGGTGCCGACTGGGACGATGGCAAGGTGCTGGACCCGGAGAGCGGCAAGGTTTACGACGCCTCGGTCACAGTGATCGATGGTGGCGCCCGCCTGGAACTGCGTGGTTACATGGGTGTGTCCTGGTTGGGGCGCACCCAGGTGTGGGAGCGTATCGACACAGCCGCCCCCTGACCTTCTCGACAACACAGCAAGGAACTCTACCCATGACAGACGCCAACAGCGCCTATACCCCCCCTCGTGTGTGGCAGTGGAATGCCCAGGACGGTGGCCGCTTCACCAATATCAACCGCCCCGTTGCCGGGCCGACCCACGACAAGGAACTGCCGGTCGGTGAACACCCCCTGCAGCTGTACTCCCTGGCCACGCCCAACGGGGTCAAGGTCACGGTGATGCTGGAAGAGCTGCTGGCGGCCGGCCACAGCGGTGCCGAGTACGATGCCTGGCTGATCAATATCAGTGAGGGCGACCAGTTTGGCAGCGGCTTTGTGGCGGCCAACCCCAATTCCAAGATCCCGGCCATGGTGGATCACAGCGGCGCCGAGCCGGTGCGTATCTTTGAGTCGGGCGCCATCCTGGTTCACCTGGCGGAGAAATTCGGCGCCTTCCTGCCGACCGGGCCGGCGGCGCGCGCCGAGTGCCTGTCCTGGCTGTTCTGGCAGATGGGCAGCACCCCCTTCCTCGGCGGCGGCTTTGGCCACTTCTATGCCTATGCGCCGGAGAAGCTCGAGTACCCTATCAATCGCTACACCATGGAGGTGAAGCGGCAACTGGATGTGCTCGATCGCAACCTGGCCGAGCGCCGCTTTCTGGCGGGCGACGACTACACCATTGCCGACATGGCCACCTGGCCCTGGTACGGGCAACTGATCATTGGCAGCATTTACGATGCCCAGGAATTTCTGGATGTGCACAGCTACAGCCATGTAGAGCGCTGGGCGCGGGACATCGCCGGGCGCGCGGCGGTGCAGCGCGGCGAGCGGGTCAACCGCATGTGGGGGCCGGAGGAACTCAGGGTGGCCGAGCGCCACAGCGCCGCCGACCTCGACTGAGCAAGGCCGAACGCTGGTGACAGGCCGACTGGCCTGTCACCAGCAAATATGAATGCAGGCCGCGGTCTTTCTAAGAGCCCCGCTGTCTGTCAGCCGAACTTCTGCTGTGGAGAGTTGCTGCAGGTGGCGGTGACGACGTTGCCGTTGTTGGCCTGCAGGCAGTGGTCGAAGCCGTTTTTAAGGCGGCCCTGGCCGTCCAGCGACCACTTCTGGTCCTTGCTGCCGCCACAGGCCTTCAATACCACGTTGCTGCCGGGCTTCTGTGCCTGGCCACCCACGGCCACGCACATGGCGCCGTGACTTTGCAGGTGATGCTGGCCGTTGATCTGCCATTTCTGGTTGTTGGCGCCGCCCTCGCACTTGCGCATCACCACGTTGACGCCGGCCTTGGACGGATCGCCGGCGGCCTGCATGCACTGGCCGTTCGGCAATGCAAAGGTGCGGAATTTGCCTTCATCCTCTACGATTTTGTGGCCCTCCTCCTGCATCTTCTTGAGAGCGTCGGTGTTGAGGTCGATCGCGTAGGCACCCGCGGTGCACAGGGCCAGCAGACCCGGTATGAGGAAGCGGTATTTCATGGGCGTTGTCCTTACACTGTATGATCATCTGCCAGGCGCAGAGGTAGGTCCTGCTGGCCGCTCAGTCGACCAGCGGGTGACTGTAAGAATAGACCACGGATGCCGGTAGAAAGTGCCCCAGCTCAATAAAAAATGGCTGTTCCTGCCGCTGGCAGGCCTGCTCTTGCTGCCAGTGCTGGGGGCGGCCGGCCTGCTGTGGCTGGGCTCCACCGAGGCGGGAACCCGCTGGCTGGTGGCGCGCATCCAGCCGCTGCTTCCCGCAGGGATTGGCTGGCAGTCCCTGGAGGGCGAATTACTGGGCGAGTTGCAGCTGCGCGGACTCCAGGTACAACAGCAGGGGCTGGCGCTTGCCCTCGATGAATTATCCCTGGACTGGCAGCCGGCCAGCCTGTGGCAGCGGCGGGTGGTGGTGCAGTCCCTGCAATTGCAGGGGCTGCGCGTGGTCCTCGGTGACAGCGACAAAACCGAAGAGCCCGGCCAGCCCTTTGACCCGGAGGCGCTGAACCTGCCGGTCGATATCGTGGTGCACCGGGCGCGGGCAGTCGATATTGAAGTCGCGCAAAGGATTGATGGTGAAGCGCAACTGCTGCAGCGGGTGGATGACCTGCAGGTCCGGGAATTCACGCTGCTGGGCCGGCAGCTTGCGCTGCAACAATTCGCGCTAACCGCGCCCGAGGGTGAGGTGAGCGCGGTGGTCGAGGTGGTCTTGCGCCAGCACATGCCGATAGACGCGGTGCTCGACTGGTCCTGGCAGTTGCCCGGCCAGCGCCAGGGGGCGGGCCAGCTGACGCTGGGCGGCGACCTGCGCGCCCTGCGAGTCCGGCATCGCGGTGGCGGTGACCTGCCGGTCAATCTGCAGGCAGAGTTGCGCGACGCGCTGGGCCAGCCCGGTTGGACCGCACGACTGGACTGGCCAGCACTGGTGTTGAGCAGTGACGAGGGCAGCCCGCGCCTGGCGCAGGGATGGCTGGAAAGCGAGGGCAGTCTCGATGCCTTCCAGTTGGCATTGCAAACAGCGGTGAGCGGCGTCGGCCCCGACCCGGTAGCCATCGCATTGCAGGGCAGAGGTAACAGTACATCGCTGAACCTGTCCCCACTCGAACTGGGCAGTGGTAACTACCGGCTGCGAATCAGCGGGCCGATCAACTGGCAGGACGGTGTCGCGGTGGACCTGGCGCTGTCTGCCGCCGGGCAAAAGCTCCAGTCCCTGAATCCGCAACTGCCCGATGACATGGCGGCCGAAGGCCAGTTGCGGGCCCATTATCGTGGTGAGCATGTCGAGCTACAGTCCCTGCAGCTCGCGCTGTCCGATTCCCGCCTGCGCCTGGCGGCCAGCGGCACGGTGGAACTGCCCGCGGATGGCGATCCCCTGCTGGACCTGCAGCTGCAGTGGCAGCATCTGGCCTGGCCCCTGCTGGCGGAGGTGGCCGCATTCGCCAGCCCCGAGGGCAACCTGCAGCTGCGCGGCAGCCCGGCCGACTGGCAGCTGCAGCTGGCGGCGGCGGTGACCGGCGCCCAGCTGCCGCCGGGCCAGTGGCAGGCGGAGGCCAGCGGCGATACGGAACAACTGCAATTACAGGCCCTGCGCGGCGACCTGCTGGACGGGGAGATACGGGCCAGCGGCACGGCGGGTTGGGCGCCCCGGGTGCGCTGGGATGTAGCGCTCACGGGCAGCGGTATCGAACCGGGGCCCTGGCAGCCGGCACTGGCCGGGCGCATGGATTTTGCCCTGCACACTGCGGGCACTCTGGAAGCGGGCGGCCCGCAGGCGGAACTGGTGCTGCAACAGTTGCGCGGCACCCTGGGTGGCCAGGCGCTGAGCGCCGAGGCGAGCGCAAGGGTGGCTGGCGATAGCGTCAATCTGCAGCGCCTCGCGTTGCGCAACGGCACCAACCGTGTCGATGCGCATGGCACTCTGTCACCCGATGTCCTGTCCCTGGACTGGTCCCTGGAACTGCCACAGCCGGAGAACTTTGCCGCCGGGGCCGCCGGCAACCTGCAGGCCAGTGGTCGCCTGCGCGGCAGCCTGGAAGCGCCCGTGATGGAAGCGAGGCTGGAAGGCAATGCCCTGCAATGGCAGGACATGTACCTGTCACAGCTCTCCGGGCAGTTGAGCGCGGGGCTGGCGCCCGCAGCGCCGCTACAGCTCGACCTGCAACTGGGCCCGCTGGAGCAGGACGGCGCCCTGCTGCTGGAGGGCCTTGCGCTTACCGGCCAGGGCAGCACCGGCGAGCACAGCCTGGGCCTTACCCTGCGCAGCGAGACGCAGGCTCTTTCTGCCCGGCTGAGTGGCGGCCTGGTGGATGGGCAGCGTTGGCAGGGCCAGTTGGCGGAACTGGATGCCGCCGCCGAAGGGATGGGCCACTGGCGGCTGGTACAACCCGCGGACCTGATGCTGGCGGCCGGGCAGGCCAGCCTGCAGAACGCCTGTCTGGCGGGGGTGGATGACAGCGAGGGTAGTGCCTGCCTGAGCGGAAACTGGTCTGCCGCTGCCGGCACCGAGGGCGAGGGCCATATAGAAAACCTGCCCCTGGGCCAGTGGCTACCCGACTTGCAGGCGGACTTCAGCGGCAACTTCAAGGCCGCCCTGGCGCCGGATGGCCGCCTGCAGGGGCACGGTGATTTTGCGGTGAGTCCCGGTGAAGTGAGGGTGGAATCCCCCGGCGGCATACAGGTACTGGCGCACGGCGGGGGGCGGGCCCGGGTCGACGTCGGCTCCCAGGGACTGGCGGCGTTTATCAGCCTGCAGCCGCTGGAGAGCGGCTACATCGGCCTCACCGTCGCCCTGCCGGAGCTGGATCGCCTGCCACTGGCGCAGTCCCAGCCCCTGTCCGGCAGTGTGCAGGTCAGCCTGCACGAACTGGGTGGTCTGCAGGCCTGGCTGCCCGGGGTTGAAGACATCGAGGGGCAGCTGGATGCCGACCTGCTGCTCTCCGGTACGCTGGCGCAGCCGCTGATAGCCGGTGACATGATCCTGGCCGGCGCTGGCGCCAGGCTTCCCGGCGCCGGCCTCACCCTGGAGGATCTCGCCCTGCACTGGCGCGACGACCCGGCCCGACCCGGCTGGCTGATTGTGGACGGCGGTGTACGCTCCGGGCCGGGCTCTCTGTCGCTGTCCGGGGGACTGTCCATGCGCAGCGGCGCCGTGAGCCTGGCGCTGCAGGGCGAGCAGCTGGAAGTGTTCAACACCGACGACGGGAGGGTGCTGCTGTCGCCCGATATGCAGGTCGACTGGTCCGATCAGTTGCTGCGACTGCGCGGCCAGGTGGTGGTGCCCCGCGCCAGTATCACCCCCAAACTCAGCATCAGCCCGGGTGTGGCGGCGGGCGACGCGGCCGCCGTGGAGGACAGCTCGGTCGAAGTGCAGGTGATAGCACCGTCGCCGGACGTGGTGGTTCTCGGTGCGGAGGACGAGCCTGCGGGCGCCGATACCGGTTTGCCGTTCCGCCTGGACAGCGATATCGAACTGGTGCTCGGCGAACGTATCCGCGTGGATGCGGTCGGCCTGAAGGCCCGCCTGGCCGGCCGGGTGCGCTTTATCAACCGGCCGGGGCAGCGCGACCTGCTGCCCCTGGCCGACGGGCAGTTCACCGTGGAAGACGGTACCTTCCGCTCCTTCGGCCAGGACCTGGAAATCCAGACCGGCAGGGTGCGCTTTGACCGGGTGCCGGTGAGCGAGCCGGAAATCAGCCTGAGAGCGGTGCGCTGGATCGACAACGATCCCCTGGTGAGCGCCGCCGGTATCGAGATCAGTGGCAACCTCGACCAGCCGCGCATGGACCTGTTCTCCCGGCCGCAGCTGGACCCGGCCGAGATCCAGTCCTACCTGCTCACGGGGCACTCCTCGGTGTCCGGCAGCGACAGCGCGCTGGATCTTTTCGGCGTGTACCTGCACCCCAAACTCTACGTCAGCTACGGCTACAACCTGCTGGAGGAAACCAGCGAATTCAATGCCCTGTACACCATCACGCCCCGCTACGGCGTGGAAGCCAACGTGGGCGAGGCCGACAACAACATCAACCTGACCTTCACCCATGAACGCTAGCCGCCGGATCGCCGCGATGTTCGCCCTCGCGTGGCTGGCTGCCACGACGGTCCGGGCGGATACGGTGTCGGTGACCGTGGAGGGCCTGGCCGGCGAGGCTCTGCAAAACGTGCAGGCGGCCGTTCCCCTGGCGCGCCATGCGGCCGGCAAGCAGCTGCTGCCCTCGGTCATACGCGAGCAGCACGCCCAGGCAGCGGCCGCCATCGCGCGCGCCCTGCAGCCCTTCGGCTACTACGCGCCGATCATCGACGCCGAACTGGAGGCGCCGCCGCGGGAGGGTGCGCGGGAGAGTGCGCGGGAGGGTGTCTGGCGGGCGCGCTACCGGGTGCAGAGCGGTCCCCAACTGGCGGTGACCACGCTACAGCTGGTGTTCGAAGGCGCCGGCGAGAGCGACCCGCAACTGGCTTCCCTGGTTGAGGCGTTGCCGCTGCAGCAGGGCGATGCGCTCGATCACCGGGTGTACGAACGCAGCAAGCGGGAGTTGCTGGATGCGGTGCAGCGCCTGGGCTATACCGATGCCCAGCTGGTGGCGCATCGCGCCGAGGTGGACCTGGAAGCCTACACGACCCGGGTACTGTTGCAGGTGGCGACCGGCCCGCGTTACGTGGTGGGCGCCATCGACTTCGCTCAGCAGGGCTTTGACGAGGATTTCCTGCGCCGCTATCTCATCCTGAAGCCGGGGGAGCCCTACAACGGCGCCCGCCTTGCCGAACAGCGCCGCATGTTCAGTCGCAGCGGCTATTTCAGCGAAGTGGAAATCGAGCCGGGGGAGGCGGTGGACGCAGTGGTTCCCCTGACCGTCCAGCTGGACGCCTACCTGCCCAATCGCTATCGCGGCCGCGTTGGCTGGGGCAGCGACACCGGCGTCGGCGCCCAGCTGGACTGGACCCGGCGCTATCTCGGCAGTCGCGGCCAGCATTTCAACCTCAGGCTCGGGGTGGTGGAGGAGCGGCGCCGGCTGGCCGGCGACCTCAGCTACCAGATCCCGCTCAATCCGCAGACCGGCACCCGCGTGGTGCTCGGGGCCCGTCACGAAAGCAAGGACCTCACCTTCGAAGATGTCGATCTCTCCGAGGGCGGTGAAACCCGCATTGCCACCAACCTGCTGTCTGCCGCCTGGCAGCGACCTCAGCGTACTCTGGGTTCCTTCAACCTCAGCACGGTGGCGGAATTGAGCCTGGTCAATGAAACCTACGACGTGTTCGAGGTGTTGTTTGGCAATCTCGGCAGCGCGGGCCAGCAGGCCATTATCGATGCCATCGGTCCGGAAGCCTACGACACCCTGGCGCCGGACTTCGAAGCAGTGGTGCCGAGCCTGCGCCTGTCCCTGCGCCGCAGTGACAGCCGCCTGTTCATCCACAGCGGCGACTACTTCGACCTGCAATTGCTGGGGGCGGATGAGTCGCTGGGCTCCAACATCAGCTTCTGGCAGGCGCGCCTGAACAGCTGGCAGATTCGCTCCTTTGGCGAACGCAGCCGCGTCCTGCTGCGCACCTCGATGGGCTACAGCGAGGCCGAAAGCAGCGAAGTGCTGGGGGTGAATTTCAACGAGATGCCCGAGTACTACGAATTTCGCGCCGGCGGTGTGCGCAGTGTGCGCGGCTACAGCTTCGAGAGCCTGTTCCCGGAAGACGCCATCACCGGCGGGCGCGGCCAGTTGGTGGCGAGTGTGGAGTACGAGTACGAATTCATTCCCAACTTCAGTGCCGCCCTGTTCGTTGACGCCGGCAATGCCTTCAACCGCTGGCAGGATTATGACGCCAAGGTGGGCACCGGCTTCGGTGTGCGCTGGCGCTCACCGGTGGGCCTGGCCAGGCTGGATCTGGGCTTTCCCCTGGACGATGCGGACGATGCCTTCCAGATCTACATCACCGTGGGGCCGGAGTTCTAGCGACCCCGGATGTTCATGCCAGGCCTTCCTTGCGTTTCAGGGTGTCGATGTTGCGGCGGATGACGTCGGTCACGTCGGGTCCGAGGCCGCCGAGCTCCAGGCACTGCTGCAGCAGGGCGATGGCTTCTCGCCGCTGTCCCAGGCGAACCCGGATGTTGGCCATGTTCAGGCACATCGAAGCGGAGCGGTAGCCCCTGGCGTAGGCCTGCTGGTAGTGATCCATCGCCACGCCGTAATCCTGCTGGCGATAGCTGGCTTCGCCGGCCCCCTCGAGACTGCGCGCCGGGTCATAGCCAAGCCGCGCGGCTTCCCTGAAATAGTTGTGCGCCTTGGCGTAGTCGCCCGCCTGGTACATGGCCGCCGAGGCGGCGATGTGGTACAGCCGGCCGTCCGGCGCGCTGGCCAGGGCTCTGTCCATCAGCTCGAGATAGCGCAGCGAGCGCTGTGCCCGGGGGCGGTCGGGGTTGGCGTCGACGTAGTGGTGGATGGGGATGTCGAGGTGCCGGCGCTTGTCCCCGGCGATAGTGCCGTCGACAATTTCGTGGATCGGGCTCTGGTAGTAAATGTCGGCGCGGCGCCGGAACAGGCGCAGGATCGGGTTGACGGTATAGCCGCCAAAGCCACGACTGGGCGCGTCCGGCGGGCTGGCGCGCCAGCCGGCGCTGCGCTGTTCACCGGTGTAGTTACGCTGTTCCAGGTAGAAACCGTCGTATTCGGTATCGTCGGCCAATTCACGCAGCCGCTGGTAGTCATCCGGGGTAATGAGTTCATCGGCATCCAGCACCAGAATCCAGTCACCTGTGGCCTGGGCCAGCGCGTAGTTGCGGGCGGCGGCGTAGTCGTCATGCCAGGTGTACTCGAAAAGCCGGGCGTCGAAATCCCTGGCGATGTCCTGTGTGCCGTCGCTGGAACCGGTGTCGACGACGACGAGCTCATCCACGTAGGGCGCCGCTGCGGCCAGGCAGTCGCGCAGGAAAAAAGCTTCGTTGCGCACGATCATGCAGAGTGAAAGCTTCAATGGCCGGTGTCTCCAGTGGTTGGCGGCGCGCGCTGGATTGCCCGGTAAAGCAGGGCTGCGAAAAAGAGCCAGGCGGGCACCAGCGCCATGCTGGTGCGACTGACAGCGGTAAACCGGGTGGCGCCCCCGGCGTATCCGGTATAGGTGAATAGCAGCAGGAACAGCCCGCTCGCCGCCAGCAGGGCGATGCCCGGTGCCACCAGGTCCCTGGGTACCTGCCTGAGCAAAACGCACGCAGCGATCAGCAGCAGGGCCAGCAGGTAGATGAACAGGTGCCAGTTATCAAAACCGGCGAAGCTGCGCAGAATGCTGGGCAGCACCTCGTCGCGGTAGCCCAGATCGAGCCGTTCCAGTGTGTGCCCGGCGATCTCCAGGTCCTGGGGCAGCACTTGTAAAAGCCCCAGGGCCGCCAGGGCCAGCAACAGCAGAATCACCAGCGCCCGGCGCCGGGGCTGGGTAGCGATGATCACTCCGGGAATGAAACTGCAGGCCCAGAACAGGCCCTCGTTCTTGATCAGCGGGCAGGCGAGGGCAAACAGCAGTGCCAGGCAGGCCTGGGCGGGGTCGCGGTCGGCGCACCAGCGGCAGAAGGCCATAAAGGCCGCGGCGTAGAATGTTCCCATGAACAGGTCGGCATAGCCGGCCAGGGCGACATGGGTCTCCAGCAGGGGCATGGAGACAAGGAAGTAGACAAATACCAGCGCTGCCAGGGCGGACAGCTGCGCCCTGCGCAATTGCCCGTAGAACATCAGCGCCAGGGCGATCAGGCAGAAGAACCATGGCAGGTTGATCAGGCTGGAGTCCCAGTGCCCGACAAACAGCGCCATCCACAGCTGTAGCAGCGGCGTGGTAATGGGGTAGTCCGGCATGTGATCGGTAAACCACAGGGGCTCCCGGGCTTGCAGCCACAGCTCCTTGGCCACAAAGGGCGCCAGGCTGCCCTGGTCAAACCAGACCCTGGCCTTGGTGACCCAGGCACTGGTGGCGTCGAAGGGGTAGATGGGGCGCAGCAGTACATCCGGCAGCAGCAGTGCCCCATGTGTGAGCACCAGCACGGCCACCGCGGCGATGGCGCATTTTTCCAGGGGCGAGGCTCCTGGCTGCCTGTCGGGGGCGTTGCCCGGCTGCGTCGCCCGCCGCCAGATGGCCCGGGCCGGAAACATCGCGATGACCGCCAGTACCAGCGACAGCGCTACCGGAGACAGCGGCAGGCCGAGTGGAACGCCAAGGCGCATGACCAGCGTGGCACCGAGCAGGCCCAGCAGCAATCCGTAGCCGGCGACCAGCGCCCGCTGGCCGGGGCCTGCAGGGCGTACCAGCCAGCGCAGCCACAGGCTGCCGAAGGTCCAGGGGATGATGATTGCCAGCGCCAGGTAGAGAGTCTGCATCTACTGCAACCTGTACAGCGCGCCGGCGGCGGTCCTTGCCAGCTCTACCGCGTGGAGCTGGTAGTGGCCGGGCCACAGCAACTGCTGCTTCTCGGGCAGGTAGCGCAAAGTGGTGGGGCGCATCACCGCCACCAGGTCGCCCTGTTGCAAATACTGCCGCTCCGGCAGTTCCGGCCCGTCGCGGAGCCAGTAGACGTTGTGGGGGTAGAGGTACCAGGCGGTACGCATCCCCTGGTAGTCACCGGCGGAGCTGACAAAAATACGTTCACCCGAGACGCCGATCAGCGCCTGTGCCCGCGCGCTCAGTTCGGCCATGGCCCTGTCCCCGATGGCAACACGGCGGGCGTACTCCGGTTGGCCGTGAAATTGCTCTGTCGCCGCATCGCTGCGATGCAATAGCTGGCGTATCCACAGGCCGTCGAGCAGCAGCCAGGCGCCGACGAAAACAGCGGATGTAACGCCGAGGGCGCGTTGCGGGCCGAGGCGCGCCAGGCCGTAGAAAACCGCAACGACGGCGATGAGGAAGGCACAGAGCCAGGCAGTGAAAGGTACTGGCCAGATTGCGCTGCCGGCGTTGTTGACGCCCAGATGGGCATTGATTGACGCCCTGTTCCAGTTGCCGGGCTGCAGCCAGTCTTCTATAGCGGCGAGCAGTGGACCGCCGAAGGTTGGCGGTTCGAGCGTGAGCCCGGAGAGCTCGACCGCGCTGCCAGGCTGGCCCTGCAGGCGCAGCGCAACGGCCCCCAGCGACGGCGGCAGGTCGGCGAGGGCCTGCAGGTTGACGCTTGCCTGGCCTGAGGTCGACGGCAGTTTCTGCATGCCAATCTGCCGGCTGTATGTGCGCCAGACAAAGTCCACGCTTTGCAGCCCGGCGTCCGCCTGAAGATGGAATGCAAACCTGGCGAACTGCCCGATCTGGATACTCCTGGTGCGCAGTTCGATAACGGCAAAACCGTTGCTGGCCAGGGTAATGCGGTAGCTGTCGCTGCCGAGGGCCTGCAGATTGCCGACAGAGGCCTTCAGGTCGGCTGCCGAGAAGTGGTGTTCGCTGGCTGCCTTCCCCGGAGAACGCCAGACACCGGTACCCGCCGCCTGCCAGATCAGCAAGCCGATAGCGGCAATAGCGATAACAAGAACAGGTCGCATCCTGCGAGTGTAGCTCCAGCTTGCCGGCATTGCCTAACCGGCAGTGCGTTAATTACGCTTTTCGGGAAATGTCCCCGCCCTTCCGCGCCTCGTTGCGCAGCGCCAGATGGGCAATTTCATCGTAGCTCGCAATGACTTTTGCCAGCAGGTCCTTGTACTCGGGCATCTCCCAGCTCACGTCGTACCAGTCGCGCACCATGTCCAGGTGCTGGTAGAGTACCTCGACTTCTCCGCTGGACAGTGTCCCGCCCGCTTTCACTTCTATCAGGGCGCGCTGGATCAGCGGTAGTTCCTTGTCCACGAATTCCTGCAGGACGGCCTGCGAGATTCCGTTGTGCTGCTGGTCATTCATTGGCGCTCCAATTCGGCCTGGCGTTATTGCCCGGTGAGCCTACAGTGTAGACAACAATGTCCGCCGGTTTGCCCGGCGGCAATTGAGGGCGGCTGAAATAGCCCTTCGCTTGCCCTTAAGCCCGCTTGTGTCGGGTTTCGGCCCGCGGCTTTGAGCGGCGTTGCTCGGTCGGGTTCAGCGGCTGCAGGTGCACCGGCCTGAAGGGTGCGAGAATCCGGGCCGCGTTGCGAAAGGCCAGCAGGCCCAGCAGGCCCAGCGCCACCAGGCCGGCAAAGGCGTAAGCCGCCGTGCGCTGATCCAGGCCCGCTACCCTGTCGCCGTTGCTCGCATCCTCTGAGGCGGCCTGATCGGGGTTGGCGATAACGTTCAGTGTGCGCGCCGGGAAGTCCTGCGTTTGCACCTGCCGGGTGGAGAGGTCAAACCACTGGAAGCGCACCGCCGGGATGGTGTACTGGCCGGGGCGCTTGGCGAGGTAGGTGATGGTGTCCTCGCGGGTCCCTGTGAGGGTGCCGCGGTTGCTGCGGTCGCGTACCTGCTGCTTGGTGTAGATGCCGAGCCCATCGATCTCGGCGTCGGGGAAGGGCGGGAACACCATGCCCGGCACATCGGCGGCGGAGAAGCGGATACTGCGCTTGAAGGCGGTGCCGGCCATTACCGGCTCGTCGCCCGGCTGGGGTTGCCACTGTTCTTCTACCTTCAGGTCGCGCGCACTGATCACCAGGCCCAGCCCCTCGGTGCCGGGTGGGCGCTGCACGGAAAAAGCAACGGCCTCGGTGGTTACCGCTGCAGTGGCGGGTTCTTTGTCCAGAGGGTGGCGCTTGTATCTGAAGCGAGCATGGATGGGCGGAATTTCCAGGTCGCCGTCTCTCACCGCCCACAGGTTCAGTTCGTGACGCTGCACGGAATAGTGCGTGCCATCGATGGTGAGGCTGTCGACGATGGGATGATCCGCCGGCGGCATCAGCAGCACGCCATCCGGGTCCGGCAGGTCGAAGCTGGCGGCGCTGGCGAAGTAGCCCGGGGCCAGTAGTTCGACAATCAGGGAGACTCGCTGGCCGGCCCACAGCGGGTCCTTGCCCTGCAGGTGAGTGCGCACCATGGCTTCCTGGGCCATGGCGCCCAGCGGCAGAATGACTGATAGCAGCATCGGGATGTAATGCCGGGCCGACCGGAATGTCATGGCGTGGGCTCCTCGGCGGCCGGAGCTTCATCCGCACGGTGAGCCGCCTGGTAGGCAAACTTGGCGCGTAGGAAATCGCCGGGTGAGGTCTGTACCCGGCGCAGCCAGGTGGAGCGCAGTTCGGCATCGGACAGTTCAACCTGGTTCATGTCGCTGGGCGGCTGCTTTTTCTGGTCGCCCCTCTGGTCGAAGGCAATGTCGTCCGGTGTGTAGGCATCGGCGGATTCCTGATCCCGGTTTTTACCGGCATCGTCGATCTTTTTCTTGCGCGCGATGGCCAGGGCCTTGTTCTCCTCGGCCGCTGTCCAGCCGGGCCGGAAACCCAGGGCGCGGTCGTAGCTTTTTACCGCGTCCTCGTAGGCGCCGTGCATCAGCCAGGCGTTGCCCTGGTCGAAGGCGCCGTCGGCACCGGGCACCCGCGCGAAAGTGCGGGCGGCGTCCTCGAAATCGCCGTTGCGGTACTGGGCCACGGCCTTGCGCCAGGGGTCGCTGTAGGCGGCCGCCGCCGCTTTGTAATCCTTCGCTTTCATCAGGTGGTCGCCGCGCCGGTCGGCGCCGCGCCAGAACTCCGGGTCGCGCCAGCTACCGAAAGCAAGGATGAGCAGGGCGAGCAATAGGGCAGCGGCGCCAGCCGTGCGCCAGGTCAGGTGCAGCTTCACGCGCCCACTCCCCGCGGTACCATCCAGCCGCGACGGAAGTAGAGCAGCGTCATCAATACCAGTAGCGGCGTCAGCCAGTAGCCGCTCTCCGCCCAGCGGGTTTGCCCGTCGCTGCCGAAGCTCTGGGCGAAGCGCGCCGCGTTGGCCAGTGCCTGTACATCGCTGTCGTCGGCGCTGAGGGTTTGCAGAGAGGCGCGCACCGCACTGGCCTGCTTTTCCAGATCGTCGCGCTCCTTGCCTGGCAGCAGGGGCGGCCAGAGTCGTACTCGCACCTTAGATGTTTTACGCCAGTCGGCCAGCGGCCCGGCCTGTTCCGGCGCGATGCTGTCGGTGATCCATAGAATGGAGCCTCCCCCGGCCTCCGCCAGACTCTGCTCCGCAAGCGCCAGGGCCTCCGCGGCGGCATCGCCGGTCTCGGGCATGATCTCTGGGGTGAGGGCCTGGGCAAAGGTATTGATGATGCCGGCGTCGCCGGTGGCGGGCATCACTCTGTGGGCGCTGCCGGCGTAGGCGATGAGTGCGGTTTTGGCTTTGCCGCGGGCCTCCAGCAGGTCGTGGATTTTCAGGGTGGCGCGCTCCAGCCGGCTCGGTTGCACGTCTTCCGTTTCCATCGACGGCGACACTTTCACCACAATGGCGAGGGCGGCGGTGTCGTCGGCAAAGGGCGAGGGCTCGTGTGTCCAGCTGGGGCCGGCGATGGCGATGATCAGCAGCAGCCAGCTGAGGCCAATCCAGGCCAGCGGGCCGAAGCGGCGGCGGCGCTGTTCGCTCCCCCACAGCTGGGCCAGCAGGTGGGGGTCGATGATGCCGCGCCAGGCGCGGCCGGCGTCGCTCTGGCGCTGCAGCCCCCACCACAGCAGCAGTGCCGGGAACAGGGCCAGCAACCACTCCGGGCGGATAAAGTGGAATTGTTCAATGGCGGTCAGCAGTCCCGCCGGTGCGGCGGCCGCGAGGCCGGCTCCACCAAGATGGCGAGCCGCCAGGCGTTGGCGCCACAACAGGCCGGCCCCGAGGTAGCCGATGGACACGATCAGCGACAGCGCCAGCGGCCACCAGTACACGTCGCGCCGCGGGCGCTGGGACAGGGTGTCGACCTGACGGGTTTCCAGCGCGTTCAGCTGGTCGTAGATGGCCTGCAGCTGGGAGCGGTCGGTGGCGTGGGAGTAGAGTCCGTCGGTGGCGGCCGAGACCTTTTTCAGGGTGACTTCGTCCAGCGCGTCCTCACCGGCGGCGCGCGGGTCGCCCACCGCTACGGTGTGAATCACAATGCCCTTGTCGGCGGCGATCTGCGCGGCCTTCTCCGGCGGTACCTGGCTGGAGGTGTCGTTGCCGTCGGTGAGGGCGATCAGCACGCGCTCTTTCACGGTACTGCGTTCGAACACATTGATGGCCAGGCCCAGGGCGTCGCCGAAGGCGGTCTGGGGGCCGGCCATGCGCACCTGCGCCTCGTCCAGCAGCTCGCGACAGACCTGCAGGTCCTCGGTAAACGGGGCCTGCACGAAGGCGGCGCTGCCGAAGAAGATCAGCCCCACCCGGTCGCCCTGGCGGCGGGCCAGGAAGTCGTCCAGCACGGCTTTAACCGCGGTCAGCCGGTCCACGGTTTCCCCGGAGGCATCAGTGAAATCGCGGGTGGCCATGGAGCCGGACAGGTCCACCGCCAGCAGCAGGTCGCGCACCGGCTGCTCGCGGGTAATGGGGGGTTCGATCACTTGGGGCCGCGCCACTGCGACCACCGCGCAGAGCCAGCAGAACCACACCACCAGCCAGCGCAGCAGGCTGCCGCGGGCAACGGCGGCGCCACGTGAAGGGTCGCGGCCCACCACCGCGGCCAGGCGCGGCAGAAAGGGCACTACCAGTCCGCGACGCGGTTCGCTGTGGGGCGGCACCAGCCACCAGAACAGCAGCGGCAGCGGCAGTAACAGCAGCAGCCAGGGATGGGCCAGCGTCAGGTTGCTCACGATGTCGTCTCGTCGCTGGCAGGGGGCGGCGGCAGGGGCCGGTGCTGGCGTATCCAGCGGCGGGTTTCGGTGAAGAGCCGTTCCAGCTGGACTGCATCCCAGTCGCCGCTGGCAGTGCGGTAGGTACTGTCTTCCAGCGCCTCGCCGAGGCCGTCGGCAAAATGGGTGCCGCCCGTGCTATCGAGAAAATGAAACCAGTCCACCCCCGTCAACTGCGCTACCTCGACCCGCGGGTAGGCGGTGAGGGCGGCGCGTTTCAGCAGGACGGACAGTTCGGCCAGTGGTGCTGTGCGCGACTCCCCACCGGCTTGCAGTCTGGCCAGTTCCGCCAGCGCTTCACGGCGGTAGCGGTTGCGCTGGAAGCGGATAAAGGCGCGCAGGGCCAGCAGCGCCAGCAGCACGGCCAGAAAGCCCAGCAGCCACAGCCAGCCCGGCGCCGGGGGCCACAGGGGCAGAGGTTCCGGCACCACAATGTCGTGGAGATTGGCGAGGCTGGCGGGATCGCTGTTCATCGCCGACGCACGCCCCCCAGGCGGCGGCGAATCTGTTCCGCCACATCCTCTGCAGTGGACAGGGGAATCACCGGGGTCTCCCGGTGCAGCAGGAAGTGGCGGCCGCTGGCGCGGGTGGCTTCAAAGTCCTCCCGGTAGCGGTCGCGCAGTCTGCTCTGGCTGGTGTCGACTTCCAGTTGCGCGCCGGCATCCTCAAACACCAGCGGCCCGGCGGCCGGCAGGTCGGCTTCCAGCGGGTCGTGCACAAAGCCGAACAGTACGTCGTTGCGGTGGGCGATGCGGGTCAGCAGGTGGCGGCTCTCCTCGTCCTGGCCGGCGCCGTCGCTGATGATGCAGACCAGGGCGTCGTGCTTGGCGAGGCGGTCGCAGCGCCGCAGGGCTTCGTTGAACATGCCGGGGTTGCCGCGGATGCCGCTCTGCAGGTCCAGCGCGTGGTTTTGTTCCACTATGTGCTGCAGGATGCGCATCACCGCGCTGCTGCTGCGCTGGGGACGCACTTCAATCAGCTCGCTGTCGTTGAAGATCAGTGCGCCCACCCGGTCCTGCTGTTCCAGCACGCGCCAGGCGGCCAGCGCGGCGGCCTCGGCGGCGGTCACCGATTTCATGCGTTTGCGGCTGCCGAAGAACATACCGATGCGCTGGTCCACCAATAACAGGGTGACGCGCTCGCGCTCCTCGGTGAACACGCGGCTGTGGGTGCGCCGGGTACGGGCGGTGACCTTCCAGTCGATCTGGCGGATGTCATCGCCGGGCTGGTAGCGGCGGATCTCCTCGAAGTTGAGGCCGCGGCCGCGCAGGCGCGAGGTGTGGCGTCCGGCCAGCAGGGAGTGCACCGGTTGGCGCGGCAGGAAACTGAAGCCGCGGGCCCGGTGACGCATGTTCACCAGGTCCTGCAGCCGGGTGTAGGCTCCGGGAACCTTGCCGTCGTCGCGGGCTTTGCGCTGTGGCCTGGCCATGGCTCGGCGGGAAGCCTCAGGCCACTGCAACGTGTTGCAGAATGCTGGCCAGCACCTGGGCCGTTGTAATGCCTTCGGCCTCGGCCTCATAGGTGAGGATGAGACGGTGGCTCAAACAGGATTGCAGCACCGCTTTCACATCCTCCGGCGTCGCCGACTGGCGCCCGTCCAGCCAGGCGTGGGCGCGGGCGGCGCGATCCAGCGCCAAGGTGCCGCGGGGGCTGGCGCCCACCTGAATCCACTCGGCGAAGGGGGCGTCGCGGTATTCACCGGGGCGGCGGGTGGCGGCGATCAGCGCGACCATATAGCGCTCCACCGCATCGGAGACTTCCACTGCCAGCACTTCGCGGCGCGCATCCAATACCGTGCGGGCGGGAATCTGCTCTGGCTTCTCGGCGCCGCTGCCGCCGGCGTCTTCGCCGCGCACCAGGCGCAGGATTTTGCGCTCGTCCTCGTCATTGGCGTAGTCCACCGTCACGTGCAGCAGGAAGCGGTCCATCTGCGCTTCCGGCAGGGGGTAGGTGCCCTCCTGCTCGATGGGGTTCTGGGTGGCCATGACCAGGAACAGCTCGGGAAGCGGGTGGGTCTTCCCCGCCACGGTGACCTGGCGTTCCTCCATGGCCTCCAGCAGGGCGGCCTGGGCCTTGGCCGGTGCGCGGTTGATCTCGTCTGCCAGCACCAGGTTGCCGAAGATCGGCCCGGGCTGGAACTGGAACTTCTCGTCAGTCGCCTCGGCGATGTAGATCTCGGTGCCGGTGATGTCGCTGGGTAGCAGGTCCGGGGTGAACTGGATGCGGCTGAATTCGCTCTCCAGGTTGGCCGCCAGCATTTTGATGGTGCGTGTCTTGGCCAGGCCGGGCAGTCCTTCCAGCAGCACGTGGCCGTTGGCGAGCAGGGCAATGAGCAACTGGTCGATCACCTCTTGCTGGCCGATGATGGCGGCGGTAAGCCGTTCGCGAAGTTCGAGGATCTGTGCGTGTATGCTCATGGCTGTTCCGTTGTTGCGGGGGTGGACTGCATGTCGGTCGCTGCGATGCCTACCAAGCATAGAGGAAAACCACTGACCGGGTGAATGAGGGGATACAAAAAAGGGGCACCGCGTGCCCCTTGAGATTGGATAAAGCCCGTTTAAATCAACGCGTTTTCATCGACTCCATGTCTTTCAGCCGCTTCATGGCGTCCTGCTGGCGCAGCAGGCCGTAACCGATATTGCTCGCATTCAGGGATGAGCCGGTCTGGTAGGGATAGTCGTTGAAGTCGGCGAAGAAGTTCTTGATTTGTTGTTGGATCGGCACCAGCAGCCACATCTGCCGCGCGTACCAGTCGAGGTAGCCGGCACCTTCTTCTGCAGCACGCTCATACGGATCCATACGCAGGTTGGTAATACCCGCCCAGGAGGTCACTTTACGGGTGCCGGAGGCGATGTTGCCTTCATTCTCGGCAAAACTGACTTTCCAGTCTTGCCAGCGAATGGCGTTCAGATTGCCGCCCTGGTCAAAGTAGAAGATCTGCTCGCGAGGACCTTTGTCGGTTTCACCTTTAAGGAGGGGCACAAAGTTGTAACCATCCAGGTGGACTTTGTATTTCTTGCCATTCAGGCGGGTGCCCTTCAGCAGGTCTTCCTTGATGTTGGGTGCGCCGCCGACGGCTGCCAGCGTAGTAAACCAGTCGATGTTGGAGATGATGTCGTTGGAGACGGAGCCGGGCTCAATAACGCCGGGCCAGCGCACCATCATCGGCACCCGGAAGCCACCCTCCCAGGTGGTGCCTTTTTCGCCGTGGAATTTGGTCATGGCGCCGTCGGGCCAGAGAGTGATTTCAGCGCCGTTGTCGGTGCTGTAGACCACGATGGTATTGTCATCGACACCCAGCTCTTCAAGCAGGTCCAGCAACTGGCCAACATGGCCGTCGTGTTCCACCATGCCGTCTGCATGAATGCCTTTGCCGGTCACACCGATGGACTCTTCTTTCAGGTGGGTGAACACGTGCATGCGGGTGGAATTGAACCATGTGAAGAAGGGCTTGTCGGCCGAGACCTGGCGCTGGATGAAGTCCTTGGCGGCGGCCAGGAATTCCTCGTCGATCGTCTCCATGCGTTTGGAGTCCAGCGGGCCGGTGTCTTCGATCTTGCCATCGGCTGTGGACTTGATCACACCGCGAGGGCCGTACTTTTTCTTGAACTCCGGGTCTTTCGGGTAGAAGTAGCCCTCGGGCTCCTCTTCCGCGTTCAGGTGATAGAGGTTGCCGAAAAATTCGTCGAAGCCGTGATTGGTGGGCAGGTGCTCGTCCTGGTCGCCTAGATGGTTCTTGCCGAACTGGCCGGTGGCGTAACCCTGCTCTTTCAGTACGTCTGCTATGGTGGGCATCCACTCGGTGATGCCATGGGGATCGCCGGGCATGCCGATGGTCAGCAGGCCGGTGCGGAAGGGTTCCTGGCCCATCACGAAACTGGCCCGACCAGCGGTGCAGCTTTGCTGGCCGTAGGCGTCGGTGAACAGCATGCCTTCATTGGCGATGCGGTCGATGTTGGGGGTCTGGTAGCCCATAAGGCCATTGGTGTAGGCGCTGATCTGGGACTCGCCGATATCGTCACCCCAGATAACGAGAATATTGGGTTTCTTGTCCTGGGCCTGGGCGCCAAGCGGAACCACCAGGGCCAGCGTGAGTAGCGCAAGGGTGGCCCAGAGCCCCCTGTTGCCACGTTGATGGGTGGTGCGTGTGTTCATGATGAGCTCCGGTCACTTTCGACTGATTATATAAAAGGGCTGGCGTATACCAACGCGATTAAGACTAGCAGAGCCGGTGGGGCTTTCCAGCATGTTCTAGATGAAATTTAATGCCATCGCGGGCTTTTTTTCCCGGATTCAGCACATTCCACTCGGATTCCCATCATGCATGCCAGGGTAGTTTGACTGGCCTATGAAGCCGGCGGCCGAAAGTGCAGGTTGTACAGCACCTTGTCCAGCACCGCCTGGCCGTTCCAGGCCGGCTTGTGGTTGACCATGGCCACCACCGCCCAGGTGGTCTGGTTGCGATCGCGGACAAAGCCGGCGATCGAGCGGACGTTGTCCAGCGAGCCGGTCTTGATGCGCCCCTCGCCAACCAGCGCGGTGTTGCGCAGGCGCCGGGTCATGGTGCCGTCGGTGGCGATGATGGGCATTGACGACAGCAGGTCCGCGGCGTAGGGGCTGCGCCAGGCCTGTTGCAGCAGCTGCAGGCCCTGGCGCGGTGTCAGGCGGCTGTCGCGGCTGAGACCGGCGCCATTGTCGATCACCATGCCGGCGGTATCCACGCCCTTCGACTCCAGCCAGCTGCGCAGGGCGCGCAGGCCGGCCGCAATGTCGTCCTGCTCCCGCTCGCCGCGGGTGTGGGCGCCAATGGCCAGCAGCAGGGTGCGCGCCATGATGTTGCTGCTCCACTTGTTGACGTCGCGCACCATGGTGACCAGGTCGGGAGAGGTTGTGCGCATCAGTTCGCGGGCGTCATCCGGTGTTTCTGCCAGCCGGTCCTGCCCGGTCACCGCAACACCGTAGTTGCCCAGCAGGCTACGCACCAGCGCTGCGGAATAGGTGGCCTGGGGCAGCAGGGAAAGGTAGGCGTCGCTGCGGCAACCGCGGGGCAGTTTGCCGGACACCTGCAGGGTAATGCGCCCCTCACCGCTGGCCACCGGCTGCCACTCGAAATCGTCCCGGCCCGGGCAGGCGCCGGCGGGGGTGGCCTGCACCCGGTTGTCGATGCTCACCTGCGGCAGGGCCGGAGTGGCCCAGGCGCGCACGCCGCGCTCGTCGGACAGCAGGTGGAACTGCTGCAGGTTCAGGTTGGTCAGGTAGGGCGAGGGCGTCACCAGGAAGGGGGCGTTGGGGTTGTCGCCATTGTCATCAAAGTCCACCTGGGTTGGGGGCAGTCGGTAGTAGCTGCCGTCCAGCACCAGGTCACCGTCAATGCGCGCAATACCCATGCCGGGCAGTTCGCCCAGGGTTGTCCACAGTCGCTCGATGGTGAGTTTCGGGTCCCCACCAAAGCGCAGGTAAAGATTCCCCCTGAGCGTATCGCCCTCGATGCGCCCGTCGGTGAGGAAGGAGGTGTCCCAGCGGTAGTCTGGCCCCAGCAGTTCCAGCGCGGCATAGGTGGTGATGACCTTCACGATCGAGCCGGGGCTCATCAGGGTGTCGGCGTTGAGGAACTGGGCCTGGCCCGGGCCGTCGAGGGGCACGGCGGCGAGGCCGAGGGCATCGCCACCGCCCAGTGTTTTGGCCGCATCACTGCTGATGTCGCGCAACCAGGGGCTGTCGCTCGTGGCCGGGCTCTGGGGCCAGGCAACGGTGGACCAGGCGGCCAGCGCCAGAAGCGCAAACAGGCGTCTCGCGCTGGATAACGGCAAGCGGCGGAGAGGATAAGTGTTACGTCGTGTGGCGTTCACGGTAGCGGCCCCGGGGATGTCACGGCAGGTTACGGTAAGCGACGTGCCGGTGCCAGCGGCTCCGTCAGCAAGGGTTCCAGCGGTTTCAATCGCAGCGGCGCTGCTCCGGCGGGGTGTCGAGCAGCGATGCCAGCAATAGCGGCCGATCGGTCATGATGGCGTCCACACCGAGGTCGATCATCTCCAGCATTTCCTCGCAGCGATTTACTGTCCACACCTGCACCGCGAGGTTGGCGGCGTGAGCATCGCGGATGAAGTCCTCGGTCACCACGCGCAGGTAGAAGTCGTCGGGCACCTGCTGGATCTGGCTGGTATCGGGGGGTACCTGGAAGGCCACGTGTTCCGGCACCGGGGGAATTGCGCCGTCGCCCTGGCTGCCCAGCACCAGGCCGGTACCCTGCTCCAGCGGCACCGATGTGAACACGCAGGGCGCCACCGCCTTGAAGTTGTTCGCGGCTTCGTCGACGAAGGACGCGGCGATGACATCGGTGGTGCGCCCGTAGCGCAGCAGCAGGTCGGCAATCTGCTGCTCGTAGTTGCCGCGGCCGTCCAGATCCGGTTTCAGCTCGATGTTGATCAGGTGGTGGGGGAAGGCCCGCAGGGCTTCCTCCAGGGTGGGGATGCGGAAGTCCTCTGCCCGGTAGCCGGGGGGCGGCGGCTGCTCGCCGGTGGCGATGCCGCGGAAGGTATAGGCCGACGCCGGGGCATCGTGGGGCGTGCCCTCGTCCTGTACGAACCAGTAGGCGGCGTCCAGCTCGCGCAGTTCCGCCAGGGTCAGGTCCACCACCTGGCCGCTGCCGTTGGTGGTGCGGTCCACGTCCAGGTCGTGCAGGATCACCAGCTCGTTGTCTGCCGTCTGGTAGACGTCCATTTCCAGCACATCGGCGCCGGCCTCGGCAACCGCGTAGTAGGCGTAGAGCGTGTTTTCCGGGAAGTCGGTGACCCCGCCGCGGTGGGCGTAGTTGAGCGGGTCGTCGCCGGGGGCGATGCGCCAGGGGTTGGGGTCCTTGGAAAAGGGGGTGTCGCACTGGCTGTCGTCGTTGGCGATGGTGCCGGCGGCGCTGTCCTGCGCCAGGCGCGCGTTGCCCTCTACGCGCAACTCCAGGCTGAACCTTTCCGCCGGCTCCAATGCCGCGTCGCCCAGGGTTTCCACCACCAGCAGGGCGCTGGTGGTGCCGGCCGCAATGGTCAGGTGGTGATCCTGGGCGAGGTAGTCGCTGTCGGCCTCGGCCTCGCCGTCCAGGGTGCGGTAGTACAGCAGGACATCGCTGTCCTGCGGCTGGTCCAGAAAGACCGGGAATTCCACCCGGCCCATGCCGCCGGCCTGGCCCTCGGGGCCCGCGGCGCTGCGCACCGTGAGCAGGGAGGCGGGGCCGGCGGGCGCCGCTGGCGGCTCATCGCTGGAGTCGCTGCAGGCGGTGAGGGCAAGGCTGGCGGCCAGCAGGGCGGGCAGCAGGTTGGAGCGCTGGGGTAACGGCACGGGGTCGACTCACTGTTATGGTTTTGATACCGCCGATAGCCTAAACGCAAGTGCGGGTAAAAATCGAGCGCGACAGGCAGGTCGCAAAAATACCGGACGGGCCTAGCGTTGCGCTGTATCCGGAAGAATCGCTGCAGGCGTAATCTTGGCAGTCTGTGTTCACGGAACGCTGTCCATGCGAGGGTGCAAATGAATCGGAAAGGAGTGGTGTATGCGGCCTCTGCGGCCCTGCTGCTGGCCATCTGGCCGGCCGCGGCCGACGAGCAACTGGCCCGGCTGCGGGTTGAGGTTTCAGTGGAGGGCTTCAAGCGCTGGCAGCGCGGCGAGGAATATGCGGATTCCCGTATCTCGGAAACCTACCACCTCCTGACGCAGGTGCGATCGTCTGGCGAAGCGTCGGAGGTGAACGCCAGGGACCCCAATTTCCTGCAGCAGCAGATCGCCACCGCAGCGCAAGTGCAACAAAGCCTGCGCGAAGCCCGGGCCCGCGCCGGGAAGGAGGTGCCTGCGGCTGCCACGACCATGGAGGAATACCTGGCGCAACAGCAGAAACTGGCAGAGGACATGCAGCGCGCCCAGGCGGCCTGCCAGGGGGATGTCGGGTGCATGATGAACGCGGCCCAGACCTTCGGGCAGCAGGCCGCCATGCTGGCTTACCCGCCGGCCGCCGATGCGCCGGCACCCGCAACGGACCTGGATGAAGCGCCGGCAGAGGCGCGCTACCTGGATTTTTACGGCTACGAGGGCTGCCCCGGCGAAATCCATATCGTCATCAACAATACCTCGGAGGGCGCCACCGCGGACGTGTCCGGCATGGTGCCCTTCAGGCAGGCCGATACGGCGGATTATCGCGGCTCGGGCCTCAACGTGTCCATGCAGTGCCTCGCCAGTGGCCTGGTCTACGATCTGAAGACACAACGCATCTACACCGGCGGTATCGGCTTCCCGACCCCGCGCGGGCGCTACTACTACTGGGACAGGTTGCACGGCGAAACGGTGAACGAAGACACCGAAGTGACCACCACGGCCCCGGTCTGGGAGTGGGTAGCGGGACAGTTGCAGCAGGCTGCGGCCTCGGGCAGTGCCAGCACCACCCTGCCGATCACCGGTGACGCGTCTGGCGATGGCGCCGCCACGGACGGCTCCACGCTGAGCGGGGAAGCCAGGGTAGCCATGACCTGGTCGTTCGAGCTGCTCTGACCGCGGCCGCCCCCGGGCGGGGGTCAGGAGAGCGGTGTGTCGATGGCTTTGCGCCACAGGCGCCGGGCAACCTGCACCAGGGTGTACAGGAACAGCAGGGGAATCAGCACCGACTTCAGGATCACGGAGGTCAGCAGCAGGATGATATTGCCGGCGAAGTCCGTCACCTTGCTTTCCAGTGCCTCCAGCTGGTTTCGCAGCTGCTCGACATCGGGCATCTCCGGTACCAGGTCGAGCAGGCTGCAGCGCTCGCCGCGCTCGCGCTTTTGCAGGCACTCTGCCTGGCGTCCCGCGATGTCACGCTGTTCCCTTTTTGTCGCAAGGCCGGCCTGCAAGCGGTCGGCAGAGTCCCTGAGGGCGGCAAGCTCCGCCCTGATGGCCTTCACTGCATCGGAGCAGCCGCTCAACCCCAGCGAACCACGACACACCAGGCTTTCCCCGGCCATGCGGGCGTCCAGCCTGGTCTCGGCGCGGCCGATATCGCCAGCGGTTGCCGCCAGGCGCCGCTCCAGCGCCGCGATATCCTCTTCCAGCCCGGCGGACTGCTGCCCCAAAGCCGAAATCTCCCGGCTGAAGTCGGCCGACTTCTGGCTCAGCTGCTGGATGTCCTTCAGCTCGCTTTCAAAGGACTGCATTGCCTGGTGGCGCGCTTCGTCCTGTGCTTTCAGGAAGGTGGCGTCCACCCAGTGGTTGGCGATGATGACCAGGGCGAAGGCAAAGCGGATGAACACCGTGAGGATGAAGAGCCGCAGCAGCACCTGGAAATACGCCGTCCTGCGCGTCAGCAGGGTGGCGAGCGTCAGCAGGCTGATAGCGGTGAGCAGGGCATTGAAGCCGTTGTGAACCACGATGAGTTGCAGGATCTGCTGTAACGCCAGCGAACCGATGGCAAACAGGATAATGCCGGAGAAGCGCTCAATCAGGTCGTTGATGGGGTCCAGGATTTCGCCGACACCGAGGGTCAGGAAAGGCAGGTTGAGCTCGGTCGCCTGGATCACCGATACGATGCCGTTAATGCCCCGGGCGGTGGCGTAGAAAATACCCGCGCTGGCCAGCGAGTCCTTGATCTGGGTGATGGAGTACGCGTCCAGCCAGTGCGTCCACGCCAGTATTGGCGCGCCGGCCAGCAGGACCAGCCAGAAAATGAAGTGCCGTGGATAGGTCAAGTGTTGCATGCGGGCAGGATAACCCAAATCAGGGGACGTAAGCCTGGACACCGGGCGCCAGGGCCTCGGCAACGGCGCCAAGCACCGGCGCGCAATCGGCGTGTAACCTGAGGTCGGCCAGGGCGTCGGCGCGGGTCTGGCCGGGGTTCAGCAGCGCCAGGCCCTTGCCGGCGGCCCTGGCGTAGCGACAGAAGCGGAAACCGGAGTAGACCTGCAGGGAACTGCCCACCACCAGCAGCGCGTCGGCATCGGTGAGCGCTGCGCGGCACCGGTCGACGGTGGGCGCGGGCACCGAGCCACCGAAAAACACCACGTCGGGCATGATGATGCCGCCGCAGTGACCGCAGCGGGGTGGTTCCACGGCTTCTTTACCGTCGCTATCAGCCGTGTCGGCGTCGCCGTCCGGGCGGGTCGCCATGACTACCCGGGGCGGGTGATGTCCCGCCAGTGCGAACTGGCGCTGCAGCAGCTCCCGTGGCCGGGTATCGCCACAGGCCAGGCAGCGGACCTGGTCGATGCGGCCGTGCAGGTCGACCACCTGGACACTGCCGGCGCGCTGGTGCAGGCGGTCGACATTCTGGGTGATCAACAGCGACACCACACCGGCCCGCTCCAGGCTGGCCAGCGCCAGGTGGGCCCGGTTGGGGCGGGCATCGCGCACCGGTGGCCAGCCCGCCAGGGAGCGGGTCCAGTAGCGGCGCCTGGCCTGTTCATCCCCCACGAAGGCCTGGTGGGTAATGGGCGCGCTGTGCAGCCAGTTACCCAGGTGATCGCGGTAGGTGGGAATGCCGGACGCGGCGCTGATGCCGGCCCCGGTCAGCACCACCAGGCGCGGGTGGCGCTCGATAAAGCGCAATAGCTGTGTGATGTGTGACGGGTTCATACACACAGTTTACGCAGGAATGGGCGCAGGGGATGTGCCAGTGCGGTAAATGCGTTTCTGGCGCGGCGTTTGCCCCGGCCGGCCATTGGGCTACAGTTCCGGTAGATGGCGGAACCCGAGGTGAGGTATGGACGTTCTGGTCAGCGGCGGCACCGGATTTGTCGGCAGCGCCCTGGTCCCGGCCCTGTGCGAGGCGGGGCACCGGGTCACGGTGCTCACGCGGCAGAAGCCCGGCAGGCACGAGAACAGCGAGGGGGTTCACTATGTCCAGTCGCTCGCGCCCTTGCGCGAGGCGCCGGTGGATGCGGTGATCAACCTCGCCGGCGCCTCCATGGCCGGGGCGCGCTGGACGCAGCGCTACAAGCGCGAGCTGCTGGCGAGCCGGCTGGAGACCACGGCCGGGCTGGTCGAGTTCTTCCGCGAGCGGCAGGCGCCGCCCGCCACCCTGCTGTCGGCCAGCGCGGTGGGTTATTACGGCCACCAGGGCGATCAGCTACTGGCGGAAGATGCGCCGCCCCGCCCCGGATTCGCCAGCGACCTTTGCCGCCAGTGGGAGCAGACCGCGGCCCGGGCCGAAGACCTGGGTGTGCGCACCTGCTACCTGCGCCTTGGCGTGGTGCTGGATGCCGGCGGTGGCGCCCTCGACGATATGGCGCGCCCCTTTCGTTTCGGCATTGCCAACTGGATGGGATCGGGCCAGCAGTGGCTGAGCTGGGTGCACCGCGCGGATGTGGTGGCCGCCATCCTGTTCCTGCTCGACCAGCCCTGCCTGAGCGGCCCCTTCAACCTCACCGCGCCGACGCCGGTCACCAACCGCGAACTCTGCACGGCCCTGCGCAAGCAGTTTACGACCCTGCCGCCGGTGCCGCTACCGGGGCTTGCTCTCCGGCTCGGGCTCGGCGAAATGGCCGGGGAGTTGCTGCTGTCCGGCCAGCGGGTGGTGCCCGTGGCCCTGCGGGAAGCGGGCTTCGAGTTCCGTTTCAGCGATCTGGACACGGCTCTGGAGGCCATTTATAGCAAGCAATGAGACGCCGTGGCGGCTGTATTGCTGCTCGCGCACCCTCGGTAAAAAGCCCAGGCGGCCCGGAATCGTTGACGCTGCGAAGGCCCGGCACGTATATTGGATGCCTTTATCCAGGGGCATCACATGAATAACCTTAATCGAATCCGGCTGGTTTTACTGGCCGGCCTGCTGGCACCCGGTTTCGCCTGGTCACAGATTGTGTACGCGCCGGTGGCAGCAAGCCCGGCGAGCCCCGCGGTCGCAGTACCTACCATGACCACGGCAGCACTGCTGCTGATGATCGTATTGCTGCTGGTGGCCGCCAAGCGCATGGGCTTTGATCGCAGGGGCGCGCTCGGGAAGATCGTCGGTGTACTCGCCGTCTGTGCCGTTGCCTCTGGCACCGTCAGCGTCAAGATGGTGTCCGATGCCTACGCCGGCGGCGGTGGCGGCACCAACTTTGGCTCCTTTGATGCCGCCGGTGGTGGTTCTGTTCCGCTTAACAACAATGTGTTGAACGTATTCGAGAACAAAACCGGCGTTGACCAGCGTATTGAATCGATCACCCTGGGTAGCTGCCCCAACCCGGATAAGGGGCTGATCGACGGTGTGTCCCGTTGCGAGGTTGACGACGTCATCTCGACCGATGAAAACGGCCTCTGCTACACGGATTGTCGCTCCGGCTAAACACCCTGCGAACCGCGTGGCTGGCAGGTTTCAGGGCAATGACCTACTGAACAGCCCGCCCGCCGGAGCTCCCGCGTTATCAACACCCTACTGAAAAGCGCCTCCCGGATTCCCGCCGCGGGGGCTGCTCTGCTGCTGGCGGTGTGCCTCTACCTGCTGTGGGCCCTGCCCTCGCCGGGGCAACTGACCCGCGAACCACCCAGCACGTCCAGTGCGCTCTATGACCGCTCCGGCGCGCCGCTGTATTACTTCTACCAGGACCAGCACCGCATACCCGTCCCGCTGGCGCAGGTGTCGCAGGCCGCCATTGACGCCACCCTCGCCATTGAAGACCAGGCCTTCTTCCACCACCCGGGCTTTTCGCTATCCGGCATTCTGCGCGCCCTGCTGAACAATTTTTCCAACGAGGCGAGCCTCGAGGGCGGCTCCACCATCACCCAGCAGCTGGTCAAGAACCGCCTGCTGTCGAACGAGAGAAGTATCGTCAGGAAGCTGAAAGAGCTGGTGCTGGCGCTGTGGGTGGAGCTGCTGTACAGCAAGAAGCAGATTCTTGAAATGTACCTGAATACGGTGTCCTACGGGGGGGCTGTCCTCGGTATTGAGGCGGCGTCCTGGCACTATTTCGACAAGCCCGCCGCGGAGCTGACGGTAGCGGAGGGCGCCCTGTTGGCGGGCCTGCTGAAAGCGCCGGGTTACTACAATCCCTTCGGCCCGCGCCCGAAGCTGGCGCTGCGGCGGCAGCGGCAGGTACTGCGCGCCATGCGCGATGCCGGCTTCCTGTCACGTGGGCAGTTCGACGCTTTCAGCGGCGAAGCGCCCCAGCTGGTTTCCGGCAGCGTGAGGATGCGCGCGCCGCATTTCGTGATGTACCTGCGCCCGCTGCTACTGGAACAGTTCGGTGCAGAGCGGCTTTACAGTGGCGGCCTGCAGATTCGCTCTACGCTGGATCTGTCGCTGCAGGAGCGCACGCAGAAGCGGGTGAGCGACTTTGTGGATAGTATGTTTCGCTTCCGGGTAGGCAACGGTGCGGTGCTGGTTACCGAACCCGGCAGCGGGCAGATTCTGGCCATGGTCGGCAGCGTCGACTATTTCGACGCCGCCAACGACGGGCAGGTGAATGTGGTGCAGCAGTACCGCCAGCCCGGTTCGACCGTGAAACCCCTGACCTATGCCATGGCCCTGGAGCGCGGGCGAACACCAATGTCACTGCTGGATGACACGCCCGTGGCCTATGAGATACCTGATGAGGAGAGCTACCAGCCGAGGAACGACGACAAGGTATTCCGCGGGCCGGTAACCCTGAAGGAGGCACTGGCCTCATCCTACAACGTCCCCGCGGTGAAGGAACTGGCGTCAATCGGCGTGCTCGACTATGTCGAAAAAGCCAGGGAAGTCGGTATCGACTGGGAGAACCAGACTCCCTATCGCTACGCTTTGACCCTGGGTAGCGCCGAGGTGAGCATGCTGGAGCTTGCGCAGATGTACAGCACCTTTGCCAACCTCGGTGTTCCGGTGGCGCCGGACCCGCTGCTGGAGGTCACCGACCTGCACGGCCAGGTGCTGTATGAAAACCGCTGCGCCAGCGCGCGCGAGGACTGTCCTGGAGAGGCCGTGTTTCGCCCCGAAACCGCGTTCCTGATCAACGACATCCTGTCCGACAACGCGGCCAGGGCGCCGACCTTTGGGCGCTCCTCGGACCTTTACATCAGGGGCCACCAGGTGGCGGTAAAATCCGGCACCACCGATTACCAGCGGGACAACTGGGCGGTCGGCTACACCAGCGACTGGCTGGTGGCGGCGTGGATCGGCAATAACGACGGCCGCTCAATGCGCTTCATCCACTCCGGCTCACACGGCGCGTCGACCCTGTGGAACCAGGTGATGCGCGACGTATTGATGCTGACCCAGCCGCACCGCTTTCCGGTGCCCGGCAATATTGTCAGCCGGCGGGTTTGCGCTGTGCCACTGCTGGCGGACTGCGCGGTTTGCCAGCAGGTGACGGAGCAGTACTTTGTAACAGGGACCGGGCCCGCGTCCAACTGTGCCGCGGTTACCACCGCAGCCGGCCTCAGCGAAGCTGGCAAAGCACCTGGCAGTACTGCTCCCTGAGGCGTTCGTGTTCCGCGGCGCTGCGTGAGAAATGCGTGGTGCCGTCGTCCCCGGTCACGAAGTAGAGATAATCTGTTGTTGCAGGATAGGCCACTGCCTGCAGTGAACCCTGGCTGATAGTGCTGATCGGGCCGGGCGGCAGTCCCCTGTGCATCCGCGTGTTGTAGGGCGTGTCCACCGAGACCGCCTCTTCCAGCCCCTGCAGCGATGCACCGTAGTACGCCGTGACATCGGAACCCAGCGGCATCCCGGCCTTCAGTCGGGTCAGGAACACCTGCGCCACCTGGCGCCTGTCCTCCGGCTTGTGCACTTCCTGTTCGACGATGGAAGCGAGTATCACCGCCTGGTGCAGCGTCAGTCCCTGCGCCTCGATGGCCTGCCTGAGCCCGGTGCTGAAAATGTCCGCCGTCAGGTCCAGCGAGGCCTTAACGATACGGTCCAGCGGTGTGGCGCTGGTGTACTGGAAACTCTCCGGTTGCAGGTAGCCTTCCAGGTTGGCCCCTGCGGGCTTGAACTGCAGGGCGGGGTGGCCGGCGTGGCTGGCCGGGTCCAGCGCCGCCGCCACCTGGCCAGGGGAAAACCCCGCCGCCAGGAAGCGCTCGCGAATCTGGCTGAGGCGCTGGGACGGCAGTATCGTCAGCACGGATGTGACAACGTCACCGCGCCTGAATTTGCCGCTGATTTCCGCCACCGTCATCGCCGGGGTGATTTCGTAGGTTCCCGCCTGCATTTGGCCGCGCGAGCCCGTCAGGCGCAGGTACAACCCGTAGGCCACGCTGGAATTCAGTAGTCCGCGGCGGTACAGCAGCAGGGCGATTGCCTTGTCGCTGGCACCCGGGTAGACCGTGACCGGCTGCACCGCGTGATCGGCGCTGTTGTAGGCCCCCAGGTTCCAGCCAAACCAGAGCACAAACAGGCAGACAGGCACGACAAACAGGAGCAGCAGGGTCTTTAACAAGTTCCCCTGCCGGGGCGTACTGGAGGCAGGGCCTGTGAGCAGGTCGGGCACTGATGGATTCCGGGCGGACTGTCGGCAAAGCGGTAGAGCATAGCGCCAAAGGGCGGCCGGGTAAAAACGTGATGCATGCATGGGTTGCCGGAGGAACTGTCCGGCGATGCTGCTCAGGCTGGGGGGGCCATTGGCGCTGGCCGCGGAGCTGTTATGCTGCGCCTTTGCCGGGCGGTGCGACAGAAGGGGAATTCACAATGAGCATACAGGGTAGAACCGCGCTTATTACCGGCGCATCAGCGGGGCTGGGCCGGGAGTTCGCGTGGCAACTGGGCCGCGAAGGCTATCGCCTGGTGCTGGTTTCCCGCAGCCAGGCCGATCTCGACGGGCTTGCGGCGGAACTGGCCGCCGAGGGCATCGAGTCCATCGTCCTGCCCGCTGACCTCAGCAGGCCAGAGGCACCGGGCGAGTTGTTTGACCAGCTCAAGTCACGGAGCGTGGCGGTGGATTACCTCGTCAACAATGCGGGCATTGCCGGCCCCGGCCTGCTCAAGGACAGGGACTGGGCAGCGCAGCAGCAGTTCTACCAGCTGATGATGCTGTCGATCGCCCACCTGTGCCACCTCTTCGTGCCGCCCATGGTCGAGCGCGGCTGGGGCCGCGTGATCAACGTCGCCTCGGTGGCCGGCCGCATTGCCCGCGGCGGCGATTGCAACTACGGCCCGAGCAAGGCCTGGGTGATCGCCCTGTCGGAGGAGCTGGCGCTGACCGTGGGCGATGCCGGAGTGAAGGTCTGCGCCCTGTGCCCCGGCTTTACCCACACCGAATTCCACCAGCGCGCCAACCTCACCGAGATGAAGAACAGCATGCCCGCCTGGATGTGGTACCAGGCGGAAACCGTGGTCAGGGAGGGCCTGGCCGCGGTGGAGAAGGGCAAGCGTGTGTATGTCTCCGGGCGCCTGTATCGCTGGGTGGACCCGCTGCTGCAGTCGGTGTTTACCCGGCGCTTTTTTACCATGAGTGATCGACGGAACTGAGCGCTTCTGTCGGCGTTTCGCTAGCGGCGAGTACCATTAACAGCAGGGAGTGCGATGGCTTTGACTGACGATGAACCCGTTACCGTATTGCTTCGTCAGTGGCGGGCAGGCGATGCCAGGGCGCTGGACCAGCTGACACCGCTGGTCTACGACGAACTGCGCAAGCGTGCGCGAATTGCCTTCAGCGCCGAAAATGCCGGCCACACCCTGCAACCCACGGCCCTGGTGCACGAGCTGTTCGGTCGCCTGGTGCCAAGCAGCGTGGACTGGCAGGATCGCAGCCATTTCTATGCACTCTGCTCGCGCATGATGCGCCGCATCCTGGTCGATCACGCCAAGGCCCGCAACGCAGTAAAACGCGGTGGCAAGGCGTACCAGGTGCCGATGGAGATTGAGCCTGCGCAGGACGGCGCCAATCTCGAGGATCTGTTGAGTCTGGACAGGGCGCTGGAGAAACTGGCAGAACAGGACAAACGCAAGGCCGAACTGCTGGATTTGCAACTGTTCGGCGGCCTGTCCTTCCGCGAGATGGAAGAGGTAACAGGATTGTCGAGCAGCACACTGGATCGCGACCTGCGGTTTGCAAGAGCATGGCTCAAAACCCAGTTAAGCAGCGCCTGAGAGCGACCGGTGTCCCGGGCCGCTACCCGCGTGCGGGCTCCCCGTCCACTCGCGGCTGCCGTGTGCACTGCCCGTGACCGACGGTAACTGGAGCGAACTGGAGCGCTTGTTCAACGGGGCCCTGGAACTGGCCCCCGCCGAGCGCGACAGCTACCTGCAGCGCGAATGCCGCGACCGGCCCGAGTTGCTGGCTTCGCTGCGGGAGATGCTCGGGAACGACAGCGCCAGCACTGAATTCACCGGCCTGGTCAGTGCCAGCGCGCGTGACTGGCTGGAGTGGACCGCGCTGCAGCGCGGGGACCGCGCCGGCTCCTACCGTATTCTGCGCAAGATCGGCCAGGGCGGCATGGGTACCGTGTACCTGGCCTCCAGGGCGGACGACGAGTACCGGCAACAGGTCGCCATCAAAGTCATCAATCGCATGGCTGGCGACAGCGCCGACGTTCAGCGACGTTTCCAGGATGAGCGCCAGATCCTGGCAAACCTCCATCATCCGAATATCACCCACCTGCTCGACGGCGGCAGCCTCGACGACGGTTCGCCCTTTCTGGTGATGGAATATGTCGATGGCGAGCGTATCGACCACTACTGCGAAACCCGCGCGCTGTCCACGGAGGGGATACTGCGGCTTTTCATCAAGGTGTGCCGGGCCGTGGAGCACGCGCACCAGAATCTGGTGATTCACCGCGACCTGAAACCATCAAATATCACCATTGACGGCGCCGGCGAACCCCGGCTTATGGACTTTGGCGTCGCCAAGCTGATCCGGCGCAGCGAGAACAGCGAGAATCCCGATACCGTGCAGGATGAGCGGGTGCTTACCCCGCTGTACGCGAGCCCGGAACAACTGGGCGGCGCGGCTGTCAGCACCCTGTCGGACCTCTACTCCCTCGGCGTTATCCTCTACCAGTTGATGACCGGGCGGCGCCCCTTCGACGGCGAGGACAGCGGCTCCTATGCCTACGCCCGCCAGGTCATCGAAAGCGACCCGCCCTCCATGAGAAAGCGCCGGCTGGAGGCCGCGGACCCGGCCGCCGCCAGCGCGATGCCACCCCGCACTGCCCTGCGTTTCAGTCGCGACCTGGACAACATTGTGCTCAAGGCCTTGCAGCGCGACCCGGCCCAGCGCTACCAGAGCGTCTCCGCCTTCAGCAGGGACCTGGAAAACTACCTGGCGCGACGGCCGGTGAGTGCGCGACCGCGGTCACTGCCCTACCTTGTGCAGCGCTTTGTCCAGCGCAACCGCCTGGCAAGCGCGTTGATACTGGCTTTTACCGTCACCGTGACCGGCCTCGGCGTGGCACTGTGGCGACAGGCAGAGCTGCTGGCGGTCGAGCGCGATGTGGCGCGCGACCAGCTCGCCCGCACTACTGCGGTACTGGGCCTGGTGGAAGACATGTTCACCGGACTGTACCCGGACAACAGCGGCGGCAGGGAAATCACGGTTCGCGAGATGCTGGACCAGGCCGGCAGCAGGCTGGCGGCCAGCGAGGCCGGCCGGGACGCGGCAGAAGCCGCGACGAGGGCCGTGGTCCGCCGGATTATCGGCGCGACCTACAATGAACTCGGGCTGATCGAGCCGGCGCGGGAGCACCTGACCGGGGCGCTATCACTGCACCGGGCCGGGCAGGTCGGCGACGACGCGGAAATGCTGAAGACCATGCTCGCTCTGTCCATGACCTACAAACTGTCGTTCGAGCCGGAGGCGCGACTGGTGCTTGCCGAAGAGGCGCTGGTGCTCAGCAGGCAACTGTATGGCCCCGGAGACCTTCGAACCTTCGAAGCGCTGGGTGCCGTGGCCAGCGCCAACCACATGCTCGGAAAGCTGGAGCTGGCGCGGGACCAGTTCGCCGCTATCTACCAACAGCGCCGGCGGGCACTGGGCGCGTCGCACCCGCGGACACTTGGCACGATGTACAGCAACGCTGTCATGGAGCACTGGCTCGGCAACTATGACCAGGCGCTGAACCTGTACCGCCGCTGCGAAGCGTTGGCGCGCGAAACCCACGGGGAGACGAACAGCAGCGCGCTGCGCTGCCTGTCCGGCCTCGGCCTGGTGCTGGAAACCATCGGCCAGCACCGGGAGGCCGCCGCAGCCTTGGCGCGGCACCTGACCCTGGCGGAACAGGTGCTGGGGCCGGAACACCCGCAGACACTGCGCTCGCTGCACAGCCTTGCAGACGCGCACCGGGGGCTGGGCGATTACCCGAAGGCGGAGTCCCTGTTCCTTGCGGTGCTGCAGCGGCGGCGCGAGGCCCTCGGTAATCGCCATATCGAAACCCTCCAGACCGAGATGAAACTGGCGCGTGTCTATCGGCTCATGGGGCGTTTTGACGCGGCCCGGCCGCTGATCGAACACGCGTTGACGGAGGAGGTGGCGCAGCAGGGCTTTCGGCACCCGGCAACACTGATCGCCGCGCAGGAAAAGGCTGACCTGCTGCTGGACAGCGGCGAGCTGGTTGCGGCCGAAGCCCTGCTGGAACGCGTTCTCGCCGGCAGGGAGGCCGTACTGGGGCCTGATCACCCGGACCTGCAAAGCACGTTGCTGGGCCTGGCGCGCGTCGAACTCGAACGGCAGGGCGAAGTCCCGGCAAAACGGTATCTGGAGCGCGCCCTGGCGCTGACCGAATCCCATCCGCAATACCAGCAGGAGGCGCGAACGCAGATCCGGCAATTGCTGGCGGAGCTGGACTTGAGCGGTGCGCGCTAGAGCGGATCGTCCGCCTCATCAGCTTTCAGGCGCTCGCGCCGCGCCTCTTCCTCTGCCAGCACCGCGCGGATTTCTTCCAGCACCGCATCGGTGTCGGCGCTGTGGGTGTCCAGCTCGAATTCGCCAGTTGGGGCGTAGTCCGGGTGCAAGTCACCGTCTTCATAGAGCGCCCAGATTTCCTGCGCGCAGTGGGTGTCGAGAAGTTCCGGGGCGAACTGGCCGTAGTACTCGCGCATGTTGGCCACGTCCCGTTCCAGCATCGCGCGGGCGTTGTTGTTGGCGGCGGCGTCCACGGCCTGGGGCAGGTCGATGATCACCGGGCCGTCTTCGTCCACCAGCACATTGAATTCCGACAGGTCACCGTGTACCAGCCCGGCGCACAGCATGCGCACCACATACTGCATCATCAGGGCGTGGTCCTCCCTGGCCTGTTCCGCAGACATGTCGACATCGTTGAGTCGCAGCGCCGCGCCGCCATCCTCGTCGGTAATCAGCTCCATTAGCAGCACACCTTCCAGGCAGCCATAGGGTTGCGGCACTCTCACCCCGGCCCGATGCAGGCGGTACAGGGCGTCGACCTCGGCATTCTGCCAGGTCTCCTCCTGCTGCTGGCGTCCGAACTTCGACCCCTTTTCCATGGCGCGGGCGCGACGGCTGTTGCGGGTCTTGCGCCCCTCGGTGTACTGGGCGGCCTTCTTGAAGCTGCGCTTGACGGCTTCCTTGTAGATTTTGGCGCAGCGCAGCTCGCTGCCACAGCGCACCACAAAGACGTCCGCTTCCTTGCCGCTCATCAGCGGGTAGACAACTTCGTCGATCAGGCCGTCGTCGACCAGTGGCTGAAGGCGTTTGGGGGTTTTCACGTAATGGGCTTGTCCAGTTGGCGGCGGTAGGGGGCCCGGTCTGTTGCGGTTAAACTAGTGGGCCAAACAGTTACAGTCCGGGTGAAGAGTAGATTACCTTGAAAGTCGTTCCATTTCAGCGTCTGGCCTGCCCGCTGGATGCGCAGCCACTGCGCGGCGAGGCGTCCCGCCGGGTTTGCGACAGCGGCCACAGCTACGATATTGCCAGCAAGGGCTACACCCACCTGCTGCCGGTGCAGCACAAACGCAGCCGCGAGCCGGGCGACAGCAAGGCCATGGTGGCCGCCAGGCGGCGCTTCCTGGGGGCCGGCTATTACCGGCCTATAGCCGAGGCGGTAGCGAGCGCCGCGCTGTCCGACGCTGAAGGTAAGGCAGAGCTGAGTTGCCTGGACGCCGGTTGCGGCGAAGGTTACTACCTGCGCCAACTGGCCGCCGCTGATAGCGGCGTAACGCTGCACCTGCTCGGCCTGGATATATCCAAGTGGGCGGTGCAGGCTGCCGCCCGGCAGGATGCCCGCCCCACCTGGGTAGTGGCCAGCAATGCCCGCATACCGGCAGAGCCCGCCAGCCTCGATCGCATTCTGTGCCTGTTTGGTTTTCCGGTATACCCGGAATTTTTCCGCGTGCTGAAGCCCGGCGGCCTGCTGATAAAGGTGGATGCTGGCGCCGGGCACCTGAAGGAACTGCGCGACCTGATCTACGCTGAAGAGAAGACCGCCGCTGCCCGCGATGAAGTGCTGCCACCGGAGTATTCACGCCTGGGCGAGGTGCGGGTCCAATACCCCCTGCAACTGGAGGGCAGCGACAACCTGGCGGACCTGCTGGCCATGACCCCGCACTACCACCGGGCCAGTGTCGCGGCGCGCGAAGCCCTGCTCAAACTGGAGGGCCTTACCGTGAGCGTGGATGTGCGGGTGGTGACTTATATTTCCCGGGCATCGGCTTCCGACTAACGCCCGGCCTTTGCATCCCGGCGAGCCCGTTTGGTCAGCGGCCTGCCTTCTGCGTCGACGGTGCTTTTGGGTTTTTCGCCCTTGGCCGTCTTTGAAGCGCGGCTAATGGCGATGAGTTCCAGGGTTTCGCTGTCACGCAGTTTGATGGCGTTCTTTTCCAGGGTATCCAGCTCTTCAAAGCTGTACACGTCGTTTTTCAGTTTCTCTATTCTGTTCATGTGGTACTCGCATGAGGGGGCAGAGCGGGGTGCTCTGGCTACGGGTGAGACTGTGAATTGTAGGGGAAAGTGGTGGGCAAGGCCCGGCTCCGGCGGAGGCGATTGCGATCAATATCCAGGCCGGTAGAATGCCCCCCACAACGAGCTATGCCATCGCCCATGGAACTCACCCTGCATATTCTCAGCCTGATCGTTCTCTGTGGCATCACCGCGGGGTCACTGCTGGCATTGCAATTATGGTTGATACCCTGGGGCAATCGCAGGGCCAATCGTGTTTTGAGCCTGCATCTGACCAACTATGTCATCCTGGCAGGGGCCTACGTCTACTACATCGAACAGGCGGAGAGTGCGGCCGGTTTCCACGTCGTCTTTTCTCTTCAGCTCCTTATGGGGCCCCTGTTCTATCTATACACTCGCCTGCTGACAGACCCCGGGCTTGGCTGGCGCAAGCAGTATCTTTGGCATTTCCTGCCGGCACCGCTGATGGCCTTGTTGTGGACCTTGCAACTGCCCTTGTCCCCCGACAGCCCTCTCAATCTGGCCTGCTTGAACCCGGATAGCTGCGACCTCGTCTATCGCAGTCGCTTTATCCACCGACTATCGGTCTATCTATCAATGACTGCCTACTCCATCGCCTCATTGTGGATACTGAGGCCCTACCTGCAACGCATCAAGGAAAGCTATTCGGCGATTGAAGAGGTCAACCTTAACTGGTTGAAAACCCTGATTTTTATTCGATTGCTCGCCATTTTACTGGCAATAGGGCTGGAAATTCGCACACTTCTGGTCCCCGACGGATGGACCCCGGGTGCACTGGTGTCGCTCTCGCCCCTGCTCCTGACACTCTTGATGGGCTGGTTTGGACTGAAGCAGCGCAATATTCAACTCAGCGAACCTGTCGTCGACATTGGGAAGCCCATCGGCAATATGCCGAAGAACCAGAATGCCGGGAAAGCGGAGAAGAAGTACCAGACCAGCAGCTTGTCCCCCGAGAAAGCCAAAGCCATCTGGCAGCAGTTGCAGCGCACCATGGAACAGCAGCAGCCCCACCTGGATCTGGGCCTCAAGATAGCTGACCTGGCCCACATGATGAACATACCCAGCCACCATCTATCGGAGGTGATGAATGGCTTTGCCCAGCAGTCCTTTTACGATTTCATCAACCAGTATCGGGTCGATGAAGCCGCCCGCCTGCTAAAAGACCCGGCCCAGCGGCACCTGTCGGTGACCGACATCGGCCTGCAAGCCGGTTTCAATTCCAATTCCACCTACTTCTCGCACTTCAAAAAGCGCTTTCAACTCACTCCCAGGCAGTATCGCCAGCAGGTTCAGGCCTGAGTTCTGCACCTCCCGGCCCTCTTCATCGCTCGCGGGCAGCCAAGGTCTAACTTTTTGTTTTTATTAGAATAATTAATTCGAATTAATTATTTCCGAGATTTTTCGCAATTATTTCTTACGGCTTTGTAAGTTCGGAAGCCAGGCCGGCGGTCACTCGGGATACTCCACACGCGATATAAGAAAATCCCTAAAAGAACTAACTAGCGCTGAGGAAGAGTAGCCACTATGAAACGAATCGCACATCCCCCTCTATTGGGTACAGCAAGCCTGGCCGTGGCAGTCATTACAGCCAGTGGCCAGGTTCAGGCACAGCAACGACAGGTGGCACTCGAGGAAGTGGTTGTCACGGCGCAGAAGCGGGAGCAAAACCTGCAGGATGTCCCGCTGGCGGTGCAGGCCCTCAACGCCGATGCGCTCAGGCAAAACGGTATCGATAGCCTGAGTGATATCAGCGATATCTCCCCTGGCGTCAAAATTGCGGATACCCAGGGTGCTTTCAGTACTGCCGCCGTGCGTGGGGTCAGCAGCTTTGCCTTTGGCTTCGGTCTGGAGGAAAGCGTGCCTTTCTACCTGGACGGTGTGTACCTGGGCAACGGGTCGGCCATGCTGGGAGACCTGCTCGACGTACAGCAGGTGGAAGTCCTCAAAGGCCCTCAGGGAACGCTGTTTGGCCGCAATGCCTCCGGCGGCGCCATCAACGTGCGTACCAACCGCCCGGGCAATGAGGTAGAAGCCTCCGTCAGTGTCGGTGCCGGCAACTATGATCTGCGCACAGTGCAAACCCTCTTCAATGCGCCGCTGATTGAAGACAAGTTGTTGATGCGGGGCGGTTTTTCCACGCGTGATCGCGATGGCTGGCAGACTAATGTAGTCACCGGGAGAAAAGACGGCTTCGCCCAGGATCGCTGGTCCGGATACGTGAAAGCGCTATGGCTCGCCAGCGACGCGGTGGAGCTGGAGTTCAGCAGTGACTGGTCCGAGCAGGATGACCATATCGGCTACGAGAACGCCAATGCGATCAACCCGCTCGCCACCTGGCTGGCGGTTTACGACCAGGCGAACCCCGAGAGCTTCTTCGATGAAAAGAATAACGATTTTGCCAGTGGCAATAATGGACTCAGTCTCGACATGGGTGGCTTTACCGTACCGATTATCCCCGCAGACGCCGTGGACCCTGCGCAAAAGCGCAAGATTCGCGGCAACTCCCTGAAAGTCACCTGGGACATCAATTCCGCCCTGATGTTGACCTCCGTCAGTAGCTATCGCCAGACGGATACCGCCCAGGCAGTGGACGCTGATGGCTCGGACCTGGGCCTGGTGAACACTAGCAGCAGCGGCTCCACCGAGGAGTACAACCAGGAAATCCGGCTCAACTACAGCAGTAACGCCATCGACTGGTTCGCCGGTGTCAACGCCTATCGCCAGGACCGCAGCGCTACCGGCTACGCTTTCGCCAGTTCCATTGTGTCCCTGGGGCGGCTGGGGCTGGCCGGGTTGGGCTCCAATGTCAGTGAAAGCAGCGCAGGTTCCAACAAGACCGAAAGTTATGCCGCATTTGGTGACGCGACCTGGCACGTTAGCAACAACTTAAACCTGACTGCCGGCCTGCGCTATTCCTATGACGCCAAGAGCTATCGCCGGGAGGATACCGGCAACGACACCTTCAACGGTGGAGGTATCCTTTTCCCGAACCTGGATCAACTTGCCGACCCGGATATGCAGGCAGTACACGATAACTGGAGCAATATTTCCGGCCGTGTGGCAGTGGACTATCACTTGACCGACGACACGATGCTCTACGCAAGCGTCAGTCAGGGTTACAAGTCCGGTGGTTTCAATACCACCCTGACCGTAGAGAGCACCGACGCAGGCTTCATCACGCCGGCCTATGCAAGCGAACCCTTCGACGAAGAGACCAACATCAATTATGAGATTGGCCTGAAATCGAAACTGCTGGACGGCCGGCTGCGTCTGGACTCGTCAATATTCCAGTACATTTACAAAGATCTGCAGATCCTGATGGGTGACTCTTCCTCACCCGTATCACGCACCATCAACGCGTCGGAAGTCACCGGCCGTGGCTGGGAAACGGACCTGACCTTCCTTGCCACTGAGCGCCTTAGCCTGAACCTTAATCTGTCACTACTGAATGCCGAGTACAGTGACGACGTCTATGATGCGCAGGGCACGAAGCGTGTGGCCAAGGGAACCGAGCGCCCCTGGGCACCCGAAGTCTCCGCCCTGATCGGAATCAATTACGAGGTACCACTTGCCGACATTGGCTCGCTGCGTACCAACCTCAACTACAGCTATACCGATGACCACTACCAGCGCTCGCCAAGCCTGGTAGAAAGCCTGCCGGATTCAGCCAACCGTCAGGAAGCCTACAGCATCCTCAACGGTCGAATCAGCTTTTATACCCCCGCAGAGAACTGGGAAGTGGCCGTCTGGGGCAAGAACCTGCTGGATGAGCGCTACCGCAGCTTTATCAACGGTTCGGCCTTGTCACTCGGCGGTGTGCTTCAGGCGGTCATTGCCGAGCCTCGCACATTTGGCATCGAGGCCAGCTACCACTACTAACAGCGTGATGAATGAGCCTGCCAAGGCTATAAAGGGTACAACTATGATGAGAAACACATGGATACAAGCGCTGACTCTCGGCCTGGGCCTCGCGTTCGCTGTCGTTCCCTCCAGTTTTGCTGGAGAATGGTCGGAAGCGGCACGCGCCGTCGATGACAAAGTCATTGCCTGGCGCCGCGATATACACCAGCACCCGGAACTGAGTAATCGCGAGTTCCGCACCGCCAAACTGGTTGCCGGACATTTGGAGGATCTCGGCCTGGAAGTACAGACCGGTGTCGCCCACACGGGCGTAGTGGCCATCCTGAAAGGCGGCAAACCCGGTCGTACCGTTGCCCTGAGGGCCGACATGGACGCCCTGCCGGTCACCGAACAGGTGGACCTGCCCTTCGCCTCAACAGTCAAAACCCAGTATCGCGGCGAGGAAGTGGGGGTCATGCACGCTTGCGGGCACGATGCCCACACCGCCATTCTGATGGGTGTGGCCGAGGTTCTCGCCACGCATCGCGAGCAACTGGCAGGCACCGTTAAATTCATATTCCAGCCTGCCGAGGAAGGTGCGCCGGATGGGGAGGAAGGCGGCGCCGAACTGATGGTCGAGAATGGCGTTCTATCAGGCGACCCCAAGCCGGAGGCCATTTTCGGCCTGCATGTCGGCCCCTTCCCGACCGGGTTTATCGGTTATCGAGCCAAGGGGATCATGGCTGCATCGGATAAGTTCGAGATTACAGTGGAAGGCAAACAGACCCACGGCTCATCCCCCTGGGCGGGCATCGACCCGATTGTAGTGGCGGGCCAGATTGCCAACGCTATCCAGTTGATTCCGGCGCGACAGCTGAATGTCACGCGAGCTCCGGCGGTGATTTCCATCGGCTCCATCAGAGGCGGCGTACGCAACAATATCATCCCGGACAAGGTCACCATGATCGGCACCATCCGCACCTTTGATAGCGCTATGCAGGATGACCTTCACCGCCGCCTGCAAATCACCGCCAGCAATATTGCCGAAGCGGCGGGGGCCACTGCGGAGGTGACCGTGGATCGCGGTTATCCCGTTACCTACAATGATCCGGCCTTGACCCAGTTTGCCGTGCCGTCACTGCAAAAGGTGGTGGGGCAGCAGCGCTTGCGGGAAACCGACCCTGCCATGGGCGCCGAAGATTTCTCATTCTACCAACAGGAAATCCCCGGGCTGATATTCCTGTTGGGCGTCAACAAGGACGGTGTTGGTATCGGCGAAGCGGCCATGAACCATTCTCCTCACTTTTTCGTCAACGAAGACGCACTCAAGCTGGGTGTCGAGGCCCTGACCACACTGGCGGTGGACTACCTTAATTCATCGGAAACCTGACCGCCAACGAGATATCGTGCTATGCCCTCGACTGAATTTGAACTGCCACTGCGGTCCCTTCGTGTGCTGGACCTCTGCGACGGCCTGGGGGCCAGCTGCGGTAGATATCTCGCCGATCTCGGCGCCGAGGTTGTTCTCGTAGAACCGCCGGGCGGTAGTCCCGCCCGACAACACCCGCCGCTGGTTGCCGGGGTCAGCATGTACTTCGCTACCCATGCCGCCAACAAGCGAAGTGTCGTGCTGGATATTAACCAGCAGCAAGACAGGGAAGCGTTTTTCCAGCTCGCGACACAGGCTGACCTCCTGATATACCCCCGGTCCGATGCGGCCCTGCGCTGGATCGACACTATCCGCCCACTCACAGAGCATGCGGACTGCACACTGGTCACGCTCGCCATATCGGATTTCGGCAACAGTGGCCCCTGCGCACACTACCTCGGCAGCAACCCCGTACACATGGCGATGGCCGGTATTACCGCCCGGTCCGGCCTGAAAGGCCGGGAGCCCCTGCTGCCGCCGGGGCAGCTGACCTGTGAGTCCGCATCGATCCAGGCGGCATGGGTAGTACTGCTGGGATACTGGCAGTGCCTGCACACTGGCCGGGGCGGTGGCAACGATATCTCGGTATTTGAAGCCAGCTGCCAGGTTCTCGACCCCGCACTCGGAGTGACAGGCAGCGCCGCTGGAGGACAGGGGGCAGGGAAACTGGCCCCGCGTGGCCGCCCCCCTGCCGGCAGTATGTACCCCTTCTTTCGCTGTGCGGATGGCTTCGTAAGAATCTGCGTGCTTAACCCGCGGCAGTGGCAGGCAATGAGCGACTGGCTGGGGGACAGCCATCCCTTCACTGACCCTGCTTTCCGCCATATTGGGAAACGTTTCAAACACTTGCGCGAGATCAATACACTGATCCAGCAACGGTTTGCCACCGTTGACGCAAACGATCTGGTGGCCGAAGGTCGGCGGCGCGGCATCCCCATAGCGGCGGTGGCTTCACCACAACAGGTTCTGCAGGATCAGCATTTGACAGCTCGCGGTGCCCTCGACGAACTGGAAGTCGCTCCAGGGCTTCGCGGCCTGGCGCCGTCAGGCTTCCTGAAAATTAACGGGGAGCGCATGGCCATTCGACATCCGGCCCCCCTGCCGGGCACAGGCACACCGGCTTTTAGTCCGCGTTCACGCAAGCTGCCGCCGCGCCGCGACCACGCTGGACGCCGCCCTCTCAGTGGAATCCGGGTGCTGGATCTCGGCGTCATTGTTGCCGGCGCGGAGCTGGGGCGCCTGTTCGCCGATCAGGGCGCCACGGTGATCAAGATCGAAACGCGAAGCTATCCGGATGGATTGCGACAGTCGCTGGACGGGGCGCCAATGACTGAATCATTTGCCCAGGGGAATCGCGGCAAGAAATCCCTGGGATTGAACTTGCGCAGCGAACAGGGCAAGCAGCTGTTCATGGACCTTGTGGCGAAATCCGATGTGGTTATGTCCAACTTCAAGCCCGGCACCATGGAATCCCTGGGATTTGGCTACCGTGATTTGAAGGCGATCAATCCTCGTATCATCGTTTCCGAAAGCAGCGCCCTTGGCGGCACCGGCCCCATGAGCAAGAGTATGGGCTATGGGCCACTGGTGCGCGCGAGCAGTGGGCTAACCGGCCTTTGGCGCTACCCGGACGACGAGGCCGGCTTTGGCGATGGCCTCACCATATTCCCCGACCACCTTGCGGCACGGGTTTCAGCGGTGGCTATCATGTCACTCCTGATTGACCGCGAACACACGGGGCTTGGTGGCTCTGTGAGTCTGTCGCAAGCCGAAGCCATCCTCATGACACTCTCCAGCGAATTGCTTATGGAATCGCTCGAACCTGGTTGGCTGGTGCCCTGCGGGAATCGAGGTCGATTTGATTCACCCTCCAACCTGTTCCCCTGCGCTGGTGACGACGAATGGTGCGCAATTGACGTTCAGAATAACGCGCAGTGGCAGGCACTGTGCGAGGTGCTGGAGCGCCCCGACCTGGCAGAGGACAACAGACTGTATACCGCCGCGGGGCGACTGGCGCTCAGCGATTATCTCGAGGAACAGGTGTCCGGCTGGACGAAGGACAGATCACCGGCGGAAGTAGAGCAAACCCTGCAGAAGGCGGGTATTCCCAGTGGTGCCATGGCCCGCGTTGACGAGTTACCGCAAAATGCCCACCTGCGGGCCCGGAACTATTTTCGAACGAATGAGCAAGACGGACTCCCGGCTCCCCTGCTTACGGAAAACGGCCCAGCGGGAGAAAGCTTTTTGCCCGACCCTGACATTACAGGTGCGCCTTTCGCAGCACAGGACACCGTCTTCCTGATGCGAGAGATACTGGGCTTGAGCGACCAGGAGATCGATGACTATATCGCCGCGGGTGATCTCGAAGTTATGGAATCCCAGGTTAATAGTGGGCCCTGACGGGCGAGCGCTTCACTGCAGCCGGATTTCCACCAGAACTAGCTGTTCAGCGATAGCCGCCAGGCTTGCCTCTTCCACTTCCCGGTCAGCATCCAGTTTGAGACCGTAGACCTTTGCGTCTCTGGGTAGCGCGCGGATGAAGCGGCGTACCCCCTCGCGCAATGCGTCGCTATCACCTTCCAGCAGTACAGCCGTGGCCGGGTAACGCTTGCGGGCGATCTCCATTTCAACCTGTACGCCATCGCCGCGGAAGTTCATCCACCAGCGAGTGCTGCGGTTGGACAGGAGGCGCACAATATCGGCTTCCCGGGTGTAGCTCAGCGGTGTGCTGAGCTTGCGGCCACTCTTGCGCCCGGTGAAATGTACGATGCCGATATTGTGGCTGGTTATGCCATGCAGCGGCGATCGCAGCAGGCCGCGCATTACCGGGTTGAGGAAGTAGCGGTAGAAGGTGTTGCCTGAACTCATGATGTTGGGATGCCTGAGAAATCAACAGGTTTCTTTGGGCCATCATAGAGTCATATGTGTTGCTTATTCCACAAATAGAGGCTTAAGAGTTGCTTTCAGTGATGAGGGGCAGCGCTGGCCCTTGAATGCAACGACGTGCAATTTCCGGCTCAAGCTTCAGTGCAACCCAACCCCTAAGCCGCCTGCGAAGCCGAGCGCGCTATGTCCGCGAGGTATTCATCGTAAGTGCCCTGGAAATCGATCAGCGCCTGATGCTTGATTTCCACCACCCGGGTGGCCAGTGAAGAGACAAACTGGCGGTCGTGGCTCACGAAGATCAGCGTGCCGTCGTAGTTGGCGAGGGCCTTGTTCAGCGCCTCGATGGATTCCATGTCCATGTGGTTGGTGGGCTCGTCCATGATCAGCACGTTGTTGTCCATCATCATCAGCTTGCCGAACAGCAGGCGGTTCTTCTCGCCGCCGGAGCAGACCCTGGCTTTCTTGTTGGCGTCGTCCGCGGTAAACAGCAGGCGGCCGAGCATCCCGCGTACCGCCAGGTCGTCGTGCCGGGGCAGGCGCCACTGGCTCATCCATTCGAAAATGGTGAGGTCGTTGTCGAAGTCGGCGCTGCTGTCCTGGGGGCAGTAGCCGATGACCGCGTTTTCCGACCATTTGATGACGCCGCTGTTGGGCTGGATCTCGTCAATCAGGCAGCGCAGGAAAGTGGTTTTGCCCACGCCGTTTTCTCCAATCACGGCGAGGCGCGCGCCGGCTTCCAGAATCATTTCGCCGTTATTGAACAGCGGCAGATCGTCAAAACCGTGGGACAGCCCTTCCAGGACCAATGCCTGCCGATGCAGCTTCTTGTGCTGCTGAAAGGTGATGTAGGGGGAAACCCGGCTGGAGGGCTTGATCTCGTCCAGCTTGATTTTCTCCATCTTCTTGGCGCGGGAACTGGCCTGCTTGGCCTTGGACGCATTGGCCGAGAAGCGGTTCACAAAGCTCTGCAGGTCTTCGAGCTCCGCGCTCTTTTTGGCATTGCTGGCACGCAGCTGGTCCTGGATCAGCGTTGAGGCAGCGACAAAGGCTTCGTAGTTGCCGGGGAAAATACGCAGCTCGCCGTAGTCGATATCCGCCATGTGGGTGCATACGGCGTTGAGAAAGTGGCGGTCGTGGGAAATGATGATCATGGTGCTTTTGCGCTGATTCAGCACGTCCGCCAGCCAGTTGATGGTGTGGATATCGAGGTTGTTGGTCGGCTCGTCCAGCAGCAGGATGTCCGGGTCGGAAAACAGCGCCTGGGCCAGCAGCACCCGCAGCTTCCAGCCGGGGGCAACCTGCTTCATCAGGCCAAAGTGCAGGGCTTCGTCGATGCCCGCCTCCAGCAGAATTTCGCCGGCGCGACTTTCTGCCGTGTAGCCGTCCATCTCGGCAAACTGGACTTCCAGGTCCGCCACCCGCATGCCGTCTTCCTCGCTCATCTCGGCCTGAGCGTAAATGCGGTCGCGTTCCTGCTTTACCTGCCACAGCTGCGCATCACCCATGATCACCGTGTCGATCACGCTGTACTGCTCAAAGGCGAACTGGTCCTGGCTGAGAATGCCCACCGTGCAGCCCTGCTCGATAGACACATTGCCGGCCGTCGGCGCCAGCGCGCCGCTCAGGATCTTCATGAAGGTGGACTTGCCGCAGCCATTGGCGCCAATCAGCCCGTAGCGATTGCCGTTGCCGAATTTGGCGGAAATATTTTCGAACAGCGGCTGGGCACCGAACTGCATGGTGATGTTGGCGGTGGTGATCACGGAGGAAATCCTGGGGCTTGGGGGAAATGGTGGCCCGGAAGGGTTTGAACGTTCGACCTGACGGTATTTCGGGGAGAGGTTGAGTTCGGTGGGCCAAAGCGGCGGCAAAATAGCAGAAATTTTGATCACTTACCACCTCTAGCACGAACGAGGGGGTGTTCTGGGGAAATCGAGGGTTTTCTGGCCCGGGCTGTCGTTGCGGCTGTCAGCGCATGGGCCAGAGTGCCGCCCACTTGCCGCAAACAGCAAGCGGGGGCGGATTGTTGACTACGACGTGCGTTTCAGCGCGATCCCGTACCCTCTTTGAGTTTATCGACAATGCCCTCAAGATTGAACGAGCCCGGCTTCTGGCTGGGAGGGAACTTGATGAAAGTCTGCGCGAATTTTGCGGCCATCTGCTGCATCGGCACGATGACGTACGGACGATCAAGGAACCAGTCGTTGTAGGTGTTGGAGTTGTGCTGGGCCTTCTCGAAAGGATCGCGCCGCAGGTTGAAGAGCAGAGGTACCCTCAGTTCAGTAAAGGGCTCGCGCCAGACTTCAAAGGCAAAGGCCCGGTTTTCCAGGAATACCGCTTTCCAGTCGCCAAGTCGGATGGCTACCGGTGCCCCGTCATCGTTGAAGTACCAGAATTCCTTGCGCGGCGAAGCCTGGTAACTCTCGGTAGGTGTTTTGTAGCTATCCGCGTTAGACAGGTAGTCGAGCATGTTGTACCCGTCGATGTGGTTCTTGTAATTCCGGCCAATGGCTTTGTAGCCGTCCAGAAGATCCTCTTTGATGTCCGTTTTACCTGCTGCAGCAGCGAAAGTGGGCAGCCAGTCTTCATGAGCCACGATCCCGTTGACCGTCACGCCAGCCGGGAAACGACCGGGCCACCGAACGAAGGCCGGCACGCGATATGCGCCTTCCCAGTTGGAGTTCTTTTCGCTGCGGAAGGGAGTGGTACCGGCATCTGGCCACGAGTTGTAGTGCGGGCCGTTGTCAGTGGAGTACTGAACGATTGTGTTGTTGGCGATGCCGAGTTCGTCCAGGAGGTCAAGCAACTCGCCGACATGCATGTCGTGCTCGACCATACCGTCAGAGTACTCGTCGGAATTCGGGCCAGCGAGGTTCTTGTGTTCGTCCTTGACGTGGGTACGGAAGTGCATGCGTGTTCCGTTCCACCAGCAGAAGAAGGGCTCGCCAGTCTTGACCTTGTCTCTTATGAACTCCTTGGCAGCGGCGAGGGTTTCCTCGTCGATCGTTTCCATGCGCTTCTTGGTCAGTGGGCCGGTGTCTTCAATGGTCTGTTTGCCATTCTTGCTGACCGTGCTCTTGATCACGCCACGCGGGCCGTAGGTCTCCAGAAAAGTCTTGCCGCTGGGCAGGACATAGTCAGAGGGGTAGTCGCGGTTCTCGGGTTCTTCCGAGGCATTGAGGTGATAGAGCGGGCCAAAGAACACATCGAAGCCGTGGTTGGTCGGTAGATGCTCATCCCGATCGCCCTGATGGTTCTTGCCGAACTGACCGGTAGCGTAGCCCAGTGACTTCATCACGCCAGCGATAGTGATGTCGCTTTCCTGCCAACCCTGTGCAGCGCCGGGCAAGCCGACCTTGGTCATACCCGAGCGAACCGGGACCGCCCCGCTCAGGAATGCAGCGCGACCAGCGGTACAGGACTGCTGCCCGTAGTAGTCGGTGAAGCTGATGCCCTCCCGGGCAATTCGATCGATGCCGGGGGTGTTGTAACCCATCATCCCGCGGTTGTTGTGGCTGATATTCCAGGTGCCGATGTCGTCTCCCCAGATTACCAGGACATTCGGCTTCTGACTTTGGGCCTGAGCGATGCCGGCAAATGCCAGCGCGAAAAATGCGCAGGGCAGAAGCAGAAGCTTCAATAGCTGTTCTTTCCCTTTCATAGAAACTGTCTCCTTGTAGACGTGCTAGGTATGTATAGCACATTTCCGTGACAGAGAGCTTATGTCTCGCGTGTGCAGTGGCGGGGCAGTAACAGAATTCTTAATCAGTTACTGCCTATACCCCGAACGAGGGGTGTCCGTGTTAGATTTCATGGCACATGCAGTGACCTATAATCGGTTCACCAGACCCAAAGGTGCCCTATGTCTGCTGCGGACAACCTTGAAACCATTCGCCACTATTTTGATGTCGTCACCGGTAAGCGCCAGGATCGCGAACTTGCGTCGTTTATGGCGGATGATGTCGTGTGGACCGTGCCGCAATCCAACCCGGATATAACGCCCAATCCCCGCGTAGGAAAAGCGGCAGTCATGGATTTGCTGGGCGCAGGGGTCACCATCTATCAGCCTGGCTCGATGACCGTGGAGCTTGAAAACCTGTTTGGCGATGACAAGCAGGTGGCGGCGCAATTTACCCTGCATGCGACCCTGGCCAACGGGCGTGACTACCACAACCGGTATGCCTTTATCTTCGCCCTGCGTGAAGGCTTGGTTGTCGGCGTATGGGAGTACCTGGATACCTTGTATCAGATGGAGCGCGGGGCTTTTGACGGGCGCGAGTGATTGCTTGCTGGCTGTCGGGTGTTGAATTGGAGGGGATGTTGAGCCAACAGTACTTACGCACAGTACGACAAGATTGACGTGCAAACTATTTAGTTCCCGTTGTTGGTGGGAGAGGTAAAGCCATGGACATCAAGCCAGTTAAAACGGAGGCGGATTACTGGCGCGTATCAAGAAGCCAAAGCCCCTGCACGCCGGGATTACCTTGCGCCCGGTCACGACCAGCAGGATCAGCGCGATATTGCGCGTTTCGTAGGCTCCCGGTAGGGTAGGGCGAGTCAGTGAAAATTCGCCAAGGGTCTCGAATATGGCCAATGAACCCCTTGCCGGCCCCTGCCCCTGTGGCAGCGGAGCCGCGTTTATCCGGTGTTGTGGCCAGCTCGATCCGCGTATCTGGGGTGAGGCTGCACCGGGGCGCCTGAGTGAGACGCTGACGACTCCCCGCTGGTCCCATCTCCTGGCCCAGGAACCAGAGTGCGAGTTCCGCGGTGAGGCCCTGCCGCGGGGTATCCTGGTACGCGACATGGCAGGCGAGCGGGACTGGCAGCGGGTAGCCGCCGCGATGGTAGCCGAGAGCCATGCGCAACCCGCACGGGTGGTGGCCGGTGACAATGATTTGCGCAAAACCGCCTGGCGGGAGACCGAGCTGGTCGAGCAGGGGGCGTACGCTGACGAAGTGCTCAACCTGGTGCGCAGAATCTATCGCGACTACGCCGAACCGTTCTATCACTGCCGCCTGCGTTCGCTGGAATCACCGCATATCCTGCGCTACAGCAGCGGTAGTTATTACCGCCCCCACGCCGACAGTGACCAGCTCAATCCGGATACCGGGCGCTGGGAAAAGACCCTGGACCGGGACCTCAGCCTGTTGCTTTACCTGGATGAAGACTACGAGGGCGGGGAACTGGTATTCCCCAATCTCGATTTCGAGATCCGGCCCTGCGCCGGCATGCTGTTGATGTTTCCCTCGGACTTTCGCTACCTGCACGGCGTGCGACCCGTGAGCCGCGGGCAACGGCACGCTGTGGTGAGCTGGTGTGCATTGCAGGGGCCGAGAAAGCAGCGGGTCGCCAGTTGACAATTCCGCACGCCAAATCCCCCACCCGCCTATGAAAGCTGGCGGGTCGATGCATAGAAAAAACTGATAAAAAACAAAGGGATGTGGTGGGCCCAGAAGGACTTGAACCTTCGACCTGCCGATTATGAGTCGGATGCTCTAACCAACTGAGCTATGGGCCCCGGGTGCCGTTGGACCGGCGAAGAGGGCGCGATTATAGCGGACAAATCCGGGTGAAGCACGACCCTCCGGGCAGGGCTGATATCGACTGAAACCTGTTCCCTGAAAACCGGGAGTTTGCTACGGGTTGGCTACCGGAATCTCGTCCAGGTAGCCCCAGGGTTCCAGCGCGATGAATTGCGGGCCGTTCCAGAGGATGATGGGCAGTGGCTCGGGATTGACGTAGCCCTCGAAGGTGCTGTCCAGGAAGGTGTCGGAGGGCTGTGCTTCGAAGACCTTTAACTCGGCAAACATCACATTGCGGTCGTACTTGAGCAGGTCGGCAACCTCTTCCCAGTAGACGAAATCGTTGGCCTCCATCCAGCCTGGCAACGGTCGTGTGGTGAGCATGTCATCGTCTGCGGGCAGGGCAATGTCCACGTCGAGGGCAATGCCTTCCTCCATGTCCTCCAGCAGTATGCGGATACGCTGGTCGTCGATACGGTAGCTGAAGTCGGGGTTTGGCTCTTCGATCAACAGGAACAGGGAGGACGGGTCGAGGAAGTTGAAATCCTCGCCGGGGTTCTGGTCCTGCCAGTCCGTGTAGCGTTCCAATGCGATAACCGGATCGAAACCGCCTGCCGTGGACTGTGCTTCGAGCACGCTGAACCGTGGCCGGGGGTCCTCCTCGGCCGGGTTTATCACGTAGGTAGACCATTCCGCCCGGAAACTGTCGAGATTCTGTCCCGAGGCTTCATAGACATTGAGCGACACCGCGTACACGGCCTCACATTGTTCGGGGTAGAAGCGGATCCTGGCCAGCTCGAAGCTCTCGGGCAGGAAGGCCTGTTTGAAATCCGCTACCCGCTCCTCCGGAATCTCGTAGTTGATGAAGATGGCCTTTGGCTCGGGCTTCAGAGAGAAGAACAGCCTTGGCTTTTCCGCACCCGCGAAGACCGCCAGGCCATGGTACAGGTCGGCAACCGCATAGTGCAGCGTGGCGAGTGCGGGCACCGACAGGCCGAGATTGGCCCCGGCTCTGTAGAGCTGTGCGTACACACTGTCGGGCGACTGGCCCGCCAGTACCTGGCCACTGAGGCAGGTAAACAACTCGGAGCCGCTGCCGGCCGCATCCGCTCCTGCCTGGCACTGGGCGTCGGTGACGGTGGCAACCGCCTCATTGAGGGGCTGCACCATGTATTCGGTGGTCCCGCTCGCCACCAGTACCTGCGCCAGTTCTTCGGTGTAAGCCAGCCACGGCACGTTACCGCTTACCCGCACCGTCTCCGGGTTGATAGCGGTGAAAGGCGAGCTGACTGAACTGCCGTCATAGTAGTAGGCCGAGCGCAGGCCGCCTGGTCCAAGGGTGCGCTCGCCGGCGTTCAGAAAAGCCTCGGAAAGAAAAACTTCACCACTCGCGCTGGCGCTGTCCAGCGGAACGGCAATCGCCAGCCCGATGGCCGGGCCATTGAGGGACACTTCCAGGCTCGACGCGGTTTGGGTCACCTGCAGGTCACTGCCTGTTTCGATACGGGCTTCCAGCAGATCCAGTCCCGCTGCGGCAGCGGCTTTGTCAAAACGGTACAGGCGCGGCGTCGGGTCGCCGTTCTCGCTGACGAAAGTCTTCCACTCAATGCGCGCGCCTTCACTGGCCCGGGAGGCGTTACCGATGTCCGCCAGCAGGTAATAGCGGGACGCATCGGGGGCGGGCGTGGCGGGGAGTGAGGCCCGGGCCAGAGCGAGCCCGGCGGGCAAGTCGATCTCCAGCGCAAACGCACCGGCATCGCCCTCGCCGATTGTCCATACCAGCAGGGCCCGGTCATCCACATTCAGGGCGAATACCGGCGGCTCTTTGCCGGAGATGGTGGTTTGCTGCAGCGCGGCGTTTATCTGGCTGCCGCCAAAAATGGCGTTGCGAATGGACTGCAGGGTCGCCTTTTTCTCTTTCGTAATCGCCAGCGGCGGCAGGGTCGATGGGTCGAACGGGTTGACCACGGGGACATCAGACGCCTCACAGAAGGCGCTTGCCTCCGGCCCGGATGTACCGCCGCTCCTTGAGGACCCGTCACTGCAGGCGGTCATGGCCAGCGCGGTGGCAATGACGATGGCAGCTTGTCGGAGTTCACATTTGCCGAGATTCATGCCAACCAGAACGTATGTGAGATAGGTGAGTATACGGCCAGTAGCAGGAAGTGGATTGGCGGGCCGGGAAAGGCCTGGATCCTCGACCGGTCGACAGTTTCACCGGGCAGTGCGGCCACCTCCTGTAAAACTTTTTCGAAAATTCTGGGCATAAGTCCGGTCATTCGCCGCTTTCCCTGTTGAGTGGCCAGGGACGGCTGCTTCCCAGTGCGCATCACTGGCTGATTCAGGATGAACGCCACCGCGCGATAGCCCGGTATGGCACTGTTCGAAGGGAGTTCGACACCGGGTATGTGCAAGTGGAATCACTAGGACCAAAGATCGTTTCCGAAATTGAGGGCCGGCGCTCGGGGCGTCTGGCGGATATCACCGGCGGGCTCACCGCGTCGTTTGTCACCCTGCCCAAGGCAATGGCCTATGGCGCTCTGGTGTTTGTGCCGCTGGGGCCGGACTACGTGGCCACCGGCCTGATGGCGGGCATTATCTCCCTGGCCTTTGGCAACCTGCTGAGCTTCCGCGGCGGCAGCCCGATTGTCATCAATAGTACGCTGTCGCTGGCGTCGCTGATGCTGGCTGCGCTGTTGGCGGGTTTGCTGGAGCGCCTGGCGAACCTGCCGGCAGAGGCGCGGCAATCCCTCGCGCTGTCACTCTTGTTCCTCACGATTTTTCTGGCCGGTTTTTTCCAGGTGCTGGCGGGGCTGGTGAAGTTCGGTGGACTCTCGCGGCTGATACCCAGGCAGGTGATTTCGGGCCTGATCAATGGCGTGTCTGTGCTGATATTCCTGTCCCAGCTGCCGGTATTGCTGGGTATGCCCGTGGGAGCATCGCTGCTGGACTGGTCCTCCGAAGGCGGCGGGTGGGCGCCCTGGAATTTACTGGTCGGCGCGATCACCATCCTGGGCATCGTTGCCGGGAAGCGTCTGCCGGGGCCGGTACCGCCGGTGTTCACTGGCATCGGCTTGGGCTGCGCTACCTTCTATCTCGTGCAGTACCTCACGGGTGTCGCGCCCGGGCCGTTGTTGGGGAAGCTGGAGAGCGGTCTGCCCACGCCGGCGACGGGATTGGCATTCCTTCGCCTGGCGCCCGACTTTGCCGGCCAGTTGCTGTATGTGTTGCCCTATGCCCTTGGCTTGGCGGGGGTATTGTCGCTGTGGAGCTTGCTGTTCATGGCCTCGGGGGACAATCGTCAGGGCGGGCGCAGTAACGGCAATGTCGAGCTGCTCAGCCAGGGGGCCAGCAATATGCTGCTGGCCTGTTTTGGCGGGGTCTCTGTGGCGGGCAACTCGAATACGCTGGTCAACTACGATAACGGCGGCCGTACCCGGGTATCCCGGGTCAGCTGTGGCGTGTTTGCATTGGCGGTGCTGATGTTCCTGGGGCCGCTGATCTCGCATATCCCTGCCGTGCTGCTGGCGGGCGTGCTGGTGGTGTTTTCGGTGCAGGCCATCGATCCCTGGAGCCTGCGGATGGCGCGCATTGCCTTCGGCGGTGGTGTGGAGTCCCGCGAAGCCCTGCGCGATCTGTGCATTATGCTGCTGGTGCTGGGGATTTTGCTGGGGCTGGGTGTACTGGAGGCCGTCGCGGCGGGCATGGGAATTTCACTGGCGCTGTTTCTTCTGCGTATGGGGCAGGAGATCATCCGTGGCGACAGCAATGGCACTGAAGTGAATTCAGGGGCCGTTCGCAGTCACCGGGAGCAGATTCTGCTGAAGGCGCGCGGGCGGGCAATCCGGCTTATTGAAGTCGAGGGGGCCTTGTTCTTCGGCACGGCGGATACCGTGGCCGACCGCATCCGGCAGTGCGCAGAGCAGCGGGCCGAGTACCTTGTCCTCGATTTGCGGCGCATCACTGAAGTGGATGCTACCGGTGCCGAGATGCTGTCCAGGATGAACACCTATTGCCGGGAGGCTGGCCAGCGACTGTTGTTGAGTGGTGTCGACCTGCGCGAGTCCGACAATGCCTTCCTGCAGCGCATCGGCACCCTCGACAACTTTGAGGGGCATCACTTTGTCTATCTGAACGACGCATTGCGTTTCGCCGAGGACCAACTGCTGGCAAATGCTCTCGGGTCGGAGCGTTACCAGTCGGCAATCGCCTTTGCTGATTTTGGCCTGTGCCGGAAGCTGGAAGCGGCGGATGTCGAGGTACTCCGGGGCTATTTTCACCTAACCCATTACGCCGACGGTGAGGCGCTGTTCTTTGAGGATGGCGACGCCGATACCGTGTTTCTGCTGGCCAGCGGGCAGGTGGACGTGCGGGTCAGGGTTTCAAACAGCGCCGACAAGACGGTACAGAGCATCTGTCCGGGGTTCCTGTGCGGGGAGCTCGGCGTGCTGGAAAACCGCAAGCGCTACGGTACGGCTTATGCGCGGGGGGAGGTGCAATGCTACTGCATGACGCAGTCGAGCCTGTCGACGCTGCAGCGGCTAGCACCGGATGTGGCGTTCAAATTCCTGGCGGGCATGTCGACCGAACTCGCCGATCGCCTGGCGGCCAAATCCCGGGCGATGGCCAGCAAGCTCTACGTTTAGGCATTCAGCTTTCCGGCTTTAACATGGCCCGGTTCCGGTTGGCCTCAATGCCGTCGATCAGGGTGTCGATCACGAAGCGGTGGGTGTCGGTGTTATCGCCGGTGGCCACCAGGCGGTGGATGGCGGGGTAGCGGTCCTGCGGCAGCTGGCTGAAATCGGGCTCGGGGGCGGTATCCAGGCGCCTGGCCAGGCCGTCGAGGGCCAGGCCGATGGCGGCGGCGCTCACGGCCTTGATGGCGCATTGGGTCGACTCCAGGTCAAAGCCGTCCGCCTCGAAGGCCTTGATGCCGGCTTCCAGCGATTCCATGGCCCGCTCACCCTGGGCCGGGCCCTGCTGCAGCAGCTGGAAGGCGCCGGGATGCTCCAGGGCCAGCGCCTGTATCGCTTCCACAAAGCCCCGCGCCCATGCCTGCCAGCTGATCGCGCCGCACGGCAGTTCCGTTTCCGCCATCAGTGCCATCGCCATTTCCACCATTAACGCTTCCTTGGTGGGGATATGGTTGTAGAGAGAGGTGACGTGCACCCCCAGTACCTTGGCGATGCCGCGCAGGGTCACGGCGTGCAGGCCGCTCTTGTCGGCGATGCGGATGGCGGTGGCGACGATCTTTTCCCGGTTCAGTGGGGCCTTGGGCACTGCGTGGTTCTCCTTGACAGTCTCAAACCTACGCTGTAGGTTACACAAACCTACACTGTAGGTTAAGAAAATTCTTGAAAGGGCGATATCGCATGAACAAGGGATTCAAGGTAGTGGCAATGCTGCTGGCCTTCGCGGGTTTTGCGACGGTCTACGCACAGGAGCCGGCGATCACCGCGCCGAGTATTACGCAACAGACACTGCAGGATGAGGTGGCGGATGCGCCTGTAGAGGCGGGTGTGGAAGACAGCGCCGAGGACGGGCAGCCCGCGCTCACTGCACAGGATCTGCGTATCTGGCTGGACGGTTATTTGGGTGCTTCGCTGGCATCGGCGGATATCGCCGGTGCCGTGGTCAGTGTGGTGAAGGACGGCGAGATTCTGCTGTCGCAGGGCTACGGCCACGCCGACGTGGAAGCCGATAAGCCAATGGACCCGGCCCGCACCCTGGTGCGCGTGGGTTCGACCTCCAAGCTGTTTACCTGGACGGCGGTGATGCAACTGGTCGAGCAGGGCCGCCTGGATCTCGACCAGGACGTGAACGAGTACCTGGATTTCCGCCTGCCGGAGCGGGACGGCCGCGCGGTCACCATGAACGACCTGATGACCCACCGCGGCGGTTTTGAAGAGGGCCTGAAAGCCCTGCTGATCACCGACCCGGAGCTGTACATCTCCAACGAGACCTATCTCAAGGAGCACATGCGGCCGCGCATTTTTGCCGCCGGTGAGACGCCCGCCTACTCCAATTACGGTACGGCGCTGGCCGGCTACATTGTGGAGCGCATTTCCGGCGAGCCCTTTGACGACTATGTGGACAGGCATCTGCTGGAGCCCCTGGGCATGGCGCACTCCAGCTTCCGCCAGCCGCTGCCACCGGCCCTGGCGGAAAACCTCTCGCGCGGCTATATGACCAGCAAGGATGAGCCCTGGCCCTTTGAATTTGTGACCTCCTCGCCCGCCGGCAGCCTGAGCGCCACGGCCGACGATATGGCGAAGTTCATGCTGATGCACCTGCAGCAGGGTGAGTATCGGGGCCAGGTGATCCTGCGCGCGGAGACGGCACAGCAGATGCACAGTCCCAGCGCTCCGTCGCAGCCCGGCTTTGCCACCCTGGCCCACGGTTTCTTTTACGGCGAGAAGAACGGCCACCGCTTTATCGGCCACGGCGGCGACACGGTGGTGTTCCATACCGACATGAACCTGCTGCCCGACGAGGGCGTCGGCTTCTTCGTCAGTTTCAACAGCCGCGGTAGCCAGGACGCGGTGTACGGTGTGCGCCAGCGCCTGTTCGACGATTTCATGGATCGCTACTTCCCGGCGGACGCCGAGGCGGCAGAACAGCCGGCGCTGGCAAATGCCGCCGAGCAGGCCCGGGCGGTGGCGGGTTACTACCAGAGCTCGCGCCGTATCGAAACGGCCTTCCTCAAGCTGGTGTATGTGCTGCAGCAGGCGGAAGTGGTGGCCAACGAAGACGGCACCCTGGGGCTGTCCGCCGAGCCGGACAAGCGCTTCCGTTACGTGGCCGCCAACACCTGGCGGGAAGAGGGCGGTGACAAGCTGCTCCATATCGCGCCGGTGGACGGGCGGCTCACGCTCACCGACAGTGATAACCCGGTCTCTGTGATGCAGGCGGTGCCTGCCGCCGAGAGCGCGGGCCTCAACCTTTTTGTGTTGCTGGCCTCTGCCGGTGTGTTGCTGTTCGCGGTGCTGGCCTGGCCGGTGGCCTGGCGCTATCGCCGCCTGTACCGCCAGCCGCCCCCATTGGCCGGTCGTTCGCTGCTGGCCTACCGCCTGGCCCGGGTCGCCGCACTGGCCTCGCTGGCCTACCTGGTGGGCTGGTATTTTGCCTTCCAGCCCCTGCTGCAAAACCAGCTGGACGCCTATGGTCTGGGGATGGATGGCCTGCTGCGCAGCCTGCAGTTCGCCGCGGTGGTGCCGCTGGTGGCGGCTGCCGTCGGTCTGTGGAATGTGAGGTTGAGTATTGGCAGCGGTCGCTGGGGCGCCATCCTGTTCAGCCTGGTGCTGGCCGCGGCCCTGCTGGGCGTGGTGTGGGTCGCCTGGGTTGGCAAGTTGATGGGCTTCAACCTGGAGTACTGACGCCGCAGGGGAAGTGCCTAAAAAGTAGCGAAAAGGGCCGGGGTTCTCCCGGCCCTTTTTCGTTCAGCCTTCTTCCGGCACGTAGCGCAGGTTCAGGTCGTGGAAGTCGAAGGAAAAGTCCGTCGCCGGCGACACTGCTTTCATCTGGATGCCTTCCACCCCGCCCTCGGGACTCAGTTCAAAGGACACGTAGGCGTCGGCGTTCAGTGTCGTGTCGGTCCAGCGGGCGATAAAGGTGTCGTACTGGAAGTGCTCAAGGGGGCCTTCCAGGGTGGCGCTGCGCTCTGAGGTGAACCAGAGTTGCCCCTTCTTGTTCAGGCTGATCTCGATATTGCCGTACCAGGGGTCGTTGTAGGTGCCGGTGTAGTCCTTCAGTGGCAGCCGCGGGGTGCTGTCGCTGTCGCGTTCGGCGGCGGCTTGCGCCACTTCGCTGTCGGCATCGGCCACACGCGTGTTGGCGGCGTCGTGGGCGATGGCCACCCAGTCCTTGCCGCTCTCGTTGCTGGTCTCTGCCAGAAAGCTGTCGACGATGTCGTTGACCACCGCCAGCGGTGCACTGGACATCAGGTTGTTGCTGGCGAATACCGCAAGGTCCTGTTCCGGCAGCAGGGCGATGTAGGTGGTCATGCCCCACAGGCCGCCGCCGTGGGTGTACACCGGCTGGCCATAGAAAGTGGAGACATTCCAGCCGAGGGCATAGGCGGTGAGAAAGGCGCCGGCGTGTTCCACCAGGTAGCTGCGCGACTGGGTGAGGGTGACCGGGTTGAACAGTTCCTTCATCTGTTCACGACTGACCAGCTGCTCGCCATTGCGGGTTTTGCCATCGGCCAGCAGGAACTGCATCCACAGGGCCATGCCGCCGGCGCTGCAGTTAATGCCGCCGGTGGGGGCGATCAGCGGGTTGGCGAGCGAGTCGGTGATCTGCCATTCGCCGTCGACCAGCAGGTGCGGCGTTGCTTTGGAGGCGGATGCGGGTACCCGGGTCAGCCCGGCGGTGCAGTCGCCCATGCCGATGGGGGCCAGCAGTTCGCGCTCGACAAAATCCTCGTAAGGCATACCGGATGCCGCCGCGATTACCTCGCCGGCAATAATAAAAAGCAGGTTGTCGTAGGCAAACTCGGAGCGGAAACTGGAGCTGGGTTTGAGGTGGCGCATGGCGCGCACGACTTCGTCGCGGGTGGTGTTGGTTTGTGGCACCAGCAGCAGGTCGCCGGCGCCGAGCGGCAGGCCGCTGCGGTGAGTCAGCAAATCGCGCACGGTAAATTCCCGGGTCACCCAGGGGTCGTACATGCGAAAGTCCGGAAGGTAGTCGATCACCGGTGCGTCCCACTCGACTTTGCCTTCGTCCACCAGCAGGGCCAGGGCGGCGGCGGTGAAGGCCTTGGTCACCGAGGCAATCTGGAACAGGGTGTCGTCGTCCACCTTGTTCGCCGTGTTCATCTCGGCGATGCCCGTTCCGCCGCTGTACCAGGTCTTGCCCTGGTGCACCACCGCGACCGCCATGCCCGGTACCTGGAAAGTGTCCATGGCGCGGGCGATGTCTTTCTCGATGTCGGACGCCGAGGGGGCGGCCAGGGCGGCGGGTGCGCCCGCCAGCAGGCCGATGGCCAGCGCCAGGGGCCGCAGCCCGCGGCTGGACCGAGAGCCCTGCAATGAATGTGGAGGTGTGGTTGTCGCCGCGCTGCTTTTGCTCATGTTCTGGTGTGCTCCTGGATGGTGGGGCCGCGTTTTCCCGCTTCGCCTGCGGAAATTCATCGTCTTATGGCAGCCATAAAATTGCAACAAGCTTAGTTTAGGCAGTGTTAACCTTTCATTCCTCGTGATATAACAGCTTACGTGAAAGGTTTTACATAGCGCTTTCCGCCCAGTGCGGGGGCTGAAAAAAATAGAAGGGGGAAGTCATGAAAGCAGGTCTGATGAAGTATTCCATTCTGGGGGCTGCGGTATCGGCAGCGAGTCTATCCATGGCGGCGTCCGCCCAGGTGTCCAGCGCCCAGGAAGGCGCGCAGCTGGAAGAGGTGCTGGTCACCGCCAGTCGCCGTGAGCAAAAGCTGCAGGACGTGCCCGCCGCGGTGGTGGCGGTGGCGCCCGAGGACTTCAAGTTCCAGGGCCTGCAGCAGGTGTCGGATATCTTCGCCTATACCCCGGGTGTGACCTTTGACGATTCCGGTGCCATTGGCCGCGGTACAATTTCCGCCCGCGGGGTACCCCAGGTGCTGGCCATCCCGGTCTTTGGTGTCTATCTGGATGACACCCCGCTGTCCCCCAATACCAACTTCGCCGGTGGCGGTACCTTCCTCGATGGCCTGCTGATGGATCTGGAGCGCATCGAAGTGATTAAAGGCCCCCAGGGCACGCTGTACGGCGCCACCTCGGTCGGCGGCATGATGCGCTACATCTCCAGGGATCCCGCCCTCGACGAGATGCGCGGCACCATCAGCGTGGACGCCAATGAAATCGAGAACGGCGAGTCGGGCAATACCATCAGCGGTACTATCAGCCTGCCGCTGATCAAGGACACCCTCGGCGTGACCCTGTCGGGTTTCCGCCAGGACCGCGGCGGCTACGTGGACTATGTCAATCCGGCCACGGGTCAAGTGGTCGATGAAGACGTCGATCAGGCCGACAATGAAGGCGGCTCGTTTGATCTGCTTTACCGCCCAGTCGAACGGCTGGACCTCCGCTTCAAGTACGTGAAGCAGGAAGCCACCTTCGATATCGCTTCCACGGTACAACTGGCAGGTATCGACAGCGATGACGCCATGTTCGGCGACTATACGACCATCTCCGAACCCGGTGCGGAAAAAGTCGAATACGAGATTATTGCCGGTACCCTGAACTACGATTTCGACTGGGCCACCCTGACATTCAACAGCAGCAACGTTGAGCTGAGCTACGGCCAGCAGTCGGACTTTACCTCCGCCATCGGCGGGCTGTTGGACCAGGTGGCCGGGCAGCCACCCGGTACCACAACACTGGTTGTGGCTGACCTGCAGCAGGGCTCTGACAAGTACGTGCAGGAATTGCGCCTGACCTCCGCCCCAAGCGACACTCTGGAGTGGATTGCCGGCGTTTACTACACGGAAGAGGAGACCTTCAACAACCAGGTGGTGTCGGCGACGCCGGTGTTACCCTTTGAAGTACTCAGCGCCAAGCTGCCCTCCGACTACAAGGAGCTGGCTGGCTTCGGTGATGTTACCTATTACTTTACCCCGGCATTTGATGTGACCGCGGGTGTGCGGGTAAGTCGCTCTGAAGTGACCCTGCAGGTTGATACTGCGGGTATTCTGGCGGGAGAGAGCAGTTTCAGCGGCGACAAGATTGAAGACACCGTCGACACCTACCTGCTGGCAGCCAGCTACCGCCCGACAGATGACCTGTCCCTCTACGGCCGCATTGCCAGTGGTTACCGCCCTGCCATGACCAACCTGCCCCTGCTGGATCCGGTGACCGGTGAGAACCTTGCCGATCCACTGATCGAATCCGACGAGGTTTGGAGCTATGAACTCGGCGCCAAGGGGCAAAGCGCCAATGGTCTCCTGGGGTATGACCTGGCCCTGTGGATGCTGGACTGGGACAACTTCCAGACCACGATTTTTGCCAATGGCGTTAATACTGGCGCCAACGCCGAGGACGGGTTGAGCGCCTACGGCATGGAAGGTGAGCTGACGATCAACCCGACCGACAACCTGACCTTCCTCGCCAACATCGCCTACGCCGACAGCACACTCAATGACGATGAGCCAGGCCTTGGCGGCGTGGACGGGGAGCAAGTGCCGAACCTGCCGGAGTGGACGGCGTCACTGCGCTGGAACTACGACTTCCCGTTGATGGGTGACTGGCGCGGCACCTTCTCCGGCGGTGTGCGTTACACCGGCGAGTACGAGTCTGCCTATAGCCAGTCCACCACCAACCAGGCCGTAAAAGTGGACAGCCGCACCCTGACAGACGTCAATCTCAGTGTGAACTACGAGAACTACACTGTCGGCGTCTACGCCACCAACCTGTTCGACGAGCGCGCCCTGAACAGCCGCACCGACCAGATCGCCGGCCCGGGCGTGTTTAACTCCACCGGCGTCTTCGAGCGTCCGCGCACCATCGGTGTCAACCTGCGCTACGATTTTTAAGGCAAGGAGAAGCAGCGTGAAAATGCAAGTCGAGCAGGTGAGCTACCCGCTGGTACGCCCCTTTGCCATCACCGGTTATCGCTTTGAAGCCGCCAACACCGTGCAGGTGCGCCTGAGTGATGGCGAGTACAGCGGCCGCGGCGAAGGGATGGGTGTTTACTACCAAGGTGAAAACCAGCAGAGCATGGCGGAGCAACTGGAAAGTGTGGTGAGCGCCGTGGAAAGCGGTGCTGGCCGCCAGGACGTGCGCGACTTGCTGCCGGCCGGGGGCGCGCTGAACGCCCTCGACTGCGCGCTGTGGGATCTGGAAGCCAAGCGCGGCGGCACCTCTGTGTGGCAGTTGCTGAACATGCAGCCGAAGCCGCTGACCACGGTTTGCACCATCGGCATCGACACGCCCGAGGTGATGGCGGATCTCGCCCGCCAGCACAGCCGCTACCCCAACCTCAAAATCAAGCTCAGCGAAGACGCCCCTATCGAGCGCCTGGAAGCCATCCGCGCGGCGCGACCGGACGCGGCACTGGTGATCGACGTGAACCAGGGCTGGTCCATCGAGGAACTGCGCGAGTACGCCCCCGCGACCCAGCGCCTGGGTATCGCGATGATCGAGCAACCGCTCAAGCGCGGCGATGACGAGGCGCTGGAGGGCTACGTGTCACCGGTGCCGCTGGGTGCCGATGAATCCTGCCTGCACGCCGAAGACTACGAGCGGGTGGCGCGCTATTACTCGGTGATCAACATCAAGCTCGACAAATGCGGCGGCCTGACCCAGGGCCTGGAACTGGCCAAGCTCGCCCAGCGGGATGGCAAAACACTGATGGTGGGCAATATGACAGGGTCTTCCCTGTCCATGGCGCCGGCCTTCGTGATCGGGCAGTTCTGCCAGTTTGTCGACATCGACGGTGCACTGTTCCTGAGCCGCGATATCGAAAACGGACTGGACTACGGCGAGGGCGGCGTAGTGGCCGTTCCGTCACCGGCACTGTGGGGCTGAAGCCCCGCGTCAAAGCGAAGCGACAGGATAACCGGAGATAAAGATGACCGCAGGCAGCCAGGCGGCGTGGAACCGTCGACGTTTTTTGAAGGGAATCGGTACAGCCGCCGTGGCGGCGCCGATGATCAACCTCGGCAGTTTCAAGGTGTTCGCGGCCAGCGACAAACGCTACAGCCGCCGCGCCGTGGACCTGGTGACCTCCACCCGTGTGTTCGACATGCTGTCTGCGCCCTACGCCTACGGGCCGATGGTGCAGGCCCTGATGTCGGCAGAGCCCAAGCGCAAGGACGGCTTTGCCATTCCCGATGAGCAGATGGCGCTGGTGCTGGAGTCCGGTGTGGATGTGTTCAACCCGGCGGTGGGGCTGGGTGGCGACGAAGTCATGGCCTTTATCGGGCGCATGAACGCGCTGGTGGCGGAGCGCCCCGGGCAGATCGTGCGCATCGATACCCTGGCCGACATGGAGCGGCTCGAGAAAGGTCGCAGTGTCGGCATCATCCTCGGTGTGCAGAACTCCGACCATTTCCGCGAGCCCGACGACGTGGACGTGTACTACCACCTGGGTCAGCGCGTCAGCCAGCTCACCTATAACCGCCAGAACCTGCTGGGCAGCGGGGCTACCGACCGGGTGGACGGTGGCGTCAGCTCCCTCGGCGCGGCGGTGGTCGAACGGATGAACGAACTTGGCATGGCGGTGGACGTGTCCCACTGCGGCGACCAGACCACCCTCGACGCCTTTGAGGTATCGAGCAAGCCGGTCCTGATTACCCACTCCAATGTGCGCGCCCTGGCCGGCGGCCACGTGCGCTGTAAATCCGACGAGGCGATCAGGGCCATGGCCCGCAGCGGCGGGGTGATGGGCATTACCGCGGTGCGCCAGTTTGTGAGTGACAAAGAGCCGACCACCATCGAGCAGTACATCGATCACATCCGTTACGTGGCCGACCTGGTGGGCGTGGAGCATGTGGGTGTCGGCTCCGACCAGGACATGCACGGCTACGACGATATGCCGGAAGACGCCCAGCAGGCGCTGAAGAGTGGTTATTCGGCCAGCTATGCCTTCCGCCAGAAGCTGGACGTCGATGGTTACGACCATCCGCGCCGGATCTACGATCTCGCCGAGGGCCTGATCAAGCGCAAATTTTCCGACGATGACATCCGCGGTGTGCTGGGCGGCAACTTCGCCCGCGCGCTGGGCACCATCTGGAAAGCATAACAACACACGCTGAATCAGGGCCGGGCGATAGCGCCGGACCCGGTTCCGCAGTGCAATACATAAGGGAGACAGGTTAGCGATGACTGAAGCAGGTTTTTGGTGCCGCAGTGTGCGCCGGGTGGCCGCTGCGGCGGTGCTGTGCGCCAGCGCTGTGGGGCAGGTGTTTGCGAGTGTGCCGGATGTGACAGACCCGGCCGTGGTCGAGGCCTTCGTCGACGGCGCGGTGATCCCGACCATGGAAAAGCATCACAGTCCCTCCGGTGTGGTGGCGGTGATGAAGGACGGCAAAGTTATCCTGGAGAAGGGCTACGGCTATATCGATGTGGAGAAGCGCATTCCCGTCGATGCCAGCGAAAGCATGTTCCGCCCCGGCTCGATTTCCAAGCTGTTCACCTGGATTGCCGTCATGCAGCAGGTGGAGCAGGGCAAGCTCGACCTCGATGTGGATGTGAATACCTACCTCGAGACCTTCCAGGTGGAAGATACCTACCCCGGCCAGCCGGTGACCCTGCGCCACGTGCTGACCCATACCGCTGGTTTTGAAGACGGCGCGGTGGGCTACCTGATTATCGATGACCCTGAGCGGATCATGCCGCTGGCGGAAGCGCTGGCCCATTACCAGCCCGCCCGCGTCACCGCCCCCGGCGAGCGCGTGGCCTATTCCAACTGGGCGACCACCCTGGCGGGCCATATTGTGGCCAATGTCAGCGGTCTGTCCTTCAACGACTATGTGCAGACCCACATCTTCGATGTGCTGGGCATGACGCACTCCACCTTTGTGGAACCGCTGCCGGCGAGTCTTGAGCCCTTTATGGCCAAGGCCTACCTGTTTGAAGCAGGCGAGTACGTCGAGACGCCCTACGAGATCGTGGCCAACTTCGGTCCCGCCGGTGCCGCCGCGGTGAGCGCCCGCGACATGACCTTCTTCGCCCGCGCCCTGCTGCACGATGGCGCCTGGGAAGGACGGCGCATCCTCAAGCCGCAAACCCTGCAGCAGATGCTGGATGAAGGCTTTGTGCACGACGACCGGGTGCGCGGCGTCGGCCTGGGCTTTCTCAAGCGGGAGTACGGTCCGGAGGGTTTTGACAACTACGGCCACGATGGCTCTACCACCCGCTTCAACTCCCACTTCGGCCTGTCGAAGTCGGAAGACTTCATGTTGTTCTCTTCCTTCAGCGGCCCCAACGGCGGCGCGGTGCACCAGCACTTTGTGAAGGCTTTCTACGACGAGTTCTTCCCCCGGCCGGCGCCGAAGCTCGAACCCCCGGCAGACTTCGCTGAGCGGGCCGCGGGCTTTGCCGGCATCTACAACAGTTCCCGGGGCAGCTTCACCAAGATCGAAGCCATCATGCGCCCACTGGGCGGCATGAAGGTGGTGCCCATGCCGGACAACACCCTGCTGGTAGGCGACACGCGCTACGTGGAAGAAGAACGCAACCTGTTCCGCGCCCAGTACGGCACCGAGCGCATTGCCTTCCAGCAGGCCGAGGATGGCACCATCGAAGGTTTCGTGATGGACGGCCTCGGCGTATTCCAGTTCTACCGTGTTCCCTTCTATGAGTCGGCGGATTTCACCCTGCTGTTGATCGGCCTGTCCCTGCTGGTCTCGGTGCTGGTGGTGTTGCGACTGGCCTATCAACGGCGCGAGGTTCGCGTAGCTGGCAGTGCCGAGCAGCGGGCCGAGTACACCTCGCTGGCGTTTGCCCTGTTGACGCTGGGTTTCTACGGCCTGGTGGGTGTTGCGGTCAGCGGCGGGTTGGAAGGCCTCTTCTATGCTCTGCCGGCGTCACTCAAGTTCTCCCTGGTATTCCCGCTGCTGCTGGTGCCGGTCGTGCTGTATCACTTTTACCAGTGCGTGCAGGTCTGGCGCGAGGGCCTGTTCCAGGGGCTGTGGCCGCGCATTCGCTACAGCATCGTGACGCTGGTGGCACTGCTCGGCCTGTGGTTCTACTACTTCTGGAACCTGCTGGGCTTCAACTACCTCGTATGATCACCACGGGGTTGCGGCCGGCAGGCACCGCGGTGTTGCCGGCCGGCTGGCCTAGCAACGGGTGGCGTAGCCAGCGCGGAGTGCGACAGGACACATGATAGACGCCGCGGATACCTTCACCCTCGGCGCTGTGCTGCTGGCCTGCGTTGCCTTCAGCTTCTGGGCCGAGCGCACCCGTATCGGCCTGAACGTGGGCGGCCCGCTGATCGTGCTGTTCCTCAGCATGGCGCTCGCCAACGTCGGGGTCATTCCCCACGCCAGTGGCCTGTACGACACGGTTGGCGGCCTGCTGGTGCCGCTGGCCATTCCCCTGTTGATGTTGCGTGCCGATATCCGCCGCGTGGTTCGCGATGGGGGCCCCTTGCTGCTGGCCTTCCTGCTGGCGGTGGTGTTTACCGTGGCGGGCGGGGTGGCGGCGTTCTACCTGGTCGACCTCGGGGAGATCGGGCCGCAGGTGGCGGGTACGCTGGTGGCCAGCTATATCGGTGGTTCCCTCAACTTCGTCGCTACTGCAAAAGCGGTGGGCCTGGAAGATCCCTCGCTCTACAGTGTCGCCATGTCGGCGGATGCGGTGGGCGCGGTGTTTTTCCTGATGGCCCTGATGAGCCTGCCGGCCCTGGCGTGGGTGCGCCGGGCCATGCCGTCGCGCTACCTGGCCAGCGGCGCGGCTGCGGATGCAACTGTAACGCCGCAGGAGGAAGCACCCGGCGAGCCCCTGCAACTACACCGCATCAGCCTGGGGATGGCCCTGAGCCTGTTGTTATGCGCCATCGCCCAGGGCGTGGCCGCGGTGCTCGAAGCCGACAGTCTGTTCATCCTGGTGCTGACGCTGCTGGCGCTGGTGGTGGCCAACGCCGGTGGCCGCATTGTGCGCCATGTGCAGTACGACTTCGAACTGGGCACGCTGTTCATGTACATCTTCTTTGCCGCCATCGGCGCCGGCGCCGACATTGCGCTGGTGATAGAGACCGCCCTGCCCATGCTGTGGTTTATCGGGGTGGTGGTGGTGGTTCACCTGCTGTTGCTGCTGGCGGTGGGGAGTGTCCTGCGCCTCGACCTGGCGGATGTGATGATCGCCTCCAACGCCTGCATCCTGGGTCCGGCGCCGGCCGCGGCGCTCGCCGCCAGTCGCGGCTGGCGCGGCCTGGTGTCGCCGGGGATGCTGGTGGGGCTGCTGGGCTACGCGATTGCGACCTTTATCGGCATAGCCTTGACCAGGGCGCTGGGCTGACCCCGGCGCGGGGTCAGACTTTCAGGTCGCGGGTGTAGAACTGTTTGCTCGAGAAGATCGTATTGAGGACCCGGTCTTCAATCTGGCTCAGGGTGTCGTGCACCGCCATCTTGATGCGCGCCGGTTCATAGCCGCGCATGATGTCGAATATCATGCCCTGCTGGGCGCTGGAATAGGGTGATGAGTCGTTGGCCTTGATGTACAGCCAGTAGATGCGCATGGCGGTGTCTTCCAGCTGTCCGGCCCAGTCCAGCATCAGCGGGTAGCCGGTTTTCTCGCACACCATCATGTTCAGTTCTTTATTTTTCTTGAGGATGTTGAGGGCGGTGTCGTCGCTGTCGATGGGGTGCATGGCCTCGATCTCGGCATTGCGGCGGTCCAGTTCGTCGTAGTCCACATAGGCGGCGGCCTGGGTCCAGATCGAGGGCAGGAATACCTTGCGCAGGGCGAAGTTCTGTTTGATCTCCAGTGCTGTCAGCGGTGCAACCTGGGTCACCCTGGGCGAGATGGAAACGAGGAAGTGCTGGGCAATCAGGCGCTCGATGAGGTTGCGGGCCACGGTGCGGCTGATGCCAAACATGTCACTGAGAATGTTCTCCGACACCTTTTGGCTCGGCGCCAGCTGTTGTGTGACGATCGCATCCATGATGGCGCTGTAGGCGTCATCACCTTCTGCTTTTTTGTATGTCTGCCTGCGCATTGGCACCCCCTGGTCAGTTATCAGCCGCGGAGCCGGGCTATTGGTCCGCATTGCGTGCTGACACTATACCCGCCTCCGGCGCGCAATGGAGTTATCGCCCCAATACTCCAGATGCCCGCCATTATAGCTGCGTTAAAGTAAAAAATATTTAATTTCAGCTGTTCTAAAATGCAATAATCGGTGCTATAACTGCTATATTTGGTCAATGAATGATCAAGTTCACGCAGGCAAAACAGCCATAATGCTTATTAGAGCAGCCTTAATTTGGGGAGAGTCACATGCAGCATCGTTCCAGGTCATCGCTCCTGCTGGGGCCGATTGTATTGGCAACAGCTATTCCAGCCTCTGCGCAGTCCACGGACAGCTCGGGGGAATCGGCTTCAAATGCCATTGAGGAAGTCGTTGTTACCTCACGGTTCCGCGAGGAAACGGTGCAGGACATCGGTGTTGCAGTGTCCGGGGTTACGGCTGACTCGATTGAGAACCTTGGAGTCAAAAACTTTGACGACCTCATTCAGAATGTCGTCGGTATCTCTAACGTACGAACCCAGCAAAACAGCAATAACGTGCAAATACGCGGTATTGCCAATGATCTGAGCGCATTCTACGCATCGAGTAACGTGATCAGTTTCTATGTCGACGATGTTTCCGTGACTGCGACAACAGGCCAGCGTGATTTCGGTGTTGTCGATCTTGATCGTGTCGAGATTATCCGGGGTGCTCAGCCCACCTTGTTTGGTGAAGGTGCGGTGGGCGGTGTAATACGCTACTTCACGGCAGATCCCGATCTAGCCAGCGAAAACGTCACTGGCACGGTGCATGCTTCGATGGAATCCATCGATGGCGGCGGCTATGCCAAGCGAATAGACGGCGCGACAAATTTTGTTCTCAATCCAGACAAACTCGCCGTACGACTGTCTGCTTACGGCACTGAGGATGACGGTTTCATATACAACCGCCTGGCTGACGAAGAAGAGGCCAATGGTTTTGAAAGCTATGGCGGCCGCGCTGTCGTACTGGCTCGTCCAACCGATAACCTGGAAGTCAGGCTGTCAGCGTTTGTTGCAAGGGACGAGTATGAACTGGATTCACAAATTCAGGTCGGTACAGATCCTGAAGACGCGATCTACGGGCTGGCAGGCTTCGCGGATGGCAGTTTCCCCGATTTTATTGGCGAGGGGCAGGATGACTTTGATCTCTTCTCCGGCAGGCTGACCTACAACTGGGATCAATTTGAACTAACCTCCATCACCGGGTACTACACCCGTGACATCGTGGCTGATTCGCTGAGCGTGGGAAATACCCTGGGGTTGGCGCCGTTCTTCCCGACGGTCGATACAACCACGTTTACCTCGATTACCAACGAAAGTGAAATGTTTTCGCAGGAGTTCCGGCTCGTCTCCAATTTCGACGGTCCTCTGAATTTCACCTCGGGGTTGTATTACCGGGATCGGGACGTGCTGCTTGATGAGTCCCTGGTGTCTCCCGGTATTGCTGCCGTGACTGAACCCACAACGTCGAACATTTTCACCTCGACAAGTGCCAATGAGTCGGAACAGTTCTCTGTTTTTGTAGAGGCTACCTACGAGCTAACTGAAGCGCTCCGGTTGATCGGTGGCGTGCGCTACGTGGATGACACCTACACCTCCGAAATTGTCTTTAATGAAACCATTAATTTTATTCCGTCCAATGGCCCCTGGACCGAAGATAACCCTATCGGATTCGTCTATCCGGCCGAAGTGCTGGACATCGCCGGTGTACCGGGGCCCTATGAGTTCGAGCTCAATGAGTATTTGCCCCACGTAGGGGTGGAGTTCGATGTCCAGGACAATATGCTGCTGTACGCGAACGTCGCAAAGGGCATTCGCAACGGCGGTGTCGGGCAGGCCATTGCGGCGCTTGCCGCGGCGGGTGACGAGAACGACCCCAACTTCGCGCAGAACTTTGCCAATGAGCTCTTCTATGATGACGACAGCGTGGTGACCATTGACGCAGGCTTCAAGTCAACGTGGCTGGAAGGTAATCTGCTGGTCAACATGAGCGCGTTTCACACTGAGTTCAAAGACACCCAGATCACTATTCAATCGCCTGCGACCAGTGTCACAAACGGGCCAGACCAGCGACTCATCGGTGTTGAGCTGGAAACTCAGTATGTCTGGAACAGCAACCTGACCACGTTCTTCAACGCGACCGCGATGGATACGGAGTTTGAGGGCGATTTCAGTATTACTGGCCTGGGCGTAGACATTGAAAAGGGCGATCGCGCCGTCAACGCACCGAAGCTGTCATTTGCGACAGGCTATACCTACATTATGGCCATTGGCGACAGCGGCTGGAATCTCAAGTCCTCAGGTGCCTACCAGTACATTGGCAGCCGGTATTCAAGCAACCAGAACTTTCCTTCAACAGAACTTGATTCGATTGAAAACCTGAACTTGCGCCTCGGGTTTGAAAAGGACGGCTATTCCGTCATGGCCTACGTTTCGAACGCGCTGAATGACATAGAAGCGGTTGCAAAAGGTCCTGCAGCTGTGTCCGCTTCGCGCGATGAGAATGGCGTTGCACTTGATGCGCCTCTCAACTCTCTGGCCATTAACCGCCCGCGAGCGTTCGGAGTAAGCTTCAGAGTCGACTTCTAGGTAAGGTACCCGGGGCAACCTCCGGGCGATGCGCCCGGAGGTTGCCATTTACGTTTCCACAGTCCAGAAAAATCACTGCGAATGGTGTCTGATTTATGGTTTTAATCGCGCGTTTTCTGGTTGCGGTCCTGCTTGTAGGGGCTTGTGGCAAGTCCATGGGCAGCGACCTGGACCTGGTGATCATTAACGGCCGGGTTATCGATCCCGAGTCGCGAACTGACGCAGTCCTCAACGTTGGAATTCGAGGAAGCCGGATTGTTTCCGTCACTGCCGACGATATGTCTGCCTCAAGAGTCATCGACGCGCAAGGGAAGCTAGTGAGTCCGGGCTTCATTGATATGCATGCCCACGGCCAGAACATCCTGAGTGGTCGCGTGCAGGCGCTGGATGGTGTCACCACGGCTCTGGAACTTGAGGCCGGTGTTTGGCCGGTCAATCGCTGGTACGCCGAGTTGGCGAAGGAAGGGCGCCCCATTAACTATGGAGCTTCAGTAAACTGGGCGTTTGCACGCGTAGACGCGCTGCTTGGGTCCGGGCCAGAAGGGGATGATGACTGGTTGACTGAGCAGTTCGCGGGGGCGGAGTGGCAGGCAAAACTGACCAGCGATAGCCAACTCGACGAAATAATGACTCGCGTGCAACAGGGGCTGGATCAGGGGGGGCTGGGTATTGGCTTTCTGCTGGGCTATGCGCCGGATGTGGGTCGTAAGGAATACTTTCATCTGACGGATCTGGCAGCCCGGAACGAGGTGCCTACTTTTACGCATGCCCGTTATCTTTCCATGCTGGAACCCGATAGTTCCTTCGAAGCAATGGCGGAAATCGTCGCCGCTGCCGCCGGCACCGGGGCGCACGCTCACATCGTCCATCTGAACTCCATCAGCCTGCGGGATATTGGTCCCATCGGGCGAATGATCTCCTCGGCCAGGGATCAGGGGGTGCGTCTTTCGACAGAGGCTTATCCCTACGGTGCAGGTTCAACCCATATCGGTGCTGCCATGTTCAGGCAAGAAAACTGGCAGGAAAAAATTGGCGGTATCACCGCACACAATTTCGATGTGAATGGGGCTCGCCTGGAGGAAGCAGAATTCGAACGCTTGCAGAGTGAGGCGCCTGAAACGGGCGTGGTGGTTCATTTGCTGGATACCGCGGTACCGGAAGACCAGGCATTCCTGGATCAGTCAGTACTGTTTCCCGGCGGAGTGATAGCGTCAGACGGCGGCGACTGGAGTCTGGATGGCAAGCCAGTGGAAAGCGACACCTGGCCACTACCAGAAAAAGCCTGGAGCCACCCTCGCAGTGCAGGCACCTATGCGCGCTTTCTGCGCAACTATGTTGTAGAGCGTAATACGCTAAGCTGGCTGGATGCTATTGAGCGAGTCAGCTATGGTCCTGCGCGCTTGCTTGAAGCTGCAGTTCCGCAGATGCAACGCAAGGGGCGCATTCAGGTTGGTGCAGACGCGGATATTGTGATCATTGATCCTGTCCGTGTTACCGACAATGCGACCTATACGGCGCCTGCACAAACATCGAGTGGAATTAACTACGTCATCGTCAACGGCCAGGTGCTGGTCGAGAACGGCGAACTGGATACAGACGTGCTTCCCGGCAAGGCGATTCGCAATGACCAGCCCTCACAATCCAGCGGTGAAATGTGAACTGGTACCGCACCTATCTGCTGCCCGGTCTTGTCTTTCAATCGGTAGTGATTGGTGGCGGCTACGCTACAGGGCGTGAGCTGATCGAGTTCTTCCTGCCAAGCGGGCCGGTGGGCGGCCTGCTGGGATTGCTGGTTGCTGGTGCTGTGTTCGGCCTGGTTCTGGCCGCGGGTTTCGAATTTGCACGTGTTTTCCGCGCCTATGACTACCGGCACTTCTGCCAGGCCCTGCTGGGCCGGGGTTGGGTTCTCTTTGAGTTGGCCTTTTGCGTGCTTCTGTTACTTATTCTGTCTGTAATTGGTTCGGCGGCCGGCGAGATGCTGGCAGACAACCTGGGCGCGCCTCCACTCGCGGGAACGCTGTTGCTGATGGTCGCGATCTCCGTGCTAACTTTTACGGGCTCGGAGACAATCAAGCAGGTGCTGGCTGGCTGGTCTTTCCTGCTGTACTTCGTTTACGCCCTGCTGGTTGTACTGGCCTTTCACCAGTTTGGGGACGACATTGTCACCGCCTACACCAAGGCTGACGTCGGTAGTGGCTGGCTGCAAAGCGGCATCCTGTATTCGGGATACAACCTCGCTGTGCTTCCCGCGGTACTGTTTGTGGTTGCCCGGCAGACCCGCCGCCGCCAGGCGGTGGGTGCGGGACTACTGGCCGGCCTTGTCGCCATTATTCCGGCAATGGGATTTTACGTCGCGATGATGGGCGCCTACCCCGCCATAGGCGAACAGGCGGTGCCCGCCAATTACCTGATGACCCTGTTGGGAATGAAGTGGTTTGAGTTGCTGTTCCAGGTTGTCGTCTTCGGCACCTTCATCGAGACAGGCACGGCCCTGTTGCACGCGGTGAACGAGCGGCTGGATGGCTGGCTGGTTGACTCGGGACAGTCCCTGCCCAGGCTGGCCCGCCCTGCCGTGGCACTGGCCTTCCTGTGTGTGGCGATCTTTGCCGCCGCCCGGATCGGCATCATTGACCTGATTGCCCAAGGCTACAATGCGCTTACCCTGGTCTTTATTGCCGTGTTGGTGCTGCCGCTGCTGAGCTACGGGCTCTGGCGAATCGGTCGCGCTGACCGTTCAACTATCACAGGCCGGGGTAACGGGAGTCCGCAAGCTTCCGCTGCCGGGCAGGCGGCCGAGGAGAATGCAAAACCATGAATGTAATCGAACTGACACCGCCCTACCTGATTTTCCTGGGTGATGTAACGACTATGACATACGCCAAAACCGGCGCCGGTCTGGCTCAGTGGCGCCCGGAACTTTGTGCGGGCCAGTTGAGCCTGGTAACCGGTGGCGTGGATCTTGGCCTGCCTGCCATGACAGTTGCCGAGGCTAAAGCTCAGGGTGTGCGCTCGCTGGTAGTGGGCACGGCCTCGGTGGGGGGCGGGATCCAGCCCTCTTGGGAAAGCACTCTGGTGGAGGCGGCCGAGGCAGGACTCGACATTGTCGCCGGCCTGCACGTGCGTCTTGCCAGCAACGCTCGCCTGGCGACTGCGGCCAAGGCTTCCGGAGTCCGACTGGTGGATGTGCGCATCCCCCCCGCGGACCTGCCGGTGGGTACCGGTAAAAAACGCAGCGGCATGCGCCTGCTAACCATGGGGACCGATTGCGCGGTCGGCAAGAAGTACACCGCGCTGGCCCTGGAGGCGGCCATGCGCGATGCCGGGATGGCGGCGAGCTTTCGCGCCTCTGGCCAGACCGGCGTCATGATCGCCGGTGAGGGATTGCCCATCGATGCGGTAGTGGCCGACTTTATATCCGGTGCGGCGGAATTGTTGTCGCCGGATAATGCGCCGGACCACTGGGATATTATCGAAGGGCAGGGTGCCCTGACCCACCCCGGCTACGCGGCGGTCACTACAGGACTTCTGCTCGGGTCCCAGCCGGATGCATTCGTGGTCTGCCACGAGGCAGGGCGTAGCCAGGTCTCCGGATGGGAAGACTACCCGCTGCCTTCCATAGACGAAATTATCCAGCGCACCGTCGCTGTGGGATCGATCACCAATCCCGGTATCCACTGTGTGGGGGTGAGTGTGAACACATCAACGCTGGCGCCCGACGAGCGGCGTCCCTATCTGGAGCAGCTGGAGCGCGAACTGGGCCTGCCCTGTGTCGATCCGCTGATTGACGGCATGGCCGCGATTGTTGAGCGACTGCGCTTGGAAACGAACAGCGCTTCCGCGCGAGAAGCAGGAGCGGCACTGTGAAGATGTTGATTGAGCGCGGGAATTACCCCCTGGCGCGGCCATTCTCGATTACCGGCTATGTATTCAACTCTACAGATACGGTACAGGTGACCCTGAAAGATGGAGAGCATTGCGGACGTGGCGAGGGCATCGGTGTCTATTACAACGACGACACGATTGATGGCATGGTGGCGCAGCTGGAGAGCGTGCGGCAGGCGGTAGAGTCTGGCCTTTGCCGCGAGGAGGTCCAGGAATTGCTCCCCCCTGGAGGCGCGCTGAATGCCCTGGACTGTGCTTTCTGGGACCTGGAAGCCAAGCGCGCGGGTGTGTCTGTCTGGCAATTGCTGGACATGTCCCCGAAGCCCCTGCACACCGTTTGCACGATCGGTATCGACACGCCGGAGGCCATGGCTGAACTGGCCCGCACCTACAGCCGCTACCCCAACCTCAAGATCAAGCTCAGCGACGACCGGCCTATCGAGCGGCTGGAAGCCATTCGCGCCGCACGGCCGGATGCGACACTGGTGATTGACGTCAACCAGGGCTGGAGCTTTGACGAGCTTCGCGAGTACACGCCGGCCGCCCAGCGTCTCGGTATTGCCATGATCGAACAGCCTCTGGCCCGCGGTGCCGACGAGTGCCTGGAGGGCTTTCGCTCACCGGTGCCCCTGGGCGCAGACGAATCCTGCCTGCACGCCGGGGAGTATGCCGCGGTAGCGCCGCGCTACGACGTCATCAATATCAAACTGGACAAGTGCGGAGGCCTCACCCAGGGCTTGCGCCTGGCCGAGCTCGCCCGGGCGGATAACAAGGCGCTGATGGTGGGCAATATGACCGGCACCTCCCTGTCGATGGCCCCGGCCTTCGTGATTGGCCAGTTCTGCCGTTTTGTCGATATTGACGGACCCTTGCTGCTGGCCAGGGATATTGAATACGGGCTGACCTATGGCGAGGGTGGTGTGGTCGAAGCGCCCGTGCCCCGGTTGTGGGGTTGAGGCCCAAAGAACTCGATGATTCAAGGACTCTGACCATGCCCTACCCACATTTCTCCAGGTTGGCCGTCGTGGTACTGCTCGCCTTTTGCTCGATCGGCTTGCGCGCTCAGGCGCCTGTTTCCGATGTCACTGATCCGGCGATCGTCGAGGCCTTTGTGGACGGTGCTGTAAAGCCTGCCATGCAGGAGCACCACAGTCCCTCGGGAGTGGTGGCGGTGATGAAGGGGGGAGAGGTCATTCTGGTCAAGGGCTATGGCCACCAGAACCTGGAGCAGGGCATCCCGGTGGACGGCGAGCAGACCATGTTCCGCCCGGGCTCTATCTCCAAGCTTTTCACCTGGATAGCGGTCATGCAGTTGGTGGAGCAGGGCCGGCTCGATCTTGATGTCGACGTGAATACCTACCTGAAGACCTTTGAGGTGGCCGACACCTGGCCCGGGAAGCCGGTGACGTTGCGTCATATCATGACCCATACTGCGGGCTTTGAAGACGGTGCTCTCGGCTTCCTGATTGTGGATGATGTCGCGCGGATCAAGCCGCTGGCCGAGTCTCTCGCCTACTACCAGCCGAAGCGGGTTTTCCCTCCGGGTAAGCGCGTGGCCTACTCCAACTGGGGCACGGCCCTGGCGGGGCTGATTGTTGCCAATGTCAGCGGCCAGGCCTATAACGACTACGTCAAGGCGAACATTTTCGATGTGCTTGGCATGGAGCACGCCACCTTCGCCGAACCCCTGCCAGAATCACTTGAGCCCTACATGGCCCGTGCTTACCGTTTCAGGGCGGGTCAGTACGAGGAAACGCCCTACGAGATTATCTCCAACTTCGGTCCTGCCGGTGCCGCCGCAGTCAGCGCGTCGGCTATGCTGCGCTTCGCCCGGGCACTGCTGAACGGCGGTGAGCTGGAAGGCAGGCGCATTCTCCAGGCGGAGACACTGCAGCAAATGCTGGACCAGGGGTTCGTCCATGACGAGCGGGTGCGGGGCGTTGGCCTTGGCTTTCTCAAGTACCAGTATGGCCCCACAGGATTTAACAGTTTTGGTCATGACGGGGCGACCTCGCGGTTCTTCTCCCACTTCGGCGTGTCCAGCTCTGAGGATTTCATGCTGTTCTCGTCCTTCAGCGGGCCCGAGGGCGGCGCGGTCAACCGGAAGTTCGTGAAGGCGTTCTACGACGAGTTCTTCCCGGTTCCGGTACCCGCGCTCGAGCCGCCGACGGACTTCGCCGAGCGAGCTTCCCGTTACGCCGGGGTGTACAACAGCTCCCGCGCCAATTTCTCCACGCTGGAGTCGGTCCTGCGCGCCCTGGGCGGCATGAAAGTGGTACCGATGCCGGACAACACATTGCTGGTCGGTGAAAAACGCTACATCGAGGTGGAGCCACTGCTGTTCCGCGAGCAGTACGGCAGTGGTCGAATCGCCTTCCAGGAGGCAGCGGATGGCGCCATAGACGGCTTCGTTATGGACGGCTTCGGCGTGTTCCAGATGTATCGTGTGCCGTTCTATGAGACGGCCGACGTGACATTATTGCTGGTAGGGCTGATTGTGCTGGTGGCTGCGCTGTCGTTTATCCGTATCGGCTACCAGTGGCGCGCGATTCGCGGCGGCCCCGCTGACGAACGCCGCGTGGAATATGTCACGCTGGCCTTTGCGGTGTGCACGGTGGCCTTCTTTGGGTTGGTCGGCCTGGGGCTCAGCAGTGGCTTGGATACCTTCTATTTTGCTATCGCGGGGACCATCAAGGCCGCGCTGGTGTTTCCCCTGCTGCTGGTGCCAATCACACTCTTCCACATTTACCAGAGTGCACAGGTCTGGCGACAAGGGCTGTTTGCCGGCTACTGGCCCCGAGTGCGGCACAGCCTCGTATCGCTGGTGGGGCTGTTGGCGATCTGGTTCTATTTCTACTGGAACCTGATCGGTTTTAACTACATGACGTGACGATGACCGTGCCAATTGCTATAGATGTCGCTCCTGAGCGTGGGCAGCTGCCGGAAACCCTGGTATTCGGCGCCACCTACACCGACCACATGTTCAGCCAGCGCTACCGGCAAGAGGCCGGCTGGCACGATGCGCGCATCGGCCCGCTGCAGCCGCTGGCACTGCACCCCGCCGCGGCGGTGCTGCACTACAGCCAGGAAATTTTCGAGGGCCTGAAGGCCTACCGCCGCGCCGATGGCGGCATCAACCTGTTCCGGCCCGACCAGAACGTGGCGCGCTTCAATCGCTCGGCGCGGCGCATGGTGATGCCCGAGGTGGACGCGGCGCTGCACCTCGCGGCATTGAAGCAGTTCGTCGACCTGGAACGGCACTGGGTGCCCGCAGCGCCGGGCGCATCGCTGTATCTGCGCCCGACCATGATTGCGACTGCGCCGAGGCTGGATCTCAGCGCCGCTACCGAATTCCTGCATTTCATTATCGCCAGCCCCGTGGGGGGCTACTTTGGCGCCGGTTTCCAGTCGGTGGACGTACTGGTCTCGGATCAGTGTCGTCGCGCCGTGGTGGGGGGCGTGGGCGAGGCCAAAACCGGTGGCAACTACGCGGCCAGCCTTTACGCCAGCGATGCCGCAGCGCGCCAGGGCTACCAGCAGGTGCTGTGGCTGGATGCGCGCGAGGGCCGCTTCATCGAGGAAGTGGGTTCCATGAACATCTGCTTCGTCTATGCCGATGGTTCCATCCGCACGCCGGCCCTGACCGGCTCCATTCTGCCGGGCATCACCCGCGACTCCCTGATGCAGCTGGCGCCGCGGCTGGGGCACTCGCTGGAAGAGGCGCAGCTGGATATCGACGAGGTACTGGCGGGCATTGATGCCGGCGAGATTACCGAGGTGTTCGGCTGCGGCACCTCGGCGGTGATCTCCCCGATTGGCAGGCTCGCCTTCCGCGGCAGCGAGCATGTGATCGGCGGCGGCCAGCCCGGGCCGGTCGCCCGGCGCCTTTACGAGACGCTCTCTGGCATCCAGTACGGCAGCGTCGAAGATCCCTTCGGCTGGGTTGTGCGGCTCGACTGAAGCCCGACTTGCCAGATGGTCTACGCTGTGTGGGTAACCCCTGCAGATGCGAGAGGCCTATGCAAATCCCCGGGCTCCACCTGATCGATCGCCCCACCTTCATCGGCGCGCTGCTGTTGCTGTTTGTGGTCACGGTGCCGCTGGTTGTCTGGCCCGAGGAGGGCGCCCAGGCTGTCGCCCATGCCAGGGCGTTTATGACAGACCAACTGGGTGGTCTCTACCTGCTGCTGGGCATCGGCGCCCTGTTTTTCATGCTGTACATCGTGTTCAGCGAAATCGGCAACATCAAGCTCGGCGACCCGGACGAGCGCCCCGAGTTCGCCACCGGCTCCTGGGCGGCGATGCTGTTCTGCGGTGGTATCGGCGCCAGTATCCTGTACTGGGCGCCGATCGAATGGGCCTTCTACTACAACGACCCGCCCTTCCAGGCCGAGCCCGGCAGCCACGAGGCGATTCGCTGGGCGGCCACCTACGGTGTCTTCCACTGGGGGCTGATTCCCTGGTCGATCTACCTGATTCCCGCCCTGCCCATTTCCTACTTTTTCTACATTCGCAAAAGACCGGTGCTGAAAATTTCCACCGCCCTGATGCCGGTGATCGGCCAGCGCCGCGCCGAGGCCTGGCCGGGCAAGGTCCTGGACGTGCTGTTTATCTTCGGCCTGCTGGGCGGCGGCGCCACAACCCTCGGCCTGGCGGCGCCCTTGATCAACGAGGGACTGACGACCCTGTTCGGTATCCAGCAAACCGTGGGCAGCCAGATCGTAGTGCTGATGGTGTGTACCTCCATTTTCGCCTACTCGGCCTATGCCGGGCTGGACAAGGGCATCAAGATTCTCTCCAACATCAACTTCTGGGGCGCCCTGGCACTGCTGGCCTTTATCTTTGCGGTGGGGCCGACCAACTTCATGTTCGAGACCGGGCTGGACAGCCTCGGACGGATGCTCACCCATTTCTTCGAGATGGCGACCTGGGCCGAGCCCTTCGGTGGCCTCGCGGACTTTTCCGATACCCACTTCCCCCAGGACTGGACCATTTTCTACTGGGCCTGGTGGCTGGTGTTCGCCCCCAGCATGGGCCTGTTCATCGCCCGTATCTCCCGCGGGCGCACCATCAAGCAAATGGTGGTGGGTTCGATTTTCTTTGGTTCGATGGGCTGCTTCCTGTTCTTCATGGTGTTTGGCAACTACGGCCTGCATCTGCAACTGACCGGTGAGCTGGACGTGATCGCCATTCTCAAGGAGCAGTCAGCCACGGCGGCCATCTTCGCCATGTTGCAGACCCTGCCCTTCGGCACCCTGGTGATTGTGGTGTTCACCCTGCTGGCGGTGATCTTCACGGCGACCACCTTCGACTCCATTTCCTACATCCTGGCCTCGGTGGTACAGACGGATATCGAGGGTGAGCCGCTGCGCTGGAACCGCCTGTTCTGGGCCTTTGCCCTGTCCATCCTGCCGACCACGCTGCTGTTCCTGGGCGGGCTGGATACCCTGCAGACTGCAGCCATCGTCGGTGGCGCGCCGCTGCTGGTGATCGCGGTGATGCTGGCGGCGTCGGCGGTGACGGCTGCGAACTACGACCTGTTCCACCACCCCGCCTATCGCAAGCCGGTGTTCAACATGGACGAGTTGCCGGACATCGACCCCTGGTCGGCGGAAGGCCTGGCCCGCAAGCGCTTCCGCCTGGCCAAGGCCCAGGCCCAGGAGGCCGCGGCGGAGCAGCGCGCGGCGCTATCCGCCCTGTTGGACTACAAGCAGGGCCTGCGCGACTGTGAACCGGGAGAAGAGGAACTGCGCCAGCTCGAAACCCTGGAGCTGCAGGCCACCCAGGCCGCCGAACGCAAATCCGACGCCAGCCACCGCGCCCAGGCGGCGCGTGAGGACTTCGAGCTGGCGATGGCAGAGCGGGAACTGTCAGACGGATAGTGACTGTGTGGCGGACGGCGCCATTGAAGCCCCAACACGGCAATTTGCCCGCGGTGTGGTGCTAAATCGTGCCGCCTTTGGGTGGCCGGTTTCGCCATAGTCACCGCGATGGGGGCGGGTACACTGAGGTCAGAGTTCGATCGACAGACCCAGCGATATAACAATAAGCGAAAAGGTGATGCGATGTTGAAATTCGGAGACCGTACCTGGATGCGCCCGGCCCTGGGCCTCAATGTTCTGTCACTTGCCGTTGGTGGCGCCCTGCTGGTGCCCACTGCCGGGGTGCAGGCGCAGGTGCTTGAAGAAGTAATCGTCACCGCCCGTAAACGCCAGGAGGCGATGCAGGACGTACCGGTGTCGGTGACCGCCTTTACCGGCAACCAGTTGCGGGACGCTGGCATTGTCAACCTGAAGGACCTGGGCTACCAGACGCCGGGTGTGCAGATTGACCAGTCCAGCGCGGCACAGATCTGGATTCGCGGCATTGGCCAGCGCGACGATGGCTCGCGTGTGGATGCGCCGGTCGGGGTGTATGTCGATGGCCTCTACATTCCGCGCAAGGACGGCCAGCTACTGGACCTGATCGACGTAGAGAGCATCCAGGTACTGCGCGGCCCCCAGGGTACGCTGTTCGGCAAGAACACCACCGCGGGGGCGCTGGTGGTCACCACCCAGATGCCAGATACCGAATTCAGTGGCTTCGTGGATGCCCGAGTGGGCAACTATGAACGGCGCGACCTGAAGGCCTCGGCGAATATCCCGCTGGTTGACGATGTGTTGCTGTCCAAGGTCACGGTGGGCTCGGTGCGCCGGGACGGCTATCAGCGCAACATCGTGACCGGCCAGGAGGCGGCGTCGGAGGATCGCCTCTCCGCCGCCCTGCAACTGCGCTGGCTGCCGGCCGACACGCTGACCGTGGATGCCCTGGCCTACTATGGCGAGACCGCGGAAATCCAGCCGACCACCAATTGCCGCTGGCTTGAGCGCAGCAGTTTCAACGGCGAGGATTCGCTGTTCGGCAACCGCATACTGCCGGGCGACCGGGTGCCGGTAGATGCCTACAACGATAACGACACGCCGGTGATGCCCGGCTTCAGCGCCCAGAGCCCAAGCTTCGAGGCCGCCTGCCGTCGCTCCGAGGCCCTGCAGGACGACTACCGCACCACCACCGACCAGCGCATCGAATACAACCTCGACAACCTGCTGCTGGGCCTGACGGTGGAGTGGGAGATCAACGACAGCCTCAGCCTGAAAAGCATCACCGGCTTCGGCGAGCAGGAGAAGTCCGGCAACTTCGGCAACCCTGACAACGACGTTACCGAGCTGCCCTTTTCAACGCGCTATCGCCCCGGTGGCAGCCCGAGTGACCGCGACCATTTTTCGCAGGAACTGCAGTTTATCGGCAGCGCCTTTGATGACCGTCTCGATTACACCTTTGGCCTGTTTGCCATGAAAGAGAATATCGACGACGGCACCGATGGTTCGGTGAGCTGGTCCACGGGGTCGCTGATTTTCGCGCCCGTGCCCATCATGCTCATCAACTCACCCACCGCCGAACTGCAGACCTACGAACTGGAGAACACCACCTATGCGGCCTTCTTCCAGGGCAGCTATGAGCTGACTGACCAACTGGAACTGACCGCCGGCCTGCGCTGGACCAGCGAACAGCGCGAGCAGTCGGTATCGCAGTTGCTGCTGGACGAGGCGGCCTTCCGTGAAACCGCCTTTGCCGCCATTGCCGGTACACCCGGCATTATTCCCCTGCAGGCCGCCGGCGTTGGTCTGGTGACCGACCTGGATGCCCTGCTGGCGGCGGATATCTTCACCACCATCAACAATGCCTTCCCGCTGGACGCCGAAGGCCAGCAGATTTACCCCCTGTTACCGGCGGTGGATCACCATGCCGACGAAACCTGGGAAGAAGTCACGCCGATGCTCAGTCTCGCCTACCACCTGCCGGAGGCGACGCTGGATGCGTTGGGCATGCAGTCGGCCATGGTGTACCTGGGTTACGCAGAGGGCTTCAAGTCGGGCACCTTCGAGCCGGTGGGTATCGATGGCCAGGCGACGGTACAGCCGGAAACGGTGGTCAACTACGAGCTGGGTTTCAAGATCGATTTCTTCGGTTCGAGCATGCGCCTGAACGGCGCCCTGTTCCGCACCGACTTTGATGACATGCAACTACGGCAGGTGCTGCTCGACAGCGGCGGTTCGCCGCGCGTGGTACTGACCAATGCCTCCAGTACGCGGATTACCGGGGGGGAACTCGAGTGGTCCTGGTTGCCCACCGACAACCTGCTGCTGATGGCAACGGGTAGCTACAACGACTACGACTATCTCGACTTTGAAGAGCCGCAGTTCAGTTCCAGGGCGCTCTTTGCCCAGCAGCCGCTGCCCATCACTGACCGCTCGTCCGAGCCCTTTGCCGAGGTGCCCAAGCTGACCTACAGCCTGGCCGTACAGTACACCTGGGATACGTCCTGGGGTACCTTCGTGCCGCGTCTCGACTACAGCTACGTGGACGAGATTTTCATGGGGCTGGATGCCGGCGCCGGGCAGAACCTCGACCAGTCCACTTTCGATGACTACGGTTTGCTGAATGCCCGCCTGGGCTGGCGCTCGCAGTCGGGCCGCCTGGAAGGGGCGGTGTATGCAACCAACCTGACGGACGAGCTGTATTACTTCGGTGCCGCTGCGGTGGGTGACAGCACCGGCGCCTTCCAGACCACGACGGCGCCGCCGCGCATGTACGGGCTGGAATTCCGCTATAACTTTTGAGAGGGCAGCCGGTGAGCAATGAAGATTCCGCGGCTGGGCCCACCGGCAAACTGAGAACGCAGGCGCTGGTGCACCTGTCTGCCTTCCTCGCGTCGGCGGGCGTATTTATCAGCCTCGATAACTGGGCCCTGGCAACCGGGGCGGGGGTGCCCACGCTACTCGCAATACTGGCGGGGCTGCTCGCAGGCTTCTTCATGAGCCATATTTTTCATGAGTGGGGGCACTTCTTCGGCGCTCGCCTGGCCGGGGCCGCAACGACCATCAAGGCGCAGCCAGCGCCGCTGTTTTTTGATTTTGACTACGCCGGCAGCACGGCGCGGCAGACGCTTGCGCTCTCGGCCGGCGGCCCGTTGGGCAATGTATTGGTTATTGTGCTGACGCTGTACAGCCTGCCGGTGGTGAGCCCTGGACGGGCCGCCCTGCTGGCGGGCATGGTGGGCAGCCTGGTCTTCGTGTTGTTCCTGGAGTTGCCGGTGACACGGCGCATCCGCTCGGGCGAGGCGCCCATCGACGCCATGATGGGGCACTTCGGTCAGGGCAAGCCACTGTTCAGGCGCTGTACGCGCCTGGGGGTGGCAGCGGGTGCCGCCACATTCCTCACCCTGCTGGTGTTGTAGCCGCTCTGAGCGATTGCCCTGCCGGCCTCTTCGCCGACAGCAAAAGGCCCGCACATGGCGGGCCTTTGGTGGAGCGGAGGATTCGCTTACTCGTCAAGGAAGCTGCGCAGGTAGTCCGAACGGGTCGGGTGGCGCAGCTTGCGCAGTGCCTTGGCCTCTATCTGGCGGATACGCTCGCGGGTGACATCGAACTGCTTGCCCACCTCTTCCAGGGTGTGGTCGGTATTCATGTCGATACCAAAGCGCATGCGCAGCACCTTGGCTTCGCGGGCGGTGAGGCCGGCCAGCACTTCCTTGGTGGCTTCCTGCAGGCCCTGGCCAGTGGCGGCGTCGACCGGTGAGGAAATGGTGTGGTCCTCGATGAAGTCGCCCAGGTGGGAATCTTCGTCGTCGCCAATCGGCGTCTCCATGGAGATCGGCTCTTTGGCGATCTTGAGTACCTTGCGCACCTTGTCTTCCGGCATGTCCATGCGCTCGCCCAGTTCTTCCGGCGTGGGCTCGCGGCCCATTTCCTGCAGCATCTGGCGGGAGATACGGTTCAGCTTGTTGATGGTCTCGATCATGTGCACCGGGATACGGATGGTGCGTGCCTGGTCCGCGATGGAGCGGGTGATGGCCTGGCGAATCCACCAGGTGGCATAGGTCGAGAACTTGTAGCCGCGGCGGTATTCGAACTTGTCCACCGCCTTCATCAGGCCGATGTTGCCCTCCTGGATCAGGTCGAGGAACTGCAGGCCGCGGTTGGTGTACTTCTTGGCGATGGAGATCACCAGGCGCAGGTTGGCCTCCACCATTTCTTTCTTGGCGCGCCGGGCACGGGCTTCACCCATACTCATGCGGCGGTTGATTTCCTTGATCTCGGCAACGGTCAGGCCGCTCTGCTCCTCGATCTGGGCAATACGACGCTGCAGGCGCTGGATGTCTTCCTTGCGCGCATTGAGCTTGGCGGCATAGTCCTTCTTGCCGCGGGTGACGCGACTCAACCACTTCGCGTCGGCTTCCGAACCCTGGAAGCTCTCGATGAAATCCTTGCGCGGCATGTTGCACTCGCGCACGGCGATTTTCATGATTTCGCGTTCCTGGTCGCGGACACCGGCGAGGATGTTGCGCGGTGAATCGCTCAGCGGGTCGAATACGCGCGGGGTGAGCTTGAAGAACTTGAACAGTTCGCCGAGCTTTTCCATCTCCTTCTGGGCTTCAGCGTCGCCGCGCCCTTTGGCCGCGATGGCTTTATCGGCTTTGTTGAGCTGGCGCTTCAGCGCGGTGAAGCGCTTCTTGGCCTCGACCGGGTCGGGGCCGGACTCGGTCTCTTCGTCGTCGGAATCGTTGTTGTTGTTCTCCGCGGCGACTTCGGCGGCGGAGGGCACGTGATCGGCGGGGTCGAGGTAGCCGACCATCACGTCGCCCAGGCGGCGCTCTTCCCGGGTGACCTGGTCGTACTCGTCGAGCACGGACTGCACGGCGCCGGGGTAGTGGGCCAGGGCGGCCATCAGTTCGCGGATACCCTCTTCGATGCGCTTGGCGATAACAATCTCGCCTTCGCGGGTCAGCAGTTCCACGGTGCCCATTTCGCGCATGTACATGCGCACCGGGTCGGTGGTGCGGCCGGCTTCGGTTTCCACCGCGGCCAGGGCGGCGGCGGCTTCGGCAGCGGCGATGTCGTCGGCAGAGCCGTCGCCTTCGCTCATCAGCAGCTCGTCGGCGTCGGGCGCCACTTCGAACACCTGGATGCCCATGTCGTTGATCATCTGGATGATGTCTTCGACCTGATCCGGATCGGAGATGTCCTCCGGCAGGTGGTCGTTCACCTCGGCGTAGGTCAGGTAACCCTGCTCCTTGCCGCGGGCGATAAGCTCCTTGAGGCGGGACTGTTGTTGCACGACGTTGGTCATCGAGTGCATACCTATAAACGTAAAAAAAATGTAGCCGCATATTGTAGCGGATGGGGCGCCGGTATAACCACCGCAAGGGCGGGTAATTTCAGGCTTTTTACCGCTGATTTGCCCCGAATCACGTCATTTCAACGGCTATTTCCGGTGCCTGCGCGGTGTGCGGCCCGGCGTGTCGGGGGCGGGCACGCCGTTACATGGGGGCGAGTCCTGCAATTGCAAGGTGGCGCTGTCAGCCGCCGAGTGTCTAGCGTCCGCGCTTGCCCCGCTCGGCATCGAGTTTCTGCTTTTCTTTTAGCAGCTCTCTCAGCTGCTGCTTCTCCTCTGCGCTCATCTGAGCGTAGTTGGTGAGTTTCAGTTTGTCGACTTGCGCGGCCAGGGCGGATTTGCGCGGTAACAGCGCGAGTTCCGCCATGGTGTCGGCAAATTGTTGCTCGATGCCCTCGGTCGGTATGAGCCGTTCCTGGCCGGCCAGGCGGTTGAGCAATTCGCCCTGGGGGGTGCCGTACCAGTGCCCCAGCAACATGGCGGTGGAGGACTCCGGCCGCCGCTGCAGCAGGCCCAGCATGTCGCGCAGCAGGTCAATGTCCTCACCGTCCAGCGAGGCCAGCATATCGGTGTTGCCGAGGCGCGCTACTTCCGGCTTGTGCAGCAACAGGGCCAGGGCCGCCTGGGCCAGGTTGGAGTAGCCGCGGGGCAGCTCCGTTTGCGGGCTGCGCTGGCGCGGCAGGGTTTCTTCTTCACCGCTGCCCTCGTCGCTAGGGGCCGTTGCTTCCGTTTGCTGCGGCAGTGGCGGCACTTCCAGCTGCATCAGGCTCTGCAACTCCAGGCCGGTGCGCCGTGCGAGCTCCCGAAACATGAGCTGGCGGTACACACCCTCGGGCAGCTGGCGAATGTAGGGCAGCACCATCTTGCTGAGGCGGGCGCGGCCGTCCAGGCTGTCGGTGTCTACGCCATCTGACAGCGACTCGAACAGAAAAGTTTCCAGCGGGCGGGCCTGCCCCAGCATTTTCTCAAAACCCTCGGTGCCCTGGGCGCGCACGGCGGTGTCCGGGTCTTCGCCCTCGGGCAGGAACAGGAAGCGCGCCTGGCGCCCGTCTTCCAGGGACGGCAGGGCCGACTCCAGGGCGCGGAAGGCGGCCTTGCGCCCGGCCTCGTCGCCGTCGAAGCAGAACAGGACTTCCGGGCACAGGCGGAAGATGCGTTCCAGGTGGGTTTTGCTGGTGGCGGTGCCGAGTGTGGCGGTGGCGTTGTTGATGCCGTGCTGGGCCAGGGCGATCACGTCCATATAGCCCTCCACCACCAGAATGCGCTCCAGTTTGCGATTGGCCTGGCGTGCCTGATAGAGGCCGTAGAGCTCGCGGCCCTTGTGGAAAATGGCCGTCTCCGGGGAGTTCAGGTATTTGGGTTGGGCCGCTCCCGGCTTCCTGCCTCCCGCGGCACTTGCACTTCCATGTGCATCGTCGTCGGGTAGCATCCGGCCGCCGAAGGCGATGACACGGCCGCGCTGGTCGCGGATGGGGAACACCACGCGGTCGCGGAAGCGGTCGTAGGTTTTGCCCGCCTCGTTCTGTACCAGCATGCCCGCATCCAGCAGCAGCTTGCGCTGGGCTTCGCTGCCGCCAAAGCGCTGCAGCAGGTTGTCCCAGCCCGGTGGTGCAAAGCCGAGGTCAAATTGCTTAGCGATCTGGCCGGTGAGGCCGCGGCCCTTGAGGTAGTCCACCGCGCGCCTGGCGTCCGGGTGCTGGCGCAGCTGCTGCTGGTAGAAGCGGGCGATGTCCTCCATCAGGGCGTAGAGGGGCTTGTTGCTTTGTTCTGCCGCCGCCGCACCTGGGCCACCACTCTGCTCCCGCGGTACATCCAGCCCGAGGCTGCCGGCCAGGGTATCCACCGCCGCCGGGAAGTCCAGGTTCTCGTAATCCATCACAAAGCCGATGGCGTTGCCGCCGGCGCCGCAGCCGAAGCAGTAGTAGAACTGTTTGTCGGGATTGACGCTGAACGAGGGGGTTTTTTCTTCGTGGAAGGGGCAGCGGGCGCTGTAGTTCTTGCCCGTTTTCTTCAGTTTGACCCGACGGTCCACCACCTCGACGATGTCGAGCCGGTCGAGCAGCTCGTCGAGAAAGGATTGCGGTATCCGTCCGGCCATGCGCAGTTCAGGTGAGTTGTGGGTCTGGCGGGCTATTGAACCACGCCGGGGGAGTCGCGGTCAGCTCAGCTGGCGAGCCGGGCCTTGACGATCTTGCTGACCTCGCCCATATCGGCGCGGCCCTGAACCTGGGGTTTGACCTGGCCCATCACGGCGCCCATGGCCTGCATGCCGCTGGCGCCCGAGGCGGCAATGGCGGCGTCCACCAGTTCGATGATTTCCGTTTCGGACAGCTGCGCCGGAAGGAATTCCTGCAGCACGGCGATTTCGCGCTCTTCCTGCTCGGCCAGATCGGTGCGGCCGGCGTCGTGGTACTGGCTGGCGGAATCCCTGCGCTGCTTGACCATTTTGTCCAGCACTGCCAGAGCCCGAGCATCGTCCACGTCGACGCGCTCGTCTACTTCGATTCGCTTGAATTCGGCCTGAATCAGCCGAATGGTGCCCAGCCGCTCCTTGTCCCGCGCTTTCATGGCGGCCTTCATGGCCGCCTTGACCTGCTCTACCAGGGAAGAGCCGACGGGGGTTGGATCACTCATAGGGAGGGGGCGCTGTACAGCTTAGTACAGGCGGACGCGCTTGCGATTTTCCCGGGACAGCTTCTTCAGGTGACGCTTGACGGCAGCCGCGGCGGCGCGCTTGCGTACAGTGGTGGGCTTTTCGTAGTGCTCGCGCTTGCGTACTTCAGCCAGTACGCCAGCTTTTTCGCAGGAGCGCTTGAAGCGGCGCAGGGCAACGTCAAACGGCTCGTTCTCTTTGACCTTAACGTGAGGCATTAAGTCTTCACCTGTATCCAATAGTTTATGGCTGCCTGCAAATTGAGCAGACAACGCCTGAAAGGGCGCGCATTCTATACCCAAGTTCAGGCATTTGCAAAGCGTGAATTGAGATCAAAAATGACTCCCACCCCGCAACCCCGTATCATGCGCCACCAGACTCCACAAACGACTCCCTATGCTCATCCTCGGCCTTGAAACCTCCTGCGACGAAACCGGCGTGGCGCTCTACCACACCGGGCGCGGCCTGCTGGCCCACGCCCTGTTCAGCCAGGTGGATATCCACGTGGAATACGGGGGCGTGGTGCCGGAACTGGCTTCCCGGGACCATATCCGCAAGGCGCTGCCCCTGATCGAGCAGGTAATGGCGGAAGCGAACTGCACCGCCGGCGATATCAACGCCGTGGCCTACACCGCGGGCCCCGGCCTGGTGGGCGCCCTGATGGTGGGGGCAACCCTGGCCCGCGCCCTGGCCTGGGGCTGGGGCGTACCCTCGCTGGGGGTGCACCACATGGAGGGCCACCTGCTGGCGCCCATGCTGGAAGAAGATCGCCCCGATTTTCCTTTCGTGGCCCTGCTGGTGTCCGGCGGCCACACCCAGCTGGTGCGGGTGGACGCGATCGGCGAATACCGGCTGCTCGGCGAATCGCTGGACGACGCCGCCGGCGAGGCCTTCGACAAGGCCGCCAAGATGCTCGGCCTGCCCTACCCCGGCGGCCCCCATATCGCCAGGCTGGCGGAGCAGGGCGATCCGTCGCGCTTTGATTTCCCGCGACCGATGGTCAACCGGCCGGGCCTGGACTTCAGCTTCAGCGGCCTCAAGACCTACACCCTCAACACCGTGAATGACTGCAGGGCCGCCGGTGAGCTCACCGAGCAGGACAAGTGCGACATCGCCCGCGCCTTTGAGGAGGCCGTCGTGGGCACTTTGGTCATCAAGTGCCGGCGGGCGCTTAAGCAGGAGGGTCTCAAGACCCTGGTGATGGCCGGCGGGGTCAGCGCCAATCGCAACCTGCGCGCCAGCCTGGAAATGGCACTGAAAAAGGATCGCGCCAGAGTCTTCTACCCCGCCCCGGAATTCTGCACCGACAACGGCGCCATGATCGCCTACGCCGGGGCCCAGCGCCTGGCCGCCGGGCAGCGCGACGAGGGTGGCACCGCAGTGCGCCCGCGCTGGCCGATGGCGGAACTGCCCCCCATTACACAGGTGGCGGGCTGATGGATACCGTGTTTATCCGGGAACTGGCCGTGGATACGGTGATCGGTGTCTACGACTGGGAGCGCGCCGTGCGCCAGACCCTGCTGCTGGACCTGGACATGGGCTGGGACAACCGCCCCGCCGCGGCCGGCGACAACCTGCAACACGCGCTGGACTATGCCGCCGTGTCTGCGCGCATTGCCTCCTTTATGGATGGACAGCAGTTCCAGCTGATTGAAACCGCCGCCGAGGAAATCGCCGCCCTGGTGCGCACCGAGTTCGGCGTGCCCTGGCTGCGCCTGCGCCTGTGCAAGCCCGGCGCCGTGGCGGCGGCGAAGGATGTCGGTGTGCTGATCGAGCGCGGGGAGCGGCCCTGATGCCCCGCGTCTACCTCGGCCTTGGCTCCAATATCGAGCGCGAGCGCTACCTGGCGGCGGGCCTGGATGCCCTCGAGGCACTGTACGGTCATCTGGATTTGTCCCCGGTGTATGACTGCGAGGCCATCGGCTTCAGCGGCCAGCCCTTCCTCAATATGGTGGTGGGCATCGACACGGAGGCCAGCGTGGCCGAACTGGCCCGCGACCTGCGCCGCATCGAGACCGAGCACGGCCGCCTGCCCGACGCCACGCGCTACTCCCCGCGCCAGCTCGATATCGACCTGCTCACCTACGGCGACAGCGCCGGTGAGGTCGACGGCGTGCAGCTGCCGCGGGCGGAAATCCTCACCAACGCCTTTGTGCTGCGCCCCTTGTCGGAACTCGCGCCGGAGGATCGCCACCCGGTCGATGGGCGCAGCTACGCCGCGCTGTGGGACGCTTTTGATCGGGAGTCGCAGCAGGTCAGGCGGGTAGCATTTACCTGGCGGGGTAGGGAGATTTCGGGGGAATAGCCGCCTGACGCAGGTTTGCCGGGATTGGCCGGATTTGAGCGAATATCGAGCTGGCGAGTTGGTGGCTAGTTCTGCAAACCTGAATCTCTCCTGCAAACCAGGGAGATTCCCATGCCAGAGCTCACCCGCTTTTACGGCATTGTAATCAAGCTATACTTTGCGGACCATCCGCCGCCGCATTTCCATGCAATCTATGGCGATACTGTTGGCGTGTTCAGTATTGAGAGCCTTGAAATGCTGGAAGGGGATTTGCCGCCGAGAGCAAGGCGGCTCGTAAAAGCTTGGGCGACCAAACACCAGTTGGAGCTGAGTTCGATATGGCACACTCAGGAATACAGGAAACTGCCAGGCCTGGAGTAGGGTCAGTGCCACGGGTTACTGCAGTTGAGGCGTTGAGCAACTATCTCTTGTTAGTGCACTTCGATAATGCCAGGCAGCGCAAGTACGATCTCAAACCGCTACTGGCTAAGCCGCTTTTCGCCGAATTGAAGAATCCGCGCATTTTCCGCCAAGTGAGTGTCGAACCCGGTGGGTATGCAGTGAGCTGGGAAACCGGCGCGGATATCAGTGAATATGAGCTGTGGCGCAATGGTGTTGAGGTCTACCCGTAGCGGGTGATGCAGAACAGCCCCAGCAGTACCAGCGCCGTGCCGGCCATGCCGCCGGGGCTGAGGCGCTCTCCCAGCAGGAACACGCCGCCCAGGTAGACCAGCGCGAAGGTGAGTACCGTGAAGGCATAGACGGTGGTCAGGGCCTGGGTGGAGAGCACGTAGATCCACAGCACCGTGGCGGCAGCGTACAGCGCCAGGCCCGCCACGATGGGCAGATTGATAAACTCCAGCAGCGCCGTGCGGCCGCTGGCGCCGATCTTGAACAGTAACTGGCCGCCGGAGGCGCACAGGGCGGCGGTGAGCAGCAGGGCGAGTGTGGCAGGGGTCATACGTCAGCTCCGGTGCCGGCAAGTCCCAGGCTCCAGCCGCCATCCACCGCCAGCACCTGGCCGGTAATAAACGACGCTTCCAGTCCGAGAAAAGCCACCGTGCGGGCAATGTCCGCGGGGTCGCCGAGCCGTGCCAGCGGGGTGGCGGCAAGGATGGCCCGGCGCTTGTTGTCGTCGTAGGCGGCATCGTCCTCCGGCCAGAGAATGGCGCCAGGGGCCACGCCGTTCACGCGCACCCGCGGCCCCAGTTCCAGTGCCAGGCTGCGGGTAAGGGAGGCGAGCCCGGCCTTGGCCGCGCAGTAGGCATTGAAGTCCTTGAGCGGCCGGCCGGCGTGGATATCGATCAGGTTCACCACGCTGCCGCCGCCGGCGCGCAGGGCGGGCAGCAGGGCCTGCAGCAGGAAGTAGGGGCCCTTGAGATTGGAGCCGAGCAGGGCGTCGAAGTCGGCCTCGGTGGCGGATGCCAGCGGCGTTGGCGCAAAGCCCGAGGCGTTGTTGACCAGCAGTTTCAGTGCCGGGTGAGTCGCCAGGAAGGATGCGCCCACGCGCTGGATGTCATCCACCTGGCAGAGGTCGGCCTGCCACAGGTGGCAGGAACCCGGCCGTTCCCGGTTCAGCGCCGTTGCCAGCGCCTCGGCAGTGACCGAAGAACTGCGGTAGTGCAGGGCGATGTCCATTCCGCGCCCGTGCAGTTCGCGCACGATGGCCGCGCCGATACGCTGGGCGCCACCGGTCACCAGTGCCAGATCAGCCATGGTCCGCCTCGCGATTGCCCGGCGTGTCACGCAATGCGTCCAGTCGCCGGATCTGCTCCGCGGCGATGGCGTCGCCCAGGGCCTTGCCCTGCAATTCCCGCCCGGCAAAGTCCGCGGCATTGACGCTCGCCGCGGCTCCGGCGGCGCGGCGCAGGTAATCCGCCTGAGGGTAGGGTTGGTCTTCCAGCCCCTTGCGACCGCGCGCGTCAGCCTCGCAGGCCAGCAGGAAATGCTCGAAGTCCTGCGGGCGCCGCAGGGCGCCGGTGTTGCGCAACAGCTTGAGCAGGGTCTTGCCACGCAGTCCCCGCGCGGTGTGGCACAGCAGGTGGTATTCGCACACCGACAGCGCCAGGTCGCGGTGGCGGTTGGGGACTTTCAGGCGCTGGCATACGGCCTTTACCAGCGGCACGCCCCGGTGTTCGTGGGCGATATGGCGGGGCAGGACATCTTCGGGGGTGGTGGCCTTGCCGAGGTCGTGGACCAGGGCGGCGAAGCGCACGGCGGTATCCGGGCTGAGCCTGGCCGCCTGTTGCAGCACCATCAGTGTGTGGATGCCGCTGTCGATTTCCGGGTGATACTCCGCGCGCTGGGGCACGCCGAACAGGGCGTCCACTTCGGGCAGCAGTGCCGCCAGCGCGCCGCAATTCCTGAGTACCTCGATAAAGACCTCCGGATTGCGCTCGCCCAGGGCCCTGTCGGTTTCCACCCAGATACGTTCGGCCGGCAGGTGCGCCAGCTCGCCCGCATCGACAATCTCCGCCATCAGCCGGCGGGTCTCCTCCGCCACCGTGAAGCCCAGGTGGGCATAGCGCGCCGCGAAACGGGCCACCCGCAGCACTCGCAGGGGATCCTCGGTAAACGCGGGGGACACGTGGCGCAGCAGGCGCGCCTGCAGGTCCTGCTGCCCGCCGTAGGGGTCGACAATCTCGCCCTCCGCTGTCTGTGCCATTGCGTTGATGGTGAGGTCCCGGCGCAGCAGATCCTCCTCCAGCGTGACGGCCGGGTCGCAGTGCACCGCAAACCCCGTGTAGCCGTGCCCCTGCTTGCGCTCGGTGCGCGCCAGTGCGTACTCCTCCTTGGTGCGGGGGTGAAGGAACACCGGGAAGTCCTTGCCCACCTGCTGGTAGCCCTGGTCCAGCATTTCCTCCGGCCGCGCACCCACCACCACCCAGTCACGCTCGGTGACCGGGTAGTCGAGCAGGGCGTCGCGCACTGCGCCGCCGACGAGGTAGGTTTGCATGGAGTGAAGTCCTGAATCAGTCCCGGCACTGTAGAGAGGATTCGAAGCTGGCTCAAGCGGGTCAATCAGGCGGGAATACCGCGGGAGTCCTGTTGCCTCTGCTACAGGTGGCCGGCACACTGCGCAGGACGCAACCTCCAGAAGACGCTTCATGTCCAACATTGTCCTCGTCACCGGCGGCGCCGGCTTTATCGGCTCGCATACCTGTGTCGCCCTGATCGAGGCCGGCTACCGGCCGCTGGTGTTCGATAACCTCAGTAACAGCAGCTTCGAGGTGTTCCAGCGCCTGCAGACCATTACCGGGCAAGCGATAGGGTTCGTGCAGGGTGATATCTGCGACCCTCTTGCCCTGCAGGCCGTGTTTGACCAGCACGATATTGCAGCGGTCATTCACTTTGCCGGCCTCAAGGCGGTGGGTGAGTCCGTCGAACAGCCGCTGGCCTACTACCAGAATAACGTCGCCGGCACCCTCAACCTGCTGCAGGCGATGGCGGCGGCCGGTGTGGATTCGCTGGTGTTCTCCTCGTCCGCCACGGTCTATGGCGACCCGGCCTCCAACCCCATCCGCGAGGACTTCCCGCGCACCGCCACCAATCCCTACGGCCAGAGCAAGCTCACCATCGAGCACATCCTCGCCGATTTGAGCGCGGCCCGCCCGGACTGGCGCATCGCCTGCCTGCGCTACTTCAACCCGGTCGGTGCCCACCGCTCCGGGCTGATCGGCGAAGATCCCCAGGGCATTCCCAACAACCTGGTGCCCTTTGTCGCCCAGGTGGCGGTGGGACGGCGCGAATACCTGAGCGTGTTTGGCGGCGACTACCCCACCCGTGACGGCACCGGCGTGCGCGATTACATCCATGTCATGGACCTGGCCGAGGGCCACGTCGCCGCGCTGCGTTACCTGGAGGGCAACGCGGGTCTGCTGAACGTCAACCTCGGCACCGGGCAGGGCGTGAGCGTGCTGGAGATGCTCGCCGCCTTCGAAAAGGCCTGTGGCAAAGCGCTGCCCTACCAGATCGTAGATCGCCGCCCGGGGGATGTTGCCGAGTGTTATGCCGATGCCGGCCTGGCGGCCTCGCAGCTCAAGTGGCGGGCGTCGCGGACTCTGGAAGACATGTGCGAGGACGTGTGGCGCTGGCAGTCGGGGAATCCGGAAGGGTATTGAGCCCGGTGTGGCCGTCTGCTGGCTGGCATTAATGGTTTACAAAGATTGACAATTTTTGATGTCAGGCGCATTTTTACCGCTAGGTGATTGGAAGCGGATGTTGGCATGCATGTGTCTTTAACCCCCGAACTCGAGGCGATTGTCAAAGCCAAGGTCGAAAGTGGTTTGTACAACAACGCCAGCGAGGTGGTTCGTGAAGCGCTGCGCTTCGTCGAAACTCACGATGCCTGGCTTCGTGAATGGAAAACAGCGGAGTTGCGCCGGCAGGTCCAGCTTGGTGTGTCGCAATTGGATGCCGGAGAAGGGGTGTCTGTGACGAATAAGGCCGAATTGGATGAGTTAATCACGGGAGCTTCACAATAAGGTGGGCCAATGCCCGCGAAGCCATCACGCCACCCTCCCATCCCTGCACCGGCACCGCGTCCACTCCCCCGTCTCCAGGCAGTACATCGACAGCGAGCCGCCCCACACGCAGCCGGTATCCAGCCCGATCACGTTGGGGCCCTCGGTTTTGCCCTCCAGCGAAGCCCAGTGGCCGAACAGGATGCGGTCGTTCGCGGTTTTGCGGTGGGCGTGGCTGAACCAGGCGGTGACCTTCTTGCCGCTGGTGGGCACCGGACCCTTGCTGATCAGGTCCAGTTCGCCCTCTTTGGTGCAGAAGCGCATGCGGGTGAGGTAGTTGGTGATGGCGCGCAGGCGGGGCATGCCGGTGAGATCGTCGGACCAGATGGCCGGTTCGTTGCCGTACATCTGGCGGAAGAACTCGGTGCAGTCCGGGCTCTGCAGCACGGTTTCCACCTCCAGGCTGCGGGCCAGGGCGTCTTCCACGCTCCACTGTGGCGGGATGCCGGCGTGGACCATGGTGTAGCCGTTCTCGTAGTGCACCAGGGGGCGGTGCAACAGCCAGTTGAGCATGGCGTCGCGATCGGGCGCTGCCAGGATCTTGTCCAGGGTATCGGAGCGTCCGGGCGGGCGCACCCCGGCGGCCACCGCCAGCAGGTGCAGGTCGTGATTGCCCAGCACCAGTTCCAGATTGTCCCGCATGTCATACAGAAAGCGCAGGGTTTTCAGGCACTTGGGGCCGCGGTTCACAATGTCGCCGACCGACCAGAGGCGATCCCGGTCGGGGTTGAAGCGCACCTGTTCCAGCAGGTGCTTAAGCGGCTTCAGGCAACCCTGAATATCGCCGACGGCGTAGGTCGCCATCAGTGCAGGGCCGTGGGGGTGTGCAGGGTGAAGGGCGGAATGGGCACCTCGAAGGCCGGCATGTCGGTGGGGTCGATATCCGCATCCAGCGGGGCAATCATCGTGTAACTGCCCTCCATGCACCCCACCGGGGTGGGCAGGGTGGCCCCGCTGGTGTAGCGAAATTGCTCTCCGGGCGGGATGATGGGCTGCTCGCCCACCACCCCTTCGCCGCGCACCTCCTGCACCTCATCGTTGGCATCGGTAATGATCCAGTGCCGCGACAGCAGCTGCACCGGTACCGCGCCGTTGTTGCGGATGGTGATGGTGTAGGCGAAGGTAAACTGCCCTGCCTCCGGCAGGGAGTGGCTGGGCAAGTATGTGGTCTGTACGGTTACCCGCACCTGCTCGGGCTTGATGTCGGTCACGCGGGGGTCCTTAAAGGGCGTTGGCGATATGGATGAAATCCACCAGTTCCAGTGTCTCTGCCCTGCAGCCCGGGTCAAGCCCCAATTGCTGAAGACCGGCGTCGTCCATCAGCCCCTTCAGGTTATTGCGCAGCGTCTTGCGCCGTTGGGCGAAGGCCGCCTGCACCACCCGCTTCAGTTGCGCCGGGTCGCAGTCCGGCCAGGGTGACGTCTGCCGCGGCGCCAGCCGCACAATGGCCGATTGCACCTTGGGCGGCGGGAAGAAGGCCTCTGGCGGCACGTCGAACAGGTGCTCCACCTCGCACAGGTACTGGGCCATGATGCCCAGTCGCCCCCAGGCCTTGCTGCCCGGCTCCGCCGCCAGCCGCTGCACCACTTCCAGCTGCAGCATGAAGTGCATGTCCCGGATCAGCGGGGCGAATTCCAGCAGGCGAAAGATCAGCGGGGTGGAAATGTTGTAGGGCAGGTTGCCCACCACCCGCAGCGGCCTGTCGTCCGCCGCCAGCGCGGCGAAGTCGAACTTCAGCGCATCCGCGCTGTGCAACTTGAAGCCGGGGTAAATGCTGAAGGCGGCCAGCAGGCCCGCGACCAGGTCGCGGTCCAGTTCCACCACGTCCAGGCGGCAGCCCGAGGTGACCAGCGCCTCGGTGAGGGCGCCCTGGCCGGGGCCGATTTCCACCAGGTGGTCATCCTCCCGGGGCTGGATGGCATCGGCGATGCGGCCGATGATGGCGGCGTCCTGGAGGAAGTTCTGGCCGAAGCGCTTGCGGGGGAGGTGGGATTGTTTGCTGGGCACGTAATCAGGGGATCTTTAGTGGGTAACTATTCTTCATTCTACGGACTTGCTAGGATTAGCGCAGCTTTTCTCACACCGAATTTAGCCCTTGCCTCCTACTGATACCACTGCGGCCTATCGCCCCATCTTCCTGACGGGCGCCCCTCGTTCGGGCACCTCCTGGCTAGGAGAAATACTGAGCGCAGGAAAAGGAGTTCGTTATCTGTACGAACCGATGAACTTCCGCTGGTCTCCCCGTCTTGCCAGCCGCTTCGGGCATTTTTCGTACTTTGCAGCTGAGGACGAGGTGCCGGAATTCCTTGAGCGATACGCCCAGCGTGCCTTCGCCGGGCGACAGTCGAGGGAGCAGTTGTTTCGCTCCTGGTACCGGGGCTATCTGCGCTCTGCGGTTCTACCCTTTCATCGCCTGATCGTGAAGGACCCCACGGCCGTGCTCATGGCGGACTGGGTCAGTGACCGCTTCAATGCTCAAGTAGTAGTGACCACGCGTCACCCCTGCGGTTTTGCGTCCAGCATCGTGCCTCTTGAGTGGGATCTCAGCCTGCCGCGATTTACAAGGCAGAACAAACTGGTTAAGGATCACTTGAAGCCGCATCTACCCGCCATTCGTCGAGCCAAGGGTGACCCCTGGAAGCAGGCGGCGGCGATCTGGTCCATGATTCATGTCGTCCTGTTGAACCAGTTGGCCCACCGAAAAGACTGGATTATCTGCGACTTTGAGACCCTGTGCAGGGACCCGGAAAATCAGGTTTCCCATCTGTGTGCGCGGCTGGGGCTGGTAGCTGATGCTCCTCAACGCCGGATACGCAAGCTTGCCACCGGTGATGGGCAGAGCGATACAGGCAGTACCCGCAAGCGGACCGCAGAAATGCCCTACATTTGGCAGTCGCGCCTGAGTCAGGCGCAAATTGACGCTGTACTGGAAACTGTCGCAGATTTCGGGCTGTCACCGACGCTGAATCATCAAGGAAGCAGCAGCTGATGGTTAGCCAGCTAACAAGTGAGGAAGCTGGGAATTCGGTTGAAGTTTGTATCCTGATGGCAACTTACAACGGGGAGGCCTTCCTCGCCGCTCAGATTGACAGTATTCGCGCACAGTCTTTCAGTCGTTGGCGTTTGGTGGTTCGGGACGATGGCTCAAAAGATAGCACCACCAGTATTGTCAACGAATACATCGAGCGCGACGGGCGCATACAGTGGCTTGATGATCCTGAGCCCTCACCGGTTGGGCCGGCACAAAGCTTTGCCCGGCTGCTGACCTTTGCGGCGCGATCCAACTGTGCTGCATTTTGTTTCTGTGATCAGGACGATCTCTGGCATATAGAAAAACTCGAGGCTTGCTTAGGTGCGCTTAAGGGGAGCGATTCTCCGCGCCTGGTGGCTGATGGTGTGAAGCCATTCGGCAGTGCTATCGAACTGCCGGATCTGGTTTCAACGCCGCCGGCAGCGAGCCCGCACAAGCCAGGTCCTGACCGGTTTTTGACCAGGAACACGCTGCCGGGATGCTCTTTGCTGTTCAATCGCCAGCTCGCTGACCTCGCACTCCCGGTATCCAAGAGCGCCATTATGCATGATTGGTGGATTTCCTTGGTGGGGCAGTTTGGTGGAGAGCTTGTCTATCTGGATACGGCACACACCTTTTATCGGCAGCATACGCAGAACACTATTGGTGTTTTCAGGATGGGCCGGGAAGTCCTCAATCTTGGTGGCTGGGTGTACCACTGGCGCAAGGGTAATGCAGAGCTGGCTGCGTCAATAGCCCAGGCGGCGGAACTGGGGGAGAGGCTGGCAGTGCGCGGAAGCACAATAGCGGATGGCTCTGCCCATAGCGATCTTGCCCGCTACGGCAGCCTTGCCAGTGCCGGAGTGGCTGAGCGCCTGAATGCGTTACATGCACTGCGATTGCGCGGCGGATTGCCACTGATGCGCACAGTGCTTGCGGCTCGACTGATAGTGGGGTTGTAGCTCAGGCCTGGGGCGGGGCGGGTGTACGCCCGCTAAGGAAGGCAAATACAGCCTTCCAGGGTGCAAGTGCCAGTTCCGGGTTGGTCTCCCTCAGCGCCTGGACAGCAAGGCCTGCCATGCGGATCAGAATCATGGGCAGAAGGAAAGCGCGGTGATGGCGCCATGTGTATTGGCAAGCGCTGTATGCAGCGAAATAGGAGCTTCTAGCGCGTTGGCCCTTGTCACGAGATGTTGCGTCGCTGCCCTGATGGCTGACTACACTCTCACAGCACCAGTCTAACCTGTCCTCACGACCCAGGCGTCTCGCCAGTTCCAGTTCCTCGTAGTACAGGAAGTACGACTCGTCGAGTCCTTGGTGGGCCCTAATGATATCGCCGCGGATGAACATCGCCGCGCCATAGATAAAATCAAAGCGGGTAGGGCGATGGCGATAACAGTTGACTTTATCGAGTGGGAGTCCCCGCAAGTACTTGCGCTCCATGCCCAACAGGCGTGAATAGCGGCCACCGCCTGCACATTGAATCGTGTCTGAGTTCAGATGTACGATGGTTGGCCCCCAGACAGCCACCGACGGATCAGTTGAAGTGGCATCGAGCAGAGCAGAAAGCGCCCCAGGACACAGTGTCAGGTCATTATTGAGGAGCCAGTAGTAGTCCGCAGGCGCATCGATTTCTGCTGCCCTAAAGCCGGCGTTCATTCCGCCAGCAAAACCTAGGTTATGAGAATTCTGGATGAAGCAGACATCGAGGTCGCCATGTCGTTCGATCCAGTCTGCTATTTGCTCGCAGGAGTGATCTTGAGAACCATTGTCAACGGGATAGAGCCGGACTCTGCAGCGGCTGCTATTTCGCAAAATCTCTTCGGCTATTGAGCTCAGACAGGCAATGGTGTCTACCGGGCTGTTCCAGTTGAGTACGATAACTGCGATATCTTGCACAGTATTGGCTGGGCTCCTGGCTGGCTTGTTCGTCTGTGGATGCGGCGCATTGTTGAGAGTGAGCGCAACCGATATACTCGCGTTCGTCCCAATATAACGCAACAACTGCCAAACAATCCTGTTTCCCGGTGGGAACCCAGTACTTTGTGAAATCCACTCAATGACGCTCTCCCAGTATATACGCTTGATCGATGTCCAGGCCAAATTTGCCCTGAAAGCTGATGCCTCCCGCTATTTCCTCGGGTACGTCTGGTGGATTCTGGAACCGCTGCTGTACGTTGGCGTTTTCTATGTGGTGTTCAATGTTATTTTGAATTCACGGCATCCGGACTTTCTCACTTTTCTAATGTGCGGTAAGTTGCCGTTTGTCTGGTTTTCGAAAAGTGTCATCACGGGGTCAAATGCCATCGTTAGCAACGCTGGGTTGATTGGAAAAATCAACGTTCCTAAAACCCTCTTTCCTATGGCTCGGATTCAGGAGGGTGTGTATAAGCAGATGGCGGTTTTTGCCCTGCTGATTGCTGTCGTAGTTATCAACGGCTACAGCCCATCCTGGATTTGGCTTTGGTTGCTACCGGTAATCGCGCTTAACTATTTGATGATTGTAGCTTGTGCGTTCGTGGGGGCGGTGCTGGTTTGTTACTTCCGTGATTTCAGCATGATTATCTCGCTTGGAATGACTTTCCTGATGTTCACTTCCGGCATTTTCTGGGATGTGCGAACCCTGTCGGACCCCGCACTGACCGAACTTATCCTCAACGTGAACCCCGTCGCGTTTATTCTGGACGCCTATCGCCAGATTCTGATGGGCGGGGTGGCTCCCGACCTGGGTGGGATGCTTCGGTATGCTCTCATCTTCGGCATGCTTGCTGCCGGGATGGTGTTCATTATGCGTAAACTGAGCCAGGCCCTGGCTCTCAAGGCACTGACAGCATGAGCCGGCAAAGCGACGCTATTCTTGAACTCGACGGTGTCTATCTCAACTACTCGGCCGGCAAGAACCATTTTTCCGAGGGGGTGCATCACGTCCTTGAGGATGTCTCCCTGACATTAACCGAGGGTGAGACGCTTGGTGTTATTGGTCGTAATGGCTGTGGCAAGACCACTATTCTCCGGCTAATGGGGGGGATAATCGCCCCAACCAAAGGCTCTGTTTGGCAGCGACCAGGTACCGCTTCAGCCTTGCTCTCGATCGGCCTCGGGTTTCGAGGCGACCTGTCGGGTAGGGATAATGCACTCCTGTCAGCGATGATGCAGGGTGCTAGTCGACGCCATGCCATGTCTTTCCTGGAGGAAATCAAGGAGTTCTCCGAATTGGGCGAATCCTTTGAGGAGCCGGTCAAAACCTATTCTTCCGGTATGCGATCACGTCTTGGTTTTACCACTGCGTTGATTACGCATGTGGACATTTTACTTATAGACGAAGTGCTTAGTGTTGGTGACGCGCATTTCAAGAATAAAGCAGAGAGAGCAATGAGAGAGCGATTGAGCGGCGATCAGACCGTAGTATTTGTGTCTCATGCCGACAAGCAGATCGAGTCACTGTGTGATCGAGCGATCTGGATTAATAACGGGCGTATCGCGTGCGGAGGGGAAACTTCCGAAGTGGTCAGCGCGTATCGTGAATCCATTGAAAAATCGAATAACGGATAGCTTCAGGTTACAGCAGGGCGTAATAAAACGAGCTAGTCCATTGTCGGCTTTTCGTAGCCAATGACCGAGTTGCCAGCAACCTATACCGATCGCAGTAGTGAATAAAATCGGGAGTAGATGGCGTTGTTGTGTGAGTATTCTGATGCAGTAGTTTGTAAGCTGTAGATAATGAGTGGGTAGACCCCCGCAAGTGTGAGGGAGAGATGAACTTTGAAGAACTAAAGGGCTGGATAACAGAAGCGCAAAACGGAGGCTCTCGCTTGTTCAGTAGTTGTTCGTTTCAAACCCATAGCCTGCCTTTGCTGCACATGATCAGCCGGATCAATTCCGGTATTTGCATTGCGTTCATCGATACGGGCTACCACTTTCCGGAAACCCTGTCGTTCAGAGACAGAGTTGCGGAAGAGTTTGGGCTGCGGAACCTGGTGAATTTGCGGTCGTCCATGCCGAAGTCCATGCAGAAGGATTCGCATGGCCACCTGATTTACACATCGGATCCTGACCACTGCTGTGCGATTAACAAGGTTGACCCCCTGGATTCATTACTGCTGAACCACGATTACTGGATAAACGGGGTTCGTGCCGACCAGAGCAAGGCACGGGCAGAAATGACCCTTGTCCAGAACGCTCCTCATGGCTGCAAACGGCTCCATCCCATGCTGGAGTGGGACAACAGGAAGATCTGGCAGTACATCAAGGAATTCGACCTGCCCAGGCATCCCTTGGACAGTGCTGGGTACCTTAGCATTGGCTGTGAGCCATGTACCCGGCGAATTGACCCGGAGCAATCAGAACGCGAGGCGCGCTGGTTTGGCATGAATAAGACCGAATGTGGGTTGCATACTGAGCTTATTAACAAATGAAAGTACTGGTTACTGGTGGTGCCGGCTATATTGGCAGCAAACTCGTCGAAACGCTTTCGTGCCATGACGAGGTTTCCGAGATTGTCATCTACGATAATCTTGCGAATCATAACTTCGATGTGTTTTTGCATCTGCAATTGGCGAAAAGCGCCAGGGTTCGGTTCATCCGGGGGGACATCCTGGACCGCAGAAACCTCGTCAGAAGTCTGGATGGTGTCGATATCGTCTACCATCTGGCGGCACGGGTTTCTACACCTCATGCAGTATCTGACCATCACGCGCTGGAGCAAGTGAATCACTGGGGCACGGCAGAACTGGCTTCCGCACTTGAGGAGCCGCAGCACCGGCATTGTCGCCTCGTATACTTGAGCAGTACGGCAGTGTATGGAGCCTCTGATAGCCCCGCGAATGAAGACACCCCGCCACAACCCTCCACTCATTATGGCACTTCCAAACTCCGGGGAGAGGCGCAGGTTCAGCGCCTGGTAGATGCCGGTCGGGCCACTATTATCCGCTCGGGGAATGTGTTTGGCTTTAGCCCCTGCACCCGCTTCGATGCGGTAATTAATCGCTTTGCCTTCGAAGCCAATTTCAGTGGGCGCATCACCATTCATGGGAGCGGTCGTCAGCGCCGTTCTTACCTGAGTGTGACGGAGCTCTGTGGCTTGCTTGCCGAGTTGCTGACCAGCACCGTTCCTCCCGCGCTATACAACTACGCCGTGCACGAGCTTTCGGTGCTCGACCTGGTGGGAGTATTTAAGGAGGCATTGCCTGATCTGGAGTTCATTTTTGTGGACCAGCATCTTGCGCTGGGAAGCTATACAGTCGACAGCCGGCGTCTAGCGAGTCATTACGCCGCACCTGCCGTCCGTTCAATTGATACTGAACTCTCTGAACTGGTTTCCAGCTTTTCTTTTGGGGCGGCGCTAGGTAATGGGTAATCGTAGTGACTTGGTTACGGTGGTTATCGATTGCCGGGGCGGGGTTGTTGAGCTTGAGCGATCACTAGCCAGCATCGGCAAGCAGTCTCTATGTGAGTGTCCTCACGTAGTCGTGCTGTGTGATGGGTCTGACATCTCCCAAGCCGAGGCCAGTAAGAGCATTGCTCAATTCCCATGGCTGCTGAGAATCGACCTGGTTCAGGAGGGCTCGGGCTGCTCGTTGGCGGAGTTGCTGTCATTGGTTCGTGGCTGCTATACGATTCTTCTGTGTAGTGGTGACATTCTTCACGTTAATGCTCTGGAGATGTTGGTAGATAAAGCGGAACAATGCGGCCAATCTCTGGTTGTTGGCCCTGTACGTTACTGGGCTGACTCGCGTTGCTGGACCCACCCCAGCATCGACAGCTACATGGCCAGCCTAGGTACAACGCGCGCAATAGATCTGCTTGAGTACACCCTTAATCAAAAGGCCATCATTACGCTGTATCCAACCTCGCTATTGCTGTCTGGTCAGGTAAGTGGTTGCCGTCTGGAAAAACTCAGCGAGTACTTGGTAGATCGTTACTCGGCTGAGGTCCCGAACTACGGGCGAGCATACAATATACCTGCCAAGCGAGCGACTGTGGCGCCCGACGTCTCCCGAGGTCATCTTCCTCTGGAAGGCCTGGAAAGTGGAAAACGTAACTTGGGCGCATGGCTTATCGGCGAAAGGCGCGGACTCGGCGCTGAAGACAACGGTATAGCTTTATTTAACTATTTAACAGGCCACGTTCCGGGTGTTGAATGCTACTACGTGCTTGATCAGAAAGCGGGAATAGAGTTTCCCGACAATGTATCTGACAGAGTGCTTGTTAAAGGCTCCCCGGCATGGAAAGACGCTCTGGAACGTAGCTGTGTCTTCTGTTTTACCGATAGCGCAGCAGACATCCTATTATCAAACGCAGATGTCAGCGACTACCTGGATCGCACCTTTGTATTCTTGACTCATGGGGTGCTGGCATACTCGCCGGGTGTTTACCCCAGAGATCACCCCTATATCGATCAGGTTATAGCGACGTCGAGAGCCGACGCCATAGCTGCGAATGAGACGTGGGGCTTCCCCTTCTCACGTTTCGCTTTTACAGGCTTGCCGCGCTGGGACAAACTGAAAATCGGGCAAAGCGATAGTAGGGATATATTAGTATGCCCTACTTGGCGAAAGTCATTGAACTCCGATTTCTGGGACGGAAAGTGTGGCCCCGAAGAGGAGCACTTACAGGTATTTCGTGAAAGCCAGTTCTATGACGGTTGGAAAAGCTTACTCTGCAATAAAGAGCTGCATAGCCTGTTAGAGCAAGAGAACCTACGGATAAGGGTTCGTCTGCATTTCAGGTTTGGCGTTTATATGCCCGTTTTCGAGGAATTGGCGAGCGAAAGAATTCGCATCGATCCGGTAGAGAGTGAAGTTGGTATTGGCCAGGTGATGCAGTCATGTATTGCGCTGATTACCGATTACTCTAGCATCATGTGGGATATGGCCTACATGGAGAAGCCTACCATCTGCTATCAGTTCGATAAACCGGCAATGTTGGCCGAACGTGGGAGGAGCGCATTTTCGCTTCCCGACGAAGAGATGGTGGCGGAGGTATGTTACTCCATCGAGGGTGTTACAAGTGTCCTGGAAAGGCTCGTCTCTACGGGGTTCACACTGGATGAAGAACAACAGGCCAAGCTGAAACGGTATGTTCCCCAGCGTGACGGAAAAAGTTGCCATCGCGTATACCAGGAAGTATCAGACAAGCTGTGCCGAATTTGCCCGTCTTCTGTAACTCCTCGGCGCGAGTTGAGCGAAAATGAGCTTCCCTTACGCAGTGTTGATCAAGCGCTTGAGTGCTGGTCTGGCAATGGGCGGGTATTCCTGTTGGGGCCTAAAAGCGGCAGTGGCGGTGAAACCCAAGCGCTATTGTGTTCAGAACTAGGAAATATTGAAAATACAACGGCGGACGACTTCATACTGGTTGAGCCATATATGCAGGCCTCATCTGACTGGGCTGAGTACTTTTTCAACTGGGAAAAAACACGCGAACTGCTTGAAAGGATTTGTAACCTAAAAGAGCGCAATGGTGTAAGAATCGGCATTGCTTTACCGGTAGCCTACTGTTTTCGACATCTTATCTCAAAGTACCTTTCTGCCTTCGATGTGGTGGCGGACGCGATAGACCAGTACCGCCAGCCGCAGGACAGCATCCATAGTTGTGACGTCTCGGTGATCGTGCCGGTTTTTAATGGTGAGCGCTATCTCGCGCGGTGTATAGAGTCGGTACTGAAACAACAGTTTGGCGGTTCTTTCGAACTGCTGGTTGTTGATGATGGCAGTACAGACAGTACAGCCAAGATAGTTGAGTCATTTCAGGCTGAACACGGTGGCATTACCCTGATTCGTCAGAGTAATTCCCGCCAGGGTGTTGCCCGAAACCGGGGGATGCTTGCTGCGCGCGGTAAATACATTACATTTCTGGACGCGGACGATGTGCTTCCGCAGCATGCGATAGCAGAACTATGGTGCCAAACCGCCGAGACAGAGCAGGACTTGGGTATTGCGTTGGTGGCTTCGACCAGCGGACCCTTTGCCCCGCAAAGAATCAATCAGTCCTACTATCACTATACTCAAGGTCCTTATGCTGTCTCAGCAGAAAGCTGGCCGCATGTATTCTATGATCCCAGCTGTGTCGGCAAGCTTTATCGGAAGACTTTCCTGATTGAAAATGGTCTCTTCTTCCCGCAGTCCTACCATGAAGACCAGTTGTTCTGCATGCAACTTTTCGCGACGGGTGTAAGTGCCAGCGTTGTTAAGGAAATTCTTTACTTCTACATGGCTCGGCAGGAAGAGGGCGTTCAGTCTGGAACGCAAACCTTCACGCTGGAAAAACTGACACAGATAACACGCATTGGTTTGGCAGTGGCCACCATTCTAAAAAATACAGCCCTATTACCCGATGTCGTTGATCACGCGATCGGCTTCTTGTTGATTCGATATGACCGCTACCTCTGGAAGCGCGATCAGTTAGGGCAGGGTCTAGATAGTATATTGGCAGACAAAGTTGCCTTAAGGGCATTGTCAGCGTTCCTTGGGGCCGCTCCGGACCACCTTATTCTGAACTCCTGCAAGTACAATGCCGTAATCTTTCTTCTACTGAAGCGGCAGGAGTTTGAACGTTGTGAGCAATGGCTTAGTGGCGATAGGCAAGATGTGGCCGGTTATCTTGTAGGTAGGGGAGCTGTTTCCCTTGAAGAAATGGAGCAAGTGCTGAGCGGCGCAAAGTGGCAGTTTCAGTTTAATTACTATCGGGCAGTTGAAGTGGGCGTCCGAACCTCCGGCGCGGGATGGGATATCACGCTGGTGACAGATATGTCATACGGGTACCGTTTGGGTTCCATAATTGTTAACTGGGTAAAGAAGCCACTAAGTATATTGATGGCTCCATGGCATTTCTCGGTACTGCTCTTCGACATGATCTCTCCCAGAGGAAGAAAAAGAGAGCAGGCCCGGCGACAGGCACTGCAGGCGACTTCTCTTCAAGGGCTTGAGATACACTCGGATTACGTTATAAAAACAGCTGCCTACCGACTGGGTGTACTACTTTTGGAAGCTGCCGTATTCAAAGGTCCGAAGTTGTCCGAGCTGCCAGAGAGAATAAGAACGATCTATATGGAAACGAAGAATTAAATTTTTACCCGGGAGTTCCTTCTTTGGAGTCGCCAACGAGTGGGGCGTACTCTTGTATAAGAATTGGGTAATTGGCGAGAGTTAGTACTTTTACTGTGAGGTTTGCCCGACCGATAAGAAGGGTTGCGCCCACGTGGCCGGAGAAATTGGGTGTTATTCTATTCATTTGAATTTATGTATTTGTTTCTTCCTCTGGTGCTATGCGGTTACTTTGCTTTAGCCCGCTACTCTGGGGGTGGCTCCGCTCGTGTGCTACTGGTCCTTAGCTCTTTAGCCTTTTACGGCTGGTGGGATTACAAGTACATTGCACTTATAGTCCCCTCAATCACATTCAACTATGTTCTTGGAGAGCGCCTTCTAAAGTATGGCCACCGAGGATTACTTGCATTTGGCGTGGCTTGTAACCTGGCGTTAATAGGCTACTACAAGTACGCCAATTTCTTCGTGGACACGGTGAACTCGCTTGCTGGTAGCGAGTATGTAATCCGTCAGATTGCATTACCGCTTGCTATATCATTCTTTACCTTTCAGCAGATCGCGTGGTTAGTCGACTGTAATGCAAAAAGAATTAACCGATCTCATGAATCACCGCTGAGCTATTGCCTCTTTGTACTATTCTTTCCCCAGCTAATAGCTGGCCCTATCGTTCACCATTCCGAGATGATGCCGCAGTTCTCCAAGAGCGAAACGCTGCGCTTTGATTGGAGCAATTTCGCGGTGGGACTGAGCTTTTTTATTATAGGGCTGGGTAAGAAGGTTATCATTGCAGACAATGTTGCACCGTATTCCAATGCCGTTTTCGATGTTGCGGAGGCTGGAACAGCAGTAAGCACAGGAGATGCGTGGGTCGGTGTGCTTGCCTATACCTCGCAGATATACTTTGACTTCTCCGGCTATGCCGATATGGCGATTGGCCTGGCAAAGATGTTCAATATCGATCTTCCCATAAACTTCAATTCTCCCTACAAGGCTAAGTCGATCTCAGATTTTTGGCGTCGATGGCATATGACATTGAGCCGATTTCTGAGGGACTACATCTACATTCCCTGTGGCGGTAACCGAAAAGGGGAATGGAAGCGCCAGCGGAATTTAATGATCACAATGCTTTTGGGAGGTTTGTGGCATGGCGCCAGTTGGAATTTTGTTATCTGGGGCGCACTACATGGCTTGTACCTAGTGATAAATCACACGTGGACACGGCTCGTAAAGGTTCATCTGCCTTGGTTTATTTCCTGGGGTCTAACGTTCCTCGTCGTGGTAATCGCTTGGGTCTTCTTCCGCGCCACCAGCTTTGATGCGGCGATTAGGATTATTGAAGCGATGCTGACTTTGACCAGGTCGTTGAATCTGACTCTGGTTGGTGACGAGGCTGTATGGCTGGTGATGGCCTCGCTTGCTGTGGCATTTCTTCTCCCGAATTCACAACAGCTACTCAATCGGCAGGAGTTCCTGCCATCAAGGCAGGGTGAGGTCCGCCAAAGTGACGGTTGGCTAAGCATAATTTCCCTGAATCGAAACTTCGTCTCGTTGTTTTTTTTACAGGCCACTGCGCTCATTTCAATCTGGTATCTCCTGGACCAGAATAGTTTGCAAGAATTCATCTACTTTCAGTTCTAAGGTTGGCAACGACGAAATGTTAAAGCAGATTAGCTACAAATGGTTCGCCGTTTTCCTTCTCGTTCCTATGTTTAGCTTCACGGCGGTTTGTGCTGCTATTAACGTAGCTTTCGATCCATTTGGGCTGTATATCCGCGGTGATGGTCTACAGCCTGTACTGATGGGCGGCCGGGGTTTAGATCGTTATCAGCATTCTGCCACAGTTCGGAATTATGCTCCGGAATCTATAGTGCTTGGACATTCACACGCGGCAAACTTCCTGCCAACGGATATTGAGGACAAGCTCGGCTGGAGCCAGGTCTATAGCGTTACCCTGGATGGGGGGCCACTGCATGAGCATAGTTTGGTAGGCAGATACGCACTATCAAACTCTGTAGTTAAGAACGTGCTATGGCTTGTTGCGCCCTATAATTTTCTTTACGAGGTTGATGGTTTTAATCCGAAAATGCCGTTTCCTGAAATTTTGTATGACGATAGCAGAGCCAATGATTTTAATTTGGCGATCTCACTACCGTTCGAGACTTTAAAGTTTTCAGGGGAGAAGCTTCAAATACAAAAAAGTTTGTATGGAGAGGAAGGTGGCGACCGCCATGGATATGACTTTCGTGATTACTCCACATCATGGTTTAGCAAAGCAAGAAAACGTTTTGGAGACAAAAAGGGAGTTGCAACGAAAATACTTCGTTGTAGGAAAGATGATTGCAGGGCAGCTCTGCTGAATCTTTTAGAAGGAAGTACTTCGAGCGTAAGCACTGGAGAGATAGCCGATGCAAAGTCGCGTTTGCCGGAGGTTGTGTCAGAAAACTGGGAGAGGAATATTCGTCCGCTTGTATCATCTAATCCGAGCGTCAATTTTGAGTTGGTTATCCATCCTCCATTCCCATACCTGCTCTGGCTTAATGTGAAAAAGCGTTCAACTGAGGGCTACCTGAGAAGATTGGCGACAATTAAGTACATTGTCGAGCAGGCGAGTACTTACGAGAATCTAACGGTTTATGGGTTTGGCTTATACTCAGATGCATCTGATCTAGGAAAATATAAAGATGCAACTCATTACCATATTGATGTAAACAGAAAGATGATTGATTCAATCGCTAGGAAAGATGGAATTTTAACTGATTCGAATATCGATGCATATTTGCAACAATTTGATGCGGCAATTACGTCGTACAGTTCAGGACTTTTTGTCGACGAGATCTTTCCGCAAGCAGGTGATCAAGTCTCTAAGCAAAGACTTTGATGGCCAGCTCATGTTGATCTCGAATCGATTTGAGGCTGTTCTTCTGTTGGGGACTACTTTTTACCGGGGCATAGCTCTTTTGAGCTGCAAGTAATTTTAAAGCATTTTAGCTAAAAGAATAGAGTACAGAGCTTTTAGATCCCCGCCAATCCCTCCAGAGGTGTTCTGGGCGACCAGCTCGATTTATTGTGAAAAAGGAGATGAGCATGATTAAGGTACCATGTCCATCTCCGGGCACAGGTAGTCGTTGCTAAGAGTCGGGTCAAGGGGCGATCTGTCAGAAGACCTCGCGAGTCGTGGGTGTTTGTTGCAAGCAGGGGAAGACCAGTGAGGGCGGCGTCATGTAGCGCAATCACAGCATCCGATGACCGGTACAGAGGTGACCAGGCTACATGTGGGTCGAAGGCCGACACGTCACTAATGAGTTGCTCTTGCCCCGTGGTGCGGATTACCGATATGTCCTTACACGGTATCGCTGAAAGCTCGTGCGCTACACTGCCGAATATGCGCAGAATAATGGGTAGCTTCTTGTCACGGATGCGTTGTAGTACCTTGACGATCAGGTCCATATCATCGGCATGAGTAAACTGACCAAACAAGGCAATGCGATGAGGCTCGTTCGGCTTCTTGGCGCGTATCCAGGGGCGCGGGCAAGTGACTCCTCCAGGCGGAGGAAAAGCTGCTTTTCTCCAAGGCCTGTTGGGATATCGAGCTTGCATCTCGTGATTCGAAACTGCGCTTAGAGTGAGCCTTTGTGACGCTTGATTGATGATGCGACGTGTCTCTACGCTACCTCCAGATTTCATCTCAGCATCATGACCTAGCCAGTAAAAATCATAACTCTGCTCCAGGGTAGGCAGGTAGTCGAGGAGATGGAAAGTAATCTCACTGTCCGTGACAACTATTGCTTTGTCGAAGCCTTGCTTGCTGAGCTGGGTTGTCAGCTTCGAGCTTGGGAGTGCAGATGGTGAGTTGATGGTACTTGCTATGTCGTTCATAGCTGGATTCTCACCTGATGAGTTGAAGCATAGAGTCGCAATTTCGAAGTCACTGGAAATCTGATCAATCAATGCATGGCAGAAGCGGGCCGTGTTGTTATGCATCCCTATGGCGATGAGCAGCAACTTACGATGCTGATAGGTTGCTGACTTTTCGGTACGTTGAATAGCTTCGTCTAAAACAGGGGCGCAATGGGATCGTGTAACGTGGCGAGATTGAAAACGCCCCATGAAGGCATAGTGGAGTACTGCGGGGTAAGTCGAAGCCATCACATCGGGGTTACCCTCCAAATAGCTCATTGCACTAAAGCCCGCACAAGGATCTCGCTGTTCCCACATGCCCTGGTTAACATAATGCCATAGTGGATCTACTCCCGAGTTCTTAACATCAGAATATGCATTCTGATACCAATCGCGATCGAAAAATGCACTTAGTCCGTAAAGCCGCGAGACGCGCAGCCTTGCTAGCGACTCAGAACGGGAGAGCATTCGACATATGTGGTTCAGTACTGTGGCGAATTTGCGATGGCGTAGTATGGCCCAGCGGATGTTGTTGATAACCGGGCTAGAATTGCTTTTGATTAGAAGCTTCGATTTAGTGTAGGCGCGGCTTACCCGAGATTGACGGCGGAAAGCAAAGGATCGTAATCTGATTGCTGTTCGGCGTAAACTGAAGTCCGCGACGCCTGTAAAAATGTCGCTGTATCTTAGCCAATTGTGGTTTTTCGCAGCCGAACCATAATCCTGTATTGGATTCACTCGGCAGCTCTTAGTTACCTTACAGTGAGTAAAACCGCCAAGTCGAAGGGCTGCATGAGCAATATCTGCCCAATGCTGATTCGGTCCGCACCACGATTGCTGGAAAAGCTGGGGTTTAAGAAGTGCGCCTTCAAAGGGCCCAAATACTTCGTCCCTATTAAAAGTATCAGACGACGTGATGCAACCTGCTGCCCGAGGTTGCGTTTGTAAAGCTTGTTTTAACAAACTGATGCTAGCGAAAGGATGGTCGGGTCTGCCGTTGAGCAACCACACGAAATCTGTTGTCACGCTTGCCGCCTGTTGTATAAGTTCATGCGGGTGGGCGGATTGAAGTTTCAGCGTTCGTAAATCATGACCTTCGAGACGCATCTGGCGCCTATCTTGTATGGTTAGCGGGCATTGTTTGCCAACATATAGAATGGTTATGCTTGCATGCTCTATAGCTTTCATTAGCCTGGCGTGTGCAGTAGCGCCAATGCCTGGCATTTGCCTTATTGCTGGCGAGGATGCCAGCTTTTCGAGGAGATCGAGCCTGATATTACCGCTAGAGTTTGCGATACCTTGTTCGACGCGTTCAATGATAGAAAGCTTGTTTAGGTAGCGTTCAATTACATGCCAGGAAGAGTGTGAGCCTTGCGCAGGGTGCCGTCTACTCTGAACGGTAACCTTGGGTACATGCTGAATGTTGGCAACTTCCGTGAACCTTACCCACATGTCGTTGTCCTGGGTGGTCGGCAATTTCGGATGAAAGCAGCCAGCAAGGTCAAAACATTTCCTGGGTATCAGCAAACTACAACCGTTGATCTTGCTCAACATGGCTGCACTGATTGCATCCCGACTGGACGGCAATGCTTGATAAGCTTTTCTTTGAATGCTTCCGTTTTCATCGATAACTTCGACATCGCTAAACAGCACCAATGGCTTGCTGGAGCTCTGGAAGCTTGATTGCCTCTGATGCTCAGTAACCATTGTTTTGATTCTGTCTGGTAAGTACTTGTCATCATGGCTGAGCCAACTGAAGAACTGACCCCGCATCACTTCTATTCCAAAGTTGAGTGCTGTTGATACGCCTCCATTTACTTTATAGAAGTAGCGAATCCTGTCCTTATACTGAGCGCAGATGGCTGCGGTAGAGCCCCCATCAGTGGAGCCGTCCTCCACAACAATGACTTCGGTGTTGCTCCAGGTTTGTGACAGCGCGCTTTCGATAGCTTCGGCGATATAGTTGGCGCCGTTGTATACCGGAATGACGATAGAAACCAGAGGATTGGATGGGTTGCTTTTCTGTGCCATATCAGGGGCTGCTGATCATCTCTTGGTAAGCCTCTAGCGCGATAGGACCATTAGTTCTGGCGCACCATCCTGCTTCCACTGTTGCGCGATTTCTCTGAGCGGCACCATCAACGAGGTCGTCGTTTGTCGCTGCGAGAAGGATTGCCCTGCTTAATGCAGCGATATCATGGGGGGATACCAGCAAGCCGGTTTCACCGGGTATTACCCACTCTTTACCACAGCAGGTATTGGCCTGAATAACAAAGGTGCCAACCGACATGGCTTCCAGCAAAGTTGTACTGATACCGTCCGAAATACCGTAGCCAATGGCGACGCGGGCCGAGGCAAGGCGGGCTATGGTATCTGCGTGATTCGGGAGGTAAGGCGAGACTGAAATATCCAGTCCATCCTGACTTCGCAGCTTCTCAACTAGCGCTGCTACAGGTTTACTTGCGTGGGCAACGACAATTTTATACTTCTTCAGATAGGGCGCGATCAGGTGTAAAGCCAGAAGGATGTGGACTCCGCGGCCAGCCCAGTGGTGGTAGCCCTTGATAAATATTGTTCTTCGTTCTGATGGCTTTGAAAGCGACGACAGTTTTGGATAGCTGGTATAGTCTATTCCCATGCTCGCCGGCATTTGGGGGAACTGAAATCCACTGAAGCCGTTTCTCTGTGCCCAATCCAGGTCTCGTTCGCAGTCGGAGTGCAAGCCGTCCACTGACTGCAATAGCGAGCGCAGGACCGGCCGGTGCTCCCCGAACTGTTTGTAAAGGAAAATATCGCTACCCCAGGAGGAAGCGAGCCACGGTGGGAAGTCTCGGGTAAAGATGCTTGCTTTTGCCCGCCGCTTACATTCGGCAACGAGATAGCCACCATGTTGCAATTCCATGCTGTGTATCAAGTCGGGTTTCAGTGCGTGAATGATCTTACCGAGCGAGGAGGGATCTGGCATTCGTTGCAGGGGTAATCGGGTGACTGGCCTTGCGTAAGGATAGCTGCCGGGGGAGTCAGTATCGGCCTGAGGCAGCGCTGCAACCCTGTCATCGGGAACGATGCCAATCTCATTGCTGGCCAATTGCTTGAGATCACTGCGTGAGCTGACCGGCTTAGCGGGTTGAAGCTCGGGAACAGGGCGCTGAATGATACTGGGGAAAACAACCACGCGAAAAGGCCCATTGCGGATAGCGCTTATCCAACGGGCGAGGTGAATACTTCCTGTCATGCCCACTACCAGAATAAGTGGAGGCTGAGGTTTGCGTTGCAGCATCACGGCTCCTTAAGCCGCGTTTGTACTTCAAGCTTTATTCGATCCGATAGTAAAACCGGATCATAAGCCAGTGCCATATTTTGCAGTAGTGAGGCATCCAGCACTGTGTCATCAGGAAACTGCACCGCTGTCAAAGCGCTCACTGTTGATCGATAGGCCTGGGGTATCGAGAGTATGTCGGGGCTTGAGGTAACCACACCCACGTAGATCGCGGCCGTGGGAAATACCTCGTCCGGGTTGCTTACAGGGCAAACTGACGAGACTTCTGCGTGCAGCCCCGTCTGAAAGCGCAGCGAGTTCAGGGCTGCGGCGACTTCATTGCCTGCAACAGCAACGAATCGGACACTAACGTTATTCTCTTTCAGCCATTTACCGCAATGATGAAGAGCAGAAACCACCAGGAGGGCGCGCCCCTCCTCATCATCAGCGCCGTGGACTACAACGTTCCCTTGCATCTTGTGTCTTAATTAGTCAGGTTTTTGATCTGTCGCTATCTTGGACACACGTCACGAATGCTTCGTGGCATCTGGCGTCTCAAGGGGGCGCCTATGCATGAACTCATGCAGAAATGTATACTCCCAAGCCTTGTTGAGCCGACTCTTTCAGATAGCGGCTACTATACCACCCTCTTTGTTACCCGGGACAGTAGATGAATATTGATGGCAAACACGTGCTAGTGACCGGAGGCACTGGCTCGTTGGGGCAAGTACTGGTACGCAGAATGCTTGCTGGTGAGTTTGGTGAGCCAGAGAAGGTGATTGTGTTCTCCCGCGATGAAGCACGCCAGCATGCCATGAGACTGGAACTGCTGCACTTCAAATTTGCTGCAACTGACGATGTGATTTTTAAAACCGCTAATCGCTGCCTCCAGTTCAGGATTGGGGATGTCAGGGATCCTGCCAGCGTACGCGCAGCACTGGCAGGTGTCGATGTCGTTGTTAACGCGGCCGCGATGAAGCAGGTGCCTTCCTGTGAGTACTTCCCCGAGGAAGCTCACCAAACCAATGTGACGGGAGCGATCAACCTTTTTAATGCGGTCAGGGAGATGCAGAGGCCCCCGGAAGTGGTTGTCGGTGTCTCCACTGACAAAGCCGTTAAACCGGTCAATGTTATGGGGATCACCAAAGCATTGCAGGAGCGTGTGTTTATTCGGGCGAACCTTGACTGTCCTAATACCCGTTTTGTCGTTGTTCGTTATGGCAACGTTATCGCCTCGCGGGGCTCGGTAGTACCCTTGTTCCTTGATCAGATAAAAGCTGGCGGGCCTTTAACAGTCACCGATAACCGCATGACCCGGTTTCTCGTATCGCTGGACCAGGCTGTGGATGTGATTGCCGATGCAGTGGCAATGGCTGGTCGAGGGGATATATACGTGCCAAGGGCTTCTGCTGCACGGGTGCTTGACCTGGCAAGGGCGCTTTGTGAAGCGGGCAGTAATATACCCGTTGAGTTTACGGGGATACGCCCCGGAGAGAAGCTTCACGAAGTTCTCGTATCGGAAGAGGAGATTTCCCGAACATCGCTGTGCGGTAAAAACTATGTGATCCACCCCATGCTTCCGGAGCTCAGTAGAGAGATTGATGCTCGGTCTGTACTGAAGCAGGAGTATTCCTCGGAGAACGATTTGCTGGACCAGGACCAACTGAGACTCGAGGTAAGCCCTGGTGGCGCCCTCTATCACGGGCTGTGGGTCCTTAATGAAGGTGCATTCTGATGCGTGTAATGACAGTACTGGGTACACGCCCGGAGATCATCAGGCTGTCGCGCATTATTCCCCGCCTGGACGAGTGCTGTGACCATACCCTTGTGCACACGGGGCAAAATTTTGATACACGCTTGTCGGACATCTTCTTTAATGAGCTCGGTTTGCGACCGCCGTGCCACCACTTGGGGGTCGACGCCTCTGGCTTTGGCGGGCAAATAGCCCGGATTTTTGAACGTATCGAACCTTTGTTGGTTGAGAACCAGCCAGACAGGGTGCTGATTCTGGGTGATACAAACTCGGCACTGACGGCGATCATTGCCAAGCGTCACGGGATTCCCGTATGCCATATGGAGGCTGGCAACCGCTGCTATGACGACAACGTACCGGAGGAGGTCAACCGCCGCGTTGTCGATCATTCAAGTGATATCCTGCTGCCATACACCGAACGAAGCAGGGACAATCTACTGCGAGAGGGGATTGCCGCGAATCGAATTTTCGTGACCGGAAACCCTATCGGAGAGGTCATCGAATACTATAAGCAACAGATCGATCAATCATCGATGCTAGATGAGCTGGCCCTGGTACAAAAAGGCTATTTTCTGGTAACTCTTCATCGGGCTGAAAATGTGGACAACCCTGTACGCCTACGGCAACTACTCAGCTCGCTGGAAAAGCTGGCGGAAGAATACCGGCGCCCCGCTGTTATCAGCGTGCACCCCCGTTTACGCGCCAGGCTAGAATCCCTCGGGTATGAGGGAAGTGATTCAGTGAGAATGATGGCGCCGTTCAGTTTCCTGGACTTTGTACATCTTGAATACAATGCATTCTGCCTGCTGAGTGACAGCGGCACGGTGCAGGAAGAGTGTGCGATCCTGCGCGTTCCGAGCGTCACCCTGCGCGATGTAACAGAGCGGCCGGAGACGCTGGAAAGTGGCTCTAATATTGTGACGGGTATCGGAGAGGAGTCTGTTTTCAGGGCGGTATGTTTGGCCATAGAGTCTGACTTGAACTGGCCTTTACCACCTGAATATGCCCGTACAAATGTTAGTGAGACAGTTGTGAAACTGATTACGGCCTATTATCAAGGACTCGACAGGATGCAAGCGATATGAGCCGGATACTGGTGCTAGGCGGGTTCGGAATGCTTGGACATCAGTTGACTACAGTGCTCAGCTGGCAACACGAAGTAACCGCTACAGTACGCGGCGATGCCAAAAATGAGCTAACCCGCCGGCTAGCCCCAGCAAGCTTCATTGCGAATGTTGACTTGACGCGCGTCGAGCAGATTCAGTCGTTATTCGAGCGTGAATCCTGGGATGTGGTAATCAATGCCGCTGGTGTCATCAAGCATCGGGTGGATCAGGATGGGGTGAGTAATGCCATTGCGCTGAATGCCTGGCTTCCCCGGATGCTTGCGTCTCTATGTATGCGTACAGATGCGCGCTTCATACACTTCAGCACAGACTGCGTATTCACAGGTACTAGACATAGCGAAAGAGGTAGATGGGGTTATCGCGAAGAGGATATTCCTGACGCCAGGGACACCTATGGATTATCAAAACTGTTGGGAGAGCCGGATACCGCAAACTCGCTTTGTATCCGTACCTCTCTGGTTGGCCGTGAGCTGCGTGGCCATCATGGTCTTGTAGATTGGTACCTGGCAAGCGCAGAGGAGCAGGTACCTGGGTTTACACAAGCGCTGTTCAACGGGCTTACTACGGCTGCCGCTGCTCAACTTGTGGCTTTTGTTATAGAAAAACACCCAGGATTGACGGGGTTGTGGCACGTGGGGAGCCAGGCTGTCAGCAAATATGAGTTGCTGCGAGGAATCCACCAAAGGGTCCCCAATAGTCCCCGGGTTGTGCCAAGTGACGAGTTCTTCTGTGATAGGCGGCTTGATTCCGAGATGTTCCAGGCGCGTACCGGCTGGCAGGCACCCACCTGGGACAGCATGATTGAGGATTTGACGGGTGAAGTAACATGATTGATGTGACTATCTGTAGAAAGTTCAGTAGACCAACGGAGATCTAGTGTGACGAGTAACGAATTGGACGAGGAGGTGTTGGGTAAGTACGCCGGGAAAAACGTCCTTGTAACAGGGGCGGCCGGGTTTATCGGTAGTCATCTGACGGAAGCACTACTATCAGCCGGTGCCAATGTGACAGCATTGGTGCGATACAATTCCAGGGGCTCCAATGGCTTACTAACAAGCTTGACGCAGAAAGCTTCCCCACAAAGCTTGTCGTTATTGCGGGGAGATATCACCGATATCAACAGTGTTGATACTGCAGTGAAAGGTCAGGACTTTGTATTCCACCTTGCTGCACTGGTTGCTATCCCCTATTCCTATGAAGCTCCCAAAAGCTACCTGCGGACCAATATAGAAGGCACCTTGAATGTATTGGAGTCGGTTCGAAAGTACGGCACAAAGCGCCTGGTTCACACCAGCACTTCAGAAGTGTATGGCAGTGCTTTATACGTACCCATGGATGAAACGCATTCACTTCAGGCGCAATCCCCCTATGCCGCTTCAAAAATTGCTGCGGACAAACTGGTTGAATCGTATTGCCGCTCCTTTGACGTTCCCGCAGTGACTGTTCGGCCCTTCAATACTTATGGCCCTGGGCAATCTCCGCGAGCTGTAATACCAGTAACCATCCAGCAGGCACTCTGGAGTGATGAGATTAGACTCGGAGCCATCCACCCTGTTCGGGATATGACTTTTGTCGGTGATACGGTGAGGGGGTTCCTCTATTTGGGCGTCAAGGAGGGGGTGGAATCGGGAACCTTCAATCTGGGGACTGGTGAGGGGCATTCGATCGGCGACATTGCGAATCGTATCAGGGAACTCACCGGTCGTAAGGATACAATTCAGTACGATCCGGATAGAACACGCCCTTCTGCGAGTGAGGTTGATCGCCTTGTGTCAGATCACTCCAGGATCACGCAAATGTGCGGGTGGAAACCCAGCGTCGGCCTTGATGAAGGACTGCAGCGCACTATTGATTGGTTCCGGCTAAAAGAGCGGCCAAAAAATCCTGGAGAATACAGAAAGTGAGAGGGGGAATTGATACTGCTGTAATCATGGCTGGTGGCATGGGATTGCGGTTGCGCCCCTACACGTCGGTATTGCCAAAACCGCTAATGCCGCTTGGCAATATGTCTGTTATTGAAATATTGATACGCCAACTACGATCTGATGGTATTAACAGGTTCTTTATATCAGTAGGCTACCTGTCACATCTTGTCAAGGCAGTGCTCGATAACATTGAATTTGACGGTGCGGAACTGACGTATTTTTACGAAAGCAAACCTCTCGGTACTTGCGGGGCCCTGCCGGGAATAGGCAATGCTCTACCTGAGCGTTTTCTTGTGGCCAATGGAGATTTACTATCCGACTACCCTGTAAGTGTTTTGTTAGAGCAGCACGCTAACTCTGAAGCAGCAATAACAATCGGTACCCAGTGGAAAACGGAATCCATTAGCTATGGCGTTCTGGAAAGATGTTCGAAAGGCTTGGTAGTGAACTATAAGGAAAAGCCGGAACATCGGTATGAGCTCAGCATCGGGTTGTACGCTATGGAGCGATGGTGTGTGGAGGAATACCTGAGTCTGGGTGAATCGGCGGATATGCCCGATCTCATCAATACGCTGCTTTCTAATGAGATCCAAGTTGGCGCAGTACCAGTTGACTGCTCGTGGATTGATATTGGAAAACCTGAAGAGTACCTTTGTGCTCAGGAGTTGTTTGATAGTGAGCCAGAGAGGTTTCTAAATGTTCGTTAGAGGGCTAGGAAATTTGGTTGATCATCCGCTGTCACAGCTGATTGCGTTGGCCGCCCGCGCTATTCAATGATTTTCACCAGCGCGCGAATCACACATAGAGCAGGCAATGACAGGTCTACTTCAATGCCGTGTATTACCGTCGACCGCTGATCTGCGAATATTTTCTTTCTAAGTGCTCTAAGTGCGGTTCAGCGTGCGAAACTGTTTAGAAAAATATGTTCGGGAAGTGACCTTCTGAAAAGTTTCGAAATCAACAGATCTCCATAATAGAGTTGCTCGGCAGACCATTCTGAAAGCCAGCCATTAGGCTGGGCGGGTATTCCCAACTCGGGTATAGATCTTGAAGGGCCAGTAAATGGGCGGTGAAATAACATCGCGATTCTGGTGTTGTGCGTACATACGCTCTCCAATTCAATTGATTTAGACATAAATACCCATTGATTTTCTGCCAAGATTGGATGTGCAAAATCTTCGCCGAGGTCGAAAAAATGCTCAGGGTTATTCTGAACAATAGGTGTGAGCGTTCTTGCTCCAGCTTCGCCCCATTCAAACTCTGTTTTCTGGGAAAGCGCTTCGAACAGCTGCTTGTAGTATTGTTTTATTATAGGGTTATCGGGCGATGAGCCCAATAGGCCGATTGAAATGTGTTTTCCCTTTGGAGTTGTTCTCCGAATTGCCGAAAATTTTTTCTTGTCTAGTACGCTGCAAACATCACTCAAGGAGAATAATGGGAGGCAGTCTGCATCGAGATAAAGGCCACCGTACTTGTGGAGCAAGGCTGTACGCACAAAGGCGGTCTTTATCGCAAGGCTGGGCTGGTTTTCGTCTTGGCTTGTTATTTCATGTACTTTATTGGGCAGGTCGGGAAGATAGTTGTCAAGATTTTCTGGCGTGACTAGTTTTAGTTCACATCCCTGCCCCCAAAACTTGATTGCCTCAAGGCACATTGAAATGTAGGTGGGCATTTTTCTACCCTTGGGCGTTTCCCAATATATCCAGATAGGAAATGACATAAATACTCTATAGCAATTTCAACATTAGAGAATAACGGCTATGCTCGTCGAGCGGAATGTACTTTTTTCGATAGTTTGTGCCAAAAATTGCGCACTCTATTGCTGTATAAAAATTCACTAAGGATTTGCAGTGGAGAAGTTAGTGCAATAGTTTGTATAGAGGATCAACAATAGTGCTCCCGAGAGAATATTCTGGTGAGACTCTGATCTCTCGCAAGGATTTCACCCAATCCACTCTGTCATCCTGGGGGCAAGTATACGCCAGAACCTCTGCCTTCAATCGCCCTCTCCATGTAACTAGGTCGAACACCAGGCCGGCGCCGAGTTTGAGGTACTTTAGAAAGGCCGTTGGATGGTTTCGTATAAGAAGCAGTAGCGCACCGAGACGATACGTGTAGCTGTTTTTCACAAGTATATACGTTTCTTGCGGCGTTAACTTCCGGGAATATGATCTGACGGTGTGGGTGGAAGTGGCAAGGTGGTCTTTTCTTTTATTCTTATTATTCGGCTCATTGGTGAGGCGCAGGATCTGTCGCTTCTGCGAATTGAAACTGGCCGAGAGAGTAATGAAATCCTGGCGCAACTCCTCATACTCGTATGCCAGTTTTGTTAGTTGGCGATTTTCTTCGATCAATGCTTTGACTTGATCGATATCGATTTCCTGGATAACTGTCTGATCATGGTTTTCTGACTGTTCGGTTAATGCGTTAGGCATAATCAATCCTCGCAGCGCCTACCTTGTGTGAGTGGCTTTCTACGTGGGCTTTAGCCCTATTTGCAGAGGCCAGCAGCTCTGAGGTCGAGATGGTGTGATGCATTCTTGCGATTATTTTCTCGTAGAACTCGGCCAGCTGCGGATCAGCTATTTTGTCAGATTCTGGTCGAAAATGATTCAAATCAGGCTTTATGAGATCCTCTGCAACTTCGTATTCAGATTGCCTTAGTTCGAAATTCAGGTGGCTTGCAAGCTTGGCTAGTTCAGACTTCCAATTCTGCGTAAACCAGTTGTCATAGTTTGTAATATAAACCTCCGCATTAGTTTCAGTTATGGCGAGGCTATTGCGCACCAACCAGTTAAGCTCAGCAGGATTCTGTTTACTGTAGGCGTGCCTCATTGACGCGACGGTTGCCTCTGGGCTTCGTACCGCCAGTAGGTAGGTTGGTTTGATCTTGAGTCTGGCAAAAACCTGCCGCCACAACGGTAATGCAAATACGGTTCTGGGGTCTTTAAACCCCCAGATACCGCTCTTTGAATTTATCTGATAGCCAACGTAATCTACCATCGCCTGCACAAATTCTGAAGTAACTGCGTCGCTAGATTGAACGACGTCTCCTCTGAATCTAGACTTCCCTGGCGGATGGGTGTTGAGAATTTCTTTATGAGCTGCCACGATGACGGCATCTTCAAAGTAACCTTCCGGATTACTCTCGTTCGCTGCAACCAACTGATCCGAACGTCGCATGCCCATGGCAACAAGTAGCTGCATCAACAGCGATGTTCCGCTGCGACCGCTACCGAGGACGACAATAATAGGTTTTTCAACTCGCATGTTAAAGACCTTCGGTGATAGTTGTAAGAGGCATTTTTTCGCTCTTCAGCTTTGCGTAAGTGGGTAAAACTATATCTTGCACCAGCTTGGAATAACTCAATTTTTCAAGTGCCTCAATATACTCATTAATTCTAGATTCCGAGTAAGCTAGGAAGCGCTTGTCGGAAAAAATATCTGCCAAGGACTGTCCATCTGAAAAATATGAAATATGTATTTTATACTCTTGAGCAAAGTCTCGATGTCCCAGCGTGGCGGTTGCTGCGATTGGAAGTCCAGCTTGCATGTAATCAATTGTTTTTAGTGAAGGTGCGACTCCAAAATGGCCATTGTCCGGTACGAATGCAATACCCAAGTCATACTTTGAAAGTGTCTCGGGTATAGATTCGGAATTTACCTGCCCAATAAAGCGTATGCAGTCCTGTGCGCCCACGGAATTTACGTACTCTTGGAGTTCTGCCGCACTATTCCCACCGCCGATAATATCCATTGTGACCGTGGTATCTGTCCTGGAGCGTGCATCCAGAAAATCATTCAATAGCTGTAGCAGATTCCGAGATTCTGCGAGGCTTCCTACGAAAACTGTAGAGAGAGCTGACGAGACAGTCCTCCTAGATTTCGCTAGTTTCAATGTCAGGCTATCGATATCTCGCATATGGCCTGGAGGCAGTATACTGTGGCTCACCTCAAGTGTGGGAAAGTCTAGTTCCATTGTGCCCGCGCTATGACAGAACAGATGGTTGATGTAGTACTGAGAATTTTCGACTTGTCGCCGTATCCGTTCCAATTCATTACGGTTGGTCGTGACGATCGGACTTCTGATATCGACGACAACCTTGCCAACCAAGTTCTTTTGGCAACCTAGAGCGGATATAAATTTAGCCGACTTATGCCCGATCATATGAGAAATCTCAGTACCAAACTCCTTAATATGTTCGTATGCCTCAGTGATCGCGTTAGAGTTGAGTTTGAGCAAATTTGGTACTTCTACTGTTCGCAGGTGTGCATTCTCATACACAACGTTGCTTGAAATTCGATCCGTCAGAATCTGCAAATCACAAACCTTGTGGAGCTGCGTTGCCAAGCCATAGGTTCCCATCGTGCCAGGGGACCCAAAAGGAGCGTTCATACAGACGATGGTGACTTTTGTTTGATGGGAGTCCAGCGAGTGCTGTGGTGTTGGACAGCTCCCAGTTGATAGAGCGGGTAGCCCCGACCTATCTTCATAAAACAAACTTTCTCTTCGAATCATCAGGCTTGTTTCATGAGAGAATTCTTTTGTAGGAATGTCGGAAAGCTCTACTTTAATTATTTCTAAGAATTTCATTATAATTTTTTCGTGTGCTGCATGCCGGGATACTACAGTAGCGGGCTTTCCCATGCTTTTCATGTGTGAGACAGCATTCTCATCGTTGAGAATAAATGCTGAGATACTAACTGGGTGATATAGCGTTTCGAAGATGCCTTCAAAGTTGAAGGTTGAGTAGACTATATTTTTTAGTCGGAGTGGATGTAGAGCACAAAGCCAGTGCGTTAGATCAAGAGATCCTGCATCTAAAAATATTGAAATACCATCTTTGAAAAATGAGAGATAATTCAAGAGATTTGCGATATGTATACCTTTACTATAGGGGAGCACTGGGCCGAACGGGGCAAGCTTTATTTTTTCATCGCGAGAAAAGTTTTTAGATTCTATAAGGAAGCCACAGCGCGATCCCCTTATTCGGAGCACTGAGGCGAGGCCAACTGCCAACTCAATAAACTCTGTGGACGAGAGCACTATGAGAGTTGGTAGAACTTTGGCTTTGTGCTGATTAGATGATGAGGTCATGTTCTTGATATGTGCTTGTTTTGCTCATGGACTTCATTTTCCATGTGTGTTCCCCAGGCCCAGATCGTCTACAAAATATACTATTGAAACGATCTGTACAAAGGCCGTTCAAGCTGGCCATATTGACCAAGTGATACCATGCTGTATCAGCTGCTCCAAGTGAGTCGGGATAGGGGTAGTCTAGGAATGTACTGCGGCGCCCAGAGATGGTACTACCCGATACAAAGACCTTTCCATGCTCTAGGTCCGCGCTTTGAAATAGTTCCAAGTATCGGCATTCTAAGCCTTCTCTAGAGTGCAAGTATAGTTGATCGTCCTGTTTGTAATACCTCAATGGCTTCCCGGCAAAATCGGTACCTGAAAATAGAAAATGCAGCATCATATCGCCAATGTAGTGCTCGCCATAAATGTCGTCATCGTCAAATCGGAATATGTAATCTCCCGAAGCTGTAGCAATGCCAAGGTTCATGCAGGCTCCGGCGTGATTCTCTTCTGCAAGGTAAGATAGCTTAATGTCATCTCGCCCACTGAGCTGTTCTTTATACTGGATATAGTCAGCATAGTGACCATTGAAGACGATGATTAACTCTTTGTTGCTATAGAGCTGGCTGTCATACTGCTGCAAGGCGTGTGGAAGGAAATGTGGACGAATCGTAGGTAGAATCAAACTGGCTTTAGGTTTCTGATTGATTATTATCCCGAGGCCCAGCGTGGTGGCAATAGTCTGCAGTCTCTGGTGAAGAGTGTGCTCATTGAGCGTAGTTCGCCAGGCGATATGAGATAGGCGATCTCCATAAAGGGAGTCTGTCAGCCCTGCCCGAACCTGACTCACCAAATCGTAATCGGAGCTGTGGTAGTAAGTAGGGTTGCTTTGGAGTAGAGAATCTCTGTGTTCTGAAGAGCTAAATACAGCGGTGCTAGAAGCCGCCGCCTGCAGCTTCATTCGCTGGCGCCTTGTGGGTGAGATCATTGAATTCTTAGGTTCAATGTAGAAGCTGCTTTGCTTAAGTATCTTGGACTTGGATCGGTTGGATACACACCCGCCTATGACAAGGTTGTTCTTTCCTTCCACTTTGGGTAGCTTGGATCTGAATATGTTGTTGTTCGAGTCGTACAGCAGGATGCTTCGATGGCCGAAAGCTCGGCATAGATTATCTACATAGTGAGAGTCTGCTAGATAGTCACCCAGTGCGTCTATTGCAATATCGAAATGGTCAGGTTCTACGTGCTCGTCATAGGAATGGTATGGGTTGTAGATCCTGGGCTGAACCCCTGATGGTAGATATGTGGCATTAAATTTCTTCCACGCTTTCTGAGTCAATAGCTGCGGGTCTGCACTGAACACGGCATCACAGCGTCTGGCGATAGACTTGAAGAGTTCAAAATACGTGTAGTCCAATGTATGCCAGAAAGCCACAGGTAAAGATTTGGAAGTTGCGGCATTGATAATCCTATTTAAACGTTCAAAGGCAGCGCTGTTTTCAATGTAATAGTTATTCCATGGGCTACCCGAATTAGTTATATTGGATTCAATAAGCACAAAATCAATGCTGGAAAATTCCAGAATTAACTGCCAGTTTGTATTATCTAATCTGTAGCAATTAACCTCTAATGACAATTCCGAAAATAGTTCTTCAGAGCCTATAAAGCCAATATTAATACCGAGCGTTCTGTCAGAAGGTAGGATTTTTAATCTGGACTCTGGTGCTGCCCATCGAACTTCTGATCTAATCGTTTTTTCCGGTTTCCACATAAAGAACTTCTTGAAGAGGGAATGTAGGGGTATCTTTTGCTTTTCTAAGATTAAGTGATTTTGAGAGAGAGCTTGTGGAACAGGGTTTCTAACTAATGCAAACGTAGTTGCCAAGCCTCCTAAGCTTACGATAGCACTGAGGTGGAATTATATAATTGCTACTGACAAACTCTATCATTTGCATTGTTCTCGACAAACCAATCTACCGTCTTTCTTAGGCCGACCTCAAGCGGGGTTCTTGGTTCCCACTGGAGCCCTAGCCTGGATTTTCTGATGTCTGCGTAATTTCGAGGTACATCGCCAGGTAGGTGCTCTCCGTAGACAACCTTTGGGACAGCAATGTTATTATCTTCCAGTATTTTAGATAAAAGCTCTATTAGAGAGTTGATCGTGGTTTCTTCTGATGTGGCTACTTGGTAAAGACCACCTTCCTGCGCATAGGTGGCAGCTTGAATGATTGCATCCACAAGATCTTCGGAGAAAATGAAGTCTCGAGTTTGCGTGCCGCTGCCATTTACTTGCCAGCACTCTCCATTAAAGATCTGGCTTAAAAACTTCGCTACAACGCTGCCCTTCTTGCCGGAATGGGGCCCGTAAACATTTGAAAAGCGCAGAGCGTAAGTTTCTAGGCCAAAACTTCCCTGATAGGCGGAACAATAAGCCTCTCCGGCGAGTTTGCTAGCGCCGTACGGGGAGATTGGTTTGCAGGGCGAGGTTTCAGTAAATGGAGGGGGCGAGTTCCCTATAGGAGCTCCAGAGGATGCAAATATGAACTTTCTCACTTTGGCCTCTCTGGAGGCCTCCAGTAAATTGAAAGTGCCGACAACATTGGTGTCAAGATCGAATCTAGGGTTTTTGATCGATGGTTGTACGCCAGTATTCGCAGCTAGATGCACTACAACATCTGCCCCCTTTACCGATCTTTCAACGGATGACTTATCTAGAATATCGCCTATAAAGAGCTCGACTCCATCTCGCCAAGTGGATGATTCTTCGTCGTTGATAGTGAATTTAGTGATTGCGCCAAGATCATCAGCTGTGCCACCAGACAAGTTATCCAGTACCCGAATTGATTGAGCGGCGCCGCTGTTTTGCAGCTGATGAATTAGCGTTCGACCGATAAAGCCGCATCCGCCAGTGATGAGCCACCGTCGAAAGTTCACCAGTTAACGCCCCTGAAAATACGGTCGGACACGATATCCTCCCGATGAGAGTTTACTTTATTCATGATGCCACTAAGTACTTCCTCACTGAGAAGGGTTGGGTGCAAGCCAAGTTCCAGCAAGCCGGTATGAGCAGGGCTATAGTAGTGTTCTTCCATCTCTTTGCGAGGGTTATCGATGCCTTTCACTTCAACACTAAGTCCCATGCTATTACCCACTTTCTGGACCCAGTCGGCCAGTTGGTTAACGCTGAAAGTCTCGGTGAACTGATTGTAGATTTTTAGTTCGCCTGTGTTGGCCGGGTTCTCCGCTGCAAGCAATAGGCATTGTAGGGTGTCCTTGATGTTCAAGTAGCCACGTGTTTGTCCGCCTTTGCCGTAAACTGTAAGTGGGTGCCCTGCCACAGCCTGTACGGCGAAACGATTGAGCACAGTTCCAAATACTTCATCATACGCAAAGCAAGGAAGTAGCCTGTCGTCATGTTGGTTTTCATCGGTGAAGATGCCATACACAGGCCCTTGCATCAGGTCCGTGACTCGGAGGCCCCAGGTCCGGACATAGAACCACAGCAAGTCCGTATCCATCACTTTGGTGGTGTGGTACAGGCTGCCCGCCTGCCGCGGGAACAGGAATTTTTGGCTACGTCCTTTATGCTCGATATCCAGCCAACCCTCTTCGATATCGATGTTCGGTGTCCCGTATTCTCCCATTGTTCCCAGCTTGATCAGGTGAGCGTCTGGGCAGTGCTCTTTCATTGCCAGCACGACGTTGCCGGTTGCGCCGATGTTATTGTTCAAAGTCAGGCGCGCCGCATCGGCGTTCAGCATGGAGTACGGCGCGGAAGGCTGTTCGGCATAATGGATGATTGTGTCGGGCTGGAATTCGGCAAATACCCGGTTGATGAAGCTCCAGTCGCACAGGTCGCCGATATAAACGGGCATATCCTTACCGCAGTGCTCTTTCCAGATTCTGGTGCGCTCATGCAGGTTGGGCGTGGGGTAAAGAATCTCGTTGTCGGTCTCCCTCGCCAGATTTCTGCGCAGGTAATTGTCCAGAACTGCAACTTCATGCCCCTTGGCAGAAAAATGCATCGCTGTTGGCCATCCGAGGTAGCCATCACCTCCGAGTACTAGTACACGCATATTCTTTTCTCCTGTAAAAATTCGGTGTAACTTCCAATTAAATGATGTCGTGCTTGAGCAGATAGCTCTTTAGCGTTTCGGGAGTCAGTAACTCTTCTTCGGAGGACTTGTAGGGCTTAAGAACGGGTGCATCTTTCATGCCCTGGTATACATACTCTACTGGATACAGGTCGCGGAAGGCCGGCAGAACAACGAAGTAGTCTTCTGTTTCAATTGCACGCGATGTTTCCTCTTCGCTCATGAGTTCTTCGTACAATTTTTCTCCTGGTTTTACACCGATCTCATGAATTTTTGTACGTTTATCGGCATCAACTTCGCCCGCGAGTACATCGATCATTACCTGTCCCAGGTCTTCAATGCGGATAACCGGCATTTTGGTGATGAATACTTCACCGCCTTTGGCGAGAGCGGAGGACTCGATGACCAGATCGGCGGCTTCACTAATAGTCATAACGAAGCGCGTCATTTCGCGGCTGGTGAGAGTAATATCTTTTCCGTTCAGGATCTGATTTTTGAAGATGGGTACTACTGACCCGCGGGAGCCGAGGACATTGCCAAATCGGGTGGATGTGAAAACTGTGCCTTTGTTCTCACGGGAATTATTTGCAGCGGTCACCAGGCGCTCCCCCATCAGCTTGGAGGTCCCCATCACGTTGGTAGGATTAACTGCTTTATCAGAGCTGGTGAAGATGAAGCGCTCTATTTCGCAGCGCTGAGCGGCTCGAATCAGGTTCTGTAGGCCGTCGATATTGGTTTGTACGGCTTCAGCGGGCGATTTTTCGCAAATGCCTACGTGTTTAAGGGCTGCCGTATGAAAAATAATGTCTACTCCATGGCACACCTCGCGGATGCCCCGATAGTCCCTTAGATCACGAAGGAAAAAATGTGCTCGTTCACTGCCATATTCTTGTTCGACAAAGAAAAGTTCGGATTCGTTATTGTCGATGCCGACAAATTCCTTAAGGTCGCCAAACTGTCCACTGATGAGTTTGTCGGTGATGGCTCTGCCAACGGTTCCGCAAACGCCGGTGACAAGTACTCGCTTGCCTTTCAGGAAATCTGTCATTGGGTATTCACTTTCTCTGGGTTTGATGGCGTCGCCCCAGCGGGTGGGGTGCGACGTTTCGGGTTTCGGGTGCGTGCCACGCGTTCACTGGCCTTGGCCGGAGTACGGTAGAGGGAGGTAACGACGGGAACTGCCAGGAATTGAGTTTTGCTGGCATAGCGCAGCCAAAGGTCCCAATCTTCCAGGTACTGCTTCTCAGGGTCGAATCCACCGAGCTCTTCATACAATGAGCGCTCAAAGATTACTGTTTGTATTGGAAAGAGGTTGTCTCGTTCCAGATTTTCTCTTGAGTAATTGCGTAGCATCATCTTGGGGAGGCAATAGAAAACTTCTTCATATTGTCCCGGTGTATCGTCAATCCGGGTATGTACTTCAAATGCCAGACCATATGCCGCTTTGGTTCCGGGCGAGGCTAGCAGGTGGCGTATTAAAAGCTCCACGTGGGCGGGATAGAGGAGGTCGTCGTCATCAAGGAACATCAGGAATTGCCCACTGGCGCTCGCCAGCCCGTGGTTCCCTGTCTTGGACTTTCCCTGCTTTCCCTTGGCCAGATAGGTTAAAAAGCGACTATCCACCAGCTTTTTGTTGAGCTCTCCGATTAGGTGACTGTGGCTGGGTTCACCGTCCTCGGCAATAATAATTTCCAGATTTGGATAACTTTGATTCAGTGCCGATTGAGCACTTTCTTGCAACCAAGCCCCCCTGCCTGGGAATGTTCGGATGATAACAGAAACCAGGGGCAGTTTAATCGTCGGCGGGTTGCCGATAGCGGGAGCGTCGCTGTTGCCCAGCTCGAATGGTGAAAAGGGCCTGAGTCGCACTTGCGTGGCTTTTGGGGTGGCTGTCGGTTTGGGCCCCTTCTCAGCGGAGAGGGACGAGTAGTACTCGGTGGCCCATGGAGTTCGATTCACCAGTGACCGGCCGTTGGTATGGTATTGCTCACTTAAGGACGCCAGCCAATCAGTGGGGTGATCGCGATGGCCCGACAAGAGATTGAGAGTTGCGGGCGCTGGCCGCCGAAAGGCAACGCAATCACCGCGCGAATGGGCAATCCTGAGTGTTACCGGATCAATATAGTCTGGTCGCTCTCCCAGGGTGGGGCAATACTCCCACCAAACGGTGTCCTCTGTATCGGTGGCACTGTCGGTTAGCGCCCGCTTGATCAGGGCAGGTTCAGGCGCAATATTGTCTGACACAACTAACAAGAGTGGCGCTGAGCCGCTTGCGACTGCTTGCTCGATATTTGGGGCCTGATGCACCTTTGTCTCGAGGAGAGACCCAGGTGCTCTGAACGATGTGCTCTCGCAGGACGTTCCCGCGCTTGCGGTAATCTGCCACACATGGAATGCACAGCTGCCCCCTTGGACGCGTTCCAGGCAGGCCAGAGTAGGGCCAACCTCTGCGCTGGTGTTTACCTTGTTTGTGTAAACGATGATGTCCATCGAGTCTGGCAGCTCACCCGCGGCTCGGCGAGGCGATAGGCCGATACCTCGTCCGCCGGCGAGTTGATGGATTAGCTTCATCTGTTTTCTGCTGGAACCCAGACCTGCTTTGGCGGCAAGGTAGCGGCGAACTGCCCAGTCAAGCTCCGCAATTGCGGGGATGGACGTAACTCCAAAATACGCGGCATAAAGGCCCGACTTCAGCTTGTCGAGCCACCGTTCTGTGACGCTCCCGAGCTTCATTATTGATCCCCACGATAGTTCACAATAATCGCCTCGCCGCCGGCGACTGCTTGCGCCTGCCATCCGCTATGGAATGAAGGGCCCATGGTGGAAATTATGTGGCTCGACGCCTTTCTAACTTCTCCCGGTTCCAGCTTAAACGCATCGATATAAAGCACTTGGTTGTCGGGTCCACTGCTCAGTTCTGCTACCGGCTGTTCAAACACCGCCGTAGGATGCGGCAGCATCCAGTACTTACCCCTCATCACTTTGAAGTGCAGGTTCCGCTCTGCACCGGTCAGAATCAGGGGTTGATCAGTGTCTGGCTGCAGCATCGACTTTGCTGCTTCAGCGATTTCGCCCAGTTGCACGTCAAAGTCGATGTCGAGTGCCTCAGGTCTGTCTGAATGCGTGTAGTAATCGACGGTGCGCGCCGTCTGCCGCGTACTGGTGGTGAGCCAGCGCACGTCGACGAGTGTCCAGGTAACGATTATTAGCGCCAGGGCCTGCGTCATCCGCTGGTTAGGGCGGGGGATGATACACAGGAGAAGCGCCACCAGTAGCCAGATGCCGGCCAGCACTGTGAGGGGGAGCCGCTGCTCCCGCGCGCCACCGGAAAGCCAGTGGGCGGATTTCTGGCTCCACAACTCCAGTTCGGTCCACTCCGACCAGACCAGCTTGAGGCTGTTCTCGAGTGAGCTGGGCTTAAGCACCAAGCGCCGGAGGCCCGCGCTGCCGTCTTGCTGGTCATCGTGAAGTACCAGGCCAACCTCTGTAATTGTGCCTGTCCACTCTGGCTCTCTAGAAAGATCAATGGTATGTGGCCCTGCGTAACCAATATTAGCGGTATTGACGTTTTCCCGATTGCCGGCAGTCCTCCAGAAAAAACCCGCCGGGCTGATGCTTGTGCCAGTGGTTGTGACGCTCAGTGTGGTGAGCTCAGCACTGTCTACTGCGATAGGCCCGCTTGAGAGTATGGCTATGCCGCCTTGGTAGCTAGTTACGGTGAGTCCTCCATCGTCGCTGGTTGTACTTCCAACCGGGGTTCTGATGCGAGAAGTCAGGTCGAGAGCTGTCCCATCCGTTGCTGGGTGGTCCCAGGCCAGGTAGGTGAGAAAGGCGGCGCCGCAAAGTAAGCTTGCTCCTGCAGCGGTTATCAAGGTAGTGCGTGCATCTATTTTGGGCTGGAGTGCTTCACCCTTTGTCAGGCGCCGGACGGAAAGTAGCAATGCATAAACGAGCGCGGGGGCAAAATGCAGGGGCAGCCGGTTGATGGCGGTGCCGTCTTCCGCCCAACGTCCGTGCTGGGTGAAACCAAATATCAGGGCCTGTGTGGCAAAGAGCAGAACGAAAAAGCCCAGTAGTGCCCGCCAGCAGCCGTCTCTCGAGCCTTTTAGGAGCGTGGCAGCGCTAATGGCCACCAGGGGCCACAGAATATTCCAGCTTCCCTGCAGGAAAAAGGCGTCGATGTAGTCATCCCACACTGCAAATTGCTGAATGGGGATGGTGCCAAGCACCGGCAGGTACAGAAGCTTACCGTCAAAGCCGAAGACCCCCAGGCCGGGAATGGACCAGTGCAAGTGGAAGCGCCATAGCACTAACGCGAGGGCGGATCCACACGCGGCGCCGACTAGAGCCGTGCGCCAGAAGCTGCCGGCAAAAGCCAGGGCCAGGGCGCCGATGAACCAGACAGCGCCCTCGTTCTTAACGCCCATCGCCAGTGCGCACATCAAGATGCCTAGCCAGAGTGAGGATCGGTCATGATCACTGATGCCTCGCAGCAGGGCGACAAAGCCAAGTCCGACATAGCCTGCCATCCAGATGTCCGCCTGCCCGGCCAGGGCAACGTGAGTGCCCCAAAGTGGAATGGAGACAAGCAGGTAGATGCCTGCAAGCGCGCCCAATTCACGAAAGCCGGAGGACTTTATCTGGCCATACAGGCCTGCCAGGGTCGCGAGAGCGGCGCAAAAAACCGGCAGGTTGACCAGGGTTTCGCTCCAGCTGCCCATACTGATAGCGGCCCACAGGGCAATAACTGATGCCAGTGTCGGATAACTGTGGCCCGGCATGTTGTAGTTGATAACACCGGTCTGCAGCCACTCGTTCGGCGGTGCCATGGGTAGGAGCTGGCCGCTGAGGAACCAGGCCTTGGCCCGGTACATCCAGGTTTGCCAGGCATCCCAGGGATAGATGGGGCGATACTGGTTTTCCAGCAGCAGCGGGATCAGGTGCAGCGCGGTGAGCCCAAGCAGGCCGATGCAAATAACCCGGTAACGGGTTGATGCCGGGAGAGAAACGGGGGTTGGCGCCGGGGCCTTAATACGGTATTGCAACGCGGCGAGGACGGTGCCGGTAAGGCTTAGGATCAGTAGCGTGCCGACAATGGCTGCAAACGAGATGTTGCCCTGAACTGCGCTACTGAGGTGGACCAGACCCTGCACAAGGCTGCAGCCAATAAAATAGCCGTAACCGGCGCGTAGCAGCAATTCATGGGGCGCCGGCCTGGCGGAGGCTCGTACCTGGGCAATGATCTGCAGCCAAATAAAGCCTGTGTACCAAGGGACGAGGATGCCGAGCCCCAAAAAGAATAATGCCATCCCTGCCTGCCCTGTGTTGCTCGATGGTGCCTGGTATTACCGCGTCTTGCCCTGCGCGGTGCTTTTCTGCTGTTGACGCAGCTCCGCTTCCAGCATGGCGACCCTCTGAATCATCCGTTGGTTGCGCGCTTCAATTCTCGAGCGTTCTATATCCATCAACAGTATTTTTATCACCAGTATGGCCACGGCAAGGGTGAGCGCAAGTATCGGGGGATATGACACTCCCGCAGCGCGAGCGACAATATCGATGACTTTCGGGAACAGGCCGATGACGGCGAAGCCGGCGGCCACCAGAATCCAGCCCAGGCCGTGGGTGACATGCAGGCGGTCCCTTCTTATCAGCAGAACGATAATAAAGGCTACGCCTATTCCGATGGTGGCTGTAACGATGGCTAGCATGGTTTGGTGGCTCTCTTCCCCGTGAGCATTGTGCGTTTGGTCAGGCCAAGCAACAAGGTGCAGCACATATAGTAGGCGACAATCAGCCATGAGTGAAAAACCCGGGACTTGCCTTCTTCCCGGGCGCACATCTCAACGGACACGTCACGGATGCGCAGTCCCTCGTGTTGCAGTAGAAGGAGAACTCCGATGTCCTGGTAGTCGAGAAGTGTGGCGCGCCAGCCGGCCAGGGCCCCTATGGCCTGGCGGTTGTAGGCCCTGAAGCCCGAGGTGACGTCTTCCAGCGCCAGCCCGGAGGTGCTTTTCATAAGGACCCATGCAATCCGGCGCAGCAGTGAGCCTCGCTCGGTGCAGGCGCCGATAGCGACATCGGCCTCGTTATTCCGCACCGGCGCCAGGATTTGGTCGATGGTCTGGGCCAGATGCTGGCCATCGGCATCCATGGTCACCGCAATCTCATAGCCCTTGCGCAGCGCATAGCGCAAGCCGGTCTGCATTGCACCCCAGGCCCCCAGTTGAGCGGGCAGGGGAATGACGGTGGCGCCGGCGGCTTCGGCCACGGCAACGGTATTATCCGTGCTGGCGTCGTCGATAACGACAACAGCCAGTCCGGTGTGGCTACGTACATTCTCCACTACACGGCCGACGCAGGCGGCCTCATTGAACGCTGGAATCAGAACTACAGTGTCGCTGGCGCCGGCAACGGAAGAAGGGGTTGAGACGTTAGACATTGCCTGGATTGCGCTCGCTGAGTATGCCGGTGAACTCAGCCAGCAACGCTGCAGCTGACTGGTCGATATGGAACAACTGGTCGAAGCGCTTTCTGCCTGCCAGCCCGAGGCGCCGGATTTTATCACGGTCGGCGGCCAGGTTCCGCAGTTGTCCGGCAAGGTCGTCAGCGTTGCCGGGCTCGCAGAGCTCTCCGGTTTCCCCGGCTGTCACCACCCAGCTCATGCCCGAGCCGGGTACCTTGCTGGCAACTGTGGCTTTGCGGAAGTACATGGCTTCCAGCAGCACCAGGCCGAAGGCTTCACTGCGCTCGATGGATGGCAGGCAGACCAGGTCACAGGCGCCCAGCAGGCTTTGCAGCTCTTCCCCGCTCACCTCACTGTGGAAGGTGACGCGTTCCTCGACGCCCAGCTCCCTCGCCAGGTCCTGCAGCGAGCCCGCCAGCTCTCCACTGCCGACCAGGTCAACGCGCACCTCTTCCACTGTGCTGGCGGCGCGCAGCAGGAATTCGAAGCCCTTGTAGTAGGTTAGCCTGCCGACCGCGAGCACTTTCAGTGCCGGGCCGTTATGGTCGTCACCAGCTTCCGGTGGTTCGCCGAGATAGGTGGGGTCAATGCCCAGTGGTACAACGCCGCATTTATTGCGGAAGGGTGCCAGCGGCGCACTACTCTCCAGGTAGGACGGGGAGGTTGTGATGACGCGGGTCGCGCCTCTGAGCAGGGCCGTTTCAAAGGGCCGGTAAAGGCGGTAGAAAAGGCGCAAGGCAGTCTTGTGTTCGCTTAGGGGAACATCCGAGTGCCAGTGAATAGTCCAGCCGAGTCGCCGGGCGGCGGGAATGAATAGCACCCAGAATGCCGACACATTGGGTAAGTGAAGGTGTAGTAGATCGGGCTGATAGGTTTTTAGCAGTCGTCGGAGGTGCAGGGGGAATGTGGGGCTGAGCGGTGTAAAAAGAACTCGAAGCCACACAGCGACGCGGGTGATGTGGAGCGCCTGGCCTTTGGTGGCGATGGCTTCTGTTTCGCTGTGCAAGCCGAGGCTCGACTGGTGTACCAAGGCGTGATTGCCTACGCCGAGCCGGCCCAGTGCGGCCATGATGTCGCGCAGATAGGTTTCCATCCCCCCCCTATGCGGCGGAAAATACTTGCCGATGTGGAGTACACGCATCGGGCGTGCCTGGTCAGGCATTGCCAGCAGGGACGAAGTTAGGTGCGCAGGTGGCGATCGAACCGGCCAGATCAATGGTAGTGATCAGGCTCCCCGCTTTAGCCGAGCCCTCTCCCGCCAGCCCCAGCGCCGTCCCATGATCCACCGACACCCTCACAATCGGCAGCCCCAGCGTAATGTTCACCGCTTCCCCAAACCGGGAAAACTTCAGCACCGGCAGACCCTGGTCGTGATACATCGCCAGGTAGGCATCGGAATTCGCCAGTTGCTCGGGGTTGAAGGCGGTGTCCGCCGGTAATGGCCCGGCCAGCTGCATGCCCTCATTTTTCAGTTTTTCCAGAAGCGGGGTGATGATTTCGATCTCCTCCCGCCCCAGGTGCCCGCCTTCGCCGGCGTGGGGGTTCAGGCCCAGCACAGTAATCTTCGGCCGGGTGATGCCGAATTTTCCCGTCAGTTCGGCGTGCAGTATCCGCAGTGTACGCTCCAGGCTTTCCCGGGTAATCGCCGCGGGTACGTCCTTCAGTGGCAGATGCGTCGTCGCCAGTGCCACCCGCAGCTTGTCGGTGGCCAGCATCATCACTACATGCTCTGTCCCTGTTTTCTCGGCCAGGTACTCGGTGTGTCCGCTAAAAGGAATCCCCGCGTCGTTGATCACGGATTTTTGCACCGGGGCGGTCACCATGGCCTGGAAGCTGCCGGTCCGGCAGCCTTCAATGGCCAGGTCGAGGGTTTTCAGGACGTAGTGGGCATTGGCCGGGTTGAGCTGGCCGGGGATGACGGTGGCTGATACGGAGGTGTGCAGCACACTGAGGTGCCCCGGTGTGTGGGGCCGGGCCTGCGGGCCGGGCTGATAGGGGGTGAGGCTGACGGGCAGGTTGAGCAGGCGCGCCCGTTCGCGCAGCATGTCGATATCACCAATGGCGACCAGTTCGGCATCCCATGCCCGCATCGCCGCCATCAGGGTGATGTCGGGGCCGATGCCGGCGGGTTCGCCGGTGGTGATGGCGATGGTGGGGATGGGGGTGGGCATGCTGAATGGGTGCCTTGGCGGAATGAATTCCGCCCTACAAGGTGGAGTCCCTATTTAATGTCGACAAAGGCTTCATCGCGGATCTTGCGCAGCCAGGCGTCCAGCTCTTCCTGGTATTTGCGGCTGTGCAGGTACTCGGCGGCCTTGTTGCGAATGGCCTGGTCGGTCATGTCCTGTTCGCGCCGGTCGGTCACTTCCAGGATGTGCCAGCCGAACTGGCTGCGCACGGGGTCGGTGATCTGGCCGATGTCGGCGCTGTCCATGGCGTTCTCGAACTCGGGCACCATCTGGCCCTTCTGGGTCCAGCCCAGATCGCCGCCCTCCTGGGCGGAGCCGATATCCTCGGAGTATTCTTTGGCCAGTTCGCCGAATTCTTCGCCGCCCTCGATGCGCGCCTTCAGGTCGGCGGCTTTCTGGCGCGCCTGGTCGTCGGTGAGAATTTCGCTGGGCTTGATCAGGATGTGGCGGACCTTGGTCTGGCTCACTATCTGTTCACCGCCGCGCTTGGCGTTCATGTTGACGAGGTGGATGCCGCTGGCGCTCTCGATGGGGTCGGACGTTTCGCCCTGGGCGAGCTGCGGTGCAATGTCGGCAAACAGCGAGGGCAGTTCGCTGGCCCGGCGCCAGCCGAGGTCGCCGCCGGTAAAGGTGTATTTGCCGGTGCTGGAGGCGATCACCTGGTCGAAGGGCTCGCCGGCGCGGATACGTTGCAGGGTTTTTTCCACGTGGGCTTCGGCGGCGGCCTTTTCCTCGGCGGGCGCATCGGGGGAGATGGCCAGCAGGGCGTGGACGATGCGGTACTCGGGCTGGGTCAGGGCTTTGCCTTCCTCGGTGCCGAGGAAGTTGTCGATTTCCTGGTCGGAGATCTGGATGCGCTGGCTCACGTTGCCGGCCTGGACCCGCTGCAGGATCATCTCCCGGCGCACATTCTCGCGCATGGCGGCGTAGGACTCGCCCTCCTGCTCCAGGCGGGCGATAAACTGGTCGACGTTCATGCGGTTCTGGGCGGCGATGCGCGCCACGGCCTGGTCGAGTTGCGCATCGGAGATGCGCACGCCCACGCGCTGGCCCATCTGCAGCTGGATGCTCTCCAGAATCAGGCGGTCCAGGGTTTCACGGATGAGTTCGTCTTCCGGCGGCATTTCCATGCCGCGGGCCTGCAGGCCCTCGGTGACGGCGGTGAGGCGTTCGCGCAACTCCGAGGCCATGATGACGTCGTCATCGACGATGGCGACAACCTGGTCGAGGATTTCGGTGGCGGCTCGGGCGGGCGAGGTGCCCAGTGCCACAAGGAGCGCCAGTGCCAGGGCCATGAAATGGATGCCGCAATGGCGGACCACTGCCTGCGCAGAAGCGATGGGTAGCCGGTGCAGCAGGTTGCGGGCTTGAAGTGCGGGAAATCCCTTAATACTCACGTTCTCTGTATCCTCGAATCATGTCTTCCATCAGGCCGGTGACGCGGCTGCCAAAGCCGCCCATGCCCTTGAGCACGATTTGGACCTGAGTGGAGGATTCCTGTTCCAGATTGGGGTCGTTGAAATCCAGCGTTTCCCCGGTGACGGAATCATAGTAGCGCAGGTGTAGCAGGCGAACCTGCCAGCAGCAGGTATCATATTCCACCCCGAACATATCTTCCACGCTCTCCCCGGCTTCCACGCTGTAGTTGACGGCGCCGAACAGGCTCCAGCGGTTGCCCAGCGGTACGTAGGCAGAGAAGTGGGCCTGCTCGGTCACCTGCTGGTTGCGGTTTTCGGTCTGGATGGTGGTCAGCGGGCGGCGGTAGGAGTAGCCCACACTGAAAATGCTGCTGTCGTCGCGCTCGTAGCTGGCCTGGACGTTGCCGGCGTTCATGTCGGTGCTGTGCGGGTCCCACACCAGGCTGCCGCGCACCGTGAGGCGTTCGTTGGGGTAGAAATTGACCTCGCCGGCCATCTCCGAGCTGCTCTGGTCCAGCGGCTCGGCGCCGGACAGCAGGCGCACCTGGCGGTCGCGGAAGTAGAAAATCTGGCCGATGCTCGCGTTCAGGTGCTCGCGGCCATCCTCTTCGCTGATATAGCGGGTGGTCATGCCCACCGACAGTTGATCGGCGTCGTCCAGGCGGTCGCGGCCGGAAAAGCGGGTTTCCCGGAACAGCTGGTTGTAGGTGAAGGTCAGTTCGGCGCTGTCGAAGTCGGGTTGTTCGCTCTGGTCCTCGTACTCGCTGTAGAGGTAGTACAGGCGCGGTTCCAGCGTCTGCAGCAGGCCCCTGTCGAGCAGCGTGGTCTGGCGCTCGAAGTAGAGCCCGCCGTCCAGGCTGAACAGGGGGGTGCCGGTACTGGGGCTGTCGTTGGCGCCAGGGCTGCCGAGGTCGGTCAGCTCGTATTCCAGGTAGCGGTACTTGGCGGTGGGCTTGAGGAAGCCGAATTGCCACAGCATGGGATAGGTTACGCCGGCTTCGCCGTAGATACGCTGGCCCTTGACCCGGTTGTCGTCGGTATCGAAGTAGGAGTACTGGCCCAGCAGGATGGGTTCCAGGGCAAAGGGCTCGTATTCGCCGCGGTACTGGCCGGTGAACTGCGGCAGTTTCTGGTAGTCGTTGTTGATGTCGTCGGCCAGCGACTGGAACTGCTGGAAGTCGAGGTCGAACAGCCAGTCGTCACCCAGGTAATCCAGGGAGCCGAGCTGCAGCAGGCTGGTTTCGCGGCGGGTTTCCAGGTTGGTGGTCTGCAGGTCCTTCAGGTAGTCGACATCGGAGGCCTTGCTGTAGTCCACCCGCGAGCGCCAGCGCTGGCCGAACAGGCCGTTGTGCTCGACCTTGCCCAGCCAGCGGCTGTGGTCGCGCTGTTCGGGGCGCTCGTCCTCGTAGCGCTTGTCGGTCTCCATGTAGGCGCCGCCCACGGACCAGCTGCCCACGGCGGGGTTGAGATAGCGCAGTTCCACCTCGTTGTTCACCCCCCGTTCTTCAATGTAGCGGGGTGTGTACAGGGCGTCGTAATTGGGGGCCAGGTTGAGGTAGATGGGGGCGGCGATGTCGATGCCGCCGCGGGTATCGCTGCCGATATCCGGCCACAGGAGGCCGCTGCGGCGGCGGTCGTCCAGCGGAAAGCGCAGCCAGGGCAGGTACAGCACCGGCATGCCGCCCACCGCCACCTTGGCACCGCGGGCGGTACCCAGGCCCTCGTCGAGATCCAGTTCCATTTCGTCGGCGCGGATTTCCCAGTCCTGTTCGCCGGGTGCGCAGTAGCTGAGGGCGCCATTCTCGACATGTACCAGCCCCTGTGCATCGCGGCGCAGGGAGCGGGCGGCGCCGCGCATGTGCTGCTGGTGCAGGACAAACTGGCTTTCGGTGATCTCCGCTTCGCCGGTGTCGGAGGAGAAGCTGGCCTCCTGCCCCTTCAGCAGAATCCCGGGTTCGCGAATGGTGATGCCGCCGGTGAGTTTGCCGCGGCTCTCGCTGCGATTGTAGTAGGCGTCCTTGCCCTTCAGTCGCCGATAGCCCTGCTCAACGGAAACGCCGCCGTGGAGGAAGACTTCGTCGCCCTCCAGTTCGGTCTGGGCCGCGCTGGCGTTGATATCGGACAGTTCCGGGTCGACCCCGGTGTCTGCGCCGGCAAGGGGGTCGATGTAGCGGCCGCGGCAGCTGCGGCATTCCTCGTCCTGCAGTTCTTCGGGTACCTCCCGGATCGGCACCCAGTCCAGCGGGTAGGCGTTGGCGGCTGGCGGTACATCGGTACTGCACAGCGCCTGGTCGCCGGCGGGGCAGGGTTCCGCTGCGCTCTCCTGCGCCGCCTGTGCCAATACGGGCAGGGCGAGGCTAAGGGCCAGTGCCAGGCGCTGGCGTTTTGCGAATAAAGGGGAAGACACGGGGGTGGATTCTGCCGTTGGGGGAGCCGTGGTCATCAAGCCGGGGTGCATTTTTTGGTATAAACGCGGATGATAAAGCATCCCCTTCTTGATGTCTGTGTTTCTTGTCCGGAGCCTTCCTTTGTCAGCACCAGCTACTGCCACACGCCCTGTTCCCGCGGATTTGCTGCCCTGGGCTGCGGCGGCCTGGGGGCGAGACGCGGGGGTCTGCACCCTGGCGCCGGTGGCGGGAGATGCCAGTAACCGGCGCTACTTCCGCCTGGCGGCGGGCCGCGCGTCGGTGATTGTGCTGGAGGCGCCCCCGGCCACGGAAAAAAACGCGGCATTTATCAGTGTGCTGCAGTTGCTGGCGGGGCAGGGCGTGCGCGTGCCCGCCTTGCTGGCGGTGGAGCTCGAGCGCGGCTACCTGTTGCTGGAAGACCTGGGCGGGCAGATGCTATTGCCACTCCTGTCGGCCGACAGCGTGGAGGCCTGGTATGGCCGGGCCGGTGAGGTATTGCTGAATCTGGCGCAAGTGGCCGCGGAGGGCAGGGTGCCCGACTACGACCGGGCACTGCTGGAGGAAGAACTGAGCCGGCTGCCGATGTGGTTCTTTGATCGCCTGCTGGCTCTGCCGGCTTCTGCGCAGGCAGATGATTGTGTTGCCGAAGTCAAAGAATTGCTGGTTGCGACGGCCCTGGCGCAGCCGCGCGGCTTTGTTCATCGCGATTTCCACAGCCGCAACCTGATGGTGCTGGGCGGCGACGAACTGGCGCTGATCGACTTCCAGGACGCGACCTTCGGCCCCGCGACCTATGACCTGGTGTCCCTGCTGCGCGATTGCTATATCCGCTGGCCGCGGCAGCGGGTGGAAGCGTGGGCACTGGCGCACCGGGACGCCCTGGTTGGCAGGCAGTTACTGCCACCGGTGGATGACGCGACCTTTCTGCGCTGGTTCGACCTGATGGGGCTGCAGCGCCACCTGAAGGTGTTGGGCACCTTCGCCCGGCTCTACCTGCGCGACGGCAAGCAGGCCTATCTGCAGGACCTCCCGCTGGTTGTCACCTATGTGGAAGAGGTGCTGCAGAGTCGCCGCGAAAGCGAGCCGGTACTGGCGCGCTTTCACGACTGGTGGTTGCGGGTAGTGCGCCCGGTGATCGACAGCCAGGCCTGGATGCAGCCGGGGAGAGAACCATCGTGAGGGCCATGATCCTCGCCGCCGGACTCGGCAAGCGCATGCGCCCGCTGACGGACCATACGCCCAAGCCCCTGCTGAGGGTGGGAGGCAAGCCCCTGCTGCAATGGCATATCGAGGCGCTGGCCGCGGCGGGAGTGACGGAACTGGTGGTGAACGCGGCCCACCTGGGTGAGCAGGTCGCGGACTTCTGTGGCGATGGCAGCCGGTGGGGCGTATCCATTGCGCTGTCAATGGAGCCGGAGCCGCTGGAAACGGCCGGCGGTATCCAGCGCGCGCTACCGCTGCTGGGCAGCGAGCCCTTTCTGGTCGTCAATGGCGATGTGTGGACCGACTACCCCTTTGCCCGCCTGCTCGATTGTCCTGTCGCGCCGGGGGGGGGCCACCTGGTGCTGGTGGGCAATCCGCCGCAGCACCCGCGGGGCGATTTTCGCCTGGAGGCGGGCGCGGTTGCCGGGCTGGGGGAGGGAGAGGTGGGTCTCACCTTCTCCGGAATTGCGGTGTACTCCCCGGGATTTTTCGCCGCTCTCGCGCCCGGCAAAGCCGCGCTGCGGCCGCTGTTCGACGCCGCCATTGCCGAGGGGCGCCTGAGCGGGGAGCGATATGAGGGGCAGTGGCAGGATATCGGCACGCCGGAGCGGCTGGCGGCGCTGGATGCGGACCTGGCGGGGCGGGGGCGGGGTCTTCCGGCTTAACCCAGGCCGAACAGGCGGGCCAGCGCGGGCAGGGTGGTGCTGGCGATGACGATGCCCGTCATCCAGTAGAGCAGGCGGAACTTGCCGTTGATTTCGGCAAAGCGCAGATCAACTTCAGCAAATTTTCGGTCGATTTCGGTAAAGCGCTCATCCATGTGCCTTTCTATGCGTTGCTCGAACGCGTCAAACCGGGTGTCGAGATAATCCTTCGTCACCAGCTGATCCACATTGTGTACAAACGCTTCCGCCATAAGCTCCGCCAGCACATCGGCTTGCTGATCGGGAATGCCCGCCGCAATCAGGCGGCGGGCGCATTTCAGCGTATCAAAGGCGATGGCTGCCATAAAGTGTAGCCTCCTGGGTGGCTTACGCTAATTCTCGCGCGGACCGGGTGCGCTGCTCCACGTCAAAAGCGTCCATATTGCGGATGAAGTCCCCCCTCCCAGCCAGTAGAATACGCCTCAATTCCACCCCAGCCGGAGCCGCCGCCATGGCCGACTACCTGATCGCCCCTTCCATTCTCTCCGCCAATTTCGCCAAACTCGGTGAAGAGGTGGACAACGTGCTGGCGGCCGGGGCCGATGTGGTGCATTTCGATGTGATGGACAATCACTACGTGCCCAACCTCACCATTGGCCCCATGGTGTGCAAGGCCCTGCGCCAGCACGGCGTCACCGCGCCGATTGATGTGCACCTGATGGTGAGCCCGGTGGATCGCATGATCGGCGATTTCGCCGAGGCCGGCGCCACCTACATCACCTTCCATCCGGATGCGTCCACCCATGTCGACCGCTCCCTGCAGATGATCCGCGATGCCGGTTGCAAGAGCGGTCTGGTGTTCAACCCGGCCATGGGGCTGGATGCGCTGAAGTACGTCATGGACAAGGTCGACATGATCCTGCTGATGTCGGTGAACCCGGGTTTTGGTGGGCAGTCCTTCATCCCCGCCACGCTGGACAAGCTGCGCGAGGCGCGGGCACTGATTGATGGCTCCGGTTACAACATCCGCCTGGAGATCGACGGCGGGGTGTCGGCGAAGAATATCGCCGAGATCGCCGCAGCCGGGGCGGACACCTTCGTCGCCGGCTCCGCCATTTTCAATCAACCCGACTATGCCGCAGTGATTGCCGACATGCGGGCGCAGCTGGCTTCTGTGTAGTGGTTGTGGTTATTGGTCGAATGAATTCGACCCTACAGGGGGTTCCTTCCAGGGCGATAACCTGACTTCCAACCCGCGTAGGGCCGAATTCATTCGGCCATCATCCATCATAGGGTCTCTCCGCGCCGATAGCGCGACCTCCACCCCCGCGTAGGGCCGAATTCATTCGGCCATTTCCGTCCCGAGCCGGGCTGATTCCGCTCCGCGAGTTTACTCTGTCATATTCGGGGCCCCCAAAAAGCTAGCCAAAACCGCAAGCGACAAGGAGGTGGCAATGAGCTACGACGCTCTGCGCGCAGGGCGGTGGTCGCAACCTCATCGCATCTACGCGATCACTACGGTGACCAGTGGGCGTCAACCCGTGTTCAGGGGCTTGCAGGTGCCCCGGCTTCTTGTTCGCCAGATCAAGGAACTGCACGACAGAGCCTGGGTGAGCTCCCTGGCCTGGGTAGTGATGCCGGATCATCTGCACTGGTTGTTTGAATTGGGAGAGCTGCACTCGCTGGCGAAGGTGGTGAAATCGCTGAAGGCAAGGTCGGCGAGGGATATTAATCGCTATTCCGGTCGGCAGGGTGCGCTCTGGCAGCGGGCCTATCATGACCGGGCGCTGCGAACACACGAAGATATGAGGCGGGTGGCGAGATACATCATTGCCAACCCCTTGCGTGCGGGGCTGGTACGTTCCGTTAGGGAGTATCCCCATTGGGATTGTGTCTGGGTAGAAAGGGGTGGAGGTCTGGCTGGGCTGGGGTAGATTGGTGGTGTGTGCTGGTCGAATGAATTCGACCCTACAGGGTAGATTGATGGTGTGGTGCTGATCGAATGAATTCGACCCTGCAGGGGGCTCCTTCAGGGGCGATGACCTGGCCTCCATCCCCGCGGCGGGTCGGATTCATTCGGCCATCATCCATCGCATGGGCCTCTTCGCGTCGATAACCTGCCTTCCACGCCCATGTAGGGCCGAATTCATTCGGCCACTCCCCTGCGGGGGTGTTATTCCGCCCCACGGATGACTCCGCCCGCGCCGGTTGCCACGCCGGGGACCGCATGTACAATAGGCGCTTCGTTTTACCTCTGGAGAGCGCTGTGCCCACAGCCCTGCGCAACGTGTCCACAGCTCAGCGTAATGTGCCAACAGCTCAGCACAATGTGCCAACAGCTCAGCACAAATAGCCTCGACCGCTGGTCGATGCGCGAAGTCACCTGCTGGCGATGGTAGCCAGGGACTTTGTACGCACTGATTACGCCCATTATTTCTCCGAGGAACGTCCATGACCCCCGAGGACTTTGCTGCGCTGGCAGCGCAGGACTATAACCGTATTCCCGTCAGCACCGAGGTGCTGGCCGACCTGGAAACGCCCGTCAGCACCTACCGCAAACTGGCGGAGGGTCCCTATTCCTATTTCTTCGAATCGGTGCAGGGCGGTGAAAAATGGGGGCGCTACTCCATTATCGGCCTGCCCTGCCGCACCCTGCTCAAGGTATTCGGCTATCGCGCCGAGATCTGGGTCGACGGCGAGCTGAAAGAAAGCAGCGAGGTGTCCGACCCGCTGGCCTACGCCGAAGATTTCCAGCGGCGCTATCGCAGTGCCCCTCTCGATGGCCTGCCGGTCTTTCACGGCGGCCTGGTGGGTTATTTTGGCTACGACACCGTGCGTTACGTGGAACCGCGCCTGGCGGCCAGTACTCCGCAGGATCGCCTGGGCACCCCGGACATTCTGCTGATGGTGTCCGAGGAGGTGCTGGTGTTCGACAACCTCGCCGGAACCATTCGCCTGATCGTCAATGCGGATCCGGCTGAAGCCGGCGCCCTGGCGCGGGCGCAAGCGCGCCTGGCGGAGCTGGTGGCTAAGCTGCCGGAGCCGATGCAACCGCTGCCGCCGGTCGATCTGCAGGCGGCGCTGGATCCGGCCCTGGAGCGGCAGGCCTCGTCGGATTTCGACTACGACAGCTATGCCGCTGCGGTGGAGAAGGTAAAGGAATACGTGCTGGCCGGCGATGTCATGCAGGTGGTGCCCTCCCAGCGCATGAGCGTTCCCTTCGCCGCTCCGCCGCTCAATCTCTACCGCGCCCTGCGCAACCTCAATCCCTCCCCGTACATGTACTTCCTCGACCTGGACGACTTCCAGATCGTCGGCTCCTCGCCGGAGATCCTGGCGCGCCTGGAGGAGGGCGAGGTCACCGTGCGCCCGATTGCCGGCACCCGTCGCCGCGGTCGCAGCGAGGAAGAGGACGCGGCCATGGAGGCGGAACTGCTGGCGGACCCGAAGGAGATCGCCGAGCACCTGATGCTGATCGACCTCGGGCGCAACGACGTGGGCCGCATTGCCGACACGGGCAGTGTCGTCCTCACCGACAAAATGGTGGTGGAACGCTACTCCCACGTTATGCACATTGTCTCGAACGTGACCGGTCAGCTGCAGGCGGGCAAGTCGGCCATCGATGTGCTGCGGGCGACACTGCCGGCGGGCACGCTCAGCGGCGCGCCGAAGATCCGCGCCATGGAAATCATCGACGAACTGGAGCCGGTCAAGCGCGGCGTCTACGGCGGCGCGGTGGGCTATATCTCCTGGGCCGGCGACATGGATACGGCCATTGCCATCCGCACCGCGGTCATCAAGGACGGCCGCCTCTACGTGCAGGCGGGCGGCGGCGTGGTCGCCGATTCGGTGCCGGCGCTGGAGTGGAAAGAAACCCACAACAAGGCCCGGGCCATGTTCCGGGCGGCGTCCATGGTGCTATCCGGAGTGCCCGGTCATGACTGAAACCGATCAGCTGCAGCGCCTGCTGGCCGCTGTCGACAAGCCCTACGCGCTGCTGGACAGGGCGTATTTGCCACTGGATCAGGCGCAGGTCAAACGCACGCGCTGCCTGCAGTGGATCCCCCTCGAAGCGCAGCGCCGCGGCGGCAAGTACGCCTATGCGGAGTGGGCCCATGTGGTCGGTATTTTCCAGGGCCTGCTGCATGCCCACCTCCCGGTTGCCGTGGATGCGCCGCGGGTACTGGATGTGGGTTGTGGCTCGGGCCTCATGGCCATCGCCTGCGAGCCCTTTGTGGCGGGAGGCGGGCACTACACCGGCCTGGATGTCTCTGGCTCGCAGATCGAGTTCTGTCGCAATCACTACCCCCGCCAGGGTTTTGAGTTTGTGCTGCACGAGGCGGGCAATCCGTTCTACTCGCCGGAGCGGCAAGCCGGCCCGCTGCCCTGGGCGCAGGCAGATGCCAGTGTGGACATGGTCACCGCCGTCTCGGTCTGGACCCACTTCCGGGAGCAGGATGCCCGCTTTTACCTGTCGGAGGTAGCCAGGGTACTGCGTCCGGGTGGTCGCGCGCTGATCACAGTCTTCCTGCTCGACGACGCTTACGCGGCGCGGCCGGACAGCGCCGGGAGCAGTCGCTTCCACGGCACCCCGACCGAGCGCTGGTGCTTCGACCAGCCCGAGGGCGAATCGGGTGGCTGGTTCTATCCCGCCTGGGCCGATGTGCCGGAACAGGCGATTGGCGTAACCCGCGCGGCACTCGATGCACTGCTGGCGGAGTCCGGCCTGCGCCAGCTTGCCTTCTATCCCGGCAACTGGAAGGAGCGCCCGGGCGCCTTTTTCCAGGATGTGCTGGTGCTGGAGAAACATCATGACTAGTGGGCGGGCCTACCAGAGAACAAATGCGCGGGGTGAGCGGCCATGCTGTTGATGATCGATAACTACGATTCTTTCACCTACAACGTCGTGCAGTACCTGGGCGAACTGGGCGCCGAGGTGAAGGTCGTGCGCAACGACGAAATCAGTGTGGCGGACATCGCGGACATGCAGCCCGAGCGGATTGTCATTTCCCCCGGTCCCTGTACGCCCAACGAAGCGGGCATTTCCATGGAGGTCATTCGCGAGTACGCCGGCAAGCTGCCGCTGCTGGGCATTTGCCTGGGTCACCAGAGCATTGGCCAGGTGTTCGGTGGCGAGGTGGTGCGGGCGCGGCAGGTGATGCACGGCAAGACCTCGCCCATCCATCACCGCGGTGAAGGGGTGTTTGCCGGCCTCAGCCGGCCCTTCGAGGCCACCCGTTACCACAGCCTGGTGGTGGCTAGAGACAGTCTGCCCGACTGCCTGGAAATCACCGCCTGGACCGAGACGGAGGATGGCCAGGTGGACGAAATCATGGGCCTGCGCCACAAAACGCTGGCGGTGGAGGGGGTGCAGTTCCACCCGGAATCCATCCTCACTGCACACGGCCACGATCTGTTGCGCAACTTCCTGGAGCAAGGGGGCACACGATGAAGATTGAGCAGGCCCTGCCGCGCTGGGTAGAGCGCGAGGATATCAGCGACGAGCAGATGACAGAGGTGATGCAGCAGGTCATGTCCGGCGGCGCCACCGACGCCCAGATCGGCGCCATGCTGGTCGCCCTGCGCATGAAGGGCGAGAGCATTGGCGAGATTGCCGCGGCCGCGCGAGTGATGCGCGAGCTGGCTTTACCGGTGGTGGTATCGAAGGACTATCTGGTGGACCTTGTGGGTACCGGCGGCGATGGCGCCAACCTGTTTAACGTATCGACCGCCGCGACGTTCGTCGCCGCTGCGGGTGGCGCGCGCATGGCCAAGCACGGCAATCGCTCGGTGTCTTCCACCTCCGGCAGCTCGGATGTACTGGAGGCTCTGGGCGTGCCGCTGGACCTGACCCCGGTGCAGACCGCGCGCTGCATCGACGAGGTGGGCATGGGCTTTATGTTTGCCCCCAATCACCACAGCGCCATGCGCCACGCCATTGGCCCGCGCAAGGAACTGGGCATGCGCACCCTGTTCAATATCCTCGGCCCGCTGACCAACCCCGCCGGTGTGCAGCGCCAGGTGCTGGGGGTGTTTACCGCGGAGCTGTGCGAGCCGCTGGCCCACGTGCTTAAAAACCTGGGCCATGTGCACGCCCTGGTGGTGCACGCCGAGGACGGCCTCGACGAGCTGTCGATCGCCGGGCCGACGCGCGTCGCGGAACTGCGCGATGGCGAGGTCGGCGTCTACACCGTCAGCCCTGAAGATGTCGGTCTGCAGACAGCGAGTCTCGACGGTCTCACAGTGGGCAGCTCGGCGGATTCGGCGGCGATTATCCGCGCCGCTTTTACGGGCGATGGCAGCGAGCCAGCGCAGAAAGCGGCGTCACTGATTGCACTCAACGCCGGGGCGACGCTCTATGTGGCGGGGGTGGCCAGCAGCCTGAAAGAGGGCGTGACACTGGCGGAGGACCTGATCGCCAGCGGCCAGGCGGCCGAGAAACTCAAATCCTTCGTGGATTTTACCCAGATGATCAAGGCGACTTCCCCATGAGCAACCAGGCCCCCACCATCCTGCGGCGCATTGTCGAACGCAAATGGGAAGAGGTGGCAGAGCGCCGCCGCACGGACAGCATTACGTCGCTGGAAGCGCGTATCAGTGAGCAGACCCCGCCCCGGGGTTTCTCCAGTGCGCTCAGCCTTCGCGCCGCAGCCGGCGAGGCGGCGGTGATTGCCGAGGTGAAAAAGGCGTCCCCGAGCAAGGGGGTGATCCGCGCCGACTTCCGCCCGGCGGACATTGCCGCCAGCTACGCTGCCGGTGGCGCGGCCTGCCTGTCAGTGCTGACGGATATTGATTTCTTCCAGGGGGCTGACGCTTACCTGCAGCAGGCGCGCAGTGCCTGTGATCTGCCCGTAATTCGCAAGGACTTTACCGTTGACCCCTACCAGGTGGTGGAGGCGCGCGCCATCGGGGCCGACGCCATCCTGTTGATTGTCGCCTGCCTGGAGGACGCGCAAATGGCGGAACTGGCCCAGACTGCCGCTGAGGTGGGGCTGGACGTGCTGGTGGAAGTTCACGATCGCGCCGAACTGGAGCGGGCTCTGGAGCTGGGGCTGCCGCTGGTGGGCATCAACAACCGCGACCTGCATACCTTCGAGACGCGGCTGGAAACCACCCTGGATTTGCTGGCGCATATTCCCGCTGATCGTACGGTGGTTACCGAGAGTGGCATCCACACACCGGACGATGTGGCGCTGATGCGCGATAACGGTGTGAATGCTTTCCTGGTGGGCGAGGCCTTTATGCGCGCAGAGGCGCCGGGAGAGAAGCTGCGGGAGCTGTTTTTCTAGGGGTTTGTTCCGCCCCTGCGCAGCCTGCCCTCGCGGAAGTGGGAGCAGGCGGCCATCGAAAGTTGCGCCTAGCGCGTACCGTACACCACCATGGTCTTGCCGGATACGGAGACCAGTCCGTCCTCTTCCAGCGTCTTCAGCACCCGCCCGGCCATTTCCCGGGAGCAGCCCACGATCTTGCCCAGTTCCTGCCGGGTAACCTTGATTTGCATGCCGTCCGGGTGGGTCATGGCATCGGGCTGTTTGCACAGGTCCAGCAGGGTGTGAGCCACCCGGCCGGAGACGTCGACAAAGGCGAGATCCTTCAGTTTGCGGGTAGTCTGGCGCAGGCGCACGCTCATCTGGCGGCCGATGGCGAACAGGATATCGGGGAACTGGCTGCGAATCTGGTGAAAGCGTTCGTAGGAAATTTCCGCCACTTCGCACTGGCCCTTGGCGATGACCATGGCACTGCGGGTTTCCGGTTGATCCTCGAACAGCCCCATTTCACCGAAGAAATCCCCGGGATTGAGGTAGCTGACCACCATCAGGTGATCCTTGTCGTCCTCGTCCTGTACCTGAATCGAGACCGAGCCCTCAAGTATCAGGTAGAGGGAGTCGCTCAGGGCGCCCTCTTCCAGAATCACGCTTTTGTTGTTGTAGTCGTGCCGCTGACAGTGGCGCAGGAAGCTCTCCACATTGGGGATGGCATTGACGATTTGTGGTTTTAGCACAGTGCTGGCTCCCTACCCAACGGCCTTGAAACGGCTGCTATCTTAACGCAGGCTCCGGAGTAAAAACACTCACGCTGTGCTAAGCTGCGGCGCCCGCCGAGGGCAGTGATTGAGGAATACCCTATGCAGGCAACCGTTAAGTGGATGGATGGCGCCATGTTCATTGGCGAATCCGGCAGTGGACACACCGTCGTGATGGACGGACCGGAAGATCTGGGCGGACGCAATATGGGCGTGCGGCCGATGGAAATGCTGCTGCTGGGTGTGGGTGGATGCTCTATCTACGATGTGATCAGCATGTTGAAAAAGTCCCGCCAGAAGGTGGTGGACTGCCGCGTTGAACTGCAGGCCGAGCGCGCTGATGCTGTGCCGGCTGTATTTACCCGGATCAACCTGCACTTTGTGGTGACCGGAGAGGGCCTGAAAGAGTCCCAGGTGAAGCGCGCGGTAGAGCTGTCCGCAGAGAAGTACTGCTCTGCCTCCATCATGCTGGGCGCGGCCGGGGTGGAAATCAGCCACAGCCATGAAATCGTGGAGTTTGCCGCGGCGTGACCGGGTTTTAGCTCAAACCCAGTAGCTGCTCTTCGTCATTACCTTCGATACCAGGCTCATGGCGTCCTTCACCGGACGGGGCAGGTCGGCGCCGCCCGCCTGCAGGGCGTTGTGGCCGTGGCGCTCTTCATCTTCGAGCATCTGCTGCAGAATAAGCTGTGACTTGCGATCCGGATCGGGTAGCTGTTTCAGGTGGTCTCGCAGGTGGCGGCAGACCCGCTCCTCGGTGGCGGCGACAAAGCCCAGGCTCCATTTGTCGCCCACTGCACCGGCGGTGGCGCCCAGCACAAAAGACAGTCCGTACCAGGCCGGGTTGAGCACGCTCGGCCGACTGTCCAGTTCCCGCAGACGCTGGTCGCACCAGGCCAGGTGATCCGCTTCTTCCCGCGCCGCTTCGCGCATTTCCTCGCGTACGTCCTGCAGCCGGGCAGTTAGCGCCTGCCCCTGGTACAGGGCCTGGGCACAGACTTCGCCGGTGTGATTGACCCGCATCAGGCCCGCCACATGAGTGCGCTGGCGCTCACTCAGGGCGGTGTCCGAGTGGCCCTCGGCGGGAGATGGGCGCGCGGACGTGCGCTTGCGCGCGGCGAGGGTCTGGAGTGCGCTGCCGGCCTCGCCGAGCAGGCGGTCGAGGGGGCTCAGTGTTCGCTTTCTGGTGGCCAAGGTGTGACCTCCTGCTGTGGGGCGACTTACCGGTTGGCCTTGATGTGGCGGGCGACAGCGCGCCAGCCGATATCGTTGCGCTTGGTCATGCCATCCCAGCCTATTTTCTCCACCGCCTGATAGCAAGTCTGCTGGGCACTGGCGATGTCGCTGCCGAGGGCGGTAACACACAGTACCCGGCCGCCGCTGGTGACCACGTTGTTGCCCTCCAGGGCAGTGCCCGCGTGAAACACCTTGATGTTGCCGGGAAAGAAGGTGTCCAGGCCGGAAATGACTTTGCCCTTGGCGTAGCTGCCGGGGTAGCCGGCAGCGGCCAGCACCACACCGATGGCCACGCGCTCATCCCACTCCGCCCGGGCCTGATCCAGCTGGCCATCGATAGCCAGTTGGCACAGCTCCACCAGGTCGGATTTCAGGCGCATCAGGATGGGCTGGGTTTCCGGGTCGCCAAAGCGGCAGTTGTACTCGATCACCTTGGGGGCGCCATCGGCACTGATCATCAGGCCGGCGTAGAGAAAACCGGTGTAGGGGTTGCCCTCGGCGGCCATGCCGCGCACGGTGGGCAGGATGACTTCGTCGCGAATCCGCTGGAATACTGCCTTGGTCACCACGGGTGCCGGGGAATAGGCGCCCATGCCGCCGGTGTTCGGGCCGGTGTCGCCGTCGCCGATGCGCTTGTGGTCCTGGCTGGTGGCCATCGGCAGCACGTGCTGGCCGTCGACCATGACAATGAAGCTGGCTTCCTCGCCTTCGAGGAATTCTTCGATGACAACGCGCGCACCGGCATCGCCAAAGGCGTTGCCGGACAGCATGTCAGTGACCGCGGCCTCCGCCATGGCCAGGCTGGTGGCCACCACCACGCCCTTGCCGGCCGCCAGGCCATCGGCCTTGATGACGATGGGCGCACCCTTTTCCCGCAGGTAGTCCAGGGCCGGCTGCAACTCGGTGAAGGTCGCGTAATCAGCGGTAGGGATGTTGTGGCGGGCGAGGAAGTCCTTGGTGAAGGATTTGGAACCCTCCAGCTGGGCGGCGCCCTTGCCCGGGCCGAAGCAGCGCAGGCCGCGCTGCTGGAAGTAGTCCACGACCCCTTCTACCAGGGGTGCTTCGGGGCCAACGACGGTGAGGCCGACATCATTGTTCTCGGCGAAATCCGCCAGTGCCGGGAAGTCGAGAGGGTCGAGGTCGACGTTGCGCACGCCCCACTCCCCGGCGGTGCCGGCGTTGCCCGGCGCGACGAAAACGGTCTTGACCTGCTTTGACTGAGAGAGCTTCCAGGCTAGCGCGTGCTCGCGTCCGCCGCTACCAATCACCAATACATTCATTCCAGATTCAACCTTATTCCAATTCGAAGTGCTAATGGCGCGCCATTAGTGGCGGAAATGGCGCATGCCGGTAAACACCATCGCCATGCCGTGTTCATCGGCGGCGGCGATCACCTCGTCGTCGCGAATGGAGCCGCCGGGCTGGATGACGGCGGCGATGCCGCGTTCGCCGGCGCTGTCGATGCCATCGCGGAAGGGGAAGAAGGCGTCGGACGCCATCACCGAGCCCTGCACTGCCAGGCCCGCGTGCTCGGCCTTGATGGCGGCGATACGGGCGGAATTGACACGGCTCATTTGTCCGGCGCCCACGCCCACGGTCTGGCCCCGGTGGGCGTAGACAATGGCGTTGGACTTGACGAACTTGGCCACCTTCCAGGCGAACAGCAGGTCGTTCATCTGTTCGGGGGTGGGTTTTACTTTGCTCACCACTTTGAGGTCCGCCTCGGTCACCATGCCGAGGTCGCGGTCCTGCACCAGCAGGCCGCCGTTGACGCGCTTGTAGTCAAAGGCGGACCGGGGCGCGCCCCATTCACCGCAGGCCAGCAGGCGTACATTCTTCTTGGCGCCGACCACTGCGGCCGCCTCTGCGCTGACGCTGGGGGCGATGATCACTTCCACAAACTGGCGTTCGACGATGGCGCTGGCGGTGGTGGCATCCAGCTCGCGGTTGAAGGCGATGATGCCGCCGAAAGCGGATTCGGGGTCGGTGGCGAAGGCCAGTTCATAGGCCTGCAGCAGGTCCGCCGCGACGGCCACGCCACAGGGATTGGCGTGCTTGACGATGACACAGGCCGGGGCGTCGAAGTTCTTCACGCACTCCAGGGCGGCGTCGGTGTCGGCCACGTTATTGTAGGACAGTTCCTTGCCCTGCAGCTGCTTCGCGGTGGCGATACCGGCTTCTGCGGGCTTCGCCTCCACGTAGAAGGCGGCTTTCTGGTGGGGGTTTTCCCCGTAGCGCATCTCCTGCACCCTGTGGAACTGGGTGTTGAAGGTGCGCGGGAAGTCCGCGGAGCCGCCGGGGACCTTCGTGCCGAAGTAATTGGCGATGGCACCGTCGTAGGCGCTGGTGTGCTCGTAGGCTTTGATCGCCAGGTCGAAGCGGGTGTCGAGTGAAGTGGCGCCGCCGTTGGCACGCATCTCGTTGAGGATGGCTTCGTAGTCGGAAGCGTTGACCACGATATTCACGAAGCGGTGGTTCTTGGCCGCGGCGCGCACCATGGTGGGGCCGCCGATATCGATGTTCTCGATGGCGTCTTCCAGCGAGCAGTCCGGTTTGGCGACGGTGGCCTCGAAGGGGTAGAGGTTCACCACCACCATGTCGATACCGCTGATGCCGTGTTCAGCCATCACTGCGTCATCCTGTCCGCGGCGGGCGAGGATGCCCCCGTGGATCTTCGGGTGCAGGGTTTTCACCCGGCCGTCCATCATTTCCGGGAAGCCGGTGTAGTCGGCCACTTCGGTGACGGCCAGCCCCTGCTCCTTGAGCAGGCGATAGGTGCCGCCGGTGGAAAGCAGCTCTACGCCGAGTTCGCGCAGGGCGCTGGCGAATTCCACGATGCCGGTTTTGTCGGATACGCTGATCAGTGCGCGCTGGACGCTCACGAAGTTGCTGTCGCTCATGGACTCTCTAGCCTGTCAGTCTTTGTTGGAAAGCAGGTTGTACTGCTTCAGTTTCTTGCGCAGGGTGCCGCGGTTCAGGCCGAGCATGATGGAGGCCCGGGTCTGGTTGTGGCGGGTGTAGGTCATGATCTCCCGCAGCAGCGGGGCCTCGATCTCAGCCAGTACCAACTGGTAGAAGTCGGTGGTCATCTGGCCGTCGAGCTGGGCCAGGTAGTCGCGCACCGCCCGGGTGACGGCGTCGGCCAGTTCGCTGCTGTGGTTGTCGCTGTTGGCGGGGTCCAGGCTGACCTGGTCATCACCGGCCAGGGGGCTCACGTGTTCGGCCCTGTTCATGCTGCTAGTTCCTTGTGGTCTGTATTGCCACCGGCTGCCTCGAAGAGCGCCTGTAAATGCCGGTGCTGGGCCTCCGCGGTGCACAGGGCGTTAAAGGCCTTGCGCTGGGAGGCGAGGGTGGGGTGTTGTTGCAGATACCAGCCCACATGCTTGCGGGCGATACGCACGCCCATAAACTCGCCGTAAAAGGCGTGCAGTGCGGCCAGGTGTTCGCGGATGATCCGCCACTGGGTCGCGAGATCGGGGTCGCTGATCCGTTCTCCGCGCTCCAGCCAGGCGGCAATCTGGCCGCACAGCCAGGGCCGGCCCTGGGCGGCGCGGCCGATCATGACCCCGGCGGCGCCGGTGTGTTGCAGTACGGCGGCGGCCTTGTCGGGACTGTCGATATCGCCGTTGGCCAGCACCGGAATGTCGATGGCCGCCACGATTTCGGCGATGGTGTCGTACTCCGCCTCGCCCTTGAAGGCGCAGGCGCGGGTGCGGCCGTGAACCGAAAGCAGGGCGATGCCGGCGTCCTCGGCGATGCGGGCGATACTGACACCATTGCGCTGCCCGGGTTGGCTGCCGGTGCGAATCTTGAGGGTCACCGGAACATCCACCGCGTTCACCACGGCGCCGAGAATATCCGCGACCAGTGACTCGTTGGCCAGCAGGGCAGAGCCCGCCGCCTTGCGGCAGACCTTCTTGGCCGGGCAGCCCATGTTGATATCGATGATCTGGGCGCCGCGCGCCACATTCATCTGCGCTGCCGCGGCCAGTTCCAGCGGGTCGGAGCCGGCGATCTGCACCGAGCGCGGTTCCACTTCGTCGTCGTGGCGACTGCGCCACTGGGACTTGCGGGAGTTCTGCACCTGCGGGTTGCTGCTGAGCATTTCGGACACCACCAGGCCGGCCCCCTGGGCGGCGGCCAGGCGCCGGAAGGGCAGGTCGGTTACGCCGGCCATGGGCGCCAGAGCCACCCGGTTGGCAAGCCTGTAGGGTCCGATGTGCAGCGTCACGATGTGGGCAGAAAATGCGTCGAAAAAGAGGCGGTATTCTACTGGAGAGGCTTGACGGGTAAAAGCGTACCCTGGCAAATAATGGCTAAATTTTGAGCTGGAAAAGGCTTGCTTTTACGCTGCGGTGTGAGATGCCCGGGCGGCCGCCGAAGCGGGCAATCACTCGTCTTCTGCCAGGCGGCCCTGCAGGCAGACCCAGCCGTCTTTTTCGCCGGCAATGTGCAGTTGAATGCGGTCGGCGTAGTGTTCGCAGATGGCGTCGGCCTGGCTCAGCAGGAGGCCGGACAGCATCAGTGTGGCGCCGGGGCGGGCGAGCGCCAGCAGGGTGTCAGACAGTTCCATCAGCGGCCCGGCGAGGATATTGGCGATGACCACCCCGGCCTGCCCCCGCCAGGCGGGGATCGGTTCCGCGCCGGGCAGCGCCGTGACCAGTGCCGCGTCGGGGATATCGTTGCGCCCGGCATTGTCCCGGGTGGCTACCAGGGCCTGGGGGTCGTTATCGACGCCGAGGGCGCTGGCGGCGCCGAGTTTCAGGGCGGCCACGGCGAGAATGCCGGAGCCGCAACCGTAGTCCACCACCCGGGCGCCGCTGAGGGGCAGGGCATCCAGGGCGGCCAGGCAGAGGGCGGTGGTGGGGTGGGTGCCGGTACCGAAGGCCAGGCCCGGGTCCAGTAGCAGGTTGACGGCGTCGGGCTCGGGCGGTTCAAGCCAGCTGGGGCAGACCCACAGGCGGCGGCCGAAGCGCATCGGCTGGTAGTGCTTGATCCACTCCCGCTCCCAGTCCTTGTCCTCGAGGATTTCCACGCGCGCGGCGCAGCCGCCCAGCAGTGCCTGCGGAAAGCCGGCCAGCACGGCGTCCATGTCGGTGTCGGCCGGGTACAGGCCGGTGAGTCGGGTCTGTTGCCACAGCGGGGTCTCGCCCACCGCCGGTTCCAGCACCGGCTGGTCGGCGTTGTCTTCCATGGTCACGGCCACGGAACCGCTGGCCAGCATCAGCGCTTCCAGCGCCTCAACCTGATCCGGGTGGGTGTCCAGGCGCAATTGCAGCCAGCTCATTGTGAGATACCAGAGGACCTAGTCCTCCAGCTTGCTCTCCAGGTAGTGAATGCTCACACCGCCCGCCTTGAAGGCGCGGTCCACCACCAGGTCCCGGTGCAGGGGTGTGTTGGTCTTGATGCCCTCCACCACCAGTTCATCGAGGGCGCCGCGCATGCGGGCCAGGGCGGTGGCGCGGTCTTCGCCGAAGCTGATGACCTTGGCGATCAGGGAGTCGTAAAAAGGCGGCACGGTGTAGCCGTCGTAAAGGTGGGAATCCACCCGGATGCCGAGTCCGCCGGGGGCGTGGAAGGTGGTGACCTTGCCCGGTGAGGGAATGAAGGTGCTGGGGTCTTCGGCATTGATCCGGCACTCGAAAGCGTGGCCGCTGATCTTCACGTCCTCCTGCCTGACGGAGAGTGGCATGCCGGCGGCAATCCGCAGCTGCTCCTTGACGATGTCGATACCGGTGACCATCTCGGTAACAGGGTGTTCTACCTGGACCCGGGTGTTCATCTCGATGAAGTAGAAGCCGCCATCCTCGTACAGAAACTCGAAGGTGCCGGCACCGCGGTAGCCGATATCGATGCAGGCGTTGACGCAGGCCTCGGCCACCTGAGCACGCAGGTCTTCGTCGATGCCCGGGGCGGGCGCCTCTTCCAGCACCTTCTGGTGCCGTCGTTGCAGGGAGCAGTCGCGGTCGCCGAGGTGGACGGCATTGCCCTGGCCGTCGGCGATAACCTGGATTTCCACGTGGCGCGGCTTCTGCAGGAATTTCTCCAGGTACACGACATCGGAGCCGAAGGCGGCGCCGGCCTCGCTCTGGGTCAATTGCACCGAGCCCAGCAGTGCGGCTTCGTTGTGCACCACCCGCATGCCGCGACCGCCGCCGCCGGCAGCGGCCTTGACGATCACCGGGTAGCCGATGCGGCGCGCGACTTCCAGCGTGCGCTCATCGTCGTCGGTGAGGGGGCCGTCGGAGCCAGGTACCGTCGGCACACCTGCCTTCTTCATGGCCTCGATGGCGGAGACCTTGTCCCCCATCAGGCGGATGGTGTCCGCCCGCGGGCCGATGAAGATAAAACCGCTTTTCTCCACCTGCTCGGCAAAATCGGCATTCTCCGCCAGGAAGCCGTATCCGGGGTGGATGGCGGTGGCGCTGGTGACTTCGGCAGCACTGATGATGGCGGGGACGTTCAGGTAGCTCAGGGCGCTGGCGGCGGGGCCAATGCAGACCGACTCGTCCGCCAGGCGTACGTGCATCAAATCCTTGTCGGCCTTGGAGTGCACCGCCACGGTCTTGATGTTCAGTTCCTTGCAGGCGCGCAGCACCCGCAGGGCAATTTCCCCGCGGTTGGCGATCAGCACCTTATCCAATATCGGCATCTTGCGATCCTCTGTAACTTGGCGATGGCGGGCGCGCGGCCCGCGCGGCATCAGACGATGGTGAACAGGGGCTGTTCAAATTCCACCGGCTCGCCGTTTTCCACCAGGATTTCGCCGATGGTGCCGGACTTGTCGGCCTCGATCTGGTTCATCATTTTCATCGCCTCGACGATGCACAGTACGTCGCCTGCCTTGACCGTCTGGCCCACTTCGGCGAAGGGGGCGGCGGTGGGGGTGGGCGAGCGGTAGAAGGTGCCGACCATGGGCGAGGTGACAATGTGGCCGCTGGGGACCGGCGCGGCATCCGCTGCGGGCTCGGCGGCGGCCGCCGGCGCGGGGCTGGGCGGCGGCGCGGCGGCGGGCATCGGTGCCGGGTGCATGGCGTAGCCGGGGGGCGCGATCATCTGCTGGCCGCTGTTGCGGCTGATGCGCACGGACTCCTCGCCCTCCTTGATCTCGATTTCATCGATGTTGGACTCTTCCAGCAACTCGATCAGTTTTTTGACTTTGCGAATGTCCATAGTGGGTTCTCTTCGGTTTCGGTGGTCAATCGGGACGCTAAATAGCTGTCAGCCTTCCAGTTCGCGCATGGCGGCTTGCAGGGCGTATTCGTAGCCTCCGGCCCCCAGTCCGCAAATCACACCGCGGGCGAGGTCGGAGAAGTAAGAGTGGTGGCGGAAAGATTCGCGGGCGTGCACGTTGGACAGGTGCACCTCAATAAAGGGAATGTCCACGGCGGCCAGGGCATCCCGCAGGGCCACGCTGGTGTGGGTGAAGGCGGCGGGATTGATGAGGATGAAATTGACGCCTTCCTGGCGCGCTTCCTGCACGCGTTCGATCAGCTCGTATTCGGCGTTGCTCTGCATGGACAGCAGGTGGTGGCCGCGCTCGCGGGCAATCTCTTCGAGACGGGTATTGATCTGGCCGAGGGTGGTGCTGCCGTAGACGGCGGGCTCCCGGGTGCCCAGCAAATTCAGGTTGGGGCCGTGTAACACAAGAATGCTGGCCATGTGGAGCGCTCTCCCCTGCGTGGCGCGCGATCGAAATAAGGATTAGAAGCGGCGCGCGATTTGTGTGGGATTCTGGCGCAAAGTCGGGAGATTGTCCACCTTGTTGAGGGTTTTGCGGATTTTGGCGGCATTTAGGCAGGTTTTCCCGGCGGTATGCGAGAAGTTGCCCTGTTTTTGGATGTTCGCGACTTCTCCGTGCTCACTCGCGGCAGGATGGCGGTGGATCGAACATCCTGCAGTCAACATCCATAAATATGCCTATAACGTGCCGGCAACAGCGGCTTTCTTTTCAGAAATTGCTTCGAGAGCCTGCAGGACCGTGTTGCGGGTCAGCAATTGCGGCAGGATCACGGGCTCGGCTGCAGGGTCTGCCGGGTAAAGAATGTAGAAAGGAATGCCGTTGCGACCGTGCTGGCGCAGGAACTCGGCGATTTCCGGGTCGTAGTTGGTCCAGTCCGCCACCAGGTAGGCCACATCGCCGGCATCGAAGGCGCTGCGAATCTCTTCGGTGTTGAGCACCGCCTGCTCATTGGCGATGCAGGTAATGCACCAGTCGGCGGTGACGTCCACGAACACGCTGCGCCCGGCGGCGCGCAGGTCGGCCAGGGCGCGCGGTGACCAGGCTTCTTCGCTGCTACTGGCATGGCTGGTATTCACTGGCCGCTCACCGCCGCCGGCCGGCAGCGTCGCCAGCGCCACGGCCACGGCGACGCTGGCCACCGCTGCGACCTGCCGCCACAGCACCGCCTGCCACAACCACAGGGCCAGGGCCAGGAACAGCCCGCCCAGCAGGGCCGCGGCCATGGTGTTGACGCCGGCCTGCCGTCCGGCCACCCACAGCAGCCAGATGGCACTGGCGTACAGGGGGAAGGCGAGGAACTGCTTGAGGGTTTCCATCCACGGCCCCGGGCGCGGCATCAGGCGCCGGGCCAGGCCGCTGTAGCTCAGCAGCAGCAGTGGTGCCGCCATGCCGGCGCCGAGGGCGGCAAAGATTGACAGGCTTGCCGCCGCCGGCTGGGTGACGGCGAAGCCGAGGGCGGTTCCCATCAGCGGAGCGGTGCAGGGGCTGGCCACCACCACCGCCAGTACACCGGTAAAGAAACTGCCGCTGTCGCCCCTGCGCCCGGCCAGACTGGCGCCGCTGTTCATCAGCCCGGCGCCCAGTTCCACCACCCCGGACAGGGCCAGGCCCATGGCCAGGAACAGGTAGGCCAATGCGATGACGAACCCGGGACTCTGCAACTGAAAGCCCCAGCCAACGGCGCGGCCACCCTGCTGCAGGGTGATCAGGGTCGCCGCCACGATCATGAAACTGGTGACCACCCCGGCGGCGTAGAGCCAGCTCTGGCGGTGGCGCTGGTAGGGGCTGGCATCGGCAAAGCTCAGTACTTTCAGGGACAGCACCGGGAATACGCAGGGCATCAGGTTCAGCAGGCTGCCCCCCAGGAAAGCCAGCAGGGCCATGGCGGCGAGGGTGCCGAAGCTCGCAGGTGCGGCGGTGTTGCTGCTGGCAGTGGTGCCAGTGCGAGGCGCCGGCGCCAGCTCAGTGACTGCGCCGGTGTCGAAATTCACGCTGAAACGCTGGTCGCGAGGGGGGTAGCAGAGTCCGGCGTCGGCACAGCCCTGGCTACTGAGAGTGAGTGTGGCCGCGCCGCTGTGGCGCTCTGTGCGCAACTGGATGTCGGCCTGGTTGTAATACACCCGGGTGTCGCCGAAGAATTCGTCGCTGCGCTCGATGGCCGGGGGGAATTCGGGGGTGACAGACACCGCCCCCTGGCTGTCTGTCAGCCCAAAGCGGAACTGGTGCTGGTACAGGTAGTAGCTGTCGGCAATCTGCCAGTACAGCCGCAGGCCCTGGTCATTCGGCTCGATGACAACCTGGTAGGCGTCCTCGACCGGCAGGAAGCTGGGCTGGTTAGCGCCGCCAAAGGGATTGCCGGGCTGGCTACTGGCTCCCAGCTGTGCATGGCAGATGCTGCTGACAAGCAGCAAGAGGCTGGTGAGTACCAGGCGCATTGGGTCTCCTGAAATATGTTCGGATAGCCGGTCGGCGGCCAAGTTTATCAGTGCAGTGAGGGCCGCCCAACGCCGATTTGCATCCGGGCAGTGTTATAGTCCTCAGACGCTCGCGGCCGCGATTGGTTTCATTTTGGTGCGCGAGACATTTGCATTAATTTGCCCGGCTGCTTTGTCGACGCCGTCGGGACAGGAGGGACTCTGTTGCGCATTCTGCCCGCGATCATGGCTGCAGCCCTGACGACCCAGTATATACCGCAGGCGGCGGCTCAGTTGGAGCTCAGCGAGGCCTGGGTGAGAGCCCTGCCGCCGGTGCAGCGCAACACCGCGGCCTACCTGCATCTGAGTAATACCGGTGAAAGTCCGGTCACGGTGACTGGCGGCAACAGTCCACTGGCTGCCAGGGTGGAATTGCACGAGAGCACGGCGGCCGACGGGATGATGCGCATGCGCCAGCTTGAGGTGCTGACTCTGGCGCCGGGTGAAAGCCTGCAACTTGCGCCCGGTGGCGTACACTTGATGTTGCTGGATCTCGAACGGATGCCGGCGGCGGGCGAACGTGTCACCCTGTGCCTTGAGCTGGCCGGTGGCGAGGAGGCCTGTACCGAGGCTGCTGTCATGCGCCAGGCTGGCGGCGATCACTCACACCATCATTAATTCGACGTACAGATTGTTTTCAATCACACCTTGAAGGTCACAGGCAGGGAGCACCGGGACTGATGAGCGAACCCAACCCGACACAGAAAACTACTCTTGGCGAGCGTCTGCAGGACTGGCGTGACAGCTTTCGCGACGGCAAATGGTGGCGCTGGCCGCTACGCATTGTGCTGCTGTATCTGGTGCTGGCCGCGCTGGTGGGACTCTACTGGAGCATGGCTCCCGGACCCTTCGACGTGAAAGCCAGGGCGCAGCAACTGGCGGTCGAGCAGGGCGGGAAAATAGTGACCGGTTCGGCCACCACCTCGGCCCTGATCGGGGTGATGGAAACCCTGCTGCAAAAGCCCGGTGGTTACCTGCGCAATGACCGCTTTCCGCCGGGGTTGTGGCTCGACAACATCCCCAACTGGGAATACGGCGCCCTGATACAGGTGCGCGACCTGGCCCGGGCGATGCGCGAAGTGCACAGTCGCTCCCAGTCACAGTCCACCGAGGACAAGGACCTGGCAGAGGCCGAACCGCGCTTCAACTTCAACGCCAACAGCTGGATGCTGCCGGCGTCGGAAAGCGAGTACAAAGCGGGAGTGAAGTTTGTCCGCAACTACCTCACCCGCTTGTCTGACGACGACGCCTCGGATGCCCAGTTCTACGCCCGTGCCGACAACCTGCGCTACTGGCTGAATACCGTGGACACACGCCTCGGCAGTCTGTCACAGCGCCTCAGTGCCAGTGTCGGCCAGCGCCGCCTGAACACCGACCTCGCCGGCGACGAAAGCGCGCGCCAGTCCACCAGCAGCCCCGATGAAAAAGAGGTACGCACCCCGTGGACGGAAATTGACGATGTGTTCTTCGAGGCGCGCGGCACTGCCTGGGCGTTGATTCACTTCCTCAAGGCGGCAGAGATCGACTTTGCCGATGTGCTGGAGAAAAAGAACGCGCGAGTGAGCCTGCAGCAGATTATCCGCGAACTGGAGGCCACCCAGGATACGGTGTGGAGTCCGGTGGTGCTCAACGGCACCGGCTTCGGCGTGCTGGCCAACCACTCCCTGGTGATGGCCAACTACCTGAGTCGCGCCAACGCCGCCATTATTGATCTGCGGGACCTGCTGGCGCAGGGGTGAAGTGAGCGAACGGCGGGCGCACAGGCCCGCCGTAACAGTCAGCGCCTAGCGGCGGTCGTAGCGCAGGCGGGTGCCGGTGTCGAGGGACAGGCGAATTTCCGTGGCGCTGATTTCCTCCGGGAAATAGGTGCCCGATAGTTTGGCATCCAGCAGGCTGGCGCCCTCGATATTGGTTTCGCGGAAGTCGATGCCGGAGAGGTCGGCGTTGCGGAAATAGGAATTGCTGAAGTCCAGCCCCCTGGCATTCATGTTGCGCAGGTCGCGGCCGCGGTAGTCGCCGCTTTTCAGCTCGCTGGTGTCCAGCTTGTCCCGCTGCTCGTTGAAGCCCTTGATGTCCTCGTTGCGCAGCAATTGGTATAAAGGGTCTTGCTTGATTACAGGCTTGCTCATCGATTGATCATCCGTTGTTTGGCGCACTTGGCCGTCCCTGGGCTTGCTCCGGAGTGCCGCTGGTTGTGTTCGGCAGCGATACAGGTGACGGCAGAGCATAGCACAGGCCGCTACCGCCGGTGGTTCAAGTACGCGGTGTTTGACGCGCCGTTAGTCGACAGTGCTCAGAGGTTTATTTGTCCGCAATTTCCCGTGAAGGTTTCATGCTCACCCGTGATTGGCGCGACGGGCCCGAAGGGCTGGAGCTGGAATTCTGGCTGGCCACCGACGCCGGCCCGCAGCAGGTGCGGGTCACTGGCGAGCGCAGTGTGTTCTTCCTGGAAGCGGGCGAGGCCGAGGGTGCGCGGGAGCTGATTGCAGCCAGCGGTGCCGAGTGCCGGCCGCTGACGCTGCGCAGCTTCCGCATGGCGCCGGTGGTGGGGGTGTACAGTGCATCCCACCGCGCGGCGCGAGCGCTGGCGGAGCGGCTGCGGGAACAGGGCTGCGACCCGCTGGAAGCGGACATCAATCCCGCCGATCGCTACCTGATGGAGCGTTTTATTCGCGGCGGCGCGCGCATGGATGGCGAGTCGCGCGATGGCGTTTTGTACAACCCGGTATTGAGACCGGCGGATTGCAAGCCGGCGTTGGCCGTAATGTCCTTCGATATCGAAACCGCCATGCAGGGTGTCGAGCTCTATTCCATCGGTGTGCACGCGCTGCGCAACGGCGAGGAGATGCGCCGGGTGTTCATGCTCGGTGAGGGAGCCACCCAGGACTACGTGGTGAGCGTCGGCAGTGAGCGCAGCCTGCTGCTGGCTTTCCTCGATTTCGTCGCCGCCTACGACCCGGATGTACTGATCGGCTGGAATGTCATCAATTTTGACGCATGGTATTTGCAGCGGGTGGCGGACAAGCACGGCCTGCGCCTGAGCCTGGGCCGCGAGGGGCGCCCTGTGCACTGGCGCGAACTGGACGAGGATGGCGAGCGCCGCAGCGCGCGCCTGCCGGGGCGCGTACTGCTGGATGGTATCGACCTGCTGCGGGCGGCTTTCTACCGCTTTGAGAGCTTCTCCCTCAACCATGTGGCGGGGGAAATCCTCGGTGAGGCGAAGCTGCTGCAGGGGGGCGACCGGGGCGAGGAGATCGGGCGACTGTTCCGCGAGGACAAAAACGCCCTGGCAGCCTACAACCTGAAGGATTGCGAACTGGTGTCGGATATCTTCGCCGCCACCCGCCTGCTGGACTTCGCCCTGGCGCGCAGCGCCATGACCGGACTGAATATCGATCGCCTCGGCGGTTCGGTGGCCTCGTTCGACAATCTCTATCTGCCCAGGCTGCACCGGGCGGGTTACGTGGCTCCCAATGCGAGTCGGGATTTGCTGGCCAGTCCCGGTGGCTATGTGCTGGACTCGGAACCCGGCATTTACGATCACGTGCTGGTGCTGGATTTCAAAAGTCTGTATCCCAGTATCATCCGCACCTTCTGCATTGATCCGCTGGGTCTGGCGCGGGGTGTGAGCGGGGAGCTTGAGGCCGATGCAACCGTGCCTGGCTTTCTCGAGGCCCGCTTTGCCCGCGAGGGCACCATTCTCCCGCAGCTGATCGGCGAGCTGTGGCAATTGCGCGACCAGGCCAAGGCCGCGGCCGATGGCCCCCTTTCCCAGGCCATCAAGATCATCATGAACTCCTTTTACGGTGTGCTCGGCTCGACCGGTTGCCGGTTTTTTGATGCCCGCCTCGCCAGTTCCATCACCCGCCGCGGTCACGAGATTCTGAAACGCAGCCGCGATCACATCGAAGCTCTTGGCCACCGGGTGATTTACGGCGATACCGACTCGGTGTTCGTGTGGGTGCGCAGTGCCACCAGCAGCGCCGAAGCACAGGCCGCCGGACGAGTGCTGGAGGAGGAGATGAACCGCTGGTGGCGGCAGTGCATTGCCGATGAGTTTCGCCTGGACTGCGCGTTGGAACTGGAATTCGAGACCCACTACCGGCGCTTCCTCATGCCCACGGTGCGCGGTTCTGACAAGGGCAGCAAAAAACGCTACGCCGGCGTGGTGGAGGGCCCCGCCGGGGAGCGACTGGTGTTCAAGGGCCTGGAAAATGTGCGGACCGACTGGACCCGGCTGGCGCGGGATTTCCAGCAGGAGCTGTACCGGCGGGTATTCGCCGGCGAGCCCTTCGCCGACTACATCAAGCAACTGGTACTGGAGTTGCGCGAGGGCAGGCGGGACGGCGAACTGGTCTACCGCAAGCGCCTGCGGCGGCCGCTGGCGGACTATGCGCGCAACGTGCCACCCCATGTGCAGGCAGCGCGCCAGTATCAAGAACGCGGCCTGAACAAGCCCTCACGGGGGAGCTGGGTGGAGTATGTGATCACCCTCGGCGGGGCGGAGCCGGCGGCCGCGCCGCGGGCGGCGCTGGACTACCAGCACTATATTGACCGCCAGCTACAGCCGGTCGCCGACGGTATTCTGCTGCTTGTCGGCAGTTCCTTCGCCGAAATTGTCGACCAGCAGATCGACCTGTTCACGCTGTGACCCGGCGCCGGTTCAGGCGCCGAAGAAGGTCTCGCGCAGGGCCGGGTAGTCTGCCGCCGGCAGGCGCGGGCCGTAATGGGTGACGACCCGGCCCGCAGCCAGGCTGGCAAATTCTGCCGCGCGGGCGTAGCTTTCGCCGCGACCCAGGGCATACAGGAAGGCCCCCGCAAACATGTCGCCGGCGCCGTTGGTGTCTACCGCTTTCACCTTCAGGGAGGCCACTTCGCTGCGGGTTTGGCCGTCGAAGGTAATGGCGCCGTTGGGGCCGCGGGTGATCACGAAGCTGCGGGCCACCTGCTGCAGGGCGGTGAAGGCCACTTCCAGGTCGTCCGACTGCGCCCAGCCCCGGGCTTCCTCCTCATTGCAGAAGATCAGGTCCAGTTTGTCGCCGATCATTTCCTGTATGCCGTCGCGGAAGAACTCCACCATGCCGGGGTCGGAGAAACTGAGGGCGGTTTTCACGCCGGCGGCCTCGGCCAGTTCCCGGGCGCGCACGGCGGCGGCGCGGCCGGTGGGGGAGGTTACGAGATAGCCTTCGACATAGAGGTACTCTGAGTCCGCGATGGCGGCCGGATCGAGCTGCTCCACCGACAGGGTTTCGGAGATGCCGAGGAAGGTGTTCATGCTGCGCTCGGCGTCGGGGGAAATCAGCACCAGGCACTTGCCGGTGGTGCCGGACTCGCGGCCGTTCTTCAGGCAGTGGTCGACGCCGGCGGCTTCGAGGTCGGCGACGTAGATATCGCCGTAGGCATCGTCGGAAACCTTGCAGGACATGAAGGTCGGGCCGCCAAACTGGGCGGTGGCAATCATGGAATTGCCGGCGCTGCCGCCACTGGCGTGGCCGGCGTGGACCAGGTGATCCTGGAGGTGGTCCAGCAGCTCTGCCTGGCGGGCCTCGTCCACCAGGGTCATCAGCGCCTTTTCCACACCCATGCGTTCGAGATCGCTGTCGTCGACCTGGATTTCGGTGTCCACCAGCGCGGCGCCAATGCCGTAGGCCCAGTATTTCTTCATGCTAACTGCCTTTTTCCCCAGAAAAGAAGCCCGCTATTATCCCCATCCTCATGCCAATTGAAAGGCGCCCTGATGTACACTCGCTCCCCATGCCGAAAACCCGTCGCCCCCTGCTGAAAATCTTCCTCACCCTGCTGCTCGTGTTCGGGCTGGTGATGGTCTATCTCGACGCCAGAATCACCTCCACCTTCAACGACAAGATGTGGGAAGTGCCGGCCAAGGTGTACGCCCGGCCGCTGGAACTGTTTGTGGGTGCGCGTGTCGCCACCGATGACCTGGCCTATGAGCTCGAGGTGCTCGGCTACCGCAAAGTGGCGCGCCCCAATAACCCGGGGCAGGTCAGCCGTGCCGGCAATCGCTTCGAGATCTACACCCGCGGGTTCGATTTTCCCGGTGAGCGCGAGTCGCCGCAGCGGGTGCAGGTGGATGTCAGTGGTGGCCGGGTGGTCAGCTTGCGCGGGGGTGGTGCCAATGTCGACCTGATGCGCCTGGACCCGGTGCAGATCGGCGGCATCTACCCCTCTCACGGCGAAGATCGCATCCTGGTGCGCCTGGAGGATGTGCCCGACAGCCTGCGCCTCGGTCTGTTGGCGGTGGAAGACCAGAATTTCTACGACCACTGGGGCTTCTCGATCACCGGCATCCTGCGGGCGGCCTTCAGCAACCTGCGCTCCGGTGCGGTGGTGGCGGGGGGCAGCACCATCACCCAGCAGTTGGTAAAGAACTACTACCTGACACCCGAGCGCACCTACATTCGCAAGCTCACCGAGTTGCTGATGGCGGTGTTACTGGACTTTCACTACGACAAGGACCAGATCCTCGAGAGCTATATCAACGAGGTCTATCTCGGGCAGGAGGGGCCGCGGGCCATTCACGGCCTGGCGCTGGCTGCCCGCCATTACTTCGACACTCCGCTGGAGCAGCTCGGCCTGCACCAGCAGGCGCTGCTGGTCGGCATGATCAAGGGGCCCTCCCTGTACAACCCGCTGCGCAACCCCGAGCGCGCCCGTGAGCGGCGCAACCTGGTGCTGGATGTAATGGCGGAGCAGCAGGTGATCTCCCTGGAGCAGGCCACCGTGGCGCGGGCCATGCCCTTGAGCCTGAACAACAACCAGCGTATCCGGGATACCTTCCCGGCCTACCTCGACCTGGTGCGGCGGCAGCTGCGCCAGGAGTACCGGGAAGAGGATCTCACCACCCTCGGCCTCAGCATTTTTACCGCCTTCGACCCCATTCTGCAGCGCCAGGTGGAGCGCTCCACCGGCGAGGTGCTGAAGCAACTTAACAAAGGCGACGAATTGGAGTCCGCCACTGTGGTGACCCGCTTCGACACCGGTGAAGTGGCGGCTGTGGTCGGCGGTCGCGAGGTGCGCTACGCCGGCTTCAACCGCGCCCTGGATGCCAAACGCCCGGCCGGTTCGCTGTTAAAGCCCGCGGTCTACCTCACCGCACTGGAGCAGCCCCAGCGCTACACCCTGGCGACGCCTCTATCGGATACCGAACTGCAGGTAGCCGGCCCCAACAACTCAGTGTGGGAGCCGCGCAATTTTGATCGCCAGGAACACGGCGATGTATTGTTGCACCGCGCCCTGTCCAACTCCTACAACCTCGCTACCGCGCGGCTGGGTATGGAACTGGGGCTGGAACACGTCGTGGATATGCTGCGACGGCTGGGTATTGAAGGGGAAATTCCGGAGGTGCCGGCCCTGACTCTCGGTGCGGGCGCCTACACACCGATGGACATGGCGGCCATGTACCAGAGCATCGCCGCCGGCGGTTTCCGCATGCCCCTGCGCAGTATCCGCGATATCGTCGATGCCAACGGCGAGGCCCTGCGTCGCTATCCGCTGGAGTACGACCGCACCGTCAGCCTGCAGGCGGTGCACCTGCTGCACTACGCCCTGCGGGAAGTGGTGCGCGAGGGCACCGGACGGGGTGTCTACCGCTATTTGCCCGAGGACTTTGCGGTGGCGGGCAAGACCGGCACCACCAACGATGGCCGCGACTCCTGGTTTGCCGGTTTCTCAGGTGACCTGCTGGCGGTGACCTGGATCGGTCGCGATGACAACGGCGGCACCGGGCTGACCGGCAGCTCCGGCGCCCTGAAAGTCTGGGCCCACTTCATGGCCCGTGCCAGCCAGCGCTCACTGGCTTACCGCATGCCGGATGGCATGGCGCCCCACTGGATCGACGACAGCAATGGCCTGTTGACCGGCGAGGGCTGCCCCGATGCGCGGATGATGCCCTTTATCGAGAATTCGGAACCGCGCAAGCGCACCAACTGCGCCTCGCGTAACAGTGGTATCAAGGACTGGTTCCAGTCCCTCTTTGGTGGAGAAAACTGATGAACGCCCGCATTTTCAGCCAGCAAGTGCTGCTGGCCAGCCTGTGCCTGTGGCTTGGCGCCTGCTCCATCTACAGTACACCGGGGCAGCAACCGGCGCCGGTAGAAACCCGCCCCGCCCCGACGACGCCGGATGAGCCGCGGCCGGCACCGGCGCCCACCGAACCCGCCGAGCCGGGTCAGCCGCAACCGCCGGAACCCAATGCCAGTAACGCCTACGGCCCCTTGCTGGCGCGGGCCGAACAGGCTTCCGCGGCGGGGGACTACGAACAGGCGCTGGCACTGCTGGAGCGGGCCCAGCGCATCGATCCGGACAGTGCCGAGGTCTATCTGGCCCTGGCCAGAACCTACTCGGCCAAGGGCGATACCAGCCAGGCCCGGGCCACTGCCGAGCGCGGCCTGCTGTACTGCCACGACGGCAGCGAGTGTCGCCAGCTGCGTTCACTGGCGCAGTAGCCAGGGCAGCGGCTACGCCATTCAATCGCGGTTGTTGCAGATTACCCGGTAGGCCTCGCCGTCGGGCTCAAACGTCAGGAACTGGTTGATACAGCCCGGCGTATCGCCGGCGCTGTGACTGACGAAGATAATACGGGTGTCGCTGTACTCGGCGATATGGTCGATGGCCCGCAGCATCAGTGAGCGGTGGTGGCTGTCCAGGCCCAGGGTGGGTTCGTCGAGAATCAGGATGGCTGGCGATTTCACCATGGCACGGGCCAGCAGCACCATGCGCTGCAGTCCGAAGGACAAAGTGTCGAAGCGCTCTCTCAGGTAGCTCCCCATCCCCAGCGCCCGCAGCCAGGCCTCGGCCCGCTGGCGCTGCTGATCACCGAAGTCGTCGTACAGGCCGAGACTATCGAAAAAGCCCGAGATCACCACTTCCATAACACCCATACGCTGCTTGAAATTGAGTTGTAGCTGGGTGTCAAGCAGGCCGTACTTTTGTTTGATATCCCACACGCTTTCGCCGGAACCGCGGCGCAGGCCAAACAGGGTGATGTCCTGGCCGTAGGCTTTGTGGTTGTCGCCGGTGATGAGGCTGAGCAGGGTGGTCTTGCCGCAGCCGTTGGGGCCGGCGATGCAACAGTGCTGGTGACGCTCGAAGGTCCAGTCGAGATTCTCCAATACCACAGTCTCGCCGTAGCGCACACTGACATTGCGCAGCGCCAGCAGTGGGCCCTCCGCCGGCAGGCTGTAGGAACGCTCGGCGACCGGCGGCAAATCGCCCAGTGGTGGCAACGGCGGATTCATCAGGTTCTGCACGGAAGTATTACCTTCCACTGCCTCGCGCGGACCGCTGTCCAGCACCTCTCCCCGCTCCAGCACCAGCAAGTGAGTGATGCCGGGCGGGACGTCCCCGAGGCTGCGGCAGAGCAGCAACAGGGGCAGGCCGGATACGAGCAGGTCGTCGATGACCCGGGCCAACTCGGCCTGGGCCCTGGTATCCAGGCCGTCCAGGGGGCTATCCAGAATCAGCAGGCCGGGTTCGCTGAGGATGGCCGCCAGCAGCAGGGTCTTGCGCATTTCGCCGGTGGAAATATAGCGCAGGCCCCGCTGCAGGATGTGGCCCATGCGCAATCGCTCGACCCAGTGCTGGAACACAGCGTCTGGCTGGCCCTTGCCCAGAATAAAGTCCTGCACACGGGTGCCGGGATCACTGGCGTCGGCACGAAATTCTGAGTCGTCGAGTTTTTTATCCCGCTCGCAGAGTGCGCGCGCCTGTTCGAAGCAGACATAGGCCACGCCGCTGTCCCGGAGCGCCTTACCGCGACAGTACTCCCCGGAGAAATGCCCGGCCTGCCCGCTCAGTACCCGGGCAAGACTGGTTTTGCCGGCGCCGTTGGGGCCGATGCAGGCCCACTGCTGGCCCCGTTCAAAACGCCAGTCCAGTTCGTGCAGAACGGGCAGCGCGCGGTAAACGAGGCTGAGGTGATGCAGGGAGAGCAGGGTTTCGGGGTTCATGCAGTTGTCCTGGCTGGGCGCCAGGGCGCCGCGGGCTTGTTTCGCGAAGGGGCGGCTGGCTTAATTCTTTGGCCAGCTACGGAAATGGACGCCCCGTGTCGACACCCTCATTACAGCGCATAGAAAACAGCCTGCGACATCACCGGCCGCGCCGCAAGTTCCTGCGACGCTTTATGCAGCGATCGGCAGTGGCGATGATCCTCAGCCAGCATCAGGGTGGGCCGCATATTCTAATGATCAAGCGCGCCGAACGGAAAGGGGATCCCTGGTCTGGCCACATGGCCTTCCCGGGTGGCCGCATGGATCCAGATGATGCACACGGTTTCGCGGTGGCCAACCGGGAAACCGAGGAAGAGATCGGTGTGCGACTGGCGGACTGCGCGCGCTATATAGGGCGTCTGTCGGATATTCGCGCGCGCCCCCGCTGGGGCGTGCTGGGCCTGGCAGTCAGCCCTTTTGTATTCCGCCTGGAACAGGATGTGGAGTGCACACCCAACTACGAGGTGGCAGAAGTGGTGTGGGTGCCCCTGGCCTTGCTGCTGGATGCCGGTAACCGGCAGACCATGGTGTGGGAGCGCGGGCGGTTGAAGTTGACCCTGCCCTGCTATTTTCACGAGGGGCGGCGGATCTGGGGACTGTCACTGATGATGCTGGATGAGCTATTGGGGCTGAAGACCAAGGTTGGTAGCGAAGGCTAGTCGCTGTCCGGGTCAGGCGAATCTGTCTCCGGCTCCTCGGGGCCATAGCGCAGGAAAGAACGGGTATCCAGCATCAGGTCGCGCAGCGCCGGGTCCTCCTGGCTGGCGGCGAGCAGCGCTTGCGATTCCACTTCGCCGCGCACGAAGGCGGCTACAAGGTCGAGCATCACCGGTGTCATCTCGACTTCACGCGACCAGCGCGGGGCGTCGACCAGATTGCCGGTCACCCAGTCGCCGGTGCGATTGAGCCAGTAGCCACCACAGACGGAGAGCTGGTAATCGCCGATACGGCCGTAGCTGATGTTTGGGGTGCCGGGATTAAAGCCGCCGGGCACTTCCTCGGTGATCTCGTAGAGGGCCATGACCCACTGACTGCCAACCGGGAACAGCTCGGCTTCCGGACGACAGTAGTCACCCGTCTTCAGCCATACGCGAACTTCCTCGTCGTCCCTGCCGCCCCGCAGAGCTTGGTCTACCTGCAGGTCGATAGAGTTGCCCCGGGTAGAGAGCACAGTGGCACTGACAACCAGGTCAGTCTCGCCCTGCACCTGGTCAAAACTGCCCTGCCACAGGCAGTTGCACTCGGCGCCAGCCAGCGGCGCCAGGGCCATTGCCAGAAGGGCGGTGGACAGGAATGCAACTTTATTCATAGGCCTTACTGTAAAGCTCTCGCCGCCTCCAGCGCAAAGTAGGTGAGGATGCCGTCGCAGCCGGCCCGCTTGAAGGCCAGCAGGGATTCCAGCATCACTGCGTCCCTGGTCAGCCAGCCGTTTTCGAAGGCCGCCATATGCATGGCGTATTCGCCGCTGACCTGGTAGGCAAAGGTCGGTGCCTTCAATTCCTGCTTTACCCTTTGCACGATGTCCAGATAGGGCATGCCGGGCTTGACCATGATCATGTCGGCGCCTTCGGCCAGGTCCAGGGCGCATTCGTGCAGGGCCTCATTGCTGTTACCGGGGTCCATCTGGTAGCTGTGTTTGTTGCCGCCCTTGATATTGCCGCTGGAGCCGACCGCGTCGCGGAAGGGGCCGTAGTAGCTGGAGGCGTACTTGGCCGCATAGGCCATGATCAATGTATTGACGTGGCCGTCGGCCTCCAGCGCCTGGCGGATAGCACCGATACGGCCGTCCATCATGTCTGAGGGGGCCACCACATCCGCCCCGGCTGCGGCGTGTGAGCGGGCCTGCAGCACCAGCGCTTCCGTTGTGACATCATTCAGCACATAGCCGCTGTCATCGATGATGCCGTCCTGGCCGTGGGTGGTGTAGGGGTCCAGAGCCACATCGGTAATGACCCCCAGGTCCGGCAGCGCGTCTTTCAATGTGGCGACAGCCCGCTGTACCAGACCGTCCCCGCGCCAGGCCTCGCTGGCATCCAGGCTTTTGCGTTCGCCACCCACCACCGGGAACAGGGCCAGGGCGGGAATACCAAGCCCGGCCGCGTCCCGCGCCTGTGCCAGCAGCAGGTCGATACTCAGGCGCTCCACGCCGGGCATCGACGGTATCGCCTCGCGCTGGTTCTCACCCTCCAGAACAAAAACCGGCAGGATGAAGTCACTCGGGCTCAGTTGATGCTCCCTGACCAGTGCGCGAGAGAAGGCGCTAACACGCAGGCGTCGCATCCGGGTGTTGGGGAAGGCGCCGCGGGAAGAGTGGAAAGACATGGCTGGCTTCCTGTTCAGAGACTGGCGAAGGCGCTGCGCGCCGCCGTGAGGGTTTGTTCAATGTCGGCATCGCTGTGGGCCGCCGACATGAAGCCCGCCTCGTAGGAGGCGGGGGCAAGGTACACGCCCGCCTCCAGCATGGCGTGGAAGAAGCGGTTGAAAGCGGCCGTGTCGCAGGCCATCACCTGCTGGTAGTTGCTCACCGTGGACTCCGTGGTGAAAAAACCGCCAAACATGGTGCCGGCGTGATTGGTCGTAAACGCTATGCCCGCTTCCCGCGCAGCGGCTTCCAGGCCCTCACACAGGCGCGTGGTGCGCTCGAATAGCGGTTGGTAAAAACCGGGCTGCGAGATCAGTTCCAGTGTTGCCAGGCCGGCCGCCATGCACACCGGGTTGCCGGACAGGGTGCCCGCCTGGTACACCGGCCCCAGCGGTGCGATGTGCTCCATGATCTCGCGCTTGCCGCCAAAGGCCCCCACCGGCATCCCGCCGCCAATCACCTTGCCCAGGGTTGTCAGGTCCGCCTCGATGCCGTAGTGCCCCTGGGCGCCCTGCAGGCCGAAACGGAAGCCGGTCATGACCTCGTCCAGGATCAGCACCGCGCCGTGGGCCGTGCACTGCTCGCGCAGCGTTTCCAGAAAGCCCGGCAGGGGCGGAATGCAGTTCATATTGCCCGCGACAGGTTCCACAATGACACAGGCCACCGAGTCGCCGTATTCATCAAACGCTTGCCGCAAGCCGTCAATGTCGTTGTAGGTCAGCGTCATGGTGTGATCCGCCAGCGCCGCCGGTACGCCCGGTGAACTCGGCACACCCAGCGTCAAAGCGCCCGAGCCCGCCTTCACCAGCAGTGAATCCGAGTGCCCGTGGTAGCAGCCCTCGAACTTGATGATCCTGTCGCGCCCGGTAAAGCCCCGGGCCAGTCGGATCGCGCTCATCGTCGCCTCCGTGCCGGAATTGACCATGCGCACCATATCCATCCCCGGCATGATCTCGCACAGGCGGTCCGCGAGCTCTGTCTCCAGTGCCGTCGGCGCGCCGAAGCTCAGCCCCTTCTCGCATTGCTTCACTACCGCCTCGCGCACTGCCGGGTGGTTGTGCCCCACCAGCATCGGCCCCCAGGACAGTACATAGTCGACATAGCGCTTGCCCGCCGCATCGAACACATAGGCGCCCTCGCTGCGTTCGATAAACACCGGAGTGCCCCCCACCGCCTTGAAGGCGCGCACCGGGGAGTTCACCCCGCCGGGAATGTGGGTCTGGGCTTGCTGGAAGAGTTGTTCGGAGGTGGTCATGGGGGTCCTTTGTAGATTTCCTCGAATACCGCTTGAACGAACACTATGGGCGGCGATCCTGTGGAGAGGCGGTAGTGCCCGGAGGGCCTGGGCGGACCGTGTGAGACAGGGATGTCGAACACGAGCCCCCATGGATGGGTTTACGGCGTGTCCGAACAGGCCCTCCGGGCACTGCCGCCGGAGCCAGTGGCTACGAACTAAGTTGGTAACGAATTATGTGTACTTGGCCGGCGAATATCCACCCGCCTCAAAACGGCTTGAGTACCGCCAGAATCACGATGCCAAACAAAAACAACACCGGAACCTCATTAAAGACCCGGTAAAACACATGCGACCGCGAGTCCGTGTCGGCATTCACCGCTTTCACATAACGCCCGCACTGCACATGGTAGCCAACCAGGAACACCACACCGCCCAGCTTCAGCCACAGCCATTTTGCCTGCAGATAGTACTCATGGTTCATCCCCATCATCGCCAGCCCGAACACAATCGCCAGCACCATAAAGGGAGTGATGAAGGCGTACAGGCGTCGCGCCATCACCGCCAATTGGGCTCGCGCTTCCGGACTGTCGCTGGCCGCGAAATACACCAGAATCCGCGGCAGATAGAACAGGCCGGCAAACCAGCATACGACGAAAATAATATGGAAGGCCTTCAGCCACAGCATCGTGAATATCCAGTTACAGGTTGGAGAGCGTAAAGCGCTCGATACTTTCGCGGGTGACGATGCCCCGCAGGACACGGCTACCGCCCGCGCTGCGGCCGTAGACGCAGACCGCTTCCACCGTGCGCTCCTTGATTCGGTCCATCGCCTGGCGCAGGGTGGCCTGCACCGGCACCGGGGCGATAGACCAGCGCCGCAGATCCAGGTCTGAAAGATTCAGCGTTTCCTCCGTCTCGCCAATCTCGCGCAGCTTTTCCGCCAGCTCCCCGCCGCGCAGCAGAAACAGGTCTTCCCCGTCGCGAGTGACCAGACACCAGGCGGGAGTGGCGTTGAGCAGCATTGGCCTGCGTGCAGGGTCCAGGTTGACCGATACCTTGACCACGCTGACCTCCATGTTCGAGGTCACGTCAGTGCGGTGTAGCAACTGGTTTAGCGGGTCGTCCGGAACCACGCGCAGTAGCTGGCGCAGCACCACCTGGTGGGCGGCGCGGTGGTGGAACAGGCCGTTGTTGATCAGGTTGGCGGCGATGATGGCAAGCAGGGCGGGCATGGCTACCCCTGCGCTCTGGGTCAGTTCGATGACCGCCAGCACGGCAGCGAGCGGAGCATTGAGCACAGCGCCCATGCAGGCGGCCATGCCGATGGTGATATACAGCGTGTGTTCCGAGGCCAGTTCCGGGGCGTAGGTGTGGCCAACCATGCCGAGAGCCCCGCCAATGCAGGCGCCGATCAGCAGGTTGGGGCCGATCAGTCCGATGGGCATGCCCATACCGCAACTCACGCCGGTGGCCAGCAGTTTGCAAACTGCCAGAGTGGCCAGTAGCTGGAGGGTCAGGTTGCCCTCAAGTGCCTTTTCGAGAGTGTCGTAGCCGATACCGAGTACTTCGGGTACCAGCAGGGCCAGGGCGCCGGTGATGCAACCCGCCAGCGTAAACCGCAGCGCCACCGGCCAGTGGGCGGCGCGGGCGGTGAACTGGCTGAGCCTGATGAAGACGGTTACCGCCAGGCCGCAGATCAGCCCGAGCAGGATAATAAAGGGTATTTCCCACAGTGAATTCATTTCCACAGCGGGAATGCTGAACAGGACGGCGCCACCACCCAGCTGGCGGGCGACCGCCGAGGCGGATACCGCAGCCAGCATGACCGGGATGAAGCCGACCACGGTGTACTCGGCAACGATCACCTCCATGGCAAAAATCACACCTGCCAGCGGTGTATTGAACGCGGCGGCAATCCCGCCCGCCGTGCCACAGGCAATCAGCACTCGCAGGCTGTTGTTGGGTAGTCCCAGACGCTGGCCCAGCAGGCTGTTGGCGGCGGCACCGAGGTGGACGCCGGGGCCCTCGCGGCCGCCGGACTGGCCACTGGCGAGGGCAAAAGCGCCGCCGACAAATTGCACCAGGGCATTGCGCAGGGGCAGTACCCCGTAGTCGCTGTGCATGCGATGTAGTACGTGTACGATACCGGTTTCACGGTCTTCCGGCTTGAGCGACCAGAAGCCCAGTCCAAGTACCAGGGCGCCGAGCGCAGGCAGGGCAAACCGCTGCCACAGTGGCAGGGCTTCAAAGCCTTCGCCGCCCCCGTATACACCCCAGAGTCTCGCCAGTTCAGCGATGGCGGTTTCAAAGGCCAGGACCACCAGGCCGGAAGCCAGGCCGCCGAGAATGCCCAGCACGGCGTAGGCCACCACGGAGTGGTAATTGGTGAGGTAGCGGCGGTAGCTGTCCAGCAGTCGGTACAAGGGGTGCTTTCCGGATGCAAAAACCGAATATTACCAGTTAATTCGGCCCCTATTGCTTTTATACTGTGGCGCCGCTGCCGGCCTGGCCGGCACGGGCAGTATCGCAAGGAGGTAGAGGCAACTATGGCGAGAATCGGAATTGTGGGCGGCACCGGCTATACCGGCGTGGAACTGCTGCGGCTACTGGCCCTGCACGATGATGTGGAGGTGGTCGCGATCACTTCCCGCGCCGAAGCCGGGCGCCGGGTGGACGAGCTGTTTCCCAATCTCCGCGGCCGCTACGATCTGGCCTTCTCGGAACCGGATGTGGCACTGCTGGCCGGCTGTGACCTGGTGTTTTTTGCCACCCCACATAATGTCGCCATGAACCTGGTGCCGGAGCTGTTGCAGGCGGGTACCCGGGTTGTGGATCTGTCGGCCGATTACCGGATTCGCGACGCGGCGCTCTGGTCGCGCTGGTACGGGGAGCCCCACGCCAGCCCGCAGTTGTTGCCCGAGGTTGTTTACGGCCTGCCCGAGCGCTTCCGCGCCGAGATCGCCGGTGCGCGTCTGGTGGCCTGTCCCGGTTGTTATCCCACCGCCATTCAACTGGGTTTCATCCCTCTGCTGGAGGCGGGGCTGGTAGATCCGGCCCACCTGATAGCCAGTGCCGCGAGTGGCGCCAGCGGCGCAGGGCGCCAGGCGAAGATCGACAACCTGTTGAGCGAAGTGTCTGGCAGCTTCAAGGCCTACGGCGTCAGCGGCCATCGGCATCTGCCTGAAATCGAGCAGGGCCTGGCAGAGGTGCAGGGCGGGCCGGTTTCCCTGACTTTTGTACCCCACTTGCTGCCCATGGTGCGCGGCATTCACGCGACCCTGTTCGCCCGCCTAAGCGGCGAGGCTGATCTTCCGGCGCTGCAGGCGCTGTTCGAGGAGCGCTACCGGGACGAGCCATTTGTCGACGTACTGCCGGTGGGCATGTACCCGCAGACGCGCACGGTAAAGGGCGCCAATCAGTGCCAGATATCGCTGGCTCTGCCGCAGGAGCGCGATACGGTGGTGGTCATGTCAACCATCGATAATCTGGTCAAGGGTGCCTCCGGACAGGCGGTGCAGAATATGAATATCATGCTGGGGCTGCCGGAGCAGCGCGGCCTGACCCAGGTAGGATTGCTGCCCTGAACCGCATTCGCTACGGCAAAGATGCCCGCCTCCAGCGCCGCAGAGTGCTGGTCGTTGTGCTGCTGTTGGTGGCCGCAGCGCTGCTCGGGTTCGGCGCGTTGCTGGGGCAGCAGGCGGCCTATCGCGGCATGGGGATCGATCCGGATCAGTACCGTGAGTGGCGCCGCGCCTACCCTGAAGCCCAGGCCGAGATCCGCGCGCTGCAGGAGCAGGTAGCGGCGGCTCGCACCCGGCATGAGGTGGACCGTTCGGCGCTGGAGCTGGTGCGCAAGGACCTCGCCCGGCAGCAGGAGCAGATCGCCGACCTGGATGAAGGCCTGCGTTTCTACCGCAGTCTGATGGCGCCGGGGGAAATTGCCCAAGGTTTCAGCCTGCGTGGTGTGGAGCTCACTGCGCTGGAAGCGCCTGGCCACTATGCCTTTCGCATTATTGCCCAGCAGGAAGCGCGCAAACACGATACCCTGCGCGGGGCACTGTCAGTGACCGTGCTGGGACTGGAACAGGGCCAGCCCCTGAGCTATCCGCTTTCGGTCTTGAGTGACGATGTGGATGAAGAGGGGATTGGCCTGCGTTTTCGCTACTTTCAGGTAGTGGAGGGAGAGCTGGTGCTGCCGGAGGGATTTCAGCCCCAGTCTCTGGACGTCCAGGCCACCATATCGCAGCCGCGCAAGCTGGATTTGCGGGAGAGCCACCCCTGGCAGGTACAGGAGCGATTCACCCATGTGGCGAAGTAGAAAGAGCGCCGCTACCACTCTGGTATCGCGGGATACGCTGATCACCGGCGACATCCACTTCAGCGGCATGCTGGATATTGAAGGAACCGTGCACGGCAATATCATCGCGCGACCCGACAGCGATGCGCTGGTACGGGTGATCGACGGAGGCTGTGTCGAGGGTGAGATTCGGTCGCCGGTGGTCATAGTGAACGGCGAGGTGCGAGGCAATGTCCATGCGTCCCTGCACATCGAACTCGCCCCCCGTGCCCGGGTCAGTGGCGATGTCTACTACGCCCTGATCGAGATGGCGGCAGGGTGCGCAGTAAACGGGCAGCTGGTCCATACCGCGGCGCTGGCCGATGCCCGGGGTGAGGCGGAAAGCTCGAATGAATTGACGTCAGGCTTCACAGCGGCCACGCTGGCTAAAGTTGACTGATTTACTTGGTCTTACGATAATCCCTGAGTGTTCGCCCTTAATTTTCCAGCCCGAGCTGCCCCGAGCAGCGGATGTGACCCATGTCAGTAGCCGAAGCCTTCAACCCCGCCAGCCTCAACCTGTCGCCACGCGCCGTCGCCAAGGTGCAGGCGCTGGTTGAAGAGGAGGAAAACCCCGGCCTCAAACTGCGAGTCTATATCACCGGCGGCGGTTGCTCCGGGTTCCAGTACGGCTTCACCTTTGAGGAAGAAGCCGCCGAAGATGACACGGCCATCGAGCGCGAAGGGGTTACTGTGCTGGTAGACCCGATGAGCTTCCAGTATCTGGTTGGCGCGGAAGTGGACTACAGCGAGGGCCTTGAGGGCTCCCGCTTCGTCATCAACAATCCCAACGCGGCCACCACTTGCGGCTGCGGCGCGTCCTTTTCTATCTAGCCACGGCGCTCGCCCCGCCGGGGTAAACGCCCCCCAGAACCACCGCCCGAGCGGCGCCGGTTACCGCCGGGACATTGCCCGTCAGCCCTTCCAGGGTGCGCCATGCCAGCCAGGCGAAGGCGGCTGCTTCCACCCATTCCGGAGCGAGGCCGAGTGCGGCTGTGGTGTCGAGCGCGGCCGGTGACAGGCGCCGGTAGAGGCGTCGCATCAGATCGGTATTGCGGGCTCCGCCACCACAGACATAGATCTCGTCAACTCTGGTGGCTTCGCGTGTTATCCCCTCGGCGATCGTCGCAGCGGTAAATTCCGCCAGTGTGCTTTGTACCGCCCGGGCATCGGGACTGTGGGGCAGCTGTTGCAGTTGCCGATCCAGCCAGTCCAGGTTGAAAGCTTCTTTGCCAGTGCTGCGCGGCCCGGTGCGGGCAAAATAGTCATGGGCCAGAAGCTGGGCGAGAAGCGCGCTGTCAACCTCGCCCTCGGCGGCCCACTGGCCATCGCGGTCAAAGGCCGTGCCGCGGTGGCGCTGTATCCAGTGATCGAGCAGAGTGTTGCCCGGCCCGGTGTCGAAACCGCGAACACCGCCGGTCCCGTCGAGCAGGGTGGCGTTGGCAATGCCGCCGATATTGAGAATCACCCTGGCCACCCCGGCAGTCGCAAAGGCCGCGGCATGGAAGGCGGGGGCCAGCGGAGCGCCTTCGCCACCAGCGGCGATATCGCGTCGACGGAAGTCAGCGACAGTGGTGATGCCGGTCCGTTGGGCAATCGTATTGGGGTCGCCAATCTGCAGCGTAAAGCCCTGCTCTGGAGGCTGGTGGACAGACGGGGGCAGGTGACGAATGGTCTGGCCGTGGGAGCCAATCGCCCTGATTTCGTCGACCTGATGGCCGCTCTGGTCGAGGAGGCTCAGCGTCGCCGCGGCGAACAGCTCACCCAGTTCCCTGTCCAGTGCGCCCATACGCTCAATTTCGTTGCTGCCGACCCGGCTGATGGCTGCAATGCGGGACCGGGTGTCCTCGGTGATGGGATGCTCGCAGGTGGCCAGCAATTCAATCCCGCCGGGCCCGATACGTGTGAGGGCGCAATCGATGCCATCGATACTGGTGCCCGACATCAGCCCCACAAAGAGCGAGTCGGGCACGCTGTTGACTCAGCGTTGGCCAGCGTCAGCGCTGGCCTGGTTGAGGGCGAGCCGATTGCCGGATTGCAGCGAGGCCAGTTGTTGGGCTGCGGGAGCTATGGACTGCTGAAAGGCGGCCATCTCGGTCTGTGGCAGGGTTTTTGCCTTGGGCAGTTCCTTATGGATGGTGCGCGGGTTGCGGTGAGTCCCGTCGACCAGGAATTCGTAGTGCAGGTGGGGGCCTGTGGCGGCGCCGGTGCTGCCCACGGTGCCGATGACATCGCTCTGGGATACGCGTTGGCCCTGCTTTACATGTTTCTTGTGCAGGTGCAGATACTTGGTCACGTAGCGGTCACCGTGCTGGATGAACACATAGTTGCCGTTGGGGCGGCTGTAGCCGGATTTGATGACCCGGCCGTCGCCAGCGGCGAACACGGGTGTGCCGGTGGGGGCGGCGTAGTCGGTGCCCCGGTGGGGGCGCGTGGTTTTGTAGATCGGGTGCAAGCGCTTCATATTGAAGTTGGAACTGATCCGGGTGAAGTCCACCGGCGCCATCAGGAAGGCCTTGCGCATACTGACACCATCGGCATTGTAGTAGCTCACATCACCCACACTGTCCTGGTAGCGGTAGGCAGTGAAGGTTTCGCCCTGATTGGTAAATGAGGCCGCGACAATGTCGCCATCGCGGTATTTCTCGCCGTCGAGATAGTGTTCTTCGTACACCACATGAATGGTGTCACCCTTGCGGGGATCCAGTACAAAGTCGATCACCCCGCCGAAGATATTCGCCAGCTCCAGAATTTTCACCTGGGAAAGCCCCATGTCCTGGCCGGCCATGAACAGGGATGAGGTGATTTCTCCGCTGGCCCAGGCCTCCCGGACCTCCGGTTCGCGGATGATGCGCTCTGCGGCAAAGGTGCCATCCTCGCTGCGCAGGTAGGTCACTGATTCCAGTGGCGATACGATGTGCTTTACGCCGCCCAGTTTGCCGTCGGAACCGGCCAGGAAGGCAACGGTTTGCCCGGGGTAGATGCGGGACAGTTCCTTGCCCTGGGGCGATTCATAGACCACCTGGTGGACATCGCCGTTGTCGTAACCAGCGCGTTTGAAGATCAGGGAAAGGTTGTCTCCGGCGCGGACAGTTTCTTCTATCCACGCGGGAGCGGGCGGCTCAGCGGCCGCTACCACGGCGGCGGGCGGATTGCTTTCAGGTGGAGGGGGTGCGCTGTCCGCCGCCGGTGACGGCGGGGCGGCGAGTTCGGCGGTAGCGCCGAGAATACGCTCCACCGCCTGTTCGGCGCTGTCACTTTCCGGCGCGACTTCACGGTTGGCTTTCACTGAGCCCCCCGGTGTCAGGCCGGCAGCAATGGCCACACCTGCGGTGAGGATCGCTACCGCCAGGAAATGTTTGTGCTGTCCCAGTTTCTGCTGTCTGCTATTTGCTGTACTAGCAGTTGCCCCTCGCGGCTTCGCGTGCTTAGTCATATTCCCGGTCTTTATGGTCACTCCCAATTCCGGCCAGTATATTGAAGTTCAGGCGGAATCTACAGTTCCGGTATTATTCGGGTTCACTCAATCAGGGGGCTGGTGTAAGGTTTTCGCCCTTTTTTCATCCCAAAAGCAATTCCTGTCGAGAGCAGACCCATGAGCAGTGCATTATTGGCGGATCTCCGCGCCCGCGGACTGGTATTTCAGGTAGCCGGAGAAGATGAACTTCCGGCCTGGCTTGACGGTGGTTCGCGCACGCTCTATTGCGGCTTTGACCCCACGGCCGACAGCCTGCACATCGGGTCGCTGGTGCCGCTATTAATGTTGCGCCGTTTTCAGGATGCGGGTCACAGGCCCCTGGCCCTGGTGGGGGGGGCTACCGGATTAATTGGCGATCCCAGCTTCAAGGCGCAGGAGCGGCAGTTGAATACGCCGGACGTCGTATCCGGCTGGGTGGACAAGCTGAAGCTGCAGGTATCGCGCTTCATCGACTTCGATGCCGGCGAGCGCAGTGCCGAAGTGGTCAATAACCTCGACTGGACAGCCGGTATGGATGTGCTGACCTTCCTGCGGGATGTCGGCAAGCACTTCTCAGTGAACGCCATGATCCAGAAAGAATCGGTGAAGCAGCGGATTGAACGCGAGGGCGCGGGCCTCAGCTTCACCGAGTTCACCTATATGATTCTTCAGTCCTACGATTTCTCCGAGCTTAACCGGCGCAACAATTGCAGCCTGCAGATAGGCGGGTCGGATCAGTGGGGCAATATCACTGGTGGTATCGACCTGACGCGCCGTATGAATGGCGAAAAGGTTTTTGGCCTGACCATGCCATTGATTACCAAGGCAGATGGCACCAAGTTCGGCAAGACCGAGTCCGGAACTGTCTGGCTGGACGCTGCTCGCACGTCTCCCTATGCCTTCTACCAGTTTTGGCTGGGAACCGCAGACGCTGATGTCTACCGCTTCCTTAAGTACTTCACTTTTCTGCCGGTGGAGGAAGTTGATGCCCTCGAGCGCGCCGATGCCGGGCGCGCCGGTCGCCCCGAGGCCCAGGCGGTGCTGGCCCGGGAAGTGACTCGCCTGGTACATGGCGAAGACGGGCTGCTGGCTGCCCGGCGAATTACAGAGGCCCTGTTCAGTGGTGAACTGGATGCACTTTCTGCCGATGATTTTGCCCAGCTGCGGCAAGACGGCCTGCCCGCCAGTGCGCTGAACGCATCTGAATGGCCGGAGACCCTCACCCAGCTGTTGACGGAGGCGGGCATGGCGACCTCCGGCAAGCAGGTTAAGGACGCGCTGGGTCGTAATGCGGTGCTGGTGAACAATGAGCCTGTTGGCTGGGAGGCGAATGCGGCTCCGGCAAAGGTCTTTGCCGCGGATAGGGCGTTATTCGGCCGCTACTTCCTGGTTCGCCTGGGCAAGAAGAAGTACCACCTGTTCGAGCTGGTTTGAGGCCGGCTCTGGGCGGAATTTGTACAGAATTGGCGCCCCGTAAAATTATTTTCACAAAGTGCTTGCGCATCAAAATTCCGCTGCGTATAGTGCGCCTCCCTTCGACGAGGACGGGACGCAAAATCCTCCCGAAGGGCACCTTGAAACTGATTCAGTTTCAATAGCTTAGGCTAAAAAGGTGAAGTGATCGCGAAGGCAGCGGTTGATGCAAAAAATTGCAAAAAACAGTTGCCAACGAAACATCGATCCTTATAATACGCGTCCTCGGTTGGGGAGAGCGGTTCAGCAAAGCGCTGGCAGCGACCAACCACTACCCTGAATCCCGGCGATCAGGGGCTGATTAACAAGTAGACGAAGACAGATGTGTGGGCACTTGTTGAGGTAGTAGCTACGACTATTATCAGACACAAGTGACTCATTGATTCATTACGAATTCTTGATTTTTCGAGTGTCTGAGCCGAGATTTGGTTGTTGCCGTGGGGTAACCACGTAAATGACCCCTCTTGTTGGCAGGTATTGCAGCAGAGGTAAAAGATTAAACTGAAGAGTTTGATCATGGCTCAGATTGAACGCTGGCGGCAGGCCTAACACATGCAAGTCGAGCGCGAAAGCCCTTTCGGGGGTGAGTAGAGCGGCGGACGGGTGAGTAACGCGTAGGAATCTACCTGGTAGTGGGGGACAACATGGGGAAACTCATGCTAATACCGCATACGCCCTACGGGGGAAAGCGGGGGACCTTCGGGCCTCGCG